>CANNCD010000001.1 GCA_947503035.1 uncultured Halocynthiibacter sp.
ATCGCCATAGCTACAACAGCCGCTGTAAGAACAACGTAGTCTACTGTTACTGCACCGTCTTCGTCTTTTACAAAGTTAAATAGTTTCATGGTTTTGATCCTTAGAGTGTGATGGTGGCGATGATCGCCGTTAAGTTACTGAGTTCCGGCCGAGACACATCCGTGTCCGAAGCGGAGTGCTTTGGCCGTCGTGGACCTCAGCGATGGGGTGAAAGAAGATTGTGGTGAACGTGAATTCAGGTCTGCGTCGTTCGTGATGTTCATAGTCAGCAGTCCCTTTTCCATGTCGCCCTCTTTCGGCTTAGTTTCGTTCGAACCGTGTTGGTCTTGGCTGTGTTTGCCGTCGTCCGCTGCGGTATGAACACATATAGCCCCCTGAATGGGGCGACAGTTTGGCTGGATTGGTACAAAAAAAGGCCGGTGGCGTTTTTGGGGTAATTTTCGTGCAAGCTATTGAAATTTAAGGTATAAAATTTAAGAACTTTTTTATATACCGTGAATTCAGATGGATTGGGGCAGGGAAAATGGGCCAATTGTGGCGATGTTGCCCCATTTCAGATCAATTTTGGCCAAGAGATTCCGTTCGTGTGGGTTGTTCCCTAGAGTATCCAAAACAAAAGAGCAGACTATATGAGGCCAAAGCCATGAAACCGATTTTAACAGCTGTATTCTGTGCAGTGTGCGCCGTGGGGCCGGTGTCGGCCGAGGGGCGCTTTCCAGGTGGTGGGGCATTCAAAGGAATCGCGCCGCCCGCGCCAGATGCAAAGAACCGGATCGGGATTCAAATCGCTCCAGATGCGCCAACGTCCAACGCTGTGGTGCCCGCATCGCCACAGGCACGGGTCACTAACACGGCGTCGTGGTTTTGGTCCGAGGTGTCGCCGAAGTTGTCGAATAGCTCGTCTGCGCGGCTGGAACGGGCCGTCGCGCGTTTGTCGGCTGCCCCCGACGGTGAGGCCCCCGAGCCGCGGCTTCAGGATCTCAAGACACTCGCGGAACGCCACAACACCGACATTCTGTTGGCGACGATCGGTACAAGCGTATCACCCGCCTTGGCCTTGGCGATTATATCGGTGGAATCTGGGGGCCAGACGGCGGTGGAATCGTCGGCGGGGGCGGTCGGCCTGATGCAATTGATGCCCGCGACGGCGGAACGGTTTGGTGTGGTGGATCGCACCAATGCCGGACAGAACATCGATGGCGGCGTCAAATATCTTGATTTCCTTATGGCGGAATTCGAACGGGACCCGATTTTCGTGATGGCCGCCTATAACGCCGGCGAGGGGGCGGTGCGTAAATATGGCGGTGTGCCAGATTACGCAGAAACCCGCGCCTATGTCCCCAAGGTTCTGGCCGCTTGGAAGGTGGCGCGTGGTCTCTGTGTGACCCCGCCCGAGCTGATCTCGGACGGGTGTGTGTTTCGCCTAGACTAGAGTCGCCTCGGTGCTGTCACGAACCTGCTGTTCGGTGACGCCTTCTGCGATCTCAACGATCTTAAGGCCACCTTCGACAACATCGAACACACCAAGGTTGGTGATGATGCGGTCCACGACCTTTTGACCGGTCAAAGGTAGGGTACAGGATTTCAGCAGTTTGCTGTCGCCGTGTTTGGACGTGTGATCCATCACAACAACCACGCGACCAACACCGGCTACAAGGTCCATGGCGCCGCCCATGCCCTTGACCAATTTGCCTGGGATCATCCAGTTGGCAAGGTCGCCGTTTTCGGCAACTTCCATCGCACCCAAAATCGCCATGGCGATCTTGCCGCCGCGGATCATCGCGAACGATTGTGCAGAATCGAAGTACGCCGTTTGGGGCAATTCGGTGATCGTCTGCTTACCGGCATTGATCAGATCGGCGTCCACGTTTTCCTCGGTCGGGAAGGGGCCCATGCCCAACATCCCGTTCTCGGATTGCAACGTCACCTCGACGCCCTCGGGGATATAGTTGGACACAAGGGTCGGAATCCCGATGCCAAGGTTCACATACCAACCATCCTGAAGCTCTTGCGCGGCGCGTTCGGCCATTTGATTACGGTTCCACATATCCTAGGCCCCCTGCACTGTGCGTTGTTCGATGCGTTTCTCGTGGTCGCCTTGGATCAGACGGTGCACGTAAATGCCCGGAAGGTGAATTGAGTCAGGATCAAGCGACCCTGTTGGAACGATTTCCTCGACCTCGGCAATACAGATTTTACCACAAGTCGCCGCTGGCGCATTAAAGTTGCGCGCCGTTTTGCGGAACACAAGGTTGCCGGTCTCGTCGGCCTTCCATGCCTTTACGATGGCGATATCTGCGAAAATACCTTCTTCCATGATGTATGTCTCACCACGGAAATCTTTGTGCTCTTTGCCCTCGGCGATCACAGTGCCCACACCGGTTTTCGTGTAAAAACCTGGGATGCCCGCACCACCGGCGCGCATGCGCTCGGCCAATGTGCCCTGTGGGTTGAATTCAAGCTCAAGCTCACCTGACAGATACTGACGCATGAATTCCGCGTTCTCACCGACATAGGAGCTGATCATTTTTTTCACTTGGCGCGTCTGCAAAAGAATGCCGATGCCAAAGTCGTCAACGCCCGCGTTGTTCGACGCAAAGGTCAGGTCCTTGGTGCCCGCTTCTTTGATGGCCTGAAGCAGAAGTTCAGGGATACCACAGAGCCCAAATCCGCCCGCGGCAATAAACATACCATCGTGCAGCAACCCATCAAGGGCCTCCTGCGCCGATCCAAATACTTTCTTCATGATGTCCTCCCATGAAATTCCGTTGCGGTAATGTGGGCGGAGTCGGAGGTTATGTCAAGAAATATGCCGCGCTGCAGCGGACATTTTGGCAAATATTTAAGGGGCGTAATGAAATAAAATGAGCCGCAGGGGCGCTGCGGCTCATTCGTTTGATCAGGCTACTCGACGACATCTCCGTCATCGTCTTTCTCGGCCGTTTTCGGAGCGGCCTTTTTGGCGGGCGCCTTTTTCTTGGCTGCCGGGTTCTTCGCAGCTGGCTTTTTCGCGGCGGGTTTCTTTTTGGCTGCCGGTTTTTTCTTCGGCGCCGCTTTCTTTTTGCCGCTTTTTGATGCCTTTTCGGCGATCAACTGCACCGCTTGCTCCATGGTTAGATCGGCGGCTTCGACATCCTTGGGCAGGGTCGCGTTGATCTTCTCCCACTTCACATAGGCACCGTATTTGCCGTCCATGATGTTGACGGCACCGCCATCTTCGGGGTGTTCGCCCAATTCGCGGATCGGTTTTGCTGCGGCCCCACGGCCACCGCGCGACGCGGCCTTTTTGGCCAGCTCTTCGACGGCGCGGTTCATCCCGATGGTGAACACGTCGTCGATCTCGGGCAATGGCGCGGTTTTACCACCGCGACCCGTGTCGACGTTATGTTTCAAATACGGACCATAGCGCCCAAGCGTCGCCCAGATCATGATCCCGTCTTCGGGGTGCGGGCCGATTTCGCGGGGCAGGGCCAGCAATTTCAACGCCTGTTCAAGGTCAACCTCTTCTGGCGCCCAGCCTTTGGGCACAGATTGACGAGGTGGCTTTTTGTTCTCTTCGGTTGCATCGCCACGCTGAACATAGGGGCCAAAACGTCCCTTAAAGACGCTGATTTTGTCCTCTTCGTCATATCCAAGGATCTTACCCTCGGGCGGGATGCTGCTTTCTTCGTCCATGCCGGGCGGGCCAAAGGACCGCGTATAGCGGCAAGTCGGATAGCTGGAACAGCCGATAAATGCGCCACCGGAACGGGCGGTGCGCATAGACAAACGTCCTTCGCCACAGTTCGGGCACAGACGCGGGTCGGACCCGTCTTCTTTGGCGGGGAACAGGTGCGGTTCGAGAACATCGTTGATCTTCTCAAGCACTTCGGTGATGCGAAGTTCGCTTGTTTCGCCAATCGCAGCCGAGAAATCGCGCCAGAATTGGTCCAGAACCTGTTTGTAATCGCGCTCACCGGCGGACACATCGTCCAGCTGGCTTTCGAGATCGGCGGTGAAATCATAGCCCACATATTTGCGGAAATAATTCGACAGGAACGCGGTAACCAGACGGCCTTTGTCCTCGGGGATCAGGCGGTTCTTGTCTTTGCGCACGTATTCGCGGTCTTGGATCGTGGTCACGATGGACGCATAAGTCGACGGACGGCCGATGCCCAGTTCTTCCATGCGTTTCACCAATGTCGCCTCGGTATAGCGGGGCGGCGGTTGGGTAAAATGTTGGTCCGGTGTGACGGATGTTTTCTCGGCGGCTTCGCCTTGGGCCAGTTGTGGAAGGCTCTTGTCGTCCTCATCCACGACCTCATCGCGGCCCTCGGTATAGACCTTCATAAAGCCATCAAACACAGTTACCTGACCCGAGGCGCGCAGGCCAACTTGGCCGTCCGCGCTTCCGATTTCGACGGTGGTGCGTTCCAGACGGGCGCCGGCCATTTGGCTGGCAAGCGTGCGTTTCCAGATCAGATCATAAAGTTTCGCCTGATCCGCCTCGAGCTTCAGCTTGCTCGCATCAACGGCCATATCCGTTGGGCGCACACATTCGTGGGCCTCTTGGGCGTTCTTGGCTTTGTTCTTGTATACGCGGGGCTCTTTGGGAACATAACTGTCGCCATACCGATCCGCGATTGCGCTGCGTGCGGCGGTCACGGCCTCGGGTGCCATGTCGATGCCGTCGGTGCGCATGTATGTGATGTGACCAGCTTCGTACAAACGCTGCGCAAGGCTCATGGTTTGACGGGCGCCAAAGCCGAATTTACGGCTGGCTTCTTGCTGCAAGGTCGACGTCATAAAGGGCGGCGACGGATTGCGGCTTGTTGGTTTTGCCTCAACGGAGGTGATCGAAAGGTCGCGCGATGACACGGCCTGAACCGCCAATTCCGCTGCGACGCTGTCTTTTAGGTCGAATTTATCAAGCTTTTTGCCCGCAAGTGTCGTTAGACGCGCATCGAACATCTGGCCGCGTGGGGACTTAAGCTGTGCCTTCACGCTCCAATATTCTTGGTTGATAAAGGATTCGATCTCCATCTCGCGCTCAACGATCAGACGAAGGGTCACGGATTGCACGCGACCAGCGGATTTCGCGCCGGGTAGTTTACGCCACAAAACGGGCGAAAGGTTAAAGCCCACAAGATAGTCCAGCGCACGACGGGCCAGATAGGCGTCCACCAGCGGCGTATCGACCTGACGTGGGTTCTTCATCGCCTCGGTGACGGCGGATTTGGTGATCGCGTTGAACACCACGCGGCTCACGGCTGTGGATTTCTTGATGGCCTTGCGTTTGGTCAAAGCCTCTTGGAGGTGCCAGCTGATGGCTTCGCCTTCGCGATCGGGGTCGGTCGCGAGGATCAGTTCGTTGTCGTCTTTCAACGCATCGGCGATCGCTTTGACGTGTTTACGGGAATCGTTGGCGATTTCCCATTTCATGTCAAAATCGTTCTCCGTGTCTACGGACCCGTCTTTGGGGGGCAGATCACGGACGTGTCCGTAACTTGCCAAAACGGTGAAATTATCCCCGAGATATTTATTAATTGTTTTGGCTTTCGCCGGGGATTCGACTACGACGACGGGCATAAAATTCCTCTCGACACGTATATAATGCGGCCTTGTTGGGCGGCAAAATGTGCGCCAGAGGTGGGGAATGTCAATGGGCGCATTTCAGGACGGGCGGTTTTGCGTCTATTTTGAGACGCACAAAAGCCCACCTGGGGCGCGTTCTACTTGGCCGTCAGCCTCAAGGAGAACCAGCTCGCTGGACACGGCGGAGGCAGGAGCATCAAGATCCCGAATGAGCTGATCCTCGGAAACGGGGCTTGGGCTGAGACGGGATAGAATTTGAGAATGGAGCGCGGCCATAACACGTAGGCCGCGGGGGGCAGGCTCCGAAAATCCATTCTGCGGAACTGTTGCCGCGGCAATGTCTGGTGCCGCGCCGATGACCTCTAATATATCGTCAATTCCACGGACCAATGGGGCGCCGTCGCGGATCAACATATTCGTGCCCGATGCACGGGCATCAAAAGGATGCCCTGGGACGGCCAGAACGTCGCGACCTTGATCAAGTGCGGTGCGCGCTGTGATGAGGCTGCCGGATTTGCTCGCTGCTTCGACCACAATTGTTGCGCGGCATAGTCCAGAGACGATCCGGTTGCGTTGAGGAAAATGACGCGATTGGGGTTGAATGCCCATCGGTCCCTCCGACACACGCAGGCCTTGGCGTCCGATTTTATGTGCCAGATCGGCGTTTTCACGGGGATAAACCACATCGACGCCGCTGGCTTGGACTGCGATGGTTCCGCCATCAAGGGCCCCCACATGCGCGGCTGTATCGATCCCGCGCGCAAGACCCGAGACCACCACATAGCCTGCGTCGGATAAATCATGTGCGAGCTTTTGCGCCATTCGCGCCCCAAGGGACGAGGCGTTTCGCGCACCAATAAGCGCGACCATCGGACGTTGGAGAAGCGCCGTGTCGCCGATACACCACAAGAAGGGCGGAGCATCTGCGAGCATCGCGAGTTCGGCGGGGTAGGCAGGTTCCCCGATGCACACCATTGTCGCACCAGCCGCCTGTGCGGCGCGGTATTCGGCAAGCGCCGTGTTGCGGGGACAGACCTGATAGGATTTCACACCCGAGGCGGAGGCAAGGGCCGGAAGCGCCTCAAGGCAGGCCTCGGCTGTGCCATGTTCGCGCATCAGTTTGAAAAAGGTTGAGACCCCGACACGGCGTGATCTCAAAAGACGGAGCCACGAGATCCGATTTTCTTCCGAGAGGGGGGGGGTGAGGGTGGGGTAGGAAGAATTCATGGGTTCGACCTCGTGGCTCTGTCTTCATAAACAGACTAGGTCGATAACTGTTAATGGAGTCTGAATCGTCGAAAATTTTACATAAATGACTGTAAAACAAGGGCGTCGGGCGACAAGCATATCCGCCAGACGCGATGTTAGGGGAGAATCAGGTGGCAGATCCGCCAACCGTGATGCCACCAATCAAGAGAGTCGGCTGCCCGACGCCAACCGGCACCCACTGGCCGGCCTTGCCGCAGTTGCCAATACCAGGGTCCAGCTTCATGTCGTTGCCAATGGCGCGGATCTGCTTCATGGCGGCGGGGCCGTCGCCAATAAGGGTCGCGCCTTTGACCGGTGCACCAACGACGCCATTTTCCACGCGGTATGCTTCGGTGCAGGAGAAGACGAATTTACCGTTGGTGATGTCAACCTGACCCCCACCAAAGCCGACAGCGTAAATCCCGTCTTTCACATCGGCAACGATATCCCCCGGGGCGACGTCTCCGCCCAGCATATAGGTGTTTGTCATGCGCGGCATTGGCGTGTGGGCGAAACTTTCGCGGCGTCCGTTGCCGGTTGGGGCGACACCCATGAGGCGGGCGTTTTGACGGTCCTGCATATAGCCGCGCAGAATGCCGTCTTCGATCAGGACGTTCTTGGCGCTTGGGGTGCCTTCGTCATCGAACGTAATAGAGCCGCGACGATCAGGGATTGTACCATCATCAAGAACCGTGACGCCCTTGGCAGCGACCTGTTGGCCGACAAGACCCGAGAACGCGGATGTGCCCTTGCGGTTAAAGTCGCCCTCAAGCCCGTGACCCACCGCCTCGTGCAGCAAAATCCCAGGCCAGCCCGCACCAAGGGCAATGTCCATCACGCCAGCGGGGGCAGGGACGGCATCAAGGTTTACGACCGCAATGCGAAGCGCCTCGCGGGTGGCCGTTTCCCAGTGGCTCCGTTCGATCAAGCCGATCAAACCTGCACGACCACCGCCGCCCATAGAGCCGCTCTCGCGGCGGCCGTTGGATTCGACAATCACACTGACATTCAGGCGGGACATGGGGCGGGTGTCAGAATAGAGCGTGCCGTCCGGACGCAGGATGTGCACCTCTTGGATCGAGGCGGCAATCGTCGCGGATACCTGCACCACGCGCGAATCAAGCGAACGAGCAAAGTCGTCGATTTCGCGCAGCAAATCGATTTTGGCGGGAAAGGTCGCCTGTGTGATCGGATCTTCGTCACTATATAATCTGTTATTTGTCGCGACAGGGGATTCGCCCATCACACCGCCGCCATCACCGACGGCCAATCGCGCGGTTTCGCTTGCGCGGCGCAGGGAGTGTTCGCTGATCTCGGTGGAATGGGCATACCCCGAGGTTTCGCCCCGTACAGCCCGCAGACCAAACCCCTCGCTCGCATCATAGGACGCAGTCTTGATGCGCCCATCATCCAGTGAAAGCACCTCGGCGCGCCGTCGTTCGACAAAAAGTTCGCCGTCATCTGCGCCATCCGTGGCGTCCCTAAGGATATTAAGTGCGACATCTTGATCAAGATGGGTGTTGAATGGGCGAAATTGGTCTGCTGACATTGGAATTCTTTCGCGATTTTGCATTTTTGTTTCGTTAGCGTCAAAGTAACGCGCATGAGATACTTGTTCTAATCAGCCTAATATGGTTTTTACGGGCAAGAACACAATGGGATTCCGCCGCGACGGCGGGGAACGGAATCATCGGCAGGTACCCCCACCGATACGCGAACAGGAATACAGAATGCGATTTTCATCTTTGACTTCGGGCTTTGTTGCCACCGCTTTTGCTGGCCTCATGGGCTCGGCAGTGTCCGCACAGGACGCACTTGGCGACCTTGAAATCATCGGCGCGCCACGCCCAGACCAAACAGGTTTCCAACCTGCCGCGACCGAATTGGCGCGTGACCTTCAATCCTTGGACGCGATGCTTTTGGTGATCATCACCTTGATCGTGATCTTTGTGACGGCTCTTTTGGCATTCGTTGCCGTACGTTACCACCGCAAGCGTAACGAAACCCCTGCGACATTCACACACCACACCGGTATCGAGATCGCGTGGACATTGATCCCGATCTTGATCCTTGTTTTCATCGGTGCGTTCTCCCTTCCTGTTCTGTTCAAACAACAGGTTATCCCAGAGGCCGACATTACAATTAAGGTCACCGGCAGCCAGTGGTACTGGACATACGAATATGTTGACCACGACTTCGAATTCGACAGCAACATGATCGGTAACGCCGTTACCATCGATCCATCCGTGCGCCCTGCAGACGCAGATGTAACACCGTTCGTATTGGACGATGCTATGGTCGCGAAACTCGAAGACGCTGGTTATTCCCGTGACGAATGGCTTCTTGCGACAGACACCGCGGTTGTTGTTCCTGTGAACAAAACTGTTGTGATGCAGCTGACCGGCGGCGACGTGATCCACTCTTGGACCATCCCTGCATTCGGCGTAAAGCAAGATACCGTTCCTGGCCGTTTGTCCCAGCTTTGGTTCTCTGCTGAAAAAGAAGGCGTTTACTTTGGTCAGTGTTCTGAGCTTTGCGGCAAGGACCACTCTTACATGCCGATCACAGTTAAGGTTGTAAGCGAAGACGTTTACGCCGCTTGGCTTGAAACCCAAATCTAATTGGGCGGAACATTGTGTTTATTGCGCGTCAGAGATGGCGCGCAATTCGCCTATGAAATGGCCAAATGATCGCATCAAAGGAGGCAGATATGACTGATACGAATATCGACCCACAAACCAGTGCCTTTGAAAATGAGGCGAGCTTTGGCGATTATATCGCCCTGCTGAAGCCACGTGTAATGTCACTTGTTGTGTTCACCGCGCTTGTTGGTTTGGTTGTGGCGCCTGTTCCGGTGCACCCCTTTGTTGCGGCCGTTTCGATTCTGTTTATCGCGATTGGCGGCGGCGCGTCTGGTGCACTTAACATGTGGTACGATTCTGATATCGACACCATCATGAAGCGCACCAAGGGCCGTCCGATTCCGGCGGGTAAAATCACCCGCGGCGAGGCGTTTGGTTTTGGTATCGCGCTGTCTGCATTTGCCTGCGTTCTTCTCGGCTTGGCGTCGAACTTTGTCGCGGCGGGCCTGCTGGCCTTTACCATCTTTTTCTACGCCGTTGTTTACACGATCTGGCTGAAACGCTCGACTCCACAGAACATCGTGATCGGTGGCGCCGCGGGCGCTTTCCCTCCGATGATCGGCTGGGCCGTTGCGACCGGCGGGGTTTCCGTCGAATCTGTTCTCTTGTTCATGATCATCTTCATGTGGACGCCGCCTCATTTCTGGGCGCTGGCTCTATTCATGAACGATGACTACACCAAGGCCGGCGTGCCGATGTTGCCCGTGACCCACGGGCGCCGCGCAACACGGAACCACATCTTTGGCTACACCCTTGCACTTGCACCCTTTGCGCTTGGCGCGGCATTTACCTCCATCGGTGGTCTGTTCTACTTGGTCGTGTCCGTGGCGCTTAATGCTTGGTTCATTATCGGGGCCTATGGTTTGTGGCGCCGTGCCGATGATGCGGCGGCTGACGACAATTATAAGGACGAGAGAAAATTCTTCAAATTCTCTCTCCTCTATCTCTTCCTGCATTTCGGTGCGCTTCTTGTTGAGGCGGCACTGAAATCCAACGACCTATATGGGGCGATCACATGGCCATAACCAAAGAATCAGATATGCACAAAAGCCGTTTTGGCCGCAATCTTGGGCTTGGTCTTGTGCTTGGCGGATTTGTCGCAATCATATTTTTCCTCACAGTTGTTAAGGTGACCGAAGGTGACCCGATGCAGGCGTTTGATCACGTCGTGCGCACAGACTATGAGGCAGCCCAGTAATGGCGATGGACAAGAAAAATAAAACGGCACTCGGCGCGGTCGGCGTCGTGGTGATGATGGGGGCGCTCGCTTGGGCTTCCGTCCCGTTTTACAATTGGTTTTGTGCGGTTACTGGCTTTGGCGGTGTGACGCAGGTTTCCGATGATGCGTCGGATGAAATTCTTGACCGCACCGTAAAGGTCCGCTTTGACGCATCGCTTGACCACGACATGCCATGGGAATTCAAACCCCTCGAACGCACCATGACCATTCGCATCGGCGAAACTGGCCTCGCGTTTTACGAGGCACACAACCCAACGAATCGCACCGTCGCGGGAACGGCGTCCTATAACGTCGCCCCATACGAAGCAGGGTATTTCTTCAACAAAATCGATTGCTTCTGCTTTACCGAACAGGTTCTGAAACCCGGTGAAACCGTCCTTATGCCCGTCTCGTTCTATGTAGATCCAGAAATGGTCACAGATCGCGACGCCAAATATACCAAAGAAATCACGCTATCCTACACATTCTACGAAACAGACCTTCCAGAAGAAGTCGCGTTGCTCTCGACCGCTCCTTCGGAAGCTGCTAACTAGGGGCCAACGAGGGAACCAAAATGGCACACGAAAAAAATCACGACTATCACATTCTAACCCCATCCATCCTGCCATTGCAGGCGGGCATCGGCGCATTTGTAATGCTGTTCGGCGCGGTTCTATGGATGCAGGGTATTACTCCATTCATGTTCTTCATCGGCTTGGCCGCTGTTTTGTACGTGATGTACGCATGGTGGTCCGAATGTGTGAAAGACGCACACGCAGGCGATCACACACCCGTTGTTAAAATCGGTCTACGCTACGGCGTTGTGATGTTCATCATGTCCGAGGCTATGTTCTTTGCCGCATGGTTCTGGTCCTTCTTCAAGAACGCCATGTACCCAATGGGCGAAATGTCCCCACTGGTTGACGGTGTTTGGCCGCCCGTTGGCATCGAAACATTCGACCCTTGGCACCTTCCACTGATCAACACATTGATTCTTCTATGTTCCGGTGCGGCTTGTACCTGGGCGCACCACGCTCTTGCACATGAAAACAACCGCAAGGACCTTGTGAACGGCCTGATCATTTCTGTTGCTCTTGGTCTGTTGTTCACCGGCTTCCAAGCCTACGAATACACACACGCGACATTCGGTTTCGGTAAAGGTTGTGAAGTTTACTGTTCTAACTTTATCCTTCCAACATTGTTCCACGGTCTACACGTTGTGATCGGTACGATCTTCTTGGCCGTATGTTTGTTCCGCGCAATCGCGGGCCACTTCACACCAGAATCGCACATCGGTTTCGAAGCAGCGGCTTGGTACTGGCACTTTGTTGACGTTGTATGGCTCTTCTTGTTCGCAGCCGTATATATCTGGGGTTCCTAAGGTTGAAACCTGAACCACATTAACGATACAAAGACGCGCGGTGGATGTTCCATCGCGCGTTTTTCGTTTAAGGGCAGTGCCGTGACCACACGCATGATCATTCCATTGTTGTTCGGGCTGATTGGGGCTGCGATCCTGATGTCCCTTGGCAACTGGCAGCATCAGCGCCTGAACTGGAAAACCGCGGTCCTTGCCGATATCGATGCCGCCATCTTGGCCGACCCCGTTGCCGTTCCTGCGATGCCCACACAGGCAGATCACGAATACCTTCCGGTGATCGCCGACGGCACAACCACAACCGATGAAATCACCATCCTTGCCTCGACCAAACAGATCGGCGCGGCGTACCGGATCATCTCTGTTTTCGAAACGGATGGACGTCGGCTTTTGCTTGATCGTGGCTTTGTGCCGCTGGTGGACAAAGACACCCCGCGCCCCGCAACCGAATTATCGGTCACCGGCAATCTCTATTGGCCGGATGAGGTCAACAGCTCGACCCCAGCCCCCGACATCACAGCATCCATCTGGTACGCCCGCGATATCCCCGCGATGGCGGCCGCATTGAACACCGAACCGGTTTTGATCGTCGCACGCGACGCAACCGACCCCGCAATCACCCCGTTCCCCGTCGACAGTTCGGCAATCCCAAACAACCATCTCGAATATGTTTTGACGTGGTATGGGCTTGCGATTGTTTGGTTGGGGATGACAGGGTATTTCCTTTGGCGTATGAGGCGTACAGCCTAAACAAGCAGGATCATCATGCAGTATATTTCCACACGTGGGCAGGCGCCCGCGCTGAGCTTTGAAGAAGCAATGCTAACCGGCCTTGCCCGTGACGGCGGCCTTTATGTTCCGTCCGAAATTCCGACGATGTCCCACGGGGATATCGCCGCCCTTGCCGGTCTGTCCTATGAGGAAATCGCGTTTCGCGTGATGCGCCCGTTTATCGGCGACGCGTTCACCGATGACGAATTCCAAGAGATCATCGCCAAGGCCTATGCCGGCTTCCGTCACGATGCACGCGCGCCTTTGGTGCAGCTTGCGCCGAACCACTTCCTGCTTGAACTGTTCCACGGTCCGACCCTGGCGTTCAAAGACTTCGCGATGCAGTTGATCGGTCAGCTGTTTCAGGCGTCCTTGTCCCGTGCGGGCAAACGGGTGACCATCGTTGGTGCGACCTCGGGTGATACTGGGTCTGCCGCGATTGAGGCGTTTAAGGGCCTGTCCAACGTTGACGTGTTCATCCTGTTCCCACATGGCCGCGTGTCCGACATTCAACGTCGTCAGATGACCACGCCCGCCGATGATAACGTGCACGCGCTTGCGCTTGATGGTGACTTTGACGATTGTCAGGCCCGCCTGAAGGATATGTTTAACCACTTTGAATTCCGCGATGCCGTTGGCCTTGCGGGGGTGAATTCCATCAACTGGGCCCGCGTTTTGGCGCAGGTCGTATATTTCTTCTCGTCTGCTGTGTCTTTGGGCGCGCCGCACCGCAAGGTGTCGTTCACGGTGCCTACCGGCAACTTTGGCGATATCTTCGCGGGCTACATTGCACGCAAGATGGGTCTACCGATTGAAAAATTGGTGATCGCGACAAACCAGAACGACATTCTGCACCGCACCATGGAAACCGGTTCCTATACGAAATCCGGCGTCGTGCCATCGATTTCACCGTCGATGGATATTCAGGTCTCGTCCAACTTTGAACGTGCCTTGTTTGACATGTACGACCGCGATGGCGGGGCAGTGTCCCAACTGATGGAAGACCTTAAATCGGGTTCTTTCAACGTGTCCCAAGGGGCGCTGGAACGGCTGCGCGAAACCTTTGCATCGGGCCGTTGTTCCGAAGGCGAAACCATGGCGACCATCAAGGCGCATATCGAAAAATCCGGCGAGGTTCTCTGCCCGCACTCGGCAATCGGCGTGAAAGTGGCCGAAGAACATCTGGGCGCAACCCCGATGGTGACATTGGCGACGGCGCATCCGGCCAAATTCCCCGCGGCCGTTTCCGACGCATGCGGTGTGAACCCAGCGTTGCCACCCCACATGGCGGATCTCGGCTCCAAATCCGAGCGCGTCACACAGGTTCCAAACGATCTGGCCGCGCTTGAGGCATTGGTCCACGAAAGGCGCGCACGTTGAGCCAGCAATTCACGACCCTGAAAAACGGGCTTCGTATCGTCACGGAACATATGCCTGGTCTGTCATCGGCCAGTATTGGCATTTGGGTGGACGCTGGCGCGCGGCACGAGACGCTTGCGCAAAATGGTATCGCGCATTTCCTTGAACATATGGCGTTTAAGGGCACGACCACGCGGTCGGCGCTTCAAATCGCCGAGTCGATTGAGGATGTTGGTGGCTATCTCAATGCCTATACGTCGCGTGAAATGACCGCCTATTACGCGCGGGTTCTTGGGGCCGATGTGCCGCTCGCGCTTGATGTGATTGCGGATATTCTGATCAACCCCGTGTTTGATCCTGCCGAGATCGAGGTCGAGCGCGGCGTGATCCTTCAGGAAATCGGGCAGTCCAACGACACACCTGATGATATCGTGTTTGACTGGCTCCAAGAGGCGGCGTTCAACGATCAACCCATCGGACGACCCATCCTTGGCCTCGCCGAACGGGTCAGCGCGTTTACCCGTGATGATCTGGCTGGCTTCGTCAAACAATACTATGGCCCCAATCAGATGATTTTGGCCGCCGCTGGCGACGTGGACCACGACGCATTGGTCAAACAGGCCGAAACCCTGTTCGCCGATGTCGTATCGCGTGATGTGTCGCCGATGGTTCCTGCAACCTTTACCGGTGGTGAAATCCGCCGTGACAAGAACCTTGAACAGGTGCATTTCGCATTCGCCATGCCGGGGCCGACCTATACCGACGACACGATTTTTGCCGCGCAGATTTTCGGCTCGGCGCTTGGTGGCGGTATGTCATCGCGTCTGTTCCAAGAGGTGCGTGAAAAACGTGGGCTGTGTTATTCGATCTTTGCCCAGACTGGCGCCTTTCAGGACACCGGTATGATGACGATTTATGCAGGCACAAGCGGGGACGACATCGACGAGTTGTCGACGGTCACGATGGACGAGATCAAACGCGCAACAGAAGAAATGAGCCCGTCCGAGGTGTCGCGCGCACGCACCCAGATGAAAGCTGGCATGTTGATGGGCCTCGAAAGCCCGTCAAACCGCGCCGAACGTCTGGCGCGTATGACCGCGATCTGGGGACGTGTTCCGCAGCTTGACGAAGTTGTCGCGCGTATCGATAGCGTGACGACAGGGGACGTGCGTGCCGTCGGTGAAACGATGATGAATGCCTCCGCGAAAACCGCGGGTCTTGCCATGTACGGCCCTGTGGGGCATGCGCCCGATCTTGCTGCGCTTCAGAAAAGGATCGCGTCGTAATGTTTGGCCGCAAACCAAAGCTTCAGATTGAAACAGAACGCCTAAGTTTGCGATTGCCATTGATGTCCGATTATCGGTCGTGGGCGGCGCTTCGCTCTGAGAGTTCCGCATTTTTGGAACCGTGGGAGCCGCTTCGCGCGCCTGATCATGCCTCGCGCAAGACATTCGCCAACCGCGTGTATTGGGCCCAGCGGTCGTGGACGCGGAAAACGGCGGCGGCGCTTATGCTTGTTCGTCGTGAGGATCAGACGCTTATTGGGGCGGTGACGCTTGATAACATCCGACGTGGTCCGGCGCAGGCAGGGTCGGTCGGGTATTGGATCGGCGAACCCTATGCCCGCCATGGTTACATGAGCGAAGCGGTCTCGGCGCTGTCGCATTTTGCCTTTACCCATCTAGATATTTGCCGCCTTGAGGCCGCCTGCCTTCCTGAGAATACGCCGTCACGCGGTGTTCTGGAAAAATGCGGTTTCAAATACGAGGGCGTCGCGCAAAGCTATCTTCAGATCAACGGACGGTGGCGTAACCACGTCCTCTATGCGAATTTGCGCGCCGACCGACGTGGACGGACAACTGCCGGCTAAGTGAGGGCCTGACATGACCTTGAACCCAGTGACGCATGACTTCATTCAGACGCTTGAGGCACAACTGCCTGCGGGCACTCTGCGCGATGTGACGGACGCCTATACACAGGACCCACGGGGCCGTGTAACGGGGCAGGGCGGTGTCTTGGCGACCCCCGCGACCGTCGAAGAGGTGTCTGTTATCGTTAAGGCGGCAAACGCCGCCAAGGTTGGAATTGTACCATTCGGCGGCGGCACCGGACTTGTCCTTGGACAGGTCGCGGCGGAGGGACCCGCGCCCATTATCCTTTCGCTTGAACGCATGAACGCCATCCGCGCCGTCCGGCCATCGGAAAATACCATCATCGCCGAGGCCGGCGCGATTGTTGCAAATGTGCAAGAGGCCGCCGCAGAGGTCGACCGATTGTATCCCCTGTCTTTGGCCTCTGAAGGGTCGTGTCGTGTTGGCGGGACCCTGTCGACGAACGCAGGTGGCTTGAACGTTTTGCGCTATGGCAATGCCCGCGATCTGTGTCTGGGCCTTGAGGCGGTTTTGCCCGATGGCAAAATCTGGAACGGGCTCACGCGGCTTCGCAAGGACAACACCGGTTATGATCTTCGCAATCTGATGATTGGGGCCGAAGGGACGCTGGGGGTGATCACTGCGGCGACGCTTCGGCTGTTCCCGCGGTCTGTTGAAAACGGTACCGCATTGTTTGTCGTGAACGGGCCAGATGCCGCGCTTGGCCTGCTCGCCATTGCAGAAAAACGGATGGCGGGGATGATCTCGGCGTTTGAAATGATGCATCGGATGGGGTTGGATTTTCTGACCGAAACCATGCCTGAACTTCGATTGCCGTTTGCGGATATTCCCGAATGGATGGTTCTGATTGATGTGGGTGCATTTGCGGGCATGGCGCCCGACGCGATGCTCATGGAAGTGTTTGAAGAGGCGGTCGAGGCTGGCTTGGTCGCCGATGGGCTGATTGCCCAATCCGAAACCCAGCGCCAAGAATTTTGGGCGGTGCGCGAAAACATCCCCGAAGGCAACCGCCGGATCGGATCGATCTCGTCCCACGATATTTCGGTGCCATTGTCGCGGATCGCCGAATTCATCGAACGGGGCGGACCTGCGCTTGCGAAAATTGGCGATTTCCGCATCAACTGTTTTGGCCATCTTGGCGATGGGAACCTGCATTATAATGTGTTCCCCACGAAGGGCCGGAACAAAGCCGACTACGCCGATGTGCGCATCGCGGTTAAGGATTGTGTTCACGAACTGGCCCATTCCATGGAGGGGTCGATCAGTGCCGAACACGGTGTTGGACGTCTCAAGGCCGCCGATTTGGAACGGTTGGGCGATCCGACCAAGTTGTTCGCCATGCGCGCGATCAAAGAGGCGCTTGATCCGAACGGCATCATGAACCCCGGAGCAGTGTTGCAGCAACGATGAACGCCTCGCTAGGGGGGCTAACGAGGCGTTCGGGTACTGTGCAAACAGAGGTCCGCGTTCGACGGACACTTACTTAATACGTTGTGGGCGTTACCAAGGTCTTTACAGACCAAGGTATTCGCAAAGAATTTCGACTTTTATTCCCATTTTCGTCAGTTTGTCGCGACCACCAAGGTCCGGCAGGTCAACGATAAAGGAACAGGCGACGATTTCGCCCCCCAGCCGTTCGATCAATTTGATCCCAGCCGCCGCCGTACCACCCGTGGCAAGCAGGTCGTCGACCACCAGAACACGTTCGCCTGCGGTCAAGGCATCCTCATGGATTTCACAAACGGCGGTCCCATATTCGAGCGTATATTCTTCGGCTAGGGTCGCACCAGGGAGTTTGCCGGCCTTGCGAACCGGTACAAACCCGACGCCCAACTGATGGGCGATAGCACCGCCAAGGATGAAACCGCGGGCCTCAAGGCCGACGACCTTGTCGATTTTGGTATCCTTGAACGGCGCGACCATGTCGTCAATTGCCATGCGCAACCCATCTGGATCGCCAAAAAGCGTGGTCACATCGCGAAACATGATCCCTTCGTGGGGGAAATCCTTAATGGTGCGGATGTAGTCTTTGATGTCGGCCATGTTACAGAACCCGCCCCGCAACCGCGTCAAGTTTCGCAACAAGATCGGGATCACGTTTGTCAGGCGCAGTCATGATCGCGAATTCAAGCGCCTTGTCACAGCCATGGGGACAGTCGTCCCGATCCGCACCAAGAAGTGCCGGAAGTCGCGCAATAAGGCCTTTGGCCTTGGCGGAATTACCGGTAAGGGTCGCGATCAGGGCATTTATGTCGACCTCGCCGTGGTCAGGGTGCCAGCTGTCGTAATCGGTGATCATCGCAACGGATGCATAGCAAAGCTCGGCCTCGCGGGCGAGTTTCGCCTCGGGCATGTTGGTCATACCAATGACATCCGCGCCCCAGCTTTCTCGGTACATTTTGCTCTCGGCGAGGGTTGAGAACTGTGGGCCCTCCATGGCCAGATAGGTGCCGCCGTTGTGGACGGTGATGCCCTCGGATTTGGCGGCGGTCAGGCAGATTTCGCCAAGGCGGGGACAGGTCGGGTGCGCCACCGAAACATGCGCCACACAGCCCGTGCCAAAGAAGGATTTTTCGCGGGCAAAGGTGCGGTCGATGAACTGGTCAACGATCACAAAATCACCGGGGGCCATTTCGTCGCGGAACGAGCCACAGGCGGAGACGGAAATCACATCGGTCACGCCCAGACGTTTCAGCGCATCGATGTTCGCGCGATATGGCACTGTCGATGGCGAATGCACGTGACCGCGACCATGGCGTGGCAAGAACGCCATTTTGACGCCATCAAGCGTACCGGTGAAAATGGCGTCTGACGGCGCGCCCCATGGGGTATCAACGGTGACCCATTTCGCGTCCTTCAATCCGTCAATTTCATAAAGGCCAGAGCCACCGATAATACCGATCATTGTGTCTGTCATGTCTCGTCCTTGGAAGAGTTTGGTTGCGTTGGGCGCGCGATTTCGAATGTGTGGTCGACGCGGGTGTAGTCTTGGTACCCCATGCGCGCCATTTGCCCAAAATGGGTTCCGTCAAAGCGCCCATCGATCACACAGTCGTCGCGCATCCGGATGCCCTGAACTTCGCCGAAAGTGGCAAACCCATTGTTACCCTTAAGTTCGATGATCTGGGTAACAGTACATTCAAGAACCGCCGCTGCAGTCGCAACATAGGGGCAATCGATGGTCGAACACTGGGCCTTTTTGATGTCCGCATAGTCAAATTCGTCAACATCTGCGGCAAGCGGCGCCGAGCTTTGGTTCATTTTGGTCAGGTCTTCAAAGCCGACGATATTTACCGCGAACACACCCGTTTCGCGGATGTTGCGTAGAGAATCCTTGGCGTCTGATGTCTTGGGATTGGCGGTCGACGAAAACATGACCTGTGGTGGCTCATAGGCGACCGCATTGAAGAATGAGTAGGGCGCGAGATTGTCCATTCCCGCGCCATTGCGCGTCGCAATCCAACCAATCGGGCGCGGGGCAACGATTGCAGAAAATGGATTCTGCGGCAAACCATGGCCATCTTGGGGTTTGTAAAACATAACAGACCTCTTGTTCGTGTTTGATCAAGAGGTAACGTCGTGCTAGATGCGAAGCCAGCCGAAAATGATGTATTACCGTCAATGCGCAAAAACGTGACCGCGAGGACAAACAAATTAATCTCAGCCCTGAAAATCCGGACGATCTTTGGGAAGTCGAAGCCCTCTATGATTTGTGCTTTGCCCCTGGGCGCGAAGCGTTGTCGTCTTACCGGCTGCGGGATGGGGTTGATCCGGTTGCGGGGCTGTCGATGGTTGCGCGGGATATTGACGGTATTTTGGCAGGTGCGATCCGGTTTTGGCCGGTTTTGGTCGGAGATCACCCTGCGCTTTTGTTGGGTCCGGTTGCGGTTCACCCCACGCGACAGGGCGAGGGGCTTGGTGCACGACTTATCCGAGAAAGCCTTAGCATCGGTGGGCAAAGTGGTTGGCTACGGTCGCTTCTTGTTGGAGACGAGCCCTATTACAGTCGATTTGGCTTTCACAAATTAACCGGTGTGATCATGCCACCGCCAACCAATCCCGAACGGGTTCTTGGCTATGAAATGGTTGAGGGAGCGTGGGACAGCGTTAGCGGTTCTGTCTCGCAATGGGACGGCCGAAAGGTTCCATAAGAAGCACGAGGAGTGGCACCGCCGCGCCAACGATAACATAAGTTGCAGACGCAAGGGCAAGTGGTACACCCGATACCGCAAAAGCGATGGCGCACGAAAGACCGATACAAAAACCTAATATTACACTCGACATGACTATCTCCTCATGACCAGTGTAGGGACAAGGCATTAATAATTTCTATCCCTCATTTGCCTGTTTTATGGGGAATTTGCGCCAAATTGACCCAAATGGATAGGTTTTACGTTTTGTTCTCGAGATATTTGACGATCGCGCCGCGCACGGATTGGTCTCCGCTTTGTCGTGCCTCATCAATCACGGCCTTTACGGCCCGAAGATCGTGCGAGTGAAGCATGTGTTTTACCGGACCAATGGACGCGGGGCGCATGGATAGGGACCGCAGACCCATCGCGGCAAAGCATAGCGCCTCGATGGGACGACCGGCATCTTCGCCGCAGAATGAAACGGGTGTGTTGGTTTCGTTACACCGCGAAACGATCTGTTCGATGAAGGACAGGAAGCTCACATTGAGCGTGTCATAGCGCCGACGCACGCGTTCGTTTTCACGGTCAGCGGCGAAGAAAAATTGTTTAAGGTCATTGCCGCCAATTGAAATAAAGTCAGTCATTTCAAAGAATTGCCGTGGCGCATAGGCCAATGATGGCGTTTCAAGCATCGAGCCGATTTCATAGGTCTCGGGCACCGGATGTCCAAGGGCGCGCTCGCGGATGATTTCGGCCTCAAAGGCGGCGCGGGCTTCCTTGTATTCTTCGAATTGGGCGATGAACGGGAACATGATCGTAAGCGGGCGGCCATTCGCGGCACGGATCAAGGCCTGCAGCTGCATCCGCATCACACCGGGTTTATCAAGACCCACGCGGATCGCGCGCCAGCCAAGCGCCGGATTGGGTTCGTCGTTCGGCTTCATATAGGGCAGGACCTTGTCCGAGCCGATATCAAGTGTGCGAAATACGACGCGCTGCCCTTCGGCGGCGTCCAGAACCTTGGTGTAAATCTTGGCTAAATCGCCACGACGGGGCATGGAATTGCGGATCAGGAACTGGAGTTCAGTTCGGAACAAGCCAACACCATCCGCGCCCGAACTTTTGAGCGAGGGGAGATCCGCCATGAGGCCGGCGTTCATCGAAAGCGTCATGAACACACCATCGCGGGTGACGGCGGGCTTATCACGGATTGAGCTGTATTTTTCCTTGGCCTGAATGGCCATTTCGATCTTGTCGCGGAACGCACCTTTGACGGCATCGTCTGGACGAAGGTGCACGATGCCTTGATCGCCATCGACCAAAATTGCATCGCCATTCAACGCGTCTGTTGTGATGTTGGTCGCATGAACAACAAGCGGGATCGCAAGGGCGCGTGCAACAATGGCGGCGTGGCTCCCGACGGAGCCCTCTTCGAGAACAACACCACGTAGCTTACGGCCATATTCAAGAAGTTCACCGGGGCCGATGTTGCGCGCCACCAGAACGGGGTTTTCGGGCATATCTGCGCCGGTATCATTGCCCTGACCGGTGAGCGTTCGAAGCAATTTGTTCGACAGATCATCCAGATCCTGAAGCCGTTCACGCAAATAGGCATCTGGAATTTGGCTGAGCCGTGAGCGGGCGGCGGATTGTTCTTTTTCAACGGCTGCCTCGGCCGACAGACCACGTACGATGTCCTCTTCCATGCGGCGCATCCAGCCGCGAGAATTGGCGAACATGCGATAGGCCTCAAGGACCTGCATTTGTTCTTTGTCTCCGCCCTTGGCGGTGGCAAGCATCTCATCCACAGAGAATCGCAGCGAATCAACCGCCTCGCGAAGGCGAATCGTTTCGGCCTCGGGGTCATCGGCCACAGGATTCGTGACCACGACACGGGGTTCATGCAGGTAAACGTTTCCCTCAGAGGCGCCTTCTTGGCCCATGGTGCCACGGAACAAAACGGGGTTTGTGTGGCGCGCCGCAAGGGCCGCACCTTCGCCGACAAAGGCGCCAAGCTCGGCCATTTCGGCCAAAACCATCGCAACAACCTCGAGGGCATAGACCTCATCGTCGGAAAATTCGCGGGCCTCTTTGGACTGAACAACCAGTACGCCCATGCCTTCGCCGATACGTTGGATCGGGACCCCAAGGAAACTGCTATAGATTTCCTCGCCGGTCTCTTCCATGTAGCGAAACCCCTTGGTGGATGGGGCATCAGCGGTATTCACGATTTGGGCTTTACGTGCAACAAGGCCGACCAAACCCTCGCCAAGGCGCATGCGGGTTTTATGGACGGCCTCGGGGTTTAGACCCTCGGTGGCACAAAGTTCGAGGGTTTCTGCGTCACGGAACAGATAAATCGAGCAGACCTCGGTGTTCATCGAATCCGCAATAAGATGCGTTACCCGATTAAGACGTGTCTGACCTTCGCTGTCTTCTGCCAGCGTATCCCGCAAGCGGCCAAGCAGTTTGCGGCTTTCTGTTTCTGTACCGTCGGCCATTGGGCCCCTGACTTATTATTTTTCTAGCTCAAACGCATCATGCAGGGCTTGAACCGCGAGTTCCATATATTTCCGCTCAATCAGAACAGAAATCTTGATCTCTGATGTCGCGATGACCTTAATGTTCACGCCGTGATCATGAAGGGCGCCAAACATCTTGGCGGCAACACCTGCGTGGCTGCGCATACCGATGCCCACAACGGACACTTTGGCGACGTCTTCGTCGGCAACCAATTCGTGGAAATTGATGTCACCGGCGTCTTTGGCCCCGTCCAATGCAACGCGTGCGCGCGCCACATCGTCAATTGGGCAAGAGAAGGTCATGTCGGTACGACCATCTTCGGCGATGTTCTGAATGATCATATCGACATTCACACCAGCCTCGGACAATGGCCCAAAGATCGCCGCGGCAATGCCGGGACGGTCCGCAACCGATACAAGTGTCATTTTCGCTTCGTCGCGGGAATAGGCGACGCCAGAAACTACGTTGGATTCCATGATTTCCTCCTCGTCGCACACAAGTGTGCCGGATGTGTCAGTGTTTTCTTCGAATGATGATAGGACGCGCAGCTTCACCTTATAGCGCATCGCAAGTTCCACAGAACGCGTCTGAAGAACCTTGGCGCCAAGGGACGCAAGTTCGAGCATCTCCTCATAGGCGATCTTGTCGATCTTTTTCGCCTTGGGGGAAATGCGCGGATCGGTCGTGTAAACGCCGTCAACGTCGGTGTAGATATCGCAACGTTCCGCGTCGAACGCCGCCGCAAATGCGACGGCCGTCGTGTCGGAACCACCGCGACCAAGCGTGGTGATGCGGCCTTCTGGGCTTACGCCTTGGAAGCCAGCAACAACGGCAACGCGCATGCCTTCGCCGAATTTTTCGTTGATGTTGTCGGTGGGGATTTCGTCAATCCGCGCGGCCGAATGCGCCGAGTCGGTTTTCAACGGAACCTGCCAGCCTTGCCAGCTGCGTGCTGGGACATCCATTTGCTGGAGCGTCAGGGCCATAAGACCCGCCGTCACCGCTTCGCCGGATGAGACAACCGCATCATATTCGCGCGCGTCAAACATAGGCGAGGTCTCTTTGACCCAACCCACCAATTCGTTCGTTTTACCGGACATGGCGGAGACAATGACGATCACGTCATAGCCTTTGGCTACTTCGACACCAACGCGTTTTGCGACGCGTTGAATGCGGTCCAATGTGGCAACGGATGTGCCACCAAATTTCATTACCAATACTGGCATGGAACGTCCCCCATGGTCGCCCCGTGCGACCCTTAAAATAAGCTCAGTGCTTAATAAGGATGGGGCGCCAGAAGGGCAAGAGGAGTTTGAAAACCGACCCTAGAGAGACGCGAACCATTGCCACGCATGATCGGCGATCTGCGGTCCAATGTCATAGAACCAATGGGTGTGCTTGGGGATCACGACCAAGTCGATGCGATACCCCTTGGCGGCAAGGTCCTGTCCGGCGGTGCGGGCAGGTTCGACGGGGAATTCTGTTTCGTGCTCGCCGAGATAGATGCGTTGCGGAACAGCAGTGGGATGCGGAACGACAGAGGACGGCGATGCGTACCCCCCGTGGCCCGCAACGCCGCGCCAAGGTCCGAGCGTTTTGTTGGCCAACAGCTGGGCATGAATTGCACCGATTGAATGGCCAAAGAGATACATCCGGCTGTTATCGATGTTTGTGGTTTGGGAGATTTTATTGATGATTTTGTCAAGATACGTGGGGGAAAAGTCATCGAGCGGCCAATACGTCCCTGGTGCATTGGGTGCGACCAAAACGATCCCATTTTTGTCTGCGGTGTCTTTCCACATGTCAATCATCGCAAGACCGTCCCGTCCTGCGCCGTGGAACAGAATGACGACGGGCGCATCATCTGCGACAGTCTCAGGAACATAGCTGTGCCAATTGCGGGGGCGCCATCCATCGAGGGTGATATGATTGGTTGTCAGCGCGCGAAGTTCAGCCGGCACCGCATAGTGATAGGCTTCGAGATAGGCGACATCGAAGCGATTGGATCGTATTTCGCGGAAAAAGCCACGCTCAACACTTTCGATCGGGGGTGCCCGAAATTTATCGGCGTCCTGTTGGGTGGCGTGGCGTTCCGCAAAAAATCCGAGAATCACGAGGGCGACAAGCAACGTCGAGGAGATGCGGGCAATGAAAAAAGAAAAACGGCGTAACATGGTGGAACTTTCAATTCAGTCATCAATGAGCTGAAAGTCCCATCCAATCTAGGCAGCACTATGGCGCTAATTTGTTTTCTTGGTCGGAATAAACGGAAGCGGGACCACGGGGACGCCATCTTCGACAAGGGATTTTGCCTCGTCCAGCGATGCCTCGCCATAGATCGAGCGTTCAGGTGCGTCGCCGTCGTTCATGGCGCGGGCCTCGGTGGCGAACTTGTCGCCGACGTATTCGGAATTTGTCTCGACCTCTTGGCGCATTTTTTCAAGGTCGGGCATCTGGGGCGTGGGTTCGGGCGTTGGCGCGGGGGCCTTGTCACGTGCGGTTGATACACGCGGGGCCATGATGGCCTTGCTCACATCCGATTTACCGCATTCGGGACAGGCCACCAATCCGCGTTCAAGCAGGGTGTCAAAGGCCGCAGCCGATTTGAACCAGCTTTCGAAAGAATGGTTGTCCACACATTTAAGCGCATATCTGATCAAATCAGGATCCCCCAACGGTCACGGCGCGAGGGTTCTACGCGCCGCTTTGGCCGAACGCAATCTATCAAAGGTGCTTGGGCGAAAAATGTTTGATGATCTGGGCCAGATCACGCTCATCCACCATCTTGGACGCCTTTTTAAGGCTGACCCACTTGCGTTTCCGCTCGTCCTTTTCAGGATAGTTTTTCTTAAGCGCCTTTACCTTGATCGGAAAAACAGCGACGACACAGGGAATTGTCTCGTCTTTATTCAGGCGCTTGGAATAGGTGTAGATCCCAATACAGGCGTTCTTGACCTTGCCCTTAACGCCGGCTTCTTCCCAGGCTTCGGTCGCGGCGGCGTCGGCGGGGGTTTCCCCGTCCATCGGCCAACCCTTGGGGATGATCCAGCGACGGGTTTCACGGCTTGTGATTAACAAAACCTGAACATCACCATTGCGCACACGATAACACAGGGCGCCAAACTGGGTGCGCACATCGCGTTTATGTCCGTTTTCAAGGTCGATAGGTTCTTGTTTTATTTGCGAAAGTAACATGCCGTTGGTCCCTCGGGGGGAATTGTGTGTGTAATCATTATTGAATTAACCGATTATGGTGTACGAGATATTAATACAGCCTACATCTAGTGTCAAAGAATGACGATTTTTCGCGCTTCCGTGCTTTTCATTTCGAAAGGGATATTCTATCCAGTAGGCATGCGAACCGAGTTCGCACCATTGGATCGCGGGCGTGATGGAATGGTAGACATACTAGACTTAAAATCTGGAGGGCGTATGCCCGTGTGGGTTCGAGTCCCACCGCCCGCACCAATGATATCCCACACAAATTGAACGACCGTAGGCCACTCATGAAAATGGCCCGCATTGTAAAATGCGAGCCATGTTGTTTCTAGCCGTTGATGCGATTGTCGCGGATTGATGCATAAAGCGCGACCGCGATCATGCTGACGCCGATTGAACCGGCGATGACCTCGGGGATGTGCACGATTGAGTGAGAGAACATCACGATGGAGAGGGCAAAAACGGAATAAAACGCGCCGTGCTCGAGGAATTTGAATTCGGCCAAGGTATTGCGTTCAATCAACATAATGGTCATTGCGCGGACATACATCGCACCGATTCCCAGCCCGATTGCGATGAGGAAAATGTTGGTTGTCAGGGCAAAGGCGCCAATCACTCCGTCAAAGGAAAACGACGCGTCGATCACCTCGAGGTAAAGGAATGAACCAAGCCCACCAGCGGCCGCAGAGGCGTTAGTCTTCTTGTCCGGATCAAGCACACGCCCCAGCATTTCAACAGCGTGAAATGCCAGAATACCAAGCCCTGCCGAGCGCAGGAATTCCATTTGGTAGGCAGACGGGATCATAAGCGTAAAGAACCCGATGATCACCAGAGCGGCGAGCGTCTCAAATCCGAAAATGCCTGAACACTTGCGCAATGTCCGTTCGATAGGTTTGATCCAGTCGACTTCTTTCTCGTCATCGGTAAAGAACGTCAGCGCCAAGAGCATAAGGAAGGTGCCGCCAAAGGCCGAAATCGACAGGTGGGCATCCTTGATCATCGCCGAATAGCCATCAGGATCGGAGATCGCGATGCGCAGCGCTTCGAGTGGAGAGACTTGAGCAGCGACCGTCACGACAAGAATTGGGAAGACGATGCGCATGCCAAAAACCGCGATCAAGATGCCCCAAGTCAAAAAACGCCGCCGCCATACCTCGTCCATTGTACGTAGGCGGTTGGCGTTCACGATGGCGTTGTCAAAGGAAAGAGAGATTTCGAGAACCGCGAGGACAGTACCGATCATCAAGAATGATAATAAGCCAGAAATGGCGCCGGTTGTCGTCCACCCAATGTATGCCGAAAGCGCAAGGCCAAGGATGGTTACAATGACGGGCCAGCGAAAATAGTGAATCATGGTGGAGTCTCTCAGTCCTAGATTGTTCTGGCTTACTTAGTGTGCATTACAACATTTTACAAATAATATGTCCAAACTCGGGATTCTTTGAAACAAATCGCTCGAAAAATACGCAATAGTCGAGAATATTTAGAGGTGATATTTGTTTAAGTCATTGTTTTTTATGATTTATGGTGTGGTTTACAAGTTGTTTTACAAATTATTGACAAGTCGCCACAATCCTATTACCCAAAAAGGAACACTAAATTACAAGTTCTAAAGAGGGGCCGTCGATCATGGATGGACTAACAACAGAAATTCGCGACATCCTGCTTCAAGTAAGCACGGCGACATTGACCACTGCTATGTTTAAGCGTGGCTTTAAAAACATCTATATCCAAGGCGCACAGCGCATGAACCCGGGCAAAAACATGGTCGGTTTCGCGTATACGCTACGTTACATTCCAGCGCGCGAAGATCTTGATGGCCTTGAGTCATTCGCCGACCGCGAAAACCCACAGCGTAAGGGCGTTGAAGAATGTCCTCCTGGTGCGATCTTTGTTATCGATTCCCGTGAAGACGCGACTGCGGCTTCTGCCGGTTCCATCCTTGTGACCCGTTTGGGTGTTCTTGGCTGTCAAGGCGTTGTGACCGATGGTGGCTTCCGTGACGCACCAGAAATTGCTGCGATGGAAATGCCTGCGTATCACAAAACACCAAGTGCGCCGACAAACCTGACCAAGCACCACGCTGTTGGCATCAATGAGCCAATCGCATGTGGCGGCGTGTCCGTTTTCCCAGGTGATATTTTGGTTGGCGACAACGAAGGTGTTGTCGTTCTTCCTGTACATGTTGTAGAAGAAGTTGCAGCAGAAGCCCTAGAAATGACTGCGTTTGAGGATTTTGTCCTAGAGCGTGTTCAAAACGGTGCATCCACATTTGGTCTTTACCCACCAACGGATCCCGAAACAAAGGAAATTTACGCAGAGTGGCGCAAGAAGAACAACCGATAGCACCTCAAGCGAAATTCGCGACGGGCGGGGCAGCACGCCCCGTTCGTGACCGCACATTGTCCGACCGCGTTTACGAACGCATCGTCGCGATGATTGTGGAGGGTGAATTCTCTGTGGGCGTTAAGCTTCCGACAGAGTTCAAACTCAGCGATATGCTCGAGGTCAGTCGACCTGTTCTGCGCCAAGCGCTTAAACAACTACGCGAAGACGGCTTGATCGTCTCGCGCCAAGGCTCTGGTTCCTATGTGAAGCGGCGCCCTGATGGATCGGTTCTGGACTTTGCTCCGGTTGGCTCCATTGCTGATATCCAACGTACATTTGAATTTCGCGCCGCCATCGAAGGTGAGGCGTCGTTCCTTGCCGCGCGGCGTCGTTCCGAGAGCGACCTTGCCGCGATGCGCCGTGCCTATGATGAATTGGTGCGCTGTGTTCGTGAAAATGAGCTCGGTGTTGATGCGGATGAAGATTTCCATGCCGCGATTTGTACCGCCTCGGGGAACCAATATTTCTCGACCGCGCGGAACTCGATGAAATCGAACATTCTGACGGGTATGAACCTTACTCGGAACCTATCACGGACCATGCCGATGGAGCGGAACGAGACCGTTCAGCAAGAGCACCTTATCATTTTGCGTGCGATTGAGGCCGGAGATGCCGAGGGTGCGCGCAATGCGATGCGCGATCACGTTGAAAACGCGCGTCGCCGCGTGTTCGAAGGCAATATCTAGGATCTACAGCGCCGCGAGCCGTGGTGCGACACCCTGTACCCCTTTGATTTCCAATGAAAACAATCCACCCGCGTGCGGTTGATGTTTCGATTGATCGATATCACCACCCAATGACGTGACATAGAGCGTTCTAAAGTCCGGCCCGCCAAACATAACGTTGGTGGGCTTTTCTATTGGCATGGGGATGCGCATATCGACGTCACCCTTGGGCGTGATCCGGACCAATTCCCAACCGCTTATGCCGGCCATCCAGTAACATCCATCGCTGTCAATCGTCGCGCCGTCGGGGCGGCCATCGACGTGGCGGGTATCAAAGAATTCACGCTTGTTCGACCATACCCCGTCATCGGGGTCATAGTCATAGGCCCAAATGCGTCGGATGCTCGGGAGCGAGTCCGAGGCATAGGCGGTGCGCCCGTCATGAGACATCGCCATGCCATTGATCAGGTGAAAACCTGTAAGGGCAGTGGACGTCTTATTGCCATCAAACGTGTAAAGCGTGCCAGCGGGATCTGTGACGTGATCGCCGTTGGTGCGCATGGATCCGACGATAACGCGACCGCGGCTATCGATGCAGCCTTCGTTAAAACGACATCCGAGCGCGCCGACGTTCAAATCCGACAAAACGCTACGGGTGCCGGTGGCTGTGTTGAATGAATAAAGGCCCGAGGAAAGGGCGACCACGACATCGGTGGTTTTGGTTAGGGCGACAAAACCAATGGGTTCGCCCATGTTCCAGCGTGTGTCTTGTCCGGATGACGGATCAAATTGGTGAAGCTCACCGGCGTTGATGTCGATCCAAAAAAGAGTTTGGCTGCGCACGCACCAAACCGGTGCTTCGCCCACATCTGCCTTGGCATCAAGGACGAGGTCGGGGTGCGGCGCAGCCATGGTATTAGGACTTGTCCCAGCCGTGGGCGTCCATAAAGTCGTCGCGACGTGGTGTAAACGCGTCATAAAGAGAGCCAGCCTCGAGGCAAACGCATGAGTGGTACGCGTTCGATGGCATCATTGTCGCATCACCAGGGCCGAGAACCTTGGTGACGCCGTCGATGGTGAATTCGAATTTCCCAGAGGCAACGAATGTCGTTTGCGTGTGCGGGTGATTGTGGTGAAGACCTTCGCCGCCTTTTTCAAAGCGGAACTCTACCATCATGATGTCTTTGTTTTCACAAAGAATACGGCGCTGTGCGCCAGGGCCGGATACCATCCATTCGGACGCATTATCAGAGTTTACAATCATTGGTTTTCCTTTGCTAAACGCGGGCCGTCTCAACTCGGCCCATAATTTGTAAAAACTTGTAAGGCTGAGAGAGGGAGGAGTCAATTAGCACGAGATACCTTCGTACTGCATTTACGGGGCATCCCGATGCGATTGAGGGTCGAAGTGGTCACAGGATGTTTGTTAACTGATATGCTAGATCGTGGTGAGGCGTCGCTTCCTGATTCCTTTCTGGCGTCATTTTTGGGATAAAGTGACGTTAAACCCGATGAAATACGAAGTTAAGGCCGTTGGTATTTGTCACAATTCATTGAGATTTGTTCTGAAATCGAATGATATTATCGCGTAATCGCTGGAACTTGGCGGCAATTACGTATGGTCACGTGTTGAAATACATCATTATTATCATACACTTGGATAAAATTGTTTGGATGCGTAGGACATGTCGAGCGAATTGGTATTTGTAAATATTTGTATTGTTGTCCTGATTTAAATGCGCTACGACTATTTGGAAGCGGTCCGTGTTTTGTTCAAGAGATGGGCAAAACTGCTCGCAGATACGGATGGGTATCGTAGAGACGTTGACCGTTTAGAGGGTGCATTGCGCCGTAAAGTACGTCGTCCTGGGAGGGAAAGTTGTCGGGTCTTAATCTAAAGAAAATTGTCAAGCGTTATGGAGCTGTTGAGGTCGTTCATGGAATCGATCTTGAGGTAAAATCACAAGAGTTTGTTGTTCTTGTGGGGCCATCCGGTTGTGGTAAATCAACGACGCTGCGCATGATTGCCGGTCTCGAAGAGATTTCCGGTGGTGAGCTTACCATCGGTGATCGTGTGGTTAACGATGTTGCGCCGAAAGACCGCGACGTTGCTATGGTTTTCCAAAACTACGCTCTGTATCCGCACCTCAATGTGGCGGACAACATTGCTTTCGGTCTTAAGATCCGTAAAGCGTCCAAAGAAAAAATCAAAGAATCCGTGGCAGAAGTTGCCGAGATCCTTGGTCTGACTGAGTATCTTGATCGCCGCCCTGCGGATCTTTCTGGTGGTCAGCGTCAACGTGTTGCGATGGGCCGTGCGATTGTACGTCACCCAGAAGTATTCCTGTTCGACGAGCCACTTTCCAACCTTGATGCGAAGTTGCGTACACAGATGCGCGCCGAAATCAAACGTCTTCACAAGCGTCTTGGTGTGACATCCGTTTACGTGACGCACGACCAAGTCGAAGCGATGACACTTGCGGATCGCATCGTTGTTATGCGTGACGGTCACATCGAACAAGTCGGTACGCCGATGGAATTGTTCAACAACCCAGTGAACACATTTGTTGCTGGCTTTATCGGCTCTCCGCCCATGAACCAAATTGCGGGTGTGGCAAACGATAAGGGCGACAAAGTTGTTGCGTTCATCGACGATGTTGAGATCACGCTTCCTGTCTTGGACGAGCTTAAGGGCGCGTCGAAGCTTGACGTGATCATCGGTATCCGTCCAGAGCATGTTTCCATCGAGCCCGGTGAAGGTCTCTCTGCGATCCCAGTGAGCCTTGATCTTATCGAGACACTTGGGTCTGAGGCGTTGCTTCATACAAGCGTTGCTGGCAAGACTTTCGTTCTCAAGGTCGAAACACGCGGTGAAATCGAACACCTTGAAAAGGTCAACACGATCTACGTCGATCCAAGCATGATCAAAGTCTTTGATGCCAAAACCGGAAACGTATTCGGCCTGGCACAAGCTTAGGGTAGGGGGTCGACATGCAAACGAAAATCGATCAATTTATCCAGCATCTGCGGAAAGAGTGGCAGCTTTATGTGCTGCTCGCTCCGACGATCATCTGGTTCGTTGTCTTTCTGTACAAGCCGATGTACGGCCTACAGATTGCGTTCAAGGACTACTCCATTTTCCGCGGCGTAGCCGGAAGCCCATGGGTCGGATTTGAGCACTTCCATACTCTATTCGGAAGTGACCAGTTCCTTCGCGCCTTGCGAAACACCTTCATGATCAGTGCGCTAAGTCTCTGTTTTGGTTTCCCAATTCCGATCTTCTTGGCGATCATGTTCAACGAGATCACGAACCAAGTGTTTAAGCGTACGTCGCAAACCATCGTGTATCTTCCACACTTTATCTCGACTGTGATTATCTCCGGTATCGTTATTACCGCATTCTCACCAAGCGCAGGTATCGTGAATTCGTTCTTGTCGTGGATCGGCGTTGACCCGATTTACTTCTTGATCAAACCTGAATGGTTCCGTCCGATCTATATCGGTTCTGGTATCTGGCAAGAGGCAGGTTTCTCATCGATTGTGTTCTTGGCGGCGATTGCCGGTGTGAGCCCATCCTTGTATGAATCTGCGGTTGTTGACGGCGCGTCGCGCTGGCAGATGGTTTGGAAAATCACTATCCCGTCAATTCTACCTACAATCATCATCATGCTGATCATTCGTATTGGTAACCTGTTGGAAGTTGGCTTTGAGCTCATCATCCTTCTTTACCAGCCTGCTACGTTTGAAACCGCTGACGTGATCAACACCTTTATTTACCGTCAAGGTCTACAGGGTGCCCAATATGATCTCGCAGCAGCAGCTGGTCTGTTTAACGCGATTGTTGCCTTCATCCTTGTGATGACTGCGAATACAATCTCACGTCGCTTCTCGCGTACGTCCTTGTGGTAGGGGTCTGACCAATGAAAAATATGAATCTATACTCACGTGGTGATAAGATCTTTGTTTGGATCAATATGGTCCTTATCGCTCTGTTCACTATCTCAACTCTGTACCCGTTTATCTACATCGCGGCTGTATCCTTCTCCGAAGGGTCAGCAGCGACAGCAGGTAAAGTTGTCATCACGCCGATTGGCTTCACGCTTGCGGCATATGAACGGGTCTTGTCTGAACCTCTGTTCTGGAGCTCATACAAGAACACCTTTATCTACACCTTTGGTGGGACATTCATCAGCTTGCTGATCATTATCCCAGGGGCCTACGCTTTGTCGCGTCCCCAGCTGTACGGTCGTCGTTTCTGGAACCTAATGGTGGCGTTCACCATGTGGTTTAACGCGGGCCTTATCCCATTCTTCCTGAACATGCGGGATTTGGGGTTGATGGACAGCTACTTTGGTCTGATTATCGGTTTTGCGGTAAACGCATTTAACATCATCCTACTTCGCAACTTCTTTGAAGCGATCCCAACATCATTCGAAGAAGCGGCCCGTATGGACGGTGCAAACGAATTCCAGGTTCTACGGAAGGTATACGTACCTCTGTCGAAGCCTGCTCTGGCTACAATCGTACTGTTCTGTATGGTTGCGCGTTGGAACGGGTTCTTCTGGGCGATGGTACTTCTTAAGGATGAAGGCAAAATTCCGTTGCAGGTTTACTTGCAACAGGTGATTGCTGAACTCTCTGATGATGAAGAATTCGGGAACTCACTACTTGAATCCCTGTATTCCTTCGAAACGGTGACAGCTGCAATTATGGTCTGCTCGATCATTCCTGTACTGATCTTCTATCCGTTCATTCAGAAGTACTTCAACAAAGGCATCCTACTTGGTGGTGTCAAAGAGTAATCAAGATGATAAGCGTTAAAGGGAGGAAACCAATGCGCAAACTCACTCTACTAGCGGCAGCTATGCTGACCACTTCAATCTCGGCTCCTGCATTTGCAGATGGCCATCTTCGGATCACGGATGAGCCCGTAGAACTTACTGTGCACCTGCACAACAAGCGCTACAGCTATGATGAGAACTGGCCAGTTGAGCAGGCGGCTCGCGAACTTACAGGGGTACACCTAAAAGGCGCGACTTTCGGCACCAACACACCGAGCTCACAAGAAGCTCACAACCTTATGCTTGCATCTGGCGACATTCCACACATCGTGGGTGGCGACAAGATCAAGGACATGGTTAACGAGTACGGCCCACAGGGCGCGTTCGTTCCATTGAACGATTTGATTGAAGAGCACGCTCCAAACTTGAAAGCGTTCTTTGACAAGTACCCAGAAAAGATGGCCGCTGTGTCTTCTTTCGACGGTAACCTGTACTACATTCCATACCTACCAGATGGTAAGTACGGTCGTGCATACTGGATGCGTCAAGACTGGCTAGACACACTTGGTCTAGAGCAGCCACAAAACGTTGACGAGCTTTACGACGTTCTAACAGCGTTCCGTAACGACGATCCAAACGGTAACGGCGTACAGGATGAGATCCCATTCTTCGCACGTCAGTGGCCAGAAGTTCTACGTCTCCTAACATTCTGGGACGGCCGCTCTTCCGGTTCCGACACATACCACGACTTCCACGTTGTGGACGGTCAGATCAAGCACGGTTACGCGATTGATTCCTATAAAACAGGCATCGAGAACATCGCGAAATGGTACGCCGAAGGTCTTATCGACCCAGAAGTATTCACACGTGGTTCTTCCGCACGTGAATTCCTTCTGTCCGAAAACCTTGGTGGTATGACACACGACTGGTTCGCGTCTACTTCTGGTTACAACATCTCGCTTAAAGACAAAGTTCCTGGCTTTGACTTTGCTGTGATCGCACCACCTGCGTCGATCTCTGGTAAGCGCGTTGCTGAGCACCGTCGTATTCCTGTGAAGCCAGACGGCTGGGCGATTTCCCACACCAACCCTGATCCCGTAACAACGATCAAGTACTTTGACTTCTACTTCACCGAAGAAGGCCGTCGTTTGGCTAACTTTGGTATCGAAGGCGAGCAGTACGAAATGGTTGACGGTCAGCCAATCTTTACAGACGAGTTCAAGGCCAAAGGCCCGATCAACTCTTCCCTGTACCAAGTTGGTTCTCAGGTTCAACGTGGTTACTTCCAGGACTTCAACTATGAAATCCAGTGGACAAACCCATCTGCGCTTCGCGGTATCGAACTATATGATGCTGGCGATTACCTGATTGACCAGTTCCTCGGCGTTGCATTCAACGAAGAAGAGCAGGCTGTGTATGACAAGAAATGGTCTTCCATCTCTACATACATGCAGGAAAAACAGCAGGCTTGGATCCTCGGTTCTGCCGATATCAACGCTGAGTGGGACGACTACCAAGCGACGCTTGAAAAGATGGGCTACTCTGACGTTATCGAAGCTATGCAATCTGCATACGACCGTCAGTACGGTGGCTAATACATAACTTTCTGATGTCGCCCGCCAATGTATTTTGGCGGGCGACATTTCCGTTTTTGATGCCGAAAGGACACGACCTCGATGTCGTCCAATACTAAGACACCCGCCAAACTCGCTTTTCTTGATGAACCCCGCGCAGGCCGCATGAATATTCAATATTCACCTGCAGACGGTGACGATATCGTCGAGAACCCCCCACGTTTTAAATGGCTTCCTGTTGTTGAGGATGAATCCCACTATGTGGTTCGTATTTCCTCCGACGAAAACTTTGCGCCGGCAAAAACAAAAACATTTGAAAACATTCCTCTGAACTTCCTCACACCTGATGTGACGTTTGAACCTGGTACATACTACTGGGGTTATGCGGTTTGGGATGCAGCGGCCGGCGGTCAGGTGACCGTATGGTCCAAGACACGTTCCTTTGTTGTGACCGAAGAGCAAACCAAAGTTCCATTGGTGTCGCGCGCCGATCGCTACAAAACTGTGTCCACTGCGCACCCACGTCTATGGCTGAACCCAGAGCGTCTTGAAACGTTCAAGGCCGAAGTTGCCAAAGACGCGGATCACTGCACGTGGTCCACATTCTATGAGAAATCCGTAACACCTTGGATTGATCGCGAGATCATGCCAGAGCCAAGCCGTTACGAAAACGATCAGCGTACGCCACCAGTATGGCGCCAGACATACATCGATTGTCAGGAACTTATCTACGCGATCCGTCACCTTGCTGTTTCCGGTAAAGTTACCGACAACCAAGCACACCTCGACCGCGCCAAAGAATGGCTCATGTCCGCCTGTGAGTGGGACGTAGAAGGTCCGACATCCCGCGCATACACCGACGAATGGGCATTCCGTGTGAACGTTGCATTCGCTTGGGGCTATGACTGGTTGTATGACCAACTGACCGAAGAAGAGCGTGAAACAGTACGCGCGGTTCTTTTGGCCCGTACACGTCAGACTGCGGATCACTTGATCAAACACGCGAACATCCACTTGTTCCCATATGATTCACACGCTGTGCGTGCGGTGTCTGCGGTTCTTATCCCTGCCTGTATGGCGATGTGGGACGAAGAGCCAGAAGCCAAAGCATGGTTGGATTACTCTGTTGAATTCCTCTCTACCGTTTACACCCCTTGGGGCGACAACGACGGTGGCTGGGCTGAGGGTCCACACTATTGGATGACAGGTATGGCCTACCTCACCGAGGCGGCGAACCTTGTGAAGTCCTATATGGGCATCAACATCTATGAGCGTCCGTTCTTCCAAGAGACCGGTAACTTCCCGCTTTACACCAAATCCCCAAGCACACGTCGCGCCACATTCGGCGATGACTCCACTATGGGTGACTTGGTTTGTGCGAAATTGGGTTACAACGTCCGTCAGTACGCTGGTGTGACCGGCAACCCTGCGTTCCAGTGGTACCACGAAGAAATCCTGCGTCTGAACCCAGGCACAGACATGATGTTCTACAACTACGGTTGGTGGGACTTTAACTTTGACGAGCTGATGTATCAGACCGATTGGCCAATCGTGAACGCGGTTCCGCCAAAAGATCTGGACAAAGTGAAGTGGTTCAAAGGCGTTGGTTGGGCTGCGATCCAGCACCGCATGGATGACCCAGATCAGCAGATCCAGTTCGTGATGAAAGCGTCCAAATACGGTTCGATTTCACACTCTCACGGGGACCAAAACGCGTTCTGTATGTACGGTTTCGGCGAAGATCTTGCGATCCAATCCGGTTACTATGTGGCCTTCAACAGCTCGATGCACCAGTCATGGCGCCGTCAGACACGTTCCAAAAACGCGATCCTTATCAACGGCAAGGGCCAGTACGCGGACAAGGATAAGATCCTCGCGCTGCGGTCCAACGGGTCTTTGGAAACTGTCGAAGAGCGTGAAGATCACGTGTACATCAAAGGCGACGCAACCGCGGCGTATCAGCACTTTAACCCAAGCGTGACCAACGTGACGCGCGAAGTGTACTTTGTGCGTGACAGCTATTTCGTATTCATCGATAGCATCGATGCGGACGAAGATGTTGATATCGATTGGTTGCTCCACGCGAATGGCGAATACGAGCTTGGCAAGTCCAGCTTCCGTTACAACGGCGAAAAGGCCGGCATGTACGGTCAGGTTCTTTGGTCCGAAGCCGGTGCGCCGACATTGGAGCAGGAAACCGGTTTCCCAGGTGTTGACCCAAGCGAAATCGAAGGTCTCCCTGTGTCCACGTGCCTCAAGGTTAAATTCCCTAAGGCCAAGCGTCACCGTATCGCGACATTGCTCGTGCCGTACTCCATGAAGGAACCAAAACGCGTGTTCCACTTCTTGGATGATCAGGGATATGACGCGGATCTCTATTTCACCGATGCGGACGAAAATGCGTTCAAAATCGTTGTTCAAAAGTTGGCAAAGGCCTAGCGGCCTGCGCTATCCTCCAAACCATTATCAAAGGAATATGTAATGGATCTTTCAGGTAAAACAGCCATCGTAACTGGCGGCGGTCGTGACATTGGTCGTGCATGCGTTATGCGTCTTGCAGCTGCTGGTGCGAACGTTGTGTTCAACTACTTCAAATCTTCCGAAGGCGCTGAGTCTGCTGTTGCAGAAATCACTGCTGCCGGCGGCAAAGCATTCGCAGTACAAGGCGACATGACCAAGCCAGCAGACGTAGAAGCACTTGTTGCGAAAGCGGTTGCAGAGTTCGGTTCTGTTGACATTCTTGTTAACAACACTGGTGGCATCATCAAACGTCAAACAATGGCAGAAATGTCCTTGGAGCACTGGAACGCGGTGATGGAAATCAACGTGACCTCCACATGGTTGGCGATCAAATCTGCGCTTCCACACCTTAACGAAGGTTCTTCCATCGTAACACTTGCGTCCCAAGCTGGTCGTGACGGTGGTGGCCCAGGTGCCTCCGCTTACGGTGCATCCAAAGGTGCGTTGATGACATTCACACGTGGCCTCGCAAAAGAGCTTGGTCCAAAAACACGCGTGAACGCAATCTGCCCAGGCATGATCGACACAGATTTCCACAACATCTTCACAAAACCAGAAGTACGTACGCACGTTGCGAACATCACTCCTGTGAAACGTGAAGGTACACCAGAAGACACTGCGAACCTTGTTGCGTTCCTAGCGTCTGACGAATCTGCGTTCATCACTGGCGCAAACGTCGACATCAACGGCGGCATGCTGTTCTCATAATCGACTTTGCTGCGGCGCGTCTTGCGCCGCAGCACCCCATTCCAGTCCGAGACATTCTCATGATCGCAACCCCCACCAGCCAAGAATTTGATATGGCTGACGCGCAGACGCGTATTGTGCGGGCGTCTTATCTGGGAATGATCCTCAAGGACATGATGGTCGGCGGCATGATGATCATGTTTGCGACACATGTTCTGGGCTATACCTCTGGCCAAACAAGCATTCTCACCGCCCTCGCGCCGCTTATCCTGCTGGCGCGTTATCCGTTTCTGGATGTTGTGAACCGGTTGCCGCGGTTCAATGTGATGTTTTGGGGTCGGATGATCCAGATCGTCCTGATCTTGCTTCTGATCGTGATCCCACCGGAAATGTTGACCCTTTGGGTGCTGCTGCCGATTGCCTCTGCCTTTGTGATTTCCAACGAATTTCTTCTGAATGCGGTGTTCATTCCCGCTGTCAGCGAGGTGACAAACCCAGATGAGCGTGGCGCGTTCCTTGGTCGTTTGCGGTCCACCACCCAGACCTTTGGTCTGATCTACAATCTTGGGATTTTGTTTGTGGTTGGCGATATCCTTGAACATGGCGAACACCGTGTTCTGTTGTTGATCGCTCTCGCTGGGCTTGCCAATGCTCTGTTCTGGCTTGCACCGCTTAAGGACACACCAGAACGCGAATTTCCCGCCCGATCTGGCCGCACGATCATGAATGTCCTGCGTACATCCCCGTTGATGCGTCGCCCGCTTGCGGTGTCCCTGATCAAAAGCCTGTGGGAATGGCCCATTCTGATCATCTACCTCTTGAATGGCCTCAATATGCCCGCATATATTATGAGCCTGTTCATCGTCCTGCGCAGCTTCGGTGCCATTTCCGCGGTTCGATTTTGGGGTCGTCAGGCAGACCGGAAAGGGTTCCGCACGACGTTCATCTATAGCTTTGGATGGGCCTTGGCGCTCTATCCGATCTTGTTCTTTATTCCCGACTTTGCCCAGATCGCCGACAACAGCGTCGCGTTCTATGGCGGTGTCATCGCTGTCTCGGTCTTTGCCTTTTTCATGGGGGTTCTGACGGCCGGTCAAAACGTGGCGAACACGCTTTACTTTACCGCCCACCTCAAAGAGGGGCAGGGGTTCTATGCCCTTAACCTTTTGACGGCTTTGACGACTGTTTTTCTTTCGGCGCTGACGGCCCTTGGCGGTCTTGCGCTTGTAAAATTAGAGGGGGCAGGGCTGGTCACGGCTCAACCTCTTCTTGGGGGGCTGCTGTGGAGCGACACGTTCCGCATCCTCCTTATCGCGTTTTTGAGCATCCTCCTTTTGATCGGCCTGTATTTGTCCGCTCAGATATCGCTCAAAACTCCTCAATCACCCGTTTCCCCCGCCGTTGGCGGGACTAACTAAAGGAAATACACATGCTTACTGGAAAACATCTTATCGCAGGTGAATGGGTCGACGGCCTATCCACGTTCGAAAACATGCCAACATTCGGCGATGCCGATACATTCTTTGTTGGTACACCTGAATTGGTGGCCAAAGCAGCAGAAGCCGCAGAAGAAGCCTTCTGGAGCTATGGTTACCTTCCACGCGAAAAACGTGCGGAATTCTTGAACGCGATTGCCGACGAAATCGACGCGCGCGGTGACGACATCACATTGATGGGCACCAAAGAGACCGGTCTTCCAGAAGGCCGTCTTCAGGGCGAGCGTGGCCGTACTGTTGGTCAACTTCGTTTGTTCGCGACACACATCCTGTCTGGCGAATTCCTTGACCGTCGTTACGACGAAGCGCTTCCTGATCGCGCGCCACTTCCGCGTCCTGATCTTCGCATGATGCAACGTCCAATCGGCCCAGTGTCCGTATTCGGCGCGTCCAACTTCCCGCTCGCGTTCTCTACGGCTGGTGGTGATACGGCGGCTGCTCTTGCGGCGGGTTGCCCTGTGATCGTTAAGGGTCACTCTGCGCACCCAGGCACATCCGACATCGTAGCACAGGCGATCCTTGCCGCGATTAAATCTTGCGACATCCACCCTGGTGTGTTCTCGCAAATCCAAGGCGGCAACCGCGCCGTTGGTCAGGCCTGCGTTCAGCACCCATTGATCAAAGCCGTTGGTTTCACCGGTTCTCTTGGTGGTGGTCGTGCCTTGTTCGATCTTTGTGCATCCCGTCCAGAGCCGATCCCATTCTTTGGTGAGCTCGGTTCCGTAAACCCAATGTTCATGCTTCCTGCTGCTGTTGCGGCACGTGGTGCGGATCTTGGTACGGCTTGGTCCGGCTCCCTGACCATGGGCGCAGGTCAGTTCTGTACAAACCCAGGTATCGCAGTTGTCCTTAAGGGCGCAGACGCCGATGCATTCGTTGAAGCGGCTGTCAAAGGTCTTGGCGAAGTTGCGGGTCAAACCATGCTGACCGAAGGTATCGCATCCGCGTATTACCAAGGTCGTGACCGTATTGCGGGCACAGCTGGCGTTCAGACTGTTCTGACCTCCACATGTGACACGCGTACCGCAACACCTTACCTCTTCATGACCACAGCCAAAGAATGGCTCGCGAACGAAGAGCTGGGCGAAGAAGTATTCGGTCCATTGGGCATGGTTGTTGTTGCCGACACCGAAGAAGAGATGCTCACCATTGCCAAGTCCTTGGTTGGTCAGTTGACCTGTACCCTTCACATGGATGCGGGCGACACAGCACTGGCACAGCAGCTTATGCCAGTTCTTGAGCGCAAAGCGGGTCGTGTTCTTGCGAACGGCTTCCCAACCGGCGTTGAAGTGTCCGACACAATGGTACACGGCGGGCCATACCCTGCGTCTACCAACTTTGGTGCGACCTCTGTGGGCACGTTGTCCATCCGTCGTTTCCTACGTCCTGTATGCTATCAGAACATTCCTTCTGATGTTCTACCGGCCGATATTGCTTAGTTCGCTAAGACATCATGAGTGTAAGGCGTGCCAGAAAGTGGCGCGCCTTTTTTGTTTTCGCGGTAAGGTTGAGTCGGAGAAAACGAATCACTGATTCGGAATTTCGAATCATTTGACTGATTCGATTCTGATTCGTCGGGAATTTGAGGGGAAACATGTATGGTACAATGGAAAATTACCTCTATTCACCTGCGACAAATACAACCTTAAACAACTTAACTATCTGAATTTAAACGATATAACTGATATGTGAGTCGGGTAGAAATGTGTTGCGATTACAAATTTTAACAAATAAGCTCAGCTCATCACTTAACTGAGTATTTGGGAGGATCTCATGAAATTCACTTCAATGACTAAGATGGTTGGCGCTACTGTTGGCGTAGCTCTTCTAATGGGTACAAGCGCGATGGCGAAAGACATCCGCGGTTGGAACATCCACGTAGAGGACTATCCTGTGTCTCACGGTATGGAAGCATTCGTTGCTGAGATCGCTGAGAAAACAGGTGGCGACATCACAGGTAAAGTATTCCACGGTGGTGTTCTTGGTAGCCAGCCTGACGCGATCGAGCAGCTACGTCTCGGCGCTCTAGATTTTGGTGTATTCAGCCTCGGTCCGATGGGTCAAGCTGTTCCAGAAGCTAACGTTGTTTCCCTACCGTTCATCTTCAAATCCGTACCACAAATGTACGAATTGATGGATGGCGCAGCAGGCGAAGCAATCGGCGCAGGCATGGAAGCCAAAGGTATCAAAGCCCTAGGTTACTACGACGCTGGCGCACGCTCTTTCTATAACTCAATCAAGCCAGTAAACACACCGGCTGACGTTGAGGGCATGAAAGTTCGCGTTATGAACAACGACCTATTCGTTGGCATGATCGAATCTTTGGGCGGCAACGCGACACCAATGGCATTCGCAGAAGTATACCAGTCCATCAAAACTGGTGTTGTTGACGGTGCGGAAAACAACCCACCATCCTACGAATCCACAAACCACTTCGAAGTTGCTGGTTTCTACTCCATGTCCGAGCACCTCATCATTCCTGAGTGTCTCTGCATGTCCCTAAAAACATGGGAAAGCTTCACACCAGAAGAGCAAGAGATCGTAGCGGCAGCAGCCAAAGCATCTACTGACCTTCAGCGTGAGCTATGGCAGGCACGTGAAGCAGCATCTATGGAAAAAGTTGTTGCTGGTGGCGTAGAAGTCAACACAATCGCAGACAAAGGCCCATTCCAAGCGGCGATGAAGCCAGTGTACGAACAGTACCTAGCGGCTAACCCTGAAATGGCTGACCTTGTAAACCTAATCAGCTCTGCTGACTAATAACTACTCGTAGAGGGCCGCACTACGCTAAAAGTGCGGCCCTTTTTTTATTCTTTGGGGGCCCAGATGAACACTCAAAACCCTGCTGTTATGCGCGCGACACGAATTCTTGACGCGCTTAGCTCAGTTTGCATCCTACTGGCATCGATCTGTTTGGTCGTGCTTCTTATTACATTCGGCTGGCTCGTATTCGGTCGCTATGTGTTGAACGTGACACCGACTTGGGTGGAGCAGCTTGCACTCGTTCTTGTGTGTTACATCACATTCCTGGGCGCCGCTTCTGGCATCCATCACAACACGCACCTTGGGGTGACGATGTTCCGTGATATGTCACCAAAGCCGCTACGCTATGGCCTTCACATTCTAGGCGACGTCATCATCATGCTGCTCGGCGCTGCGATGTGCTGGTACAGCTTTGAACTCGCACAGTTCGGCTGGACGACACTCCTTCCGATGTTGGACGTTCCTGAAAGCGTACGCAGCTTTTCTTCCGTAATCTGTGGCGGGGCGATGTTCGTCTTTGCAGGCGCACGTCTCATTCTACAATTCTTTGAGCCGGGTCACGGCTACGATCTACTTGAACAGGGGCAAAACTAATGGGTTTGGCTATTCTTCTTGGGCTTTTTGGTGGCTGTGTCGTCATCGGTTTGCCCGTCGCTTTCGCCATGGGTGTGGCTGCATTCGCAGCGTTTTGGTACGAGGGCTTCCCACTTATGGTGACCTTCCAACGGTCGATTTCCGGTATCTCGGTTTTCTCGTTGCTCGCGATCCCATTCTTTGTCTTTGCAGGCGAATTGATGATGCACGGCGGTATCGCTATGCGTCTGGTGAAATTCGCATCGACGCTTGTTGGTCACATTCGTGGCGGCCTTGCGTCTGTTAATATCTTCTCGAGCATGTTGTTCGGCGGGATTTCTGGTTCGGCTATTGCGGATATCTCCGCGCTTGGTTCGATCTTGATCCCCGTGATGAAGGAACGTGGCTATCGGCCTGACTATGCGGTGAACGTGACGGTGACGTCCTCGATCGCTGGCATCGTTATTCCGCCAAGCCACAATATGATTATTTTCTCAGTTGCTGCCGGCGGTGGGATCTCCATCTCAAAGCTGTTCTTGGCTGGTGTTGTACCCGGAATTCTAATGTGTATCTGTTTGGCTATCGCGGCCTATGTGCTTGCGATCAAACATAATTACCCGTCTGAACCTTTCCCAGGACTTCGTGCGGTTGCGCAATCCGCGGTGCACGCTCTTCCAGGCCTCGTAACAGCGATCATCATCGTCGGCGGCGTCCTTTCCGGTATCTTTACAGTGACTGAATCGGGCGCGTTTGGTGCAATCTATGCACTCCTTCTTACGGCATTTGTGTATCGTTCCCTTGATTGGAACGGCTTCAAAATCTCCGTAATCAACTCTGTAAAAACCACAGCGATGGTAATGATCTTGATCGGCTTCGCTAGCTCTTTCGCCTACCTTCTGGCTTTGTACCAAGTTCCAGATAAACTCAGCGAAGCGCTACTGGCCATCTCGACCAATAAAATCGCTGTGTTGTTGATGATCAACTTTATCCTACTGATGCTGGGGATGATCATGGACATGGCTGCGTTGATCCTTATCTGTACGCCGATTTTCCTTCCTATCGCGCGTGATCTCGGAATGGACCCAACGCAGTTCGGCATCATGATGCTGGTGAACCTTGGCCTTGGCCTGTGTACACCTCCGGTTGGAACCTGCTTGTTCGTGGGTTGTGCGGTCGGCAAAATCCGAATCGAGGAAACTCTTAAAACGATTTGGCCGTTCTATATCGCGATCTTCGGTGCTTTGATGCTGATTACTTATGTACCAGCGGTATCTTTGTTCCTTCCATCCTTGTTTAATTAAGTAACGATAATTCAACAGGTTAGGGCCGTCCCATTCGGGGCGGCCCTTTTCTTATTTTTACAAATTAGATGACTAATATTTACAAATGTTACAAATTGGATAATGTTTTGGGCACGACTAGTATTCTGGGAGGAAAATATGAAGTCTATGTTCACAACAGCAGCGATCGTTGCTGCGCTTGCTGTGGCACCTGTTGCCGCGAAAACAATCAAAAATCCTGGCTTTGAATCGAAATGGACCGGTTGGACCGACACCGACCCGTCCGCGATTTCTGGCGAAGCCAACTCTGGCTCTAAGGCTGCCAAGATCGATAACGTTGGAGGGCGTTTCGAGCAGGTGGTCGCGATCAAGGACGGTTCTTACAAGCTGACCGCATATGTCAAAGGCGTCGGCGTCATTGGCGTTAAAGTGGGCGGCGAAACGTTTAGCAAATCCCATTCCGGCAACCACAAAAAATGGGTCAAGGTAACAGTTCCATTCACAGTGGCTGGCCAAGGTTCTGTGACTGTGTTCGGTGCCGATAACGGTGGCAAAGGCCGTTTTGACGACTTCTCTATCAAGTAATCAATAGACTGCCGCATGCGTTTTGCGCGTGCATAAACATTGAGCGGGGCGTCGATCGTCCCGCTCGTCACTCTGACCTGAAATGGTCCATGGTGGGGTAGACCGTACGAGTATCCAAGGCTCAGATCGGTATTAGGTGTTAAGTTCAGCGTCCAGAATTCGCGGGTTAATATCCATTGTTTTCGACACTGTCCAAGACACCTGCCTGCCCCCAGTTCGCTCGTGACTTTGGCTTTTGGTTGCTCTCGTTAGCCCATTCCACCAATCACAGTGTAACGCCAAGAAGCCCCATGATCGGGGCTTCTTGTGTTTGATATATATGCCAAAAATCAGCGTTCACGCCTTGAGGAACTTCACTGGATTTCGTACGGTTTTGTCGAAGTTTTTTGTACTGGATATGACATGCCTGATATCGCTCCTATCGTTTCTGCCTTTGTTGCTGCGCGCCTCAATCAACAGCCAATCTCGTCGCTTCCAGAGTTGGACATGCCAATTGATTGGGACATGGCCTATGACATTCAGTTCGCCACTGTCGCAGAGCTGGGCGGTGAATTGGACGGGTGGAAGCTCGCCCTATCCACGGCAGCGGGGTTTGGGCCACGTGGCTTTCCTGGGCCGACCGTCGGCTCGCTGCTAAAGGGCACAGTCATTCCAAGCGGTGAGCGTCTGGTCGCGGCTGACTTTACCGCGCCTGCGGTTGAACCTGAGATCGCCGTTGTCTTGGGCACGGACCTGCCAGAACGCGGCACGCCTTATACCGCAACTGACGTGCGCGCCGCGACAGATCGACTTCATATCGCAATTGAACTTGCGGATACCCGTTTCGCGGACAAGGCCGCGATGACCGATTTCGAGAACATCGCTGACAACAATTCGGGCGCTTTGTTGATCCTTGGACCCGTGATTGACGACGTCGACGCGGCCTGTGCGGCGGACATCACGATGCGGCTTGCCGATACTGCCCCAATCAATGGTGCGCCCGCGGACAAACGTCCCGATCCGTTTGAAACCGTTGCCTATCTTGCCAATTTTCTGACCGCACGTGGGATGTCATTGAAGGCGGGCGAAACCATCACCACTGGCACCTTGGCCCCACCGACACCGGCTGAGTTCGGTGAAAATATCGTCGAATTTGACGGTGTTGGTACGGTTTCCTTCACACTTTTGTAGGATGCTCTGTTTGTTTGGGATTTAAAAAGGAATTCCATTTAGACAGAAGATAAGCGCGATTTTGGCGGAAAATACCCTCGTCCCCTTGCAGGGGCGCAGGGGGACAACTAAGACTCTAGTGAACGAAGAATTTGTTCCATTGGAACTGACAACAGCAGGCAGGCCGATATGAAAGACCCAATTGATACATTTATGAACACCCTCGTACCGATGGTTGTTGAACAAACAAGCCGCGGCGAACGTGCATATGATATTTTTTCGCGCCTCCTGAAAGAGCGCATCATTTTCCTTAACGGGCCTGTGCATGACGGTATGTCATCCCTGATCGTTGCACAGCTTCTGCACCTCGAGGCAGAAAACCCAAGCAAAGAGATTTCCATGTACATCAACAGCCCAGGTGGTGTTGTGACCTCTGGCCTGTCGATCTATGACACGATGCAGTACATCAAACCCAAGGTTTCCACCCTTGTGATTGGTCAAGCCGCATCCATGGGCTCGCTATTGCTGACTGCTGGCGCGAAGGACATGCGTTTCAGCCTTCCGAACTCTCGCGTCATGGTGCACCAGCCATCAGGTGGTTACCAAGGTCAGGCGACCGACATCATGATCCACGCGCAGGAAACCCAAAAGCTTAAGGACCGTCTCAACGGCATCTATGTAAAGCACACGGGTCGTAAGATGGACGAAGTCGTCGATGCCCTCGAACGGGATAACTTCATGTCCGCAGAAGAGGCAAAAGACTTTGGCCTTATTGATGAGATCGTTGAAAACCGCGCCAAAGGCGATGATGACGCCGTGTAACACTTGCGTGCAACCGTAACATTTCGCGGTTGCACCTCCCTTTGGGCTGTCCTAGGCTTTTCCTAACGCGGCCCAACGTCCCCATTGGGACAATTTTTAACTACGGGCCTAGCCCAGAGGATGACTATGGCGAATACTTCCAGCGGTGACGGCAAAAACACCCTTTATTGTTCTTTCTGTGGAAAGAGCCAGCATGAGGTCCGTAAGCTGATTGCGGGACCAACAGTGTTCATCTGTGATGAATGTGTTGAACTTTGCATGGATATCATTCGCGAAGAGACCAAGTCAGCAGGCCTTAAGTCCTCTGAAGGTGTTCCAACACCTCAAGACATTTGCGAGGTTCTGGATGACTATGTGATCGGTCAGGCGACGGCGAAACGTGTTTTGTCTGTTGCGGTACACAACCACTACAAACGGTTGAACCACTCACAAAAAACGGGCGGCGAGATCGAACTCGCTAAATCCAATATCATGCTTATCGGCCCAACTGGCTGTGGTAAAACGCTTCTGGCTCAGACCCTTGCACGTATCTTGGATGTGCCGTTCACCATGGCCGATGCCACGACATTGACAGAGGCTGGCTATGTTGGTGAAGACGTCGAAAACATCATCCTGAAATTGCTTCAGGCCTCTGAGTACAATGTTGAACGCGCCCAACGCGGCATCGTTTACATTGATGAGGTCGACAAGATCACCCGCAAATCTGACAACCCTTCGATCACCCGCGATGTTTCGGGCGAGGGCGTTCAGCAGGCTTTGTTGAAGATCATGGAAGGCACCGTTGCGTCCGTTCCGCCCCAAGGTGGCCGTAAACATCCGCAACAAGAGTTCCTACAGGTTGACACAACAAACATCCTGTTCATCGTTGGCGGCGCGTTTGCCGGTCTTGATCGCATCATTGCCCAACGTGGCAAAGGTTCTGCGATGGGCTTTGGCGCGGACGTCAAGGACGACAGCAACAAAGGCATCGGCGAAACCTTCAAAGAACTCGAACCCGAGGATCTCTTGAAATTCGGCTTGATCCCGGAATTCGTCGGTCGTCTACCTGTCCTTGCGACGCTCGAGGATCTGGACGCCGACGCGTTGGTGACCATTTTGACCAAGCCAAAGAATGCGTTGATCAAGCAATACCAACTCTTGTTCGAGCTCGAAGACGCCAAACTTACCTTTACCGATGAAGCGCTGAATGCAATCGCAAAACGCGCCATTGAACGTAAAACGGGTGCACGCGGTCTTCGCTCTATTCTCGAAGAGATCTTGCTTGATACCATGTTCGAACTTCCAGCCATGGAGAATGTCGAAGAAGTGGTCGTCAACGAAGAGGCCGTCGTTTCAGACGCGAGCCCCTTGTTGGTACATGGCGAAGCAAAAGAAGAGCCTGTGAACGCAGGCTAGACAATTGAGGCAGGCGAAAGCCTGCCTTTTTTCCAATTCTTGTCCCGAACAAGGCCTTGCCCCTAGACCTTGTCTCAGAGTTGCGCCATATGGGATATAACGTTCTGTGGAGGTATCGATGCGTTTTCTTCTTCGACTATTGACTTGGTGGACCGGTGAAACCATCGGAACCCAGCTGTTTACTTGGCGCAAAGGCGTGAAAGTGGGCGAGGACGACCAAGGGAACATTTTCTACAAAACCGCCGATGACAGCCGTCGTTGGGTGATTTACAACGGTGAACCCGAAGCAAGCCGTATCGCGGCCGAATGGCACGGTTGGCTTCATCGCACTTGGGATGAGCCTCCCTCGGAGACACCAGTTGCCCATAAGTCGTGGGAAAAACCACACCAGGAGAACCTGACCGGTACAGCCGCGGCCTATGCGCCGTCTGGTTCTATCCGTCGCGAGACCCCCAAGTCGCGTAGCGACTATGAAGCATGGCAGCCTGAATAAATGACGTCTGAGAACCGTAGCGAGATTATTATCGGTAGCGCCGTCTTGGCCGCTGCGATCGCGTTTTTCTTGTACATGGCCCAGTCCACCGGATTGGGCGGCGATGGTGCAACCTATCCATTGAAGGCAAGTTTTCGTTCGGCTGAAGGCATTTCTGTTGGAACTGATGTTCGTCTTGCTGGCGTCAAAATCGGGAGCGTAACCGCGCTTGATCTGAATGCACAGACATTCCGTGCCGACACCGAAATCGCGGTCCAGAACGGTATCGACATCCCTGACGACAGCGCGATTATCATCGCATCCGAGGGCCTTCTTGGCGGAAATTTTGTTGAGCTAGTCCCTGGTGGATCGCCGTTCAACTTTGAGGCCGGCGGTGAAATCGAAGACACACAAGGTTCTGTGAGCTTGATTTCCCTTCTGTTGAAATTCGTATCCGGTCAGGACGAATGAGATTTGGGCTGATCATAGCCTTTTCTCTTGCCCTATCCGAGGCGTCTCTTGGGCAGGATGCGGCCACCGATGCTTATTCAGAAGAAATCCTGATCGAAAGCTTAGACGAGCCCGAATATCTTGAATTACTGAATGATACTCCGAAATTCGAAGAAAGCGCCGTTCAAGAGCAGGCCGCCACTGGCCGGATTGGTCACCTGAGGGCGCTTGACCGTTCGACGGGACGGCTCATGGATTTTGCCTTGGCGCGGGGTGAACAGGTCTCTTTTGGGCGGATCGACATCACGCTGCGGGAATGCCGTTTCCCCACGGCGAACCCTGCGGGTGATGCCTATCTAAGCATCGATATCTCAAGTGAAGATACCGCGATTTTTGACGGTTGGATGGTCGCCTCATCCCCAGCGCTAAGCGCGCTTGATCATGCGCGTTATGATGTTTGGGCGTTGCGCTGCACGACGGAATAGCCGTCAAATACCAAGCTGGGATTCAGAGAAGCCTCTGTATTCAAAGCGATTTCCAGACGTTCATGATATTGGTTTCGCGGAATTTCAATCGCTCCCATTGTCGCAAGATGTGGGGTAATGAATTGTGTATCAAGCAGTTTAAATCCACCAAAACGCAGGCGGTCCACCAAATGGGCGAGCGCGATTTTTGATGCATTGGGGCGTTTGGAAAACATGCTCTCGCCAAAGAACGCACCATTGATCGCAACACCATAGGCGCCCCCAACCAGATCATCACCCTCCCAGAGCTCAACCGAATGGGCGAAGCCCATGTCAAAGAGCGCCTTGTAGAGGCTAAAGATCGTGCCGTTGATCCATGTAACATCGCGATCGGCACAGCCCGCCACGACGCCCGTAAACTCGGTGTTAAAGCGGACCTGATATGGATCGGCCTTGATGAGTTTCCCAAGAGATCGCGAGATATGGAAGCCATCAAGGGGGATGATGCCGCGCATTTCGGGGTCGACCCAAAACACGTCGTCGTCGTCCTGCGATTCCGACATTGGAAATATCCCCGACGCATAGGCGCGCAACACAAGTTCGGGTGTCAGGTCTTGATCCATAGGGCCTCATGTAAAACGCCCCGTGCGGAACACGGGGCGTTGGAATTATTGGAGGTTGGTCTCGAGCCATTTCTCAAGCCAGTGAATGGTATAGTCACCGGATTGAATGTCGGGCTCGGCGAGAAGCGCATCGAACAGCGGAAGCGTCGTTTCGACACCATCGATGATCAATTCGCCCAAGGCGCGGTGAAGACGCGCGAGCGCCTCGTCACGGTTACGACCATGCACGATCAGTTTGCCGATCAAGCTATCGTAGTAGGGCGGGATGGAGTAGCCTTCGTAAAGAGCGGAGTCCATACGAACGCCAAGGCCACCTGGCGCGTGGAACTGTGTCACCTTGCCGGGGCAGGGTGCAAAGTTCGGCAGACGCTCGGCGTTGATGCGCACCTCAATAGAGTGACCGTTGATTTCAAGGTCATCTTGGGTGAACGACATCGGAAGACCAGCAGCCACGCGAATTTGTTCGCGCACAAGGTCCACGCCATAGATGCTCTCGGTTACGGGGTGTTCCACCTGAAGGCGGGTGTTCATCTCGATAAAGAAGAATTCGCCGTCTTCGTACAAGAATTCGATCGTACCCGCACCGGCATAGTTGATGTTGGCAACCGCATCCGCGCAGGTCTTACCGATCTGATCGCGTAGTTCCTGTGAAATGGACGGGCCTGGGGCCTCTTCGAAGACCTTCTGGTGACGACGCTGAAGGGAGCAATCGCGCTCACCAAGGTGAACCGCATTGCCTTTGCCGTCGCCGAAAACCTGAACTTCGATGTGACGCGGTTTGCCGAGATATTTCTCGATATACACTTCGTCATTGCCAAAGTTGGATTTGCCTTCGGAGCGGGCAGTCCGGAACGCGGTCTCAAGATCGGCTGCGGATTCAGCAAGCTTCATGCCGCGGCCACCGCCACCAGCAGTCGCCTTGATGATCACTGGGTAACCAATTTCTTCGCAGACCTTTTGGGCGGTCTCGTAATCAGGAACACCACCGTCAGAGCCCGGAACGCAAGGAACGCCGAGTTTTTTCATGGTGTCTTTTGCGGTGATTTTGTCGCCCATGGTGCGGATGTCTTCGGCTGTTGGGCCGATAAACGTGATGCCGTGGTCCTGAACGGCCTGCACGAATGCAGCGTTTTCGGACAAGAAGCCATAGCCAGGGTGGATCGCTTGGGCACCGGTCACTTCGCAGGCTGCGATGATGTTCGGAATACGCAAGTAGCTGTCGGTGCCGGCGGGTGGGCCAATACAGACGGCTTCGTCGGCCATACGAACGTGCATCGCATCCGCGTCAGCGGTGGAGTGCACCGCAACAGATTTGATACCCATTTCGCGACAGGCGCGGATCACACGAAGCGCGATCTCGCCACGGTTCGCAATAAGAATTTTATCGAACATGACTGGTCCTATTCGATGATCATGAGGGGCTGGCCAAATTCAACAGCGTCGCCGTCACCAACGATGATGCGTTTTACTGTGCCAGATTTCGTGGCTGGGATTTGGTTCATTGTTTTCATCGCTTCGACGATCATCAATGTGTCGCCTTCGGACACTTGTGCGCCAACGGTCACGAAAGGTGCGGCGCCTGGTTCGGCTGCCATGTATGCGGTGCCAACCATTGGGGATGCGACGGCACCTGGGTGTGATGCAGGATCGTCGGACGCTGCGGCTGGTGCTGCTGCTGCCGGAGCGGCGGCTGGGGCAGCTACGGGTGCTGCGGCGATTGGGGCGGCGGCTGCAGCCACTGTAACAGGTGCCGCGGTCCGGCTTACGCGCACGTTAAGGCTGTCGGAGTCGCCGTATTCACGCATGACCTCTACTTCCGTAAGGTCATTTTTGTTCAATAGCTCCGCAAGAGCTTCGATAAAGGCGACGTCAGATTCGTGTTTTTTAGTCATGCTGTCCTCAGTGGTCGTTGCCCGCATCGCGGGAGCCAAACTTTGGGAGGTTATACGCTACGTAATCTCCGCTGAAAAGCGTTTGTAGGGGGGAGTACGTTGACTTTTGCGCCATTATTATGCGGTTTGTTCCGAATAGTTGGTGCCACTAGAGGCTTGAAAATCAATTATATTTCCACATGCGACATTTTGTCGATATTTTTGATTGGACAGTCACTTAATCGACTTGGCGCTTCACTCGCACGCGAGAACCTTATCAAACAGCTTCATCAAATACTCTTCGGCAGCCGGAAAGGCTTCTTCGTCTTTGTCCGCCAGAAGCAAACCCACTTGGACTTCAAAATCCGCATAGTGCTGGGTCAGGGCCCAAATTGAAAAGAGCAGATGATGTGGGTGTACATCGGCAATCTTGCCTTGGTCGATCCATGTCTGGATGACTTGGACCTTGTCATCGACCAGCGGTTTGAGCACCGAATTGATGTTGTCCTGCATTCGCGGGGCACCCTGAAGGATCTCATTCGCGAAAAGGCGGCTTTCGCGTGGCATGGTGCGGCTCATCTCAATCTTGCGATTGATATAGCCCAACAATTCGGTGCGTGGGTCGCCGTCTGGGTCCATCTCACGAAGCGGCGCGAGCCAAGCATCAAGCAAGCCCGAAAGGAGTTCGATGTGAATCGCTTCTTTTGACGGGAAGTAATAGAGTAGGTTTGGTTTCGACAGACCGGCCGCCTGCGCGACTTGATCCAAGGTGGAGCCGCGAAATCCATAGGTCGAAAATACGTCGAGAGCGGCATCCAGAATGGCCCGGATATTTTTTTGCTGGATTCGGGTCTTGGGGCGGCTCGTGTCCATGAGGCTACTCTCGAGATTGTATCATTGGGTGTTCGGCGCAAAGGAGTAGTGTCTTGATACAATGCGAGCAAGACAAATATTGTATTGATATATTGTGTCGATCAGCCCCGCTAGTGGTCGTGGCGCCCCTGAAATATAGTAAGCCCGTCGCGTATTGACGGAAGACGAAGCCCCGATATCATTGGGACAGCCACACATGTCTCTCCGCTTGATTGCGCCACAGCACCAGTGCCGAGCTTAAATCGTGCAAGCCCCGCTGTGTCATAGGTATTTAGCATCCCAAGGTCGATACGAGACACGCCATCGTCCCCCAAATCGCGCATGGCCCGCCACATCAAAACGTGATGCGCGCTGTTCTGTCGTCCCACGTCATTTGACCACCCCATATGATAGGTTGCAGTGTTGCCATGACGCAGAAAAACAAGGGTCGCGATGACCTCTCCATTTTTGCGTGCGCTGAATAACCGCACGGTTTCGGGGGCGATTTCGTGCCACGCCGCCGTGAATATCGCGGGAATCCCCCTATATTTACGTTCGCGTTGTTGGCGCGTTTCGTGGTCAAGTAATGCCAAAAGCGTCTTTCGATCACACCGCACATGGCGAATATCAAGGCCCTGACCCGAGCCAAAGTTCAGCCGATTTCGCCATTTTTGATGCATGCGGGCGCGCATGTCGTTTTGCGAACCGGCAAGCGAAACCGCCGCCGTCGTTTGCGCCGACACGATGGGTTTGTATCGCGTATCGAGATCGCCTGCCTCAGAAGATATCGCCAATATAGATCGCATGGGAATGTCCTGCCTCAGGGCCCGCGAGGCATTCTCGGACAGCTGCGTGCGCAGTCCGAGAATGAGTTCAAACCCCATCAGGCGGCGCGAGACGAATTGACAAATCGTGTGATCGCCATCGCGATTTGGAATAGAGGCACGTCGCACCCGACGTCCCAATTCACCGCAGACCAATCCATACATATACCGCTGCTGAAGCGGCGCTTCGACGCTATCGGCCCACATGTCGCACACCGAGGGCGGCGCGTTATCCCATTTGATTTTCATGTCTCTATTAACGGAATGAAAACCTAAAACGTGGTTAATAGCAGTGAGATTTTGAGCAAGAGGATGCGGATTTGAAATCAGATCATATCGTCATGGGGGTCGACGCGCCGCCGCCGCGGATATTGTTGCGCTGCTTTGTATTGGCTGGGGTCATCTTTGGCACGCCTGTTGTGGCGGTTTTGTTCGCCATCGATATCCTGCGGTGGCTCATGTAAAACGGCCGGCGCTTGGGCACCGGCCGTTTGTGGCCCGAAGGGACAGGCCTAAATCGCGTGGCGGGTCATCCAGCGCGATTCATTCTGTTGTCGATCAGATCGTCCACTACGGACGGATCGGCAAGGGTTGAGGTATCGCCAAGCGCGCCGAAATCATCCTCGGCGATTTTACGTAGAATACGACGCATGATTTTGCCGGACCGTGTCTTGGGCAGGCCAGGGGCCCACTGAAGCAGGTCAGGTTTCGCGATCGGACCGATTTCCGAACGCACCCAAGTCTCGAGCTCTTTGCGAAGCGCGTCGCTTGGCTCTTCGCCATTCATGAGCGTCACATAGGCATAGATGCCTTGGCCCTTGATATCATGCGGATAACCAACAACCGCGGCCTCGGCGACCTTTTCGTGGGCGACCAATGCGCTTTCGACTTCGGCGGTGCCCATGCGGTGACCAGATACGTTGATCACGTCGTCCACACGACCCGTGATCCAGTAATACCCATCCGCGTCGCGACGACAGCCATCGCCCGAGAAATAGTAGCCCTTGTAGTCAGAGAAATAGGTTTTCTCGAACCGTTCGTGGTCACCGTAAACGGTGCGCATTTGGCCGGGCCAGCTGTCCTTAAGGCAGAGAACGCCCTCGGCCTCTACGTCGTGGATTTCTGCGCCGGATGTGGGATCAAGCAACACGGGCTGGACGCCAAAGAATGGCAATGTCGCCGAGCCCGGTTTGGTCGCCGTTGCCCCCGGAAGTGGGGTCAACAGGTGCCCGCCGGTTTCGGTTTGCCACCAGGTGTCAACGATGGGGCAGGTGCCTTTGCCGACGACGTCATTGTACCAATTCCATGCCTCGGGGTTGATCGGTTCCCCCACGGTGCCCAGCAATTTCAACGACGATAGGTCGTATTTTTCGACGTGCTCGGTGCCCTGCGCCATAAGTGCACGAATGGCGGTGGGGGCGGTGTAGAACTGGTTCACCTTGTGCTTTTCACAGACGGCCCAGAACCGGCCCGCATCGGGATAGGTCGGCACGCCTTCGAACATCAACGTTGTCGCGCCATTGGCAAGGGGGCCATAGACAATATAGCTGTGGCCCGTGACCCAGCCCACATCGGCGGTACACCAGAAAATGTCGCCCTCGTGGTAATCGAACACGTATTGGTGCGTCATCGAGGCGTACACGAGATAGCCGCCGGTGGAATGCACCACGCCCTTGGGCATACCGGTTGAACCGGATGTATAGAGGATAAACAGTGGGTCTTCGGCGTTCATTTCGACGGGTTCAAACGTCGCGGCCACGCCAATTTTGAGCGCGTTATAATCAAAATCACGCCCGTCGGTCCATGCCGTTTCGCCGCCAGTGCGTTTCACCACCAACATTTTGGTGTCGCCGGTGACCTGTTCGAACGCCAGATCCGCGTTCTTTTTTAACGCCGTCGCACGACCGCCACGGGGGGCTTCGTCGGCGGTGATCACGACCTTGGCCTCACAGCCATTGATCCGCGCGGCAAGCGCCTCGGGCGAAAAGCCCGCGAAAACGATGGAATGGATTGCGCCGATCCGCGTACAGGCCAGCATCGCATAGGCGGCCTCGGGGATCATTGGCATATACAGAACAACGCGGTCGCCCTTGGTCACGCCCAAGTCGGCAAGGACGTTGGACATCCGGCAGGTTTCATCATGAAGCTGTTGGTATGTAATGTGCTGCGCGGTTTCGTTCACGTCATCCGGTTCAAAGATGATCGCCGTCTGATCGGCGCGCGTTGCAAGGTGGCGGTCGATACAGTTCGCCGAGACGTTCAAGGTGCCGTCCTCGAACCATTTGATATCGACGTTGCCGAATTCATAGCTGGTGGATTTCACCTTGGTATAGGGTTTGATCCAATCTATGCGCTGCCCATGTTCGCGCCAGAACCCCTCGGGGTCCTTGATGGATGCGGCGTACATCTTGTCATAGGTTGCCTTGTCAGCAAAGGCGTTGGCGGTGAATTCCGCGCTTGGCGCATATGTCGTGTCGGTCATGTCTTGTCTTTCTCCCATACGAACGGCGTTCGCATTTCTCCTGATCTCAGAGTAGGATGGCCAACGTGGGCTGTCGACCATCCCCTTGCAATGAGCGGATATATTTTGGCTAGATCGCCAAATATTCAGCACGAAGTGTCTCATTCTCGAGAACCTCTTGTGCTGTGCCGTCGAACACCACCTGACCGGTATCAAGGATCACCGCGCGATCCGCCAGTTCGAGCGCACGAATGGCGTTTTGTTCAACGATCACGGTCGTAATGCCCTGTTCCTTAATGATATTCAGGGTTTTCTCGATTTCATCCACGATCACCGGCGCAAGGCCTTCGTAGGGTTCATCAAGCAGCAACACCTTAATATCACGGGCAAGGGCACGCGCGATGGCAAGCATCTGTTGTTCGCCACCCGAAAGCGTCACGCCCTCTTGTTTGCGGCGTTCCCCAAGACGTGGGAACAGGTCATAGATACGTTCCAAGGACCAACCAACGGGCTCTACGATCTGGGCCAGTTGAAGGTTCTCTTCGACGGTCAGACCCGGAATGATGCGGCGATCCTCGGGGACCAAGGCCATGCCGGCCACGGCTGCCTCGTGCGATGACATCGTGTGAAGATGCTGGTGGTCCAGCCACACTTCGCCCTTGGTTGCCATCGGTTCGTCCAGCCGTGCGATGGCGCGCAGCGTCGACGTTTTACCGGCACCGTTGCGCCCCAAAAGGGCAAGGATTTCGCCCTCGTGGACGTTAAACGACACGCCCTGCACGATATAGCTTTCGCCATAATAGGCGTGCAGATCCCAAACGGAAAAATACGCGGGTGCCGAAGCGGTTTTTGCAAGTGCACTCATGATAATCTCCTAGTCGTGGGCTTGGCCAAGGTAGGCTTCTTGAACCTTGGGGTGGCCTTTGATGTTTTCGGGGGTGTCTTCGACCAAAGGCGTGCCTTGGGCCAAAACGGTGATGCGTTCCGCCAGCGAAAACACAACGTGCATGTCGTGTTCAATGATCGCCATGGTGATGTCGCGTTTCTCTTTGATCTCTTTCAAAAGATCGATGGTGTTGTTGGTGTCGGCCCGCGCCATGCCCGCCGTTGGTTCATCGAGCAACAACAGCTTCGGGTCCTGCACCAGACACATCGCCATTTCCAAACGACGCTTGTCTCCACGCGACAGGGACGAGGCCTGCATGTTGCGTTTCTCAAGCATGTTCACGTCGGCCAGCATCTGTTCCGCCTTTTCGCGGATATCCGTGTGGCTGGCCACCGAACCATAGCCATTCAGCGCAAAGGCACCGTCACGTTTCGCAAAACACGGGATCATCACGTTTTCCATCACGTCCAGATCGCCGAAAATCTCGGGGGTCTGGAACACGCGAGAGATGCCCATTTGGTTGATGTCATGCGGCGTACGTCCCAGCACGGACTGACCGTCGAACAACACACTTCCGCTGTCTGGGATCAATTTACCGACCAACACATTCAGCAGAGTGGATTTACCGGCCCCGTTTGGGCCGATAATCGCGTGGACGGTGTTTTCTTCGACGTTAAGGTTCACATCACCCAGCGCCTGAAGGCCGCCGAACCGTTTCCCTACGTCTTTTACTTCTAGAATACCCATTTTCGTATCCCTTTCTATTCGGACGCATCAGGCGTTTTGGGTTCATCTTTCTTCTTGCGCGACAGGGCTTTGGCAATGCGTTGGCCCCCTTCGACAAGACCACCAGGCAGGAAGGTCACAACCAGCATGAACAAAAGCCCAAGCGTGAGGTGCCAGCCTTTGCCCACAAACGGGTGGACGATGGTGACAAGCAGATCTTCGAGCCCATCCGGCATAATGGCGAACCATGTGTGCAGGATGTTGTCGTTGATCTTGGAGAAGATGTTCTCGAAATACTTGATGAAACCCGCACCAAGGACAGGGCCAAGCAGGGTGCCCGCACCGCCAAGGATGGTCATCAGAACGATCTCGCCTGACGCGGTCCACTGCATGCGTTCCGCACCGGCCAATGGGTCCATGGACGCCATCAAACCACCGGCCAAACCGGCATACATGCCCGAGATCACAAACGCCGCAAGGGTGTAAGGACGGGTGGACAGACCGGTATAGTTCATCCGGTGTTGGTTGGATTTCACCGCACGCAACATCAGACCAAAAGGTGAGCGGAAGATACGCACCGACACATAGAACGCGGCCAGCATGATCAGCGCACAGACATAGAAGCCGATGTTGAACTGAAACGCCCATGCGCCAAGGTCGAGGGTGAAGGTTTCACGCATCTCTAGGCCAAACAGGTTGGTCACAGGGGGGTTGCCGTTTTCCGCCACGGACACACCCAAAACCCGAGGGTCATCAAGCGTGATCTGAAGGCCGGTCTCACCATTGGTGATCGGCGTCAGAACCGAATAGGCAAGGTTGAACGACATCTGTGCGAAAGCCAGCGTCAGGATCGAGAAGTAAATCCCAGAGCGACGCAGCGAAACATACCCGATCACAAGGGCAAAGAGACCCGCGATGATCACCGACAGGATGATCGCTGGAATGATGTTCATGGACAGAAGTTTGAACATCCAAACCGCCGAATACGAACCCACACCCAAAAACGCCGCGTGGCCAAAGGAAAGGTAACCCGTGAGACCAAACAGAATGTTGAACCCGATGGCAAGAATGCCAAAGATAACAAAGCGCTGCATCAAATCGGGATAGCCCGCGTTGAACTGCGCCAAGGCGCTATCGGTGGGAAAGGGGTTAAGGATAAACGGAGCAAGCAATGTCATAGCCGCCACGATGATGAATAGTGTCGTGTCTTTTTTGTTCAAGCCGAACATAGGTTAGTCCTCCATCACGCCTTTGCGACCCATCAGGCCACGAGGCCGCGTGAGTAGAATGAGAATTGCCACCACATAAATGATGATTTGGTCGATGCCGGGGATCAGTTCCTTGATCACGTTCATGGACGCGATGGATTCAAGAATACCCAACATAAAGCCCGCGAGAACGGCGCCAGGAAGGCTGCCCATACCGCCGACAACAACCACAACAAACGACAGCACAAGGAAATCCATGCCCATGTGGTAGTTCGGTGAGTTGATCGGCGCATACATCACACCCGCAAGGCCAGCGACGGCCGCCGCGATGCCGAACATGATGGTGAACTTTTTGTCGATATTGATGCCAAGCAGACCAACTGTTTCGCGATCGGCCATACCGGCACGCACCACAAGACCAAAGGTCGTGAACTGAAGGAAGGCAAAGACCGCGCCGATGATGGCTGCAGAAAAGCCAAAGTACACAAGGCGCCAGTACGGATAGGCAAGGGACGTATCAAGCCCAAGCAGAGGGCCGAAATCAAAGGAGCCTTTGAACACATCTGGGGCAGGGGTCGGGATCGGGTTCGCGCCGTAATAGGCTTTGACGATTTCTTGGACAACAATCGCCAAACCAAAGGTCACAAGGATCTGATCCGCATGGGGGCGTTTGTAGAAATGTTTGATCAACCCGCGTTCCATAACGAAACCCACAACGATCATGATCGGAATGGCAAACAGGATCGCCAATGGCACAGACCAGTCGATCATCGCCGCGCCAACCTCTGGGCCAAACCATGATTCTACGTATGGGGTTTTCACCTTGGCCGGATTGCCGAGAAAGTCGGTCTTTGTTGGGTCAACCGTTTCAAAAGACCAGTTAAACAGGCGCTGAACCGTCACGGCGACAAAGGCCCCAACCATGAACAACGCACCATGTGCAAAGTTAACGACACCCAAGGTGCCAAAGATAAGCGTTAGTCCCAAAGCAATCAGCGCATATGCCGAACCTTTGTCTAAGCCGTTGAGAATTTGTAATAGGATCGCGTCCATCGGTCCCCACCCGTTAGGTTAATTTTGGCCACAAGAGTGGCGTAATCTGGCCGCACGATTGTGCGACCAGAAGGATTTTTCGTTTAGTTTTAAGTGGCTTATGCGCCTGGGTTACATGTACCCAATGCACCACCCGCAAACATGGGGTGATCCGGTGCATACATAACCTGATCAACAGGCGTAACTTCGACAACTTCAAGAAGATCGAATTCGGATGTTGGGTTTTCTTTACCGCGCACAACCAGAACGTCTTTAAAGCACTGGTGATCGTCTGCACGGTACAATGTTTTACCATTGCCCAGACCGTCGAACTCATAACCTTCGAGCGCTTCTGCGATGCCACATGGGTTAAATGTGCCTGCACGTTGTGCCGCATCTGCGTATAGAAGGGTCTGACAATATACGGTGTGTGCCGCCTGTGAGGGTGGGAAGCCGTATTTCGTACCAAAGGATTTAACAAACGCTTTGGATGCTTCGTCCTGTAGGGACCAGTGCCAGTTGGTTGAGCCAAGAATACCCTTAACGTTTTCACCCGCACCGCGCGCCATAAGACGAGAGAACAGAGGTACAACGATTTCGAAGTTCTTGTTGTTGATGACTTTTTCACGCAGGCCGAATTGAACGGCATTTGTAAGAGAGTTCACCATGTTACCGCCGTAGTGGTTCAGAACCAAAACATCGGCGCCAGAGTTCAACACAGGGGCGATATAGGACGAGAAGTCAGTAGAGGCGAGCGGTGTGCGCACCTTGTTGACTGTGTTCCAACCCATGGCCTCGGTGGCCGCAGCGATGGACTCCTCTTGGGTCCAACCCCAAGTATAGTCCGCCGTAAGGTGATAGGCATTCCGGTCATTGCCGTAACGGGCCTCAAGCACAGGTGCCAAAGCAGCCGCAGACATGTAACCGTTAAAGAAGTGACGGAAACCGTTGGCTTTTTTGTCTTTACCTGTTGTGTCGTTAGAGTGGGTCAGACCCGCCATAAAGATCACGCCGGCCTCTTGGCAGAGACCCTGAACCGCAATCGCAACACCAGAAGAAGAGCCGCCAGTGATCATCACTGCGCCGTCTTTTTCGATCATGGATTTCGCAGAGGCACGCGCCGCGTCAGATTTCGTCTGCGTGTCGCCTGTTACGTATTCAACCTTTTTGCCAAGGATACCGTTACCGGTCAGCTCTTTGGATGAGAACGTGTTCATCATACCGCCGTCGCCGCCACCATTGAGGTGCTCAACAGCAAGTTCGTACGCACGAAGTTCGTCCGCACCCTCGTCCGCATAGGGACCAGATTGTGGAACGTTAAAGCCAAGCGTGACAGAGCTGCCCGTTGGTTCGTTCGTATAGGCCGCAGCCGAGCTGGCAGTAAAGATCGTTGGCGCGGCAAAGCCCGCCCCTGCGATCGCACTGGTTTTCAGCATGCCACGACGTGTGAAATTAGAATTAGACATTAATTCCTCCCGATTTGTGATTACGTGACTGACCTCCTCCGCCAGTCGCGCATACTCGTTTACAGAGTGGGTCCAGTATCAGGGGGACTCTGATAATTTCGCAACAAATGCTTTTAAACAAAGAATAATTTTGTAAAGTTATGTACGGGTTGTTAATCTGTTCAGTAAACTAATTATCGCGCAACCGCAGAAACCATGTGAATCCAAAGGAAAAAATTATGCCGTCGCAAGTGTTAACAGGGGGACGAATTCGCGAACGGCGCACCGCGCTGGGCATGAAACAGGCCGATTTGGCGCGGGCCGTCGGGATTTCTGCGCCCTATTTGAATTTGATCGAACACAATAAACGCAAGATCGGCGGGAAACTGTTGATTGAGCTGGCCCGTGCCTTGCGCGTTGACATGACCACTTTGACCGAAGGGGCGGGCGCCAGCGTCTTGGCTGGGCTTCGGGATGCGGCGTCCACCTTTGCGGAGCAGGATGCGGAACTGGCGCGGATTGATGATTTTGTCGCCCGGTTTCCCGGCTGGGCCGCCGTCCTTGCCGAGAGTAAAACCCGATTGGATCGTTTGGAACGCTCCGTCGAAACGCTGACCGATCGTCTGACCCATGACCCCATGCTGTCGACGTCATTGCACGATGTTTTGTCGACGGTGACGGCGATCCGCTCTACGGCTTCGATCTTGGTCGAACCCGAGGACATCGACCCAAATTGGCAAAAGCGGTTTCAGGCCAATATCTATGAGGACGCGATCCGATTGGCCGAAAGCACCCAGTCCTTGGTGGCCCATTTGGATGATATGGAATCCCCAGATGCCAGCGCCAATAACCCCCAAGAGGAAATGGACGCCTTTCTTAAGCGCCACGATTATCACTTTAATGACTTAGAGCATGGTCGTGTCGCGCCAGAAGAGATCGTCGCCGGTGACAGTACCAAGATTTCGGATGCGGCGCGCGGTCTTATTCTTCGCCACCTGCGGCGTTATATATCTGATGCAGTTCTGGTGCCGCTTGCGGATGTTCGGACCGCGATTGCCGAGGTCGGTCTTAACCCTTCTGTGCTCGCGCAGCGCTTTGGGGTGGCTGCGCCGGTGATCCTGCGCCGAATCGCGTCGCTTCCGGCGGAAATTATTGGCGCGGACGTGGGATTGGTGATTGCGGACGCTTCGGGGGCGTTAACGTTTCGGCGGGTCGCGACGGGGTTTCCGGTGCCGCTCTTTGGGGCGGGCTGCCCTCTTTGGCCCCTGTATCAGGCCGTGTCGCGCCCGATGATCCCGATTACCGCGGACATCGAAATCGCATCCCGCTCAAAGCATCGTTTTTTGGCGTATGCCTTTGCAAACTTACGTCATGACGAAGGGTTCGACGGGCCGCATTCCGTCGAAAGCACCATGTTGATCCTTCCAGAATCTCTGGTTCCACTGACCTCATCGACGCCGCAAACCGTTGGAATTACCTGTCGTATTTGCCCGCGCAACGATTGCGCCGCCCGCCGCGAAGGCTCTATATTATCGGAAACCTAGGTCGAAGTTGCTTTGACAAATGAGAGGTTACCGTGTCTAAATCTCGGTGCTGGCATCGCCAGCGCGCCAGGGGAGAGGCGGTTAAGGGAGAGTGATGTGATGGACAAACATGTCCTACTGATCGAAGATGAACCAAATATTATCGAAGCGATACGGTTTATTCTGTCTCGTGATGGCTGGCGTGTGGAATGCCATTCCGATGGTCAAAGCGCCATGGAGGCCGTCCGCAAAAAGATGCCCCATGTCGTAATTTTGGACGTCATGCTGCCGAACCGCTCTGGTTACGATATTTTGTCGGACATGCGCGCTGATGGCGCAACCAAGGATCTTCCGGTTTTGATGTTGACCGCCCGCGGCCAAACCAAGGATCGCGAAATGGCGGAACGTCTGGGCGTGAGCAAATTCATGACCAAGCCGTTCTCGAATGCCGAAGTATTGAAAACCATGCGCGAATTGGTCGACGCGTGAAGGAACCATCCAATACCGTTTTCCTTGAGCGCAAGAGTTACCGAAAGCGCCGGATGATGGATGCGGCGCGGGTCTTGCCGTTGGTTGGTGTGGTGTTGGTCCTTATCCCTTTGTTCTGGTCGCGCGGCGACGGGGGGACCTCGGCGGCGTTGATATACTATTTTGGTGTCTGGCTTTTGCTGATCGTCGTGGCGGCGGTGTTGTCGCGGCGTTTGGGCGATGTGGACGCCGAGACGGGGGACTGATCCCATGAGCTTTAACATTCTGATCGCGGTCTGCCTTGCCTATGTGGTGGTGCTGTTTCTTGTGGCCTTTGTCGCCGAAAAACGCGCATCTGAGGGACGGCTTGGGTGGCTGCGGTCGCCGTTAATTTACACCCTGTCCCTGTCGATTTATTGCACCGCTTGGACGTTTTACGGGGCGGTTGGATATGCGACACGTTCTGGCCTCGAATTTCTGACCATCTATCTTGGGCCGACCCTTGTTGTCGTGGGCTGGTGGCTGTTGCTGCGCAAGCTTGTGCGGATCGGGCGACAGTTCCGGATCACATCAATTGCCGATCTTGTGTCGTCGCGCTACGGCAAATCGAACACGCTTGGCGTGGTGGTGACATTGCTCGCGGTGGTGGGCTCGACCCCATACATAGCCCTTCAACTTCAATCAGTTAGCTTATCGTTTTCGGTCTTCGCCAATGAGGCCCCTGTGGGCGTTCATCTGGCGGATATCAACACGACCGCGCTTTGGGTGGCGGCGGGACTTGCCTTGTTTACGGTGTTGTTCGGGACCCGAAATCTGGACGCGAATGAACGGCACCACGGGGTCGTTACCGCCATCGCCGTCGAGGCCGTGGTTAAGCTTATTGCGCTTGTTGCTGTCGGGGTTTTTGTGGTCTGGGGCGTCGCCGGTGGGCCGGCCGACATTATGGACCGCATCCAACAGTCGCCCAACGCGGCATGGGACCCGAACCTTGGCCGCTGGATCAGCCTGACATTCCTCTCTGGCGCCGCGTTTTTGTGTTTGCCGCGCATGTTTCAGGTTCTCGTGGTGGAAAACGCCGACGAACGTCATCTGGCCACCGCAAGCTGGGCGTTTCCGCTGTATTTGTTGTTGATGAGCCTCTTCGTTCTGCCGATTGCCGTCGTGGGCATTGGGATGATGCCGACGGGCGCGAACCCCGATCTGTTCGTGCTGACCATCCCCCTTGCACTTGATCAAAACGCATTGGCGCTCTTGGCGTTTTTGGGCGGGTTTTCATCTGCGACGTCGATGGTGATCGTTGCGGCGATTGCCCTGTCGACGATGGTGTCGAACCACATCGTTATGCCGCTTTGGCTTCAGGCGAACGGCACGGGCGCCTCGATGTCGGGCGACGTACGTAAGGTCGTATTGATCGCGCGGCGGACCTCGATTGCGGGGGTTTTGGCGCTTGGCTATGCGTACCTGCGGATATCGGGCGGAGGCGCGTCACTGGCGGCGATTGGTCTGATTTCGTTCGCAGGGGTCGCACAGATTTTGCCGGCGATGATGGGTGGGATTTTTTGGCGCGGCGCGACCCGCACGGGGGCCTTGCTGGGGCTTGTGGTTGGGTTCGCGATCTGGGCCTATACGATCTTCCTTCCCAGCTTTGGCGGCGCCTCTCTTTTGCCGGACCACATCATGGCACAGGGCCCGTTCGGCATCGGATGGCTGCGACCTCAGGGCCTGTTTGGCACCTATGGGCTTGATCCGGTCGTACACGCCGTGTTTTGGTCCATCTTCTTGAATTCATGTGCGTTTTTTGTCGGCTCTGTCCTGACATTCCCTGCGCCCATGGAGCGCCTTCAGGGGGCGCAGTTCGTCAATATCTTTGATCACTCCAAGGGCGCACAGGGCTGGACCCGCTCCATGGCCGAGACCGAGGATTTGTTGGTCATGGCCCAACGTATTTTGGGTCCGAAACAGGCCCAAGCTTTGTTTCGAACCGTTGCACAGGAGCAGGGCAAGGCGGGGTATTTACCCGATCCCGAGCCGGTGTTCTTGGAACGCCTCGAACGTGAATTAACCGGAAGCGTCGGCGCCGCAACCGCCCATGCGATGGTTGAACAAATCGTTGGCGGCGCGTCTGTTTCGGTCAAGGACCTGATGGCGGTGGCCGACGAAACCGCACAGATCATGGAGTATTCAAGCCAGCTTGAGGCCAAGTCAGAAGAGGTCGCCCGTGCGGCCCGCCAGCTTCGCGAAGCGAATGACAAACTGACGGAATTGTCGGTGCAAAAGGACGGCTTCCTCAGCCAGATTAGCCACGAATTGCGGACGCCCATGACATCGATCCGTGCCTTTTCCGAAATCCTACGTGAAAACGACGGAATGACCGACCCCGAGCGCCGTCGCTATTCTGGTATCATCCATGATGAAACCGTCCGGCTCACACGGTTGTTGGACGATTTGCTTGATCTGAGCGTTCTTGAAAATGGTCAGATCGATTTGACCTTGGCGCATGTGTCGATCGACGGGATGTTGGATCGTGCGCTCTTGTCCGGCAAACCCCACGAAGCAAGCGACACCCTGCGTGTGACGCGCGTGTCATCGCGCCCCAATGTTGTGGTGCGTACGGATGCGGACCGTCTGACCCAAGTGTTCATTAATTTGATTTCAAATGTCTATAAATACTGTGATGCCACCCGCCCTGAATTGACGCTGCGGATTTCGGACATCGGAGATGATATCGCCATTGATTTTGTCGACAACGGGACAGGGATACGTGGGCGCGATCAGGCTGTTTTATTTGAGAAATTCTCGCGTCTTGGCGATGAAAAGGCCGCCGGTGGCGCGGGGCTTGGCCTTGCCATTTGTCGCGAAATTATGGGGCGTCTTGGCGGCACAATCGCCTATCTTCCGGGGCAGGGCGGGGCGGCATTTCGGGTGACCCTTCCTGTCGATGCGACGGGGACGCAAAATCCGCCTGATCTTAAACATTCTTAAACCATAACAGCCCAATGTAGAGGAAACGAAACTATGGGTGAACTCCGATGGATGAAGCTACGCCAAAATCGGTGTTAGAGCGGATCGCGTCAACTGGGCGTACACCGCCAACAAAATCACGAATATCAATTGAACGCACCATGCAAACGGTCGCCGCGAAGGTGGCCGATAAATCATCTGGTCTTGTCCTTAAGGTGACTGAAATCACCGAGAAAAAGCGCGCCCGCGACCCCATGATCGAACACCTCCCCGAGGAAGATTTGATCATCCTGTTGCGCAATCAAAACGACATCCTCGGCGCCGCTTTGTTCGACATTCAGGCCTTGGCTGGGATGATCGAGGCGCAGACCTATGGCGCCGTAAGTGAGGGGCCAGCCCCCGAACGTGCGCCGACGCGCACCGATGCGGCCGTGGTGGAACAGTTCCTGAATGCGTTCCTATTTGAGATGGATCAGGTGTTGGTGGGCTTTTCGCGCGCCAAGAACATCTGTGGGTTTGAGGCCCGAATGGCCATGACGGGACCGCGCGCCCTTGGGCTTGCTCTCGAGGATGAGCCGTATCAATTGTTCGAACTGACGTTGGACCTTGGCCACGGGGCAAAAACAGGGCGGCTTACGCTGATTTTCCCTCTTTCCATTTCCGAAGAAGCGGAGCCCGAGGTTGTTGTAGAGCAGGAAAATTGGAGCGTGGGCCTTGCGCAGGCTGTTGGGGGGGCACGCACTGAACTTGATGTGGTCCTACATCGTTTGATGCTTCCGCTTTCGGATATGTCCAAGCTTCATGTTGGCCAAGAGATCACGCTCCCGATGTCCGCCGTCGGTGAGCTTGAGGTCATCGATACAAAAGGCAGGACCGTGGCCAAGGGTGGCTTGGGGCAACTGAACGGTATGAAGGCCGTTCGGATTTCGGGGCGCGGATCCGTGTCTTCTCCGCAAACTGTCTCGAGTCAGGACATGCTCCTTGCTCAGGCCGAGGATGATGGATCATCCCCACCCAGCATGTCGGAACTATTGGATAGCCTGCCAGAAGTGCCTAAAACGGCCTAGCCCTTGGCAAATGCTTCAAGTTGGGGGCGCATGCCTTCGAGGGAATATCCACCGCGGGCGGCTGCGGCGATCAACTCGTCAACGGGCGTTGTCGCCGCATTCACAAGTGCCCACATCACAGTTGAGCGATTTCCAGAAGCACAATACGCGAACGTCGGACCATCCGCAGCAAGCCCCTCGGCCTGAAGGTCTAGATTCTCTTGGCTGAGTTGGCCGTGCGTGATCGGATTAAGAACAAACCGAAGACCATGGCTCTCTACTGCGGCGCGTATCGCATCCGCTTGATATTCAACAGGAACTTCGACATCCGGACGGTTGCAAATGATGGTTTTGAAACCTGCCTCAACCAAAGCTGCCACGTCAGAGGCGGCGATTTGAGGGGACACGGCGTAGTCGGGGGTGATCTGATTAATATCCATGATATTTCCTATCACGACATATCTGCGCCCGCCAAGCGGGTTTTGCGCGTGATGGGAAAATTTGACCAAGCCATGCGATTTCAGGTCGAAAACAGAGTGGAAACTGGGGGCTAGCCCTTGCTTTGTGTCGTAAAACTGACAATCTAGAGAAAATGTTGAATGGGTTGAATGGTATAGATGGCAAAATACGCGCGATATAGAAGTGTTCGGGGTGTCGGGATCATCACATTGACCCGCCCTCCGTTGAACGCGCTCAGCCGCACCATGTGCGAGGTGATCTCTGGCTTGATTGAGCGCGCCGTTGCCGACGACGATTGCCAAGCGATCTTAATACGCGTACGTCATTCCGATTTTGCGATTGGTCTGCCGATGAATGCCAAGGCGGTCATGGCGCTTCGGGCGTTGACCGAACAGATCGAAAATACGACCAAACCTGTCGTGATTGCGCTGCGCGGTGTGGTGCGCGGCGGCGCGTTTGAGCTGGCGCTGGCCTGTCATTATCGTGTGATGCAGGAAACCGGAGGCGCTGTGTTGTTGCGCGATGTTGAAATCGGTCTGCCACCCGCCGCTGGTGGCATCCAACGTTTGGTCCGTTGGGCCGGGGTGAATATCGCACTTCGTATGGCGATTTCATCTCAGGCATTTGGCGCACGTCCTGCCTTAGGTGCGGGGATCGTTGATGACACCTGTGTCGACGAGGTGAATGATTATGCCGTTGAATTTGCGTCAAAATTGACGCCTGATGACATTCGTCCCGCCGGTGCATTTCGACGGAAGAACATAGATTTCGCCGCAGATCACGCTTTGATCCAACAGATCAAAGCAAGATACAAGGGCCACGCTGAAACTCAGATCATCGATTCAATCGAGGCGGCGTCTTTGCTTCCTTATGAGGCGGGTTTGCTGCGGGATTATGACGCCCACGAGGCCTGTTTTGATAAGCCCGAGAGCATCGCGATGGCATCCTTTGCCCGTGGTGCGGCGACTTTGCCAGATGATCCCAAAACCACAGCGCTGGTTGCGGGGCGTTTGCGCGATGCGGTCATTCGGGCGGGCGATATCGCCGTCGCGTTGGGTGCACGTCCGGATGCGGTGGATAAGGTGACCCATAAGATGGGGTTTGTTCGCGGGGTTTACGACACATTGTCAGACGAGGCGCGCGCGCAGATCGAAGAGGCCCTTGAGGCGCGTGCCGCAAAACCCACACCGCTTGCGACGATTGAGCTTCGGATTGTCGCGGCCCTTGCCAATGAGGTTCTACGCCTGATGGATGAGGGGGCGATTGCCTCCCCAAGCGAGGCGGATGTCCTGTTGGTGCGGGCGCGTGAATATGATCGGCGTCATCTTGGCCCTATGTATCGCGCCAATACGACGGGGCCTATGGCGCTTCGGGCGGAATTGGTGCGAAACGCCCGTCTGGGCGAGCCGGCCTTTTGGACGCCTCATCCCATGTGGGACGTTTTGATTCGCGATGATCGACCATTCGCCGACATCAAAGCGCCCAAACAGGATTAACCGAGGAAAATACCCGCGATCACCATGAACAGGCCGATCATCGAAAGCGCAAGCGCGCCAAGGTTGATCGCGACCAATTTCTGAAGCTGTGTGCGCAGTTCCGCGTCATCCAGCCCCTGTTTGCGCGACCGCGTGGCCGCAACAATGCAATAGACGATGCCAATAAGGCCAAGCCCAGAAACAAACGCGCCAACCCAAATCAGAGTATCCATCATGTGTCCTTTCACAAAATACGTGTTTGCGCGTAATCTATGGCGCGCCATTGGGCAACCCCCTTGCAGGGCGCGTGTGACACAGGTAGCAAGATAAAAAACATTGAGGAGACAGACATGTCAGAGTCATCAAGCGACGCAACATACCGTGTGACCGCAGACGAGCTACGTCAATTTATCGAACGTATTGAACGTCTCGATGCCGAGAAAAAAGACATCGCCGAGCAACAAAAAGAAGTCATGTCCGAGGCCAAAGGCCGCGGCTACGACACTAAGGTGATCCGCAAGGTGATCGCGCTTCGTAAACGCGAAGCCCATGAAATCGCGGAAGAAGAAGCCGTGATGGAAATGTACAAAGAAGCCTTGGGTATGGCCTAGGCCAGATCCATTCGGGCGTTCCTATGGTGTGATCATATGGACGCCCGGAATGCGTTCGATTTCCAAAAGGTCTTCTTCGTATTGATGGGTCAGGAAGTCGACGAATTCGTCGCTCCAACCCGGAAGATCAAGTTCTTCTTCCACCGCGTCCATAACCGCATATTTCCCCAAAAAGGCCGACATAATGTGGCGTTTTTGGATTTCGTTGACCGGTGGGTTTTGGTGCAGATAGGCGCGGAACCGTTTCATGCCCTCGGGGGACATGATTTCTGCCAACATGGTAAACCCGCCAGTGATCTTGGTCATGGGCATCAATCCCGCAAGTTCACGCACAATTTCGGCCCAGATGAACGGGGTGTCTTCGTTGGCCCAGACGGTCATGCTGACGTCTGGGTTGTGATGGCGAATGCGTTGGATCAACTCGCTCCAACGTAGGGTCGCAGGGTTGGCGCCATGCATGAATTCTTCGTATGAAAGCCGATCTTGTTTGTTGAACACGGCCGGCAAGAATGTCGCGGGGTTGCACAGGCCCATGGCGATTTCGATGCTTTCTGATGGAAAAAACGTGCGGTACTGCGCGACGCGATGTTCGGCACCGCCATAGAAAACGCCGCCATTCAACACCATCGGATGCCCACAGAAAAAGCTCTCAAACGACAGAATAAGTCGCGAGATCACGTCCTCATCCGCCACCGCATCAAGCAAAAATTCCTTGGTTTCGGGGTCTGGCTCGGCACCCTTAAGGGCGACAAGGCCGTCGCGGATCAGGGCACGGTATCTGCTGGGGCCGGGGACAATCACACCTTCTTTGGCGAATGCCTCTCTGTTACGCAGCAACGTTTTTACCAGCCGATCTTCGTCGGTGGCATGTGCGCCAACATGGTATATGACCTTCATAAGGGCTCCGTTACAGATATCGAATGTCTCTAATATACGCGCTTTTCTGGACAGTGTAAGCGCTTTCCGCTACCTCAGGCCCATGACATTTATTTCCGAGTCTTTCTCATTGGTACTGCGCCGCTGTCGGCGCGTTGATATTTGGTCGCTTGGGGCCATTGTGATCGCGGCGTTGGTGGTTTTGCCCGTGATGTCTGTGCTGTTCTTGGCGTTTTTCCCGTCGGAAAACATCTGGCCGCATCTCATATCGACGACCTTGCCGCGCTATATGTTCAACACCATCGTGATGATGGTCAGCGTCGGCGCCGTGACCGTTGCGGTGGGGACAGGGGCGGCTTGGATCTTGACGCAGTACCGGTTCGTTGGTTCGCGCTGGCTCAGCTGGCTGTTGTTGTTGCCCTTGGCGATACCGGCCTATGTGGGGGCCTATGCGCTTGTGGATTTTCTGGAATACGCGGGGCCGGTACAGACGGGGATGCGGTCGATCTTTGGCTGGGAAACGTCGCGTGATTACTGGTTCCCCGAAATCCGATCCCGCGGCGCGGCGATCGTGGTGTTGTCCGCGGCGCTCTATCCCTATGTCTATTTGATGGCCCGCGTGGCGTTTATCGAACAATCCGGCAGCCGGTTTGAGGTCGCACAGGCTCTTGGCGCCGGCCCGTTCCGCCGGTTCTGGCGCGTTGGCTTGCCCCTTGCGCGCCCCGCCATTGCGGCGGGGGCGGCGATCGCCATGATGGAAACCGTGTCCGATTTCGGCACCGTGGAATTTTTCGCGGTCCAAACCCTTACTACAGGGATTTTCAGCACGTGGTACGAAAGCCATAACGCAGGTGGTGCATCCCAGATCGCCTGTGTGGTTCTGGTTCTTGTTCTGGTTTTGGTGGCCTTGGAAAAATCCAGCCGCCGTCGCTTGCGGTATCACAACACGGTCCGCAATCAACGTGTGAATGAACCCGTGGCCCTGACGGGTGGGTCGGGTTTCATCGCCTTTGTCGTTTGCGTCGTGCCGTTTTTGATCGGCTTCGTGATGCCGGTCGCGGTGATCGTGCGCCACGCGATCCGCAATGCGGACCTGTGGGCGGATGATACGCTCTGGTCGGCGGCGTTCAACACGGTGTGGGTTGGCATGACGGCGGCGGTGATCGCGGTCGGCTTGGCGATCTTTATGGTCTATGCGGTGCGCATGACCGGCCGTCGTTTGCCACGGTTCCTGTTGCCCGTGACGACGCTTGGCTATGCGGCGCCTGGTGCGGTGCTTGGTGTTGGGATTCTGATCCCCATGGCGGCGGCGGATCACTGGATTGCGGATGCGGGCGTTGCCCTGTTTGGCGTTGATGTGGGGCTTCTTATGACCGGTACCGCCTTTGCGATTATCGTGGCCTATGTGGTGCGGTTCTTTGCGATTGCCCAAGGTGCGGTCGATGCCGCCATGGGCCGTGTCGCACCCAGCCTTCCGCTTGCCGCGCGCTCACTTGGCCAATCCAAATTCGGCGCGCTGCGTCGTGTGTATTTCCCGTTGATGCGCGGCTCTATTGGCACCGCGCTCCTGTTGGTTTTTGTCGATAGCGTCAAGGAACTGCCTGCCACGCTTTTGTTGCGGCCCTTTGGTTTTGATACCCTCGCAACACAGGTTTATGAGCACGCCTCACTTGAAAATCTCGGCGATGCATCCCCCGCCGCGGTGATTGTGATCGCCGTTGGGATCGGTGCCGTGCTTCTGTTGGCGCAGGCCCAACGCAGGGGATAGCGTTGTTATCAAACGGTAATATCCGTTTATCCCTTGTTTTTAAGGACCTTCTTTATCGTCCCTAGAAAAACTTTGAAAAAAGTTGCGAAAAATCAAAAATGGGGGTTGCGCCCCTCCGCGTCAAAGCGTAAATCCTCCCTCAACGCCCCTATAGCTCAGCTGGTAGAGCAACTGATTTGTAATCAGTAGGTCCGCGGTTCGAGTCCGTGTGGGGGCACCACAATCACTCGCTTTATTATAAACTATGACCGAGAGATCGGTGCCGCACGGACTTGCGTTCGTTTGCTTTGGCGCGATGCTGTTCTCGCTCGTGAAATCTCACAACGAAATTTAAACACCTTTGCTTCATCCTCTGACTCGCACAGAATGTGACAGGAGAACGCGGTGTTCGTGAAACTTGAAAGATTGCTTTGGGTTGCCCTTGTTTTGATTTGGGGACCCTTTGGAGCGTTTGCGGAGCCGTTTTCGATGTTGAACGGCGATGCGTTGGGTCGGACAGGCGGGTCTTTGTTTACGGCTTCCGCTGCGTTGCCGCCTCGCTCGGGCGCGGCAAGTCTATTTTCCGACAGAAATGAGGGGAGCCTGTTCGCGCCATTCCCCAAGCGTACTGCGCCCCGCCACCGAGTGTCCCGTCTTGGGGCCTATGCGGCCCCCGTGGTGAAAATCCGACAGATCATCGAAGACGCCGAAAGCCGCAAGCACGGTTATGATGCCGTCCAATTTGGTGCACGTATCCGGCCAAGCAAACGGCCGACCCAGATGACGATTGGGGAAATCAACGCATGGATTGATGCGACGCCAGGTCAGCCACATGCGATTGGCCGCTATCAATTTATTCCCGCGACGCTACGTCGTTTGGTTAAGCTCTTGGATCTAAAACAGCACGACGTGTTCTCGCCGGCCGTGCAGGACCGCTTGGCCGATATTTTATTGGACGAGGCGGGCTATGGTAAATTTCGGGCGGGCCGGATTACACGGCACGAATTCATGAACAACCTCGCGAAAATATGGGCGGGATTGCCCACGTCGTCGGGGCGGTCATATTATGATGGATACGCAGGGAACAAGGCGTCGCTGACTTGGGAAGACTTCGACGCCCAAATGGCCCAAATTTTTCCGAGTTAACCAAACGCGAGTGTGATCAGGGCAAGCGAAGCCGGAACGGTCTGGACGTATAGTATACGTTTCGAGACGGTTTTTGCCCCATAGAGCCCCGCAACCGCAACACAGAGCAAAAAGAACCCAGCCACGTTTTTGGACCACATATCGTCGCCAATAATCAAGGACCAGACAAGCCCCGCGCCAAGAAACCCGTTATAAAGCCCTTGGTTCGCGGCCATTGCACGGGTCGGCGTAAACAGGTCCTTGTTCAACGACGCGAAAATTTTGGGCCCGCGACTTTCCCATGCGAACATTTCAAACCACATAATATAGAAGTGCAACGCCGCAATCAGCGCAACGAAGATCATAGAAATTACTGACATTTTGGCCCTTTCAAGTTCCGCCACTTGGCGGTTGCGTCAACCCTATGTGCACCCGAACACGATTGCAATTCCACTGCTCGGTAACTGACCTTTGGGAACACATCTTTGTCATTTGTTTTACAACTGGGCGCATTTACCTTGTCTGGTCGGTGCATTCGCTTCAAATCATAGGCAACTTAAAGGAGACCAGTGATGGCGCATTCATCCGAAACCGGTACGCAGCGGGCGGCAGATATTCTTGCGAAACGATTGTATGATGCGGGGTGCCGTTATGCCTTCGGGATGCCAGGCGGCGAAGTCCTGACGCTTATTGATGCGCTTGAGGCGGCGGGAATCACATTCGTTTTGACAAAACACGAAAACGCGGCCGGTTTTATGGGCGAGGGGGTGCATCACACGGATGGCGCGCCCGCGATCCTTGTAGCGACGATCGGGCCGGGTGCCGTGAACGGCATCAACGTGGTGGCGAACGCGGATCAGGATCGTGTGCCGTTGATCGTATTGACGGGTTGCGTCGATACGGACGAGGCCCAGACCTATACCCATCAGGTTTTGGATCACGAAGCCGTTTTCGCGCCAATCACCAAGGGCACGTTCCGGTTGACGGCCAAAAGCGCTGACATCATCGCGGACAAGGCCGTGAACTTGTCGCAGACGGGCCGTGCGGGACCGGTGCATATCGATGTGCCCATTAACGTGGCCGACACCTCGGTTCCGGTGGCCCTGCCGCGCCGAAATACGCTGCCCGCGAAATGCGTTCCTGCACCATCCGCAGAATTGACCTTGGCTAAGGATTGGTTGGCTGAGGCGAAGAAGCCTGTGATGATTATCGGGCTTGATGCGCTCGCGGATGATGCCGCGGACGAGATATTGGCGTTCGTTGAGACCCATTCGGTCCCCTTTGTGACGACCTATAAGGCCAAGGGGATCATCCCCGAAACACATCCACTGTGTCTTGGGGGCGCAGGGCTTTCGCCGAAGGCGGATGGGATTTTGGTTCCGTTCATCGAACAGGCAGATCTGGTGATTTGTGCGGGGTATGATCCGATTGAGATGCGCACCGGTTGGCGCGATATTTGGTCGCCGCATAACACTCGGGTGATCGACATCACCGCCACCGAAAACACGCATTACATGCACCAAGCGGGCCTGAATTTCGTGGCCGATACCGGCGCGACCCTGGCGATGATATCGCGGGGCGTGGCACCAATGGATACATGGATTGGCGGCGAAGTCGCGGCAGTAAAACAAGCGCTGAATGCGGCCTTCCCACAGGATGACGCATGGGGTGCTGCGGGTGTGATCGCACAGTGCCGCGCGTCCTTGCCGGCAAACACCATCGCCACTGTCGATAGCGGCGCGCATCGGATTCTCTTGTCTCAAATGTGGTCCTGCGCCGCGCCGCGCACGTTGCTCCAGTCGTCTGGCTTCTGCACGATGGGTGTTGCGGTTCCGTTGGCGATGGGGGTGAGCGTCGCAGAACCGGATGCCCCCGTTGTGTCCTTTAGCGGTGACGCGGGCATGTTGATGGTCGCGGGGGAATTGTCTACCGCCGCCGAACGCGGGCTGCGAACCATTTTCGTGGTGTTTGTTGACGCGAGCCTTGCGTTGATCGAATTGAAACAACGCGGGCGCCAGTTGCAGAACACCGGTGTTGACTTCGCCAAACACGATTTCGCCGCGATCGGGCGGGCCTTTGGCGGCAATGGCACCGATGTGTTCGATCGTGCGGGCCTTGCGCAGGCGATTGACGATGCGCTTGCGGTAGACGGGTTCACCGTGATTGCCGCGCATATCGACCGCCAATCTTATGATGGGCGGATATAACATGGCGGGGGCACTGGACGGGCTTGTTGTTTTGGATCTGTCCCGCATTTTGGCGGGGCCGACCTGTACCCAGTTGCTGGGCGATCTTGGCGCGAAGGTGATCAAGATTGAGAACCCCGTGACGGGCGGAGATGACACCCGCGTGTGGGGGCCACCTTTTGCGACGGATGTGGACGGCGCGCCCACCGATCTGAGCGCCTATTTCATGTCGGCGAACCGGAACAAGTTGTCCGTCGCCATTGATATCGCATCGCAAGAGGGCCAAGAGCAGGTGCGCGCCTTGGCCGCCCAAGCGGATATCGTGATTGAAAATTTCAAACCGGGTGGCCTTGCCAAATACGGGTTGGACCACGCGTCAATGTTGGCCACGCACCCGTCGCTTGTCTATTGTTCGATCTCGGGGTTCGGCCAGACCGGCCCGAACGCGTCCAAACCTGGCTATGACATCATGGCCCAAGGGTTCGGCGGCATCATGAGTCTGACTGGCGAACCCGAGGGCCAACCAATGAAGGTTGGCGTTGGTGTGGCCGACGTCATGTGCGGCATGTATGCAACCGTCGGGATTCTGGCCGCCCTGCGTCACCGCGATCAAACCGGTGAGGGGCAACATATTGACGTCGCCCTTGTCGATAGCCAGCTCGCGTGGTTGGTAAACGAGGGTGTGAATTTCCTGACGTCGGAACGGCTCCCTAAACGACAGGGCAATGGCCACCCGAATATCGAGCCATATCAAGTGTTTGCGGCAAGTGATGGCCATGTCATCGTGGCCGTGGGCAACGACAGCCAGTTTCGCCGGTGCATGGAGTTTCTGGGCGTTGCGGGGCTTTCGGATGTGGATGCCTATGCAACAAATCCAGCGCGCCTGAAAAACCGCGATGCGTTGATCGCGACGCTAGAACCGCTTTTTGCGGCGAAAACCATGGGCGAGATCATCGACGGCCTTGAGGCGCGGCGCGTGCCTGTTGGACCGGTGAATACGCTTGATAAGGCATTGAATAGCGATCAAGCCAAGGCCCGCGAGATGGTCGTCGAGGTTCCTGCCGCTGTCCAAGGTGGCGCGGTGCGCCTCTTGGGCAATCCGCTTAAGCTGTCGAAAACGCCGGTGACCTATCGACGTCCGCCGCCACGTTTTGGCCAAGACACAGATCAGGTTTTGGCCGATTTGGAAACGGGCGGCGCATAGACGCCAATTGCGCAATGGTTTCGGCGCAGTCGTGCCGAAACCCCATGGAATCATGAATTCCCTTTTGCTTGGGCGTGAATTCCACCAAACGACTCTGAAATAAACAGCGCTAATTTATCAGCAGCGACCGTAATTTCCGCCCTATGGACGGCAATCTGATCGCGGATGGTCACATGGGCGTGAGGATGGGCCAAAGAGCCTTTTGGGCTGAAACTTGACAGGTATACAAAGAGTTAAATGAAATGATGAGTATGGATTTTACATGCAGACGTTGATGGATTGCTTTGGTCAAAATGTACGGGTTGTGACGCCAGAAGTTCGTGATGAATGGGACAGCGCCGTTTTGGCCGTCATGGCCCATAGCGCGACAACCTCTCTTCATCTGACGCGTGTACTGGAATTGGATCCACAGTTTGCACTGGCGCAGGCGCTCAAGGGGATGGCGTGTCTGTTGATGGGACGTTGTGAAATGCGCGCCCCCGCCGTCGAGGCGCTCGCGGCCGCGAAATCCGCCCTTGTGCATCGTCCCTATGAGATGCGCGAAGCCGCCTTTGTCGAGGCGCTTGAACAATGGGTAAGTGGAAGCCCGCGCGGCGCCATCGTTACTATGGAACGCGTGTTGTCCCATGCCCCCCAAGACACATTGGCCATGAAGTTGAGCCACTCTATTCGGTTCCTTTTGGGCGATGCCGTTGGGATGCGCCAGTCCATCGAGGCGCTTTTGCCGGCCTATGATGCGACCCATCCGGCCAAGGGCTATCTGCTTGGGTGTCACGCCTTTACGCTTGAAGAAACTGGCGATTATGAGGCCGCCGAACGGGCCGGACGCGCGGGGCTTGAACTGGCACCGGATGATGCGTGGGGTCTTCATGCGGTGGCCCACGTTTACGATATGACGGGACGCGCAGACGCGGGCATCAAATGGCTGACGGGGCGCGAAGAGGCGTGGGAACACTGTAACAACTTCCGCTATCACGTGTGGTGGCACAAGGCGCTGATGCATCTGGACCAAGGTCACGTGGATATCGCGCTGGCGCTTTATGACAATGAAATCCGCAAGGATAAGACCGACGACTACCGCGATATTTCCAACGCGACCTCGTTGCTGTCACGTCTGGAACAGGACGGCGTCGACGTTGGGGACCGCTGGGAAGAGCTCGCTGATTTCTCGGAAAACCGTGCCGATGACGGGACGCTGATTTTCGCAGATCTGCACTATATGTTGGCCCTGACCGCGGGCAAACGCGAAGACGCCATCGCAACCATGATGGGTCGCATGCGCAAAACCGCCGCCGAATCCCGCATTGAAATGTCCAGCGTCGCCGCCCACCCAGGTCTTGCCGCCGCTGAGGGCCTCGAGGCATTCGGCGAAGGCAATTACGACAGCGCCTTTGTGCATCTGGCAAAGGCCCGCCGAACCCTGTCCACAATCGGGGGCAGCATCGCACAACGTGATGTTTTTGAACGACTTACTATCGACGCGGCCATTCGGGGCGGCTATTTGGATGACGCGGTTCAGATTCTTTCGGAACGGACTGCGTTGCGGGCAGGGCGGGCCGACCGGTTCACCCAAGTCCGTCTTGACCTTATCAATAGCGCCTCTCACGTCGCGCCAAATTGCGTTGCCTAATTTATGACTTCCACTGCTCCTACGCCTGTACTTGATCCTGCTTCTGGGGGGCGCCGTATGCGTGATCCACGTCTTGACGTGTTTCGCGGGATTGCGATGTTCATCATCCTGATCGCCCATACCCCGGGCAATTTTTGGACCCTCTGGATTCCGGCGCGTTTTGGGTTTTCCGACGCGACCGAGATATTTGTGTTCTGTTCCGGCATGGCCAGCGCGATTGCCTTTGGGCGCGTGTTTGATATGCACGGTCTTGGCATGGGGACCGCCCGCGTCGCCCACCGCATTTGGCAGGTCTACTGGGCCCATATTGGTGTGTTTTTGGCCACCGCAATGGCGATGGCTTTGCTCACCCAGTCTGGTCTGTTTGAGAAAAACTATATCAACTCGCTGAACCTCAAATGGTTCTTTGACGATACGGTGCCCCAGCTGATTGGCTTTATGACGCTGACCTATGTGCCGAATTATTTCGACATTCTGCCGATGTATATCGTTTTGCTGGCGATGATGCCTTTGGTTATGGCGCTGCACCGTGTCCATCCCGCGTTGGTGGTCGTGGTGCTCGGCGCGCTTTGGATGGGGGCGAACACCGATACGCTTTGGCTTCCTGCGGAGCCATGGACGTCGCGCGAATGGTTCTTTAACCCGTTCGGCTGGCAGTTGGTGTTTTACACCGGTTTCGCGTTCATGCGCGGCTGGCTTCCCAAGCCCAAGGTCACCAAGGCTCGCGTGATCATCGCCGCTTTGATTGTCTTGGCTATCGTGCCATTCGCCTATTTCCGCATCCTGAACGCGGTGCCGGAATTGCGCGCAATTTCCAACGACATTCGTTTTCTGACCGAGAAAACCGACTTTGGCATTCTGCGCTATGTGCATTTCTTGGCGCTGGCCTATGTGGCATGGGCCTTGGCAGGCGAGGGCGGGGCGCGGTTCATCGTCACCGGCACCAATACCGCGGCGCAGATCAAAAAACGCGTGTTGGCCGTGATCACTAAGGTCGGTCAACAATCCCTCGCGGTGTTTATGTTCTCGATGTTCTTTGCGCGTCTTATGGGCGTCGCGCTTGATGCGATGGGGCGCAATGCATTCACCGTGTCTCTTGTGAATTTGATCGGGTTCGCCGCCATCATCGGCGTGGCGTATATGGCGGGCTGGTTCAAATCGAACCCATGGAAACCAAAGAGGGCTGCATAATGGATCGTCGTCAATTTCTTGTTGCTGCTGCGGCGTTTGCGGGCGCTGGCCCTACCTTTGGTCAGGTGCCGGATGTGGTGCCACCGATCAACCTTGGCGATGCGGTTCCGTTTGACGTCACCTCGGTGATCGAACGCGCCCGCGCCATGGCGGCACAGCCGTATCAGACGCGCAAGATGGTGCCACAGGCATGGCGCGATATGGATTACGATCAATACCGCCTGTTCTGGTTCAACACCAAACGTTCGATTTGGCGTGACACGGATCGCCCCGCGCAAATGGATTTCTTCCTTCCGGGCCTCTATTTCGATCACGGGATCGAGGTGAACATTGTCGAAAACGGTCAGGCCCAGACGGTCGCCTTTGACCTGTCGGCCTTTCAACGCACCGACAAGGCGCCCGATTTGCCCATCGACGACACCCTTGGCTATTCTGGTTTCCGCCTGCGCGGCGAAATCGAAAAGGAAGGCATCTTCCAAGAATACGCGGTCTTCCAAGGCGCGAGCTACTTCCGCGCGCTTGGTCGCGGGCAGGGGTATGGTCTTTCGGCGCGTGGCTTGGCGCTCAATACCGCCGATGCGTCGGGCGAAGAGTTCCCCGATTTCACCGCATTCTGGGTCGAGGCCCCCGTTGCCGGTTCCCGCGAAGTGGTCATGCATGCCTTGTTGGATAGTCCCAGCGTCACCGGCGCCTATCGCATTGTGACCCGCCATGGGGACCCAACCGAAATGCGTGTCGAGGCCACGATTTTCCCGCGCGTGGACCTATCCCATGTGGGGATCGCGCCGCTGACCAGCATGTTCCTGTTTGACGAAACCAACCGTCATCGGTTCAACGATTTCCGCCCACAGGTCCACGATAGCGACGGTTTGTTGGTGCATAACGGCAATGGTGAAATGCTTTGGCGGGCCTTGGCGAACCCTGTGTCTTTGCAGGTCTCAAGCTTTGTTGACGAGAACCCCAAGGGCTTTGGCCTGATGCAAAGGGCGCGTGATTTCAATGACTTCGCCGACCTCGAGGCCCACTATCATAAACGTCCAAGCCTCTGGATCGAGCCCCGCGAAAACTGGGGCAAAGGCGCGGTGACCCTTGTGGAAATTCCCGCGGACCGCGAGATCTACGACAACACCGTTGCCTATTGGCGCCCGCGCGATGTGATCAAGGCCGGCACCGAATTCTCCATGAGCTATGACATGCAATGGGGCGGCGAACCCACCCACCGTGTGGACGTCGCTAAGGTCATCAATTCCCGCATGGGCAGCCGGTTTAGCGGCGGTCACCTGACCACCGTCGATTTCGAAGACCATGCGTTGCTCACTGCCGATCTCAATGATCTGACCCTCGCCGTGACAAGCAACACGGGCGATATTCTGGGCACGATCATCCAACGTAACCCATCCACGGGCGGCGCGCGTTTGGCGTTCACCTTTGATCCCGAGGGCGCGAAATCGGTTGAACTTCGTGCACAGCTTTTGCGCGATGGAACCCCCGTTTCTGAGGTATGGATGTATCGATGGACCGTTTAGACCAAGCAAACCTCATGCCGGTGCGCGCCCCCTTGTCGCGCCCCATTCAGGATTTCCGCACGCCTTACACCGATGATAACGCCCAGACCCTTGAACGGCGCGGGCCCATCATGTGGCGGCTGTTGACGTTCCTTCCGGCCCTTGTCACCACGGTCGCCTTAGCGGTTGTGTTTCTGCGTTGGTTTGAAACCGGTGGTGTCACTGGCACCGAGGTCGCATTGACCATCCTCGTCGCCCTCACGTTTTTCTGGATCGCCTTTTCAGTCAGCACCGCGACGGTCGGCATTTTGGTGTCGCTATTTTCGCGCGCCAAACAGGCGACGCGCACCGCCCGCCCGATGGATGTCGCGATCCTTGTGCCCGTCTATAACGAAGACCCGTCCGACGTGTTTGGCAATGCGGTTGCGATGCTCGAAGACCTGCAACGTCTGCGCCATACCCGCACCGCGCACCGGTTTTCCATGTTCGTTTTGTCCGATACCCGCGACGATATGATTGCTGCCCAAGAGCTTCGGCTGGTTACATCCTTGCGGGATGATTTTGGTGGCGAGATCGGGATTTACTATCGCCGTCGCGCCGAAAACGTGGACCATAAAACCGGCAACTTGGCGAACTGGATCGAAAACTGGGGCGGCGCGCACGAGGCCATGTTGGTGCTTGATGCCGATAGCCTAATGTCCGGTGCGGCGATTCATGATCTGACCGATGACATGTCGTCCGACCCAAGCGTGGGTCTGATCCAAACCGTGCCGAAAATCATCGGTGCGCGGTCGCTTTTTGGTTGGGTTCAGGAATTTTCGTCGTCCGTCTATAGCACCCTGTTGTCCGAAGGTCTGGCCCGTTGGTCTGGCCGCGAGGGCAACTTTTGGGGTCACAACGCCATTATCCGCACGTCGGCCTTTGCGGCCTGTGCGGGCTTGCCGCGCGTCCGTAACCTGCGGTCACGCGAAACCATCATTCTAAGCCACGATTTCGTCGAGGCTGGTTTGCTGCGCCGTGCGGGCTGGGCCGTGCGATTTGTGCCGAGCATCCAAGAAACATTCGAAGAGGCGCCACAGACCCTGATTGACTATATCATTCGGGACCGCCGTTGGTGTCAGGGCAACCTGCAACACCTTCGTTTGCTGCGCTCGCGTGGGTTTCACGCCGTGTCGCGGTTCCACCTGTTCCAAGGCGCGGTGGCTTATCTGATGTCGCCGGCGTGGTTCATTCTGTTGGTGTTTTGGGCCCTTCTGGGCAATGGCAACAATAGCGTCCTGACGTATTTTAGCGCCGAAAACCCCAATTTTCCCCTTTGGCCCACCATGAGCGGGATCAACGGGATTTTCATGTTGCTGTTCATGTATGGCATGTTGATGGCTCCGAAAATCATGGCGCTGATTTCGCTTCGTGCGACAGGTCTGAGCGTTCCTGATCTGGGCGGGCGGCTTCGGTTTGCGGCGGCGATTGTGACCGAGATGGTTCTGTCCATGGCCTATGCGCCGGTGATGATGATCCAGCAGACCAACGCCGTTTTGCGTACCGTGATTGGGGTACAGGACCGCTGGACGCCGCAACGTCGTGACATTGACGGTTACCCCCTACGGGTTCTGGCGAAATTCCACGCGCTTGAGACGGTGACGGGAATTGCGCTTGCGACGGGCATGGCACTGGGTGCGGTATCGCTTTGGCTTTTGCCGATTGCCATCAGCCTTGTCTGTGCGGTGCCCTTATCCGCCCTCAGCAGCCTGCCGATCCGTCGTGGCTTTGGTCTGTCGCGCAACCGCGCGGGGCTTGATATCATCGTCAACGCCAACCGGTATCGCGAACACATGCGTGGGCGTCTGGATCAAGACACAAAAATCGCAGCCGAGTGATATTCGGCGGCGTCCCATCGGAATATCGGGCGCGACGTAGCATTCCACCACTGGCTATACCGGTCAACCCACACCGATTTCTGGTATGGGAGTATTCGATTTATAATCCAGTGGTTTAGGAGATTTTGCGCATCTCTGTTAGCGCCTAAACTATTGGTTATACACATGAAGCAGTTGTTCTTTACCCGTGATCATAGGCTTTTTTCGTCTTGCGCAAGCGGTGTGAACCTGTGAAAACCCAGCGAAACTGATGAATTTGGATTGCGATCACAATGGCCATCACCGACACAACAGGCACGAAAACGGGGCGTGACCCGTGCCCCGTCGTGGTTCGGAATGTGTCTTATTCATCCGAAGGCACCGACATTCTGCGCGATCTGAGCTTTGACACGGACACGCGCCGCGTCGGCATCGTCGGGCGCAATGGGTCGGGGAAAACCACGCTTGCGCGGATGTTGGCGGGGCTAATCGAACCCACCGCTGGTGAGGTCTTGATCGACGGTTGTAACGTCGCCAAGGATCGCAAGACCGCCGTGCGCACCGTGGGCATCCTGTTTCAGAATCCCGATCATCAGATCATCTTTCCGACCGTGTCCGAGGAAATCGAATTCGGTCTGCTACAGCTCGGTAAATCCAAGGCCGAAGCCGCCGCCGAAACCACCCGCATTTTGTCCGATTTCAACAAATCCCATTGGGCCGAGGCCGCCGTGCATACCCTTTCCCAAGGGCAGCGGCACCTTGTTTGTCTGATGGCGGTTCTGGCCATGTCGCCCAAGGTGATCATTCTGGACGAACCTTTTGCCGGTCTTGATATCCCGACGACCCGCCAATTGACGCGCTATCTTGATGCGGTTGACGCGTCCTTGATCCATGTGTCCCACGATCCCCAGACCCTTGCGAGTTACGACCGTGTGTTGTGGATCGACGCGGGGCAGGTCGAGATGGACGGCACAGCGGGCGAGGTTTTACCCGTCTTCACCGCGCGTATGGAACAGCTAGGAGGCGGCGATGATCTCTCTCTCCTCACCGGTTAAGGCCCCTTGGGACAGATGGCGCGCGGGCGTCAAATTGTCGATGCTTTGCGTCGCGACAACCGTCTTGTTCCTGTCGACATCATTGGTATTCCACGTCATCGCCTTTGCGACCTGTGTTGCGATCTATGCGATCCCAGGACGCGTGTTTTTGACAACTGGCCTGCGTCGATTGACGTTTCTGTGGATGTTCTTGGCGGTGATCTTTGTCTGGCACGCCCTGACCGAAACATTGATCGAAGGCGCGGTGATCGCGCTTCGGATGTTGACGGCGGTGGCCTTGGCGAACCTTGTGACCATGTCGACCAAAATCGCCGAGATGATCGCCCTTATCAATTGGGTGCTGACGCCGCTGCGTCGGCTTGGTCTGCGGACCCGCCCGTTTGAAATTGCCATTGCACTTGTGGTCCGGTTCACGCCGGTGCTGGTACAGAAAGGCTCGGCGCTAACCGACGCTTGGCGCGCCCGTTCCCCGAAATCCCCCCGCTGGCGGATTATTCTTCCATTTACCGTGCTCGCGATTGACGACGCGGACCATGTCGCCGAGGCGCTGCGCGCGCGCGGCGGTATCTAGCTCAAGGACTACTCCATGACCAAAGAACGTGAACTCGTATTGATTGCCCTGTTTGCCGCGCTGATTGCCGCACTCGGCCTTATCCCGAAAATCAACCTTGGCTCAGGTGTTCCAATCACGGCGCAGGGGCTTGGTGTGATGTTGTGTGGCACTGTTTTGGGGTCCAAGCGCGGCTTTCTTGCGGTGGCATTGTTCGTTGTTCTGACCCTGATTGGTCTACCGTTGTTGTCCGGTGGTCGCGGCGGTATCGGTCTTTTGGCGACGCCATCCGTTGGCTATATCATCGGTTTCCCATTCGCAGCCTTCGCGACCGGTTTCTTTGTTGAAAAATGGTCCGGCAACCTGACGCTTGGTGCGTTCATCGGTGCGGTTTTGGGCGGCATTATTGTTCTTTCGATCCCAGGCATCATCGGCATGGCCGCTATCCTTGAGAAATCTTTGGTGGTCGCAACGGGCTATGCGCTTCCGTTTTTCCCTGGTGATCTTGTTAAAGCGATCCTCGCCGGTCTGATCACCAACGCCCTTTACAAGGCACGCCCTGCCGCGGTTCTATCGCGTGCATGAGCGAAAGCGACCTTTATAATCGTCTGGCATCCAGACGCTCGGTTCGGGGGTATCTTGATACCCCTGTTCCCCGTTCCTCGATTGAACAGATCCTACGCGCCGCGCGCCATGCGCCAAGCGGGGCGAACCTGCAACCCGGTGGGTTTCATGTTCTGACGGGGGCACCTTTTGAGACCCTCAAAACCACCTTGGCCGAGGCCCGCACCAACGGCCGCCCCGAGGTGTCTGAATACTCCTATTTCCCCAATCCCATGCCTGCGACCCTCAAGGCGCGACAACGCGCGGCTGGCTTTGCATTGTACGAGGCGCTTGGTGTTAACCGTCGCGATGTCGCGGGCCGCAAGGCACAGTTCGAACAGAATTACCGGTTCTTTAATGCGCCGGTTGGGATTGTGGTGACAATCCATCGTGGCATGGGCAAGGGCTGTTTCATGGACCTTGGCATGGCGCTTATGGCCCTGTTTCTGGCGGTCGAAGACGCGGGACTGGCGGCCAGCGGGATCGGCGCCTTGGCCAACCACGGCGACCTTGTGCACGACACCTTGGGCCTGCCGGATGATGAAATGGTGGTCTGTGGCATCGCCCTTGGACATGCGGACCCTGACGCGCCGGTCAACACCGTGCGCACGACCCGCGCGGCCCTTGATGAGTTCGCGACCTTTTCAGGGTTTGACGATTAACGCCCGAGAATAAGCGCCGAGCCAAGCCCACCCGCCGCCGCAATCGCTGCAAGGCCAAAGCCGTCGCGCGCTTGCATTTCCTGATACAATCGCGTGGCCAAGATCGCTCCAGAGGCCCCAATCGGATGACCCCGCGCCAAGGCCCCGCCGCCCAGATTACACCGGTCGGCGGATAATCCCGCACCATCAACACAGGCCACGGCTTGGGCGGCGTATGCCTCCATCATCTCGACCACTGCGATATCTGACGGGGCCAGCGCCGCGTGTTCCAAGGCCGCCTTGATCGCCCCAATCGGCGCAAGGGCAGGACGTTCGGGCGCGTCACCACGGGTTGCGCCGGTTATGATCTTGATCGCGCGGTCGGGCATGTTCGCGGCGATTTTCGCGGACACCACCACCACGAACGCCGCCGCATCCGCCGCCACGGACGTATTGGCAAAGGTCACATCCCCCGCGATGGATTTCGCGCGCGCACAGGTCGCAGCCGTCAGCCGACGTGCATATGGATCGCGGTCAATCCCCGCCATGGGGACGATTTCGGGGTGTGTTGCGGCGCGCGCCTTTTGGTGGCTTTTCACGGCCCATGCGTCTTGGATATCGCGGGCGATACCGATGGCGTCGGCGGCCACGGCCATGTCCGGATCGCGGTCGGGCCATGGCGTAAACGGCGGGCTGTCATAGGCGACGGGGGGCGCGTTTTCCGAGGTGCGCATACGGATCGGACGTCGGGAATAGCTCTCGGCGCCACCGGCGATGATGACATCCGCCTGACCGGCGCGGATCATGGCATCGGCCAGCAATATCGCATCAAGCCCGCCGACACATTGTCGATCAATCGACAGACCCGCCACACGGTCGGGCAGGCCCGCCGCCAAGGCCACAAGCCGCGCGGGGTTGCCGCCGCCGCCAATCGCATTCGCGCAGATCAAATCGTCGACTTGGTCGGGCGAAAGTCCCGCGTCTTCCAAGCAGGCCCGTACGACCGGCGCGCCCAATTCATGAATGTCCATGGTCGACAGCGCCCCGCCATGGGGCACAACCGGCGTGCGGCGGGCTGCGATGATAAAGCTATGGGTCATGGGGCCACTCCGCGATCCGTTGCAAATCGTGTTTTCCTGATGCGGTTTTCGGGAGATCCGTCACAACGTTTATGGTCTTCGGGGCGATCAGCGACCCAAAACGGTCGCGCAATTGGTCACGAAGCATATCGACGTCCACGTCACCCACCACATATGCGCGCAGCACATGTCCGCGAGACGGGTCGGGCGTGGCAATAACGCAGATGTCATTGACGCCGCGTTGGTCGCGAATGGCCTGCTCGATCTGTTCGGGAAATACGTTTTGATCGGCGATGGTCACCATACGATCACGTCGCCCCGATATAAAGAGATAGCCGTCGGTTAACCGTCCAATTTCGCCGACGCTGACCCAATCGAGGGCGCGGGCGCCATCTGCGTAATCGGTAAACAGATAGGGGCTTTGAACCCAGATTTCGCCGATGCCATCGGCGGTCGCGCGAATGTCGAGGTTCACATCGGGATAGGGGCGACCGACCGACCCATCGGGGGTATCGGCATCCGACATGGTGATAAAACTGGTCTCGGAGGCGCCGTAAAATTCGCGAATGTCGGCGTTTGGGAACCGCGCGGAGATGGTGTCGCGCGTCGCTGCATCCAAGGTTCCACCGCCGCAAAAGATATGGCGGACCTTTGGCGCGGTGCCGTTGCGAAACCGTCGAAGTTGCGAGGGCGTCGCATAGATGACAGTCACGCCCACATCAGAAATATCCGTTACCGTACAATGGCTTAGGAAATGGATCTCCGCTCCGATATGCGTGGCCTCGATAGCGGCATAAAGCGAAAGCGAATGTCCCAACCGCCCCAAAATAGCATATGTGTCATCGGGCGACAGGCCAAACATCGACACATTTTGGTCAAAGCTTTTGATCCACGATGCATGGCTGCGGCGAATGCGTTTCGGGGTGCCGGTGGTGCCGCCGGTTTGCGTTTGGAAAAACGACCCATCGCGGGGAACTGTCGGGGCTGGCCCCGTTGGAATGTCGTGACAGACACAGAATTCTTGGCCGTTGTCCACGGCGTCCCACATGTGATCCGTCGCCGAAATCGGGTCAAGGTCTGCGATGAAGATCACATCGTCAATGACGGCCGTGGGTGTGGGCACAGATGGTCCCGTCGCATGGATGCGCGCGGCGGGATGGCGGCAAAATCGCGCGGGGTTATTTGATCCGCGTGCTGGCACGTTTTTTCAATTCCGTGGTCGAGACGGCCTCGGTGCGGGGCAGGTATTTGACGGTGCATAGATCGGCAAGGTCGTCAAAATGTCCCTCCCAATCGCCGCCCATGGCGAACATGTCGGCCTTATATTTCACGATATCGTCGCGTTTTTGTTCCCAGTTATGTTCTGGAAATACCTCATCCACATACCGACAGGCGCGCAACACCTCGGCACGGAATTCATAGGGAACCACTGTCTTTTTGCCCTTAAGCGCGTTGAATTCGTCCGATGAACAGCCAACGATCAACTGATCGCCAAGCGCCGCAAGACGTTGCAAAAGACGCACATGCCCGTGATGAAAAAGATCAAACGTCCCATAGGTCAGGATCCGGCGGGGTTTCGTCATTGTTCGATCTCCTGCAAGAACGTTTTGAATTTCTCGTTTGCCTCATCCCATGGGAATTTGAAAATGGGGTCGGGTTCACGCCACGCAGGGGTATAGTTCACGGCCAACATTTTTTCCGGATCGGCGGGAATCTGGTGGCCCGTGACGTCGCAGGGTTTGAGGGGCAAGACATCCTCCACGTCCAAATCCGCATAGGTGTGTGGATAGACATAGAATTTACCCTCGGATTGCCACGCGGGGAACAGGTCGATCTGAACGCCATCAATCGGGGGCAGCTTGAGGATTGCGTCATTGGTGACGTGCTCGGCATCATAGACACCGGTGTCGATCAGACGTTTTTGCACCGCGCGCCATTCGATTGCCGCGTCTTTTTCGTTGTCCGCCTTAAGGATCAAACCAAGATCAACGTCATCGTCGTGATCAATCAATTTCTTGTCACGAACCACCCCAAGAAGGGTGCCAGAGTTCAAAAACGCCTCATATCCTTCGTCCTTAAGAAAGGCCAAATGCGTGCCAACGTGATCCCAAATCGCGCTGTGTTCTTTGCCAGAAAAGACCGCCATGCCATAGCCATGGTTGGTCAGGCTTTCGGGCGCAAGATAGGTGTTGATCCGTTCATAGAACGCCATAAATTCATCAAGGTTGCCCTGAGATTGGCGTTTTTCACGAAGTTTTTTCAGAAAGCCAATAACCCGCGACGGACGCGACCGTCGGATCACGCAGATCATGATGATCGCCTCAAGCCAGTCGGTGGTCAGTGGACGCCGTTTGATGTGGTTCAATTCCACAAAATACCGCCGCGCCGCAATCCCCGTGGATTTCGTCAGGAGTTCGGCCATAGCAATTTGGCGGATTTCGAACTCGCGGGTGTGTACCGTTGTGGGGTACTCTTGTTCGGCTTCTGACATAGTGTTGCTTTCATAAATTATTTACAAAACCTAGCGGAATTGAGCGCTCGAAGTAAACTCATTACCGACGGCATGGTTTCGGAATTGTCTTATTCTCGGATTTCATCCGGAAGGACGCCCCAAAATGACGTTTTTCGCGCCCATCCTTTGTGCCCATCGATGCTGAGTTTGCACCAATCGATGTTGCATTCATGGAGCCGCGTGATCACGCCCAGCTCAAGCCGCGCGATTTCCGTGGCCCCATCAACAGGACGCGACAACAGCGCGGTGAGGTCTTCTTCGATCAACGCCGTGCGCACACCAGACAACAGGGAATAATGCACCCAGCCCCCCGCGCCATCGCGGTCGCGGATGCGCCGCCAGTGTTCATATTCGCCGATGATCTCAAGCGGCAGCCCGCGGTGTTGGAATACCCAGTCGATCCGATGGGTCAGACCCGGGCCGCGACGCGCGTTACCCTCTGAGGTTTTGAGGCTCACGAAACGGGGAATAGGGCGGTTTGTGACGGACCCGCGCGCTTGTTCTTGGGCGTGAACCACGGGGGCGACGACCGACAACAATGCTGCGACAATGGGGATGCCAAAGCGTATCATGTAACCTCAATTTTGCTCGTTGCGCCGTTTGCCGGTGCATTTTTATGTTCTCTACGCATGATGGGTTGTGCCCCCTTGCGTCTCGGGGCACTGTTACAAATAAACGCGTCAAAGAAAAGCCGAGGAGATGCGAAATGTCCGATAGACGTCTGAGTGTTGTCGTTACGCGACGGTTGCCCGACACCGTCGAGATGCGTCTCAAAGAGCTTTTCGATGTGAAGCTGCGCGATGATGATACGCCGATGACCAAACAGGAATTGGTGGACGCGATGAAGACCGCGCATGTGTTGGTGCCGACGGTGACGGATCATATTGATGCGGGGATGTTGGCGCAGGCAAATCAGGATTTTCGGCTGATTGCCAATTATGGTGCGGGGGTGGATCACATCGATGTTGCAACCGCGCGCCAACGTGGGATTTTGGTGTCCAACACGCCGGATGTGGTCACCGAAGACACGGCCGATATCACCATGTTGCTGATCGCCGGTGTGCTGCGTCGTATTCCACAGGGCGAACGTTTGTTGCAATCCGGCGAATGGACCGGTTGGAGCCCGACGTCGAACCTTGGCGGGCGGATCGCGGGCAAACGGTTGGGTATTTTGGGAATGGGGCGGATTGGCCGTGCGGTTGCGCGCCGCGCCGACGTCTTTGGGATGCAGGTGCATTACCACAATCGAAAACGGCTTCGTCCCGAACAGGAAGAGACCCTTAAGGCGACATTTTGGGACAGCTTGGATCAGATGGTTGCCCGTGTCGATGTGGTGGCGGTCACCGTGCCGCACACACCGGCCACGTTTCATTTGATGAACGCACGCCGGTTGCGGTTGATGAAACCCTCGGCGGTGATTGTGAATACGTCGCGCGGCGAGATCATCGACGAAAACGCTCTGACGCGGATGTTGCGCGCCGGTGAATTGGCGGGGGCGGGGCTCGATGTGTTTGAAAACAGCGCCGAGATCAACCCACGCCTGCGCGCCCTTGATAATGTGCTGTTGCTACCGCATTTGGGGTCGGCGACCCTTGAAGCGCGGGTGGAAATGGGTGAAAAAGTGATGATCAACATCAAGACCTTTGAAGACGGGCATCGTCCGCCGGATTTGGTCGTTCCTGCATTCACCTAGGGATTTCGCACTATGTCCGACAGCCTCGAAACCACAGGCTATGAAGCCGTCCGCTATGGGGACGCGCCCATCGATCAGATGCAAGTTTGGGGCGAACGCTGTTCGGGGACGAACTATGTTAACGTCCTGACGAAAAAGAACATTAAGTGCAAAACCACAAGATCGTTGGGCTGGAAGCACGGCTTTGTGCAACAGTATTCGATCCCAAAGAATACACTGGTAATTTGCTCCATGCGCAATTCAACGTCGTGGATCAAAAGCCTGTATCAAAAGCCGTGGCATTCGATCAAGGACGTCCAAGACGCGTCCTTTTCCGAGTTCATTCGGATGCCATTTGAGACCCGCGTCGATCATGTGAAATATTTCCCCAAGGCCCAAGTGGGAGACGTTGTCCAACAGGACCGACACCCGATCACCGGCGAGCCCTTTGAAACCCCATTCGCCATGCGCACCGCCAAGCACGAGGCGATGTTGGGGCTGCGCGCGCGCGGCTGTAATGTGGTTCTGGTGCATTTCGAACGGGTTCTGATTGATCCACAACGGTTTCTCGAAGACATCCGCCGCGACTTCGGTGTCAAGCTCATGTTCAAACGTCAGGGTATCACGAAGCGGTACGGCACGCGGTTCAACGCGCTGGATGGCAAGCCACGCGATGTGTCGATTGGCGATATGTCGGCGGCGGATCAGGCGGTTCTGGATGCCCAAGCGGCCAGCGATATCGAGCGGCGGCTTGGCTATGGCGGCGGCGTTACATATCCGGCGGCGCCCTAGGACGCCACCATCGCGCGGATTTTCACCGCCTTTTCAAAATGATCAAGCTGGTGGGTTTCGATCCACCATGTCGCGGCCTCCATCAAGAGGGCGGGGTCGTCATTTTTGTTCTTGAAAAACGCATAGAACGACAGCCCAACGCCGTCGCCCTTTGCTTTTATCTTGGCGTCACAGACCTCGATGATCTTGGCGCGCAGGCTATCGCGCATTAACGATACACCTGATCTTCGCTTGGGAAGGCGCGGGATTTGACCTCGTCGGCATATTCACCAACCGCCTGTTCGATCATGTCGCCCAAGGCACCGTAGACCTTTACGAATTTTGGGGTCCACGGGGACAGGCCAAGCATGTCTTCGAGAACCAAAATCTGGCCGTCACATTTTGCCGACGCACCAATACCGATGGTCGGGATAGCGATGGCCTCGGTGATTTTCGCGGCCAGTGGTTCGACCATGCCCTCAAGCACCACGGCAAAGGCGCCTGCCTCGGTGATGGCGCGGGCGTCTTCGAGGTGAAGGTCCCATGTGTCTTCGTCGCGACCTTGGGTTTTGAACCCGCCCATCACGTGGGACGATTGCGGCGTCAGACCGATATGGGCCATCACAGGGATGCCGCGTTCGGTCAGGAATTTGATGGTTTCGGCCATCCGCGCGCCACCCTCAAGCTTGACCGCGCCGCACTGTGTTTCCTTCATGATCTTGGCCGCATTGCGAAAGGCCACGTTGGGGGATTCCTCGTAGGTGCCAAACGGCATGTCGACCACGACCAACGCCTTTTGGGTGCCTTTCACCACGGCCTGACCGTGCATGATCATCAGATCAAGAGGCACGCCGACGGTGCTTTCCATGCCGTGCATAACCATTCCAAGGCTGTCACCGACCAGAATGAAATCCGCGTGTTTGTCGACGATCGCCGCCGTATGCGCGTGATAGGAGGTCAAAGAAACGATGGGTTCGCCCCCTTTGCGGTTGGCGATCTGGGGCACGGTGGTGCGACGGATTTGCGTTTGCTTTGACATGGTATTCTCCTCACTTAGGGGGTGGTGACACGTTGATCGATCAACAGAACGTCACCGAATTGGGCAGAAATCATAAGAGCCACGGGCGTTGCAATGGGTCCAACCAATGGCGCCAGCGTTTCAGCCGCAGCGATATCAATTGCTACATTGGATGCGCGGCGTTCGGTTTCAATAATATCGCGCAGGGCGGTGCCAAGGGTCTCGACTGTGGTGCCTTCGGCAACCATCCGGTCTGCAAGATCAAGCGCACGATTAAGAACAACGGCCGCCTCGCGATCCTCTGGCGAAAGACGTGCGTTTCGCGACGACATGGCCAGACCGTCGGCCTCGCGCACGGTGGGGATACCCGCGATTTGCACCGGCAAGAACAGGTCGCGCGCAAGGGTGCGGATCACCTGAAGCTGTTGATAGTCCTTTTCGCCAAATACCGCGATATCGGGCGTGACGATGTTCAGGAACTTGGTCACGACGGTGGCGACGCCGCGGAAATGTCCAGGGCGTACTTCGCCATGAAGCATATTCGCGAGGGCGGTCGTTTCGACGATGGTTTCGGCACCGGCGGGGTACATCGCGTCGGGGGTCGGGGTAAAGACCGCGTCCACGCCTTCGGCCTGAAGCAGAACCAAATCCGCGTCCACATCGCGCGGATATGCCGCAAGATCATCGGGGTTCTCAAACTGAGTTGGGTTCACGAAAATCGACACAATCGCGATATCGGCGCGGGCTTTGGCCTGACGGACAAGGGCAAGATGCCCATCGTGCAGCGCACCCATTGTCGGAACAAAAGCGATGCTTTTGCCCTGTGATTTAAAGTTCCCGACGGCACGGCGGATCTCGTCGATTTGCTTATAGACACGCATTGGGGGATGCCTCGTTTTGATTGGTTATGGGGGTTGTACGCGGCAGGACCGAACCACGCAAGACACGTCACCCGAAAACGACCCTACGTCGGAATTATCCCATGAGGTGTCGGATGTGCCAATCTTAGATATCTGACGGCGGTGCACACTGGGAAAAAATAGCGCGGAGACATCACATATGAAAACCCATGTTAAGGCCCTCGTAGTGGGTGGCGGTGCGGTCGGCACGTCAATTGCATATCACCTGGCACGGGCGGGTTGGGACGATGTGATGTTGTTGGAACGCGACGAATTGACGTCCGGTTCCACATGGCACGCGGCGGGGCTTTTGCCGTATTTCAACATGTCCTATGCGACGACGCATATTCATGACTATTCGATCAAATTCTATAAAACCTTGGAGGAAGAAACCGGTCTGAATGCCGGGTTTTCGGTGGTTGGCAACCTACGTATGGCCCAGACCAAGGCGCGGATGGACGAATATATGGTCTATGCGACGACGGCGGAAACCTGTGGCGTGCCCTATGACTGGATGACGCCGGACCAGATCAAACAGCGCTGGCCTTTGGTGAATATCGAAGGTCTTGAGGGGGCGATTTACCACCCGACCGACGGGTATATTAACCCCGCCGATGTGACCATGGCGATGGCCAAGGGCGCGCGTCAACGCGGTGTGGTGATTGAACGCAAATGGCAGGTCGACGGCTATGTCTGGACCGGCGATCACTGGGACGTCACGATTACCAAAATGACCGAGCGCGGCGGCAACCTTGTGCCGACCGAACAAACCATGGTGATCCACGCCGAACATGTTGTCACCGCTACGGGCAACCACGCCCAACGCACCGGCGCGATGTTTGGTCTGAAAATCCCCGCCATTCCGGTTGAACACCAATTCATCGTGACGGATCAGGACCCGATGTTGGTCGAATACCGCAAAGAGCACGGCGAACATCCGGTTCTGCGTGACGCCGACGCCAAATGGTATGTGCGCGAGGAACGCGGTGGCTGGATCCTTGGTCCATACGAAAAGAATGCGCCCGCCTGCTTCGAACATGGTGTGCCTGACAGCTTCCGCGCCGACCTGTTCCCGCTTGATCTGGAGCGTATCGAAGAGGAATACATGTCCTTCATTAACCGCATTCCGTCTTCGGAAACGGTTGGTCTCAAGGACGATTTCAACGGCCCGATCTGTTACACGCCCGACGGTAACCCGTTGCTGGGACCGGCCCCTGGCCATCGCAACCTGTGGTTCGCCGAGGGGTTCAGTTTCGGCATCACCGCCGCCGGTGGCGCGGGCAAATACCTTGCCGATCTGATGGTCAATGGCGAGGCCGAGATCGACATGGCGTCGGTTGATCCAAAACGGTTTGGGTCATGGATGACCACGGAATATGCCGCGCGTAAAAACGAAGAGGCCTATGACCACGTTTATATCCTCCACCACCCCGACGAAGAGCGCCCCGCCTGTCGCCCGCTGAAAACCGCGCCAAGCTATGACCGGATGAAGGAACGCGGCGCGCAGTTCGGCTGCGTGAACGGCTGGGAACGTCCGAACTATTTCGCGCCCATCGGGTTTGACGACACCGCCGCGCGGTCCTTTCGTCGTGGCGGTTGGTGGCAATATGCCGTCGATGAGGCCCGCGCCATCCGCGAAGGTGTCGGCATGATCGACGCCACGGCGTTTACGAAACACGAATTGCGCGGCCCCGGTGCGACGCAATTCTTGGACTGGTTCACCTGTAACAAACTGCCGCGTGTGGGGCGGATCAACCTGACCTATGCCCTCACGTCTGCGGGGACGACGCGCACGGAATACACCATCGTACGCACGGCCGAGGACGCCTATACGTTGATTTCTGCCGGCGCATGGCAGGCCTATGACAGCGATTATTTGGCCAAAGCCGTCGAAGATAAAATCGGCGAATTCGGCTATATGCATCTGGCGGATGTGACCAACCAAACCGGCGTTTTCGCGCTGGCTGGCCCGAAATCACGCGACCTGTTGAAGAAGCTGATCGTGGATGCGGACCCCGAAACGGCGCTGTCGAACAAACGGTTCCCGTGGCTGTCGGCCAAGCGGATCGAATTAAAGATGTGCCCTGTGAACGCGATCCGCGTGGCCTATACCGGTGAGCTGGGTTGGGAGTTGCACCACCCGATTGAGATGCAGAATTACCTGTTCGACCAACTGATGGCGGCGGGCGAAGAGTTCGGCCTGAAACTGGTGGGCGCGCGGGCGCAAAACTGGCTTCGGCAGGAAAAGTCATACCGTGCCTTTGGCAACGAACTGGGTCGTGATGCGACACCCGCCGAGGCTGGTCTTGATCGTTTCATCGATTTGGAAAAGGATTACCTTGGCAAGGACGCGATGCTCAAAGCCGGCATTCGCAGCAAATGCGTCACCGTGCTGATCGACGGGCCAGACGACGCCGACCCATGGGGCCGTGAGGCGCTTTATGTCGGCGATAAACGGGTCGGGCGCTTGACGTCGGGTGGCTATTCCGTGGCCTTTGGGAAATCCATCGGCATGGGCTATGTCGCGCCCGAACACGCCGAGGTTGGCACCAAGATCAAGGTCAAGATGTTCGATCAACTGTGGGATGCCGTCGTCACCGAAGACAGCCCCTATGACCCAACAAACGCGACCATTCGTCAGAACGGCTAGGGCGCGGGCGCCCTAGTAATCGCGCTCAACAAAGGCACCGATGGAGGAGTCTCCGTCGGAGCCAAGCGATCCCTTAAGGGTCAATGAATTGGTCACATCAATGTTCAAATTCACCTGACTTTGACCGGTCGAGTCGATCTCGACATTGGTATAGACGTTCTCGGCGATGTATTTTCCGGCCTCGACGGTGGCGTTGCCCTCGGCGTCGGTGGACAGGTTCAGGTCATCCAACCCCGCGGATTCACGCAGGTTTCCGATAATCCCATTGCCGCCACGCCCCGCCAGCGTCGCGATGGCGTTGGCAAGCTGGATCGCCTGAAGCGCGGACAATTCGGCCGCCGCACTGTTAAAGATAAGCTGGGCAAGGACTTCGTCCTCGGGCAATTCCGGCGACGAGCTAAAGCTGATCTCTGGGTCCGAGACGAAGCCTTCGGTGGTCACTGTGATGGTGACGTCGTCGGTATCTGCCTCGGCGGTGAGCAGGATATAAGGATCAAGCGAGCCCTCGATGCGGACCTCGCCCTCGGTCAGATCAAGCCGTTCCGTGAGGAAATCAAGACGACCGCGGATAAGCTCAAATGCGCCGACAGGAACCACGTTATCCGTTGTGCCCGTCAGTTGGATTTCACCCCCCATTTCCGCATCAAGCCCACGCCCCCGCAGGAAGATTTGGTTGGGCGCTCGGACGGTGACATCCATCGCAATCGTCGTGGCACTGGCATCATCCGACGACGCGGTGGCAATCAGGCCGGCGGCCTGACGTGTTTGGTGCACCGCGGCCGTTTCGCCCACATGCACCAGACCATCGGGAATGGCCCCGCTGGCGGCGCCAAGCGTGTCTGGAATGCGCAATTCCGTCGGTCCCATGTCGATCAGGCCGGCAATGGTCGCGTTGGACAAAAGCCCGCCCGATAGGGTCAAGGCCCCGTCGATTTCGGTCTGATAGAGAGTCGGGTCCGCCAAAACGATATCGCGAAGGGTGACGTTCAAATCGGTGTTATACGGCGCCTCAAGCGTCAGGGGACCGGTCACCGCGACGGTGCCACCGCTGTCGACTTTGGCGTTGATATCAAGGGTGGCTTGCCCCGCCGCAAGCGCCACACTACCGGCGATATCGGTCAGGGCCCGCCCCGATGTCGGTTCAGAAAAACGCGCGCCAGTGGTGGTGATCCGGCCAGAGACCGACCCAATCGCGGGCGGCCCATCCACCCGCAGATCAAGCGCGGCATCACCCGTCACCGAGCGCGGTGAGATAAACGGATTGGCCACCGTCAGTGGCACATTGCCGGTGATATCAAGCGCGGCGTTGTCGGGCGAAACCGTGCCCGCAATACGGACAGCGGCCGAGTTAAGTGCAGTGATCAACGCATCGATCCCCCACTGATCTCCAACGCGGCGCAGCGTGCCTGCGGCCGAGGCGGGGCCAGACAGATCGGCCACGACGTCCGCAACATCGGTCAGGCCAGCGTCAAAGGTGATCGCGTCGTTTGATCCCGAAGCCGTCGCAGAGATGCGGGGCAGGGACAGCCGCAGGTTGCCGAGGGTAAAATCGTCGAGCGATGTGCCCGTGGCGTCGACCTCAATATGGCCATTCCCCGCGATCAGGTGATCATATTCGCCCAATATGCCGGATATATTTTCGGTCGCGATTTGCGCATTCACCGTTGTCTCATTCACCACGACATTGCCATTGATCGCGCCGCTTAGATCACGTCCCACAAGCCGCGAAAACTGTGACAGGTCCGCCACCGAAAGGGACAGGTCGGTTGTGGCGGTCCCGACGATATCGTTGAGATCTGCGGCGCCCGAACCCGTCGCCGCCACGCCCGCCCCACGAAGGTTCAATGCCGCAAGTTCAAGCAGGCCGTCCTTGGTCCATGTGGCCGCCGTGTCAATATGCGCCGGACCAGACAGTCCAAGCTCCATCATCCCAAGTTCGAACATATCGGCGTCAATCGACAAGGACGCGCCAGATGGGGTCACGGTCCCATTGGATGCAAAATGGGCTTGGGCGTTGTCGATTATCATTTCGCGCAGGGTGATCCCATCGGCGTCACGTGTGATATCGATCACGGTGGTTGTGTCACCGGCCAACACGGTGCCGAGTTCGGCGATGCCAAGATCAAGGTCGGACACAACGCCCGAAACCCGCGCATCCACCGTCCGTTGAAGAACATCACCCGACACATCCACCCGAAGCGTCCCATCGCCGGCCACATTATGCCCCACGAGCCCCGAGAACCGGTCGAATCCGGTACCCGTCACATCCGCGCCAAATTGATAGGTAATCGCGTCTTTGCGGGTGTCGACGGTTGCTGCGCCCTCGACCACCACTGGTCCGGCATTGACATAAAGTTCCGGCATCTGAAACGGGGCGTCCGCGCCCCAGGTCATGGCCATTCGCCCAAAAAGCGTATTGCCCACCGCGTCATTCAACGCGTTATCGCCCATATCAATGCCGCTTGTGCCGAATTCGATATCCGCGTTGCCACCCGCTGAGTTGATCACGCCAGAGCCGTAGATCGTCGCATTGACGATTTCGATCTCGCCTTGCTCTATGTTGTGAATGTCGGTGTCAAACTGCCAAAGCTCGGAACGTTCCGTGTCGAAATGCGCGGTGAAATTCGCGCGGTCCACCCATGTTTCGACGTCAATAGGCAAACGCACAGGCCCGTCGTCGGCGGCCAAAACCCCATCGACATCAAAGAGGTCGGGACGACCATCTTCGCCGATTTCGACACGGCCCGACAATGACAGTTCGGCCGTGGATAGTGTGAAATCTGGCACCGACACCGCGCCAAGTGGGTCGATCTGGGCCGTAAACCCAATCTTCGATGAGGTGCCGAAAAATGGGTGGAAATCGGCCGCAAGGAACGGGGTCAAATCCCCGCCAATCGTACCTGTTATATCGCGTGTCTCATTCGTCAGACGCGTCACAAATTGGCCGGTGACGTGGTCGGCCCCATGCCCCGAAAACACAAGGTCAGCCGCGAAATCATCCGTTGCCCCTTGGCCATTGATCGTCAGATCAAGCGCGGGGGCGTCTGGCAATCCAAGCAATGTCGAGACGATACCACCCTCGGCCTCGTTCGCATTAAAATCAAGTGAGATCAATCCGGTCTCTGCGACATAGGATGCCGAAATCCCCAACCCACCGGCGGGGCCGTCAATGCGATCAAGACGCATGTCAATCGCGCCGCCGCCGTCAATCAATGACATACCACCGTCCAGCGCAAAGACCGCCGCATAGCCGAAAACAGGTTCGCCAAAATCAATCTCATCGGCGCGGATATCACCGATTTCTACCGACACCGGAAGTTCGGGAAACGTGATCGGCGTGGCTGCGGCGTCATCGGTTGTCACTGGCGCGGGCGCAGGCAAACGTGCCAGATGGATGCGGTCCGCACGGATCGTATTGACCCTAAGCGCGCCGCGCAGAAGGGCGGATTGGGTCCAGTCAAGTTCGGCGCCCTCAAGGGTCAGCCACACGCCGTCCTTATCCGCGATTGTCATATGATCAAGCGTCGCGGTTGAGCTTAGAACACCATCGAACCCGCGGACCGTGACGATCTGGTTTTCGTTCGACAATTGCTCTTGGATCAGGCGTTCAAGGCGGGTTGCCTCGTCTTGGGCCATGGTGATCGACGGCAGTGCGACGCAAAGGGAAACACAAAGAAATCTCATTAAAATGCCTGCCCAATACCGATATAAAGTTGCAGCCCATCGCCCGTGTCACCCGTGACCGGTGCACCAACGTCCAGACGGATTGGCCCGATGGTTGTGTCGTATCGCGCGCCAATACCCGCGCCGGAATGCCATGCCCCGTCGCTGAAATCATCAAGCCCAACATAGCCCGCGTCGTAAAATCCAACGACGGAGACCGCATCGGTGATTGATTTACGGGCCTCGCCCGACAGCCCAATAAAGGTACGTCCACCACCGGACAGACCACCGCCATAATCGGCCGTAAGGGATTGATATGGTTGGCCACGCACCGTGCCACCGCCGCCGGAAAAGAACAACAAATCCGGAGGAAGCCCATCAAGGTCATCGCCAATCAGCCCCCCAAGTTGCAGACGTCCCGCCAAGACGAGACCTTCGCCGATCCCGCGATAGCCGCGAATATCCGCATAGGCCCGCGCGCCAGATGTGGCGTCTTGGTCGATGCCAAGAAACGGGGTGAGCTGTAGATTTCCGTAAAATCCAGCCGTCGGATTGGCCGCATTGTCGCGCCTGTCCCACGTAAATGTGGTCGGTAAAATGAAGTGGGTCAGGGATCGATCCCCAAGGTCATCTGAAATCTCAGAGTGGCGCAATCCAAGCGCGACCTCGCCGATCATGTTTTCCGACAGGGTGCGCGTTAGGCCGACCTCGACCTCGAACAAATCTTGGACATAGCTGGTTTCGTCCTCGTGTTCGATTAGGGCCGCGATGTGCCCGTGGGTGTCCGCGTCAAAGGTCGCGGGCCGCGTCAGCCGCGCGCCAAGCATATAGTCCACGCCGCCGGAATTGCCCGAGATGCCGCTGACTTCGGCATCGACACGCAGGCGTTCGGCCCCGCCAAACAGGTTCCGATGGATCCAAAACGACGACAGCGCCACGCCTTCTTGGGTCGAGAGCTCAACCCCATAGCCGATGCGGCGCGGTTTCTGGTCCACCAGTTGCAGATCAATATCCAGACTGTCATCCGCGCCAAGCGTGTCAGCCTCGGCAAGGGAGACGGATTTAAACACGCCGGTGTTGCGCAAACGGGTCGAGACCTTCTTGAGCTCGCTTGGGGAATAGACCTTGCCGGTTGGGAAACCCGCGATCTCTTGAATGCGACTTCCGCGCACTGCGCTTTCGGATGTGGTGATCAGGTTGCCAAAGGTCACGCGCGGTCCTGGCGTGATGCCCAAATCCACCGACAGGGTGTCGTTGCGGTGATCGGCGGTGACTTGCTGATGACTAAGGTCGGCCTTGGCGTGACCCGCATCGCGCCATGCGGTCACGGCGGTTTGGGCGACCTCAGATATCAATGTGCTTTGGGCGGGTTCGCCGGTCTTGAAACCCTCGGGAAGGACGGTATCAGGGGCCAATGGCCCAACCGCCGCACGGCCAAAATTAAAGGCGGGACCGGTGTTGACGGTCACGGATATCGTGTCGATAGAGGATAGCGTTTCAAAGGGAGAAATGCCCGATGCTTCGCGGCCATCAACACGGATCGAAAGGGTGGGGCCAAAATAGCCTGCGCCATATAGGGTGCTGATAACATTTGAATAATCCGAACGTACGGCGGCGATTATGTCCTGTGGTGTGGCGTCTTCGCCTGCGGAAACCCCAATCGCAGAAACAGAAGATCGAAGCGCATTTGCGAGGGCCTCGGGGGTGGTGCCCGCATCAAAATCAATCTCGGTTGCAAGGGCCGGAAGCGCCGAAAACGCGAGTGAAAGCACAAGCCCAGAGGCGTGGCAAATCCGTGGCAAAGTCGCGCGGCGCATAGTCAATTTCCCGATGGTCGTCCTGTTTGGGGCATCCTATCACCCCGTCCCACAAGAGGCACCAACGAAAAAGGCCCGCCGATGTGGGCGGGCCTTTCAGATGAATAAAGAGGCAGCTTATTGTGGAACGTCGCCCACGATGCCTTCTACATAGAAGTTCATGCCCGCAAGTGGGCCGTCTTCTGGTGTTTCACCCTCGGCAAGGTACACAGAGCCGTCTTGTTTGTTGATCGGACCTGTGAACGGGTGGTATTCGCCCGCCGCGATTGCGTCTTTCATTGCGATGGCTTCGGCCAAAACGTCGGCTGGGATCGCGTCAGAGAATTCTGCGAACTCAACCATGCCTGTGCTGATGCCGTCCCACGTGTCTTTTTGCTCCCATGTGCCATCGATCACGGCCTGAGTGCGTTCGATATAGTATGGCGCCCAGTTGTCGATGATGGATGTAAGGTGCGCGGTTGGACCAGCGGCGGACATGTCGGACGCCTGACCAAATGCATACGCGCCGGCTTCTTCTGCGACCAACATTGGCGCGGTGGTGTCGGTGTGCTGCATAATCACGTCAACGCCTTGTTCGATAAGCGCGCGTGCGGCGTCACCTTCTTTGGCGGCGTCTTCCCAACCGAATGTCCAAACGATCTTCATCTCGACCTCTGGGTTGGCCTTTTTCGCGTGAAGATAGGCGGCGTTGATGCCGCGGATCACTTCTGGAATTGGCACGGATGCGATATAGCCGATTTTGTTGGTTTCAGTCATCTTACCAGCGATGTGACCAATCACGGCACGGCCTTCGTAGAAGCGCGCGGAATAGGTGGTCACGTTGTCATGCAGACGTTTGTAGCCGGTCGCGTGTTCGAATTTCACGTCTGGGAATTTTTCCGCAACGTTGTTGGTCGGGTCCATGTAACCAAACGACGTGGTAAAGATCAGGTCGTGACCGGTAAGCGCCATTTGCGTCATCACACGTTCTGCGTCGGCACCTTCTGGAACCTTCTCAACATATGTGGTTTCGACGGCGTCGCCGAATGCCTCTTCGATGGCAAGGCGGCCGTTGTTGTGTTCAGTGGTCCAGCCACCGTCGGCGATTGGGCCAACATAGACAAAGCCAACTTTGGTTTTCTCATGGCCGTCGGCCATCGCCGCGCCAGTCAGCGCAAGAGCAGCAACAGCGCCCTTTAGGATTGAAGTGAGTTTCATTTCTTTTCTCCGTGTTGATCCGATGTGGTTGTTCCACATTCGGGTTAATGAATACCTCTTAGCGAGAGGCTTGGAAGGGATGGCCAAGGGACGCAGGCGCCGAAAGCGATGCGCGCCCTTTGCGCGAGGACATGATCACAAGCACAAGGATCGTGATCAAATAGGGGGACATGGACAGGTATTCGACCGGAACGGCCAGACCTGCGGCCTGAAGATTGAGTTGAAGCAGGGTAACGCCGCCAAAGAGATATGCCCCCAAGAGGACGACACCCGGACGCCAGCTGGCGAAAACGACGATGGCAAGGGCGATCCAACCGGCACCTGCGGTGATGCCTTCGGTCCATTGGGGCACACGAACAAGCGAAAGATACGCCCCGCCAAGCCCCGCACAGGCCCCGCCAAACATGATCGCCAGAATGCGAATGCGGATGACTTTGTAGCCAAGCGCATGGGCCGCGTCGTGGTTTTCCCCAACCGCCCGCAGCACCAGACCGATGCGCGAATATTTCAGCGTGGCCCAGACGGCGATGGTCAGGGCAATCCCGAAGTATACCACGGCGTCATGGCGCAGGAACATGGTGCCGATATATGGGATGTCCGACACCGGCCCAAGGTCCAGTTTCGGCACGCTGGGTGGGTTAATGCCAACATAGCTATGACCCAGCAGCGACGCGACACCAAGTCCAAAGAGCGTAAGGGCGAGGCCCGTCGCCACTTGGTTCGACAAAAGATATTGGGTCAGCACCGCAAAGATAAGCGATAGAAACGCGCCACCCGCCGCCGCCGCGATAAACCCAAGAAAAGGTGAGCCGGTTTCGACTGTCACGATGAAGCCACAGATCGCGCCGGTGATCATCATGCCCTCAACCCCAAGGTTCAGAACACCGGATTTTTCCACGACCAATTCACCAAGGGCGGCCAACAAAATAGGGGTGGCCGCGATCATGATCGACGCGACAAGAACGGCTGGATTAATAGCAGAGAGATCCATTATTTCGCCCCTTTGTTCATGCGAATACGGTAGTTGGTCAAGACATCAACGGCCAACAAAAAGAACAGCAACATGCCCTGAAAGGCCTGAATGGATGCGGCCGGAAGGCCCAGCATCAATTGTGCCAATTCGCCCCCGATATAGGTCAGCGCCATAAGCAGACCCGCAAGCACGATGCCCACCGGATGAAGGCGGCCCAGAAACGCCACGATGATCGCGGTGAACCCATAGCCAGAGTTGAAATCGGTGCTGATCTGACCGGCGGGGCCTGTGACCTCAAATAAACCGGCAAGACCGGCCAAGCCACCGGCGATGCCCATACAGGTGATGACCAACGCCTTGGGGTTCACGCCCGCGAATTTCGCCGCGCGCGGGGATTGCCCCGCCAGTTGGATATGGAACCCCAACATGTGCCGCGACAGCAAAACATAAGCGAAGATCACGGTGATGAACGCCGTTACCACGCCCCAGTGCATGCCAGAATTCGCAATGATTTCAGTGTTTTGCGACGATACCCATTTCGACAGGTTCCGTGACCCCGGAAAACCACCGCCATCGGGATTGCGAAGCGCCCCTGTGGCCATCGCCTTTAGGATTTCTTCGGCGACATAGACCAGCAGAAGTGAAACGAGGATTTCGTTGGTGTTGAAATGTGTGCGCAAAATCGCGGGGATCATCGCCCACAACAGACCGCCAAGACAGCCGACGATCACCATCATCGGGAAAATCCACCATGCCTCGAGCGGATAAAGCGCAAGGCCCGCGGCGGCGCCGAAAATCGCGCCCATGATATACTGGCCCTCGGCGCCGATGTTCCAAATCCCCGCACGGAAGCCAAGCGAAAGCCCGATCGCAATCAGGATCAGCGGCCCCGCCTTGACCAACAATTGCGGGCGGGAATAGGCGCCGAACTGTTCGCTGAAAATCGGGTCGATAAAGATGGTGCGCAGCGCCTCGAGGGGTGGTTTTCCGAGCAGGCTGAACATGATTGCGCCTGCGATCATCGTTAATGCGACGGCCAAAATTGGCGTCGCAAGAGACCACGCCTTGGACGGGGTTTTACGTTTTTCGAGGCTAAACATGGGCGGCCTCCTGTGCTGCGCCACCGCCAAGCATCAGTCCGATCTCGTCGATCGTCAGCCCAAGCGCGGGGCGGGCGGGCGATAGGCGACCTTCGTTCAGGGCGGCGAAATTGTCGCTGATTTCCATAAGTTCATCGAGGTCCTGTGAAATGACGATCACGGCCGCACCACCGGCGGCCAAATCCAAAATCGCCTGCCGGATATCGGCGGCGGCCGAGGCATCGACGCCCCATGTGGGTTGGTTCACCACCAAAACATCTGGGCGTTGAAGCACCTCGCGCCCGACGACGAATTTCTGAAGGTTCCCCCCCGAAAGCGCGCGCGCGGCATTGTCGGGGCCAGGGGTGCGCACGTCGAACGTCTTGATGATCTTTTCGGCGAATGTTCGGGCGTCGTTCCATTTGATAAACCCGCGTGACGTCAGGTTTTCGCGGGTCGCGCCAGTCATGAGCGCGTTTTCAATCAGGCTCATATCGGGGGCGGCGGCATGGCCAAGCCGTTCTTCGGGGGCAGCCAGAATGGCAAGGCCACGGCGCGCGGTTGGGCCAAGCGGGCCGATGTCATCGCCTTGCACCGAAAGCGTCCCCTTGGGCGATAGGACCTCGCCGGAGATCGCCGCCAAGAGTTCGTCTTGTCCGTTGCCCGCGACCCCGCCGATGCCAAGGATTTCGCCCTGATGCAGGTCAAATGAGATGTTTTTGAGGGCGGTGCCAAAGGCGCTTGGCGCGGGTTGCGACAGGTCGTTGACCCGAAGCACCACATCCCCTTGGGGGTGGCGGTCGCGGCTTGGTTGGTGAAGTGTGCCGCCGACCATCATTTCGGCCATGGCGCGGGCGGTTTCGTCGCGCGGGGTGCAGGTGCCGACGACCTTGCCCAGACGCAGGACCGTGGCGGTGTCACAGAGGGCGCGAATTTCCTCGAGCTTGTGGCTGATATAGAGGATCGCGGTGCCTTCATCCGAGAGCTTGTTGAGGGTCTTGAACAGGATTTCGACCTCTTGTGGGGTCAGAACCGACGTGGGTTCATCCATGATCAAAAGCTTCGGATCCTGAAGAAGGCAGCGAATGATTTCAACGCGTTGCCGTTCACCCGCGGACAGGTCACCAACGGTGCGGAACGGATCAAGCGGCAGGCCGTAAGCCTCGCTCACTTCGGTGATCCGCGCGGCAAGGGTGCGCTGGGGCGGTGGGTTTTCCATGCCAAGGGCGATGTTTTCGGCCACGTTTAGCGCGTCGAACAATGAGAAATGTTGGAACACCATCGCAACGCCCGAGGCACGCGCGGCGCGGGGTTCAACGGGGGCGAAGGGCGCGCCGTTGAGCTCCATCGTGCCACTGTCAGGACGGACAAGCCCGTAGATCATTTTAACGAGCGTGGATTTCCCTGCGCCGTTTTCACCCAAAAGCGCGTGCACCTCGCCTGGTTGGATTTCGAACGAGACCGAGTCATTGGCGACCACGCCGGGATAGGCCTTGGTCACGGTGTCGATGCGCAGAAGGGGCGGTTGGGTCAACATGCGGCGGCCTTTGAGTTATGCGATTGGGTGGTCGAGTGGATATAGGATGCGGCAACACCTATGGCGATGGCTTGGGGGTGTTTGCCGAGCGTTGGGTCGCCGATAGGACATGTGATCCGGTCGATGTCGGACGCGGATTTGCCAAGCGCGGCAAGGCGTTTTTGGAAACGCGCCCATTTGGTGTCGGACCCGATAAGGCCGGTTTTGACGTCTGGGCGGTCCAGAAGAGCAGCACAAAGTCGAAGGTCAAGTGCATGAGAGTGGGTCATGACAAAGGCCTGTGTTTGTGGTGGCATGTATTGGACAACTTGGGTCGGGTCGGCCGCGATAAGCGGTGTGATATGTGCGGGCAGGTCGGGCATGCGGGCCTGTGAAATATCCACGAGCGTAACGTCAACATCGCCCATCGGGGCAAGGGTGGTGGCCAAGGCGTGGCCGACGTGCCCTGCGCCGAATATCCATACTGGAGATTTCGACGCGGCCGGTTCGATCAGCCAGCCATCCATGTAGGCGGGCGTGTTTGGCGGGGCGGGCGCCCGCGTTGTGGCCTGCGCCACCACCGGACGGGCAAAGGGGGCGCCTGCCGTTGGCAGGCGTGACGCCTGTGTAAACCGTTCCGACACAAGGGTGACCGAGCCGCCGCAGCATTGACCCGTAGCGGGGCCAAGCGGGATGTGGAGCGTGTTGAGGTCGGCGTTGTTTTCGATCATCTGGCGCGCGCGGGTGGCGGCGTCGAATTCCAGCGCTCCGCCGCCGATGGTTCCGGATTGGCCATTTTCCCAGATCAACATCGATGCCCCGACTTCGCGTGGGGTGGAACCGCGGATATCGGCAACCACGACACGGACGACGGTTTTGTGCGCATCGATGGCACGGGCGAGGGCGGTGCGATCGAAGCTCATGACTTGGCCCTCGCGATGGCGTTCATGATTTCTTCGGCAGTGGCGGGGGCATTCAAGGCGGGGTAGGTGTCGCCACAGGCCGCGATGGCGTTTGATATTGCAAGGAACACCGACGCCCCGTGGACAAAGGGGGGCTCGCCGACGGCTTTGGATTTGCCGATGGTGTCTTCGATGTTTTCCACGTCATAGAGCGCCACGTTGAACACATCAGGGCGGTCGGAACAGGCGGGGATTTTATAGGTCGATGGGGCGTGGGTGCGCAGACGGCCCGCATCGTCCCAAACCAGTTCCTCTGTGGTGAGCCAACCGGCCCCTTGGACAAAGGCGCCCTCGACCTGACCGATATCGAGGGCGGGGTTCAGCGATTTACCCGCGTCATGCAGAATATCCGTGCGCAGAATGCGGTTTTCACCGGTCAGCGTATCGACGACCACCTCGGACACCGCCGCACCATAAGCGAAATAGAGGAACGGGCGACCCTTGCCGGCGACGCGATCCCATTCGATTTTGGGGGTCTTGTAAAAGCCCGTGGAGGAAAGGGAAACGCGCGCCTCATAGGCCAGTTTCGCGGCCTCGGCAAAGCTGAGCTTGTGGGCACCGGCCATGACCATTCCATTGTCGAACATCACGCTCTCTATCGCGAAATGGTCACACAGGAAGGTCGTCAAACGGGTCCGAAGGGTTTGGCAGGCGTCGCGCACGGCCATCCCGTTCAGGTCGGTGCCAGAGGACGCCGCAGTGGCGGAGGTATTCGGAACCTTGGCCGTGTCGGTCGCGGTGATTTTCACATCGGCCAGATCGATCCCAAGGGTCGAGGCCGCGACCTGCGCCAGCTTTTGAAATAGGCCTTGGCCCATCTCGGTGCCGCCGTGGTTCAGATGCACCGAGCCGTCCTGATATATATGCACCAAGGCCCCCGCTTGGTTCAAATGGGTGAGGGTGAAACTGATGCCGAATTTCACGGGGGTGAGGGCGATGCCCTTTTTCAAAATGGGGTTTTCGGCGTTCCATGTGTCGACGGCGGCGCGGCGGGCGATGTAATCCGAGGTCTCGACCAGACGGGCGGTGATGTCGTCGATGACGCTATCCTCGATCACTTGATCATAGGGGGTTGTTTGGCCGTTCTCGTAGTAATTCGCGCGGCGCACAAGGACGGGGTCAAGACCCAGATGCGCCGCGATATCATCCATCACACGTTCGATCCCCAGAATGCCCTGTGGCCCGCCAAAGCCGCGATAGGCCGTGGCGGATTGGGTGTTGGTGCGCAGGCGGTGGCTTTCGATCCGCACATGGGGCAGGTGATAGGTGTTGTCTGCGTGCAACATCGCGCGGTCCGCCACGGGGATGGACAGATCAAGCGCCCAGCCACAACGACACATTTGAACGAAATCAATGCCTTGTATCACGCCATTGGCATCAAATCCCACGTCATAGGACACCCGAAAGTCGTGACGTTTGCCGGTGATCGTCATGTCATCATCGCGGTCATAGCGCATTTTACACGGCTTGCCCGTGGCACGTGCCGCAAGGGCGCAGGCAATGGCAAGCGCGTTGCCTTGGCTTTCTTTGCCGCCGAAACCGCCGCCCATGCGACGGGTTTCGACGCGCACGGAATGCATCGGGATGTGAAGGGCGTGGGCGACCTTGTGCTGGATTTCGGTCGGGTGCTGGGTCGAGGAATGCACGAGCATATCACCGGCCTCTTGCGGCAGAACCATGGCCGCCTGACCTTCGAGGTAAAAGTGTTCCTGCCCCCCGATGTCGATCTGCCCCGTTGTCCGATGTTGCGCCATATGGAGGGCGTCGTCGACGTCGCCCTTGGTCCAGACGCGCGGGCCATCGTCAAAGTGGGTTTCGGCGGCCAAGGCGTCCTCATAGGTCAGGATCGCGGGGTGTTCGGTATATGAAACGTCGGCCAAACGCGCGGCCTTGCGCGCGGCAAGGTGGGACGTTGCGACCACCAAAAAGATCGGCTGGCCGACGTAATGTACGGTGCCCGTGGCGAGCAGCGGTTCGTCGTGGACCGAGGGCGAACAATCCGGCATCTCGTCGAAATCGTCGGCGGATAGAACCGCCACGACACCATCGGCGGCGCGCACGGGGGCAAGGTCCATCGTGTCGATATGCCCGTGGGCAACCGTTGACAGGCCAAAGGCCAGATGCAGCGTGCCGGTCGGCGTCGGGATATCATCCACATAGCGCGCCGTGCCGGCCACATGAAGCGGGGCGGCGTCGTGGGGTTTGGATTGGTGCAGGCTCATGCGCTGACCTCCAACACGGAGACGGGTGCGCCGGACAGGTCGTGGAAATAGCGGATCAAGAGGTTCGACGCGGTGGTCAGGCGGTAATCGGCGCTGGCGCGTGCGTCGGACATGGGGGTGTAGTCGGCGCCGAATTGCGCCGCGGCGTTGGTCACGGTATCGATGGTCCATGGTTGGCCGATCAAGGCCGCCTCAACCGTTTTGGCGCGGTGCGGTGTGCCCGCCATACCGCCGAATGCAATGCGCGCATCGGTGACCATGCCGTCGATCACCATCACATTAAAACAGCCACAGAGCGCCGAGATATCCTGATCGAACCGTTTCGAAATCTTGTAACAGCGCAGGGCCTCGGCCTGTTTTGGGATCACGACGCCGATGACAAATTCACCCAGTTTGATGTCCTGTTTGCCATAGGAGATAAAGAAATCCTCAAGCGGGATATTCCGGTGGTCGTCGCCATGACGCAGGTAGAGCGTGGCGCCAAGGGCGATCAGGGCGGGAGGGGCATCGCCGATGGGGGAGCCGTTCGCGATATTGCCGCCGATGGTCGCGGCGTTGCGCACTTGGGTTGAACCGTAACGTTTGATCATTTCGGCAAAGCTGGGCGCGAAATCGGCGACGGCCTTGCCCAGATCGGTGATAGTAACACCGGCGCCAACGGCCAGAACCTCGCCCGTGTCTTGGATGGTCTGCAGGTCCTCGACACGGTTGAGGAATGCGATTTTATCAAGCTGTGTCAGGTGTTTGGTGACCCAAAGTCCCACATCCGTCGCCCCGCCAATAAGCGTGGCGTCGGGATTGGCGGCGTACCATGCGGCCAATTCATCCGATGTGGTTGGTTGCACCCAATTGCCCCCCGTGGGCGCGTCGGGAATGGGGCGGATTTCGCCGCCCAGATGGGGCGGAACGGCGGCGTCTTCGGCGGCCTTGGCGGCGCGAATGATGGGGGCATAGCCGGTACAGCGACAGAGGTTCCCCGCAAGTGTCGTGTCATGATCCGTTTCGCCATTGGCATGGGCCGTGGCCATCGACATCACAAAACCAGGGGTGCAGAACCCACATTGAGACCCGTGATGTTCAACCATTGTGTCCTGCACCGGATGCGGCGTGCCATCTGGGGCGGCCAATCCTTCGACGGTGCGGACGGATTTACCATTCAGTTGTGGCAAAAACAGAATACAGGCGTTCATCGCACGCGCACCCGCGTCATCGCGCACCATGACCGTACAGGCGCCACAGTCGCCTTCGTTACAGCCTTCTTTTGTACCAGTAAGGGCACGCTCTTCGCGCAGCCAATCCAATAGGGTCCGTGTCGGGTTAACGCCCGAGAGGCGGACCGTCTCTCCGTTCAGAAGAAACGCAATATCCATTGCAATACTCGCCACGTTCTCTTCGATGAGGTTGCTGGCAGGTCCACCCGATGCGGCGGAAAGCGGACATGCACCCCGTTGTTCATAAATCAAAGCCGCTTTTTGATCATTTGGCAAGGATTCTGCGCGGGATGTATTAACATTCTGTCAATATTTTCATCACTTGCCCAAAATGCGGGCGACAAAAACAGTTGTGCATAAGTCGCGTTTCGCCCTTTCCGGTCAGGGGGCAGATGGGATAGCGTCGGGACATGTCCAAAGAACCTCGATTCATACACCTGCGCACCCATACCGAATATTCCCTTCTTGAGGGGGCCTTGCCGGTCAAAAAACTGTCTGGTCTTGTTGAAAAACACGACATGCCCGCAGTGGCCGTGACCGACAGCAACAACCTGTTTTGTGCATTGGAATTCTCGGTCTATGCCCAAGGGGCAGGGGTCCAGCCCATCGTCGGCTGTCAGGTGGATGTGGCCTTTGACGCGGCCGCACCGGGGGAGCAGCCCCGCGCGCCGGCGCCGGTCGTTTTGCTGTCTCAGAACGAGACGGGCTATATGAACTTGATGGAGCTAAGTTCTTGTCTTTATGTGGATAATGGCGGGGAATTGCCGCAAGTGTCCATGGACGAGCTTGAGAAACACTCGGAAGGGTTGATTTGTCTGACCGGTGGGGCCGAGGGGCCATTGGGCAAGCTGATCCAGACGTCGCAGATGCCCAAGGCGCAGGCGTTTATTGAACGTCTGAAAACCATTTATGGCGACCGGTTGTATATGGAATTGCAACGTCACCCCGGTGAAGGCGGCCAATGCACCGAAGGGGAACGGGCCACGGAGCGCACGTTCCTTGAAATGGCCTATGCGATGGATATTCCGCTGGTTGCGACCAACGATGTCTATTTCCCCAAAACCGAAATGTACGAGGCCCACGACGCCCTGATCTGTATCTCAGAGGGCGCCTATGTGGACCAACAATCGGGGCGGCGCCGTTTGACGCCCCAGCATTATTTCAAATCCCAAGAGGAAATGATCGCGCTGTTTGCCGATCTGCCCGAGGCGATTGAGAACACGATTGAGATCGCGCAACGTTGTGCCTTTGCGACCTATCGCCGTGACCCGATCCTGCCGAAGTTCGCCGATGACGAGGTTCAGGAACTGACCCGCATTGCGAACGAAGGTTTGCAGAAACGTTTGGCCGTGATCCCCCATGCCGTATCGGTTGAGGAATACCAAAAACGTCTCGATTTCGAACTCGACATTATCCAAGGCATGGGGTTCCCGGGCTATTTCCTGATCGTTGCGGACTTTATCCAATGGGGCAAGGATCAGGGTATTCCAATTGGCCCCGGTCGTGGGTCCGGTGCGGGGTCTTTGGTGGCCTATGCGTTGACGATCACAGACCTTGACCCGATGCGCTATAGCCTTCTGTTTGAGCGGTTCTTGAACCCCGAACGTGTGTCTATGCCGGATTTCGATATCGATTTCTGTATGGATCGCCGCGAAGAGGTGATCAAATACGTGCAACAGAAATATGGCCGCGACAAGGTGGGGCAGATCATCACATTCGGTGCGCTTTTGTCCAAGGCCGCCGTGCGTGACATTGGTCGCGTGCTACAGATGCCATACGGGCAGGTTGACCGCCTGTCGAAACTGATCCCCGTTGAGGGCGTGAAACCCGTGTCCATCGCACAGGCCCTGACCGAAGAACCGCGTCTTCGCGAAGAGGCCAAGAACGAAGAGGTCGTTGACCGGCTTTTGACCTATGGCCAGCAGGTCGAGGGGTTGCTCCGTAACGCATCCACCCACGCGGCGGGTGTGGTGATTGGCGACCGTCCGCTTGATCAACTGGTGCCTTTGTACCAAGACCCCCGTTCGGACATGCCCGCGACCCAGTTCAACATGAAATGGGTGGAACAGGCCGGTCTGGTAAAATTCGACTTCTTGGGTCTGAAAACCCTGACCGTTGTGCAAAACGCCGTGGATCTGATTGTGGGCGGGGGGCGCGACATTCACATCGCCCCCGATGGCACCCAATTGTACGAACCCGCCGAGGGCACGATCAACGAAATCAACGCCATCCCGTTGGATGATGAGGCGTCGTATAAACTCTATGCATCCGCCAAAACCGTCGCCGTGTTTCAGGTTGAGAGTAGCGGCATGATGGATGCGCTGCGGCGCATGAAACCCACCTGTATCGAGGACATCGTTGCGCTTGTGGCGCTTTATCGTCCTGGTCCGATGGAGAACATCCCGACCTATTGTGAGGTAAAGAATGGGTTGAAGGAAATCGAATCCGTCCACCCGTTGATCGATCACATCCTTGAGGAAACCCAAGGGATTATCGTTTACCAAGAACAGGTTATGCAGATCGCACAGGTCATGGGGGGCTATTCCTTGGGCGGCGCCGACCTTTTGCGTCGTGCGATGGGTAAGAAGATCAAAGAGGCGATGGACGCCGAACGACCCAAGTTCGAAAAGGGTGCCGCCGAAAATGGTGTGCCCGCGAAAAAGGCCAAAGAGGTCTTTGACCTTCTCGAAAAATTCGCCAACTACGGGTTCAACAAATCCCACGCGGCGGCCTATGCGGTGGTGTCGTATCAGACCGCTTGGCTCAAGGCGAACCACCCCGTGGAATTCATGGCGGGCGTCATGAATTGCGATATCCACCTGACGGATAAGCTATCGATTTACGCAGAAGAGGTCCGTCGCGGCCTTGATATCGGGATCATTCCGCCCTGTGTGAACCGATCCGAGGCGACGTTCACCGTGCATGACGGCAAGGTCGTTTACGCGCTGGGCGGGTTGAAAAACGTCGGCGTCGAGGCGATGAAATTGGTGACCGAGGGGCGCGATGGCAAACCGTTCGCCACCCTCTTTGATTTCGCCCGTCGGGTTGATCTGAAGCGGGTCGGGAAACGGCCGCTGGAAATGTTGGCGCGTGCCGGTGCGTTTGATCTGTTGGACCCGAACCGCCGCCGTGTGTTCGAGAGCCTTGAGGGGTTGGTGGGCTATTCCGCCGCGATCCACGAACAGCGCGCCTCGAACCAAGTGTCCCTATTTGGCGAGGCGGGCGATGACCTTCCGGAACCGCGCCTGTCGAACATCCCCGACTGGGAAAATGACGAAAAGCTTGGCGAAGAAAACAAGGCCATCGGCTTCTATCTGTCGGGTCACCCGCTTGATGATTACATGCCTGCGCTCAAACGCAAAAAGGTCGTCACCTTGGCCGAGGCCGAGGCATTGGCCGAACAACGTGGGGCCGCCGCCGTGAGTGTCGGCGTGATCGTATCCGGCCTTCAGGAACGCAAATCGGGGCGGGGAACGCGGTTCTTTCGGATGAATATTTCCGACCCGACCAGCCAGATTTCCGGCATGGCGATGTTCCCCAAGGACTTTGATCAGGTCCGCGCGGTCTTTGACAAAACCACCCGCGTGGTGATGCAGCTTGAGGCGAAATTCGAGGACGGCCAGTTCGACCCCATCGCGCGCGGCGTCACCCCCATCGAAACCGTGGTCGAGGACGCAGGCACCGCCGGTCTGCGCGTGTTTGTGGACGAGGTCGGGGCGGTGGATACGGTCGCCGATCTTCTGAACCGCGCCGCAAGCGAGGCCAAAGGCCGTGGCCGCGGCCCCGTGTCGTTCTGTCTGATGGATCCCACATTACCGGGCGAAGTCGAAATGGACCTCGCCGCGGAATACCCCGTCACGCCGAAATTGAAACAGGCGATTAAGAGTCTGTCTGGCGTGATGGATGTTGAGGAGGTTTAGGTGGAAGCACCAGCGGTACCAAATACACACAAGGTCATTGCGAAGTATCTTCGCGATTCCCTTGGGGGGGAGCCCAAGGTAAAAACACGCTGGGACGAAAACGAGTCCACGAAAATAGCACTCTTCGAAGGCGATCATCGTTCAGAGCCACCTTTGTGGTCGTTTGGGACGATTGGTGTGTCAGACCACCAAAATTTCAACGCGCGGCGAAGCCAAGACGTGCCAGTCGAGCTGGTCACAACGTCCAGCGACTATCGGATGGCAAATGTCATGGCCACGCTTGCGTTTCGAAAACTAAATGACGGACACGATTTTTGGCCAGACAAAATCGAAGAAAACGTCATCGACATCTATGGATGGGCTGTGGCGTGTAAACACATTCTTTTTGTGGATGTCTTTTCGTCGGACATAAAGCCGTTGCAACTTCGGGAAACTGGACGGGGCGTACATTGGCTTGAGGTGCTTCCTATCACCGAAAAAGAGCGGCGTTTTATCAAAGACCGTGGCGCGCGGACCTTTACACAGGCGATCCCTGTAGGAAGCGATGCATACCTAAGACTTGATCGCCCTTCATACGTTTAAGTCGCGCGCACCCTACCAATGCGGCGGTCTTTGATCGGACAGTGCGACTGTCCCGCCGGCGCCTTGTTCGCGCGACGCCTCGCGTTCCATCAGCATCCGCACGCGGTTTGTGAGCAGTGTCAGTTCCCCGTCCTGTCGCGCGATAATGTCGGACAGGTCCTCGACCGCGCGGGTCAGGTGGGCCAGTTGTTCTTCGAGGTCGGTGATGCGTTGATCTGTCATGAAATCTTCTTAGCGGTAAATTATACGCAGTGACAGGGGATATGTGCCGTTTGCCTTGCCCCCAGCGCCCTTGTCGGATAAACGCGGACGCGAACGACCACAAGGGAACGACCCATGGCCAAGCCAAAGAAAACACCCCGCCCCAAGGCACTTCCGCCCAAGGGATTTCGCGACTATTTCGGTGCAGATGTAACCGAGCGTAAACATATGCTTGATGGCATCGCGGACGTGTATCATCGGTACGGCTTTGAGGCGCTTGAGACGTCAGGGGTTGAGACCGTCGAGGCGCTGGGTAAATTCCTGCCGGATGTGGATCGCCCGAATGAAGGTGTGTTTGCGTGGCAAGAGGATGACAGCGACTGGGTTGCCTTGCGGTATGACCTGACGGCGCCATTGGCCCGTGTGTACGCGCAGTTCCGCAATGATCTTCCGACGCCGTATCGCCGCTATGCGATGGGGACGGTGTGGCGCAACGAAAAACCGGGCCCCGGCCGGTATCGTCAGTTCTATCAATGTGATGCGGATACCGTGGGCGCGCCAAGCGTTGCCGCAGATGCCGAGATTTGCGCGATGTTGTCCGATACATTGGAAACCGTCGGGATTGATCGCGGCGATTACATTGTGCGCGTGAACAACCGCAAAGTGTTGAATGGTGTGATGGAGGTCGCGGGCGTCTTGGACCCATCCGACCCCGATAAATTCATCAATGAACGTGGCATTGTGCTGCGCGCGATTGATAAATTGGATCGTCTTGGCACCGATGGTGTTCGGGCGCTTCTGGGTGAAGGGCGCAAAGATGCGTCTGGTGATTTCACCAAGGGCGCTGGGCTTTCGGCGGAACAGGCCGAGATCGTCATGGGCTTTATGTCTGCGAAACGTGACACGGGTGCGCTTACGGTTGCGCGTCTGCATGAACTTGTGCGCGGCTCCAAGGTGGGCGCCGATGGCGTGAACGAACTTGAGACCATCGCGACGTTGCTGGCCGCCCAAGGGTACAACAGCGACCGGATCGAGATCGATCCGAGCGTGGTGCGCGGGCTTGGCTATTATACCGGTCCTGTCTACGAGGCCGAATTGACGTTCAAGATCTTGGACGAAAAGGGCCGCGAACGTGATTTCGGCTCTGTGTCTGGTGGCGGTCGTTATGATGATCTGGTGAAACGCTTCACCGGCCAAGAGGTTCCCGCGACTGGTGTGTCCATTGGTGTGGACCGTCTGTTGGCCGCGCTTCGCATGAAGGGGCAGGTGGCGTCGATTCCGCAGGGGCCCGTTGTTGTGACCGTGATGGATAAATCGCAAATGCCAGCGTACCAAACCATGGTCGCTGAACTCCGCAACGCGGGTATCCGGTCCGAGGTCTATTTGGGCAACCCCAAGAATTTCGGGAACCAGCTCAAATACGCAGACAAACGACATTCCCCGATTGCCGTCATCATGGGCGGCGACGAGGCCGAGCGCGGCGTGATCCAGATCAAGGATTTGATCCTTGGTGCCAAGATCGCCGAAAACGCCACGCTTGAAGAATGGAAGGAACGCCCATCGCAATACGAAGTGCCCCGTGGGGATTTGGTTGCGAAGGTACGTGAAATTTTGGCGGAGCAAGCCAGTGACTGATAAAGCAAAAACCCGCGCCCAAGCACGTGCATACCAAGACGTGTTTGAGGCCGCCGGTGCCGTCCCCTTCGAAGCAGACATCCTGCAATCGGCGGACACTCTTTTGGACCTTTACGGCGAAGACATCCGCGCGCGCGCCTATGTGACGTCGGACCCGTTGCGCGGCGAACAGATGCTGCGCCCCGATTTCACGGTACCCGTGGTCCAAGGTCATATGGCCGAAGGCGCGACGCCCGCACGCTATACCTATTCCGGTCAAGTGTTCCGTCGCCAAGAAGAAAACGAAGCCCGCGCCAGCGAATACCAACAGGTCGGTTTCGAGATTTTCGAAGCCAAAGACCCGCACACGTCCGACGCCGAGGTCTTTGCGCTGTTCCAACAGACGCTCGCGCCGCTTGGGTTGCGCGCATCGACGGGTGATATCGGGATTCTTCTGGCGGCTGTTGATGGTCTGACCACAACGGATCGTCGCAAGGCGGCGTTGAAACGTCATATCTGGCGTCCACGTCGGTTCCGCACGCTATTGGATCGGTTTGCTGGCCGCACCGCACAGCCCGCGCATCGCAAGGCGTTGATCACGTCGGGTGATCCCTTTGCCGATACCGGTCCCGAAATCGGTCTGCGCAGCCGCGCCGAGGTCGAAGCCCGCATCGCGATCCTAAAAGAGGACGCGACCGTCGCGCCGATTCCCGAAAACGAAGTGCAGATCTTGGACGAACTTCTGTCCCTGCGCGAGAAATCCCCGATGGTTTTGGAAAACCTGCGTGATATCGCGGTGGACCTTCCGTCGATTGGACCAGCGGTTGAAAACATGGCGCTTCGTTTGGATGCCATGGCGCAACGCGGTGTGAATGTGGATGATCTCGACTTTGAGGCCGCCTATGGCCGCACCACGATGGAATATTACGACGGGTTCGTGTTTGGCTTTGTCTCGGACAAACGCCCCGACTTGCCGACGGTTGCCTCTGGCGGCCGCTACGATGCCTTGACCGCCGTTTTGGGGCAGGGCGTAGGTGTGCCGGCCGTGGGTGGGGTGATCCGCCCCGGCGTGGTTGTGGACCTATTGGAGGAAAACCAATGACTGTGAAACTTGGTGTTCCGTCCAAAGGGCGGTTGATGGAAAAGACGTTTGATTGGTTTGGGGCGCGTGGCGTGTCCTTGAGCCGGACAGGAAACGAGCGTGAATACGCAGGGGCCATCGATGGGGTCGAGGGGCTTGAATTGGTTCTTCTGTCCGCTGGTGAAATCCCACGTGAACTGGCGGCTGGGCGCATCCACTTGGGCGTCACTGGCACGGATTTGATTCGCGAGAAACTGGCCGCATGGGAAACCCGCGTGAATGAAATGGCTCCAATGGGTTTTGGTCACGCTGATCTTGTGATCGCTGTGCCTAAAATCTGGGTCGACGTCGAGACGCTGGATGATCTTGATGCGGCGGCGGCGGCGTTTCGGGCCAAGCACGGGTTCCGGCTTCGGATTGCCACGAAATACCACCGTTTGATTCGCGAATTTCTGCGCGATCAGGGTGTCGCGGACTATCAATTGGTCGATAGTCAGGGCGCAACCGAGGGCACAGTCAAGAATGAGACCGCCGAAGCGGTGGCTGACATTACGTCAACCGGAGATACGCTTCGGGCGAACCACCTTCGCATTCTTTCTGATGGGCTTGTGCACAAATCTCAGGCGACTCTGTTAAAGTCGCGCAAGGCCGATTGGGGCCCCGAAGAACGCGCGACCTTGGTCGCGCTGACCAAGCAACTGGGCCTATAAAATCCCAATATCAGACAGAGCCGCTGCCAATTCTGCTGGGAGCGGCTCTTCATTTTCGCGGGTTTCGGTGCGATCTGGCGGCGCATCTTGCGGTGCCAAATACCGCCAGCCTTGGAACGCGCGACGTGGCGCAGGCGTGGTTAATATTAAGGGCCGATCAAGCACAATTCCGCACCTGCGAATGCCGTCCTGACCGATGATTTCATCAAGTCTTAGAATGGTTTGGCGGGCCTGAATTACACCCTTCATAACCCAGTAAAGCGACCCCCCATTGACCAGCTCGGCCTCACGCTTGGGCCACATTCTTGTGATGTGGATTGGGGTATATGTAGGGTCATCTAGACCCCGCAACACAAGATGTGCCTCTAATTCCTCAGGTGAGGTAATTCCAACGCAAAGCTTGACGAGATTTGTGTGATCAGTTTTCATGTAAAAAAAGATAAAGGATCTTGATCCCAATTTTAACCCCCGAATCGACTAGACGGGACGAATTTGGTAGACTAGTTCCTTAGACCCACAAATTAACTCGTTGACCCAGAGGATGTCGTCCATGACCCGTTTTACCGCCCCGATCGCAGAACAAATTTGGGACATGAAATACCGGTTTAAGGATGCAGACGGGCAACCAAACGACAAAACAGTCGAGGACACTTGGACACGCATCGCCGGCGCATTGGCCGAAGTCGAAAAAGAGCCCAAGGTCTGGGAAGAGAAATTTTACGGCGCCCTAGAAGATTTCAAATATCTTCCTGCGGGTCGCATCACGGCCGGTGCTGGCACTGCGCGCGCGGTGACTTTGTTCAACTGTTTCGTTATGGGCACCGTGCCAGATAGCATGGGCGGTATCTTTGACATGCTCAAAGAAGCGGCGCTTACCATGCAGCAGGGTGGCGGCATCGGTTACGACTTTAGCACCATCCGTCCAAAGGGCGCGGTTGTAAAAGGCGTGGCTGCGGATGCGTCCGGTCCATTGTCATTTATGGATGTATGGGACGCGATGTGCCGCACCATTATGTCCGCCGGTTCACGCCGTGGCGCGATGATGGCGACCATGCGCTGTGATCACCCAGATATCGAAGATTTCATCACAGCGAAAAAAGATCCACTGCGTTTGCGCATGTTTAACGTTTCCGTGCTTGTCACCGACCCGTTCATGGAGGCTGTAAAAGCCGACAAACCTTGGGATCTTGTGTTCGACGGCACGACATACAAAACCGTTCAGGCGCGCGAATTGTGGGATGCGATCATGCAGTCCACATATGACTTCGCCGAGCCAGGTGTGATCTTCATCGACCGCATCAACAAGATGAACAACCTCAACTATGTTGAGCAGATCGCCGCGACAAACCCATGTGGTGAGCAGCCGTTGCCGCCATACGGCGCGTGTTTGCTTGGCTCAATCAACATGGCCCGTCTGGTGGATAAACCGTTTGAGGATGGCGCCGATCTGGACATCGAAAAGATGACCGACCTTGTGGCGACCGCCGTTCGCATGATGGACAACGTTGTTGACGCGTCCCGCTTCCCGCTTGAGGCACAGCGTCAAGAAGCCCAAGCCAAGCGCCGTATCGGTCTTGGTGTCACCGGTCTTGCGGATGCGTTGTTGATGGTTGGCCTACGGTATGGTTCCGAAGAGGCCGCCGCGCAAACCGACAAATGGATGGGCGCGATCGCACGTGCCGCGTACATGGCGTCCGTTGATCTGGCCAAGGAAAAAGGCCCGTTCCCATTGTTTGACGCGGACAAATTCCTTGCGTCCGGTGCGATGCAGGTGATGGACGACGACGTGCGTGACGCGATCCGTGAACACGGTATCCGTAACGCGCTGCTGACATCTATCGCGCCGACTGGCACGATTTCCCTTTATGCGGGCAACGTGTCGTCCGGCATCGAACCCGTGTTCGCCTATGCTTATACCCGCAAGGTTCTGCAAAAAGACGGCTCGCGCACCGAAGAAGAAGTCGTTGATTACGCCGTACAGTTGTGGCGCGAGAAATTCGGCGACAAGGAGCTTCCGGATTACTTTGTGAACGCCCAAACCCTTGCGCCGCTTGACCACGTCCGCATGCAGGCCGCTGCGCAAAAATGGATCGACAGCTCGATCTCCAAGACCATCAACTGCCCAGAAGACATCTCATTCGATGACTTCAAAGAGGTCTACATGGAAGCATGGGACAGCGGCTGTAAGGGCTGTACAACATACCGTCCAAACGATGTGACTGGGTCTGTATTGTCCGTCGCACCAGCAGAAGACAAGAAGCCAGAGCCAAAGGTCGAGGCGGATGTCGTTTACATCACTGATCCGCTTGATCGCCCACAAGCCCTTGAAGGCAATACATATAAAGTCAAATGGCCAGATAGCGAGCACGCGCTTTATATCACCATCAATGACGTTGTGATCAATGGCCACCGTCGCCCATTCGAGGTGTTCATCAACTCGAAAAATATGGAGCACTTTGCCTGGACTGTTGCGCTCACACGGATGATTTCTGCTGTGTTCCGTCGCGGTGGTGATGTGTCCTTTGTTGTCGAGGAACTCAAGGCTGTGTTCGACCCACGTGGCGGCGCATGGATGGAAGGCAAATACATCCCATCGATCCTTGCGGCCATCGGCGGCGTGATCGAACGTCATCTTGTTTTGACTGGTTTCATCGAAGGCGAAGGCATGGGCCTTAAGACCGATCCACAGGCCGATGTGGTTGTGGTCAACGGCGGCAACAAGGGCAAAGCCTGCCCAAGCTGTGGCCAGTATAACCTTCGTATGGTCGAAGGCTGCATGACATGCGGCGACTGTGGCCACTCTAAATGCGGCTAGGATGACGGCCTCTATTTTCTCTGACGTTTCGTGTGATCCAGAGACGCAGAGGCCGCTCTTTCGATAAATTATTTGACCACCGGCAGGTATCCTGTCGGTGGTTTTCTTTATGCATTAGATAACTGGTTCGATTTTAAGCAACAGACCGTGGACAGGCACCAGACCCGCCCAAAGTTCGACCAAGACGGTCCGCGCAACGGGCGCGGAACATCATCGGCCACCGAAGTTTGGACGGGCCCACGGGGGCTCACCTCGCTGGATAGCGCGGCGCGCACCGTTGTGATCTGCGGTGTCAGGCGGCGCTAAACGAACGCAGGATTGGGCAGTGCTCAACGCCGGGATCCGTGCTTTGGGCATCGAATTGCATTACGGAAAAATACTGTCCTGCGGCTTCGGATTTCTGCGCCCGTTCAAATACAGCGCCGGCTTTTTCGCGGCTTTCCCAATGGATGATGTCAAGAAAGATCCCTTCGGCGCGGCGCACCAAATGGCGTGACAAAAACCCGTCTTGGCCGTTGAGAAAATTCTCTTGAAAGGCCACAGAAGCAGTTACGAGGTCTTGCTCGGTTTTGCCCTCGGCCAATTTGATCTCTGCCAACTCGATACTTTTATGGGTCATTCATTTGTCCTTTGTAGATGAATCGTTGTTCCTTATTGCTATTCACAAATGTGACAGTTTACGGCATATTTGTTTTATGAAAGCACTGACACGTTTGGACAGATTGGATCGTCTTGAAAGTTGGCTCAAATCCGATGAGCTCTTGATCCTACGCGACGCCGCGGACGAGCTGGGGGTGAGCCTTCGCACGATTAACCGCGATATCGAACTGCTGCGTGAACGGGGCGTGCCCGTCGAAGCAGATCGCGGGCGGGGTGGCGGCGTCAGGCTTCATAGTCGATGGGGCGTTGGGCGCGTGTCTTTTACCTATAAAGAAGCGATTGATTTGCTGGTGGGAATCGCCATGAGCGAACAGGCGGATCAATCCATGCAAATGGCGCAATCCCGTTCCATACGGCGTAAATTGATGGCGTCATTTTCCCATGCGGATCAGGCCCGCATCAATACATTTCGGGATCGTATCCGCGCTGGCTCTCCATCTTCGGCCGCAGTGCGCGACACATATCAGCCAGCCGCCCCACAAATCAACAGCGCCCAAAAAGAGGCTTTCTTGCTTCAGAATAAGGCGCAGGTGACCTATTGCGATGGACAGGGCAGGGAAACCAAACGTAGCGTAGAGGTTCATTACCTCGTTCTTAATCCTCCGATTTGGTACGCGATGTGCTGGGATGATCTGCGCCAAGATGTGCGAAGCCTTCGCTGTGACAGGATGCGACAGGTCACTGTACAGCCGCAGGGGTTTGAACTGCGTCCGTGGGCGGATTTCCACGCGGCTATGGAAGGTAATCCAACGCATCGAATTTAGCGTGTCATCTGAATGTTTCGCACGGGGACGTCCGGCTTTGCAACGGGCGAGGTGGGGCTAGACCCAGCCGCTGAGACGGCTGGCGGCCTGTGCGGGTGTAAGGGGCGGGCCTTCGCCGATGACCAGAGAGGCCCACGAACGCGGCCGATCCCATGTCCGTTTGATATCGTTGAGAAATGGCGATCCCATCAGGACTCGAACCTGAAACCCTCTGCTTAGAAGGCAGATGCTCTATCCAGTTGAGCTATGGGACCAATTGGGCGATGCCCTTGGGGGTGTTTTGCGGCATGTGCGCGCATGGATCAACCCCGATTCAACAAGGGGAAACCAAAAAACGCCCGCCCACGGGTCAATGGGTGGGCGTTTCAAATTAGATTACCGCGGCGCACCTAGCGCAGGTTGCGGGCAAATCGACGTTCGATGGCGACCACAAACAGGGTGATCAGACCGGCCAGCACGAGGTACAGAACCGTCGCATAAAGATAGGTGGTCAGGTCAAAGTTGCGCGCGAAAATCGTGCGGGTTTGCCCCATAAGGTCCAGCACGGTGATGGTTGAAATCAATGCGCTGCCCTTCATCAACAGGACCAATTCGTTGCCATAGGCGGGCCATGCGATGCGGATCGCCTGTGGCAACAGGATGCGGCGCATGGATTGGAACCACGACATGCCGATGGCCATTGCGGCCTCGGCTTGGCCTTTGTCGACATTCACCAGACCGCCGCGCAGAATTTCACTGACATAGGCGCTTGTGTTCAGGGTCAGAACCAATAGGCCAACCAGCCACGGTTCCTTAAAGAACGCCCAAAGCGGGCCAAGGCCCTCGGCGCCGAAACTGCCGATGCCAAAGTAGATGATCCACAGTTGAACGAGCAGGGGGGTGCCACGGAAGCAATAGACAAAGACGTTGGCGGGAATGGACAGGACGCGGTGGCCTGACATGCGGGCCAACACAAGCCCAACCGCCAAGAGGAAGCCAAGCGTCGAGGACAGCGCCAAAAGTTCGATGGTAACCACAAAGCCGTCGATGAAACGTGGGCAGAATTTGGTGAACAGATCGCCAGAAACAGGGGATGCGATGGCACAGACGCCGTCTGAGATGAGATACTTAAAGTCTTGATACACGTTGCTATACTCCTGCTACGCCGCGACGGGCGCGACCTTCGGCCCAGACACGACCGCGGTCGGATAGGAATGTCATCAACAGATACAAGAGACCCGCAACCGTAAAGAACAACAGCTGGCTGCCCTCAGTTTCGCCACCCAGTTTGGCAATGCGCAACAGTTCATTCAGCGCAATCACCGCGGCAAGCGAGGTGTCCTTAAGGACAACCATCCAAAGGTTACCAAGACCCGGGATCGCATAACGCCACATCTGTGGGAACCGCACACGGCGGAAGACTTTGACAGGCGACAGACCGATGGCAAAGGCGGCCTCGATCTGGCCACGTGGCACCGCAAGATAGGCACCACGGAAAATTTCACAGGCATAGGCCGCAAAAATCGCCGACAGACCGGCAACGGCCGCGCCGAATTTCGGAACCTCAACGCCGCCCTCAAAGCCAAGCGATATAAGGGCCGTGTTGATCAATTTGTCGGATCCAAAGAACACGATCAGAAGGATAAGGAATTCGGGCACGCCGCGGATAAACAGGGTATAGACCGATGCAAACCACCGAAGCGGCGCAATCCGTGAGAGTTTCGCCCCAGCGAGCAACAGCCCAAAGAAAAGCCCAAGCGCCATTGAGCACAAGGCCAGCGTGACAGTGATCCACGCACCGCGCAGAAGGTCATCGCCCCAACCGGTGTCGCCAAATGCCAAAGGCCCAAGCAGTTCGTTTATATATTCCATGTGACCCTAAAATGGGGGCTCGGCGCGTGTGCACCGAACCCGCATCTTTCTTAGTAAATGTCGATACCGAAGTATTCGTTGCTGATCGCTTCGTATGTGCCGTTTTCACGGATCGCAGCCAAAGCAGCGTTCAAAGCAGCGGTCAAATCTTCGTCGCCCTTACGGGTGCCGATACCGATTTTGTCGTTGATGTCGATTTTCGTCTCAAGGAAACCAAGACCGGTCGCGGTGGACTGGAATTCGGCGGCTGGAAGGAAATCCATAACAACGGCTTGGATACGGCCAGCCTCGAGGTCGGAAACAGCAGCAGGGTTTGTGTCATACAGACGAACGTCGGCGCGGCTGCCGTATTTGTCTTCTGCCCACTGGGACCCAACGGTGGAACGCTGTGCGCCCACCGCAACATCACCCAGATCATCCATGGTCAATTCCGACCCTTCAGCGCCAAGAATGCTGAGGTAGTTTGAATAGTATGGGTCTGTGAAATCGATCGCCTCAAGGCGCTCTTCTGTGATGGACATGGATGCGACGATCGCGTCGTATTTGTTGTTCACTAGACCCGGAATGATGCCATCCCAGTCTTGTGCAACGATTTCACATTCACGCTTCATTTCTTCGCAAAGTGCTTTGGCGATGTCGATGTCGAAACCAACAAGCTCACCGTCCGCAGTTACGTTGTTGAATGGAGGGTAGGCGCCCTCAGAGGCAATGCGCAACACGTCTTCTGCGTTTGCGGCACCGGCCAACATCATCGCGGTAAGGCTTACGCCCATAAGTGCTTTTTTCATTTTGTGACTCCCGTGTCGTTTTTTTATTATAATACTTTGGCAAGGAACTGCTGACATTCAGCAGTCTGGGGGGCGCCGAACACTTGGTCGGGCGTCCCTTCTTCTGCGATCTTGCCTTGATGCAGAAAAATGACTTTGTCTGAGACTTCGCGCGCAAAGGCCATTTCGTGGGTTACGACGACCATGGTGCGCCCTTCGGCGGCTAGGTCCTTCATTACGCTCAGAACTTCGCCGACCATTTCCGGGTCAAGCGCCGAAGTTGGCTCATCAAACAATAGAATTTTTGGATCCATCGCAAGGGTGCGGGCGATGGCGACGCGCTGCTGTTGTCCGCCGGACAACTGGCTTGGATAGGCGTCTTTTTTATGGGCGATCCCGACACGATCCAAAAGGGCTTCGGCCTTGGCGATGGCTTCGTCTTTGGGGATGCCGAGAACCTGAATGGGGCCTTCGATCACGTTCTCAAGAACGGTCATATGGACCCAGAGGTTGAACTGTTGAAACACCATTCCAAGACGGGCGCGGATCGCCGAGAGGGCCTTTTGATCCGAAATCGCCATGCCGTGTTCGCGCTGTTTCAAAGGAAGCTTTTCGCCGTCGATGCGGATTGTGCCGCGGGTCGGGATTTCCAAAAGGTTGATACAGCGTAGGATCGTCGATTTCCCCGATCCAGATGCCCCCAAAAGCGAGATCACCTCGTGTTCCTGCCCCGAGAAGCTGACGCCCTTGATGACGTCGAGCGTATCAAAGGATTTGTGCAACCCTTCGACGCTTAGGTATGCGGCTCCGTTGGTCTCAACCATTCTCATCTCCCCGTGGCGCTGTCATGCTGCTCTGCGGCAAACATGTTTTGATCCGATTTACAACGGAAGCAGGATCAAATTGCAAGGGGATGCATGTTGGTGTTCGGCGTGTTTCGGATTTTCTGTTCTGTCTCATGGGCTAGAGACTACTGACGTAAATTCGTTACAAATAGCTTCAAATTTGACAAAATTTACCACAATACCTATCAATATGGAAAATAACTTTCTCAAAGTGAATACTATGCCAGATCTCGACGCGATTGACCTTGAGCTGTTGAAATTGCTCAAACATGATTCACGCGCATCCGTCACTGAATTGGCCAACACGCTGGGCGTGTCTCGGGTCACGCTCAAGTCGCGCTTGACCGCATTGCGCGCCAATGGAACCATCCTGCGGTTCACCATCGATGTGGCCCATGCCCATGAAGAAGACCAAATCCAAGCTGTCTCGATGCTTGAGCTTCAACTGACCAAGGCGAATAAAGTTCACCGTGAACTGATGCGTATCCCCGAGATCACCAACCTCTATTCCACCAACGGCAAGTGGTCGGTGGTCGCGCATTCCGAGACGAAAAACCTGAAGGCGTTTGACAACTTTTTATCGCGTATCGGCAATCTGAATGGGGTGACGAATGTCGAGACCTGTCTATTGTTGACGCGGTTAATGTAGGGGGCACCGGTTGTGCGCCGGTGGCTGTTGTTCTCGGTGGCGCGCCCATAAAGAGCGCGACAAAGGTGCTCGCGGGGAGGTGATAGAGTTGGTGCGGGGTGCTGATCTGTTCGACTTTGCCGGCGTTCATGACGATAATCCGGTCGGCCATGGTTAGTTACGGGTCATGACGTTTTCAGTGAAAATCCAAGTTAGGTGCGATTGGGGCAGGGCGATGTCACCGGCATCCGCAAGGGCAGGGGCGGTTGTGGTATGGATTCTTCCCATGTCTTTGGCGCGGTTACGCCAGCGGCCGCCAATGCGTCCACGTTGAAATACATGATAGGCAAAGAAGAGTTGAACGGCATGTCAATTATCTTGCCATCGGCGTTAGCAAAGAAGTGACGCACGCCAGAGATACAGCCTTCGATGTCGAACGCAACACCGTTGTCGGACAACAGATCCAGCACTGGGATGGTCGCGCCGATCACGGTTGCCGCGCCCGCATCAAACACCTGCATGATGTTTGGCTGTTGGTTCGCGCGGAAGTCGTTCGCGATCTGGTTGACGGTTTCCCCAAGCGCCCCGCCCATGGCGGCCCGTGTGGATTCTGTGGCCCACGGAACAGGCTTGTCGGGTCGATGGCGGCGCGGTGTGACAGATTTTCGTCAATTCGATCAAGGGGCTGTGGCAATGCGCATGGGGGGCGTAAGGTCAGGAGGGGCGAGAAAACCCTTGTTCGATCAGGCGGCTCAAGAGTAATCTTTTGGGGATTAAAGAGGACGTGATTATGACGCTTGACCCCATGGCTTGGCCCACCTCATTGGTGACGCAGAAATTGAAAACCGCGAAACTGGTGACCCATGTCGTGCCGGACGGCCCTGCCGCGAAACTGGGCATACGGGCGGGGTGGCATATCCTTGGGGTGGATGGTGACATTGCGGATGAGGGGCGGATCATCAACGCCTTTGCCCATCCCCCGGGCGAGATCGTGTTCTATGACCCTGCGGATCAACAGCTCTATGGCCTTCACAATGGCGAGGTGCCGCTTGGGTTTAATGTGGGGCCGATCCTTACGCCGGACTATGGGCTCGAATTTCGGGTACGTCGTGTGGCGGCGCGTGATTTTTTGGTGCCTTGGGCCGCGGGCGAGGTCGACGGATACGCCCCGTTCCAAAAGGATTTCATGGTGGCCCTGCGTCCCTTGATGCAGAACGTTCTACCGGCCTTGGCGTCGAAATCCAAACAACGGGCCGCCATGTTGAAGACACAGGATGCCACCTCCAAGCTGGGTCTTGCGATGTGTTATCTGGCGAGTGGTCAGTTCGACGATGCCGCGCTCTTTACCGAGGCCTATTTCGTCGATCTGGATGCACAGGGCGGGCGCGACATGTCGATCTGTCTTGCGGCGGCGAATTACATTTATGCGCGGGCTGCATTGCACAACGGGGACCGCGAAACCGCGCAGGGCGATATTGCCGCCGCGGCGCATCACTATCCGCGCGCCATTCCCGTTCAGGAGCTCTATTTCGACTTGATGGGCGAACCTCTTGCCATGCCCCCAGCGGTCAACGGGGACCCTGTGTTCCCCGACTATGACCTGAACCGTTATGACCCCTATGAGATTTGGGCGGACGCGGGGACCTGTGACTTGGACGCTGCCGTCGCGGGGCTTGGGGATGGCGAATACGGGCTGGTCTGTTTGATGGCGGATTATCGGTCGAACGGGCCGTTCATCGATGACCTCTCACGGCTGTTGTCGTTGCAACGCACGGGCGGGGCGCACGCCCCCAAATTCACCCATATCATCAGCGAATTCAAAGGCGACCCAAAGACGCCCCACGCGCTTCACTGGGCCTCGAATGAGACGGTGCTCCAGACGCTTGGGCTTCAGATATCCGTGGCGCTTGACCACAACGGGACGCTGGCGATTGCGCGTAATATCACCGGCGCGCCGACGTGGTATGTGGTGGACCGCCATAAGACGATCCACGGCCAAGGCATGTTGAACGATGACGCGGTGGTACAGGCGATCTATTCCCGCACGTGACGGTCACAACTGCGTGTGCGGGGTGATTTGGGGCTCGGAATTTTGTGTGCGCAGGCTAGGGTCCACATGACAAATTCATTCAGGGGCCATGTCATGACATATCGACCAAATCGTCGCGAATTTCTTATGGGCGCGGTTGCGCTTGCTTTGGTGCCTTTGCGCGCCGCTGCGAAAACCGTGTCGCGGTTCAGCCTGAACAAGGATGGCCATGCGCTTCGGGGATATGATACTACGGCCTATTTCAGCACGGCCAGCGCGGTTGAGGGCACCGACGCGGCCACGGTCACATGGAAGGGCGCGGCGTGGCGCTTTGCCAGCGTTGACGACGCCGTGCGGTTCCGCGCCACCCCCGATGCCTTTGCCCCAGAGTTCGGCGGCTATTGCACCCGCGCCATGTCGCTTGGCAAAGTGGTCCCCGCCGACCCCGAGGTGTGGCGCATCCACGGTGATCGGCTTTATGTGTTTTATGCCGCCAAGGGCGGGGAGATCTTTGACGAGGGTCGCGACCCGATGATCGCCCTTGCACAGGCGTACTGGGACACCCTGACCTTTACCGAGTAGGGGGGCGGTCACCGCAATAGTTTCGGTTGCGTGACATCTTCCCAATGCCCGGATTCATCGAATTGGTCGGATCAATCGATTTATAGAAGTCGGCCAAATCCGGTTTCGCCGCATAGATATGGCCGACGTTATGTTCCGCCGGATATTCCGCACCACGTTGGTCCAAAATCTCGAGCATCGCGGCCTTAAGCGCCTTTACGTCGACGCCTTTTTTCACCACGTAATCTTGGTGCAAAACGTGGCACATAAAGTGACCATAATAGAGCCGTTTCACCAGCTTGTCGCCGATCTCGGGCGGCAGGTTCTCGAACCAGTCCTCGTCGTTGCGACGTAGGGCGATATCCAGCGGAATGATGTCTTCCACCTCGGCGCCATGAACCTTCATATAACGCACCGCGGCGCCAGCGGCGGCAAAGCGGTGAAGGCCGGCGATTTTGGCCTCGCGATCATCACATTCAAAGAAATCCAGCGTGCCTTCGGTTTTCAGACGGGACAGCAATTCGCGCGCCTCATCGATACCACCGTCGCGCATTTTCAGGATCAAATGATGCGGATAGGCGGCGCGGAACCCGCGCATCCGTTTCGGTAGAATATCGGGCCAGAACCGCATAGCGAATTGCATAAACCGGTCGGTGAAATTGCCCATGCCGGGCACCTTGGCCAGACGCGCATCCACCGCGCCCTTGATGGCAAAAAACAGAGGGAGCCGGTCGGTCCCCAGTTTGTCGATCATCACCATCGTGTCTTTTCCGTACACATCCGACACGTCGAAAATCTCGGCATGCATGTATTCTGCGCTGACGGGGAGGGTGTCAAAACCAGACAAAATGTCACGACGCAGCGCGGTCAGAGGTGCGGTGTCGCGGCTCCCGATATAGAAGCTGCGTTCGGTTGTGTTCTTTTCATAGGTGTCCATACGCACGGCAAACACGGCCAGCTTACCGGCGCAGCCCGCGACCTCGTAGAGGCGGCGTTTGTCGGCGTTGAAACGGGCAGGGGTGTCGGCATCCACGTCGCGCACGCGCTGGGCGTAATCGGTGTCCGATGCCTTTTGGTTGCCATAGGCGATGTCGTCTTCGCTAAAGGTGCCGTTTTCAAGGTTGTTTAAGATGTCCTCGACCGTGTCACCCAACCGGATTCCCAGATGGTTGACCAGTTCAAGTTGGCCGTCCTCGGTGATCTGCGCAAACAGCGACAGTTCGGTATAGGCGGGGCCACGTTCGATCAACGAGCCGCCGGAATTGTTACACACGCCCCCAACGACGGATGCGCCGATGCAGGAGCTACCGATGACAGAATGGGGTTGACGGCCAAGCGGTGTCAGACGTTTTTCAAGAGAGAATAGCGTGGCACCAGGGAAGCTAATGATTTGTTTTCCCTCGTCAATCAGACGAATTTTGTCCATGCGACGGGTGTTGATCAAAACCACACCCCGATCATAGGTGCCCTTGGGGGTCGACCCTTCGGTGAGGCCGGTGTTGGCCGCCTGCATGATCACGATCTTGTCCGCCTCGACGCAGGCCTCAAGCACCTTCCATTGTTCCAAAAGGGTAATGGGTTGGACCACGGCAAGGGCCTCGCCTTCGCCAGAGCGGAAACCGGTGCGGAACCGTTTCGTCGCGCTCTCGTCTGTAATAACATGGCGTTTGCCGACTGCGGCTTCTAGACGTTTGATGAGATCCAAGTCGGTCATATCGGGCCCTTGTGCACGAAAGGAATAGAGTGACGACGCAGGGGCGCCGTGATTTCACTATAGGTGGTAAATAAAATGAACCACTGAGTAAAGCAAAATGTTATTACCCCATAATATAGGGATAAATCGGTGGCCAAGGATAGGTCTCGCCGAGAGTTGGCTTCTAGGTTACTCCGACAAGGGTCGATCTTGCACGATAAACCTATCGAAACTCGGGTACCGAACCTTCCATCCAACGTGACGAAAGCTTCTGAGAGTGATCACCGAATGGGCTCAGTGCCTTGCTCGGAAGGTTCCACCGCGTCGCTTGGCGTATAAAGAACGCGTGCAAGGTCCAAGGCGCGGGCCATAACCCCAGAGTGCAGGTTTTTGTGGAGCCGAGCGGCCAAGCCGATGCAGCAGCCACCCGTCAGCGAGGTACCTAGCATCAAGAGATTGGCCGGTAAGAATAAGTCTCACAAAGGTTTCGGAGTTCAGTCAGCAGAATATTGTCGATTGCCAAATACGCCGACGGGGCAACAATCGGTTTTGCGAGCCCATACTTGGCTTGCGTGCTATTGTACTTTGCGCGCGGCAAAACGTCTTCGCCAAGTTGGCGGCGCGAAATCGGCGTATTACCGATGATCGATGAAAATTCCGGCTCGGCGTCCTCAATTCGCAGAACCCCATCCGATGCCTCGGCTTCTACCAGCTTATACCAATAAACATACGAAGCTACGGCGCGTTCAAGCGGCGTCTGGTAGACCGCAATATCCACATCAAGTTTATGCAAAATATGGGTCCGCCGGTAGCCAAAGGAATTTGGCTCTCCGTTTTCCAACATAATCGACGGGATCGCGCCTAATGGGTCCCGAATGTGCCCAATTGTCCAATCGAATTCCTGTTTAGGATGCGGTGTTTCGCCCCATGGGACATGCAAATCCGCGACTGTCTGCATCCAGCTTGAAATCCCATCCTCGGCTATCTTCTCATGGCCTATCTCATAGCCCTTTGACTTCAAAAATTGTGCCACAAACCCTGATCCACAGCGAGGATGTCCAATCACCTTGAACTGTTTCGGGGCCAACGGTTCCACAAGGGGTGGCACATTCATCGTAATCAAACCATCAAACCGATGTGTGGAGCGATAGGTTTCATTTGGTTTCAGTTTCGCAACACTGCGGTCTTTCCAATGTAGACCATGACCTTTGGCCAAGGAATGATGCAAATGATGACCTGTGGACGCACCAGAATAAATGCGCGTTTCATGGCCCATCCAGTAATCCGCCAGCGATCCAATGTCTAAGGCAATACCGCCAAGCTCCTTGATCTTTGCGCCAAACAATTTCCCCAAGAACCCAGCCGCGACAAGCCAGACTTCTCCTTGGCGCGGGTGAATTTGTTCCAACACGTCTTCGTATCGGTCAAGCAGGGTCTCATCACATTGCAAACCGAACTGTTCTGAAAAATCAGCCTCGGCTGGTGTGATGATTTTGGTATTCGTTTTAAGTTGAAAGCGGGCGTGTAAAGTCGCCTCCATGTCGTGGCATGATATGAAGCTGATGTTGTCGATTTGGTTGAAGACAAAACGCCACAAATCCCAAGCCTCTAAATCGCTATGCGCATGTGCAGAGGTAATGAAGCAGTCAGCGCCGGCCGCACGCTCAGCGACAAGTTCAAACGTATAAAGCAAGCTTTCTTGAGCCTTGTGCTGCGCGCCTTCTGGGACGGCCTGTAACAAACGCCAAACAGGTGCCATGCCAAGGGCATCAGCCTCCTGCAGCGCGCGGTGGTAACCTGCGGCTAGGTCCCTGCTGGTTTCTGGATCGGCTTGCTTGTTCCACCAGATTTTTTGAATCCCGTTACTTGCATGTGTATCAAAATGTGGATGTGTCGCATTCGCCCGAAAGGGCCGCATAAACGACCCTTCGCCGTCGCCAAGCCGCGTAAAATGAAATGGCTGTGCTTGGGCGATTTTATCGGACAAATACCTCGCAAAGCAGGCCGCATCTGCAACAGATTCCTGTGTGACCACCGCTGTCTGGTGCCTATCCGACAATTTATCAAGCGCGCGCGCAAATGAGGGAGATTTTTGGATTTCTAGTCGTAGTTGTTCTGTCGTGGTCGCATGAACTTGGTCACGTCGTTCTTCGCAGATTGCAAAATCGGACGCTTCAATATTGGTTTGTGCAAGATAATTTTTATCGGCTGCCTGGCTTAGAATTGGTTGAAAAATCAGGGCCTGTTCGGGTGAGATGCTTCGCAATGTCTCTCGCATCATTTTTTCCTGCTGCGAGGAAATGATACTATTTTGAAGAAGCGGAACCAGCTTTCTGATTTTGTCATCGTTGACGTTCTTGATCTGGTTGAGAATGAACCTCATCTCATAATCGTCGAGTTCTCGTGTCTTCGTGTTCAAAAACAACGATAACAGTCGAGACGCACCGAATGTCTTACGAATATGCTGAAATTGTTTTACAGCGTCGGCTTTGCGGCCCGTTGATTTTAGGTTCGTGAAATAATTGTGCGCCGCCACAGGAGAGTCTGGGCGAAGGGCGGCTTGTTTACGGGAAAACTCCAGTGCTTTTTGGTGCCGGCCGAGTTTCCCCAATGCAAAGCTTGTCGTCCTCAATGCCGCCGCTTCTAGGGCTATATCATCTGGAAGCTCTTCGACGCATTGAAAAATTTCTTCGAACTTAAATTGAAATCGATAGGTAACGATTAAGGTGCTTAGTGCCGCCGAAGAGAGATTGGCGCGTCCTTCTTCTAATATTTTCGTTGTAAGTGTTGTGCAAATTTCATTCAGCTCTTCAAAATCAAGCAATCTTGAAAGGCTGCCCAGATGAGGTTTGAAATTTTTTACTAGCCAATCAGACGTTGCCAGGTTTTTTTGAATTTCCGCAGCGTGAAAGTTGATTTCTTCTACTTCAGCATCGGGTCGTTTCATGGAACACCTTAATAAATTGAGAAGGCAGTGACGCCTACTGTTGCGTTACCTAGGTTAAGCAAACAAGAATACTCAAAATTGACTAATTGACTTCGTTCTGCGACGCAAGTGACCCGCTCCAGCCTAAAACCTTCCGCTTTTACAGGCATCTTTCAAATATCGGTTTCTGTGAAACGAATTGTGTATGTGTTGATGAAAATAGGCGTCCGCCAAAACTCACTCGGGCCATGCAACACGAGAGTCGCACGGCGTCGTACAACGGGTCGGCCAAAAAACGGGCTGTTTTGTCCGTAGACATTTTGTCAATTTGCGCGTGTCCGCAATCAGATGTGATCGTGGTTTTTGCAGAAGGTCAGAAGCCGCCTAGCAATATGATGTGAGTGGACCGAGTCATCCATATGCAATAATATCAGCGGTCGAAAACGTATTTGGTCGGCAAATCGAGACCCCACCAAAGTGGTTTTTCAATGTTGGGATAAAGTGGTTAAGTCATTGAAAAATTTGGAGGCGAGTACGAGAATCGAACTCGTGTACACGGATTTGCAATCCAATATTTTGTCGTTATTAAACAGTCTATTAGGTCGAATAAGGTATCAAGACAAACCCAGAACTATCAGCGAACATGATACCGGAAAAATTGGGGGCATTCCTGCGGTTTTGACGAAGGTTTGGGGTGCTCGATGAGCCGCCATAGTTTTGATCCTGACATTGCCGCGTTGGTCGGGTTAAACGCGGCGGTGATTTTCCAGAACATCACCTTCTGGATTGAGAAGAACCAAGCCAACCGGCGTAATCTGCGGGATGGGCGCTATTGGACCTACAACTCAATCTCTGCCTTTGCTGAATTATTTCCCTACCTGACCGAAAAGCAGATCCGCACTGCGCTGGATAAGCTGATCAAATCAGAGCTGATCCTGAAGGGGAATTTCAGCGATGATCGTTATGACCGAACGTGCTGGTATGCGTTGGGCGATTGCATTTGCCCAAATGGGCAGATCGAGCGGACCAAACGGGAAAATGATACATTTGCCCCTGAGGGCAAGCCGTATGCCCCCGAGGGCAAATCCTATAAGAACAGATATAAACCAAATATAAATCCATATCCTTCGCGCGGGGTGGCAGTGGATGATGAAGCTGAGAAAATCTTGGCGGCATATCCCGAGGATCGCATCCGCCGTAAAGCTGATTGCTTGTTGGCGATCCGAGAGATCCTGACGAGTGGTATCACTGCTGCCGATCTGATTGAGGCCGTTCAGGCCTATGCCAGTGAAAGCGCGGGCTTCACCCGCTCTAAGGTTTGCTTTTCGGACAACTGGTTCAGCTCTGACCGTTGGCTGCGGTACGTTCAAGATGCCCAGATCCAGCGCGAGGCCGCGAAAGTCAAAGAGGCCGAGGCGCTGAAAGGGCTGGCGGTTTGGATCACAGATCGCAGCCCGCTTTGTCGGCATATTTCGCCCAGCCAGATCACGGCGCTATTGGCCGCTGAACTGGTGACACCGTTGCAAATTCAGGCTGCGGGGGTCGGCTGATGGTAAAAACGAAACCGTCTTCAGTGCAAAGAGCAAGGCGACCCATGTCATACGCTGGCGCATCTGACACGGGCCCTTGCGAGGGGTGGCAAGCCTCCCCTTCGAACCCCACCGGCGGGGGCAAGCCCCACGCCAAAGCAGCCCTGACCGAGACGTTTGTCTTTCGGTGCAGCACCGCTGAAAAGGTCGAACTGCGCGCCAAGGCTGAGGCGGCTGGCGTTCCCGCTGCAACTCTTTTGCGTGAAGCGCTTAGCCTGACGGAGGCGCGCCGCCGCAAGCCCATGCCACGCGTCGATCCGGTCCTGACGCTGGCGGTCGGTCGCATCGGCGGCAACCTCAACCAGATCGCTCGGGCTACGAACCGGGCGTTGCTGGCAGGGCGGATCGACCTCGATATGCTGGCCCTCGCTCGTCAGCTCGTGGTGATCGAACGCCAGCTTGCCGAGATCCTCGATGAGGTGCGGCAATGCTGATCAAGTTCTTTCCCAACGGCAAAGGCGCAGGGGCTGGTCCTGTCGGCTATCTGATTGCGGATGAGGTGCTAGCCTATGATGCCAACCGCGACTTAATCCGCGATGCTGATGGCCAGCCGAAGACAGTTATGCGTGATCCACTGCCAGAGGTGCTGCGCGGCAATCCTGATCGCACCGAGGCGCTGATTGACGCCAGCAGTAACAAATGGACCTATCGCGCGGGCGTCATCAGTTTCGCGATTGAGGACGCCCCGACCGAGGCCCAGCAGGCCGAGGTCATGGATGCTTTCGAAGAGCTTTCCTTCGCCGGAATGGACCCAGAGCAATATGACATGCTCTGGGTCCGCCATACCCACGAAGATCGCGTTGAGCTGCATTTCTGCACGCCCCGGCTGGAGCTGACCACAGGCAACAGCCTGAACATCGCGCCACCCGGTTATCAGGATGCTTATGACAGCCTGCGTGACCTGATGAACAAGACCCACGGCTGGGCTGATCCGATGGAACTGGAACGCGCCCAAGAGTTACAGGTGATGGCTGAGGCCCCAACCCGTGCGCAGGGGCGCGACGAGCTGCATGACTGGATTCTTGACCAGATCAGCATTGGCATCATCACCGACCGCGCCAGCATGGTCGATGTTTTGGTCGATGCGGGCTTCGATATTCCCCGCGCCAGCAAAAACTACATCACCGCCAAAGACCCCGACACCGGCGAACGCTGGCGGTTGAAAGGAGAGATTTTCAATGAAAACTGGAAAGCCACCCCGGCTGAGCGAGAAATTGAACGCGGATCTGGACTTGATCCGGCAGGAACACGCCGCCTTGATGAATTCACAGTTGGAGAGCTTCAGGACCGATTTCAGCGCCATTGCGACAAGCGCGCTGAATACAATCGAGACCGATATCCGCTATTTTCTGAGCGACAGCAGGAGCGAATTGCAGCGGCGGAGCGAGACGATCCGGCGTTGGCTGACGATATCGCCTTGGGTGATTGCGGGACTGATTATGGCGTGGGTCGCCTCGACGATGGCGGCAAGCTGGCTCTGGATGGTTCTTTTGACGCCCTCGGAACTGACCGAGCTGGGCCTGACACGGATCGAACAGGCGGGGCAGATTTGGGTGACGCTGGATCCAGATCAGACCGAGTTGAAAACTTGTACGATGGCGGGAACACCGATCATCTGCATCGAAATCAGGGGGCAATAAATGACAGCACCCCTGACAGCCTTGGAACGCGATTTGCTCGCCTGCGTCGAGCGGTTGGTGACGGCCTGCGAAACCTCAGCGCAGGAATTGCACGCTTTGGAAGCACGCTCGACGAACGGGATCGAGAGCAAAGTGAATGGGTTGGCGCATTGCGTGGCGCTGCTGATGAAATCGCATCTCTTGTCGGTCGCCACATTGGCCGACTTGCTGAGAGAGGAGCAGACCTACGAGACGCTTCAAGAGGGCTTAGAGGCCAGCTTGAAATTAGCGAAACACGCCGAGCAGCGGCTGAACGAGAACTGAATGAACGCGAACGCGGCCATAGTCATGGCTTTTGAATTGAAAGGAAAATAGATGAACTTCCCACACGATCATTTCACCATGTCATATGGTCAATCCTGCGATTATGGCATCGACTATCGGACATTTGAAAAGGTAGCATGTTTGCCTGAAGGCGTTCCGTTGATGGCCCTTGCCGGTATTTGGGGGGATTACAGCAACATCCGCTGTCTGTTCATTGATGAGGAAGGCAACGGGTATTGTCGAAATATCAGTGGCAGAGCCGGTGCATATATCATCCGAGAGCTGGGCCTGAACGCCAAGGATCTAACAGTGGGGCAGATGATCGTATCGGGAGCGCGGCCACGGCATCCGTGATTTGTTCCGCAAGATGTTGAATTTCGATTTTGGGGGAGGACGTACTTGATCATGCAGGAACTTATTTCCGACAAGTCCTTGCAGCCACTTGAGTAGTAGCCCGAGATTGAGCTGTCGCTATGCCTCACGATGTTGCATGCTGCGCACATGAACACCTTTAAGGTGAAACGATTTTTTGAGGAAGCTTCTGGCGGGAGCATTTGCAGGGCAGTATTGGGACAAAAATATGAGAATTTCTACATTTACGTTAAAAAATTATCGGCGGCTTGTGGACGTCAGCTTGGTGCTGGATAACGAACAAACAGTACTTGTTGGGGCTAATAACAGTGGCAAAACATCTTGTATAGCTGCGCTGCATACGTTTCTGAAAAGTCCGGAGAATCTTAAAGTTCGCGACATCTCCAAGCGAAACTGGAAAGAGGTTCGAAAACTAGGGGAAAGGGCTGAGGCAGATTTCCCTAAGGTGGAAGACCAGCAGGCAATGGTAGCTGAGCTGGCTAATTTGCTGCCAAGTTTAGATATTGAAATAACGGCAGACGCCAATGAGGCTTACAAAGTTCGTGATATCCTTCCAGATTTAGAGTGGCGCGGCGGAGTCTTAGGGGTCCGAATGACCTATGAGCCGAAGGATGTATTTAAGCTTCTTCGTGAGTATGTTGATGCAAGAAAAGTGGTTTCAGGACATCAAGGGGAAGCAAGCCTATGGCCAAAGAACCTATGTGATTTCTTGGAGAAAGGCAGAAACTTCGCCGCACATATTGGCCAGCAGCATTACATTTTGAGCAAGGCTTCGGATGGCTCTGAGAGTGAGATTTTGCAACCACTCAAAGCGGGTGCGTTGAAAAAGCTAATTCGAGTAAATGTAATTTCGGAGCAAAGAGGGTTGGGCGCAGAAGATGCCAGTGATCAGAAAGGTCCGTATTCTGAAAAGCAACGCCTCAACAAGCTGTTACGGGAATATTATGAGCGCGTTTTGAACCCCGAAGACTTTCCAGAAGACGGGGACCTTGACGTTTTAGGGCAGCAGCAACGTTTAGAAGGGGAGTTTACCAAAAGACTGAATGAACAGTTTAAGGACCCTTTCGATGAGTTGCGGGAGATGGGTTATCCTGGCGTAGGCGGAAACCCAACCGTCGAAATTGCCGCAAAAATAAGTGGCCCTGATGCATTGCAAAAAGCGTCGTCAGTTCGATATCGGCTCGGCCAAGATGAAGACGAATTCCTACCTGAAAGCTATTTAGGCCTTGGATATCAAAATCTTATTTACTTAACATTCCGTCTCTTGGAATTCCGCGACAAGTGGATGCAGGTTGGGAAAACTGTTGCAACCTCGGAAAATGCTGAGCAACAGATTGAACCGATACATCTGGTTCTGCTTGAAGAACCTGAGGTCAATCTACATGCGCAGGTTCAACAGGTATTCGTGTCGAAGGCATATCATACACTTCGAAATCATCCTGACCTAAGAGACAAAGCTGAATACCAGACCCAGTTGGTTATTAGCACCCACTCAAGCCATATTATTGATGATATAGACTTCAAGGATCTGCGGTACTTTCGAAGAAATGGTGGGAATGATGGCATTCCAATGGATCACACCGCCATAGCCAACATGTCAGAGCTTTTTGAGGACGCGAAAGATGAGCTTCAATTTGTTCGAAAGCACCTGAAACTCACGCATTGTGATATCTTTTTTGCCGACGGTGTTATTTTTGTCGAAGGGCAAGCGGAGCGACTTCTCGTACCAGAATTTATTTCCAAGAGTTTCCCTGAATTGTCGAGCCGATACATCTCAATGCTGGAGGTGAGTGGCGCGCATACCCACAAATACAAGGATTTGGTGGAGAAATTGGGTGTGGTTACGTTGATCTTAACGGATCTGGATTCGGTTAATAGTGGCAAAAAATCGTGTTTTCCTCAAAGGAATTCAGATCAAAAGAGTAATAACGACACACTGAGAATCTGGCACCCCAAAAAAGAGCCACTGGATGATCTTCTTTCTTTGCCTGACGGTGAACATGCAACCAACAGCGATGGGGCACCGCTATATGTTGCATACCAAAAACCAGTGGAGATTTCGGGTAAAGAGGTTTTGGCCCGTACGTTTGAGGATGCTTTGATATTGGCCAACTTTGAAAGCGAGTTTTTTCAAGCAAAGGCAAAAATCAAAACCGCCAAGGTCGACCATGAGGAAGGAACAAAATCACTGGAGGAGTCTTTATACGACTATGTGAAGACCCTAAAAAAGGGCGACTTTGCCTTCAATTGTTTGTTCCATCTCGCCGCTGAGAAAAACAATAAATTTGATCCGCCGGAATACATGCATAAGGGACTTAAATGGCTCGAAGACCAGCTTAAACCGGAAGCAAAGGCTGAGACATGACACAAGATTTGTTTCTGGCGGAAACCAGACCGATTGATCATGATGATAAGGTAGATTTTGGCATCCGCGAATGCCTTCGGGTTGGATCAGGAAAGAGCTTTATCACCTTTGCGGGCGCAGGATCAGGAAAAACATATTCACTTAAACAAGCTTTGGATTTCCTGAGGTCCCGGTACTCCGTAGATTTCACGCGCAAAGGCAAGCAAATTGCAGTCGTCACCTTTACGAATAACGCTGCCGATGAGATCAAAGACCGAATTGAGCAAAGTACAATCTTCGCTGTCTCGACCATCCATAGTTTCTGTTGGACTTCAATTTCCGGTTTCAATGAAGATATTCGAAAATGGTATCAGGAGAAGATTCCTGCTGATCTGGCCGACCTAGAAGATAAGGAAAGGAAGGGTCGTGCAGGAAAAGCTTCGGATGCACGAAAAAGGTCGATCATACGCCTTAAAGAAAAGTTGGACTGGTTGAGTGAACCGCGCTCGTTCGTCTATGATCCAAATGGTGTCAATGTCTCCCAAAACTCACTATCACACGCGGATGTTCTGAAAATTTTCTCAGAATTCCTGATTACTAAGCCGATGATGGCTGAAGTTATTGTGAATAAATACCCGTTCATTTTCATCGATGAGAGTCAGGACACGAACAAGGATGTTATCGCTGCTTTCTTCCAGTTGCAAAAAACGAAAGATGGTCAAGTAGTCATCGGCCTCATGGGAGATACCATGCAGCGCATTTTCGGTGGTGGCGAACCTGATCTTGGGAAAACGGAACCTAACGGATGGATGCCGTTCGACAAAGAAATGAACCACCGTTCCGCTAGACGTATTGTGGGCCTCGGCAACCAAATTCGCAGCGAAGATGATCAACGCCAGCAGTATGCCCGAGAAGGCGCGGCAGAAGGTATCGTACGGTATTTTTTGTTGCCCTACGGTGTTGAAGACAAAGACGCTGTCGAAGCCCAGATACGGGAAAAAATGCAGCAAGTTACGAGCGATCCCGCGTGGGTCGATACAGATAATGATGAAACAGCTATTTTACTCTTGGAGCATAAAATGGCTGGGCGTCGTTTGGGTTTCGCCGAGCTTTGGGAAAAGCTGTCAAAATCGGACAAAATTAAGGACCGCATTTCAGAAGGGGACAATGCCGAGTTGAATTTTTTCTCGAATATCGTTTTTCCACTGGCTGAAGCCAGCTTGAACGAACGTCGAGCAGAACTGATGTCTATCCTGCGAGCACAGAGGTCGCCGCTGTTAGAAGCGAGTATTCTTGAGAGCAACGTTGAAGACCCTCTTGCGACTGCCCGGACTGCGGAACATGCATTTCGAAATGTAGTATCAAAAGATCAGGTTACGTTTCGCGAGGTGCTTGCAGTAATCGCTGAGCACAGCTTGCTGGGAGTTCCGACAAAATTACGGTCATTCGTAGCGGTTGCTGATGGTGATGAAGCTGAGAGTGCGCCGGATAAGATCGACGAAGAGGTTGACACTGAAACCGAGGATGAAAAACCTGACACTGACGAAATCGCCGCTTGGGCTGAGGCGTTGGAAACCACATTCGCCCAAATTCAGCATTACAAGCGGTACATTGATGAAGAATCTGTCTTCCGGACCCATCAAGGCGTAAAAGGCAACGAATTCGAGCGGGTCATGGTCGTCATGGACGATGATGAAGCTGGAGGTTTTCTGTTCTCGTACGAGCAATATTTTGGTGTGAAAGAGCTCTCAGCAGCAAGTCAGAAAAAGCAAGATGCAGGCGAAGAAACAGGTTTAGACCGAACTCGCCGATTGTTCTACGTCACTTCCACGCGGGCCAAACAAAGTCTGGCTCATGTGATTTACACGTCCAATGTTGCTGCGCTGAAAGAAAACCTCTTGTCACGCAAGTTTGCTAGGGATGACGAGATCGTTGATTTCCAAGCTTGATGCGTCCTGAATTTGGAGGGGGAAATACACAACTCTTTACTGGTTGAAAATTTTAGTCTTTGGGCACTATATAAGACGTAGTAATGGGCTGGTCTACCGTCTGCCTTGATTGCCAGCTAGGGCCAGCTTTCTGACCACTTGACTGATGCATGTTGCGGTAAACTGGGGGGCTGAGTGCGCGGCGTTAATTGACATGCAACTAAATCCCCCATATATTCTCCCTATAAGGACACCAGATCGACTGTGAGGTTCCTTCCGCAACGCAAGTTGTCCAACTGGAATAGTGGATAAGGCCTAGGCCGAAGAGAGCGTCGAGATAGCCAAGGAGTTGCCTGGAAGGGTGGCTCCTTCGGTCGTTTTAGCGCCTGAAATATTTGACTTTTTTGCCTTTCAGCGCCTGACTGATGACAACAGCGATCTTCACTTTTTGCCCATTTTCGGGCTGTGGTCGGTGATGAGCGCTTTCGACATATAGACGTAGTTTGTGGCGGATGCCGTCGAATCTACCCTTGTGAGGCCGCAGGGTGAAAAACGCAGTGTAGGCCATGCCATCACCCAGCATCATCGTGGCATTGTACGTGCCGAAATTCCGGTCTGATTGGGTGAGGTAGAGGCGGTTCTGAGGCAATGTTCCCAACAGGCCAGCCAGATCGACCGAAGCCGCGAAACGATGTGGGCAAAATGCACGTGGGCGTGTGCCGTCCATAATTTGCATCTGGCCGGCGTGCTCGGCGATGTCAAATTTTCTGGTCCAACAATGGCAGGAATATTCGACAAGGATATTCACGCGGTCGCCCTGCGGCAGATCGACCGTCAGGATGTGCGGTACAAGGTGGGCGACGCTTAGGCGCGTGCTGTCGATCTCCTCAGCGACGACATTCGCACCATTTATATCTGTCAACGTGCCATCAGCGGCCACAAGGTGTCGCGTCATATATTGGCCTCAAGCAGTTTGATTTCGTCTGTGGTCAGGTCGAACAGGGTGTAAACCAGCGCATTGATTTCAGCTTCGCATGTTGAAATTTCGGCGGTCAGGCGGGTGATTTCAGCGCGGTCGCGGTTGATCCATTCTTCCCAGTCGTTGCGCTCTGACAGCGGGATATCAGCTTTGAAGCATTTCTTGACCTCGGCACGGAAGGTCGCGAAGTCGGGCAGCAGCCACCATTCCTTGAGCTTGTTGGTTAGCTTTGGGTCACGCTCTGGCGGGCAAAGATCAGGGATGCGGCGCGTGAGAGCGGTCTGAAGCTTGAGCCGGTCTTCTGCAAATGTTTGATTGTTGATGGCTAGTACGGTCAAAGCCTCTCGAACGCCTTTGGACAACTTTGGAATAGGTAACTGCCCAACATACTGAGCCTTCATTCTGAAATAACCGCCCCTTGCCAAGGGCGTTAAAGAACGAAAGATGAACCATAAGGCGTTTGAGTTCAGAAGACTCGCTAAAGCATAGTCGTCGGAAGGCAGCGCAAACGCGGTAGTTTCAAGATAACTGCCGGAGCTATCGAGGTGAAATGGGCTTTGAGAGGCGATGTCCCGATAGGTAATCTTTGTCTCCTCGAAACCTGACGCGTACGCCTCTTGAGGTTGCTGTAACTCGAACCATTCCTGCTTTGCAGCTCGCTTCTCCAGTCTTTCTTTGAAAGGCAAAAGCCAATTCTTAATAGCGGGATAATCGTCGATCTTGATCCGGTTTTTGGGGATGTAAATAAGCCATAACCCGCGTGGCTCGGCTCGCCAGCGCTTTAGGTCCTTACCTTCCAGAAACGGCTTAAGGAGGTTGGCGGAATTTGGATCTTCGAGGCAGAGCCTCTCTTTCGTCGGGCTGTCGATGATAAAAGCCGCGTTGAGGCCAGTCTTGATACCGTAAAGAGGTGACCCAAATTCCTCTTTCAAGTTTGGATGGCCTTCTTGAATTTTTACGCGCAATGCACGCAAGTCGGGCTTTTCCAACTTCCACGATCCTGCGGTCAGTGCTAATTGTGGATAGGGGCCAGCCTGTGCACGATAGGTGGCGCGAAAGTTGGATGCGGGCAGGTCGACCACGTTCCAGAATTGCAGGTCATGTCCCTTGGCGGACGCGCCCCGTTGCATGGTGAGGATGGCGGGATAGGTTGTGACACCTTCAAAGATTTGCAGGTCGCCAAAATCAACGATGGTTTCCAACGTGGCTTCACGTAGAAGGTACTCGCGCAATGGCTTGCCTGAACCAGTTTTGAAGAAGGTCGAAGACGAGATATACCCCATGCGCCCGCCGTCTTTCAGTAATTTGAGACCGCGTTCAAAGAAATAGGCGTAAAGGTCGGCCCTGTCTGAGACAACCTCAAACCGCTTTTCAAGATAGGGCTTCATCGCCTTGAGGAATTCCATCCGCACATACGGTGGATTGCCCAGAACGATATCAAATCCGCCATCGGCAAAGATTTTTGGGAAAGCGGTTTGCCATGTGAATGGGTGATTGAGGTAGGCGTAGTTTGAATCCTCGATCAAACTATCGCCAACCATGATGTTGTCATCGAGACTGTCCAGAACTTTGCCGCGCCGTGCGGTCTTGATCCACAGGGACAGTTTGGCGATTTCGACACTTTCTGAATTCACATCGACGCCAAAGAGGTTGTTCGTCAGGATTTCGCTGTCAGGGTCAAAAAGGTCGGGTTGTTTGTTGGGGTCGAGTTCGTTGACCTTGTCGTTCACTCGGCTCAGCTCGGCCTTCATGAAATCGAAGGCCATGACGAGGAAAACGCCAGACCCGCAGGCCGGATCGACAATGCGCAGTTTCGTTAGCCGGTCGCGATAGGCGCGCCATGCTTTGAGTTCTGTCAATTTTCCCGGCTTCCACGGGATGTTTTCGTAATCGGAAACGTCCGCGCCTTTTTTGGCAAAACTTTGCATTGTGGCATCGAATATCTCGCGGATATGGGTTCCGACCGTTTGTTCCACAATGAAACGGGCGATGTAGTCCGGCGTATAGACCACCCCATCGCGTTTGCGCCGTCCTGATGTGCCTTTGGCCTTTTCTTCCTCAACTTCTTCGCCGCGCGCAATAGCTTGCAGGCGTTCCACGTCAGAAATGGATTGCTCAAAGATATGCCCCAGAACCGTGACAGAGATTTCAGATGCAAAATCGTAGTCACCAATTTTCTTGAAACGTTCGCAGATCTCATCGCTCAGGGTCAGCGCATCAATGGTGGCATCGGGGGCAAACAGCCCACCATTATATTTGGGAACGCCAAGGCCATTGCTGCCTTTGTCGATTGCGTTAAACAGGCCTTTGAAATTGTCCCACACAGGGCGAGGGTTGAATTTGTCTTCACTCTCAAAGGCCTGTTCGAGGATGTTCTTTGGCAGCAGGCCGGTGTCTTCGGCAAAAGCAATGAACAATACCCTATCCAGCACCGTTTGCGCCGTTGCGATAGATGCAAGAGGATCAATGCCGGGTGCTGTGTTCCGAATTCCGTCAATCAGGGTAGAGCGAAGCGCTTTGTAATCTGTATAAAGCGCATCGGTGATGTCTTTGTCTTCGCGGCGGCTTTCTTTGAGTAGGTCGGCGGTTTTTCCACCCAAAAGGTTCTCCGCGCAGAGTAACAGCATGAAACGCGCGTATTCCTGCGGTTCATGCAGGCGGGCCATGTCGAAATGCTCGTAAGCTTGTGTGCCTTCCCCAAAGCCATAGAGGCGAATTTCAAGGTAGTTTGAGACAAGAACCCATTTGGTGCCAACGTTGTTCGTGGCATATTCCCACGCTTGCTGGACTGGCGTTTTGTTGCGCCCAGGCATGATGGCGTCGAGGTCTTTGGTTTTTGCACCTTTCAGCTCGAACGGGGCAATAATATCGGCTTTACCATCGGCAAAATGGCCCAAAGCAAGGTCAACAGATCCCTTCAGGATTTTTTGTTCACTTTCTACCGTGTAATCACTGTTGCCGACCGGGGATGTGTAGCCAAGGACGTCTTCGACGATCTTGGACTTAAAATCGGCGGAAAGTGCTGTTTCTTTGATCTTCTTGATGTTGCCTGATGAAATGAGCGCGGCCCAATCAGTAAGTGCCTTGAGATGGCCTTCCGGTGCGGGTGCTACATGTGGCATATGCCGCATTAGTGTTTTGCTGTTAAATAATTTCATCGTTTATTCTTCGTCGTAGAAATAAAATTGGCGCTTGGTAACGTCGCTGTTTTTAATGAGTATTTTCCAAAGCATCTCGCCTAGAAAGGTGCAAATGGCACCTGCGATAGCAAGATGAAGCATTGTGCCCCTGAACAAGTCCCAGACTTCAACTTGCCCCGGGCTGTAGGAGATCAACGCAATCCCGCCGCCCAACATCATGAAGATTCCAATAAGTTTGGTCGTATTTGCAAATTTGTTTACGGGGGTGGTTAGGTCTTGCAGATGTTTCATCGGTGGCCCTTATGCAATCGCTGAAAAGAACAGTTTCGCTTCGCTATCTGGTGATGTGCCTTTCGAAAGCGATTGCTCAAAGATGTAATGAGTGAATTTCTGAATTTCTGTGCTGGAAAATGACTTTTCGTTTGTGTCGAGGTGTTCAAATACGGCTTTGGCTGTATCGCCCGCCAGTTGTGCGGCCTCTTCACCATCAGGAACTGCAATTCCGTAGACTAGCCACATCAGATTTTGGTCGAACTCTTCGCAAAACTTGACTGCGACCGACAATGGCAACTCTCGTTTCTCAAGCTCATAGTTTTTGTAGGATTTGTCAGCGATCCCAAGAATCGCGGCGACTTTGCTTTGAGGATAGCCCAATTGACTGCGAATACTCAGCATCCTCTGACCAATCCCAATTAATGCAGTTGACATTCGGACAAACGTTCCCATATTTGTACTTGCGTAACCTGTCGTGACGCATTCTGCCTACTTATAGCAAAAAATGCCAACAAGGAAAGAAAGATGAACGATTGTTCCCTGCTCACCCCGCGAGAATTGGCAGCACAAACAGGCTGGCCAGAGAAGCGGATAAGGAAATTGATTTCGACAAAAAGCATCCGGTTCCTGAAGCATGGAACCAATTTCCTGCTGCCCCCCAATGCTATTCACGAATATATAGAACGGAATATGGTTGAGCCTTCCTCATTCGAAGAGGGAGGAGGGGCATGAGATCTGGGAAACAGACCCCGCTTATGGCCAGTGAATCCACCGCCGCGCGTTTGTTGGATCTGGGGGCAAAGCAGTTCCGATCTTTGGTGGATGAAGGGTATTTGCCGAAAGGGCATGAAATTGCCCCCGGTGTTGTGCGTTGGGACACGGATACTCTGAAGCAGATCTCAAGTGGTGAGGTTGGCGATATTCAGGGATCAATTGAATGGTGATCCGGCGCAAGAAATACCTGTGGCGGCACTCGTCCGGTCGCTGGTACGTGCGCAAATGCGTCAATGGCAAGATGATCTATCTTGGGCGCATCACGGCGGAGGAAGGCACCGCCGATTTTGACCATCAATATTGGGAAATCGTGAGCGGTAAGAGGGCAGAGGTAAAAACCTCTTGGACCGCGCTGATTGCCGCCATGCGTGAAACCGATAAATGGGCGAACTTTTCACCCCGGTATCGCAAGGATCTGGAACCTGTTTTTGAATATCTCACTGAAAAGATCGGCAAGGCGGACGTAGCACGCCTGACACAAGCCGATGTTTACGATGCGATGGAAAAGAACCTGCATCGGGTTCGGTTTGCGAATTACATCCCGACCGCGATCAGCATGTTGTCCAAGCTGGCGATCCGCAAACGGTGGCGCAGGGACAATCCCGCGATTGATATCGAACCTCTCAAAGTTCCGAAGGCGCGCAAAAAGCCGCATGTCCCTTGGGTCGATTGGGCGGTCGAGAAGATGCGAGAGGAAGGGGAGCCGTTGCCCCTGCTGATTTTTGAGATCGGCGTGGGCAGTGTGCAGCGCCCCGGTGATTGGGTGGATTTCCAGTGGGGCGATTATGATGGCGAAACTCTGAAGCTGCGCCAGAACAAAACCGGCAAGCCCTTGTTGCTGCCGTGTACTGAGGCGTTGAAGAAAGCCTTGGATCAGGCGAAGGCCAAGCTGGGATTCGCTCCGCATCCTTCGCGGCACATCCTGACACGGGCGGATGGCTCTGCAATGGACTATCACGCAATGGCGCGGGTGATGGTGCGAGAGCGTAAGCGGCTAGGATTGATGGCCTTTGACCAACACGCGTTACGCTATCGGGGTGTGATGGAACTGGCGTGGGCTGGCTGCACCGACGACGAGATTGCCAGCTTCAGCGGCCACACATCCAAAGCGATGATCATCAAATATGCAGGCGAAGCGCGGCAAATCATGCGAGCGCGTCAGGCCGCAGCAAAGCGCAAGTGACATGCGAACAGAACAAGCACAGAACAAGAAACTGATACCTGAGGTGATACCCCATGACAGCAGAAACCCATAAGTCATTGATTCTATTGGAGGCGAGTACCGGAATCGAACCGGTGTACACGGATTTGCAATCCGCTGCGTCACCACTCCGCCAACTCGCCGCCGAGGTGACGGATAATCGTTGGGCTGGCGAAGGTCAACGGGATATTGAAAGAAAAAACCACGACAGGCCAAAAAAATGACGCCTGTTCATGGGTTGTTGAGGTGCCGTTGATAGGAAATCGTCGAATACCCATGAATTCGCGCCTGTGTTCATGTCATGCCACATTGGCCAGTTGCCCCATGCGCAACTTTGTGGCACACCTACTGCAACGCATCTAGACCAAGAAGTTTAGTCCATGACAAAATACTCAGACCGACGCACGATGATGGTTGATACGCAGGTTCGCCCATCAGATGTAACGAAATTCCCGATTATCGACGCGATGCTTTCTGTCCCGCGTGAGGTTTTCGTGCCCGACGCGATGAAAGAGGCCGCCTATGTTGGCGAGACGCTTGAGTTGTCCTCGGGGCGGGTTTTGTTGGAACCTCGGACGTTGGCCAAGTTGCTTGACGCTTTGGTGATCGACAAGACGGAAACGGTTTTGGATCTGGGCTGTGGTCTTGGATATTCGACCGCCGTGATTGCGCGCATGGCCGACGCGGTTGTTGCGGTTGAGGACGACGCCGATCTGGCCAATGAGGCCCAGCTTGCGCTGTCCAACAGCGGTGTTGATAATGCCGCCGTCATCGAAGGCGTTCTTGCCGAAGGTGCCGCGAAACACGGCCCGTTCGATGTGATCATCCTTCAGGGTGGGGTTGAGGAAATTCCTGCGACCTTGCTTGATCAGTTGAACGAAGGTGGCCGTATCGGTGCGATCTTTATGGAAGGGGCGCTTGGGGTTGTGCGAATTGGGCGCAAAATCAACGGTCAAGTGGCGTGGAAATATACGTTTAATGCGTCCGCGCCGATTCTTTCTGGATTTTCCAAAGAACAGGCCTTTGAATTCTAAATCCGCGCCCTTACATGTAATGAAACATTACATTGAGGTTCAGAAATGATTAAATTTGTTGGCGTCAGCAAGGCACTGACCATTTCAGCGGCGATTTTCGCCTTTGGCGCAGGGACGGCGCAGTCCGAGACCCTGCGCGAAGCAATCGTGGACGCATATACGCACAGTGGCCTGCTTGATCAGCAACGCGCCGTGCTGCGCGCAGCAGATGAAGATGTGGCAGACGCATACTCTGAGCTTCTCCCGACGCTGACATATGCTTTGAAATCTTCAAGCAGCTCCGGCCTTTCAGATCTTGAGGAAACCCTGACCCTTTCCGCAAACTGGGAACTCTATACATTTGGGCGCAACAAGCTTGGCGTTGATATCGCCAAGGAAACCGTTCTTGCCACCCGACAGGCCCTTGTTGAGGTTGAGCAGCGGGTCATCCTTGGCGCGATTTCCGCCTATATGGATGTCCGCAGCGAATCTGAATCAGTGACCCTTCAGGAAAATTCGGTTCGCCTTATCACGGAACAGCTTCGTGCGGCCCGCGATCGTTTTGAAGTGGGCGAAATCACCCGTACCGATGTGGCCTTGGCCGAGGCTGGTCTGGCGTCTGCACGTGCGGCCTTGGCGCAGGCGCAAGGGCGTCTTGATGTTGCACGCGAAGCCTATCGCGCGTCCGTGGGCCACTATCCTGGAGTGCTTGCCTCGCCTCCTGCGCTTCCACGTACGGCGAATTCGCTTGAGTCTGCGCGCAATATTGCATTGAACACGCACCCAACCATGAAGCGGGTCCAGCATCAGGTCAACGCAGCCGAGCTTGGCGTGATCGCGGTTGATACCAACAAGCTACCGACGCTTTCGGGGTCCGCCAGCCGTACCGAAGGTCTGAGCTCTGGCGCCTCTGATAGCCAATCTCTGAGCCTCACTCTTTCAGGCTCCATCTACGCCGGCGGCTCAATCGATGCGGCCTATCGTCAAAGCGTCGCGCGTCGTGACCAAAATCGCGCGGCCCTTCACATTGCGCGCCATACGGTTGCCCAAGATGTGGGTATTGCATGGTCACAGTTGAAGGTGGCGAATGCGACCCTTCAGGCGACGGACCGTCAGATCGAAGCGTCACAGGTTGCCTATGATGGTGTACGCGAAGAGGCGTCTCTTGGGGCGCGTACGACGCTGGATGTTTTGGACGCGGAACAGGATTTGCTGGACGCACGTGCGAGCCGAATTTCGGCGCTTTCTGGTCGCTACACCGCAACCTATCAGGTTCTTTCTGCGATGGGATTGTTGACGGCTGATCACCTTAATCTTGGGATCAACACCTATGATCCAGCGGCATATTACAACGCCGTAAGCAAGGCACCGAACACAAAATCCGATCAGGGCCGCGCGCTTGACCGGATCATGAAGTCCATCGGGCAGGATCAATAACGTCCTCTAGACCCCTGTCTAAAAACGAACAATTGCTCATATCTGTTGTCTAACGCACATCACGACTATAAACTGTGCGTTAGGCAAGCAGTAGGTAGTAATCATGTCCGATCCAGTAAAAAATCACGAGCTTGAGGATGTTCTTTCCTCGATCCGTCGTCTTGTATCTGAGGACGGATATGGTGGTTCTACCCCTGAAAAGACTGACGATATTCCCACCGAGGTTGCCGAAGTGGCCATCGGGCGCAAGCGTCCCGAGGCACCTATTTCGGACAAGTTGGTTCTGACCGAAGCCTTCCTTGTTTCCGAATCGGAAACAGCCAAAGACGACGAGATTGCCGAAACGACCGTCGAAACGTTGGTTTTGGGGCAGGCCCATTCAGTTGAAGCCACCCCCGAACCGGAAGAACAAGACGACGTTTTGGTTCTGAATTCTGTGTTTGACGATCTTGCCTCGGAACAATCTGCGCAGGCATCCGAAGCGGTTGAAGACCGCGACGATGCCACTCTAGAGATTGAGCAGGTTTTGGAAGAGAACCCAGAAGCGGCATTCGCACATGTCGAAACCACTGATCACGACGGCGACGAGACCAATGATGAAGCTGCGCACCATGAGGCTCATGAGCCAGAAGCAACGCAGGCCGTTGAAAACAAGGCCGAAACTGCTGAAGACGACAACGATGATGAGCATCTCCAAGAGGTCGAGCAGGCCGCGGACCAAGATGAGCCAGTAGAAGATACCGAAATCGACCATGATGACGGGCAGGCGGACGCGGTCCACGAGATGACCGAAGACCACGATCCTGTTCACGACGAACCCGAGGTTGAACCTGTTGAAGACGTCGTGAGCGACGTGTTCCAGATCAATCCGGCGGATCAAATCGACGACATCGAAGACGCGGAAACCATCGAAGAAGATCAGGTCGAGGCGGTTCAAAACGACTTCCCTGAACCATCTGGGCTCGCCCATACGGTTGCCGAACTCGAAGCGGTGATCAGCGCCCAGAACGACGATTGGGAGCCAGACGGAAGCGAAGAAGAAGGCTCATCGCCAGACATTGAGCCGCTTGAATGGCGTTCGGAAACGACACGCGGGGCCAAGGTGTTTGAAATGCCACGTGCTGAAACGCCGCCGTCTATGCCCGGTTTCCAAGGTGAGACCGAGCTGGATGACGATGTTGATTTTGGTCTCGAAGATTTCGCCGATGACGACGCGCCTCTTTTGGACGAAGCCGCGCTGCGGGCGATGGTCTCGGACATCGTGCGTCAGGAATTGCAGGGCCCGCTGGGCGAACGGATCACGCGCAATGTGCGTAAATTGGTCCGCCGCGAAATCCACCGCATTTTGGCCAGCGAAGACTTCGATTAGCGCGCCAGCGCCAGCAACGCATCCAGATCAAGATGCGTTTCCAAATGATCGGCAAGCGCGTCGAGGGTCTCGTCGACCTTGTCATCATAGGACGCAAGGCCGGTTTCCGCGCCAAGTTTGCGCAAAAACGCCGCGCGAAAATCATCCGCCGCAAACAATCCGTGTATGTAACACCCCATAACGCGCCCCGATTGGTTCGCGGCCCCTTCGCGTCGTCCTTCAAGGGATAACCAAGCGCGATCGCAATCGGGGCCGGTGGTCTCGCCGATGTGGATTTCATAGCCCGTCACCGCATCCCCCGTTTCCAGATACTGCGCATCGGAAATTGTGACGCGTTTCAGGGGCTTCATCACCGTTTCAATGTTCAAATGGCCAAGGCCGTCATACCGACCTGCGCGCCCCTCGATCCCATCGGGGTCGTCCACGAGATTTCCCAGAATCTGATAGCCGCCGCAAATGCCCATCACATGACCGCCACGGCGAATATGGCCCGCGATGTCGATATCCCAGCCCTGTTCACGGATATAGGCCAGATCGGCGATGGTGGATTTTGTCCCAGGGATCAGGATCAGATCGGCATCGGCGGGCAGGGGGCGACCGGCATCGATGATATCAACAGTTACATTTGGTTCGGCAGCGAGGGGATCGAGATCGTCGAAATTCGCGATCCGCGACAGACGTGGGACCACCACGCGCAGATCACCACCCTTGCGCGAAGCGATATCCATCACGTCCTCGGCCGGAAGGCGCCACGCATCCCCGAACCACGGCAGTACGCCGATGCTGGCCCAATCGGTGCGCTGTTGGATTTCGACCATGCCCTGATCAAACAGGGTGACGTCGCCGCGAAATTTGTTGACCATGAACGATGTGATCCGCGCGCGGTCTTCTTCGGGCAGTACGGCGTGGGTGCCGACCAGCTGCGCGATGACGCCGCCGCGATCGATATCGCCGACCAACATGACGGGACAATCGGCGGCCTCGGCAAACCCCATATTGGCAATGTCACCGGCACGTAGGTTGATCTCGGCGGGGCTTCCGGCGCCCTCGATCAGAACCAGATCAACGCCTTCGCCCAAACGATCAAAGCTCTCCATCACTTTGGGCATCAATTCGGCCTTGGCACGACCATATTCGCGGGCCTTCATGGTGGCGAACCGTTTGCCTTGGACGACGACGGATGCGCCAACGTCGCTCTCGGGTTTCAGAAGAACGGGGTTCATATCGGTGTGGGGGGCAACGCCACAGGCCCGCGCTTGCAAGGCCTGCGCTCGGCCAATTTCACCACCATCCACGGTGACAGCGGCGTTGTTCGACATGTTCTGGGGCTTGAACGGGCGCACCGTCAGACCACGGCGCACAAAGGCACGGCACAAACCCGCCACAACCATGGATTTTCCGACGTTTGAACCCGCCCCTTGGATCATAAGTGATTTGGCCATGTCAGTCCCCTTTGCTAGGGTTAGGGATAGCTTTGAAAATAAAATTGTAAAGGAATAGCATGCGTACGCCAGCACATCTGATCATGGGGGCTGCGGCCTTTGGGCGGCCCAATGCGCGGCTGGTCACCGGAATGGCGATTTTCGGCGGGCTGTTCCCTGATCTGTCGCTCTATATCATGTCGATGTGGCAGATTTTCGTGATGGAAACGCCCGCGCGGGTGGTCTTTGATGACCTCTATTTCTCGGACCTCTGGCAACAGATTTTCGCCGTCGATAATAGCTTTATCCTTTGGGGGGCGCTGGTGGCGTTTGCGCTGTGGCGGGCGATTGATTGGCTGTTTGCCTTTGCGGGCGCGGGGATGCTGCATGTGATCACCGACTTCTTCCTGCATCACGATGACGCGCGTCGCCATTTCTGGCCGGTATCAGACTGGGTGTTTCATAGCCCCGTGAGCTATTGGGACGATAATCATTACGGCGATATCGTGGGGGCGGTCGAAATGGCGCTGGTGGTCGTGTTAACCATTATCCTTGTGCGCCGGTTCCCGTCATGGATCGCGCGGATCGGGTTTGTCGCCCTTGCCCTGACCGAGGTCGCGCCGTGGTTCATTTTCCGCTGGGGCTGGATTTTTGGCCTGAATGGGGGGGGCTAGGCATAAAAAAACGCGCCCGTTTGAGGGGCGCGCATTTTTTCGGCAGTCTTCTGAGCAGAAATTAGGCAGCTTCGGCCTGTTGGCGACGTTCGCTTTCTTCGCGTGACAGCGCGACGGATGTACGAACACCGTTATCGACAAAGCTCATGAGGCCAGTAACCACACGTTCATTGGGGTCAATACCAGCACAAGAAAGCACTTCGCGACCATCGCGAGAGCGCGCCCAGCGTGCAATTTGCTCAGGACCGTTGCCGTATTTTTTGTTGTCTGCGATCGCATCATCGAGTGCAGCAAGTACAACAGCTGCGAATAATTTACGCGCGCGGTTCCCTTGTTCGTGATTGAAGGCAGTACCATCAACGAAATCGGCCATGTTTTGGTCCTTTTTTGTTATTGCGCTTGTCTTTTTTGGCGTTATGCGAATATGACCATTTTGTGACGATTCGGAACTGCAAGTTCGGAATACCACCTATGCGCACATTGCATACCTCTGTTCCGGAAAAGCGTTGTTTCATTGCCTTGTCAGCCAGCGGTCGTACTTATATAGGTGGTTTCCGAAACCGATCAACCTTTTCATGCAGGTCAACTGATGCCAAAAATCAACGGAAACGAAATTCGCCCCGGTAACATTCTTGAACATAACGCTGGTTTGTGGGTTGCCGTCAAAGTCGACCACGTGAAGCCCGGCAAGGGCGGCGCCTTTGCGCAAGTCGAAATGAAGAACCTGCGCAATGGGTCCAAATTGAACGAACGGTTCCGTTCCGCCGATAAGGTCGAACGCGTGCGTCTTGAGCAAAAAGACCAGCAGTTCCTCTTCGAAGCTGACGGCATGCTGACATTCATGGATCTTGAAACCTATGACCAGATCGCGCTTCCGGCGGATCTTTTGGGTGAACGCCGCGCGTTCCTTCAGGACGGCATGACCGTTGTGATCGAATATTACGACGAAGAAGCGTTGAACGCGACGGTTCCGCAAAAGGTAACCTGCGTCGTAGAAGAGACCGAGCCAGTGGTCAAAGGTCAAACCGCGGCGAATTCGTTCAAGCCAGCGATTCTCGACAATGGCGTTAAGGTCATGGTTCCACCCTTCGTGGGCCAAGGCGAAAGCATTGTCGTGGACACCGAAACAATGACCTATTCCGAACGCGCATAGTTAACGCGTCACATGATCGAAATCCCCGAAGACACAGGTTTTCGGGGATTTTGCACCACATTTACAAATGTTCAGATATCGCGGCTTTGTCGATTGTTAATCATCCGCTATGCATGGCGCATAGTTCACGGAGATTAACATGAAGAGTATCACAGGTATTGCAGCCCTTAGCGTTCTGATTTTGGGAGCATGTTCCAGCAGGGACAACCTCCCTGTGCGCCACGGCCCTCAGCCCATTCATCCAGCGGAATATGTCCGCAAGAGCGCCCCAGTGGCGCAGGCGGCACCGGCCTCAGTGGTTGCAAATGGGCCATATACCACCATCACCACCTATAGCTATGAACCAAAGAACCCCGTGCCCAATGTGGATGCATGTGGTGCGGCACAGTATCAGACCCTTGTGGGTGGGCCGTCTTCGGCGGTGCAGTCCATATCCGTCCCAGGGGCCACGCGCCATTATGGGAGCGAAGAAACCACCGAGACAGGTTTTTCCAGCCGTTTGAATTTCGTCCATAGCGGCACAGCAATTGACGCCGTGATCGATCCGTCGTCGACGGTGACGCGTGTTTTCTGCGGATAATGCATCTGTGATCTGCGGGCCAAAATGGCGCGCAGATCGCCGCTAGACCCGCGTAAGGGTCGCGTCGCCCGCGTTCATTGTGCCCGTCGCGCGGTCAAATCGGACATGCGCAAGCGCCAAGCGGCCCGATTGTGAAAACAGCGTGCCGGCGGGTTTGCCGTCGGCGGTGATCGCGGTGCCGACGGGGGCGCTTCCGGAGATCTGGACCTGAACCAGACCTTTTTTCAATTCGGTTTTGTGTTTCATCCGCGCGATGATTTCTTGGCCGACGTAACAGCCCTTTTTGAAATCAACGCCATCGATGCGCTCAAAATCGGCCTCAAGAATATAGGTGTCGGCGTTCAATTCGACCCCCGTGCGCGGGATCACGTTTTCCACGTAAATCGCGTTCCAGTCGATGCTGGGGGCCGCGCCGTCGGCGCCATACATCCGCCAGCCAAGCACGGGCGAGCGCGGGTCAGCCAGCGCGCCGTCCGGCGCATCGCCCAATCCAAGGGTCACGGTCAGATCGCTCTCTGAGATGGTCACATCCGCGCGTAGCTTGTACATGGTCAGACGTTGCGCGACCATCGCACCAATGCTGGCGTCCACATCCAACAGAACCGCGTCATCGCGTTCGGTCAAAAAGAAATCCGCGAGGTATTTGCCCTGTGGCGTCAGGATTGCGGCATAGCAGAGCCCGTCTTTGGCCTTGCTGATATCATTGGTGATCAGCCCCTGAAGGAACCCAATCCGGTCCGCGCCGGTGATTGAATAAAGCATGCGGTTAGAAGCGGTTTCGCCGGTCATCATGGTTCCCCTTTGGTCTGCATGCATTATATAGTCATTCAACTGCCCCCGAACAGGCCAAACCACCACGACAGGACATGAAATGCGCGCGCCTATTTCCATTGTGATCCCAACCTTGAACGCTGCGGGGGAATTGCCCGCCTGTTTGGCGACCTTGATGGAGGGGATCGACGCGGGGTTGATCCGTGAATTGATCGTGTCGGACGGGGGATCGGATGACGCGACCCTGACCATCGCGGCCGAGGTTGGCGCGACGGTCGTCACCGGTGCGACGGGGCGGGGGGCGCAGTTGATCAAAGGTGCCGAGGCCGCAGCGGGCGATTGGATTCTGTTCCTTCATGCCGATAGCCAATTGTCCGAGGGATGGAGCGATGTCGTCGCCGCACATCTGGCGGGTGGCGCGGCGGGATATTTCGACCTTGGGTTTCGTGCGGGTGGCGTGATGTCCCGTGTCGTGGCGGGTTGGGCCAATCTGCGGTCGCGGCTGTTTTGGCTGCCTTATGGCGATCAGGGGCTTTTGATTTCACGAACGCGGTATGACGCGATTGGCGGATATCAGGATATTCCGTTGATGGAGGACGTCGCGATGGCCCGCGCCCTTGGGCGTGATTTGGTGCGCATGGATGTCGTCATCGCCACCAGCGCCGAGAGATATCAAAAGGGCGGGTGGCTGCGCCGTGGTTCGCGGAACCTTTGGACCTTGGCGCGCTACTTTATGGGTGTGCCGCCCGAAACGCTCGCCAAGGCCTATCGCAAACGCTAGGCGTTTTTGTCTTTGAATTGCATCCGGTAAAGGTCGGCGTAAATGCCATCGCGGGCCAGCAATTCGTCATGGGTCCCGTGGTCGGCGACGCGACCTTGGTTCATCACGACAATCTTATCGGCATGGCGGATCGTCGATAGACGGTGCGCGATCACCAATGTCGTGCGGCCCTTGGACAGACGATCAAGCGCCTCTTGGACATGGGTTTCCGATTGCGCATCAAGGGCCGATGTGGCCTCGTCCAGCAACAACACAGGCGTGTCACGAAGCAGCGCACGCGCAATCGCCACACGTTGACGTTGCCCCCCAGACAGGTTTGAGCCACGCGGCCCCGCCGCCGTATCGACGCCATCGGGCAGTTGCCCAAGGAACGCGTTGACCCGCGCCGCCTCAAGGATTTCGTCCATCCGCGCGGGATCGATCCCGTTTGGATCACCAAGGGTAATGTTTTCCCGCAGGGTTTCGTCAAACAACAACGCGTCCTGCGAGACCGAGCTGAACTGCCCACGCAAATCAGGCAAGGCAAGGGTTTCGATGGGGGTGCCCCCCAAGGTAATCGTGCCGCCATTGCGGTCATAAAGACGGGTCAAGAGATTGAAAATGGTGCTTTTGCCCGCGCCAGATTCCCCGACAAAGGCGGTGGTTTTACCGGCCTCGGCCACAAAGGACGCGCCGCGCAGAACCGGTTGATCGTCATAGGCAAAGGACACATCGTCAAACACGATATCGGTCGTTGCCGGAAGGGCGGCGGGTTTGGCGGGCGACGTGATCGACGCGGATTGGTCAAAGATCGAATAGATGCGGCTCAGGCTTGCGGCGGCGGTTTGCCATTGGCCGACGATGCTTCCAAGACGGCGCATGGGCTGAAAGGTCAAAAGCATCGCGGTGAAGAAGCTCATGAACTGCCCCACCGTTTTTTCGCCCGCAGCGATTTCCGAACCACCAAATACGATCACCGCAAAGAACCCGAAACCGGTGGTGATATCCACCAAGGACGGCAGGGTTTCGCGTCCGATAAGCGCCCGCATGTCGGAGCTGATGATCCGCGAAATCATGGACCGGAACCGGCCCAGTTGATAGTCCTCCATGAGGTTCAGTTTGACGGAGTTCACGCCGTGGAAAATCTCGTCCAACTGGGTGGAGCGTTCCGTCGCCAAAAGGCGGACCGTATTGGTTTTGGAGCGGATATAGCGTTGTAGAAAGATGGACGGCAGCACCAGAACAGGAATGCCGGCAAGGGTGATGACGGTCCACATGACGTCAATCGATAGGGCCACCGCAAACAGGGATCCAAGGGCGATAAAGTCGCGCCCCACACCGGTCAGAAGACTGCTCCAGACGCCTTGGATCGCGGTGGTGTCGCCTTGAACGCGCTCCATCAATGCCCCGGGGGAATTGGTCTGAAAAAACACGCTATCTTGCGACAGCATATGTTTAAGCATGTCAAATTGGAGCGCGGTCCAGATGCGTTGGCTGATCCGGCCAAGCAACAATTTATGCAACATCGCGGTGACGGCACGCACAAAGAACACGCCGAAAATCGCACCACCAATCAACCAAACCTGCGATTGCGAGCCACCGGTCAACACGCGGTCAAACATGGGCTCGATCAGATAGGACAATCCGCCAAGGGTCATGCCCTCAATCGCCATAAGAACAAAGGCAAGCGCCATCCACCACCGGAATTTCCGAAGATACCCGCCCCACATACGGCGCAACAAAACACGCGTGGAATAGTCTGGCTTTTCTGTGGTTTCTGTCACGATACACCCCGTTTGGTTGCCTTATATCTAGGGGCTCGGGGGCGTATCGTCCAGCCCGATAAACAAGCCACCGGATATGGATGTCCAAGGTTTCTGCCTAGGGTTGCATTGCAATGATTGACCGGCACCGTTTGGGCGCGTACCTCTTAGATATAACAAGGCGAGGTGACGTATGAAATTACCCCAAGGGCGCGGCTATTTGGCCATACCTGGTCCATCTGTGATGCCGGATCGCGTATTGACGGCGATGCACCGGCCGGCACCCAATATCTATCAGGGGGATTTGGTTAAACTCTTTGAAAGCATGTTGCCCGATCTATGTGCGGTGGCGCGGACCGAACATAACGTCGCCACCTATATCGCCAATGGCCACGGCATGTGGGAGGCCGCCTTGATGAACACCCTGTCGCGGGGCGATCGCGTGGTGTGTTTGACCACGGGGATGTTCGGAGGAGGCTGGGCCGCGGTTGCGCGCCGGCTTGGTCTTATTGTCGATGAGATCGATTTTGGCCGCAATGACACGATTGATCCCGAACAGCTCATCTATCATCTGCGGACCGATACGGACCGCAAAATCCGTGCGGTTCTGGTGACACATGTGGATACGGCGACGTCCGTGCGCAACGATATCAAGGCGGTACGCGATGCAATTGATGCGACGGGCCACGAGGCGGCACTTATGGTGGACTGCATCGCGTCGCTGGGGTGTGATCGGTTCGAGATGGACGCTTGGGGGGTGGATGTGACGCTTGCCGCCAGCCAAAAGGGTTTGATGACGCCGCCCGGGATGGGGTTCATTTTCTTTAACGACGTCGCGGATCAGATGCGCGAAACGGCCGACCTTGTGACGCCATACTGGGATTGGCGGCCGCGGATCAACCCTGACAAGTTTTATGAATATTTCGGTGGCACGCCGCCCACGCATCATCTTTATGGCCTGCGCGAGGCATTGACGATGATCGTTCATGAGGAAGGCATCGAACATGTCTGGGCCCGTCATCAACGTCTGGCCGAGGCATATTGGGCCGCGTTTGATGTCTGGGGACAGGGTGGTCCGTTGCGGATGAATATCGCGGATGGTGCACTGCGCAGTCACGCGGTTACGGCTTTGACGCTTGAGGCGCCCTTGGGAACGGCGCTTCGCGATTGGGTCGAGGAAAACACCGGTGTGACGCTTGGCATCGGGCTTGGCATGGCGCCGATGGGCGACCCGTCATGGCACGGTTATTTCCGTGTGGGGCACATGGGGCATGTGAATGCACATATGGTTTTGGGGGTGGTTGGTGCGATTGACGCGGCGCTCAAGTCGCTGGGCATTCCCCATGGAGATGGGGCGGTTGAGGCCGCAACCAAGGTGATCGCAGCCCCCTAGAGTTTAGCCAAGCTCGGCGAGACGATCCAAGGCGGCTTGCAATGTCGCCACCTCTTCTTCGCGCGCAGCAAGGTTTTCGCGGGTTTCGGCAACCACGGCCTCGGGGGCGCTGTCGACGAATTTCGGGTTCTTTAGACGTCCGCGAAGACCGCCAAGTTCCTTTTCGATCTTGGCGATGGCTTTGCCCAGACGGTCCTTTTCGGCGTCAATGTCGATGATGTCGGCCAGCGGCATCGCGAATGAGCCACCCTCGACAACCACGGTCACGGACCCTTTGGGCGCGTCGCCAACGGTCACATCTTCGATACGTGCGAGACGTTTGATGATCGCCTCGTTGCGGGCCCATGCGGCCACGCCACGGTCGTCCATTTCCACCTGAACCAATGGGATCTTCGCACCGGCGGGCACGTTCATCTGTGCGCGCACAGACCGGATGCCATCGATGACAGAGTTGACCCAAGTCAGTTCGGCGTCGGCCTCGGCGTCGATCAGGTCTTCGCCATATGTCGGCCAATCCGCGTGGATCAACATCTTGGAACGGCTGTCCGATTGGATCGCCCAGAGTTCCTCTGTGATGAACGGCATGGTCGGGTGCAGGATCGTGTAACACTGGTCCAGAACCCACGCCATGGTTGCGCGCGTTTCCGTGATGTCGTCGGCGTTGTCGCCAAAGAAGATCGCTTTGGTGTATTCAAGATAGCGATCACAGACGAGACCCCAAATCGTGGAGTACTGGGCGCTTGAGGCGTCGTTAAAACGGAACTGCTCCAAGGCGCTGTCGACGGACATACGCATCTTGGCCATTTCGCCGACGATCCATTTGTTCAATGGTAATGTCACGGCGGCGGGGTCGAACCCGTCAACCGGCTTACATTCGTTGAACTGGGCAAAGCTGGTCGCGTTCCACAATTTCGTGCCAAAGTTCCGGTAACCGGCGATGCGTTGTTCGGACAGACGCAAATCACGACCCATCGCCGCCAGCGTAAAGCGCAGCGCGTCGGTGCCGTATTCGTCCATCAGATCAAGCGGATCGATCACGTTGCCCACGGATTTCGACATCTTCTTGCCGTGCTCATCGCGGACCAATGCGTGCAGGAACACCTGCGCGAATGGTTTCTGATCCACCGCCGCGTATTGCATCATCATCATGCGCGCGACCCAGAAGAACAGAATGTCAAAGCCGGTGATCAACACGTCAGTTGGGAAATATTTGTCCAACTCATCCGTCTTCTCAGGCCAGCCAAGCGTACCCAATGGCCAAAGGCCGGACGAGAACCACGTGTCCAATACGTCGGGGTCACGGGTCAGGGTCTTGCCGCCGGATTGGGCGATGGCCTCTTCCTCGGTTTCGGCGCAATATTGGTTGCCTTCGTCGTCGTACCACACAGGGATCTGGTGACCCCACCAGAGTTGACGGGAAATACACCATGGCTCGATGTTTTCGAGCCAGTGGAAATACACCTTGCGGTCGCTTTCGGGCATGATTTCGGTGTCGCCATTGCGCACCGCATCAATCGCCGGTTTCACGATCTGGTCTGTGTCGACGAACCATTGGTCGGTGAGCATCGGCTCAACCACAACCTTGGAGCGTTCGGCAAAGGGCTGCATGACCTTTTTGTCCTCGACGCGGATCAACAGACCCAGCGCGTCGATATCGGCAACCACGGCTTTGCGTGCCTCGAACCGGTCCATGCCACGGTATTTTTCCGGCACGATATCGGTGTGAAGCATGGCACCCTTGGTGTCCATCAACGGGATCATCTCGATGTTGTTGCGCTTGGCAACCTCATAGTCGTTGAAGTCATGCGCACCGGTGATTTTCACCGCACCGGACCCGAAATCGGGATCAGGGTATTCATCGGTGATGATCGGGATCAGACGATCACACAAGGGCAGGTGAACCATTTTGCCAACGATCGGCGCATAGCGTTCGTCGTCGGTGAACACCGCAACCGCGCCGTCACCCAGCATGGTTTCCGGACGCGTGGTCGCGATGGAAATGTAATCGCGCTCTTCGGTCAGGGTCACATTACCGTCTTCGTCTTTTTCAACGTAGGTATATGTTTCGCCATCGGCGAGCGGGTATTTGAAGTGCCAGAAATGACCGTCAACCTCGACGTTTTCCACCTCAAGGTCGGAAATCGCGGATTCAAAATGCGGGTCCCAGTTCACAAGGCGGTTGCCTTTGTAAATCTGGCCTTTGTTGTACATCTGAACGAACATCTTCAACACGGCACGTTGGAAATTGTCGTCCATCGTAAAGGCGTTGCGGGACCAGTCACAGGACGCACCAAGGCGTTTCAGCTGGCCGATGATGCCGTCGGCGGTGCGCTCTTTGTACGCCCATGCCTCTTTGAGGAACGCCTCGCGGCCCATTTCCTTGCGGTCACGGCCGTCTTTGGCCAGCTCTTTTTCAACAGCAAGCTGAAGCGCGATGCCCGCGTGGTCTTGGCCTGGCTGCCAAAGGGTGTCGAACCCGCGCATACGGTGCCAGCGGATCAGGATGTCCTGAAGCGTGTTGTTGAAGGCGTGGCCCACGTGCAAGTTGCCGTTGACGTTGGGCGGTGGGATCATGATCGAGAATGTCTCGTCACGGGATGCGTTTGCACCCGCCTTAAAGGCGCCTGCGTTTTCCCATTGTGCATAAAGCCGCGGTTCTGCGTCGGCTGCGTTGAATGTTTTGTCCATTGCCATGTCGTATGATCCCAAATGATCCGAATTCGTTACCGGATGATCTATCGAAATCACAGGGCGAGGGGAACCCCTAGGACAGGTGTTGATACACGGCTGATGCGATTTTGCTCAGGTCTTCGCGTTCAAGGTCGCCAATCACGGCATAGCGCAGGGTTTCGTCCTCCCAACGGAACGAATTTTCGCCGTCGATTTCCTCGAATTCAAAGGACGCCATGACGGTGGATGGTTTCGCGGGGCGCACCGCGAAAAGGGTGATCCGGCGGCCTTGTTCGTCCTCATACATGAACTGGGCGGCGGGGCCTTCGGTGACGGACAACAGACGTCCGCCGATCATGGTGAACCCATGTGCGGTCAGATCGGGGGCGGACAATTGCGCACCAACACGGTTTGACAGCCAGCGCACCAGAACCTCTTCGTCGGACAATTCGACGGCGCGGTGTGGATCAACGGAATAGATGGAATGCGCCTGTACGGCCTCGGTGACCAATGCGGCGAAGACCTCGGGTGTCGTTTCGGTGGATTGGCGCGCGAACCAGCCGCCCGATAGGCCAAGGCCGAGCATGACGACGGATGCGGCAATCGCGCCCCATGGTGCGCGGTTGGTGTTTGCGGGGGCAGGGGGGGCGGACACGACGATGGGCGACGGCGTTGGGATCGCCTCGATAATCGCGCTGTCTTCTTCGAAAACCGTATCAATGGCATCGGCGGCGTCTGGATTTTCGTTCAGGTATGCCTCGACACGCGCGGCGGTGGCGTCATCCAATGTGCCCATCACAAGGGCTTCGATCATATCTGGGGTGATGGTGTCGGTCATGATGTCACCTCTGATCCGGATTGGGCGGCACGAAGCGTGGCGCGGGCGCGGCCGATGCGCGACATGACGGTGCCGATGGGCAATTCCAATGCCGCGGCGGCGTCTTTGTAGGACATGCCCGATACCACGACGAGCAAAAGCGCCTCGCGTTGGTCATCCGGCAATTGGGCAAGGTTGCGCATGGTATCGTTCAATTCCAACTGTGCGCCAAGGGTCTCGGGGGCGGCGGTGTCCACATCATCAAGGGGCACATGCGGTCCACGGTTCGCGCGGGTTTTGTATTGGTTGCGATAGATATTGAGCAACATCGTCATCAGCCACGGTTTAACGGCGTCTGTCGTATTCAAAAGATGCTGTTTGCGCAGGGCGCGTTCGGCACAGTCCTGCACCAGATCATCCGCCATATCACGGCTTTGCGTCAGGGAAAACGCATAGCGCCACAGATCAGGCAAGTATGTCTTAAGATGTGTTTGCAGGGTCCGCACCGTTGTGAAGGGCGGCCCCGTATGGGCCGCCGTTCCTGTTACCATAAACAAAGGTTAAGGTTTCGCAATATGCCAAACACCACCAACGCCGTCGCCGGTTGTTTGGCCTGGACGTTTGTCACCGACCCAAAGGTAAAGTGGCTCGTCCTTATAGGCCCACATCTTGGACCCATCGTCGCGGGTCACAACGGTATAGTCGCCTTTTTCATCGGCATCATCTGCCGCCATCAATGGGGGCCACTGGGCCGCGCAACCGCCGTTACAGTTGGACACACCAGCGTCGTCTTTGTCGAAGGTATAAAGCGTCATGCCGTCGCCATCCACAAGGATGCCGTCTGCCTCGGAGACAGGGGCAAGGGCGTGGCCACCCGCATATGCGGAACAGGCAGAAACAGCGATAGCGGTGGCAGTAGCAAGAGCGATTGATTTAAAAGTCATTGTTTTGTCCTCGGTGTTGGTTTCGTTGGTCGGATACATAAGAAACAGTTGGGGACGGGGTTTTATTCCGAAGAAAATTGAAAAAAGTTACAAGTCATTGAAAGGAATGCGTTAAAAGTTAATGATTTTCGTCTAGCTTGGGTCGATAACGTCGGGCTCACCCAGTTGCGATGTATCTTTACCGTGGCGGGCTAGACCTTTTGGTGCTGTGGCTTTACGTCTTGGTTAACGACCGATCTATGCACGTGCCAAGAGGAGGGGCAGAGCGATGACGTTTTTCAAAAGCCTGACCCGACGTGTACGTGACATATTGTCGGGGGCGCCGTCGATGTCTGCGCCGGCTGCGCGGCCAGCGGCAGAGCGGGCGCGTGTGGATCACGTGATTATTCTGGACGGAACCCTGTCGACGCTTGAGGACGGCTATGAAACCAATGCGGGTCTCTTTTACAAGCTTCTGACCGAAGGCGGGCCGTCAGCGCAGCAAACCGTATATTACGAGGCCGGAGTGCAGTGGCGTGGTGTGCGCAATGTGCGCGATGTGATCGAGGGGCGGGGGATCAATCGACAGATACGTCGGGCTTATGGCTATCTTGCGTCGCGGTATCGCCCTGGGGATCGGATATTCTTGTTTGGCTATTCACGTGGGGCATATGCGGTGCGGTCTTTGGCGGGGGTGATCGATCGCGTTGGGTTGATCAAATCCGAACACGCGACGGTGCGCAATATTCGCACGGCCTATCGACACTATCAATTGGCTGAGCGCAACGACACTGCAGGCGTGTTTGCCGAACGGTTTTGTCATGATGCGGTTGATATTGAAATGGTGGGTGTCTGGGATACCGTCAAGGCGCTGGGCATCCGCGCGCCGATCCTTTGGCGGTTTACCCAGACGCGACATGCATTTCACAACCATCGTCTGGGGGATCGGATTAAACATGGGTTTCACGCCCTTGCCATGGATGAAAGCCGGAATGCGTTTGCCCCAGTTCTGTGGGAGGCGCCTGCCAATTGGCGGGGCCGGATTGAGCAGGTCTGGTTCCGCGGCCAACACAGCGTGATTGGCGGGCAGTTAAATGGGCGCGATCACGTGCGTCCGCTCTCGAATATTCCACTTGTTTGGATGCTCGAAAAATCGACAATCTGTGGGTTGGCCTTGCCTGCTGATTGGAAAATGCGTTTCCCAACAGACCCGTTTGCGCCGACCGTTGGGCGTTGGGTGGGGTGGTCCAAATTGTTTTGGTCGCGTTCAAAACGCGCAATCGGTCATGATCGATCCGAAACGGTTCATCCGAGCGTTGAGGTGTTTCAGTCTGGGTCAGAAACCCCATCTCGTGAAAAAACACGGGCGACAGGATAGTGTTTCGCCGCGCCTTTGGCGCGGCGACCGGCCGAGAGGGGGGCTGGCCCTGCGGGCCAGCCCCCCTCTCGGCAATCCCTAAATTATTGCTTAGGCCACATCTTCAAGCGACGCGGATGGGGTGATGCCCAAGGCGTGACAGACGTCGCGTGTGCGCTCTGGGCGGTTGATCGTATAGAAGTGTAGGTTTTCAACGCCGCCATCGATCAGGTCGCTGCAGAGCTCAGTACACATGGACAGGGCAAGATCGTCCTCGCGGCCATCGCGTTCTGCCTTTTCAAAGGCGTCGATCACCCATGCCGGAACAGGCGTGCCACAGCGTTCCGCAAAGCGACGCGCGCCTTTCCATGACTGGATCGGAAGGATCCCTGGAATGATCGGCGCATCGATACCGGCCTTTTCGCAGGCGTCGCGGAACCGGAAGAAGGTTTCCGCCTCAAAGAAGAACTGGGTGATCGCGGAATGCGCACCGGCGTCGATCTTACGCTTGAGCCACGCCACGTCCGCTGCGTTATCCGCGGCCTCCGGGTGTTTGTCGGGGTATGCCCCAACGCGCAGCTTAAATTTGCCGGTCTCGGCCAACGCCTCAATCAGCTCGGGCGCATTGGCAAAACCATCAGGGTGGGCGGTGAATTTCTCGGCGCCTTGGGGCGCGTCGCCACGAAGGGCAACGATTTCGGTCACACCGGCGGCGGCATATTGATCGGCAATTTCCATGGTCTCGGCGCGGGTCGCATTCACACATGTCAAATGCGCGGCAACATTCAGGCCATAGTTCTTGTGGATCGTTTTCACCGCATCATGCGTAAGATCACGGGTCGTGCCACCGGCACCATAAGTCACCGACACAAAGTCAGGGTTCATGGGCGCCAAGGCCTGCGCGGTATCCCAAAGGCGAAAGGACGCCTCGAGGTTTTGCGGAGGGAAAAATTCGAAAGAGATCTTCGGCGCTGACATGGTTCTATCCTTATTGCTTGATTTCCTTATGCCAGACTGGCAATCATGAGACAAATTCATAGTTTTCATCATGAATATGAGGGCGTCTCATAATGCACATCGAATTTCGCCATCTGCGCACGATCAAAGCCATCCACGACGAAGGTGGTCTTGGCCTTGCGGCGGATGCGTTGAATATCACGCAATCGGCCCTGTCACATCAGATCAAAGGGCTTGAGGATCAGGCCGGTGTGGAATTGTTTGTGCGCCGATCAAAGCCGCTCAAACTGTCGGCGGCGGGTATGAAATTGCTGCGCCTTGCCGAACAGGTCCTGCCACAAGTCGAACAGCTTGAGGCGGAGCTGGCCGGTGTGATCGACGGTAGCCAAGGGCGGCTTCATATTGCCATCGAATGTCATGCCTGTTTCGAATGGCTGTTTCCAGTGCTTGAGGAATTCCGCAAAGCCTGGCCAGATGTCGACGTGGATATCCGCCCCGGTCTGGCCTTTGGGGCGCTGCCTGCCTTGCAAAAGGAAAAGGTCGATCTGGTGGTGTCATCGGACCCCGAGGACATCGAGGGCGTGAAATTCATTCCGCTGTTTGATTATGAACCGGTGTTTGTCTGTTCGTCGAAAAACCCGCTGGCCGAGAAGGCATTCGTCGAGGCCGAGGATTTTGCCGATCAAAACCTGATCACTTATCCTGTGGATCACACGAAATTGGACGTGTTCACCGAACTTTTGCATCCTGCGGGTGTCACACCGAAAACCGTGCGACAGGCGGAATTGACGGCGGTGATCCTGTTGCTGGTGGCATCCAACCGCGGCGTTGCGGTTCTGCCCGATTGGGTCGTGCGCGAGGTGCGGTATAATTCCGACTATGTCACGCGGCCCCTGACGAAAGAGGGCAAAACCCGCCGCCTCTATGCCGCGATCCGCGCCGAGGACGAGGACAAACCCTATATGGCGAACCTCACACGGCTTGCCCGTACGGTGCCGTTGAAGTTGCAACGGGGCTAGGCCAAGCGAAGATGTCGCGAGAAACCCGTCCTAATCTAATTTTACCGAGTGAGATCACGCATTATTGCGCGACCGAGGACCAACCGTTTCAAAACCTCTGTGACCTGAACGAAGATGATCTGGCGGATGTCTTGGCCAAACTTAACGCGCGCCGACGAGGTGATGGCGATTTCAAACGTGTGTTCGGGCGGCGGTATATGGAGCTTCGCCGAAGAACCGAAGCCAAACTGCGGAGTTTGTTCGAGGAAAGGGGAGGGCGGCCCGAGCGACAGTCGCCCCACTATTTTGTGCTGGGTGAATGTGAGTGGTTCGCTGGCCTTTATCCCGATGCGCGACGCGTCTCGCTGGATTGGCGAGGGCTTTCTCCTGAAATCGCGAGCTTTACCTATCCTGATAGCTTTGTGTCGATGCGGCTTGGCTCAGAATATGGGTTGCCCGATGATCCACGCGAACCCTATCACGAACGCGTTTTTCTGTTGAATGAGCTGGCGGATGTGGTCTCGGAATTCGGCATCCCAGATGGCGCAAAAGATGAAACCTATGTGGATTATCAAAACCGCAAGTTCGAAAAGTATATAGAGGTACAGGTCTGGAGCGACGCGCCAATTGCCGAGTTTCTGACCCGCGAATAAGGTCGGCGGGGCGGCCAGGTGTCATTCTTCGCGCTTGTCTGTTGAATAATCTATGAACTCTGCCTCGGCCCCCTTGGCAAACGTCAGATTCCCGCGTATACGCGCGCACTGTATCAAAGGAGCGTCCCATGATCGGCAGTGCCAATCTTAATATCATGATCAAAGCAGCCCGTAAGGCGGGCCGTAGTCTTGTTAAGGACTTTCGCGAGGTGGAAAACCTTCAGGTTTCCATGAAAGGCGCGGGGGACTTTGTGTCCAAGGCCGATATCGCCGCCGAGGCGATCCTTAAAGAAGAATTGATGGGCGCGCGCCCCACCTATGGCTGGATGGCCGAGGAAAGCCGCGAAGAGCAGGGCCAAGATCCGACACGTCGTTGGATTGTTGATCCGCTTGATGGCACCACGAACTTTTTGCACGGTTTGCCACACTGGGCTGTTTCCATTGCGCTCGAGCACAAAGGCGAAATCGTCGCCGGTGTTGTGTTTGACGCCGCCAAGGACGAAATGTTCTTTGCCGAAAAGGGCACAGGCGCGTGGCTCAATGAAAGCCGTATCCGTGTATCCGGTCGTCACCGCATGATCGAGAGCATTTTCGCGACGGGTCTTCCGTTTGCGGGGCGTGCTGACCTTCCAGAAACGCTCCAAGACTTGGCGCGTTTGTTGCCAGCCACGGCGGGCGTTCGCCGTTGGGGTTCCGCTGCGCTTGATCTGGCCTATGTGGCCGCGGGTCGTTACGACGGCTACTGGGAACGGTCCTTGAACGCATGGGATATCGCGGCCGGTGTTGTTATCGTGCGCGAAGCGGGTGGTTTGATCGAACCGCTGAACCCGACGGGCAATATCATCGAAGACGGCGAAGTGATCTGTGCCAACGAGGCGATCTATGAAACCTTTGCCAAAGTGATCCGCGACTAGGATTGCATTATATAGTATACAAGCGCCGTCCCATTGGGGCGGCGTTTTGCGTTAGGGGGCGTCGGCAGGGTGGTTCACGCCATCGTTCCACGGGATATCCCCCAGATCGCGCGGGTTGATCCCGTTGATCGCGGCGGCATTCACACCATATTGGTTCGGGTTTGAGCGCCGTTGATGGTGGGTATAGATGCCGCATGTCTTACAAAAGTAATGTTTCGCCGTGTGAGTGCCCCACGTATAAAGCGTCAGATTATCGGCGCCCTTGGTGATTGTGATCCCATCTAGCGGTGCCGAGACGGCAATCGCACCGCGTCGCCGACAGAACGAACAATCACAGCGCCGCACGGTGTTGAATTCATCCGAGAGCTCCACAGTCATCTCAACCGCGCCACAGTGACAGGTCAGGCTATGGGTCATTTGCGTCTCCTTACGGTGGGGATTCCGGACTTGGTCAGGGTATAGGTTGCCTCGGGATTTTGGGCGTGACCGTTGGTTTTACGCCAGAACGACACGCCGCCACGACGCAGGAATGCGGGGAAAAGGACCACCAGACCGGCGACGAATCCCCCTGCATGTGCCCAATAGGCGGTACCACCACCAGTCGAATCAGTACCGAATCCCCCCCAGATTTGCAGCGCAAACCACATTGTTAGCGCTATCCACGCCGGAATCGGGAAGATTTTGAAGAATATGACAAAGATGAAAAGCACGTCGATCCGCGCTTTGGGGTATAATAGTAGGTACCCACCCATCACCCCCGCGATCGCGCCAGATGCGCCAACCATCGGAATAGGAGAGGTGGGATCAGACAAAAGCTGGGCGATGGCCGCCACGAGTCCCGCGCTTATATAAAAGATCGTAAATCCGGTATGTCCGAGCTCATCCTCGAGGTTGTCGCCAAAGATCCAGAGGAACAACATGTTCCCCGCCAGATGCATAAAGCCCCCATGCAGGAACATATGCGTAAACAGCGTATGTGTCTGTTCCCCATGGATAATAAGGTCGGGGATCATCGCCCAATTCAGATAGAACTGCCCAATCGCGGGCCCGTCATTCAAGATGGGCCAATACAGCAGGAACACCACAATATTGATCGCCATAATAGTATAGGTGACATAGGGCGTACGGGTCGACGGGTTGTGATCACGTATAGGAAACATGGACCAAGAATCGTCCAAATATCCCAATAGGTCAAGGGAATTGCCCTACCGCTGCATTTGTCAAAATTGGTCAAAAAATAACCAGTTTACGAACGAGGGGATGGACATACGTATACTTTTCCGACGAATATTTCTGTGTAGCGACGAGTTTTTGTCGAAAAAGTATAGCCAGTTGCGCAAAAAATATTGGCTGACACGGCAAGATAAACGCAACGTTAAGACACGGGATAAAAATATTTCATAATTCTGGGAGGAAAAAAATGAAAGCAATCCGTAATACCGCTCTATGCCTGACTCTAGGTGCACTGTCTGCGACAGCTGCAACTGCAGGCGAGTTGACAATCGCGACTGTGAACAACGGTCACATGGTTGAAATGCAAAAGTTCACCCCACACTTCGAAGAAGCCAACCCTGGCATCACCGTAAACTGGGTAACTCTTGACGAAGGTACACTACGTAGCCGCGTTACCACAGACATCACCACCAAAGGTGGCCAGTTCGACGTGATGACAATCGGCATGTACGAAGCTCCAATCTGGGGTGAACGTGGTTGGCTAGAAGCACTAGAATTCTCTGACGCATACGATGTTGACGATATTCTACCTGCGATGCGTGGCGGTCTGTCTCACGACGGTAACCTATACGCTGCACCATTCTATGGTGAGTCTTCTATGATCATGTATCGTAAAGACCTTCTGGATGCTGCTGGCATGACAATGCCTGACAATCCTTCTTGGGGTCACGTCCAAGACGCAGCAGCGGCTATGACTGACAAAGACAATGGCGTTTACGGCATCTGTCTTCGCGGTAAGCCAGGCTGGGGCGACAACATGGCGTTCTTGTCCACAATGGCAAACTCCTTTGGCGCTCAGTGGTTTAACGAAGACTGGACACCAGCATTGGATAGCCCAGCATGGAACCACGCTGTAAACTTCTACGTTGATCTTCTTACCAACTACGGCCCTCCCGGCTCTGCTGGTAACTCCTTCAACGAAATCCTTGCCCTTATCAACGAAGGCAAGTGTGGCATGTGGATCGATGCGACTATTGCTGCATCTTTCGTATCTGACCCAGGTCAGTCCAAAGTTGCAGACGTAATTGCGTTCGCACAGGCACCACAAGCTGTCACAACACGTGGCGCGAACTGGCTATGGGCTTGGTCACTTGCTATCCCAGCAGGTACAAAGCAAGCTGACGACGCGAAAACATTCATCGAATGGGCTACTTCTAAAGAGTACATCGAGCTTGTAGCGTCTGAAAACGGTTGGGGCTCTGTTCCAACAGGTACACGTCAGTCCACATACGACAACCCGAACTTCCAAGAAGCTGCTGTATTCGCAGAAGCTGAATTGAAAGCGATCTTGTCCGCTGAGCCTGCTAACTCTACTCAGAACCCATCCCCATATGTTGGTGTTCAGTTCGCTGCGATCCCTGAGTTCCAAGCAATTGGTACTGCTGTAGGTCAACAGATGACTGCCGCACTTGCTGGTGAAATCTCTGTAGAAGAAGCACTCGAAGCAGCTCAAACTGCTGCTGACCGCGAAATGTCAAAGGCTGGCTACTACTAGGCCCTGTACTTTGAAATAAGGAGACGCCCACCCACGTGAGTGGGCGTCTCACCCTCGGCCTCTTATTCAAGAGCCCCCCCATTCTGACCCGAAAAAGTGGAACCCGCTATGAACCCGACATTGGTCCGGTGGCTTCAGGCCCCTAGTATCATCCTATTGCTGATCTGGATGATTGTCCCTCTCGCAATGACGCTCTATTTCTCGACACAACGATTTAACCTTCTCTACCCAGAGCGCACCGGTTTCATTGGTCTGTCTAACTATAAATTCTTCTGGACTGATCCGTCCTTTATGCCGGCGCTTTTGAACACGCTTGTTCTTGTTGGCTCTGTTCTTACGATTACTGTGGTTCTCGGCCTTGCGGTTTCCCTATTGATTGACCGTGAATTCAAAGGTCGCGGCATCGCCCGTGTTATGTTGATCTCGCCGTTCTTTATCATGCCAACCGTTTCCGCGCTGGTTTGGAAGAACATGCTTATGGATCCAAACAACGGTCTTTTCGCGGCTTTCTCTAACGCGCTTGGCTTTACGCCGGTGCAATGGCTCCAAGATATGCCGCTTTTCTCGATCATCGTGATGATCAGCTGGCAGTGGACACCGTTCGCGATCCTCATTTTCATGACATCGCTTCAGTCCCAAGACCAAGAGCAAATGGAAGCGGCTGAACTTGATGGCGCAAGCTTCTTCTCTAAGTTCTACAACCTCACCATTCCGCACCTTGCGCGTCCGATCTCTATCGTGATCTTGATCCAAATGATTTTCCACCTTGCGACCTTCGCGGAAATCTTTGTGACCACATCCGGTGGCCCAGGTGTTCAATCGACCAACCTTACATACCTCATCTATATTCAGTCCCAACAAGCGTTCGACGTTGGTGTTGCCTCTGCTGGTGGTGTGTTTGCAATTATCCTCGCTAACATCGTTGCGATCTTCTTGATCCGCGCCGTTGGCAAAACTCTGACGGTGTAATCATGACAGATAAACAACGCATAATTCTGAAAAACCGCATTGCTGTCACCTTTGCATGGATCGCAGCAATCCTCTTCTTCTTCCCGATCTTTTGGATGGTTCTGACATCATTCAAAACCGAGGGGCAGGCGATTGCGGTACCTCCACAGTTGTTCTTTGAACCAACGCTCGAAAACTATCTCGAGATCCAAGAACGCACGAACTACACGAAGTTCGCGATCAACTCGCTTATCACTTCGTTTGGCGGCACCCTCTTGGCGCTGATGATCGCGATCCCATCCGCCTATGCGATGGCGTTCAACACCGGCAAATGGACCAAAGACATTCTGATGTGGATGCTTTCCACCAAGATGTTGCCTGCTGTGGGTGTGTTGATGCCGATCTACTTCTTGGCTCAGAAATTCAACATCTATGACACCAAGTTCCTGTTGATCGTAATCTACGCGATGATGAACCTTCCGATTGTTATGTTGATCCTTTTCAACTACTTCCGCGAAATTCCTAAGGAGATCCTTGAGGCGTCTCGCATGGATGGCACATCAACATTCAACGAAATCCGCGAAGTTGTGATGCCACTTGCATGGGGCGGGATCGCGTCAACGGCTCTGCTTTCTGTGATCCTTTGCTGGAACGAAGCCTTCTGGTCCATCGTTCTGACAACAACAGACGCAAGCACATTGACCGCATTCGTTGCATCCTTCCAAGCACCCGAGGGTCTGTTCTGGGCCAAGGTGTCCGCGGTATCCACGCTGGCTTGTGCACCGATCGTTGTCTTTGGTTGGCTCGCTCAGAAGCAGCTTGTCCAAGGTCTTACCTTCGGCGCGGTTAAGTAAATGCTTAACGCTGCACCGACCGATCTTACGGGTCAAACCTGCCTTGTCACCGGCGCAAACGGTGGCATCGGACAGGCGGCGGTGCAGCACTTCTTGGCCCTTGGGGCCAAGGTATATGCCACTGATATCGGCGAAGAATTCGCCGGTGTTGATCATAGCGAACTGTCCTATCAGGCGTTCGATTTGTTGGATGACAATGGATTGCACGCCTGTCTGGATTGGGTCACCGAGGCCCAGCCGACAGTTCTTTTTAACAACGCAGCCGTGTTCGACATGGGCAACATTTTGGAGGCAGACATGACACAATACGACCGTCTCTTCGGCCTCAATGTGCGCTCGTTCTATGCGGTTATGCAGGCCGCTGCGAAATCCATGGTCGCCCAAAACGCCAAGGGTTCGATCATCAATTTGGCCTCGCAGGCCGGTCATCGCGGCGAGGCGCTTGTGGCACATTACTGTGCAACCAAGGCCGCCGTCATCAGTTACACGCAATCCGCCGCACTGGCGCTTGCCCCGCATTCCATCCGCGTGAACGCAATTTCCCCCGGTGTGATCGACACGCCAATGTGGGGTCATGTGGACGCGCTTTTTGCCAAATTCGAAGGCAAAGCCATCGGTCAAAAGAAACGCGAAGTCGGCGAAGCCGTGCCCCTTGGGTACATGGGCGCGCCTGCTGATGTGGCCCGCGCTGCCGTTTTTCTTGCCTCAGAACAGTCGTCCTATATGACGGCGCAAACCATCGGTGTTGATGGTGGAAATGTGTTGAGGTAGCCCATGTCAATTATTCTTCCAGAGCTCGAAATCGTTGATCGCAATACGCATTCTGTGCGGTATCTCGAACATGGTTGGCCGACGAAACTGTGCCGTTGGCACAGCCACAAAGAATACGAATTGCATCTCGTGACCCAGTCGCGTGGCAAGGCGTTCATCGGCGACTATATCGGCGAATTCACCCCTGGGACGCTCTATCTGACGGGGCCGAACCTGCCGCATAACTGGATCACGGATGATGTGGATACGCCTATCGAAGTGCGTGACATGTTGGTGCAATTCGGCGCGCAGGCGATTGATCGTCTGGCCCTTGCGTTCCCCGAGTTCGGCGACTTCCGACCTATGTTGCAGATGGCCCAATCCGGCATCGAATTCGTCGGCTTCAATCCACGTTTCGCCCAAGGTCACCTTGAAGCAATCCGCGATTCCCATGGCCCTGAACGCATCGTCGCGTTTTTGCGGTTCATGACGCGGATCAACGAACACGCCGAGAAAAAGGTCCTGTCGGTGATGCAAATCACCCAGCCCGAAGGCAACAGCAAACATGCCCGCATCGGTGAGGTCATCGACTTTATCGTTAAGAATTTCGCCGAGGAAATCTCGGTTGATAGTGCCGCCAAAATGGCCGGCATGAGCCCGACCACGTTCTCGCGCAGTTTCCAGACGGTGACCGGACATCGGTTCATCGAATTCGTCACGCAGGTGCGGATCGGTCAGGCCTGTAGCATGCTTTACTCAACCGACGAACAGGTTTCGTCGATCTGTTTTGGTGTGGGTTTTCAAAACCTTGCCAACTTTAACCGTCACTTTTTGAAGATGAAAAATATGACCCCTTCTGAATATCGCGATATCGCGCGCAACGAATTGGCCCGCTCCGGCGGGATGGTGTGATGATGACTGATCTTGTTTTAAACAACACGACCTATGATCGTTCCGCCTGTAAAACGGGTGTGGTTCATCTTGGATTTGGTGCCTTCCACCGCTCGCATCAGGCGATGTATATCGATGACTATATGGAGGCCACGGGTGATCTTGATTGGGGCATCTGTGCCGTGAACCTGCGCGCCCCTGAGGCCGAGGTGTTCGCCCAGATCGCCGATGGTCACGAGGGCTATGTCCTTAAATCCGTGGCACCCTCTGGTGAAACCACATACCGCACGATCCGTTCCCACGTGGAATTCTTGGATTGGTCCGCGGATGCGGCGACCGCCGTTGACGTCTTGGCTCGCCCCGAGGTGCACATGGTGACCATCACCGTCACCGAGAGCGGCTATTACATGAATCCAGAAGGGGGGCTGAACCCCGAGGATCCAACCATCAAGGCCGAAGCCGCCGGCGCGGCGGGCACATCGGTTTACGCCTATCTTGCGGCCGCATTGCGGGCACGTATGGACGCGGGCGTTGGTGCGATCACCATTTCCTGCTGTGACAACATTCGTCAAAACGGCAAGATGCTGGGCAAGAACCTTCGTGCCTATCTGACCCTTTTGGGGCAGGACGACTTGGTGGCATGGCTGGACGCGAACGCGACCTTCCCATGTTCCATGGTTGACCGGATTACCCCACGTGCCGCCCCAACATTGGGCGCCGAAATGGAAGAGGCCTTTGGCCGCGCCGGTCGTTTCCCCATCATGGCCGAAGCATTCGACCAATGGGTGATCGAAGACAATTTTGCGGGCCGCGTGCCGGACCTTGCGAAAATCGGCGTGACCGTGACCGACGACGTTGACCCATACGAGGAAACCAAAATTCGCATCCTCAATGGCGGCCACACATCGCTTGCTTATTTGGCGGCCCTGCGCGAGATCAAGATGTTTGATCAGGCCATGGCTGACCCTGAATTGCTGGAACATTTCCTTGGCTATGAAGCCAAAGAGGTTCTTCCGGCGATCACAATCGAATTGCCGTTCGACAAGGCCGCCTATCTGGTGGCGATCACTGAACGGTTTGGCAACTCTGCAATCGGCGACACCGTCGAACGCATTTGTGCCGACGGGTACTCAAAGTTCCCAATCTTTGTTCGTCCAACACTCGAGGGGTGTTACGCAGCGGGTATCACGCCGGAATTCGGCCTGAAATCCATCGCGAGCTGGCTTATTTTTGCCCGCCGTGCTGCCGCTGGCACGTTGGATATTACATACGCAGAACCAAACATGTCTGCGCTACTACCTCTCTTGGAACCCGCTCAGATTGACGCGTTTGTTTCATCTGAAGTCCTGTGGGGCGACTTGCCTCGTAACTACCCAGATTTCGCCACTGCGCTTAAATCTGCTATCAACGAAATGGAAAAACAATGGCCGGTGTAACCATCAGAAACCTTAAAAAATCCTATGGCGACCTTCAGGTCATGCATGGGGTTGATCTTGACATTAACGACGGTGAATTCGTTGTGTTTGTTGGCCCGTCGGGCTGTGGTAAATCCACATTGCTTCGCATGATTGCGGGTCTCGAAGAAGTCACAAGCGGTACCGTCTCCATCGGTGACGAAGTGATGAACGACGTTGCTCCGTCCAAACGTGGCGTTGCGATGGTGTTCCAAACATACGCTTTGTACCCACATATGTCCGTGTACGAAAACATGGCGTTTGGTCTGAAACAGGCGAAGACACCACAGGACGAAATCGACCGTCGTGTGCGCGAAGCTGCTGAAATCCTTCAGATTACGGATTACATCGACCGCGCGCCACGTAACCTTTCTGGTGGTCAGCGCCAGCGTGTGGCCATTGGCCGTGCGATTGTTCGTGACCCAGAAGTGTTCCTTTTCGACGAACCATTGTCCAACCTTGATGCGTCCTTGCGCGTCGCGACCCGTTTGGAAATCGCACGTCTGCACGAACGTCTTGGCGCGACCATGATCTACGTGACGCACGACCAAGTCGAGGCGATGACCCTTGCCGACAAAATCGTTGTTCTGCGCGCCGGTATCATCGAACAGGTTGGCTCGCCCATCGAATTGTATGAAACTCCGGTTAACACATTTGTTGCGTCTTTCATCGGTTCACCAAACATGAACTTCTTTGCGCCGGCAGACGTTGCCAAGGATCAAGGCAAGGTCACAACCGGTATCCGCCCTGAGCACATGGAAGTGTGTGACGCGTCCGAGGCCGTTGTTTCAGGGAAGCTTGAGCTGATCGAGCAACTTGGCGAATACGCGATCTGTCACCTTGTGACCGAATCCGGCACGTCCTTCATGGCGAAGATGGAGCACGCTCCGATTGGCCGCGTTGGCGAGACGTTCAACTTTAAGGCCCTTCGTGGTCTACAGCACGCCTTTGACCTCGACACAGGTATCCGCGTTTAAGGTCAAGATCGGCGGCTGTAATACAGGGCCGCCGAACGCTCCCATGACCTGCAAAGCCGCCCTTGGGCGGCTTTGTGCATTTTTGGGGGAGGGGCCCATTTATTTCGAAAATCTGAGATAGATTCTGACGGCTTTGATCCGCAGTTTGCTGGCGTTTGGGGCGCTCATAAATCGTGGGGAACATGTGGGGTATTCCTACGTTTCTGGCGTCATCACGACACCCTAGAACGCAAAAAACCAACCTCTCGGTTGGTTGCGAACCTTTTGAAAACAAAAGGTTAAATGGTGGGCGACCCTGGAATCGAACCAGGCGTGAGTCGCCTCGAGGGAGTTACAGTCCCCTGCCACACCTTGCGGCCTGACGCCCAACATTGCGCTTGATCTAAACTCTGTGGCGGGGGGCGTCAACAGGAAAATGCAAGAAAAGCGCGGGCTTGTGCGATAGGGCATTTGCGGGGTATGACGCACCCAAGAAAACAAAGGTGATCGTGATGACAAAACCCAAATGGGTCATAGAAAAAGAACAGGCGCGCAAGGCGGCTGCCAATGAAACGGTTTGGTTGTTCGGTCTTCATGCCGTCCGCGATGCGCTTTCGAATCCGCGTCGGACCAAGTTGCGTTTGATTTTGACGTTGAACGCGGCGAATAAACTGCGCCCTGAAATCGAAGCCAGCGGCATGGAGCCGGAAATCGTCGATCCGCGCAAGTTCAACGCGCCGCTTGATCCGCAATCCGTGCACCAAGGGGCTGCGCTTCAGGTCAAACCACTGGACTGGGGTGATCTTGAAGACGCCTGTATGGCCGCTGACGGGCAGGTGCCGCGCGTTGTGATGTTGGACCGCGTGACGGACCCGCATAACGTTGGGGCCGTCCTACGCTCCGCCGAGGTGTTCGGTGCACGTGCCGTCATCGCGCCGCACCGTCACAGCGCGCCGGAAACCGGTGCCTTGGCGAAAACCGCCTCTGGTGCCTTGGAGCGTCAACCGTATCTGCGCATCAAGAACCTGTCCGACGCCATCGTTGCGCTTCAGAACATGGGGTACTATGTTCTTGGTCTTGATGGTGAGGCCGAAGAGACGCTTGATGCCGCGCTTGAGGGCCGGATGGATCGTCCAATCGCGCTTGTCTTTGGTGCCGAGGGCCCCGGTCTTCGCGAGAAAACCAAAGAAACCGTTGATGCCTTGGTGAAAATTCCGTTCGCCGGTGAATTCGGATCGTTGAACGTGTCCAATGCGGCGGCTGTTGCGCTTTATGCGTCGACACGGTCGTAACAATTCATCGCGAAACGCGTAACCAAATGTGACAAGATCGCCCTGTCGGGGCGGTCTGACGTTCCACCCGCTCGCAGAGCATCACGGTTCTGCGAGGTGGGGTATCAAAAATAAACCTTTGTGTGCATCTTCTGTAGCAGACAAACACACAAGGATTATTGATATGACTTCTCCTCTACTTTCGCGTCGCTCTGTTCTTGCTGGCTTGGCGGCTGCTCCGATCATCGCGTCCGCGGTTCCTGCGTTCGCGGCCACTCCCGAAATCTTTGCCCCAACTGACGGCGTCGCGATCCACGGCTATGATCCGGTTGCGTACTTCACCGAATCCAAACCCGTCGAAGGTTCATCCGATTACATGACCGAATACAAAGGCGCCAAGTGGCACTTTGCGTCCCAAGCCAACCTTGATGCCTTCACCGCAGACCCTGCGGCATACGCGCCACAATACGGCGGCTACTGTGCCTTTGCGGCGGCCAAAGGCGGCATCGCGACCACAATCCCAGAGGCATGGGAAATCGTCGATGGCAAATTGTACTTGAACTATAACCTTAAGGTTCAGGGTTTTTGGCGCGAAGATATCCCAGGTTTCATCGCACAGGCTGACGCCAACTGGCCAGGTATCCTGAACAAGTAACGGGTTATTCACGTTTTTATTACATGCTCTGGAATGTATGAGATTTGATCCTACATACATATCAGAGCGCAAAACTGGAACCTTTGCGTCATGTTTACTGTCCCTCGTTCCACACTGCGCCCGGGTTTGTCTCGGGCGTTTTTTTATCTAGGGTAGGGTATGATGTATTCTGATGATCTTTTTCATGGGGTTTTCACCTCGGTTGACACCATTGCCTGTGTTGGGGCCTCGGCCAATCCTGCACGTCCCAGCCATTACGTGTCCGAATTCCTGCGCACCCGTGGATATCGCGTGATCGGCGTTAATCCGGGGCAGGCGGGCAAGGTGTTGTTTGGCGAAACCGCCGTGGGGACGCTGGCCGATATCGACGTGCCGGTCCAGATGGTGGATGTGTTTCGCCGCTCCGACGATGTATTCCCCGTGGTCGAGGCGGCGATCCGTGATCTGCCGGATCTTCGGGTGATTTGGATGCAGATCGGCGTCCAAAACGAACAGGCCGCGACCCTTGCGCGGGATCACGGCCTGACGGTTATTGAAAATCGCTGTCCTAAGGTGGAAATCCCGCGTCTCTATGGCGCGAAACACCGCTCGGAATTTTAACGCGACGCCTTTTCTTCGATACCCGATGTGCCTTCGCGGCGGGCGAGTTCGGCCTCGACATCGGCCAACGACACGTCGCGGGATTCGAGCATCACCAAAAGGTGGAACAACACGTCCGCTGCCTCTTTGGTCAATTCCTCGCGGTCGTTTTTGACGGACGCGATGATGGCTTCTACGGCCTCTTCACCGAATTTCTCGGCGCATTTTTCCGGCCCTTTGGAGAACAGCTTGGCTGTCCAAGAGGTGCTTGGGTCTGCGCCCTTGCGCGAGGCAACAGTCGCGGCGAGTTTTTGCAATTGGGTTTTCATATCAAAGCCTTACGTCAATGCCATTATCGGCCATATGTTGTTTGGCCTCTTGGATCGTATAGTCGCCAAAGTGAAAGATCGATGCGGCCAGAACGGCGGATGCGCCGCCTTCTTTGACGCCTTCGACAAGGTGATCAAGGTTGCCAACACCACCCGATGCGATCACCGGAACCGATACAGCATCCGAAATCGCGCGGGTCAGACCGATGTTAAAGCCCGAGCGCGTGCCGTCCTTGTCCATGCTGGTCAAAAGGATTTCACCGGCGCCCTTGGACACCACGTTTTGCGCGAATTCAATCGCGTCGATACCGGTGGCGCGACGGCCGCCGTGGGTGAAGATTTCCCATTTGCCAGGGGCCACGGTTTTCGCGTCAATCGCACAGACGATGCACTGGCTGCCGAATTGGTTGGCGGCGTGCATGATCACGTCGGGGTCGGCAACGGCGGCGGAGTTAAACGACACCTTATCCGCGCCCGACAGCAACAGTTTACGCACGTCGTCATTGGTGCGCACGCCCCCGCCAACAGTCAGCGGCATGAAACAGTGTTCCGCCGTGCGCTGCGCCAGATCATACATGGTGCCACGGTTGTCGTGGGTCGCACGGATATCAAGAAAACAAAGCTCATCCGCGCCGGCGGCATCATAGGCCTTGGCGCTTTCGACGGGATCGCCCGCATCGACGATATCAACGAAATTCACGCCCTTTACGACGCGACCGTTTTCGACATCAAGACAGGGAATAATACGAGTTTTGAGCATGGCACGGGCCCTTATTACAGTGTTGCTGCCGTTCTAGGGGAAAATGGGCGCTTGGGCTAGGGGGCTGTGTGGATCGTTCCGAAGTTTGCGCCGGACATGATGAATTTCGCAAGAAACGGTGACGTGCCCTTTGGCAATTCGGGTAAGATTTTGAAGCATGATTAAATTTGTCTATGCGGACAAAGTGTGCCTTCTCTGCGTTCGCGCCAATGGCGGCTTAAGGGAAGCGGCGCAGGTCAGAAGAGGTTGTCGGTGCTGCAGATTAGCCTAACAGAGCTAGAGGGCGAGATGTCTGATTTTGAACCCAACTGCGCTTAGTTTATGAGCTAAAATTTCTGCGGATTTAGGATCAACACATTGTACAATCGGCTTAGTTCCCTCGAGACAAGCGTCGACTACTCCTTTAGCATCTTTCAAACCTAGTTCAGTGTTCGCCTTTATCTCCGTTATGGCCATCACCTTATTGGCTCCTGTCTTCCAGCCATGTAGCTCCAACGAAGAGCCTGGCTCTGCGTGGGGGTCACCAAAGCACTGATACATATGAACGTATCTGCTGACCTCGTATGCGGTACCCAGAGTGAAAATTTGGCCTTGATCGCTTTCGATCAATATTGGAGCGTTCCCAGCCAATGCATCGTGTATATCATTTGTCTCAATGAACGCGGTGCGTTGGTACGAAAACACCCATCCGTAGTCACCGAAAGTGATCGGCTTTTCAAAAAGTGTGAGGTTTTCGCCCAAGGTTTGTAGGTGGCGTTTAGCAATTTCGCGGGCAGCGTCAAGGGTGATCAAGGTTCTTTCTTTCATTCTCGGAATACCATCGTGTAAGAAGCATACTAATGAAATTAATTCCGAAACCCAGACATTTACGCATGCCCCAGCATTCGGTCAAATGGGCTCAAACCTCCCATTTGGTGGAACAGTTGCTTAAAAATTCCTTGGCGGGCCCAACAAGCCACATTCAGTTCCGACTGTGACGTTTGGGTTAATTCCGCGTGACGCGAAACATATAGATCGCTAGAACTATGGTCATGATCACGGCCAAGGGCGTCGTCAAGATCGCCCATGGCACCCATTTCACCATGTTATGAGGCGCGTTCACCGGACAGGTCAGCGCGCCGTTCAACATCTCGCAGCCCCAGAAGGTGCTGATAATCGCCCAGGATAACATAGGCACCCACAGGATAAATGTGGTCAGGGCGAGGGTCAGCATAACAGGGCGATTCATGGGGTCTCTTTTGCGATACGTTTCACGGTGCTTTTTGATATCAGTTTATGAAACGGCATAACAGCCGCCAAATACAGATGACCGGCCCAATTGTGCGGGCGGACCCATGTGGCCATGAAAACTTTGCCGTTGTCTTGAAGGATCGTGATGCGGAAATTTAGGTGTTTGTCGTCGGTGCCAAGAACCAGCTCGGTCTCGGTTTCAGACATCACCGGAAAGATGCCCGTCGCCGCGTCATCGGTGTTTTCGGTTTTCAAACCAAAGGGGCGCATCAATGCATTGCGCAGGTTCAAAAGCCATTCGGTCCATGCGGGCATATCGAACCCGACTTCGGCGGCCTTTTGCGGGGCAAGGTCAGAGGTACAGGAATAACAGTCCAGAAAATCATTCGGCTGTTTGATCTCCCACAGGGCGGAGTGTGGGGGCAGGGTGGCTTCGGTCACGAGGTGCATTCGAAATTCCTTGATCTGATGTAATGACCAAAGAATGGGAGGGGATGGGGCACAGATCAATGCGTCCCATCCGCACAGTCGTATTAGCCCTTGAGGGTCGTAAGCGCCTCGGCCAGATCAATCGCGCCGTCATAAAGCGCGCGACCAGAGATCGCACCGTCAAGGGATGCGCCGCAGTCGCGAAGCGCCTCGAGGTCGGCGATGGAGGACACGCCACCGGATGCGATGACAGGGATCGACACGGCACGGGCGAGGGCGGCGGTGGCCTCGACGTTTGGACCCTGCATTGCGCCGTCACGGTTGATGTCGGTATAGATGATCGCGGACACGCCCGCGTCTTCGAATGATTTGGCCAGATCGGTGACCATGATGTCGGTCTCTTCGGCCCAACCGCGTGTCGCAACACGGCCATTGCGTGCGTCCAGACCGACGGCAACCTTGCCAGGGAATGCCTTGGCGGCTTCGCGGACCAGATCGGGGTTTTCAACGGCAACGGTGCCAAGGATCACGCGGGCAAGACCCTTGTCGATCCAACGCTCAATCGTTGCCATGTCGCGGATGCCACCACCCAATTGGGCCGGAACATTGGTTTGCTCCAGAATCGCCTCGACTGCGGCACCGTTCACGGGTTCGCCGGCAAATGCGCCGTTCAAATCCACAAGGTGAAGCCACTCACAGCCCGCCTTTACGAATTCCACGGCCTGCGCGGCGGGATTGTCGGAAAACACGGTGGCTTGATCCATCTCGCCTTTGTACAGACGGACGGCATTGCCGTCTTTGAGGTCAATCGCGGGGTATAGGATCATGGGTTTGGCCTTTGAATGATGTGGTTTTGCGACCTTATGCAATGGCTCGGGCGATTTGTAAACGGGCGCCCTACGTCGGGTCACCGTTGCCATGACCCCATCTGTTGCCGCAAAGTTTATCCATAAGGGAGGAAGACAATGAAACATCTATACGCAGCCGCACTGGCGATGTTCACCATGACAGGCGCCGCATTGGCCGATCCGGTCGAAGGGCTTTGGAAAACCGAGGTCGACGACGGCCATTACGCCCATATCACCATGTCCGCCTGTGGCGATATGATCTGTGGGGTGATTTCGCGCACCTTTGACGCCAACGGCGAAATCCAATCCGAGAACCTTGGGAAACAGTTGGTGTGGGACATGGTCGCCAAGGGAGATGGGGCCTATCACAAAGGTAAGATTTGGCAGCCATCCACCGGCAAAGTGTTCAAATCCAAGATGGCTCTGTCTGGGGACACGTTAAAGGTCTCTGGCTGTGTCGGCCCAATTTGCAAGAAACAGACATGGTCGCGCGCCAATTGATCAGCTGAAGACCGACCAATCGGTTTGATGCGCAAGGGCCTCCATGGCCTCGGTTCCCAGTTTTGAATTGCCATAGGCGTTCAAGCCTGGGGACCAGACCGCGATGGACGCCTGTCCAGGCACAATCACCAAAATACCGCCACCCACGCCGGATTTCCCCGGAAGGCCAACGCGAAACGCAAAGTCGCCGGACCCGTCGTAGTGGCCACAGGTCATCATAAGTGCCTGAATGCGGCGGGCACGGGTCTTCGTGACCAAACGCGGCCCGACGCCCCCCACCAAAAACCGTCCCGACCGCGCGAGTTGCCGACAGGACATCGCCACCGCGCATTGGTGGAAATAGGTGCCCATGGTCAGTTCCGGCGCATGAAGAAGGTTGCCGTGGGACCGCATGTAATGGGCCAAGGCGAAATTCCGGTGCCCCGTGCGGGTTTCGGATTGGGCGACGGTTTCGTCGATATGAATATCAGCGTCGTCTGCGGCGTCGCGGATAAACCGCAGTAATCCGCCCAGTGCCTCGCGTGGGGTGGACCCATCCAGATAGGTGTCGGTCGTGACAATGGCGCCCGCATTGATGAACGGATTGCGGGGGCGACCCTGTTCCCGTTCAAGCAAGGTGATGCTGTCGAATGATGTACCGCTGGGTTCGCGCCCCACACGGGACCAAAGCGATTCCCCGACCTTGCCAAGCGCAAGCGCGACGGCAAAGACCTTGGTGATCGACTGGATCGAAAACGGTGTATCCGCGTCGCCAGTGTGAAATTCGCGCCCATCGGCCAAACAGACCGCCATGCCGAATTGGTTCGGATCGATCTTGGCCAATTCGGGGATATAGTCCGCAACTTTACCACGATCGGGGCTTTGCCCGATAGTGGCGTTGATGTCGTCCAATATGGATTGCATCGGTGTTATGGCGTCCATTTCAAGAAGTTAGAGATCAGCCGAAGCCCAACGCCCTGTGATTTTTCAGGGTGGAATTGCATGCCGACCATGTTGTCGCGACCGACCATCGCGGTGATCTCTTCGCCGTAATTCACGTGGGCCAGACGATGCGCAGGGTTCGCGACCTTAAAGTGATAGCTGTGCACGAAATAGGTGTGATCGCCCGTCACCGTGCCGTCCAAAACGGGGTGGGGGTTGTCGATAACCATGTCGTTCCAACCCATATGCGGCACCTTCAACGCAGGGTCAGACGGCGCGATATGCACCACTTCGCCGCCGATCCAGTCGAACCCGTTGGTGTCGGTATATTCGCGACCCACCGTGGCCAGCATCTGCATGCCGATGCAAATCCCCATAAAGGGTTTGCCGTTCTTGATCACGTTTTCCTCGACCGCCTCAAAGATACCTTTGTGGTCGAACAATTCCTTGCGGCACGCGGGAAACGCCCCGTCACCAGGCAACACCAAACGGTCCGCCGACAGGATCACGTCGGGGTCAGAGGTGACGGTCACGTCACCGCGGTTGTCCTCGGTAGCCATGCGTTGAAACGCCTTGGCCGCCGAATGGAGGTTGCCGCTTTCATAGTCAATAATCGCCGTTAGCATCTAGAGCGCACCCTTGGTCGATGGGATCGCGTCCGCCTTGCGGGGATCGGTTTCAAGGGCCACACGCAGCGCACGGGCGACGGATTTAAACGCGGCCTCGGCGATGTGGTGGCTGTTGAAACCGTGGATCTGATCGATGTGCAGCGTGATGCCACCATGCGTCGACAGCGCCTGAAAGAATTCACGCACAAGTTCGGTGTCGAAATTGCCGATCTTGTGGGTCGGGAATTCGACGTTCCAGATAAAGAACGGGCGCGCCGACAGATCAAGCGCGGTCCGCACCTGTGCGTCATCCATGGCAAGGTGGCAATCGCCGTAACGGTTGATGCCCTTTTTGTCGCCCATGGCCTCGGTCAGTGCCTGACCGATCGCGATGCCGGTATCTTCGACGGTGTGGTGGTCATCGATGTGGTAATCGCCGGTCGCGCGGATGGTCATGTCGATCAAGGCGTGGCGCGACAATTGATCAAGCATGTGGTCAAAGAACCCCACGCCCGTTTGGTTGTCATAAATACCGGTCCCGTCGAGGTTCAATTCAACAGTGATATTCGTTTCGGCAGTTGCCCGTGTGATTTTGGCCGTGCGCATGGCGTTCTCCAATGTAACTTACTTGCCTTATAGGCGCAGAATGACATTTGGAAAAGGGGGCAGGGACCGATTGGGTCGACCTGTTGCCTTTGGGAAAAAGGTGAACATCACGCCCATTGAATTGGGTAGAGTTTCAATGTTTGTGGATGATCCTGACTGGAGCGGGCGAGGCGATTCGAACGCCCGACCCTAACCTTGGCAAGGTTATGCTCTACCCCTGAGCTACGCCCGCAACCGGTCAGATCCAACTTGGAGCGGGCGAGGCGATTCGAACGCCCGACCCTAACCTTGGCAAGGTTATGCTCTACCCCTGAGCTACGCCCGCTTCCTTGTTGGTGTGCACGATTTAGGGTTTATCGGCGGGGGCCGCAAGAGCAAAAGTGCAAGAATTTCGAAAAAAATGCAGATGATTTCATGGGTTGGGGTGGGGCGTGGTCGTGCGGGCCTTATTCTATTGATAAAACCACAATCGCAAAGGTCATTGCGATCATTGAGAAAAATGTGAGGATCATGCCGATAAAACGACGACGATAATTTTGGCGCTGCGGCAGAAGGGCGGCGGCGTGAATCGCACGGCCCAAAGTGAACACAACGCCGAACAATGCGATGGTGTTGACCGGCGCATCCATCAGATCAAGCACCACAAGCAGGAGCAATCCCATGGGCATATATTCGGCGGCATTGCCATGGGCGCGCATCATTTGAAGAAGATGTTTGTCGCCGCAATCGCCAAGGTCGAATTTGTTCTTTTTGCGATATTGGGCAATGTGGAACCCCATCGCGATAAACATGGCGGCGCAGACGGCGATAAAGATGGGCGAGACGGTCAACATGATATGTCCTTGGGTCTGGAGTTATGCGGTAACGATGCGCAGTTCTTTGTAGCCCTTGATGATCAACAACAACCCAACGCCAAGAAAGCCAAAGGCGCTGAGACGGTCGATGTTGATGCCGCGGGCCACGCGGGATTGTGACGCGCGACGCGCAAGCATGGCATAGCCGATGATAAAGCTGGCATCGATCAGAACAAACACCAGCCCATAGATTAACGACTGGGTGATGACATTCAAATCGGGCGCGATGAACCCTGGAAAAAGGGCGGCGAAAAAGATGATCGCCTTGGGGTTCGTGACGCAGGCGAAAAAGCCGCTGATGAATGCGGTGCGATAACCACCTTGGGGGATCGGGGTGTCTTGGGCCGTGGTCGTTGTGGTAAAGGATTTATAGGCCAAGAACAGGATATAAAGACCGCCAAGGATTTGCAGCGCAGGAAGGACCTGACTGGCAAGGCCCAAGAGCGCCTGAAGGCTGGCCACCGCGACGACGATATGCACGACGGACCCCAGCGCATCACCGAATGTCGACGCAAGCGCCGCGCGGGGGCCGTATTTCACCGCTTGGCTAGAGGCAAGCGCGACCGCCGGGCCGGGGGTGACGGCGATCACCATGGTCGCGGCAAGGAATGCAAGAAATAGGGTGGCGTCCATCGGGGGCCTCGTTCGGTTGGCGTTTCAATGAACTATAGGCCCGCGCGCGCGCCGCGCAATCGATGGAATGAGGGAGACATAAAAAAACCGCCCCAAATTGGGACGGTTTTGAATTTTGCGATGGGGCTGGCGTTATTCCAGTTCCACCAAAAGATCCTTAGCGTCGATTTGACCACCGGCGGTGACGTGCACGGCCTTAACCACGGCGTCGCGTTCGGCGTGGATGCCGGTTTCCATCTTCATCGCCTCAATGGTCAGCAGAAGATCACCTTCTTTGACCTCTTGGCCGACGGTTGCGATCACGCTTGCCACGACACCCGGCATTGGGGCGCCAATGTGGTTCGCATCGCCAACGGTCGCCTTTGGACGGGCGGCGGTTTCGGATTTCACCTTGCGGTTTGGCACGCGGATCACGCGCGGTTGACCGTTCAGTTCAAAGAACACCTTAACGTCGCCGTCTTCGTTGGTTTCACCAATCGCCTGAAGGCGGATTTCAAGGGTCTTACCGGGGTCGATTTCCGCGGAAATCTGTTCGCCGGCTTCCATGCCATAGAAGAAGGTCTTGGTCGGCAATGTGCGGACCGGACCATAGGTGCGGTGACGACCCATGTAATCCATGAACACCTTTGGATACATGAGGTAACCGTTCAGATCCTCGTCATCGACGGCAAGACCGTTCAATTCCTCGGACACCTGCGCACGAACTGCTTCGAGGTCCACAGGTTCCATGCCTGCACCCGGACGGGTGGTGGATGGGGTGTCGCCCTTAAGGACCTTGGATTGGATGCCCGCTGGGAAACCACCAGGAGGCTGACCAAGGTTGCCGCGCATCATATCCACGACCGAGTCAGGGAAGGCCACGTCAACGTCGGGGTTTTCGACCTCATCGCGTGTGATGTTCTGGGACACCATCATCAACGCCATGTCGCCGACAACCTTGGACGATGGGGTCACCTTAACGATATCGCCGAACATCTTGTTCACATCGGCATAGGTCTGGGCGACATCGCTCCAACGTTCCTCAAGCCCGAGGCTGCGCGCCTGTGCCTTAAGGTTGGTGAACTGGCCACCGGGCATTTCGTGAAGGTACACTTCGGAGGCAGGGGCAGGGGCGCCGCTTTCGAATGCCTTATACTGTGCGCGAACGCCTTCCCAGTAATCAGACATCTCGCGAACCGCTTCGATATCAAGACCGGTGTCGCGGTCCGTGTGACGAAGCGCTTCGACGATGGAGCCAAGACATGGCTGGGACGTACCGCCCGAGAACGCATCCATTGCCGCGTCCACAACATCAACGCCCGCATCCGCAGCCGCCAAGATGGTGGATGCCGCAATGCCGGATGTGTCATGGGTGTGGAAGTGGATCGGAAGACCGACCTCTTCTTTCAATGCTTTAACCAGAACCCGCGCCGCGGCTGGTTTCAACAGACCCGCCATGTCCTTGAGGCCAAGGATATGCGCGCCGCCCGCCTTAAGCTGTTGACCCATATCGACATAGTATTTCAGGTCGTATTTCGCGCGCTCTGGGTCAAGGATATCGCCGGTGTAACAAATGGTGCCTTCGCAGACCTTGTTGTTTTCGATCACCGCGTCCATCGCCACGCGCATGTTTTCAACCCAGTTCAGGCTGTCAAATACGCGGAAGACGTCAACGCCGGATGTCGCGGCTTGTTTGACGAAAGACTGCACAACGTTGTCAGGATAGTTGGTGTAACCAACGCCGTTTGACGCACGCAACAACATCTGTGTCATCACGTTTGGCATTGCGGCGCGCAGATCGCGCAGACGCTGCCATGGGCATTCCTGAAGGAAACGATAGGCCACATCGAACGTCGCGCCGCCCCAACATTCCATCGAGAACAGCTGTGGAAGGTTCGCAGAATACGCCGGTGCCGCCTTGATCATATCGATCGACCGCATACGTGTCGCCAAAAGCGATTGGTGTGCGTCGCGCATGGTTGTGTCCGTGAGGAGCAGCTGTGGCTGACCGGTCAACCAGTCAGCCACGGCTTGCGGACCGCTCTCCTCCAAAAGAGTCCGCGTGCCAGGCGCTGGCTCAGCCCGCATGGCGGGCGGCGTCGGCGCCTTGACATCAGCAGCAGGGGCCGGACGACCCTCTGTTTCTGGATGGCCATTGACGGATATATCGGCCACATAAGTCAAGATCTTTGTTGCGCGGTCGCGACGTTTTTTGAAATTAAACAAGTCCGGAGTCGTGTCGATGAACTTGGTTGTGTACGAATTATCCAAGAATGTCGGATGTTTAAGCAGATTTTCCACAAATGCAATATTTGTAGACACTCCGCGAATACGAAATTCGCGCAAAGCACGGTCCATACGGGCAATTGCCGCTTCTGGGGTTGGCGCCTTGGCTGTGATCTTGGTCAGGAGGGAATCATAGTAGCGTGTGATCACGCCGCCCGAATATGCGGTGCCGCCATCCAAACGAATGCCCATGCCGGTCGCAGAACGGTATGCAGTGATGCGACCGTAATCTGGGATAAAGTTGTTCTGAGGATCCTCGGTTGTCACACGACACTGGAGCGCGTGGCCGGTCAGGTGGATCTCGGATTGGTCTTTTTTACCGGTTGCCTCGGCGATGGTTTTACCCTCGGCAATCAGGATTTGCGCCTGAACGATATCGATGCCGGTGACTTCTTCTGTGACTGTGTGTTCCACCTGAACGCGTGGGTTCACCTCGATGAAATAAAATTCTTCGGTGTCCATATCCATAAGGAATTCAACGGTACCGGCGCATTCATATCCAACAAAGGCACAGATTTTGCGGCCCAGCTCGCAGATATCGGCGCGTTGTTTTTCGGTCAGGTAAGGCGCGGGGGCGCGTTCCACGACCTTTTGGTTGCGACGCTGTACGGAACAGTCGCGTTCAAACAGGTGGTACATGCCGCCGTGTTTATCGCCAAGGATCTGAACCTCGACGTGACGGGCGCGCACGATCATCTTTTCAAGAAAACCTTCGCCGTTGCCAAACGCAGCCTCGGCTTCGCGGCGACCTTCCAGAACCTTGTCTTCGACTTCTTCTTCGGAATGAATGGGGCGCATACCGCGACCACCGCCACCCCAAGACGCCTTGAGCATCAAAGGATAGCCAACCTCGGTTGCTTCCTTGCGGATGGCGTCCATGTCGTCACCCAGAACGTCAGTCGCCGGAATGACCGGCACGCCGGCCTCAACCGCAACATTGCGTGCAGAGGCCTTGTCACCAAGGGCGCGCATTGTTTCGGCCTTTGGACCAATGAATGTAATGCCGGCTTCGTCACAGGCATCTACGAAATCTGGATTCTCGGACAACAGGCCATAACCCGGGTGGATCGCATCGGCGCCGGACATCTTGGCCACGCGGATGATTTCATCAATCGCAAGATAGGCCGCCACGGGGCCCATGCCTTCGCCAATGCGATAGGCTTCGTCGGCCTTAAAGCGGTGAAGGCCCAATTTATCCTCTTCGGCGTAAACGGCGACGGTCTTTTTGCCCATCTCGTTTGCCGCACGCATGATGCGGATCGCGATTTCCCCTCGGTTCGCGATGAGGATTTTTTTAAATTCGGTCATGGCGGTAGCTCCCGTATGCACTCATTTGTAACGTTTTAAACGCGTCATGGACTGCGTAAACGTCTGTGGAAAGGGATGCAAGTCATGGTAACGCAAACAGTTAAGTTTTCCTGACCTATTTCTTGCAACCTCTTAAGCGGCCCCGCAAATTTGTGGGGCGTTATTATCGATTATGTTAGCTTTCTGCGACCGCGAAAGTCAATGCTGCAACCGCAAAGGTGGCGATTACATCCACCTGACGTGCAATTTGCGAACAATCCGCGAACACTCTTTTCCTTTTGAGTTGGGTTTGCTAAGACAGCTTTATGATAGATTTCGACGAAAATGATGCCTTCGAAGAGGGCGCTAAACTGACCCTGTCCCAACGCGCCATGGCGACCCAGTCGCAGTCCTATATGGAGGGGCTGAACCCTGCGCAACGTGCGGCGGTTGAGGCGCTTGATGGTCCTGTGTTGATGTTGGCCGGTGCAGGGACGGGTAAAACCAAGGCCCTGACGACCCGCATCGCGCATCTGTTGAACACGCGCCGCGCCATGCCGAACGAAATCTTGGCCGTGACCTTTACAAATAAGGCCGCGCGCGAAATGAAAAACCGCGTCGGCGCGTTGGTTGGGCCGTCCGCGGATGGCATCAAATGGATGGGTACCTTTCACGCGATCTGTGTGAAATTGCTACGCCGTCATGCGGAGCTGGTCGGGCTGAAATCGAACTTTACGATCTTGGATACCGACGATCAGGTACGTCTGTTGAAGCAGGTGATCAACGCCGCAAATATCGACGAAAAACGCTGGCCCGCGCGCCAGTTGTCCCATTTGATCGACGCGTGGAAAAACCGCGCTTGGACGCCGGAAACGGTGCCCACGTCGGAATCGACTGCATTTAACGATCGTGGCATCGAATTATACGCGGCCTATCAGGCGCGTCTAAAGACGTTGAACGCCTGTGATTTTGGCGATCTTTTGCTGCACTGCGTGACGATCTTCCAAAAGCACGACGACATCCTGAAAAACTACCAACGCTGGCTCAAATTCATTCTGGTGGACGAATATCAGGATACCAACGTGGCGCAATATCTGTGGCTGCGCCTGTTGGCGAGCGGTCATAAAAACATCTGTTGCGTCGGCGATGATGACCAGTCGATCTATGGCTGGCGCGGGGCCGAGGTGGGCAATATCCTTCGGTTTGAAAAGGATTTTCCGGGCGCGACGGTGGTTAAACTTGAACAAAACTATCGGTCGACCGAACATATTCTGGCGGCCGCGTCTGGTGTGATCGCTGGCAATTCGGATCGTCTGGGCAAGACCCTGTGGACGGCGGAAAAGGGCGGCGAAAAGGTCCGTCTGATCGGCCACCGCGATGGCGAAGAAGAGGCCCGCTGGCTGGGCGATGAGGTCGAGGCGCTCCAGCGCGGCACCCGCAACATCGCGCCCAAATCCCTTGAAGATATCGCAATTCTCGTCCGTGCCTCCCATCAAATGCGCGCGTTCGAAGACCGCTTCCTGACCATTGGGATGCCCTATCGCGTCATCGGCGGGCCTCGTTTCTATGAACGGCTCGAAATTCGTGATGCAATGGCGTATTTCCGCTGTGTTGTGTCACCCGATGACGATCTTGCCTTTGAACGCATCGTGAATACGCCGAAACGCGGGCTTGGCGACAAGGCCCAGCAGAAAATCCAGATGACCGCGCGGGCCCATGGCGTGCCCTTGATCGAGGGGGCGCGGATCCTGTTGCAGGACAAAGGGTTAACGGGAAAGGGGGCGAAAGAGCTTGCTAAACTCGTGGAATCCCTGACCCAGTGGCGCATGCAAATGACCGGCGTTGTGCCCTCCGATGATGACCAAGTCATCGACAGCGGCGACCTGTTGTTGGAACCCGTTCCGCAGATCACACACATTGAGCTGGCCGAGGTGATCCTCGAGGAATCCGGTTACACCGCCATGTGGATGAACGACAAAACCCCCGAGGCACCGGGGCGTTTGGAGAACCTCAAAGAACTGGTTAAGGCACTGGAACAGTTCGAAAATCTGCAAGGGTTTCTCGAACACGTCGCCTTGATCATGGACAATGAATCCGAAGAGTCTGAGGAAAAGGTCACCATCATGACGCTTCACGCGGCCAAGGGGCTTGAGTACCCCGCCGTGTTCCTTCCTGGCTGGGAAGATGGCCTGTTTCCGTCGCAACGGTCCATGGACGAAAGCGGCGTGACCGGTCTCGAGGAAGAGCGTCGATTGGCCTATGTGGGGATCACCCGCGCCGAGGAACTGTGTACGATTTCGTTTACCTCTTCGCGGCTTGTCTATGGTCAATGGCAGGCCCAGCTTCCGAGCCGGTTCATCGATGAACTGCCCGAGGAACACGTCGAAGTTGTCGATAATGTCGGCAATATGGGCGGCGGTTTCGGCGCCGTCGGCATGAGCAGCTTTGAGCAAAACGTGTCCAAGGCTGACGTCTATAATTCCCCCGGTTGGAAACGTATGGAGGCCCGCGGCAAATCCAAGGCCCGCGTCGCCCCGCGTTCAAAATCGACCTATATCGACGCCACTGCCGTTGCCAAGTTCACCCAAGGCGACCGAATCTTTAACCAGAAATTCGGCTATGGAATTGTCATGGGCGTGGATGGCGAGAACCTTGAGGTCGAATTCGACAAGGCAGGCTTGAAAATGGTCAAGGCGGGCTTTGTAACCCCCGCAGAAAAAGCCGATGACGTTCCATTTTAATTCATCTGCGACATGGATTTTATCCAAGTTTTAAGTATTTGATGTTTCAGCATTAAATAGACATATACGAATTTACCCCATCCTGGTTCCGAGTGAAGTGGGGGGTACCATGGGGCATTCGATAGACGCAGAAGACAATCAGTTCGCCGTAATCCGTGATAGCGGGTCGGATCGCTCGTCCTGCGGGCGCAGTGACGATAACGTAAGTTGGTTCAACGAGGATCCTTCCGAAAGCGAATGCCTTCGGATCACCTCTAATGACGGGGACGAAGACAGCAAACATTTTGATGTCGGCGAGACCTATGACATCTCTTGGAATGGCGGCACCCTTGAAGATGCGGTCGTCGTGCGCAGCGATGGGTTGGGCGAGGATGCCGGCGTCGTGGTCTTTGAGGGTGTCGATGAAAGCGGCGCGTCGGTGACGATTGTCTGGACGCCGGATTTTGATCTTGATTCTTGGTACGATTCCGCCACCAGCAAAGGCTATAAAACGGGGGTCCATAACACCGACCAAAACGCGAGCGTAGATTATAGTGTCATGTGTTTTGGGGGCGATGTCCCAATTTTGACCCCAGATGGTGCACGCGCCGCGGCCACGCTTGGGGTTGGTGATCGGGTTCTGACTTTGGACAATGGCTTTGCCAAAATCGCATGGATTGGGCGGACCACTGTTTCGGGGATCGGTGCCGCCGCACCGGTGGAGTTTGCGCCAAACACGATCGGAAACAGCGAGACCATGGTTCTGTCTCAGCAGCACCGTGTCCTATGTGCAAGCAATGAGGGGGCGCTTTTGTTTGGGAGCTATGAGAATTTGTTGCCTGCCAAGGCCTTTGTCGGTCTGGATGGCGTGCGCTTGCGGCCCGCAATGATGCAGGAATACGTGCATATTTTGACCGAAAATCATGAGGTTATCTTTGCCGCAGGCGCGCCTTGTGAAACCTTGTTTCTTGGGGATATGGCGGCGCAATATGGTCAGGGATCGCATGAAAATCGGGAATTTTTTCCAGATTTTCATGCTGGGAAGATGGCCCACGCTGGGCCTGCGCGCCCTATGTTGACGGTGCGCGAGGCGCAGATGGTTCTGGGGAATGGCCATCGGATATCTGCACCGGAGCGGGGACTGTTGACGGCGTAGCGGTCAAAATCGGATAGCTTGAGACAAGCAATAAGATCGCCGCGGTGATGTTGAAAACCCGAACGCGTGTGGCCGTGTTGAGGATTCGCCGCATCTGTGTGCCGGCCAACATCCAAACATTCACGCAGGGGCAGTTGACGCTTCCGAACACCAGAACGGCGGCGGCGAGACCCCAAAATCCGCTGTTGGGGGGGACATAGACCGTGACAGCACTGATTGCCATGCCGATGGCCTTTGGGTTGATCCATTGAAATGCAATGGCCTGCCAAAATGTGATCGGGGTCGCAGATGGATTTGGACCATCCATATTCGGGGTCGCAAACGCAATCCGATAGGCCATATAGACCATAAACATCAGGGCCAGCCCCTTGAGGATCGAATGCGCATGGGGCACCACGGCAAATATCTGGGCAAGGCCAAGACCAATCATCAGCATCAGGAACAGAAATCCAAGGGCCACGCCCGCCATATGGGGGATCGTGCGCAGCGCGCCAAAGTTCGCCCCAGAGGCCAACAGCATAAGGTTGTTCGGCCCGGGTGTTATGGAAGAGGTGAACGCGAAAAGCGCGAGTGAAAGTGCAAGTTCATAAGTCATGCTGCAATGATGGCCGATCAATAGGTGAATTGAGTTGCGTTATGTTGTGTCTGGCGTAATAATTCACAATATATGGCTGAAAATGATCTGATAAACCAAAAAATATTGCGCGTCCTGTCCGACGATGGCCGGATCAGCAACATCGACCTTGCGGATCAGGTGGGCTTGTCGCCCTCGGCCTGTTTGCGCCGCGTGCAGGAACTTGAACGCAATGGCACGATTTCCGGTTATCGTGCGGTGATCAATCCGGTTGCTGTTGGGGGCGGGTTCACGACCTATGTCACCGTCGGTCTGAACAGCCACACAAAATCCAGCCAAGAAGCCTTTGAACGCGCCATCACCCGATCCCCCGAAGTCCGCGAATGCCACAATATTACGGGTTCGGTGGAATATTTGTTGCGCGTCGAGGCGCCAAGTTTGACGGCCTATAAGACCTTTCACACCGAAATTCTGGGCGTCCTGCCACAGGTGAATTCGATCACCAGTTATGTCGTTATGGGATCCCCTAAGGATACGCGCGCATAGGAATGATCGGCCCCCAATTCGTTTCAACGCGATCGCCAAAGACCCGAAAACCCAGCCGTTCATAGACCATTCGGGCGTGAATATTGTCGGGATGTGGATCAACGACGATGGCAGGCGCCCCCGCGTCGAAAAGCACATTCATCCGTTGGCGCATCATCCCAGATCCGTGGCCTTTGCCCAACATTTTGGGGTCGCCAATATACTGATCCATCCCGCGCGCGCCGTTGGGGAGGTCGGCAAGATGGGGGTTTCCAGGGCTGTGAATGTCATAATCTTGCATAAACCCGAACGGCACATCGCCAAGCTCAACGATCCATCTTTTGGTCATCGGCGGCTGGATTGTATCTGCGGTAAAGGGCGTACTGCTCCACCAGCGCCGGACGTGTGGGTTGGATTGCCATTCGTCCAACATTGGAACGTCCAATAGGGTGGCCCTGCGAAAATTGTAAGTTTGCATTCCAATATCCATCGCCTGCAATTGCCCAAGGCTGCTGCATGCAATCAGCTTCGTCAAATGTATTTGGGATGCGGATACAAAAAAACGGTGATGCCAAGGGAGGAGGAGGCATCACCGTCTTTTGAAATGCGTCCGGTGCAAGGGAGGAGAAGCACCATTCGCGCAATCTGGACCAAGGGAGGAGGAGAAGGTCCAGGTTGTTATGTTGAGCCGAAGCTCGAATTCTTCGGCGACCTCAGGGAGGAGGAGAGAGATCGCCGTGTTTTGCATCGGGCCCCAGGGAGGAGGAGAGGGACCATTTGCGCGGGCCTAGCCCAGTTTTTAACAATCCGCACCAGGGAGGAGGAGAGGTGCGTCCTGTTATATCGGCACTCCTAATGGGAGGAGAAAGAGTACCGAATATTTGCAGCGACCCTGGGAGGAGGAGTAAGATCGCCGCTCTTGTTTGACGCGCAGGGGGAGGAACCTTTGCGTCAGAAGAATTCTTATGCGCCGTACGCAGTTTCAAGAGCGATGCCCTTGATTGCAGAGCGGGAAAGACCAAGGTCGTTCAGCTCACGGTTGGATAGAGCGCTGAGTTCAGCTACTGTTTCGCGGTACAATTTGTACGCTGCGAAACGCTCAGATGCTGCAGCTGCGAATGCTGCGATGCGTGTTGCGATGCCGTTGTTGCCGGCTGCTTGGATGTCAGTTGCAAAAGCCATTGTATTGCCTTCTCTCTTACTTAAGAGCGGCGTTTCTTGCCGCTGTGATGTTGTCGCCGTATTGCGCTAACAAGGAAATATTTAGCTAATTGCTGCGCTCGCAAAAACAGACAAGTTAACATTTCCGCCATGCATAAAATGCATATCACCTTAAAAATAAGGCTTAACCGAAGATTTTGAGGCGTTTGGAAGGGGCTTTGCGGCGAGTCGCGTGCGCATTTGTCATAAATTCTTCGTCGAATCCTGTGTGAAATCGCGGGTTTTGGTCGCAAAAGTCACATTTTTTGCTTTTTCGCCCGCGACTCAGTCGGATTTGGACGACTCGCGGCGAGCTATGCGTTCTGTGGGGCGTAACTTGGTAAACGGGGGACTTGCGCTTTGGGGCAAACCCATCAACAACTGTCTTTGCAATATAAAGGGGACAGATATGTCGATCACGCGCGAAATGGTTTTGGATGCATTGGCTTTGGTGAAATTGCCAAAGGGCGAGACCTTACTGTCCAAGGATCTTGTGCGGGCGCTGGTCATCGATGGCGGTTCCGTCCGTTTCGTGATCGAGGCCGAGACCGCCGAAATCGCCCAGACCCTTGCGCCGGTACGCGCCGAGGCAGAGGCCGCCGTACGTGGTATCAAGGGTGTCACAGACGTCTCTGTCGTTCTGACCGCCCATGGCCCCAAGCCCCGCACGGCCCCCGACGGCCCCGCGCCCAGCCTTAAGATCGGTGGTCACCCGAAACCGCAATCCGGTCCGAACAATCCCAAAGGCGTGGCGCGCATTCTTGCGGTTGGCTCTGGCAAGGGTGGGGTGGGGAAATCCACCGTGTCCTCGAACCTTGCCGTGGCCTTGGCAAAACAGGGCCGCAAGGTCGGTCTTTTGGATGCCGATATATATGGTCCGAGTGTCCCCAAGATGATGGGCACCAACAAACGTCCCGCGTCCCCCGATGGCAAAACCATTATTCCCCTTCAGGCCCACGGCGTCACATTGATGTCCATCGGGTTTATGGTCGACGAAGAACAGGCCGTCGTTTGGCGTGGCCCCATGTTGATGGGCGCGCTTCAGCAGATGATCTCTCAGGTTGAATGGGGCGAGTTGGACGTTCTTATTGTCGATCTGCCCCCTGGCACCGGCGATGTTCAGATGACCCTGTGCCAGAAATCCGAGGTCTCTGGCGCGATTGTGGTGTCCACTCCACAGGACGTCGCGATGATCGATGCCAAGAAGGCGCTCAATATGTTCTCCAAGCTCAAAACGCCGGTTCTGGGCCTGATCGAAAACATGAGCACATATACATGTCCCAAATGTGGCCACGAAGAGCATATCTTTGGTCATGGCGGCTTCGCCAAAGAGGCGGCCGATCTGGGTCTGCCACTGTTGGGGCAGTTGCCGATTGATCTGGAAACCCGTCTGGCCGGTGATGCAGGTACACCCATCGCCGCAGGCGACACCCCCATGGCCGAGGCCTATGCCCAAATCGCGGCCCGTCTGGTCGAGGGGGGCATGGCCTAGCCCTAGGTCATTTCAGGCTCCGTCCGCGACGTGATCCAGAACGATGTTCACCGCCGCACCATGTTCAAGGAATGCCTTGGCGGCGGTGATCACTTGATTAAAGCCACCCGTTGAATCAAGAACGGCGCGACGGATCTCATCCTGCGTGCCGGCAAAGCCGCTTTCGGTGATACGTACGATCGTCTCCTGTGGCGCGGTTGCCTCGAAGGTCCAGCGCACTTCGGTCTCGGCGTCGCTGGGACCCCATTTGATGTGAATGAATTCGGGGCTACGCGCCTCTATCGCGACGACCTCGAATGCAAAGGCATCCTCTTCGGTCCCAAGGGCCCACGACACCTTGGCGCCTGTCTCAAGGCGGCCGGATGCCTTTGGGAACCAAAACTGTGTCATCTGGTTCGGATCGGCAAATGCCTCAAAGACGGCGGGGGCAGGGCGGCGAATGCGGATTTTTGCCTGAGCGGTTGGATAGGTCATGGCCTATATTACCATCTGCTCGGTCTTCGACCAAGGGACGTTTATGGCCCATATGTCACAGATCGGGGCGGGTTCGGGAAAACCTGTGGGAATTCATGGTCCGACTTGGGCTATGTTTGGGAGAGGCGCCAGATTCGGCGTCATTTTCTATTTCAATCCCCTCACTCCCATGGGTGGATTGAAAAAAGTGGAAAAAAATGGGACATCATGGGAAATCTATATCTGGTGTTAGGGGGTTCTGAATTACACTCTATTGTGTGGTTTTTGCCCGAATGGCCCGCGTGAATATCCGGATTTCCCCTTGCTCGGCCCATTCCGTCCCATAAAAAACAGTTGATTACCATGAATTCCCATGGCATCCATGTATCACGAGATGAAGACGGGCCGGAGCAACGACTCCAACGAAGAATATAAAAAACGACCGCAGGTAACATACAGGCACCCGATTTCATCTAATGAAGAGATCCGGCGCGCGAGCGAGCAGACATCCCCCCAGGTGGCGCGCGCAGTCGGAGATACCCAGAAATGGGACAATACGGCGAATTGGGCAGTGGCAGCAGCTCAATTCGCCGTTTTTATATCACGCCCCACGTTGGGGCAGACAGTAACGAGAGGGACCAACAGGTCGTGGCAGGAACGTTCAGAGGCGAACACCATAATAAGGTGGATGCAAAGGGTCGTGTATCGATCCCCGCGTCGTTTCGTCGTGTTCTTGAGAAATCCGACCCTGAGTGGACCGAGGGCCTGAATGCCCGCATGGTTATTGTCTATGGCGACAGCCGCCGCAAACAGCTTGAATGTTTTACAATCGACGCGATCGAAAAGGTCGCCGACAAGATCGAGCGCATGCCGCGCGGGTCTAAACGTCGCAAGGCATTGTCGCGTTTGTATAACGGCCAATCCCAAGAGATTTCCGTCGACGAAACGGGCCGTCTGGTTTTGACGGCCAAGTTGCGTGAAAAAATCGGCATCGAAAAAGAAGCCTATTTCGTCGGTGACGGCGACGTGTTCGAGATTTGGCATCCTGCCACATATGACGAAGAAATGGACGCAGGTCTGGACGAGGACGAAGATTTCGATCCTGATGCCGATCCGTCTATCTACCTTGATGGTGACGAGGAGGGCTAAGCGATGAATCAGTCTACTGACGAGAACGCCCCTCACATTCCCGTATTGCTGCGCCCGATCCTGTCGAATGTCGCACCTGTGCAGGGTACGTGGTTGGACGGAACATTCGGCGCGGGTGGTTACACGCGCGGCTTTTTGGATGCGGGCGCCGATCTGGTGATTGGTGTGGACCGTGATCCGATGGTGTTTGACATGGCCGCCGATTGGGCTGGCGAATATGGCGACCGTTTGAAATTGGTCGAAGGCACGTTTTCCAAGCTCGATACCTATCATGACGAATTGCTCGACGGGGTTGTTCTCGATCTTGGCGTGTCCTCGATGCAGCTTGATCTAGCCGAGCGCGGCTTTTCCTTTATGAAGGACGGCCCGCTTGATATGCGCATGAGCCAATCTGGCCCCTCTGCCGCCGATTATCTGAATGCCGCGTCCGAGGCAGACATTGCCGACGTTCTGTTTTGCTACGGCGAAGAACGCGCATCTCGCCGCATCGCCAAGGCGATTGTCGAGGCACGCGCCATGTCACCGTTCGAGACGACCTTGCAATTGACCAAGGTCATCGAAAAGACATTGCCGCGTTCCAAACCCGGTCAATCGCACCCAGCGACCCGCAGCTTTCAGGCGATCCGCATTGCGGTGAACGACGAATTCGGCGAACTCGTGTCGGGCCTCGAGGCCGCCGAGGCCGCCCTTAAACCGGGTGGACAGCTCGCGGTTGTGACCTTCCATTCGCTCGAAGATCGCATCGTGAAACGCTATATGCAGTCGCGCGCCAATGCGCAGGGCAACGCCAACCGGTACGCCCCGATGCAAGAAGAAGATGCCCCGAAATTCACCCTCAAATCGCGCAAGGCCATCGGCCCCGATGATGAGGAGCTTGAGATGAACCCCAGATCACGGTCCGCCAAATTGCGGGTCGCCATTCGCACCGATGCCCCCGCATCGCGCGGGGATCGTAAGGGGCTTGGATTGCCAAAAATCGTAGGAAATATGTAGCCATGCGGTCGTTGTTTTTTGTTTTTTCCGCTGTGTTTGTTATGGGCCTCGCCTTTTGGGCCTATCAGGAAAATTATAAGACCCAACAGGCATTGAAAGACATGCGTGGGCTTCATGCCGAGATCGGCGCGGGCCGTGCCCGTTTGGCCGTTTTGCGTGCGGAATGGGCCTATCAGAACCGTCCGGATCGTCTGTTGGAATTGGCGGATATCAACTTTGACAGCCTTGGCCTGTTGCCACTACAACCCGGTCAATTCGCACGCGTAGATCAGGTGGGTTACCCAGCCCCCGAGGTTCCGTTCATCGCCGAATCCGTCGAAGTGTCCGGTGAATTGGAGGGCGCAGAATGAGCCGCACGCCGCTTCGTCCCCTTGCACGTATTCTGAAGGCCCGCGAAGAGGGCGAGAACCCAAAGAACATTGAGCGCGAAAACTTGCGCCAACGTCACGAAGACATCCGCGAGACATCCCGCACCCGCGCCGAGGGGCGTTTGGTTGTGCTTGGCTTGTTCTTTGTGGCGGCGTTTTCCGTTGTTGGTATGCGCATGGGCCACATGGCCGCGACCGATCCGGTTGAACCCACCGCCCGCACCAGCCGCGCGCCGATTTCCGCCAACCGCGCCGATATCGTTGACCGCAATGGGCGCATCATGGCGACCAACCTGTCGACGCATTCCCTCTATGTGGAAACGCGCTTCATGGTGGATAAACCCCATGCCGCGACCGAATTGGTCAAGATTTTCCCTGACTTGAACGAAGAAAAACTGTTGGCCCGTCTGAACGGGAAACAGAAATTCTTTTGGCTCAAACGTCAGTTGTCGCCTGAACAAATGCAAGCCGTGCACGAGATCGGCGAGCCTGGTCTTCGCTTTGGTCCGCGCGAGATGCGCCTCTATCCGAACGGCTCGCTTGCTGCGCATATTCTGGGCGGCGCGACCTATGGGCGCGAAGGTGTGAACGCCGCCGAGGTGATCGGCGAGGCGGGCGTTGAACGGATGTTCGACGACTATCTGCGTGATCCGGCCAATGGTGGCGCACCTTTGACGCTGTCGCTTGATCTGTCGATCCAATCGGCCGTGCGCACAGTATTGTATGGTGGCATGAAATTGATGGACGCCAAGGGCGCGACCGCGATTCTGATGGACGTTCACAGCGGCGAATTGGTGGCGATGACGTCCTTGCCCGACTTTGATCCGAACGACCGCCCGCATGTTGCCGTGTCTGGCGACGCCTCGGATAGCCCGCTGTTTAACCGCGCGGTGCAGGGTGTTTATGAGCTTGGTTCGACCTTTAAGATTTTCACCGCTGCTCAAATGTTGGAAGAGGGGCTTGCCGCCCCGACCACCATGATCAAAACGCAGGGGCCACTGCGTTGGGGCAAACACCGCATCCGCGATTTCCACGACTATGGCGCGACGCTTTCTGTGACAGACGTTATCGTGAAATCATCGAACATCGGCACCGCCCGCATGGCGCAGGCCATCGGCGTTGAACGCCAACAGGATTTCTTGAACAAGCTTGGCATGCTCACCCCGACCGAGGTCGAATTGGCCGAAGCCAGCAGCATCAAACCCTTGCTTCCGCCAAACTGGAGCGAACTTTCTGCGATGACCATCTCCTATGGTCACGGCCTGTCGGCCAGCCCGCTTCACCTTGCGACGGCCTATGCGTCGTTGCTGAATGGCGGCACTAAGGTCACCCCGACCTTGATCAAACAAAACGGCCCCGTTGTTGGCGAACGGATCGTGTCTGAACGCACATCCGCCATGGCGCGCGCGATGCTGCGTCAGGTGGTTGTCCGCGGCACCGCGAGCTTTGGCGATGTCACGGGTTACGCCGTGGGCGGCAAAACCGGCACCGCCGATAAACCATTGGCCAACGGGCGCGGCTATCACGAAGAAAGCGTCATCGCGACCTTCGCCAGCGTTTTCCCTGCGCATGATCCGAAATACGTGTTGATCGTGACCTTGGACGAACCCGAGGTGTACACATACGGCGAAAATCGCCGCACCGCCGGTTGGACCGCTGTGCCCGTGGCCTCCGAGATCGTTCAACGGGTTGCGCCTCTTTTGGGGCTGCGTCCTGAAATTGAACCACCACACCCTGTTGAGGTTACGTTGGTAAAGAACTAAAACCGTTGCAAAACCAGACCCAGATTTGACCGTGGGGCCAGATTGTAACAAGGGGAAAGCCCGTGGAAACAAAACCCAAAACACTCGGGTCGCTTGGCCTTCAGGCGCGCAACGGACGGGATCCACGGATTACCGGCCTGTCCATCGACAGCCGCCGCGTCGAGGCGGGACATCTGTTCGCCGCCCTTCCGGGGGCGACCGTCCACGGCGGTGAATTCATCCAATATGCATTGCGCATGGGCGCGGCGGCGATTTTGACCGACCGCAAAGGCGCCGAGATCGCAGCCGAAGAACTGGCCGCAAGCGACGCCGCCCTTGTCATCGCCGAAGACCCCCGTCAGGCGCTGGCCTATACCTCCGCACTTTGGTTTGGTGGTCAGCCGTCGACGATGGTGGCGGTCACGGGCACCAACGGCAAAACATCGGTCGCGAATTTCACCCGTCAAATCTGGGCCGAACTGGGCCTGTCTGCGGTGAATTTCGGCACCGCAGGGGTCGAGGGTGCCTATCAGGCCGCCATGACCCACACCACCCCTGAACCCGTTATGTTGCACGGATTGCTGTCCGACATGGCAACCGCCGGCATCACCCATGCCGCGATGGAGGCGTCATCCCACGGGCTTGATCAACGGCGTTTGGATGGGGTGAATTTGGCCGTGGGTGGGTTTACGAATTTCACCCAAGACCACCTTGATTATCACGAAACATTCGACGAATATTTCGCGGCTAAATCCGGTCTGTTCTCTCGGGTTCTACCCGATGATGCGACCGCCGTGGTCAATATCGATGACCCGCGCGGCGCCGACGTTGTGGCGATTGCACAGGCGCGCGGCCTTCGGGTTTTGACCGTGGGTCGTCACGAATTGGCGCATCTGCGGATCACCGGTCAACGGTTTGATGCCACGGGGCAGGACGTGTTGTTTACCTACAAAGGCAAGAGCCGCCAGACCCGTCTGTCCCTCATCGGTGGGTTTCAGGCGGATAACGTGATGCTGGCCGCCGGTATGGTGATCGGCACCGGCGTTGATGCGGATGAGGTGTTCGATACGCTCGAACATCTGACCACCGTGCGCGGCCGGATGGAGCTCGCGGCGACGCGCGACAATGGCGCGGCGATCTATGTGGATTATGCCCATACGCCCGATGCGGTGGAAACTGCGCTGGCGGCGATGCGGCCCCATGTGATGGGGCGTTTGATCGTGGTTCTGGGCGCAGGCGGGGATCGCGACACCACCAAACGTGCGCTGATGGGGCGCGCGGCGGCGGAAAACGCCGATGTGGTTTTTGTGACCGACGACAACCCACGCACCGAAGACCCCGCTGGCATTCGTGCCATGGTGATGGAGGGCTGCGAAGGCGCGACCGAGGTTGGCGACCGTGCCGAGGCAATCCTGCGCGGCGTTGATGCGCTTGGCGCAGGCGATGCCTTGTTGATCGCCGGTAAGGGCCACGAAACAGGGCAGGTGGTTGGCGACAATACCCTTCCCTTTGATGATGTAGAACAAGCAAGCGTTGCCGCCGCAGCCCTTGATGGGAGACTGGCATGACCCTTTGGACCGCAAGCGAAGCCGAAGCCGCAACCGGCGGGCGCGCCGTTGGGAACTGGACCGTGTCGGGCGTATCCATCGACACCCGCACCATCCAAAAGGGCGACCTGTTTGTGGCTCTGAAGGCCGCGCGCGACGCCCATGATTTTGTCGCCAATGCGCTTGCGGCGGGGGCAGGGGCCGCGCTTGTGTCGCGCATTCCAGACGGTGTTGCAGATGATGCGCCGCTGTTGATTGTGGACGATGTTTTAAAGGGTCTTGAGGATCTGGGTCGCGCCGCGCGTGCCCGCACCGATGCCCGAGTCGTGGCGATTACGGGCAGTGTCGGCAAAACCTCGACCAAAGAAATGCTGCGCGAAATGTTGATGCCGCAGGGGCGCACCCACGCCGCCGAGGCGAGCTATAACAACCACTGGGGTGTGCCCTTGACCCTTGCGCGGATGCCGCGTGATACGGAATACGCCGTGATTGAAATCGGCATGAATGCTCCCGGTGAAATCGGCCCGCTGGCCCAGATGGCGCGCCCCCATGTGGCGATGGTCACCACCGTTGCCGCCGTGCACTTGGCGGCCTTTGACGATATTAACGGGATCGCCCATGAAAAGGCTGCGATCTTTGACGGGCTGGTCGATGGCGGCGTCGCCGTCGTGAACGCAGACCTTCCGACCTCGGACATTTTGCTTGATGCGGCGAAACACGCCTCGATCCTGACGTTCGGCGAACGGGGGGCGACGTCGTTGGACGATGTGTCCCTGACGGCGGATACGACCATCGTGCAGGCGACCCATATGGGCGCGCCGTTGCTGTTCAAACTGGCGACCCCTGGACGTCATTTCGCGGCCAATGCGCTGGGGGCTTTGGTGGCCGCCGATGCGATGGGCGCCGATATCGGGCGCGCGGTTTTGGCGTTGGGGCAATGGTCCCCGTTCAAGGGGCGCGGCGTGCGCGAGACAATCACGCTTGACCGCTCTGAAACCAATTACACGCTCGAGCTGATCGACGACGCCTATAACGCCAACCCGACCTCGGTCGCGGCCGGCCTTGAGGTTCTATCCGTCACCCCGCCGAAAACCGGCGTTGGTCTGGTGGACGCGGGCCGTCGCATCGCGATCTTGGGTGACATGTTGGAAATGGGCGAAGAGGAAAACGCGCTTCATGCCGGTATCGCCGATGTCGCAGCACTTGAACATATCGACCTCGTCCATTGTGTTGGCCTTCGGATGAAGCACCTTTGGGATGCGCTTCCGCCCGAAAAACGCGGTGAATGGACGGCGACGTCCCATAACCTTGCGGCGGGGATCACCGATATCGTTGATGCGGGCGACGTCATCCTTGTCAAAGGGTCCCTCGGGAGCCGTATGGCCGTCATTGTTGACGCGATCCGCAAATTAGGTCATTCCACCCCAAACACAAATTAAAGGGACAGGCATGTTTTATTGGCTTACCGAGTTATCCGACGGCGGGGATCTATTTAACCTCTTCCGTTACATTACCTTTCGCGCGGGCTGCGCGTTCTTTACCGCATTGATTTTTGGGTTTGTTTTCGGGAAACCGTTGATCAACCTTCTGCGGGTAAAACAGGGCCGCGGCCAACCCATCCGTGATGATGGCCCCGAGAGCCACCTTGCCAAGGCGGGGACGCCAACCATGGGCGGGCTTTTGATTCTGTCTGCGTTGATCGTTTCCACGCTGCTTTGGGCGCGGTGGGACAATCCATATGTTTGGCTGACGCTGTTTGTGACCGTTTCTTTTGGCCTGATCGGCTTCGCCGATGACTATGCCAAGGTGTCGAAACAAACCACCGCCGGTGTGTCCGGCAAAATCCGGTTCGGTCTGGGCCTTTTGGTATCCGCGATTGCGGGGATTTGGGCGGCGGCCTATCACCCGGATGCGCTTTCGATGCAACTGGCGATGCCTGTGTTTAAGGACTCCCTGATCAACCTGTCCTATGTGTTCATTCCGTTCACGATGATCGTGATCGTTGGCTCCGCGAATGCGGTGAACCTGACCGATGGTTTGGACGGTTTGGCGATTATGCCGGTGATGATCGCATCCGCCACGCTTGGCATTATTGCCTATGCTGTTGGTCGTGTGGATTTCACCGAATATCTCGACGTGCACTATGTGCCGGGCACGGGTGAATTGCTGGTGTTTACGTCGGCGTTGATTGGCGGCGGTTTGGGCTTCCTTTGGTATAACGCGCCACCTGCGGCGGTGTTCATGGGCGACACCGGTTCGCTTGCGCTTGGCGGTGCATTGGGCGCGATTGCCGTATCGACCAAGCACGAGATCGTTCTGGCCATCGTTGGCGGTGTTTTCGTCGCCGAGGCCCTGTCGGTCATCATCCAAGTTCTATACTTCAAACGCACCGGCAAACGCGTGTTCTTGATGGCGCCGATCCACCACCACTATGAGAAAAAAGGCTGGGCCGAACCTCAGATCGTGATCCGGTTCTGGATCATTTCGCTGGTTCTTGCGCTTATTGGTCTTGCCACATTGAAGGTACGTTAAATGATCCCTGTCGTCGGATATGAGGGCGCGTCAGTCGCCGTTTTGGGGCTTGGCCGATCTGGTCTGGCGACAGCACATGCCTTGCGCGCCGGTGGGGCGACCCCCATCGTGTGGGACGACAACGCCGATGCGCGCGCCCGCGCAGAAGAGGCCGAATTCACCGTGCGTGATCTGACCAAACAGGGCGTTTGGGAGGACATCGCGGGGCTGATTGTGTCCCCTGGTATTCCGCATCTGTACCCAACCCCGAACAAGGTCGTCGCCGCAGCCATGGACGCCGGTATCCCCGTCGACAATGACATCGGCCTGTTTTTCCGAAGCTACGCGACCCACGAATGGGGTGATTTCGAAACCATGCCGCGTATCGTTGCGGTGACGGGGTCAAACGGGAAATCGACGACATCTGCCCTGATCAACCACGTGTTGGAACACGTTAAACGCCCTTGCCAATTGGCCGGCAACATTGGCCGCGGGGTTCTTGATATTGATCCCGCGATTGATGGCGAAGTTGTCGTTCTTGAGCTGTCGTCTTATCAAACCGAACTCGCGCGGTCATTGACGCCCGATATCGCGGTATTCACCAACCTGTCGCCCGATCACCTTGATCGTCACGCGGGTGTTGGGGGCTATTTCGCGGCCAAACGTCGTCTGTTTGCCGAGGGCGGACCGGACCGCGCCATCGTCGGCATTGACGAACCCGAGGGCCAATATATGGCGAACCAGCTGGTCAACCACGCCTCTGATGATCGTCTGATCCGTATCTCGGTTGATCGCAAATTGACCGCCGCCGGTTGGAATGTTTTCGCCCGCAAAGGGTTCCTGTCCGAATACCGCAAGGGCCGTCAGGCGGGGTCGATTGACCTGCGTGCGATCAAGGGTCTTCCGGGGTCACATAACCACCAAAACGCCTGTGCCGCCTATGCCGCCTGTCGCAGTCTTGGCATTGCGCCCCGCGTGATCGAGGCCGCGTTCCACACATTCGCCGGTCTGCCACACCGTAGCCAAGTGATCGCCGAGATCGACGGTGTCACCTATGTGAACGACAGCAAGGCGACGAACGTCGACAGCGCCGCCAAGGCATTGCAGGCGTTTTCCGACATCCGTTGGATTTGTGGCGGCCTTCAAAAAGAGGGTGGACTCGAGAAATTGTTGCCCTATGTTGCGTCGCTCAAGAAGGCCTATGTGATTGGCCGCGAGGCAGCGCAGTTTGCGCTTGAACTTGGGGATGTGGACCACGTGATCTGCACCACCATGGAAGAGGCCGTAAAGGCCGCCCGCGCCGATGCCAAGGCAGGTGAAACCGTGTTGCTGGCCCCCGCCGCCGCGAGCTTTGACCAATACGACAGTTTTGAAAAGCGCGGCGATGATTTCATCGCTTGCGTCACTGGCGAATAGGCCACCCCAATGATCCGCGTCCACCCGTTTGGGCGCATCAAAACTGGAGACAGAGACATGACCGAGCAAACCCATAACTGTCTAACCGACGCCGAATTTCCGGAGCTGCCGAATTTTGTGCGGGGCAAGGTGCGCGACGCCTATATCCTGCCGAACCGCCAACGTTTGCTGATCTCGACGGATCGCCAATCGGCCTTTGACCAGATTTTGACCGCGGTGCCGCACAAGGGGCAGGTACTGACCCAAGTCGCGCGGTACTGGTTCGATGCCACCGCCGATATTTGTCCGAACCAAGTGATTTCTTACCCTGATCCCAACGTGGTTCTGGTCAAGGATCTTCAGATGCTTCCGGTCGAAGTCGTCGTGCGCGGCTATCTGACGGGGTCCACGAACACAAGCATCTGGCCCATGTACGAACGCGGCGAGCGCGAGATTTACGGCCACACATTTGCCGATGGTTACGCGAAAAACGCCAAGCTGCCGCAGAACATCATCACCCCAACGACGAAACCTGCCGATGGTGGCCACGACGCCCCCATCACCGAGGCCGAGATCATCGCGACCCAGTTGGTGACCACCGCCCAGTGGGAAGACATCTCGAAAAAGGCGCTTGCGCTGTTTGCTCGTGGTCAGGAAATCGCCGCCGAAAAGGGGCTCATTTTGGTTGATACCAAATACGAATTTGGCGTTGATGAAAACGGTGTGGTGACCATCGCCGATGAAATCCACACGCCTGACTCGAGCCGCTATTGGATCAAAGACACCTATCAGGCGCGCATCGACGCGGGGCTTGAACCCGAAAGCCTTGATAAAGAATTCTTGCGTCTTTGGGTTGCGGGGCAATGTGACCCGTACAACGAACCGATCCCCGAAATTCCCGCCGACACCGTGAAGGTGTTCAGCGATAAATACATCGCCCTTTTTGAAAAGGCGACGGGTCTGACGTTTGAAAAAACCGATGCATCCGTCCCCGTCCGCGACCGCATCCGCGCCGCATTGGCCACGGAATTCCCTGAATATTTCTAAATCTTGATCGGGCCTCTTTGTTATCGAAGGGGCCCTTTTTCTGTAGCACTCGGCAAAATTGCGCGGGTTCAAACGAGACTCTAGCGCTTTCAAACAAACTGCGCTAGAATCGTCGGAACAGATCCGAAAAATCGGACGTTTGAGGCAGTAAACGAGTAGGCAGTACCCATGACAGAGATGGTTTATGGAACGATTCCCGTAACAAAAGGGGAGCCCGTTCTTCCACGTTGGTGGCGGACATTGGACAAATGGACGTTCACATGTGTGTTCCTGTTGTTTGGGGTCGGCATGTTGCTCGGCCTTGCTGCGTCGCCGCCCTTGGCGGAAAAGAACGGCTATGGCTCGTTCTACTATGTTCAAAAACAAGCGATTTTCGGCACGGCGTCGATGATGATCATGATCATGATGTCGATGATGTCGCCCACCACGATCCGCCGTTTGGGCGTGATCGGGTTCACCTGTGCGTTTATTGGTTTGCTGATGCTTCCGGCCTTTGGGACCAACTTTGGCAAGGGCGCCGTGCGTTGGTTCAGCCTTGGGTTTGGTTCGATCCAGCCCGTTGAATTCGCCAAGCCCGGTTTCGTCATTCTCTCCGCGTGGCTTATGGCTGCGAGCCAAGAGATCAACGGCCCGCCCGGTAAAATGATGTCATTCGCCGCCGCTGTGATCGTGGCGTTTATCCTTGCGATGCAGCCCGATTTTGGTCAGGCCTGTCTTATCCTGTTTGGCTGGGGTGTGATGTATTTTGTGGCCGGCGCGCCGTTCACGTTGCTGGTGTCTATGGCCGGTGCGGTGGTTGCCGCGGGAACGGTTGCCTATAATTCATCCGAACACTTTGCCCGTCGCATCGACGGTTTCCTCAGCTCGGACATCGAACCGAATTCCCAAATGGATTTCGCCACCACAGCCATCCGCGAAGGCGGGATTTTCGGCGTGGGTGTCGGCGAAGGCGAGGTCAAGTGGTCGCTGCCGGATGCGCATACCGATTTCATTATCGCCGTTGCCGCCGAGGAATACGGCCTTGTTCTGGTCTGTGCGATCCTTCTTCTTTATATGACGATCACCGTGCGTAGCCTGCTGCGTCTGATCCGTGAACGCGACACGTTTATCCGTCTCGCGGGCACCGGTCTGGCCTGTATGTTTGGCATTCAGGCCTTCATCAACATGGGTGTTGCGGTGCGTTTGTTGCCTGCCAAGGGCATGACCCTTCCGTTTGTTTCCTATGGCGGATCATCGATCTTGGCGCTTGGTATTGGAATGGGCATGTTGCTCGCGTTGACCCGCACCCGTCCGCAGGGCGAACTTAGCGACCACTTTACGCCACGAGGGCGATAACATGACGAAAAAACCTCTTTTGATTATTGCCGCTGGTGGCACGGGTGGGCACATGTTCCCCGCCCAAGCCTTGGCCGAGGCGATGCTGCGCAAGGGTTGGCGGGTAAAACTGTCGACTGATGCGCGCGGCGCGCGGTACACGGGTGGCTTTCCACATGTGGTTGAGATCGAGGAGCTATCTTCGGCAACCTTTGCCCGTGGTGGCAAATTGGCGAAACTGATTGTGCCGTTTAAGGTTCTCGCGGGGATCATCTCCGCGACGGTGAAAATGATGCGCGACCGTCCGGCGGTTGTTGTGGGCTTTGGCGGCTATCCGTCGATCCCTGCGATTGCCGCGGCGACGGTGCTGCGCAAACCCCGCGCGATCCATGAACAAAACGGCGTGCTGGGGCGTGTGAATAAACTGTTCGCGAAACGCGTGCATACGATCGCCTGTGGCACGTGGCCGACGACGTTGCCTGATGGTGTGGATGGTGTGCATACCGGCAACCCCGTGCGCGGCACGATTTTGGAACGGGCGGCGGCACCCTATATCGCACCCGGGGATTACCCCATGTCGATCCTTGTGATGGGCGGCTCGCAGGGCGCGCGCATTCTGTCGGATGAGGTCCCCGCCGCCATCGCCAAACTCCCCGAACATATCCGCCGCAATGTCCGCGTGTCTCATCAGGCCCGCATTGAGGACATGCCCCGCGTTCAAACATATTACGCCGAACAAGGCATCGACGCCGAGGTCCAGCCGTTCTTTAACGATGTGCCAAACCGGATGTCCGAGGCCCAGCTGGTCATAAGCCGGTCTGGCGCTTCATCGGTTGCGGATATTTCGATCATTGGTCGTCCCAGCATCCTGATCCCCTTTGCCGCCGCGACGGGGGATCACCAGACCGCCAATGCGCGCGGCCTTGTGGATGCGCATGCGGCGATCCTTATTCCTGAATCTGCCCTTGCATCTGACACGTTGTCGGCGCACATAGCGTCCGTTCTGGAAAACCCAACCGGCGCGACGCAAATGGCCGCCGCCGCCGTATCCGTGGGCAAACCCGACGCCACAGTTGAATTGGTAACCATAGTAGAAGATTTGGCCAGCGCGGCCACAAGAGGCAAATAACATGAACGCAGCGACCAAACTCCCCACCGAAATGGGCCCCATCCATATTGTTGGCATCGGTGGCATTGGCATGTCTGGCATTGCCGAAGTGTTGTTGAACCACGGCTATACCGTGCAGGGGTCGGATTTGAAGGCGTCGAAAATCACCGACCGTCTGGTGACATTGGGCGCGACAGTGTTCGAAGGCCAGCGCCCGTCGAATTTGGACAATGCCGCCGTTGTTGTGATTTCATCCGCCATCAAACCGGGGAATGCGGAGCTGGACGAGGCGCGCCTACGTGGTTTGCCCGTCGTGCGCCGCGCCGAAATGTTGGCAGAACTGATGCGCATGAAATCCAACATTGCCGTTGCGGGCACCCACGGGAAAACCACGACAACGACCATGGTTGCGACGTTGCTTGATCACGGCAAGATCGACCCGACCGTGATCAACGGCGGCATTATTCACGCATACGGCTCCAACGCCCGCATGGGCGAGGGCGAATGGATGGTCGTCGAGGCCGATGAGAGCGACGGCACCTTTAACCGTCTGCCCGCGACCATTGCGATTGTCACAAATATCGATCCCGAACACATGGAACACTGGGGCGATTTCGATACGCTGCGCCAAGGTTTCCTTGATTTCGTGTCCAACATTCCGTTCTACGGCCTTGCGGTCTGTTGCACCGACCACCCCGAGGTTCAGGCGCTTGTGGGTAAAATCACCGACCGTCGCGTGACGACATTTGGGTTTAACGCGCAGGCCGATGTGCGCGCGATCAACCTGACCTATAAGGCGGGCGTGGCGCATTTCGACATCGCGCTTCAGGGCGAAGATAAGGTGATCGAGGGCTGTACCCTGCCGATGCCCGGGGATCACAACGTGTCGAACGCATTGTCCGCCGTCGCCGTTGCGCGTCATTTGGGCATGAAGATCGACGAAATCCGCGAAGCGCTTGCCGCGTTTGGCGGCGTGAACCGTCGTTTCACCAAGGTCGGCGAAGTGAACGGTGTCGCGATTATTGATGACTATGGCCACCACCCCGTGGAAATCGCCGCGGTGCTTAAGGCCGCGCGCCAATCCACCGAAGGCCGCGTGATCGCCGTGCACCAACCGCACCGGTTCTCGCGTTTGCATTCGCTGTTTGATGATTTCTGTAGCTGTTTCAACGACGCCGATGTCGTTGGTATCTCCGAAGTGTTCAGCGCCGGTGAGGACGTCATCGAGGGCGCAACCCACAAAGATCTGGTCGCCGGCATGATCCGCCATGGTCACCGCCACGCGCGCGTGGTCGAAAGCGAAGATGATCTCGAACGTCTGGTGCGTGAACAGGCGAAACCAGGGGATATGGTTGTCTGTCTTGGCGCCGGTACGATTTCCACATGGGCCAACCGTTTGCCAGAAAGATTGTCAAAATGAGCCTGTCTTTGATCATGGCCTGTTGCTGGGCGATTGCGGCGAACCTGATCGCGTTTTTGCCGACCAAGGATAACCACTGGACGTGGGGGTATATCCTGATCGCGATTGGTGTGCCGATCGTTGGGTTTGTGACCTATCAAAATGGGCCCTTGATCGGGTTCATCTGTTTGCTGGCGGGGATGTCGATCCTGCGCTGGCCAGTGATTTATTTCGGCCGTTGGCTGCGTAAGACAATCGTCGGAGACAAGAAATGACCTATCCCACTGTGCGCGGCACCTTGACCGAAAACCGCGACCTTGCGGGGCTGACGTGGTTGCGCGTGGGTGGCCCTGCGCGGGCGTTGTTCCAACCGGCGGATCACGATGATCTGGCGGATTTCTTGCGCGATTTGCCCGCCGATATACCGGTATTTCCGATGGGCGTTGGCAGCAATCTGATTGTGCGGGACGGTGGGCTTGATGCCGTTGTTGTGCGCATGGGGCGCGGGTTCAACGGGATCGAAATCGACGGGACACGTGTGACCGCCGGTGTCGCAGCCCTTGATGCGCATGTGGCGCGCAAGGCGGCAGATGCAGGCGTTGATTTGACGTTTCTGCGTACGATCCCCGGTGCCATTGGCGGCGCGGTGCGGATGAACGCGGGCTGTTACGGCAGCTATGTCGCGGATCATTTCGTGTCGGCGCGCGCCATCACGCGGGCAGGGGAGATCGTGAGCCTGACAGCGGATGATTTGAATTTCCAGTATCGCCAAACCGATTTGCCGGACGGTTGGGTCATCATCGAGGTCACGTTTGAGGGCACCGAGGGCGACGCGTCCGCGCTTCATGCCAAGATGGAAGACCAGATTGCGCGTCGCGATGCCAGCCAACCCACCAAGGATCGCACGGCGGGAAGCACGTTCCGCAATCCGGCCGGTTTTTCATCCACCGGCAAGGCGGACGACGTTCATGACCTGAAGGCGTGGAAGGTAATCGACGACGCAGGCATGCGCGGAGCCACCATCGGCGGGGCGCAAATGTCGCCCATGCATTCCAATTTTCTGGTCAATACCGGTGACGCCACCGCGGCCGATTTGGAAAATCTCGGCGAAGAGGTACGAAAAAAGGTTTTCTTGCACAGCGGAATAGAGCTAGAGTGGGAAATTATGCGGGTCGGCAAAGCGGAAACATAATTCGCGCCCTCACGCAGACGACGAACGAGTAAGAATAACAAGGGCAAAAGCCCGAAATCCGGACCAAACTTGGTCCAATGTAATGAGGCACTAGGGTATGTCGAGCAGGACACCCCGAACAGTGGCGGTATTGATGGGAGGGCCAAGCGCAGAGCGCGAGGTATCCTTGGCATCTGGTAAAGAATGCGCAGCCGCCCTGCGGGAAGAAGGATTCAATGTGATTGAGCTGGACGCGGGTCCAGACCTTGCGGCGCGCCTCGGCGAGATCGCCCCTGATGTGGTGTTTAACGCGCTGCACGGCCCATACGGTGAGGACGGCGTGGTGCAGGGCATTCTTGAATGGTCCGGCATCCCGTACACCCATTCCGGCGTTTTGGCATCGGCCACCGCCATGCACAAAATCCGCAGCAAAGAAGTGTTCGCAGGGGCCGGTCTGCCGACCTGCCATAGCATTGTTGCGTCATCGGACGAGGTACGCGCGCGCCACGTGATGGAGCCGCCCTATGTGGTGAAACCGTTTAACGAAGGATCGAGCGTCGGCATCTATATCGTCCATGAATCCGCCAACGGCCCACCCCAATTGTCCGACGATATGCCCGACATGGTCATGGTCGAAACCTATGCCAAGGGGCGTGAATTGACGACCGCCGTTCTGGGCGACAGGGCCCTGTCTGTCACCGATATCATCGTCGATGGCTGGTATGATTACGCCGCGAAATATGAGGTCGGCGGGTCAACCCATGTCGTGCCTGCGGATATCCCGCAGGACGTGTTCGACGCCTGTTTAGATTACGCGAAACGTGCCCATGATGCGTTGGGATGTCGCGGGTTGTCGCGCACCGATTTCCGTTGGGACGAGGACCGCGGCGTCGATGGGTTGATCATTCTTGAGGTCAACACCCAGCCGGGTATGACCGCCACCTCATTGGCCCCCGAACAGGCCGCGGCCTGTGGCATGTCGTTCCCGAAACTGTGCCGCTGGTTGGTGGAGGACGCATCATGTCAGAGATGACGGCGCAGCGCCCGAAACTTGGCGGTATTCGCCGCGTCGAAAAACGTGATCCCGCGCCAAGCCGCGCGTCCTATCGGATGCAGCGCTTGATGCTGACGCCTTTGTTCCGCGCGACGCTTCGTGTGGGCCTTCCTGCGTTTCTGATCGTCGCCACGGCTGGTGTGTATTTCGGAAGCGCCGAACGCCGCGAGGCCGCCGTGATGTGGGTCTCCGAACAACGTCACGCGGTTGAAACCCGTCCTGAATTCATGGTGGGCCTGATGTCCATCGAGGGGGCCTCAGACGAGGTCGCCACCGATATCCGCGAGATCATCCCCGTTGATTTCCCCGTAAGCCAGTTTGATCTCGATCTCCCTGGAATGCGCACGTCAATCCTTGAACTCGATGCCGTTGCCGATGTGTCCCTGCGCATTCACGCCGGCACGCTTCTTATGGATATCGAGGAACGTCTGCCCTCCGTTGTCTGGCGCGGCATGAACGGTGTTGAATTGCTTGATCTGAATGGCAACCGCGTGGCCGGTGTGCCCGCACGGGCCAGCCGCCCTGATCTGCCGCTTATTGCGGGGGTAGGGGCCGAACGCGAGGTCCCCGAGGCCCTGTCCATTCTCGCCGAGGCGCATCCGCTTCGCGACGATATCCTTGGGCTTGTTCGCATCGGTGAACGCCGTTGGGATCTGGTTTTGACCGGCGACAAACGGATTATGCTACCCGAGGATAACCCTGTGGCGGCCCTATCGCGGGTGATCGTTTTGGATCAAACCCGTGAACTTTTATCGCGTGATATCGCGCGTATCGACATGAGACTTAACCAACGCCCGACGCTGCGCATGAACGACGCAGCCCGCGAGGAAATGAGGCGTATCAAAGCTATTGAACTTGGAGCAGATCAATGAAGGACCTTTATCGCAGCCAACGTGCCATGCGTAATATGCGCCAAGCCGCCATCGAGCGCGGCGTTGTTGCCGTTCTTGATGTAGGGTCGACAAAGATCGCCTGTTTGGTTCTGCGATTTGATGGTCCCGATCACACGGCGGCCAACGATGGGCTGGGCGGTATGGCCGGTCAATCCGCGTTTCGCGTGATCGGTGCTGCGACGACGCGGTCACGCGGTGTGCGTTTTGGTGAAATTGACGCGATGCAGGAAACCGAACGTGCCATCCGCACGGCGGTGCAGACGGCGCAAAAGATGGCGAATGTCCGTGTCGACCACGTGATTGCGACGCTGTCTGGTGCGCGCCCACGGTCCTATGGGCTTGATGGTTCGGTTGAATTGAACGACAGCATCGTGCGCGAACAGGACGTGGCACAGGTCCTTGCGGCCTGTGATGTGCCTGATTTCGGCGAAAACCGCGAGGTGCTTCATGCGCATCCGGTGAACTTTGCGCTGGATAACCGTTCTGGTCTGGGCGATCCACGTGGGCAGATGGGGACGCAATTGTCCGCCGATATGCACGTGTTGACCGTTGAGGCAAACGTTGTTCAAAACCTTCTCTACTGTATCAAACGTTGCGATCTTGAGGTCGCGGGCATCGCCAACGCGGCCTATGCGTCGGGTGTGTCCAGTCTGGTTGAGGACGAACAAGAACTGGGTGCGGCTTGTATTGATCTTGGCGGCGGCTCTACGGGTCTGTCGATCTTTATGAAGAAACACATGATTTATGCGGACACTGTGCGCCTTGGTGGCGATCACGTCACCAGCGACATTTCCAAGGGGCTTCAGGTCCCATTGACCATGGCCGAAAAGATCAAAGCCCGTCACGGCGGCGTTGTCGCCACCGGTATTGATGACCGCGACATGATCGAAGTGGGCGGGGACACTGGCGACTGGGAACGCGACCGTCGCACCGTCAGCCGCGCCGAAGTCATCGGCATTATGCGTCCGCGGGTCGAAGAAATTCTTGAAGAAGTGCGTGGCCGACTGGACGCGGCTGGATTTGACCATTTACCCAGCCAGCAGATTGTTCTAACAGGCGGCGGAAGCCAAATTCCGGGTCTTGATGGTCTTGCGACCAAGATCCTCGGGCAACGCGTGCGTCTTGGACGTCCGATGCGTGTTCAGGGTCTGCCGCAGGCCGCGACGGGGCCGGCATTTGCGTCATCGGTTGGGCTGTGTCTCTATGCGGCGCACCCCCAGGATGAGTGGTGGGATTTCGAAATTCCCGCCGAACGCTATCCAGCACGCAGCCTAAAACGGGCGGTGAAATGGTTCCGCGAGAATTGGTAAAACTCAATATACGCGGGTAAATATGAACTCCCCTAGGGGGTGATGGCCCGAAAATCGCTAAATATGGCCCGTTGGGCGATATACCGCCGATTCATTTTGGCGGTTTCCCCACATTTTGTGGCTTAAATGCGTTTTTTTGATGACGTTGCGCGATTGTCACGTTAGAATCACCCCTAGGACTAGGCAAAAAAACGGACGCGTGTATTCAGCGACCGATAAAACAGGCGGACTTAACGATGACTTTGAACCTCACAATGCCCGAACAGGAAGACTTGAAACCCCGTATCACCGTCTTCGGTGTTGGTGGGGCCGGTGGTAACGCCGTGAACAACATGATCGAGCAACAGCTCGAAGGTGTTGAATTCGTGGTTGCCAACACGGACGCGCAGGCGCTTCAGCAGAACAACTCAGCAGCGAAAATCCAGATGGGTGTAAAAGTCACCGAAGGTCTGGGTGCTGGTGCACGCGCAACTGTTGGTGCGGCCGCCGCCGAAGAAAGCATCGAGCAAATCGTTGATCACCTTGCCGGTGCGCACATGTGTTTCATCACGGCCGGTATGGGCGGTGGTACAGGCACCGGTGCTGCGCCAATCATCGCGCAAGCCGCGCGTGAGCTGGGCGTTCTTACCGTTGGTGTTGTGACCAAGCCGTTCCAATTCGAAGGCAACAAACGGATGCGTCAGGCCGAGGCCGGCGTCGAAGCGTTGCAAAAGGTTGTTGATACGCTGATCATCATTCCGAACCAAAACCTGTTCCGTCTTGCCAACGAGAAAACAACTTTCACCGAGGCCTTCGCCCTTGCGGATGACGTGCTTTATCAAGGTGTTAAAGGCGTGACTGACCTTATGGTTCGCCCTGGTCTGATCAACCTCGACTTTGCCGATGTTCGCGCCGTGATGGACGAAATGGGCAAGGCGATGATGGGTACAGGCGAGGCGACCGGCGAAAACCGCGCCATCGAAGCCGCAGAAAAGGCCATCGCGAACCCGCTGTTGGACGAGATTTCCCTACGTGGTGCGCATGGCGTGTTGATCAACATCACCGGTGGCTACGACCTGACTTTGTTCGAACTGGACGAAGCGGCGAACCGTATTCGCGAAGAAGTCGACCAAGATGCAAACATCATCGTGGGGTCCACGCTTGATACAGACATGGACGGCGGTATGCGCGTTTCTGTTGTTGCGACCGGTATCGACGCCGCGCTTAAATCAGAAGAGCCACCCGTTCAGCGTCGCTCTTTGGCGAACCCACTGCCTCCTCGTGCTGAGATCCCAGCAGCGGTTGCAGAAGAAGCGCCAGCAGCGGCACCAGCCCCAGTTGCAGCGGATGAGATGGACCAAGAGCCATCCTTCTTTGGCGACCTAGAAACACACACGGACAACCTTCGTGAAGAGACTGCAGTGGTCGAAGAGTTCTCTCAGGAAATGGCCGAAATGCCAGCCCCTGCGTATCAGCCAGCTCCGACACCTGCGCCAGCGGCACCTGTTGCGGCACCAGCTGTTGCAGAAGACACCGGCTACGAAGGTTTCGTTGCACCCAAGGCACCAGCGCCTGGCACACCATCCCCAGAGGCACTTGCCCGTTTGCAAGCCGCCGTTGGCCGCGTCCCAGCACGCACCGAGCCAGTTGCACCAGCAGGCGAACGCCCCGCAGCAGAGAAACCACGTTTCGGTATCAATTCATTGATCAACCGCATGACAGGTCAGGCCGAAGGCGAGGCACCACAACAGCCAACGCAAAAGCCACTTCGCGCACAGCCTCCGATGTCCGCACAGACACAATACGAGGAAGAGCCAGCGGCCGATCCAGAGGCAGAACGCATCGAAATTCCAGCGTTCTTGCGTCGTCAAGCGAACTAAAACGTTCACATTTTATTCGAAAGGGCCGGCGTTTCGCTGGCCCTTTTTCGTTGAAATACAGGGGGGTAGGTGTCCCAAGGCGGGTTTGCGCCATATGTGACAGTGAGTGTTACAATCGGTTACAAAGCGTGAGTTGTGGTTTTGTCGTGAAAGTTTTACCTGATGTTTACGGTTCTTGGGGAAGGACCGAAATAAAGGATACTGCCATGCAAACGACATTGAAACGCGCTGTTACATTTACGGGTATCGGGCTTCACTCTGGTGAAACCGTTACGATGACCGTTGCGCCTGCGCCTGTCGATTTCGGCATTTGGTTCAATCGGGTTGATCTGGGCGACAAGGGCCTGATCCCTGCATTGTGGAACGCCGTTGGCGAGGCACGTCTTTGCACTAAGATTTCAAACGAACATGGCGCGATTGTTGGCACCATCGAACATATCATGGCGGCGATTGCCGGCTGTGGCATTCAAAACGCCCTGATCGACATCGACGGCCCAGAAGTCCCCGTGATGGACGGGAGTTCCGCCGAGTTCGTCACCGAATTCCTTGCCGCCGGTCTGATCAAAGAAGACGGCGCACAATACGCGATTGAGGTTCTGAAACCTGTTGAGGTTCAAACCGGCGACGCCATTGCGCGGCTTTCCCCTGCTGCCAACCTCGAGATTGATTTCCACATCGATTTCACAGACGCCGCGATTGGCCGTCAGGACAAGGTTCTGAACATGGCCAACGGCACGTTCGTTCGTGAACTCTGCGATAGCCGCACCTTCTGTCGTCAACGTGACGTGGATGCGATGCGCGCCAACGGCCTTGCGCTTGGTGGGTCCACCGACAACGCGGTTGTGGTCGAAGGTTCCGACGTGCTGACCCCTGGTGGTCTACGCCACCGTGATGAGGCCGTGCGCCACAAGATGCTCGATGCACTTGGTGATCTTGCCCTTGCGGGTGCGCCGATCCTTGGCCGTTACGAAGGCCACCGTGCGGGCCACGCATTGACCAACAAATTGCTGCGTGCGCTGTTCGGCGATGACACGGCCTATCGCATTGTAAAATGTGACGATACACAGGCATCTCGCCTTCCTGGGGTTGGTGTTCACGCAGGCGATCTTCCGCAATTGGCGTAACCTTGCCTAGGTGCGGTGCGAATACCGTTTTGCACCAGAATTTTCTGTGCTAGGAACGGTGCAAGGCGCGACACGCGCGCAGGCACTATTCGAGGTGGGCAGGAATGACATTGCGTAAATCACGTTCAATCCTTTTTGGGGCGTTGACCGCCGTGACGGTGCTGGCTGCTTGTGAAAACAACGGCAAAGTCTATTTCGATGTCGACGGTTTCCCACCTGAACAGATTTTCGAACGTGCCGAGCATGAATTGTCCAACAACAACGAAGACGAAGCCGCACGCCTGTTTGGCGAAATCGAACGGCTGTATCCCTATTCTGAATGGGCCAAGCGCGGCCTGATCATGCAGGCCTTCGCCTATCACCGTGACGCGGATTACGCGGCCTCGCGCGGTGCGGCACAGCGCTATGTCGACTTCTATCCAGCGGACGAAGACGCGGCCTATGCGCAGTATCTTCTGGCGCTGTCCTATTATGATCAAATCGACGAGGTCGGCCGCGATCAGGGTCTGACCTTCCAAGCGTTGCAGGCGCTACGCACCGTGATCGAACGTTACCCCGATAGCGAATACGCGAAATCCTCGATCCTGAAATTCGATCTGGCCTTTGATCACCTCGCGGCCAAGGAAATGGAAATCGGGCGGTTCTATCTGAAACGCAAACAATACACGGCGGCGATCAACCGGTTCCGTGTGGTTGTTGAACAGTTCCAGACCACGTCCCACACCGCCGAGGCGCTTCACCGTTTGGCGGAATCCTATGTGGCGCTTGGTCTCTTGGATGAAGCCCAGACCGCCGGTGCGATCCTTGGTCACAACTTTAGATCGACCGAATGGTACGCAGATAGCTTTAAACTTCTGAGCGAAAACGATCTGAAGCTCGAAAGCCGTGGTAACAATTGGCTGGCGGCGGTATATCGTCAGATGATCCAAGGCAAATGGCTCTGATCCCAGTGGGGGCAGGGCGATCGTGACGGGGCTGGGGGGCTTATGCTGCGCGCACTAGAAATACGTGACATGTTGATCATTGATCGGCTGGACCTGACATTCGGGGCCGGTCTTAATGTGCTGACCGGTGAAACGGGGGCGGGTAAATCGATCTTGCTCGATTCCCTCGGCTTTGTTCTGGGCTGGCGGGGGCGCGCGGAATTGGTGCGTACCGGTGCCGATCAGGGCGAGGTGGTCGCCGAATTTGATTTGCCCGCGGGCCATGCCGGTCACGCCGTTTTGGAAGAGGCCGGATTGTCCGCCGAGGATGGCCTGATCCTGCGTAGGATCAACACCCGTGATGGACGCAAAACCGCGTGGATCAATGACCGCCGTGTCTCGGGCGAGGTGCTTCGCGCCCTGTCGGAAACCCTTGTGGAATTGCATGGGCAACATGATGATCGTGGTCTTCTCAACCCCCGTGGTCACATGGATATTCTGGATACATTCGCCGGCACCGATGCCGCCCGTGTTAAGGTCCGTAAGGCATGGCGCGCCTATTCCGCCGCCGAGAAAATCCTTGTCGCCGCCGAAGAAGCCCTCGCCGCGGTGCGCGAAGAAGAGGACTTCCTGCGCCACGCCGTGGGCGAGCTCGAGGCGCTTGATCCGCAGACCGGCGAAGAGGCCGAATTGGACCAACGTCGCCGTGCCATGCAGGGCGCCGAAAAGATCCGCGAAGACGTGATGCGCGCGCACCAGTCCATTGGATACGAGGGCGCCGAGGGCCGCATGGGCGATGCGCTTCGTTGGCTCGAAGACAGCGCCGAGGGTGCCGATGGCCAGCTTGACGATGCGATCAACGCGCTTGGACGAGCCATGGCGGAACTGTCCGACGCGCAGTCAGGGATCGAGTCGAGCCTGTCGGCGATGGCCTTTAACCCTTCTGAGCTGGAAGAGGTCGAAGAACGTCTCTTTGCGATCCGTGGTTTGGCCCGCAAATACGATGTGTTGGCCGATGATCTGGGCACATTCACCGCCGATCTGCGCGTGAAACTGGACCAGATCGACGGTGGCGAAGGCAACATTATGGAGCTCACCCGCGCAGTGATGGATGCGCGGGCGAACTATGATATCGCCGCCGGTGCCCTGACTGCAAAACGGGTTAAGGCTGCCGCATCGCTTGATCGCGCCATGGCGAAACAGCTCGCGCCGCTCAAGATGGAGCGCGCCGTCTTCACCACCGATGTGACGCCGGTTGACGCGGGGCCCGATGGCTGTGACGCGGTGGCGTTTACGGTTGCGACCAACCCCGGTGCGCCCAGTGGCCCGTTGAATAAAATCGCATCAGGCGGCGAGCTGTCGCGCTTTCTCTTGGCGCTCAAGGTCTGTCTGACCTCGGATGACGCTGGCCTGACGATGATCTTTGACGAAATCGACCGTGGGGTCGGGGGCGCGACGGCTGATGCGGTTGGGCGTCGGTTGAAGGGGCTGGCCGATGGCGGTCAGGTGCTTGTCGTGACCCACTCACCACAGGTGGCCGCCCTTGGCGCGCACCACATGCGGGTGCAGAAATCGGTGAAAAAGGGCATGACTCTGTCCACCGTGGTGCCGCTTGATGAAAGGGAACGTGTGGATGAAATCGCACGGATGATTTCGGGTGATACCATTTCAGACGCCGCCCGCGAAGCTGCGCGCGAACTTCTCCGCTAGGTGCGACCGCGCGCCCCTTGGGGCGCGCCACCGAATTGCGCCAGCACAGGTCGCCCTGTGGTGGCGCGCTTTGTTACGTATTTGACGGGCGCAACAATTTCCCAGGGTTCATAATCCCGTTCGGGTCCATCGTTCGTTTGATATCCCCCATCACATCCCACGCATCACCATGTTCGGCCTCCATATAGCCGATCTTGCCCATTCCAATGCCATGTTCGCCGGTCACCGTCCCCCCAAGGCGAAGGGCCAGTTCCGCAAGGTTCGCCGAAATGCGCTTGGCCTCGGCCGCCTCTTCGGGGCTGTCTGGGTCAATCAACAATAGGGCGTGGAAATTCCCGTCGCCCACATGGCCCAAAATCGGCCCAATCAGGGGGCTGTCGCCGATGTCTTCGCGGGTTGCGCGCACCGCCTCGGCCAATCGTGAAATCGGCACACAGATGTCGGTGGTCAACCCACGCGCCCCTTTGCGAAGCCCCATACAGGCATAATACGCGTTGTGCCGCATCGCCCAAAGCGCCTTGCGATCCTCGTTGCTTGTGGCCCAATCAAAGTCAGAGCCGCCGAAATCCGCCGCCAGTTCGCCGAACACCTTGGCGTCTTCTGCCGCGCTCACATCACTGCCTTGAAATTCGACCAAAAGGTGCGGTTTTTCCGGCATATTCGCACCGGCATAGGCATTGAACGCGCCCGCGGTTTTCTCGTCGACAAATTCGATCCGCGCCATTGGGATGCCCATCTGAATGGTCGCGATCACCGTTTCCACCGCGTCTTCGAACCGATCAAAGGCACAGATCGCCGCCGCCGAGGATTCCGGCTGGCCGTGCAATTTCAATGTGACCTCGGTGATGATCCCAAGCGTCCCTTCGGAGCCCACAAACAACGCGGTCATATCATAGCCCGCGCTTGATTTTTGCATCGCGCCGCCGGTGCGGATGATCCGCCCATCGGCCAGCACCACCTCAAGGCCCATCACGTTGTCACGCATGGTGCCGTACCGCACCGCAGTCGTGCCGCTCGCGCGGGTGGCAACCATGCCCCCAATTGAGGCATTCGCCCCCGGATCCACCGAAAAAAACAACCCCGTCGCCCGAAGATCTTCGTTCAGTTCCTCGCGTGTGATACCCGGTTGCACAACGGCGACCATGTCGCCCTGAGACACATCAAGGACAGCCTTCATCCGCGACAAATCAAGCGAAATTCCACCCCGCACCGCAAGGGCATGCCCCTCAAGTGACGTACCAGCCCCCCACGCCACAATCGGACAGCCGTTGTCGTTACATATCTTGGCAATCTGGGATACTTCTTTGGTTGATATGGGGTAAACGATCGCATCGGGGGGTGTTATAGGAAAGTGAGATTCGTTTCGGCCATGAAGGTCCAGATCAGAAGCGGATTGGGTGATACGGTCCCCGACAAGGGACTGAATCGCGGTAATGGCAGAAGAAATAGTCATTTTTGGTCTTTCATTCAGGCGATGTCCCAGCAACACTAGGGCATTGCCATACAATAGGAAAGTCTCGGCGCGGGTCGGGCAACAGGCGTAGGACCCAGATGAACAAGATCATTCGCGATGCGTTCAAACAGTTTGGAACCGATATCCGCGAGGCATGGCGCGGTATACGCCGCCGCGGGCCAAGCCAGTTTCAATTCTGGCTGATTGCGCTGTTCATTGGGATTTCGGGTGGCTTTGCCGCGCTGTTGTTTCGCAAATCGATCACCGCGCTTCAGGCCGTGGTTTACGGCGCGAATGGCCCCCATGGGGTTGTGGACGCGGCGGCGGCGCTGCCTTGGTATCTTTTGCTGATTATTCCGATCATTGGCGGGCTCTTGGTGGGGATTATTCTTCATAATTTCACGCCCGATGGACGGGTCCGTTCCGTGGCCGACGTGATCGAAGGCGCCGCGCTTCATGATGGGCGCGTGGAAAAACGGGCGGGGCTTGCGTCCGCTTGTGCGTCGCTGATTACCCTGTCAACGGGGGGCTCAACGGGGCGCGAGGGGCCGGTTGTGCACCTTGCGGGCGTCATATCCACATGGGTGTCGAACCGGTTCCACGCGGGCGGCGTGACGGGGCGCGAATTGCTGGGCTGTGCGGTGGCCGCCGCCGTGTCAGCGTCGTTCAACGCCCCCATCGCCGGTGCGATTTTCGCCCTCGAGGTGGTCTTGCGCCACTTTGCCGTCCACGCCTTTGCCCCCATCGCCATTGCGGCGGTCGCGGGTACCGTGGTCAGCCGTCTGGAGTTCGGCAACGTGCCGGAATTTAACCTCGCCCGCGAAGGCGAATTGGCGTTCTATGTCGAACTGCCCGCGTTCTTGATCCTTGGGGTCATGTGCGGATTGATCGCTGTGTTTATGATGCGCTCGATCTTTTGGGCCGACAATGTGGGGTCTTGGGTGCAGGGCCGCGTCGGGTTCCCGCGCTGGCTACGTCCGGCGATTTCGGGTGCTATGTTGGGCGTGATTGCCATCTGGTTCCCCCATGTGATCGGCGTCGGGATGGAGACCACATCGGGCGCACTCTCCGGCACCTTGTTGCTGCGCGAGGCGATCATTTTCGTGATCATCAAGGGCATCGCCACCGCGATCACCATGGCGGGGCGTATGGGCGGCGGCGTGTTCGGCCCCGCGATGATGGTCGGCGCGCTTTCCGGTTTGGCCTTTGGGATCATCGCGACCAGCATCCTGCCCGAGGTTTCGGGTTCCCACACATTATACGCCTTGGCGGGCATGGGTGCGGTGGGCGGCGCCGTTCTGGGCGCGCCGATTTCCACCACGTTGATCGTGTTCGAACTGACCGGTGACTGGCAGACGGGGCTTGCTGTGATGGTCGCCGTTTCGATTTCGACGCTGATCTCAAGCCGCATGGTGAACCACTCGTTCTTCCTGACACAGCTGGAAAACCGCGACGTGCATTTGGCGGCGGGGCCACAGGCCTATGTGCTTCAGATGCAGTCCACCAGCAGCGCGATGCGCGCGCCCGAGGTTGTCACCGAAGGCGAGATGCAAACCGCCACAGACATGATGAAAACCGGCCAGTGTTTGATCGAACATAGTACGTTGGAACAGGCGCTCCCGATGTTTGATCGTCTGAACACGCCGTTTATTCCCGTCATCCGTCACGATGATGCCGAGGGCGAGACATCCGTTGTGGGGGTCTTGTTCCACATTGATGCGCTCAAGGCTTATAACCGTGCGCTTTCGGCCGTGGCGGCCGAGGAACATTCATAAAAAAGGGCCCGAACGCGGCGCGCCGGACCCTGTGAATGTGATGTGATCACCGATCAGAGCTGTTCAACAGCGACCTTTGTGTCGTCAAACGCAAGGTATCCTGAGATGGCCGACATATCGTCCACCGGTGCCTCATAGGACCAGGCGGTATCGTCGATCACAACGCTTTTGGTGTGGATCGCGAAATAGCTGGCCTCGCCCTTGAACGGGCAGGTGGTTTTGGTGTCCGTTTCGCTGAAAAACAGCATCGCAACATCGCCACGTGGAAAGTAAATCACGGGTGCGCGGTCTTCTTCGATCAGCTCAAGCGCGGCGTTGGTTTCGGCCAAAACGGCCCCGCCTGCGCGAATAACCCAAGTGCCCGTCGCGGGCTTAATTGTAATATCAGTCATAATATTTCCCCTGTACGTCGTGCGGCACTATACAGGTCTTTGGTTACAAAGATATGTCAAAGCGGCGCACATGCGGCCAAAAGCCACGGTTTTGCCGCAACGTCCACGCGATCTGCCAAACGGTTTTGCGTTTCCAAATGATAGGCGTCGATCCAATCCCGTTCGTCCTGCGACAACAGGTCGGTCACGATCAAGCGACGGTCCAACGGCACATAGGTGAGCGTTTCGAACGCCAACATATCGCGCCCATCGTCGCCCTTAATCGCGGGGGCTTTTCGCACGGAAATCAGGTTCTCGATGCGAATACCGAACGCCCCCTCGCGGTAATAGCCCGGCTCATTTGACAGGATCATGCCCTCGGAAAATGGCACATCAGACACGCGTGACAGACGCTGCGGGCCCTCGTGCACACAGAGGTATGAGCCAACGCCGTGGCCCGTGCCGTGGTTGAAATCCAACCCATTCACCCAAAGAGGGTACCGCGCCAGCGCATCAAGATCGCGCCCCGCAAGGCCACGGGGGAACTGCACGCGGCTGATGGCGATCATGCCCTGAAGCACGCGGGTGAAACAGGTTTTCTCGTTCATGCCCACATCGCCCACAGCGATGGTGCGGGTGATATCGGTGGTTCCGTCGCTATATTGTCCGCCGCTATCGACCAGCATCATCTGGCCGGTCTCGATCTTGGCGTTGGTGTCGTCAGACACGCGGTAATGCATGATCGCACCATTGGGGCCAAACCCCGCGATGGTGTCAAAGCTGATCTCGCGAAGGGCGCCAGTGTCGCGGCGACAGGTTTCAAGGTGTTTGACCACGTCGATTTCGGTCAATGTGCCGCTGGGGGCGGTCTCATCAAACCACGCAAGGAAATTCACGACCGCCGCCGCATCGCGCAGACCCGCGTCGCGCGCGCCTTGGGTTTCGACGGCGTTCTTCTTGGCCTTGGGCAGGGCGCACGGATCGTCGCCCCAAACCGCGTGTTCCCCAAGCGCCGAGGCCACCGCAATCGGCGCGGTGGTTTTGTCGACCCGCACGGGGCCGGTCAATTTGGTGAGCGTTGGGGCGAAATCGGCCATTGGATGCACACGAATGTCGGCGCCCAGATGGTCGGCAATGCCCGTCGTCTTGGCCGGATCACAGAAAAGGTCAACCGTGGCATCCCCGTGCAAAATGGCAAGCGCCTGTGCGATTGGGTTGCGATCAATATCGGCGCCGCGAATGTTTAACAACCACGCGATGCTATCGGTCATGGTGATGACGGCGGCGGCTTGGTCCGCGTCGGTGATGGTCTTGGCCAGATCGGCGCGTTTGTCCCCATGGGCCACGCCCGCATATTCAATCGGATGGGCGGTCATCGGCGCGGTGGGGGCGGCGGGCTGATCCGTCCAGATGGCGTCAATCAGGTTCTCGGACGGCACCAGATCAATTCCATGCCCGTCACAACGTTTCAAGGCGGCCTCGATTTCTTTGGCGGTGTGGAGCCATGGATCAAAGGCCACGGTGCCGCCATCGGGCAGGGCCGACACAAGCCAATCGCCAAGCGATGTTTCCGGCCACGGCACCGGCGTGAAATGCGCCAGATCAACCTGTGTTTTCACCTGTGTGCGATAGCGTCCATCGATGAAAACCCCCGCCTGATCCGCAAGTGCCACACAAAATCCAGCAGAGCCGGAAAACCCAGTGAGCCACAACAGGCGCGCGTCACGCGGCGCAACATATTCGCCCTGATGCACATCGGCGCGGGGCACCAAAAACCCATCCACGCCGCGCTCTTTCATGACCTTGCGCAGATCCGCAAGACGCGCGGGGCCAAGGGCAGGGTTCGACGGGGTGTCAAAGCTTTGGTACATTTATCGTCCTTTGTTCATGCCCATCACACGGGCGCGGGCGCGCGGGTCGCTATCGAACAGCGCCGCAAGTTGTTCTGTCATCGCACCGGCCAATTGTTCCACATCGGTGATGGTCACGGCGCGGTCATAATATCGCGTCACGTCGTGGCCGATCCCGATGGCCAACAACTCAACCATCTTGCGTTTCTCGACCATCTCGATCACGTCGCGCAGGTGCTTTTCAAGGAAGTTCGCAGGGTTCACCGACAGGGATGAGTCATCCACCGGCGCGCCGTCGGAAATCACCATCAAAATCTTGCGCGCTTCGGGGCGGGCGGCCATGCGACGGTGCGCCCATTCAAGCGCCTCACCGTCGATGTTTTCCTTCAACAGGCCCTCTTTCATCATGAGGCCCAAGTTCGGGCGTACACGACGCCACGGTGCATCGGCGGATTTGTACACGATGTGCCGCAGATCATTCAAACGACCGGGCAATTGCGGACGACCCGCGGCCAGCCATTCTTCGCGCGCGATCCCGCCTTTCCACGCCTTGGTGGTGAACCCAAGGATCTCGACCTTGACCTGACACCGTTCAAGGGTGCGCGCCAAAACGTCGGCACAGATCGCGGCGATGGAAATCGGACGACCGCGCATAGAGCCCGAGTTGTCGATCAACAGCGTCACACAGGTGTCGCGGAATTCGGTGTCTTTTTCGCGTTTAAACGACAACGGGGTCGTCGGGCTGGCGACCACGCGGGCCAGACGGCCAGCGTCCAAAATGCCCTCTTCGAGGTCAAACTCCCAGCTGCGGTTTTGCTGTGCCTGAAGACGACGTTGCAGTTTGTTCGCCAAACGGGACACGGCGCCCTTCAGCGGTTCAAGCTGCTTATCAAGATAATCCCGCAGACGTTCCAATTCCGCAGCATCGGCAAGGTCCTCGGCGGCGATGGTTTCGTCGTGTTCGGTCGTGAACACCTCATAGGTCGGGTCCGCGTCGGACACGGCGGGCGGGGGCGGCGGGTCCATCGGAGCCTCGCCGTCGGGCATGTCCATTTCATCAAGGTTCTCTTGATCGGCCATGTCGTCCATCGACACCTGCGCCTGACCGGCGTCTTGCTGTTCTTCTTGGCTGCGTTCGGCCTCGCCCTCGGTGTCTTGTTCGTCCCCGTCTTCGCCGTCTTCGTTTTCGGGGTTTTCTTCTTCTTCGGGCTCTTCCTCGGCGTCGGTGGGGGCCTGGTCATCCATGTCATCTGGGTCTTCGCCCAGCTGATCACCGTATCCCAAATCCTCGATGATCTGGCGCGCGAATTTCGCGAATTCGGATTGGTCGGCCAGCACGTCTTGGATCGCCTCGACCGAGCCGCCTGCGCGTTCCTCAAGGTATGGTTTCCACAGATCAAGCACATTGGCCGCGCCCGCAGGCAGGTCCCGACCGGTGGCCAATTGGCGCACGAAATAACCGGCAGCCTCGGCCAGCGGGGCCTCGGATTGGGCGGTTAGGCTATCATATCCTTTGCGTTTCGCCTCGGCGGCCAAGATCACGTCGATGTTGGACAACGTGCCAGGCATATGGCGGGCGCCGACGGCTTCGCAGCGCGCCTTTTCCATGGCGGAATAGAGGTCGCGCGCCATCTGCCCCTGTGGGAGATAGCGGTTGTGGGTTTCCGCGTTGTGATATTTGTGTTGAAGCGCAAGCGCATCGGCGGTGCCACGGGCCAGCAACACCTCGTCGCGGGTCATGCGGCGGCTGACCTGTGGCAGGCGCACGGCGGTGTCGGTTTTACCCGACGGATCAACCGAATAGGTCACCGACAATTCGTGGTCGTTCGCCATGACTTTGGTGGCTTCGGCAAGCGCCTTTTTGAACGGATCGGCGGGGTTGTCGTTTTTCTTATTCATTCGGATGTCCCCACTGTGTGGTCGGCAAGGTTGGCGTCGCCAGTGGCAAGCCGAACCAAAAGGTCGATATGTATGTCTAGCGCGTCAATCACCGGATAACCAGCATCGCGCCCGTCAAAGGCAAGGTTCAGATCGGTCCCCGCAAGGACAACGGCGTCCGCACCTTGGTCGATCAATTTCTGCCCTTCGGCAAAGAACAGATCGCGTTGTGTATCGGTGCAAACGCTGGACAGGGCCATGTCCAAATAGGTCTGGCCGACGCCGGTCACGTCATCTGGCGAAATCGCGCGGGTCTTGTGCAACTGACCATATAATTTCGTGCGCATCACCACGGCGGTGCCCAGCAAACCCACGGTTTTGATCCCGTTCTCGGCGAAATAATCATCAAGCGGCGTGACACCGGACACCATCGGCAGGGCCGACAGCGGCACGGTTTCGTCGATACAGTAGTGCCCACCCAGCGACGTTAGAACCGCACAGTCGGCCCCCGCCGCCGCCAGCCGATCAATCAGATCTGCGTAAATCGCGGCCTGTGTGTCGCGGTCGTCCGCAAGGTTGTTTTTCACCAATGTATTGGCGTCGGCCTGCACGATTGTCATGTCCAATGGCCGACCCAATGCGCGCATCGCTGCGGTCAGTTTTTGGTAATAGACAACCGTTGATGCAGGACCAATTCCGCCGATCAAACCTAAGTGCATGCTGCCCCCTTAGGCGTCTACCCTAGGCTGACGTTTGCTGCGGATTCTGGCAGTTCCTCGTCGAAACAACGCTGATAGAATTCGGCGACGGTTTGACGTTCCAGTTCGTCACATTTGTTCAGGAACGACAGACGGAAGGCATAGCCAACGTCCTTAAAGATCATCGCGTTTTGTGCCCATGCGATCACGGAACGTGGGGACATAACGGTCGATAGATCGCCGTTCATAAATGCGGTGCGGGTCAGATCGGCAACAGTCACCATCTGGGTCACGGTCTTGCGGCCGGCCTCGGTGTTGTATGTCGGGTTCTTGGCGATCACGATGTTGGATTCCGCATCACGTGACAGATAGTTCAACGTGGACACAAGGGACCAACGGTCCATCTGACCTTGGTTGATCTGTTGGGTGCCGTGGTAAAGACCAGTGGTGTCGCCCAAACCAACGGTGTTGGCGGTCGCGAAAATACGGAAGAATGGGTTCGGCGTGATGACCTTGTTCTGGTCAAGCAACGTCAGTTTACCGTCGGTTTCAAGAACCCGTTGGATCACGAACATCACGTCCGCGCGGCCCGCATCATATTCGTCGAACACAATCGCGGTTGGTGTACGAAGCGCCCAAGGCAGGATGCCTTCTTGGAATTCTGTGGTCTGTTTGCCGTCTACCAATTTGATCGCGTCCTTACCGATCAGATCGATACGGGAAATGTGGCTATCAAGGTTCACACGAACCGATGGCCAGTTCAGGCGCGCGGCAACCTGTTCGATGTGCGTCGACTTACCGGTGCCGTGGTACCCTTGGATCATCACGCGGCGGTTATGGCTAAAGCCAGCCAAGATCGCCATCGTGGTGTCAGGGTCGAATTTATAGGTGCTGTCGAGATCCGGCACGCGTTCTGTACGCTCGGAGAACCCCTTGATCGTCATGTCCGTATCAATGCCAAACACGTCGCGAACGGAAATGTCTTCGGTGGGTTTTGCGTTGATATCTAGGGCGGCGTCGGTCATGGGAAGTCCTCGTAATATGCGCACCTGGCGCGGGTGCGGTCTCTGACGTTTGATTTCTGCGCCAATTCCCAAGGTGGTGCAAGGGGAAGGGGCAGATTTATCGTTAATTGTCGCCGGTTTTCGGAGTTTCTTTAGAATTCCATGTCACAGAGGTTTCAAAGCCCTTGTGCAGGAGAGACAGGCCATATGCCCAGTGACGCCGATATCGAAACACAGCTTGGCCGGATGGTCGCAAAACAGCCGCGCGGTTTGATCGGTCTTTATGATGTGATCGGGCCGACGATCTATGCGATGTGCCTGCTTGTGTCCCGACATGAGGGCGAGGCGGCACAGCATCTGCGCATGATTTTTGGACGCCTGTGGGGCGGCGCGGGGCGTTACCCCGCGACCCAACTGTCGGGTAAGGCATGGATCATGTCGGTGGTGCGTAACGTGCTGCAAGACCCCATTACCGATGTTTGGCCTGAAAACGTGTCCAAAGATTTGGCCGAAGAGATGGGCGGCATGGGTCTCAGCGCGCTGGCGCGGGTGCTTTATCTGCGGGGTTGGTCCTATGATGATTTGGCGCCGCATTTGGAGATGACGGCGGATCAGGTACGTGATTGGGTCATTTGGCGCGATTTGACATTGGACGGGGATGATACCCCCGCGGATACGGCCTTGGCGGCAGAATATGTGTTGGGCACGCTTGATCCCGACGCGTCGCGCACCTTTCGTATGAGCATTTCGCGCGATCTGGGCGTGGGCGCGACATTCATTTTCTGGTCCGAACGGTTTGCGTCGATCTTTGACGCCATTGCACCCGTGTCCCCGCCCGACGACCTGACCGCGGCGGTGCGTGGCATTGCGGGAAAGGACGCGGAAAAGGCGGCGCGGCGGCGCGACATCATTTCGCGGGCAATTGGCGTTGCGGCCTGCATGGCCTTTGTGGTCGCGGCGGCGGTCGCCTATTTTCATACCGATACGGTGGTCCCCTATGCCACAACGTTGACCGGTCCCGATGTGGATCATTGGGGTGATGTGACGTTCGATGCGGGCCGTCAGGAATTTGTCGTGTCGATCAACAAGGACCGCGACCTTCAGGATGGTGTCGCGCTTTGGGTGATGACGCCAGCGGGGGACGTTGTGCCCATTGGGGCGCTCACGGGGCTGACATCGGCGCGGTTTACGGCGCCGCCATCGGTGATCCCCGATATGTGGGACAACCAACTGATCCTACGCCGCCATACCCCAAACAAAAACGCCCGCGGTGCCTTTTTGGCGCGCGGACGGTTTATGCGGCCCTCGGATGAAAACGGGGCCAGTGATTTGTTGGATCAACTGTTCCTAGCTTTTAAAGCTGCGGCTGTCCTTGATCTGGTCCCAGGCCCAAACGACTTCTTGTAGACGTTCTTCGTCGGACCGATCCCCACCGTTCAAATCGGGGTGTAGGATCTTGATAAGCTTCTTATAGGCTTTGCGGATCTCTGGTTTGGTCCAGTGGTCTTTGGCCTCAAGAACCTCAATCGCGCGACGTTCCGATGGGGGCAGACGACGGGTGCCGCCTGTGGTGGATTTGCCCGGATTACGGGTCGCATTTTCACCCAGAACCTGATGCGGGTCATCCACGCCCAGACGTTCCCACGCCTGTTGTTCAACGGATTTCTTACCGAACGGTTCGGTCGGGCGATCACCAACTTTGCTGTTGTTGATATGTGCTTCCATTTCTTCTTCGGTTTGGCCGTTAAAGAAATTCCATTTCAGGTTAAATTCGCGCACGTGTTCCTTACAGAACCACAGGAATTCGTCCAGATGGTCGGGGGAACGCGGGGCGCGGTATTTGCCCACCTCATCACAACCGGAATGGGCGCATTCGCGTGTAGAAGTTTCCACAGCGCCTGACATTCCGCGGCGCCCGCGGACCCGTTTCTTCTTATCAGAAGAAACGCTCATATCGAAACCAAATGGATCGTCTTTTTTCATGGGGGTGCCTATTCGCGGTAGGTGGTCGACTCGGAGATAACAGTTTAGAGTTTTGCGACGCGAGGAAAAGAGGAAACCGCACAAATGGCCGTGATTGACGAAATTAAATCGAACCTAATGGCGGAATTTTCGCCAACCCTTCTGGAGGTCGAAGACCAAAGCGAAGCGCACCGCGGGCATTCCGGTTTCCAAGAGGGCGGCGAGAGCCATTTCCACGTGATTATCCGCGCCGCCGCCTTTGCCGAGATGTCACGCATCCAGCGTCACCGCGCGGTGAACGCGGCGATTGGCAAGGACATCATCACCCGCATTCACGCCCTGTCGCTAGATATCGACAGTTAGACGTTGCGCAGGCTGCGCCGGTTCCTCGGTTGGGTTCGGCGCGGCAACCGTTGGTTCGGGCAATGACGGTTCAAGGTCGTGCAAAACCTGTGGCGCGAATACGTCTTCGTCGGCGGTAACGGCACGTTTAAAGATCAGAACGTTTTGATAAAGCGTCGATTTTGCCCCCATGGCGCTGCGCTCTTCACAGGGCAATGTCTCGGCGCGCACATATTCCCAACCGTCCGCGCCATAGCTGTTCATCAGGTCCATCAACGTGTGAGAGAACCGATTGTTCGTGCCACGCACACCCTTAATACGGGCGGCTTTGACGGGGGCGGGGACAACTTTGTATTCGTACATATGGGCACCTAGAATCTGTTTCGAGAGAGAATAACGAAAAAGGGCGCCCACACAAAGATGGGGCGCCCTAATAAATCGATATGTTGCCGTTCTACACGCTTATTGCGCGAGCTTCTTGGCGATAATTTCGTTCACGGCCTTGGGGTTTGCCTTGCCGCCGGTGGCCTTCATGACCTGACCGACGAACCAACCCGCAAGTTTCGGGTTCTGCTTGGCCTTTTCGACCTGCGCAGGGTTTTCCGCGATGATCTTGTCCACGGCGGCCTCGATGGCACCGGTGTCCGTCACCTGTTTCATGCCGCGCGCGTCCACGATCTCGGCGGGGTCGCCACCTTCGGTATAGACGATTTCAAACAGATCTTTGGCGATCTTGCCCGAGATATCACCCTTAGTGATCAGCGCGATGATCCCGCCCAGTTGGTCTGGGTTGATCGGGCTATCGGTGATGTCCTTTTCGTCCTTCTTCAGACGGCCGAACAATTCGTTGATGACCCAGTTCGCGGCCAATTTACCGTCGCGACCTTCGGCGGTGGCTTCAAAGAAACCCGCACTTACCGTGTCGGCAGTCAGAACAGAGGCGTCATAGTCAGACAGGCCAAAGTCCTTGATAAAACGTGCCTTTTTCGCGTCAGGCAGTTCAGGAAGGGTCTTGGCGATATCGTCCACCCACTCCTGTTCGATCTCAAGCGGTAGAAGATCAGGACATGGGAAGTAACGGTAATCATGCGCTTCTTCTTTGGACCGCATGGACCGTGTTTCGTTCTTGTCCGCGTCATAAAGACGGGTTTCCTGATCGACGGTGCCGCCATCTTCGAGGATCGCGATTTGGCGACGGGCCTCATAATCGATGGCCATCTGGATGAAGCGCATAGAGTTCATGTTCTTCAATTCACAGCGGGTGCCGAGATGCGAGAAATCTTGGGTCTCTTGGTATTTCTCGTACTGACCTTGGCGACAGACCGACACGTTCACGTCGGCGCGCATCGAGCCGGACTGCATGTTGCCGTCGCAGGTGCCAAGATAGCGCAGGATCTGACGCAGTTTTGTGACATAGGCGGCGGCTTCTTCTGGGCCACGGATATCGGGTTTTGACACGATTTCCATCAACGCAACACCGGTGCGGTTCAGGTCAACGAATGACATGTTCGGGTCCATATCGTGGATCGATTTACCAGCATCTTGTTCAAGGTGGATACGTTCGATGCGCACGTTCCGCGCCACGCCTTCGGCCATTTCAACCAGAACTTCGCCTTCGCCCACGATGGGGTGGTACAGCTGGGAAATCTGGTAGCCTTGTGGAAGGTCAGGGTAGAAATAGTTTTTGCGGTCAAACGCAGAGTACAGGTTGATCTCGGCATTGAGGCCCAGACCGGTGCGCACCGCCTGTTCGACACAGTATTCGTTGATCACGGGCAACATGCCAGGCATGGCGGCGTCAACGAAGGATACGTTTGAATTTGGCTCGGCGCCGAAAGTGGTCGAAGCACCGGAGAAAAGCTTTGCGTTGCTGCTCACTTGGGCGTGAATTTCAAGCCCGATCACAAGCTCCCAGTCGTGTTTCGCACCGGCGATGACTTTGGGTTTTGGCAATTCATAAGTTAGGTCAAGCATGTCACGTATCCTGTCTGATTGCTTTCCTTCTAGGATAGCTCAATTCGGGTCGCAAGGGGGAATGGACGCGCGGGGCGTCTATCAACGCACGAAGATGCGTTTCGGGTCAAAAACTGGCGTGGTGTCCCCGCCATGGGCAGGGGCACCCAGTGTCGCAAGTTAATTGCTTTTGTATGGGATCTTCTGGGCCGCGCCTTCTTTGATGATATCAAAGGTCAGACGGCCCTCGTCATCGCGATTGGCCTTATAGGTTAGGATTTCGTCGATTTTATTGTCTGGCGTAAAGGTCAGAACGGTGGGCGAGATATCGGTAACGGCGTCCGCCTCGATATAGTCGCTCGAACAGATGATGACCTGATCGCCAACCTGACAGGACCGCGCGGCCGCGCCGTTCAACACACATTGGCCCGCGCCGCGGTCGCCGTAAATCACATAGGTTGAAATGCGTGCACCGGAATTTTTGTTCCAGATTTCAACGAATTCCATGGGGATGATGCCCGCCGCTTCGCAGTGGTCAGGGTCCAGCGTAATAGAGCCGTGATAGTTCAAATCCGCCTCGGTGACAGTGATGCCATGAAGCTTGGCTGCGACGATCTTTTTCATAGGGCCCCCTAGGTTTTGCGGGTGCGTGATACCCAAGGTTGCGCGTGCTTGCAAGGGCGCGCGCAACCTTGTTGCGTTATGCGTTCAAAATACGACCAACCATTTCGCCGGTGTCGCGGCTTAGGTTGTCCTTATCTTTGATGCGGGTCAGGGCCGCGCGGATCAGATCCTGACGGTCGGCGTCATAGCGTTTCCACGTTTCAAACACGGTGGTCATGCGCGCGGTGGTCTGGGGGTTGGCGTCATCGAGTTTGATCAACCAATCCGCCACAAGGTCATAGGACGCCCCACTTGGATCATGGAAACCGGCGGCGTTCATGGCAAGTGCGCCGATAACGGACCGGAACCGGTTCGGGTTCTTCCAGTTAAAGTCCGCGTGTTCCGTCAACGCCCGCGCCACATCGGCGGCGGTGTCGGGGGAGGCATGGCTGACCTGAAGGCTGAACCACATGTTGATCACAAGGTGGTCGTGTTTCCATTGGTCATAGAAGGCGGCGCATTGTTCGCGGCCACGATCATTGGACAACAGACATCCAAGGGCAGAGAGCTGCTCGGTCATATTGTCGGCGGCGTGGTACCGCGCGCGGGCCTCGTCGCCGTTGTCGATGCGTGTAAGCAGGGACAGGATCACCGCCGCAAGGGCGCGTTTTCCTGCGCCCTCGGCATCGGGCACGAACGGGCCGTCGACGTGGTTCGCGGCCAAAAGTTTCGGCAGAACGTCCTGCATATGGAGGGCAATCGCCGTGCGCAGCGTATCAATCGCGCGGTAAATCGCAGTGGGGTCTGGCGTGGCACCCGCATCAACGATGGCCTGCGCGATGTCGTCTTGGCTCGGCAATTTCAACGCAAGGGCGCGGAACGCAGGGTCGAGCGTGTCGTCATTGGCAACCGTCAACAACGCGTTCAGATATGTTTCGTCCGGCGCGGTGCCTTCGATGATCATGCGGAGCAACACATCCTTGCCAAGGGCGCGACCCGCCTCCCATTTGTTGAACGGGTCGGTGTCATGGGCCAAAAGAAACGCACGTTCGGCGTTGGTTGTTTCCCGTTCCAAAATCACAGGGGCGGAAAATTCGCGCAGGATTGACGGCACGGGTTTGGCGGCAAGGCCGGTGAATTCAAAACTTTGCGTGGCCTCGGTCATTTCCAGAACGGTGGTCGGTGTGACCTCGGCCCCAGTGGCATCCAGAAGGCCAACCGCGATGGGGATCACGCGGGCGTCTTTTACGTCTTGGCCCGGGGTCGCGGGTGTGGATTGCGTGAAGGTCAGGGTATAGGTGCCATTGTCAAAGCTGTCGGTCACCGAGAGGCGCGGGGTGCCGGCCTGTTGATACCAAAGCTTGAACTGGGTCAGATCGCGACCGGTGCTGTCTTCGAACACTTGAAGCCAGTCTTCGATCGTCGCCGCATCACCATCGTGGCGGTCGAAATAGAGATCAAGCGCCGTGTAATAGGCGTCATCCCCCACCAACCGTTTCAGCATCCCGATGATTTCCGCACCTTTTTCATAGATGGTCGCGGTATAGAAATTGTTGATCTCAACAAAGCTCTCGGGGCGCACAGGGTGGGCGAGGGGGCCGTTGTCTTCGCGGAACTGACGGCCGCGCAGTTGGATCACGTCCTCGATCCGCTGGACCGCGTGGCTGCGCATGTCGCCGGAAAACTGTTGATCGCGGAAAACGGTGAGACCCTCTTTCAAACACAGCTGGAACCAATCGCGACAGGTCACGCGGTTGCCGGTCCAGTTGTGGAAATATTCATGGGCGATGATCGCCTCGATCCGTGCGAAATTGGCGTCGGTGGATGTCGTGGGGCTGGCCAGCACGGCGGAAGAGTTAAAGATGTTCAGACCTTTGTTCTCCATCGCGCCCATGTTGAAATCGTCGACGGCCACAATGTTAAAGATATCAAGGTCATATTCGCGGCCATACACGTCCTCGTCCCATTTCATCGACCGGATCAACGCGTCCATCCCATAGGCGCATTTGTCCTCGTCCCCGCCAGGGCGTACATAGAGGTTAAGTTCGACCTCTTTGCCGGAACGGGTGGTAAAGGCGCCTGTGTGTGGGGTCAGATCACCGGCGACCAGCGCGAACAGATAGGCGGGCTTGGGCCACGGGTCGTTCCATGTGGCGGTGCCCGTGGTCGACGACACAGGGTTCCCGTTGGACAAAAGAACCGGCAGATCGCCGTGGATCGTCACGTTGAACGGGGCCATCACGTCGGGACGGTCAGGGTAATAGGTGATCTTGCGGAAACCCTCGGCCTCGCACTGGGTGCAATACATGCCGTTGGACATATAGAGACCCTCAAGGGCGGTGTTTGCCTCTGGGTTGATCTCGACCTCGGCCTCAAAGACGAACGGGGCGTTGGGCACGTCACAGGTCAGGCCGGTGTCGGTTTGGGTGACTGATACATCCACCCCGTCGATCTTGGTCGACAAAAGGTTAAGCTGTTCGCCATGAAGGAAGAACGCGCCGCCTTCGGATGCGGGGTTCGGGGTGAACATGATCTTGGACAGAACCCGCGTGGCCGTCGGCGACAGGTGGAATGTCAGGTCAACCCGTTCAACAAGATAAGGGAAGGGTTTGTAATCGCTCAGGAAAATTTCCTGCGGTTCGGTGGCGGTCATGGGATTCTCCGGCATGGTCTGTTGCCCCTAACAATGCCCGTCTGTGCGGGGGGTGCAAGGGATTATGCCCTGTGTGGCGCGTGGGACTAAAGAATTGGTTTAAATAATTTGTTGAAAGTGCTTCGGGGAATGGGGCGCTTTGGCTGCTTGCTCTATTTTTCAGCGACGCTAGGCTGTTGGGGAAACGGACCAAGGGGAATGCCATGACACATACGGAAACATTTGGATTGCAGATCGACGATCGGTTGCTTGCCTTTATCAATGATCGCGCGATTGTCGGCACCGGTGTCGACAAGGACGCGTTTTGGTCGGCCTTTTCCGAAATCGTCCATGATCTTGGCCCCAAGAACCGTGATCTATTGCAGGTCCGCGCCGATATGCAGGCGCGCATTGATGCGTGGCATATCGAACACCGTGGCGGCGATCATGATCCGGTGGCCTATGAGGCGTTCCTGCGCGAGATCGGCTATATCGTCCCCGAGGGCGCGCCGTTTGCCATTGATACAGACAACGTAGACCCCGAAATCGCCACCATTGCCGGTCCGCAATTGGTTGTGCCGATTATGAACGCGCGGTTTGCCCTGAATGCCGCCAACGCCCGTTGGGGGAGCCTCTATGACGCCTATTACGGCACCGACGCGCTGGGCGATCTGCCTGCGGGTGGGGGCTATGACGCCGAGCGCGGCGCGCGTGTTGTTGCCGCCGCCAAGGCGCATCTGGATGTTGCCGTGCCGCTTGATGGGGCGAAATGGGCCGATGTGACGGGGATTGATGTGACCGATGATGTGGCCACATTCACTACCGCCGATGGCATCGCGACCCTCGCGGATGAGGGCCAGCTGGTTGGTTTTGGCGCGGAACAGTGCTCGTTCCTGTTTGTGAAAAACGGTCTGCATATTGAGGTGCGCATTGACGGCGATCATCCGATTGGCGCGACCGACCCCGCCTCCATCTGCGACGTACAGGTCGAGGCCGCCGTGTCCACCATCATGGATTGCGAGGATTCCGTCGCCGCCGTGGATGGTGAGGACAAGGTGCTGGCCTATTCCAACTGGCTTGGTCTGATGCAGGGGGACCTGTCCGAAACCGTGACCAAGGGCGGCAAGACGTTCGACCGTGTGCTGGCAGCGGATCGTGTGTTCCATGGGGTGAATGGCGATACTGTGACCCTTAAGGGTCGGTCACTGATGTTGGTGCGCAACGTGGGACATCTGATGACGAACCCCGCCGTGATTGACCGCGACGGTCATGAGGTCGGCGAGGGGATCATGGATGCCATGATGACCACATTGATCGCGATGCACGATCTGGCGCGTGATGGGGGCAATTCCACCACCGGTTCGATCTATGTTGTGAAACCGAAAATGCACGGCCCCACCGAGGTCGCCTTTGCAGACGAGATTTTCACCCGTGTCGAGGCCGCGCTGGGCCTGCCACAGAACACCGTTAAACTTGGCATTATGGACGAGGAACGCCGCACATCGGTGAACCTTGCGGAATGTATCCGTGCGGCGAAATCGCGTGTGGCGTTCATCAACACCGGTTTCTTGGACCGCACGGGCGATGAAATCCATACATCCATGGAGGCGGGGCCGTTCCTTCGCAAAGGCGACATGAAAACTATGCCTTGGATCCTGTCTTATGAGGATCGCAACGTGGATATCGGGCTTGCCTGTGGCCTGAAGGGGCGCGCGCAGATCGGTAAGGGCATGTGGGCCATGCCCGATCTGATGGGCGATATGATGACTGCGAAAATCGGCCACCCGAATGCGGGGGCGAGCTGTGCGTGGGTGCCGTCACCGACCGCCGCCACACTTCATGCGATGCATTATCACATGGTTGATGTCTCTGCCCGACAGGACGAAATCGCCGCCGGTGGGGCCCGTGGCACCTTGGACGACCTGTTGGATATCCCGCTCGCGCGCGGTCAAAACTGGTCCGAGGCCGAAATCACCGCCGAGGTCGAGAACAACGCCCAAGGCATCCTTGGCTATGTTGTGCGCTGGGTCGATCAGGGCATCGGCTGTTCCAAAGTGCCCGATATCAACGACGTTGGCCTAATGGAAGACCGCGCCACCTGCCGAATCTCGTCGCAAGCTTTGGCGAACTGGCTGCACCACGGGGTGGTCAGCACCGACATGGTCCACGCCGCGCTTAAAAAGATGGCAGTGGTCGTGGACGGTCAAAACGCGCAGGATCCCGCCTATGTGCCGATGGCGCCGGATTACAATTCCGTTGCATTTCAGGCTGCATGTGATCTTGTATATAAAGGAACTTCTCAGCCGTCTGGCTATACGGAACCGGTCCTACATGCGCGGCGTTTGGCGTTTAAATCGGATTTGAACTAAATGTGAATCCAATTTGACTTCAACTTGCGTGATAACTTTAGGGTGCGGTTACATTCTCGAATGACATTTCTGTTGTAATGAAATTCGCGAGCGTGTTCAGTGACTGCAGTTTTAGAGGATCATATTATGCGACCAGTTGTTGGAATTATTGGCAACCACGATGAAATTTTTGATCAGTATCCGATTGTTTCAAGTGGGACAGTAAATCAGCGCGCCATAAGCGAAGTTGCTGGGGCAATACCTATGATTATTGCCCCAAACACCGATGTCATTTCCATCCAAGAGGCCATGTCGGTTTGCGACGGCTTCTTGTTGACGGGGGCACGGCCCAATGTTCACCCAAACGAGTACGGCGAAGAAGAGACCGAGGCCCACGGCACGTTTGACCGCGTGCGTGACGAGTTTACGCTTGCGCTTGTGCGGGCCTGTGTTGCGAAGGGGCAGCCGATTTTGGGCGTTTGTCGCGGCTTTCAGGAATTGAGCGTCGCGATGGGTTCGACCCTATATCCAGAAATTCGCGACCTACCTGGGCGCGATAATCACCGTATGCCGACCGAGGGCACATGGGACGAAAAATTTGCCCACCGCCACGATGTGACCTTTGCCCAAGACGGTGTGTTCCACCGGATCATGGGCGAACAGGTCGTTCGGACCAATTCGCTTCATGGGCAGGGCATCAATGACGCCGGCCCGCGTATTCATGTGGATGGTGTGGCGCCTGACGGCACGGCCGAGGCGATCTATGTCAAAGAGGCGGCTGGTTTTGCACTGGGCGTGCAATGGCATCCGGAATGGAATGCGGAAAACGATTCCGTCTCACGTCCGTTGTTTGCGGCCTTTGGCGATGCGGCGCGCGCTTGGAGGGGCCGTTCAGGCGACCTTGTTGCCGCGCAATAGACCCTGACCCAAATCCATTGGCATGGAGGGTCGCGCAGAGGCGTGGTACGCCCGATCTGTCACCCGCAATAGCGGAAGATGTTCCAAAAGATCGGCGCGCTGATCGGGGGACATGATGGCCATGGTCCCGTTCGACACCCGAAGTGTTTCGCAAAATGCGCCGTTGGCCAGAATGATTTCGTGGCGATCAAACACCAATGACATGGTAAAACGGGGCGCAGTGGCGCGAATGGTGATGTCGTTGATCAAATGACGCGTCGGCACCAGATGTTCGTTCAACCCGTCGTCGGTGTTCATCAACACCGATGTGCTGCGGGACATATAGAGCGCGCTGTGATTTCCAATTACGCCCGCTTCGATGCCGACAACGCCCATCTCGTTGTGCGACGCGGCCTGATGCGGCGTCCGCCAGCGAAGGCGTTGAAATCCATTATCCCGTGTCAGGATCTGATCCCCGACCTGCAAGGTTTCAATTAAACGAGGGCCATCTTTTGTCGTGATCAGGGTGCCAAAACAGAATCCAGACAGGGACCGTGCCCCATCGTTATGTGGCGTGGCCCCGCGCTTGGGGGCGTCAAATGCGTCTGTCGTGACGTATGGATCGATGTACATTCTTGCCTCCCTTGGCGAATATTTTGATCGTTGCACCTGAAAATGGTGCGGTTGCGGACAAAATGGGGCATTCCTGTGACGATTTGTCCAACCTTCGGCAGATGCCCCATCTTCGGGCGAAAATATTCCGCCTTCACGGGGAAATTCGGGATAAAATTCACAGAAATCCCATCATTGACCCACAGAGCGGTACGATTTTCGATGATCTGTCGAAAAACGAAACTTTGTTAGCGCCAACTTGTTGCGAAACAATATTGCGCAGTGGTAGTGTCCCCAAGATTATTGTTTGGGGCCTTCTTGGGACGGGCCCTGACATGGGGTTTGCAATTGCGAACATAATTGAAGAAGGGACAGGACACGTGAAAATCGGTGCTCCGAAGGAGATATTTGAAGGGGAAGCGCGCGTCGCGATGACCCCTGACAGTGCCGTCCAGCTCCAGAAGCTGGGCTATGACTGTGTGATTGAAACGGGGGCCGGTGCGGCCGCTGGTTTCGACGATGCAGCCTATGAGGCAGCTGGCGTAGAAGTGGTGAAAACGGGCGCGGCTCTTTATAAGGCCGCGGACATCGTTGCCAAAGTGCGTCAGCCAGAAGCCGTTGAGCTGAAGCGTCTTACATCTGATAAGACATTGATTAGCTTCTTTAATCCAGCTGCCAATGACGCTGGCATGGAGGCCGCAAAGGCATCCGGTGCCAATGTGATCGCGATGGAAATGGTGCCACGTATTTCTCGTGCGCAGAAAATGGATGCGCTTTCATCCATGGCGAACATCGCGGGTTACCGCGCGGTTATCGAGGCGGGCAACAACTTTGGTCGCTTCTTTACCGGTCAAATCACCGCTGCGGGTAAGGTTCCGCCAGCCAAGGTTTTGGTCGTTGGTGCGGGTGTTGCCGGTCTTGCGGCGATTGGGACGGCGACGTCTCTTGGTGCGATCACATACGCGTTCGATGTTCGCCCAGAAGTGGCCGAACAGGTCGAATCTATGGGCGCCGAATTTGTCTTCCTCGATTTCGAAGAAGAGCAACAGGACGGTGCGGCAACCGGTGGCTACGCATCGGTGTCCTCTCCGGAATTCCGCGAGGCCCAATTGGCCAAGTTCCGCGAGCTGGCGCCAGAGGTCGATATCGTTATCACCACTGCGTTGATCCCGAACCGCGAAGCGCCTGAATTGTGGACCGAAGACATGGTTGCCGCGATGAAGCCGGGCTCTGTTGTGGTTGACCTTGCGGCGGAAAAGGGCGGCAACTGTAAGCTGACCGTGGCCGACGAAAAGATCGTGACCGAGAACGGCGTGACCATCATCGGTTACACTGACTTCCCATCCCGTATGGCCGCGCAGGCGTCCACATTGTACGCGACCAACATCCGTCACATGATGACCGATCTGACCCCTGAAAAAGACGGTCAAATCAACCACGACATGGAAGACGACGTGATCCGCGGCGCGACTGTGACATTCGAAGGTGAAATCACCTTCCCACCACCCCCACCCAAAGTGGCGGCGATTGCGGCGCAAAAACCAAAAGAAGCGCCAAAAGAGCTTACTCCTGAAGAAAAACGTGCCGAAGAAGTCGCAGCGTTCAAAAAGCAGACCAAAACACAGGTCGGCCTGATCGCAATAGGCGGCGCATTGTTGTTGGCCGTGGGCACAGTCGCCCCAGCAAGCTTCATGCAGCACTTTATCGTGTTCGTTCTGTCGGTGTTTATTGGTTTCCAAGTGATCTGGGGCGTGGCGCACAGCCTGCACACACCTTTGATGGCCGTAACCAACGCCATTTCATCCATCATCATTCTGGGCGCTCTGATGCAAATCGGATCGGGCTCGTTCTTGGTGATCCTGCTGTCGGCGATTTCGGTCTTTATGACTGGGATTAATATTTTCGGCGGCTTCATGGTGACACGGCGTATGCTCGCCATGTTCCAGAAATCTTAAGGGGGGATCTGACATGGAATTCGGATTTACCACTGCAGCCTACGTTGTATCGGCTGTTCTCTTCATCCTCTCCTTGGGCGGTCTTTCCGGTCAAGAAAGCGCGAAACGTGCCGTTTGGTATGGTATCGCGGGTATGGCGCTTGCGGTTTTCGCAACGCTGATCGGCCCTGGTTCTGGTCTTTGGTTGCTGTCGCTTATCCTGATTGCGGCCGGTGGTTTCATCGGTTGGCAGGTCGCAAACAAGGTCGAAATGACCGAGATGCCACAGCTGGTTGCTGCGATGCACTCGCTTGTTGGTTTGGCTGCGGTTTTCGTCGGCTTTGTTGCGCATGTTGAAATGGGCCGCGTTGCGGGCATGGATGACACAGCGAAAAAGGCGCTCGAAGGTTTCGCAGCATTGATCGCCAAGAAAGACGGCGTTGAAATTGCCATCCTTAAAGTCGAAGTGTTCCTTGGTGTGTTCATCGGTGCGGTGACCTTCACCGGTTCTGTGATTGCCTATCTTAAACTTGCGGGCAAAGTGACGTCCAAGGCGGAAAAACTGCCTGGTGGTCACGCGCTGAATGCAGGTGCGGCTGTGCTTTCTGTGATCTGTCTGTTCTGGTACATGGGCAACGGTGGTCTTCTTCCGCTTGCGCTGATGACTGCGGCGGCACTGTTCATCGGTTATCACTTGATCATGGGCATCGGCGGCGCGGATATGCCGGTTGTTGTGTCTATGTTGAACTCCTATTCCGGTTGGGCCGCTGCGGCGATTGGTTTCTCTCTTGGGAATGACCTATTGATCGTTGTTGGTGCGCTGGTGGGTTCCTCTGGTGCGATCCTGTCCTACATCATGTGTAAGGCGATGAACCGCTCCTTCGTATCTGTGATCCTTGGCGGCTTTGGTGGGACAACTGGTCCAGCCATGGAAGTCGAAGGCGAACAGGTTGCGATTGATGCGGATGGCGTTGCGCAGTCCTTGGAAGAGGCCGACAGCATCGTGATCATCCCGGGCTATGGCATGGCCGTTGCACAGGCACAGCAGAACGTGGCGGAGCTTACCCGTCGTCTGCGCGCCAAGGGCAAAGAGGTTCGCTTTGCGATCCACCCTGTTGCGGGCCGTCTGCCTGGTCACATGAACGTTCTTTTGGCCGAAGCCAAAGTACCGTATGACATCGTTATGGAGATGGACGAAATCAACGATGATTTCCCAGAAACCGACGTGGCGATTGTTATCGGGTCCAACGACATCGTGAACCCAGCCGCCCAAGAAGACCCCAACAGCCCCATCGCCGGCATGCCGGTTCTGGAATGCTGGAAGGCGAAACAGGTGTTCGTGTCCAAGCGTGGCCAAGGTACCGGTTACTCCGGCATCGAAAACCCGCTGTTCTTTAAGGACAACACACGCATGTTCTATGGCGATGCCAAGGCGTCCTTGGATGATCTGCTGACAAAAATCAGCTAATTCGCCCAAGAGTTAAACAGTTTGACGGCCCGTCGTGATGTAAAATCGCGGCGGGCCGTTTCTATTTGATCACGATGGGGCAATATGTGTGGCCTTACGGCACCTCAACCTGCGCAAGCACGCGATCAACCGCGAGATTCGGCATGTCGGCGGATGGAAATGGTGGGGGGTGAAGCGGGAAATTCGACTGGCCCAACATCATGGTCGGCCCTTTGATTGGGGCGAACTTCGTGCGCGGGAACAGGTCGAGACGGCGGAATAGTCCAACCATTCCAAACCGTTGTGGTTCACGGGCATAGTGCCCATAGTTTGTATCCTGTTGTATGCTTTGGTATTCATTTAACATATTGAAATAATTTAATAAAATTATTTACACGGCGGGTTCCGAACCTATGATGGCAGGTCAATGATCCAAGGATACCCGCCGTGATACCCGACCTTCCAGACCGCCACGCGCTTTCGAATGAACTTCATGCGCGGCCCTTTCCAACCATGGCTGCGCCCGCACGGATGGTGTCCTTGGTGATCAAACGAAACGACACGGCCGTGCGAGATGCTGATCGTGCTCATCTGATCGAATTGCTTGATCAATATGGTGCGGCCCACCCGCAAACCGACGCCACGCATTACGCGGGGCGGCTGGGAAAACATCAGATCAAATGGGAATGTCACACGGAATTCGTGGCCTATTCGGTGATCTTTGACGGGCTGGGGGAACGACCCTTTGACCCGCGCGATTTCGACGTGTTTCCAGCCACGTGGCTGGGCCGGTATGACGGTGCGCGGCTGACGTCGATCCATCTGCGGATTGATGTGGACGGGGCCGACACCCAAACCCATCTGGCCGATTGGTTCACGCCAGAGAGCCTCGCGGTCAGTACAGTGATCGACGGCGCGGCCAAGATCGCCAGCGATTTCCGCATCGACCCTGCGGGCCACACCCGCATGGCGATGTTTGTGGCCCCTGACACAGGGCCACAACGGATCGGGCGGATTGCGCAACGGCTTTGCGAAATCGAGACCTATAAGGCGGCGGCGATGCTTGGCTTTTTCACCGTGAAATCGATCGGTGGCACCCTTGGCCAGACCGAGACCCGCCTTGGCACGATCCTGATGTCCCTGTCCGAGGACACAGAACCCGCGCAAACCTTGGATGATCTGTTGCGGGTGTCGTCCGATATCGAACGGGTCAACGCCGAAACCAGTTTCCGTCTGAGCGCGACCAAGGCCTATTGGCGGATCGTCGAACAGCGGGTCATGGTGCTTCGGGAAGAGCGTTTTCTGGGCTATCAGACCTTTGACGAATTCATGACGCGGCGGTTTGATCCGGCGATGCGTACTGTGGCCTCGGCCAAGGCGCGTTTGATCGATGCCGCCGAACGGGCCAGCCGCGCGGCGCATTTGCTAAGCACACAGGTCGATGTGGAACGATCCGCCCAAAACCAAAAGATCCTTGAACGGATGGACCACCGCGCCGATTTACAGTTGCGTCTTCAGGGCACTGTCGAGGGCCTGTCCGTCATCGCGATCTCTTACTATGCCGTCAGCCTGCTGACCTATCTGTTGCTTCCGGCGGCGAAATCGGTGGGGATCGACAAGACGTGGCTGATGGCGGGGGCGACGCCATTGGTGCTGCTTGGTGTCTGGGCATTGGTGCGACGAATTAAACGCCACCTCCATTAATCGGTTTCAAAATCGCGTCGAATATGCCAGCGTTGGGCGAACAATATAAGGTCGCCCAAATGCCCATTAAGAACCGTTTTTCCGAGCTTTTCCCCGAGATCACCGCATGGCGTCATGATCTTCATGAGAACCCCGAAATCCTGTTCGAAACGCATCGGACATCGGCCTTTGTTGCGGAACAACTGCGCGCCTTTGGCTGTGACGACGTTGTGACGGGGTTGGGCCGCACCGGTGTTGTGGGCGTGATCAAGGGGCGTGAAACGACGTCCGGTCGGGTGATTGGTCTGCGGGCGGATATGGATGCGCTTCCGATCCATGAGGCGACGGGGTTGCCCTATGCGTCGAAAACCGACGGGGCGATGCATGCCTGTGGCCACGATGGGCATACGGCGATGTTGCTGGGGGCGGCGAAATATCTGGCCGAGACCCGCAATTTCAACGGCACCTGTGTGGTGATCTTCCAACCTGCAGAAGAAGGCGGCGGCGGTGGACGCGAGATGTGCGAAGACGGCATGATGGATCGCTTTGGCATCCAAGAGGTCTATGGCATGCACAACTGGCCCGGGGTTCCGACCGGCACCTTTGCGATCCGGTCTGGCCCGTTTTTCGCGGCGACGGACATGTTTGATGTCATCGTGCGCGGCAAGGGCGGCCATGCGGCCAAACCGAACGAAGCCATCGACCCCGTTGTCATCGGCGCCCAGATCATCACCGCGCTGCAAACGATCGCCAGCCGCATTGTGGATCCCGTACATCAGGTTGTCGTCTCGCTCACCTCAATCGAAAGCGACAGCAAGGCCTATAACGTCATCCCCGAACAGGTGCACATCAAAGGCACCGTGCGGACCCTTGACGAAGGTGTGCGCGATCAGGCCCAAGCGCGCCTGACCGAGATCGCAAACGGAATCGCCGCGGCCAATGGCGCAACCGCCGAGGTCAAATACCGCCGCGGCTATCCGGTCATGTCCAACCACCCCGACCAAACCGCCTTTGCGGCGGATGTCGCGAAATCCATCTCGGGCCAATGCGACGAGGCCCCCCTTATTATGGGCGGCGAGGATTTCTCCTATATGCTGTTGGAACGGCCCGGGGCGTATATTCTGGTCGGAAATGGCGACACCGCCGACGTCCATCACCCGAAATACAACTTTACCGACGATGCCATCCCCGCCGGCTGTAGCTGGTGGGCAGGGGTGATTGAACAGGGTATGCCGCTGTGACGTCGAAGTGCAACGCTGCCGTCGCATGGGGAGCGAGCCCCGCAACGAAAGTATGTGCGATTGAGAGAACATGAGCGGAGTGTTTCAGGGCCCCAGATGCCGAACTTTGGTTGTAGATTTCATGCAACTATAGGGACGCATGGAGCGAAATAGGTTTGGATTTCTGAATGTTACCCTCATATAAGGTCAGTAATAGTTACTAAATTGAATCGGATGATTTTATGATTTCACGTATTGTAAAGGCAGCAGCTCTTGCTGCATGTCTTGTTGCACCTACAACTGCTATGTCTCAGTCAAAACCAGGTGAATACGAATTCACAGGCTCCCAGTTCACATGGGATCGCGGCGGATTTGTTCGTGTGTTCTTTGGAGTGGTAAACGACAACGGCAAGGTCTCGGTTTGTGGGATCAACTACGTAAAAGCAGGTGGCAGCCTGAAAGGCAAGTCGGATGAAATGTTGGAAGGTTTGCGTGTTCAATTGAACGGTCGTTCGATTATTAAAGACCTTCGGTTCTTTACTTTGGTGCGCTCTGAAGAAGCGTTCCAAGATGCTGACGTGTCGTGCCAAGAAACCGACGTTGACTATCCAGAGAAGGTGAAGCTCAAGCTTCGGTCAGACGTGAACCGTTATTGATACTATGTGTGGGCTCGAGTGGGGCCCACCATTACCCGCCCGTGTGTGACATGTGGCGGGTCATTTGTCCGCCCAATTCCTGACGTGAGTAATCAAAATCGTGGCCCTTGGGTTTTTGTCCAATGGCTGCGTGGATTGCGTTGATCAGGTGTTCGTCGCTCTCGCTGGCCCGCAATGGCGCACGCAGGTCGGATTTGCCCTCTTGGCCAAGGCAGGTATAAATTTCGCCGGTGCAGGTGATGCGCACGCGGTTGCAGCTTTCGCAGAAATTATGGGTGAGGGGGGTGATAAACCCGACCTTTTGGCCTGTTTCCTCAAGACGCATGTAACGGGCAGGGCCGCCGCTGCTCTCGCTTAGGTCGGTCAGGGTGTATTCCTCGGCCAGCGTTTTGCGCATATCGGACAGCGCCCAGTATTGCGTCAGACGGTTTTCGTTACCGATATCGCCCATTGGCATGACCTCGATGAACGTCACATCCATGTCCCGTTCATGGCACCATTGCACGATCGGGAACAGTTCATCTTCGTTAAAACCCTTAAGCGCCACAACGTTGAGCTTCACCCGAAGACCCGCCGCCTGTGCCGCGTCAATGCCGCGCAAAACCTGTGGCAAACGGCCCCAACGGGTGATCTCGGCAAATTTGGTTTCATCCAGCGTATCGATGGAAATGTTCACCCGTTTCACACCGGCCGCGGCCAGATCCTTGGCGTATTTCTCCATTTGCGAGCCATTGGTGGTGAGCGTGAGCTCTTTCAACGCGCCGCTATCCAGATGCCGTTTCATGCCGTCAAAAAACGTCATGATCCCCTTGCGGACCAAGGGTTCGCCGCCGGTAATACGCAGTTTTTCAATGCCTTGATTGATGAACGCCGAACACAGCCGATCAAGTTCCTCAAGCGTCAGAAGGTCCTTTTTGGGGAGGAACGTCATGTTCTCGGACATGCAATACACACATCGGAAATCGCAACGGTCCGTCACAGAAAGACGAAGGTAATTGATCTGGCGGTGGAATGGGTCAACAAGCTGGGTCATGGATCGACCCTAGGGGCAACGCGCCACGCTGGCAAGCGGCGCGGTGGTCGATAACGCCAATGTGCGACGTTATCGACAGTATGGTTAATCGGCGTCCGCGACCTTGGGTAGGTATTTGGATGCTTCTTTCACGGCAAAAGGTTTCATCGTGGCGCCATGTTCGGCCAAAAACGCGGCAACGCGTTCGGGATCACGTTTGGACAGATCACGCAGCCACCAGCCGATGGATTTCTGAATGAACCACGCGCGATCCGTGACATAGGACGCGGCCCAGCCCAGAATGCGTTCGCGCGCCGCGGCCTCGTCCGGTTTGGGGTTGTTCATCTTGGCCCATGGCAATGTCGCCACAAGGGCCGCGCGGCGGGTCCACATGTGGTCCGACGTGGTCCAAGTTTCGACGATATCCAAACGGGATGGATCCGCGATCAGACGTTTTTGCATGGCGGTTGCAGCGTGGTCGGCCACGGCCCACGCGTCGAATGTCGGCATCCATGACTGCAACGTTTCCCAGACCGCATCATCGGGACGAATGCGTGCTTGGGTCAACAATTTGCCCGCCGCAATCCGACATTCATGCACATCCGTCGCCCAAAGCGCATCTGCGCGGGCGATCCGTTCGTCCAAGGTATCTTTGGTGCGCCATGTTTTCACAAGCGTGTCGATGTCGGGGTTCGCAACACCCAGATACAGACGTTTGACCTTGTGGTACTTCGCGCTATCGGCCGCACGTTTTTCGTCGGCATAGGGCATGAAATCCGCGGTTTCGACGGGGATTTCGGGGGCTTTATCGTCTGGGATATCGGTCATGGGGGGCTTTCATTGAAAACGCCCAGCCGTGTTTGGCTGGGCGAAATGGCGTGTGACGTTGGGTGTGGGTTATTCCACGGTCACAGATTTGGCAAGGTTGCGCGGCTGATCCACGTCGGTGCCCTTGGCGATGGCCGTGTGATAGGCCAGTAATTGAACGGGCAGGGCGTGCAGGATCGGCGCGGCAAACACCGGGTCGGCGGTGGGGAGGGTGATGACCTTCCAAACGCCGTCGCTGGCCTCTTTTGCACCAGCCGCATCGGTGATCAGGATCACCTTACCGCCGCGCGCCATGACCTCTTGCATGTTGGATACGGTCTTTTCAAACAGGGCATCCATCGGCGCCATCACGACAACCGGCACGTTCGGATCAACCAACGCAATCGGGCCGTGTTTCAGCTCGCCACTGGCATATCCCTCGGCATGGATATAGCTCAGCTCTTTCATCTTGAGCGCGCCTTCCATGGCAATCGGGTACATCGCCCCGCGACCAAGGAACAGAACGTCGCGCGCTTCGGCCATCTCTTTGGCGACGGCTTGGATCGCGTCGCTGATGGCGAAGGCTTGGTTGAACAGGGCCGGTAGGGTGCGAAGCGTCGTCAACATCTCCGAGACTTTCGCCGCGTCGATTTCATCACGGTCCTGCGCCGCCTTGAGCGCGAGCACCGCCATGATGGCGAGCTGATTGGTGAAGGCCTTGGTCGACGCAACAGAGACCTCAACGCCAGCGTTGATCGGGAAAATCACGTCGGCCTCGCGGGCGATGGAACTGGTCGGGACATTGACGACGGCGGCGATTGTGTCTGCCTTTTCAACCGTGTAACGCAGGGCGGCCAGCGTGTCGGCTGTCTCGCCAGATTGGCTGAGGTACACGGCAAGGGTACGCGCGGGGATCGGCGGTTCGCGATAGCGGAATTCGGATGCCACATCGACCTCGACGGGAATGCGCGCGATCTGTTCAAACCAGTATTTCGCCGTCTGGCAGGCGATGAAACCGGTGCCGCAGGCGACCATCAACACGCGGTCGTATTTGGTGAAATCAATGTCCGCGGGCAGGGTGATCTTGGACCCGTCGGGCGCGATCATTTCGGACAAAAGGTCCGCCAGAACGGTGGGCTGTTCGGCGATTTCCTTGGCCATAAAGTGTTTGTGGCCGGCCTTGTCGACATTGGTGGACTCGGTCTCGATCTCGACAATCGTGCGGTTGGCCAGCGTGCCGTCTTCGGTGTAAATCTCGGCGCCTTTGCGGGTCACAACGGCCCAGTCGCCCTCTTCGAGGTAGGTCACGCGGGATGTGAACGGGCCAATCGCGATGGCGTCGGAGCCAACGAACATTTCGCCGTCCCCGTGACCGATGACCAAGGGCGACCCCTTGCGTGCGGCAACCAAAAGATCGTCTTCGCCATCAAAGAGGAAACACAGTGCGAACGCTCCGTCCAACCGTTGGATGGTCGATTTCGCGGCCTCCACAGCGTTCAAACCGGTCTGCATATAATGTTGCGCAAGCAACGCGATGGTTTCGGTGTCGGTGTCGGTTTCGGTGACGATGCCTTCGGCGGCCAATTCTTCGCGCAGCACCTTAAAGTTCTCGATGATGCCGTTATGCACCACTGCCACGGAACGAGTCATATGAGGGTGGGCGTTGGTGACGCTTGGGGCACCATGCGTCGCCCAGCGGGTGTGACCAATGCCGGATTTGCCCGCCAGCGGATTATGCACCAATTCATCGGACAGGTTCACCAGTTTCCCAACCGCACGACGACGGTCCAGTTTGCCCTTGTGAATGGTCGCGATACCGGCGCTATCATAGCCGCGATATTCAAGCCGTTTTAAGGTTTCCACCAACAAAGGCGCAACTTCGTGGTTCCCAAGAACACCAATAATCCCACACATTTACTGCTTACCTCCGGCTTTTGCCTTTAGACTCTTTAACTTTTCGAACATTTTGACCGCGAGGCCCTCTTTGTTGGCCTGACGGGCGCGCCCCACGGCAAGTGCCTCGTCTGGGACGTCTTTGGTGATGACGGATCCGCTTGCGGTCATGGCGTCATGGCCGACGGTGACAGGGGCGACCAGCATGGTGTTGGACCCGATGAACGCCCGCGCGCCGATGGTCGTTTTGTGTTTGAACACGCCGTCATAGTTACAGGTCACGGTGCCCGCGCCGATGTTTGTCTTCGCACCAACGGTCGCGTCGCCCACATAGGACAGGTGGTTCACCTTGGCGCCTTCGTCGAGGGTGGCGTTTTTCAGCTCAACAAAGTTGCCAATCTTCACGCCCTCGGAAAGCTCGGTTCCAGGGCGCAAACGGGCGTATGGCCCGATGATTGAATCGCGCGCAACGTGACAGCCTTCGAGGTGGCTAAAGGCGCGGATGGTGGCGCCGGTTTCGATGGTCACATCGGGGCCGAACACCACGTTTGGTTCGATCACCGCATCGCGGCCAATGTATGTATCAAGGGCGAAAAACACGGTTTCAGGGGCCCACATGGTGACACCGTTTTCGATCATCTCGGCGCGGCGGCGTGTCTGAAACTGGCCTTCGGCAGCGGCAAGTTCGACGCGGGTATTGATGCCGAGGGTCTCGGTCTCATCACAGGACACGGCGGTCGCGGTCTTGCCCTGTGTCGCACCGATTTCTGGCACGTCGGTCAGGTAATATTCGCCGGATGCATTGTCGTTGCCGACCTGATCCAACAGGGCAAACATGGTTTCGCGGGATGCGCACATGATACCACTATTACATAGTGTTACGGCGCGTTCCTCATCCGTTGCATCCTTGTATTCAACGATCTTGGACAGGGCATCGCCGTCCATAATCAGACGACCATAACGGGCGGGATCGGCCGCGTTAAAGCCAAGCACAACGATGTCGTGATCGGTACGCGCGGCGACGATCCGTTCGATGGTTTCGGCGGAGACAAACGGCGTGTCACCATATAGAACCACAACGTCTCCTTCGAAATCGGCAAGCGCCTCGGCGGCCTGTTGGACGGCGTGTCCGGTGCCAAGCTGTTCTTCTTGGCGGACGGTGACGATATCATCGCGATAGGCGTGTGCGGATTTCTCGACCAGCTCCGCGCCGTGGCCCGCCACAACGACAATGCGTTCGGGTTCAATCGACGCGCCAGACGCAATCGCGTGGTGCAACAACGGCACCCCGCCAATGGGGTGAAGTACCTTGGGCAGGTCGGAATTCATCCGTGATCCTTTGCCCGCTGCGAGAATAATTAACGCTGTTGCCATCTGTCCGCTCTTTTATTTTGGGTGAACCCGTTTTATCCGTGATGACACAGACCGCAAGAGGAGACTGCATCACATGTCTTTTCTATTCATTACAGAACGGGCGATCATTCGCCAATGGGGACCATATGCAAACGGTAATTTTCGATCTCGATGGAACCTTATGTGACACAAGCGGCGATCTGATCGCGGCTGCGAATGCCTGTTTTCGCGATATGGGCTATGGGGATGTGTTGGATCCGGTGGCCGATGCTGCGATTGCGGTGCGCGGTGGGCGCGCGATGTTGACCGCGGGGTTTGAACGAGTGCGCCCAAATTACACCGAGGACGACATCGACGGCCAGTATCCGCGCCTGTTGCAGGCCTACGGCGATGACATCAACCGGTTCACCACGTTTTATGAAGGCGCGCTGGCTGCCTGTGCGCGGCTGCGTGCGGCGGGTGTGGGCGTTGGCATTTGCACGAATAAGCCCGAGGCCTTGGCCGAGATGTTGATGATGGCGATGGGCGCACGTCCCGCGTTTGACGTATTGATCGGCGCCGACACTTTGCCGGTGCGCAAACCGGACCCTGCGCCGTTGTTCGCAGCGATTGATCAAATCGGCGGGGATCGCGCGAAATCGGTGTTGATCGGCGACACGATCACCGACCATAGCACAGCGCGCGCGGCGGGCATTCCCAGCGTCTTGGTGACCTTTGGCCCAGCAGGGCGCACGGTGGCCGACCTTGAGCCAGACGCGTTGCTTGATCACTATGATGATATTGAAACAGTGCTTGAACCATTCATAGGAGCCATAGGGGCGTAATATGACCGAAGTGTTCAAAGGTAATTTCACCCAGCAAGAAACCATTCCAGATGACGCCATCGCCGCCGCGGTGCGTGTGATGGAGAGCGGGCGTCTGCACCGATATAACGTGGCCGAGGGCGAAACATCAGAGGCTGCGCTGCTTGAGACCGAATTTGCCGCGGCGATGGGGTCGAAATATTGTCTGGCCGTGGCGTCGGGGGGCTATGCCTTGGCCGTTGCCATGCGCGCCGTTGGGGTTGTGGCCGGCGACCGTGTGTTGACCAATGCCTTTACCCTTGCGCCTGTGCCGGGTGCGATTGCGTCGCTGGGTGCGATCCCAGTGTTCGTTGGCGTAACCGAGGGGCTGGTGATTGATCTGGATGATCTGGCCACGAAATTGGATCAGGCGGATGTCTTGTTGTTGTCGCATATGCGCGGACATATCTGCGACATGGATCGGTTGATGGAGATGTGCGACGCCGCAAATGTCATCGTGATCGAGGATTGCGCCCACACCATGGGGGCCAAGTGGCGCGACACATATTCCGGTCGGTTTGGTAAAATGGCCTGCTATTCCACCCAGACCTATAAACATCTGAACTCGGGCGAGGGGGGCTTGATCATTTCCGATGATGAGGCCGCGATGGCCCGCGCGGTGATGATGTCGGGCAGCTATATGTTGTTTGACCGCCATGATGCGGCGCCGGATGTGGCGGCCTTTGCGGATATCAAATACGACACACCCAATATCTCTGGCCGCATGGACAACCTGCGCGCCGCGATCCTTCGGCCACAGTTGCGCAAATTGGCCGACCAATGCGCGGCGTGGAACACACGCTATGTCATTGTCGAAGAGGGGCTGTCTGATCTGACCGGTCTGACGATCATCGAGCGCCCTGTTGATGAGGGCTTTGTCGCCTCGTCGTTTCAATTCCTTTTGCTTGATTGGGACGACGCCGATATCCAAAAGGTTGTGCGCGGATGTGCAGATCGTGGTGTTGAACTAAAATGGTTCGGTGGCGCCGAGCCCGCAGGTTTCACGTCGCGCTACGACAGTTGGCGCTATGTTGATGCGCCGCAAATGCCCGCAAGCGACCGCGTTCTAAAGGGGATTTTGGACCTTCGTTTGCCCCTTACATTTTGCGCCGAAGATTGCCGCGTGATTGCGCGCATTATTCGCGATGAGGTCGCCCGAACCTATCAACAAGCGAGTCGCGGATCGTAAAAATAGTATATTTGCTTTAATTCTAGCATACTAGTTTGCCCTTTTGCTCACATGCGTTGAAACCCCAGTGTCCACTGGGGTTTTGTCGTTTTTGACGTCAAGTGTTAACGGAAATGATGGTTAATTCCGACAATAATAGTCTGGATTAATGTCGAAAAAATACCAGTTTTTTATGGGAAATCGCAGGTTTATCCGATCCGGTTTAGTTGACGGTTTTGTTAGGCAGGAGTAAACCTTCTACAGCTAAACATCATGCGTAATGCCGCATCGAAGGAGCCGTACACGTGGAAGACCTGCCGAGAGAATATCTCCCCATACTCGTATTTTTGGGCCTCGCAATTGGACTGGGGGTTGTGCTTCTTCTTGCCGCTGCCGTTGTTGCCGTTCGCAATCCTGATCCGGAAAAATTATCGGCCTACGAATGTGGGTTTAACGCATTTGATGATGCGCGGATGAAATTCGACGTTCGGTTCTATCTGGTTTCGATCCTGTTCATCATCTTCGATCTCGAAATTGCATTCCTGTTCCCTTGGGCCGTGGCCTTTAAGGACGTCGGGGATCTCGGGTTCTGGTCTATGATGGTGTTCTTGGGCGTTCTTACAATTGGCTTTGCCTACGAATGGAAGAAAGGGGCGCTCGAATGGGAGTAAGCACCGCAGCAAACACAGCTGGCGCAGACAAAGAAGTCGCGACACAGATGTTGAATTCTGAACTTCAGGATAAGGGCTTTCTGCTTACATCCACAGAAGACGTTATTAACTGGGCGCGGACCGGTTCACTGCACTGGATGACCTTTGGTCTTGCGTGTTGTGCGGTTGAAATGATGCATACGTCCATGCCGCGCTATGACCTTGAACGGTTTGGCACAGCGCCGCGCGCCTCCCCACGTCAGTCCGACCTTATGATCGTTGCGGGGACCCTGACCAACAAAATGGCGCCCGCACTTCGCAAAGTATACGACCAGATGCCAGAGCCACGTTATGTGATCTCGATGGGCTCCTGTGCGAATGGCGGTGGGTATTACCACTATTCCTATTCTGTTGTGCGTGGCTGTGACCGTATCGTGCCCGTTGACGTCTATGTCCCAGGCTGTCCTCCGACGGCTGAGGCATTGTTGTACGGTATCCTTCAATTGCAACGCAAAATGCGCCGTACCGGCACAATCGCGAGGTAGGGCGAGATGACAGACGCATTGAACGAACTTGGTGAACTGATCACCGCGAAACGCCCTGACTGCGTGATTTTCTACGAGGTCGCCTTCGACGAACTGACCGTAACGGTTGCGCCCGCGCATATCGTTGGTCTGGTTGAGTTTCTGAAAAACGACGCGGCGTGCAAATTCAACTCGCTCGTGGATATCACGGCTGTGGATTACCCCCCACGCGAGAACCGCTTTGACGTGGTATACCACTTCCTATCGATGTACCAAAACCACCGCATTCGTTTGCGCGTTGAGGTTGCCGAGGATGAGATGGTCCCATCCATAGTCGAGGTTCACAAATCCGCAAACTGGTTCGAACGCGAAGTGTTCGACATGTTCGGGATCATCTTCTCGAACCACCCAGATATGCGCCGTATTTTGACGGATTACGGGTTCCGCGGCTATCCGCTCCGTAAAGATTTCCCAACAACCGGCTACACCGAGGTCCGCTATGACGAGGTTGAAAAACGCGTCGTCTATGAACCCGTAAGCCTTGTTCAGGAATACCGTCAGTTTGATTTCATGTCCCCATGGGAAGGGGCCGAATATATCCTTCCAGGTGACGAGAAAAAGGAAAACGCGAAATGAAGATTATCATCTTGATCGGCGCAGCCCTTGCAGGTCTGACCGCAATCGCGGCAGGCAAACCACAACAACGCCCCGTGCGCGTTCCGGCCAAGGGGTCTAAATAATGGACGGCTCCAAAGGTTTCGACGACGTACAAACCGGCGAACAGCAAATTCGCAACTTTAACATCAACTTTGGTCCACAGCACCCTGCGGCCCACGGTGTGTTGCGTCTTGTTCTTGAACTTGATGGCGAAATCGTAGAGCGCTGCGATCCTCATATTGGTCTGCTTCACCGCGGCACCGAGAAATTGATGGAATCGCGCACGTATCTGCAAAACTTGCCGTATTTCGACCGCCTCGATTACGTGGCACCGATGAACCAAGAACACGCTTGGTGTCTGGCCATCGAAAAACTCACTGGTGTTGAGGTTCCGCGCCGCGCCCAGTTGATCCGCGTGCTCTATTCCGAAATCGGCCGCGTGTTGAACCACCTTCTGAACGTCACCACACAGGCGATGGACGTTGGTGCGCTGACGCCACCGCTTTGGGGTTTTGAGGAACGCGAGAAACTCATGTGCTTCTACGAACGGGCCTGTGGCGCGCGTCTTCACGCCGCCTATTTCCGTCCCGGTGGTGTGCATCAGGATCTTCCGGATGCTTTGATCGAAGATATCGACGCATGGGCCGACCAATTCCCCGCGCGTCTTCAAGATATCGACGATCTTCTGACCGAAAACCGTATTTTTAAGCAGCGCAACTGTGACATTGGCATCATCACCGAAGAAGACATCCAAGAATGGGGTTTCTCTGGCGTTATGGTGCGCGGTTCCGGCCTTGCGTGGGATCTACGTCGTTCGCAGCCTTACGAATGCTACGACGAATTCGATTTCAAAATCCCTGTGGGCAAAAACGGCGACTGTTACGACCGTTACCTGTGCCGCATGGAAGAAATGCGTGAATCCACGAAAATCATCAAACAATGCGTTGAAAAGCTTCGTGTTGAAAAGGGTGACGTTCTGGCGCGCGGTAAAATCACACCGCCGTCACGCAGCGATATGAAGACCTCGATGGAAGCTCTTATCCACCACTTTAAACTCTATACCGAGGGTTTCCACGTGCCAGCGGGCGAGGTTTACGCCTGTGTTGAGGCGCCAAAGGGCGAATTCGGTGTGTATCTTGTTGCCGACGGGTCGAACAAACCCTACCGCAGCAAAATTCGCGCCCCAGGGTTCCTGCACCTTCAGGCGATGGATTACGTGGCGGGCGGGCATCAGCTTGCAGATGTGGCCGCGATCATCGGGACTATGGACGTCGTTTTTGGGGAGATTGACCGTTAATGTTGCGTCGTCTTTATAAAGATCAGCCGGATTCATTCGAATTCACACCTGCGAACCTTGCATGGGCCGAAGGCCAAATCGCGAAATACCCCGAGGGCCGTCAGGCTTCGGCGGTGATCCCATTGTTGTGGCGCGCGCAGGAACAGTACGGCTGGACCACACGTCCGATCGTTGAATATATCGCCGACATGCTGTCCATGGACAAAATGCGCGTCTTCGAGGTGGCCTCGTTCTACTTCATGTTCCAGTTGCAACCTGTTGGTTCTGTTGCGCATATTCAGGTCTGCGGCACCACGTCCTGCATGATCTGCGGCGCCGAGAAATTGATCGACGTCTGCAAAGAAAAGATCGCCTCCAAGCCGCACACCGTCTCTGAAAACGGCAAGCTGAGCTGGGAAGAGGTCGAATGTTTGGGCGCCTGCACCAACGCGCCAATGGCCCAGATCGGTAAGGACTACTACGAAGATCTGTCCGCCGAACGCTTCGCAGAAATCATCGATGCCCTCGAGGCAGGCGATGTTCCCGTACCCGGTCCACAAAACGGCCGCTATGCGTCCGAACCATTGTCCGGCCTTACATCATTGACCGATTATGACAGCGGCAAGACCCAGTATAACGCCTCTGCTGAACTTGCGACGGATATCGGCGACACCGTGAAACGCATCGATGGAACCGAAGTACCGTTGTTGACGCCATGGATCGAAGGCTCTTCCAAGAAGGCCAAGAAACCGGCCGCGAAAAAGCCCGCAGCGCCTAAGAAAGCTGCCCCGAAGAAAGCAACGGCCAAGGCCGCGGCACCAGTCGAAACCGCGTCCGTAGAAGAGGCAAAACCTGTCACGTTGACCGAGGCACGTTCCTCGGGTGCGGATGATCTGAAACTGCTCAAAGGTGTTGGTCCCAAGCTGGAACAGACCTTGAACGAACTTGGTTTCTACCACTTTGATCAGGTCGCCAAATGGACAGACGCCGAGGTCCAGTGGGTCGATAGCCGCCTGAAATTCAAGGGCCGCATTGTGCGCGACAACTGGATTGAACAGGCCAAAACGCTTGCCGAAGGCGGCGAAACAGAATTCTCAAATAAGGTTAAGAAAGGCAGCGCCAAGTAAGGCGCCCCCCGTAGGTATTTATGAAATTCATGCACCACATTATTCAGCCAAAAGAGACGGGCGCCCATGGGCAGCCCTCCGATACGGCCGTGGTGTTTGGGTACGACCAACAGAAACATCAACGGGGATAAAACCATGACTGAGAAGAAAGACGACGGACTGTTCTCCTGCACAAACATGTGCTGGCTCATTGGGGCATTGGTAGGCTTTGCTCTTTGGCTTGTGCTGATGCGCAACGTCGGTATGAACGCGGTGATCGCATTGATCATCGGCGCGATTGCGGCCTTTGGGCTTGGCTGGGTATTGAAGAATTTCTTCTGTACCGATCAAGAACTTGCTGCACCTGTCGCGACAGCCACTGCTGGTGCCGCCGTTGCCGCGACCGCCGCAAGTGCAACAACGACAAGCGCGGAGCCTGAGGCAGAAACCGCGGTTGCAGAGGCCGAGGCCGTCGACACGATCGTTGAAGAAGCCGCCGAAGACGTCGTCGCAACCGACGCCGACATCGCCGACCTCGAGACACTTGACGCTGCGGTAGAAGCCGAAACGGTCGCAGAACCAGTCGCCGTCGAAGAAACACCGCCACCTGCGCCCGCACCAAAGCCAAAAGCAAAGGCCAAGGCCGCAAAGCCAGCAGCCGAGCCAGACGCAACCGCCGAGAAAAAACCACGCACCATGAAGGCCCCCCGCAAGGCAGGCGCCGATGATCTTAAACTGATCAAAGGTGTGGGGCCGAAACTCGAGGGCACCCTGAACGAACTTGGTTTCTATCATTTCGATCAGATTTCGAAATGGGGCGACGCCGAAATCGCATGGGTTGATAACCGTTTGAAATTCAAGGGTCGCATCACGCGCGATGGTTGGATCGAACAGGCGGGCATTCTGGCCGCTGGCGGCGAAACTGAATTCTCTAAGCGCGGAAAGAAGGCGTAAAGAGTTATGAAACAGAACCGCGATACAGATGATGTGATTGGACGCAAAAGCCGGCTTGTGGCCGTTGTGATTGCGGCCACCATGGTCGTCTGGATCGCGGGACAATGGCTGGCGTCAACGCTTGGGCTCGCGGTTCGTTTCCGCGTCCTGCTTGATCTGGCCGCACTGGCGGGCTTCTTTTGGAGCATCGTCGTAATTTATCAAATCTGGCGCGCGCGTCAGGAACAATAGCCCCTCGGGGTTTGGTTAACGCTTTGCCCACTCGGGTGAACACATGAAGGATGATATGGTATGCTAAAGGATCAGGATCGGATCTTTACCAACCTATACGGTATGCATGATCGCACGCTCGCGGGCGCCAAGGCGCGTGGGCACTGGGATGGCACCGGTGATATCATCAAAAAGGGTCGTGATTGGATCATCGACGAAGCCAAAGCATCTGGCCTTCGTGGCCGTGGTGGCGCGGGTTTTCCGACCGGTTTGAAATGGTCCTTCATGCCGAAAGAGGTCGACGGCCGTCCACACTACCTTGTTGTGAACGCCGATGAATCCGAGCCGGGCACATGTAAAGACCGCGAAATCATGCGTCACGATCCGCACACATTGATCGAAGGCTGTCTGATCGCCTCCTTCGCGATGCAAGCGAACGCCTGTTACATCTATATCCGCGGCGAATATATCCGCGAAAAAGAGGCGCTTCAGGCCGCGATTGACGAGGCCTATGAAGACGGTCTTTTGGGCAAAAACGCCGCCGGTTCCGGCTGGGATTTTGACCTCTATCTGCACCACGGGGCAGGGGCCTATATCTGCGGCGAAGAAACCGCATTGCTTGAATCCCTTGAAGGCAAAAAAGGCATGCCACGTATGAAGCCGCCGTTCCCTGCGGGCGCGGGTTTGTATGGCTGTCCGACCACTGTGAACAACGTTGAATCCATTGCCGTTATCCCGACGATCCTGCGTCGCGGCGGCAGCTGGTTCGCGGGCATGGGCCGCAAAAACAACGCAGGCACCAAATTGTTCGGCATCTCTGGCCACGTGAACAACCCCTGTGTCGTCGAAGAGGAAATGTCGATCACCTTCGAAGAGCTGATCGAAAAGCACTGCGGCGGTATCCGCGGAGGTTGGGACAACCTTAAGGCTGTGATCCCTGGCGGGTCGTCCGTTCCAATGATCCGCGGCGAACATATGCGCGACGCGATCATGGATTTCGATTACCTGCGCGAACAGGGCTCGGGCCTTGGCACCGCGGCGGTGATCGTGATGGACAATGACACCGACATCATCAAAGCGATCTGGCGTCTGTCGAAGTTTTACAAGCACGAGAGCTGTGGCCAATGTACCCCATGTCGCGAAGGCACCGGTTGGATGATGCGCATCATGGATCGTCTTGTGCGCGGCGAGGCCGAGCTTGAGGAAATCGACATGTTGTTCGACGTGACCAAACAGGTCGAGGGCCACACCATCTGTGCCCTTGGCGACGCGGCGGCATGGCCGATCCAAGGTCTGATCAAGAATTTCCGCAACGAAATCGAAGATCGTATCAAAGCAAACAAAACAGGGCGCATGGGCGCGATGGCGGCTGAGTAATTGAAACATTTTACGCAACATACCGCCCATTTTGGGGCCCGTTTCGGAGGCTGCTATTGGATAGCAGCGCCAAAACGTCTTTGTACTGCGATGGGGACATCCCCGCGCAGCCAAGGAGTATTGCTATGCGTATGATTAAAATTGTTTTTCTTTCCACTGCCCTATTGGGTGCGACCTCTGCCAATGCGCTTGAGGCGCTGCGCAATGTTGAGGCCGTTGATACCGGACTTCGCGACGTGGCGATTGCAAATGAGGTGCGTAAGAAATGCGACGCCATTTCCGCCCGCATGATCCGCGCGCACGGGTTCCTCGGTGACCTTAAATCCTATGCTCAGGCGCAGGGGTTCACCAAGGAAGAGATCGACGCCCACGTCGATGACGACGTGGAACGCGCCCGCATGAAAGAAATCGTACTAGCGTACATGACATCCAACGGGGTCGATCTTGATGACCCTCAAACATATTGTGCCCTTGGCCACGCGGAAATCGCCCGCAACAGCCAAATCGGGTCACTCCTAAGAGCCAGGTAAAGACATGTCTGATCTTCGTACTATTATCATCGACGAACAGGAAGTCGCGGTTGACCCCGCGATGACCCTCATTCAGGCGTGTGAACAGGCCGGCGTAGAAGTGCCGCGTTTCTGTTATCACGAACGTTTGTCGATTGCGGGCAACTGTCGCATGTGTCTGGTTGAGGTCGTCGGCGGTCCACCCAAGCCAACCGCGTCATGTGCCATGCAGGTGCGCGATCTGCGCCCCGGTCCCGAAGGTCAGCCACCTGTTGTGAAAACCAATTCGCCCATGGTCAAAAAGGCCCGCGAAGGTGTGATGGAATTCATGTTGATCAACCACCCGCTGGATTGTCCGATCTGTGACCAAGGCGGCGAATGCGATCTCCAAGACCAAGCCATGGCCTATGGTATTTCGGAAACCCGTTTCCAAGAATCAAAGCGCGCGGTAGACGATCTTGATCTCGGTCCGCTTGTGGGCACTGCGATGACCCGCTGTATTTCCTGTACCCGTTGTGTGCGTTTCACAACCGAGGTCGCGGGTATTTCCCAGATGGGCCAAACGGGCCGTGGCGAAGACGCGGAAATTTCCTCTTATTTGCAGGAAACGCTCGACTCCAACATGCAGGGCAACATCATCGACCTGTGCCCTGTTGGGGCGCTGACGTCGAAACCCTATTCCTTTACCGCGCGTCCTTGGGAATTGACCAAAACGGAATCCATCGACGTGATGGACGCCTTGGGTTCCAGCATCCGCGTCGATACCAAAGGTCGCGAAGTGATGCGTATCATGCCGCGGAACCATGACGGTGTGAACGAAGAGTGGATCTCTGACAAATCTCGTTTCATCTGGGACGGTCTGCGTCGCCAGCGTTTGGACACACCTTATATCCGTGAAAACGGCAAGTTGCGTAAGGCATCATGGGGCGAGGCTTTTTCCGCCGCCGCCGCCGCGATGAAGGGCAAGAAAGTCACCGGATTGATCGGTGATCTTGTTTCGGTTGAGGCGACTTATGCGTTGAAACAACTGGTCGAAGGTCTGGGTGGCAAGGTTGAGTGCCGCACTGACAACGCCAAATTGCCCGAGGGCAACCGTTCCGCTTATGTGGGCACCGCGACCATCGAAGACATCGATAACGCCGAGATGATCCAGCTGATCGGTTGTAACCCACGCGACGAGGCACCGGTTCTGAACGCCCGTATTCGCAAGGCATGGTTGGCTGGCGCTGACATCGGTCTTGTGGGCGAAAAGGTCGACCTGACCTATGATTACCACCACGTTGGCACGGGCCGCGATGATCTTGTTGGTCTTCTGTCGCACAAATTCGGCAAGGTTCTCGAGGTTCCATCCGTGATCGTTGTCGGCATGGGCGCGCTGCGCGAAGCCGATGGTGAGGCCGTTCTGTCCCAAGCGATGAAACTCGCCGAAGAAACCAAATCGAAATTGATGGTGCTCCACACCGCCGCCGCCCGCGTTGGCGCGATGGATGTGGGCGCCGTGACCGAAGGTGGCCTGACCGCCGCCATCGACGGGGCCGAGGTGATCTATAACCTTGGCGCGGATGAGGTCGAGATCGACCAAGGTCCATTTGTGATCTACCAAGGGTCGCACGGCGATCGTGGCGCACACCGCGCCGATCTGATCTTGCCATCCGCGGCGTATACCGAAGAAAACGCCTTGTTCGTGAACACCGAAGGTCGTCCACAATTGGCAATGCGTGCCGGTTTCGCACCGGGCGAAGCCAAGGAAAACTGGGCCATCTTGCGGGCCTTGTCCGCCGAACTTGGTGCACAGCTTCCATTCGATAGCCTTGCACAATTGCGCAGCGCGTTGATTGCCGATGTGCCGCATCTGGCAAGAATCGACACGGTGCCGGAAAACGAATGGAACCGCGTTCCATTGCGCGATCCAGCCAAGGCCGATTTCCGGAATGCGATTTCGGATTTCTATCTGACAAACCCGATTGCGCGCGCATCTTCTTTGATGGGCGAACTGTCGGCGAACGCAAAGGCGCGCGGTGATGTGCCTGTTGCGGCGGAATAACATGGGTCGTCTGGCCCTGATCCTTTCTGGTGCGGCGTTTGCCCTCACTGGATGTATGGAGCAGGGGCAGAACGTGGTGGATATCACGGCGACTCCGGCACCTGAATATTTGGGTGTTGAAACACGGCTTATCGAAGGGGACTTGGTCAACTTCTTGGTCGAAATGAAGGGAGTTCGGGTCAAACAAGACCTGACGTCCTATGTGGATTGCGCCGCGGCGCAATACGCGGTGATACGAGGCTATGGTTTTGCGCGACACGTGCGCACAACGGTGGTCGAAAGCGGCGGTATCTGGCGTGCCGATGCTGTCTATACCATCTCATCGGCATTGCCTGATGGGATAAAAACAATCGATGCAGAGGTGGTCTTGGCCGCTTGTGTGGACAACGGAATACCGACGGTCTGAGGGATATAAGAATGGTCGAATTCTTTACGGAAACTAACTTGGGAATTTTCCTGCTGATCTTGGGGCAATGCCTTTTGGTCACGGTGATGATTCTGATCTCTCTCGCCTTCTTGATGTATGGCGATCGCAAAATCTGGGCCGCGGTTCAGATGCGCAAGGGACCGAACGTTGTGGGGGTCTTTGGGCTTTTGCAATCCTTCGCTGACTTTTTGAAATATATCGCGAAGGAAATCGTGGTGCCCTCGGGGGCGGACAAATTTGTCTTCTTCCTTGCACCGATGATCACCTTTGTTTTGGCGACGATCTCTTGGGTGGTTATTCCGTTCAACGACGGTTGGGTCATCTCAAACCTGAACATCGCGGTTCTCTATATCTTCGCGATTTCTTCGCTTGAGGTATATGGCGTTATCATGGGGGGCTGGGCGTCCAACTCGAAATACCCGTTCCTTGGTTCACTTCGCTCTGCGGCGCAGATGATCTCGTACGAGGTATCGATTGGTCTGATCATCATCGGCATCATCATTTCCACGGGTTCCTTGAACTTTGGTGAAATCGTTGCCGCACAAGACGGACGTTTTGGCTTCTTCAGCTGGTACTGGGTGCCGCACTTCCCGATGGTCTTCTTGTTCTTCATCTCGGCGCTGGCGGAAACCAACCGCCCACCGTTCGATTTGCCCGAGGCGGAATCCGAACTGGTTGCCGGCTATCAGGTTGAATATTCATCCACCCCGTTCTTGTTGTTCATGATCGGCGAATTGATGGCTGTGGTTTTGATGTGTGCGCTTGTATCCATCCTGTTCTTCGGCGGTTGGTTGTCACCGGTTCCAGGTCTGCCTGACGGTATCTTCTGGCTGATCGCGAAAATGGCGTTCTTCTTCTTTATCTTCTCGATGGTAAAGGCGATCACGCCACGCTACCGCTATGACCAATTGATGCGCATCGGTTGGAAGGTCTTCCTTCCTATGTCGCTGGCTTGGGTCGTTTTGGTCGCATTCTTCGCACATTTTGGCGCCTTCGGTGGCGCATACGCCCGCTGGGCAATTGGAGGCTAGGCACATGGCAACGTTTGATTATACCCGCGCCGCGAAATACTTCCTGCTTATGGATGTGATGAAGGGCTTTCAGCTTGGTCTGAAGTACTTTTTCGCGCCCAAGGCGACGTTGAACTACCCACATGAAAAGGGGCCTTTGTCGCCTCGTTTCCGTGGGGAACACGCGCTGCGCCGCTATCCAAATGGCGAAGAACGCTGCATCGCATGTAAATTGTGCGAAGCGGTGTGTCCCGCGCAGGCGATCACCATCGATGCGGAACCCCGCGAAGACGGTTCCCGCCGCACAACCCGTTATGACATCGACATGACCAAATGCATCTACTGTGGTTTCTGCCAAGAAGCCTGCCCAGTGGACGCGATTGTCGAAGGCCCGAACTTTGAGTTTTCAACCGAGAGCCGCGAAGAGCTTTACTATGACAAAGAAAAGCTGCTTTCCAACGGCGAACGTTGGGAATCTGAGATCGCCAAGAACCTCGAAATTGACGCGCCTTATCGCTAAGGCATCGCCCCTTGGGGCAAACGCGCGATATGCGCTAAGGAAGGAACAGTAAGATGGGTGTTGCGGAGTTCGCATTTTACCTTTTTGCGATTACAACAGTGGCCGCTGGCCTGTTTGTGGTGATTGCCCGAAATCCGGTGCATTCGGTTTTGTGGTTGATCCTCACGTTTCTGTCGTCTGCGGGGCTTTTCGTTCTGCTGGGCGCTGAATTCGTCGCGATGTTGTTGATCATCGTCTATGTGGGCGCGGTCGCGGTTCTTTTCTTGTTCGTCGTGATGATGCTCGATGTTGATTTCGCCGAGCTCAAGGCCGAGATGGCGGAATACATGCCCATCGCCATCCTGATCGCGATCATCCTTTTGGTGGAACTTGGCACCGGTATCGGCGTTTGGGTCTTCTCTGACGAAGCCCTCGCACAACGTGCGGCGATCACACCGGATATCGCCGAAACGCATAACACCGCCGCCCTCGGTCAGTTGATCTATGGCGATTACATTTACTTGTTCCAAGCTGCTGGTTTGATCCTACTGGTTGCGATGATCGGCGCGATTGTTCTGACCATCCGCCACCGTCCTGACATCAAACGTCAGAACGTGATCCACCAGATGCACCGCGATCCGGCCAAGGCCATGGAACTCAAAGACGTGAAACCGGGGCAGGGCCTCTAGGCCCGCCGCAAAGAGAAAACGAAAGTAGCCACACATGATTGGTATTGAACATTACCTAAGCGTCGCAGCCGCGCTCTTTGTCATCGGGATCTTCGGTATTTTCCTAAACCGGAAGAACGTGATCGTCATCCTTATGTCGGTTGAGCTGATGCTCTTGGCCGTCAACATTAACCTCGTCGCATTCTCGAGCTTCCTCGGCGATCTCGTCGGCCAAGTCTTCACCTTGTTCGTGTTGACCGTTGCCGCAGCCGAGGCCGCGATTGGCCTTGCGATCCTTGTGAATTTCTTCCGCAACCGTGGCACGATCGCGGTCGAAGATGTCAACGTGATGAAAGGGTAACGGACGATGACTACTCTTATCCTTTTTGCACCGCTTGTTGGCGCATTGATCTGTGGTTTCGGTTGGCGCTTTATCGGCGAAAAGCCGGCGCAGATCGTTGCGACCTCCTTCCTTTTCTTCGCGGCGTTTCTGTCGTGGATCGTTTTCCTGACGCTTGACGCGGCGAGCATCCAACATATTGAGATCCTCACTTGGATTTCATCTGGGTCCCTCGACACAAGCTGGGGCATCCGTCTGGACCGTTTGACCGCGATCATGTTGATCGTGGTGACCACGGTTTCCGCGCTCGTTCACCTGTATTCCTTTGGCTACATGGAAAACGACCCCGCATGGAAAGACGGCGAGAGCTACAAGCCACGCTTCTTTGCATATCTGTCGTTCTTTACCTTTACGATGTTGATGTTGGTGACCTCTGACAACCTTGTCCAAATGTTCTTTGGGTGGGAAGGCGTGGGCGTCGCATCTTACCTCTTGATCGGCTTCTACTATCGTAAACCAACCGCAAACGCGGCGGCGATGAAGGCCTTTGTCGTCAACCGTGTTGGTGACTTTGGCTTTGCGCTTGGTATATTTGGTCTCTTCATGATGACCGACAGCATCAACTTTGATGACGTCTTTATGGCGGCACCAGAATTGGCCGAAAAATCCATCTCTTTCCTCTGGACGGAATGGAACGCGGCGAACCTCTTGGCGTTCTTGTTGTTCGTTGGGGCGATGGGTAAATCGGCGCAGTTGATGTTGCACACTTGGTTGCCCGACGCGATGGAAGGTCCGACACCTGTGTCCGCCTTGATCCACGCGGCGACCATGGTGACCGCGGGTGTTTTCCTTGTCTGTCGTATGTCCCCATTAATGGAGTTCGCGCCCGGTGCGACCGCATTCATCGTGGTGGTTGGCGCAACAACGGCGTTCTTTGCGGCGACCGTTGGTCTTGTGCAAAACGATATCAAACGGGTTATCGCCTATTCTACCTGTTCACAGCTTGGCTATATGTTCGTGGCCGCGGGTGTTGGTGTTTATTCGGTTGCGATGTTCCACCTGCTGACACACGCGTTCTTTAAGGCGATGTTGTTCCTTGGTGCGGGTTCCGTGATCCACGCGATGCACCACGAACAGGACATGCGCAACTATGGCGGTCTTCGCAAAAAGATCCCTCTGACCTATTGGGCGATGATGATCGGCACGCTGGCCATTACCGGTGTTGGTATCCCACTGACACATATCGGCTTCGCGGGCTTCTTGTCCAAGGATGCGATTATCGAATCCGCCTTTGGCGCGCACACTGGTGTTGGCAACTATGCCTTCTGGATGCTGGTTATCGCGGCGGCTATGACGTCCTTCTATTCATGGCGCCTGATGTTCCTAACGTTCTTTGGCAAACCACGCGGTGACAAACATACGCATGACCACGCGCATGAAAGCCCGCTTGTCATGTTGATCCCACTTGGCGTTCTGTCCTTGGGTGCGATCTTTGCTGGTATGCTTTGGTTCAAACCGTTCTTTGGTGACCACAACACTGTGAACGCCTTCTTCGGTGCCGAAATCCATCACGAGGTTGCAGCCCATGATGATGGCCACGGTGATGACAGCCACGGTGACGGTCATGATGATCATGCCGATGACGCCCACGCGGATGACCACGCCACAGACACTCACGCTGACGACGCACATGGCGATGACCATGCGGTTGCCGCCGGCTGGACACCGACATCTGGTGCGATCTTTACCGGTGCCGATAACCACGTGCTGGACGCGGCACACCACTCGCCAAAATGGGTGAAGGTGTCGCCGTTTATCGCAATGTTGATCGGTTTCCTTGGGGCGTTTTGGTTCTATATCCTTGACCCCAAGTTGCCAAAGCGCGTCGCCGAGACCCAGCCGATCCTCTATCGCTTCCTTTTGAACAAATGGTACTTTGATGAAATCTACGACATCATCTTTGTGCGCGGTTCAAAATGGCTTGGGACCTTCTTCTGGAAGAAGGGCGACACAGCCGTGATCGATGGCGGTATCAACGGCCTTGCGCTTGGCGTCATTCCTGCACTCACACGTCTGGCTGGGCGTCTTCAGTCTGGCTATATCTTCACCTACGCATTTGCCATGGTTGTCGGGATCGTTTTCCTGATCACATGGGTCGCACTCTCCGGAGGGGCACACTAATGGAAAACCTTCTTTCCATCGTCACATTTATCCCGATGTTGGGGGCCATTGTCCTTGCGCTGTTCTTGCGCGGCGACGATGAAATGGCACAGCGCAACGCCAAATACGTGGCCTTGATCGCCACCGCGGCAAGCTTTGTGTTCTCCATCGCGATTTTCACTAACTTTGACCCGAACAACACGGGGATGCAGTTCGTGGAAGAACGCGACTGGATCATGGGTCTGAAATACAAAATGGGTGTGGACGGGATTTCCGTTCTATTCGTGATGCTGACAACGTTCCTGATGCCGATTGTGATCCTGTCCTGCTGGGGCGTTACCAACCGCGTCAAAGACTATATGATCGCGTTTCTCCTGCTTGAAACGTTGATGCTTGGTGTGTTCTGCGCGCTTGACCTGATCCTATTCTATGTCTTCTTCGAGGCGGGCCTAATCCCAATGTTCCTGATCATCGGGATTTGGGGCGGGGCGAACCGCATCTATGCATCGTTCAAGTTCTTCCTCTACACCTTCATCGGTTCGGTTCTCATGCTTGTGGCCATGGTGATGATGTATGTGGACGCGGGCACAACCGACATCCCAACGCTCCTCACACACACCTTCGCGACCGAGACATTCTCAATCGCGGGCATCCACGTTGTGGGCGGCCTTCAGACGATGATGTTCTTGGCCTTCTTCGCGTCCTTCGCGGTGAAGATGCCCATGTGGCCTGTGCACACGTGGCTTCCTGATGCGCACGTTCAGGCGCCGACGGCGGGCTCTGTGATCCTTGCGGCGATCTTGTTGAAAATGGGCGGCTATGGCTTCCTTCGCTTCTCGCTTCCTATGTTCCCAGTGGGCGCTGATATCCTCACACCGCTGGTTCTGTGGATGTCCGCAATCGCGATTGTTTACACATCTCTTGTGGCGCTGGTCCAAGAAGACATGAAGAAACTGATCGCCTATTCGTCTGTTGCCCACATGGGTTACGTGACGATGGGTATCTTTGCGGCCAACCAACAAGGTGTCGACGGCGCGATCTTCCAAATGATCTCGCATGGTTTCATCTCTGGTGCGCTTTTCCTTTGTGTGGGCGTGATCTATGACCGGATGCACACACGTGACATCGACGCATACGGCGGCCTTGTGAACAAAATGCCGGCCTATGCGCTAGTGTTTATGTTCTTCACCATGGCTAACGTTGGCCTGCCGGGTACCTCGGGCTTTATCGGCGAATTCCTTGTTCTGATGGGTATCTTCCAAGTGAACACATGGGTTGCGGCCGTTGCCACATCCGGTGTGATCCTCTCGGCGGCCTATGGTCTGTGGCTCTATCGCCGTGTGGTGATGGGCGATCTGATCAAAGAAAGCCTGAAGTCCATCAAAGACATGACCAAGCTCGAGCGCGGTATCTTCGCCCCGCTGATCTTCATGACCCTTCTGTTGGGCGTCTATCCGAGCCTCGTTCTCGATATCATTGGCCCCTCGGTTGAGGCGCTGACACATAACTATCACGCTGCTGTGGATGCATTCGCACCCATGGAAGCCGTCGAAACAACAACGCATTAAAGGTGACCACGATGATTTCTCAAGACATCTCCACGGTCCTTCCGGAACTCCTGCTGGCTATCTTCGCGATGGCGTCTCTTCTCTTTGCGGTCTACACCAGCAAGGACAAGATCGCGCCGACGTTGACCTATGTGACGGCGGGTGTCTTCGTGGTCGTTGCGTTGTGGATCGGCACAATGGGCGGGGGAGCACAGGTCGCGTTCAACGGCGCCTTTGTCGACGACGCTTTCGCACGCTTTGCCAAGGTTGTGATCCTTCTCTCTGGCGCTGCCGTCCTTGTGATGAGCAAAGAATACATGCTGCGCCTGAACCTTCTGCGTTTCGAATTCCCTGTTCTCGTGGTGCTTTGTACCATCGGTATGATGATGATGGTGTCCTCTGGCGACCTGATGTCCCTTTACATGGGCCTCGAGCTGCAATCCCTTTCTCTCTATGTGATCGCATCCCTGCGCCGCGATAGCGCGAAATCCTCTGAGGCGGGTCTGAAATACTTCGTTCTTGGTGCGCTTTCCTCTGGTCTGTTGCTCTATGGTTCATCGTTGACCTACGGCTTTGCCGGTACGACCACCTTCTCGGGTATTATCGAGGTTGCCTCGCACAGTCACCTGTCGCTTGGCATGCTGTTCGGTCTAGTGTTCATCGTTGCCGGTCTTGCGTTTAAGGTCTCCGCAGCGCCGTTCCACATGTGGACGCCCGACGTTTACGAAGGTGCACCAACGCCGATCACCGCGTTTTTCGCAACGGCACCCAAGGTCGCCGCGATGGGCCTGTTCGCCCGTGTTGCCCATGACGCATTCGGCCACGCCGTATCCGATTGGTCCCAGATCGTCGCGCTTTTGGCTGTTATCTCTATGTTCCTTGGCGCGATTGCCGCGATTGGCCAACGCAACATCAAACGTCTGATGGCCTATTCGTCCATCGCGCATATGGGCTTTGCCTTGATGGGCCTTGCGGCTGGCACCGAGGTCGGTGTTCAGGCGATGCTGATCTATATGGCGATCTATGTAACGATGAATGTCGGGACCTTCGCGTTCATCCTATCCATGGAAAAAGACGGCCGTTCCGTGACCGATATCAACGCGTTGAACCAGCTTGCAAAACAGAACCCGGCCAAGGCGATTTGCGTCTTGATCCTGATGTTCTCGCTTGCCGGTGTGCCACCGATGATCGGTTTCTTTGGCAAATACGCTGTTCTGACGGCTGCTGTGGACGCGGGGCTTATCTGGCTGGCCATCGCCGCTGTGATCGCATCCGTGATCGGCGCGTTCTACTATCTGCGCATCGTGTACTTTATGTGGTTCGGCAAAGACGGTGACACATTGGATGACAATTCCAACGCGGTTCTCTGGGGCCTTTTGGTTGCGTCAACTGTTCTGACCGTGATCGGCACCGCGCCATTCTTTGGCATCGAGGGTGCGGCAGCCGCCGCGGCCCAAGCTCTTGTCAATTAACACAAACTGGCCCGCTGGTTACGGCCAGCGGATCCTGCCAGAAGTTGATAGCACAATGTCCGAGGCCGCACGCGTTGCGGCCTCAGTCACAGGTCCCGAATGGATTTTGGCCCTACGCCAAACCAAGGGCCGCGCGCGACGCGGTCGCGATTGGCGCGATCCGGTTGGGAACTTCGCGGCGAGCCTTGTTCTTCCACTCAATGAACCCCCACAAAATGTCGCCTTGCGAAGCTTCATCGCCTCGCTTGCGCTCTATGATGCTCTTGCCGATGTCACTGGGCGGCCCGCGTCATTCGCCCTTAAGTGGCCCAATGATGTTCTGTTGAACGGGGCCAAGGTGGCGGGGATATTGCTTGAGGGGTTGCCAAATGGCGTCCTTTCCATCGGTATCGGCGTGAACCTGATCGGCGCCCCATCAAAGGCCGAGGTCGAGGCCCGTGCCGTTCACCCCGTGTCGATCCTGTCCGAAACGGGTGCGAATACCACACCCGAGGAATTGCTGGCCCATCTCGCGCCCGCGTTCGCCCATTGGGAAACACAGTTCCAAACCTATGGGTTTGCGCCCATCCGCACCGCGTGGTTGGCGCGCGCCGCGCGGCTTGGTGATGTTGTGACGGCACGTATGCCCAACGAAGAGGTGACGGGGACCTTTGAAACGGTGGACGACACGGGCGCACTTGTTCTAAACACGGCCCAAGGGCGCCGCGCCATTGCCGCCGCCGAAGTCTTTTTCTAGGGATACCCCCATGCTGCTTGCTATTGATTGCGGAAATACGAACACGGTCTTTTCCATCTGGGACGGAACCGATTTTATCGCGACGTGGCGCACAAGCACCGAACACCAACGCACCGCCGACCAGTATTACGTCTGGCTGTCGACCCTGATGAATTTCGAAGGCATCAAGGCCGATATCACCGAAGCCATCATCAGCTCCACGGTGCCGCGCGTTGTGTTTAACCTTCGGGTGTTCTGCAACCGCTATTTCGACTGTCGCCCCTTGGTGGTTGGCAAATCCGACTGTGCATTGCCGGTTGATCCGCGCGTTGACGAGGGTACCACCGTCGGGCCCGACCGTTTGGTGAATTCCGCCGCAGCCTTTGACAAATTCGGCGGCGATTTGATTGTTGTGGATTTTGGCACCGCGACGACCTTTGATGTGGTCGATCACGATGGCGCTTACATTGGCGGTGTGATATCCCCCGGTGTGAACCTGTCCTTGCAGGCGCTGCACACGGCAGCCGCGGCCTTGCCGCATATCGATGTAACAAAACCTGATCGCGTGATTGGCACCAATACGGTGGATTGCATGCAGTCGGGGGTTTTCTGGGGCTATGTCGGCCTAGTGAACGGCATAATTGATGGAATTAAGGCTGAACGGGGCCGCGAAATGACCGTTATCTCAACCGGTGGTTTGGCACCGCTGTTCCAACAGGGACATGCCAAGTTCGACCACTTCGACGAATTTTTGACGATGCACGGGCTGACCGTCATCAACGACTTTAATAAGGACCGCTAATATGGCGACGAACCGATTGATTTACCTTCCTCTTGGCGGGGCGGGTGAAATTGGCATGAATGCATATGTCTATGGATATGGCCCCAAGGGCAAAGAACGTCTGATCCTTGTGGATATGGGCGTCACATTCCCAGACATGGAAACGACCCCTGGGGTGGATTTGATTTTCCCCGATATGACTTGGCTTGAGGATAACAAAGACCGTCTTGAGGCGATCTTTATCACCCACGCCCACGAAGACCACGTTGGCGGTGTTGGCCACCTGTGGCACCGTCTTCAGGCGCCTGTATTCGCGCGTCCGTTCACGGCAAACCATGCCGAACGCAAGATGCAGGAGCAGGGCGCCCCGACCGAGGAATTGAACGTCGTTGGTGCATATCCTGTTAAGGTCGAGGTGGGCCCATTCACGGTGTCCTTCCTGCCTGTGTCCCACTCAATCCCCGAGAGCGCGGGTCTGATCATCGATAGCCCAGACGGGCGCATCGTGCACACGGGTGACTTTAAACTGGACGAAACCCCTGTGTTGGGCGACGCGTTTGACCCCGAATTGTGGGCCGAGGTCGCCAAAGACGGCGTTAAGGCGCTGGTCTGTGACTCGACCAATGTGTTTTCCCCCGAACCTGGCCGCTCCGAGGCGACCGTTGGTCCCGAGATCGAAAAACTGATCCGCGCACAGGACGGCATGATCGTTGCGACGACATTTGCGTCCAACATTGCGCGTTTGAAAACCATCGCGGTTGCAGGTCAAAAGGCAGGGCGTTCCATCGTTCTGTTGGGCCGCGCCATGCGTCGTATGGTCGAAGCAGGCCAGCAAACAGGGATTTTGAAAGACTTCCCAACCGTGATCCCACCCGAGGATGCGCGCGAAATGCCTCGCGACAACCTGTTGATCCTTGCGACTGGATCCCAAGGCGAACGTCGTGCGGCGACGGCACAATTGTCCCGCGGCAAATTCCTTGGCATCGAGATGAAGGAAGGGGACACCTTGTTGTTCTCATCCAAGACCATTCCGGGGAATGAACGTGGTGTGATCCGCATTCTGAACCAGTTCTCGGAAAAGGGCATCGATATCGTGGATGACGCCGGCGGCAAATATCACGTTTCTGGCCACGCCAACCGTCCCGATCTCGAACGTGTGCACGAGATCATGAAACCAGACATGTTGATCCCGATGCACGGCGAACACCGTCACCTGCGCGAACATGCGAAACTTGGCACCGCCAAGGGGATCAACTCCATCGTAGCCGTCAACGGCATGATGTTGTCCCTGTCTGGCGATCGTCCCGAGGTGGTGGATTACATCGAAACCGGTCGCGTTTACCTTGATGGTCGCAAGCAGATCGGCGCGATGGACGGCGTTGTACGCGACCGTATCCGCATGGCGTTGAACGGCCATGTGATCGTCACCATGCTGATCGACGAAGACAATGAGGCGCTTGGTGATCCGTGGGTTGAAACCATGGGCCTACCGAACGTTGGCCGCACGCAGCCACTTGTTGAAGCGCTGGAAGAAGAGTTGGCGACGGTTGTCGGTCGGATGAAACGTAAGACCCTGTCTGATGACAATGCGGTAGAAGAAGCCCTTCGTCGTGCCGTTCGTAAGGCGACCCAAGACGAGATCGGCAAAAAGGCCGAGGCCACAGTGATCGTGAGCCGTTTGACCGCATAACCGGTTCATATCGTTGTAAATATCGCGCCGTCAGGGGAAACCTTGGCGGCGCTTTTTTATGGCCGACACATGGCACGCACAACCGCACAACGAAAAACGCCGCACCCAGATGGATGCGGCGTTTTCAATTTGATCTGTGCGGCGGGGTTAACCAGCGCGACGCTCGTCAAAGCTGAGGGCGATAAAGCTTGGCATGTGATCGCCCATCCCAACAACGCGGTTGTCGCGACCTTTGCCGCCACGGTTGTTGTTATTGGCGTTGCGCGATTGACCTTGGGAACGCGGCTGGCGTTCTTTCTTTGGCTCCTGTTTTGCCTCTGGGGCAGGGGCCTCGGACTTGGTCTCGATTGCCACGACGTTCTCGTCGGCTTTGGCGGGGACTTCGGCGGCCTCTACCGGCTTTGGCGCCTCTGGTGCAGCGGCAGCGGGGGCTGGCTTACGACGGCTGCGTGTGCGCTTGGGCTTTTCGCTTGGCGCGGCCTCGGCAGTTGGTGCATCCGCGGTCGCTGGTTTTGCCTCGGTCTTTTTGGCCAATGGGTTTTCACCACGTGGGATTGTGGATTGAACCAGTTCTTCGACCTGAGCAAAGTTCTTTTCGTCGCGTGGTTCGCAAATCATCACGGCCTTGCCCTGACGACCGGCGCGACCGGTGCGGCCGATACGGTGAACATAGTCTTCGGCGTGGCTTGGAACGTCATAGTTGAACACGTGGCTTACGGATGGAACATCCAGACCACGGGCGGCAACATCAGAGGCCACAAGGATTTTCAAATCTCCGTTGCGGAACCCTTCGAGGGTTTTCGTGCGATGGGATTGGTCCAGATCGCCGTGGATTGGAGCCGCGTCAATGCCGTATTTCTTAAGGCTCTTGGCAACTGTGTCCACGTCAAGTTTGCGGTTACAGAAAATGATACCGTTTGTCAGCGCTTCGCCTTCGTTCTCGATCAAAGTCCGAAGAAGCTTACGTTTTTCTGTCGCGGCGCGGTCCTTGCGGGACGCTTTGAACATGACAACGGATTGCTCGATGTTCTCGGATGTTGTTGCGGCGCGGGCCACTTCGATCTTGGCAGGGTTGGACATAAACGTCGATGTGATGCGTTCAATTTCCGGAGCCATCGTCGCCGAGAAGAACAAAGTTTGGCGGGTAAACGGTGTCAGGCCAAAAATGCGTTCGATATCAGGGATAAAGCCCATATCAAGCATACGGTCGGCTTCGTCCACAACCATGATCTGCACGCCAGTCAGAAGAAGTTTACCACGTTCGAAATGGTCCAAAAGACGACCAGGGGTGGCAATCAGAACGTCAACACCACGGTCGATCAGCTGGTCTTGTTCCTTGAACGAAACGCCGCCAATCAACAGGGCCTTTGTCAGTTTGGTGTGTTTGGCATAGGTGTCGAAATTCTCGGCAACCTGCGCGGCCAATTCACGCGTCGGCGCAAGAACAAGCGAACGCGGCATCCGTGCACGGGCGCGACCGCGGGCCAACATAGAAATCATCGGTAGGGTAAAAGACGCAGTCTTACCCGTACCTGTTTGGGCGATGCCCAGAACGTCTTGTCCCTCAAGGGCGGGGGGAATCGCACCGGCCTGAATTGGGGTGGGCGTTTCATAGCCTGTCTCTTCGACAGCCTTAAGAACCTTTGGGGACAATTTTAGATCGGTGAATTTTGTCATGTATTTCCGTGTTCTACGGCAATCTTCGCCGTATCGGTTGGGGGGACGTTATGACCCGAATGGTCGAACGCGGCAGCGTGTCCCTCTGTGGGAACGCTCATACTTAAAAAAACGTGAAAGGTCAACGTTTTCGCAAGGAACGGGTGATAATGTGGGTCTACTGTGCTGCGGTCGCCAATTTTGCCATGAAGCGTGTTAAGTTTGGCTCGGTCCGCGTTGTTGGCGCGTGGTCGCGGTGGAACCAGCGCACGGTTTCGAATTCGGTCTGGTCAAAATCGTAATCTTTGGTCCGATCCCCGCGCAAGACGTACCAGAGCGAAATATCCGTATGCCCCGCCGTTTTGCCTACGGTGTCGGTCACCGTGATGAACAGCGGAGTGTCAAAGACGAATTCGGCCTCAAGTGCCAGCTCTTCTTGGGCCTCGCGTGTGACGGTTGTTTGTGGGTGCTCGTCCGGATCCACATGGCCGCCGGTCGGCAGCCAAAGTTCCGCGTTAATGTGGTCCACCAGCAGGATATGATCGCCGTCCATCACCACGAAATAGGACACAAGATGTGGGTTTGGGGTGGCCGGTTTTTCGGTCCGCGCAAGCGGCGCACCCGAGTCGATCCAATCGAGCGCGCGTCTAATATCGGCTCGCTCGATCTCATCCAGTGGAACGATCCCCGACACCTCCTTACGGATTTCCTTGCGAAGCAGGGTCGGGTCCGTCACGGTGTTAAACCAACATTTCCTTGGTGTCCGTCAACGACACATCGGGATAATCGCGACCAACGCGGTCGATGTCCCATTGCAGGCGTGTCAGGAAAACGCGGTCGCCGTCATTGTCTGTGGCCATGTGCTGTTTGTTCGCGGCTTCGAATTTCTCGACGGCGGCTTTTTCGCCTTGGACCCAGCGGGCGGATGTGAACTGGCTTTGCTCAAATCGTACGGGCAGGCCGTATTCCATTTCGATGCGGGATGCGAGAACCTCAAACTGCAACGCCCCCACAACCCCGACGATAAAGCCGGAGCCGAAGGTCGGTTTGAACACCTTGGCCGCGCCTTCTTCGGCAAATTGCATCAACGCCTTTTCAAGGTGTTTCGCCTTCATTGGGTCGCCCGCACGGCAGGTTTGCAACAATTCTGGCGCGAAGGACGGGATGCCCGCGACGCGGATGTCTTCGCCCTCGGTCAATGTGTCGCCGATGCGCAGCTGGCCGTGGTTCGGGATACCGATGATATCGCCGGCCCAGCCTTCTTCGGCCAATTCGCGGTCAGAGGCGAGGAACATCACAGGGTTCGCAATCGCCATCGGTTTTTTGGTCCGCACATGGGTCATTTTCATGCCGCGTTTGAAATGGCCAGACGCAAGACGCACGAACGCCACGCGGTCGCGGTGTTTCGGGTCCATGTTGGCCTGCACCTTGAATACGAATCCGGTGACCTTCTTTTCATCGGGCTGGATCGGGCGCGGGGTGGCCTTTTGCGGCTGTGGCTGTGGGCCGTATGTGGCGATGCCGTTCATCAATTCCTGCACGCCGAAACTGTTGATCGCGGACCCAAACCAGATCGGGGTCATGGTGCCCTCAAGCAGCGCCTGATGGTCCAGCGCAGGAAGTAATTCGCGGGCCATTTCGACCTCTTCGCGTAGCTTCTCAAGCAGGTCCGCAGGGATGTGTTCGTCCAACAAAGGATCATCCAGACCCTCAATCGAGATGCTTTCGGCGACGGTGTTCCGGTCGGCGCGGTCCATCAATTCCAGACGGTCGCGCAGCATGTCGTAACAGCCAAGGAAGTCGCGCCCAACGCCAATCGGCCAGCTGGCTGGTGTCACATCAATGGCGAGGTTCTCTTGGATTTCGTCAATAATTTCAAACGTATCGCGGCTCTCGCGGTCCATCTTGTTACAAAACGTCAGGATCGGAAGATCGCGCAGACGACAGACTTCGAACAGCTTCTGGGTCTGGCTCTCGACACCTTTGGCGCCGTCCACAACCATCACCGCCGCGTCCACGGCCGTCAGGGTGCGGTATGTGTCTTCGGAGAAATCCGAGTGACCGGGGGTGTCGACGAGGTTGAACCGGTAGTCATGAAAATCGAACGACATGGCGGACGCCGAAACCGAAATCCCACGGTCCTTTTCCATCTGCATAAAGTCAGACCGCGTGCGGCGCGCTTCGCCCTTGGCGCGGACCTGACCGGCCATCTGAATCGCCCCACCAAACAGCAAGAATTTCTCGGTCAGGGTCGTTTTCCCCGCATCCGGATGCGAAATAATAGCAAAGGTACGACGCCGCGCAATTTCGGGCGGCAAGACGGGCTGGTTTGATGCGATATCTGTCATAGGCGCGGGTATAACGAGGCACGCGACGCGGGGCAATGGGGGAGGGAGATCGGGAACCAATTCTTAGTCCAAGTTCCCGACAAGTCTCTCTAGACCGACATCATTGCAGCCAATGTGCCTGAAATGACCTTGGCTTTCTTTTTTTCGAACGGGACTACGATCTCGATGGCTTTCTCTTCGCAAAGTTGATCTACATCACAGATGGTCAGATCAACTTTGGCTGTAAAGTCGGTGCCAAACTCAATATCAATTGCGCTTTGATGCTCTGGCGAAAACGGACCTTGAGATACAGTTTTTTGTTGAAGAGGTACTTCTTTGGAAGGTTCCTCGATGGAACCAGATTTTTCATTTGAGAATACAGGGATGCCATTTTGATAAATAGTGAGCGAGTCGACATAAAATTCGTGCCCATTCTCAGGTCGCATATACATCGATAGACTGATTGGGGAGGTAGCGTATGAAGCGTTGATGATTGGATTAATTTCACTCACGTATGTCGGAAATGTAGTTAGCAGTATTCGGCCAGCTTCTTGTCCGACATTTCCCCAATTTTTCTGACGATAGTTAGATTCGTTTTCAAGGGTCGGTTGGCAAGCGAACACAAAACCACCAACCAAGAGCAGGGCACCTATGTTTTTGAAAATGGGTCTCTTAGTCGTTTCCAAAGATAATATCCTAAAATTTGAATGAACTAAGCCAGCAACAGGAGCGCTACGATGGCTGTCCTAGTTTGAAGAGCCGAGGCGCATCGTTTGTGTTGATCTTTCTAGAACGCCACAACTGGAACGAATCCATTGCTCAGGCTCGGCACCAAAAGAGAGCTTTGTGCCTTCCAGTCCTTTTTTCAACTTTGCAACGTGTTCCGGATTTGCCATGCGCGTCTATACCTTTAACCAATACCCCTAAGGTAGCCGGATTTGGTGGGTGGGCAAGGGCTATTCGCCTTGGGAGGCGCGGCGGAGGCGGTCGGCGGTGTCCTCGGCGTTTTCGTCAAGTTCCAGCACGTCGATGTCCGATGTCAGAGCCCCGTCGTGGTGCGGCAGGGCGGTGTCGGTGACGGCGGGTGTGGTGCGAGTGTCGAGCAGCATGCTCTCGGCGGCGATGCCTTCGGCGAAGAGGATTTGGTGCTGGTCGAACAGGATTTGAAAATAGTCGACAAAGCCGCCCTGAAGACGGACAACCGTGTCGCCATTCACAAGGTCGGCGGCGCGCACCAGAACCTCGGAGCGGCCCACGTTCATGACGTCGCTGCGTTGATAGATAAACAGGTGGTGGTCCGGTGATAGGATCAGGTCGTTTTCGTTGTTCATCACACCCTGTTTGATCAGGATCGGCGCAAAGGCCCCCGTCGCACGTTGGGTGGATTCGCCGATCCAGCGGATGGTCTGGGGACCTTCGTCGCGGGTCAGAACGCGGTCGCCCACGGCCAGATCTTGGACCTTTCGCTGTTGGCCGTTGTGCATGGTGATGTGGGTGTCGCGGGCAAAGCTGGCCGAGGCAAGTTGCGCCAAGCGGGCGCGCGGGCCGTCGCGGTCGATGCCCACAACGCGATAGCCAGAGTCGTTCGTCACATCATCCAACGCCAACATATAGGTCGCGCGAATGTCGCCGTCATTGGTGGTTTCCACAAGGATCACGGCCTCGATGGTGTCGCCCGCTTGGCTCATGAAGGTCACAACGCAATCGAGATGCAGATCGCCGCCGGGCTGGCCGGTTTGCGTGGCGCGGCCAATGATCAACGGCCCCTCGGGGGGGATGCGCACCATCAGATTGCAAAGCGTGTCATCGGTCAGCGCATAGACGTCGTCCAAGATCAATTCCGACGCATCCGCGATGGCTTCGCCCATGTTGACGCCATCGATCACCCGAAACTTTTCGGCATCATAAACACGGAGTGTCTGACGCGGGAGGTTCTGTGGGTTCACACGGCTGGGGCACATAAATATTTTACCTTAAATCTGCCGAGACCATCAGCAATAGAGTATTTTCTAGGGTTGGGTGCCCCGCGCGTCAATGCAAATGCGGCGATGTCGCAATGCTGTGACCTTGTTTTGCTGTGTTTTTGGCTTTTGCGACGGGGAAACCGGTGATACCGATGGGGGAAGGCTATCAAAGGACGATAAAATGGATCTTGGAATTTCGGGTAAAAAGGCGCTGGTTTGTGCGTCGTCAAAGGGGCTTGGACGTGGTTGCGCCGAGGCATTGGCCGCAGAGGGTGTGAACCTTGTGATGAATGCGCGTGGCGCAGAAGCGCTTGAGGTCGCAGCGGCGGAAATCGTTGAGAAATTCGGCGTATCGGTGGAAACCATCGCCTGCGACGTGACCACAAAAGAGGGCCAAGACGCCCTGATCGCGACTGCATCCGACGTTGATATTCTGGTGACCAACGCCGGTGGCCCACCCCCCGGTGTCTGGTCCGATTGGGACCGCGATGATTTCATCAAGGCGCTGGATGCCAACATGTTGACGCCGATCGCATTGATGACCGCGCTTGTGCCACAAATGATCGACAAGGGCTGGGGCCGCGTGGTGAACATCACGTCGCAGTCGGTCAAGGCGCCGATTCCGGCACTTGGTCTGTCGAACGCCGCGCGCACCGGTCTGACCGGTTATGTGGCTGGCACCGCCCGTCAGGTTGCCGGTAAGGGTGTGAATATCAACAACCTTATGCCCGGTATCCACGCGACGGACCGCGCCGTGTCTTTGGACACCAACCTGTCGAAACAACAGGGGATTTCCATGGAAGAGGCGTTTGAACAACGCACCAAAACCATCCCAGCGGGCCGGTACGGCACCTCCGCCGAATTCGGCGCGATGTGTGCGTTCATGTGTTCCGACCACGCCGGTTTCATGGTTGGCCAGAACGTTTTGCTGGATGGCGGCGCGACCAACGCGACCATCTAACGCCCTGATCCGCCCCGTTCACATTTGCGTTGGACGGGGCGTTTTATCTTGGTTCGGCGCGGGACTGCACGTAAGGCTCGGGAAACGAATTGAAAGGTTTCCTATGCAGCCCATGTGGATTGTCGTCGGCTTTGTCGCCATTATCGCCCTCAGTCTGGTTGTCGCGCCCCGTCGCGCCACCGTCGAAGGGTTCTTTCGCGGATCAAACGCAACGGGCGGCGCGCCGATGCTTTGGACGTTGGTTTTGTCCCAAGTCACCACATGGATTTTCGCGCGCTCCCTGATGAACGCTGCGATCCTTGGCTATTTCTATGGAATCGCGGGCACCTTGGCCTATGCGGCGTACTACGGGTCATTCCTGACGGGCTGTTTCGTGATTATGCGTCTGCGCGACACGGACGCGATGTCGGTTCAGGACTGGCTGTCGGCGCGGTTCGGTGCGACGGGGACGGTGGCCTATAATGTGGTGATCGGGCTGCGTCTGTTGTCCGAGGTCTTTGCCAATCTGATCGTTGTGGGTCTGATTTTCGGCGCGGTTTTGCCCGAAACAAACGGCATCGCGACGGCGGCGGTTGTTGTGGTTGCGGTGATCGGTCTGGCCTATTCTGCATGGGGTGGCCTGTCGGCGGCGCTGCGCACGGATGTGGCGCAAATGATTGTTTTCCTTGTTGTATTCGGCTTGGCCTTTGGCGCATTGGTCCTGTCGCCAGACTTCGATTTGGGGGCTGTTCTGACGGCCGAGGGCACGTCGGGCGCCTATAACGGCTGGGTTCTTTTGGTGGTCGCAGCCCTTCAGGTGTTTTCATATCCTGTGCATGATCCGGTGATGATGGACCGCGGGTTCTTGGCCGACAAATCCACCACACGTGCGTCATTCATTCACGCGTTTTGGATCTCGGCTGTGCTGATCATTGCGTTCGGCATGTTCGGCATTCAGGCCGCATTGGTGGGCGCAGATTACGAAGGCCAATTGATCGGCACATGGTCCACGATGTTCCCGAACTGGATCTTTGCGGCGCTGATGTTGTCTCTGTTGGTTTCTGCGGTCTCGACGCTCGACAGTGCATTGTCATCCGCGTCACGTCTGTGTGTCGAGGAATTCAAAATCCTGCCGCGCACCCTGACCGGTGGCCGCATCGCCATGGTCGTGTTCATGGCGGCGGGCACGGGCCTTACGCTTTGGGGGAACCAGTCATTGTTTGATGCGGTGGCGGTGTCTGGCACGGCGTCGATGTTCCTGACCCCTGTGTTGATCGGTGGTCTTGTCATGGGGCGTCAAATTCCGGTCTGGTCGTTCATGGTGGCCTACGTTGCGGCGATCCTTGGGGCGGTGATGTATTTCGCGCGCGCTTCGGATTGGGCGGCGGCGATCCTGCCAGAGGGCCACAAATACGAACAGCTCTTGGTGATCTGCGTTGTGGTTTTGGTGGTTGGCTCCGTCGCCGTGGCCGCCGGTGCGCGCAAATCGAACGTGTAATGCTTGCGACGGGCGCGCGGGGCTGATAGCACCGCGATACCTGACAATTTGATTGGGGTATCAAGAGGCGCCCGTGCAGACACCACGTTTGGAAATAAAAAACATCAAGCGACGCTTTGGCGACCGGATGGCGGTCAACGATGTGTCGCTTTCGGTTATGCCGGGGCAGGTGACCTGTTTGTTGGGCCCGTCTGGCTGTGGGAAATCCACGACATTGCGGGTGATTGCCGGCGTTGAAATGCAGACCAGCGGCCAGATTTACGTTGATGGCAAACTGATCTGTGACACGGTGTTCCGCATTCCGCCCGAACGACGCGGTATCGGCCTGATGTTTCAGGATTTCGCGCTTTTCCCCCATCTTTCCGTTGCACAGAACGTCGCCTTTGGCCTGACGGGGGACAAGGCCGACAACAATCGCCGCGTGTCCGAATTGCTCGAACGGGTGGGGCTTTCGCATTATATCAACGCCTATCCCCATGAATTGTCTGGCGGCGAACAGCAACGCGTGGCCCTTGCGCGCGCCCTTGCGCCGCGGCCCAAGATCATGCTGATGGATGAGCCATTCTCGGGGCTCGATAACCGTTTGCGCGATGACATCCGCGACGAAACCCTGTCGGTCCTTAAGGAAGAAAACACCGCCGTTTTGTTGGTGACCCACGAACCGGACGAGGCCATGCGCATGGCCGACGAAATCGCCCTGATGCGTGGCGGGCAGATCGTCCAACAGGGCGCGCCGTATAACATTTACAACGCGCCGGTGGATCGCGCCGCCGCCGCATTCTTTAGCGATATCAACGTGATCAAGGGCACCGTTCAAGGCGCGCTCACCGAAACACCATTCGGTCAGTTCCTCGCCCCAGGGCGGCCCGATGGCACCGAGGTCGATATTGTGTTCCGCCCCCAGCACGTGCGAATTGATTTCGACCGTGATGGACGTGGCCCACACCCCACCGCCGCCGAGGGCACACCCGCGCGCGCCATGGTGAAACGGGCCCGATTCATGGGCCGCGAGAGCCTTGTGGAATTTCAGATGGATCACGACGGATCAATCGTCACCGCGACGGTCCCGAACGTGTTTATGCCCAAACCGGGTGTGTATTTGTGGCTGTCTGTGCGCCGCGAACGGTGTTTTGTGTTCCCAAACACGTGATCCGCGACAAAAAATGTCGCTCTACGGGTAAATGGGTATTTGAACTTGCCGGTTCATACCCACATAATGACGTGAAAAATGAAAATGTGCATCGCCACATTATGGGAGTAAAAAATGCTAAATAATATCGGTCTACCCGGCATTCTGCTTATTGCGGTTGTTGTTCTTGTTCTTTTCGGTCGCGGCAAGATTTCCGGCCTCATGGGCGAAGTGGGCAAAGGCATCACATCGTTCAAAAAGGGCGTCAACGAAGGCAAAGAAGAGCTTGAGAACGCGGCAGAAGAAGCCCGTGACGTGACGCCTGAGGCGGAAAAAGACAAAGCGTAAGTCGCGCCCGTTTGGGCAGACCTACCATAAGCGATGCGGAACGGGCCATCTGGCCCGATTTTGCGGCGCGTTGGATCGGAATTCTCTATGTTTGATATCGGCTGGACCGAGCTTTTGGTTGTTGGGGTTGTCGCGCTTATTGTGGTTGGTCCCGAAGACCTGCCCAAGATGTTTCGCACGCTTGGACGTTTCACCGGACGGGCCAAGGGCCTTGCACGGGAATTTACATCGGCGATGAATGACGCCGCTGACAGCACGGGCATCAAGGATATCAAGAACGACCTCAATGACATGACAAGCAAAAAGGGCCTTGGTCTTGACGCGTTGGATGGCATGGCAGATTCGTTTGAGAAATGGGATCCGCTGGCCGATGGTGACACCGATGAGGGCGAAGAGCGTTCCATGCTGACGCCGGATCGCGCCGCCGCCGCCAAAAAGATCGAAGCCGCCGCCGCCAAGAAGGCGTCCGACCGTCTGGCCGCCGAGGCCGAAGCCGCCGAGCAAGCCGCCAAGGCCGCAGAAGCGCCCAAGCCAGCGGCCAAAAAGCCCGCAGCGAAGAAGCCAGCCGCCAAGAAAACCGCGGCCAAAAAAGCGCCCGCCAAAAAGAAACCGGCGGCCAAGAAGACCGCACCTAAGACAGGCGACAAGACATGATCGACGAAGTAGAAGAGAGCTCAGCGCCGCTGATTGAGCATCTAAAGGAACTGCGCACCCGCATCATCCGCTCGGTTCTGGCGTTTGTTGTCGCGATGGTTCTGGTGTTTATCGTTGCCGAAGCTATCCTTGAATTCCTTGCCGAACCCATCGCGGATGTGTTGCGCGCACGGGGCGAAAACCCCCAGTTGATCTTTACCGCGCCGCAGGAAAAATTCTTTATTCTCATACGGATATCCTTTGTTGGAGGCTTTGCGCTGTCCTTTCCTGTGATCGGATATCAGTTGTGGCGTTTCGTGGCGCCGGGCTTGTATAAATCCGAACAATCCGCGTTTTTGCCGTTCCTGATCGCGTCGCCATTGTTGTTCTTGCTGGGCGCTGCCTTTGCACATTACGTCGTGACGCCGCTTGCGATGAACTTTTTTATTGGCTTCTCCGATGCCATTCCGGCCTTGGCCAATCTGATCACCGGCGCCGCACCTGATGTCTCTCCCGAGAGCCAAGAGTTGCGCACCGTGTTCCTTGGCTCCGTCCGCGAAAGCCTCGATCTCTCGCTCAAGTTCATCTTTGCTTTTGGTCTGTGTTTTCAACTGCCTGTTTTGCTGACGCTCATGGGCAAGGCGGGCATTGTGTCGGCTCGTGGTCTGCGCGAAATGCGCAAATACGCGGTGGTTGGCATTCTGGTTCTGGCCGCCCTTGTCACACCGCCGGATGTGGTCACCCAGCTGATCCTGTTTACCGTTGTTTACGGCCTTTATGAGGTGTCGATCCAGCTGGTGGCGCAGGTCGAACGCAGCCGTGAAAAACGTCTGAAGGCCGAGGGTCTGTGGGACGAAGACATCCACGGTGAGCCCAAAGACGACGATGATGACGAAGGCGACGAGGACACCCAGACGTCATGAATGATGCGATCCTGACCCGTATTGCAGAGGCGCTCGAACGGATCGCTCCTGCGCCTGCTGCGGCCCCTGATTTTGACGCGGCGGATGCCTTTGTTTGGGCCGCCGAGACCGAGGAACTGGTGCCCGTGCGTGATGTGTCGCGGGTAGATATCAACCTGTTGGTCGGGGTGAACCGGTCGCGCGATACGTTGATCGCCAACACAATGCAATTCGCCCAAGGGGCCTCTGCGAACAACGCCCTGTTGTGGGGCGCGCGTGGCATGGGGAAATCGTCGCTGGTCAAGGCGGTGCACGCCCATGTGTTGGCCGCGGGCCATGCGCTCAAGGTGGTTGAACTCCAACGCGAGGACCTGCCGACCATCGCGCGGTTGCTCGCGTTTTTGCGGGCCTCGGATCACCGGTTTATCCTGTTCTGCGACGACCTCAGCTTTAGCCACGATGACCAGCATTACAAATCGCTCAAGGCGGTTCTGGACGGCGGGATCGAGGGGCGGCCCAGCAATGTGATCTTTTATGCGACATCGAACCGGCGGCACCTGATGCCCCGCGACATGATCGACAACGAACGCCAGGCGGGGATCAACCCGTCCGAGGCCGTCGAGGAAAAGGTGTCCCTGTCGGATCGCTTTGGGCTGTGGCTCGGCTTCCATCCCTGTACACAGGACGAATACCTCGAGATGATCCGCGGGTATTGTGACAAACATGGGGTCGATATCGATGACGCGACCCTACGCGCCGAGGCCATTGAATGGCAGGCCACGCGCGGGTCACGGTCTGGTCGTGTGGCGTGGCAATATTTCACTGACCTTGCCGGTCGGCGCGGCATCACCCTGTAACCAAAACGCGCCACCAAATGGCAGCGCGTGTGGTTGGTTTCTGCAGGCGCGCGGCGTGACGCGCTGCCTTGTCTAGCCGTTGAAATAGGGTTCAGGATCCACAGGTGTCAGACCTTGACGCACCTCAAAGTGGAAGGTCGACGCATCCCCACCACGAATTTTCGCAAGGGTCTGGCCACGTGTGACCTTGTCCTTCTTGGCAACGGTCACACCTTCTACGTTACTGTAAATGGTGAAAATATTACCCTCGTGGCGGACCACAACGATGGTCGCGCCACCGGTCTCTGTGGTGATCGCGGCGACGGTTCCGTCCATGGTCGCCTTGACCGGCGCACCGGCGGCGGCCCCGTAATCCAAGCCTTCGCTCGCGGCGCTAAAGGTGCGGATGATGTTGCCGCTGACGGGGGGCGACATGCGCGATGTGGATGCGGCAGGTGTTGGCGCAGGGCCCAAATCGGGCGCGGGCGGTGTTACCACGGGTGCGGCGACCACAGGGTCCGGATCAGGAAGCGGCGTGCTCGCGCTTGGCGGCACGGGCGTGACTGTACCAGCGCCTGGCTCTGTCGCAGTGACAGTGGGGGCAGGGGCCGCAGTTTCCTCGGCGGCAGGGATCAACAGGAACTGGCCTTCGCGAAGGTCCAATTCGGTGCCAAGCCCATTCCAATCCGCAAGTGAACGCACGCTCACGTTATAAAGGCGCGCGATGGAAAACGCTGTTTCGCCGCGCTTGACCTGATGGCGCACGGGTTCGATGCCGGTTTGCAGGTCGTCAGGGATCACTGTCACAGGTGTATCACCTGCGCGTGTGATCGCCCCATTGGCCAATGTGGTGATGTCGATTTCGTCAACCGGAACAATCGGGCCGGTCGCGATTGCGCCTGTCAACGGGGATGGCTCGGCCACACGACGCGGCAGGGCGACGATTTCGCCGTCACGCAATGTGTCGGTCAAGGACACGCCGTTATAGGTCGCCAATTCCGCCGGCGTCAGACCAACGCGGTTCGCAACTTCGGTGATGGTATCGCCCTTGCGGGCCACGGCAACCTGATAGTTCGGATAGGAAATCACACCGCGGTCGTCTTCTTGGGGACGGGCGGCGGTTTCGACGGTTACGCCATTGCTTGCGGTCCCACCGCCGAAATTCGGTCTAAAATCAATGATCTCGCCACCTTCGCAGGCAGCAAGCGCAATGGCGCTTAGACCCAAAAATGCGCCGGTGCGCAGGTTCATCGAAAATGTATTACGGTTACTCATTGCTCTTGCCCTTGTGCCCTCGTTCGCGAGGTGTTGGTCGTTTGCGGTATTCTACAGGGTTTTGATCCCTTTGGCGAGATCAGTCGTTCCCGAGGCCTTCAACAAGCGGGACAAAGCGCACGTCGCGCAATTCCTCATAGTCAAAGCCGCTTTCGGTGCGTGTCACTTTGATCAGACTTTGCACCGCGTCGGATTGCGCGACGGGGACCACCATGATGCCACCAACCCGCAGTTGGGCCAACAATGGACCCGGGGGATCCTCGGCGGCGGCGGTCACGATAATGCGGTCAAACGGCGCCTGATCCGGAAGGCCAAAGGACCCATCGATATGCATTGCGGTAACGTTGGACAGATCCAGCGCTTCAAAGATCGCCTTGGCGCCAATCACCAATCGGCGATGCCGTTCGACGGTGTACACACGGCGCGCCAGTTGCGACAGGATTGCCGCCTGATAGCCAGAGCCGGTCCCAACCTCGAGAACCTTGTCGCGGGGCTGGATGTTCAGGGCCTGCGTCATCAAACCGACCACGGACGGCTGGCTGATGGTTTGGCCACAGGCGATGGGCAGAGGCATATCCTCATAGGCGCGTTCGGCGAACAGACCCTCTTGGACAAAGGGGCCACGGTCAATTTTTTCCATGGCCGTCAAAACACGTGTATCGGTCACGCCACGGGATCGTAGCGCAAACAGGAACTGCATTTTGCGTTCGGCCTCGCTCATGTGTCGAGCATCCCTTTTAGGGCGTCCATGGCCGCATAATCCGTAAGATCGGCGCGGATGGGCGTGACGGAAATATAGCCCGACAGGTTGGCCTGCGCGTCGGTGCCTTCGGCGGTGGGGACATGTTGATCGCCGCCCTTGATCCACAGGAATTCACGGCCCGTCGGTGACGTTTGCGTTTCCATCATAAAGTTCCGGCCAACGCGGCGGCCCTGCGCGACCAGACGACGTCCCAAACAGTTGGCGGCGCTGGTTGGCGGGAAATTCACGTTGTAGAAGGTGCGATAGACATCATCGGTGTCCACATGGGCACCCAAAATCGCGCGCACAGTTTCGGCGCCGTGGGTCAATGCGCATTCAAACGGATCATCCAATTTGGCGCTTTCTGGGCTGAAATATTGGGACATGGCGATGGCGGGAATGCCTTGCAACGCGGCCTCCATCGCGCCACCGACCGTGCCGGAATAGAGCGTGTTTTCGGCGGCGTTGTTCCCGCGATTCACACCGGACAGAACCAAATCGGGGCGCTCGGGCATCGCCTTGTAAAGTCCGGCCAAAACGCAATCGGCGGGGGAACCCTCGACCGCGAAACGACGGTCGCCGACCTCGGTCATCATGGTGGGGCGGGCATAGGAGATACAGTGGCCAACGCCCGATTGTTCGTTGGCGGGGGCCACGGTCCAGACCTCGCCATCAGGGCCGGCGATTTCTGATGCGATCGCGTGCAACGTCACAAGGCCCGGTGCGTGGATACCGTCGTCGTTGGTGATCAGAATGCGCATAACAGCCCCATGAAAAAGAATTTCTTTTTCAATACCGTGTCCGGATCAATGCGTAAAGGAGCGTGGGGAAAATCAGGGGGAATAGCCCCTGATTTAGATATTTATGCCAGTAGCGACAGCAGGCGTTTCGCCTCGACGCGTGGATCGGCCAATGGGGCGCGATCTTCGCCTGGATAGAACCGCGCACGAAGGGCGGTTGGCATTGGGTTTGGCGTCAACATATCGACCTTTGGGCCGGTGTTGACGGTTTCCGCCTTCCAGCTTTTGACCAATGCTTCGGCGGCCCCTTTGGTTGCGCCATACGCGCCGTGGAATTGGGTGCCAACGGCAGGGTCATCAAAGAACACCGCGCGGCCGTTGTTGGCCTGCAACAACGGGGTCACATAGCCGATCAAACGGGACGCGGCGGTCACGTTGGTTGCGACGGATTTTTCCAAATCCTTGGCGTCCACGTGGGATGCTGGCGTCAAAGGCGCGGCGTGAATGGCCGTATGCGCCCAAAGGTCCACACCGCCCCAACGTTCGTGGATGTTCACGCAGAGATGCTGCATCGCGCCGTCATTGTTGATGTCGAGCGGCGCAAGCGTCGCGGTGCCGCCCGCGGCCTTGATCACATCATCAAGTTCCTCAAGCGCGCCGGTGGTGCGCGCAACGGCGATCACATGGTAATCCTGTTCGGCCAATGCCGCAGCCAGACCAAACCCAAGACCGCGTGACGCGCCGGTCACCAGAGCAATTTTCTGTTTCATAGTAAATCCTTAGCCGAGTTAGCTTGCGGCTTTGAGCTTAAAGCCTTCTTCGACTTTGTCAGACGGGATAACAGGGTATTCGCCCGAGAAACATGCGTCACAATAGGCAGGTTTCGCGTTATCGCGGCCCTCGGCCTTGCCTGCTGCGCGGTACAGACCATCAAGCGAGATGAACTGGATCGAGTCGACGTCAAGGTGGTCGCGCATCTCTTCGACGGACATTTTCGCCGCCAACAATTTGTCGCGCTCTGGCGTATCCACACCATAGAAACATGGCCACTGTGTGGGCGGGGACGCGATGCGGAAGTGCACCTCTTTGGCGCCTGCATCCAACAACATGTCTTTGATTTTCATGGTCGTGGTGCCGCGCACAACAGAGTCATCAACAAGGATGATCCGTTTGTCTTTGATCAAAGCGCGGTTCACGTTCAATTTCAAACGCACACCCATGTTACGGATCTGTTCGCTTGGTTCAATGAAGGTACGGCCCATGTATTGGTTGCGAATGATGCCCATCGCATAGGGGATGCCGGATTCTTGGGAATAGCCAATCGCCGCTGGTGTGCCAGAGTCAGGCACAGGGCAAACAAGATCGGCCTCAACGGGCGTTTCTTTGGCCAATTCCACACCGATCTGACGGCGGGTTTCGTACACGGACTGACCCCCAAGGATCGAGTCAGGACGCGAGAAGTAGACCTTTTCGAAGATACAGAAACGGCTCTCTTCGCGGTTAAACGGGAAGTAGCTCTCGACGCCGTCACCGGTGATGACAACCATTTCACCCGGTTCGATTTCGCGAACGAAATCGGCACCGATGATATCAAGCGCACAGGTCTCAGAGGACAACACCCAGCCATCGCCAAGTTGACCAAGAACCAGCGGGCGTACACCACGTGGATCGCGGACACCCATCAATTTGGTGCGGGTCATGGCAACCACAGAGAACGCACCTTCGACACGGCGAAGCGCGTCTTTCATGCGTTCAGGGATGTTCTTTTGCAGGGAGCGCGCCATCAGGTGGATGATGCACTCACTGTCGGATGAGGATTGGAAGATCGAGCCGTGCTGGATCAATTCTTTGCGCAGGGCAGCGGCGTTGGTGATGTTACCATTGTGGGCAATCGCAGCACCGCCCATGGCGAATTCGCCAAAGAACGGCTGCACGTCGCGGATCGCGGTCGCGCCTTTGGACCCAGCGGTGGAATACCGCACGTGGCCGATACCAATGGGACCGGGCAGGGTTTCCATCACTTTGTGGGATGTAAAGTTGTCGCGCACATAACCGAAACGACGGGCCGAGTTAAAACCAGCCTCAGGGTCATGTGTCACGATACCACCGGCCTCTTGGCCACGGTGTTGGAGGGCATGAAGCCCAAGAGCAACAAAGTTCGCTGCGTCGGCAACGCCGACAACGCCGAAAACGCCGCACTCCTCTTTCAATTTATCATCATCGAACGGGTTTGTGGTTGGCATGTTGGTCATGGTGGCGGCTGGCTCCGAATCCCATTGAAGTTTGCGCTCCTTCCATACTTGCATTGATCCGCAGTGTCACGAAAGGATCACAATTCAGGGGCCGAAAAACAAAAACGCCGCGTCTCCATGGGGGAGCGCGGCGTTTTTACATCATGTTATTTGGCTTATTCGGCGCAACCGGCTACCAATGTGCCATAGTTGGTTTCGAACCATGTCACGACCTGATCTGGGCTTTGCTCTTTCATTTTGTCTTTGATAGAGGCGAAAACCTCGGCGCTGCGGCTGTCATCGACAACGGGTTCTTGGATGTTGATGTTCTCGTACACAAGGAACAAGACGCCAACCAAAAGAATGCCGCGCACCGCGCCAAAGAAGAAGCCAAGACCCTGATCGATACCGCCAAGCGCGGAACGCTGGATCACCGAGCTCAGCAAGGGGGTGAAGAGGGAGACGACGATCAACACAACCGCGAACACCGCCGCAAAGGCCAAGACCATGCCGATTTCGCAGTTGCCGTTCACCACATCACCCACAAACGGGATCTGCGCTACCAGTGGATAGGCCCGTGGCGCAAACATAAGCGCCAAGATACCCGCCGCGATCCAGCCCACAATGGCCATGACTTCGCGGATGAAACCACGCGAATAGGCCAGAATTGCCGAAATCACGATAACGACTGCTACGCCGCCGTCCAAAATCGTAAAGTCCATCTCATCCCTCTTTCTGGGGGCCATTGTCCCCAAATATTTCTGTCACAAAGCTGCGCAGGTCCGAAAACTCTTGTCGCTGCAATGTTGTCGTGCCGACGCTTTTGCCACCCTTGGGCGACAGCGCCTTTTCAAAGCCAAGTTTCTCGGCCTCTTTTATTCGATTGTCCAGTTGCCCAACGGGCCTTAGGGCACCTGATAGGCTAATTTCACCAAAAACCACAGTGTCCGCGGGCAAAGCGGCGTCTTCGCGCGCAGAAAGTAGCGCCGCTGCAACAGCTAGGTCGGCGGCGGGTTCATTTACCTTCATGCCGCCGGCGACGTTCAGGTACACATCCAGCCCCGCAAACGGAATGCCACAGCGCGATTCGAGCACCGCAAGGATCATCGCCAAACGTTGGGCATCGGCGCCAACGACGCTTCGGCGGGGTTGGGCGTTGGGGGACGGGGCCACCAGCGCCTGAAGTTCGCACAACACGGGGCGGGTGCCTTCGATGCCGGCAAAGACCACCGATCCAGGGACTGGGTTATCGCGGGTGCCCATGAACAGGGCGGATGGATTTTTAACCTCGGCCAGACCCTTGCCGGTCATTTCAAACACACCGATTTCATCGGCAGGGCCAAAACGGTTCTTGACGGCGCGCAATACGCGGAACTGGTGGCCGCGTTCGCCCTCAAAGTACATCACCGTGTCGACCATATGTTCCACAACGCGCGGACCGGCGATTTGGCCGTCCTTGGTCACGTGGCCCACAAGGATCACGGCCATGTTGTTTTTCTTGGCAAATGTCGTCAATTCATGGGCGGCGGCGCGGACCTGTGACACGGAGCCGGGGGCGGATGACACGTTGTCGGCCCACATGGTTTGGATTGAATCGATGATCGCAAGGGCGGGTTTCTCTGCCTCAAGCGTGGTGAGGATATCGCGCAGGTTGGTTTCCGCGGCCAATTGCACGGGCGCCTCGGCCAAGCCCAAACGTTGGGCGCGCATGCGGACCTGTGCGCTGGCTTCTTCGCCCGAGATATAGACGGTTTTCAGACCCGCGCGGGAAAACGATGCGGCGGCCTGAAGCAATAGGGTAGATTTACCGATTCCAGGATCACCGCAGACCAAGATCGCGGACGCCGGCACAAGGCCCCCGCCCAAAACGCGGTTCAATTCACCGGACCCAGATCGCGTGCGTTCCGGCGGCGTTTCGGTGGTCGACAGATCGGTCAGCGGAATGCGCGTACCGCGGATCGCGCCCAATGATTTGGTCGCAGGCCCCGACGACAGGGGCACCTCTTCGGAGATGGTGTTCCATTCACCGCAGCCTTCGCAGCGGCCAGACCATTTATTGTGGGACGCCCCGCAGGCGGAACAGACGTATGTTTTTGATTTTGCCATAACGGGTTTGTGCCCTATTTTGCGCGATAATCCAAGCGCTTGGTGATGATAGAAATCCCAAGCGACAAAAGGATGCAAAACGTGAACAGATAAAGCCCCCAAGCGACCTCAACATGGCCGACGCCGGCGCCTTTGATCACGACAATATAAAGGGCGATCAGAAAAATATCGGCCATGGCCAGTTTCCCAAGAAAGGTCAAAACGGGCAGAGCGGTGCGATCAATGATGTTGAACTGGATCAATGCGATGCCGACGGTTTTGACCATAGGCGCGATGACCGCGAACAGGGTGACCAGCAGGCCAAGAAAGATGTCGGTTTCCCATAGGGACAAAAGGCCCGACATCACGCTGATTTCCGACAGGCCAAACAATGGCAAAAGCCCCGCACGTAAGAGCGGGGCGAACCATGCGATGGGAAACAAAACGATAAGCGCAAGGTTAAGGTATCGCAGGGTCATGGGCGCGGCCTTTGGCAAGGATTACATGCGTGTCGGCACAGAATCCGTATTCGCACGTTTGTTTGCCATCCGAATAACACGGTCGTCGTCGGATTTCGTCACAAGATTTGGCATGACCTTGGCCAGCTTCTTCTCAAGACGTGCGGCGTGTGCGGCAACTTCGGCCTCATCCTTTTCGATGTCGGCTTCCCACTGCTCAAGCTCGTCCATGATGTCCTCGGCGTGTTTGATGTTTTCCAACATCTCGGCCGATTCCTGTTGGCGTTGCTCAAGGAAAGTACGGGCGCGCTCGACCTTATCGTCGGAATAAGTCGCAGCAAGCTCGCGGCTCTCGTGGCTCATCTGGGCTGCGGCTTCAAGAACGCCAGCCTCAAGCGAACCGAGGCTTGGGTGTTCACGAAGGTGTTTGATGCGCGCACGCACCGAGTCAAATTCGCGGGACATGTTGAACACACCGGCGCGGTCTGCCGCGTGGCTGGCGCGATATGCGGTGCCGATATCCTCGATGGAAATGCGGAAATCGCGGTGCGAGGTTTCCAGACGCATGATGCGAATGGTGCTTGGGATGGTCGTGGCAAGACCGATCAAAAATACGCTCAGGCCGATTTGAATATACATGCCCGCGTTCACAAGAATCACGTCACCGAATGACATGGGAACGGTCAGCCATGGCAGGACGCCAACGGCGCTTGCAAGCGTAAAGCAGGTCATCGCGATGGCGAGCCCCGCGATCAATGCGATCGTAGTCGTTTGGAAAAAATGTTGTATGCCGCTGAACCGCGGTGTGGCGCGTTGTTGCATGGTATTCCCCCGAAAACCGATTAACTGAATTGATTTATTATCAATATTAATCATTTTCCCTAGATCAGAGTCAGAGGGAAAAATAGAGGATTCACCGCAGTTTTGGTAAAAACAGCGTGCATTGTTGGCGGTATGAGGACAATCTTGGCGCTATGGCGGGATTGTTAACGAACTGCCTCGATTGGGCCTTCGGCGCGGCCATGGATGAACTGGTCGACATAGGGATCGCCACAGGTTTCCATCTCTTTTACGGGGCCGGTCCACTGAATCACCCCGTCATGAAGCATGGCCACACGGTCGGCAATCGCGCGCACGGATGTCATATCATGGGTGATTGTCATCGCTGTCGCGCCCATTTCCACAACAATTTCACGAATCAAGTCATTGATCACGCCCGACATAATCGGATCAAGACCCGTGGTGGGTTCGTCGAAAAAGATGATTTCGGGGTCGGCCGCAATCGCACGGGCAAGGCCCACACGTTTCTGCATCCCACCGGACAATTCCGCCGGATAAAGGTCCGCCACATGCGGTTTAAGGCCCACACGGCGCAGTTTCTCAATCGCGATTTCGCGGGCCTCATCGCGGGGCCGCTTGAGAGATCCGCGCAACAAACGAAAGGCGACGTTTTGCCAGACAGGCATGGAATCAAACAGGGCAGCCCCCTGAAACAACATGCCGAAACGGGCCAAAAACGCATCGCGGTCGGCGTCCAAAACGTTAATGCCATCCACCGAAATCGTCCCAGAATCAGGTGTGACCAGACCCAGAACCGATTTCAACGTCACCGATTTACCGGTGCCAGAGCCGCCGATGATGACCATGCTTTCGCCCTTGGGGATGGTCAGGTTGACCCCCTGAAGGATCTTGTTCGGGCCAAAGGCCTTGTGGACGTTATCTAGGATAATCATGCTGAGAAAAACGCCTCTGTCAGAAGATAGTTCGCCGCCAAGATCATCACCGATGACGCAACCACGGCGGATTTGGTGGCTTGGCCCACGCCCTGTGCGCCGCGGCCAGAATTCATGCCATAGTAACAGCCCATGACCGCCACGATGAAGCCAAACGCCGCGCCTTTGACAAGGCCAGACGCCACGTCCCAGAATTCGAGGAATTCGACGGTGTTGTGCAGATATGTGGCAGGGTTAAAGCCAAGCCGCGTGGTGCCCACAACGTAACCGCCCATGATGCCGATCACATCGCCCACACCGACCAAAATCGGCACGGACAGGGTCGCGGCCAGAACGCGCGGCACGGTCAGGTATTTCATCGGATGCGTCGAAAGCGTCACAAGCGCGTCGATCTGTTCGGTCACCTTCATCGTGCCGATCTCGGCGGCGACGGATGATGCCACACGTGCGGCAACCATAAGGCCACCCAAAACGGGGCCAAGTTCGCGCAGCATCCCGATGGCCACGATGGACGGAACCACCGTTTCCGCACTGAACCGTGCACCGCCGGAATAGATTTGCAACGCAAGCGCGCCACCGGTGAAAAACGCCGTCAGACCAACAACCGGAAGGCTATAGTATCCAATGGAAAGAAGAGCTTGGAGGAATTCTTTGACGTAAAACGGGCCGCGCACCATATGCATAAGCGTCTGCCCGACATAGGTGGAGATACGGCCGACGCTGGCCAAAATGGCCAGAACGGTGCGCCCGATGGATGCTACGAATTTGATCACAAATGGCCCTCTTTGGTGCGACGGGAATACCGTGGCCCAAGCGATGTCAGAATTTCATAGCCAATGGTGCCCGCCGCATCGGCAAGGTCATCGACGGTTTGGTGCGGCCCAAGGATATCAAGCGTCTTGGGTATTTCGTCCAGATGGGTGATGTCCACGGTCAACAGGTCCATCGACACACGACCCGCAATCGGACAGGGCGTGTCCCCATGCCAAAACGTCGCGCGGCCAGACATGGCGCGGATCAACCCATCGGCATAGCCCGCCGACAGGGTCGCGATGCGTGACGGTTTTTCCGCCACCCAGGTACAGCCATAACCAACGGTTTCGCCTGCGGCCAAGTTGCGGACCTGAACGACGGGAATGGAAATTTGCGCCACGGGGGCGGCGTCGTCAAACGGGGCCCCGCCATAGAGACCAATCCCCGGACGGGTCACGTCAAAATGATAGTCAGGGCCAAGCAAAATCCCACCGGTTGCCGAAAGGGAACGGGGGGCCTCAATGCCATCTGTCATCTCGCGGAACGCGGCCAGTTGCGCGGCGTTTGCGGCGTGATCGGGTTCGTCCGCGCAGGCGAGGTGGCTCATGACCAAGGTCGGGTTTTGCGCCAAGGCGATATCACGCACAGCGGCCCATTCGGCGGGCTCCATGCCAAGACGGTTCATGCCGCTGTCGAGCTGAATACCAAAGGGCGCACCGGACAGGGCTTCCATATGGCGGGTCAGCTGTTCCAATGAGTTCACCATCGGCGTCAGTTCAAGATCACCGATCATCTCGGTATCGCCGGCCATATGGCCCGAAAAGACGTTAATTTCTGGCCCAGGCCCAAGGGCCTGTCGCACGGCGGCGCCTTCCTCGGCGACGGCCACAAAGAACCGGCGCGCACCGGCGGCGGCCAATTGACGGGCCACGCGGGCCGCGCCCAGACCGTAACCGTCGGCCTTCACCACGGCGGCGGTTTCGACACCGGCGGCAGATTTTGCATCAAGCGCCCGCCAGTTCTGGCCAAGCGCATCAAGATCGATTGTAAGGGTTGCTGTGCTCATGTCACCGGTTTTGACAGGCGTTTCAGGGAAGGTCTAGGGAAAATCAACAGACACGGCGATCTGGCAAGAGAATACCTAGTCTTCGGTCAGGGCATCGATCATTTCAGGGAAGGACACCGGCCCAAAGCCCGCGCCGAATTTGAACGTCTCAAGGTCGGCGTCATCGGCCACCAATTGATCCTGTCGCGCAAGGGTTGCGATTTTCTCGTGCAGGGCCATCAGATCCTTGCGAATTTCACTGGCCGTGTCGGGCAACATTTGCCGCGAGAGGGTGACAAAGGCCTTGGTGTTGGTGTCGGGCGTGTCGATGGTGCGCATCATAAACGTCAGGTTCAGGCGACGTACGATTTTATGCAGCGGGCCGTGGCGGCGAAACAAAAGCGTCGGGGAAAAGGTGACCTTGATCGCGCCGTTTTCCCGCATTTCCACCAGATCAAGCCGTTCAAGCCGCATGCCCATTTGGAACAATTCGCCCTTGGCCAGATTGAACCGGCGTTCGATTTCAACGGGCGAGATGGTCTCGCGCAGGAGGATAAACATATAGAATAACAACGGATCGGCGGCCAAGGCGCGCTCGGTCTCAAGCGGAAGATAGGCGGGCGTGTCCTTGGTCCGTGCGGCGCGCGCGACGATATCGGAAAACGGCACATCAAGCACCGCGCAGATATCAAACAGGCGGCTGATCTTGGTGTCCTTTTGCGCAAAGATGCGTTTGACGCTGGGTTCCGACAGGCCCAATTCGCGTCCCAAATCGGCATAGGTCATCCCGCGTGCGCGCAATGTGCGTTTCAAAACGGCGAATGTATCACCGCGAATATTTCCGTCCATGGGCCGATCCTTTAAGTTTAGTATCGAAAATTGATACCTTGCATCGAGTGTATCGTCAATCGTATCGATTTGTGTTTCCTGTGCCCATCAACCAAATGGAGAGACTTATGAAACTTTATCTTCTTGCTGCTTTGCCTTTGATGGTGCCAGCCGCGGTGCAGGCGTTGGACCATACCTTTGTCACATCGGGTTTTGAAATGCCCGAATCCGTGGTCGTGGACACCGCCCGTGATCGCCTGATCATCAGCAACATCGTCGGTCACCCCGCCGAGGCCGATGGCGAAGGGTACCTGTCCTTGATGGGGCCCGACGGCACCGTGATCGACCAACATTGGGTCACCGGATTGAACGCGCCCAAGGGCATGGCGATCTTGGGCGACGAACTGATCGTGACCGATTTGACAGACATCCATGTGATCGATATCGCGACGGGCGACCACGTTGCGCGGCTCACCGGCGAGGGCACCGTGTTCCTCAATGACGTCGCGGCGGGGGACGATGTTGCCTATATTTCCGACATGATGACCCACACGCTTTGGACCTATGCCGACGGGGCGCTGACCCAGTGGATGCAGGACGAAACGCTGGCGCATCCGAACGGCCTGTGGGTCGAGGGCGATGATCTGATCGTCGGGTCATGGGGCGCCGGCATGAAGGCGGATTTCACCACTGAAACCCCCGGTGATCTGTTGTCTATTGACCGTGAGACCCAAGAGATTTCGGTCATCGCCGAGGCGGTCGCGAACCTTGATGGGGTCGTGCGCGTGGGTGAGGAATTCATCGTAAACGATTGGCTTACTGGGGAAATTTTTACTGTCTCCCCCGACGGTGACACCAAACGCATTTATCAAAGCGTACCAAGCCTTGCGGATATTTCCTATGGCAACGGGGTGATCTATATGCCGTTGATGTTCGACGGTCAGGTCACCGCGATCTCATACCCATAAGACAACCGGTTGGGGCGGAGACGCCCCAGCCGTATTAATATCCGCCGTTGTCCTGACCGTCGCCTTGCCATGTTTTCGCAAGGTTCCCAAAACGGGTGAATTCGCCGATAAAGGATAGTTCCACGTTGCCAATTGGGCCGTGACGTTGCTTGCCGATGATGACCTCGGCCTTGGCGTGGAGACGTTCCATTTCTTCCTGCCATGTGGCCATCGCCGCCAAATCATCGTCGGATGGTTTTTCACGTTCTTTATAATATTCACCGCGATACACGAACATAACACAGTCGGCATCTTGCTCAATCGAACCCGATTCCCGAAGGTCAGACAGCTGGGGCCGTTTGTCTTCGCGTTGCTCCACCGCACGGGACAGCTGGGACAGGGCGATGACGGGGATATCAAGCTCCTTGGCGATCGCCTTAAGGCCCTGAGTAATCTCGGATACCTCGTTCACGCGGCTGTCTTTGGCGGACGCTGGGCGCACCAGTTGAAGATAGTCAACGATCAACACGTCCAATCCGTGGGTCCGTTTCAAACGACGGGCGCGCGCGGCCAACTGTGAAATCGGAAGCGCCGGCGTGTCATCAATGAAGAGCGGGCAGGCCTCAAGGGTCTTGGCGGCCTCGACGAAACGGCGGAATTCATCCTCGGTCATGTCGCCCGAGCGGATTTTGTGGGACGAAATCTCGGCCGCATCGGACAGAATACGCGACGCCAGCTGCTCCGCCGACATCTCGAGCGAATAGAACCCGACAACTCCGCCCTGAACCGCGCCTTCGGTGCCGTCGGGTTTGAGACCCTTTTTATAGGCCTTCGCCACGTTATAGGCGATGTTCGTCACAAGCGACGTCTTACCCATCGACGGACGACCCGCAAGGATCAAAAGGTCGGATTTGTGCAGCCCGCCCAGTTTTCCGTCCAGATCGATCAGACCGGTGGAAACGCCGGATAATTCGCCCTCGCGTTGATAGGCGGCGTTGGCCACGTTCACCGCATCGGTCACCGCGTTCAGGAAGGATTGGAAACCGCTGTCGGATTGGCCTTCTTCGCCAAGGGCATAAAGCGCCTGTTCCGCGGCGACGATCTGTTCCTTTGGCTCGCTATCCAATTCCACCCGCGTGGCGCGGTCCGCAATGTCACGCCCCAAAAGGATCAATTCCCGACGGATCGCCAGATCGTAAATCATCTGCGCATAGTCACGCGCCGCAAAGGCCGAAATCGCCGCACCGGCCAGACGCGCCAAATAGGACGGACCACCCAGTTCCTTCAGGCCTTCGTCGTCTTCCATGAACGCCTTAAGGGTCACGGGCGAGGCGAGGGTGTTTTTCGCAATCCGGTTCGCCGCAATCTCAAAGATCCGCGCGTGGGTCGGTTCATAGAAATGCATCGGTTTGATGATCATCGCGACGCGGTCGAAAATCTCGTTATTGGTCAGAATCGCACCCAACAATTGCTGCTCGGCCTCGATGCTGTGGGGCATCGTTTGGGTTTCCGGCTCGGCTGCGCCACTTATGGCGGGCATGTTTTGGTTAACTGGTGCGATTTCGTTCATGACAGGACCCCGTGTTGAACGTCTTTATATCGTCAGAACGGGGCTGTCCGCAAATTGTATAACTCTGTGGATAAGGTTGTGAGTAAATATTTTGCGTGTAAACTGTCGCGGTATTTGAGAAATCTAATTAGGTAACGCTATGGAATTTATTCTTATTCTTGTCGGTGTGTTTGTATTTTATGTTGTTGTGTCTGGCGGTGGTCGGACGTTTCGGCCCCCGTCGACGCGTCGGATTATCAAAAACGCACTTAAGCCGCCACGAACGCCACGCGTTCGACAACCTTCGCGCACCAGTTCTCCAAAGCCGAAAATCGCTGAGGTCTCGCCTCCAACGAATGCGCCCAGGGTCATTGAGGGCGCTGCCTATGTCACCGATGGCGATACGATCGTGATCCAAAAGAACAACATCCGCCTCTATGGTATCGATGCCCCCGAGATGAACCACCCCTATGGCAAGATTTCGAAACAGGCGATGATGAAACTTTGCAAGGGGCAGACCATTCGCGCCGAGGTGACCGATAGTGACGACCATGGGCGGATTGTGGCGAAGTGTTACTTGCCGGATGGGCGCGATTTGTCAGAAGAATTGGTCAAGCTGGGCTTGGCAATTGATTGGCCGAAATTTTCGGGTGGGGTATATCGAAAATTCGAAACACCGGATGCCCGCAAAAAAATGTGGCTAGCGGATGCGCGCCAAAAGGGCCGCATGCACGTCTGGGAAAAATACGAGGCCCAGCAAAAGGCGCGCGCCGCAACGCGCGCCGAATGATTTAGGAATTCGCCGCCTGCCATGCGCGTGGGTCGTTTAGGAAGGCTTCGACTTCGACCAGTGTTTCGTCGTCGAACGCTTTGGTCTCTTTTGCCACTTCTAGGACATCCCACCATGTGCAGAGATAGTGAAGCTGCACGCCGTGGTCGCCGAGGGTTTTCTCGGTTTCTTTGAAGATGTCATAGTAGAAGATCACCGCCGTGTGGTTACAGGTCGCGCCGGTTTCGCGGATCGCATCCACAAAGTTGAGCTTGGAACCGCCATCGGTGGTGAGGTCTTCGACCAACAGAACCCGCTGGCCTTCGGTCATCACGCCCTCAATACGGGCGTTGCGGCCATACCCTTTGGGTTTTTTGCGCACATAGGTCATCGGCAATGCCATGCGTTCCGCCACAAGCGCGCCAAATGGCATGCCCGCGGTTTCGCCGCCGGCGATGTTGTCAAACGCGTCAAAACCTGCGTCTGCCATGACCTTGGTGGTCAGGAAATCCATCATGGTCGAGCGGACCGCTGGGAAGGAAATCGGCTTGCGGCAATCCACATAGGTTGGGGATTTAAGGCCAGACGACAATGTGAACGGCTCTTTGGTGTTAAAGTCCACCGCTTTGATATCAAGCAACATTTTCGCCGTCAGGCGCGCCATGGTTTTGTGGTCGGTGTGGGATGTTGGGATCATGCTGCGTCCTTTATGTGTCGACGGACCAGAGAAGATCGGAACCGGTTTGGAACACGGTCACGGGGCCATCTGGTGTTGGGATGTGGTCGGGATATGTGACGGGGTCGCCCTTGGTCAGGGTGATGGTGTCGTCATTCACGGGCAGGCCGTAGAAGGCCGGACCATTGAGCGATGCGAAGCCTTCGAGCTTATCAAGTGCGTTTTCTTCTTCGAACACTTGGGCAAGGATCGACATGGTGTTGGTCGCGGTGAAACAACCGGCACAGCCACAAGGCGCAAGTTTCGCACCATCGGTGTGCGGCGCGCTATCGGTGCCAAGGAAGAACCGTTTGTCGCCGGATGTCGCGGCGGCGCGTAGGGCAAGACGGTGCTCTTCGCGTTTGGCAACAGGTAAGCAGTAGTAATGCGGTTTAATCCCGCCAGCCAAGATGTGGTTGCGGTTGATGATCATGTGATGCGTGGTGATGGTGGCACCGGCGTTGTCCTGCGACATCACATAATCCACGCCGTCTTTGGTGGTCAGGTGTTCGGAAATCGTCTTAAGGCCAGGGTTCGCGCGGCGGATCGGATCAAGCACACGATCAAGGAACACGGCCTCGCGGTCAAAGATATCGATGTCGTGGTCGGTGACTTCGCCGTGGATACAAAGCGGCAGACCAATCTCGGCCATGGTTTCGAGCGTCGCACGCACATTGTCGAAATTCGTCACACCGGAGGCAGAGTTGGTCGTCGCGCCAGCAGGATAGAGTTTCACCGCCTTGATCAGGCCATCCGCATGGGCGGCGCGCACATCGGCGGGATCTGTGTTTTCCGTCAGATACAGCGTCATGAGGGGTTCGAACGTGTCGCCCTCGGGGATCGCAGCCAGAATGCGGTCGCGGTATGCGGCGGCGTCGGTGCTTTTGATCACGGGTGGAATAAGGTTTGGCATAATGATCGCACGGGCGAAATGGCGCGTGGTCTCGGGCAAAACGGCGGCCAACATTGCGCCGTCGCGCAGGTGCAGGTGCCAATCATCGGGGCGGCGAATGGTGATTTGGGTCATGCCCAGTGGGTTACACCGATTATTCGACAAATTCCATAGGCAACTGGCGTTTTTGATTTGCCTATTTTTTGGGCTAGTGGCTGCAAAAAGTTAATAGATGGTTCATTTGTCCGGTGTTTGAATTGCCATTCATTCAGACACTGCCTAGCCTTTAGGCAATTCTCGGGGGACAAGCACCGCATGTTAGATGCATCCACACAGCCAGTTATGCAACGCGTGCGCGGTCGGGCCACTGTTCGGCTTGATGCACATAATGGGCGTATGCGTCTGCGGGATCTGCATCAATCGGGTTCTGCCAAGGTGTTTTTGCCGCAAATTCATGCCCCTACGCCAGAGGTGGTGTTTTTGAACACCTCGGGCGGTGTGACTGGCGGCGATAAGCTGACCTATGAATTGGCCGTGGGGGACAATGCCCGCGCCACAGGGACCAGCCAAACCGCCGAGCGCGCCTATGAGGCCAGCGCCGGAACCGGTGAAATTAATGTAAACCTGTCCGTTGGGGCGGGTGGTGCGCTTGATTGGTTGCCACAGGAAACGATTCTGTTTGAGAAAAGCGCGATGTCACGGCGGACCAACGTCGAGTTGGCGGCGGATGCGCGGTTCACCATGATCGAAACCGTGGTGCTGGGGCGCAAGGCCATGGGCGAGACCCTCACCGATATTGAATTCCGCGATTGGCGCGAGGTGCGCCGTGCGGGCACGCCCGTGATGATCGAACCCGTGTATATGAACGCCGAGGTTCTGGCGCGCGGGGATCATGGGGCATTGATCAACGGGGCGCGGGCCATGGCGACGATTGCCCTGTTTGACCAAGGGGCCGAGGACGCGGTCGAAGCCGTGCGCGCCCAGTTGGATGAGACTGTTGTGGCTGCGGTAAGCGGTTGGGACGGGAAATGTGTTGTGCGCCTTATGGCGGGGGATGCGTGGCCATTGCGCCAAGCGGCCAAGAAGATTTTGAAAACCGTGCGCGGGGTCGATCTGCCCCGTGTGTGGCAACTATAGGGGGCGGGGATGAACCTCACACCAAGAGAAAAAGATAAGCTGTTGATCAGCCTTGCGGCGATGGTATCGCGCGACCGTTTGGCGCGTGGGGTGAAATTGAACCACCCCGAGGCGATTGCCATCATCACCGATTACGTCGTCGAAGGCGCGCGCGACGGCCGAAGCGTTGCCGATCTGATGGAGGCGGGCGCCCATGTGATTAGTGCGGACCAGTGTATGGAGGGCATCCCCGAGATGATCCACGACGTACAGGTCGAGGCCACCTTTCCAGACGGCACCAAATTGGTGACCGTGCATCACCCGATCCGGTAGGCATATATGAAACGCATCCTATACCATCTGTATATCGCGCTGGGTCTTGTGCCTGCGCCCCGTTTGATCCCCGTTCCGGCCAAGAAATCAGAGGAGACACGCCATGATCCCCGGTGAACTGTTTGTAAGCGAAGGCGAGATCACCCTGAACGCCGATGCCACCGCCGTGGTGATTGAGGTCTCGAACACTGGTGATCGTCCCATTCAGGTCGGAAGCCACTACCATTTCGCAGAAACCAACGCGGGTCTGTCCTTTGATCGGGATACGGCGCGGGGGATGCGTCTTGATATCGCCGCCGGCACCGCCGTTCGGTTTGAGCCGGGCCAAACCCGCGAGGTGACCTTGGTCCCCTATGGCGGGACACGTACCGTTTATGGGTTCAACCAAAAGGTCATGGGCGCACTGTGATCCGTAAATGCGCATATCTGGCCGCGTTTTGCGCAGGCCCCGTTGTGGCACAGGACGCGTTGGTTGATTGTACCAATGCGCAGACCACCGTGGATATGCGGATATGTGCGTCGAAATCATTGGCGGCGGCGGATGAGGACCTGAATGGGATATACCTTATGGCCATTGAGACCGCCCGCGAAACAGATCGATACCTTCCAGAGGATGCCCCAAGGGCAGAAGAGTTGTTGCGTCAGGCCCAACGCGCATGGATACCGTTCCGTGATGCCGCCTGTGAGAGCGCCTCTGCCGCCTATTTTGGTGGCACCATCCAGCCCCTTGTTCACATGTCATGTCTTGAACAGATGACCCGCGACCGCACGGCGGCTTTGGCGGACCTGATGAACGGGAACTGAGCAGATGATTGACCGGACACGCGCCCACCATATCTATGATCGTGCCCTTATGTGGCTGATCCTTGGGTTCTTTGTTCTCCATATGGGGAACCATCTGTTTGTCCTACTGGGGGATGGGCCGCATATCGCGGTGATGGATGCCCTGCGTGTGGTATATCGGTTCCCGATCCTTGAGGCGCTGTTGCTCTGGTCCATATACAGACAGATCCGCGCGGGTATCCGGCAAACCAAACGGTTTGGTCTGAAGAAACCCCGTGGGGTACTGGCCGTGTTGGTATGGAGCGGTCTGTACCTGATCGGCTTCCTTGTAATCCATATGAGCGCGGTGACCGTGGCGCGTTATGCGCTGGGCCTTGATACGAACATCTATTTCGGCGCGGCGGGGTATCACGTTATGCCATTCGCGCTGTTCTTTTATCCCTATTACTTTTTGGCGATCTTGGCGGGGTTTACCCACTGGGGCGCTGTTCTTTGGCTGCGCAACCGTGCACGTGACCCCAAGCGGGCCATGACACAGTTTCGTACGCTTACCTTCATCGGTGTGGTGATGGCCTGTTTGGTGACGCTTGGTATGGGCGGACATCTGGGCGGTTTGACCATCCCTGACACTTACCTCGCGACCTATAGATAGGAAGACCCTATGCCTGCACCCATTTCACGCGCCACCTATGCCGATATGTACGGACCCACCACGGGCGACAAACTGCGACTGGCGGACACGGACCTTGTGATTGAGGTCGAACGCGATCTGACCACTTATGGAGAAGAGGTTAAATTCGGCGGGGGTAAGGTGATCCGCGACGGGATGGGCCAGAGCCAGCTCACCAATGCCGAGGGCGCCATGGATACGGTGATCACCAATGCGCTGATTGTTGATAGCACGGGGATCTATAAGGCGGACGTTGGTTTGCGTGGCGGTATCATTGCCGCGCTGGGCAAGGCCGGTAACCCAGATACCCAAAGCGGTGTTGATATCATCATTGGCCCAGGCACCGAGATCATCGCAGGCGAGGGACGTATCCTGACCGCCGGTGGGTTTGACAGCCATATCCATTTCATTTGCCCACAACAGATGGACGATGCGCTGCATTCTGGTGTGACGACCATGCTTGGTGGGGGGACAGGGCCCGCACATGGGACGCTTGCCACCACCTGTACACCGGGGCCATGGCATATCGGGCGTATGATGCAGGGGGTTGATGACCTTCCGATGAATATCGGGTTCGCCGGTAAGGGGAACGCAAGTAAACCGGACGCATTGGTCGAGATGGTCAATGCCGGTGCCTGTGCGATGAAGCTTCATGAGGATTGGGGGACAACACCCGCCGCGATTGATTGCTGTCTGTCGGTTGCCGATGACATGGACGTACAGGTGATGATCCACACGGATACCCTGAACGAAAGCGGCTTTGTCGAGAACACTGTGGACGCCATCAAGGGGCGCACCATCCACGCCTTCCACACCGAAGGCGCCGGTGGGGGACACGCCCCCGATATCATTAAGGTCGTCGGCGAGAACAACGTGATCCCGTCGTCCACCAATCCAACGCGCCCCTATACGGTGAACACCATCGAAGAGCACCTCGATATGCTTATGGTCTGTCACCACCTTGATAAGGCGATCCCCGAGGACGTCGCATTCGCCGAGAGCCGTATCCGTCGTGAAACCATTGCCGCCGAGGATATCCTTCATGATATGGGGGCGTTTTCCATCATCGCCTCTGACAGTCAGGCCATGGGACGTGTGGGCGAGGTGTTGATCCGTACATGGCAGACCGCCGATAAGATGAAGAAACAACGCGGACGTCTGGCCGAGGAAACCGGCGAGAACGATAACGTGCGCGTCAAACGCTATATCGCGAAATACACCATCAACCCCGCCATCGCCCACGGGATTTCCAAACATATCGGCAGCATCGCTGTCGGTAAACGCGCGGACCTTGCACTTTGGTCGCCTGCGTTCTTTGGGGTAAAGCCCGAGATGGTTCTGATGGGGGGCTCTATTGCCGTGGCACAGATGGGTGATCCGAACGCGTCGATCCCGACGCCACAGCCGGTGTATTCCCGTCCGATGTTTGGCTCTATGGGGCGCAACGTCCACCACTCGGCCGTCACATTCGTCAGCCAAGCGGCACAGTCAAACGATATCCGTTCGGCGCTGGGCCTGAATAAACAGACCCTCGCCGTGGAAAACACCCGCAACATCGGCAAATCCGACATGGTCATGAACGCCGCCACCCCCGAAATCGAGGTGAACCCAGAGACCTATGAGGTGCGCGCAAACGGCGAATTGTTGACCTGCGAACCCGCAACCGAGGTTCCGATGGCGCAACGCTATTTCATGTTCTGATGATCACGCAGGTTGAAAATCTTGGCGCTGGGCGGTTTGGGCATCTGTGGTTCGCAGATGCGCACCGTCCGCGTTTCCAACATGCGCCAGTGTTTCGGATCATTGCGGATATGATCGGGCAGGGCGGCGGGATCAAACACGCGGCTTTGATGGGTGACAATTTCCACGTCATGCCACGATCCAAGCTGCGTCTCGCCCGAGTCGTTTTCCAAAAACACGGCGCGCAGCTGGGCCTCGCGATGTCTCAGGTCCTTAATTTCGGCGCGAATAATCGCAAGTTCATCCGCTGGCAGCAGGTTTTTATTCATGTTTAACTCCGTAATTTCACCTGACTATGGGACGAAGATGGTTAACGAAATCCCAACTAACCCCTTTAAAATAAGGTTAAAATCACAAGCTATGCGTTTTTTGCATGACGGTTTTGGCGGATTGGCATTGGTGCTGCGTCGCAGCAATGTGCTATCTGTATTTCACGGGAGGACAAATTATTTGTCACTCAAGGAGAAATACAATGGCTACTACAACACACACAGCAGTATTCGCGTCCCTACCACTCGCAGCCGTCAAAGAATTCTTTGCTGCGGCATGGGCAAACTACCTCGAAGCGAAAACTCTTGCAGCAGAAGTCACATACCTACAGTCCATGACAGACCGTCAGTTGGCAGACATGGGTATGAAACGCGAAGACATCGCAAAACGCGTATTCGCGAAGTAAAACGGTCCCCGTTTTACGCATATGAAAATCGGGGGCTGCTATAATGGCGGCCCTAAAGAGCCACGCGGTCCAATCCGCAGGCACATACACCCAAAAGCCCGTTGACCATCTGTCTTTGACTTATGAAAACCGGCTGCTTCGACGCAAACGGCTTGTGGCTGCCCATGGCACCGTCGTTATGCTCGATCTTTCCGAAGTTATCAGTCTAAACGCCGGTGATGCCCTTGTCCTTGAGGATGGGGGCCTTGTGCGTATCGATGCGGCGCCTGAAACCTTGATCGAGGTACGCGGCGCGCATTTGCACCGGTTGGCGTGGCATATTGGCAATCGCCACACCCCCTGTCAGATCGAAGACGACCGTCTGTTGATTTTGGACGACCACGTTCTGCGCAAAATGTTGACGCATCTGGGCGCGGAGCTGGCCGATGTTGCCGAACCCTTTACCCCCGAAGGCGGGGCATATGGGCATGGCCGTACATTCGGCCATAGCCACGGGCCGGCGGATCATGCACATTCCCATGATCATCACGGGGGGGCACGACCATGAACACTGATCTGTTGACGCTTACGCAATGGCTGTCGCCAAGTTTCCCCCTTGGGAGCTTTGCCTATTCGCACGGGCTTGAGACCGCGATCACAGATGGGGTTGTGACGGATGCCGATAGCCTGTTGATCTGGCTGACCGATCTGTTGGAGTTCGGCACCGGCGCGATGGATGCGACCCTGTTGTGCCTTGCCATGGGCGGCGATGATATGGAGGCCACGGCCTGTGCCCTGGTCAGTAGCCGCGAGCGGTTCGAGGAAACCAACGCCCAGGGCACTGCCTTTGTGAATACGGTGAACGACATGACCGGCGCGACACACGCCCCCGCACCACTGCCGGTGGCCGTCGGGGTGGCCGCGCGCGATCTGTCACTATCGGCAAGCGAGGTCGCGGCGCTGTATCTTCATAGCTTTGCGTCTAACCTTATTTCCGGTGCGGTGCGGTTTGTGCCGCTTGGGCAAACCGACGGGCAAAAGGTGCTTATGGCGCTTCACCCCGTCATCGAACGGATCGCCGCGCGCGCAGCCTCCGCACGGCCGGCCGATATCATGTCGGCGGCCTTTGGCGGTGACATGGCCGCCATGATGCATGAAACGCAAGAGGTCCGGATTTTCAAAACCTAGCCCGTTTTGACACCCCATCTGATATGAAATTGCGTCAAGAACGCGCTACAAATTACTGAAGAAGAAGGCAAAAATGACATCACCAAATGGACCATTGCGCATCGGAATTGGCGGCCCTGTGGGGGCTGGAAAGACGACGCTTACGGAAAAACTCTGTCGCGCCTTGTCCAAGGAATTGTCCGTGGCTGTGATCACCAATGACATCTACACGCGCGAGGATGCGGATTTTCTTATGCGGGCGCAGGCGCTTCCGCTGGAACGTATCCGCGGTGTTGAAACGGGCGGCTGTCCGCACACGGCGATCCGCGAGGATGCGTCGATCAACCTTGCGGCCATCGCTGACCTCCGAGGCGAGTTCCCCGACCTTGATGTGATCCTGATCGAAAGCGGCGGCGACAACCTTGCGGCGACGTTTTCACCGGAACTGGCTGACCTGACGATCTATGTGATCGACACGGCGGCGGGGCAGGATATCCCCCGCAAAAAGGGACCCGGCCTTACGCGATCTGATCTGTTGGTGATCAATAAAACCGACCTTGCGCCCTATGTCGGGGTGGACCGTGATCTGCTTGAAAGCGACGCGCGCACCGCACGAAAAACGCTGCCATTTGTGATGGCAGCGTTGAAATCCGATGTGGGCGTCGACGATATCGTCGCCTTTATCAAAACCGAAGGCGGGTTTTAAAGAACCAGCTCGGGGGTTTTGTCCTCTTGTTCCTCGCCCAGCGGACGAACCCCATCCGCGCGCAGCGCAGTCAAGCGACGTTTGAAACGGGGGGCGTGCATGCGCCCAACGACGGCGGTGCATAGGGTGGCCAAAAGACGGTGACGGTTGCGATCCGACAAGGCTGCCGCAAGGCTGCGTAGATATTCTGAGTTGCTGCGACGGGCGCGTAACAGGTCGTGGATGGCCGTGGTTGTCAGAGTGCCTTCGCCGGCGAGGTTGATGATTTCGTCACGAATACCAAGGGCAATCAACGACTCCGTTAGTTTGCCACCAAAGAACCGCATGCGGATCAGGTCCACATGGGGGCGGGCAAAGAGGCTGGCGTGGATTGCGTCCATGGTGACCTCGGGGTCATAGAACACAAAGGCACGGTCCGCGGCCTCAAGCATATCTGGCGCAAAGCCATAGCGGTCGGTGAAACAGCTGCGACGTTTGTCGGCGAACCGTTTGTCCCATTCAGTGATACGCGGGTCCAAGGTCGCCTGTGGCTGAATGGCGATGACGGTCGCACCGGGGGCCGCAACAGAGAACGCCGCCGCCGCATAGGCGCACATGCCCTCGCCGTAAAACACCACATTGTCGAAATCTTCGAAAAATCCGTCATCCACGAGGCGGTCAAAATAGCCATAGACCGCAGGATCACGGAACCACGTGTCGGAATGGGCGATGATTCCCAGATGGGACCAGCCGTTTTCCGCAACCAGCGTGAAACCAAGCGGCTTGGCGTCGTCTTTGGAGGGATCGATCTGGGCGAGGGTCTCGAATGTCACCAACAATGTGGTGCCTTCGTCGGTGAAAACGGATGAATGTTCGGCGCCAAGCGGTTGAAAATAGCCGCGTTCGTCGCATTCCTCATCAAGGGCTGCGAACCAATCTGCGTGGGGCGAATCTGAAAATGGTGTGTCTTGCATGGGTGGTTCCTCGTCCCTAACTACGGCGTCTTGGTATTAAACTTTTGCCAAATATCACCCTGATTTGTGGCAGAAGTGAGATCGGAACAAGAGGATATTAAGGAAAATCCAAGGTCCGCGCCCAAGATATTAACCTTGTTTGGCGCGTTTTCCAAGTTGGGCGAACTTATAGAGGGCGCGTGCCTCGTCCGCGTCCACCAGACGGCTGGGCGGGGTTTGCAAAAGACGACCGAACAGGGCGCGAAACGGTTCTTCCATCATCAGTTCGGCGAAACGGGTCTTGCGCCATGCCACGGCGTCGTTGTGCAGGGCGAGCAAGGTCTCGTCCTCACGCAGTTCCATGATGATGGGATCAACCACAGGGGCAAAAGCGTGGATCGTCGTGTCTTCGTCCTGATTATAGTTCCGCTCGACCCAGTAATCGACGCCCAGCTGATCGGCGCCATGCACCGCACGGCCGCGCGCGGCCTTCAGAACATAGGTCTCCATCGCGCCAAGGGCATAGTGATTGAGTTGAAACAGAGGATAATTGTCGCGGCCATAGTTGGAAAATAGCCGACGGGTTTTGAACATATCCGGCAATTCTTCGCCGCGCCCATCGAACCAGCGGGCCTCATCCAGACGGGATTTGTCGGGGTTGCGGGGGCGATGCACACCCAGTTTGCCGTACACCCCGTCATTCTTATACAGCGTCTTGAACATCGCGCTGCGCCACGGCCACGCCATTTTGGCGGGGGCGGCGCGGGTGAATGTCTTGGTGACGGGATGATCCGAAAACCGACGCATGTCGGAACTGCCGAACAGGCGCCATGTCATGGTAAACGCGGTCGCATCGGGCAGGGCGTTAAACAATGCGGTTAACGTCCGATCCCCCACATGGATGTTAACGAATTCATCCACGTCCAGTGTCATCACCCAGTCGGCGTCCTTCACCAGTGGGTGTTTGTCGGCCATCTTATAGGCGGTCCACTGGATCCCGCCCTTGTCATAGGGGCCGTCGTTGCGCACGTGGGTGATCTGCCCCATGGCATCCAACCGATCCAAAATCGCATCGGTGCCGTCATCGCAATCGTTCGAGAACACCAGAAAATCGGTGAACCCCACGGCACGATGATGGGCGATCCATTCCAACAGGAACGCCCCTTCGTTTTTCACACAAAGAACGGCAAGCGCGCGCATCAGCTCTCCAAATCAAGCGAGAGCGCATAGGCGACACGCTCCATCGCGGTTAGCTTGATCTTCAACGCCTGTTGATACAAGTCCTCAAATTCGGGCATCCCGTGCAATTCTTCGGCCTTGGCGCGGTGCCACGCGCAACCACCGGCGTGGAGTTCGGCCAGTTTTGCGTCGCCCATCAGACGGTCATATTCGGCCTTTACGCGCGGCACGTTGCGCCGGATCGACAGGTCGGTGTGGTCGGACCAATCCATACGGATCCAATAGTTGATGCCGATGGAGCGATCCACGTGAAGGGCGCGGCCACGTTGACGTTTGATCATGTAACTTTCGGCGGATCGCAACGCATAGTGGTTGAGCGTAATCAGGTCAAAACCGATGTTCTTTTTGCTGCTGCGCCACCCCTGGGTTTCATAATCGCCCCCCATAGGTTTACCGGACCCATTGACCCATTTGACTTTCTTTTCAAAGCCTTCGATCAATTTGTTCGGACGGTGACACGAGATTTTCTCATAGGCGCCGATGTTCTTGAACATGGTCTTAAAGCCCCAAACCGTGTGCGGTTTCGGACAGTATTTCGGCGCACATTGGTCGAACTGTTCGATGACCAGATCGTCGGACAATTCGGTCACACCGGAATAGCCAAACAGACGCCATGTCATCGCGATATTGGTCGCATCTGGCACCGCATCCAGCAGGTCCTGCATGGTGCCATTGCCGGTGCGGATGTTCATGAATTCGTCCACATCGATATGGATCACCCATTCGGCGTTCTTGATCACAGGTTCCTTAAGCGACTGGTTCAACGCGTATTGTTGGGGCGAATTGCCCTTCCAATTGTCGTTGTTGCGGTGTTGAACGATGCCCATGTCCTGAAGGTGGTCCAGAATTTCGGACGTCCCATCGTCACAGCCGTTGGTATAGATCAGGAAATTATCCACCCCAATGGCACGGTGATAGGCGACCCATTCGACGATATAGGGCGCCTCATTTTTCATACAGCCAACGATGACATTGCCGCTGTTGTTCTTGGGCAGTTTACGCATATTTATCGGCGCGTATTCTGGACCCATTTCGGTTTCGTCGGGTTTACCCACATTGTTGTGCGGGGCATAGGAGCCGTCCTTAAGAGAGACGAAATTCTCGATCGCGTCCTTGTTCATCAGGCTCTTGGCGATGGGGCCGATGCCGTTTTCATCAAGATCATCCTTGCCCGTCTTGGGCGCAGCCGTTTTCGGAGCCTCTTCGGGTTCGCGCGCGGCGCGGCGGTCTTCGCGGATGCTTTGTTTGGTGAATTTGTCGATGGATGACAATGCAGCGGCCAAATATTGCCGCGCACGGAAACCGCGTTCGGGGTCGGGTGTTGCCCAAGGATCGCCTTTTTTGTCGGCTTTCAATGCTGCCTTCAAGTCACTGTTTTTCTTAATCAATGCCTTGTTGTCTGTCGCGAAGCCTTTGGAGATTTCATTCAGGTTCGCAGGATCAATCGCTGGCCCAGCAATCGCGATATCTTGCAGAATTCTGCGGTACAGCTGGCGGTCAATCCGGCGACCCGTCCGGAGCAAAAGATGCAGGTCTTGGTTCAACATCTGGGCGCGGGTCGAAAAGGCGGCCGGCATAGAATTGCCTTGCTCTTTGGGTTTGGCCTTGCCGATGTTTTGCGTGATGTCAAAGCTCGTCTTGATCTCGTCGATCAAGGCGGGGGTGGCGAACAGCTCGGCGTCATAGGGGCGCAGAACCACCTTGTCCTCGCCAAAGATCGCGCCCCAACGGGCGACAAAATCCGCATAATCAAGCCAATGGGGCGGGGCCTGAACCTCGGGGAAATCCATCAGGTCTGGGTTGTTTTCTGGGCGCAAGGACAACGCGGTTTCGGCCCAGTTACCACCGACCATCTCGACCTCGCGCGAAAGGGGCGCGCGGCGACCCTCAAGCACTTGGGCCGCGAAAACACGGGTCATGACGCGGGCCTGTTCGTCCACATGGGCGACAATTGTGATGTCGTTGGAAAACGGCGTCAAAAGATCGCGCAACCGGTTCAGTTCGCTGTCGGATGCGAGCCAGCAGAGCTGTGACGCGGAGAGGATCAAGGTGTCGGGCGTGTGTTTATCGATCTCGGTGCGCAGGTTGCTCGAGAGCTTGTCGCGAAACGCCGCCTGTGCCGCGGGGTCGGCATTGCCACGGTTAAACCGCAGTGTGTCGACGTTTTCGGGGTCGGACACCGCCATATAAAGACGGGTGTGATTGGTGCGCCCTGCGGCCGTTGGGTACAGGATGCCTTTGCTCGACAATTGATCGCGTTTGTTGGCCAAGGTGTCCTGAATCCGGCTGGCGCCGCATTGATCCATCCCAACATGTACTATGATACGCATTACTTTTCGTCCTCTGCGGGGTTCGCATTCATTTTTCCCCACCACGGCAAATCGATGCCGATATGGGCGGAAATTTTGTTCGGGGCATCCGGATCTTCGATGTCAAAAATCAAAAGAGCCGGATCGTTTTCAAATATCTTTTGGATAAAGGCGTTGTGGCCCGTGATCCATTTTTCAAGCGCCTCTTGCGTGTCGCCAAACCCAATGGGCAGGCCAGGGACCGCCGAATTCGGGAGCCGTTCGGTGCCCAGATCAAACCACCGTCGCATGGACGCGGCCTGTTTGTCGGGCGCCCGATAGGACAAAAGGAACTTGGCCTTGGGGTGGTGCAGTCGCAGCGCCGAGATCAGCGCGAAATCCGTTTGCGGCCAGAAATTTTCACCGGCGCCAAGGACGCTTGTTTCAGCAATGGCGTGGAATTTCGATAGCTTTTTAAATGGGTTACCCGTTTCAAAGTATCCCTCATACATCAGACGCCCGACAAACCCCTTGCCGGCCTTTTGCCATGGGCGCAGTTTCCAATCGGCCACCTTTAGACCCGCCTTGCGTAGGGCAACGGCAAGGGTCGTGGTGCCCGATTTCGGTAGGCCAAGATTGATGATCTTGGGGGGACGTTTCATGAGGATTGCTCGTCCAGAATGTCATTGAGCCTGATCTCAACGGGCGAAATTTTCGGCGCCGACAACAGCTGTTCGCGAAGCGCGACATAGTCCTCGTCTTGCATCAGACGTGCGGCGGCTTCGCGGTGTTTCGTGACACAGTCGTCATGAAGTGCGGCGACGTTTGGCAGGGCCTTGAGCCGTTCGATTTCCGCGTTCAGACGCGGCAGATATTTCTGGATCGAGGTGTCCTCATAGGCGTCATCATTGCGTTCGCGCCAATAGGTATCGTCGAAATTCCGGTTCTCGCGGTTCACGTCCCCACGGTCATTTTTGACAAGGTAACTGTCGAGGCTACGCAGCGCATAGTGGTTCAGCGTCGCGAAATCCCGCGCACCAGAGGCGGGGAATTTGCGGATGCGGCGCGGGTTGGCGGCCACAAGGAAGCGGTGCTGCACCTTGCGACCGGAACAGTCGGTCCATACGGGGCGCTTGGCCTCGGGGAGTTTGTCGCGGAAAAACGGACGGTGCGCGCCGAAATATTTCAGTGGGAAGTCCTGCCGCATGAGGGTTTTGACCTCGATCGCGGTTTGGTCGGTCCAGATGTCCGGATTGTGGGATTTGGTGAACTGTTCAATGATGGGGCGATCTTCGAAATCCTCGATGCCGTCATTGGCAAAGAATTGGAAGGTGGCCGAAATCGCCTGTGGGTCGTCGCAGGCATCGATCAGATCGGAAATCGTGCCATCACCCACATGAATGTTCAGGAATTCGTCCACATCGGCAATCCAAACCCAGTCGGCGTCTTTTACCATCGGGTGGACCTTGGCGGCCTTCAATGCCTCCATCTGATAATTGCGGCCCTCGGCGGGGTTCGGCAGGTGCTCACAGATGCCCGCCTCGGCAAGCGCGTCCAGCAATTCGGCCGTGCCGTCGGTGCAATCGTTCGAGTAGAAGAGGTGGTCGGTGACGCCGATCACGCGGTTAAAGGCGATCCATTCCAACAGAAACGGGCCCTCGTTTTTCACGCAGGTCGCGGCCGCAATGCGAAGATCGCCGCCCACGTTGGAGGTGGAAGAATGTGTCATATCAATGCTGCCTCTATGCGCTGGATCTCTGTCCATTTGACGCGAATGTGTTTTGATCTTTGTTTCATATCGGGTGTTGCTGCGTCAATGTTTCGCTTTGGTAAACAATCCAATTGCGGTGTAAACTGTCGCAAAGAGGTGTCTATTCGGTGCCTTATGCACAGAAAAGGTGTCGTGAGATGCAAAATTCCCCGCAGTCGGTTTTGGAGACGGCGCTTGGCTGGTCCCATGGGAGCGCGCGAGTGGCCATTGCGACGGTGGTGTCCACATGGGGATCGGCGCCTTGTGGTGTCGGAAGCCAGATGGTGGTGGATGAACACGGCAAGATCGAAGGATCGGTATCAGGTGGCTGTGTCGAAGGGGCCGTGGTGTTTGAGGCCATGGAGGCGATTGAGGATGGTGTTGTGCGGCACCTTGAGTATGGGGTGAGCGACGAGGACAGTTTTCAGGCGGGGCTGGCCTGTGGCGGGACCATCCGGCTTCGGGTTGATCCGGTTGAGGGCACGGCGTTTTCGGTTGCGGACTTGGCCGAGCTGTGCGCCCGCCGTGCCGCGCGTCGGTCGGTCTGTTTGGCGGGCGATGCGACGCGCCTGTGGTTGACGGATGCGCCCAGCGGGGACGAGACATTCACGCAGTGGTTCCATCCGTCGCGCCGTTTGGCCGTCGTGGGGGCGGTGCATATCGCGCAGGCCCTGGTGCCGATGGCCCAGACCGCGGGGTTCGAGGTCACGGTGATGGACCCGCGCGCATCATTCGCGACCGAAGCGCGCTTTCCCACATGTGCCGTGATCTGTGACGACACCGAAACCGCGATCACAGCCCATGGGGTGGACGCGGCGACGGCCGTGGTGGTTCTGGCCCATGATCCAAAGATCGACGATGCGGCGTTAAAGGCGGCGCTGGACGGTGGGGCGTTTTACATCGGCTGTCTTGGGTCGACTCGGACCCATGGCAAACGTCTGGCGCGTTTGCGCGAGCAGGGACGGGACGACGCGGCGCTGGCGCAATTGACGGGGCCCATCGGATTGGACATCGGGGCCGAGGGGCCCAATGAAATCGCGGTATCGGTTGTGGCGGAATTGGTGGCGGCGCGGCGTGGAAAATTGAACCCCTAGCGGCCAAAGAAAAAGCCCTCAGAAAACTGAGGGCTTTTGAAATTTTATGCGGTCGAGCTGATCATCATGATCATCTGGCGACCTTCCATTTTCGGCATGTTGTCGATTTTGCCGTGGTCTTTTACGTCCTCAGCAACACGTTCCAACAATTCGCGACCAAGGCTTTGGTGCGCCATTTCGCGGCCTTTGAAGCGGAGCGAAATTTTCACTTTGTCGCCGTTTTCCAAGAACTTAAACACGTTGCGCATCTTGACATCATAGTCGTGCTTATCCGTGTTCGGGCGGAATTTGACTTCCTTGATCTCGATGATCTTTTGTTTCTTGCGGGCTTCGCTTTCGCGCTTTTGTTGTTCATACTTGAACTTGCCGAAGTCCATGATCTTACACACGGGCGGCTGCGCATTCGGAGAGATTTCAACCAGATCGAGTCCAGCCTCGTCTGCCATGGCCATCGCACGGGCAGGGGTCACGACGCCTACGTTTTCACCATCTGCGCCAATCAGGCGAATTTCGGTGGAACGGATGCGGTCGTTAACACGGGGTCCAGTGTCGCGTTGTGGCGGGGCATTATGGGGTCTACGGGCTATGGTTTTTATCCTTAAATGATTGTCTGTGGGCGAAAAATAGCCCTGTTGGTCCAATGATACAAGCTGATTTCCACAGATGACGCGATCTGATCGGCTTTCCCCTTGAACCTACTCATTTTTCGTAACATTTAGGTCCCGTAGCGCATTGAGACGGTGTGCGAAGGTTAAAAAGGGATAGTTCTTATGAACAAGACATGGATCATTGTTGCATTGCTGGCGGCTGCTGGTGTTGCGGGTTACGTATTTTTGGGCGGCAAAGACATTGAAGTACCAGCAGTTGTAGAATCAGCCGTTGAAGCGACAACAGAAGCGGCTGGCTCTGTTACTGATGTTGCGACCGACGCTGTAGAAGGCGCAGCGGATGCGGCAACTGGTGCCGTTGAAGGCGCAGTAGAAGCCGCAACCGAAGCAGCAGAGGGCGCAGTTGAAGCAGCGACCGAAGCCGCCGAAGGTGCAGTAGAAGCAGCAACAGACGCAGCGACCGGTGCAGTAGAAGCAGCAACAGACGCAGCGACCGGTGCAGTTGAAGCAGCAACAGATGCGGCATCCGGCGCGGTTGAAGCAGCGACAGACGCAGCAGCGGGCGCAGTTGACGCCGCAACAGACGCAGCCGGCGCAGCAGCAGACGCAGCGGGCGCAGCAGTAGAAGCAACAACCGACGCCGCAGCCGGTGCCGTTGATGCGGCAACTGACGCAGCGGGCGCAGCAGCCGAAGCCGCAACAGACGTTGCAACCGACGCTGTTGACACTGCTACTGACGCGGCATCCGCCGTTGTTGAAGGCGCAGCAGACGTTGCAGCGGGCGCAGCCGAAACCGCAACCGACGCAGCCTCCGCTGTTGTTGAAGGCGCGACCGACGTTGCAACTGACGCAGCAGACGCTGTTACCGACACTGCGACTGACGCGGTAGAAGCAGCGACAGACACTGCAACCGAAGCGGCGACTGAAACTGCTGTTGAAGCAGCATCCGAAACAGGTCTTCTGTCTTCTGCGGCTGGTCTTCTGTCCGGTGACGGTTTTGACGCGGACGCGATCTCTGGTTTGATCGACAACTCTTCTCTTGGTGAGCTTCAGAAAACAACGCTTAAGACTGCGGTTTCTTCCGCTGCTGAAAACCCAGAGCTGGTTTCCGGTGTTCTTGAACAGGTTAAATCTGCACTTGGCATGTAAGCCAATCGGCGGGTCATCTGGCCCGCCAACCACACACATAAAAACGCCGCCCTGCATCTGCAAGGCGGCGTTTTTTAATGTCTAAATGTGGGCTAATCCCTAGCCAACAAAGGCTTTTTCCACAACGAATTCGCGTGGCTCAGAGTTCGCACCTTCACGTAGGCCGGCCTCTTCGAGGATCGCTGAGATGTCTTTGTTGAGCCCCATGGAACCACAGATCATCGCACGGTCCGTTGCAGGATCAAGCGGTGGAAGATCTTGGTCGGTGAAGAACTCACCCGATGTCATAAGGTCGGTCACGCGGCCCATTTTTGGGCTCTCTTCGCGGGTCGTGGTCGGATAGTATTTCAACTTGCCTTCTACTATCTCGCCAAGGAATTCGTGGTTGCGGACTTCTTCTACGATCTGACGACCATATTCCAATTCGCCCACTTCGCGGCAAGTGTGCGCGATGATGACTTCGTCGAATTTTTCATATGTCTCAGGATCGCGAAGCAGGGATGAGAACGGCGCAAAACCGGTGCCTGTCGCAAAGAAGTAAACGCGTTTACCAGGCAAAAGCGCATCGTGCACCAATGTACCAACCGGTTTCGGGCGAAGGATGATTTCGTCGCCAACCTCAAGGTGCTGCAACTTGGACGTCAACGGGCCATCAGGCACCTTGATCGAATAGAATTCCAATTCCTCGTCCCAGTTCGGAGAGGCAATCGAATAGGCACGCAGCAAAGGTTTGCCGTTATCGCCCATAAGGCCGATCATCACGAATTCACCGGACCGGAACCGTAGGGATTGCGGACGGGTCACGCGGAATGAAAACAGACGGTCTGTCCAGTGTTTCACAGCCGTCACAGTTTGGGCGTTTGGTAGGGTTGGTTTTACTTTTTCGGTCACTTTTCTATTCCTCATCACAGGACAAAGGGCGGCCGGTGCCGCCCAGTTGGTGGTCCTATAGTGTGTTTGTACGTGGGATACTAGGCGCGCAAACGGGCTTGATAGTCGTTATCGCGCCAATTTGAACGGGTTTCCCATTTGTCTTCTGGCTGGCGGGCAGCGAGCTCATCTGAAATTTCCACCTCGTCGAAACCAATGCGGCGGGCCATTGTGTATTGTTCACAGATCACGTGACCCTTGGCACGCAGGCGACCGGTGTACCCGATCTGGCGCAAACGTTTCGCAAGGGTAAAGCCACGGCCATCGGCAAAGGACGGGAAATCGATACGCACCATGGTCAGGCCGGACACGAAACCCTCAAGCTGTTCGATGCGCGCGTCGGACGGTACATCAACGGATGTGGTGTCTGCGGCAATGTCTTCGAGTGCGGTGAAACCCGCGGTGAAATCTTCGGTGCCGAATCCGGCGTCAGTAATAATAACAGTCATTGTTCTGCTCCTTCTGGCGTGTCGGTTTGGGCGATCGGCCCGCGTACCATTTTGCCATTCACGAAATGAATCCCACATTCTTCTTTGTCCTGATTGCGCCAGCGACCGGCACGAGGGTCTTCGCCTTCGGCCACTGGGCTGGTGCAGGGGGCACAGCCGATTGAGGGATAACCCTGCGCAACCAACGGGTGGCGCGGCAGGCGGTTATTGTCCATATAGTCTTTTACGTCCTCGGGCGCCCAATGGGCCAAAGGATTGATTTTAATGCGTTTGTCTTCTTCGTTCTCGAAAAACGCCAGCGCGGCACGTGTGCCGGCCTGAAACCGTTTGCGGCCTGTAATCCATGCATCAAACCCGTCCAATGCATTTTGCAGTGGAACGGTTTTGCGCAGGTTACAGCAGGCATCGGTCGAAAACTGATGCAATGTCCCATCGGGGTCATCCATGGCGACCGCGGCGTCCTCCGCCGTGATTGTGCGCACGTCCGTCAGATGCAGACGTTCGGCCAGTTCAACCTGATAGGCCATGGTTTCGGGGAACAACATCTGTGTGTCGACAAACAACACAGGCGTGGACCGATCCATGATCGAGATCATATGAAGCAGAACCACAGATTCCGCCCCAAAAGAAGACACCAAAGTCACCCGCCCGACCTGTGAATCGGTCAGGGCACGCTCCAGAACGGCCGTGGCACCGTGATGCGCATAGCGCGCATTCAGCTGCTCGACACGTTCTGAAACAGAGATGTTCAATGGATTAAGCTGCATTTTTCTTGGTCGCATCCGGATAAAGCGCGGCCTTGAACGGGGCCGAACCCAAACGGCGGTACGCTTGGATAAACGTTTCCGACGCGTCCTCGCGCACCTCAAGATAGCCCTTGATCAGACGTTCAATCGCTGGAACCAATTCGTCATAGGCGAAACCAGGACCGGCACGTTCCCCAACGGCGGCGTTTTCGGAACCATCACCACCAAGGGTGATCTGATAGTTTTCAACACCCGCGCGATCCAAACCAAGAATACCGATGTGACCCACGTGGTGGTGACCACAGGCGTTGATACAACCAGAAATCTTGAGCTTCAGCTCGCCAATTTCGTGTTCAAGCTTTAGCTCGTCAAAACGCAGTGCGATTTCCTGTGCAACTGGGATCGAACGCGCCGTCGCAAGGGCGCAATAATCCATGCCAGGGCAGGCGATGATGTCGGAAATCAGACCAAAGTTCGCCGTCGCCAAGCCGTGTTCTTTCAAACGGGCGTGGATCGCAGGAAGGTTCGATTTGTGAACATGCGGAAGGATCACATTCTGTTCGTGGCTGATCCGAAGTTCGTTATGTGCATATTCTTCGGCAAGGTCGGCCATGACGCGCATCTGTTCGGACGTCGCATCACCCGGTGTTTCGCCGTGCGCTTTGATTGAAATCGTCGCGATCGCATAGTTGTCGTTCTTGTGCGCGGACAGGTTGGTGTCGGCCCATGCGCGGAATACTGGATCGGCCTCATATGCGGCGTCATATGCGTCCAAAGGCGCATTGATATATGTCGGCGCAGGGAAGTGACCCTCGATCTCTTTCAACATCTCTTGGTCAACACCAGAGAATGTCGGACGGATCAGGGCGAACTGTTCGTCCACCAAACGACGGTATTCGTCGATGCCGTTCTCATGCACCGTGATCTTGATACGCGCCTTGTATTTGTTGTCGCGACGGCCAAGCGTGTTGTAAACGGTCAGGATCGCCTCGCAATAAGGAAGCAGATCTTTGGCCGGCAAGAAGTCAGTCAACACTTTGCCGATCATTGGGGTCCGGCCAAGGCCACCACCAACGAAAATCTTGTAACCCGTTTCGCCAGCGTCATTTTTCACGATCTGAACCGCAACGTCATGGGCACGCAGAACCGCGCGGTCATGCTCGGATGCGCCAACGGCGAATTTGAACTTACGGCCAAGGAATTGGAATTCTGGGTGGTCGGTGGACCACTGGCGAAGCAATTCGGCAACCGGACGTGGATCGGCGATCTCGTCTGCGGCGGCACCTGCAAAGTGATCAGATGTCACGTTGCGGATAGTGTTACCAGATGTCTGAAGCGCGTGCATTTCAACATCGGCAAGGGCGTCCAAAATCGCAGGCACCTCTGGCAATTTTGGCCAGTTGTATTGGATGTTCTGACGGGTGGTAAAGTGACCGTAACCCTTGTCGAATTTATCCGCGATCATGGCAAGCTGGCGCATTTTCGCGCTGTCCAAGGTGCCGTATGGGATCGCAACGCGCAACATGTAGGCGTGAAGCTGAAGGTATAGACCGTTCATAAGGCGTAGCGGACGGAACTCTTCCTCGGTCAGGGTGCCATCGATGCGGCGTTCCACCTGATTTGCGAACTGGCGGTTGCGTTCGCGGACAAAGGCTTCGTCGAATTCGTTATACTTATACATGGTCTATGCCTCCGCCTGTTTGCCGTGGTTATAGTTGGATGGGCCGCGTGTGCGGAATGCTTCGCGAAAATGCACCGGCTCGGGGCCGTTTTCGCCAGCCACAGCATCGGCAAGGTAAGGACCAACAAGACGGGCAAAATCACCCGCAGCGTGGGCCAAACGTTCCTCGGCCAAAGCTTCGTCTTCGATCAACTGCGCATCGGCGTGGTCGCGGGACCATTCGTTCGTCGCTGTGAGGTAAATCACATCACCGTCCAATAGATCATTGGCGGTGACCACCTTGGGTGTAAATTTGCGTGCCATTTTGATGGTCTTCCTTGCTGGCTCGTCGCGAAAGCGCGGCTTGGGTGTTTGTCTGTTGCGATCAATATAGGATATTTTCCCGACTTTCGTCAGTATCTGCTGGACAATAAGGACAGATGTTCTGATTATCCGACCAATTGGAACAGTATTTTGCAATTCAGTGGGGAAAGAGAATGACGGTTCGTATCGATGATGTTGATCGGAAGATTCTAAGTACGTTGCAGGCCGATGCCAGTCAATCCCTTGATGAAATTGCTAAGAAAGTAGGGTCATCGAAGACCCCCGTATGGAATCGCATTCGCAAGCTGCGCGAGGCAGGCGTCATTGGTCAAACCACTGTTGTTCTGGACGCCGAGAGCCTTGGGTTTGAGGCCTGTTTTTTCGTGCTGATCCGCACATCCGAACACGAGGAAAACTGGCAGCAAGATTTCCTGAAGGTGCTGCGCGAACGCCCTGAGGTCCAAGAGGCGCATCGCCTTGCCGGCGAGATCGATTACATCCTAAAGGTGCGGGTGCCGAACGCGCGGGCCTATGATGAATTTTATCAGGCCCTGATCGCCGAGGTAAAGATTTTCAACGTGACCGCATTGCTGTCGATGGAGCAGATCAAATCCACCACGATGCTGCCGCTTTAACGGCGCAGCATCAGGCGGTTTTGGCCGTGGAAATGGTAGATCGGCGCGTATTCTGGGGTTTGCGCCAGACGCAGGTTCGGGAAGTGTTCGAACAAAACGGGTAGGGCACAGGCCATTTCCAGACGTGCCAATGGCGCGCCGATACAGAAATGCGCGCCTGCGCCGAAGGACGTGTTGGGTTGGATTTTGCGGGTCGGGTCAAAGGTCTCTGGCCGATCCCATCGCGCCGGATCACGGTTCGCGGCCCCCAGAAGAATGGCAACCCTATCGCCGGATTTGAACGGGTGTCCGTTGACCTCGCAATCCTCATAGACATAGCGCGTGAACATATGGAGCGGTGGATCAAAGCGTAGGATTTCCTCGACGGTTTGGTTGATCGCATCGGGGGCAAGGGCGGTGTGTTGCGTGTTGGTTTCCAGCAGGGTTTTGACGCCGTTTGCGATGGTGTGCACCGTCGCCTCATGCCCAGCGTTCATCAGTAGAATACAGGTCGCAATCAATTCATCTGGCGACAGTTTTTCACCGTCTTCCTCGGCGGCGATCAGGCTGGTGATCAGGTCATCGGCGGGGCGGTTGCGCCGGTGGTCGATATAGCCCCGCAGGAAGTCCGCAAATTCGGTGGCCGCATCGGCGGCGGCGCGTTCCTGATCGATGGTGCGACCGGCCTGATACATGCCGACCATGGCGTGGGACCAACGCACCATATCATCGGTATGGGATGCAGGCACGCCCAGCAGTTTTGAGATGATCAAGATGGGAAGTGGTTCGGAGAATTCTTTAATAAGATCAAATTCATCCACGCCGATGTTCGTGCAGAGGTCATGGGCGAGCGCCGTGATCTCAGGGGCGAGTTCACGGATACGACGCGAGGTAAACGCCCGCAGAACCAGCCCACGTAGACGGGTGTGGCGGGGCGCCTCAAGTTCGAGCATGGAGTGGTCTTCGATGGCCCAAAATCCGGCCTGATGCGGGGGATGCTCGACGCGCTGATCCGCGGGGATTTCGCGGCCAAATCGACGGTCACGGAACAGGGCATTCGCGGTCGCGTAATCGGCGACGCAGGGCAACGCATAATCGTCCCAATAAAACAGATCACCGCAGGTCGCGCGGGCGCGTTCGTAGAAGGCATAGGGGTTTTGAACGAATGCGGGATCGGTTGGGGACTGGGATATCGATTTCATGTGGGCAGGGTGACCACGCTGCACCCGAATGGCAAGAAGTATTTTACCGAATGATAAAAAGTCGATGGCTTTGGGCGAAAAAACGGGCGCGCAAAGTGAACTTTGCGCGCCCGAGCGTTCGGTGGCCGCGCCAAAGGCGCGGCGGTTGCGTTCGGGGTTAGCCGAGCGCCTTGATAATCGCGCCAAAGTCGGCGGCCTTGAGCGAAGCGCCCCCGACCAGAGCGCCGTCGACGTTTGACACGGCGAAGATTTCTGATGCGTTGGAGGGTTTCACCGAGCCGCCATAGAGCAGGCGGATGCCGTCGGCGATTTCAGCGCCGAAACGGTTGGTGAGTTCGGCGCGCAGGCTATCGTGGACCTCTTGGATTTGATCAAGTGTCGGAACCTTGCCGGTGCCGATGGCCCAGACGGGCTCATAGGCCACAACGGTGTTACCGGCGGTCGTCGTGTCGGGCAGGGAGCCCGCAAGTTGACCGGCAAGAATGTCGAGGGTCTGGCCCGCCTCGCGTTCGGCCAAGGTTTCGCCGATACAGACAACGGCAACCAGACCGGCGCCGTGGGCGGTGCGGGTCTTGGCACGGACAACGTCGGAATGCTCGCCGCAGTCTTCGCGACGTTCCGAATGGCCGAGGATCACATAGGTGCCGCCAGCGTCCTTGATCATCCCGCAGGAAATGTCGCCGGTGTGCGCGCCCGATGCAGCCACGTGGCAATCCTGTGCACCGGTGGCGATTTTACCGTCGGCGACCGTGCTCATCCGGTCCAAAAGCGTGGCGGGGGGGCAGAGAAGAACATCGGCGGTCGTCGCAAGACCGTCTACAAGGGTTTTCACCTCGGCGAGCTGTGCCGCCGTGCCGTTCATCTTCCAGTTTCCCGCAGCAAGTTTTTTGCGCATATCCGTCCCTCGTTTGATTTGTGCAGACCTTATCAACCGGCTTGCGGAGAGTCACCGTGTTTTGCGCGTGTTTGCGCTAACGGTTTCGGGAATGTTCGTTTTGGGTGGAATACGCGCATCAAAGCGCGGGCAACGACGTTACAGTTCGGCGAATTTAATCGATTCACCACAGCCGCATGCGTCGACGACGTTCGGGTTCTTGAACTTAAACCCGCTTTCAAGAAGCGAGGTTTCATAGTCGATTTCCGTGCCAAACAGGAACATCTGCGCCATCGGGGCAATCATCACCCGCGCGCCGTCCTGTTCGATGGTCTCGTCCAGTGGATCGACCTCGGTCACATATTCCATGGTGTATTCCATGCCCGCACAGCCGCCCTTTTTCACGCCAATGCGCAGGCCCACTGTGCCATCCTTGGCCATGAGCTTGTTGATCTGCTTGGCAGCAGCGGCGGTGATTGAAACAGGTGGTTTACCGGGTATGGCGAACATGGTGTGTCCTTTGATATCTGCCCTAAATATAGGGGCAAAACGGCGCATCACAAGGGGCGCGCCGTTCACATTTTACATAAAGCCAAGCTCAAGACGGGCTTCGTCGCTCATCATTTCCATGCCCCACGGTGGCTCCCAAACCAATTCCACGGAAACGGTTTTCACACCAGGAAGGGGTTCAACCGCCTCGGCAACCCAACCGGGCATTTCGCCGGCAACCGGACAACCAGGTGCGGTCAGGGACATCAGAATGCGCACGTCGCTTTCGTCCGTAATATCGATGGTATAGATCAGACCAAGGTCCAGAATATTCACCGGAATTTCGGGGTCATACACGGTGCGGCACGCCTCGACGACGCTTTCATAAAGCGCGTGATCGGTGGTGGATGGTTTGATCAACGGTGTGCCCTCAACGGACGTGTCGGATGTATCGGTCATAGAGTCTCTCTCAATGAGTAGTTGACCAAAGATATAGGGATTGTTGCGCGGAACGTCCAGAGGGGCCAAGGGCAATGGGTGATTTTGCGGCAAATGGGGCAGGCGTGGCCCAGTTTCACCTTGCGAAATGCGCCCGTATTGGGCCAAGTGTGTGCCACACAGAATCTTGCCCAGACCCCAGACGACGGAATATCCATGCCCCCTAAGTTCGAATTCGACCTCCAAGCCACCGACGGCAAGGCGCGCACCGGCGTCATTTCCACCCCGCGCGGCGACATTCGTACACCGGCGTTTATGCCTGTAGGGACGGCCGCGACGGTCAAGGCGATGATGCCCGAAAGCGTGCGCCAGACCGGTGCGGATATTCTGCTTGGGAACACCTATCACCTTATGTTGCGTCCAACGGCGGAACGGATTGCCAATTTGGGTGGGCTGCACAAATTCATGAACTGGGAACGTCCGATCCTAACGGATAGCGGTGGTTTTCAGGTGATGAGCCTATCTGGCCTGCGCAAGATGAGCGAAGAAGGTGTGACCTTCACCAGCCACATCGACGGCTCCAAACATAAACTGACGCCGGAACGGTCGATGGAGATCCAGAAACTCTTAGGCTCGGACATTGTGATGTGCTTCGACGAATGCACCCCATATCCGGCCGAGGAAAAGGTCGCCCTTGAATCCATGCGCATGTCCATGCGGTGGGCGCAGCGCTCCAAGGATGCCTTTGGTGATCGTCCAGGGCATGCCTTGTTCGGTATTCAACAGGGGTCCACATTCAAAGATCAACGCGCCGAGTCCGCCGAGAAACTGATCAATGTCGGGTTTGACGGCTATGCCGTTGGTGGTCTTGCCGTGGGCGAGGGGCAGGAGATGATGTTCGACGTGCTGAACTATGCGCCCGACATGTTGCCGACCGACAAACCCCGTTACCTGATGGGTGTGGGCAAGCCCGACGATATCGTTGGCGCCGTTGCCCGTGGCATTGACATGATGGACTGTGTTCTGCCGTCGCGCTCTGGCCGCACGGGGCAATTGTTCACCCATCGCGGTGTTGTGAACATCAAAAACGCGCGTCACGCAAATGACCCGCGCCCACTTGATGAAAACTGTTCCTGTCCGGCCTGTTCCAACTATTCCCGCGCGTACCTGCACCACGTGTTCCGGTCACAGGAAATGATCTCGGGGATGCTTTTGACGTGGCACAATCTGCATTATTATCAGGAATTGATGCAAAATATGCGCGATGCCATCGCCGCCGGCACCTTTGAACAGTTCCAAAAAACCTTCCACGAGACCCGCGCACAGGGCGATATCGACCCATTATAACGCGTCTGGCGGATAAGCGCGCAATTTGGCGCATTATTCCGCGTTCCGCCCTTGCCCCCCACGAAATGTGGGGGCATGATTTGGAAAACACGGGTTGAAACCGCTGGGACAGGCCCCACATTTTAACCTATCAGGAAGGGATCATGTTGCCGCACTGCGGGACAGGTTCCTTTGCCAAAGATAAAGGAAACCACATGACCGAGCAATTGGCCCCGTCGTACCCCGTTCTCCCGCTACGTGATATCGTTGTGTTCCCACACATGATCGTGCCGCTGTTTGTAGGACGCGAAAAATCTGTCCGCGCCCTCGAAGAGGTGATGCAGGACGACAAACAAATTCTTCTTTCCAGCCAGATCGATCCAAGCATCGATGACCCGACCGAAGACGGTATCTATAACGTTGGTGTTCTGGCGAATGTGCTTCAGCTGTTGAAACTTCCCGATGGGACCGTAAAGGTTCTGGTCGAAGGCCAACAACGCGTGCGCATCACCGAATATTTCGACAACGAAGGCTTCTTTGAGGCCGCCGCCGAGCCGCTTCTTGAGGCGCTTGGTGACGAAGAGCTGGCCGAAGCGTTGGTTCGCAGCGTTTCTGGTGAATTTGACCGTTATTCCAAGGTCAAAAAGAACATCCCAGAAGAGGCCACCGCCGCCGTAGACGAAACCAAAGAACCCAGCACCCTTGCGGATTTGGTCGCCGGTCATCTTGGCATCGAAGTGGATCAAAAACAGGACCTGTTGGAGACGCTCACCGTCACCGACCGTCTTGAGAAAATCTATGGCCTGATGCAGGGCGAGTTGAGCGTGATGAAGGTCGAGAAAAAGATCAAATCCCGCGTCAAAACTCAGATGGAGCGCACCCAGCGCGAGTACTATTTGAATGAGCAAATGAAAGCCATTCAAAAGGAACTCGGCGATGGTGAAGAGGGTGAGAACGAGATCACCGAGCTTGAAGAGAAAATCGCCAAAACGAAGTTCTCAAAAGAGGCGCTTGAAAAGGCCAATGCCGAGCTGAAGAAGCTTAAGAACATGAGCCCAATGAGCGCCGAGGCGACCGTTGTGCGTAATTACCTTGATTGGATGATGTCCATTCCGTGGGGCACAAAATCCCGCGTGAAGAAAGACCTTGCCAAGGCCGAGGCGGTTTTGGACGCCGATCACTATGGTCTGGAAAAGGTTAAAGAACGCATCGTTGAATATCTTGCTGTGCAGCAACGGTCCAAGAAACTCAAGGGTCCGATCATGTGTTTGGTTGGCCCACCCGGTGTTGGTAAAACCTCGCTTGGTAAATCTGTGGCCAAGGCCACGGGCCGCGAATTCATCCGCATCTCCCTTGGGGGTGTGCGTGACGAAAGCGAAATCCGCGGGCACCGTCGCACCTATATCGGGTCCATGCCCGGTAAGATCATTCAGGCGTTGAAAAAGGCCAAGACGACGAACCCTCTGATTTTGCTCGATGAAATCGACAAGATGGGCCAAGATCACCGTGGCGATCCCGCATCCGCGATGCTCGAGGTGTTGGACCCAGAACAGAACGCGACATTCGTCGATCACTATCTTGAGGTCGAATATGACTTGTCTGATGTGATGTTCCTGACCACGTCGAACAGCTATAACATGCCTGGTCCTCTGTTGGATCGGATGGAGATCATCTCCCTTTCGGGTTACACCGAGGACGAGAAAACCGAGATCGCGAAACAACATCTGTTGTCAAAACAGGTTAAGAACCACGGCTTGAAAAAGGACGAGTTCAGCCTGTCCGACGACGCGCTTCTTGAGGTGATCCGCACCTATACCCGTGAGGCGGGTGTGCGGAACCTTGAGCGTGAATTGGCGAAATTGGCCCGTAAGGCCGTGACCGAAATCGTGCGCAAAAAGGCAGATAAGGTCGAGGTGACCGTTGAGAACCTTGACGATTACCTTGGTGTCAAACGTCACAAATACGGTCTGGCCGAGGACAAGGATCAGGTCGGTGTTGTGACCGGTTTGGCGTGGACGTCCGTTGGTGGTGAGCTCCTGTCGATTGAGGCGCTCAAACTCCCTGGTAAGGGACGGATGAAGACGACCGGTAAGCTTGGCGATGTGATGAAGGAGTCGATTGATGCGGCAAGTTCGTTTGTGCGTTCGATCAGCCCCGAGATCGGTGTCAAACCACCGGTGTTCGAAAACGTCGACATCCACGTGCACGTCCCCGAAGGCGCGACGCCGAAAGACGGTCCAAGCGCGGGCGTGGGCATGGTGACATCAATCGTGTCCGTTCTGACGGATATCCCTGTGAAAAAGGACATCGCCATGACCGGCGAGGTGACTTTGCGCGGCAATGTTTTGGCGATTGGCGGCCTTAAGGAGAAACTCCTTGCGGCGCTGCGGGGTGGTATCAAAACCGTTCTGATCCCACAGGAAAACGCCAAGGACCTTCCGGAAATTCCGGATAACGTCAAAGACGGCCTGACGATCATCCCCGTATCCCACGTAAGCGAGGTGTTGAAACACGCGCTTGTCGCGGCACCCGAGGCGATCGAATGGGACCAAGAGGCAGAAGACGCAGCAGCAGCGGCGGCCCTTGCGGCGCGCGGTGGTCCGGCGGCATCCGTCACCCACTAACTCCTATATCATTTCGGCATGGCGCAGAGCATTCCGCGCCATGCCGTTTTTCGTGCATCCGCGGCGCGGTGGCGGCAAAATGTGAATATTTTGCAATAGTTTGCGGCAAGTCCCTGTTTTTCTTCATCGGTTCGGGTATACTGTTCCCAAAATAGAAACAATTGGGGCAGAACATGGCTACGAAAAAGACAACGTCACGCACCCGCGCAGGTGCTGCGAAAAAAACCACTGCGCGCTCTACGGCGACCCGCAAGACGGCAACGATAACGCGCACCAAGAAACCAGCACAAATTCCAGAAGTGACCCCCGAGAAACCCGTTTCGCGCCTTACGCTTGGAACAACCAACAAAGTTGAAGAGGACACAACAGTGACATCGACAGATACAGTAGAAGCACCCGTATCAGACGCCACATCCACAACAGAAGAGAACGCGACACCAGAATTCCGTCGCCCCGAATTGATCGAAAAGGTCATGGAGCGGTCTGGCATGAAACGCAAGGATGTGAAGCCCGTCGTAGAAGCTATGCTGGCCGTAATGGGGGATCTGTTGGTTGAAGAAACCGACATGAACATCGCACCACTTGGCAAAATCATGGTCAAAAACTGCAAAGAGATTGAAAAGGCTCATGTTTTGACCGTGAAGATCCGTCGCGCCAAGGGCATGGAACAAACTCAATCCGAAGATTAAAAAAAATGTGAATGCCTCTTGCAGACCCGATCTTGTCGGTCTAAAAGGCATCCACGGCGGGTGATTAGCTCAGTTGGTAGAGCGCTTCCTTTACACGGAAGATGTCGGGAGTTCGAGCCTCTCATCACCCACCACTTTCCTCCAGTGCCCACAAAAATATCCGCAAAAACAAGGTCGTGGCCTCTGTGTTTTGTGTCGTGATTTCTGCTCTCGTGTCTTTGTCCGTTTTACCATACAAGTTCCCCGACCAATTCATCGAGGACCAGTCATGCTTAAAACGGACATCATTCATCCACCGCTTCTTTCTGCTTTGGCCAAGGCCGGCCACAAGGCGCAGATCCTGATCGCGGATGCCAATTATTCCTTTGTCACCAACTCCAACCCTGCCGCCGAGATCATCTATCTCAATTTCGCGCCCGATATGATCCCCGCCACCGATGTGCTGGCCGGTGTCAGCAAGATGATCAACGTGGAGCTGGCGACGATGATGGCGTGGCCCGATGACTTCGATAACACGATCCATCAGAGCTATGTCGATATTCTGCCCGATGGCACGCCGATGGACTATGTCGCACGTGCGGATTTTTACGGCGCGGTGAAATCCCCAGACACCTTGTTGGTGATCGCCACGGGCGAGACGCGCCGCTTTGCCAATATTCTTTTGACGGTGGGGCCGGTGATCGTTTGATCACAGGCGTGACCGCTTGAACTTTGACGAAAACTGGTATTCAAAGACCTGACCGTATTTCTGCGGCCCAAGGCAAGGAGAACATGATGTTCAAAGTATTTATCGATGGCGAAGTAGGCACAACAGGTTTGCAAATCCGCGACCGTTTGGCGCGTCGCGATGATATTGAAATCGTGTCGATTGCCTATGAGGACCGCAAGAATTTCGACGCCCGTATTGCGGCGTTCGAGGCGGCGGATTTCGCCGTGCTGTGTCTGCCGGATGCCGCTGTGCATGAGGTCGCGCCGTATCTGGCCAAGATGGACACGCGCATCGTTGACGCAAGCACCGCGCACAGGATCGCCGATGGCTGGGTCTTTGGTTTTGCCGAACTCTCCGACGCCCGTCGCGACGCCATCGCCAAGGCGCAATTCGTGTCGAACCCGGGCTGTTATTCCACGGGCGCGATTGCGTTGTTGCACCCCTTGGTCGAGGCTGGCCTGATTGCATCTGATGCGCCCATCGCGATCAACGCGATTTCTGGCTACACCGGCGGCGGCAAGGCCTTGGTCGAAGAATATGAGGGCGAGGGCGCAACCGCGAATTCATTCGTCTATGCGACCGCACAGGGCCACAAACACATCCCCGAGATCGTGAAATACGCGGGCCTTGACACCGCGCCGATCTTTGTGCCCTCCGTTGGGCCATTCGCGCAGGGCATGATCGTCCAGATCCCACTGCCATTCGCGACACCAGAACAGGCCGCCAAAATGCAGGGCGCACTGGCCGATCACTATGCCGGTTCCAACATGGTCAAGGTCGTCGATGCCGACGCATGGGGCGGCAAGGTCGACCCACGTCATCTGGCCGACACCAACGGGATCGAATTGTCCGTCCATGGCGACATCGCAACAGGCCGCGTGGTTCTGATGGCGATGCTTGATAACCTTGGCAAGGGCGCATCTGGCGCGGCGGTTCAAAACCTCAATATCATGATGGGCTTGGACGAAACCACTGGCCTTTAGGGTAAGGATTTTCTCCCATTGACCGCACGGTTGATGGGGGAGGTTGACGCGAATTCCGCGAGTGGGTGCCCAAAGCGTCCACATCGCACTTTTCTTTTCTACTGAAAATACTGCGCATACTCTTGAACCAGAAAGTCCTTTGGCGGCTGGTCGATTTGGCAAACATGCTCTGCGTTAAAGGTGATGACGTCTCTGTGCGACAGGTGGAGGTTCTCAGCACTTCCGGGGTCGCTATCAAGAACCCCAGTGTAGCCGTCGTCCAACACGGCGATGACAATCACCCACATTCGATGTGTTCCCCGATCAACGATTTCCCCATTCTCCTTTGTCTCGATATCGACCAAAATCTTCGCGGCATCGCCACGTTGCAGAGAGGTACGTGCATGCTCAGAGGGGATGTGGAATGTGTCCGGAAATGATCTGTGCCTGTCGACAGCCGAGCGAAGGTCCCATCCGTTTTTCTCAATGTTTGTCGTCATGAATGCCTTGGCCCGTAATTGTGCTTTCTAAGTAGAGTATCGGAGCGCGTACAGAGCACAATATCGCGATTGAAAGAAAATGCACAATTTGCGCATTTTTCGACTTGCACATCGTCGCGCGCTTGGATATCTCCCACACCACGGCGGGTGATTAGCTCAGTTGGTAGAGCGCTTCCTTTACACGGAAGATGTCGGGAGTTCGAGCCTCTCATCACCCACCACTTCCGCTTCTTCCCTATATCATATACGGTCTCGATAGAATGTATCGAAGGACCCGAAATGACTGATTTTCCTGAACTTTATGTCCTGCGTCACGGCGAGACCGAATGGAATCGTGCGTTGCGTAATCAGGGGTCTCTTGATTCCCCGCTGACCGCCGAGGGGCGGGATCATGGACGCGCGCAGGGGCGTCTGATCGATGCGCTTGGGCTTCGGGACCTGCCGGCCTTTGTGTCGCCGCAGGGCAGGGCGGTGCATACCGCGGAACTTGCGGGGCTGGACGCCAAACAGGACGCGCGGCTGGCGGAAATCAACATGGGTGACGCCGAGGGAATGCTGCGCCAAGAGATGCGGGATCGCTGGCCTGACCTTGGCCCGACGGATGAAAACCCCTTCGGCTGGTACTTTCTTTTGCCGAATTCCGAATCTTTTGACGCGCTTGTTGAACGCACCACATCTTTTTTGAACGATTTAACCGAACCCACATTGATCGTGACACACGGAATCACGGGGCGGGTGCTTCGTGGGGTGTATCAGGGGCTTGATATCAAGGGGATGCGCGCGCTTTCGATTGAGCAAGGCCGGATTTTTCATTTGAAGGACGGCGCAGAGACGATCCGATAACCCAATGTTTTAAGGGGTTATTTTGCCAATGTACGATTTTTGTAAAAAACATGAACAGAAGCGCTTGACGCCATGCGCCCCTCGCCGTAGAACCCCCACACGCTCAGGACGTTATGCCTGAGACACAAAAGCGCGGTTGTAGCTCAGCTGGTTAGAGTGCCGGCCTGTCACGCCGGAGGTCGCGGGTTCGAGCCCCGTCAACCGCGCCACTTGTGTCCCAAATATAACAAAATGATCGTATGCGCGGTTGTAGCTCAGCTGGTTAGAGTGCCGGCCTGTCACGCCGGAGGTCGCGGGTTCGAGCCCCGTCAACCGCGCCACTTACCCCCCTTTATCTATGACGCGCAGACGCAGAATTGTGTCAGTCCTGCACCAGATCATCCCTTGTTTATATAGCGTTACTTTTCGATTTCCGATTCCCGTTGGTTCGGGGTAACCTTTCGCAAACAATAAAATGTCTGAGGTATTTCCAATGCAGTCCAACGTCGCAGTGATGACAATGGTACGGGACGATTCATTTTTCCTTGAGAAATGGGTCGCATATTACGGTGGTCTGTTTGGCCGCGAAAATCTTTATGTGATCAACCACGGCCATGGCGACAGCGTCAAACAAATCGCCGAGGGTTGTAACATCATCGGGATTCCCGGCGATCACCACCGGAATTTCGACATGAAACGCTGGCGCATGTTGAACGGTCTTCTGACCGGTCTGCGCACCTATCATGACCATGTGATCGTGGGCGATGTGGATGAACTTGTTGTGCTTGACCCAGAGCTTGGGACCGACCTGTTGACCTACCTTAAGGGGACCAAGGCGAACCGGGTTCTGACGCCGCTTGGCCTTGAGGTGATGCACCGGATCGACATCGAAGAAGAGGTGATCGATCAAAAGGTGATCGGCCCGCGTCGTCACGTGCGCCTTGCGCCGCATTATTCAAAACCCTGCATCATCAGTAAGCCGACCAAGCTGGCGCGTGGGGGGCATTTCGCCGAATCCGAGACATTGATCACCCCGCCGGAACTGTTCCTGTTCCACCTGAAATTCTGTGATTTCACCGAATATTCCGCCGCGATGGACCGCCGCAACGAGGTGACCCAAAAGGTCAACGTGTCCTCGTTTAAGGATGCCTCGATTGGCCGTCACTGGTTCTCGGAAATGCGCGGCGAGGATGCCAAGACATTCAACAAAATGGCGAAATATCCGATGCAGGATGGGTTCGATCTGGCGCCATACCGTCAGGCGATGCATGACAGCTGGGAGAAACGGTCGGGGTCGCCGTTCTGGCAATTTGATCGTCCCGATTATAAGCTTCAGTTCAAGCTGCCTGAGCGCTTTATCGGAACGATATAATAGATTGATATGAAATGAAAAACGGGCGGTGCAATTGAATGCACCGCCCGTTTTTTTATGCCTTGAGCGCGTCCAAAATACGGGCCCAGCTTCGGGTGCCTTTGTGGAAACTCGACAGGTCGTATTTCTCGTTCGGACTGTGGATTTGGTCGTCGTCTTTGCCAAAGCCGATCAGCATGGCGTCCATGCCCAGTTCCGTTTTGAAATGACCCGCAATTGGGATCGATCCGCCACAGCCAACGAATGCCGCGGGGCGGGGCCATTCATCGGACAGGGCCGCGCGGGCCTGTTCGAAGGCGGGGTGGTCGGTGGACATTTGGCTGGCGGCACTTGCGCCGTGATCATGGAAATCGACCGTGCAATCGGCGGGGATCATGGACCGCACCTGTGCGCGGAACGCCTCGCGGATTTTATGGGGGTCTTGTTGGCCGACCATGCGGAAACTGATCTTGGCGCTGGCCTTGGACGGCAGCACGGTTTTAAACCCGTCACCGGTGTATCCAGACGTCATGCCGTTCACTTCGCAGGTGGGGCGGGACCAGATCATCTCAAGCGCGGTGCGGCCCGTTTCGCCTGCGGGATCGGCAAGGCCCACTTCGCCAAGGAATGCGCCGTGGTCAAAGCCAAGCCCCTCCCACTGGGCTGCGACCTCGGGCGACAGTTCTGGAACGCCGTCGTAAAAACCGTCGACGGTCACGCGGCCATCGTCATCATGAAGCGATGCAATCACCCGCGACAACACCCGCGCAGGGTTCATCGCAGCGCCGCCGAACATGCCGGAATGCAGGTCCTTACTCGCGCCGGTGATGGTGATTTCTTCGCCCAAAAGACCGCGCAAAGTGGTGACGATGGCGGGGGTCTCTTCGCCGAACAGGCCGGTGTCACAGATCAGGGCGATATCGCCGGTCAATTCATCGGCATTGTCGCGCATGAAGGGCACCAAAGACGGCGAGCCAGATTCTTCTTCGCCCTCAAAGAAGATGGTGATTTTCGCGGGCAGGGCACCGTTCACCGCGACATAGGCGCGGCAGGCCTCGACGAATGTCATCAGCTGACCCTTGTCGTCGCTGGACCCACGTCCACGGATCACACGCCCCTTGGCGGTGTCCTCAATCGCGGGGGCAAACGGGTCGGCGTCCCAAAGATCAAGCGGATCAACAGGTTGCACGTCATAGTGACCGTAAAACACGATATGCGGACCGGTATAACCATCTGGGCCGTCACAGTGCGCCACAACCATCGGGTGGCCCGGGGTTGCGCGTTTACTCGCGGTAAATCCAATGCCGTTAAGGTCGTCAACCAACCAATCCGCGGCTTTGTCACAGGCATCTGCATAGGCGGGATCGGTGGAAATTGACGGGATACGAAGCAATTCCAAAAGGCGATCGGTCGCGTTTTCGAGATCGGTATCAATATGAGAAAGGACGTGGTCTAGGGACATTTTTGCTCCGGTTGCGAATCTGATTTCCGACTGTATTTGTCGGGAAATTTCTGCGGTATCACGCCACCCTACACCGCCGAAAAACGCAATAAAATCCATATTTTTGGTCAAAAAACGGGCGCGGCGTTTTGTAGCCTATTGATCTGGGCTAGACTGATCTACATAAGAGATCAAACACCCAAGCGAAGCCCTTGTGCCGCTGCTAGGAGAGACGAAGTGAACGACTATAATGCCTGCCTCGACACTGCCATTGACCGCCTTCACGAAGAAGGCCGGTATCGCACGTTCATCGATATCGAACGTCGTCGCGGCCAGTTTCCCCATGCGGAATGGAAACGTCCAGACGGCACTGTTCAGGATGTGACGGTTTGGTGTGGCAACGACTATCTGGGCATGGGGCAGCACCCCGTTGTTCTTGAGGCTATGCACGAAGCCATCGACGCGACCGGCGCCGGTTCCGGCGGCACGCGCAATATTTCTGGCACAACCGTTTACCATAAACGTCTTGAGGCCGAGCTTGCCGATCTTCATGGCAAAGAGGCGGCTTTGTTGTTTACATCTGCCTATATCGCCAATGATGCGACGCTGTCGACGCTTCCGAAATTGTTCCCTGGTCTGATCATCATCTCAGACGAATTGAACCACGCCTCCATGATCGAAGGCATTCGTCATGGCAACTGTGAAAAACACATCTTCCGTCACAATGATCTGGCCCATCTGCGCGCCATCTTGTCCGGTCTTCCGGCCGATGCGCCCAAGGTTATCGCGTTCGAATCCATCTATTCCATGGATGGCGATTTCGGCCCAATCGAGGCGATCTGTGATTTGGCGGATGAATTCAACGCCCTGACTTATATTGACGAAGTGCACGCCGTTGGCATGTATGGTCCACGTGGGGCAGGGGTTGCGGAACGCGACGGCCTTATGGATCGTATCGATATTTTTAACGGCACTTTGGGCAAGGCTTACGGCGTCATGGGCGGCTATATTGCGGCCTCGGCCAAGATGGTTGACGCGATCCGTTCCTATGCGCCTGGCTTTATCTTTACGACATCTTTGCCGCCTGCGGTTGCGGCTGGGGCTGCTGCATCGATCCGGTTCCTTAAGGAAAACCAAGATTTGCGTGACGAACATCAGGCACAGGCCGCGGCGCTTAAGCTGCGTCTTAAGGGGCTTGGCCTTCCGATCATCGATCACGGCAGCCACATCGTTCCGGTGCACGTGGGCAATCCGATGAAATGCAAGATGATCTCTGATCAACTGCTTGAGAATCACGGGATCTATGTCCAACCCATCAACTTCCCGACTGTGCCACGTGGCACTGAACGTCTGCGATTTACACCCTCACCGGTACACGGCCCTTCTGAAATCGATGAATTGGTTAACGCAATGGACGGTTTGTGGTCGCATTGTGCGCTAAATCGCGCCGATATGGCCGGATAAATTTACCAAGAGTGCATTAATCACCTTTCTATGGTAATTGTTTTGTAAGAAGTTGTGATCAGCGAATCACGCTGACTCGGGGCAATTCAATAGGGCAGGTAGAGATGATCGGGCGTACCCGCACATCCAAAACAAACGAAGAGACAAAGCCTAAGAGCTTTGACGACTTTGATATGCGCCTTGGCGATGTCATGCGTGGCGAACGCGCGACCATGGGCAAATCGCTTTTGGATGTTCAGCGCGAGTTGAAAATCAAAGCCACCTATATCTCGGCCATCGAAAACTCTGACCCCACTGCTTTCGAAACCCAAGGTTTCATTGCGGGCTATGTGCGGTCCTATGCACGCTATCTTGGGCTTGATCCCGAATGGGCCTATGCGACGTTTTGCGATGAGGGCGGTTTTGAAAACCCCCATGGCATGGCCGCAGAAGCATCCGAGAAAAAATATGTGGCGCCCCTGACGGCGTCGATTGCATCGAACGACCCGTTCACCATGTCCGGTCGCCCCTTCGCGCCGGTGCAAACGTCTTTCATGTCCCGTTTTGATGCGGGCGCGCTTGGCTCTTTGGCGGTTCTTCTTGCGCTTGTTGGTGGTATCGGCTTCGGTGGCTTCTCGATCCTGCGCGAAGTACAGCGCGTCGATTTCGCCCCTATTGATCAATCCCCTGGTGTGGCCGGTTCCATCGATCCATTGTTGGTGTCCGATCTTGATATCGCGGCCCCTGATGCGCCGACGCAATCCGCAGCACTTGATCGTTTGTATCGCCCTCAGGCGCTTGAGGTTCCGATCCTCGAGGCACGCGACGCCCCGATTGCATCGCTTGATCCATCGCATTTCGGCGTGTTCATCACGCCACCGACCCCAACTGCTCCGACGCCTGACGATATCAATGTCGCGCTGGCCGAGGCATTGGGCGTTGGCCAAGACATCCAAGTGATCGCGGATGATGTTCCCGAAGTGACCCTGTTCGCCATGGCAGACGCATGGGTTCAGGTAAAATCCCCCGAGGGCAGCGTGATCTATGAAAACATCATGAAGAAGGGCGAGGAATACGTTCTTCCGAAAACCGAACTGCCGCCGATCCTTCGGGCGGGCAATGCCGGTGGTGTTTATTTCCGTCTGAACGGTCAGGCCTATGGCCCAGCAGGTGGCAGTGGCGCCGTGATCAAAAACGTCGCAATGGAGCGCGAAGCCCTCAGCACCGAATACGCTCTGGTTGATCTGACTGCTGCGCCAGAGGTTGCCGCCGTGGTTGCGGAACTGTCCTTGCCTGCGACACCTTCGCCCGAAGATGGCGCATTGGCCGAATAAATCGGCCAAGCCGTTGCCCTTTGGGCCGCGCTGACATATCTATCTCATAACTGGTCCTTTGATCGCGGAGACAGCGAATGTCGCTTAATCATGTGCGCCCATGGCGCAATATTTATCGCCGGAAATCACGTCAGATTATGGTGGGCAATGTGCCGATTGGCGGGGATGCACCGATTGCGGTTCAGACCATGACCAACACCATCACCTCGGACGCCAGCGCCACGATCAAACAGGTTCTCGCCTGTGCCGAGGCGGGCGCCGATATCGTTCGTGTCTCTGCACCGGATGAGGCATCCACCCTTGCCCTGCGCGAAATCACCCGCGAAAGCCCCGTGCCCATCGTGGCCGACATCCATTTCCATTACAAACGCGCGATCGAGGCCGCCGAGGCCGGTGCCGCTTGTCTTCGGATCAATCCCGGTAACATCGGCGACGAGAAACGCGTCAAAGAGGTGATCAAAGCCGCCCGCGACTATGGCTGTTCCATCCGTATCGGTGTGAATGCTGGGTCGCTTGAACGGCATCTGTTGGAGAAATACGGCGAGCCGTGCCCAGACGCGATGGTCGAAAGCGGGCTTGAGCATATCAAGATCCTTCAGGACAACGATTTCCACGAATTCAAAATTTCGGTAAAGGCCTCTGACATCTTTATGTCCGCCGCTGCCTACCAACAGCTGGCCGACGCCACCGACGCGCCGATCCACCTTGGGATCACCGAGGCGGGTGGGCTGATGTCTGGCACGATCAAATCGTCGATTGGCATGGGCAACCTGCTTTGGAATGGCATCGGCGACACCATCCGCGTGTCCCTGTCCGCCGACCCCGTAGAAGAGGTGAAGGTCGGGTTTGAGATGCTCAAGTCACTCGGCCTACGTCACCGTGGTGTGACGATCATTTCCTGTCCGTCCTGCGCGCGCCAAGGGTTTGACGTGATCAAGACGGTTGAAAAGCTTGAGGATCGTCTGTCCCATATTTCCACGTCTTTGTCCCTGTCGATCATCGGTTGTGTGGTGAATGGCCCAGGCGAGGCATTGATGACCGATGTCGGGTTCACCGGTGGTGGCAACGGCAGCGGCATGATTTATCAGGCCGGTAAACAGAGCCACAAGATGAGCAACGACCAGATGGTTGACCACATCGTCGAACTGGTCGAACAAAAGGCCGAGAGCCTTGAGGCCGAAAAAGCAGCAGCCGAGGCCGCAGCAGAATAACGCAAAAGGGCGCCACATTGGGCGCCCTTTTCGTATCTATGTGATTGGTGTTATCCGCGCAATTCACCCACCAACTGGCGCATCCCATCAAGCGGAACATAGCCGCGCAACATCTGAGGGCCGAAGACAAAGCTTGGCGTGCCATTGATCTGCATCCGTTGGGCCAACTCGCGGTTCTTCACGATAACCTCGGTCACCGCGTCTGAATTCATCTCGGCGATAATCGCATCCCCATCAAGCCCCGCATCCACCGCCATCGCGCCCAAAATCGCCGGCACCATCGGTTGGTTGCTGGTCATCAACGTGTCGTGGATCGCGTGATATGCCTCGGGGCCGGCGATCCGCAGGGTGGCGATGGCAAAACGCGACGCAACCACGGAATCTTCGCCCAAAATCGGCAGTTCCTTGACGATCCAGCGGATGTTGCCGTCATCTTTGAGCAGTTCTGCGACCTCATCATGGGCCTTGCGGCAATAGCCACAGCGGTAATCGATGAACTCTACAATGGTGAATTCGGCATCCGGATTGCCGCCAACGAATGACGCGTCATCGTTGAACAAGGCATCGGAATTCACTTGAATAAGCGTGTCGTCACCGGCGGCTTGGGCGGCGGAGCTGCGTTCCTCAAGAACGTCCATCGCCTCCAACAACACTTCGGGATTGTCCAACAAATAGGCGCGCACGGCCGCGTTGAATTGGGTCGTTTCGGTCTCTGACATGTTGTTCAGGTCAAAGGATACCGCAGGGCTGGCGACCAAAAGAGCCGTCGAAAGAAGAAGGGATCGTAGCATGTTATTTCCTTTTGTCGGCGGGGGCCGCCCGTAGAATATCGTCGGCACGTCTGGCCGCGCTTGTGCCTGCTGGCAATGTCGCCAATGCACGTTTCGCATGAATGGCCGCGTCGCTCAAGCGCCCAGAGAGCGCATATCGTTCCGCCGTCGTCACCGATGCCATGCCGTTCTGTCCGGCCCGCGCATAGGCCAGCGCCAAATCACGCAACATGCGCGGCGCGCGTGGGTCACGGGCATAGGATTGTTGCAACACCTTGAGCGCCTGCGCATTGCCCGATTTCGTATCGGTAATCAGCAACGACCGCCCATAGCCCGCAAGGATCAACCCATGGCGTGGCGCGGCGTTATGTGCGGCCCGATAGGCCGAAATCGCCCCGTCAAAGTCGCGGTTCTCAAGCCGGATTTGCCCCAATAATTCAAGGTAAAACGGGTCATTCGGGCGGTTCGCCAAAACGTTCGCCATCGCGGCCTCGGCCTTGGGCAAATCGGCGCGTTTGTGGTGCGCAATCGCGCGGGCCAATTCGGCCAGCTCGCTTTTGTCGTTCTTCTTATATTGGCGCAGGGTCCAGCTTGGGTTGCGTTTAAATGCCGACAATTTCACGCGGGCCCGTTGGAACCAATATTCGTTCGCCGCATCCGGTTTCCCCTGCGCTGGGTATGCGGCGGCGTATCCTTTCATCGCGCGAATGCGATCATTCGTGAGCGGGTGTGACCGCATATACGGATCTTGGCGACCTGCGCTTAGGGCCTCTTGGCCACGAAAAATATTGAGCACATCCACATAGGCCGCAGGATCGATCCCAGCGGCCGACATGAACCGCGCGCCGGATTGATCGGCGGATGCCTCTTCGGCGCGGCTATGGGACAGGAACAGACGCTGTGCCGAGCTGGATGCGCCAAGGGCGATGCCACCGGCGGCCTTGCCGTCTGCACCGGCGGCGGCGGCGGCAAGGGCCAACAGAATGCCAAGACCCGCGGCGGTATTCGCGTTGCCCCGATTGGTGAACCGGCGGGTCAGGTGGCCATTGGCGATATGGGCGGCCTCGTGCGAGAACACCGATTGCACGGCGGGTGCGGAGTCTAACCGCATGAGCAAACCCGAGGTGATAAAGATATGCGACGCGTCCACCACAAAGGCGTTCAATTTGTCGTCATCCACCAACAGGATATCCACCTGCGAACCACTCAAACCCGCGGCGTTCAACACCGGTAGGGCAAGCCGCGACAACGCATATTCAATATCGGGATCACGCAACAACCCTGCGGCGACGCTTTGGCTGACGGTGGTGACAAAACACAGGGCGCTGACCGCGGTTGCGGCTATTAATTGCCGTATCGACGGAACACCCATTGACCTTGGTCGGTCCTGCTGGAACAAACTTAACATAACGAACAATAGGAATAATTTCATGCGCGTATCAACCCGATCTGCCGTCGATCCGTTTATTGTGATGGATGTCATGGAGGCCGCACGTCGCGCCGAAGAGGCCGGCCGCCACATCATCCACATGGAAGTGGGCCAGCCCAGCACGCCTGCACCCACTGGTGCGCGCGCTGCACTGGCCGCATCGATGGATGATGACGCGATGGGATACACGGGGGCGCTTGGGCTTCCGGCGCTGCGCGAGGGTATCGCGAAGCTCTATAAAACTTGGTACAATGTCGATGTTTCGCCGGATCGTGTGATTGTAACACCGGGCTCATCTGGCGCGTTTTTGCTGGCCTTTACCGCGTTGTTTGATGCGGGGGAAAAGGTGGGCCTCGGCCTTCCTGGTTATCCGAGCTATCGCCAGATCCTGTCGGCGCTGTCGCTTGATCCGGTTGGCGTTCAGACGTCGGCTGAAAACCGCTATCAACCTGTCGCCGATGATCTGGCGGGGCATGATTTGGCCGGTTTGATCGTGGCAAGTCCTGCGAATCCGTCCGGCACCATGTTGGATCACGCCGCGCTCAAGACGTTGATCGATGCGGCCCACGCCAATGGCACGGCCTTTGTGTCGGACGAAATCTATCACGGCATCCAATACGAAGGCCGCGCGATTTCCGCCCTTGAGGTCAGCGACGACGTCTATGTGATCAATTCGTTTTCCAAGTTCTTCTCGATGACCGGTTGGCGCATCGGCTGGATGATTGTCCCCGATGACCACGTGCGCGTCATCGAACGGCTGGCGCAGAACATGTTCATCTGCCCAAGCCACGCAAGCCAGATCGCCGCCCTCGGTGCGCTCGATAGCATCCCCGAGATGATGGAACACTTGGAGGTCTATACCAAGAACCGACAGATCATGATGGAGGAACTCCCCAAAATTGGGTTCGACAAGATCGCGCCGCCGGATGGGGCGTTCTATATCTATGCGGATGTGTCCGCGTTCACCGACGACAGCCGTGTGTTCGCCGCCGATATTCTGGAACAGGCCGGTGTTGCCGTCACCCCCGGATTGGATTTCGACCCCGAACGGGGCCATCAGACGTTGCGGTTCTCCTATGCGCGCAAAACCGATGACATCATCGAGGGCCTTGCCCGTTTGGCGACATTCATGTCCGATCGCGGGGCGGTATGATCCGGTTTCTCTGTGCCACGGCCGTCGCGCTGGCCTTGTCTGGGCCGGTTGTGTCGCAGGACCTCAACGCCTTGGCGCGGGTGGCGGTGGATCAATCCAGCATCGCGGAAACGCGGCGCGGTGTGCGGCTTGATCTGGCCCTATCACAGGGGGTGCCGTTTCGCGGCTTCACCCTGACGGACCCCATGCGCGTCGTCCTTGATTTTCGCGAGATCAACTGGGCGGGCGTCGACCCAACCCAGTTTGGTGACGCCGAAGAGATCGGTGACATTCGCGTCGGCCGCTTTCGCGAGGGTTGGTCGCGCATGGTGATCGAACTGACGGAACCGCTTGATATTCATGCGCTTTCTATGAATGGAACAGGGCAGGGGGCGGAAACGACCCTGACGCTTGATCTGCGCGAAACCGACCTTGAAACATTCGCCGCCGCCGCAGGGGCCCCCGAGGGCGCCGGTTGGGACCTGCCCGAGGTCGCAGATGTTCCCGTCGCCGTCGAGCGTCAGACGGGCGACCGCGACGTGGTGGTTGTATTGGACGCGGGGCACGGCGGCATCGACCCTGGCGCGGTGGCGGGCGACATGGTCGAGGCCGATCTGATGTTGATGTTTGTGCGCGAACTGCGCGAGGCGCTGGTGCGCGCAGGCGGGTTCGAGGTGGTCTTGACCCGCGAAACCGACACGTTTGTGCCGCTCAAAACCCGCGTGTCGATTGCACGCTCGGTGCGCGCCGATTTGTTCATGTCCTTCCACGCGGATTCGCTTGAAACCGGCACAGCGCATGGGGCGGCGATCTTTACCCTTTCGGATGACGCGAGTGATCGCGCGACCGAATTGCTGGCCGAACGTCACGACCGCGCCGATCTGTTGGCCGGTGTGGATTTGGCCGACCAAGGCGATGAAATCGCACGTGTTTTGATGGATTTGGCCCGTCTTGAAACGCAACCGCGCGCCGATGCCTTGGGGGATACGGTCGCGATTGCCCTGCAATCGGGCGGCGTGCGTCTGTTCAAACGTCCACGGCAGGGGGCCGGTTTTTCGGTTCTTAAGGCGCCCGATATCCCGTCCATTCTGGTCGAGCTTGGCTATCTGTCCTCCAAAAGCGACCGAGAGAATCTTGCATCAAAGGCGTGGCGCGCCACGACGATTGACGCAATTGTGAGCGGTATCCAAACATGGGCCGTCCAAGATGCCGCCCAAGCGCGTCTGCTGCGTCAATAACGGGCGTAAATCGGCCAATTTTCCCCCCAACGGCTTTTGACCTAGGGCCTATGGCGACCTATAAGCATCGTAGCCACAGTTTTTAGGGGATGCCGCGTGATCCGAGCCATTTTATCATTCTTCGGTGCTATTTTTAGCCTCGCGACCATTGGTATGGTCGTGGCAGCGGCCTGTATCGCGGGTATTTTCTTTGCCTATGGCAAAGATCTTCCCGATCACGAATCCCTTGCCAATTATACCCCGAAAACCATCAGCCGGATTTATTCCAACGAAGGCAATATCGTTGATGAATTCGCGCGTGAACGTCGTCTCTATGCGGCGCCGGATGAAATTCCGGATCTGGTGAAACAGGCGTTCATTTCCGCCGAGGATAAGAATTTCTATGAACACCCCGGTTTCGATCTGCGCGGGATCGCGGGGGCTGCGATTGAATATGCACAGGGCGGCCGTCTGCGCGGTGCCTCGACGATCACCCAGCAGGTGATGAAGAACTTCTTGCTTGATGGATCGCGCAGCGCCGAACGTAAGATCAAGGAATTGATCCTTGCGGCGCGCATCGAAACCGTTCTGTCCAAGGATGAGATTCTGGCGCTTTATCTCAATGAAATCGATCTTGGCGCGCGCTCCTTTGGTGTTGCGGCGGCGGCCCAGACCTATTTCAACAAAAGCCTCGAAGAGTTGAACCCAGAAGAGGCCGCGTTTTTGGCCATTCACCCAAAGGCGCCCTATTCCTATCACCCTGTGAAGAACAAAGAGGACGCGATCGAACGTCGGAATTTCGTTTTGGAAGAGATGTTCGAGAACGGCTATTTGGATCGCTCGGAATATGATGTGGCCCGTCTTGCGCCGCTCAGATCGGTTCAAAACGGCGACTTTGCGTCGTTCCGCTCCACGCTTCCGCCGCGCAACTATTTCACCGATGAAATCCGTCGCCAGCTGTCGCGCGATTTCGGCGAAGAGGAATTCTTTTCCGGTGGTCTGACCATTCGTGCGACCGTCGACCCCGAGCTTCAGAACACTGCCGCAAACGCGCTTCAGGCGGGGCTTGAGAAATACGACCGTTCCCGTGGGATTTGGCGGGGCACAGGCGAAAGCCTTCCTGCGGATGCCTTGGTTGACGATGAAACATGGCGCGCGGCTTTGGCCGATGTGCGTCTGTCCCGTGACATTGACCGTTGGCATTTGGCCGTTGTTTTGCAGGTCGGTAACAACGACGCCCGCATCGGCATCGAAGGTGTTGAAGACGACGAAGATGGCCACTGGATTCCGGCCAAGGACGTTCAGTGGGCGCGTAAATTGAACCGCGAAGATGGCACATTGGGCCCACGCGCCAAGGTTGCGGCTGATCTGCTTGAGGTTGGCGATATCGTTCACGTGCGCCAAATGACAAGCGACAGCGACGGCTCGTTCATACGCTGGACATTGCGTCAGGTCCCCGAGGTCCAAGGTGGCTTTATGGCGATGGACGTGAACACCGGCCGCGTGATCGCAATGCAGGGCGGCTTTAGCTATCAGCATTCGGTCTATAACCGCGCAACACAGGCGACACGCCAACCGGGGTCCTCCTTTAAACCGTTCGTTTACGCGGCGGCGTTGGACAGCGGATATTCCCCTGCGACCATCGTGATCGATGCGCCAGTGGAGCTTCAAACGAACCAAGGCATCTGGCGTCCAAAGAACTCGTCCAACAAATTCTATGGGCCGACTCCGATGCGTACCGGCATTGAACAGTCTCGCAACTTGATGACCGTGCGGCTGGCGCAAGAGGTCGGCATGGATGTGATCGGCGGCTATGCGGAACGCTTCGGTGTGTATGAACGTTTGCAACCCTTCTTGTCCAACTCGCTTGGCTCGCAGGAGACGACCCTGTTCAACATGGTTGCGGCCTATGCGATGTTCGCCAATGGCGGGGAACGTGTGGAACCAACCCTTGTTGACCGTGTGCAGGATCGCTGGGGCAAGACCGTATATCGTCACGACGAACGTCTTTGTGTGGATTGTACCGACGAAGAATTGGCCGCCGGCGTTGGTCCCCGCATCGAAAGCAACCGCGAGCGTGTGATGGACCCGATCACCGCCTATCAGCTGACATCGATGATGCAGGGCGTTGTCCAGCGCGGAAGCGCCGCTGGCCGTATCAATCTGGGCGTGCCTGTGGCCGGTAAAACCGGTACCACCAACGACGCCAAGGACGTTTGGTTCGTGGGCTTTACCTCGAACATCGTGGCCGGTTGTTTCATCGGGTTTGACCAACCACGGACCCTTGGCGAAGGTGCATTTGGCGGCACCATGTGTGCGCCTGTGTTCAACGAATTCATGAAAGAAGCCACCGAGAAATACGGTGGTGGTGCATTCGACGTGCCCCTCGGTGGTCACTTTATCAAGATCGACCGTTTCTCTGGCGCGCGTCTTGCCGATGATGCCACAGGCGACAATGTGGTGGCGGAATATTTCCGTGATGGCGAAGAACCCCTGTTCGGCACCATCTTTGACGGTGGCTTTGCCATGGGCTCTGATCTTCCGCTGTTTGATGAGGTCGCAGCACAGCGCACCATCACCAAAACCACCAGCGGCACAAATGTTGACCTTGGCAACAAGGCGACCTTTGGCGCGGTTTCCTCGGGCGGGCTTTACTAGGCTTGCCCGTCTTGGCCCGCGCTGATATCACGCGGGTCAAACACATGACCAATCGGGGCAGGACCTATGCGCGCAGAAACCCAAAACACCGTTGATGCGATTGAAAAATCCTTGGGGCTTTTGCACCAACGGATGGATTATGAAACCGCGCCGTACCGGCTTGAGGAATTCAACGCCCTGTCCGAAGACCCCGATCTGTGGAACGACCCCACCAAGGCCCAAGGTTTGATGCGCGAACGCCAGATGTTGGTGGACGCGATGGACACTTATACGTCGATCAAACAGGACCTTGCGGACAACATTGATCTCATTGAATTGGGAGAGATGGAAGAAGACCAAGACGTCATCACCGAGGCCGAAGAGGCATTGAAGGCGCTGGCCGTCAAAGCCGCCCAAAAGGAACTTGAGGCATTGCTGGATGGTGAGGCCGACGGCAACGACACCTTCCTTGAGATCAACGCCGGTGCGGGCGGGACCGAGTCCTGTGACTGGGCCGGTATGCTGTCGCGCATGTACGTCCGCTGGGCCGAGAAAAAGGGCTATAAGGTCGAGCTTCAGTCCGAGAGCGCGGGCGAAGAGGCGGGCATCAAATCCGTGTCTTACAAGATCTCTGGTCCGAACGCATACGGCTGGCTTAAATCCGAAAGCGGTGTGCACCGTCTTGTGCGAATTTCCCCGTTTGATAGCGCCGCGAAACGTCACACATCGTTCAGCTCGGTTTGGGTCTATCCGGTTGTCGACGACAACATCGAGATCGACGTGAACCCCGCCGATATCCGCATCGATACATACCGGTCATCCGGTGCCGGTGGTCAGCACGTGAACACCACCGATTCCGCCGTGCGCATCACCCACGCGCCCACAGGGATCGTTGTGACATCATCCGAGAAGTCCCAGCACCAGAACCGTGACATCGCCATGAAGGCCCTGAAATCGCGTCTCTATCAATTGGAATTGGACCGTCGCAACGCCGCCATCAACGAAGCCCACGAAAACAAGGGCGACGCGGGCTGGGGCAACCAAATCCGGTCCTACGTGTTGCAGCCCTATCAGATGGTCAAAGACCTTCGGACGAACTTTGAAACCTCGGACACCAAGGGCGTTCTGGACGGTGATCTGGATAAACTTATGGCGGCGACATTGGCGATGGACGTGTCGGGCAAATCCCGCGCCGAAGCCAACGCCGAAGATTGATAACGGTGGGCTGGATCATCGCGACCCAGCCCAGCCACCTTATTTCGGGGTAAATCCGATATAGGACACGCCGTAAGACGAGCCGCCGCTCATCTTGATGCGCTTGCCATCCTTAGAGAAAAACAGATTTCCTTCGCTGGTCCAACCATCCTGAACCAAGGTGTTGACCACCGTGGTCTGGGTGAACAATAGGCCAAAGGGCGCGTTTACCACATTCATATTACAGACACCGCGTTTGTTGGTTGAAACGCCAACGGTGTGGCCGTTTGGCATGGCGAAACTGGGCAGGGTGATCTGGCGCACATACATCTGGCGCGCGGGTGCAAAGCCAACGGATTCGAGTTTGGCAACGGGCAGGGTGCCGCTTGTCAAAAACGCGCTACAGGCCAATGTCGGGTCCTTGAGAACGGCGTTTGCCGATGCCCCCTGACGGTCATAGCTGACCTCGCGGGCTTCGATTTGTTCGGCGGTGGGCTGACACGCGGCAAGCGCGATGACGGACCCAATAAGAGCAGCAGCGCGCAGTGGGGATGACATGGAAAACATAGTTCGACCTCTTAAAGTGTTTGCGCAACTATAAGAAGTGTCGCGATACCTTACCAATGTTAATTTCCCCCCCAAGAAACGCAAAAGGCCGCCCAATTGGACGGCCTTTCGAATGTTACCAGTAGGCGCCTAGGCCTTTGGTTTTTCTGTTGGTACAGGTGTGGAAGATTTCGCGTTAAGCGGGTCTTCTTGGCGCTGTACGGAACCTTCAAAGTGGGCACCGGATTCGATTGCGATCGTCTTGTGGATGATGTCACCCTCAACACGTGCAGAAGACGTCAGACGCACCTTTAGGCCGCGAACGCGACCGATCACACGGCCGTTGACCACAACATCGTCGGCCATCACTTCGCCTTTGATTGTGGCGCCTTCGCCAACAGTCAAAAGATGCGCGCGGATGTCGCCTTCGACTTGGCCTTCGATCTGGATGTCACCAGATGTGCGTAGGTTGCCTTTGATCATCAGATCAGAAGACAGAACAGACGCTGGTGGTTTCGCCTTGGGTGCAGTTGCGGCCGCTGGCGGCACTTCCATTTTTGGTTTTGTCACAGGTGCCTCTGTCGCAGTTGGTTTTTTGTCAGCTTCGCCCGCTGTTTTGGGGCCAGGTTCGTTGATCCGTGATTTAGAAAACATTTTGTGCAGCCTTGATATAGGTCATCGGGTTAACGGGCGTTCCGCCCACGCGCACTTCGTAGTGCAGATGCGTTCCTGTGGATCGACCGGTACTTCCCATATCACCAATTTTCATATCACGCGACACTTTTTGTCCGACGCTTACGTTAATGGCGGTGAGATGCGCATAGCGGGTCTCGATCCCAAATTCATGTTGTATCTTGATAAGCTTTCCATAGCCAGAAGACCAGCCCGCGTGGGTCACAACCCCATCAGCCGTCGCAAATATGTCCGTACCAGGGCGTCCGGCAAAGTCAGACCCCTTATGAAGACGGCGCGATCCGTTCTTGGGATCCGAGCGCCAGCCAAAGCCAGAGCTATACCGGTGGTTGTCCTTAACCGGGTGGCCAAAGGGCAATTTTTCAACGGCCATCCGGTAAATATTCATCTGTTCAAGGTTCTTCAAAACCGCATTCGCCCGAAGGCTATCTGGGTCAGGAAGGCCGCCCTTGGTCGAAAAGGAAATCGGCTCAAGCGGGCCACCTTGGCCGTTATAGCCGCGACGGACCTGATCGATGATACGGTCGGTGGGCAGGCCGGTGGCCTTAAACATCTCGTCCAGTGGTTCCATCGAAACGGAAACGGCCTCTTCGAGTTGCTTAAAAATGCTGTCGTTTTTCTGGGCATTGAGGCGGGCCTCAAGCTCAAGCTCGGCGACGATGTCGTCGGATGTCTGGGCCACGGCGGCGATGCGATCCCGTTCGACGGCCAATTCATCCAGCGCGACGATCATGTCATCCAAGGTGGTGACCATATCATCAAGCGCGTCTGCCTCGGTCTGGGTTTCGGGCGCGTTGATCTCGGCCATGAGGGCGGTGTAATCCAAGCGCGCCTTGTCGCGTTCGCTTAGGGTGGTTTGCAACGTGGTCTGCATCGCGTCGATGCCGGTTTCCAATTCGCGCAAACGGGTTTCTGTCGCCAACAGTTTCGTCTGCATCGCGGAGACTTCGTTCAGGGCGGTGTTGAAACGGGCGCGGGCGGCCTCGGCCTCTTGGGCGCGGGCGTCGCGTTCGGCGGACATGGTGTTCAGACGACGTTCAAAATCGGACTGGCTGCGGGCGACCTGTTGGCGGGCGGAATCGGCGCCAAGGCTGTCCATGATCAAAATGGCGCTGGCAAAGATCGTCCAACCGACAAAAATGGATGACGCAACGGCGGCCACGATTTGGGTTTCTGATGACAGACGGATGTAACGGGTTTCCGTATCGGTTCGCAGAAACAAACGACGTTCCGGTAGGCGGCGTTCAAGCGCGGCGTGCATTCGGCGCAGCGGCCCAACCCGAAGTTTTGGTGCAGTATTCGTCATGTCGTCCCAGTTTCCCCTGTGCCACACATAGGTAGCATTCGAATTGTTTAACGCCCTCGCGGCCCTGTCGCAAGAATTTTGCGGCCCGCATGATGGCAAGCCGCAAAATTGCGCCACTTCTGGGCAGAAACCTGCCGAATATATGGGTTATTTGGGTTCGCGTTCGGTCAGGGGCCAGTAAAAATCAGGCGGCAGGCCGGCCTCGGCGCGTTTCTCTTCGTTGAATGGGGGTTTTAACGTGGGATAGAAATATTTGCGGACCAGTTCATGGAACACCGGTTTCGGGTCCAGATTATCGCGCCCACAGAGGAAATTGAACCATTTCGACCCATAGGCCACGTGGCCCACTTCTTCGGCGTAAATGGTTTCAAGTGCCGCGATCGCGCCCTTGTCCTTGGCCTGTTTGAAGACCTTGATCATGTTCGGCGTCACGTCCAATCCGCGCGCCTCAAGAACCATCGGCACCACGGCCAATCGCCCCATCATATCCTCGGCTGTGTCGGTTGCGGCCTGCCACATGCCTTCGTGGGCGGGCATGGCACCGTAAAAGGTCCCATTTGCCTCAAGACAATCGCACATCAGATTGAAATGTTTGCTTTCTTCGTCGGCGGCCTGCACCCAGTCGTCATAATATCCGATGGGCATATCCACATGGGAAAATCGCGCGATGATGTCCCAATGAAGGTCCACCGCGTTCAATTCAATATGCGCCACGGCGTGCAACAACGCATTGCGCCCCTCGGGCGTACCGGTCTTGCGGATGGGCACATCACGTGGCGACAACAGGTCCGGTTTTTCGGGGCGCGCAGGTTTGTCCGGCGGGGTTGCGATGCCGATCTCAATCGGCGCTCCTGCATCGCGCGCGCCGAACCACTGTTTGGCGAAATCGCGGGAAATGCGGGTCTTTTCGCGGCCATCGGCGGTGGTCAATACCGTGACGGCCATCTCGGCAAGGGTCATCATAGGGCGCGCGCCGCCTCAAGAACCGCTTCGACATGGCCTTTGACTTTGACCTTGGACCAGACCTCTTTGATGACACCTTCGGCATCAATCAGGAAGGTGGCGCGTTCAATGCCCATGTGGGTCTTGCCGTACATCTTTTTCTCAACCCAAACGCCATAGGCCTCGGTGACCTCGCCATCCACATCGGCGGCCAATTCCACGGTCAGATCGTGTTTGGCGGCGAAATTTTGGTGTTTCTTAATGGAATCGCGCGACACGCCAACGATAACGGTGTTCGCCGCGTCGAAATCCGCCAGCGCGGTGGAAAAATCGATGCTCTCGGTGGTGCAGCCGGGGGTGTTGTCCTTGGGATAGAAATACAAAACCACATTGCGGCCGCGCAACGTCGACAGGGTCAACGGATCGGTGATCAAGGCGGGCAGGGTGAAATCTGGGGCGATTTGGCCGGCCTCTGGGCGGATTGATGCGGTCATGTCATGTCCTTTGGTGGTTCTGTTTGTATCGGTTCTGTTTTAACGTAGAAGGATAAGAGATAAAGCCAAATCAGTAACGAGCACCCGCCGCCTTATGACATCCGACCCAATTGAACCGGCCGAAACGCCCGAACCCGCGCCGAAAAAATGGCGATGGGGGCGTTGGATTTGGCGCATCCTGTTTCTGGTGTTTGTCTTGGTCGCGTCGTGTTTCGCGTGGCTCGTTCTGTCCGAGCGGGTATTGCACGCGCCGGATTGGCTTCGGGATCGGGTTGAAACCGAACTGAACGCCGCGCTGACCGAGGATGATCTGGGCGCCGATGGCGGGATCGAGTTTGGCGATATTTCGCTGCAGGTGTCGGATTACGTTCCCCAGATCGTATTGTCCAATGTGACGTTGAAAAACCCGCGTACCGGCGAAGTGGCCCGATTTGACGCCATGTCGACAACGCTTGATCCGGCGTCGGCCTTGCGCGGATCATTGTTGCCCGAAACGGTGCATTTGGAACGACCTGTTCTGTCGTTGTTGCGTGAAAGCACGGGGCGGTTGAACCTGCAATTCGGGGCCGAAGACACCCAAACCCTGACCCCCGAGGATGGCGCGGTGGCCTTGCAATCGCCCGGAGATTTTATCCTCTTGTTGCAAGAGAGCTTTGGCCTGCCGGTATTGGCAAAACTCTCCGAGGTGCGCGCCGATGACCTGTCCATCCACTTTGTAGATGAGCGCAGCGGTGCGGATTGGCGGCTGAGTGATGGGCGGTTTGTGTTGCAACAAGACGACGCCGAAATCGAGATGCAGCTCGACATCCGCATGAGCGACAACGCCGCCAGCGCCCGCGTCACCGTCGCCACCCAAAAGGGCAAAAAGACCGCACAAATGGCCGTAGATGTGGACAAGGTCGCCGGTGCCGACATGGCCACACAGATCCCCGCGCTTGCGATTTTGTCGGTGGTTGACGCACCGGTTTCGGGGTCGCTGCGCAGCCAAATCGGCGAGGACGGCACGCTTGGCACTTTGAACGGTGCGCTGCAAATCGGGGCGGGATATCTGCGCCCCAAGGTTGACGTTGACCCCGTGCCGATTGAAACGGCGGCGCTTTATTTCGGCTATGATCGCGCGGCGCAGGCCGTGAGTTTTGACCAGATCGAGATCAAAACCGATCTGACCGAAGCCAGCGGGCGCGGCGTTGCTTATCTTCAGGATTTCACCAACAACTGGCCCCGCGCAACGGTCGGTCAATTCCGGTTTGATCATCTGGTTCTGTCGCAGCCCGATCTGTTCGACACGCCAGTGTCCTATGACAATGGCGGGCTTGATTTCCGGTTCGAACTGAACCCGTTTAAGGTCACCATCGGCCAGCTGATCTTGGGTCGCGACGAAGGCGCCGTTACCCTAAGCGGTGACCTTCAGGCAACGGACGGGGGCTGGTCCGCCGCCGTGGATGTCTCTGCCAAAGAGATGGACGTGACCGAGGTCCTTGCCATTTGGCCCCGTCGTTTGGTCAAGGGCACCCGCGAATGGATCGCCAAAAATGTCCACGAAGGGACGTTCAGCGACTTTAACGCAGCGGTGCGTATGGCCAAAGATACCGCGCCCGTTGCGGGGCTGACCTTTGGGTTTCAGGACGCCAATGTGACCATCATGCCGACCCTGCCGCCGATTGACACGGGCGCCGGATATGCGAGCATCCACAACGACGAACTGCACCTGTCATTGACCCAAGGGTTTCTGTCCGCCGAGGATCAAGAGCCGCTTGATCTGACCGGATCGGTGTTTCATTTGCCCGATATCACCCAGATCCCCGCACAGGCCGAAGTGACCCTTCGGGTTGCTGGCGACCTTGGTGCGACGCTGGCGTTGATTGACCGCAAGCCGTTTGAATTCCTGTCCAAGGGCGGCCTGTCCACCGATCTGGCCGAGGGACGGGTCGAAGTGACGACGTTGCTGTCTTTGCCGCTCAAGAAAAAGATCACATTCGCCGATGTTACCTTTGATGTTCAGGGGGTTGCGAGCGGTGTTTCAAGTGACACATTGGTTGCGGACCACCCTCTGCGTAGCGATCTTCTTGAGGTGATCGTGGACAGCGGCGGCATTGAAATCGAAGGCGCCGTGGATATTGCGGGCGTGCCGGCCTATGGGCGCTGGCAACAGAATTTCGGTCCCGAATTTGCAGGTCAAAGCCAGATCACAGGCACGATTGAATTGTCGCAACGTTCGAACCAACGGCTTGGGTTTGGGCTTCCTGACACCATGCTTCGGGGGGCGGCCAAGGGGCAGGTCACGCTTGATTTGGTCCGCGGTCAGGTGCCCGCATTTGACATGACGTCGGACCTTGTAGGGCTTGGGATTTCGCTTGCGCCTGTGGGCTGGCGCAAGGGCACAACGTCTAAGGGCGATTTGCGGGTGCAAGGTACACTTGCCACACCGCCGACCGTTGATCGGTTGTCGATTTCCACCGCGGGTCTGTCCGGTTCGGGACGGGTGGAAATTTCGCCCGTGGGTGATCTGGAAATCGCCCAGTTTGATACGCTGAAGATCGGTAATTGGTTCGATGGCACGGCCGCGTTGTTGGGACGTGGGGCCGGTCGATTGCCGTTGGTGCGGGTGACCAAGGGGACGCTTGATATGCGCCGCGCGCCGTTTGGCGGTGGCTCGGGCGGTGGTGGTGGCGCGTCTGGCGGCACGATTGGCCCGATGGACATTCGTCTGGATCGCCTGCGTATTTCCGAGGGCATTTCCCTTACGGGGTTCAATGCCAATTTCGCGGCTGGACGTGATGTAAACGCGAATTTCACCGCCTCGGTCAACGGGAAATCCCCGATCAAGGGCACCCTGTCGCCCAGCACCCATGGCACCAAGGTCGACATCACCGCCGACAATGCGGGCCGTGTGATCGATGCCGCCGGCATCATCGACAAGGCCAACGGCGGCACGCTTGCGTTGTCCCTGACGCCGCGGGCAAAGTCGGGCAACTATGATGGGTTCATGACCGCCGAAAACATCCGTGTCACGGGGGCCTCGGCATTGACGGAACTGTTGTCGGCCATCTCGGTGATCGGCCTGTTGGAGCAACTCGACGGCGAGGGATTGGCGTTTTCGGATGTGCAGGCAAATTTTGTCCTAACGCCCGATATTGTCGCCGTCACGAAATCAAGCGCGGTCGGCGCGTCATTGGGGGTGTCGCTTGATGGGACCTATGATTTGGCCACGTCGACCATGCGGTTTCAGGGGGTGATTTCGCCGATCTATTTCGTCAACGGCATTGGGCGTATTTTTACCCGTCGCGGAGAAGGATTACTGGGCTTCAACTTTCAACTGTTAGGGTCTAATGATGCGCCGCAAGTAAAGGTGAACCCGCTGTCGATCTTTACGCCAGGAATGTTCCGCGAAATATTCCGGCGTGCTCCGCCCAGCGTCCCCGAATAAAAGGCCACGCGATGAAACTGTCTGACTTTGATTTTGACCTACCGGATGACTTGATCGCGGTGCGCCCTGCGGTGCCGCGTACGTCGGCGCGTCTGTTGTATGCGAACGGGGATGGGCCGCTGGCGGATATGTCGGTTATGGATTTGGTCGATCTGTTTCATCCGGGGGATCGGTTGATCCTGAACAACACCCGCGTGATCCCCGCGCGTCTGTTCGGCAAACGTCACAGGGATAGCGCACAGGGCCCCGTGTCCGCGTCCATCGAGGTGACCCTTCTTGATCCGACTGTGGATGGCGATTGGACCGCCCTTGTGAAGCCGTTGAAAAAGGTGAAAGAGGGCGAAGACATCGTGTTTTCAGATGACCTTCGTGCCACCGTGATTGGCAAACAGGACGGGCAGGGCGTGTTGCGGTTTAACTTGACCGGCGAGGCGTTTGACGACGCGCTGTTCGCCGCCGGTGCCATGCCATTGCCGCCCTATATCGCCGCCAAACGTCCGGCCGATGCACAGGATTTGGTGGATTATCAGACTGTTTTTGCACGGGAAACCGGTGCGGTCGCGGCGCCAACCGCGTCATTGCATTTTGACGATGGGTTGCTGGAACTGATCCGCGCCAAGGGCGTTGAAACCACCGAAGTCACCCTGCACGTTGGGGCGGGTACGTTTCTGCCGGTAAAGGTCGACGACGTACGCGACCATAAGATGCATTCGGAACGGGGCATCGTCACCCAAGAGGCGGCAGATGAAATGAACGCGACCCGCGCGGCGGGTGGGCGGATCATTCCCGTCGGAACAACCGCGCTTCGACTGATCGAAAGTGCGGCGACTGATGATGGCACCATGAAGGCATGGGACGGCGCAACGGATATCTTTATCAAACCGGGGTACGCGTTCAAAATCGCCGACGCCTTGATGACCAATTTCCACCTGCCCAAATCGACCCTGATGATGCTGGTGTCCGCCATGATGGGAACCGAAAAAATCAAAGAGATTTACGCCCACGCCGTTGAAAACGGGTACCGGTTTTTCTCCTATGGGGACTCGTCGCTTTTGGTTCCTGAACGGTCGGTGAAATAGACGCTTTCCACGGTGAATTTCCGCCACTAGGGTCACTTTGAGATGGTTAGGGAATCACTATGAAACAGGTCTTTGCATCGTCATGGGCGTTGCTCTTGGGAATGTGCCTATTGATGGTCGGAAATGGCATCCAAGGAACCCTTTTGGGGATCCGCGGTGGCATCGAAGGTTTTAGCACATATGAGATGTCGATCATCATGTCGGCCTATTTCTTTGGGTATCTGGGCGGTTCGCGTGCGACGCCAGAATTGATCCGGCGTGTGGGCCACGTGCGGGTGTTTGCCGCGCTTGCGTCCTTGGTTTCGGCCATCCTGATCCTCTATCCCGCGCTGGTACATCCGGCGGCATGGGGGATTGGTCGCGCGCTCATGGGTTTTTGTTTCGCTGGGATCTTCGTGACTGCCGAGGGGTGGTTGAATAATTCCGTGTCGAATGAAAACCGCGGCAAGGCCCTGTCTCTTTATATTGTCGTGCAGATGATCGGTGTGATTTCGGCCCAATCGTTTCTGGCCTTTGGCGATCCGTCAGGGTTCATCCTGTTTATCGTGCCGTCGGTCTTGGTTTCCATCGCCTTTGCGCCGATCCTTTTGACGGTGCAGCCCACACCGGCCTATGAAACCAACACGCCGATGCCCATCGCCGAGCTGTTCAAAAATTCGCCGCTCGGCATGGTGGGGATGTTCCTAATGGGGCTGATTTTTTCTGCTCAGTTCGGCATGGCGTCGGTGTTCGCGACACAGGCCGGTTTCTCGATTGAGCAAGTGTCGATCTTTGTTGCCTCGTTTTATATCGGCGGTCTTCTGTTTCAGATGCCGGTTGGATTTGCAGCGGACCGGATGGATCGTCGTACTCTGATCGGGCTGATGTCCCTTGTGGGGGCCATTGGCGGCATGATTGGTCTTTTGATGGGGACAAATTTCATATTGTTGGTGCTTGCGGCTGGCCTGTCGGGGGCGGCGTCAAACCCGCTTTATGCATTGCTACTGGCGCATACGAATGATTTTCTTGAACATGACGACATGTCATCGGCGGCAGGATCGATGATGTTCGTGAACGGAGTGGGGGCGATTTCTGGCCCGCTGATCACCGGCTGGATGATGACGGCGATGGGGGCTTATGCCTATTTCTTGATTTTGGCTGCGCCGATGATCGCGCTCTGCGGCTATACTATGTATCGGATGACGCGCCGCGCCGCGCTATCTGTGGATGAGGCGGGCGCCTATACGCCAGTGCTTCCATCGTCGTCCATCGTGGTGGTGGATGTCGCGACCGAAATCGCCATCGAGGCGGATGAACAGCAGGAGAACGAAGATGCTGCAACCAACTGAGGTGAACACCTATTGGCTTGAAGAGCTTGGACCAAAGGGGTGGTACGCAGGGGGCGCGGCACTTGATCAAGAGATCCGCGACCGGTTTCAGACCCCATGGCAAGAGGCTCGCACAGGCGCGTATCAACGCTGGATGACCTGTGCATCGGGGGCCTTGGCCTATCTTATTTTGTTGGATCAAATGCCGCGAAATATGTTCCGTGACACCGCAGATGCCTTTGCGACCGATGCGATGGCGCGGGCCTGTGCGACGCTTGCGATCAAACAGGGGTTCGACAAACGTGTGTCGGGCGATGCGCGTCAATTCTTCTATATGCCATTTATGCATTCCGAAAGCGCCGCCGACCAAGAGCGTGGCGTTCGTTTGTTTCTGATGAACCTTCCTGGGGGCAATGTTTTACACGCGCGCGCCCACCGCGAAGTGATCCGAATGTTCGGCCGATTCCCATATCGAAACGACGCTTTGGGCCGCAAGAGCACCGCGCCTGAGTTGGCATTTCTGGCCAAGGGGGGCTACTCTGAAGCTATGCGTTTGGTGCAGGCCTGATATTTTATTGATATATCAACCAATTACCGTCATTCATTTGGATCGACGCGCATGTGGATTGATGTGAGAAAAAATATAGTTTAATATCAAACCAATTCTAAAACGGAGTGCTAAGCATGTCTTCTAAGTCTTTTGATGTTGTTGTGATCGGCGCAGGCCCAGGGGGCTATGTTGCGGCCATCCGTGCGGCGCAATTGGGTTTGAAAACTGCGATCGTTGAACGCGAACATTTGGGCGGTATTTGCCTGAACTGGGGTTGTATTCCAACCAAAGCGTTGCTGCGTTCCGCGGAAATGTACCACAATATGCACCGCGCCAAGGAATTTGGTCTGGTTGCCGATAAGATCGGGTTTGACCTGAACGCGATTGTGGATCGTTCACGTGGTGTTGCCGGCCAAATGGCGGCGGGCATCAAGGGCCTTATGAAAAAGCACAAGATCGAAACGATCATGGGCACTGCATCCATCCCTGCCAAGGGCAAAGTCGCCGTTGTCACCGACAAAGGCACCGAGGAACTGGTTGCGAAAAATATCATCCTTGCCACCGGCGCGCGCGCCCGCGAACTGCCCGGTCTTGAGGCCGACGGTGATCTGGTTTGGACATATAAACACGCGTTGAAACCATCCCGCATGCCCAAGAAATTGTTGGTGATCGGGTCCGGTGCGATTGGCATCGAATTCGCGTCCTTCTACAACACTTTGGGTGCCGACACGACCGTGGTCGAGGTCATGGACCGCGTGCTTCCTGTTGAAGATAAAGACATTTCTGCCTTTGCGAAGAAGCAATTCGTCAAACAAGGCATGAAGATCATGGAAAAGGCGATGGTCAAGAAATTGGATCGCGCCAAGGGCAAAGTCACCGCACATATCGAAGTGGGCGGCAAGGTTGAGACCCACGAATTCGACACGGTTATATCTGCTGTTGGTATCGTCGGTAACGTTGAAAACCTCGGTCTTGAGGCGCTTGGCGTTGGCATTGATCGCACCCACGTTGTTGTGGACGAGCACTGCGAAACATCTGTTAAGGGTCTTTATGCCATCGGTGATATCGCTGGCGCGCCATGGTTGGCCCACAAAGCATCCCACGAGGGTGTGATGGTTGCGGAATTGATCGCCGGTCAAAAACCACACCCCGTCAAACCAGAAGACATCGCGGGTTGTACATATTGTCACCCACAGGTGGCGTCGGTTGGTTACTCCGAAGCGAAAGCCAAGGAATTGGGCTACGACGTGAAGGTCGGAAAATTCCCATTCATGGCCAACGGTAAAGCCGTCGCCATGGGCGAGGCCGAAGGCATGATCAAGACCGTCTTTGACGCGAAAACCGGCGAACTTTTGGGCGCGCATATGGTTGGCGCCGAAGTGACCGAGATGATCCAAGGCTATGTCGTTGGTCGCACGCTTGAGACCACCGAAGAAGAGCTGATGAACACCGTGTTCCCGCACCCGACCATGTCGGAAATGATGCACGAAAGCGTTCTCGCCGCCTACGGTCGTCCACTTCACATCTAATCGGTCGTACATCGATTGATCAAAGGCCGCGCCAATTGGTGCGGCCTTTTGCATTTGCGCAATCGTGATGCACCATGTTCTGTTAATGTTCTTACTTTTCTGTTGGCAGATTGGGCGTGATCCCCTATCTATGAACCAATCATTAATGGGTGAGTCATGGCCGAGCTGAAGAACATCGAAGTGCGCGGCGCGCGCGAACATAATCTTAAATCTATCGACGTTGATATTCCGCGCGACCAACTGGTGGTGATCACCGGTCTGTCTGGCTCGGGAAAATCAAGCCTCGCCTTTGATACGATCTATGCCGAGGGGCAGCGCCGCTACGTGGAATCCTTGTCGGCCTATGCGCGGCAATTCCTTGATATGATGGAAAAACCCGACGTGGATCACATTTCGGGTCTGTCGCCGGCGATTTCGATTGAACAGAAAACCACGTCGAAAAATCCGCGTTCAACTGTCGGCACCGTGACCGAGATTTACGACTATATGCGTCTGTTGTTTGCGCGCGTCGGCACCCCATATTCGCCCGCCACCGGCAAACCCATCGAGGCCCAGCAGGTCCAAGACATGGTCGACCGGATCATGAAAATGGAAGAGGGGACGCGGGGCTATCTGCTTGCGCCGATTATCCGTGACCGCAAGGGCGAGTATAAGAAAGAATTTGCCGAGCTGCGCAAATCCGGTTTTCAACGGGTCAAGGTCGATGGCGAGTTCTATGAACTGGACGAGCCGCCCACTTTGGACAAGAAATTCCGCCACGATATCGACGTTGTGGTCGACCGGATTGTCGTGCGCGAAGGGCTTGAAACCCGTCTGGCCGACAGCCTGCGCACCGCACTTGATCTGGCCGATGGGATCGTCATTCTGGAAACCGCCCCGCGCGAAGGCGACCCCGAACGGATCACATTTTCCGAGAAATTCGCCTGTCCCGAAAGTGGTTTCACCATTGCCGAGATCGAGCCGCGCCTGTTCTCATTCAACGCGCCATTTGGGGCCTGTCCGGCCTGTGATGGTCTGGGCAAAGAGCTGTTCTTTGACGAACGTTTGGTGGTGCCGGATGTGACCTTGCGTCTGTATGACGGGGCGCTGGCACCTTGGCGTAAGGGCAAGTCGCCGTATTTCCTTCAGACCATCGAAAGCATCGCGAACCACTTTGAATTCGACAAGGACACCCCGTGGAAGGACCTGCCGAAAAAGATCCAACAGATCTTTCTTTATGGTTCGGGCAAAAAGGAAATTCCGTTCCGTTATGACGAGTCCGGTCGTGTCTATGAGGTGACTCGCCCGTTCGAAGGTGTGATCCCGAATATGGAGCGTCGCTACCGCGAAACCGATAGCAACTGGGTCCGTGAAGAGTTTGAAAACTATCAGAATAATCGTCATTGCGGCACCTGTAACGGGTACCGCGTCCGTGAAGAGGCACGCGCCGTTAAGATCGCCGGTTTACACGTGGGCGAGGTCGTCGAGATGTCGATCCGCGAGGCGTTCGATTGGTGCCAGACGGTGCCTGAACATCTGACAAAACAGAAGAACGAAATCGCCCGTGCGATTTTGAAAGAGATCAGCGAACGGCTGGGTTTTCTCAATAACGTTGGTCTTGAATATCTGACATTGTCGCGCAATTCCGGCACATTGTCGGGCGGTGAAAGTCAACGTATCCGTCTGGCCAGCCAGATCGGCTCTGGCCTGACTGGGGTGCTTTATGTATTGGATGAGCCGTCCATTGGTTTGCACCAACGGGACAATGACCGTTTGTTGACGACCCTCAAAAACCTACGGGATCAGGGAAATACCGTGATCGTTGTTGAACATGACGAAGACGCGATCCGCGAGGCGGATTATGTGTTCGATATCGGCCCAGGGGCCGGTGTGCATGGCGGCCAAGTGGTGTCCAAAGGCACTCCCGCCGAGATCATCGGCGACGCCAATTCCCTGACCGGTCAGTATCTGTCGGGCAAGCGCGAAATCGCGGTGCCATCGGAACGGCGCGCGGGCAACGGCAAATCGATTGAGATCATCAAGGCGACGGGCAACAACCTTCGCAATGTGGATGCGGAATTCCCGCTGGGCAAATTCGTCTGTGTGACAGGCGTGTCGGGCGGTGGTAAATCGACGTTGACGATTGAGACCCTGTTCAAAACCGCGTCGATGCGGTTGAACGGTGCGCGCCAGACGCCTGCGCCCTGCGAAACGATCCGCGGGCTTGAACATCTGGACAAGGTCATCGACATCGACCAACGGCCCATCGGACGCACGCCGCGGTCCAACCCTGCGACCTATACCGGTGCGTTTACCCCGATCCGTGAATGGTTCGCCGGATTGCCAGAGGCGAAAACGCGCGGCTATAAACCCGGTCGGTTCTCGTTCAACGTCAAAGGCGGCCGCTGTGAGGCCTGTCAGGGCGACGGGGTGATCAAGATCGAGATGCACTTTTTGCCCGACGTTTATGTGGAATGCGAAACCTGTAACGGCGCGCGCTATAACCGCGAAACGTTGGAGGTCAAATTCAAGGGCAAGAGCATCGCCGATGTGTTGAATATGACCGTCGAAGATGCGCAGACGTTCTTTCAGGCGGTGCCAAGCATTCGCGACAAGATGGACGCGCTCATGCGGGTTGGGCTTGGTTACATCAAGGTCGGGCAGCAGGCGACGACCTTGTCCGGCGGCGAGGCCCAGCGGGTGAAACTGTCCAAGGAACTTGCCAAACGGTCCACGGGTCGGACGCTATATATTCTGGATGAACCCACCACGGGTCTTCACTTTGAGGATGTGCGCAAGCTGTTGGAAGTGTTGCATGAATTGGTGGATCAGGGGAACTCGGTCATCGTGATTGAACACAATCTTGATGTGGTGAAAACCGCCGATTGGATCATCGATATTGGCCCCGAGGGTGGCGATGGCGGTGGTAAGATCGTCGCGGCGGGCACCCCAGAAACCGTGGCTAAATCCAAGAAAAGCCACACGGGTTTTTATCTCAAAGACATGCTCTGATACGACAAAGGCCACCCGATTTGGGTGGCCTTTTTGATGTTACTCCATGGCGCGGAAGTTGAATTCGCCGCCTTCTTTGATGCCTGATGGCCAGCGGGACGTGACCGTTTTTGTCCGTGAATAGAACTTGAACCCGTCTTCGCCGTGCTGGTTCAGATCGCCAAAGCCGGATTTTTTCCAACCGCCAAATGTGTGATAGGCGAGCGGCACAGGGATCGGAACGTTGATGCCGACCATGCCGATGTTGATGCGGTTGGCGAAATCGCGGGCCGTGTCGCCATCGCGGGTAAAGATCGCGGTGCCGTTGCCGTATTCATGATCCATGGCGAGGGCGAGACCTTCTTCGTAGGACCCCGCGCGCACAACAGACAGAACGGGACCAAAGATTTCTTTCTTATAGATCTCCATGTCGGGGGTCACATTGTCGAACAAATGTGGACCAACAAAGAAGCCTTCCTCATAGCCTTGAAGCGTGTAATCGCGGTTATCAACAACCAGATCGGCGCCCGCCGCGACGCCCGAGTTGATGAGGGACAGGATGTTTTCCTTGGCGGCGGCGGTCACAACGGGACCGTAATCCACATCGTTGCCCGCGGTGTATGGGCCGACCTTGAGCGCCTCTACGCGGGGCACAAGGGCATCAACCAGACGGTCGGCGGTTTCTTTGCCAACAGGGACGGCCACGGAAATCGCCATGCAACGTTCGCCAGCCGCGCCAAAGCCCGCACCAACCAAGGCGTCAGCGGCCTGTTCGATATCGGCATCTGGCATGATGATCATGTGGTTCTTGGCCCCACCGAAACACTGGGCACGTTTGCCATTCGCCGTCGCGCGGGCATAGATGTACTGCGCGATTGGGGTCGAGCCAACAAAGCCAACAGCCGCGATGGTTTCGTTGTCCAGAATGCCGTCCACGGCCTCTTTGTCGCCGTTCACAACCTGAAGAACACCGTCTGGCAGGCCGGCCTCTTGGAATATCTCGGCCAGCATCAATGGCACGGATGGATCGCGCTCGGATGGTTTAAGGATAAACGCGTTACCGCAAGACAGGGCAGGGCCCATTTTCCAAAGCGGGATCATCGCAGGGAAGTTGAACGGTGTGATACCCGCCACAACCCCAAGCGCCTGACGCATGGAATACATGTCGATGCCGGGACCGGCGCTGTCGGTGAAGTCCCCCTTTAACAAATGCGGCGCACCGATGCAGAATTCGATCACCTCAAGGCCGCGCTGGACGTCGCCCTTGGCATCGTCAAAGGTTTTACCGTGTTCGCGGGACAGGGCCTCGGCCAGTTTGTCCATGTCGCGGTTGATCAGGCTCACGGCCTTCATCATGACCCGTGCGCGGCGTTGTGGATTGGTTGCGCCCCACGCGGGCTGAGCGGCTTTGGCGGATGCGATGGCCGCGTCCAGTTCCGCCTGTGACGCAAGTGGAACCTTGGCCTGCACTTCGCCCGTGGCAGGGTTGTACACATCGGCAAAGCGGCCAGATGTGCCTTTGACGTGCTTACCGTCGATGAAATGGGTCAGTTCGGTCATGAGATTCTCCTCTTTGGGATAGAATAGTCTTGCAATTTTCGCGGCAAAAGCGCCAAGTTGGCAAAAGTGTTTTGCAAAAATGTAGGTATGCATGGAGCCGAAATGGGATGACCTGCGGGTATTCTTGGCCGTCGCCCGAAGCGAGAGCATCTCGGGCGCGGGCAAGGTGCTGCGGATGGATGCGGCGACGGTGGGGCGCCGGATCGCGCGGCTTGAGGAACAGTTGGACGCGGCCCTGTTCGCGAAATCGCCGCAGGGATATGCCCTGACACCGGTGGGCGAACGGTTGGTCACGCATGCGGTACGCGCCGAACAGGCCGTGGGGCAGGCGATCACCGATCTGCGCGGCGAGGCCGACACATTGACCGGCACAATCCGCATTGGCGCACCCGATGGGGCGGCGAATTTCCTATTGCCACAGGTCTGTGCCGAGATCACCCAAGAACATCCGACACTGGAAATTCAGATCGTCGCGCTCCCTCGTGTGTTCAGCCTGTCCAAGCGCGAAGCCGACATGGCCGTCGGAGTGAGCGCGCCAACCGCCGGACGGCTGAGTGTGCAGAAAATCGCGGATTACAAATTGCATCTGGCGGCCTCGGAGATCTATCTGGCGAAACACCCGCCGATCCAAACGCCCGACGATCTGCGTGGGCATCGCACGATTGGCTATATCCCCGATATGATCTTCGACAAGGAGCTGGACTATCTGGCCGAAACGGGGGCGGATCCCGTGACCCTTGCGTCGAATTCGGTGTCGGTACAGTTCAACTGGATCCGAACGGGGGCCGGCGTCGGCGTGGCGCATGATTTCGCCTTGCCCAGTGCGCCGAACGTCAAACGGGTGCTGGCCGACCACATTTCCCTGTCGCGCAGTTTTTACCTTATTCGTCATATCGATGATCGGCGTGTCCGGCGGCTCAATCTATTCGCCGACCTTTTGGTCAAGTCCATGCAACGTCAGATTGCAATTCTCGAAGCGACATCTTGACACACCACAACATCTAGTCGCACCATGGGGATATTACAACATATCGTTAGGAGGCCGATTATGCGTGTAGAGAATATCCTGCAGAGCAAAAAGAGTAATTCAGTGGTCACATTGCCGCGGGGGACAAGCGTATCGGAGGCTGCGCAGCTTTTGTCTGAGCGCCGTATTGGGGCCGTGGTTATTTCAAAGAATGGAAAATCCGCCGAGGGCATTCTGTCCGAACGCGACATCGTGCGTGAAATTGGGGCGCGTGGCGTCGGATGTTTAACAGATTCCGTCGAAGATCTGATGACCGAAAAGGTCAAAACATGTACCCGCCAACACACGACGGACAATGTTTTGAACATCATGACCGAGGGGCGTTTCCGCCATATGCCCGTCGTCGAAGAGGGCGAATTGATCGGTCTGATTTCCCTTGGGGATGTGGTAAAAGCCCGCCTCGAAGAGGTCTCGGCAGAGAAAGATGCGATGGCTGACATGATCATGGGACGTTAATCACGTTTCCGTGCTGTTTCGACTTGCAATCCTGTGGGTAATATTGTTGCGTGCAACCCAGACATGAAAGGGACGCACATGCGCACTGCACTTTATCCGGGTACGTTTGACCCAATCACACTGGGTCACCTCGATATTATCCGCCGGTCTGCGGCCTTGGTTGATCGCCTTGTTATCGGTGTTGCGATCAACACCGGCAAGGGGCCGTTGTTTACGCTTGATGAACGGGTCGCGATGATTTCGCAGGAATGCGCCGCCCTGTCCGATGAACTGGGCATCGAGATCGTCGTGCATCCGTTTGAGAACCTGTTGATCGATTGCGCCCGCGATGTTGGGGCGTCTGTGATTGTGCGCGGCCTGCGCGCCGTGTCCGATTTTGAATACGAATATCAAATGGTTGGGATGAACCGTGCCTTGGACGATAGCGTCGAAACCGTGTTTATGATGGCCGACGCCAAACATCAGGCGATTGCGTCCAAATTGGTCAAAGAGATCGCGCGTTTGGGCGGCGACATCCATAAATTCGTCCCACCCACGGTCGAAAAGAACCTGCGCGCGAAGTTCAACGGTTAACCAACCGACACCGTAAAAACGAAAAAGGCCACTCCAAATTGTGGCGCATTCCGGACTTTGGGACACAAAAGCAACGCCTGCCGAGCTTTCGCTCGGCAGGCGTTTGATATTGAACAATATTTTCTGATATCAGATTGCGTATTCCCTGGGAGAAAAGTCCCGGGAACACATTTTTCAAAAAAATGAGCTGAAGTCTTCGGTTTTGGAGGTTTTGGCCAATATAGGCACTGCCTGCGGAGGGCGACTTGAATAAACGAAACAGAACGAAAGGCTGTGTCGCTGTGAAGTCAGTGCGCAAATTATCTCTTCCCCAAATCTACCCTGAAATCAGGGATACACTCAACCTCAACTGTTGTGGCGATCCGGATTGCGGGAACTACGGTGTCGCGCCTGATTTCATCCATCAATCCTTCGTAGGTAGAAACGCCGAAGAGAGAAAGCAAAAGGCATTTGAAGCAAATCCGTCTCTGGGTAGAGGAAGAGGAAAATACACAATCACGGGCGACAAAGATGCTCAGGTCGTCTCGACAGCCCTCGAATATTCAAAGGACCCTCGCCAGTGTGAAGATGGGAAGTCGTTGGTGTGCCATCATCAGCAGGCTAATCACGATTGTAATGTATCTTTCAGCGTTCTTTCGAACAAACATTTCGAGGAAGAAATTGACCGGCTGATCACTCAAAATGGGATTCTGGAAGGCCCAGTTTGCGGCCACTGCGGCGCGAGATATCTCGAACAGCCGGGCGACTTCGTCTTCAATGGCACCCATGGAAAGATCCCCGCCGGAAAGAATGGGCGGAAAGCAAAACCAGCTGGATTTCGGGTTGTTCACAAGCCTTGCAAGGGCAAAGCTGGCGCACGCTTCACGGTGTCTCTCGATCACCAACAGCAAGAGAAAATGCATGACAATGTCAGGCTACTGCGGGCTTTGGTCAATGGCGCCAGTATTACCGCATTGCGGAAGCTTCTGGCAGATCCAGACACGGGCAAGAAATGCGGAGTTGAGCGGGTTTATAACAGGATATTCTGGCTGGAAAAACACTACTGGCTTTTGAGCGGGCAAAACTGAAAGAATGGGGGGAGAAGAGAGAAGCTCAGGGCGGCCACCCTCATATGCGAATTGCCCATGATGATGTTGTGATCAGCGTCAATTGGGAAAGCCGCTCCGATCGACGCCTGACGCCTTTGCAGTGTTCCGTCAGTGCCGATATCGACACAGGCTATGTGTTTCGCATAGATGCCAACTTCGACACAACGGTCGACCCAGTTCACGTAGTTCAGGAAAATTACTTGGATGACCAACTGATGCCCACCAATGTGCGCCAGGCCTATACACAGAAATCCGGAAACAATTTCACCGTTCCTTCAATGCATTTCCAAAGACCAACGGGACGCTTAGAGGAGGCCGCACTGTTTGCAAGTGCTGAAAGCCATTGGCGTGTTTTCTGTCAAAGGCTCGACAAGGCATACGCTGCTCAAGGGGTGGTGCAACTTCCAGAGGACGCTTTGGATGAGATTGCTAATGCAACCACGCATCGGAAAATCATCAATACTCTGCGCAATGGATACTTCAGCTTCCAGGAAACTGACCGTGATTCCCGAGGGAGTTTCAATGGAGCTCTGGTAAAACCAACCTACACCAAAGCTGCCCACCTGGCATGCCTGCGTGATCTATTACCTGCGAAGCGCCTGACAATTGTGGGCGAGCAAGAAGCATCCATGGTTCGTGTCGTGCCACATGTTTTCCGAGATTGGATCGAAGAAGACCGCTTCGAATGGCATGTCATGAATTTCGACAAAAATTCTTCGGAACCCGAGAACTCACGCAGAGCAACGGCATTCAAAGCAGCTTTCGATGTCTTCAAGGCGCGAGCGCACGCGTCTGGGCAGGCACAAACATCCGACCACGCGCTCCTGTCTCAGTTTTGCGCCGGCACAATGGCTCCCGCCTTCAATCGGGATACCGATGGTCTGATGACACCATTCCCAATCACTAATTTCCGGTCCGTGCAATTTCCACAGCTATGGGTTAGGTCTGGAGTGGAAATCCATGGCGAGACGCGGAAGGTCGTTGGATTTCCTGTCATTCAAAAGAAATACCGGCAGAAGTTAAAGCGTAGTGCATTCCATGTAATGCCCACGGATCCAGATCTCTGCGATGCGCTTGCTCGTAGATATATCAAGGCTACCATCCATCCAGTTTCCAGCTTCATGAATTCACTGCGCGAGAGGGTGAGCCCCACCAAAAGGGCTGGAGGAAGATCCACTCGAAATGGCCCGAGCTACATCAATGGCGCCACATACAATCCAGCGGTCTTGGTGGCGTTCCTGACCATCTATCGCATCTACTATAACTGGTTCGAAGAGCGTCCCTATTCAAGTGCCTCCGCAAATAGTTCCAACCAAGTCGCGGTCTCAAGCGGATCGCAGTCAATCCGTCGCCCTGGATCCAAGGTGAAAGTCAAAGCACCCAAGCAAAGAAAGCTGGCACCGATCCAAAGCACACCCGCAATACGGTTGGGCGCGGATGCACGCAGGATGACATCAACCACTCGTGCGACCCCTGATCCCCGGCGCATCCTGTATAGGCCGTGGCTGTATCACGAAACACCGCTCTGGAAGAAGTTCGAGACACGGTAGTCGTTTTTCATTTCCATTTGGATATTTGCCCAAGGCGGGGATAAATAACTCAGACGGCCTCCAATTTCGTAGCTCAGATTGGTTTTGAAAAGGTGCTTACAACACCAGATTTCGATTGCGCTGCGTTCGCTCATAGCGAGAAACGGATGATGTTCGCGGACCGGAAATGAAAAGATTGCAAAGCCTTTTGTTCTTGATGTGTTCCCGCTATGTTGTGCGTATGATTCTATGCTACACAAACCCTTGTATTATTGTGGTGGCGCTACCATGTGCAAGTAAACAACCAGGAGCAGTTTCATGAAGCGAATCTTGTCCATTGACGGTGGTGGCATCAAGGGGATGTTTCCTGCCACCTTTCTTGCCGAGCTTGAAGCTACGGTTGATCGCCCACTATGGGAATACTTTGACCTCATTACGGGAACTTCAACAGGTGGGATAATCGCCATTGGGTTGGCCATGGGCATCCCTGCTGCAAAAATCCGTGACATGTATGAAGAGAACGGGCCAGAGATCTTTGGCCAAGAACGCAGCGGGGTAAGAGGGGCATTGGATCGTGGTCTGGCCCAAGCGCGCTGGCTATCATGGGGGCCAAAGCACCAATCTGAAATTCTCCAGGGCCAATTGGTTTCAATTCTGGGTGAACGAAAAATTGGCCACGCTAAAACGCGCCTGATGATTCCAGCGTTTCATGGCAAGACAAGACAGGTCTACATTTTTAAGACACCGCACCACGAACGTTTTCAAACCGACTACAAAGTCTTGGCTTCGGACGCGGCCATGGCAACGGCAGCAGCCCCCACATTCTTTCGAGAATTCATCACGACCCAAGACGTTGGCTTAGTCGACGGGGGGCTTTGGGCTAACAACCCCACAGGGGTGGCAGTTGCCGAAGGGATCGGAACGCTGAAGTGGAAACCTGACGAGATCAGGGTTCTGAGTATCGGATGCTTAGAAGATGTAGAAGAAATGCCTAAGGCAGCTGGCGCCATTCGGTTTGCGCGGAAGATGTCAGGGTTCTTTATGGCCGGGCAATCGTATGGCTCTCTTGGTATCGCACACATTCTAACGGGCCACGTTGGTGGCGCCGACCACAAGGCAATTTATCGGGTGAACCAAATGGTCCCTTCAGGAAACTATGGCCTGGATGACACAGCTCGAATTGCGGACTTGAAAGACCGAGCAATGGTGGAAGCCAGAAATCAAAAGCCCAATCTGCAAAGCGCGTTCTTTAAGGAACCAGCGGAAAGGTTTGAACCAATTTACGAGGTAGCAGCATGAACAAATTGACTTCACCGCCGCTAAGAACACACGATGATGTTCTTATCGCGCTGGCTAAGGCGATCGACATTCCTGATCACTTGTTTGAGAAAGCCACGAGCCGATATGAGGCCATCGGCAAGCATCTCGAAGAGTCATCGCTCAGTCAATACGATCCAAAGATATCTCCTCAAGGTTCCATGCTCCTTGGAACCGTCATTCGACCGCTGGATGACGCCGAAGAGTTTGACATCGACTTGGTTTGCAAGCTTGAGGCGGACAAGAAGACGTTCACTCAACAGGGGCTGAAAGCTTCGGTTGGAGAAGAGATCAAGGCTTATGCAAAAGCCAATGCGATGCAGAATCCTCCTGAAGAGGGAAAACGGTGCTGGACTTTGGTTTACAGCAAAGATGACAAGTTTCACATGGACATTCTGCCAGCATTGCCGGACCAATCAACCTTTCGGACATTCTTGGAAAACAAGGGGCACTGGCACGCAGCATCTCAAGCCCACGTTGTCGATCACGCGATCGCCATCACTGACCAGGAAGACAAAGACTACGAGACAGTTTCGGAAGATTGGCCAGTCAGCAATCCAAAGGGATTTGCGATTTGGTTCAACTCCAAACACTCTCAAGAGATGGAGAGGCGCAAGAATCTGAGAGTGAATGAAGGCGTCTACATGAAGGTCGATGATGTCCCCGATCACAAGGTCAAAACGCCTTTGCAGCGGGCAATCCAACTCCTCAAGCGACATAGGGATTCGATGTATAAGGGAAGTGATGATGCGCCAATTTCCGTAATCATCACGACCCTGGCTGCACACAGCTACCAAGGCGAACAAAGTCTTTCAGCTGCGCTGAAGACTATCCTCATGAACATGGAGCAACACATTGAGAACCGCGGGCGGGAGAAATGGGTGCAAAATCCTGTGAACCCAGAAGAAAACTTCGCGGACAAGTGGCCCAAGCACCCTGAGCGTGAAGAGGCGTTTTATACTTGGCTGGCAGCTGCCCAGCGAGACTTTGGCCGCTTCATGAATGGTCCGATTTCTTCCCCACCCGATCTGTTCAAGAGCGCCATGACTCAAACCACCTATTCCAAGGTCGCTAATCGCATCACTACAGTGGCTGCCGCTGCGGTGGCGACATCATTGAAGGCAGAAACTGAGGCATACGAAGAAACAGGACGCGATCATCAACCTTGGGTATCCTGAAGAACAGTTCGTTAGAGGAGCAATACAATCAAGCTCGCCGCGCTTGTGCATTGCTTCAACCTGACCTCGATTGCACACTCAGTGAGGATTGCGTAGTTTTGGAAGGAACGTTTCACGTTCCCTCCACAGACCCGCAGCTTGCCGCCCTCGGACCAATAGCATCTTTTGAAATTCGCCTTGAGCTGTATCTCGGGCACCCTCATTCAGAACCAAAGTTGTTCGAGACAGGCGGGGCTTTTCCTCATGATCCGGATCACCATGTGAACCCGGATGGGTCATGCTGTTTCGGCGTTTGGGAGGTATTGTTTGCGGAACGGCCACAGATGACGGTTGCAGATCTTCTTGATGGACCAATCAGAAGCTATTTCTACGGCCATCATCATTTGAAATGCGAAGGAAATTGGCCTTTCGGTGAGTTGAAGCATGGCGCAGCAGGCTTGATCCAATCCTATGCAAGATTCCTTGGATGCGCTGAAGACCCGCTTATCATCAAAAGTCTTATTGTATTGCTCAGTCGTAAATGGAAGCGGGATAGGCACCTTTGCCCGTGTGGAAGCGGTTCGAGGTTGCGCGACTGCTGCCGTGTTCATCTCGACGCTGTCCCAATGAAGATTCACTACAAAAAGGTTCGTCCTCTGTTCACACGGTTAAAGGACTACTTCGAATAGAGTGTGCCAGAAAAAAATGAGGCCCCGCCAAAAACGGCGGAGCCATGTCCCAAAATCCGGAATGCGCCATCCAAATTGGGGCGGCCTTTCTATTTGGTTGGGCAGGGGGCTGCTTAGATGAGCTTACCCATTGCAACGGCCGTGTCAGCCATACGGTTAGAGAAGCCCCATTCGTTGTCGTACCACGTCAGGATGCGCACCATGTTGCCGTCCAGAACCTTGGTTTGGTCCATGTGGAAGATAGAAGAGTGTGGATCGTGGTTGAAATCACAGGACACCATTGGAAGGTCTGTGTAACCAAGCACGCCCTTAAGGGGGCCGTCGGCCGCGGCGCGGATGGCTGCGTTTACTTCTTCGACTGTGGTGTCGCGGGACGCTTCGAATGTCAGATCAACAACGGATACGTTCGGGGTTGGTACGCGGATCGCAACGCCGTCCAATTTACCGTTCAGTTCAGGAAGAACCAGACCAACCGCCTTGGCCGCACCTGTGGATGTTGGGATCATGGACAGGGCCGCCGCACGTGCGCGGTATAGGTCGCCGTGCATGGTGTCCAATGTTGGCTGGTCACCAGTGTAGCTGTGGATTGTGGTCATGAAACCTTTGGTCATGCCGATCGCGTCGTTCAGAACCTTGGCAACAGGGGACAGACAGTTGGTCGTGCAAGATGCGTTTGACACAACGATGTCTTCGGATGTGAGTGTTTCGTGGTTCACACCGTAAACGATTGTTTTGTCTGCGTTCTTACCAGGTGCAGAAATCAACACGCGGGATGAACCGTTGTCGAGGTGCGCCTGACAAGCCTCTTTGGAGGTAAAGATACCGGTACATTCCATAACGATATCAACGTGACCCCATGGCAGGTCCGCAGGGTTGCGGATCGCGGTCACTTCGATTGGGCCACGGCCGGCGTCGATGGTGGTTTCGGTTGTTGTCACTTCGTGTGGGAAACGACCGTGAACCGAGTCAAAACGAAGAAGGTGCGCGTTGGTTTCAACAGGACCAAGATCGTTGATCGCAACAACTTCGATATCTGTACGGCCAGATTCGATGATACCGCGCAGAACATTACGGCCAATGCGACCAAATCCGTTAATAGCGACTTTTACAGCCATGTCGTGATCTCCAAAATCAAGGCGCCAATTGCGCGGGGTGGGGCGGGGCCCCAGTTTTTGTTATCGCTAACATAAGATTATTAAAGAAATCGTCAAGCGCGAAAATGGTCGTATGGCTTCTGGTATTTGCGTTTATGTTCGGTTTTGCGGTTGCGCGGGGTGGTGCCGGACTGCATCCTGCTGGCAATTATGAATGGAGCCTATTTTGTGGTCAAAATTTCCGTGTGCTGCGTCGTCTATTTTATCGTTGTGCTTCAGGTCTGAGGTGGGTTTCCATCGTTTTACATAAAGCGCAGCAGCCAACGAATGATCCGCGTCACAAACTATGATCCCGATGCGGATCAGGCTGAAATGGATATGCGCCGGATCATCCCCTATATCGCCATTCTTGGGATTTGCGTCGTCGCTGGCGCCGTGGGGCCGATGGTGGGAATCCCAATTCTGTTTCCGGTGATGTCTGCACTGGCCGGAGCCGTCGCGGTGTTCGCCGGTATTCGCGAACGGGCCATTTTGCGGGACCGCGTTACGGGGCCCCGAGATTGGATGATGCATTGGTACATCGCGCCATTTCTGGAACGTCATAAGATGCTGGTGTTTGATGTGTGGACGCTTGGTCTGACGGGTCTAGTTGGTGTGATGGTAATCTAGCGCCAAAAGGTCACCCACCAGACAAGGTGGAGGAATTTCTCCATCCACACCACGGTGAAGTGCCAGTCATAAAACAGAAAATCCACGCCCAGAAGGGCGAGGATTATAATAAACAATGCGATTGCAATTGAATTGGTCATAAAGGGCAGGGGCCACGCCCCATCTCGTCTGGCTGTTATCAGAGCCGTCCCATTGCCGCCGCAACATCCGCCATCCGGCAGGAAAAGCCCCATTCATTGTCGTACCATGCCAAAACGCGAACCGTGCGTCCACCAACAACTTTGGTTTGGTCGGGGGCAAAGATGGATGAATGTGGGGTGTGGTTGAAGTCAATCGACACTTTGGGTTCGGGATCATAGGACAGAACCGCGCCCATGTGGCCATTTGCGGCCTCGCGGACCACCTCATTTACGTCCTCGACGGTCACGTCTTTGGAGGCCTCAAATGTCAGATCAACAACGGATACGTTCGGGGTTGGCACACGGATCGATGTGCCGTCCAATTTGCCCGCAAGCTCGGGCAACACCAGACCAAGCGCCTTGGCAGCACCCGTGGATGTTGGGATCATCGCCATGGCCGCGGCACGTGCGCGGTAGAGATCCTTGTGACGGCGGTCCAACGTGGGTTGGTCGCCGGTGTAGCTGTGGATCGTGGTCATGATGCCGCGCTCAATCCCGATGGCGTCGTTCAACACCTTGGCCAGCGGCGCAAGACAGTTGGTGGTGCAAGAGCCGTTCGACACGATCTGGTCTTCGGGCATCAGATCGCGGTGGTTCACGCCGTATACGATGGTCTTGGACACGTTGGTCGCAGGGGCGGAAATCAGAACCTTTTTCGCGCCACGTTCAAGGTGCACCGCGGATTTGATACCGTCGTTGAACTGACCGGTGCATTCCATGACCACGTCACAACCGGACCAATCAAGCTCGCTTGGGTCATAGGTGCTCATGACTTGCATTGGGCCGCGGCCGATGTCCATCGTGTTGCCGTCGACGGTCACAGTGTTGCCGAAACGACCGTGGATGCTATCGTACCGAAGAAGGTGGGCATTGGTTTCAATCGGGCCAGTGGCGTTGATTTTCACGACCTGTACGTCGTTGCGCGCCGCCTCGGCGATATGGGCAAGGGTTGAACGTCCAATACGGCCAAAGCCGTTGATTCCTACGGTGACAGTCATGTGTCGCTCTCTATCTCTTGGGGCGCAGGGGGCCATCTGCGCGTGTCCTGATGGGGCAATAGATACAGGAGTGAGATCGACGTTTCCACGTTTGTGAACAAAGTGTTAGCGCAAACCTGTCATGTTAGCGCAACCAATATCGCTAACAAAAAATGGGTTTTACATATCCTTACAAATTACAACACATCCTTACAAATATGAGGGCGCAGGCATAGAATCAAAAAGGCCCGCAACACTGTGCGGGCCTTTGAAATTTGTGTGGTCTGTGGCCTAGGCCAACATCGCCTTAACCTTGGCAACGGTTGCCTCGGCGGTGATGCCGTATTTGGCATAAAGCTCGTCCGCAGGGGCAGAGGCACCGAAACCAGACATGCCAACGAAATCGGCTTTGGCTTCTTTGCCGCGCTCACCCAGCAACCATTTGTCCCAACCTTGGCGCACGCCGGCCTCGATGGCGACACGTACTGGGCCACCAGGAAGGATGCGTTTGCGGTAGGCGTCGTCTTGCGCTTCGAACAGTTCCATACATGGCATGGACACAACGCGTGTCCCGATACCTTCGGCCTGAAGAATGTCACGCGCCGCAAGAGCGATCTCAACCTCGGAACCGGTGGCGATCAGGATCGCCTGACGCTTGCCTTCGGCTTCGGCCAGAACATACGCCCCAAGTTCGGTCATGTTCTTGTTCTTGTGCTCGGTACGAACGGTTGGCAGACCCTGACGGGACAGCGCCATAACGGAGGGCGTTTCTTTGGTGGTGAACGCCACTTCCCATGCCTCGGCGGCCTCAACGGCATCGGCGGGGCGGAACACATAGGTGTTCGGCGTGGAACGGGAAATCGCAAGGTGCTCAACCGGCTGGTGGGTTGGACCATCTTCGCCAAGACCGATGGAATCGTGGGTCATAACGAATACGGATGGCACCTTCATCAATGCGGCCAAACGCATTGCAGGACGCGCATAGTCGGTGAAACACATGAATGTGCCAGAGTACGGACGGATACCGCCGTGCAATGCCATGCCGTTCATCGCGGATGCCATGCCGTGTTCACGGATACCATAGTGGACATAACGACCTTTGCGATCTTCTGGCATAAAGATACCCAGATCGGCGGTTTTCGTGTTGTTGGAACCAGTAAGGTCAGCTGAGCCGCCAATGGTTTCGCCCATGATTGGGTTGATGACCTCAAGCGCCAATTCGGATGCCTTGCGGGTCGCGACCTTTGGCTGTTCTTCAGAGATCTTCTTTTTGTGGGCTTTGATCACGGCGGACAATTTCTTCGGCGTGTCAAAGTTGTAAGCGCGGTTGAATTCGTTCTGCTTGTTTGCAGAAACGGATGCAAAACGCTCTTCCCATGCGGCGCGGTCTGCGGCGCCTTTGGACCCTACGGCCTCCCATGCGGATTTTACGTCTGCTGGGATATCGAAGGGGCCGTGCTCCCAACCGTATACTTTGCGCGCATCGGCAATAAGATCAGGCGCAGTCAATGCACCGTGGCCTTTGGACGTATCCTGTGCGGATGTGCCCAATGCGATATGTGTTTTACAGGCGATCATGGATGGCTTGTTGGTTTTCTTCGCGGCTGTGATTGCTGCGTCGATGGCAACTGGATCGTGGCCGTCGATTTGCTGTACGTGCCAGCCAGAAGCCTGGAAACGTTTCACTTGGTCAGTGCGATCGGCGATATCAACGGTGCCGTCGATGGTGATGTTGTTGTCATCCCAAAGAACGATAAGGTTTGACAGTTCCTGACGACCGGCAAGGCCGATGGCCTCTTGGGACACACCTTCCATAAGGCAGCCGTCACCGGCCAACACATATGTGTAGTGGTCGACGATCTTCTTGCCGTATTTCGCGCGCTGCATTTCTTCGGCCATGGCGAAACCAACAGAGTTCGCGATGCCCTGACCCAACGGACCGGTGGTTGTTTCCACAGCGTCCAAAAGGAAGTTCTCGGGGTGACCCGCAGTTTTCGCGCCCATCTGGCGGAAATTCTTGATCTCTTCCAGCGTGACCTGCTCATCGCCCATGAGATAGAGAAGGGAATAGATCAACATCGAGCCGTGCCCAGCGGACAAGATGAAACGATCACGGTCTGCCCAGTTTGGGGCCTTCACGTCGAATTTCATGTGGTTGGTGAACAGAACAGTCGCAACATCGGCCATGCCGATTGGGGCGCCTGAGTGGCCGGAATTTGCGGCTGCGACGGCATCAAGCGTCAATACGCGAATGGCGGCTGCCTTGTTCCAGTGTTCGGGGTGCTGTGTACGCAGGTCTTGGATGTCCACGGATCTTGTCCTTTGGTTGGGCTAATTCTATTGGTTTGATAACAATCTTAAACAGAAGATCAAGGCCCAGCGGTGCGGAACCCCGTGGAAACCCCTTCGATTTCGCTCTATCCTTGTCGCAAGCAAGGTCGAATCGCGTTTCGGCGGTATTAGACCTTGAATGAGACGAGAACACGGCGTTAGATCGTGTAAGACCCGAGGAGCCAAATATGAGCGACATCACCGAGCTTGAACGCCGGATAACCGCAGCGCTTGACCATATCGGTCGCAAAATCGAAGCCTATTCGGTGCCCGAACCCGTAGAGGCGCCCGTTGATGTGTCTGAAGATCTTGCTCAGGAACGCGAAGCCAATAGCCAGCTGACCGCGCGCAACACAGAATTGAACGAACAGCTTGAGGCCCAAGCCAAAGCTGCGGAAGCCGTCGAAAACAAATTGTCCGAACGTATGCGTCGTTTGCGCCAGCAGGTGTCCGATCTTGATCACACCATCAGCAAACTGCGCCGTGTGAACCAACAGCTTCGGGATAACAATGACGCCTTGCGCACTGCAAATGCCGAAGGCAGCAGCGAGCCGCACTTGATCAACCAATCCATGATGAACGAGATCGAATCCCTGCGGGCCGCCCAATCCGCCGATCAGGCCGAGATGGAAACCGTGCGCGGCGAACTTGAACGTATTCTCAAGGAGGGCTCCGATGCCTGAAGTTAAAGTAGTCATCGGGGGCCGTGATTTCGAAGTATCCTGTCAGGCGGGCGAAGAGGAATTTCTTCAATCCGCAGCGGGTCTTTTGAACACCGAGGCCGAAGTCCTGTCCGCACAGATCGGGCGTTTGCCCGAGGCACGCATGTTGTTGATGGCGGGTCTGATGTTGGCGGATAAAACCGCAGGTCTCGAAGAGAAACTGCGCGTTGCCGAGGAAAAAGCCAAGGTTGCCGAGGCCGCCTATAATGAATTGAACGCGCGTCCCGCGCCAGAGCCCGAAACCGTTGAGGTTGCCGTGATCCCACCACAGGTCACCGAAACCCTTGCGGAAATCGCCGCCCGCGCCGAGGCGATTGCCGGAACGGTGACCGAGAAATTCGACGACAAATAGGTCGTCACCAAACGAAAAAGGCCCGCGATGATCTGATCACCGCGGGCCTTTTTGTATTCTGTGGTCCGATCTACGCGTTTGCTTCGCGGATTTTGTCGGCGGCGTCTTTGTCGAACGCGATGCCTTCTTTGGCGAACAGGGCGTCAAGCTCGCCGGACAAAACCATCTCGGTTACGATGTCACAACCGCCAACGAATTCACCTTTGACGTAAAGCTGTGGGATGGTTGGCCAGTCAGAGAAATCTTTGATGCCTTGGCGGATGTTTTCATCGGCCAAAACGTTGATGTCTTGGTATTCCAAACCCATGAAATTGAACACGCCGGCCACACGTTGGGAGAACCCACATTGTGGCGCGTCTTTGGTGCCCTTCATGAACAGAACCACGTCGGTTGCGGAAATGGTTTCTTGGATTTGTGCTGCTGTATCAGTCATCGTCTGTGTCCTTTGGCTTTGGTTTGATGGGGAGATAGTTCGCCAGGTTCCACCAAACCAGAAATGCAATTATGGGAAGGATCGTCCATTTCCCAAAGATGTCGATCACCCATTGGAACGCGGTATGAACGACCTCGGGCACCGTTATTCAGGCGCCTTTGTTGTCAGGGCCAGCGCGTGAAGTGCGCCGTTTGATCCGGCAAGTTTCTCTTTGAGTGTGGCATTCACGGCGCGGTGTTGTTGCACGCGGTTCATACCGGCAAAGGATGCGTCGATCACCTCGGCGGCCCAGTGGTTTCCGTCGCCCGCAAGATCGGTGATGGTGATCTTGGCGTCTGGAAAACCGGCGCGGATAAGGTCTTCGATTTCGTGCGCTTGCATGGCCATGGGATAATCCTTTGAATGTCTTATCTATAATGTAGGGGCAGGGCGCGCCGCATACAAGATATCTCGCGCCGGAATTGGGCGGGGCCCCTCCGGCGCGATTTGATATTAGGCAACAGCCGCCGCGAATGCGCCGCGGAATGTTGCGGCCAATTCGGCCAATGGTGCAGATGAGCCACCGAATTTCACAGCGTCACCGCCGAATTTACCAACGGTCTCAACGGCAACGCCTGCGGTGCCCGCGGCCACCATAAGGGCCTCGGCTTTGTCAAAGCTGGTTGCAATCAGGTAGCGCGCCTGATCTTCGCCGAACAATGTCGCCGTGTCGTCGGATGTGAGGGTCACACCAACATTTGCCGCTTCGGCCAATTCGAACGCAGCCAGCGCAAGACCACCATCCGCAAGGTCGGTACAAGCCCCGATCAATTCGCGGTTGGCGCGGATGAATTCACCGTTTGCCTTTTCAGCGGCCAGATCAACATGTGGCGCGTCGCCGTCTTCGCGGTTGAACACCTCGGCCAGAAGGGCGGATTGCCCAAGGTGACCGGTTGTTTCACCAACCAAAAGCAACACGTGACCGTCACGGGCCTGACCGGTGATCGCGTCTTCGTCTGCGGCCACAAGGCCAACGGCGCCGATGGTTGGCGTTGGCAAAATGCCGGTGCCGTCGGTTTCGTTATAAAGAGACACGTTGCCGGAAACGATTGGCATATCAAGGAATTTCACCGCTTCGCCGATACCCTGAAGGGCGCCCACGAATTGACCCATGATTTCGGGCTTTTCTGGGTTCCCAAAGTTCAGGTTGTCGGTTGTCGCCAAAGGAAGCGCGCCAACGGCCGTAAGGTTGCGGTATGCCTCGGCAACGGCCTGTTTGCCGCCTTCAACTGGGTTTGCTTTTACGTAGCGTGGTGTCACGTCGGATGTAAACGCAAGCTGTTTGTCGGTGCCGTGCACGCGGATAAGGCCGGAGCCTTGACCCGGTGTGCGGCCTGTATCGGCCATCACCATGGTGTCGTATTGTTCGTAAACCCACTGTTTGCCCGCGTAGTTCGGAGAAGAAATCAGACCCTTTAGGCCGTCAATCGCGTCGATCTGTGGAACGTCGGCCAATTCTTCCGCCGCTGGTGTCGGAACCCAAGGACGATCATATTCAGGCGCGTTACCAGAAAGCGCCTTCAGCGGTAGATCCGCCTTAACAACGCCATCGTGTTCAATGATGAAACGGTCTTCGGCGATGGTTTCACCAACGATTGCGAAATCAAGATCCCACTTGTCGAAGACGGCTTTGGCTTCTGCTTCTAGTTCTGGTTTCAGAACCATCAACATGCGTTCTTGGGATTCTGACAACATCATCTCGTATGCGGTCATGTTGACTTCGCGCACGGGAACGTTGTTGAGGTTCAGTTTGACGCCAAGGTTACCCTTGTCGCCCATCTCAACCGCAGAACAGGTCAGGCCAGCGGCGCCCATGTCTTGGATCGAAATAACAGCGCCGGTCGCCATCAATTCTAGGGTCGCTTCCATCAGGCGTTTCTCGGTGAACGGGTCACCCACCTGAACCGTAGGACGTTTCTCTTCGATTGTGTCGTCGAATTCCGCGGATGCCATGGTCGCACCACCAACACCGTCACGGCCGGTTTTCGCACCGAGATACACAACAGGCATCCCAACACCCGACGCCGCAGAATAGAAAATTTTGTCCGTATCGGCCAAGCCAGCCGCGAATGCGTTCACAAGACAATTGCCGTTATAGGCAGGGTGGAAGCGAACCTCGCCCCCAACAGTCGGAACACCGAAACAGTTGCCATAGCCGCCAACGCCCTCAACCACACCATTCACAAGCTGTGTGGTTTTGTGGTGATCAGGTTCGCCGAAGGAAAGAGAGTTCATCGCCGCAATCGGACGCGCACCCATGGTGAACACGTCGCGCAAGATACCGCCAACACCGGTCGCCGCACCTTGGTAAGGTTCGATATAGGACGGGTGGTTGTGGCTTTCCATTTTAAAGACAACACACTGGCCGTCGCCGATATCGACGATACCCGCGTTTTCACCTGGGCCACAAATCACCTGTGGGCCTTCGGTTGGCAGACCGCGAAGGTGTTTCTTGGAGGATTTATAAGAACAGTGCTCGTTCCACATCGCGCTGAAAATACCCAGCTCGGTATAGGTTGGCTCGCGGCCAATGATGTCGAGCAGAAGTTTGTATTCGCTGTCGCTGATGCCGTGGCTGGCAATTAGGTCATCGGTGATCATTGGCTCTGACATGTGCGTCCCCTTGATAAAGTTGCGCATTCCATAAGCAAATATGGCCCCAAGGGGAAGAGGGCGCGGCGGATTCTGGCACTGGATTCAGAAAAAAACCAAAAAAGGCACAAATTTTTTCGCGACCCTGTCGATTTCGATGATCCCCGTTCGTCTTTAGGGCATCACAACAGATCAAAAGGATCACCTGATGCTGGACATTACACCTTTATATGCGGCGCTTTTGGCGCTTGTCTTTTTGCCCCTCTTTATCATGGTCGCACAGGAACGCGCGAAGCAGAACCGATCAATTGGTTATGACATGGGCTCGACCCTGCATCTGCGGGTGCGCCGCCATGGGAATTTCGTGGAATGGATCCCGTTTGTTCTGATCCTGATGGCCTGCGCCGAGATCCGCGGATTGTCCGATATGTGGCTGCACATCGGCGGTGTTCTGACGGTGCTGGGGCGGTTGATCCATCCCGTGGGCCTTAAAACGATGAACGCGTGGCATCCGCTTCGGATGGTTGGGAACACGGGGGCGATGGCTCCGATGATCCTTTACATCATCACTATTCTTTACAGCTATCTCTGATAGACTGTTTTCAACGGCACGCAGTTGCCATTTCAACAAGGAGAAAAACCATGAAATATCTTGCACTTATCTATGCTGCCCCTGGCGAAGGTCCCGATTTCGGTGACGACGACTTTGGCCCCTATATGGCCGGTTACGAAAAGGCGACGCAGACCTATAAGGACGACGGCGTGTTCCTCGGCGGCGAGGCGTTGCAGCCGGTTGAAACCGCCACATCTGTGCGGATTCGTAATGGCGAAACCACCCTGACGGACGGCCCATTCGCCGAAACCAAGGAACAGCTGGGCGGGTTTTACCTGTTTGATTGTGACAACTTGGATGATGCGATCAAATACGCCAAAATGATCCCATCGGCGGAGCACGGCACCGTCGAAGTGCGCCCCATTATGGAATTTGATTGATGACTTCCGCCCCCGAAGAAGTTCACCGCGCATTGGATCATGCGCTTCGGGCGGATCGGGGGCGTTTGATTGCGGCGTTGTCTTCGGCCATTGGTAATTTTGCCTTGGCCGAGGATTGCCTACAGGGGGCGATTGAGACGGCCCTTGCGACATGGGGCAAAACGGGTGTGCCCCGTTCCCCCAATGGTTGGCTGTTACAGGTTGCGCGACGGCGCGCCATTGATGATGCGCGCCGCGGCACACGGTTTAATGAACGACGCGCCGAGATCACCATGGTCCTTGGTGACACGGATATCCCCCCCGAGGAAAGATTGACCCAAATTCCCGATGAACGGCTGCGGCTGATGTTTACCTGTTGTCACCCCGCGCTGGACGGCGATGCGCAGGTGGCCCTGACCCTGCGGGCGATTGGGGGCCTTACCACGGCCGAGGTGGCGCGCGCGTTTTTGGTACCAACGGCGACGATGGCCGCGCGGATCACCCGCGCCAAGGCCAAGATCGTCGGCGCGAACATCCCTTTTGCGGCGGCGGATATCTCGGACCGTGACGCGCGTCTGGCGGCGGTTCTGCGGGTGATTTACCTTATCTATAACGAAGGCTATGCGACCGGTTCCGGCGCGCAACAGCTTCGGCTTGATCTCTGCCAAGAGGCGTTGTTTTTGGCGCGTCTGGTTGTGCAATTGGCCCCAGATGCAAGCGAGCCTTGCGGGCTATTGGCGTTGATCCTGTTTTCCCACGCGCGCCGCGACGCGCGACACGGGGATTTCGTGGCGCTATCGGATCAGGATCGCGGGTTGTGGGATGACGCCATGATCGCCGAGGCAGATCAGATATTGCAAGCGGCGTTGCGGCGCGGGCAGGCGGGGCCCTACCAAATTCAGGCCGCCATTCACGGATTGCACGCGCAATCGACGGGGGCGGATGACACCGACTGGCCCCAGATCGCGGGGCTCTATGCGGTACTGTATCGGATGACGCCGACGGATGTCGTTGCGCTTAATCTCGCCGTTGCGCAGAGCTATGGGTTTTGCCTGACGGCGGGGCGTACGGCGGTTCTGGCGCTTGGGGATCGCATGGGCGGCTATCAACCCTATTACGCCGCCCTTGCCGATATTGAGGCCCGCTTGGGGCATGTGGACGCCGCCGTCGCCGCCTATCAGCGGGCGATTGACCTTAGCGGCGTGGATGGCGAAAAACGCTTCCTACGGCATCGGATGCAGACGTTGATCGGAAGTTAGGCGAGGGCTGTGCATTTTCTAGGCAAATAGCAAAATGCCAAAAAAAAAGGCCGAGACAAGCTCGGCCAAAGTCCAACAGGGAGGTAAAAGAAGGAAAAATGTCTTCCGCCTTTGATTTTCATTTAGGGTTGGACTCGTCTTCAATCAAGGAAAAATTAACAATATTCGTGCATACCCGTTATGCGATGAGTGCATACCGTGGCGTAATCCTTGATTGTATTGATTAATTTCTAGGCTGTTTATGTTTAGGTCTCAGGGTGCTTTTTGCGACTTTTGTTGATTTCGTCGATGACAAAGTCGCGAAATGCCTGAACCCGTTTCGAGTGACGAAGCTCTTCTGGGTAGGCGAGATACAATGGAACCTCGGTCGATTGTTGGTCGGGCATGATGCGCACCAGCTTGGGATCGTCCGCCGCCACATAATGTGGAAGCACCCCAATCCCAAGATTATTGTCGACGCCCTGCAGCACCCCAAAGTAGTTGTTCACGGTCAGCACATTGCCCATTTGATAGGTCATGATTTCGTTGACCAAGGACAGGTTGGCGGCAACCTGTGTCCCGGTGCGATCCTGATAGATCACACGGTGGTTTTTCAGCTCGGAAAACGACTTGGGCTCGCCGTGTTTGTCCAGATATTCACGCGTCGCATACAGGCGCATATGCACCGTCATCAAACGTTTGCGAATAAGGTCCGCTTGGCTTGGTTCTTTCATACGCAGGGCGACGTCGGCCTCGCGCATCGGAAGATCAAGAACCCGTTCCTCGAGCATAAGATCGATCTGAAGTTCGGGATGTTTGTCATAAAGATTGGCCAAACGCGGCGCGAGCCAAAGAGAGCCAAACCCCGTCGTGGTGGTCACACGCAATTTGCCGAACACTTCTTCTTCGCTGTCCCGAATGCGCGCCGAGGCGGTTTCAAGGCGCGCGCTCATGGCCTTGGTCGCGTCAAACAACAATTCACCCTGTTCCGTCAGGATCAATCCACGGGCGTGGCGGTGAAAGAGGGTGGTGTTCAAACCCTCTTCTAATGCGCGAATTTGACGAGACACGGCCGATTGCGACAGATGAAGCGTATCCCCCGCGTGGGTCAGGCTTCCGGCGTCGGCAACCGCATGAAAAATGCGTAGTTTGTCCCAGTCCATAGGTTCGGATCTCGTCTTGTTTTTGTTTGCGCGTTCTTTATGTCCAATAGCTTAGCACGGAAAGAGCCCATTGTCATATTTGGTCTAATACTATGAATAATGTGTAGATTTCCGCCCACGGGCGCGTTGGATCTCGAAAATCTGTGTAAAAATTGATCATTCATCAATGCTTTGGCGCGAAAACTAGTAGCGAGCCCGCACAAAAAGCATATATCACGTCTATTAAGACGGAGAATAAAATGAAACATCAACGCCAAGTCACGCGTGAAATTAGTTATGCGCCTTCGGTTCAAAATAAGGCTGGCCGTGCCTTGGTGCGCGTGTTGGAAAACAGCACGGGACGATTGAAGCTTATTAAGCGGGCCCATGGCTATGAAAATGACGTGTCCGCGGGCGAAGATTTCTGGTCCGTGATGGTGGATCGCTACGGGCTTGATCTGCGGCTTGTGGACGGGGCGTTGGACGCGATTCCAAAGACGGGGCCGTTGATTTTGGTGTCGAACCATCCGTTTGGGATTTTGGATGGGTTGATGATGGGGCATATCCTTCAACAATCCCGTGGTGATTTCCGGATTTTGGCCAATTCCGTGTTTACGAAATCCGAGGACCTGAACCGGATCATCCTGCCGATTAGTTTTGATGAAACCAAAGAGGCGGTGCGCATGAACCTTCAGACGCGCGCCACCGCGTTGGATTATCTGGCCCAAGGCGGCGCGATGGGCGTTTTCCCTGGCGGTACCGTGTCCACATCTGCGACCCATTTCAGCAAACCGATGGACCCCGCATGGCGCAGCTTTACCGCCAAGATGATCGCGAAATCCGGCGCGACTGTGGTGCCGATCTATTTCCACGGCACCAATTCCCGCCTGTTCCAAATCGCAAGCCACCTGCACACGACATTGCGGCTTGGCCTGTTGATCCGCGAATTCCGCGCCAAGATCGACGCCCCCGTCGATGTGAGTATCGGTTCGCCGATTTCGCCCGAACGATTGGCGGAATTTGGCGGCGCATCCAAGGATTTGATGGATTTTCTTCGAAAAGAGACGTATATGCTCTCGCCTTTGTCGAATAATTCGTGTGAATATGGCTATGAATTCGAAGAAAAGCACCGTCGGCCTGAGCAGGGCCAGAAGCGGTCGAAAGGATAAAACATGGCAGTTGGTGTCTTTGACAGCGGTTTGGGCGGCCTGACGGTATTTGATGCGGTCACCAAACGTCTTCCTGATGTGGATTTTGTTTATTACGGCGACAACTCGCGCGCGCCCTATGGGGTGCGGGACGCGGATGACGTCTATGAATTGACCAAGATGGGCGTTGAACGTCTGTGGGACGCGGGCTGTGATCTGGTGATCTTGGCGTGCAACACCGCATCGGCGGCGGCGCTTCGAAGGATGCAGGACGGCTGGATCCCCGCCGACAAACGCGTTTTGGGGGTGTTCGTCCCTTTGATCGAATCCCTGACGGAACGGGAATGGGGTGACAATTCCCCACCGCGCGAAGTGTCGGTGAAAAACGTGGCTCTTTTCGCGACCCCCGCGACGGTCTCAAGCCGCGCGTTCCAACGTGAACTGGCATTCCGTGCCATCGGTGTTGATGTCGAGGCGCAACCCTGTGGCGGTTTGGTTGACGCAATTGAGGACGGTGATGAAATCCTTGCCGAAGCACTGGTGCGCAGCCACGTTGACGCGTTGAAACGTCGGATGCCCCATCCCGAGGCGGCGATTTTGGGCTGTACCCATTATCCGTTGATGCAGGACACATTTCAGGCCGCGTTGGGCGAGGGCGTAAAGGTGTATTCTCAGGCGAACCTCGTGGCCGAGAGCCTTGCGGATTATCTGGAACGGCGTCCGAATTTGGTCGGGCCGGGCAAAACGACCCAGTATCTGACCACCGGAGATCCAAGTCACGTGTCTGACCGCGCCACACAATTCCTGCGTCGAAAGATCACATTCGAGGCGGCATAGCTTGTCGTTTGGCGCAGTTTTGCGTAAGTGGGGCATGGCCCGCGCGGCCAACCGTTTACAGATGGGTGCCCTATGCATGGTCTAAAGAAAAAACGCCGTATTCAAATCGTCGCCATTGCCTTTGTGGCCTTGGCGGGGGCCACGGCGTTGATTGGATATGGGCTTCGGGATGGGATCAATTTCTTTCGCTCTCCCAGCGAAGTGATCGCGTCCCCGCCACCCCCAAGCGAGGTGTTTCGCATCGGTGGATTGGTCGAGGCCGGCACATTGGTGCGCGGCCAAGGCGAGGTGATTTCCTTTTCTGTGACCGATGGTGGTGCGTCCGTGCCTGTGACCTATACCGGAGTGTTGCCTGATCTTTTCGCCGAAAACCAAGGCATGGTTGGGACGGGTAAATACATCAATAACGTATTTCAAGTCTCTGAAATCCTTGCGAAACATGACGAATCCTACATGCCAAAAGAGGTGATCGACGCCCTCAAGGAACAAGGCGTTTATCAGGAAACGACCGAGTAGCGTACGCAGCCCAAGCCGCGAATTAACGTTCGAAGCCCACTCTGACATCCAAAGTGATTTTTGGTTTGGAGTGTGACATGCAATCAGTTCAGCAAATTGCCGATGACATCGTGGCCCGCGAGGGTGGCTTTGTGAATGACCCTGATGATCCCGGTGGGGCGACCAATTTTGGGGTGACGATTGGCACGTTGCGCTCGCTTGAATTTGACGTGGATCGTGACGGGGATGTGGACATCGATGACGTGATTGGTCTTTCCAAAGACGACGCGCGCCGGATTTTCGTGCGCCACTATTTCGAACGCCCCAGCATCGATCTTCTGCCCGAACCGCTTCAGGCGAGCGTGTTTGACATGTATGTGAACGCCGGCGCGAATGCGGTGAAAATCCTGCAAAAATTGCTGCGTGATATGGGGCATCAGGTCGATGTGGACGGGGTGATTGGCCCGCAAACGGCGGCCTCCGCCGAGGCGGCCTTTGCCGCGGCACCGCACCATTTGGTTGATGCCTATGGGATTGCGCGGCGCAACTATTATTACCGTTTGGCCGATGGGCGCGCCGCGTCGCGCAAATACGCCAGACGAAACGATGGCGGCAAGGGAGGCTGGATCCTGCGGGCCGAGGAATTCATTTCCCCGCGATACCGTTTGACCGACCGTGAACATCAGGCGCGGGTGTCGCAATGGGGTTGATCGAACGCATGTTTTCCGTGGTATTCGGCAACGGGCGCAACGCGATTGTCGAAACCGCCGAGGTGTTCCGCATCAACGCCGAGGCCGACGCCGCCCGCGCCGCCGATATGCGCGTCCAAGCCCTAAGCCAGCATGGCGCCGAATTCACCATTGCGCGTCAGGGGCGGTTTGATCGGTTCATGGATGGGCTCAACCGAATGCCGCGCCCGCTTTTGGTGTTTTCGATGTTGGGGTTGTTTGGGGCGGCGATGGTCGATCCGATCTGGTTTTCGGCGCGGATGCAGGGGTTGCAACTGGTGCCGGAACCCTTGTGGTGGTTGATGGGAGCGGTGGTGTCGTTTTACTTTGGGGCGCGCCATCAGATAAAAGGTCAGGAATTTCAACGCTCTTTGGCGGAAACCATGGCCCGCGCGCCGCAGGTGGTGACCAATATCGACCGGTTGAATGACCTGCGGGAACCGGACGTGCCCGACGTCCCGCCGGTTGACCCCGATGAAAACCCCGCCCTCGCGGCATGGCGCGCCAGCCAAGATCGCCCGCAATAGCGCGATGTTTTAGCGCGGGGCCGCACGCCGATTTGAATTGCCCCGCGCGCAGATTCTTCTAGTATCCGCGCATGATTACAGAGCTCGGACACTTCGCCCTTATCCTTTCGTTTTTTGTCGCCATCGTACAGGCGGTGGTCCCCATGATTGGGGCCGCGCGCGGCTGGCGTGGCTGGATGAATGTGGCGTCACCGGCGGCAAATGTGCAATTCGTCCTGCTGACCTTTGCGTTTTTGGCGTTAACGGTGGCCTTTGTGACCTCGGATTTCTCGCTTCGCTTGGTCTATTTGAACAGCCATACGGACAAACCGATGCTCTATAAAATCTCAGGCGTTTGGGGCAACCACGAAGGCTCGATGCTTTTGTGGGTGTTGATCGTGGCGGGGTTCGGCGCGACGGCCACGTGGTTCGGCGGCAACCTGCCACGTACATTGCAGGCGCGGGTTTTGTCGGTTCAGGGTGCGATTGGCGTGGCGTTTTTGGCGTTTATCCTCTTCACATCAAACCCGTTTTTGCGTCTGGAATTTCCGCCGTTCAACGGTCAGGATTTGAACCCGCTGTTGCAGGACCCTGGTCTCGCCTTTCACCCGCCGTTTTTGTACCTCGGCTATGTCGGCCTTTCGATGACCTTTAGCTTTGCCGTCGCCGCCCTCATTGAAGGGCGCGTGGATGCGGCGTGGGGCCGTTGGGTGCGGCCTTGGACCCTTGCGGCATGGGTATTTTTGACCATCGGCATCGCGCTCGGATCGTGGTGGGCCTATTACGAATTGGGCTGGGGCGGCTATTGGTTCTGGGATCCCGTTGAAAACGCGTCCTTTATGCCGTGGTTGATTTCTGTGGCTTTGCTGCATTGCGCGGTCGTTGTCGAAAAACGTGAAGTGTTGAAAAGCTGGACGATTTTGCTCGCCATCTTGGCCTTTGGGTTCTCTTTGATTGGGACGTTTATCGTGCGATCCGGCCTGTTGACCTCGGTCCATGCCTTTGCAAATGACCCCGAACGGGGCGTGTTCATCCTGATTATTCTTGCGATTTTCATGGGTGGGGCGCTGACGTTGTTTACATTCCGCGCCGCCGCGATGGAGGCCAAAAGCGCCTTTTCCATCGCCAGCCGCGAGAGCGCGCTTGTCCTGAACAACATCCTCTTGGCGGTTGCCTGTTTCGTTGTGTTCATCGGCACAATCTGGCCCCTGATCGCCGAGATGTTTTTTGACCGCACATTGTCCGTTGGTCCGCCGTTCTTTGATGCGGCATTCACGCCGTTCATGATGCTCCTCGCGCTTGTCCTGCCCATCGGGGCGATGGTTCCGTGGAAACGGGCCAAGCTCGCGAAAACCGCGCGTCCGTTGCGCGGGGCACTGGCGATTGCGGTGGCAATTGCGCTGTTGATTTATACGATGAACACAGGTCAGAGCCTGCTTGCGCCGATTGGTGCGTTTCTGGGGGCTTGGGTCATTTTGGGCGCAGTTGTTGACCTTGGATCGCGGCTTGGACGTGGGGATATGGGGCAGAAATTCGCACGTCTCATGCGCCTTCCACGGGCCGATTGGGGCAAGGCCGTGTCGCATGCCGGCCTTGGGGTGACCATGCTTGGCATTGCGTTCCTGAACGCCTGGGAGACCGAGGACATCCGCGTCACCGCCATCGGCGACACCTTTACCGTTGGGGCCTATGACATTCGTTTGGCGGATGTGCGCATGGTCGAGGGGCCAAATTATCTGTCCACCATGGCGACGATTGACGTTGGCAAAACCGGTGCCCATGTGGCGACCCTGTTCCCCGAAAAACGCGTCTATCCCGTGGCGGCGATGCCCACCACCGAGGCGGATATCGACAATGGCGTATTTCGCGATGTCTACGTCGTGATCGGCGACGAACAGCACGACGGCCGATGGGCGGTGCGCACCTATATCAAACCCTTTGCCAACTGGATTTGGGCGGGCGCGATCATCATGGCGCTTGGCGGTGCCCTGAGCCTGTCTGATCGGCGCTATCGCGTTGCGGCGGGTGCACGAAAGGCGACGTCATGAAATATCTCCTTTTGATTGCCTGCCTGTTTGCGACACCTGCCATGGCGGTGGAGCCCGATGAAATCTTGGCCGATCCGGTACTGGAAAGCCGCGCGCGGGACCTGTCCAAGGGGCTTCGGTGCCTCGTCTGCCAGAACGAATCCATCGACGAAAGCAACGCCGATTTGGCGCGCGACTTGCGGATTTTGGTGCGCGAACGTCTGGTTGCGGGCGATACCGATGATGAGGTGATCGAGTGGGTCGTTGGGGTTTACGGTGAATATGTTCTGCTGCGCCCGACGCTGACTGGGGCGAATATCGTGCTTTGGCTTGCTGGCCCCGCTGGGCTTTTGACGGCGCTGTTGGGCGGGATGATTTACGTGCGACGACGCAGCACGGCGCAGACGGGCGACGCCCTGAGTGAAGCAGAACAAAAGCGCCTTGCGGAATTATTAAAAGATTGATCAATCGCCCCTTTTAATGGCGTCAATCAAGGCTATGTTTATACGCATAACATGACGGAGCGTGAGATGAATTATAAGGCGATCAAACTGTCCCAGCGGGATCATATTGCGGTGCTGACCCTTGCGCGTCCCGAGGTGTCGAACGCGTTGAACGCACAGATGCGGGCCGAGATGTTGCACGCAGTGCGGTCCATGCAGTCGAGCGACGCGCGGGTTTTGGTGATCACGGGGCAGGGGAAAACATTCTGCGCCGGTCAGGATTTGGGCGATCAGGGCAACGCTGCATCGCTTGATTTCGAACGGACTCTGCGCGACGAAATCACCCCGCTTGTGCGGGCCATTTCCGATTGTGAAATTCCCGTTGTCGCCGCCGTGAACGGTGCCGCCTCTGGGTCTGGCATGAACATCGCGCTGGCCGCCGATGTGGTTATCGCCGCCGAAGACGCCGTGTTTACCCAGTCCCTTGGTCGTATTGGTCTGATGGCGGACAGCGGCGCGTCCTATTGGTTGCCCCGTCAAATCGGCCGCGCCAAGGCGATGGGCATGGTGTTGTTCGGCGAAGGCTTGACCGCAGGGGAAGCATCCGACATGGGCCTGATCTGGGAGGTCGCGCCAACCGAAGGCTTTGCCGACCACTGGTGGACCCGCGCGACGACATTGGCCAACGGCCCAACGCAGGCCTATCTGCATTTCAAACAGGCCATGAACGCCAGCTGGACCAATGACCTTGAGGGGCAGCTGACCCTTGAGGCGAAACTACAGGGCCGCACCGGCAAAACCCGCGACTTCAAAGAAGGCGTCGTGGCCCATATGGAGCGGACACCCGCGAAATTTGAGGGGCGGTAGCATAACACCCTAGCTAGTCGAGCCGTTGGAGAGGTTTACGCTTGTGTTCTGAGCGATTTTTCGAATAACGGCCTTGTCCAGCCTCTCAAGGCTTTGGGTGTTCCCAGGTAAGTCGGAAATCGAAAACTTCAGCATCTGTTCTGTGAGGACAAGTTGTTTGCTCTTCTTGTCGTCCCCGGCAAATGTTTGCGCGGCGATGAGGATCTCGAGGTATAGAATTTTGTCTGACAGCTCTGATATTTTTCGGACGTTTTGTGCATACCAACGAAGAAAAAGGGTACCAATAAGTTGGATGACCAAGATGCCCGAGACGCGCGGAAGCACAAATGTATAGAGAAAGTGTTCAATGCTGAGTTCGGAAATCTCGGTTGATCGGCTGGTGACGATCAAAGAGACGATCAAGACGAACGAAACAAAGGTCGCCCCCATTCCAATCGCCAAGTTCTTGGTGGCATAACTTCGTTGGTCCCCCGCCTCGAGGTATAGCCGGTAAATCGACTGGATGAGAGGCTGATCTGCGTAGGCTGAGAAATCGGTGAAGCGTGATTTATTCTCTTCGATGATCTCTCGGTCGAGCAAATCCGAGCGAAGCGTGCTTCCGGTGGCCTTGATAAAGATCGGGACCGAAAGCAGTAAGCCGCCGCCAATGAACAGAAGGTTCTGGTTATAGATGTAATCTGGAAATGAGCTGTTCGAAAAGGCTCCGCCAAGGATGAAGCCCGCTATCGCCACCACAGCAAGGCTTAGGGCCGCGACGATGGGCCGATGTTTTAAAATACTTTTTGCATCTGCCATATCGTTCCTCAATTAAATCAATGTCTTAAATAGGCGACGACCGCTTATCGTTCACGAGTCGAGCAGTATCGTAGATGACACAACGAAAAAAGCCACCCGATTGGGTGGCTTTTGTGTTTTTAACGGTGAAACCGGTTTCTAGCGGTCTTCTACGTTTGTGTAGTCGCGCTGTGTTTCGCCGGTGTACAACTGACGTGGGCGACCGATTTTCAATGCTGGGTCTTCGATCATTTCTTTCCACTGGGAAATCCAGCCAACTGTGCGGGACAGGGCGAAGATCGGAGTGAACATAGATGTCGGGAAGCCCATCGCTTCGAGGATGATACCAGAGTAGAAATCCACGTTCGGGAAGAGTTTCTTCTCGGCGAAATATGGATCTGCAAGGGCAGCGGCCTCAAGTTCCTTAGCAACCTGAAGGATTGGGTTGTTTTCAACGCCAAGCAGTTCAAGAACCTCATCCGCGGATTCTTTCATCACAGTCGCGCGAGGGTCGAAGTTTTTGTAAACGCGGTGACCAAAGCCCATCAGACGGAACGGATCGTTCTTATCCTTAGCGCGTGCAATGAATTCAGGGATGCGATCAACGGAACCGATTTCCTGAAGCATTTCAAGACATGCTTGGTTCGCACCACCGTGAGCAGGGCCCCAAAGACATGCGATACCGGCGGCGATACATGCGAATGGGTTGGCGCCAGAGGAGCCAGCCAAACGAACAGTGGATGTGGACGCGTTCTGTTCGTGGTCCGCGTGAAGCGTAAAGATGCGGTCCATTGCGCGTGCAAGGATCGGATCAACAACATAGTCTTCTGCAGGCACAGAGAAACACATGCGAAGGAAGTTGGACGCGTAATCAAGGTCGTTGCGTGGGTATACGATCGGCTGGCCGATAGAGTATTTATACGCCGCAGCAGCGATGGTTGGCAGTTTCGCGATCATACGGATCGAGGCAACTTCGCGCTGATGTGGGTCTGTGATGTCTGTGCTGTCGTGGTAGAATGCGGACATCGCACCAACAACACCGGTCATGATCGCCATTGGGTGAGCATCGCGACGGAAGCCTTTGAAAAGGTTCATCATTTGCTCGTGGATCATAGTGTGGTTTGTCACCAGACCTTCGAATTCTTCAAGCTGAGCCGCGCTTGGAAGCTCACCGTAAAGAAGAAGATAGCAGACTTCTAGGTAGTGGGACTGACCCGCAAGTTGGTCAATTGGGTAACCGCGGTGCAGAAGGATACCTTCGCCGCCGTCAATGTATGTGATCGAAGATTCAGTGGACGCAGTGGACGTAAAGCCCGGGTCATATGTGAAAACGGAACCTTGGGCGTACAATTTACGGATATCAAGAACGTCCGGACCTGCAGATGGGGAGTGGATCGGAAGTTCGATCGTCTTGTCATCAAAGGTTAGCGTTGCCGTTCTAGTAGATTCTACCATGTCTTAATCCTCTTCGCGAAAAGCGACCTGCCCAGTGGCAGGTCCCTATGTTAGTCGCCAAAAGGAAAATCCCTTTTAGCGTGCTGCGTCGTCCAGACGAGCGATGGTTTCATCGCGGCCCAGAACGAGCATCATATCAAATACACTTGGTGTGGGTGCGCGTCCCGCAAGGGCGGCGCGTAGGGGGCCAACAAGTTTGCCCAGTTTCAGATCATGCGCCGTTGCAAGGCCCGAAACTGTCTCCTCCAATGTGTTCCGGTCCCAAGTAACATTTTGCAACTGCGGCGTCAATTCATTCAGTATACGACGGGATACATCATCCAGCATTCCTTGCGATTTTTCGTCCCGTTCAATGGGGCGTTGGGTCAATGCAAAGTGTGCTTTATCAAGAAGATCGCCCAATTTCTTGCTGCTGGTCTTGAGACAATAAAGCGCAGGAAGAATCGCATCAAGTTGATCTGCCGTGAGATCACGGTCGTCAGAGGCCGCAACAAATGCCTTAATTTCTTGCAGCAGCGCAGCATCTTCGGTGGCGGCGATGTGCTGACCACAGATGTTATCGAGCTTTTTAAAGTCGAGACGCGCAGGGGATTTGCCGATGCCATCGGTGCCGAACCATTCGCGGGCCTGCTCATCGGTAAAAAATTCGTCATCGCCGTGGCTCCAACCCAAGCGGGCCAGATAATTGCGCATACCGGCCGCGACATAACCCATCGCCTGATATTCCTCGACACCGGTGGCGCCGTGGCGTTTCGACAGTTTCTTGCCGTCTGGGCCGTGGATCAACGGAATATGCGCATAGGTCGGAAGGTCCCAGCCCATAGCGTGATAGATGTGCGATTGCCGTCCGGCATTCGCCAGATGGTCATCCCCACGGATCACATGGGTCACGCCCATATCATAGTCATCTACAACCACTGCCAACATATACGTCGGTGTACCGTCCGAACGTAAACAAATCATGTCATCCAGCGTGTTGTTTTTCCATTTCACTTTACCCTGAACTTCGTCATGGATCTCGGTGGTGCCATCACGCGGCATTTTCAGACGCACAACATAGGGCGCGTCTGGGTGGGTGTCCTCGCTGGCGTCGCGCCACGGGCTTTGGAATAGGGTTGATTTCTTTTCGGCGCTGGCCGCATCGCGAAAGGCTTGAATTTCGTCTTGGGTCGAGAAACACTTGTAGGCCTTGCCATTGGCAAGCATCTCAAGCGCCACGTCGCGGTGACGATCGGCGCGCTCAAACTGGCTGATGGCTTCGCCGTCATAGTCAATGCCCAGCCATTCGAACCCACGCAGGATCGCGTCGGTTGCCTCGGGGGTAGACCGTTCGCGGTCCGTGTCTTCGATCCGCATCAGGAATTTGCCGCCGCGACCCCGTGCATAAAGCCAGCTAAAGAGGGCGGTGCGCGCGGTACCGATATGCATATAGCCCGTAGGAGACGGGGCGATACGGGTGACGACTTGGGACTGGGACATGTGATGTTAACCTTTTGGAAACCAAGACTGGCTTAATGTTTAACGGTGTTTTAATGCGGCAGGAGGCCAAGAACAAGTGCGCGTCGTCCGCCCATTTCTACACATGGTTAACGCCCAAGCGGGGGCGTTGTTTTATTGGGTCCCCGTCATGTTGGGCGTGGGGATCGGCACCTATTTCGCGCTTCCTGTGGAACCGCCGCTCTGGCTCTATGCGGTTATGGCGGTTGCTGCGCTGTCGCTTTTGCTGCTGCGTCGGCGCATTGACCCGATCTTTGTCCCCCCCGTTATGGTTCTTGTGTTGGTCCTTGCGGGGCTGTGCCTTGCCGGACTGCGCAGCCATAGCGTTGCTGGCCCCGTGCTTGGCTGGCGATATTACGGGCCTGTCGAAGGCCGGATCGTAAAAATTGACCGGTCTCAAAGCGACGCGGTGCGGCTGACCCTTGATCAGGTGGTTCTTGAACGGGTGAGCGCCACGAAAACCCCAACCCGCGTCCGCGTGTCATTGCATGGCGAGCAGGGCAATTTCACCCCACAAATCGGAATGCGGGTCGCCATGTCGGCCCATTTATCGCCCCCTGGTGGGCCGGTTGAACCCAACGGTTTCGATTTTCAACGATTGGCGTGGTTCATCAAACTTGGCGCGGTGGGCTATACCCGAAGCCCCGCCTTGGCGATGGAGCCTGCCGACCAAGGTGCAATTGGCCTTTGGGTTTCGGGTGTGCGCGAAGTCATGTCCCGCTATGTCCAAGAGGCATTGCCCGATGGGCAGGGGGCCTTTGCCACGGCGATCCTGACCGGCGACCGCGCCGCGATCCCACAGGATGTTCTGGATGATTTGCGTGCCTCAAACCTTGCGCATCTATTGGCGATTTCGGGGCTTCATATGGGGATGTTGACGGGGTTCGTTTTCGCGGGGCTGCGGTTTGGGCTGGCCATGATCCCATATGTGGCGCTTCGATATCCGATCAAAAAAATCGCTGCGGGGGCGGCGTTGATTACCGGTGCGGGGTATCTGGCACTGTCCGGCGGAGCGGTCGCGACCGAGCGGGCCTATGTTATGGTCGCGGTGATGTTCGTCGCGATCCTGTTGAATCGGCGCGCGATCACATTGCGGGCCGTTGCGATTGCGGCGGTGATCGTGCTGCTCTTGCGGCCCGAGGCTCTGATCGGAGCGGGTTTCCAGATGTCATTCGCAGCGACCGTGGCCTTGGTCGCCGTGTTCGGATCGGTATCGCGCATGCCCAGCCGACGTTTTCCAAAATGGATGGGACCGGTGGTTGGCGTCGTGATGTCGTCGTTCATTGCGGGGATGGCCACGGCGCCATTTTCGGCCATCCATTTTAACCAAATTGCGCAATACGGGTTGTTGGCCAATGTCATCAGCGTGCCTGTTATGGGGATTTTGGTGATGCCAATGGCCGTTCTTGCGGTGCTATTGGCGCCGTTTGGGCTTGATTTTATTGCGTTTTGGGCAATGGGTTGGGGGATTTCGTGGATCCTCTGGGTCGCGGATTGGGTGTCGGGGATGTCGGGATCGGTGACCCTAATCGCGACTCCACATCCCATTGTCTTGCCGTTGTTTTCGCTCGGGGCGTTGATGCTCGCGCTTTGGCGGGGCAAGGGACGCTGGACCGGCGCGTGTATCGCGATGGTCGCGGTCATCATATGGATGGCAAGCAGCCGCCCCGATGTGTTAATCGCCGACAGCGGCGGATTGGTCGGGGTGATGACCCCAGAGGGCCGCGCCCTTAGTCGGGCCAAGGGCGATGGGTTCGTCGCCGAGGTTTGGCTTGAAAATGACGGTGACGGGGCGACACAGGAGATTGCCGCGGAACGTGGATTTACGGGGCCGTCGCATGCACGAGCGTTTTCGATTGGGGCCAAAGCCGCCGTAATTCTGCGCAACAAAAAGGGGGGGGCGATGTTCGCTGATGCCTGTGTGCGATATGATCTGGTGATCTATGCCCCAAGCGCCAAGGATCAGCCTGATCCGTCATCCGGAAAATGTGAGTGGATCAACATCGAGACCCTTCGGGAAACGGGAACCATCGCCTTTTATGTGGACGGTTCGGACATCATCCGCATCAATGCGCGTGACGCCGCAGGGCGCCGTCTTTGGAACCGTTAATAGTTACGGATCAAGCCGACCAATTTACCCTGCACCTTCACGTGACCCTCGGGCAAAACGCGGGTCTCAAAGTCTGGGTTGGCGGCTTCGAGTGCGATCATATTGCCACGACGGAAGAACCGTTTCAGTGTCGCCTCATAGCCTTCGACCTGTGCCACAACGATATCGCCGTTTTCCGCAGTTGATGTTTCACGGATCACCACAACATCACCGTCATTGATACCGGCGTCGATCATAGATTCGCCTTTAACCTCAAGGGCATAATGACTCCCGCGGCCCTTAAGCATTTGACCGGGCACTGCAACGTTTTGCGCGCCATCGGTGATCGCCTCAATCGGAACACCGGCGGCGATTTTACCAAGGATCGGAAGCTCAACCGCCTGTGCCTGCATCGGAAGGGGTGTGGGCGGGGATTGCTCCGGTGCGTCGCCCTCGATCACCTTGGGGGTAAACCCGTGGGGGGCAAGCGCGTCGGGCAGTTTCACAATCTCAATCGCGCGCGCACGGTGGGCCAAACGACGGATAAATCCGCGTTCCTCAAGCGCCGTAATCAAACGGTGGATACCAGATTTCGACCGAAGGTTGAGCGCCTCTTTCATCTCATCAAACGAGGGCGGAACACCATCACGGTTCACACGTTTGTTAATGAAATCAAGCAGTTCGATTTGCTTTTTCGTGAGCATGGCAGCCTCCAGAGCAGAAACAATCGGTCAGGTACGCGCAGCGCGTTCCCTTACTGTTCTAGTCCTGTTCTTCTTTTGTGTCAATACCCTAGGCGATGGGCAAATAGGACAACATCTCGCCTTGATCGCGGGCCGGATCATGGGGCGGGCGCACGACCAAGATATCGGCCTTGGACAGGGCGGATAACACGCCGCTGTCCTGTTTGGACAACACGGTGATCTCGCCGTTTTCCAGCATCGCACGCATGTAATGTGCGCGCGGGCCATTGGCCGAAATCGGCGCCGCAAGCGGGGCGGATCGCAACACATTTGGCGTGCCAAGCCCCATCATTTTCGCAAGCAACGGCAGGACAAAGACCTGCGCACAAACAAGCGACGATACGGGGTTCCCCGGAAGGCCAATAACGGTGGAACCTTGCATCGTGCCGGCCATCATCGGTTTGCCAGGCCGCATGGCGATCTTGTAAAAAGATTGTTCCAGACCAAGGGTTTGCGCCGCAGTTGCCACCAAATCATGGTCGCCAACCGACGCGCCGCCCGAGGTCACGATAACATCGGCCCCGTGGGCCAGTTCAAACACGCTGGTCAGGCTCTCGATGTTATCGCGGGCAATCGGCAACAGGCGCACGTCCGCACCAAAACTGCGCAGCATCGCCTGAAGGCCAAGACCGTTGGAGGCCACGATCTGATCTGGGCCAACGTCGGAGCCCGCCGCGACCAATTCATCACCGGTCGACATCACAGCCACCACGGGACGTTTGGCCACGACCACCTCGGGGACGTTCATCGACGCAATCAGAGAAATATCCGCAGGGGTCAAACGCCGCGGGGCGGGCAGGGTGTCACCCACCGCGAAATCCGCGCCGACGGGGCGCACATATATGGCCGTGTCGATTTCGGGGTTCAGGTGGATCAGTTTGCCGGAAATATAGACGTCTTCTTGGATGACCACGCGGTCGGCGCCTTTGGGCATGGGGGCGCCGGTGAAAATGCGCACGGCCTCGCCGACCTTGATTTCGCCGTCAAACCCGTGGCCCGCGGCGGATTCACCGATGACTTTGAACACGGATGCGGGCTCGGCCTCGACGTTTTTCACGGCATAGCCGTCCATCATCGATGTGGCAAAGGGCGGCTGGGTCAGGCGCGCGGCGACGGGTTCGGCAAGTACACGTCCGACAGCATCGGCAAGGGCAACCGTTTCGGTGCCAACCGGCGTCGCAAGGGCGAGTATCGCGTCAAGCGCGTCCTGAACCGAGATCATTCCGCGTCAAACCGGCCAGATTTGCCACCCTCTTTCATCACCAAACGGATGTCGGTGATTTCCATTGTCTTTTCGGCGGCTTTGACCATGTCGTAAACGGTCAAGGCGGCGGTGGTGACCGCGGTCAACGCCTCCATCTCGACGCCGGTTTTGCCGGTGGTTTTCACGGTCGCCTCGATGCGCAGACCGGGTAGGTCTGGCGCGGGCGTCAAATCAACCGTCACCTTGGTAATCGGAAGCGGATGGCACAGCGGAATAAGGTCAGATGTCCGTTTCGCTCCCATGATCCCCGCAAGTCGCGCAATCCCGATCACATCACCCTTTTTGGCGCGACCTTCTGTAATAAGATCAAAGGTTTCGCGCTTCATCTTAATAAAGCCCTCGGCGATGGCGGTCCGTGTGGTGATCGCCTTTTCGCTGACGTCGACCATATGGGCATTGCCTGCCTCGTCAAAATGGGTGAGCTCGGACATTACAGACCCCCAGCCATCACAGGATTGGCCAAAAGCGCACGTGTCGCGGCCTCGACATCGTCATGGCGCATCAGGCTTTCGCCGATCAGGAATGTGCGCGCACCATAGGCCGCAAGTTCCGCCAAATCGGCTGGCGTCGACAACCCGCTTTCGCCGACGATCAAACGATCCTCTGGGACCATCTTCGCAAGGGTCTTGGTGGTGTCGAGCGTGGTTTCGAATGTCTTAAGGTTGCGGTTGTTGATCCCCATAAGCGGCGATTTCAACTGGCTGGCGCGTTCCAATTCCTCGGCGTCGTGCACCTCGAGCAACACGTCCATGCCCCATTCAAACGCGGCCTGTTCAAGCTCGGCGGCTTGGGCGTCCGAAACCGACGCGAGGATGATCAGGATACAGTCCGCACCCCATGAACGGGCCTCGGCGACTTGGTATGTGTCGTACATGAAATCCTTGCGCAAAACGGGCAGGGACACGGCGTCGCGCGCGGCGATCATGAATTCGGGTGCGCCCTGAAAGCTGGGCGTGTCGGTCAATACGGACAGGCAGGTCGCGCCGCCGTCTTCGTATGCTTTGGCCAGAACGGGCGGGTTGAAATCTTCGCGGATCAGACCCTTGGAGGGGCTCGCCTTTTTCACCTCGGCGATCAGGGCGTAACCGGATTTCGCCGCCACATGAAGCGCGTCGGAAAAGCCGCGTGGTTTGGCCTGTGCGCGGGCGATGTCCTCAACACCGGACAGGGGGAGCGCGGCCTTGGCGGCAACCACTTCTTCGAGCTTATAGGCTTTAATTTTATCGAGTACGTTCATGATGTTACCCTTGGGAAGTTAAGGCCGCGAGGGCAGTGATTTTTTCAAGTGCGCGCCCAGAGTCAAGCGCATCCGCCGCCATGGGAACCCCATCGCGAAGTGTCGAAACCTTGCCCGCGATCAACAGGGCCGCGGCGGCGTTCAACAGAACCGCGTCGCGATAGGCGCCGGTCTCGCCGTTCAATACTGCACGCAATGCTGCGCCGTTATATTCAGGTGTGCCGCCGGTGATATCGGCGAAATCATAGGTCGGCAGACCCGCGTCATCGGGATGGATTTCAAAATCCGTCACCGCGCCGTTTTCAACCGCGCTGACCCAGCTGGTGCCGGTGATGGTCAATTCATCGGTGCCGTCGGAACCGTGCACCAGCCATGCCTTTTCCGAGCCAAGCTCAAGCAGGGTTTCCGCCATTGGCCGGATGAAATCGCGGGAAAATGCGCCGGTCAGTTGCCGTTTCACACCCGCAGGATTGGTCAGCGGCCCAAGGATGTTGAACACGGTGCGCGTGCCCAGTTCCAGACGGGTCGGCATGACGTGTTTGATCGCGGGGTGGTGCATCGGCGCCATCATGAATGCGATGCCAACCTCGGCGAGGGCCTGCTCGACGATATCTGCGCCGACCATGACGTTCACCCCCATTTGCGACAGGGCATCGGCGGCACCAGATTTGCTTGATGCGGCCTTATTCCCGTGTTTGGCAATCGGCACGCCACAGGCCGCAACGGTGAACGCCGTGGCCGTGGAAATGTTCAGAGTTTTCTTGCCGGACCCGCCGGTGCCAACGATATCAATCGCACCGTCGGGGGCGGTCACCGCATTGCATTTCGCGCGCATCACGGCGGCGGCGGCGGTGATTTCATCAACGGTTTCACCGCGTGTGCGAAGGGCCATCAAGAACCCGCCGATTTGGCTGGGGGTGGCGTCACCGTTGAATAGAACGGTAAAGGCGGTCTCGGCCTCGGCCCGTGTCAACGGACGGTCGGCAGCGGCGGCAATAAGGGGCTTTAACGCGTCACTCATGCGGGAACCTTCATCATATCAATAAAGTTCTGGATCAACGCGTGGCCATGTTCGGACGCAATCGACTCAGGGTGGAACTGCACGCCATGGATCGGAAGATCCTTGTGACGCAGACCCATGATCGTGCCGTCCTCAAGCCATGCATTCGCGACCAGACAATCGGGCAGGCTCTCGCGCTCCACCACCAAGGAATGATACCGCGTTGCCTCGTATGGCGATGGCAAACCGGCAAACAGACCCGTGTCGTCATGGTGCATCGTGCCCATCTTGCCGTGAACGATTTCGTCGTGACGAATGACCTTGCCGCCGAAGGCCTGACCGATGGTCTGATGGCCTAAGCACACACCCAACAGGGGCGTCTTGGTTTCGGCGGCGGCCTCGGTCATGGCAAGGCAAATACCGGCCTGTGACGGATCACAAGGACCGGGCGACAACAAAATCCCCTCGGGGTTCATCGCCATCGCGTCCTGTGGGGTGATCTGATCATTGCGCACCACGGTCGCCTCGATGCCCAATTCGCCTATATAATGCACAAGGTTATAGGTGAAGCTGTCGTAATTATCGATCAATAGGAACATGGCGCGACCTTTGGTATTTTGGCTGAATTGGGGGGTGAACCCCAACTGTCATCGCGCTATACATGGTCAGAGAGCTGCACGAGCGTCAAGGGGTCAGCCCCGAAAAGGCGCAAGAGATAGCGAAGTTTAACGGGTGAGGGTGATTATGGGACGCGGTCTTATAACAGGATTGATCTTTGGCGCGGTGTTTTCGGGCGCTGGCCTTGTGACACTGTCTTTGGTGAATGATTTGCCCATCGATGGCACGCCCCCTGTGGCCGATGAAACGCCCGCCGAGGCACCGGTTGCGGGCGCCGAGTCGTCCGTCGATGCGGGGGATGTGACCGATGAATCACCCATCATCGCGGATACCAATGTTGGTCTCGCCCCCGAGGCCCCAAGCGCAGAGGCGCTTCCGACACCTGATATTGAAACTGTGGCCCCGCCCGAGGTGACGCTTGAAACCGGTTCCGTTGCCGATTTGCCCGAGGCCCAGATCGAGGCACCGACCCTTCCGGCGGCACCCACATCATCCGATACGCCCCACGCGGTCCAAAGCCCCGAGGCCGGTTTGGCCGATAGCGCCCCGTTGATCCAAGGCCCCGCCGAAACCGAGACCGAGGTTGAAGTGGCCGCAGAAGAGGCGCCGGTTGAAGAGGCAACAGTGGACGAAATCCCGCCAGAGCCATTGATCGAAGAGACCGTGCCCGACGCCGAAACAGCAGAGGTGACAGAGGTCGAAACGCCAGAGGAACCCGTGACACCCGCGCCGCGTCTTGGCACGACGGCCGGATCATTGGTGCGCCCCGAAACGGGTGGCGAAACGCGGCTTCCGGGAACGGACGCCACACCGGTTGAACTCCCGACAGAAGCGCCAGCCGCGCCTGCGGAACCTGCAGAAGAACTCCCTGCGCTTGTGGCCTTTGGTGCGCCCTATGACGGGGATCTGATCGCGCCGGTGATGGCGGCGATGTTTATCGATGTCCCTTCCGCACGTCCCAGCTCGGATATCTTGGCGTCCTTGCCGGTGGGCGTGACCTTTGCGGTGAACCCCAACAGCGACGGCGCGGCGGATGCCATTGCCACATATCGCGGCGCAGGGCATGAGGTTCTCTTGGTGCTTGATACCCCGTCTGGCGCACAGCCGTCAGACGTTGAACAGGTGTTCCAATCCACCATCGCGGATTTCCCCGATGTGATCGGCGTCATCAGCAACGGCACCGGTGGGTTCCAATCCAACCGCGCCCAAATCCAACAGGTCATCACGAACCTTGCCGATCAGGGCCACGGGCTTGTTCTGTACCCACAGGGGTTGAACGCGGGTCTGCAACTGGCCGAACGCGGCGATGTCCCTGCCGCATTGGCGTCACGCACCGTTGATGGCGCAGGCGAGAGCATCCCCGCCATGTCCCGCATCCTCAGCCGGATCGCCTTTCAGGCCAGCAAAGACAAGACAGCGATTGCTGTCGGGCACACGGGGACGGGTGCGCTTGGGGCTTATGGGGATTGGGTCGCGGCGGGCAAAACCAATGGCGTGAATATCGCGCCGGTATCGGTTCTGCTTCAGGTTCAGTAACGGCGGCTAGCGGCGGCGGCTTGCAACAAGGCTGCCGATGCCAGACCCAAGGATCAGACACAGCCCGAGCGCCGCATAGGCATCGGGCCAGTCGCCAAACACCAACACGCCAATCCCCGCCGCAGAGATGAGCTGGGTATAGATCAGGGGTGCGATCAGGCTTGCCTCGGCGTTGCGGCTGGCAATCACCAACATGTAATTCCCAATGGCCGAGCCAAGCGCGCTTATGGTGATCATGGTACCCACCCAAAGATCAAGCGTAGGAAGGGTCACCCCAAGCCCAAGCGGAGTCAAAACCAGCGCGCCGATAAAAAGCTGTGATATCAACAGGAACCGTGGACGGTACTGGCCCGCAATGGTGCGTGTCATCGTCAGATAGGAGCCGTGGCAGGTGCCCGCCGCAAGGGCGCACAGAATGCCAGTCGACACCCCAAACCCGGGTTTGACCACCAGCAAAACCCCGATAAAACCAATCCCAAGCAACACCCCGCGTGTGCGCGACGGCGTCTCGCGCAGAAACACGATGGCAAGGATATAGGACACGATCGGGCTGATGAAAAAGGCACCGAACACATTGGCCATTGGTTCGGTCTTAAGGGCGGTCAGGATGAACGAAATCCCACCCGCAATCAAAATCCCCCGCGCCAGAACCCGCCAGTCCCGCAGATATGCCAATTCGGACAGTTGAAGCCCACAGAACGGAAGCACAAAGAGCGCACCAAAAATGAACCGCGACCACGCCACGATGATCGGGGCAACCCCCGCCTGACCCAGCAATTTGCCAGCCGTATCGCCGATGACGATGCTGGTCACGGCAACAAAGACCAATAGAACAAGACGAATGAGTTGGCTGTTTGTCATGGGGGCCTCTGGCGTGCTGCGTGAAATCAAAGGTCAGTAGAGGCAAAAAATATTTACCAATATAGCGGTGGTAACCGACACTGATCCACAAAGCCAGAATATTAATGACGGGCGTCCCATATGACGCAGGGGCGAAGTTGCCCCACGTGGGGGCCACTTCAGGTGTTAGGAATTCTTGCCGTGGACAAAACGACCGGCATCCTCGGCGGCCTTGCGGATCGCCTTGGATTTGTTGACGGTTTCCATATATTCCGCCTCGGGGTCGCTGTCGTAAACCACGCCGCCGCCCGCTTGGATATAGAGTTTCTCGTCTTTGACCACCGCGGTGCGCAGGGCAATACACATGTCCATCTCGCCATTCGCGCTGAAATATCCACAACCGCCGCCGTAAACGCCGCGCTTTTCTGGTTCCAATTCGTCGATGATTTCCATCGCGCGGACCTTGGGCGCGCCGGACACTGTGCCCGCAGGCATGCCCGCGAAAAACGCAGACAGGGCGTCTTGGTCATCGGCCAGTTCGCCGACCACGTTCGACACGATATGCATCACGTGGCTGTAATGTTCGACGATGAATTTTTCGGTCGGACGCACGGTGCCAATCTTGGCAACACGGCCCACGTCATTGCGCCCCAGATCAAGCAGCATAAGGTGCTCGGCCAGTTCTTTCTTGTCGCCCAAAAGATCGGCCTCGTTTGCGCGGTCCTCTTCGGCATTGGCGCCACGAGCGCGGGTGCCGGCGATGGGGCGAATGGTGATTTCGCCGTCCATAACGCGGACCAAGATCTCGGGGCTGGCGCCCACGACCTGAAAACCGCCAAAGTTGAAATAGAACATGAAGGGCGACGGGTTGGTGCGACGCAAGGAGCGGTACAGCGAAAACGGAGGCAGCGGGAAATCCTGCGTCCAACGTTGCGACGGCACCACCTGAAAGATGTCACCGGCGCGGATGTATTCCTTGGCCTTTTCGACCGCGTCCAAATAGCCCTCGTGGGTGAAATTCGACACAAGCGGACCCAGATCGGCCTCTTGGCCCAGATCGCGGCTTTCGCCGGATGCCACACGTTCAAGATCGCGCACGGCGTCCATCACCCGTTCGGCGGCCTGCGCATAGGCGGCGCGCGCCGACAGACCGGTGTTCGCATAAGCAGGGGACACGATGATCACGTCGCCCTTGACCCCATCCAACACGGCCACAACGGACGGACGCATCATCACCGCATCCGGCAGACCCAGCGGATCAGGGTTCACATCCGGCAGATGTTCCACCAAGCGGATCATGTCATAGCCAAGATAGCCAAACAGCCCCGACGCCGCAGACGGAAGTTCGTCGGGCAGGTCGATGTGGCTCTCCGCGAGGATTTCGCGGAAGGCATCCAACGGGGCGGCTGTGCAGTCTTCAAAAGCATCGCGGTCAATGCGCGCCTGACGGTTCACACGGCTGGTTTCGCCACGGCATTCCCAGATCAAATCCGGCTTCATCCCGACCATAGAATAGCGCCCGCGCACCTCACCACCGGTGACAGATTCAAGAACGAAACTGTCGCGACGGGCCTCGGTGAGTTTGAGCATAAGCGACACGGGCGTGTCCAAATCCGCCGCAAGACGGGTGTAGACGACCTGACTTTGGCCGGCATCATATCCGGCGGCAAAGTCATCAAAAGAAGGGGTCAAAGCCATTGTATTACCTAGTTAAATTGCGCGTGGACCGCATTGATCACGGCAGTATTCGTCGTGATATCAAGGTCGTTTTGAAGGGCGATGCCAAAGGCGGCGATCAGGTCCTGTGCGATTTGCGAAGAGGATTGATCGGACAGACCCGCCTTGGCCGTTTCATAGTCAGGCGAGGTGGTGTCTGGGCCTTGGATCAGATCGGTGTGGATCACATAGGACGCGTCACCGGCTGGCAGAACGGACACGGTGCCCTCGTCGGTTGCGAACACGGTGGTCAAGAATTCCGCAGGCACATCGGCGATGAAATCGGTGCGCAGGACCTCGGTCTCGACCGTCGCGGTCAAGCCTTGGGACGCCAAATCGGTGCCAGTTTCCAGCGCGGTTTTGATCGTCTCGGCGTGGGCGGCAACGGCGTTTGCGGTTTCCTGCTGTTCCCAACCGGCGATCACGCGAGCCACCACGTCGTCATATGCCTCAAGGGTCGGGGCGATGGTTTCCACCAATTCAAGCGCAAAGATCGCGCTGTCTTCCGTTTCGATCACCTCGGCGAAATCACCATCCTGAACGGCGTTGGCAGCGGCGCGGAACGCTTGGCTGGCGGCGATGCCTTCGGCCAACGTGCCATCCCACAGAAGTTCGCCGTACACCGCGTCGGTTTCCTCGGCGACCTCTGGAAGGGTTGCACCACCGGCCAAAAGATCGTCCAGATCGCCAACGCTGTCGGTGATCACACGGCGGGCGCGGTCCTGTGCGAATTCATCACGAAGGGACGGAAGCGCCTCTTCGTAGGATGTGTTTTCCGCAGGGAAAATCGCGTTCATACGGAAGATCGCAGCGCCAAGCGTGGTTGGTAGCGGATCGGTAATGCCTGGTTCGGCCATGGCGAAAATCGCGTCGCCTGCATCGCCAAGCTCGTCCTTGGATTGGTCACCAAGATCGATATCGGCAAGGTCCAGGCCGCGTTCGGCGACCAGTTCGTCAAAGGTGATCTCACCGGCATCAAGACGGGCTTTGGCCTCGGCTGCGGCGGCATCGGTGCCCAGAACCAGACGTTCCACCAAACGACGTTCGTCACGTTGGTAAAACGCGATGCGGTCGTCGTATGTTTCGCGCAACACGGTTTCGTCAACCTCAACCGTATCAAGGATCATCTCAGGCGTGAGCGACACATAGGCGATTTTCTTGGCCTCAAGTGTTGTGAATTCCTCTGGGTTTGCCTCGTAATAGGCGGTCAAATCGGCGTCTGTTGGCGCACCAACAGGGGTCGGAAGGTTGGTCGCATCAACGCGCGCCCAAGTGAAGCCGCGACGTTCAAAGCCATAGGACAGCGCCGCGTCAACCATTGCGGTGGATGGGGCGATGCCGGACACGATCGCGCCCTGAAGAATGCCACGTGCGGTGTCTTTGCGAAGCGAGTCTTCGAATTCTTCTTCGTCAAGACCAGAGCGGCGCAGCGCGTCGGCATATGCCTCGCGGTCAAATTCGCCGGTCAGACCCTGAAAGGCGGGGGTTGTCAGAACCTGTTGACGCACGAAATCATCCCCAACCGAAAGGCCGGTCTCGGCGGTTTCGTTATCAAGGGCGGCGCGTGTCACAAGGGTCGATAGAACCTGACGGTCGATGCCGAACTGAAGCGCGGTGGACAGGGGAATAGAGGTGCCCAACTGTTGCTGGAAGGAGTTCAATTCAGTCTGAAGCCCGTTGGCATAGAGGTTCGTGTCGATCTCTTCTTCACCGACGGTCGCAACCGTGTATGAGCTTCCTCCGAAATCGGTGACCGCAAAGCTCAGAAGGCCCGCAATCAACAAGCCCATAAGGCCCCACATAAAGAACCGCGAGATTGCGCTGCTGGCTTTTTTTGACATCGGTTGACCCTTTTCTAACTGTCTTTACACGTGTTTAGGGCGTCTTTTGCAGGGGGGCAAGGGCCGTGAACGGGCAGGGCGGCAAACCACCCCCATAAACGCAAAAAAGGCGGGTGCATGATGCCCCGCCCTTGGATATTTTGTGTGGATTTCGACGGCTAGGCGTCGGTGCCACGATAGGGTTGGACATATTGCAACGCCATGTCCCACGGGAAGAAAATCCATGTGTCTTGGGACACTTCGGTGATGAAGGTATCGACCATCGGGCGGCCCTTGGGTTTCGCGTAAACCGTGGCGAAATGGGCGTTCGGGTACATTTCACGTACCAATTCCAATGTCTTACCAGAATCGACCAAATCATCGATCACCAGAACACCGGTGCCGTCACCCATCAGTTCGGGGTCGGGCGCCTTAAGAACTTCTGCCTCGGATTGGTCTTGGTGCGAATAGGATTTCACGCTGATCGTGTCAATGGTGCGCACGTCCAATTCACGTGCGATGATCATCGCAGGGGCCATGCCGCCACGGGTGATCGCCACGATGGCCTTCCATGCGCCGTCATTGGGGCCTTTGCCGTCCAAACGCCATGCAAGCGCGCGGGAATCGCGGTGGATTTGATCCCAGCTGATGTGAAAGCCTTTTTCGTGGGGCAAACGTTCGGTCATGGTTCTACCTTGTCTAATTATGTGGTCGCGATTTTCAGACCAAGCAGCGCCAAAAGGCCACCAAAGCACCGGTCCATCACAGTTTTCAGGCTGATATAGCCTTTTCGCGTCCGTTCAAATGAAAAAATGCGTGCCACGATAGTATTCCAAATTGCCTCGATGGCAATGATCCAAAACAGCAAAGCGCCAATAACCCATGCGGGGGTGCCTTGGGGGATCATTCCGACGAAAACAGCGCCGAAAAATACGACAGGTTTGGGGTTAGACAGTTGGGTCGTGACGCCCAGCCAAAAGGCGGAAAACAGGGTGCGCGGGGCGCGGCCCTCGATATTCATGTCCATCGGTTCCTTGGCCGATTTCCACATTTTCCACGCCATATACATCAGATACGCCCCGCCAACGATTTTCAACGTCGTTAGCAAAAACGGGGCGTATTCAAACAGGACCGACAGGCCAAAAACGGCCATCACGGCCCAGAACGCCGCACCGACACCAATCCCAAGCGCAAGCATCGCACCGGTGCGCAACCCTTCGGTTACGCCGGTGCGTGCGGCCATCAACACGGCGGGGCCGGGGCTGATGGCGGCAAACATATGCAGCGTCAGAATGGCGACGAATGCGGAAAACGTCACTATTTACGGCCAGTTACGGCGTCAATGTCAGGTGCATCAACGGCCTTCATGCCCACAACGTGGTAACCGGCGTCAACGTGAAGGTTCTCACCTGTTACGCCAGAACCAAGGTCGGACAGAAGATAAACGGCGGATTTACCGACTTCTTCTTGGGTCACGTTACGACGAAGTGGCGAGTTCAGCTCGTTCCATTTCATGATGTAACGGAAATCGCCGATGCCAGAGGCCGCAAGGGTTTTGATCGGACCCGCGGAAATCGCGTTTACACGAATGCCGTCTTTGCCAAGGTCCTCGGCAAGGTATTTCACAGAGGCCTCAAGCGCGGCTTTGGCCACACCCATGACGTTGTAATGTGGCATAACCTGTTCCGCACCGTAATATGTGAGGGTCAGAAGCGAGCCGCCGTCCTTCATCAACTTGGCCGCACGTTGGGACACGGATGTGAAGGTGTACACAGACACATCCATGGTCATGCGGAAGTTCTCAGGCGAGGTATCAACATAGCGGCCGCGAAGTTCGTTTTTGTCAGAGAAACCAATGGCATGCACAACGAAATCGATCTGACCCCATTTTTCCTCGATGGTTGCGAACATCGCGTCAAGATCTTCGGCGTTGGTTGCATCGCAATCAATAAGATCGGTCACGCCGATGCTTTCGGCGAGCGGTGCAACGCGTTTTTTGAACGCATCGCCCATATAGGAAAACGCGAGTTCCGCGCCTTGCTCGGCACAGGCTTTGGCGATGCCCCATGCAATAGATTTGTCGTTGGCTAGACCCATAATTAGGCCGCGCTTACCCTCAAGTAGTTTCATAGTCGTTTTCCCGTAGATCCGGTTTATTGTTACGTAACGTTTATGGCAATCTGCCCGTCCCATCAAGCCCGCGTCGTTGCCCATAGAAAATGGGGTGAATTTGATCTTGTTCCTCAGGGTGGGCGTAATACATATGTAGGGAACGAAAACGGCAGGAGAACCCCATGTCAGACAGAACCGGACTTTTTGCGGGTGATGATCCGTTTGAAATCGCCATGCGGTGGCAGGCCGAGGCCAATGAGAGCGAGCTGAACGATCCGAACGCGATTGCCCTGTCGACGGTGGACGGCGACGGGATGCCCAACGCGCGGATGGTGTTGTTAAAGGACATCGAGCCGGACGCCTTCGTTTTCTATACCAATTACACAAGCCAAAAGGCCCAAGAGTTGGACCAAGCGGGGAAGGCGGCCTTTGTGATGCATTGGAAATCTTTGCGGCGTCAAATCCGCGTGCGGGGTCTTGTCACCAAGGAAGACGGGCCAAAGGCGGATGAGTATTACAATTCGAGATCCCTCAAAAGCCGTCTCGGGGCATGGGCGTCGGATCAATCATCGCCATTGTCATCCCGCGCGCATCTGATGGCCAAGGTCGCCAAGATCACCGCAACCCAAGGTGTGTCACCCAAACGCCCGCCGTTTTGGGGCGGGTACCGTATCGCGCCAACCGAGATCGAATTCTGGGCAGATGGTGAATTTCGCCTGCACGACCGGTTCCGCTTTACCCGTACGTCAGCCAATGAAAGTTGGGAAACCGCGCGTCTCTACCCATAGAAGCCTTGTATCATTGGCCCTGATGACGGTAATGTGACCGAGTTGGGGAACACACTACATAGCTAATTTTGGGGTAAGCTAAGGCATGACTGATAACGAAGAGCCAATCACAACTGTGACTGGTAAAGTAAAGTGGTTCGATCCGGTTAAAGGGTTCGGGTTTGTCGTCGCAGACAGTGGCGGCGCGGATATTTTGCTCCATGCAAATGTCCTTCGAAACTTTGGCCAGGGGTCCGTCGCGGACGGATCCGAAATCGAACTGAGCGTGCAAAGCACAGATCGTGGCGTTCAGGCCGTCGAGGTGCAGTCCATCAAACCACCCGAGCTGGAAGATGCGGGCGTTTTGTCCGAATTCGAAGGTGTTGAGCTTGGTGCATGGGAGCAGGTTGTCCTACAGCCTGCGCGCGTTAAGTGGTTTGATAAGACTAAAGGATTTGGGTTCGCCAACGTGTTTGGTGCCCGTGCGGACGTGTTCATTCACGCCGAGGTTCTACGTCAATCCGGCCTGTCCGATCTCGCCCCAGGCGAGGCGATTGGGCTTCGGATTGCAGACGGTAAACGGGGGCAAATGGCCATCCGCGTTTCATCATGGGAAACGGCCCTAGAGGACTAATTATGAAATTGATCATCGGCGCGTCGGCTGTCTTTTGCCTGTGGTTTGGGGAAATCCAGGCGCAGACATCTGACTGTGCCCTTGATCAGGTTTCTATTCGCGGCTCTCATGACACTGTGACCTTTTCCGTCGAGGTCGCAGACGACAATCAAGAGCGCGCGCGGGGGCTCATGCATCGGGAATCAATGGCGACGGATGCGGGGATGATCTTTTTCTATGATTCCCCGATTCATGCGCGATTCTGGATGCGTAACACACTGATTCCGCTTGATATGATCTTTGTTGGGGTCGATGGGGAAATAAATCGTATCCACACAAATGCAATTCCATTGGACGAGACCGTGATCGATGGCGGCCGCGATGTGATCGCCGTTCTTGAGATAAACGGCGGTTTGTCCAAGGAAATAGGGCTTTCGGATGCAAGTGAATTGCGCCACCCGATGTTCGACCAAAAAATAGTTTCATGGTCGTGTTAAAAAACGTCGATTGGGGGTTTCCATTCCGCCAGAGTATCATTAGAAGATGCGTCACACGGCGGGGCGTAGCGCAGCCTGGTAGCGCGACGGTTTTGGGTACCGTAGGTCGTAGGTTCGAATCCTACCGTCCCGACCATGTAAACTTCTGATTTACCCAGTCAGAGGATATCATCCAAAAATTGGTATGCAGTGAAACACCTTCGGGTGTTTTTTGCGTTCCGTCATGTGTTCAGTTTCCCCATTCGCACGGCCAAACCCTGTGGGGCGTGCAGTCAATTCGGTGAGGGGATATCGAGTCATCTTGGTGTGAAATTGCGTCGATTAGGGGTTTCCATTTCCAACGACTGGCGCTAGAAGATGCCTCACACAGTCGGGGCGTAGCGCAGCCTGGTAGCGCGACGGTTTTGGGTACCGTAGGTCGTAGGTTCGAATCCTACCGTCCCGACCATGTAAACTTCTGATTCACCCAATCAGAGGAAACCAATCACCAAGAAAATTGAATGATTTTATGCACCTGCGGGTGTTTCTTTGTGTTGTGGCCCTGCGGGCCCTTGGGGCGCCGTTTCCATCATCCAGACACAAAAAAACGGCCCAGAGGCCGCTTGTTTGATCGTTGATTTTCGGTTGCTTAGCTTGTCCAAGTGCGAACATCGCCGCAGTCCATGTGGACAAAGTTGGACCCGTAATATTTGCCAACACCGCCGGCGCGGCACGAAATCGCAGCAGCAGAGATTTGTTTCACGGTACGGGATTTAAGGCGAAGGTCGGCGGCTTGACCTTTCATGTGCAAGGAATTCTTGGCAACGGCGCGGGAACGGCTTCGGAGCATGGCGTTGGTGGCTGGGCTGCGATAACCAGACAGCAACAGATAGGGCTCATCGGTTTTCAAAAGACGCTGTGAGGCGGCCATGATGTCGATGTTGCGTGTATCGATGTTGATGGTCTGTTTATTGCGCCAATCGCGCATGAACCAGTTGATCTCGGTAAGGGCGTCTTTGATATAGTCGCCGTCAATCCAATAGATCATGTCGATGGTTTCGCCGGTGCGGCCGGAGTACATTTTAAGGCGACGCATATCACCAGCCCCCCGTAGGAAGCCCGCGGCATTCGCGTATGTAGGTGCTGCAGTGATTGCAGTCGCTGCGAACGCCCCAAGTAAGCCGCGACGGGTCATTTCAGTCTTCGTACCAGTAGTCATCGTTGCCTGTCCGTGTGTTGGTCTTGTCGCCTTGCAAGCGCAAAACCGTGTTACATCCCCCAGATGTGATATTTTTATTGCACAGGAAGAATCGCAGACCAAGCCAATTCTGCTAAAACCTTATGAAAGCCCTTATATTGGGCGGGAAATTGCTCAAGTTTAATCGGAATACGGCAATTAATGACATGAATGTGAGATAGATTTTCTTGAAACCCATGTCATATGTGACGATAAGTGAATTAAATTCCCCTATACTTTGGGGGCAAGAATACGACAATTCCGACACCTTGCTTGCTAGGCAACCGTGTCACATTAGATAGTGATTATAGACGAGAGAAAATATGCAGTTTTCAAAGCGCTTCCCCATCGTTCCCGCTCTTATTGCTGCGACTATGTTGGTGACACCGCCAACTGTGACTTTCGCACAATCCACTGCCTATACCCACGCGGTTGCGACCGCCGCCTCCAGCGATAGCGGTCTTTCGGCCTTTTATAAGGCGCGTAATTTTGAACCGATCTGGACCGGAAACACATCCAAAGACCGCGCCCGTCGTCGTGCGTTTTTGAAAGCGGCCGAGAGCGCCGAGATGCATGGCCTGCCTGCGGGGCGCTATGATCCTGCTGTTATTAAACAACTTCTTAAGGACGCCGCATCCGGCCGAAGCCGCGGCACCGCCGAGGTTAAGCTTAGCGAGATGTTCCTGCAATATGCGCGCGACATTCAAACCGGCGCCTTGGTGCCGTCCCGCATTGACGAAGGTCTGGTGCGCCAAGTTGGCCGTGTGGGACACGAGGCCCAGCTCAATGCCTTTGCTGCGTCGAACCCGCGCGCTTATCTTGAGAGCCTTACTCCGAAATCGCCAGAATATGTCCGTTTGCTTAAGGAAAAGGTCCGTTTCACCGAACTTGTCGCTGCTGGCGGGTGGGGTGCCACGGTTCCTGGGTCCAAAATCGAACCGGGCCAATCCAACAACAACGTTGTTGCCCTTCGCAACCGTTTGGTCGCAATGGGCTATATGAAACGTTCTGCGTCCACCGTGTTTGATGCGACGATGCAGCAGGCGGTTCAGCAATTTCAACTGGATCACGGTCTGTCGCCCGATGGCGTTGCCGGTCCGGGCACATTGGCGGAAATCAACACATCCGCCAAGGATCGTCTGAAATCCATCTATGTCGCGCTTGAACGTGAACGTTGGACCAACTTTGATCGTGGCTCGCGTCACATTTGGGTCAACCTCACGGATTTCACCGCGAAAATCATGGACAACAATAAGGTCACATTCGAAACCCGTTCTGTGATCGGCGCCGATAGCTCTGACCGTCGTAGCCCCGAATTTTCGGACGTCATGGAACATCTTGTGATCAATCCGACGTGGCACGTGCCGCGCTCAATTGCGACCAAAGAATACCTTCCGATGTTGCAAAAGAACCCGAATGCGGTCAGCCACCTTAACTTGGTGACGGCATCCGGCAAGGTTGTCAGCCGCGCTGGCATTGATTTCAATCAATACACCAAGGCGACATTCCCGTTTAATATCAAACAGCCACCCAGCAAATCGAATGCGCTTGGTCTGGTGAAATTCATCTTCCCGAACAAGTACAACATTTACCTGCACGACACGCCGGCCAAGAACCTGTTCTCGCGCGAATCCCGCGCCTTTAGCCACGGCTGTATCCGTTTGGCCGATCCGTTCGACTTCGCCTATGCGTTGCTCGCGAAACAGGAATCTAACCCCAAGGCGTTCTTCCACCGGACCCTTGATACCGGCCAAGAGGCCTTTGTTCCGTTGAAAAAGCAGGTGCCGGTGCACATCATTTACCGCACGGCCGTGTCCCCAGCGAAGGGTCGCATCAATTTCCGTCGTGACATTTACGGTCGTGACGCCAAGATTTTCGCCGCCCTGTCCAAGGCTGGGGTGGAAATCTAGGACGTAGATCGCTAAATCCTTATCAAGGCGCTTTGGTGCATTGAAAAAGGAATTGGTTATGACGTTGACATTGAATGATATCGCCGCCGCACTTGGGGCGACGGTCCAAGGCCAATCCGACATCATTATTACCGGCGCCGCCGAACCCGCCATGGCGGGCGAGGGCGATATCGCGCTGGCCATGGATCCGCGTTACGGCGACGGCCTGTCCAAGGGCAAGGCCCGCGCCGCGATCCTTTGGGAGGGGGCCGATTGGAAGGAATTGGGTTTGGACGGCGCATTGTTCGTGCCGCGCGCCCGTTACGCCATGTCCGGCCTGACCAAATTGCTGGATGCGGGGCCCGACGTGGATGCGGGCATTCACCCGACCGCGGTTATTCATGACACCGCCACCATCGGCGCGGGCGCCGCGATTGGCCCGTTCGTGGTGATCGGTCGTGATGTTGCCATCGGCAAGAACGCCCGTATCGGCGCGCAATCTACCATTTCCGAAGGCACCGTGATCGGCGACAACGCCACGTTTTACAACGCTGTGCGCGTTGGGGCGCGGGTCACAATCGGCGACGATATCTTTGTCCAATCCGGCGCGGTTATCGGCGCCGATGGTTTTAGCTTTGTCACCCCCGAAAAATCCAGCGTCGAAAAGGCGCGCGAAAACCTTGGGGATATGGGTGAGGTCAAGGCCCAAAGCTGGACCCGTATTCATTCCATCGGCACCGTCGAAATCGGCGATGATGTGGAAATCGGCGCCAATGCCTGTATCGACCGCGGCACCATCCGTGCGACCAAAATTGGCCGCGGCACCAAGATCGATAACCTTGTCCATATCGGCCATAACGTTGAGGTCGGCCAAGACTGTCTTCTGTGTGGTCAGGTCGGCATCGCGGGGTCAACCGTTCTGGGCGATCGCGTGGTTCTGGGCGGTCAATGTGGCGTGTCCGATAACATCAAAGTCGGCAGTGACGTGGTCGCGGGCGGCGGCACCAACCTTTATACCAACGTGCCATCAGGGCGCGCGGTTTGGGGACCTGTGGCCGTGAAAATGGAAACCCAGATCGAGATGAACAAAGCGCTTCGCCGTTTGCCGCGCATGATGGATCAATTCAAAGACCTTCAAAAAACCGTTTCAAACCTCGTCCATAAGACCTAAATAGACGATAAGAGGAGACCGCGCCATGACTGACCAAATTTTGAATAAGATCAAAGAAATCATCGCCGAACAGGCCGTTCTTGAAGTGTCTGACGTGACCGGCGAAAGCACGCTTGAGGATCTGGGCATCGATAGCCTCGGCCTTGTGGAATCGATCTTTGCCATCGAAGAGGCGTTCGATATTCAGGTTCCGTTCAACGCGAATGACCCAAGCGAAAGCACCTTTGATCTCTCGTCCGTTGATGCCATCGCCAAGGCCGTCGCGCAATTGGTGAACGAGCAATCATCGTGAACCGCGTTGTCATTACGGGCCAAGGCTCGATAAACGCGCTTGGCCATAGTGCGGATGCCACGATGAAGGCCATGGCCGAGGGCGTCTGTGGCATTGGCCCGCTTGATATTCGTGACGTGGATCGTCTGTCAGTGAAGATCGGCGGACAGGTTCACGGTTATGAGCCAGAGGTGGATTTCAACCGTCAGCAGATCGCGCTTTATGATCGGTTTACCCAGTTTACGTTGCACGCCGCCCGCGAAGCGATTGGCCAATCTGGTCTGACGTTTAACGACGCGCTGTCGGTCCGATCCGGCGTCGTTTTGGGCACTGCCGGTGGGGGCGTGAACACTTGGGACGAAAATTATCGCACCGTCTATGAAGAGGGCAAGAACCGCGTTCACCCGTTCGTTGTGCCGAAATTGATGAACAATGCCGCGGCAAGCCACGTGTCCATGGCGTTCAACCTTAAGGGGCCGTCGTTCACGGTGGCCACGGCCTGTGCATCGTCGAACCACGCCATGGGGCAGGCGTTCAATATGATCCGGTCCGGCATGTCGACCGTGATGGTAACGGGGGGCTCGGAATCGATGCTCTGTTTTGGCGGAATCAAGGCATGGGAAGGGCTGCGCGTCATGTCGCGCGATGCCTGTCGCCCGTTTTCCGCCAACCGCAACGGCATGGTCCAAGGCGAGGGCGCGGCGGTCTTCGTGTTCGAAGACTACGAACATGCCAAGGCCCGCGGTGCCGAGATCTTGGCCGAGGTTATCGGCTTTGCCATGACGTCGGACGCCTCCGACATCGTTATGCCGTCGAAAAAAGGCGCGGCACGTGCGATCAAAGGGGCGGTCGAGGATGCAGGTCTGAATTTGGACGAGGTCGGCTATATCAATGCGCACGGAACCGGCACCGCGGCAAATGACAAGACCGAATGTGCGGCGGTGGCTGATGTGTTTGGGCACCACGCGGATCAGTTGATGATGTCGTCAACCAAGTCGATGCACGGCCATTTGATCGGCGGTACCGGTGCGGTGGAATTGCTGGCCTGTATCATGGCGTTGCGCGACGGTGTGATCGCACCGACCATCAACTATGAAGAGCCAGACCCAGAATGTGCGCTGGATGTGGTCCCGAACGAGGCCCGTGATGCGAATGTGGATGTGGTTCTGTCAAACGCCTTTGCGTTTGGGGGGCTGAATGCGGTGCTTGCACTGCGCCGCGCCAGTTAAGCAAAAGGCCACCGCAATCGGTGGCCTTTTTAGATATTAGTTGAGGCCGCGTGCTTCGAAGAATTTTTCGTTCTCGGCAGAGGTTTCGGTATAAGCGGCTGTAAATCCCGTCAGCGAGATGACAAGGTCCTTGCGTCTGTTTGGCGTAGCAGCAGGGACAATTTTCAAAAGACCAGAGTTTCCCTTTTTGAACTGCTCAATTTCGCTTGCGGTAAAGCCGACACGGGCCACACAGCCAGCGATGGTACAGAAAGAAAACTGGTAGATCTTTGGGTCTGCGTCATCAACACCGATGGTCAGTCCTGGCTCTAACTGGGTTTCCAAGGGGGTCAAAATTGTTGCGCCCGCAGCAGCACCCTGTGAAGAGGTTAGGTTAAACAGGCTGATTTCAGCGGTAGCATTTCCAGTTTCATCCACAAGCTGCTGATACATCTCACAGTTGTTTAAGTCTTCGCCATGCTTGATGCAGCGTACCAACCAATCGCCGTGTGTCGCCTTAATGTACACAGGGTTTTCTTCAACAACCGGCGCGGGTGCTCCAAGGTCAAGATCGGGCGTAACTTCTGGGGCCGTGTCCTGTGCAAAGGCAGGGGCCGCGGCCAAAAGAGACGCCGCAATAACAAATGGTTTCAAGATATTAGTCATGATAGTCCTGTCAGTCGATCTGTTTGAGCCGTGTCTATCATGGGCGTTTTGACCTGTCAGGGGGCTTTGGTTCTGCGCAGGTCCTAACAGGCTGTTTATCGCCAGTTTCGACATGAACCGCTCAAAGGTGATGCAGAAATACCATATATCGATTGATCAGATGTGCGGGGTCAAAATGCAAATCGGGCCGTGGCGATCCACAACCCGATTTGTCTTTTCCCTGTCGAACTTGCCGACTTATATTTCCAGAAATCTATGGCGGATATGGGAATGGGTCAAGAGTGACATGTGCCTGTTACATAAAAAAAGACCGCGCACGTGGCGCGGTCAGTTCAACAGGGAGGTAACCGGCCGAAAGAGGACCAAACAACCGATTAAAACTATACTGACATAGGAAGGTTAACGTAGTGTTGCAGCAACACACGTAGACAGAGGTGACAGAGTGACAGATCAAATTTTCATCGGTGGCGGCGGCGCAGATTATGCCGAGGCACAGGGGCTTTTGTTGAAATACGGCAATCGTCACGGGTTGATCGCAGGGGCGACGGGCACGGGGAAGACCGTGACGTTGCAAATCTTGGCCGAAGGGTTTTCCAACGCGGGCGTGCCTGTGTTTCTGTCCGACGTTAAGGGCGACCTGTCTGGCCTCGCCGCAAGCGGGACCGAAGGGTTCAAGCTTCATGAGGCGTTCATGAAACGCGCGGCGACGATTGGGTTTGATGACTATACCTATGACGCTTTTCCAGTGACCTTCTGGGACCTCTTCGGACAATCCGGTCACCCCGTGCGCACGACGATTTCGGAAATGGGGCCGCTGTTGATTGCGCGGCTTTTGGAGCTGAGCGAAGCCCAAGAGGGCATTTTGAACATCGCCTTCCGCGTCGCGGACGAACAGGGGCTCGCACTGCTGGATCTTAAGGACCTTCAGGCGCTTTTGGTGTTCGTCGGCCAAAATCGGGGCGATCTGACGCTTCGGTATGGCAACATTTCCACCAGCTCAATCGGCGCGATCCAGCGGCGTCTTCTGGTGCTGGAAAACCAAGGCGGGGCGGATCTGTTTGGCGAGCCTGCGCTTGAACTGTCTGACATCATCCGTACGGCACCCGATGGGCGTGGCCAGATCAACATCTTGGCCGCTGACAAATTGATGGGCGCGCCACGGCTTTATGCGACGTTCCTATTGTGGTTGCTAAGCGAGCTGTTCGAGGAACTCCCCGAGGTTGGCGACCCTGACAAACCGAAACTGGTGTTCTTCTTTGATGAGGCGCATCTGTTGTTCGAAGACGCGCCCAAGGCCCTCGTGGATAAGGTCGAACAGGTCGCGCGTTTGATCCGATCCAAGGGTGTCGGTGTTTATTTCATTACCCAAAACCCCGCCGATGTGCCTGAAGACATCCTTGGCCAGCTGGGCAATCGCGTCCAACATGCCCTGCGCGCATTCACGGCGCGGGACCGCAAGAACCTGAAGGCCGCCGCCGAGACATATCGCGACAATCCACGCTTCGAAACCGAAGACGCCATCCGCGAGGTCGGAGTGGGCGAGGCGGTGACATCCATGTTGATCAAAAAGGGCATGCCAGGGGTGGTTGAGCGTACCCTGATCCGTCCCCCGTCGTCGCAGTTGGGGCCGATTGATGACGCAACGCGCGCGACCGTCATGGCCGCGTCCCCCGTCGCCGGTAAATACGAGGCCAAGGTGGACCGCATTTCCGCCTTTGAAAAACTACGTGCCCGCGCCGATGAGGCCGCCAAAACCGCCGCCATCGCCGAGGCCGAAGAAGAAAACGAACCAAGCCCCGCCGTGCGCGAATATAAGACCGCGCGCCGATATACGGCGTCCAAGGTCGGGCGGTCGTCATCGACCAGCAAACGCCAACGAGACGGGATCGGAGATGCCCTCGGCAAGGCCCTCGTGAGTGAGCTCAAGGGCACAACCGGCCGCCGATTGGTGCGTGGTATTTTGGGTGGTTTGTTCAAGGCGCGCTAACCTAAACTCGAGATTAAATACGATGGCGCGGGGCGAAAATCCTGCGCCTTTGTTCCGTCTAATAACAGTTTCCAATCATGTTCAAACTTGATAGACACTGCCTCCAAAGAGCCAACGAGGACGTCATGGTATCCATCACTTTGCACAACACAAAAACACGCTCAAAAGAGCTGTTCACGCCAATTGATCCATCCAATGTTGGCCTCTATGTTTGTGGGCCGACGGTCTATGATCGGGCGCATTTGGGCAATGCCCGTCCTGTGATTGTGTTTGACGTTTTGGCACGCTTGCTGCGTCATGTGTACGGGGCGGAGAACCTGAATTATGTTCGTAATTTCACGGACGTAGACGACAAAATTAATGCAAAAGCCGCCGCAACGGGCCGTACGATTTCCGACATTTGTGATGAAACCATCGGCTGGTATTTGGACGATATGCGCGCCGTTGGCGCCGCAAACCCCGACCAGATGCCGCGCGCGACCGAATTCATTCCCCAGATGATCACGATGATCGAAGGGTTGATCGAAAAGGGCCACGCATACGCCGCCGAAGGACACGTGTTGTTCGCGGTCGATAGTTACAAGAATTACGGTGCGCTGTCGGGGCGTACGGTTGACGATATGATCGCCGGTGCGCGGGTCGAGGTTGCGCCGTATAAACGCAACCCGATGGATTTCGTTCTGTGGAAACCATCAAGCGATGATCAACCGGGCTGGCCAAGCCCATGGGGCACTGGTCGCCCGGGCTGGCATATCGAATGTTCCGCCATGTCTTATGAATTGTTGGGCGCGGAATTTGATATCCACGGCGGCGGCAATGATCTGCAATTTCCGCACCACGAAAACGAAATCGCCCAAAGCTGCTGTGCGCACCCAGAAGGCGAATTCGCGCGGTTCTGGCTTCATAATGAAATGCTTCAGGTCGAGGGCAAGAAGATGTCCAAATCGTTGGGCAATTTCTTTACCGTGCGCGACCTGTTGGAGCAGGGCATTCCGGGCGAGGTGATCCGGTTTGTGATGTTGTCGACCCATTACCGCAAGCCGATGGATTGGACCGCAGAAAAGGCCGAACAGGCCAAAGCGGTTCTTAAGAAATGGCGCGCCGTGACGGCGGGTGTTGTGGCCGGTACGCCAAGCGACGCGGTCGTTGCCGCGGTCGCGAGCGACCTGAACACCGCCGGTGCAATCTCGGAACTCTATAAAATCGAAGACCCTGCGACGTTGCTCGCTTCGGCCCAGTTTATTGGGTTGTTGACCGACGATCTTGGCGGTTGGGAAACGGCGGGCGTTGATCTGTCGGCCTATGCGGATGCGCTGGCGGCGCTGCGCGTCACCGCGATGGAGACCAAGGATTTCTCGGGCGTCGATGCGTTGAAAACCGCGTTGATCGACGCGGGTGTCGAGGTGCGCATGTCCAAGGCAGGCGTCGAATTGGCCGAGGCCGCAGGGTTTGACGCTTTGAAACTTGAGGGGCTTTTGTGATGGGTAAATCGCGGATCTATCTTTACGACACGACCCTGCGCGACGGGCAACAGACCCAAGGCGTGCAGTTTTCGACCGACGAAAAACTGAAACTGTCAGCAGAGCTTGATGCCCTTGGTGTGGATTATATCGAGGGCGGCTGGCCCGGTGCCAACCCCACCGACAGCGCGTTTTTTGATGCCCGCGAAGAAACCAAAGCCGTCGCGACCGCCTTTGGGATGACCAAGCGGGCAGGGCGCAGCGCGGCCAATGACGATGTGCTGGCCGCGGTGATGAACGCCAATACGCCCGCCGTCTGTCTGGTCGGCAAAAGCCACGATTTCCACGTGACCACCGCGCTTGGGATTACGCTTGAAGAGAACCTTGAAAACATCAGCGAAAGCATCAAACACATCGTGGCCAGCGGGCGCGAGGCCCTGTTTGACGCCGAGCATTTCTTTGACGGTTATAAGGCCAATCCAGATTATGCGATTGACGCCCTGCGTGCGGCCTATGATGCCGGTGCGCGTTGGATCGTGTTGTGTGACACCAATGGCGGCACTCTTCCGGCGGATGTGTATCGCATCACCAAGGCGGTTGTTGACGCCGGTTTGTCGGGTGATCGTTTGGGTATTCACACCCATAACGACACGGGCAACGCGGTGGCCTGTTCGCTTGCGGCGATTGACGCCGGTGCGCGCCAAATTCAGGGCACGCTGAACGGGCTGGGCGAACGCTGTGGCAACGCAAATCTGGTGACCTTGATCCCGATTTTGAAGTTGAAACCCGAATATGCGGACAAATACGACATTGGCGTTGGCGCCGACGGCATCACCGGTCTGACCCGTCTGTCGCGTTTGCTTGATGATATGTTGAACCGCGTGCCCGTGAAATCGGCGCCGTTTGTGGGGGCCTCCGCCTTTGCCCACAAGGCCGGTTTGCACGCAAGTGCCATTTTGAAAGACCCGTCTACATATGAACATGTGGACCCGTCGGTGGTGGGCAATACGCGCATCATTCCGATGTCCAATCAGGCCGGTCAATCGAACCTGCGCCGTCGTTTGGCCGAGGCAGGGATCAAGGTCGAGCCCAAAGACCCCGCATTGTCGCGCATCCTGGATCGCATCAAACAGCGCGAGGACGAAGGCTATTCCTATGACACCGCGCAGGCGTCGTTTGAATTGCTGGCCCGTGACGAACTGGGGACGCTTCCGTCCTATTTCGAAATCGTGCGGTATCGGTCGACCTCGGAACGTCGCAAGGACGAGCGCGGCCAATTTATCAGTCTTTCTGAGGCGGTGGTTGTTGTTCAGGTCGGCGGCCAAAAGATGCTGTCCGTTTCCGAAAGCATCGACGAAAACGGCAATGACGGCGGCCCCGTCAACGCGCTTGCCCGTGCCTTGGTCAAGGATCTTGGACCCTATCAGGCCTATATCGAAGACATGAAGCTGGTCGATTTCCGCGTCCGTATCACCAATGGCGGCACCGAGGCCGTGACCCGCGTGATCATCGACAGCGAAGACCGTGACGGTGCCCGTTGGTCCACCGTTGGCGTGTCGCGCAACATCGTTGATGCCTCATTCGAGGCGCTGGTGGATGCGATCACCTATAAACTGTTGCGGGACAAGGCCGAGGCGGTTTTCCATGTCGATCAGTGATCTGACCGACGCCGAAATCAACGCCTGCGCCGAATTGGTTCAGGCGGGCGACCCAGAACGGTTTCGCGCAGTCATGGCGTCACCGGTTGCGGCGCGCGGGGCGATGTTCGTGGTCTATGCCTTTAATCTTGAGGTGGTGCGCGCCCCGTGGGTGACCCAAGAATCGATGATCGCCGAGATGCGTCTACAATTTTGGCGCGATGTCTTGGAGGATATCCAGAACGGCAAACCTCCGCGTGCACATCACGTGGCTTCGCCGCTTGCGAAGATCGTCACACCCGAAATCGCCGCGATTTTGGATCCCGTCGTCGCCGCGCGCCGTTGGGATATCTATAAGGATCCGTTCGAGGACGAGGCCCATTTCCACGACTATATCGAACAGACATCCGCCAGCCTGACTTGGGCTTTGGTACGGATTTTGGGCGGTGACGCCGGTGCCGAAACCGCCGTGCGGGCCTATGCCCATGGCTGTGGTGTGGCGCGATATTTGGCGGCTGTGTCTGGGCTTGAGGCGGCGGGGCGTATCCCGTTGCTTGATGGTCGTCCGGATGCCGTTGCCGAACTGGCCCGCGCGGCCGATCAAAAGGTCCGCGACAATCGTTGGGTGCGTGGGGTGTTGGGGAAAACCACATCCGCGCCGATGCTGGACGGGGTTGTTGTGGCCTTGGCTCTGCCGCAGATCATCAAAGAACCTTTGCGGGTGATTGATGGTGCGGTCGGTGTGTCCGAATTCGAAAAACGTGCGAAATTCGCGTTTCTGGCGGCGAAACGGCGTTGGGGCCGGGGCCCCAACCGCCTTTGATTTAAACGGTTTCTTTTGGCTGGCGTGACAGCCAAATCAGCGCCCCAAAGGCCAGCGCAAGAAACGGGATCATCGCAAGGTTCACCGCCGACCAGCCATCCACCGGATTGCCGCCCGAACAGTTCATCAAGCCGCCAGAGGCCAGCGACGCAACGGTCACCATCCCAAAGACAAGCATGTCGTTCAGGCCTTGCATACGGCCGCGTTCTTCGACGGTATGGGCACCGGCCAACATGGTCGTTGCGCCGATAAAACCAAAGTTCCAACCAATCCCAAGCAGGATCAACGCGATGTAGAACTGCTCCAACTCTACCCCCGAAAGCGCCACAAGACCCGCGCCGCCAAGGATCGCAAGACCCGCAGCAACCACACGATCCACACCGAATTTCGCGACGATATGGCCGGTGAAAAATGACGGTGCGAACATGGCCAAAACGTGGGCCGAAACGATGTTCGCCGCGTCCTTGGATTCAAATCCACAGCCCACAACCGCCAAGGGCGTCGAGGTCATGACAAGGTTCATCAAAGCATATGAAACCATGGCGCAGATCACCGCCACGGCGATGCGCGGGGTTTTCAACAATTCCATCCGTGACCGTCCTTTGGGCGCGTCATCCGCCGGTGCGGCGGGCGTCGGAATGTCGAGGAATAGGAAAAAGAACGAACCGACGATGTTCAGAATAATCACCGCCAAATAGGTCCCAAGGAACGGGATCACATATGCATCCGACGTCAGTTTCACGAGCTGTGGCCCGAGGATCGCGGAAATCAAACCACCTGCCATCACAAAAGAAATCGCCTTGGCGCGGAAGTGTTCAGGCGCGCTGTCTACCGCAGCAAACCGAAGAAAACCTTGTGAACTCATATAGATACCGGTGCCAAGTGACCCCAGAAGCAAAAGCCAGAAAGACCCTATATAAAGCGCATAGGCCCCGATCGCTGCGCCAATTGCCCCGCCGGCAGCGCCAACCACAAATCCGGCGCGACGGCCATGTTTCTGCATTAGGTTCGACAACGGTGTTGCCGTCAACATCGACCCAAGGATGATCATCGAGATCGGCATCGTCGCAAAACACAGGTTCGTGGCAAGCGATTGGCCCGCAAGTCCTCCGACCGTGAAAATGGTTGCCATCTGCGCGCCAAGGATCGCTTGGGCGGCTGCGAGAACGCCGACATTGCGGCGCGCGGTTTTCATAACTGTATCCATGCACCATCGGTAATCAGAAATTTACGACACGAAAAGCCCAAATCCTGTACCAATCGCGAATAGATTGTACCGATCAACGACTTGTGATGATGTGTGCAAAGGATCCCATGACGCTGCCTTCGATCAAGCCCGCGTCGGGCAGGGCGGTGCCCTCGGCGTCGGTCATCGCGAACAAAGGCTTGCCTTGGGTATGTTGTGTCGTGGAATAGTGGAATTCATGCGCGCAATACTGTCCCGCCATTGGCCCCTGTGTCGCCTGCAACATCCGATAGCCAAGGTGAAGTTTTCGTTCCGCGAATGACGTCTGCAAGCGCAAGAGGCCGGCCATTTTGTGGGCGTTTCCGTCGGCGTCGATCAACCCATCGCCAAGCATCATATAGCCGCCACATTCCCCATACACCAAACCGCCCTTGGCCGCATGGGCGTGCAGAGACGCGATAAACACATCCGCATTTGACAATTCCGCGGCGAACAACTCCGGATATCCCCCTGGCAAAAACACAAGGTCGGCCTCGGGGACGGGATCGTTGTTCAGTGGCGAAAAGAACCAGACTTCGGCGCCGCTTTGACGCCATGCGTTGATGTGGTGGGGATAGCAGAACGCAAAGGCGCGGTCGCGCGCGATGGCGATTTTTTGCGCGCGGATCGGAAAGGGTGCGGCGTTTGTCGCAGGTGCCGCCGCCAGTGGGCGCGTTAAATCCAACAGGGCGTCCATATCAATCGCGCCCTCGGCCAGATCGGCCGCGCGATTTAGATAGGCTTCGATATCGTCGTGTTCATCCGCTTGGATCAGACCCAAATGTCGGGACGGCTGGCTCAGGTCATTTTGGCGGTACAACGCGCCTATGAGCGGCATGCCGATGCCTTGGATCGCGGTGCGCAGCATCTTTTCGTGGCGCGCACTGCCGACGTTGTTCAAAATGACGGCAGAGATGGTTACATCTTGGGCGAATTGTGAAAATCCTTGGACCACTGCCGCGATGGAATGGGCGGTTTTCGCGGCATCCACCACCAAAACCACCGGCAGGTTGAGCGCCCGCGCGGCATCCGCGCTTGAACCTTGACCCTCGGGCGGGGCCCCGTCAAACAGGCCCATGGCCCCTTCGACGATCAGGGTTTCGGGGGTGTCTTGGGTCGCCAATCCGCGCAACATCTCGGGCGACATCGCCCAAGCATCAAGGTTCACACAGGGCGCGCCGCTGGCGATGCTATGGAAACGGGGGTCAATATAATCGGGGCCAGATTTCGCGCCGCGTACATCAATGCCGCGTCGGGCAAGGGCGCGCAAAATACCAAGCGTGATCGTCGTTTTGCCCGCACCAGAGGACGGCGCGGCAATGATGATCCCGCGGCTTATGCTCATTGCTCGGCGGGTTTGCCGCGGCCAAGCGGATCAAGATCACGGGGGAGTTCGCCGTTGGCCTGACCTTGCCAATCCAGAACCTGACGCATCAAGACGCTGCGACCGATACAGATCATCGCAGGCGCGGCCATGCCGCTTGTTTCGATGTCGGCCTCGGCGGTTGCAAGGGTCGTTTCAAGAACGCGTTGGTTCGGCGTTGTGGCCTCGGACACAACCGCAACAGGTTCGTCATCTGGTCGACCTGCGTCGCGTAACGCCTTGGAAATACGGCCAATATGTTTCATTCCCATATAGACGACGATGACCTGTGAACCGCGCGAAATCGCCGACCAGTCAAGGGCGCTGGGTGTGTTGCCGGTTTGGTCGTGGCCGGTGACAAAGGTCACAGATTGGTTCACATCGCGGTGCGTCACTGGCACGCCCGCATAGGCCAAACCGCCGATGCCGGCCGAAATTCCGGGGATGATCCGCACAGGAATGCCGTGTTGAACAAGGGTCTGCGCCTCTTCTCCGCCGCGGCCAAACACGAAGGGATCGCCGCCCTTCAGGCGCAGAACGCGTTTACCTTCTTGGGCCAGCTCGACCAGATGCAGGGAAATGTCGCGCTGCTTGGCGCTTGGCTTGCCGCCGCGTTTGCCGGCGTAAATCTTTTCGCAATCGGGACGGGCCCAATCGAGAATCTCTTGTTGAACAAGGGCGTCAAATACGATGACATCGGCCTGTTTCATGGCGTTCACCGCATGAAGCGTCAAAAGCCCCGCATCACCCGGACCGGCGCCGCAGAGCCAAACCCAACCTTGTTTCAATTCAGGCCATTCGCCCGTCGGATATTTAAGAGATTCGATCATGGGGTCTTTATGACGAAATCATAAACAAACCGAAAGGCTTTGTGCGATGAATTGTCGATTGGCGGCGGCGGGCGTTGCTCCTATAGTCGGGCCATGACGCGAACCCAAAACACCGAATTACGCCGAGGCTGGACCACAGGGGCCTGTGCAACCGCTGCGACCAAGGCGGCGTTGATGCGGCTGTGGGGTGGGGCGTTTCCGGACATGGTGTCGATCACCTTGCCGCGCGGCGAAACCCCTGATTTTGAGCTTGCCTATATGGAGGCGGGCGACGGTTGGGCCGAAGCGGGCATCATCAAAGACGCGGGCGACGACCCCGATGTGACCCACGGCGCGTTGATCCGCGCGCGGGTTTCTGCAAGCGACGGTGGCGTGGTTTTTCGCGCAGGTGAGGGCGTCGGGACCGTGACCAAGGTAGGCCTGCCCATCGATGTGGGTGAACCGGCGATCAACCCGAAACCGCGCGAAATGATGACAGGTGTAGTCGCCGAAATGGCCGCGCAATTCGGCATGTCGCCGGATATCGAGATTTGCGTGACCATTCCCGGGGGCCGCGCGTTGGCCGAGAAAACTTGGAACCCACGGTTGGGGATTTTGGGCGGTCTGTCGGTTCTTGGCACCACTGGCGTCGTGCGCCCGTTCAGCTGTTCTGCTTGGATCGCGTCGATCCATCGGGGCATCGATGTGGCGCGCGCAACGGGCACGACCCATGTTGCGGGCTGTACCGGCGCGACAAGCGAAGCGGTGGTGCAGGGGCTCTATGATTTGCCGGATCATGCCATGTTGGATATGGGTGATTTTGCCGGTGGGATGTTGAAATATCTGCGCAAAAATCCGGTGGCGCGGCTGACCATTGGCGGCGGTATTGGTAAGATGACGAAACTGGCGCAGGGCGCAGTTGATCTGCATTCTGGCCGCTCACAAGTGGACCTTGCCGCGCTTGCGGATGTGTTGGGGCGTCCCGATGTGGTCAATGCGAACACCGCGCTTGAGGCCTATACGATCGTTGGTCATGATATGGTGGATTGGGTCGCACAGGGGTCGGTAGATCACATTAAGAAGGTTCTACAAGGTGCTGATATTAAAATAGATGTGGTGATCATTGATCGCAAAGGGAATATCGTCGCGAGGGCCGACGGTTGATCCTTGTTCTTGCGGGTACATCAGAGGCGCGTGCTGTTTGCACAGGGCTTGTGGAACGCGGTTTGGACGTGTTGGCGTCCTTGTCCGGTGCCACGCGCATGCCCAAACCGCTGGGCGTTGAAACTCGGATTGGCGGGTTCGGCGGTCGCACGCAACAGGCCGCGTTCCTGCGCGATAACGGGGTGATTGGGGTCATCGATGCCACCCATCCCTTTGCTGAAAACATCACCGCGCGCAGCTCGGAGATTTGCGCCGAAATGGGCGTGCCCTATGTCCTTGTACGCCGACCCAAATGGAAGGCCGTCGATGGCGATCAGTGGACCGAGATCGACAACGGAACAGAGGCCGTGAATTTCATCGCCCCCGACGCGACTGTGTTTTTGGGGACGGGGCGTCAGACCCTCGACGAATTTTCCAACCTTGCGGGGCGCGAAGTGATTTGCCGCCAGATTGATCCGCCCGAGGCCCCGTTTCCCTTCGAAGGCGGGCGATATCTTGTGGGGCGTCCGCCGTTTTCTGTGGCGGATGAGACGACGTTGTTCCGCGATTTGGGCGTGGACGTTTTGGTGGTCAAAAACGCGGGCGGCGCGGCCAGTGCCACGAAATTAACCGCCGCGCGCGATTTGGGTATTCGGGTTTTGATGATCCGGCGTCCCGCGCCGCCAGTGGGCGCAACGATCGTTGAAACCCCAGAGGAGGCGATCAGATGGGCGACGGAATTGGCGTAATCATCGAGACCGACCGCGATGTTGCGCGGCTCGCGGCGGAATTGGCGGCGGCGCATCCGCGATTTGCCTTTGCGTTGGAGCAGACGGGGCCATTGCCGTTGCGGCGGCGCAAAGACGGGTTCGATCAGGTCCTTTCGGCGATTGTGTCGCAACAGGTGAGGGTCGCGGCCGCGCGTGCCATCTGGGCGCGTATGCAGGAGGCCAAACTGACCGGCCCCCGCAAGATCATGTGGGCCAGTGAAGAAGAGTTAAGACTTGCTGGATTATCCCGTCAAAAGGTTAAATATGCGCGGGCACTGGCCGAGGCGCGTATTGATTTCAAGGCTTTACGAACCCTTCCTAATGCGGAGGTCATTAATATATTGACCGAAGTATCCGGCGTTGGACGTTGGACCGCACAGATTTATTTGATGTTCTCACTGGGCCGCGCGGATGTGTTCGCGGACAATGATTTGGCATTACAAGAGGGGGCGCGGATGCTGTTTGATCTGCCCCATCGTCCCAAGGAACGGGAAATGCGCGACATTGCGGCGCAATGGTCGCCGTGGCGGGCGGTTGCGGCGCGCGCCCTTTGGGCCTACTACCATGTGGAAAAACAACGCGAGGGAATTTCATGACACGGGTGCTTAATTCAGAAATGCGCGAGGCGGCGTCGGGCCGTGCGACGACTGCGGTCATTTTTGTTCACGGATATGGCGCGAACGGTGCCGATCTGTTGGGCCTGTCTGACGTCTTGGCCGAACATCTGCCCGACACCGTGTTCTATGCGCCGGATGCGCCCGAGAAAATCGTCGGCGCGCCGATGGGTTATCAGTGGTTCCCGATCCCGTATCTGGACGGCAGTTCCGAATTGGCCGCCGAAGAGGGGCTTGAGCGGGCGAAATCCGATCTGAACGCCTTCATTGACCGCGTGATGATTGATCATGATTTTGAGCCGGAACAGGTTCTTTTGTTTGGCTTTTCTCAGGGTACCATGTTGTCGCTTCACGTGGCACCGCGCCGCGACGAAGAATTGGCCGGTGTGGTCGGGTTCTCGGGGCGTTTGTTGCAACCTGACCTGATCGAGGACGAAGCCACCGTGAAGCCGCCGGTGATTTTGATCCACGGTGATCAGGACCCAGTGGTTCCATTCAATAGCCTACCTGAGGCCGCCAACACCATGGTCGCCGCCGGTTTTGAGGTCTACGCCCATGTCATGAAGGGCACGGAACACGGCATCGCGCCGGATGGTCTGTCGGTCGCAGTCGCGTTTATGCGCGAGAAACTGCACTATGGTCCGGCACAGGTTCCATCCCAAGACGACTAGCGCCTCATTTTTTGTCACATCGCTGTCATCCCGTGCTGCCACTGTGGTGTCACGGGCGACTCGCATATTGTGGGGGTTGCTTCAATCTGACCACGATATATAGTTGTGGATAAGTCGGGCGGGATGCCCCGTCGGATGATCATGCACAGCTGCGGCAAGGGGCACTGATAGAATGGACGGCGACTTTAGGACTGAATTTGTAAGAGACCCACGAAAACTACGCGATCGACCGGCGTTGGTATTAAACGCGGATTATCGGCCGCTGTGTTATTACCCGTTGTCATTGTGGCCGTGGCAAGAGGCCGTGAAGGCCGCCTATTTGGACAGGGTCGACATTGTCGCCGAATATGACGATGTTGTTCATTCCCCAAGCACCGAGATACGGATTCCGTCCGTTGTCGTGTTAAAAGATTACGTTAAACCCCAAAAGCGCGTGGCCTTCACGCGCTTTAATTTGTTTCTAAGGGACGGTTTTTGTTGCCAATATTGCGGAGGGCGGGGGGATTTGACCTTTGATCATGTGATCCCACGTGCCGCCGGTGGCATAACCAGTTGGGAAAACGTCGTCGCCGCCTGTAGCCCCTGCAATCTGAAAAAAGGGTCCAAGCTGCTGCGCAATTCGGGGATGCACTTGGCGAAAATCCCGCGTCAGCCCGAGGTTGGCGAGATGCAGAATATGGGTCGTAAATTCCCACCCAACTTTTTGCACGAAAGCTGGATGGATTTTCTCTATTGGGATGCGGAACTGGACGCCTAGGCGCTACAGCTGGCGCCGCCAAGGACGCAGAATTTGGCGCAATGGGCGTGGTTCAATTGAACGCGGCGCTCGGCCTCTTCCAGCGTGGTGCCAAGTTCGAATTCTTCGGAATAGGGCAAGAGGGTACAGGCCAAAACGGCGGGTTTTCCCGCGCCTTTTCGTTTCACGACCATGCGCGATGACGCGCACATGATGTCGTTGGGGGATTTGGACAGGATGTCCCAACAGGCGGTGGTGATTTCCGGCACTTCGACGGTTTCGTCCATCTCGGGGAACAGAACCGTTTCACCAGGGTTGTTCGGGTCGATATTATAGCCACGTTTCGCATAAAGCGCAGCGTACCCCGCGCGGGCCTCGGCATCGGTTTCGTCCCAAAGGGCGCGACCGGCGGCGTTCAATTTCGCACCGATGCTATGAAGCCAATCCATACCGTCCAGCGTCACCGCAAAGCTGTTCTTGCCGCGAATGTCGTCGTGTTTTTCCTCGGACCAGTGATCAAGAGAAATGCGGAAGGTGAGTTTGTCACCATAGGTGTTCACCAAATCCAGAATGCCGTCTTTGACGGATTTGCGCTGCATCGGGCGCATGGCGTTGGTCAGGATCAAGACGTCATAGCCGCGTTCAAGCGACACCCGCGCCATATCCACCATATCGCGGTTCATAAACGGTTCACCGCCGGTAAAGGCGATCTCGCGCAGGCCCCATTTACGGTCTTTGGCCTGATCAAGGTAATCGGTCATCTCGGCCGTGGTCAGATAGACAAGCGCATCATTCGTCGGCGAACTTTCGATATAGCAATTCACGCATTCGATGTTGCACAGCGTGCCCGTGTTGAACCAAAGCGTCTGGGGATCATTCAGAGCAACAGAGGCACGGGCTTCCCCCTTGGCAGTGACCATAGGGTCTTGAAATTTGCCAATATTTGCCAATTCCATCGCTTGATCTTTCATCTTTTTCTCGTCCGCTTTTTAGGCACTTAATCTTTATACTATTCGTATCTATATGGTTCTTCAAAGAAAAGCGATGATACGCCCCATGACAGAGTTGTGATTGACGACAGGGGTGCTAGACATGGGGGGAAACCACCTGTATGACTAACGTCGTTAGCGCTAACATAATCTTGCGAGGATAACATGGTATCAAGAGTCATTCCTGTAGAACCCTTTGATTTGGTCATTTTTGGGGGCACGGGCGACCTTGCGCGTCGCAAGATTTTGCCTGGCCTGTATCGTCGCTTTGTAGCGGGGCAGATGCCCAAAGAGGCGCGTATCATCGGTGCGGCGCGATCCGACCTCGACACGGCGGGCTATCGCAAGATGATCCACGAGGCGATCCACGAATTTATCGCCGAAAAAGACCGCGACGAAACGCTGGTCCAAGAATTTTGTAAGGGCCTTGAATATGTCACCATCGACGCGATGGGCGAGGGCGGCTGGAAAGAAATGGCCGCGCTTATCCGTCAGGACGTCATCGGTGCGTTTTATTTCTCGGTTGCGCCCAGCCTGTTTGGCGCGCTTGCCGAACGCCTGCATTTGCACGGTATTTCCAACGACACCAGCCGGATCGTTGTGGAAAAACCATTCGGTCGCGATCTGGAAACTGCGCGCGAATTGAACGCCGTACTGGCCGAGCATTTCGAAGAGAGCCAGATTTACCGCATCGACCACTATCTCGGCAAAGAAACCGTACAGAACCTTATGGCCGTGCGGTTTGCCAATGTGTTGTTCGAACCCCTGTGGAATGCACAATATATCGACCACATCCAGATCACCGCGGCGGAAACCGTGGGTGTTGGTGGCCGCGGCGGGTACTATGACAAATCCGGTGCGATGCGCGATATGGTGCAAAACCACCTGATGCAGCTCTTGTGCCTCACCGCGATGGAGCCGCCCAGCAAGTTTGAACCAAACGCCGTGCGCGATGAAAAGCTTAAGGTGATCCGTTCGCTTGAGCCGGTTGAGCCACACCACATCGTGCGCGGTCAATATGATGCGCATGAGGGCGAGCCGTCCTACCGCGAGGACGCGGGTGATTTGAAATCCCGCACCGACAGCTTTGTTGCGATGAAATGTCATGTGGCGAACTGGCGTTGGGCTGGGGTGCCATTTTACCTTCGTACGGGTAAAAAGCTGGCCGATCGCGCGTCCGAAATCGTTGTGGTCTTCAAAGAGCCGCCCCACCACGTGTTTGACGCAGATGGTAAGGTGCATCGCAACGTTCTTTCGATCAAACTCCAACCGAATGAGGGCATGAACCTTTCGGTGACCATTAAAGAGCCGGGCCCGGGTGGCATGCGTTTGATGGATGTGCCGCTTGATATGTCCTTTGCCGAAACCCTTGGTGATAATGCCGATGCGGTGCCCGAGGCCTATGAACGTTTGATCATGGATGTGATCCGTGGCAACCAAACTCTGTTTATGCGCGGGGATGAGGTCGAGGCCGCATGGTCATGGGTTGATCCGATCATCCAAGGCTGGGAGGCTCGTAACGACGTGCCGAAAACCTATGACGTCGGCAGCCAAGGCCCGACAGATGCAGAAACAATGATGCGCCGTGATGGGCGCGAATGGATGGATATCAAAGCATGATATTTAACGAATACCCCACCCGTGACCAGATGATGGTTGAATTGGCAGGTGTGATTGCGGGCGAATTGATCGCGACACTTGATGCGCAACCGCGTGCGTCACTTGCCGTGCCCGGTGGCACGACACCTGGTCCGATCTTTGACGTGCTGTGCAAGGCCGATCTGGATTGGTCCCGTGTGGACATCATGTTGACGGACGAACGTTGGGTGCCTGAGACATCTGAACGCTCAAACACCGCGCTGTTGCGCCGTCGTCTTTTGCAGAACAAGGCCGCCGCCGCGACATTGATCCCGATGCGCGCCGATGCCGAACGTGCCGAGGATGCGTTGGACGAACTATCCGCCAATATCCCCGATCCGTTGTCGGTTGTGTTGCTTGGCATGGGTGCCGATATGCACACGGCGTCGATCTTCCCCGAGGCCGATCTGTTGGCCGAGGCATTCGCCGAGGACGCGCCGGCCCTGTTGCCGATGCGCGCCCCCGGGGCGCCCGAGCCACGCATCACTTTGACGGCACGCGTGTTGAACGCCGCCGCACATCGTCACGTTTTGATCACAGGGGCCGAAAAGAAAGAAGCCCTTGATAAAGCGTCACAAATCTCTGATCCGCTGATCGCGCCGATCACTGCGATCCTTTCTGGAACCAACGTACACTGGGCCCCATAATGTTATTCGATACACTCGTTGCCAAAGCCAAATCCGTCGAAACCCGCACGATTATTTCGTTGTTCGACGACAGCCGCGCCTCTGATTTCTCGGTCACGGCCGATGGGTTGCTGTTCGATTATTCTAAGACCAACATCGACGCGGAAACCCGTGAGATGTTGATCGATATCGCCAATAAAACCGGTGTTGCAGACAAACGCGCCGCCATGTTCGGCGGTGCCGCGATCAACGACACCGAAGGTCGCGAGGTGCTTCATACCGCGCTACGCAATCTGACCGGTGATCCAGTGACGGTTGACGGTGTCGACGTGATCCCCGAGGTCCGCCTAACCCTTGATCGTATGGCCGAGTTTGCAAATGACGTGCGCAACGGCACGTTCCAAGGGCAGGGCGGCAAGATCACCGATGTTGTGAATATCGGGATTGGTGGGTCCGATCTTGGCCCTGTAATGGGGACGCTTGCGCTTGCGCCGTATCATGATGGGCCAAAGTTGCACTATGTGTCCAACGTTGACGGCGCGCATATCGCCGACGCGTTGGATGGCTTGGACCCGACGACGACTTTGGTCATCGTAGCGTCGAAAACATTCGGCACCATCGAGACCCTGACAAATGCCGACACCGCCAAGGCGTGGATGGCGAAATCCGTCGACACCCCCGGTGCGCAGTTCGCCGCATTGTCCACCGCCGAAGAAAAGACAACGGCCTATGGTATTGATCCGAAACGTGTTTTCGGGTTCGAGGATTGGGTCGGTGGGCGCTATTCCATGTGGGGTCCGATTGGCCTTCCGTTGATGATTGCCATTGGTCCGGACAATTTCCGCGACTTCCTTCGTGGTGCCGAGGACATGGATACCCATTTCCGCACCGCCGATTTCGCCGACAACCTTCCGGTTATGTTGGCGCTTGTGGGCATGTGGCACAACCAAGGGTGCGGCTATGCGACCCGCGCGGTTCTGCCGTACGAACAACGCCTGTCGCGTCTTCCTGCGTATTTGCAGCAGCTTGAAATGGAGAGCAACGGGAAATCCGTGGCGATGGATGGCTCGTCGCTTCCGTATCATTCTGGCCCTGTGGTTTGGGGCGAACCGGGCACCAATGGCCAGCACGCGTTCTACCAGCTGATCCACCAAGGCACGCGCGTCATTCCATGTGAATTCATGGTCGGCGCCGAGGGCCACGAAGACGATCTGGCGCATCAACATCTGTTGCTGATGTCCAACTGTCTGGCCCAGTCCGAGGCGTTGATGATGGGGCGTGATCTGGAAACAGCGACCGCCAACATGAAGGCCAAAGGGTTCGAAGGCGCAGAGCTGGATCGTCAGGCGCGCCACCGTGTGTTCGCGGGCAACCGTCCGTCGACAACATTGTTGTACAAACGTCTAACCCCTTATGTTTTGGGTCAAATTATCGCGCTCTATGAACACCGTGTGTTCGTTGAGGGTGTGATTTTGGGCATCAATTCCTACGACCAATGGGGCGTTGAATTGGGCAAAGAGCTGGCCGTGGCCCTTGCGCCGGTCATGTCCGGAGAAGAGGACGCGTCGTCCAAGGATGGCTCGACCCAGATGCTTGTGAAATATCTTCGCGGTTAAACCGATGGGCGCGGGGCCCCAAACCCCGCGCCCATTGATGCTGCACTAACTTGCGGCGCTGATCACGTGGTTGATCGACAGTTTGCGACTGGTTCCACGCCCATAGATACCATTTGAAATGCGTCGCAGATCCCGTTGACGCAAAATGGGCCGCGATGTCGGTCCATAGGCCGCGCGGATATCGGCAGCCGAAACGGTATTTTCGCGCAGCTCGGGGAACAGCTCAAAAATCTCTTCGCGTCCCCCAAGCCCAGCCGAGCGCAGGCTTTGCAAGCCAAGGTACAGGCTCTCGGCGGGGATATCATTGACGATCAATGTCTGGTGATTTTCCAGTAATAGATGATGATAGGTCACCGATTTCAGCCCGCGTGCAATCCGCGCGCGCCCACCGGCCATATTCACCAGATGCTTGGCCCGGATCAACCGGTCGCGTCCGATCAACACACAGTGTTGCGGCGACAACATGATATCCGTCTCGACACCCCAGTTCGCGCCCGAAATATGGATCGGCCGCATATTTGGCGTCATCGCAAGCGTCGCCGCATTAAGATATCGGACACCATGCCACAGGATTTTTTGTGGCCCGTTATCAAGGGTGCACACCATATCACCGACCTTAAGGTCTTCGATTAGAACCTCGCCGTTTGGGGTCAAAACCCGCGCGCCCGACGTAAAGCAAATCGGCGAATTCAAATCGGCAAGCTGGGGGCTAAACAGGCTATTGGCGTTTTCGGTTGGGGTGCTATCGATCACCCCATCGCCGTTGAAATCATAGTCGGTGAACTGATCAAATGTCATCCCCGACGACAGATCGGCGGTTGCGATGTCGCTGCCTGGGGCGATGAAAAGATCGTTGAACGAGGGGGCAGATGCCGTCCCGTCCACGCCACGTAATTCGCCGGTAATCATCCGGAAATAGCTATCGCCAAGCCCGCTTGCTCCGCCTTGAACGCCCGCGCCGCCGCCGGGGTTTTGTGGGATATACGAATACAGAATCGTGCCCGCGTCATAACCCGCTTGGTTGGGATAGACGATAAGACCGGTGATCTTGGTTTGGCTTGTGATTTCACCGTATTCGTTCAGGGTACTTTCATCGACCGTGAACTCGAGGATGGCATCTTGGGGAAAAATCGAAGTGGCGCTTTGGACGGTTGCGGTGGTGTCTTCGCCATTTCCGTTGGTTGAAACACTTGCGTTGGCAACGACATCCGCGCCAGAGATCAAAAAACTCGACATGATAAATCCGTAAACTTGTTAACATCGGTCAACGTGACCTAATTTTACAATTGTTAACAAATTATTTATGGATCAAGTGTGACGTAGGGGAAACTTCGATGTTCCGCTACGTCATATGATGGTTTTTGGGCTGTTTTACCCGTTGACCGACCAGATGTCGGCACGCCCGCCTTCGGTTATGAAAAACGCGACGTGATACAAAAGACGGGTCAGACCTTCGTTCCAGACGACGTTTTTGTCTTCGTCCAACTGGTTGATCCATGCCGGTTTGTCGGTCGCAAAGTAGTCGTCAAAAATCATGTCGGCCAGATCTTGGGCACGTTTTGCGGCGGCGCCATCACCGGTTTCTCGGGCAATCGCGGCATAGACTTTGCCGGCCTCGGTCAGGGGCCACAACAGATGGGTCGCCTCGGTCACGTCGCCCGCGGCGTTGATGGCGTCATAGGCGGCGCCGGCCATGGGTCCGTCGGGTCGAATGCCGTGGGTTTCGACGAAATTGCGCATCCGGTCGGCAAGGGCGCGTGGGGCGTCATCACCTGAAAATTCGGCGTACCGGTTCAACAGCCATGCCCATTCGAATTGATGACCCGGTTCGCGCCGTGTCCCCATTTCGCTGTCGTTCTGGGTCAGGTCATGGCCGATAAATTCGCAGATCGCACCGGTTTGTGGGTCAATAAAGTAGCGTTCACCCAAATCCATATAGGTCTTGGCGCGCTCCAACCAAACCTTGTCACCGGTCATCTCATAGGCCTGCATGACCGCCTCAAACATATGCATATGTGGGTTTTGCGCCCGCAGGTCGCCTGATTTTGCACCGTTGCGCGCCATGTCATCGTCTTCCCACAGGGCACCGGTTGCAGGGTCGGTTAGAACCGTTTCGATATAGGAAATACAGGCGTCAATCTGGGCATCGGTGACGGCGGTGGGATCGGCCTTTTGCACGGTGACAAGCGCCAAAAGCGCAAAGGACTGGTCATATGTGCGACGTTGGCGGCTGGCGGGGGTGTCGATGTCGGACCCGTCCGGCGCGACCGAATACCTGTACCCGCCATCGTCACCGCCAAGATGGGTGGTCATGAACGCCGTGATCCGTTTCGCCGCCGTCAAAAGCCGGTCATCCCGCGTCCAAAGATAGAGATGCGCCAACATCAACGCCGTGCGCCCTTGGGCCAGCGTCGTCACCGGTTGGTCTGGGATAACATTGCCGTTGCCATCGATGCTTTCGCAAATCGGAGCAGGGGCGTCGCCAGCGGGCATCGCAATTCTGAGCCATTCCGGAACGTGAGTGGTAGCAAATGATGCTGCGGTGGTGGCCATGGTGCGCGATCCTATTGTGGCGACATGCGGGGGCATGACGGTTTTGGCGCCGACAGACACCCTTGCGGATTACATAAGTTAGTATGTTAGTTTTGAAGTCAACCAAAATCGCGATGGGCTAGATCGACTTGAGCCCACCGTTGGCGTTCAAAAAATACTGATTGTACATCAGGCTACTGGCCGCGCCGATTTCGCGCGCTTTGGTTCCGATGGCCCCGTGTTCAATGGCGGGCGCAATCACACCGCGCATATCAAGCCGTTCCAGCTCCGCACGCGCATGGGCCACGATGGAATCCCGCACGTGATCCGGAAAGGCGCCGTCGACAAAAATCGTTTCAAAATCAATAACACAGCACGCCTGACGCGCGGCCTGTGCGATATGGGTGCCGGTTTTGCGCACCCATGGAATGACGCTCTCGGCCAGTGTGTGCCAGCTCTCTGGGTCTTCGTGAAGCTGGGCATAATCGATGCCCGCCTTGGCGAGCATCTCTTCGAGAATAAAGATCGAGGCCGAGTCAATCAACGCATGGGACGTGCCGTCGTCACCGGTGATCCGCATGGCCCCGAGGGCGCCCGCGTTTTGGCGATTGCCCTCGATCACGGCGTTGTTCATCACGACGCCACCGCCGACGAATGCCCCAACAAAGAAATAGGCGAAATCACGGTATTCTCGGCCGCGTCCAAACACATGTTCGGCGTGACAGGCGGCGGTGGCATCGTTCAGAACCAGAACCGGCAGGTCCGAGAACATCGAGATTTCGGCGGCCACATCGATGTGTTTCCATTCGGCAAAGGCATCTTCTGGCGCACCCAAAAGGTCGGTCCAGTTCCAGATCTCAAACGGCATGGCAATGCCGATACCGGTGATGCGTTTACGCTGTGCCGGTTTGAGGGATTGGTTGATGTCATACAGGCCCTCGGTCAGGAACCCAAAAATGTCCCGAGGCGTGGGGTAGGGATAGCGAAATTCCTTTTCGAAACGCACGTTCCCGACAAGGTCCATCAGAACCATATTGGCGCCACGCCGCCCGATATTGAGGCCGACCGAAAATGCACCGTCAGGATTAAGTTGCATCGGCGTCGACGGTTTTCCAACCTTGCCGCGCACCGGTTCGCCCTTTTGGATGAGTTGAATTTTTTCAAGTTTGCGCAGAATCACCGACACGGTTTGCGGCGAAAGAGACGCGCGTTTCGCCAATTCGCTGCCTGGCATGCCGCCGGTGCGCTGGATCATCGACAAAAGAAGCCGCTCATTATAGTCGCGCAGGCCACTTTGGTTGACCCCATCGCTTAGGGCGGGGATCTCGGACTTTGGGTCGGGTGTCTCGGTGCTATCTGTCATATCAATCCGAGTATAGATGTTCGATTTTATTAAATCAATTTCATTTATTTAATATGCGTTGATACAGATGTCGCTCCGTATCCATACCGGAACACCGTTGGTTCACCGCATTCTCGCCTTTGTATTCCGTCCCAATCCTCGAGTGATCAATTAATAACTAAACTTTAATTATTTATTGACAGCTGCGGCACGAGCGTGGCATCAGGGGGTCAAGACGCGCGGCGTTTAAGGGGGTGCACAGTGGGGGACCCTGTGTTCATTTCTATTGAGGGGTTGCCTTCATCTTCATCGAAGGTGAAGCTCTTCTTATAGATTGCTCCTTAAATTGGCGCGGTACGGGTTTTGGTTAGCCAATTCTTAAGATCGCGCATGCCAAGGCTGGGTTTGTGGACGTCAGAACGACGTCACATGAATTGGTGAAACGGGAGGGAAGATATGATTTTATGTTGCGGCGAAGCCTTGATCGACATGATCGAGTCCTTCGATACCGAAGGTAAGCGGAGCTTTTCTCCGCATGCTGGTGGTGCATCCTTTAACACCTCAATCGGGCTGGGGCGTTTGCGCACGCCGGTTGCTCTTTTGTCTGGTGTGTCCACCGATACCTTTGGCGACACCCTGACCGCCGCCCTTGAGGGCAGCCACGTCGACACCGCTATGCTCCAAATGAGCGACCGTCCGACCACGCTTGCCTTTGTTCGTCTGGCCGATGGTCACGCGAGCTATATGTTCTATGACGAAAATACTGCGGGGCGCATGTTGTCGCCCAACGCATTGCCCGACATTCCCGATCACGTCTCGACGCTATATCTGGGCGGGATCAGTCTGGTCAGCGAGCCCTGCGCCGAATTTTACACCGCCCTTGCCACCCGCGAGGCCGAAAACCGCGTGATCATGGCCGACCCGAATATCCGTCCAAGCCTGATCCAAGACCCCGACCGGTACCGCGCGCGCATCGACCAATTGGTGTCGGTCTGTGATGTGATCAAAGTGTCCGACGAGGATCTTCACTGGATGATCCAAGACCCCGTGTCCCTTCACGAAAAGGCGACGATGATCTGCGAACGCGGACCCAGCCTGTTGATCCTGACCAAGGGCGGGGCAGGTGCGCTTGCCTTTACCGCCGATGGTTGTGTCGCCGATGTCCCCGCCCAGCGGGTCGAAGTCGTCGATACCGTGGGCGCGGGCGACACGTTTAATTCCGGCGTTTTGGCCAAGATGGCCGAGCTGGGCCTTTTGTCCAAATCCGCGCTGTCCCAAATAACCGTTGACGATATCACCGCCGTTCTGGCCCACGGGGCCAAGGTTGCCGGTGTCACCGTCACACGCGCTGGGGCCTCGCCGCCCTGGTCGCATGAACTCATCTAATTTTCCTCCACTCAAAGGCCCTTCGTTCTTATGTCCGATACTCCGACCATCACGCTGACCCAAGAGATCCTGCAAAAAGAGATCCTTCGTCATCTTAAACTTTCTTTGGGCAAAGATCCGTCTCACGCCTCTGCCTATGACTGGCGCATGGCGCTGGCGCTGAGCCTTCGGGACGAGGTGGTCGAGCCGTGGTTCGAAAGCACCCGCAAAACATATGAGGCCAAGGGGAAACGCGTTTACTACCTCTCGATGGAATTCCTGATCGGTCGTCTGATCGAAGACGTCGCCATCAATCTTGGGGTCGAAGGCATGGCCTCCGATGCAATGGAGGCCTTGGGCCAAGATTACGCCAAAGTTGTCGCCGATGAACCCGATGCCGCGCTTGGTAACGGTGGTCTTGGTCGCCTTGCCGCCTGTTTCATGGACAGCCTCTCGACGCTTGGCATCCCTGCGTATGGCTATGGCATTCGCTATGAACATGGTCTGTTCGAACAACATTTCCGCAACGGCCAACAGGTCGAAACCGCCGAAGGTTGGCTCGCCCAACGTCACGCTTGGGAATTCGAACGCCCCGAAGCCGCCTATGAGATCAGCTTTGGTGGCTATGTTGACTTGCACGGCGAACGCGCCACATGGAAACCCGCCGAAAGCGTGATCGCATCCGCCTATGATACGCCGATTGTGGGTTGGCAAAAGAAATGGGTGAACACCCTGCGTCTGTGGTCCGCGAAACCGACGGTTCTCTTTGATCTTCAAAGCTTTAACCAAGGGGATTACATCGGCGCCTCCGCGCCCGAGGCATTGGCCCGCACCATTTCCCGCGTTCTATATCCCGATGACACCACTGAGATCGGCAAGGAACTGCGCCTCAAGCAAGAGTATTTCTTCACCGCCGCCTCGATCCAAGACATCCTGCGTCGTTTCCTCTCCGAAGGGTACAGCATGGACGAGCTGGCCGACCATGTCGCGATCCAGTTGAACGATACGCACCCTGCGATTGCCGGCCCCGAATTGGTCCGCATTTTGGCCGACGATCACGGCATCGAAATGGACAAAGCCATTGAAATGGCGCGCGAATGTCTGGGTTATACCAACCACACCCTTCTGCCCGAGGCGCTTGAACGTTGGTCCGAAGGTCTGTTTTCCCGCGTCCTTCCACGTCATTTCCAGATCATCCACCTGATCGAGGAACGCTTCATCGCAGAAACTGGCAGCGCCGTACGCATTGTCGAACATGGCGACGTGAAAATGGGCGAACTGGCGTTCATCATGGCGAATAAGGTGAACGGCGTCTCCGCGCTGCACTCGGAATTGGTCAAAGAAACCGTCTTTACTGACCTCCACAATGTGTTCCCGAAACGCATCGTTAACCAAACCAACGGGATCACGCCGCGCCGCTGGCTTTATTCCTGTAACCCTGGTCTGTCGTACCTGATCACCGACGCGATTGGCGCGGGCTGGGAAGACAACCTTGAAAAACTTGTTGATCTTGAACCCTTCGCCGAGGATGCCGATTTCTGTAAGGCGTTTGGCGATGTGAAACGTGAAAACAAGGAACGTCTGTCCAACTGGCTTTCTGCGCGCGACGGTGTGACCCTTGATCAGAACGCGATGTTCGACATCCAGATCAAACGCGTGCACGAATACAAACGTCAGCACATGAACATCCTTGAGACCATCGCGCTTTGGAATGAAATCCGCGAAAACCCGACGGCCGACTGGACACCCCGTGTGAAATTGTTCGGCGGTAAGGCGGCGCCCGGCTATGTGATGGCGAAATCGATCATCCACATGATCAATGACGTGGCCGACACCATCAATTCCGATCCGATCACCAAGGATCTTTTGCAGGTGGTTTACCCAGAAAACTATAACGTTTCCATGGCCGAGGTGATGATCCCCGCCGCCGATCTGTCCGAGCAAATCTCGACCGCCGGCAAAGAGGCATCCGGAACCGGTAACATGAAACTGTCCCTCAACGGCGCGCTGACCATCGGCACGCTTGACGGGGCCAATGTGGAAATCCGCGAACATGTGGGCGAAGAGAACTTCTTCCTCTTTGGCATGACCGCCGCCGAAGCCGCAGATCGCCGCAATCAACATGAATACGCCCGCGCTGCCATCGCCGCCAGCCCCCGTTTGACGCGGGTTCTGGGTCAAATCCATGACGGTGTGTTCTCGGGTGGGGACCGCGGTCGGTATCTCGATTTCGTGACCGATATGTACGTGGGGGATCCGTTCCTCGCGACCTGTGATTTCGACGCTTATTATGATGCGCAACGTGCGGTCGATGCGGCGTACCGCGATCAGGCGAATTGGCAACGTATGGCAGTGTTGAACACGGCGCGGATGGGCTGGTTCTCATCTGACCGGACCATCGCGGGCTATGCTGCGGATATTTGGGGCGCCGAGTCGATGCTTCCAAAGTCCGCTCCGAAAAAAGCTAAGAAAAAAGGAACCAAGTAATATGGCGATCATTGGCTCAGACGACGCTGCGCGCATTTCCCAGGGCGCGCATTCCGATCCTTTCTCTGTCCTTGGGCTTCATCACATTGATGGGGTCTGGACGGTGAATTGCTTCCATCCCGAAGCGACGTCTGTATCTGCCATTGACGCCAAAACGGGGCGACGCATCGCAGAGCTCGCCCCTGTTGATGGTGCGCCCGGAGTTTTCTCCGGGCAAGCCAAACGACGCAAGAACCCCTTTGCTTATCGGTTGAAAATGTCCAATGACGACGCCGAATGGGTGATGGAGGACGCCTACCGGTTCGGCCCCGTTCTGGGCGAACTGGACGAACATCTCATTTCCGAAGGCGCGCATTTGAACCTCTGGAAGGTTCTCGGCGCTCATGTCATGACCCACGAAGGACAGGCCGGCACCCATTTCGCCGTCTGGGCCCCAAACGCCAGCCGCGTCGCAGTCACCGGTGATTTTTCCGGCTGGGATGGGCGTCGATATCCCATGCGCAAACGCGGCCAGACCGGCGTCTGGGAGATCTTTGTACCCGCCATCGGCGACGGTGCATCCTATAAATTTGAACTCCATGACGCCCATGGAAACCTCTTGCCGGAAAAGGCCGACCCGTTCGGGTTTGGTGCCGAATACCGTCCGGCCACCGCATCCGTTGTGCGTGATCTTGACGGCTATGACTGGTCCGACAAATGGTGGATGAGCAAACGCGAAGCCGTGCATAAGACCGACAAACCCGTCTCCGTCTACGAGGTCCATCTTGGGTCATGGAAATTGGTCCCCGAGGACGGTGATCGCCAACTCACTTACATTGAATACGCGACGCAACTTGTTGATTACGTGAAATATATGGGGTTCACCCATATCGAATTGATGCCCGTTTCCGAATTCCCGTTTGACGGCTCTTGGGGCTATCAACCCATCGGGTTGTTCGCACCCACATCGCGCCATGGCACGCCGGAACAGTTCCGCGATTTCATCGCCGCCTGTCACAATGCCGACCTTGGCGTGATCCTTGATTGGGTGCCTGGGCATTTCCCAGAAGACGCCCATGGGCTTGGCAAATTCGACGGCTCGCATCTCTATGAACATGCGGATCGCCGTGAAGGGTTTCACCCCGATTGGAACACGCTCGTGTTCAACTATGGCCGCCGCGAGGTATCAAATTACCTCGTGTCAAACGCGCTTTTCTGGCTTCAGGAATACCATATTGATGGCCTGCGCGTCGACGCCGTCGCGTCGATGTTGTACCGCGATTATTCCCGCAAAGACGGCGAATGGGTGCCGAACATCCACGGCGGACGCGAGAACCTCGAGGCGATCTCGTTTATGCAATCGGTCAACGCCACCGCCTATGGTCAGGTTGACGGGATCATGACCATCGCCGAGGAATCCACCGCATTCCCAGGGGTCACGGGCATGACGGATAACGGCGGGCTTGGCTTTGGCTTCAAGTGGAACATGGGCTGGATGAACGACACGCTGTCCTACATGGAACAGGACCCGATTCACCGCAAATACCACCATTCCAAGATGACCTTCGGCATTCACTATGCCTTTACGGAGAACTTCATCCTTCCGATCAGCCACGATGAGGTTGTGCACGGCAAGGGATCGATGATCGACAAAATGCCTGGGCAGGGCGACGACAAATTCGCCAACCTGCGCGCCTATTACGGCTTTATGTGGGGCCACCCCGGTAAGAAATTGTTGTTCATGGGCTGTGAATTTGCCCAAGGGCGTGAATGGAACCATGACGCAAGCCTTGATTGGCACCTGCTTGATACACCACAGCACAAGGGTGTTCAGACCCTCGTCAAGGACCTAAATGCGGTGTACCGCACCACGCCCGCGTTGCATGAATTGGATTGCAAGGCCGAAGGTTTTCAATGGGTTGAGGAAAACGCAGGCGAAGAATCCCTATTCGCTTGGGTGCGTCACGGCGCTGATGGTTCGGCGCCCGTTTTGGTCGTCTGTAACTTTACCCCAGTGACCCGATTGGCCCGCCGCATTGGCGTGCCCGCCGGTGGCCATTGGAAAGAAATATTGAACACGGATGCCGCGGTTTACGGCGGCACTGGTGCTGGGAATTTGGGCGGCGTGGACAGTGCGGAAATCGCATCATCCGGTTTTGCCAACTCGGTCGAACTGACCATCCCACCGCTTTCGACGCTTATTTTTGAATTGGAACAAAACTAGTCGCGCGCGGCTAGAGACTTACTAGGAGGATACCAGAATGGACAGAGAATCTCAGCGCCTCGCGCAACAGACCATGGCCTTTGTGCTTGCCGGTGGACGGGGGAGCCGCCTGCATGAGCTGACCGATCGTCGTGCAAAACCTGCGATGTATTTCGGTGGCAAAAGTCGCATCATCGATTTCGCCCTGTCGAATGCCGTGAATTCCGGCATCCGCCGTATCGGTGTGGCGACGCAATACAAGGCCCACAGCCTTATTCGTCACCTGCAACGCGGTTGGAGCTTTATGCGCGCCGAACGCAATGAATCGCTTGATATTTTGCCGGCAAGCCAGCGTCTTGGAGGAGAAAACTGGTACAAAGGCACGGCCGATGCGGTGACCCAAAACATCGACATCATCGAGGACTATGGCTGCAAGTACATCGTTATTCTTGCCGGCGATCACATCTACAAGCAGGACTATTCGATCATGATCAAACACCACGTCGAAAGCGGCGCGGATGTGACCATCGGCTGTATCGAAGTGCCCCGCGAAGAGGCGTCCGCCTTTGGTGTGATGAAGGTCGACGCCACGGATCGCATTCTGGAATTCGTTGAAAAACCCAAAGATCCGCCCGCGATGCCGAATGACCCGACGCAATCGCTTGCCTCCATGGGGATCTATGTGTTCAACACTGAATTCTTGATGGATCTCTTGCGCAAGGATGCCGAAGATCCCAATTCAACCAATGACTTCGGGCACGATCTTATTCCTGAGCTTGTGAAAAACGGCAAAGCTATCGCCCACCCGTTCAGCCGCTCTTGTGTCCGTTCCGGCACCGAGAAAACGCCGTACTGGCGCGATGTGGGTACGATTGATGCCTTCTGGCAGGCCAACGTGGCATTGACCGATTTTGAACCAGAGCTTGATCTTTATGCCAATGATTGGCCGATCTGGACCTATTCCGAATTGACCGCGCCCGCGAAATTCATCCACGATGAAGAGGGGCGTCGTGGCCACGCTGTGTCGTCCATGGTGTCTGGGGGCTGTATCATTTCGGGGTCAAGCATCAACCAATGTCTGATGTTCACCGGCGTGAAAACGCACTCTTATTCCCAGCTCGAACGCGTTGTGGCCATGCCATATGCCGAGATCAACCGAAGCGCGCGCCTGACCAATGTGGTCGTCGACCGTGGCGTGATCATTCCTGCCGGTTTGGTTGTGGGTGAGGACCCTGAATTGGATGCGAAACGATTCCGCCGCACGGATGGGGGTGTCTGTCTGATCACCCAGCCGATGATCGATAAATTGGAGAGCTAAGTGAAAATTCTATTCGTTGCTTCTGAATGTGCGCCGTTTGTGAAAACGGGTGGTTTGGCCGATGTGATTGGGGCGGTGCCCAAATCGCTGGGGGCGCGCGGGGCGTCTGTCCGTGTGATGTTGCCGGGTTATCCGGCGCTGGCGTCGCAGATCGCCGATGGCACAGTCGTATCAACCTATGATGATCTGTTCGGGGGGGCGGCCCGTTTGGTCGCCGCCACCGATCACGGCATCGATCTGTTGATCTTGGACGCACCGCACCTGTTTGATCGGGCGGGGAACATCTATCTGGATGAGACCGGTTCCGATTGGGCGGACAACCATCTGCGGTTCGGTGCGCTGTCCCGTGTTGGGGCGGATGTGGCAATGAATGGAATTGGCGATTGGACCCCCGATTTGGTCAACGCCCACGATTGGCAGGCGGGTCTTGTGCCGGCCTATATCAAACAGGCAGGCGGCAATGGTCCGCCCGTCGTGATGACCATCCACAACATCGCATTTCAGGGCCTGTTTGACAGCTATCTGCTTGGCGATCTTGGATTATCTGCGGATATGTTCACGCCAGAGGCGCTTGAATATTACGGCCGCATTGGGTTCTTGAAGGGGGGCTTGGCGCTGTGTGATAAGATCACAACCGTAAGTCCCACCTATGCCCGCGAATTGATGACGGCGGATTACGGGATGGGGCTCGAAGGGTTGCTTCGCGCGCGTCAGACCGACGTGTCGGGTATCCTCAACGGGATCGACATCGACGTCTGGAACCCCGAAACCGACGACACCCTGCCGCAGACCTATACGGCACGCAGCCTTAAACGCAAAACCAAGAACCGCGACGAAATTCGCGCGCGGTTTGGCCTGTCCGAAAACGCGACGGGGCCGTTGTTTTGCGTCATCAGCCGCTTGACCGAGCAAAAGGGTCTGGACCTTCTGCTTGAGGCGCTTCCGACGCTTGTCGGGCAGGGCGCACAGCTTGCGCTCTTGGGATCCGGTAATGCCGATCTTGAGGACGGATTTGTCGCCGCCGCCAAACAATATAAGGGCGCGGTTGGCACCATCATTGGCTATGACGAAAGCCTTTCGCACCTGTTGCAAGGGGGCAGTGACGCGATCCTGATCTCGTCGCGGTTCGAACCCTGTGGCCTGACGCAATTGTACGGTCTGCGCTATGGCACATTGCCGGTTGTGGCGAATACGGGCGGTCTTGCCGACACGGTGATCGACGCGAATGAGGCCGCGATTTTGGCCGATTGCGCCACGGGGGTTCAGTTCACATCCGTCACCACACAGGGCGTCGAACAGGCGATTATTCGCACCTGTGACCTGTTCAAAGACCAGAAAAACTGGGCGAAAATGGTGCGCCGCGCCATGGGGCATCCGGTCGATTGGGACCGCTCTGCCGAGGCCTATTTGATGTTGTTCACCAGCGTCATCGAAGACAATAAAAGGTAACCAAACCGAATGGCACGATATACGATAACAGGCGGGTCAGCGGCCCGCCTTGGGGCACATCATGACGGCGAAGGCGTTAATTTCGCGGTGTTTTCCGCGAATGCCGCGCAGGTTGAACTTTGTCTGTTTTCCGAAAACGGCCTGTCCGAACTGGCGCGTCTGACCCTGCCGGAAAAGACCGGCTCGATTTGGCATGGCTATGTGTCGGGCCTGCCGGTTGGCACGGCTTACGGGTTTCGTGTCCACGGCTCCTATGCGCCGGAACAGGGGCATCGGTTCAACCCGAACAAATTGTTGCTTGATCCCTATACCCGTGAAACGCGCGGCAAATGGGTGAATGACCCCGCGACGCTTGGCTATGATGGTGCCTCAAGCGGTCAGGATCTGTCATTCGACAGCCGAAATTCCGCGCCCTATGTGCCAAAATCTGTTGTCTCCGATCCCGAGGTGTTCACGCATCTCAATCGCAATATGGCGACACCCGACGGGCGCGATTTCATCTATGAGGCACACGTCAAAGGCGCGACGATGATGCACCCCAAGGTCCCCGAAAACGTGCGCGGCACCTACGAAGGGCTTGCGTCCGATGCGATGCTTGACCACCTGACAAAATTGGGTGTGACATCGGTCGAATTGATGCCGGTGCATCAATTCATCGACGACGGGTTTCTGATCGATCGGGGCCTGACCAATTATTGGGGCTATAACACCATCGGGTTTTTTGCCCCCGAGCCACGTTATTACGGCCCCGAGGGAATTCTGGGCTTCCGCAAAATGGTTGATCGGTTCCATTCCGCCGGAATTGAGGTGATCTTGGATGTTGTGTACAATCACACCGCCGAGGGCGACCAACGGGGGCCAACGCTTGCCTATCGTGGGCTTGATAACGCGTCCTATTATCGCCTGTTACAGGGGCAGCCGCGATATTACGTGAACGACACGGGCTGTGGGAACACGGTAAATGTGGGTCATCCTTATGTGCTTCGCATGGTGATGGATAGCCTTCGGTTCTGGGTGCAATCCATGGGCATCGACGGGTTCCGGTTTGACCTTGCCACGACGCTTGGCCGCGAGGATCATGGATTTGATCAAAACGGCGGCTTCTTTGATGCGCTGCGGCAGGATCCATGTTTGGCAACGGTAAAGTTGATCGCCGAGCCGTGGGACATCGGCCCTGGCGGTTATCGTCTGGGGGAATTCCCGCCAGAATTCACCGAATGGAACGATTCATATCGCGACACGGTGCGCCGGTATTGGAAGGGCGACGCCCATTCCGCGCAGGAGTTGGGCGCGCGTTTGCTTGGCTCGGCGGATCGGTTTGATCGGGCAGGGCGGCGGGCCTATTCATCGGTCAATTTTGTGGCCTCGCATGACGGGTTCACCTTGGCCGATATCACGCGGTACAACCAGCGTCACAACGAGGCCAACACCGAGAAAAACCAAGACGGCCACCATTCCAATTTCAGCGACAACTGCGGCGTCGAGGGCGAAACCACCGACCCTGTGATCCGCGAACGCCGCGCGCTGCGGCAACGCAATATGTTGGCGACCCTGTTCGTGTCCCAAGGGACGCCCATGCTCTTGGCCGGTGACGAGATCAGCAATTCCCAAGGCGGCAACAACAACGCCTATTGTCAGGACAACGAAACCGGTTGGGTCGATTGGGCCAATGCGGACGATGACATGTTGACCTTTGTTCAGAAACTCGCGGCGTTTCGCGCCGAGCACAAAGCGCTTCGTCAGACACGGTTCCTGCACGGGGCGATGCGTCCAAGCGATGGGTTCCCCGATGTGGAATGGACCGACCACAAGGGCCAGCCGTTGCAATGGCGCGATCCCAATTTGGCGAGCCTCTGTTTGACGCTACGCTGTTCTGCCGAGGCCCCCGCCAATGAGGCAGACGCGGATGTGGTTTATGTCGTGTTCAACGGGGACCCCCAGACCGCCGAAGTGACCCTGCCGGTTGCGACCGAAGGGTTCCACTGGGTGCGTGCGATCGACACGACCCAACCTCTTTTGCATGATTTCTGTGAACTGGATGAGACAGCCGTCGTCGTTGACGCCGATAGCGTTGTGGTATTCGCCCAAAAACAAGATGAGACCGAGACATGACATTTGAAGACGCTTTGGGCCGCCTCTGCGGACACTATGGAATTTTGTCGCATTTTTACGACCTCGCGGGCAATCAATGCCCCACCAGCATCGGCACACAAAAGGCATTGCTTAAGGCCAATGGCGTCGATGCCGAAAACCATGACGCGGTGTTTGCCGAACTGGGACGGCTTGATTGGATTGCGGGGGTGAACCCGCTTCCGCAGGAATTGATCGTGACCTCGGGGCAGGGCAGCAGCCACCATTTTGGGAGCGCGGCCTTTTGGCATGTGATCGACACGGACACCGGTGAACGGGTGGCCGAGGGCGACGCCCAAGATGTCTTGCATCTGCCACCGCTGGCCTCTGGTGTGTACGATCTGGTCATGTCCATCGACAATCAGGATTACCCGACCCTGTTGATCGCGGCCCCAGAACGTGCGCCGTCGATCCATGATAAATGTGGCCGTGACCGGATTTGGGGCGCGACTGCCGCGCTCTATGGTTTGCAATCGGACGGGGCGACCGGCCTTGGGAGTTTCGTCGATTTGGCGTCTCTTGCGACGGTATTTGGTGAAAAGGGTGCGGATTTTCTGGGCGTGAACCCAGTACATGCCCTTGGAACCGAGGATTACGGCGTCATCAGCCCCTATTCGCCGTCCCACCGCGGGGCCTTGTCGACATTGCACATCGCATTTGACGGGGATATCGCACAGGCCGCGGATGGGATGATCGATTACATGGCCGTCAAAACCGCACAGGCCAAGGCGTTCCACACCGCCTATGTGGATTTCGTGGATCGGGCCGATCCCGATGAAACCGCCGCGTTTGAAACCTTCTATGCCGAAAATGCTGCCGACCTGTTGGATTTCGCTGTGTTTGAGGCCCTGTCCGAGGTTCACGGCCCGAACTGGCTGGTCTGGCCATCGAATTATCAGGACGTGACATCGCCCCAAGTCGCCGAATTCCGCGTCAAAGGCGCGTCGCGCATTCGCTATCACATGTGGTTGCAGTGGCGGGCCGATGTGCAACTGGGCAAGGCCGCAGATGCCGCGCGCGATGCGGGCATGGGGCTTGGGCTCTATCTTGATCTGGCCGTGGGGTCCCGTCGAAGCGGCGCCGAAAGTTGGTGCGAGCAAGCGTCCGTTGCCCAAGGTGTAGGCGTTGGTGCGCCGCCCGATCACCTGTCCCCCGAGGGGCAAGACTGGGGTTTGACGGCCCTGTCACCGGTGAAAAACCGCGAACAGAAATACGCGGCCCTGCGCCGGATTTTGCGCAATACTATGCGCCACGCGGGCGTTGTTCGGATCGATCACGTGTTGGGTCTGCGCCGAAGCTACTGGATTCCCGATGACGGAAGCGCCGGTGGCTATATCGAACAATCCGAGGCGGCGTTATGCGCGATCATCAAGATCGAGGCCGAGCGCGCCGGAACCGTGGTCATCGGCGAGGACCTTGGTCTTGTGCCCGATGGGTTCCGCGATGTGATGCGCGGGCATGGGTTCTATGGTTATTCCGTGCTGCAATACGAGAAAAACGACGACGGGTCATTCAAATCACCCGATGCCTATCACCCACAGGTTCTGGCCTGTTTCGCCAGCCACGACACGCCGACCTTGCGCGGCTATGAAACGGCGAGCGATATTCATTGGTGGAACCGTCTGGGCTGGATCAGTGATGAAGAAACGACCAATGCCACCGCCGCACGTAACAGCGACGTGACAAGATTGGCCGCGCTCCAGAATGAGGGTGACGTGGGGTCGGATTTGTTGCTATCTGTGCATAAAGCACTGGCCAATGGGCCTGCGGCGCTGGTGACCGTACAGCTGGACGATATTCTGGGCAACATCGAAGCTCAGAATATTCCGGGCACGATTGACCAGCATCCAAATTGGCGACGTCGTTACGACGTGACCGTAGAAAATATCGCGTCCCACGCGGGTTTGCAGACCATCGCAACCTGTATGGACGCCAAAGGGCGCAGCAATCGCGCCTAATAAAAAGGGGAACAGAATGTTTAAAGAAGTCAAAACCGCGCCAATTGAGGGCCAAAAACCCGGGACATCCGGTCTTCGTAAAAAGACCAAAGTGTTTATGGGCGAACATTATCTTGCGAATTTTGTGCAGTCGATTTTTGACTCGCTTGATGGGATCACAGGGTTCGACCTTGTGGTGGGTGGCGACGGTCGGTTCTTTAACGCCGATGCGATCCAGATCATTCTGAAAATGGCGGCGGCCAATGGCGCGGCCAAGGTGATCGTCGGCAAGGACGGCATTCTGTCCACCCCCGCGGCGTCGCACCTGATCCGCAAACGCAAGGCAAATGGCGGGATCATCCTGTCCGCGTCCCACAACCCCGGCGGTCCGGATGAGGACTTCGGCATCAAATACAACGGCGAAAACGGCGGCCCAGCCCCCGAGCACATGACCGCCGCCATGTTTGATCGCACCACGACGATTGACCGCTATTTGATTGCGGATGCGCCGGATTTTGATCTGGGCACCATTGGGACCACCACGGTTGGCGATATGACCGTGGAAATCGTTGATCCTGTGACCGATTACAGCGCGCTTATGGAGACGCTGTTTGATTTTGACGCGATCCGCGCCCTGTTCAAATCCGGCTTCACCATGACGTTTGACGCGATGCACGCGGTGACCGGCCCCTATGCGACTGCGATCCTCGAAGGGACGCTTGGCGCGCCAAAGGGCACCGTCATGAACGCCATCCCGCTTGAGGATTTCGGCGGCGGCCACCCAGACCCGAACCCGATTTGGGCGAAAACCTTGATGGACAAGATGATGGGCGATGCGGCCCCAGATTTCGGCGCGGCCTCGGATGGGGACGGCGACCGCAACATGATCGTGGGCAAGGGCGCCTATGTGACCCCATCCGACAGCCTTGCGGTTTTGGCGGCGAACGCACATCTGGCCCCAGGTTACGCGCGCGGCTTGGCCGGTGTGGCCCGCTCCATGCCGACATCGGGCGCAAGCGACCGCGTCGCGGCAAAACTTGGCATTGCCAGCTTTGAAACACCCACCGGTTGGAAATTCTTTGGCAACCTGTTGGACGCGGGCAAGGCGACGATCTGCGGCGAAGAAAGCGCCGGCACAGGGTCCGACCACGTGCGCGAAAAAGACGGTCTTTGGGCGGTTCTGTTGTGGCTGAACGTTTTGGCGGTGCGCAAGCAATCCGTGGCCGAGATCATGGCCGATCATTGGTCCGAATATGGCCGCAACTATTACACGCGCTATGATTACGAGGCGGTGCCGACAGATGCGGCGAACACTGTGATGTCCGGTCTGATCGATCAACTTGATACCGTCGTGGGGCAGGTGGCCGGTCCATTGACCGTCGCCAAGGCCGATCAGTTCTCGTATCTTGATCCGGTTGACGGCTCGCACAGCCACAACCAAGGTCTGCGGGTCTGGTTCGACGGCGGCGCGCGCGCGGTTCTTCGTCTGTCCGGCACAGGGACCGAGGGCGCAACGATCCGCGTTTACCTTGAGCAGGAACAAGAGGTCGGTGGCGATTTCAACGCCGACAAAGAGGCCGTTTTGGCCCCCGTCGTCGACGCGGTCATGGCGCTGACCAAGTTGCCGACAATCACGGGGCGCGATGCGCCAAACGTGATTACCTAATACTTCAAAGGGTCGCCGGTTGGCGGCCCTTTTGCCTGTTGCGCCGCTGTTGCGTCAAACAGGGTGCGGGGCTATGACAGGGATATGTCAAACATAGATTCTCTTTTTGTGACCCGCCTCTATCACGCTGCTCTGTCTGAGCTTGGCCAATCCATCGACGGTGAGGAATTGGAAAATTCCTGTCTTGTCATCGCCGAGGACGACGAAGCGGGCCAAGATTGGTGCGAGGCGAATAATTTCCCCGGCTACACCAGCTATGCGTCGTTGACGGATCTGGGTTGGCGGTTCCCGATTTTTGCCGATCTGATTGAGGTGCTTGATAAACACGTCGCGGCCTTTGTCGAGGATCTGGAATTTGATCTCGACGGCAAAGAGATTAAGCTTGATTCCATCTGGATCAACATCCTGCCCGAAGGCGGCATTCACACATCGCACCTGCATCCCCATAGCGTGATCAGCGGCACAACCTATGTGAACATGCCCAAGGGCAGCGCGATCAAATTCGAAGACCCGCGCCACGCGATGATGATGGCCGCACCTGGTCGGATCAAGGACGCGCGCCGCGAGATGAAGAACTTTATCTATGTTGCGCCAAAGGTCGGCGATGTCCTGTTGTGGGAAAGCTGGCTGCGCCATGAGGTGCCGATGAACATGGACGAAGACGACCGGATCAGCATCAGTTTCAATTACGGCTGGGGCGACATTACCTAGGGTAAGGTGCTGAGTTTACGCGATGCAGGCGGATTTATGATCATTTCCGCCCGTGCATTGGCCCCATAAAACATAGGGGTTATGTCGGCATTGTGCCGTTTCGTGTCGTTTTATCGATCTTTTTCCCTTTAACCGATTGTTTAATAGTCCCTAGGGGCTATGATGACCCCGATGGTTTTACGAAACTTAAGGGTTGGTTCTGTTTTGCGCTGCAAAATAACATATTGCGATATGAAGAGACCAACGTTTTCGGCAGACCTGCCTTGGCGGCAAACTGTTTTCCATACAATGAATTTTTGCGGGACATCCGTTGCGCAAGACAATTCCACATCGTGCGGGGCATCCCGTTCCTAGGCATGTCTGCACGAACAAAAAAATCCAACAGGAGAAGTAAATGAAAACCCTATTGACGATGACCGGCGCAGCTGCGCTGTCTCTTGGTACTGCTGGCATGGCCCAAGCGGATTGCGGCGAAGTTTCCATGACAGAAATGAACTGGGCCTCTGCTGCGGTTGTGACCCATGTTTCAAAGTTCATCATGGAAACTGGCTATGGCTGTTCCGTGACGGCGGTTCCGTCTTCCACCACGCCTGCTCTTGTTTCTGTTGCTGAAACTGGCACACCTGACATCGTTTCCGAACTTTGGATCAACGGCGCACCTGCATATGAAGAAATGCAAGCAGCCGGCACCATCACAACCTCTGCTGACGTTCTGTCCGATGGCGGCGTCGAAGGTTGGTGGGTTCCACAGTACATGGTCGACGAAAAGCCAGAGCTTGCGACGCTCGAAGGTGTTCTTGCCAACGTTGATACGCTTGGTGGCCTGTTCCACACATGTCCAGAAGGTTGGGCCTGTAAGAACACAAACTTTGAACTTACACGTAACTTCGGTCTGATCGACGCTGGTTTTGAACTGTTCCAGCACGGTTCTGGCGAAACACTTGCGACCTCCATCGCGGCTGCGTTCGAAAACCAAGAACCATGGTTCGGTTACTATTGGGCGCCAACGGCCGTTCTTGGGAAATACCCAATGGTTTCCGTTGAACTTGGCGAATACAATGACGAAGTGTTCAAATGTGCCGCTGATGCGGATTGCGACACTCAAGGTCTGTCCAGCTGGCCAGTGGGTCCTGTGAAAACTGTTGTCACAACAGATTTCGCATCCCGTGAACCAGAAGCGGCCGCGCTTATGGAAAACGTGTCCTTCACCAACGCGCAAATGGGCGAAATCCTTGCGTGGAAAGAAGAAAACGGCGCATCCAACGAAGAAGCTGCTGTGTTCTTTATCACCAACTACTCTGACGTTTGGAGTGGCTGGGTAAACGAAGACGCCAAGGCAAAGCTTTCGGTTCTTATTAAATAAGACCACCAAGGGGCGCGAATTTCGCGCCCCTTACTATTTAATCTGACCGAAGATGTCAGACCAAAACAAAATCCGACGGGGACGATAGATGGCATTTTATGATGGGGTATTTAACGCATTAGGCTTGCGCGATTGGTGCGACGCTGGTGGGGACGGCGGGCCGCTGACCATGGCGGAATTGCTGGCCCAAGCAAATAACACCGACGTAGAAGAGGCGTCCTTTTGGAATATGCCGTTTCCGTCGCTCGACAATTTGAATGACGCCTGTGCGTCCTTTGGCCGATCCCGCGATATGACGGATGCGGTCGAAAATGGATTTCTGGCGATCAAAGGCGCGTTAAAAGCGGTTCTTGATCCGATCACACAACCCCTCAGCTGGGCATTGGATGGCTCTATGGCCCTCTTTGAGGCGACCCCGTGGTATATCCTTATTTCGCTCATGATGGCCTTGGCCTATTATGCGTCTCGGTCATGGAAAATCGTCGGCATGGTTGCCGCCACGTTCCTGTTCATGGCGTTTATCGATCACTATCTCGCGGCGGTGCAAACCCTGTCGATCATCTTTGTCTGCACGACGGTCAGTGTGCTGATCGGGGTGCCTGTGGGCATCTTGATGTCCAAAAATGACACCACCCAGCGCTTTGCCGTTCCGGTGTTGGATATGCTGCAAACGCTTCCGACATTTGTCTATCTTGTGCCGCTTATCTATTTGTTTTCTGTAACAGAATCCAAATTGTACGGGATCGCGATTATCCTCTATGCGGTGGTGCCGATCATCCGTTTGACCGACCTTGGTATCCGCCTTGTGGACCAGGACGTCGTCGAGGCGGCAGACGCCTTTGGCATGTCGTCCCGTCAGAAATTGTTGGGCGTTGAGATCCCACTTGCGTTGCCGAATATCATGGCCGGTTTGAACCAAACCATCATGATGTCACTGGCGATGGTTGTGATCGCGTCCTTGGTGTCGGCCCCGGGTCTTGGCGTGCTGGTTCTGTCCGGTATTCGAAGCCTCGAGCTGGGTGTTGGTCTGGTCTCTGGTTTCTGTATCGTTCTGTTGGCGATCATGCTGGACCGTGTGTCCAAAGCCGCGCTTGAACGCGTTAACGTTTCTCATAAAAGGTAGGCGGATATGTCAGACCCAAAAATTTCGATCCGCAACCTGTATAAAATCTTCGGCGACGCCCCCGAGGATGCCCTTACCCATGTGAAAAACGGTATGGGGAAACCTGAATTGTTGGAAAAACACGGTCACGTTCTGGGGCTTCAGGACATCAATGTCGACATGCAAGCCGGTGAAATCACTGTGATTATGGGGTTGTCGGGGTCGGGTAAATCCACCCTGATCCGGCACCTCAACCGCTTGATTGAACCCACCGACGGTGAGGTGGTCGTGAACGGCGAAGACGTGCTGGCCTATGACGAAGATCAGCTCCGCGGTTTGCGTCGCAACATCATGTCGATGGTCTTCCAAAAGTTCGCTTTGTTGCCCCATAAAACCGTGCTGCAAAACACAAGCATGTCCGCTGGCATTCGCGGTGAAAACGTCGCCGAGGCCGAAAAACGCAACCGTGGTTGGCTGGATCGTGTTGGTCTTGCGGGGTACGAAGATCATTATCCGCACCAATTGTCCGGTGGGATGCAGCAACGTGTGGGCATCGCCCGCGCGCTTGGGTCCGACAGCGAAATCATGCTCATGGACGAGGCCTTCTCGGCGCTTGATCCTTTGATCCGCACCGACATGCAGGACCTCTTGCTTGAACTGCAAAAAGAGCTGCACAAGACCATCGTCTTTATCACGCATGACTTGGACGAAGCCCTTAAACTTGCGGATCATCTGGTGATTTTGAAAGACGGCCGTGTGGTACAACAGGGCGATCCACAGCATATTCTATTGAACCCAAGCGACCCTTACATCGAAGAGTTCGTCTCGGACATCAACTGTGCCCGCGTGTTGCGGTGCTGCTCTGTGATGACGCGCAATGATGGTAATCCCGAAGCGGATGGCGTGATTGATGTGAATGACAACCTTGAATCCGTCATCACCCTGTCCGGTGGCGACACGTCAAAAACCTATCAGGTGAATGAGGACGGCGCGCCGGTCGGCACGCTCGCGATGAAGGATCTGATGGTGTGGTTGGTGCCCCGCGTCGCAAGCGGCGAAGTCAAACCGGACGCCTAGTCGCAGACCGCAACTTGGGTGCCCCATTGACCGCAGAGGGACATAATCCCGTCGTCAATTGGGGCATCCGTGACCACCATATCGATGTCGCGCAATGACCCGACACAGGCCGGCGCACTGCGCAAAAATTTTGAATGGTCCGCAACCAAAAACGTCTGGCGGGCCTGACGGATCACGGTCTGGCTGACGCCGACCTCTTGGATGTCGTAATCCAGAATATCCCCATCCGCATCAACCGACGAGCAGCCCATGATGGCGATGTCGAATTTGAACTGTTCCACCGTGCGAATGGTCAGTGGGCCAACGATGCCGCCGTCGGTACGACGCAGCGAGCCGCCCACCATGACGACTTCGCAATCGGGGTTGCCGACCAGAATATTCGCCACGTTAAGGTTATTGGTCACCACCATGATATTGCGGTGATGGAGCAGGGCGCGCGCCACCGCCTCGGTCGAAGTGCCGATATCAAGGAATAGCGAGCTGTCCTCGTGGATGTGTTGGACCGCAAGGGCGGCCATCCGCGTTTTCGCATCTGCATTCAGGGCGCGCCGGTCCTCATAGCCGATGTTGCTCACGCCGGACGGAAGCACCGCGCCGCCATGCACACGGTCCAGTTTGCCATTATCGGCAAGCTCGGTCAGATCGCGGCGAATGGTCTGAACCGTCACGCCAAACCGTTCCGCAAGCCCATCAACGGTCACTTTGCCTTCGAGGCGGGCAATTTCAAGGATTTCTGGCTGGCGAAAGGTTTGTGACACGGTGGGCCCCTGTAATAGTTCGCTGTGACTATGTTCGTTTGTGTGCGTTTTTACAAGTAGGATCAAAGTAAACGAACAGAATGTCGTCAGACGTCTGGTATGGTGGCAAAATTGGCCAATAATTTACGAAATCGACGAAAAGAACATAAACGAACATGAATTGTTGACTTTTATGCGCGCTTGATGGCATTTCCATGGTGTCGTCGCACATATGGATTAAGATCATGGCAGAAACAGATACGAAGATTACCGACCTATTCATTATTGGCGGCGGCATAAACGGTGTTGGCATTGCGCGCGATGCGGTTGGGCGCGGTTTGTCGGTTCGTTTGGCGGAAATGGATGATTTGGCCTCGGCGACGTCTTCTGCGTCAACGAAACTGTTCCATGGTGGTCTGCGCTATCTCGAATATTTTGAGGTCCGTCTCGTGCGCGAGGCGCTGATCGAACGCGAAACCCTATTGGCTGCCATGCCGCACATCAGCTGGCCGATGCGGTTCGTTTTGCCCTATCACAAGGACATGCGGTTCGAGGGCACGACGCCCACATCGCGCCTGTTGAACACGGTCATGCCATGGATGAAGGGGCGCCGCCCTGCGTGGCTGATCCGGCTGGGCCTGTTCATGTATGATAATCTGGGTGGGCGTAAATATTTGCCCGGTACGGCCACCGTTGATCTAACCAACGGCCCCGAGGGCGCGCCGATTTTGGACAAATTCACCAAGGCCTATGAGTATAGCGATTGCTGGATTGAGGACAGCCGCCTTGTGGCGCTGAATGCGCGCGACGCGGCGGAACGCGGTGCCGATATCATGGTCCAGACCAAGGTTACATCCGCCGAACGGGTGGGGGATATTTGGCAGGTGACCACCGAAACCGGCGGCGAAACCACGGTGCACAAGGCCCGCATGTTGGTGAACGCCGGCGGCCCGTGGGTGGAAAACATCATCCGCAACACTGCGCGCCAAAACACCACCGAGGGCGTGCGTTTGGTTCGCGGCAGCCACATCGTCGTGCCGAAACTCTATGACCACGACAAATGCTATTTCTTCCAAGGCGAAGACGGGCGGATCATTTTCGCGATCCCCTATGAGACCGACTTTACCCTGATTGGCACCACGGACGCCGACCATGACGCGCCCGACACCAAACCCGAATGCAGCGAGGCCGAGGCGGATTACCTGCGGGATTTTGCGGCGGGGTATTTCAAGGCGCCGATTTCCAAGGACGACATCGTTTGGACCTATTCCGGCGTGCGGCCCTTGTATGACGACGGGGCGTCCTCGGCGACGGCGGCGACGCGTGAATATGTGCTGCGGATGAACACCGATGGTGGCGCGCCGATGTTGAACATCTTTGGCGGTAAAATCACGACCTACCGCAAATTGGCCGAGTCCGCGATGGACGAGATCGCGCCGTTTTTCGACACGGTCGGCGACGAATGGACCGCCGGTGTTGCCATGCCGGGGGGGGATTTCCCCGTGGACGGTGTCGATGCGCTTATCAGTGATCTGCGCGCGACATATCCGTTTTTGGATGACCGCTGGGCGAAACGTCTGGTGCGGGCCTATGGCACCGACGCCAAGCTGATTTTGGGCGATGCGGCCACGGCCGGTGATCTGGGTGTTGATTTTGACGCCACCCTGACCGAGGCTGAGGTCAACTGGCTGTGCACGCACGAATTTGCCACACGCGCCGAGGACGTATTGTGGCGCAGGTCCAAACTGGGCCTGCGGATCGACGACGCGGGGCAGGCGCGTCTGGCCAGTTGGTTCGACGCCAAAAACGCATAAGGGAGAGAGACCATGGGATATATTCTGGCGATTGATCAGGGCACAACATCAAGCCGCGCCATCATTTTCGACGACGCGATGCAGATCGTGACCTCGGATCAAATGGAATTCACCCAACATTTCCCCGATAGCGGCTGGGTTGAACACACCCCGAATGAATTGTGGAATACGGTGATTTCGACCTGCCATGGCGCGTTTAAGAAGGCCGATATCACCGCCGCCGATATCGCGGGCATTGGCATCACCAACCAACGCGAAACGACAATCGTCTGGGACAAGGTCACGGGCGAGCCGGTTTATAACGCCATTGTCTGGCAGGATCGTCGTACCGCGAAAACCTGTGATGCGCTGCGTGATGCGGGCCATGAACCCATGTTCACGGATGCCACGGGGCTTTTGCTTGATCCGTATTTTTCGGGCACCAAATTGGCGTGGATCTTGGACAATGTCGAAGGGGTGCGCACCCGTGCCGAGGCGGGCGAATTGTTGTTTGGTACGGTGGATTGTTACCTTATGTGGCGGTTCACCAATGGGGCGTCCCATGTGACCGATGCGACCAACGCTGCGCGCACGTTGTTATACGATATCCGCAAAGGGGCGTGGAGCCGCGAGATTTGCGATTTGTTGAACATACCCATGGCGATGTTGCCCGAGGTTAAGGATTGCGCCGCCGATTTTGGCACCGTCGCGCCGGAACATCTTGGGGCGGCTGTGCCGATCCTTGGGGTGGCAGGCGATCAACAGGCGGCGACGATTGGTCAGGCCTGTTTCGAACCTGGCATGATGAAGTCCACATATGGCACCGGATGTTTCGCATTGATGAACACGGGCGATGTGCCGGTGACGTCAAACAATCGTTTGTTAACCACGATCGCCTACCAATTCGACGGCAAGCCGACCTATGCCCTCGAAGGGTCGATCTTTATCGCGGGGGCCGTTGTGCAATGGCTGCGCGATGGGCTGGGCGTGATTGCCAGTGCCGCCGAAAGCCAAACCATGGCCGAGGCCGCCGACCCCATGCAGGACGTCGTGGTTGTACCGGCGTTCACCGGGCTTGGTGCGCCATACTGGAATGCCGAATGTCGCGGGGCGGTGTATGGCCTGACGCGCAATTCGGGACCCAACGAACTGGCGCGTGCCGCCCTCGAAAGCGTTGGTTTTCAGACGCTTGATCTGCTCAATGCGATGCGCGCGGATTGGGATGGGGACGGGCGCGCGGCCCTTCGGGTCGATGGCGGTATGAGCAACAGCAACTTTGCCATGCAGTTTCTGGCCGATGTCATCGATGCACCGGTGGATCGCCCGACCGTGGTAGAAACCACCGCCCTCGGGGTTGCGTGGTTGGCCGGAATGCGCGCGGGGCTCTATCCCTCACGCGAAGAATTCGCCAAGACATGGAAGGTCGACAAGAACTTCGTGCCCGTGATGGCGACGGAACAGCGGCGCAAGAAGACCGAAAAATGGTCACGTGCCGTGACGGCAACACTGTCAGTCTAGTCACTGAATAATACTGTTCTTGGAATTTTTCCCCTGTGCTGTATGAATGCGCAGGGGAAACATGTTTTTACGATAATTTACGTCGTTGTTAACCCAAATTAACGAATTGTTTTGTTTACTCGTTCTTGTGTTTTTTTATTTTAGTCCGGAATTTGCTATGAAAATTGATGAACTTGAGCCGCAAATCGACAAGGCAACCAGCCTATTGCGCATGCTTTCAAACCCAGTGCGTCTTAAACTTATGTGTCTAATGAGTGACAAAGAAATGAGCGTCCTTGAACTTGCGGACGCGCTCAGTTTGTCGCAGCCGGCGGTGTCTCACCACCTTAAGCTGTTGCGCACGGCCGGGGTTGTGCAGTCGCGTCGTGAGGCGCAGACGATCTATAATCGCATCGAAGGCCATGAGGTTACGACCATCATGAACACCCTGAGCGAGCTATATTGTCAGCCCGAGCACGTCGCGGCATCCCAATAAACCGGTTCAAATGCCAGATTGATTCCTTCGTGATGTTAACACTTCCGACCTTTCTGACGGGTGGGTGAGGTATTATTGCGGGTTAGAACGGGGAATGATCAGGATTTAGGCGTCAACATATCGTGCCCGCGGTTACTGTGGATAAACCTGTGTATAACTTTAACCGCAAAGCGATCACCCGCAATTTTCAAGTCTTTTCGCTCGGTTCAAAAGTTAACGAAAATTAACGTTTTGGGGGTGAATCAATCACTCACCTTAAGGTTGTGTTAATCTTCGTGCGTCAATCCTAAAAATTGCAAAAATTCGTTTGACCGTTTTAGAATTTCTACGTCAAGTTGTATGTGCAGGATGCTTCTACACTAGATGTTGTGGTGTCCAAGGCATTAGACACACGGGATAAAGTGGCGTGAATTCCCACTAATTTGCTTCTTTTTCCCGTGTAAGGCGACACGCTGCATCCCGATATTGATCTTGGGCTGCGCTAGACTGGGACGGAAGACAGATGAAAATTGAACGTATTTTTACTATTCTCGGGCAGAGCCCATTCCACAGTATTGAGTTTTCGAAAGCGTCGTCAGAAATTAGAAATCCGGATGGAACCACGGTGTTTAAGCTTGAAAACATCGAAGTGCCCTCATCCTGGAGCCAAGTCGCAAGCGATGTAATTGCGCAAAAGTATTTCCGACGCGCAGGCGTACCTGCGATAAGTAAAAAAGTAAAAGAGAAGGGCGTGCCTGAATTCCTATGGCGCAGCGTGCCCGATGAAAAGGCGATGAAAGACTTGCCTGAGGAAGAGCGTTTCACCCATGAGACCAGCGCCAAACAGGTGTTTTTGCGGCTTGCCGGTGGTTGGACCTATTGGGGTTGGAAATGCGGATATTTTTCCTCGGAAGATGACGCGCAGGCCTATCTTGATGAAATGGCCTATATGTTGGCGACCCAACGGGCCGCGCCCAATTCGCCACAGTGGTTTAACACCGGCCTTCACTGGGCCTATGGTATCGAGGGCCACGGCAAGGGCCACCATTACGTGGACCCGATCACCCTGAAATTAACCGCTTCGGTTAACGATTATGAACACCCACAGCCCCACGCGTGCTTTATCCAAACCGTAAAAGACGATCTTGTGGATGACGGCGGGATCATGGATCTTTGGACCCGCGAGGCGAAACTGTTTAAATTTGGTTCCGGCACGGGCACCAACTATAGCCACATCCGAGGGGCAGGTGAACCGCTCAGCAGCGGCGGTATCGCCTCGGGTCTGATGGCGTTTCTTAAGGTCGGGGATGCAGCGGCCGGATCAATGAAATCGGGCGGCACCACGCGGCGTACGGCGAAGATGGTTATCGTCGATGCCGACCACCCCGATATCGAGGAATATGTGAATTGGAAGGTCGTAGAGGAGCAAAAAGTAGCCTCCTTGGTTGCGGGGTCCAAGATGCACGAGCAAAAGCTCAACCTGATTTTCGACTCGATCAACACATGGGACGGTCTGGCCGAGGACGCCTATGAACCCGCCACCAACACCGCCCTTAAAGACGCCATTCGTGATGCGAAAAAGGTAGCAATTCCAGAGGTTTATATCAAACGCGTTCTGGATTACGCCCGTCAGGGATACGCCAGCATCGAGTTTCCGACCTATGACACAGACTGGGATTCCGACGCATATTCATCCGTCGCGGGGCAATTCTCGAACAACACCATTCGAGTGACCGATAGCTTCCTTAAGGCGGTTCAGTCCGACGGAAAATGGGACCTTATTCGTCGCACCGACGGCAGTGTCCACAAGACGATCCAAGCGCGCGATCTGTGGGAACAGGTTGGCCACGCCGCGTGGGCCTGTGCCGATCCGGGCATTCAGTACCATGACACGATCCAAGCGTGGCACACGTGCCCCGAGGACGGTGAGATCCGTGGGTCGAACCCGTGTTCGGAATACATGTTCCTCGATGACACGGCCTGTAACCTCGCTTCGTTGAACCTGTTGTCCTATTACCGCGGCGGCGAATTCCATGCCGAGGAATACATGCATGCGCTGCGTCTTTGGACGCTGACGCTGGAGATTTCTGTTGCCATGGCGCAATTTCCGTCACCAGCGATTGCGGTTGGTTCTTATACTTATCGAACATTGGGGCTTGGCTATGCCAACCTTGGTGGTCTGTTGATGAACATGGGGCTGTCTTATGACTCGGACGAAGGGCGCGCGATGTGCGGTGCCTTGACCGCAATCATGAGCGGCGTCGCCTATGCCACATCTGCCGAAATCGCAAGCGAAGTTGGCGCATTTGATGCCTATGAACGCAACTCCGAACACATGCTTCGGGTGATGCGCAATCACCGCAACGCGGCCCATGGGAAATCCAACGGGTACGAAAAACTGACCATTGCTCCCAAGCCGCTCGATATCGGAAATTGCCCTGATCCACGCCTGACGGCGCTCGCGCAAAACGCGTGGGACGAAGCCGTCGAAATGGGTGAGAAACACGGATATCGCAATTCTCAGGTCGCTGTTGTTGCGCCGACGGGCACCATTGGGTTGGTGATGGATTGTGCGACAACTGGGATCGAACCCGATTTTGCGTTGGTGAAATTCAAAACCCTTGCGGGTGGCGGATACTTTAAAATTATCAACCGTTCGGTGCCAGCGGCCCTTGAAAATCTGGGCTATTCCAGCAGTCAGATCGAAGAGATCGTCTCCTATGCTGTTGGTCACGCGACCCTTGGCAATGCACCGGGTGTTAACCATACGTCGTTGATCGGTCATGGTTTCGGACCCGAGGAAATCGAAAAGATCGAAGCGGCCCTGCCAAGTGCGTTTGATATCAAATTCGTGTTCAACCAATGGACCCTTGGCGAGGAGTTCTGCAAAAATGTCCTAGGGATTCCAGAGGCTAAGCTGAATGATCCGTCGTTCAACCTGTTGGACCACTTGGGCTATTCCAAGGAAGAGATCGACCTTGCGAATGACCATGTTTGCGGCACAATGACGATCGAAAACGCGCCACATCTCAAGGAAGAACACTATCCCGTGTTCGACTGTGCGAACCCCTGTGGTAAGAAAGGTAAACGCGCGCTGTCGGTCAATAGCCACATTTACATGATGGCCGCGGCCCAGCCGTTCCTGTCAGGAGCGATTTCCAAAACAATCAACATGCCGAATGACGCGACTATCGAAGATTGTCAAAAGGCCTATGAACTTTCATGGTCTCTTGGCCTCAAGGCGAACGCGATTTATCGTGATGGCTCCAAATTGTCTCAGCCGCTGGCCGCGACTTTGGTTGAGGACGATGAAGTCGCAGAGGAGATCCTGGAAAGCGGTACAATACACGAAAAAGCCGCTGTGCTGGCCGAGAAGGTCATCGAAAAGATCGTCGTCAAAGAGATCATCAATTCGCACCGCGAAAAGATGCCACAACGGCGCAAGGGCTATACCCAAAAAGCCAATGTTGGTGGCCACAAGGTTTACCTTCGCACTGGTGAGTACGAAGATGGCAAGCTGGGCGAGATCTTTATCGACATGCACAAAGAGGGCGCTGGTTTCCGTGCCATGATGAACAACTTTGCCATCGCGGTGTCGGTTGGGCTTCAATACGGGGTGCCGTTGGATGAATTCGTAGATGCATTTACATTTACCAAATTCGAACCTTCGGGCAACGTAAGCGGCAATGACAGCATCAAATCCGCGACATCGATTTTGGACTATGTGTTCCGCGAATTGGCGGTTTCATATCTGGACCGCTCCGACCTTGCACATGTGAAACCCCAAGGCACATCCTTTGACGAAATTGGCCGTGACGCGCCGACCGTTCCTGAAGAGGACAAAGCCCCATCGGACGCCGCGTCCAAGTCGTTGGAGGTCTTGCGTCAGATTTCCTCGGCTGGATATCTGCGCAAGCGGGTTCCGCAGGAGCTTACGGATTTGGGCGGCAATTCCGTGGAAACCTATTCCGGCGACGGGGAGGTCCTACAGCTTGATACCGTGGTCAAAGCCAAGATCCAGGGGTTTGAAGGCGAAGCCTGCGGGGAGTGCGGAAACTACACGCTTGTGCGCAGTGGTACCTGCATGAAGTGCAATACCTGTGGTGGAACAACGGGTTGTAGCTAACTCAATCGGCGGCGCAGTCAATGCGCCGCCGTTTCGCAAAATTCCGTGACGTAACGTAACACTTTTCTTGGAAAATGCTTTGATCTATGCGCCCCAACGGCAGTTGGAGGGCGCTATTCAATTTTGGGAGGTAAGGAGCGCAATTATTAGCGCAGAGTTTGCGAGTTTCGAATGCACGGTATTGTTTTGTGGATCAATCAAAAGAATAAAATGGCACTGATTTGGTGCGAAGATCATAAGGGGCTTGCCACGTATTCCGCCCCTGACACGTCCGTTGACATGATCAATCTTGAGAGTGGCGATTTGGTGGAATTTGACCTGATTGAGCCAACTGGGCTTAAAGAACGCAAGGCGATCAATCTGCGGGTGTCGTCCCCGAAAATGACGACGGATTTGCCGGAAAGGATGGTCAAGGCCGCGCCAAAGCCCAGAGTTCGCTCTACTGTGGAATTCGGTGAGAGTAAGGTTGCATTAACCAAGAAATAGGGCGCACCCAGAGGATGCGCCCCATAAGGTTAGATCGCGCCGCGACTAAGGGCGGCAACGCCAGTACGGGCGGTTTCAATCAGGCCAAGCGGGCGCATCAAATCGGCAAAGGCGTCGATTTTTTCGGATGTACCGGTCATTTCAAACACAAAGCTGGTGTGCGTGCTATCGACGACGTTCGCACGGAAGATGTCCGCCAGACGAAGCGCTTCGACGCGTTTGTCACCGGTGCCTTCGACCTTGAACAGGGCCAATTCGCGTTCAACGCTTGGGCCTTCGACGGTCAAATCGTGGACGCGGTACACGGGGATGATCCGTGCCAGCTGCGCCTTGATTTGTTCGATCACAGCAGGGGTCCCGGTTGTCACGATGGTGATCCGCGAACGGTGCTTTTCGTGGTTCACTTCGGCAACCGTTAGGCTTTCGATATTGTACCCACGTGCAGAGAACAGACCGATCACACGGGCCAAAACGCCGGTTTCATTTTCCACCACACAGGCCAATGTGTGACGTTCGATGGTCGCGCCATTCGGGTCCTTAAGGTCATAGGCCGATTTGCGTGAAGTGCCTTTTTTGATATTTAAAGCAGACATTTATCAGCCTTTCTTAAACTAGAACCGCGCCGGTGTTACCGATCGCATCTTGTGTGTTTTCGCCGTTCATCAACATTTCGTTGTGCGGAGCGCCCGATGGGATCATCGGCAAACAGTTTTCGTGTTTCGTCACCAAGCAATCGAAAATAACCGGACCGTCGTATTTGATCATTTCCATGATCGCATCATCAAGGTCGGCTGGGTCGGACACCTGAATGCCTTTGCCGCCGAATGCCTCGGCCAATTTCACGAAATCGGGCAGGGCATCGGACCATGAATGCGAGTACCGTTCGCCGTGTAGCAGTTCCTGCCACTGGCGAACCATACCAAGACGTTCGTTGTTCAGGATGAACTGTTTCACAGGCAGACGATATTGGATCGCGGTGCCCATTTCCTGCATGTTCATCAACCATGACGCTTCGCCGGCCACGTTAATCACAAGGCTGTCTGGGTGGGCAACCTGAACGCCAACCGACGCAGGGAAACCATAGCCCATGGTGCCCAGACCACCGGATGTCATCCAACGGTTGGGATCTTCGAAGCCAAGGTATTGCGCGGCCCACATTTGGTGCTGGCCGACCTCTGTGGTCACATAACGGTCCATGTCCTTGGTCAGCGCCTCAAGACGTTCAAGCGCGTATTGCGGCTTGATCACCTTTTCGTCGGGCGCATAGTCAAGACAACGTACCGCACGCCATTGTGCGATCTGTTCCTGCCATTTTGCAACGGCGGCTGCGTTGGTTTTGCGGCCACGGGATTTCCAGATTTTCAACGCATCTTCAAGAACATGCGCGATGTCGCCCACAACGGGAACCTCGACTTGGATCACCTTGTTGATGGAGGACGGATCGATATCAACGTGGATCTTTTTCGACCCTGGGCTAAAGGCGTCGAGACGGCCGGTGATCCGGTCATCAAAACGCGCGCCGATGTTGATCATCACGTCACAGCCGTGCATGGCAAGATTTGCCTCGTACAAGCCGTGCATGCCCAGCATCCCAAGCCAATTTTTGCCCGACGCAGGATAGGCGCCAAGACCCATCAAAGTGGATGTGATCGGGAAACCGGTCGCCTCGACGAATTCACGCAAAAGCTGGCTTGCCGCGTCGCCAGAGTTGATCACGCCGCCACCGGTATAGAACACGGGGCGTTCGGCGGTTTCCATCAATTCAACCATCGCGGTGATGGCATCGATGTCGCCTTTTACCTCGGGTTTATAATGCGCATCGCCGGCCGCGGATTTCTCGGTATATTCACCGGTCGCGAACTGAACATCCTTCGGGATGTCGATCAATGTCGGACCAGGGCGACCAGACACGGCAATGTGGAAGGCGCGGTGAAGCGTCGCCGCCAATTCATCCGTGTCCTTCACAAGCCAGTTGTGTTTCGTACAGGAACGGGTGATGCCAACGGTGTCGGCCTCTTGGAAGCCGTCAGTGCCGATCATGAATGTCGGAACCTGACCGGTCAAAACAACCAACGGAATGGAATCCAACAAGGCATCCGTCAACCCAGTCACCGCGTTCGTCGCACCAGGACCAGAAGTCACCAGAACAACACCGGGTTTACCGGTCGAACGTGCATAGCCTTCGGCAGCGTGAACGGCGGCCTGTTCATGACGTACAAGAATGTGACGGATTTCATTTTGCTGAAAGATCTCGTCATAGATGGGCAGGACTGCGCCACCGGGATAGCCAAAGACAGTGTCGACACCCTGATCGATCAGGGCTTGGACTACCATTTTTGCGCCGGTCATTTGACGTGTCATGTTCTTCTCCGTTTACCGTATAGTTCGCGTTTCAAATAAAAAAAGCCCCCGGAAATTCCGAGGGCGCATGGGGTACCAAAATGGTTGTCTCGTTAGAGACCCACGCGCCTGTTCATCAGTCGGACGACAATATCCTTCATTGATCAAACTCCTTGTGTTGAAAATGACATTATGCAGACGCAGAAGGGGCGTCAACAGCCAAATTGTGAATATTGTGCTGTTTGATCGTAAGAATCTTTGCGAAAGTTGCGCAAAATTACATTTTCGCGATTTTTTCGTAATTCGGACCCCGTATTTAGGGTGAGTTTTACAGATTTACGCCGGTTCCTTGCAAAACACCGTGTTCCAGCGCGTAACGCGTCAGGCCCGCAGTGGACGAAATCCCCAGCTTGCGTTTGATGTTTTTGCGATGCGTTTCAACGGTGCGCACGGAAATATCAAGGTTGGCGGCGACCTCTTTGTTGGACCGTCCTTGGGCCAATTCCAACAGGATGGTCTGTTCGCGGCTGGTCAGGGGTTCGCGCCCGTCATTTGCGCTTGGGCTGATGGCGGCGGTGGCACCGGTGCACAGAAAGGTCTCGCCACGCATTACGGTATCGATGGCCTCTTTTATGCGTTCGGTTGGCACGTCTTTCAAAATATAACCCCGCGCCCCGTGGTCCATCGCAGACGAGATATATTCGCGGTTGTCGTGCATGGTCAGGATCACGATTTTTGTGTTGGGACGCCGTTCCAGAATGATCTCGGTCGCCGAAAGGCCGCTCATTCCGGGCATATTCAGGTCCAGAAGGATCACATCGGGGGCCAATTCTTCGACGCGATCAATCGCCGCCTGACCGGTGCAAAGCGTGGCAAGAACCTCGATATCGTCATAGGTCTCAAGGATGGATTCAATGCCTTCTGCGACCATGGGGTGATCGTCGACAATAACAATGCGTGTGGGATGGGTCATGGGGCAGGGTCCTTGGACGGCTCGGTGGATTGTTCCGGAGCAAGCATATGGGTCAGCGGCACGGTCGCCGAGATTTCGGTGCCATGGCGGGTGGATGTGATTTTAAAGGTTCCGTCGACTTGGTCGATACGTTCTTGCATATTTCGCAGGCCAAGACCACGGTCGGCCTTGGTTGAGGCATCTTCTGGAATGCCGCGGCCATTGTCCCGAATGGTCATCGATGCGCCGTTTCGGTGGCCGGATAATTTCATGGTCACATGGGTGGCATGGGCGTGGCGTTCGATGTTTGTCAGGGCCTCTTGGGCGACGCGGTACAATGCGATTTTTCCCTGATGATCCAGACGGTTACGGAACACAACTGTATCAAATTTCACGGTGATCCCCGTCCGTTCGGCAAAATCATTCACCAGCGAATTCAACGCAGGTCCAAGCCCCAGATCATCCAACACCCCAGGGCGCAGATCGCGGCTGATGCGGCGGACCTCTTGGATCGCTTGTTTCAGGTATTCGATCCCCTTATCAAGGTTGCCGATCGCACGGTTGTCGCCCGTGGCAACCCGTCGTCGGGTCATATCCAGTGCATAGCGCACCCCGACCAACATCTGGCTGATACTGTCGTGCAATTCTCGCGCCACGCGGCCGCGTTCCTCTTCTTGGGTGTCGAACACGCGCTGGGTCAACTGTTTCAATTTGGCATCCGCCAAACGCCGTTCACGTAGGTTGATCGTCAGCCCGCTGAGGAATACCAAAAACAAGGCCCCAAGGGTGATCGCCCCAATATAGACAAAGGTCTGGCGGATGCGGTCTTCGAATTCGGCGCGAGCGGCCTCGACGGTTTTGATGACGTCATCTATGAAAATACCGGTGCCATAGGCCCACCGCCAATCCTGAAGGCCCGCCACATAAACCACCATCCGTGCGGTTTCACCGGTCGACGGCTTCACCCAGTCAAAGCTGTGATAGCCCGCGCCCTGACGCCCGATATCGATGATGGTTTTGGTGATCGGCACCCCATTGTCGTCCGTCAGATCAAGCCAGTTCTTTTCGATCAAAAACGTCTGACGCGGCGCCACAAGGTTCTTGCCGTCGTAATCGAACACAAAGAAATAGCCCTCGGTGCCATAGATCATCGACGATAGGGTCTGGGTCACCTTCAACTTGGCGGCCTCATCATCGGGGCCGGCGGGGTGGTAGTCATTGTTAAACGCGGTGCGCGCCAAATCGACATAGTTCTTCAGCTCGGCGCGTTTGGCGTTGATCAACTGGGTTTCAAGCGCCGCGATCTCGCGTTCGGCAAGTTGGCGCGACTGATCGGCCACAATCACAGAAATGGCCGCCACTGACAAAATCAAAGGCAGCGTCGTCAAAAGGAAGATTTGACGACTATACGTTAATTTTATGCGTAAAAAACGTCGCACAGATCCCCCATTACACGTTGGATCCTAGGATAGAGATAGAAAAAACAAGGTCAATCACACTATTTTTGCCAGAATTTTCAGTAATTTGCACATTATTTCGGCGTTCCTACGTAGTTGTAGGTATTTTCAAAAATCGAGGGGGTCGCTAGAGTTTTCGCACGTAATTACGAAACCGTGAAAAATCACGGCACATATCTTTGGGAGGAGACAAAATGGACCGTCGTTCATTTCTACGTTCAACCGCACTTGGCGGCACAGCGGCAGCAGCAGCATCCACGCTAGCAGCACCAGCATACGCACAAGGCAAACGCACCCTAACTATGGTTACATCTTGGCCACGCGGCCTTGCGGGTGTTTGGGATTCCGTTGAACGTTTCAAGGCAAACGTTGAAGACATCACAGATGGCACATTGACCATCGACGCCAAAGCATCCGGCGAACTTGTTGGCGGCCTCGAAGTATTCGACGCCGTTTCTGCGGGTCAGGCTGATATGTATCACGCGGCTGACTACTATTTCGTGGGCCAGCACCCAGCGCTTGCATATTTCACAACTGTTCCGTTCGGCATGTCCGCACCGGAATTCATGACATGGTACTACGCCATGGGCGGCATGGAGCTTCACCACGAAGTTGGCGAAATCTTTGGCCTGAAATCTTTTGTTGCTGGTCAAACTGGTGCGCAAGGTGGCGGTTGGTTCAACAAAGAGATCACTTCTGCTGAGGACTTCCAAGGTCTGAAATTCCGTATGCCTGGTCTTGGCGGCCAAGCATTGTCCAAACTTGGCGCATCTGTTCAGACGCTTCCAGGTGGTGAGATTTACCAAGCCCTTTCAACTGGCGCCATCGACGGCACCGAGTGGATCGGCCCATGGTCAGACGAAAAACTTGGTCTTCAAGAAGTTGCGAAACACTACTACCCAGCAGGCTTCCACGAGCCAGGCGCAGCACTTTCTGTTGCGACTAACCTTGAAGTGTTCGAAGGTCTTGACCGTTCGCACCAGCGCGCAATCGAAGTTGCAGCAGCAGAAGCACACCAGCACAACTACTCTTTGTTCATCGCGAACAACGGTCCTGCGTTGGAACGTCTTCTTGCAGCTGGCGTTCAGGCGCACACATTCCCTGACGAAGTTTGGGATGCGTTTGGTGCGGCATCTGCAGAAGTTCTTGACGGCTTTATGGACGACGAATTGTTCGCCAAGGTCCGCAACTCTGCCGAGTCTGCAATGACCACTGTTTCTGGTTGGACATCACGTTCCGACGCGGCCTACGTGAACCAGCGTTCCCGCGTTCAGGCTGCAATGGCCAAGTAATCCTATAAAAATTGAAGACACCGCGCGGGAAATCCGTGCGGTGTTTTTGTAACAAGGGGGCAAACCTATGCTGGCTTCGCTGCAATGGGTGATCACCAACATCGCGTTGGGTTTCTACAATCTTTTCTATGCACTTACACATCCGCAGCTCTGGCTTGATTGGTCAGACAAAGAAGCGTTGATGCGTTTTGTCTATTACGGCGGCTCGGTCGAGCTGTTCTTTGCTATTCTCGATATCTTCATCGTTGTGACGGTCATTGGTTTGATCTGGAACCGTGTGATGTGGGGCATTGTTCGTGGCCTAGAAGCCTTTGCAAACGGCGTTGGTCGTCTTGCGGCTTGGGCCGGTTTGCTCATGGTTTTGCAGCAAATCATCGTTGTGTTCCTTCAGGCGGTGTTCCGTGTCGGTGAAATCACCATCGCGCCGTTTGGCATTGGGTTCACCCAGTCGCTCGGTTGGTTCGGCGACAGTCTGAAATTTGAAAACGCCATCGTGGTGATGCTTTGTGTGACATATACCTTTGTCCAAGGCGGCCATGTGCGTGTTGATCTTTTGTATGCGGCGGCCAGCTATCGCACCAAAAAGATCGTCGATATGGTCGGGTCTATGATCTTTATGATCCCCGTTGCCGTTTTGACATGGATGTACGCGTGGTATTTCCTGTGGCGCAGTTTGATTACGCCAAAGGTCAACGCCACCGACAAAATCGAACTTTTGATGCGCAAATCTCGCATTGTGAAATGGAACGTGGAAACCATCGGGTTTTCGCCAAACGGGTTCAACGGGTATTTCCTGTTTAAAATCCTGCTGATCGCCTTTGTTGCGATGGTCATTCTACAGGCGATTGCGTTTTTCTATCGGTCCTACCTCGAACTTAAAGAGGGCCCCGAAAGCGAGGGCAAATACTTGGATCGCGACACACTTGGTGCAGGCGAAGAAGCCTATGAAGGCACGCACTAATTAAGGGGCACTAACATGATATTCGGATTAGATGGGGTCGAAGTCGGCCTGATAATCGTCTTCCTTTGCCTCTTTGGGGGCATTCTTTCAGGATTTCCAGTGGCGTTTGCCATTGGTGGATCGGGGCTTGTGGCCTTTGGCATCATTGCCGCATTCGATAGCGCGGGGCTCTTGGTCCACTATGCTGTTGATACCGGCTCGGATGCGTATCGCGCACTTGTCGACACGGGGTTACATCCCGATACCATATCGTCGTTCAGGTATCCTGAACTTCCGCTCGCCCCCGAGGCCTTGTTCCAAGGTGGCTGGGAAGGCGCGATGAAGACCAAGCTGTCGTTCATCGTAAACCGTATGAACGAACGTGTTCTGGCCGGTCAGTCCATCGAAACCCTTCTTGCGGTTCTGATGTTCGTGATGATGGGCATCACATTGGAACGCTCTAAGATCGCGAACGACCTGTTGACCACCATGAGCCGCGTGTTCGGCCCGCTTCCGGGTGGTTTGGCCGTATCCGTTGTAATCGTGGGCGCGTTCTTGGCGGCGTCTACTGGCATCGTTGGTGCGACCGTGGTGACCATGGGTCTGTTGTCTTTGCCGACGATGTTGCGCAACGGCTATTCCCCCGAAATCGCGACTGGTGTGATTGCGGCCTCTGGCACATTGGGCCAAATCATCCCGCCGTCCATCGTGATCGTTCTTCTGGGCACGCTTGCCGGTGATCTGTATTCCTCCGCCCAAGAGGCCCGCGCGCAAACCGCTGGCTGTACCGACGCTCTGACATATCTCGGCGAAAGCGCGGTTGTCTCCGTTGGGACATTGTTCCAAGCGGCGCTGTTGCCCGGCATCCTGCTCGCGTTCCTCTATGGCGCTTATGCGTTCGGCTATGCGTTGCTCAACCCGCATAAGGCGCCGCCTGTTCGGTTTGACGATGCAACCGGCGGTGAAATCACCACCCGCAATGAGAAACTCACTTGGTTCTTGGCGGTTCCGATTGTTCTGATCGGTGGCGTGGTTGCGCTGTCCTCTGCGAACATCATCGGCTCGCAGTCGCTTGAAGTGTCCCGTTACACCCAAGCCTCCGAAGGTTCGGTTCTACGTACAAACGTCAGCGAACAATGTCAGATCGCCATGATTGACCTGCACGGTCAGGACAAATGGGATCTTGCGGTTGCACAAACAGCGGCCATCGCCGACGCCGGTGGCGCCGAAGCCAGCCGCGAGTTGACCGATGACGAATACACAGCAGCCATCGAAGACAGCCTTGCGAACACTGCGCCGATTGGCACGGGTGTTGCGGTTGGCTTCTTGATGCTGGGTCTGATGTTGACGACGGCACGCGGCGTGTCCCCCTCTGCGAACCCACTTCCGTTGATTGCGGGTGGTTTGGCGGCGGGTGCGGCGCTGGTGATCGACTTCTTCTTGATCCCATCGACGGCCTCTGCGGGTACACGGTTCTTGATCTTGTTGCTTCCGCTTGCTGTGACCCTTTGGGGCGCGAAATACGCGGTGGGCATTTTGTCCAAGAATGAACTCTTGCGCGTGGTCTTCCCACCGCTCTTGCTCATCGTTGCGGTGCTTGGTTCGATCCTTGGTGGTGTGACCAACCCGACACCGGCTGCGGCCCTTGGGGCAGGGGGCGCGATCATGCTTGCCGCCTATCGCAAGTTGGTTGAACAGGGGCGCTCGCCCAAGCCCGTCTTGGTGTCGGCGCTGGCGATTGGTGTCTTGTTGCTGATCGGCGGGAACTTTGATCTGCGCATCACCCGCGAGGTCGTGCCGCTCGAAGATTGGATCGCCTATATCGTGGCCTCTGCCTGTTACTTTGCGGCCATTGGCGGTATTTTGTACAGCTGCTGGGTTCTGTTCCGTGCGTCGGTTTTGACACCGGTTGTGCGCGAAACGGCCAAGGTGACGGCGATGGTCTTTACCATCCTGATCGGTTCGCAATTGTTGAACCTTGTGGTGATCTCGTTCGGCGGTGAACACTATATCCAACAATTCCTGCGCAGCTTTGACAGCGAAGTGAAGGTGTTCATCCTTGTGATGATCGTGCTCTTTGTGCTCGGCTTTGTGCTTGATTTCCTTGAGATCATCTACATCGTTGTGCCGATTGTGGGGCCGGTGATTTACGGCGGTACGATGGATCCGAAATGGGTCACCATCATGATCGCGGTGAACCTTCAGACGTCATTCCTGACACCTCCGTTCGGCTTTGCGCTGTTCTATCTGCGGGGGGTTGCGCCAAAGTCCGTCACAACAGGACACATCTATCGTGGTGTTATCCCGTTCGTTCTGATCCAGGTTGCGGGTCTCGGATTGCTCTGGTTGTTCCCATCGGTGGTGACCATCATTCCGAACCTCCTCGGAGGGTAATGAAACGCCAAAGGCCGCCCACTGGGCGGCCTTTTTATTTGGGGCAAAGCTGTAACAGATCCCAGCGATTTCCGAAGGGGTCCCGCCAGACCGCGACCTTGCCATAGGGTTCATCGCGCGGGGTTTCCTCGAACACGACGCCCTTGGCGACCATTTCCGCGTGATCAATATCGAACTGATCCGTATGCAGGAAAAACCCGACCCGTCCGCCGGTTTGATTGCCAATTGCCGCCTCTTGGGGCTCGCCCACGGCGCGCGCCAAAAGGATCGCGGTTTCGGCGCCCGCAGGTTTCACAAGCACCCAGCGTTTGCCGCCGCCAAGGTCGATATCTTCGACCAATTCAAACCCCAAGACATCCACATAAAACGCCAGCCCTGCATCGTAACACGGGACGTTGATCGTAAACGACGAAATGAATTGCGCCATATCAGTCGATTTTCGGGAGCATGATCTGCGCCACCTGTTCCGCGATGGGAAGGGGTTCAACCGATTGGGGTTCCGAACGAATGTCGGGAATGTCGGCCATATCGATCCACTCGCCATCTTTATAGATTTCAAGGGGTTGATAGGCGGCCTTATAGTCCATCTTGGGGCTGCCCGCGACCCAATAGCCAAGGTACACATAGGGCAAACCAGCATCACGCGCGATCTGGATATGGTCCAAAATCAGATAGGTTCCAAGGCTGTCTTTGGCGCGTTCCGGTGCGAAAAACGAATAGACCATAGACACGCCATCGTCGAACACATCGGTCAAACAAACGGCGTTCAGGTCACGGTCAGGGTCGCTATCTGAACGGTATTCTACAACGCGGGTGCGCACGGGGGTTTCCTCGATCATGGCGGCGAATTCGAACACATCCATATCGGCCATACCCCCATCGGCGTGGCGGCTGTTCAGATATTCGCGGAACAATTCGTATTGCGCATCCGTGGCCCAAGGCGAGGTCGCAACCCGTTTGAGGTCGGAATTACGGCGCAACACGCGGCGCTGGCTTTTGCTTGGTTCGAAATCGGCAACGCGGATACGTGCGGACATACAGGCGTTGCAATCGGCGCAGGACGGGCGGTACAGCACGTTTTGCGACCGACGAAACCCTTGCTTTGACAGGCTATCGTTCAGGTCGCGCGCCTGATCCCCCTGAAGGGCCGTAAAGAGTTTGCGCTCCATCCGGTTGTCCAAATACGGGCAATCCTGAGGGGAGGTCACATAGAATTGGGGGGCGATCGGAAGACTATGACGCATGAAACCTGTTGCCTTGCTGAATATCTCCTAGCCTAACAACAGGTTCACGAAAATCCAATAGGAACCGACAAATTGAGTTAATTCAGGCGGTTTTCTAGCGCGCCGCGCGGTTTATCGCCACGACGCCCAGCAAACGGTCGACCAAACCTTGGCCGCGGGGCGAAGTGATCATCACGAAGATCGTCGCGATTTGCGCAAGGAAAATCCCGAAAGACACCATATAAAGAAGCGTGTGCATCGCGGCCATGCCGGCAGACAGACGTTCCCCGTCATAGGTCCGAAGCTCGACCGACATGACCCGCATGCCAAGCGTCGCCGATCCCGACGCAATCGTGAGCGACCGGTATAGGAAATCCACGGCCAGAAAGACCAACGGAATAATAAATAGCCCGATAATGGTCACGGTGCTGATCACGATGGTCAAAATCGAGATGATGATAACGTCGATGATCCATGCAAAGAACCGCTTGGATGTGACGTCCTGATAGAAATCAGGGTGAAATTGCGGGTCTGGTAATCCCGAAGGATAAAGGTCTTGATGCATGTCTCTCTCGTAATTTGGGCGTTGTATTGGGGTACGATGGGGCGGCAGGACCGCCCCGTTTTGGGTCTAGGCGACAATCACGTCGTCGTCACCGTCATCTTTGGCTTTTTTGGATTTTGGGGCCTGGGCCTGTTTGTCCATAAAGTCGTCGAATTCGGATTTGTCTTTGGCTTCGCGCAGACGCTCGAGGAAGGCTTCAAAGTTTGATTGTTCTTCTTCGAGACGACGCAAGGTGTCCGCTTTGTAGGCATCAAACGCAGTGTTGCCCGAGCTCTTGAAGCCGTAATTCGTGTTGTGTTTGCGGGCCTTACAGCCGGAACCTTTGAACATGCGTTTACTCCAGATCATATAAAACAGAAGGGCAAGGCCAACGGGCCAAACGAAGATAAACCCAAGAACCATAGCTGCGATCCAGGCACCTTTGCCACGCTCGTCAAGCCACGTTTCGGCGGTTGTGGGGAATGATGCGATCGTATTCATGTGGTATGTCTCCTTGGGTTTATGTTGATGTGAATGTCTTTCACATTGAATAGATGGGAAGGTATCCAGAGATCTTCAAGGGATAATGTGAATATTATTTACATTATTTTAGCGCGGAGAGAAAAGTGATTTTCTTTCAGTAGAATAGGGGTAATACGGGCAACAAGGGTTTGATCGTTTGATCTCATGTTTCAAAAAATATCGCGCGGCGTTGGGTGGTATGTTATGCCAGCTATATGAAAGATCACATTATATTATGCATCCCTGGCACATGGCGGGATCGAACAGATTTTATTGAAACGCTGTCGGCTGGCACGGGCGGAAAACTGACCGTCGAGGGGGATCGTCTTCGGAACCGTGCGACCGGCGACACGTTCGAATTTAACATGTTCCCTCATGTCGATGGAATGGGGGAGGATTTCCGCGAGAGTTCTCGGCTCAAGCCGATTTCAGAAGAGATCTTGGCCAAAGTCGCCGATCACAGCACCTTTGTCGCCCTTTATGCAGACAGGGGCGATGCAGCGCTTGCGCTTGCTATGTCGGAAATGGCGCTGTGTATCCTTGAGTGCGGTGGACTGGCCCTGCGCGTCGAGGGCGCCAAACGGGCGATGGACCGTGACACGTGGCAAAAGGGCATAGAGCAGGCGCGCGAGCTTGGGCCGTTTATGCTCTATCATCAATTCGTCTGGGTGTTCATTCGGGGCGAGGGGTGTTTCGATAGCATCGGCATGCCATTTTTGGGCCAGCCTGATATCTCGGTTGAAACCGATGACCCCGAAGTTGCCCTGGCGGTGTTTAATGAATTCGCGAAGTATATGTTGATCCACAGACCCGAAATATCGGACGGGCAGACCATTGCATTCGAGGGCACGGATGGGGTTTGGCAGATGACCAAAGTCGAGCACAGCTGTGCGGATGACCCTGATATTGATTTTTCTCTCGGGATGTGGCGGCTTCGGCGCACCGTGCCCCGCTCTAAGGGGGCGCGGATGTTACGAAATTTAAAGGATGCGGCATTGACCGTCCTGTCGCGCGGGCGCAATGTATGACATGACTTTTGCTTCTCGTATCACCGCTGCGCCCATTGCGTTTTCCACCGAACGTGCCGATGAAATTCTTGCACTGTATGGCGATCTTGCCCCTGAAATCCGCGACGTGATTGCGGGGACGGCGGGCTGTTCGATGTTCCTGTATGGGATACTTGAGCGCGAGGTGGATTGGATCAACCGAACCCTTCAGGGGGAGCCAGAGGCGGCGTTTGATGACCAGATGGCGTCGCTTTTGACGGTGCCTGCGGATCAGTTGCCGGTCGCGCTTCGGGTGGCGAAACGACGGGTGGCGGTTTTGGCGGCGCTTTGTGATGTGGCTGGGGTTTGGACGTTAGAGCAGGTGACCGCGGCGATCACCGATTTTGCGGACATGGCCACGGATTTGGCCGTAAAATCACAGGTTGAAATCGAAATCACCCGTGGGAAAATTCCGGGTGCGGGGCCGGATGACATTGCCACGGCGGGTGGCATGGTTGCCCTTGCCATGGGGAAAATGGGCGCGCATGAGCTGAACTATTCCTCGGATATCGACCTGATTTGTCTGTTTGACGATAGCCGCTATGACCCCGCCGACACCTTTGAGGCCCGCGCCGCGTTCATTCGCGCCACCCGTCGGGCCAGTGCGATGTTGAACGATAAGACCGGTGACGGCTATGTGTTTCGCACCGATCTGCGGTTGCGCCCCGATCCGTCGGTCACGCCGGTTTGCGTCGGGATGGAGGCGGCGGAACGGTACTACGAAGGCTTGGGCCGCACGTGGGAGCGCGCCGCCCATATTAAGGCGCGCGCCTGCGCCGGTGACATCGCGGCGGGCGAGGCCTATCTGAAACGGTTGCGGCCCTTTGTTTGGCGGCGGCATCTGGATTATGCGGCGATCCAAGACGCCCATGATATGCGCCTGCGTATTCGCGATCACAAGGGGCTGGGAGGGGCGCTGACCCTTGAGGGGCACAATATGAAACTGGGTCGCGGCGGAATCCGCGAGATCGAATTTTTCACCCAAACCGGCCAGCTGATCGCCGGCGGCCGCAACAAGGCGCTGCGCGGGCGCGAGACGGTGCCGATGTTGGCGGCGCTGGCGAAAACGGGCTGGATTGAAACCGACGTGGCCGAGACCCTGACCGACCATTACCGCGCGCATCGCACCGTGGAACACCGACTCCAGATGATCAACGACGCGCAGACCCATGACCTTCCCAAGGACGCCGACGGGTTCCGGCGTTTGGCGTGTTTTATGGGCGAGGGGGACGTTGATGTGCTGCGCCGCGATCTGACCGAGCGACTGGAAGAGGTTCACAGCCTGACCGAGGGGTTCTTTGCCCCGACGCCCCGCGACGACATCGCACCCACCGATGTGCCCGATATATATAGTGACGTGATGGACCGTTGGCAGGGGTATCCGGCCCTTCGATCCCCCCGCGCGGTTGAGATTTTTGAGCGGCTGAAACCCGAACTGATCACTCGGTTGGAACGGGCCGCGCGTCCCGAAGAGGCCCTTAATCAATTCGACGGGTTCTTGTCTGGGCTTCCGGCAGGGGTGCAGTTGTTGTCGATGTTTGAGGCCAATCCACAGTTGATCGATCTCATGGTGGATATCGCGGCGACGTCGCCCGCCTTGGCAGGGTATTTGTCGCGCAACGCACGGGTGTTTGACGCGGTGATCGGCGGCGAATTTTTCGCGCCTTGGCCGGATCACGACACGTTGCTGGCGTCGCTGAATGCGCAAATCGACGCCGCCCAAGACTACGAGGCCCGCCTTGATGCGGCGCGTTTGTGGCAAAAGGAATGGCATTTCCGTGTCGGTGTGCATCACCTGCGCGGGCTGATTGATGCGGAAACGGCGGGGCACCAATATGCCGCCTTGGCCGAGGTGAGCCTTGTCGGTGTGTGGCCGGTTGTGGTCGATGAATTTGCCCGCAAACATGGCGCGTTGCCGGGGCGTGGCGCCTGTGTTGTTGCCATGGGAAGCCTCGGGGTCGGGCGCCTCCATGCGCAGTCTGATCTGGACCTGATCATGATCTATGACGACCTTGGGGTGGATATGTCCGACGGGCCGCGCCCGCTGGCGACACGCACCTATTATGCGCGTCTGACACAGGCCTTTGTGACTGCGGTCTCGGCGCAAATGTCCAAGGGCCGCTTGTACGAGGTCGACATGCGTCTGCGCCCCTCGGGACGGCGCGGACCAGTCGCCACATCGCTTACGGCGTTCAAATCCTATCACGAAAATGAGGCATGGACGTGGGAACATCTGGCCCTGACGCGTGCGCGCGTGGTTGCAGGGGACGATGGGGTTGCCGCCGATATCGAGGCGTTCCGCGTCTCCATTTTGCCGATTAAGGGCGCAGGCGATACGGTCTTGGCCGATCTTGCGGATATGCGCGGCAAGATCGCCGATGCCAAATCGGGTGCGGGGCCCTTGGACGCCAAAATCGGTGCGGGCCGGTTGCAGGATATTGAGCTGATCGCGCAGGGCATGGCTCTTTTGGCGGGTCATACGGGGCGCGCGACAAGGGGGCAAATCCGCGCTGGCGGGCTGAGCGATGCCGATGAAACGACATTGATCGATGCCTATCAACTGATGTGGCGCTTGCAGGTCGCAAGCAAGCTATTGTCCGAAGACCGGCTTGATCCCGTAAAAATCGGGCAGGGCGGCCGCGATTTTATCTTGCGCGAGACAGGACAAACGTCCCAAGAGGGGTTGTTAGATGCGATCAACGCAGAGGCAGCCATGGCCGAAACCGTGATCGCCCAGATTTTACGACCGACGGAGACCTGATATGCCCGCGAAATCCGAATTCGACCCCAAGGGTTTGATCCATGACAGCTATCACATCGAAGGCATCACGATCGAGGAATGCCGCTCGATCTTTGTGGACTGGGCGATTTCACTGGCCGATGGGGCGGTGGCCAAGGAACACTTGGCCGCGCTGGTGGCAGAATATGGCCACCGCGATCACCCGATGACATCGGTCTTGGTCGAAGGCCTTGGCGACGTCACCGCCAAAGGCCGCCGCGGCGGACGCGCGGGGCGGATGAAGGGGTAGTGGGTAGTTGGAACATCATTTTAGTGACTTTTTAGACAGAACCTTAGGGCATTGGACGTTTACTGAGAACCGGCTGCGTTGGAAATTCCAATTCGATGATCTAGCGGAAGTTCAAAGCGATTTTCGGTGTCTTACGGTTTCAAAAACGACCAAAAATTGGAGATTGCTTTCGGAGTTTTCTGACCTAGAGGAACTCACTCTGGATCGCCCGAGCCCGCAGCAAGTCGAATGGATCCAAAATCTACCGAGGCTGAAGCGGCTGAGGCTTAGTTTTTCCCGTGTGAAATCGTTGGACGTACTAGGTGCGATGCCTGATTTGGAAGAGCTGATCCTCGAATACACAAGCGGGATCCGTGATCTTTCGGCACTGGCTACGCTCACGAACTTACGGTCTTTGCACCTCGAGAACCTGCGCAACGTCTCAGATTTTTCAGATTTGAAAGAACTGGGGACGTTACGTGCGCTTGGAATTCGTGGAACCTTTGATGCTGCACAGAAAATTGAAAACCTGAATTTTCTATCGAGCCTAAAGAAGCTCGAACAATTGTCGATTTCTTCTTCACGGGTTTTCGATGAAACTGGTCTCAAGGAGGCTATTCAAGGGCTCGGGTGTATTAAGAAGTTTTCCTTCTCAGCAGATCAGTTTGAATTGGAGTTTTTCGCGTGGCTAAGCGTGGTCTTCCCAGACGTTCAAGGCGCCACGCGAGACCCGTATTGGATTTCAGGCGGAAAAATGCAGAGAGTACAAGAGGGCCACAAACTCGCGACAATGCCGGTAGAAGAATTACAACGGGTCGCGCCGGATATTGTCATCAAAGACAATGGGGATCGCTGGCGACCCTCTCCAATTGAGGCGCATCTCCTAGGACGTGGCCAGCGTGTTGCACAAGGAAAGCGAAGCACCGTCGAAGCAAAGGCTACGCAGCATGCGACTGAGTATGAGCGATTGCAGCAAGGGTTCCGTTTAAATTCTATCCCCAGCGGATAACCGCGTCGGCCGCTTTTGTTTTAATTCGGAAGCCGGAAAAGGTAAACCCACGGTCTTTCTGGACGAATGTGGAGCAACATTTTGGCGCTCGGGCCGCCGAAACGGCCCAAGCGGGGATAGTTAGCGCGCGAGGGATGCGGCTTCGCGTGCGATTTCTTCTACGGCTTTCCAGTCGGATTTTTCGATCAGATCGGCCGGTGCGACCCAGCTGCCGCCAACGCAGAGCGTGTTGGACAGGGCAAGGTATTCAGGTGCCGTTTTCACAGAGATGCCGCCGGTTGGGCAGAATTTAACCTGTGGGATCGGCGCGCCGATGGCCTTTAGCGCTGGTGCGCCGCCGTTTGCCGCCGCAGGGAAGAATTTCTGAACCGTATAGCCGCGCTCAAGCAGGCGCATGGCTTCGGTCGAGGACGCAACACCTGGCAACAAAGGAAGGTCCTGTGCTTCGCAGGCATCAAGCAATTTGTCCGTCGCACCAGGGGAAACGCCGAATTTCGCGCCGGCTTCGATGGCGTTTGTCACGTCTTGTGGGGACAACAATGTGCCCGCGCCAACAACGCCGCCTTCGACCTTGGCCATCTCGGAAATCACGCCCAATGCGTTTGGTGTGCGAAGCGTTACTTCGAGCGCAGGAAGACCACCGGCGACAAGCGCCTCGGCCAGTGGGCGTGCCTTGGAGACGTCATTCAGAACCAAAACCGGTACGACAGGCGCACGGAGGCAAAGTTCAGCGTTCAGTTGGCTTGCGGTTTCAGGTGTCATCTTTTCGATCCTATAGGATTACGGCCGCGCCATTGGTGGCTGGGCCTACGTTATTGCGGAACACGTCAAACAATTCGCGTCCAATGCCATGGTGATTGGCGGTGAGGTCGGCTGTAGCTACCATACGAGAGTCGAAGTCTTCAACCAAAACTTCGATGACACCGGCAACGGCGTCGACGCGCACCATGTCGCCGTCCTGAATTTTGGCCAGCGGGCCGCCATCTGCGGCCTCGGGAGACATGTGGATACAGGCGGGCACCTTGCCGGAGGCGCCGGACATGCGCCCGTCGGTAACAAGCGCGACTTTGTGGCCGCGGTCTTGGGTCACGGCAAGGGCAGGGGTCAGGCTGTGAAGTTCGGGCATGCCGTTGGCCTTGGGGCCTTGGAAACGAACGACGACAACGACGTCTTTGTTCAGCTCACCGTTTTTGAATGCCTCTTTGACGGCCTCTTGGGTGTGGAACACACGGGCGGGGGCCTCGACGATGCGGCGCTCTTCTGCCACGGCAGAGATTTTCATCATGCCTTGGCCAAGGTTCCCAGCCAGCTGTTTCAGGCCACCGGTTTTCTGGAATGGGTCGGACACACCACGAAGGATCTTTTCGTTGGCGGATTTCCCGTCGCCCTCGACGAACACCAATTCGCCGTCCTTAAGTTTCGGGTCCTTGGTATAGGCATCAAGCCCGTCGCCCATCACGGTTTTCACATCGTTATGCAACAGACCCGCCGCGCGCAGTTCACGCATCAAAAATCCAAGACCACCCGCCGCGTGGAAGTGGTTCACGTCGGCCAGACCGTTCGGATAAACCTTGGTCATCAATGGGATGATTTCGGAAATCTCTTCAAAGTCGATCAGCTCAAGCTTAATCCCGCAGGCCGCCGCCATCGCAGGCAGGTGCAGCACGATATTGGTCGAGCCACCCGTCGCCATCAGGCCGATGATGCCGTTGACGAACGTCTTCACGGACAAGATTTCATAGGCAGGGCGGAAATTGTCGCCAAGCGCGGTCATGCCCATCGCCTGTTTCACACCCTCAAGGGTCAGTGCCTTGCGCAGATCAGTATGTGGATTTTCAAAGGAAGCACCCGGAAGGTGAAGCCCCATGAATTCCATCAACATCTGGTTCGAGTTGGCAGTGCCATAGAATGTACATGTGCCCTGACCGTGGTATGCGGCCATTTCGGCGGCCATCAGATCGGCGCGGGTGGCATCACCGGTGGCAAAAGCCTGACGGACCTTGGCCTTTTCATCATTCGGAAGACCAGATGTCATCGGACCCGCAGGCAAGAACACAGTCGGCAAGAAGCCGAACGTGCCAGCCGCCATAATAAGGCCCGGTACGATTTTGTCGCAAACACCCAGATAGACCGCCGCGTCAAACGTATTGTGGGACAGGCCAACGCCCGCCGCCAATGCGATCACATCCCGTGAGAAAAGCGACAGCTCCATGCCAGCCTCGCCCTGTGTCACGCCATCACACATCGCCGGAACCCCGCCAGCAACCTGTGCAGTGCCACCCAAAGAGCGCGCGGTTTCGCGGATCATTTCTGGGTAGGTCTCAAACGGTTTATGCGCCGACAACATGTCATTGTAGGCGGTGATGATGCCGATATTCGCACCCGGTTTGGTCGCCAATGCATCCTGATCCTCGCCCATCGCGGCAAAGGCATGCGCCTGACCAGAACAGCTGAGGTGACCACGACGTGGACCTTTTTCGGCAGCGGCTTTCATGCGGGCCTCATAAAGGTCGCGCGTGGGTTTGCTGCGTTCAATAATGCGTTCGGTGACGGCTTGGATGGTTGGGTGCACAGACATGGTCGCTCCTGACGGTCGGGTTTGCCTGTTTTGTATCAGTGTGCGTTAGCGCTAACAATCCCTTATTTTTATAATTTTGTTTCAAATGTACCATACTAAGGGTTGCGCCAGACGCATGGCGCCTTTGCCAAATCAATATCTACTATAGGTCAGAAGGGTGGACTATTTATTGATTATCGAAACAACGAACCAATGAGGTCAATCATGACAAACGAATTCCAAATCTCTGGTCAGAACCTATCCCTCGAAGAACTTGCGACAATCGAAGCAAATGCCCGTCTTGAGCGCGCTCTTGTTCTTCGTTCTATTGCGACATCTGTTGCCACATTCATTCGCTCTAAATTCTCTGCGAAAACGACACCTGCTACCGCCTAGGTTGCAAAGTTGACGTTAACACTTCGTTAAATTGTCTTATTCGCATCTTAGTTTCGCCTCATTCTCCCGCAAATATAAGTCAAACGACATATAAGCGGGCAGAAGCCCCAGAGGGTAGCGAAATGAAAATGATCAAGACACTATTAGCAGTCGCAGTGGCCGCCGGTCTATCTGCCTGTGCAAAACCAGAAACTGTATCCCGTGCTGCACCAGCGGCCGGTTTGATCGCAGCGCCAATCGCCGAAGAGGCGGGCCGCGATTACACAGTGACAGAGGTCAAAGTAAACGTTTCACGTGATCTGAGCGTTTCTGAGGCCAATCTTTACTTTCCTATTGCCGACATCGTGTGGCGCGATGATCCCCTTGGGGATCGCCACATGCAGGTCGCACGTATCATGAAAAACGGCATGTCCACGGGCGCGGTTGCTCTTGTTGGATCGCGTGATGTGATCGTAAACGTTGATGTGCTTCGGTTCCATGCCGTGACCGAAAAGGCGCGCTATACCATTGGTGGTGTGCACTCTATCAAATTCAGAATGTCCGTGATCGACGCCCAAACCGGCGAAGTGATCGAAGCTCCGCGCACCGTTGTTGCAGATTTTGACGCCCTTGGTGGCGCCGCCGCGATCAAAGCCGAGCGCGAAGGTTTCGGCCAAAAGCAACGCATCACCGCACATATGGCCGGTGTGATCCAGCGCGAACTCGGTAGCCCAGCCTTGTTGGCCGCCCGCGCTGCCGCTCAAGGCGACATTTCGCTCTAAGCGGGCTTTTCATAGCTACAAAATACAGGTAGGAGGGTGACATGATATCATCCTCCTTTCCGCTTGTCCGCCTGACCCCCAAAGCCGAAGCCCGCGCAATCCGCCACGGTTTCCCATGGGTCTATTCCAACGAATTGGTCCAAGACCGCCGCACCAAGGCGATCGAACCGGGCCGTCTTGCACGTCTTGAAGACACCGAGCGTAACCCGCTTGGCGTTATCGCGTTCAACCCGAATTCGAAAATCATCGGTCGCGTTTTGACGCGTAACCTTGATGAACGGATCGACCAAGATTGGTTCGCGGGTAAAATCAAAGCCGCCCTTGCACACCGCGAGGCGATGTATGACGAACCTTATTACCGTCTGGTCCACGCCGAAACCGACGGTTTGCCCGGTGTAATCATCGACCGTTTCGGCGATGTTGCCGTGGTTCAACCGAACGCGTTTTACGCCGACCAGATGTTTGACCAGATCGCAAATGCGCTGGCCGAGGTGACCGGTGTCACGACAATCGTCAAAAACGGGCAGGGCCGTGCGCGCGAACTTGAGGGTTTGCCGATTGAAACTGTGATCGAACGCGGTGAAATTGACGGACCTGTTCCGGTGAAAATGAACGGCGCGACCTATATGGCCGACGTGATTGGCGGCCAGAAAACCGGTCTGTTTTATGACCAACGTCCGAACCACGCCTTTGCGGCGGGTCTTGCCAAAGGTGGCAAGGTTTTGGATGTGTTTTCCCACGTGGGTGGTTTCGGTTTGGCGGCCCTTGCTGGCGGCGCGGCCTCTGCGCTTTCGGTTGATGGCTCTGCGCCTGCGCTTGAAATGGCGGAACAGGGTGCGGCGGCGATGGGTGCATCCGATCGTTACGCAACCCGTCGCGGCGATGCGTTCGACACATTGGCCGCCCTGCGCGCCGAGGGTGAACAATTCGACGTTGTGATCTGTGACCCGCCCGCATTTGCACCGAACAAACGGGCGCTTGAACCTGGTTTGCGTGCATATGAACGTGTGGCCCGCATGGCAGCACCATTGGTCAAAGATGGCGGCTATTTGGTTCTGTGTTCCTGTTCCCACGCGGCCGATTTGCAGAAATTCCGTGGCGCATCCGCGCGCGGTATCGGTAAATCCAACCGCACACCGCAGTTGATCCACACCGGTTTCGCGGGCCCAGACCACCCCTTGATGCCGCAATTGGCCGAGAGCGGTTATCTGAAATCCCTGTTCTTCCGCTTGATGCCGGAATAACAGATGCGGGTCTTGATCGATGCCTGTGTTTTGTACCCTACCGTTATGCGGGAGATGGTGCTTGGCGCGGCGGATCAGGGCCTGTTTGAACCCACGTGGTCCGAACGGATTCTCGAAGAATGGGCGCGCGCCGCCGAGAAAAATCATGGTACCGCCGCAGGTGTCATGGCACGGGGCGATATCGCCCTGTTATCGGCTAAGTTCCCGCGCGCAATTGCCAAAGAAAACAGTGGCTTGGCGTCGCGTCTTTATCTGCCCGATCCCAATGATATCCACGTTCTGGCCTCGGCGATTTCGGGGTCTGCCGATGTGATCATGACCATGAACGCCAAGGATTTTCCACGCAACATTCTGGCCGAAGAAGGTCTGTCGCGGGTTGACCCCGATAACTTCCTTCGGGGGCTTTGTGAAACCGCGCCTGATGCCATGGCCCATGTGGCGAAATCGGTGCATGAAACCGCCGAACGTCTGTCCGGTGAAATCCTCGATAAACGCGCCTTGTTCAAAAAGGCACGCCTGCCGCGCACCGGTAAGGCATTGGGTTAACGGCGACTTTTCACCACCCAATAGATGATGAACGCGACCGTCGCACCGCCAACAATCCAACCGACCAGATCGGCAATCGCATCGATATTGGCGAAAAACACATATCCCAGACCCACATACATCCCGACCCACAGAATATCGCCCAGAACCGTGCCAATGGTAAACACGATCCACGGCATGGCCACGACGCCTGCGGCGATATTCACATGGGGTCCGATGGGGCTGATGAGCCAACGGCTTAGGAAAATCCCGAACCCGCCGCGGTCTTGGATGAACTGGGTGGCGCGATCCAGAAAGACCTGCATTTTCGGACGTTTACCGCAATATCGCCTGACCCAAGGGCGGCATTTTAGCCCGACGAAATACCCCGCCTGATCGCCCAGAACCCCGCCGGCATAGGATGCCAAAAACACCACGGTCAAATTCATGTCACCCGTCGCGGACAACCCGCCCGCTGTTAACATTCCAAGGGACGACGGCGCGGGCAGGGTCAAACAGGCCAAAAACGCCAAACTGAACAGGATCCACGGGCCGTAGGCTTGTAACAGATCCAATACAGTGTCGTTCATTTTGCCCGCCTAACGTCCAAGATCCTTAATCGCACGCCCAATTCCATCAAGCGTCATAGGATACATACGATCATCGAACAGGGTTTGGATCATATTTGTTGTCTGGGTATAGGCCCATTGCCGTTCGGGCACCGGATTAAGCCACACGGAGGACGGCCATTTTTCCCGCAACCGCCGAAGCCAAGTTTCGCCGGACTCGGCATTCCAGTATTCGTTGGCGCCACCGATGCTGACCACCTCATAGGGGGACATGGCCGCGTCGCCGACAAAGATGCATTTATAGTCCGCGCCATAGGTGTTCATGATGTCCCACGTCGACACGGTTTCGTCCCATCGGCGGGCGTTGTCGCGCCAGAGGCCCTCGTAAATGCAATTGTGAAAATAGAAGTAGTCAAGATGTTTGAATTCGGATTTCGCCGCCGAAAATAGCTCCTCGACCATCTTGATGTGACCATCCATCGATCCGCCAATATCTAAAAATATCAATACCTTGGCGGCGTTTCTTCGTTCGGGTTGCGTGCGCACATCGATATAGCCGCTTTCGGCGGTGGCGCGGATGGTACCGCCCAGATCAAGCTCTTCTTCGGCGCCATCACGGGCCCAATTGCGCAGACGTTTTAACGCGACCTTAATGTTGCGCGTGCCCAGTTGCACCCCGTCATCAAGGTCCTTGAATTCCCGCTTATCCCAGACTTTAACCGCGCGTTGGTGGCGACTTTCGGCTTGGCCGATCCGCACACCTTCGGGGTTATATCCATAGGCGCCAAAGGGGGATGTGCCGGCGGTTCCGACCCATTTGTTGCCGCCCTGGTGGCGTTTTTTCTGTTCTTCAAGACGTTTTTTCAACGTCTCCATCAGTTCATCAAATCCGCCAAGGGATTTGATCTCGGCGCGTTCTTCTTCGGTCAGGGTCTTTTCCGCAAGCTTTTCGAGCCAGTCTTTTGGAAGATCCATCGCATCGAGCATGTCGCTTGAAGATATCGCCTCAAGGCCTTCAAATGATTTGGAAAAGGCGCGGTCGAATTTGTCGATGTTCCGTTCATCTTTGACCATCGACGCACGGGCAAAATAATAGAAGGCGTCGATGTCATAGGTGGTCAGGCCACGTTCCAGTCCTTCGAGAAACGCAAGGAATTCGCGCAAGGTGACGGGCACCTTGTGATCGCGCAGCGTCTCGAAGAACCGAAGGAACATTACAGCGCCGCGCGGTGAATGATCAGCGTCGCAAACAGGCCCGGAATGGCACAAAGGATCGCAAAAACCGCCACGTATTGCCAGATATCCGCACGGTTGCCGCCCCGTTTTTTCGCACGAAGACCGCCGAAAAGCCCCCCGAGAAACATGGGAATAAGTACAAGCATGGTTTGCCCTTTTTAGTAGGCGGTCCGTAGGGCGCTGATTTGGCCCAAACGGCGCGCGATTTCGTCGTTACGACCCATTCCATAGCGCGCCCAGCCCAGACTGTCGAGACGCGCGTGTTGCGACTCTTTGGTGTTGCCAAGGGCGGCGTGGGCCTCGGAGGTCATCATCAACAGCTCGGCGGTACTGACGGCGTTTGCGGCCGTAAGGAACGTGGGCAGACGGGTTTGGGCGATGTCAATCACACGCGCGTTGTCACCTTCGAGAAGGGCAAGCGCGGCGCGTTGCAGATCGATCCGTGCCAATTGAAGGTCGGTGTCGGGCAGGGCGCGGTATAGGGTTTCGGCGCGGTTAAAGGCGTATTTCGCGCCCTCGGGATTGATCGAAAATGACATCCGGCCCAGTTGATAATAGCTCAGGGCGGCGCGGGCATCGGTCCAGCCGCTATCGTTTGCGATATTCACTGCACGTTGGGCATTGCGATAGCGTTCGTCCAAGGTCAGACCATTTCCAATCGCGCCCTCAAGCGCGTTTTTCCACACGGCAGGGGTTTCGTCGGTCAGATGGTCGGGGGTGGTGATGGTTTGGCCCATCGGATTGATGCGCGCAAGAATCGACATGATGCGTTGGGCGGCCTCGGCGCGGGTCAGGCCGGACCGCATTTCAGGGTCGTAATAGGCGCGCAGGATCAGCATATCGAAACCCGTCAGAACCACATGGGTGTCGTCGTCGTTGAACACGCTTTGCGTCAAGCGATAGAGGTCATTCAGCGGTCCGATGGCCTGTGCCAGTTCTTCGTGCAGACAGGTGCGGATTTCCTGTGGGGACACGTCCTCGGGGATGAAGACGGCCATTTTATCGCGCTCGGTCAAGGTCGAGAACCGCAGGTGATCTGTGCCCGCACGTTTTTCGAACTCGCGCCAGCTGCTGACGCGTGGTTTCACGAAACAAGCGGCATTCGAGGCATAGCGATCAAAGTCCCGACGCGGGACCAATTCGACGGTGATATTGGCGGCACCCGTGGTCAGGGAAATATCGATCTGGGCCTCGGTGTTTAGACGATCCAAAAACGCCCGCAAATCGGGGCCCATTGAGTAGGGCGCGCGCCCTTGGACACGCACAGTAATCGGGCCCTCAAACCGGCTTAGGGTTTTGATCTCGGTCCCGTTTTCAAGCGAATAGGTCAGGTCCAAGAAGTCCTTGGCGATGGACATATTGGAACGTTGCGGCGCGACCACCGGATAGGAGGCCGTGGTTTTCATTGGGGGCAATGCGCCCAGACTTGCGCTTCTTTCGACGGTTTCAAAAACCTGTTCAGGCGCCCCGCAGGCCGCCATAGTCAGGGTTAAACCCATTATGAAATTACGCAGTTTCAATGCCTTACCTTTTGTACTTAATGAAGGGCGTTACCGTGGCAACGCGGTCGTATAATTGTCGAGCTGTTGAATTATGTTCCTGTGTCATCCAGTAAACGCTGGCGGCACCATGGGCATCCGAGGCGTCATAAACAGCCTGAATAAGAGCGCGCCCCGCACCGGTGCCCCGCGTTGCCGTGTCGACAAAAAGGTCCTGTAAATAACAGACCTCCTCCGTGACCCAGCTGTTGCGGTGAAACACATAGTGGACCAGCCCCACAGGGCGATGATCCGCAACTGCGAGCAGGCAGGTGAAATCGCGAGAATCATCGCCCAACAGACGTTCAAATAGAACGTCGGTTGTGGTGTCTGGAAGGGATGTTTCGTAAAAGGTCAGATAGGCCTGCCAGAGGCGGGTCCAGTCGGCGCGATCTTCGCGGGTCAGGGGGCGGATGGTGATGGTCATCTTTTCCCCCGAGCCATAAACGCGAGGCGTTCAAACAGGGAGACATCCTGTTCGTTCTTGAGAAGAGCACCGTGAAGCCGTGGCAGAGCATTCACTCCGTCTCGTTTCAAGTCCTCAGCGCTAAGATCCTCGGCCAACAATAGTTTAATCCAATCTAATACTTCGGACGTCGAAGGTTTCTTCTTCAGTCCCGATGTCTCTCGTATCTCGTAGAATTGCGTCAAAGCTGTGGCCAAAAGTTGATTTTTTATGTCGGGGTAATGGACTTTGACGATCTGTTCGAGCGTCTCGGCGTCGGGAAATTGGATATAATGAAAGAAGCAGCGCCGCAGGAATGCATCGGGCAATTCTTTTTCGTTATTGGACGTGATGATCACGATTGGGCGGATTTCCGCGCGCACGGTTTCGCCGGTTTCATAGACGTGGAATTCCATTTTATCGAGCTCCTGAAGAAGGTCGTTCGGGAATTCGATATCGGCCTTGTCGATCTCATCAATCAACAGAACCACCCGTTTTTCGGCCTCAAAGGCCTGCCAAAGTTTACCTTTTTTTATGTAATTTTTGACATCCTCAACCCGTGGATCGCCCAGCTGGCTGTCACGCAGACGCGAAATTGCATCATATTCATAAAGGCCTTGCTGCGCTTTGGTCGTTGATTTGATGTTCCATTCGATCATCTCTGCGTCCAGGGATGCGGCCACTTGAAGGGCCAATTCGGTTTTGCCGGTGCCTGGCTCGCCCTTCACCAAAAGGGGGCGCTCAAGGGTCATCGCGGCGTTGACCGCGACGGTCAAATCGTCGCCCGCGATGTATGTCGAAGTAGAGGAAAATGTCATATCGGATCCGTGCTGTTCTTTTGTGCAAATTCGACTGTCACATAAACTTTGCGCGAACCCAATGGTTAAGCGCGTGACAAAGGCATCATTATCGATTAAACGGTCAGCATTGAATAAACCGCCGCCTTTCGCGGGCCGCGGTCTGCAAGAGGAGCAGGTATGAAGACCGAAGTTTTCCTGCCAGATGATTACCGGCCCGTTGAGAGCGAGCCGTTCATGAATGAGCAGCAGACAGAATATTTTCGACGCAAACTGATCGATTGGAAAAACGATCTATTGCAGGGTACCAAGGAGACAATTGAAGGTCTTCAGGACGGCACCCGCAACATTCCGGACGTGGCCGATCGCGCCTCGGAGGAAACAGATCGTGCGCTTGAACTGCGTACCCGTGATCGTCAGCGCAAATTGGTTGGCAAAATTGATGCCGCCCTGCGCCGCATCGATGAGGGTGAATACGGATATTGCGAGGCGACGGGGGATCCTATTTCCCTCAAACGTCTGGATGCACGTCCTATCGCAACCCTAAGCCTTGAGGCACAGGAACGTCACGAACGCCGCGAAAAAGTGCACCGCGACGATTAATCAACTGGATATTATTCCACAGAAATATCAATACTATACCCGTTGGCCCATGGTCGGCGGGTATTTTATTTGGGGCGCATATGTCGGTACTTGGTCAGGAAATCACCATTTTGGGCGCGGGCATTGCGGGTCTCGCCTTGGCGCGGGCGCTTGCGATGCAGGGCGCGGTTGTGACCGTATTGGAACAGGCCAGCGAAATCTCCGAGGTCGGCGCCGGTATCCAAATAAGCCCGAATGGCGTCGCGGTTCTGTCCGCTTTGGGTTTGTTGGAACCCGCCCTTGCGGTCGGCGCACGGGCGCGGGGCACCGATCTTTGTGATCAAAATGGCCACAAGGTGATCAACGTTGATTTCGACGCCTTCCCACATGCCTTTCCCTATTTGTGCTTCCACCGTGCTGATTTAATTGATCTTTTGGCGAATGGTGCGCGCGAGCTTGGCGTTGATATCCGTCTTGGGCAACGGGTCACCGATGTGACCGCAACCCCCGATGAAACCCAGTTGACGCTGGCCGATGGGACCACATCCGTCCAGCGCGCCGTCGTCGGTGCGGACGGGATCAAATCGGTTGTCCGCGCGGCGATTGGCGAAACAGATCAGGCCGAATTCACCGGCCATGTGGCGTGGCGCGCCTTGGCGCCAATGGATGTGTCGCCCGACGTCATGACCGCGATTTACATGGGCACGCGACGTCATATCGTGACCTATCCGTTGCGGAGCGGTACGATGATGAACCTTGTCATGATCGAGGAAACCGACGACTGGACCGCCGAAGGTTGGTCCGAGACCGGCGATCCGGACGAAATGCGCCGTGTCTTTGGCGATTTCCCTGCGGCGGCGGATCTGTTGTCACGGGTCGAAACGGTGCACCGCTGGGGCCTATTCAAACACGACATCCCTAAAATCTGGGGCAAACATGGTGCGGTTTTGATCGGTGACGCGGCCCATCCGACACTGCCGTTCATGGCCCAAGGCGCGAACCTCGCGCTTGAGGATGCTTGGGTTTTGGCGCGCGCCTTTGCGCAAACCGATCGCCCTAGTGACGCCGCCACCCTGTACCAATCCATCCGCCAAGATCGCGTCCAACAGGTGATCGCCGCGGCGGGAACCAACGGCGGCCTGTTCCACATTGAAAACCCGATCCAACGGCAAATCACCCATACGGGTATGCGCATCCTCAATAAAATCGCGCCCCAACGGATATCGGGACGCTATGATTGGATTTACGGATATGATGTCACGACTGTGATTTAATCGCGCGGGGGGTTAGGCCGCGAGGTCGACCCAAACCGGCACGTGATCCGATGGCCGTTCACGGGCGCGGATGTCTTTGTCGATCTGACAATCCTGCAAAAGATCGGCACATTGCGGCGTCAAAAGGAAATGATCGATGCGGATGCCGTCGTTTTTGTTCCACGCACCGGCCTGATAATCCCAGAAACTATACTGACCAGGGTTCGGATTGCGGGCGCGAAAGGCCTCGGTAAAACCAAGATTAACGATTTTGCGCCACTTCGCACGGCTCTCGGGAAGGAACGCGGCATCGTTGCGCCAGACATCGGGGCGGGCGGCGTCCTCGGCCTGTGGGATAATGTTGTAATCGCCAGCCATAAGCGCCGGCATTTCTTCGGCCATCAGGTCCTTGGCACGGTCATAAAGCCGGTCCATCCACGCCAATTTGTAATCATATTTCGGCCCCGGAACGGGATTGCCGTTGGGCAGATAGAGGTTGCACATGCGGATCGCGTGGGTGTCGCCCATCACGGTGGCCTCGATCCAGCGCGCCTGTTCATCCGTGTCATCCCCCGGAAGGCCGCGCGAGACGTCCTCAAGCGGGAATTTCGACAGGATCGCAACCCCGTTGAACGACTTCATCCCATGGGTTTCGACGTTATATCCCATGTCCTCAAAGATCTCGCGCGGGAAATTTTCGTCAACGGATTTGATTTCCTGCAGCAGGGCGACATCAGGCTGGGCCTCGCGCAACCAATCGGACAGGGCGTTCACCCGTGCTTTGATCCCGTTGATGTTGAATGTCGCGATTTTCATAAGACGTCCCCTTGGTGTTCGCCGCACAGTAACCCGCGCCGCGCGCACAGGTAAAGACACGAAAAAGGGGGCGCCGCGATATGCGACGCCCCCTTTGGGCAATCCTGCTTGGGGTCAGGATTAGTCGTCAGAGCGTGAGAAGTCGACTTCGAAGTCCGCAACTGGTGAGGAAGAACCGTTTACAAAGAGTTCGGCTACAACTTCTTGGTACTGTGTCGCGTCCAATGAGATGTTCAAGTCAGCGTTTGCACCGGCGTTTACATCATGTGTACCGATGATGTTGCCTGCACGGTCAGTGATCTGAACGAAACCAGCAGCGGATGCGTTCACGATATCAAGTTCAACGCGTGAGCCGCTGTCTTGGAATTTGTCTGCGGAAATGAACGCAGCAGAAGCAGTAGAAGCCGCGCCAAGAGTTGCAACAAGAGCGAGAGCGAATTTAAAAGTGTTAGACATGGAGGTGTCCTTTCAGTTTGGGTTTAGGTTTTTAATTTTGCTCTACTGAGCGGGCTGTTTGTCTGTGCCGCCGTTCGATGAATTAGAGATAGCCCTAAAAATCTGGTTTGTAAGTCCATGTTTTTGCGACGGAAATTTAGATCACAATTTTCGTGAGGGGGGTTGAATTCCATCTGAAAGAGAGTAAGGCGCGACCTGTTCTGTGCGCGCCGTCACCAAATTTGCCGACTTCTGTGCAGGCTTGCGCAACTTCTCAAGCGGGCGTGATCATAGGGTGAGGTTTCCGTGTTCCGTCGTCGCATTTCGGCAGACCACCCTGTGCAGGGATGCGCAGAGGTTACAAAAAATAGGCGCGAAAATGAGAAAAATAAGTCAGATTTCTGCGACCCAGCGGCGCATCCCCGTGAGGTTTGTTACAAAAATGGGGGGTGGCGTCGCAAATGACCAAATTCCGAGCGGAATCACCGAGTCGTTTTGAGAAAATTACAGCGGGGTCGCAGGCGATTCCGGCGCAAACAGGAGGGTTGCCGCGATGAATAGGCAAATTCCGAAGGGAATGATCAATATGGCCCACATGATCGGGTGCATTGCCGGACCCAAGATAAGGTACAGGGACATCATGATGGCCGGATAGGTCGAAATTCCCATGATCCAGCGAGATTTCGTCGAGCCAGAGATCGGAACACGCCGTCCACCCCATGCGCCGGACATCGGCCTATGAATGACGAACCCGTCTGGGCCATGGATCCGCCGCTGACGACCAAGGGCGGCCGCGTTCATTCGCAACGCGCTATAGATAATGATGGGGCCAGCGATACATATAAGACTGAGCCAACTTAAAATGCCCGTCTGAACAATCGGGGCGCCGCCTCGGATGAACCACAGCCCCACGAGAATAATCAGAGGGGCCGGTGTAGAGCACAAGAGCGCGATACCGATCTCGCGCAGGAACGCAGCCCGTCCCAGCGACACCGTGCGTGCGGCATCCGAGTTCGGATCAAGGATTGACGTGACGCGTTCCGATTTGGCAGGCATCAGCCGATTACATAGAGAAGGACGTGCCGCAGCCGCATGACGATGTCGCGTTCGGGTTTTCGATCACGAAGCGCGCGCCAATAAGTTCCTCGGTGAAATCAATCACCGCATTCGCCAAAAAGGGCAGGGAGACCGCATCAACCACAACGGTTTCGCCATTGCCGGTCAGACAAAGGTCGTCGTCTTTGGCCTCGTCCAGATCGATTTCGTACTGAAACCCGGAACAACCGCCACCCTCAACCGCGATGCGCAGGGCCTTGCCTTGATCGGAGGCACCGATTTCCGCAAGCCGTTCAAAGGCGCGGGTGGTCACTTTGGGGGGAAGGTTCAATTCCATATCGGCCTCGGCTGTTACGTCATGTTGTCATTAACTAATGAATATATAGTATGGGGGTAGGCTAAGAACAACAGGCAGACAGGCAGACTATATATATGACAGCGATTTTCGCATCTAATCCGGCCGCGCCACGTGGTCGTTTATTCCCCGAGGGCGAAAGCGCCCACCGCTCCCCATTTCAACGGGATCGGGATCGGATCATTCATTCAAGCGCCTTTCGCAGGCTGAAACATAAGACCCAAGTTTTCGTAGAACACGAGGGCGACTATTACCGCACCCGTTTGACCCATTCGATTGAGGTTGCGCAGGTCGCGCGCACCTTGGCCAAACATTTCGGGCTTGATCAGGAATTGACCGAGGCGGTCGCCCTTGCCCATGATCTGGGGCACACGCCCTTTGGCCATACCGGCGAAGACGCCATGGAAGAGTTGATGGAGCCATACGGTGGCTTTGATCATAATGCGCAGGCGTTGCGGATTGTGACGTCGCTTGAACGGCATTACGCGGATTTTGACGGGCTGAACCTGACGTGGGAAACGTTGGAAGGGATCGCGAAACACAACGGTCCGGTGACCGGTGAATTGCCCTATGCACTGTCCGACTATAATAAGGTGCATGATCTTGAGCTCCACACCTATGCGAGTTGCGAGGCACAGTTGGCGGCGTTGGCGGATGATATCGCCTATAACAACCACGACCTGCATGACGGGTTGCGGGCGGAATTGTTCTCGACGGATGAACTGTCCGAGATGGCGATCCTGCGCGATTGTTTCGCCGAGGTCGATAAGAAATACCCGAACCTCAATTATTACCGTCGTCGCCACGAGGCATTGCGCCGGTTCTTTGGCATTCTGGTCGAGGATGTGATTGCCGTGACCACCCGCAATCTCAATGAACTCGATCCGCAGTCGTCCTTTGATGTGCGTCACGCGGGTCGTCCGATGGTGCAATTTTCGCCCGCCCTTTGGTCCGACCTGAAACCGATCCGCAAATTCCTGTTCCAACGGATGTATCGTGCGCCCACCGTGGTCGAGATGCGCCAAAAGGTGACCTTGATGGTGCGGGAACTGTTCCCGTTCTATATGAACAATCCGGATCAACTGCCCAAACAGTGGCGCAAAGACGTCGCCGCAACGGGCACCGAAACCGATCTGGCGCGGATCGTGGCGGATTACATCGCAGGCATGACCGACCGGTTCGCAATCCAAGAACACGGTCGTTTGATCGGCGGGGTCGAGGCCGACGCGATTGTCACCGGTCCGATCCAGAAAAAGGCGGTCTAGGACGCGTAACGTCGGTTGACAGCGGCGCGCTCGGGTTGCCAATTCGCGCGGAATAGTCTATATATAAGGCATCCACAGCATGCGTTTACCGCGTATCATGTGGGTGCCCTAGAAACGCAAATAAAGGAGGCCGACCGATGAGTGTGAAAACTTGGGATAAGATATCAGTGAATATTGTAAAGCCAGCCGCCTTTGTCTTTATGGCTGTGGTTATCGTTAACCTGTTTATCTAGCGCTGCTGCGTTTTATAATAGAGCGCGCCGACGATCATCCCCAAATGCAAGTTCCCAATAAGAGCAAGCAACGCCGCATATCTGCGCGCGCCAATGGCGGGTGCAAAATCCCCATATCCAAGCGTTGAAAATGTGACAGCGGAGAAATAGAAAAAGTCCGAAATCAAATGTTCGGACTGCGTTGCGTGGGTGATGCCCAGCTCGGCGAACAGCAAGCCAAATCCGATGATCGTCACCGTGGTGGATATGAAAATATCCGTCAAAAGCCGTGGCGCATTGGGTTGCCAATCCTTGTCGGTCATCAACGGGATCGACACCACACATATGGCGAAAAACAAGATGGCCCACGCGGTCGCAACGATTGCCGTGGACGCCCCCGCCAAAAGCAAGGCCTCGGCACCAGTTGCCCATGTCCAAAGTGCATCACAGATAAAAATCGCTATGAAAATGATCGTGATCCGCGAAAATAGACGTCGCCCGTTGCTTCCGGCAGATTTTCCACCATGTTGTCCCAAGATACGGCGATTAAACCAATCGATCCCATGGCGCATTTGATCCAAAATTTTCGTCAAAAAGGTCATGTTGGGAAATGTCTCAATGGTTGAAAGTCCTGACAATCATGCTAAACCGCGTATTGAACCAGTTGGAAGCCTAAAATGAACCTTTTTGCCGATATCCGTGCGCTTGTCATCGACAGCCTTGTCACCCTTACTGCCGAGGGCGTTTTGCCCGAAGGTCTTGATTTTGCGAATGTTGCCGTGGAACCCCCACGAGACGCATCACACGGGGATATGGCGACGAATGCGGCAATGGTTTTGGCCAAGCCCGCCAAGGCAAACCCACGCGCCATCGCCGAGGCTTTGTCCGCGAAATTGGCCGCAGATGATCGGATCACGGTTGCCGAGGTTGCTGGCCCTGGTTTCTTGAACATGCGTCTTGCGCCGGTTGTCTGGCAACAGGTCACCGCCGCCGCTTTGGCCCAAGGCACCGATTTCGGTAAATCCGATTTGGGGCAGGGCACCAAAGTTAACATCGAATATGTGTCCGCGAACCCGACCGGCCCGCTTCATGTTGGGCACACGCGCGGCGCGGTGTTTGGCGACGCGCTTGCTTCGCTCTTGGCCTATTCCGGCTATGACGTGACGCGCGAATATTACATCAATGACGCGGGCGCACAGGTCGACGTTTTGGCGCGCTCTGTATATCTTCGGTACCTCGAGGCGAACGGCAAAGAGGTTGCGTTTGAGGATGGCACATACCCCGGTGATTATCTGATCCCGCTGGGTCAGGCATTGGCCGATATCAAAGGCGACAGCATCGTTGACGCGCCAGAATCCGAATGGCTTGAGGAAATCCGCGAATTCGCAACCGACGCGATGATGCACCTGATCCGTCAGGATCTTGCCATGATCGGCATCGAAATGGACGTGTTCTATTCCGAGAAAACCCTTTATGGCACTGGCCAGATCGAAGGCGCGATCACTGCGTTGGAAAAACAAGGTCTGATCTATCAAGGCACGCTTCCACCGCCCAAGGGCAAATTGCCCGAGGATTGGGAGCCACGCGAACAGACATTGTTCAAATCCACCGACCACGGCGATGACGTTGATCGTCCGGTGAAGAAATCCGATGGCTCATGGACCTATTTCGCGCCGGATATCGCGTATCACTATACGAAAATCGAACGTGGCTTTGACATGTTGATCGACGTGTTTGGTGCCGACCACGGCGGTTACGTCAAACGGATGAAGGCGGCGGTTTCTGCATTGTCCGCGGGCGAAGTGCCCATCGATATCAAACTGACGCAGCTGGTGAAATTGTTCAAAAACGGCGAGCCGTTCAAGATGTCCAAACGGGCGGGCACATTCGTGACCATGCGCGACGTGATCGAACAGGTTGGCCCAGACGTGACCCGTTTTGTGATGCTGACCCGCAAACAAGACGCGCCTCTTGATTTTGATTTCGCCAAGGTGACGGAACAATCCAAAGACAACCCTGTGTTTTACGTGCAATACGCCCACGCGCGTGTGCATTCCGTTCTGCGCAAGGCGGTTGAGGCAGGCATCAACGTGGATGCGGTAACGCTTCAGGCCGCCGATCTGTCCGGTTTGACCCACGAGGCCGAGATCGACGTTGCCAAGAAAATCGCGGAATGGCCCCGTTTGGTGGAAATCGCATCGCGCACAAATGAGCCGCACCGTATCGCGTTCTATCTTTATGAATTGGCGTCCGAATTCCACGGTCTGTGGAACCGCGGCAACGAAGAAACCCAGCTGCGCTTCATCCAAGAGGGCGATGATGCCACATCACAGTCAAAAATCGCACTTGCCAGCGCCGTAGCCGTTGTTATTTCCGCAGGTCTTGGTATTCTTGGCGTTAATCCGGTTGAAGAGATGCGCTAGATAAGGCGCACATCATCCGGCTTAACGGGCAAACGTGGGCAACGTCCCACGAAGGAGAGCAGGATATGATGGACGTCGAGGACGGCCGTGAAGGCAATTTGGCAATTGGAACACTTGTAAACTGGGCTGGGGCTGCCGTGTCGGTGGGCTTGGTCGCGGGGCTTTGTGTTTGGGGTGTTAAACTTATTCAACGTGATATCGCCGGTGTGCCGGTGATCAAACCGCTGGCGGGCGACCCACGGGTACTGCCCGAAGATCCCGGTGGGCAACTGGCGACGAACACCGGTTTGGCCGTGAACGAAGTCCAAGCCGCAGGCACAGCCGCACCCGCCGCCGACCGTTTGGTTTTGGCGCCCGCGTTGATCGACGTGATTGACGCCGACGCGCCGGTGATTGCCGACGGCAGCACGGTTGCCGTTTCGGCCCCTGCGGTGACCGAAGCCGAGGAAAGCCTGCTCACGGCGTCTTTGTCCTCTGAAAATGTCATTCAACCGTCAACCACCGCGGATATCTTGGCCTTGGCTGATAGCCTGACGGCGGATGTGGAACCGGTTTTGACCACCACGGCAACCACGGATCGTATCGCGACTTCGGTGCCTGGTGTCACGCGAAGCTATCTTCCGGTGCCGCGCCCATCCGGCCTGTCCGCTCGTGGCGGCGCCATTCGCACCGCGTCTTTGGCGACCGCAACGGACGCGACACCTGTGGCAACAACACCGGTCGCGACCGAGGTCACATCGGTTCCCGCTGGTACGCATCTCGTACAACTTGGTGCATATGACAGTGCCGCAACCGCGCGTTCCGAATGGGGCCGCATCACCGGTCAGTTCGAAGAATACTTCGACGGCAAATCTCGTCTGATCCAAGAAGCCACAAGCGGCGGGCGTACGTTTTTCCGTCTGCGCGCGACTGGGTTCTCGGACATCAACGATTCACGTCGCTTCTGTGCGACGCTGCAATCCGAAGACACAGCCTGTATTCCGGTCGTCTTTCAGTGAACAATGCAACGATCTTTGGCCTTTCAGGGCCACGGATAACCCCCGATGAGGCCGCGTTTTTTGCCCAAACGCGCCCTTGGGGGTTTATCCTGTTTGCGCGTAATATCGAAACGCCGGATCAACTGCGCGCCCTGACGGGTGAATTGCGGGATGCGGTTGGATATAACGCGCCGATTTTCATCGATCAAGAGGGCGGCCGTGTCGCCCGTATGACCGCGCCCCATTGGCGTGAATGGCTGCCTGCGCTTGACGAAGTCGTGCGCGCAGGCGATCGCGCCCCCGAGGTGATGGCCCAACGATACCGGATCATCGCGGCGGAACTGCGCGCCGTGGGGATCAACGGAAACTGTGCGCCCTGTGCCGACCTGATGCGCCCGAACACCCATCCCGTGTTGAAAAACCGCACCTATGGCACTGACCCCGTGACCGTTGCGCGGATTGCCCGTGCCGTGTCTGACGCCCATCTGGCCGGTGGCGTGTTGCCCGTGATCAAACATATGCCCGGACTTGGCCATGCGGATTTGGACAGCCACGTTGACCTGCCGCGCACCGACCTTGCGCGGGCGGATCTGATGCCCCATGATTTTGGCCCGTTTCGGATGCTGAATGATCTGCCCCTCGGGATGTCGACCCATGTGGTCTATTCCGACATTGACGCCGATCAACCCGCGACCACGTCCCACACCATGATCAGCCTGATCCGCAACGACATCGGGTTTGATGGCCTGTTGATGAGCGATGATTTGAACATGGAGGCCCTGTCGGGCACCATCGACGAACGTGCGCGGCGTGCGCGGGCCGCTGGTATCGACATTATCCTGCATTGCAATGGCGACTTGGAGCAGATGAAGGCGGTGGCATCGGCCTCTTGCGATCTCACTGGGGACGCCAAGCGGCGCGCGGACAATGCGCTAGCGACCCGAATTGACCCCGAACCCGTTGACATATCCGAACTTTGCGCCACATTTGATGAAATGATTTCGGAGCTCTGATGGATCAGGACCAGCTGTTTGACGACCAGAAACGTGTACAGGACCGGCTTGCTGCCGAGGCCTTGATCGTCGACGTCCAAGGCTATGAGGGTCCGCTTGATCTGTTGCTGAACCTGTCGCGGACCCAAAAGGTGGACCTGCGTCAGATTTCGATCACCGAATTGGCCGAACAATATCTGGGTTTTATCAAACAGGCGGCGGATCTTCGGATCGAGTTGGCGGCGGACTATTTGGTCATGGCGGCATGGCTCGCGTTTCTGAAATCGCGTCTGTTGCTGCCGGCCGATCCGACCGAAGAGGGGCCAAGCGGTGAAGAATTGGCCGCGCATTTGGCGTTTCAGTTGGAGCGATTGCAGGGGATGCGCGACGCCGCCGCCCGCCTTATGGCGCGCGATCAGTTGGGCCGTGATTTCTTTGCCCGAGGCATGCCCGAGAACATGGAACGGGTGCGCAAGGTCACCTATTCCGCGACGCTCATGGACCTGATGCAGGGCTATGCGCGGATCAGAACACGCGACGAATTCCGCCCGTTTGTGATGGACCGCGACCAGATTTTGACGATGGAACAGGCGTTGGAGCGCCTTCGTGGGTTGATCGGGTTTTCCGGTGACTGGACGGACCTGACATCGTTTTTGCCGGACGAATGGGTGGATGATCCCAAGCGTCGACGTACGGCCACCGCGGCCACATTCGCCGCGTCATTGGAATTGGCCAAGGCCGGTAAAATCGAAATAAAACAAGAAGATACATTCGCCCCCATATCCATACGCACCACGGGAGACGCCAGATGAGCCCAAAAGACGAGAGCCTGTTTGACGCGCCGCCCATGGGCGAACAGGAACGGATGGTCGAGGCGATTTTGTTCGCATCCGCTGAACCCATGACCGTGCGCGCGCTTGAGGATCGGATGCCCCATGGCTGTGACGCCGCCGAGGCGCTGGCCCATGTGCGCAAACGCTATGAGGGACGCGGCGTTGGCGTGATCAAAGTCGGGGACGGCTGGGTGTTTCGCACGGCGCCGGACCTTGGGTTTCTCATGCAACGCGAAAAGGTCGAGACACGGAAACTCTCCCGTGCGGCGATCGAAACCCTTGCGATTATTGCCTATCACCAACCGGCGACCCGCGCCGAAATTGAAGAAATTCGCGGTGTGTCGGTGTCTCGTGGTACAGTGGACCAACTCCTTGAGATGGAGTGGATTCGATTTGGCCGCCGCCGCATGACCCCAGGGCGCCCTGTGACGTTCGTTGTAACGCAGACGTTTTTGGACCACTTTGGTCTGGAAGGGGTACGCGATTTGCCGGGCCTTAAGGAATTGCGTTCGGCAGGCTTGCTTGAGAGCCGACCACCCCCTGGTGGCATTGATGGCCTAATGGGGCAGAATGACGATGACGACGACCACGATGTGGTTGATGACGAAGATCAAACCGACATGTTCGAGGATTAGGATAAGACAATGAATGTAAACCAAATTATCAACATGGCCATGAAAATGATTATGCGCAAAGTCATGAGCCGTGGCATCGATGCGGGCATGAATATGGCCAGCAAGAAAAGCGCGCAGCCCCAAGAGGAAGAACCGAACCTGACCAAAGAAGAGCGCGCACGTCTTCAGCAGTCCAAAGACAACAGCAAGCGCGCGAAACAGGCCATGAAGGTGACCCGTAAGATCGGACGTTTCTAAGATTTTGCTTTAACTTCGGGCTATACCGACTTGAAGTGCTTGGATAATTTAAGACCCTGACCCTGATAGTTGCTGGCGATATCTGCGCCGTACAACTGATCTGGGGTCTCGGTCATTTTCTCATAGACCAAACGCCCGACGACCTGACCGTGTTCCAGAACAAAGGGCGCCTCGTGGCAGCGAACCTCAAGTACACCACGTGAGCCAGAGCCACCCGCCGCCGCATTGCCGAAACCAGGATCAAAGAAACCGGCGTAATGGACGCGGAATTCACCAACCATCGCCAAAAACGGCGCCATTTCGGCGGCGCAATCTGGTGGAATGTGGACGGCTTCTTGGCTGACCAAGATGTAGAACGCACCGGGGTCGAGAATGATTTGACCGGCCTTGGTGTGGATCGGTTCCCAGTATTCGGCGGGGTCATAGTGATCGATGTTATCCAGATCGATGACGCCCGTATGAGGTTTCGCGCGGTAACCTACGAGGTCGCCGGTTTCAGGGCGCAGATCGACCGAGAAACCAAGGCCTTCGTCAATAAGAGCGTCGCCATTGACCAGTCCGTCGACGTCGTGACGGGTACGCAGTTCATCGTCAGGAATAAGGAAATGACCGCTGCGGAACCGGATTTGGTTCAGACGCATACCGGGGCGCACAAGGACAGAGAAGCTCCTTGGGCAGATTTCCGCATAGAGCGGGCCGGTGTACCCCTCGGGGATGCGGTCAAATTCGGTGCCGCCATCTGTGATCGTGCGGGTCAAAAGATCAAGCCGACCGGTCGAGGATTTCGCGTTCGCAGTGGCCTGAATATGGTCGGGCAGGGCGAGGCTCTCCATCAAAGGCACAACATAAACCGCGCCTTTTTCAAGAACCGCACCATCGCTCAGATCAATCCGGTGCATTTCGAATTCTTCGAGGCGATCCATAACCGTGTTGCCAGACCCCGACAGGAACGACGCCCGCACGCGGTACGCAACGGTGCCCAGACGCAGATCGATCGAGGCCGGTTGGATTTGCGCGTCAATGATGTCGGGGCTGCCCGTGATTAGGCCATCGGCGATCATCTCGCGCAGGGCTTGGCTTGGATATACTCCGGTCACAGTCATGGTCATTCCCCCAATTCGATGCGCGGCGCGTGCCGCTTGATATGAAAACACCCGCAAACCCAAAAGGCATGCGGGTGTTTGCATTTGGTCGGGCTAGCAGGACTCGAACCTGCGACCTCCCGTCCCCCAGACGGACGCGCTACCAGGCTGCGCTATAGCCCGACGTATCGCCCTTAATAGTGATTTTGACCGCAGGAGCAAGCGCGATTTTCACCAAGAGGTGAATTTTTAAACCCCGTCGGCCAGTTTCCCATCCGCGCCAGAAATTCGATCCAGAAGGGCCTGCAAAGCGGTTGATTTCCCTGCGAAATCCTCGGGATTCGCCGCAAGAAGCATGACGAGAGTGGTGTCGCCGTCGGTCGCGTCAACCACGAGGGATTCGTCGGTTGGATCATCCGGCACGTCGCAAATGATCGGGCTCGGCGCCGCGGTTGTGGGCTCGGCTGGCGATGGATCTTCGGTTCGGGTTGGGTCGGCCGCTTCGGCCACGGGTTCAGGGCCGTCGACTGGTGCCGCGCTCTCGGGCTCTGGCTGCGGCTCGGCCGGTGGTGGCGTCGGTTCGGCCAATAGGTCAAGCTGTACCGGATCTTCGGCAGGGGCTTCTGGCGCCTCACCGGCGTCGACGACCGGTTTGACTTTGGCAGGTGTGTCGACGGGCTCTGACTTGGATACTTCGGTGGCCTCGGCTTTTGGTTGCGGCGCGGCTTCGGAGGTTTGGTCCTTGGCTGCCTCTGGTTCAGGCACAGCTTCGGGGGCAGGGGCCACTTTGACCTCTACCACTTCGGGCTCTTGCACCGGCTCTTCGATCGACGCCATAAGGCGTGCCTCGGCGGCATCGATGTCGGATTGTTCTATCTCGGAATCCACATCCATCGACATATCGGCGACGTGCTTAACACCCTTATCTCGCAGGATTTTCTGCACACCTTTGATGGTCATCCCATCTTCGTGCAACAGACGTTTGATCCCTCCAAGGAGGGCCATATCGGCGGGGCGATAATAACGCCGACCACCGGCACGTTTGACGGGTTTTACTTGCCGAAAACGGCTTTCCCAAAAACGTAATACATGGGCTGGGGTATCCAGCCACTCCGCGACTTCGGAAATGGTTCGAAACGCGTCTGGCGATTTAGACATATGTGTCCCTACTTCGAATTGCCTGCGGCAACACGGTCTTTCATCAGATGTGAAGGACGGAACGTCAAAACGCGGCGAGGTGAAATCGGAACCTCTTCGCCGGTTTTTGGGTTGCGACCCACACGGGCGTTCTTGTCACGCACACTGAAGGTTCCAAAGGAGGAAATCTTAACAGATTCACCTTTGACCAACGCGTCGGACATATGTCCCAAAACTGACTCAACCAATTGGGCAGATTCATTGCGACTTAGACCCACTTCTTGAAACACAGCTTCGCTGAGATCCATGCGGGTTAGTGTTTTTTCACTCATCTTAATCCCCTCGTCCTTTTAGGTACTCTAAGCGACAGGTAATTTAGAAGTCAATAACAACGGTTTGCGGCTACCAACGAATGAGCACAGAACCCCACGCAAGCCCGCCACCGATGGCCTCGGTGATGACAACATCGCCCTGTTTGATCTGGCCGTTCTGTTTCCCAACGGAAAGAGCGAGGGGAATCGATGCCGCAGAGGTATTGCCGTGGTCCTGAACGGTGACAACAACGCGGTCCATCGACACGCCCATCTTCTTGGCGGTGCCTTGGATGATGCGGATGTTTGCCTGATGCGGCACGATCCAGTCGACGTCGTCGGCGGTAAGCCCCGCGTCGTCCAGTGATTTATGCGCGGTTGCAGCGAGTTTTTCGACCGCGTGGCGGAACACTTCGCGGCCCTGCATACGCAAGACGCCGGATGTGCCGGTGGAAATCCCGCCGTCCACATACAACAAATCACGGTACCGGCCGTCCGAATTCAGGTCCGTCGCCAGAATACCGCGGTCATCAGAGGTGCCGGCACCGGTTTCGGCCTGCAACACAACGCAACCCGCGCCATCGCCAAACAACACAGAGGTCGCGCGGTCGTCAAAGTCCAAAATGCGGCTGAATGTTTCGGCGCCGATCACCAGAACCGTGTCGGCCTGACCGGATACAACCAAAGCATTGGCGTTGGTCATGGCGTAAACGAAACCGGCGCAGACGGCCTGAACGTCAAAGGCGAAACCGCGGGTCATGCCCAATTTGTCTTGCACCATGGTCGCCGCAGATGGGAAGGTCAGATCAGGGGTCGAGGTCGCAACAACAATCGCGTCCACGTCATCCACATTCATCCCCGCATCGGCCAGTGCCGCGCGCGCCGCATTCACGGCAAGATCGGATGTATGTTCGCCCTCGGCGGCGAAATGACGACGTTCAATCCCAGAGCGCGTGCGAATCCATTCGTCGGTCGTATCGATCTTTTGTTCGAATTCCGCATTCGGAACAACGCGTTCCGGCAGATAGTGTCCAACGCCTTTTACAACTGCACGTCTGGTCATGTGGGGTCACCCATTCTTTATTGTTCTGTTGGGGTATCTTGGTCTTTTTTTGACCCAGCGGCAACACGTGCACGCAATTTGTCGTTAAACCCGTTATCCGCAAGGGTAAAGGCCAGCTTAATCGCTGCCGATACGCCGGTTGCGTCGCTTGAACCGTGGGATTTAATCACGGTGCCATTGAGGCCAAGAAAAACGCCGCCATTCACGCGACGCGGGTCGATCCGTTTCTGCAAACGCTTCAACACATTCATCGACAGCATAGCCGCGATTTTCGACAGGAAGGAATGTTTGAACGACTCGCGTAGGAAATCACCAATCAGCTTGGCGGTGCCTTCGCCGGTCTTAAGCGCGATATTGCCGGTATAGCCGTCGGTCACGATCACATCACAGGAATCACCCGGGATATCGCCGCCTTCGACAAAGCCGACATAGTCGAACTTGGATTCTTGGGACGCCTCTTGGATCAGATCGCTGGCGGCGTGCAGTTCAGGGCGGCCTTTGTGTTCTTCGGTGCCAACGTTCAGCAGCCCAACACGCGGCGTGGACAGGCCAAGCCCATTGCGCGCATAAGAGGCCCCCATACGTGCATATTGCAGCAGGTCGTTTTCATCGGCGCGGATATCCGCACCCACGTCCAGCATCACGTTGAACCCACCAGGGTTGCGCGACGGCCAGAGACAGGCAATGGCAGGGCGCACAACACCAGGCAGTTTGCGCAGGCGCACCATCGACACGGCCATCAACGCACCCGTATTGCCACAGGACACGGCAACGGATGCCTCGCCCTGTTTGACGGATTCGATGGCGGACCACATGGATGTCTTTTTGCCGTGACGCATCACATGGCTGGGTTTGTCGTGCATTGTCACGACATCCTCGCAATGGCGGATCTCACAGATCTTCTTGAGACCTTTTTTCTTTTTGATCAGCTTTTTGAGGGTCTTTTCATCGCCATGCACAATGAACCCAATGTCAGGATTCTTTTGGGCAGAACGGGAAATGCCGGCGACAACAGCCGCCGGCCCAAGATCGCCGCCCATGGCGTCGACCGAAATTACAATACGCTTGCGCGATTCACTTGGGGCGTTTGCGCCAGTCTGATCGGTTGTGTCCGTCATTCTTGCGCGCCTTCAGTGATTTATGCTGCGTCGTCGTCGATTTCTACGTCGTCAACAAGTGCAACGATTTCTTTGTCGTCATAGTGACCACATGCGCCACAAACGTGGTGTGGGCGCTTAAGCTCACCACAGTTGGAACATTCGTTTGGGTTGCCTGCAACAAGAGAGTCGTGTGAACGACGTTGGCCGCGGCGGGATGGTGAAATCTTACTTTTTGGGACAGCCATGTCACTACCTATAAGTTTTGCGGGGCAAAACCCCAGTTTCGTTCAGGGCTGTCGCCCCATGTGCGGGTTGGGGCGAGGCCCCGAATTTCGGATCAGGGCAGGTGCCCTTATGATCATTGTTTTGCGGCGTATCGCAAATCCGCGCGTCCACTGCAAGTGATCATTTAAAGAGAGCCGGAACATACTGCGATTATTTTCTTTCGCAACCCTTATTTTAAGGGGTTTTCCGACTATTCTTTATCTGAACCTTTTTCCAGTTGGCTCTTTAAGGCGGCCAAACCGGCAAAAGGTTTGGCATCTTCGTCGGTCATTGCGTCTTTTCCGGGCTCGGTCACGTTCAATTCGCCCAGCGCCGCGCCCTTGGCCCGCGGATAAAGGGGCAGGGCCAGCGCAAGGGATTCGATCATGGTTTCCCAAAGATCAATGGTTTCGCCCAATTGCTCGATGGATTCATTCTCGTTCATCTCGATCTCGGCGTCTTCTTCGTCAGGCTCTTCGAGGTTGGCGATGAAATGACGTTCCACGGGTTCATCAATACGTGCGCCAACGGGTTCAAGCGTCACAATACAGGATTGTTCCACCGTCGCGCCTATCGTCCCCTTAAGACGCCAGTCCGCGCGCCCCATGGCGGATACTTCGCCCTCGAACCGCACCTTGCGCAGGGCACGTATATCAAGCTCGGCCGCGATCTCGGCCATTTCCGCCGCTGTGGGGATCAGGCTGAACCGTGTGACCGTGCGCGTTGACAGTTCGCGCACACGTAGAACGCGGTTGGCAGTATCTTGCTTGGCTGGGGACTTGGACATGGATCAACGTCTTCCATTCTTGAATAATATTAGAACCTTCTATAAGTCGATTAAGCAGCATACACCGCGAAGGCAAGGGGCAGACCATGGGTTTCACATTCAAACGCACAGTGACAGGCGTGGTTTTCACCGGTTTTCTTGGGCTGGCGGCCTGTTCCCCGATTGAACGGTTCCACGGCTATACCCCATCCGAGGACGTCTTGGCGGATATCTTTGTTGGCGTGGACACGCGCGACACGGTGATCTCGACCCTTGGGACGCCGTCCACATCTGATGTGACCAATTCCGGCGATCTGTTCTATGTTTCAAGCCATTGGAAGACCATCGGCCCCTTTGCCCCCAAAGAAGTGTCCCGCGAAGTCGTGGCGATCCGTATGGACGCCAATGACGTGGTGACCAACGTGGAACGCTTTGGGCTTGAGGATGGCAATGTCGTCGTTGTGTCGCGCCGCGTGACCGAAGGGTCGATCCAAGACATCACCTTCTTGCGTCAACTTCTGGGCACGCTTGGCAACTTTGACGCCGGTCAGTTCATTAAATAAGCCGCCACAGGCGTTTCTGCGTTGCCGCACCGGATGTTCCCCGTGTGGATATTGCAAAATCCAAATATAACATTACCTGATTATTAACGAAATGTGACCGCGTTTTGGTCACGTTTTGAACAGATTGTTTGGGGAAAAGTAACCTTAAATGATCTGCGTAGCGATTTTTGCGACGTAGTATGTCGAGGTAATTGAAATGGTAACACGTACGTTTTCTATGTACTCACTCTCTGACTTGGGGGTGACGTCAAGCAACTATAACTTCTCCACCATCGTCAGTGGAGGGAGCTTTACCGCATCCGCCACGGCTGCGCCCACGTCCGTGACCCTCGAAGATACCGATTCCCAAAATAACGTGTTCAACGACGGGACGCCCGAAAACTGGGCCGCGTCGCCGGTGAACCAACGTTTGACGGGGACCGTTGACGGCACCGTGTTCAACGACGTGCCCAGCAACCCAGAAAACGAATTCAGCGTCACCGATTCCTCGGGTAATTTCGTTGGCTATATCTATGACCTGCACGATGCCAACTCTGCCGCGTTTTCCTCGCTTCAGGGCTATGTCACCACGTTTGAAATCATCCCTGGTGAAACCTATAGCGTTACCCTGACCACCGGTCTGGGCAACGCGAGCTTTACCGAAATCATCACTTGTTTCTCAAGCGACACCCAGATTTTGACGGAACATGGCAATCTGCCCATTGAGGCGTTGCAGGTCGGGGACAAGGTCGTGACGATGGACCACGGGTTACAGCCCATTCGCTGGATTGGTGCGCGCACGGTGACCGGAAAACGGGAATTCGCGCCGATCCACATCACCGCCGGCACATTGGGCAATTCGCGTGATCTTCGGGTCTCTCCAAACCACCGGATGTTGATTTCCGACTGGCGGGCGGAGTTGTTATTCGGTCAAACACAGGTTTTGGTCGCGGCCAAGGATCTGGTGAATGGCGACACGATCTATCGCGCGCCGGTGGACGAGATTTGCTATATGCACCTGCTGTTTGATCAACACGAGGTCATCTATGCCGAACATTCCCCAAGCGAAAGCTTCTTGCCAAGTGAGTTGAGCTTGTCTGGACAAGAGCTTGAAACACAAGAAGAAATTCTAAAGTTGTTTCCCGAATTGCGGGGCGAGGGCATGGGGCATTTCGAAACCGCACGCCGGACCTTGCGGTCCTACGAGAGTAAATGTCTTAACGCGATGTAACGCCCTAGGACGGGGCGCGCATCAGCGCCAATTTTGCACCAAATCCCACAAAAACCACGCCTGTGACGGCCTTAATTGCCCGTTGTACGGGCCGTTTTTGTGCCGCGCCGGTCAGGCGGTGGAATAACAGGATCATCGCGGTGAACCAAATCGCGTTGATTGACGCGTGCAAGCTTACCAAAACCATCGACCACAGGGTTGGCGCGGTTGTGCCCATGATAAACTGTGGGAAGGCCGCGACGTAAAACATTGAAACCTTTGGGTTTAAGACGTTCGTTAACAGGCCTTCAATAAATGCGCCGCGAAGCGATGTACGCGTTAACGATTTCGTCGGTGCGCTCTGAGCCACTGGATTCCGGACCGCCGCCCAAAGCGCCCGCAGCCCGATCCAGCACAGATAGGCCGCGCCCAGATACTTGATCACGGTAAAGGCCAGCGCCGATTGCATCAAAATCACCGAAAGCCCCAAGATCGACACCGCACCATGTACGGCAAAGGCCGAAACAAAGCCCGCGACATTGGCAAACCCCGCCGCACGGCCCGAAAGCGGCACCGTTTTCGCGATCAGCACCCCATTTGGCCCCGGCGACACCACAAGCAAGGTGGCAACAACACAAAACGTGACGATATCTGCAAAATCCATTCTCGAGACTCCGACTTGATTGATTTCTTTTATCTTCGGGGCTTTGCCAGATTGACACAAGCCCGACGGGGCTCCTAGGCTGATATTACGGTCACGATTGGCCAAAAGGAGCTTTGATGCAGGATATTGCCGCATAAATAGACGCCCGTTTGGGACGTCTCTGTCTTGGCCTCACCGCGGATGCGTGTGGGGCGTTTTCTGTTTTCTCAAAGATGAGACCTTACAATGAAATCTAATTTTTCTATTCGTTCTGAATTGCCCACCGATCGGGCGCAGATCCACGCCGTTCACGTGGCGGCCTTTGGGCCCGACCATGGGATCGGTGCCATGACCGATGATCTTCGGGCGCAAACTGGTGGGTTCGAAACCCTATCCCATGTGGCCTGTGATGGCGATGATGTGGTCGGCCATGTCATGGTGTCACACGCCTTTCTTGATACGGATCAACGGCTTATCGATGTCGGGGGGCTGTCGCCGCTTGGCGTGATTCCGGACCATCAGGGGCAGGGCATCGGCACCGCCCTTATCCAAAGCATCACCGCCGCCACCGATGCGCTTGGGCTGCCTTTGTTGTTTTTGGAGGGGTCACATCGGTATTACGGCACGCGCGGATTTGAAAACGCCATGGATCTGGGGATGCGCCGTCCGTCAACGCGGATCCCCGAAAAGGCGTTTCAGGTGGCAAAATTGCGTGCCTATGACCCATCTCACACGGGGACATTCGTGTATCGCGACGTGCATTGGCGCCATGGCGTCGGTCTGTATCGAACCTGACCACGCACAAAAAACGCCCACCGGATAGGGTGGGCGTTTGATCAATCTTCGGCGAATTCCATCGCGACACCGTTCATACAGTACCGCAACCCCGTCGGCTGTGGCCCATCGGGAAACACATGGCCGAGATGCCCGTCACAACGCGCACAGTGGATTTCGGTGCGGGTCATGAAAAACTTGCGATCCACGCTCTCTTCGACCGCATCGGGGGTCAGGGGCGCGAAAAACGACGGCCAACCGGTGCCGCTTTCGAATTTTTCGTTGGTATGAAACAGTTTCGCCCCGCAACACACACAGGAATAGGTCCCGTCGGAGGTTGGCTTCACATCGTGGCTTCCGGCGCGTTCGGTGCCGTGTTTGCGCGTCACCTTATAGGCGAGATCGGACAATTGCGCGCGCCATTCCGCGTCGGTTTTGGTGATTTTTGTCATATCTTCCCCCTTTTTATGAGCCGCGACCCGTGATGCCAAAAATCTGTCATCATTGATCTGGTAAACTATGATACATATATGGGGTGAAACGACGTTGACGCAATGGGCCGTTATCGCGGGTCACTGTGACGTGATGATCAAAGGGGTCAAAAATGCCACTCTTGAAACGAGGCCGCTATGCGGCGCGCATCGCCACGAGTGTTGCAGATATCGAGGCGGCACAGGGGCTTCGGTATTTGGCGTTTTTGGACGGCAATGACGGTGCCGCGCGCGCAGATCAGACGCGGGATGCCGATGCCTTTGACGGTATCTGTAAACATATGTTGGTCGAGGACACGCGCGATGGGCGTTTGGTCTGTTGTTTCCGTCTGATGCCGCTGGCGGGCGGGGCCGAGATCAATCAATCCTACTCGGCGCAGTACTATGAACTGTCGGGCCTCACGTCCTTTGACGGGCGGATGGTGGAAATGGGCCGGTTCTGTATTCACCCCGATTACAACGACCCCGATATCCTGCGGGTCGCGTGGGGGGCGATGACGCAATATGTGGATGACACGGGCGTCGAGATGTTGTTTGGCTGCTCATCCTTCAAAGGCTGCGAGGCGGATGAATATCTTGATGCCTTTGCCATGTTGAAACACCGCCACCTTGCGCCGAAACGGTTTTTGCCCGCGGTAAAGGCGCCGAATGTGTTCCGCTTTGCGCAGAAATTGCGCCGTAAACCCGACGCCAAACGCGCAACCCTGACCATGCCGCCCTTGTTGCGCACATATCTTATGATGGGGGGCTGGGTGTCGGATCATGCGGTTGTGGATCGCGATATGAACACGTTGCATGTCTTCACTGGCCTTGAAATCGGGCGCATTCCTGCGGCGCGCAAACGTCTTCTGCGGGCAACCGCCGGATAGGCGTTGACCTTTCTGCGTCGCGCGCTTACCGGTATGCCATGGCACGTGCACCTTTATTACAACTCTCCGATATCGCGCTAACTTTTGGCGGCGATCCTGTATTTTCTAACCTGAGCCTCGTGGTTCAGCCGGGCGACCGTGTCGCCTTGGTTGGGCGCAACGGGTCCGGTAAGTCCACCCTGATGAAGGTGATGGCCGGCTTGGTTGAGGCCGACAGCGGCAGCCGCGTGATTGGGCCAGGGTCCAGCGTTGGATACATGCAGCAGGAGCCCGATCTGTCCGGTTTCGCGACCCTTGGCGATTTCGCGACAAGCGAGTTGGACCCAAGTGACGCCTACCGTGTTGAGATGGTCGCCGAAGGGTTGAAATTGAACCTTGATGCCGATGTGGCCACCGCATCTGGTGGGGAACGTCGCCGCGCCGCACTTGCCAAATTGCTGGCCGAGGCGCCCGAGCTGATGTTGCTCGATGAGCCCACCAACCACCTTGATATTGAGGCCATCGGTTGGCTTGAAAACGAACTGAAAACCACCCGCACCGCCTATGTTTTGATTTCGCACGACAGGGCGTTTTTGAACGCGCTCACCAAGGCAACGCTTTGGATTGATCGCGGCGAGGCCAAGCGCCAAGAAGAAGGTTTTGCCGGATTTGAGGCATGGCGCGATAAGGTCTGGGAAGACGAAGACATGCAGCGTCACAAGCTTAATCGCAAGATTAAGGCCGAGGCACGCTGGGCCGTCGAAGGTATCTCCGCCCGCCGTAAACGCAACCAAGGGCGCGTGCGTGCGCTCGGGGAACTCCGCGCGCAAAAGGCAGGTCAGATCAAACGCCAAGGCACCGCCGCCATGGAATTTGAAGCCGGTCCAAAATCCGGCCGCAAGGTCGTCGAGGCCACCGGTATCGCCAAATCATTTGGAGATAAGGTCATCCTACGTCCCTTTGACCTCAAGGTTCAGCGCGGCGACCGCATCGCATTTGTTGGCCCGAACGGTGCGGGCAAAACGACGCTGTTGAAAATGTTGATCGGCGAACTTGAACCCGACGAAGGCACCATCGCGCTTGGCACCAATTTGGATATGGCCGTGTTCGACCAGAACCGCGCGAAATTGGACCCCGACATGTCCCTTTGGGAAAGCCTGACGGGCGATCCCGACATGCGGGTATCAGGCAAGGCCGATCAGGTCATGGTCCGCGGCAACCCGAAACACGTTGTCGGATATCTCAAAGAGTTCCTCTTTGACGAGGCCCAAGCCCGCGCGCCTGTGCGGTCATTGTCTGGCGGGGAAAAGGCGCGTCTGTTGCTTGCTAAAATCATGGCGCGGCACTCGAACCTTTTGGTGCTCGATGAGCCGACCAACGATTTGGACGTAGAAACGCTTGATCTGCTTCAGGAAATTCTGGGTGACTATGACGGCACTGTGTTGCTGGTCAGCCACGACCGTGATTTCCTTGACCGCGTCGCCGCGACCACCATCGCCATGGAAGGCGACGGCAAGGCCACCGCATATGCGGGCGGCTGGTCCGATTATCAGGCACAACGCCAAGACACCGCAGTCATCGAGGCCGCCGTTAAGGCCAAACAGAAATCCGAAAAACCCAAGGCCGAAGCCGTCGTCGACGGTCTGACCTATACAGAACAGCACCGTCTGGATGAACTGCCCAAGGTCATGGAACGTCTTGAGGCCGAGATCAAAAAGCTCGAGGAATTCCTGATGGACCCGAATATGTTCACGGAACAGCCGGTGAAATTCCAAAAGGCGACAGACGCGCTTGTGGAACGCAACAACGCCCTGTCGGATGCCGAAGAGGAATGGATGATGCTTGAGGAAAAAGCGGCCAGTTGAGTGCGCTTACCTCAATCTCAGGGTGGTTTGTTAAGATAGAGAGTATCAGATGGGTATTGAAATACTTGGCGAAACCTACGAGGAATTCAGCGGGGACGATGAAGCGCTTTGGCGTGGCGATTTGCTTTTACTTGACGAAGCTTGCGGCGACGATTGCAAAGCGTATATGGTGTGCATTCGCGATGATCGGGATGGGTTTCAACTCACAAACTATGTTGGGTACAAGGCAGGGGCCGCAATGAACATGACCATTCCTCGTGCGGCGTCTCAGCCTGAATGTATGAATATACGGCTTTCTTGGTTGCGAGAGAATTGGAGTGATTTCATTCCAATTGGTTCATTTGAAACTACAAGGTTTTTACGATGGTCGGCGAAGGCGGTCGACTAACGCCGTGAATCGGAGTCAGTCAATCAACTTGATTGGTAATCTACAACGGACGAATTTTCAGTCGTGAAATCCGGTTGCCTTCGCGTTCAAGGATCTCAAAACGATAGTCATGGAAGCTAAAGACCTGACCCGTATTCGGGATCATCTGGGCTTCGTGGATCACAAGACCGGCGATTGTGTTGGCCTCTTCGTCGGGCAATTGCCAGTCCAGCGCGCGGTTCAAATCGCGGATGGTGGTATCACCGTCAATCAAATAATGTCCATCTTCTGAACGGGTTGCGGGGATGTCTTCATCTTCGTCGAACTCATCGGTGATCTCGCCTACGATTTCCTCAAGGATATCTTCAAGGGTGATCAAACCCTGCAACGCGCCATATTCATCCACCACAAGAGCAAAGTGCGTGCGGCGGCGCAGGAATTCGCGCATCTGGTCATCAAGCGTCGTGGTGTCGGGCACAAAGTATGGCTCTTGCGCTACGTCCATTACGTCGAATTTCGCAATGGCATCCGTGTCGCCGGACTGAACCAACTGGTTCATCGCGCGCAGAATGTTCTTGGCGTGGACGATGCCGACGATGTTCTCGGGGTCGTCCTTGAACACGGGCAGGCGGGTGTATTGGCTCTCAAGGCAGGTGGTCAGGATATCGGCCGGGGCGGCATCGGCATCAACCATTTCGATCTGCGAACGGTGCAGCATGATTTCCTCGACCGCGCGATCATTCAGATCAAGCGCGCCCAAAATCCGGTCACGGTCTTCTTTTTCAACGATGCCCTCGGAATGGCCAAGCGACAGCGCGCCGGCGATTTCTTCGCGCACGGCCAAGACATTGCCGTCGGGGTCGGTTTGAACGCCGACCATGCGCAGGATGAAGCGCACCAATTGACGCACGATCGACACGATCGGCGAGAACACGGTGATGACCAATTTGATCGGCCCAGACACGATGCCCGCGGCGCGCTCTGCATTGGTGATCGCATAGGTTTTCGGCAAAACCTCGGCGAAAATCAGAACCAACAGGGTCATCACAAGGGTCGCGTAGACCACGCCGCTTTCGCCCAGCAATTTGGTGAACAGCGCCGTCGCAAGCGAGGTCGCAAGGATATTCACAAGGTTGTTGCCCAGCAGAACAGACCCGATCAGACGTTCGTTATCCTCGGTGATATCAAGCGCGCGCTCGGCCCCTTTGTCGCCCTTGTCGGCTTGCGAGCGAAGTTTGCCGCGCGACGCGGCCGTGAGGGCGGTTTCGGAACCAGAAAAGAACCCCGACATAACAATCAGGGCAAAAATCGAGGCGGCGGTGATCCAGAAACTGGTATCAAAGGTCTGTGAGAGTGTGCTCATTGGGCTTTCAATATGTTAGGTCCCTCTCTTATGTAGTCTGAAAGGGTTGCAATCAAGGGGCAGGCGCCAATGCAAGGATCAGAGATGCAAATTTTGGACCTCGGAGACATCACGGGACCGATGATTTTGTTCGGTGGACCCTATTCCAATAGCCACGCGCTTCTTGCGCTGATGTTGCGGGCGGGTGAGATGGGCGTTGAGGGGCGGGCGATGGTCTGCACCGGCGATCTGGTGGCCTATTGCGGTGATCCGATTGGTGTCGTTGATTTGATCCGCAAGGCCGAGATCACCGTGGTTGCGGGCAATTGCGAGAAACAGCTGGCCGCGAACGCGATGGATTGCGGCTGTGGGTTTGAGGACGGAACCGCCTGTGATCTTTTGTCTGCGGGCTGGTACGCGTATGCGGATAAACATGTGACCGATGCGGCGCGACACTGGATGGGTGATGCGCCGGATATCGTGACCTTTACCCACCATGGACGCCGGTTCGCGGTGATCCATGGCGGGGTGCGGGATATCAGTCGGTTCATCTGGTCGACCAGCGTGGATGATGTTTTTCAAAGCGAGATCAGTGATATAGAAGCCAAAATTGGTGCATTTGATGTGGTTGTATCCGGTCACAGCGGGATCGCGTTTGAACGTCAGATTGGTCAACATCTCTGGCTCAATGCGGGTGTCATTGGGATGCCTGCAAATAACGGGAAACAGACCACGCAATATGTGACCTTGGTCGACGGGGTCATTGCGATCTGCGATCTGACCTATGATGTGGAGGGCGCCGTTGCGGCGATGACCAAGGCTGGCCTGACCCAAGGATACCACAGCGCATTACAGACCGGCATTTGGCCAAGCCAAGACGTCCTGCCACCCGAGCTGCGCCGTTAATCACGGTGTTAATCGCGGGCCAGCGGGTGGTGGTCTTGGACCAGCGATTTCAGCCGCTCTTCCAGAACATGGGTATAGATTTCCGTGCTCGACAGGTCGGCGTGGCCCAGCATGGTTTGGATGGCGCGCAAATCCGCACCGCCTGCCAACAAATGCGTCGCAAAGGCGTGGCGCAACACGTGGGGCGTGACCGCGTCGGGGGAAACGCCAGCGTGAACCGCAAGGTTTTTCACCAGAACATAGAAGGATTGCCGCGTCAGATGTCCCACGGCTGCGCGCGACGGGAACAGGCGGTCCGACGGCGGTTGGCCCTCGGCGCGTTTGGCGTCTTCGTCGCGGTCCCGAATTTTGATCCATTCGGCAAGCGCCACACGGGCAGGGTTCGACAGGGGCACCATGCGTTCCTTGCCGCCTTTGCCCAGCACAAGGATCATCCGAGGATCGCCCCGTGTGGCCATGGTGGTTAACGAAACAAGCTCGCTCACCCGCATTCCGGTGGCGTATAACAGTTCCATCAAACAGGTATCGCGGGTGCGTTGATCCGCTGTTTTGCCCATGGTCCGCGCCGCATCCAACAGGCGGGTGACCTCGTCCTGCGTCAGGGTTTTCGGAAGCCGTTTTGCCCGCCCTGGTCCGGATATTTTGATCGCGGGATTATCCGTGCGCCAGCCTTCTTCGTAGGCGAACCGGTAAAACGTCTTAATCGCGGAAAGGCGCCGCGCGCGCGTTGCTTGCGATAACCCCGTATCGGCACAGCGCAGGATATAGGTTTCGATATCGTCCTTGGTCAGGGCCAGCGGATCGCGCCCGTTCGCCCCAACCCAGCCCGAAAAATCCAACAGATCACGGCCATAGGCCTCTTGGGTGTTGCGGGCGGCGTTTTCTTCGGCGGTGATCGCGGCAAGGAATGTGGAAATCAGCTGCTCCATCAGGCTTGGCTCGGACGCAGGATCATCAGTTGAAGTGCCGCGCGACGGGCGAATTCCTCAAGGCCGATGCCACGGAAAAACGACAGGGCCGCCCCCGCATCCACCATGTCGCCTTCGGGGCGCAGGGCGGCCATGGCGGTTAGGATGGCCTCGCCCAAACGACCGTCATCGATCAAGGGCGCAAAGGGACCAAGATCGGTCGATCCGAACGCCACCGCCACCGTGCGGCTTGCGTCATCATCGGCGATCTCTGTGGGCACGTTGCCCTGTGCAATTGCGGCCAGACCGGCCTCAAACGCGGTGGTTTGGGGGTGATCGCGGGCGATGGTTTCATAGTCGAGGCTGAGCATCATCAGGTGGAACGCCTCGGGGGTCGTAAGGCCCGTCATACCCGCCAAATCGGACCCAAACATCGCGCCCAGCGCCGGCAAAAGCCCGACGGATTGGAATTCGACATAGGTCGCGGGTAAGATCGCATCAACCGCCGCCGCGTCACCAAATTTTATTTTTGCTTCAAGGTCTTGCACCATGCGCACACGGTTCCAGACCCCACCGGATGCGGATGCCGTATTGGCCGAATAGATGCCCAACAAACGGTTCGTGGAAATGGTACCGGCGCGGGCCAAGATCTCGGCGGCTTCGACTTGGGATTTCCAGCCGGTCTGCGGGCGCAGATCGGAATGGGCATAGGCGCGCGGCAGGCCAACGATGGAAATGGGTTCGCCGATGGCCTCAAACATGCGGAATTCAAGCGGCGTTGGCACCGATGGCACGTTGGGCGGGGCTTCGCCCTCGAACAGCTCAGGATCAAGGAAGCGCGCCAAAAGAGCGTCTTGGTCGTCGGTGATGAAATTGAGCGCCTTGGCCGTATCAAGCGTCAGCGCGGCGGCGGACCAATCCCCGTTGCGTGCGAGGCAAAAAATCCGCGCAGGGAAGCTGGGCGACAGTTCCGCGTTGGTTTGGAGGGCGGCGCAGGCGTCGTTTTCCGTGCCCGTCAACAGCGCCACATCAAACCAGCGACGGAACAGTTCGGGCGTCGTGGGACCGGCGCGTTCCAACAGGGCCTGTGCCTGATCAATCGCGCCCAGCGCCAACAACGCGTCAATGCGGCCAAAGAACAGCTCGGCGTCACGCGTGCTATCGCTTGGCGGGGCAAGTTCCGCCAGCAACAGCGTCATGGTGAAATCCTGCACGGCGGGCAGGGGCGTTTTGCCGTGACCCGTGAGTGTGGCAAAGGCGGCGGCGATATCTGCGCTGCTGCTGCTGCCCCATGCGTTGGACGGCAGGCCGATGTCGGCGGCGGGGATCAACCCAACGCCATCCATTTTCACGTCATCAAGGGACGCGGTGGTGATGGTGTCGATTGTGGGGCCGGCGATGATGATCTGTTCCCGTTGCGGCGCAGGGGCGCGCACGGAATCAGACAGCCAGTCAATCGCGGATATAGGTGTATCCTGTCCCCAAGACGGCGCCGCCAGTGACCCAAGGATCACCGCGACCAATGCTGTGGATCTAAAGACCATCAAGCGTCACCGGAACGCGATTTTCGGTCTGATCTGCGGAAATATCGCCAAAATACGCAAACCCAATAACGCCGGCCACCCCAATCAAGAGGAGAAACAAAAGTGGTTTTATCAATCGCGCCATGGTCTGCTGCCTTTATTCTGATGTGCTTTGATGCACTTTTTTGTCCTTTATATCTGGTCTTCTTTGAAAAATCACGCCATTCAGGAGAAGATAACGAAAATATGCGCGGGTGTTTGCCAATATGACCTACAAGTTACACAAAACAGTGGTGATGGTCGGAATGATGGGCGCGGGAAAGACCGCAGTGGGCAAGGCCGTTGCTGCAAAATTGAACGCGCCGTTTCTTGATTCCGACGAAGAAATCGTAAAGGCCGCAGATCGTAGCATCGCCGAGATTTTCGAACGCGATGGTGAGCCGTTCTTTCGTCTCAAAGAAAGCCAAGTGATTTCCCGTCTGCTGGATGAGGAACGCGGTATTCTGTCCACCGGTGGCGGCGCGTTTCTGAACGCGGGCAACCGTGACATGATCGACGACAAGGGCGTATCCGTTTGGCTGGACGCCAGCCTCGAGGTGCTCTGGTCGCGGGTGCGGCACAAAAACACGCGGCCTTTGTTGCGCACGGACAATCCCCGTCAGACCCTGTCGGACCTGTTGGATGCGCGTCTGCCCTCCTATGAACAGTCTGCGCTTCGGGTAACTTCGGCCTATGATCTTAGTATTGAAACCATGGCGGATCGCGTGATCGACGCGCTTTTGACCCGCCCTGATGTCTTGGAGAAACTATAATGCAAACCGTTCACGTGCCATTGGGCGACCGCGCCTATGATATCCATATCGGTGGCGGATTGTTGGCCGAGGCGGGCGCCCATATCGCGCCGTTGATCAAACGCAAACGGGTGACCGTTGTGACCGATGAAAACGTGGCGGCGTTGCATCTGGATGGGCTGCGCGCCGGTCTTGCGGCGTCGGGCATCGAGATGGTGTCGCTTACGCTTCCTGCGGGCGAGGGCACCAAAGCATGGCCTGAATTTTCGCGCACCGTCGAATGGTTGCTTGATCAAAAGGTCGAACGAAACGATGTGGTCGTTGCCCTTGGTGGTGGGGTTATTGGTGATTTGGTCGGGTTCGCGGCGGCCGTTTTGCGCCGTGGCGTTCGATTTGTGCAAATCCCAACATCCCTCTTGGCCCAAGTCGACAGCTCGGTCGGCGGTAAAACCGGTATCAATGCGCCGCAAGGCAAGAACCTGATTGGCGCATTCCATCAGCCGTCCTTGGTCCTGGCGGATATCGATGTGCTGGGCACATTGACCGAACGGGATTTTCTGGCGGGCTACGGCGAGGTCGTGAAATACGGTCTTTTGGGCGACGCGCCCTTCTTTGATTGGCTTGAGGAAAACGCGCCAGCCATGGCCGCGGGCGACAGCGAAAAACGCGCCTATGCGGTGAAACGCGCCTGTGAAATGAAGGCCGATATCGTCGTGCGCGATGAAACCGAACTGGGGGATCGCGCGCTCTTGAACCTTGGGCATACTTTCTGTCACGCGCTTGAGGCGGCGACGGGGTTCGGCGATCGGTTGCTCCATGGCGAAGGGGTGGCGATTGGCTGTGCCCTTGCGTTTGAGGTATCCGCGCGGTCGGGCATTTGTTCCCAAGAAGCCCCAAGCCGCGTGCGCGCCCACCTGCGCGACATGGGCATGATGGTTGACATCAAGGACATCCCCGGTGATCTGCCCGACGCCGACGGTCTTTTGGCGCTTATGGCGCAGGACAAAAAGGTTCTGGATGGGAACTTGCGGTTCATTTTGGCCCGCAGCATCGGCGATGCCTATGTGGACAGCGCGACCAACATGGACGTGGTGCGCGGCGTGTTGCAGGACGCCTTGGCCGAGCGGTAACAGACGATTTTTATCGTCTGAGCGCGGGGCAATACCCGTCCAGCACAAGCGAGTATTTCGTGAACATCCCAAATAAGATGCGCCGTTCTGCAATGCAGGACGGCGTATTCGGTTCCGGCCAATTGAGCCGATCCGTGGTATGAAGCCGAAGCTGTCGCCCATTCAAAGACACAAGGACCGTGCGGTTTGCCGTTGATGTGGTCTGGAACGCGGTCACATCGAGCGTTTGGGCGACGTGATATTTGATTTTCGCTGGAACAAAAAAGTGCAGTGGAAGAGTAGGGATTGCGATTGCAACACCCAAGACTGCCGCCAATACGGGAAAGGATTTCTTTGAAATCTTCACGGGCGTGACTCGAAAAATTTATGTCTGAAATAAATAATTTGATCAAAGGCCATAGGGTCTGTGGCCTTTGATCTTGTATTGAATTGATTTGAAACCCTAGAACGGGATTTCGTCGTCTAGGCCACCGGCAGGGGAACCACCACCGGAACCGCCGCCAAAGCCGCCGCCTTTGCTGCCACCGCCCTGACCGCCACCAAAGCCGCCACCGTCACGACCGCTATCGTAACCGCCGCCGCCACCTTGGCCGCCGCCGTAACCGCCTTGGTCACCACCGCCATAGCCGCCACCGCCGCCGGCATTGTCGCCGCGACCACCAAGCATAGTGAGCGTGCCGTTAAAGCCTTGGATCACGATTTCGGTTGAATAGCGGTCTTGGCCGTTTTGGTCCTGCCATTTGCGGGTCTGCAATTGGCCTTCTACGTATACGGTGGAACCCTTGCGCAGATATTGTTCTGCCACGCGGATGATACCCTCCGAGAAAATCGCAACGCTGTGCCATTCTGTTTTCTCGCGGCGTTCACCGGTGTTTTTGTCTTTCCAGTTTTCGGATGTCGCGATGCGAAGGTTACACACCTTGCCGCCATTGTTAAACTGGCGCACCTCTGGGTCGCGGCCTAGATTGCCGACGATGATGACTTTGTTCACTGATCCGGCCATGGAACGGCTCCTTGATTCTGACTGTTTCCCGAAACCCTACACGAGCAAGAATTCGCGCGCGACAGGCAATTACGCGGTGGGGGTGGTCGTGGCGAAAAAACTGCCTATATTTACCGAAACGAATTTGGGGGCTCTTATGATCCGCACCATAGTGATGACGACCATATGTGGCATGGCGGCGACGGCTGCGATGGCCGAAGGCGTTGCCTCGTCCAAAAGCCGCGCGGCCTTGCTTGCGTCGCAATTGTCCGTTTTGGATGACCGCGCCGCGTCACAATATAGCAATTCTGTCCGCCTCGCGCCGAAAACCAGCTATGATGTGGTCGCGCGTTTTGACAGCCCCACCAATAGCCCCTATGTCGCCATCGCCCGCAACACAGCCCGCAAATACAACATCCCCGAGGATCTGTTTTTGCGGCTGGTGCAACAGGAATCCGGCTGGAACCCGTCCATCCGATCCCACAAGGGCGCGATTGGTTTGGCCCAGTTGATGCCCGCCACGGCCCGTGGTTTGGGTGTAAACCCTAATGATCCGGTGCAAAATCTGGAAGGCGGGGCGCGGTATTTGCGGGAACAATATAATACGTTTCGTCGTTGGGATTTGGCGCTTGCGGCCTATAACGCGGGGCCGGGGGCGGTTGAGAAATACAACGGCATTCCGCCCTATAAGGAAACGCAGAATTACGTGAAGGTCATTTTGGGACGGGGCTAGGCTGTCTTATGCAGAGCGACGGAAATCCGTCGGTGTCGCGCCGGTGTGGTCATGAAACGCGCGGCTGAAATAGGCCGCTGATCGGTATCCAAGGTCCGAGGCGATGGCGTTTATCGGCTCTTTGGTTTCGGCCAAAAGACGACGTGCCTCAGAGATGCGGCGTTCATTGAGCAACGTCGAAGCGTTGCGCCCACAGGTGGATTTGCAGACCCGCGACAGATGCGTCGCCGTCACACCCAGCTGTTTGGCATAGTTCCCCGCAGAGAGACCCGCGCCAAGGCTATGTTCAATCAAATTGGTATACTGCGCCACCAATCGGGTCGCCGCCGTTTGTTTCGGCGCATCCGCGTCGCCGGTTTCTATTTGGCGCGCGATCCACACGGACAAGAGGCCCGCGTACATCGATGCGGCCTGCATCGCGGCAGGGCGGTCGGATTCAAGTTCCCGTTGAAGCGTATCCAACAGGCCGGTCAGTTCCGATTGGGATTGTGCATCGCGGATACGCAAATGGGTGTGGGATGTGGGCATGGTCACGTGGCTGATCTTTGGCAGATAGGCCACGACGCCCGACACGGCCGCGGTCACATCATAACAATGCATGACACCCGCCGGAACAAATATCGCGTTATGCGGGCCAAAGCCACGGGTGACGCCGCCCACTGTAATCCGCCCCTGACCGCGCGTGAACCAGATCAGAACATCCCGTTGATGACTGCGCATGGTATCAAGCCGCCACGTGCCCTTTTGCGCCAGACGTTGGATCTGGGCAATGCGGATGGTTTGGTCGGCGGGATCGGATGCAATTGGGCTCATGGGACTTGATCTTATGTCCGCTCCTTTGGTTTTCAACGGTTTATTAACCAAATTCCGAAGAGATTTCGCAGTTTTCAACCAGTGGTAGTTTGTGGCGACCCTAGGGCAATATATGGGGCGTCCACTGCGACATTTTTGATCGAAACCATGTGCGTTGCCGTTTCGCGTACTGGCGCGAGGCGATGATCGCAGAATCAATCGCGGCGTCGCGGTCCATTTCGCCGCGCAGATGGGCGATCATTTCGGGGGCGCCGATGGCGCGGGACGATTGGCGCGCGGGGTCCCAATCGGGCAACATGGCGCGGGCCTCGTCCAGTGCACCGGCGTCCAACATCATATGAAACCGGCGTTCAATCCGATCGTTCAACCAATCACGATCCGCATCCATGACGATGGGAAAACAGCCGTCCAAGGGCAGGATCGGGGCAGGGGTCGCGTCCTGCCATGCGGCCAAACCACGGCCCGTGGTTTTCAACACCTCATAGGCGCGCTGAACCCGCATGGGGTTCAGATGATCAATCCGCGACTGGGTGACTGGGTCAAGTTCGGCGAACATCGCATCGGTTTCGCCGTTCAACCGACGTGCGTCGGCATCGGCGCGCACATCATCGGGGGTGGTGGGGATTTCGGCCAAACCTTGGGTCAGGGCCTGAAAATACAATCCGGTGCCGCCGACAATAATCGGACGTTCCCCCGTCAACATCGGCGCAATATCGCGCAGCCAATGGCCGACGGAATAGGCGTCCTTATAATCCACATGCCCATACATACGGTGCGGTGCGCGGGCCAGTTCGTCGTCGCTGGGCCGTGCCGTCAGAATGCGCCAACCGGAATAGACCTGAAGTGCATCTGCGTTGATGATCACACCGCCCTGTGCCTCGGCGATCTCAATCGCAAGCGATGTTTTGCCGGATGCCGTCGGCCCCGCGATTAAAACGGGCTGATCGGCGGATATGTCTTGAATATTGATCATTCATTTCTGGTCGCGCGAAAAACCTGTGCCGTCAAGGGGGGGGACCCGTAATTTCACGTTGATAAATTCCGTGATATGCTACATCTAGTTCCGAACAGCGGCTATCTATTGGGGATGTAATCATGAGCGACCAAGCAACAGAAACGGCGCCAGCCTTTAAACGCGTCTTGTTGAAAATTTCTGGTGAGGCCCTGATGGGCGACCAAGGTTTTGGACTTCATCCACCCACTGTTGAACGGATCGCCCGCGAAGTGAAGGCCTGTCACGAACTTGGCGTTGAAATCGCCATGGTCATCGGTGGCGGCAATATCTTCCGCGGCCTTCAGGGGTCTGCCCAAGGTATGGAACGCACCACCGCCGACTATATGGGGATGCTTGCGACCGTGATGAACGCGCTTGCCATGCAGGGCGCCCTCGAGGGTCTGGGCATCCACACCCGCGTGATTTCCGCGATCCCAATGGATCAGGTTTGCGAACCCTACATCCGCCGTCGCGCCGTGCGTCACCTTGAAAAGAAACGCGTTTGTATCTTTGCCGCCGGCACCGGTAACCCCTATTTCACCACCGACACCGCCGCGACCCTGCGCGCCAGCGAAATGTCCTGTGAGGCGATCTTTAAGGGCACCAAAGTTGACGGTGTGTACGACAAAGACCCAGCGAAACATGATGACGCCGTCCGTTATGACCGCGTGAGCTATGACGAAGTGCTTCAGAAACGCCTTGGCGTGATGGATGCCTCGGCGATTGCGCTGGCCCGTGACAACAATTTGCCGCTTGTGATCTTCTCTTTGGATGAACCAAACGGCATCGAAGGTATCCTTGCGGGCAATGGTACCTATACAACCGTTCACGGATAGACCATAATTTAGGCAAAGCAACGCGTTACGCGCCAAGACGAAAAGAGAATACACATGTCTGATGATTTTGAACTCGATACCGATGCCCTTGAACGCCGCATGGATGGCGCGATTTCTTCTTTGAAAACCGAATTCGCGTCTCTGCGCACGGGCCGCGGCTCTGCCTCTATGCTTGAACCTGTGATGGTCGAAGCCTACGGCCAGCGCACCCCAATCAACCAAGTCGGCACCGTCAACGTTCCAGAACCCCGCATGGTGACCGTGAACGTTTGGGACAAATCCATGGTGGGCGCCGTTGAAAAAGCGATCCGCGAAAGCGGGCTTGGCATCAATCCACAGCTCAACGGCACCATCATCATGTTGCCAATCCCCGAGCTGAACGAAGAACGTCGTCGTGAATTGACCAAGGTTGCGTCGCAATACGCCGAAAGCGCCAAGGTTTCCATGCGCAACGTCCGTCGCGACGGCATGGACCAGATCAAAAAGGGCAAGGCCGATGGCCTGTCCGAAGATGATGTTAAGGTTTGGAGCGACGAAGTTCAGTCGATTACGGATAAATTCATTGCATTGGTTGATGAACATCTTGCCACGAAACAAGAAGAGATCATGCAGGTTTAAGACCCAGCATGTTCAGTTCAAAGGATAAGCCATTGGCGTCTGAAGAAACCCCAAAGGCTGGCCCAAGCCACGTTGCCATCATCATGGATGGCAACGGTCGTTGGGCAACGTCGCGTGGTAAACCACGTTTGTTCGGCCACCATGCCGGTGCAAAACGGGTGCGCGAAATCGTTGAGGCTTGTCCTGAAGTCGGTGTTAAGTATCTGACAATCTTTGCATTTTCGACCGAGAATTGGAAACGGACCCAGTCCGAGGTTGCCGGTTTAATGTCGCTGTTTCGCCGTTACATCACCGCTGAGGCCAAGGCCCTGAACAAAAAGGGCGTCTGTGTACGCTTCATCGGGGATCGCGTTCGGCTTGATCCGAAATTGGTCAAACTGATGGATGACCTCGAGGAACTGACCGCCGACAACACCAGCGTCAATTTGACCATCGCCCTCAACTATGGTGGGCGGGACGAAGTGGCGCGCGCCATCAAACGGGTGGCCCAAGACGCGGCATCCGGTGTGATTGATGCGGATAGCGTGGATGAATCCACTCTCACGCGGTATCTTGATACCCGCGTTCTGCCGGACCCCGATCTGGTGATCCGCACCTCGGGCGAGGCGCGGATTTCCAACTTTTTGCTCTGGCAATCGGCCTATTCCGAATATGAATTTATCGACACGCTCTGGCCGGATTTCACCGCCGAGATCTTTGCCGATATCATCGAAAACTATGGGGGACGCGAACGCCGCTTTGGCGCCGTCCTAAGTGAGACATGACCAAATCAAGCCAATGGGATGATCTTCGTCCACGGGTTCTTTCGGGGGTTGCGATGCTGGCCGTCGGGATCCTTGCGGTTCTTTTGGGTGGGCCGGTGTTTACCGTTTTGACGGCTGTTGTTTGTGGCATTGGCGTTTGGGAAATCGCCCGCATGATCCGTTCTGATCTGACCATGGATTGTCTGATCCTTGGTGGTCTTGGGGCCGGTATGGTGTTGATGGCCCCGATGATTCCTGCGCTCGTTGCGCTGGCTGGTTTTGCCATTACGGCGGGGTTTGGTGCGCTGCGTTTGAAAATGCATGCGGCGCGGTTCGTTCTCTATACAATGTGGATTTTGTGCGCGGGCTACGGCTTCTTGTTGCTGCGTCTTGGGCAAGACGTCACTTGGATCCTATGGCTGGTCGGTATTGTCGTTGTGACTGATATTGCTGGGTATTTCGCCGGTCGTATGATTGGCGGCCCGAAATTTTGGCCCGCCATCAGCCCCAAGAAAACTTGGTCCGGTACCATCGCGGGTTGGTTCGGCGCGGTCATTATCGCGGCAATCACCATCGCGAACACCGACGCCGGTGCGGGTCTGATCGTGATCAGCGTCATCATCAGTTTCGCGTCGCAGATGGGTGATATCGCCCAAAGTGCCCTGAAACGGTTCGTCGGTATCAAAGATAGCTCGAACCTGATCCCCGGTCATGGCGGCGTGTTCGATCGGTTTGACGGTATGTTCGGCGCGGCGTTTTTCGTGATGATCCTGCACTATGGCCTCGGGCTTTTGCCATGGCTGGGCGGTGCATAAATCATGACCCGTCGTGTTTCGATTTTTGGCGCAACCGGTTCCATCGGTCAGTCGACGCTTGATCTGATCAAACGTGCGCCGGATGATTATGACGTGGTTGCCCTGACGGGCCATAGCAACATCGACGCCCTTGCGCGCGACGCCATTGCGGTGGGGGCCGATATCGCGGTGACCGCAGATGAAACCCGCCTGACCGATCTGCGTGCTGCGCTTGCCGGAACAGGGATTGAGTCCGCCGCCGGTCACGCCGCCATTCTCGAGGCCGCCGACCGCCCAACCGACTGGGCCATGAGCGCGATCATCGGCGTCGCGGGGTTTGAACCGGGGCTTCGGATTTTGCGCCACGGCGGCACGCTTGCCCTTGCCAACAAAGAGAGTCTCGTCGCCGGTGGGCCGTTGCTCATGCGTACGGCACGCGAATATGGCGCGACGATCCTTCCGGTTGATAGCGAGCACAGCGCGATTTTTCAGTCCCTTGTTGGCGAAGATATGAACGCCGTCGAACGTGTCATCATCACCGCATCCGGCGGCGCCTTCCGTGATCGCCCCGTCGCCGACCTGGCGCATGTATCCGTCGCCGAGGCGTCGAAGCACCCAAATTGGGACATGGGTCAACGCATCACCATCGATAGCGCCTCTATGTTTAATAAGGCGATGGAAGTCATAGAAACCAAAGAGTTTTTCGGTTTTACTCCCGATGAAATCGAAGTGATCGTGCATCCGCAATCCCTGATCCATGCCATGATCGGTTTCGTTGACGGTGGCATCATGGCCCATGTGGGGCCCGCCGATATGCGTCACGCGATTGGCTATGCGTTGTTCTGGCCCGACCGTGGACATGTTCCGGTGGAACGTCTGGATTTTGCGAAAATCGCCACGCTTGATTTCCGCGCGCCGTGCCATGATCGGTATCCCGCGCTGCGCATCGCGCAATCCGTGATGGAGACCGGCGGCCATGCGGGCGCGGCCTTTAATGCGGCCAAAGAACGCGCATTGGACCGGTTTATCGCGGGCGATATTGGCTTTATGCAGATGGGCGATATTGTTGATGGGGTTGTCGAACGACTTTCGTCATCGAACAGCCTTAATATTGCCGAAATGACCCTTGATACGATCAAGGACATCGACACACGTGCCCGACGCATCGCAGATGAAATCGTCGACACCTAAAGAATAGGACATCCCCGTGGATTCAATTTTACCAATGTTTGGAAACGGCATTTTCACGCTTGTGGCCTTTGTTGTGGCCCTTTCGGTGATCGTGGCGATTCATGAATACGGCCACTATATCATCGGGCGTCTGAGCGGCATTCACGCCGAGGTGTTTTCCATCGGTTTTGGGCGGGTGTTGATCCAGCGAACGGACAAACACGGCACGGTTTGGCAAATCGCGGCGCTTCCGTTTGGGGGCTATGTGCGGTTTCTGGGTGATGCGAATGCGGCCAGCGCGGGCGCCGATGACGAAGTGATCGAAGCTCTTTCGCCCGAGGACCAGCGCCGTACCTTGAACGGCGCACCCTTGTGGGCGCGCACGGCGACCGTCGCGGCGGGTCCGATTTTTAACTTTATCCTGTCGTTTTTCATCTTTGCGGGTCTGTTCTATTGGTCGGGTAAACCGGCGGAACCTTTGGTGATCGAGGCCGTGAAACCGCTTCCGCCCGAGGTGAGCGGCCTTCAGGCTGTTGATCGTTTGATCGCCATCGGCGGCATCGAAACCCCAGATATGGCCGGTTACGGCGAGGCGGTTCGCAACGCGACCCGTTCGAGCGTGGTGAAATACACGGTGGAACGCGCGGGTGATGTGGTTGCCGTCGACGGGCCATATCCGTTCTTGCCCTATGTCGCGGGGTTCACCGACCCTTCGGCGGCTGAACAGGCTGGCGTGCAGGTTGGTGACATCGTGACGGCGGTGGATGACACCGAAATCGTGACCTTCCCTGATCTATTGGCCGCCGTTGCCGAGGCCCAGTCGACGCCCGTTGATGTGACCGTTTGGCGTGATGGTGCCTATCACACGATGGAAATGACCGCCCGCGAACAGGATGTTCCGCTTGCGAATGGGGACTTTGAAAAACGCTATCTGATCGGTGTAACCGTCGGCGATTTCCTTACCCTTGAAACCAGCCGCCCCAGCATCCTTGAGGCCGCGGGCATCGGTATCGATCGCACCTATAGCGTGCTTCGGTCTTCGCTTAAGGGGGTTTATTTCATGATCACCGGCGCGATCAGCACCTGTAATATTTCCGGTCCGTTGGCCATTGCCGAGGTATCGGGCGAGGCGGCGCGCATGGGGCCAGAGTCGTTTATCTTTCTCATTGGGTTCCTGTCTGCGGCGGTTGGGTTGATGAACCTGTTTCCGATCCCCGTTTTGGACGGTGGGCATCTGGTGTTCTATGCGTTTGAGGCCGTTGTTGGCCGTCCACCAAAGCCAGGCGCGATGCGCATTTTGATGACGGTTGGATTGGTCATGGTGCTGACTTTGATGGTGTTTGGCCTCAGCAACGATTTGTTCTGCCCATAGGGGCAGGGCAGGCGTCGGGCGGCGATTGATCCGCCCGACCCACGCAATGGGCGCGAAATCCCGCGCATTTGCCCATTTTCACGCGTTTTTCCCCCTTGGCGTTTTGACACGCTGGACGTTTGGGTCTACTCAGTTAGCAACTTGACGTATATTTTGGGATTGCGATCTATGACTCGTGAACATTTCGGCCTGACGACTTCTTTGACATCATTTTATCAGGCCCCAAAGGTTGCACGTTATCTGCGCCAAACTGTGGCGATTGCCTGTCTTGGGGCGGCGACATTGGGCACGGCGGCGAACGCCCAGAGCTTTGGTTTTGGTGCGGTTAATGTGGATGGCAACCAACGGATCGAGACATCGACAATCCTGACCTATCTTGGTTTGGCCGAGGGCGGCAGCATTTCCGCAGCCGCATTGAACGACGGCTATCAACGGATGATCCAATCCGGCCTATTCGAAAGCGTCGAAATCATTCCAAACGGCAGCCGTCTTGATGTGGTTGTTGTTGAATACCCAACCGTGAACCGCGTCGCGATTGAAGGCAATTCGTCCATCAAGGACGACGGTCTTTTGCCGATCCTAACGTCGCAATCACGCCGCGCCTATAACCCAAGCACGGTCCAGGCCGACGCCGAGATCATTCGCCAAGCTTACCAGCAAAAGGGTCTGTTGACCGCCGAGGTCGAACCCAAACTGATCCGCCGGTCCAACAACCGCGTTGATGTGGTGTTTGAGGTCTCTGAGGGGCGCAACACCGAGGTCGAACGTATCGGTTTCGTAGGCAACCGCGTTTATTCTGACCGCCGTTTGCGTCGCGTTTTGGACACAAAACAGGCGGGCTTCCTGCGGGTGATTGTGGGGCGTGATACGTTCTCTGAGGACCGCATCGCCTTTGACCGTCAGGTTCTGTCGGATTTCTATCAGTCGCGTGGTTTCGTGGATTTCCAAATCCTGTCGTCCACCCCCGAACTTAGCCGCGAACGCGACGGGTTCTTTGTGACCTTCAACGTCCAAGAGGGCCAGTCCTTTGATTTTGGCGAGATCACCGTGGTGTCCGAAATCGACGACATTGATGCCGACGAATACTTTAAGGCGCTGCGTCTGCGCAGCGGCACGACCTATAACCCTGCTGTGATCGACAGCAACATTTCACGTCTCGAAGCGCTGGCAACCAAGCAGAACAAACAATTCGTTCGGGTCGAGCCACGCGTGATCCGCAATGACGCGGACCTGACGCTTGATATCGAATTTGTCATTTCCCGCGGCCCACGCGTCTTTGTGGAACGGATCGACATCGAGGGCAATAACACCACGCTTGATCGTGTTATTCGCCGCCAGTTCAACACCGTCGAGGGTGATCCGTTCAACCCAACAGCGATCCGTGCCGCTGCGAACCGCGTGCGTGCGCTTGGCTTCTTTGCCAACTCCGACGTGAACACCCGCGAAGGCTCTGCTCCTGATCAGGTGATCGTTGATGTGGATGTGACCGAAACAACCACCGGTTCGTTCTCCTTTGGCGGGAACTACTCATCTGATGATGGTTTCGGTCTTGTCGGGAGCTTTAGCCAATCTAACTTCTTGGGGCGCGGCCAAAGCCTAAGCTTTTCTGTGAATACATCCGCCGATAGCCGCGCGGCCAGCCTGAACTTCCGTGAACCCGCATTCCTTGGCCGCAACGTCGCCTTTGGTCTTGGGTTTTCCTATGGCACAACGACCAACTCTACATCTGGATACGATATTGAACGTTTGTCGTTCTCGCCGTCTTTGACCTTCCCGCTTGGCGATAATTCGCGCCTGTCGGTCAACTATGCTTATAGTGATGTGACACTTTCCGACGTGGATGCAACGGACAGTTCGCCAATTCTGGTCGCCGAAGAGGGCCAGATTGCCTCGCATTCGGTTGGCTATAACTATAGCTTTGATAACCGTCGCAGTGGTCTGAACCCGACGGCTGGGTTGATCTTTGAATTTGGCCAGAGTTACACCGGCTTTACTGGTGATGTGGAATTCGTTGAAACCACCGCCCGTTTGGGGGCACAAACCGCTGTTTTCAACGAAGAGGTGACCCTGCGCGCCGAATTCGAAGGCGGGGCATTGAACCTGCTGGACGGCAGCACGCGGATTACCGACCGGTATTCCCTGAACTCAAGCAAGTTGCGTGGCTTTGCGGCCGGCGGTGTTGGGCCGCGTGACACGAATGCCACCAACGAAGATTTCCTTGGCGGTAAGTACTTTGCTGTTGCCCGGTTTGATGCGGAATTCCCATTCGGTCTTCCTGAGGAATATGGTCTGAGCGGCGGCGTCTTTGCTGATTTCGGCTCGGTCTGGGGGCTTGATGATGTGTCCGGCACAGGCGGTGTAGACGTCGACGATAGCTTCCGCTTGCGATCTGCTGTTGGTGTTTCCGTTTTGTGGGACACGGCCATCGGCCCGCTTCGCTTTAACTTTAGTAAAGCGCTCATGAAGGAAGATTATGACGAGGAACGTCAATTCGATGTGACGATCTCGACCAGCTTCTAGAATGATGATGGGGGCTTTTCTTCGCTTTTCTTGTGTTGCTCTTTTGGGCCTTGGCATGACCACGTTCACGCCAAAGGCCCAAGACGCGGCGACGCCGGTCACGCAGGTCTCATCTGTGGCCGTGATCGAAGTTGATCGGATGTTCGCGGATTCTCTTTGGGGGCAACGGGTTGCGGCAGATATCCAAGCCGCAGTGAACGACCTAGAAGAGCAAAATCGCCAACTTGAAACCGACCTTGCCGTGGAAGAGTCAAACCTGACCGAGATGCGCCTGTCCATGGAACCGGCCGAATTTTCGGCCCTTGCGGATGCCTTTGATGAAAAGGTTCGCGCCATTCGTACCGCGACCGAGAACAAAGTTTCCGCGCTTAACCAGCTTCAACAGTCCGAGTTCGCACGCTTTAGAACACGCAGCGAACCGGTTTTGGTAGAGGTCGCGAGCGAAATGAACGCGAGCGTCGTGATGGACAAAAGAAGCGTTTACCTGTCTTTGGACGCGGTGGATATCACGGATCGCGTGGTTTCGCGGATTGATTCAACCTTTGGCGACGGATCGACCCCAGAATAGCACTGGCGTCTCTTGTCTCAGCTGTCTGAAATGGGTATCAATTCAGCCAATCGTATGTTTATACGCGCCCCTGCCGCGGCACCGAAATGCTGTGCCAGAAAGTTAAAGAGAGTAGCATGACCAATCCAATCACCGAAGCCGACTTTGATCTGATCACACGCATCATTCCGCACCGCTACCCGTTTCTGTTGATCGACAAAGTACGCGACATCGAATACGGCGAACGCGCGGTTGGTATCAAAAACGTCACCTGCAACGAGCCACATTTTCAGGGTCACTTCCCTGGTGCGCCGATCATGCCTGGTGTGACCATCGTCGAAGCTATGGCCCAGACATCCGCCGTTTTGGTTGGTCTGACGCTTGATCTGGTCGATAAACCGTTGTTGGTGTATTTCATGTCCATCGACAAATGTAAGTTCCGTCGCAAGGTTGTTCCGGGTGATGTTCTGGAGATGGAAGTCAAAGTGAAACGCGGCGGCTCTAAGATCTGGAAATTCGAAGGCACAGCCCGTGTCGAAGGTGAAGTCGCGGCACAGGCCGAATTCACCGCGATGATTGACCTACAGGAAGAGTAAAACGTGGCAATTCACCCCGACGCGACCGTCCATCCCCATGCCGTAATCGAAGAAGGTGCAGAGATCGCCGCCGGTGTCACCATCGGCCCGTTCTGTGTGGTCGGCCCTCAGGTCAAGTTGGCCAAAGGGGTTGAACTACGGTCACATGTGGTCGTGACGGGGGATACGTTTATTGACGAAGACACGGTCGTGTTTCCGTTCTCGTCCATCGGTGAGATTCCTCAGGATCTTAAGTTTTCGGGTGAAGAGACGCGTCTAACCATCGGTAAACGAAATAGAATTCGTGAACACGTCACGATGAATACTGGCACAGAAGGTGGCGGTGGTCTGACGTCAATTGGCGATGATGGTCTGTTTATGGCGGGCTGTCACGTCGCACATGACGTGCATATCGGCAACCGCGTGATTGTCGTCAATAGCTCGGCCGTGGCGGGGCATTGCGTGATTGAAGACGACGTTATCATCGGCGGTCTGTCCGGTATCCACCAATGGGTTCGTATTGGTCGTGGCGCAATCATCGGCGCAGTGTCGATGGTGACGAACGACGTTCTGCCCTATGGCCTCGTTCAGGGGCCGCGCGGTGAACTGGACGGGTTGAACCTTGTTGGGTTGAAACGGCGTGGCGTTGATCGTGGTGATATCACCGCGTTGCGCGCCGCGTTGCAAATGCTGCGTCAGGGGGATGGGGCGTTCAAAGATCGCGCCGAACGTCTTGGCGATGAAACCGAGAGCAAATACGTCAAAGAAATCGTTGATTTCATCATGGGCGAGAGCGATCGCGGCTTCTTGGTGCCGCGTTAACCATGGCGGACCGTTTGGCCATTTTGGCAGGGGCCGGTGCATTGCCACGGCTGTTGGCCGAGCATGATCCGGCTGCATTTGTGGTGACTTTTGCCGGTACTGCTAATGATGTGACATCGAACTATGAGGCCTCATTCGAGAAATTGGGCGGGCTGTTCAAAACGTTGCGGGGGCAGGGCGTCAGCCGTGTCTGTTTCGGCGGCGGGCTCGTGCGCCCTGCGCTTAATCCGTTGCGCTTTGATGCAACGATGCTGCGTCTCGCTCCGCGGTTGATGGCGGCGATGAAGACCGGCGATGATGCGATCCTGCGCCTTGTGGTCGAGATATTTGAGGATGCGGGGTTTGAGGTCGTCGGGGCTCATGATGTGCGTCCCGATCTTCTGGCCGGAAACGGGTTGATCGCGGGTCCAAAACCAAAATCCGACGCCATGCTTGATATCGCCCGCGCCCATGACATTTTGGCGGCTTTGTCGCCGTTGGATGTGGGGCAAGGCTGTGTTGTGGCCGGTGGTTTGTGCCACGGGATTGAGACGCTTCAGGGGACGGATGCGCTATTGGAATTCGTGGCGAACCAGCCGCTGAAGGGGCGTGGTGTTCTTCTTAAGCGGTTGAAGATTGGGCAGGAAACCCGCATCGATATGCCGACGATTGGCCCGCGTACCCTGCGCAAGGCGGCGGCGTCGGGACTTGCAGGTATTTGCGTTCAGGCCGGTGGGGCGTTGATCGTGGAACGACCAATTGTCGAGGCTTTGGCCAAGGATTTGGGCGTGTTTGTTTACGGCGAGGATATGTGATGAAGGTGTTCTTGATCGCAGGGGAATCCTCGGGGGATAAGCTGGGTGCGGCCTTGATGGCGGGTCTGAAAACGCTTGTTCCGGACGTGGAATTCGTCGGCGTCGGCGGCCCCTTGATGGAGGCCGAGGGCATGCAAAGCCGGTTCCCCATGTCCGAATTGTCGGTCATGGGCATCGCCGAGATCCTGCCGAAATATCGTGCCCTGAAACGTCGTATTGCCGAGACGGCCGATGCGGTTTTGGCCGAAAATCCCGATGTGATGATCACAATTGACAGCCCCGATTTCTGCCTACGGGTTGCCAAAATTGTGAAGGCGTACAGTGACTTACGCACCGTTCATTATGTGGCGCCGTCCGTCTGGGCATGGCGCGAAGGACGTGCCGTCAAAATGGCCAAGGTCATCGATCATGTGCTGGCGTTGTTGCCGTTTGAGCCCCCCTATATGGAGGCGGTCGGCATGCGCTGTGACTTTGTCGGCCATCCGGTTGTGGCCGAGGAACGCGCCGATGATGCATCGGGTGCTGCGTGGCGTCGTGCGGTTGGCATTGACGATGCGCCGATGATCCTTGCCCTTCCGGGCAGTCGTCGTGGCGAGGTCACGCGGTTGGCACCGACCTTTGCAGAGGCATTGAAAACCGTTGTGGACCGCCACCCGAACGCCCGTGTGGTCGTGCCGACCGTGCCGCATTTGGAAACCATGGTCCGCGAATTGACCGCCGATTGGGCCGGTGATCCGGTGGTGATCTGCAATGATATGGACGCGAAACGCGCGGCCTTTGCGGCGGCGGATATTGCGCTTGCGGCGTCGGGGACGGTGTCCTTGGAATTGGCGGCGAATGAAACGCCGATGGTCATCGCCTATGACATGAATTGGTTCAGCCGCCAGATCATCAAGCGGATGCTGAAAATCGATACGGTGACCTTGGTCAATCTGGTGTCGGAAACGCGCGCGGTGCCTGAATTGCTGGGCGAGGACTGCGAAGCGGATATGATCGCAGCGACCCTTTTGGATGTGATGCACAACCCCAAGGACCAAGTGGCGGCGATGAATGTCACCATGGATCGTCTGGGCCGCGGTGGTGATGCCCCCGGTTTGCGGGCCGCACAGGCGGTTCTGGATGGTATAAAGGCGAAAAATCGCTAGATTTCCCACCCTTGCGTCGATCCCCTCATGGATGACCGAAAAATTAACCCTGAATGAACCGCGCGTTAATACCCGCGCCAGATCCAGCCGCCGCCAAAGATGCGGGATGTGTCGCCGTCGTAGAACACACAGGCCTGACCGGGGGCGACGCCTTCTTCGGCGACGATCAATTCCACGGTGGCCTCGGTCGCGGAAATCGGACGCACGATTGCCTCGCGTGGGGGGCGGGTGGAGCGGACTTTGACCTCGATATGCCATTCGTCGCGGCTTTCGAATGGTTCATCGCCGAGCCAGTTGATTTCGCGCACAGGCACGGTGCGTGTGGTCAGCGCCTCTTTGGGGCCAACGACAACGTGACGGTGTTCAGGGTCCAGCTTCACCACATAAAGCGGTTCGGCCAAGCCCCCGATGCCAAGGCCGCGACGCTGACCAATGGTATAGTGGATCACGCCGTTATGTTTGCCCAGAACCGTGCCGTCCATATCGACGATATCACCGGGATCGGCGGCGTCTGGACGCAGCTTTTCGATGACGGCGGCATAGTTCCCATCGGGCACAAAACAGATGTCTTGGCTGTCGGGCTTATCGGCCACAGCCAGCCCGTGTTTCTTGGCCAGTTCGCGCGTGGCTTCTTTGTTCGGCAGATGGCCGAGCGGGAACCGCAGGAAGTCGAGCTGTTCCGGTGTGGTAGAGAACAGGAAGTAGCTCTGATCCTTGGCGGCATCGGCGGCACAGTGCAGTTCCGCACCGGCGTCGCCCACCATGCGCTGGATATAGTGACCGGTCGCCATACAGTCCGCATCAAGGTCCTTGGCGGTTTCCAACAGGTCCTTGAACTTCACCCGTTCATTACAACGGATACAGGGCACAGGCGTCGCGCCGGCCAGATAGCTGTCGGCGAATTCGTCAATCACGGCGTCCTTAAAGATGTTCTCGTAATCCAGAACATAGTGTGGGAACCCCATTTCCTCGGCCACGCGGCGGGCATCGTGAATGTCGACACCGGCACAGCAGGCGCCCTTTTTGGCGAGTGCCGCCCCGTGGTCATACAGTTGAAGCGTCACGCCCACCACATCATAGCCCTGTTCGGCCAACATCGCCGCGACAACCGAGCTGTCGACGCCACCAGACATGGCCACCACAACACGGGTGTCTTCTGGGCGCTTGGCAAAGCCAAGGGAATTGATCGGATGCGTGGTTTCGACGGTCATTGGGGAATCCTTAAGAATATAGATTGGAATATAGGAAAACCTTAGGAACTAACAAGGGCCGGTTTCACGCATCATTAAGGCTGTCGCGTCAGGGTGATCCCGTGAAATCATGAGGGGATAGAGATGTTCTTGAAAAAGGTTGATGGCCCACGGACCGTCAAATTGCCAGACGGCACATATATGACACGCGCCGATTTGCCCGAGGCCGCGACCCGACGCTGGGTCGCAAGCCGCAAGGCCGCCGTGGTTAAGGGCGTGGTCTTTGGCCTGATTCCATTGGAAGAGGCGTTGGAAATCTATGGTCTGACCGAAGAGGAATTCGATTCGTGGCGATCCGCGATTGCACGCCATGGCGAAGGCGCATTGAAAAGCACAAGTTTACAACGCTATAGACAACTTTGAGTTGTTTGGTCTATCGTTGTAACATTGGTAACGTGTGATTAACTATTTTGGTTAAGGTTAATGAGTAAGAGGGCAATTTCTAGCGGAGTAACGTATGCGCGTTCTATTAGTCGAAGATGATCCAACAACGTCAAAAAGCATTGAATTGATGCTGACCCACGCCAACCTGAACGTGTATTGCACGGATCTTGGCGAAGAAGGGGTCGATCTGGCGAAATTATATGATTACGATTTGATCCTTTTGGATCTTAACCTACCAGATATGAACGGTCACGAGGTGCTGCGCCAGCTGCGTCTTGCCCGTATTGAAACGCCGATTTTGATCCTGTCTGGCGAAGACGATACGGAAAATAAGATCAAAGGATTCGGTTTTGGGGCCGATGATTACCTGACAAAACCTTTCCACCGCGAAGAACTGGTTGCGCGTATTCACGCGATTATTCGTCGTTCCAAAGGTCACTCACAATCTGTGATCCGCACTGGCCATATTTCTGTGAACCTTGATGCCAAAACCGTAAGTGTCGGTGGCCGTACCGTGCACCTCACTGGCAAAGAATACCAAATGTTGGAGCTTCTTTCCCTACGCAAGGGCACAACATTGACCAAGGAAATGTTCCTGAACCACCTTTATGGCGGCATGGACGAACCCGAATTGAAGATCATCGATGTGTTCATCTGTAAGCTTCGCAAGAAACTGAGCGAAGCGACAGACGGCGAAAACTATATCGAAACCGTATGGGGCCGTGGCTATGTTCTGCGCGATCCTGATCCGGTTGAGGCCGCTGCGCCCGTGGCAATCGGCGCGTAATTTCGCGTTTCGCACATCTTCTACTGGACCTCTCAAGGGCGTGATCTTATCAAATGGATAAGACACGCCCGAGTGAGGACCCTATGACTTCGACAATCCCCGTTGCAGAGCTAACCCCAGAAACCGCCGCAGAGGAACTCGCGCGGCTCGCGCAGGTTCTTGGGGCTGCCAACAGGGATTATCACACCAACGACGCCCCAAATATCGATGACGGCACCTATGACGCACTAAAACGTCGCAATCTAGACATCGAAATCCGCTTTCCCGATCTCAAACGCGAAGACAGCCCAAGCGATACTGTAGGCGCGCCCGTTGCTGATGGGTTTTCCAAGATCAAACACGAGGTCCGGATGTTGTCGCTTGGCAATGCCTTTACCTCAGAAGACGTCGATGATTTTGATGATCGCATCCGTCGTTTTCTTGGCCTCTCGTCGTCTGATCCGCTGGCCTATACGGCCGAACCGAAAATCGACGGGCTGTCTCTTTCTGTGCGCTATGAAAACGGAAAACTCGTTCAGGCGGCGACCCGTGGCGACGGCGATGTGGGCGAAAACGTTACGGCCAATGCCCTGACCATTCGTGATCTTCCCCATGTGATCGAAAACGCCCCCGAGGTTATCGAGGTCCGAGGCGAGGTCTATATGTCCCACGCCGATTTCGATGCTCTCAATAAACAACAAGAGGCCGCGGGTCAAAAAGCCTTTGCCAACCCACGTAACGCGGCGGCCGGATCGCTTCGACAATTGGACGCTTCGATCACCGAAAAACGCCCCCTTCGATTTTTCGCATATGCATGGGGAACGTTATCCACCCCCTTGAGCGACACCCAGTTTGGCGCGATTGAGCACCTGAAGACCCTCGGATTTTCTGTGAATCCGCTGACAAAGTTATGCACAAACGCCACCGATCTCGTGGCGCATTATAAGAACATCGAAAACCAACGCCCTGATCTTGGATATGACATCGACGGCGTGGTGTATAAGGTCAACGACCTTGCGCTTCAGGGGCGCCTTGGTTTTCGCTCGACGACTCCGCGTTGGGCGATTGCCCACAAATTTGCGGCAGAACGCGCATGGACCCGCATCTCAGGAATTGACATTCAGGTCGGCCGCACGGGGGCACTTTCGCCGGTGGCACGCTTGGAACCGATCACCGTTGGCGGCGTCGTTGTATCAAACGCGACCCTGCACAACGAAGACTATATCGCGGGCCTCGATTCCAACGGTGTTCCGATCCGAGATGGCAAAGATATTCGTGTCGGCGACTGGGTGCGGGTGTATCGAGCGGGCGATGTGATCCCGAAAATCGACGATGTGGACCTGTCGAAACGCCCAGAGGATGCCGAACCATTCGTGTTCCCCGACACCTGTCCGATCTGTCAAAGTGCCGCGCCCCGCGAAGAGGGCGACGCCGTGCGCCGATGTTCTGGGGGCATGATCTGCGCGGCCCAAGCCGTTGAACGTCTTAAACATTTCGTGTCACGCGGTGCCTTTGACATTGATGGGTTGGGCGCGAAACAGATCGAAAACTTCTTTGACGATCCCATGTTGGCGATCAAAGAACCAGCCGATATTTTCACACTACGTGCCCGCAATGCGGCATCATTGGGTCGGCTTGAAAATCGTGACGGTTGGGGCAAGAAATCCGTCGAGAACCTGTTCAAATCGATTGATGAAAAACGAAAAATCCCACTGGCGAAACTTATCTTTGGGCTTGGAGTTCGCCACGTAGGGGATTCAACCGCGCGGCTTTTGGCGAACCGATATGGATCGTGGGACGCCTTTGCGGCGGCGATGGATGCGGTGATCATTGACGAAAACGACGCATGGACCGCATTGATAGATATCGATGGCGTCGGTCAGGTGTTGGCCAAATCCGTGGTGCACGCGTTCCAAAGCGAACAGGAACGTGCCGGCATCGACCGTCTGATTGCCGAACTTGACGTTCAAGACGCGGTGGCACCCGTGGTGTCGGACAATCCTGTGGCTGGCAAAACCTTGGTCTTCACAGGGACCTTGGAAAAGATGTCCCGCGCCGAGGCCAAAGCCCGCGCCGAGTCCTTGGGCGCCAAGGTGTCGGGGTCTGTCTCCAAAAAGACCGATCTGTTGATCGCAGGGCCCGGAGCAGGGTCCAAGGCGAAAAAGGCGGCTGATCTCGGAATTGAGGTCATAGACGAGGACGCGTGGATCGCGCTGTCAAACGCAGGATGAGCACGCGGCCCGAAATATTGTTTCCGCTCTTTGCCGAGCTGAACAGCCTTGATGGGATCGGGCCCAAGCTGGCGCAGAACCTTGCGGGATTGGGTGTCGAGAAACCGCTCGATATTCTGATGACCTTGCCCGCTTCTGGCATTGATCGCACGATCCGCGACAGCGTGAACGACTTTGTCCTGCCCACCGTTGTCACCGTCGAGGTCGAGATCGAGGCGCACAACCCGCCATCCGCGCGTGGCCGCCCGTATCGGATTACGGTGAACGACGGACAGACGCGGTTTCAACTGGTGTTCTTTCATGCCCGTGGGGATTACTTGTTGCGGGTGATGCCCGTGGGCGAACGTCGGGTAATTTCGGGCAAGGCCGAGGGACGCGACGGATCTGTGCAGATGGTTCACCCGGATCACATGGTTGACCCAGCCGAGGGCGACAGCATTCCGCGCTTTGAACCTGTCTATCCCTTAACTGCGGGTGTCACCCAAAAGGTGATGTTTCGCGCCACCCGATCCGCTTTAACGCGTGTGCCCGCGTGTGACGAATGGATTGACACTGGCGTGATGCGTCAACAGGCATTTCCGAACTGGGCCGAGGCATTGGACAGGGTGCACAACCCCACGTCCCCTGGGGATGTCGCGCCGGATACCGACGCACATCAGCGTCTGGCCTATGATGAACTTTTCGCGCATCAGCTAACGCTTGCACTTGCCCGCGAGCAGGGGCGACGCAAAGAAGGTGTCATTTCGAAACCAACATACTTATTGCAAAACAAGGTGTTATCGTCGCTTCCTTATGCGCCTACTGGTGCGCAATCCCGCGCGATAGAAGAAATTATCGCAGATATCGGCGCGCCCCATCGGATGAACAGATTGCTTCAGGGCGACGTTGGGGCCGGTAAAACGCTGGTCGCCTTTATGGCTCTTTTGGCGGTGGTCGAGGCCGGCGGACAAGGCGTTTTGATGGCGCCGACCGAAATTCTGGCTCGTCAACATCTCGATAGCCTTCGCGACCTTGCGGACGCTGCTGGCGTGTCGCTTGAAGTGTTAACGGGGCGTGACAAAGGTCGCGACCGCGCGGCCAAGCTCGAGGCGCTCAAATCAGGGCAGATTGATATCCTTGTGGGCACCCATGCGGTGTTCCAAAAGGATGTGTCTTTCCACGATCTTCGTCTCGCGGTTATCGATGAACAACACCGGTTCGGGGTGCGCCAGCGGCTTGAACTGGGCGCCAAGGGCAGGGCGGTTGATGTTCTGGTCATGACCGCGACCCCCATTCCACGAAGCCTGTCGCTTGCGCAATATGGCGATATGGACCTGTCGATTTTGGACGAAAAACCTGCGGGTCGCCAGCCGATCACCACGGCGTTGGTGTCGACCGCCCGCATGGACGAGGTTATCGCCAATCTCAAACGCGCGGTGTCCGAGGGGAAGCAGGCCTATTGGGTCTGCCCCTTGGTCGAAGAAAGCGAAACGATGGATTTGATCGCCGCAGAAGAGCGGTTCAAAATCTTGCGCGCGGCCTTGGGCGAGGGCGTCGTTGGCATGGTCCACGGCCAAATGCCGGTGGCGGAAAAAGACGCCGCGATGGAGAAATTCGTGGCGGGCGAGACGCGGATTTTGGTCGCGACTACGGTGATTGAGGTCGGCGTCAACGTCCCCAATGCGACGATCATGGTGATCGAGCGGGCCGAAACCTTTGGCCTTGCCCAGCTCCATCAGTTACGCGGACGGGTTGGACGTGGGGCGGAAAAATCCACCTGTTTGATGATGTACAAGGCGCCGATGGGCAAAACCGGCGAGCGGCGCCTCACCATTCTTAGGGAAAGTGAAGACGGGTTTTACATTTCTGAACAGGATCTTTTGATGCGCGGCGCGGGGGATGTGATCGGCACCGAACAATCGGGATTGCCGCGGTTCCGTGTCGCCGATCTGGAACGTCAGGCCGGATTGATGGAAATCGCGCAAACGGATGCACGCAAACTGTTGTTTGAGGACCCAACCCTGACATCACCCCGTGGCAAGGCAGCGCGTGTTCTCCTTTGGTTAATGGAACAGGAAAAAACTTTTCAATTAATATCAGTGGGTTAACTATTTTGTTCGCAAATGTTCTCATAAAGTTCTTTACTTTGGTTAACCAAAATGAGAACAAAGTGACAACAGAACAACGCAGGAGACGACAAGATGACCCAGATCAAATCAGTCCTACAGAGATCTAAGTCCACATTCATTCAGGATTTCGCCGGCGCAGCCGCCATTTCCGTAATGCTCTATGTCGCGCTCCATTTGCCAAGTTTTGCTTAACCTTACTGCCCCGTTAGGGGACGTCATCAACATCCCCCAAGATGTATCATACGACGGACACTGCCTGTCCTAGTCCATGGGAATTGCCTCTCCCGATGACGTCTCTTACGACTTTTCCCGCCTCTTCCTGCCAGAAGAGGCGGTTTTTTTATGCGCCTTCGAACGCCTCGGTGAGGGCATCAAGGGACAACAGAATAGAGGCGTGGCGATTGCGGTATTCATGAGCAGGTTTCAAAACCTCAAGCCCTGCAAGAGGTGCGTCGGGAACTGGTCCATTATTTTTAAGCATTTCAAACAGTTGCGCCCGCCCGTTTGCGATGTCCTCTCGCGTCATCCCGATTACCGCTGCGCCGACAACAGATGCCGCGGCTTGTCCCAGCGCACAGGCCTTTACCTCTTGGCCCAACGCCGTGACGGTGTCGTTTTCAATGACAACATCAATGGTGATCGTCGACCCACAAAGCGGCGCGCGCCGTTTCACTGTGATACAGTCGCCAGACAGACGGTCCGTATGGGGCATATCCGCAGCAAGCGCCAAGATGCGGTTCGAGTAGAGCTGCATGAGTTCTGCGTTTTCGGACATGTTCTGCTCTTTCGTTAATGGCGCGTTTACCCTAGATAAACGTCAGGTTAGGAAATTCAAAGGTGCATGATGAAATTTGATATCAATAGTTTAAAGTTTGATGAAAAGGGTCTTATTCCCGCCATTGCCCAGGCCGAGGACGGCGAAGTGTTGATGGTGGCGTGGATGAACGCTGAATCGCTTGCTATGACGCTTGAGAACCGCAAGGTGACCTATTGGTCGCGATCCCGTCAAAAGTTCTGGACCAAGGGCGACACATCCGGCCATACCCAACGTTTGATTGACCTGCGTATCGATTGCGACCGTGACTGTATCCTGATGATCGTCGAACAGGTTGGCGCCGCCTGTCACACGATGCGTCGCAGCTGTTTCTATACCTCTGTGCTCGATGGCGAAGAGGTCGAATTGATGAAACCACTTGGCCACGATTGCGCCGACCACGCCTAGGTCACAGGCCAACCATGGCGCGGATATCGGCGGGGGTCGCCCCGTCGGCGCGGTATTTGGAAATCGCGCGGGCGTCATCCCGTTTGGCCAGACGTTTACCATTGTCATCGCGGATCAACCCGTGGTGATGATACACGGGCACATCAAGGCCAAGTAATGACAGCAACATAACCTGTACCGGCGTAAACTCAAACAGGTCCTCGCCGCGGATCACATGGGTGATGGATTGGCGCGCATCGTCAATGGCCGAGGCCATGAAATAGGCCGCTGTTTCGATGTCCTTACGCCCAATCACCACGTCACCCACAGTCTGAATAAGGTGTTCAGGGTCAATGGGATAGGTGCCTTGGTGCGCGTCACCTGTTTCGGTGAACGACACCTCTGGAACAACCTCTAGGGCGCGTTCCATATGAATTCGAATGGCGTCATTTTCGCTCCGTTCGGACATGTTGCGCATCTTGCAGGTCTGCGGATAGACCGCGTGCGCGACGCCTTCTTGCGGGGCCGCGGTGGCGTTGGCAATGTCTTTGCGCGAACACTTGCAGGGATAGGTCAGATCGCGCGCGACCAGTCGATTGAGGAACGCGTTGTAGACGGCCAAATGGTCCGATTGATACAGAACCTCGCCGTCCCACGTCAGTCCCAGCCAACGCAGATCGTCGAAAATCTGCGCCTCATATTCCGGTTTGCACCGTTCAAGATCGGTGTCCTCAAGACGCAGGAAAAACGCCCCGCCCGCGGCGCGCGCCATATCGTGGGCCAAGATCGCCGAATAGGCGTGACCCAGATGAAGCGGCCCCGTGGGCGATGGCGCAAACCGCGTGCGCATTACTGCGCGTCCAGCCACGCCTGCCAGTCGATCTTGGCGCGATCGGTATAGGCTTTGTACCGTTCCTTACGACCGCGACGGCCGTTCTTCAGACCTTCGACGGGCTGGAACAGACCAAAGTTCACGTTCATCGGCTGGAAGGTTTTAGCGGCAGCGCCACCGGTAATGTGATGCACAAGCGCGCCCATGGCCGTGTTAATCGGGGCGGTTTCAATGTCGCGCCCTTGGATTTCGGCGGCGGCCAGACGTCCGGCCAACAGGCCCATCGCGGCGCTTTCAACATAGCCTTCGACGCCGGTGATTTGACCCGCGAAACGGATATTTGGCTTTGATTTCAGACGCATCTGGTCATCAAGTAATGTAGGAGAGTTGATGAACGTATTGCGGTGAATACCCCCAAGACGGGCGAATGACGCATCCTCAAGACCTGGGATCATCTTTAACACCTCGGTCTGGGCGCCGTATTTCATCTTGGTCTGGAAACCCACGATATTGAGCAAAGTCCCAAGCGCATTGTCGCGACGCAACTGCACCACGGCGTATGGTTTGTTCTCGGGATCATGGGCGTTCGTCAGCCCCACGGGCTTCATCGGACCAAAGCGCAATGTCTCGCGACCACGCTCGGCCATCACCTCGATGGGCAGACATCCGTCGAAATATCCGGCGGTTTCGCCTTCGTGGAATTCGGTCTTTTCGGCGGCCAGAAGGGCGTCGATGAAGGCCTCATATTGGTCCTTGGTCATCGGGCAATTGAGGTATGCTTTCTGCTCTTCCTCGGTGTCACCTTTGTCGTAACGCGACTGGAGCCACGCGATGTCCATGTTGATGCTGTCGGCGTAAATGATCGGCGCGATGGCATCGAAAAAGGCGAGGGCGTCTTTGCCGGTTTCGGCCTGAATGGCCTCGCCCAATGCGCCAGATGTCAGGGGGCCGGTCGCGATGATCCAGTGGCCGTCGGTCGGGAGTTCGGTGATCTCGTCATAGGACACCGATATGTTCGGATGGGCCAAGATCGCCTCGGTCACGGATTCGGCGAACGGGTCGCGGTCCACCGCCAATGCGCCGCCGGCGGGAATACGGTGCTTGGCGGCGGTCTGCATGATGATGCCGTTTGCCGCACGCATTTCCCAATGCAGCAACCCAACCGCGTTTTGTTCGTTGTCGTCCGAACGGAACGAATTCGAACAGACCATTTCCGCAAGGTTACCGGTGCGGTGCGCAAAGGTTTCAACCTTGGGGCGCATTTCGTGGATCACCACGGTTACGCCCATGTTCGCGGCCTGCCATGCGGCTTCGCAACCGGCCATGCCGCCGCCAATGATGTTAAGTGTCTCTGTCATGTTGGCCTCGCGCCGAATTCTGTCTTGTAAACGAAGACTGGGGGCGCGATGCCCCCAGTGGTTAATTTGGTTTTAACTGATCTCTTAAGATTCAGTTTCTTCGGTCTCATCATCTTGATCGGCGATCCATGCGACCGACACGACGGTTTCACCTTTGCCGGTGTCAAAGACCTTAACACCACCCGCTGAACGGGACCGGAACGAAATACCTTCGACGGGGCAACGGATCGATTGACCTTTGGAGGTGGCAAGCATGATCTGATCGGCCATTTCCACAGGGAAGGAGGCGATCAAGTTGCCGCCGCGCATGCCTTTGTCCATGGCCTGAACGCCCATCCCGCCGCGACCGCGGACCGGATAATCGTGGGACGAGGACAATTTGCCCGCGCCACCTTCGGTGATCGTCAGGATAAGATCCTCGGCGGCGGACATTTCGGCGTAACGTTCCTGCGAAATCGCACCTGCTTCGCCTTCGTCCTCGATCTCGGCGTCATCACCAAGACCGGCAACCGCGCGGCGCATTTTGAGATACGCGATACGTTCGTCGCTTTCGGCGTCAAAGTGGCGGATGACCGACATGGACACGACCTTTTCGTCGTCTTTCAATTTGATCCCGCGCACACCGGTGGAATCGCGGCCCTTGAACACACGCACATCGGTGGTTGGGAAACGGATCGCGCGACCACCGGCGGTGAACAACATCACGTCGTCCTCTTCGGTACAGATGCGCGCGTTCACCATGGAGACGCCCTCGGGCAATTTCATCGCGATCTTGCCGTTTGATTTCACGTTGGTGAAATCCGAAAGCGCGTTGCGGCGCACGTCACCCGCGTCGGTGGCGAACACGATCTGAAGGTCGTTCCACTGATCATCGGGTTTATCGACCGGCATAATCGCGGCGACGGAGACACCAACAGGGATCGGCAAAATGTTAACAATCGCCTTGCCTTTGGACGTCCGGCTGCCTTGGGGCAGGCGCCATGTTTTCAACTTGTAGACCATGCCCTCGGTCGTAAAGAACAACAGTTGCGTGTGGGTATTTGCCACAAACAGGTTGGTGACGACGTCTTCTTCTTTGGTCTGCATCCCGCCAACACCTTTGCCGCCGCGACGTTGGGCGCGGAAATCTGCAAGCGGTGTGCGTTTGATGTAACCGGACGAGGTCACGGTTACGACCATGTCTTCTTCTTCGATCAAATCTTCGTCGGTCATGTCACCAGACCAGTCGACGATCTCGGTGCGACGTGGCACGGCGAATTGGTCACGAACTTCTTTGAGTTCGGCCGAAATGATGCCCATGATCCGTTCGCGAGAACGCAAAATATCAAGGTATTCCCGTATCTTACCTGCCAACTCTTGAAGTTCGTCTGTCACCTCTTTTACGCCCATCGCCGTCAGACGTTGGAGACGCAATTCAAGGATCGCGCGGGCCTGTGTTTCGGACAGGTTATAGGTGCCGTCCTCATTCGCCATATGGGTCGGATCATCGATCAGCGCGATATATTCAAGGATATCTTGTGCCGGCCAGTTGCGCGTCATTAGTTTTTGACGGGCTTCGGCTGGGTCGGCAGATGCACGGATCGTGGCAACGATTTCGTCCACGTTGGTTACGGCAACCGCCAAACCGCACAAGATGTGCGACCGTTCGCGGGCCTTGCGCAATTCAAACGCGGTGCGACGTGCGACGACCTCTTCGCGGAAGTCGATGAACGACGTCAGGAACCGGCGAAGCGTTAACGTTTCGGGACGGCCGCCATTCAGCGCCAACATGTTACAGCCAAAATAGGTCTGCATCGGTGAGAACCGGAACAATTGGTTCAGAACGACCTCGGGGGTTGCGTCGCGTTTCAATTCAACAACCACGCGCACACCGTTACGGTCGGATTCGTCTTGGACCAAGGCGACGCCTTCGATCTTTTTCTCGCGCACTTGCTCCGCGATTTTCATGATCATCGCGGCCTTGTTCACCTGATAGGGGATCTCGTCGATAACGATCGCGTAACGGTCCTTGCGGATTTCTTCGACGCGGGTTTTGGAACGGATCACAACGGAGCCGCGTCCTTCGAGATAGGCCTTACGTGCGCCAGAGCGGCCCAACATAATACCGCCCGTCGGAAAATCCGGACCGGGGACATATTCGATCAACTCTTCGGTCGTCAGATCGGGGTTTTCGATCAACGCCTGTGTCGCATCAATGACTTCGCCAAGGTTATGGGGCGGGATGTTCGTCGCCATACCCACAGCGATACCACCGGCGCCGTTCACCAACATATTCGGGAAACGGGACGGAAGAACCGTCGGCTCGCGGTCTTTGCCGTCATAGTTATCTTGGAAATCAACGGTGTCTTTGTCGATATCGGCCAGGACAAAGGCGGCGGGTTTATCCATCCGCACCTCGGTATAACGCATCGCGGCGGGGTTATCGCCGTCCATGGAACCAAAGTTCCCCTGACCATCCAACAACGGCAAGGACATCGAGAAATCCTGCGCCATACGGACAAGGGCATCATAGATCGCGCTGTCGCCGTGGGGGTGGTATTTACCCATCACATCGCCAACCGGACGGGCCGATTTACGGTATGCTTTGTCGTGGGAATTGTTCGTCTCGTGCATCGCATAAAGAATGCGGCGGTGAACCGGTTTAAGACCATCGCGCAGGTCCGGAATCGCGCGGCTCACGATCACGCTCATTGCGTAATCGAGATAGGATGTCTTCATTTCGCTTTCAATGGAGATCTGCGGGCCGTCATATACATATGCCGCAGGTGTATTTTCTTCATTGTTTTCGGGTGTTTCTGGCGTGTCGTTCACGTTATTTACCGCTCTTCTTATTGAACCCAAGATGATGTTGTAAATAGTTTACATCATGCAACATGTAGGGTGCAATGGCTGGATCGGTTTTGGGGCCAGAAAGGCGAAAAAATCGCCGATTTATTCCGGTTTGGCACGCAGCGCCAAGAGCCAAATCCCCGCCAGCCCAAAGGAAATAATCGCGTTCCAGCTTGCCATGGAAAGACCAAACAGATCCCATGCGACTTCGTCACAGCGGATTAGGGGTGCGGACATGATCTGAGCCATCAGATCGGCGGCAGAGACATCGCCAATGGGGTTGGAGGTACAGGTATCCGGTCCTTCAAAAATGCCGCGTTCAACCCCTGTGTGATACACACCATAAAGGCCAGAGATCGCCGTCATCACCGCGCCCAGAATGGCCGCGACCGCATGTGGCACCTTAAACGCCGCGATCCCGATGATCACCGCGGCCAGATGCGGCCAACGTTGCGTGATACACAGATCACAGGGCGCAAGACCGCCAATATATTGAAAGCCAAGCGCCCCAATAAGCAAACCGGCCGAGCCAGCCGCCGCGAGGGTTGTCAGACGTTGCCGGCTCATACCAGCTTTACCGCCGCAAAGCCGAGAACCAAAAGGGCGACAAAGGCGATGAACACAAGGCCAAGACGTTTCTCGATGAAATCACGGATGGGTTCGCCGAATTTCCAAAGAAGCGTCGCCACAAGGAAGAACCGGACGCCGCGCGCCACGATGGAGGATACAATAAAGACGGGCAGGGACAGGCCGGTCCAGCCGGACATAATCGTGATCACCTTATAAGGGAAGGGCGTGATGCCCGCGATCAGAACCGCCCAGGCGCCGTATTCGTTGAATTTGGTGTTGAATTCGGTGACGTAATCGCCTTTGCCGTAGAAATCAAAGATCGGCTGGCCAATCGTGTCGAACAGACCCCAACCGATGAAATAGCCAAACATGCCGCCCAAAACGGACGATAGCATCGCTACACCCGCAATCAGAAACGCACGGTGCGGCGCGGCCAAGATCATCGGGATCATCAAGATATCCGGTGGAATCGGGAAAAAGGAGCTCTCGGCGAAGGCAACAGCAGCAAGCGCCCAAAGTGCATAAGGAGACTGGCCCAGTGCCATCGTCCAATCATAGAGCCGCTTGATCATAGTCCATCCCCAAAGCCGTTTCCCCGTTTGCACCACAGGGGCGCGCGTGGGTCAAGCAACAACACATATATATAAGTGTAAAACGGCGTGATCTTTCCGGTGCGGGTCAAGTCGCTTGAAATCGTTGCGTTTCGTCGGGCAGGGGGCGACAAATAAATTTCACAAAACGTGCATTTTCCTCTTGGCCTCGCCGTTTGAATTATCTAAACAGCCCTCACGTGGCCCGAGTGGCGGAATGGTAGACGCAGGGGATTCAAAATCCCCCGACTTAACGGTCGTGGGGGTTCGAGTCCCCCCTCGGGCACCACGTTAAATCCAGACATTGTTAATACGCCAAAACCACGAATATCGCACCTCTCGCTATGCGTTGATGCGACATGATGTAAGGTGAGGTCCGTGAGCAGAATGGGTTCCCCATCGTGTTGGTCCGACCGAGGTCGCGCCATTGGCCGATGTTCGATTTCATATCGTGAAAATATCAACGCCTGACCCCATTCATATGGGGCATCATCTATCCGTTTGGCTAGGCGTGTCCGAAATCATGATCTGGGCGACGGGGCTACGCGCGATACGGAACGGTTCCCATTGGGGGCATGCATCGATTTGATTCGTGTATACCCCCGTTTTTTAAGGCTAAGCTGGAACTATGAGCGAAAAATTCGGTCATTGGCCCGTAAATGGGAACAATCCAAATTCTTTCCCCGTCAACGATCCAAACGGATAGCTAAATCGTGATCGCTTAATAATTTTGCCCCTCGTTTACTCGTCTTTTGGTTGTGATTTTACGAATTTATATATGTGCAGATATTTTAATTACTTGAATTTAATGATTAAATTTTTCTTCCCTAAGGGAAGGTCTCGGGGGTGAGACGTCCTAGGGTTGTGTGGCGTTAATGATGATAATTCAGGCAAACCCCAAAAAACGGGCAGAATCGGGGGCGAAACCATCGTTTGATTCAAATTCTCCCTTTTCGTGGGCCGTTTGTACTCGTATCTAGGGGACGTCCACTTGGGGGACATGTTTCGCACGCTATCTCATACGTTTTACCCTGCCAGGTAACACACACTGCCACATGAGACTGCCGCGAAACGGGGAAAATAGAAACAATGCGTCCGTCACTAATGATGCATGGCCTTTAGGGCCACTGTTTTCCTATGCCTCCAATTGTACAGACTTGTTCACTCCGTGGGGGGGTGTGTCGGTCAAAGGTTTGCGGCTGTTTTCAGGCGCTTAATTTTGAACCCGGGCATTTGGGATTTTCCCAAGCTCAGTGAAGGTAAAGTACGATTATGTGTCAGAAGACATATGCGCAAAAGCTTGGCTATAAAGACAAGTTCACGTTTGCGGATCGATCAGCCACACTGAACCCGGACCAATGGAGCGACCTATAACGGTCAATCAAATTCCCTCGTCGTCGCGAACAGCGATGAGCGCGGCGATGTCTAGGAGTAAGAGTAATGTCTGATTATACACTTGATTTAAACGCAACCGGTGCTGACGGTTCGACAACAGTAACATCGACAACGGGCGCTGATCCTGTTGGCGTTACAGTGTCCACCCCTACAAACGACGGCAAGGCATTTTACCTGTCCGGCGGTGAGCTCAAAAGCTCGGGCGTGGATGAACCAACGACGGCTGAGTTCACATTCACCGAGGCCGTGTCCAACGTGACCTTCGAAGTGTTCGACGTGGACTCTGGCGGTGGCTGGGACGACAAAATCACCATCATCGCGCTTGACGCGGATGGCAACGAAGTCGCTGTAGAATTCTCTGATCTGCACCTTCACCTTGTTGATGGCAACACGGTCGAAGGCGACGGCGCTGCCAGCTCAGGTGTAGAAGGTTCCGGCGCGCTTGATACCGTGACTGTGACCATCCCTGGTCCGATCATGAGCTTCAAAGTTGTGCACGACAACGGCACCGAAGTCGCGACATCTGGTACAGTGAAAATCGCGGATATCTCCTTTGATGAGGCTGAGGTTCTTCCTGATGGCATCGTGCACGGCACCGATGGCAACGACACAATTACCGTTGATTATGTTGGCGATCCAGAAGGCGACATGATTGACAACGACGACGCGCTTCTTCCTGGTGAGGTTGGCGACGACGATATTGTACACGCTGGCGCGGGCGACGACTTTGTTGTGGCGGCTGACGGCGACGACGAAGTGTACGGCGAATCCGGCGACGACATCCTTTGCGGTGTTGACGGCGACGACGAACTTCACGGCGGTACAGGCAACGATTATCTCGAAGGTATGAACGACAACGATACGCTGTTTGGCGAAATCGGCGACGACAAGATCTTTGGCGATGCGGGTGACGATGTTGCCTATGGTGGTGCTGGCGCAGATAAAATCTATGGCGGCACAGGCGACGATGAACTGCACGGCGGGGCAGAAGCATCCGACGTGACGCTGAACTTTAACGATCTTGCAACTGGCGAAATCGTTGGCAACCAGTACATCGCCGATGGCGTGACCATCTCAAGCGCGAACGACGCCAACCCTGTGATGATCTTTGACACAGCCAACCCAACGGGAGGTGACGGCGATCTTGCGACAGACAGCCTTGGCAATGTTTTGATCCTGTCCGAGGACGGCGACAGCTCTGATCCTGATGACGAAGCGCACGGCGGTTCGTTTGTATTTGATTTCGCGGATGTTTCCACGGTCAACAGCCTGACCTTCCTCGATATCGAAGAAGCTGGCGTGATCACATTGTATGACGCAGATGGCGCCGAAATCGGCACCGTTCCTGTTCCTGTGACTGGCAACAACGGCATCCAAGAGGTCGCAATCGACACCTCAGGTGTTGCGAGCATGGTTGTGACGATCAACGGCTCTGGCGCGATCGATAACCTGTCCTATTCTGTTGAAACCGATGCGGGCGACGAGGCCGACTATATCGATGGTGGCGCCGGTAACGACGACATCTTTGGTAACGACGGCGACGACGTTCTGTACGGCGATAAATTCACAACCCCAGCTGGCGAAGAATTGTTGGTAAACGGCGACCTTGAAGGCGGCGTTTCCGATGGCGGCAACGTCTGGACCGATGGTAATGGCAACACCGCCATGACCGGCACCTTGAACGGCTGGACCACATCCACCGGTCAGGCCGAAATCTGGGAAAACGGTTTTGCGGGTCACACCTCCGAAGACGGCGGCGAGTTCATCGAGCTTGACGTGCATAACGGCGAAGTTGACACAATCTATCAAGACGTTGCGACCGAGAACGGCCAAGAATACGACCTTACGTTCAAAATTCAGCAGCGCGTCGAAGGTTCCGACGACAGCATCAACGTCTATTGGGGCGGTCAACTTGTTGGTACATTCCAGCCTGATGGCACAGACACTTGGACCGAATTCACCGTTACCGTAACCGGTACCGGCAGCACGGAACGTCTTGAATTCTCAGAGCAATCTGACGAAAACAACTCCTATGGCGTTCTTTTGGACGACATCAGCCTGACCGTTTCCGAAGACAATAACGATTACATCGAAGGCAACGACGGATCCGACAGCATCTTTGGTGGTATCGGCGACGATATTCTTATCGGTGGCGCGGATGCGGACACAATCGACGGTGGCGCAGATGCGGATACCATCATCGGCGGTGATGACGGCGACGTTGTAGACGGTGGTTCCGAAGGTGACGACAAAGATACGCTTGATCTGACTGGCGAAGGTCCGTTCCGTATTGTTGGTGAAACAACTGATGCGGATGGCAACTCGACCTCTGGTACCATTGAATTCTTGAATGACGATGGTGACGTAACCGGCACCATGACCTTCACCGAGATCGAGAACATCATTGGTGATCTTGTGCCAACCCCAGATGGCATCGTGTCCGGTACATCCGGCGACGACGTGATCGACACGGCCTATACCGGCGACCCAGAAGGCGACATGATCGACAACGATGATGCGATCCTTGCGGGTGAAGTTGGCGACGACGATATCGTCGAAGCGGGCGCAGGCGATGACATCATCAATGCCGGTGCGGGCAACGATGAAATCGACGCTGGCGACGACGCGGATACCGTATTGTTGACTGGCGAATTCGGCGAAGACGAGATCTTTGGCGGCGACGGCGGTGACGACAACGATACGCTTGACGCATCTGGTACATCTGGTTCCATCGACCTTGTGTTTGATGGCGCAGAGTCCGGTACGCTGACCGAGGGTGGCAACGAAGCGACCTTTACCGACATCGAGCAAACTGTTCTTGGCGATAGCGGCGACACAGTTCTGATCGACACAGACGAAGACGGCGTGACCGTTGACACAGCTGGCGGCGACGATGACGTGACCGGCGGTGGCGGCGACGACAACGTGACGCTTGGTTCTGGTAACGATACTGCGGATCTTGGCGACGGCGACGACTATGTCGATGGCGGCACTGGCGACGATGACATCACAACCGGCGACGGTAGCGACACCGTTTATGGCGGCACTGGCCAAGACTATATCGATACATCTTCTGATGGCATCGACGCGCTTCCTGATCTTGGTTACCCTGGTTTGTTCCCTGCGGATACTGACCCGTTCGATGACCGCGATACAGTTTACGGTGGCGACGGCGATGACACGATCATCACGGGCGACGACGAAGACTATATCGAAGGTGGCGACGGTAACGACAAAATCGACGCGGGCTTTGATGCGGATACCATCCTTGGTGGTGACGGCGACGATTACATCGTTGGTGGCGAAGGTTCCGATGACATCTCCGGTGGTGAAGGTAACGACACCATCTATGCCGGTCTTGACCCATCCTTCCCAGATACGCTGAACATCCCTGATGCTGATGGTGATCTGGTGACCAACAACGGCATGGACGTTGTGCACGGTGACGCGGGCGACGATAAGATCTATGGCGCCGATGACGCGGACGAATTGCACGGTGACGAAGGCAACGATTACATCGACGGCGGCATCGACGACGATACGCTCTATGGTGGCGATGGCCGCGATACGCTCATCGGTGGCGAAGGCGACGACGAAATCTTTGGTGGCGCTGACGAAGATACGATCTTTGGCGGCGAAGGCGACACAGTTGACGGTGGTGGTACGGCCACAACCGGTTCCGACTATGATACGCTTGACCTAACCGGTTCTGCGGCACCTGGTGGTTCGCTGTCTGTGTCCTATGATCCAAGCGATGCCGAAAGCGGTACGGTGTCTTACTTTGACGAAAACGGTCTGTTGACTGGTACGTTGGAGTTCACCGAGATCGAGAACGTTGTGCCATGTTTCACACCTGGTTCGATGATCGCGACACCACGTGGCGAAGTACCGGTTCAGTCCTTGAAAGTGGGCGACAAGGTCATCACACGCGACAACGGCATCCAAGAGATCCGTTGGATGGGCGCAAAGCAGATGGATTTCGCGGCACTTGCCAAGGATCCACACCTGAAACCAATCCTGATCCAAAAAGGATCATTGGGCGATGGTCTGCCTGAGCGTGATATGCTTGTGTCTCCGAACCACCGTATGTTGGTCGCGAACGACAAGACGGCCTTGTATTTCGAAGAGCGCGAAGTGTTGGCGGCCGCCAAGCACCTTGTGAACAACCGTGGCATCTATAACGTGGAAACTGTGGGCACGACCTATATCCACTTTATGTTCGACAACCACGAAGTTGTTCTGTCTGACGGCACATGGACCGAGAGCTTCCAACCTGGTGATTACACCCTTGGCGGTATCGGTAATGCGCAGCGCAACGAGATCCTTGAGCTCTTCCCTGAGCTGAAGACCGAAGAAGGTCTGAAGGATTATCAAGCGGCACGTCGTACACTTAAGAAACACGAGGCGCGCCTTTTGGTGAGCTAAGTCTTCGGACATTGAATGAAAATGCAAAACGCCGGATTGGGTCCCCAATCCGGCGTTTTGACGTTCGGTGGCCGCATCAAAAGATGCGGTGGTCAGGTGGCGCGGTAGGTGGCCCAGTCCTCGGGGGTGTCCAGATCAAGCGTCGCGCGATTGCCCGCCAGTGGCACAAGGCGTGTGCGGTCGGTGTTGGATGTGATTATGTCGCGCGCGCCTTTGTCACCCGAAAGGGTGCGACAGGCGGCAAAGCTCCAACCGGGCAGAACCACGGGATTACCCGCCTTGAACCCCGCACTGGCGCGGATGATGGGGCGGCGCGTGTCGTTGCGATATGTGGTGAGCAGGGCGGTCATATCCGCCGTCTCGATATCGGGCATATCGGGCAGCAGGACCAGCGCCGCGTCATAGCCAGTGATCTGGGCAAATGCGGCGGCAAGGCTATCGCCAAGACCGGTTGTTTCGACGGTGATTTGGGTGTGTGGGATGTCCCTGACCGCGTCCGCGCGGGGCGAGTCCATGGGCAAAACGATGAACAGATCCGCGCCCGTTTCCGCCGCTCTTAACGACTGACGGCGTAGCAATGCCACGCCGTCGATCTGTTCCAGTAATTTGTCCGACCCGCGCATCCGTGAGGACGCGCCGGCCGCCGGTATGATGATCGCAAAGCGCATCTATTTCTCGGGGATCAGGCCACGAGGGCTGAAGCGCAGAACGAGAAGCAGGATCAGACCCATGGTCAAAAGGCGCATATGCGCGACGCTGTCCAAGAGATGCGCCTTAAGTGCAGAGCCATCGGCCATCGGCGCGGTGATCAGGTTCATCAACAATTCGCCAAGCGGTTCCACCTGAACCCAGAAGAACCAGATGAGCATGCCACCCAGAACCGCGCCAAAGTTATTGCCGGACCCGCCGACAATCACCATCACCCAGACAAGGAAGGTGAAGCGCAACGGTTGGTACGACCCCGGAACAAGCAACCCATCAAGCGACGTCATCATCGCACCGGCAACGCCACAGACGGCCGACCCGATGATGAAGACCTGCAAATGGCGCTTGGTCACGTTTTTGCCCATGGCGGCTGCGGCGACCTCATTATCGCGAATGGCGCGCATCATGCGACCCCATGGCGAATTAAGCGCGAGTTGGGCAAGCACCAAAACGGTGACCAGAACCGCCGCGAACAGCACGCTATAGGACAGTTTCACCGCAAGGGTGGACGCCGTCACCGGATCAAGGCCAAGCGAGGTGGCCTTGTCAACGAAGCCCTCAGACGCCTGAAGGTCGGTTTCATAGGGCACCGGACGCGGGATGCCGACGACGTTTTTCACGCCGCGCGACAGCCATTCTTCGTTCTTAAGGATCGCGATGATGATCTCGGCAATGCCAAGCGTCGCAATCGCAAGATAGTCAGAGCGAAGACCAAGCGCGGTTTTCCCGATGATCCACGCCACGCCCGCGGCCAACAGACCACCCACGGGCCACGCCAAAATGACGGGCAAACCAAGACCACCAAAGTAGCCGAAACGGGCGGGCTCAATCGCCTCGACGCGGGCCACGGCGGGGTCAAAGACAGCGCGGTAAATGATGAAACCAACGATAACAATCGCCACGGTTCCAAGTGCGCGAAGCCGTCCTTTGGGCAGATAGGATTGCGCCATTGCGGCCGCAATGATCGTCATTGCCCCAAGGATCAGACCGATGAACACACGCATCCCACCAGCGGCAAGCGTGCCTTCGGTTGGGGGCATGGACACGATCACGGCGGCCAAACCACCAAGCGCGACAAAGCCCATGACGCCCACGTTAAACAGCCCCGCAAACCCCCATTGAAGGTTCACACCCAGCGCCATAATCGCCGAAATCAGACCCATATTAAGAATGGTTAAGGCGAGATTCCAACTTTGTAAAACGCCTGTTAATACAATCAGACAGGCCATGCCTGCGAACAAAACTACATTCCGGTTCATACTGATTTCCCCGCGAATAGACCTGTGGGACGGAACAGAAGCACAATCACGAGGATCACGAAACTGACCGCGAATTTATAGTCGGTGGATAGAAGCTGGGCCAAGCCTGTTGGTTCGATCGCCTCGGGCAGAAGGTAAACGAACACCTTTTTCCACGCATAGGTGATGATGACCTCGGAAAAGGCGATCAGGAACCCACCGGCGATAGCACCCAGAGGTGAGCCAAGCCCCCCAACGATTGCCGCGGCGAATACCGGTAGCAAGAGCTGGAAATAGGTGAATGGTTTGAAGGACTTATCAAGGCCATACAATGTGCCCGCGATGGTCGCCAACGCGGCCACGATAATCCATGTCACCATCACAACACGTTCGGGGTTGATCCCAGACAAAAGCGCCAGATCTTCGTTATCGGAATAGGCGCGCATGGATTTACCGGTGCGGGTTTTGTTAAGGAAGTAGAACAAAGCCGCCACAACGATCACCGCCACGACGATGGTGATGGCTTGGCTGGTTTTAAGGGACAGACCCTCTGCAAGGCCAGTCCATTCCTTAAAGTCGCGTGCGCGAATGATGAACCGTTCACCGTCGGAAAACCGTTGATCCGCAGGGCCAATGATAAACCGCACAAGACCGTTCATCATGAACATGACGCCCATGGACACGATCACGAAAACCACCGGCTTGGCCTTGGTCTCGCGATAGAATTTATAGACGACGCGGTCGGTGCCCAGCACCAAAAGCGACGTCGCCAAGATGCCAAAGGGCAGGGCGAGCAGGGCAGTCGGAAGCGGGTTGATGGAAATGCCAAGGTTTTGGAAACCCCAAGTTACCAACACGGTAACCATTGCCCCAAAGGCCATGGTGTCGCCGTGGGCAAAGTTCGAAAACCGTAAGATTCCGTAAATCAAGGTTACCCCAAGCGCACCCAGCGCAAGCTGTGAACCATAAGTCACGGCGGGGATCAGAACATAGTTAGACAGCGCAACGAGCGCATTTAGAAAATCAATCATCTCTTATCCCCCCAAGAACGATTTGCGGACTTCGGGATTGGCCATCAATGCCTTGCCCGTATCGGTGAACCGGTTCGCCCCTTGGACAAGAACGTAACCTTTGTCGGCGATTTCAAGGGCTTGTCGGGCATTTTGTTCCACCATCAGGATCGAAATGCCGGTGTTGGCGACCTCAATAATCCGGTCGAACAGTTCATCCATAACGATGGGCGACACGCCGGCGGTGGGTTCATCCAGCATCAGAACCTTGGGCTGGGTCATCAGGGCGCGGCCCACGGCCACCTGTTGACGTTGGCCACCGGACAATTCACCGGCGTTCTGGTTGCGTTTGTCCTTAAGGATTGGAAACAGATCGTAAACCTGTGTCATCGTATCCGCGAAATCATCGGTGCGGATAAACGCACCCATTTCAAGGTTCTCTTCGACGGACATGGTCGGGAAAATGTTGCTGGTTTGGGGGACAAAGCCCATGCCGTTCACAACACGATCCTGCGGCGACATCTTGGTGATGTCTTGACCGTCCAATGTCACGGAGCCCTCGCGCAGGTTCAGCATCCCGAACACGGCCTTCATCGCGGTGGATTTACCGGCGCCGTTTGGCCCCACGATCACGGCGATCTCGCCTTTGTCGACCGAAAGGTTACAGCCGTGCAGAATATCCGCACCGGACCCATAACCGCCGGTCATGTTTTCACCATTGAGGAAACTCATACGGTTGCCTCCTTTTTGTTCTTAAGACCGGTGCCGAGATATGCCTCGATCACCTGTTCGTTGGCCTTGATTTCGTCAAGGGATCCCTCTGCCAGAACCTTGCCCTCGGCCATACAAATGACGGGGTCGCAGATGCGGCCAATGAAATCCATGTCATGTTCGATAACGACGAACGTGTATCCGCGTTCCTTGTTCAGACGAACAATCGCGTCGCCGATGGTGTTAAGGAGGGTGCGGTTCACGCCCGCGCCGACCTCGTCCAAGAATACGATCTTGGCGTCGACCATCATCGTGCGCCCAAGTTCGAGCAGCTTTTTCTGACCGCCGGACATGTTTCCGGCCAGTTCGTCCTTAAGGTGGTCAATCGTCAGAAATTCCAGAACCTCGTCGGCCTTTTTCAAAAGCGCGGCTTCTTCTTCGACGATGCGTTTGCGGTTGAACCACGCATTCCAGAGCGTTTCGCCAGACTGCATCGCGGGCACCATCATGAGGTTTTCGCGGACTGTCATGGTCGAGAATTCATGGGCAATCTGGAACGTCCGAAGCAATCCGCGTCCGAACAATTCGTGTGGCGGAAGGCCGGTAATATCGACCCCGTCCATTGTGACTGAGCCTTCCGTTGGTGGAAGAACGCCCGCGATCACATTGAATAATGTGGATTTTCCGGCGCCATTTGGTCCGATCAACCCCGTGATCGATCCCGTTTCAATTTCTAATGTTGCGCCATCAACTGCGTGAAAGCCGCCAAAGGTTTTGCGCAAACCCTCTACTTTTATCATCCCCGGTCCTTCTGGGGTCATTGCCCCGTTGCCCCATTTTTATGGGTGCATATGTGGAAAAGGCAGCCCGAGGGCTGCCTTTTATGTGGTATTGAATGGCGCCTAGCGGTAGCCAGCCGTTTCCATCTTGCCACCTGTGATGGTGATTTCGCGGTAAGACCCAGCAGATTCGCCACCGTTGATCAATTCAACATTGGTCGCGCCCACATAGTCGATGTCGCCACCGGCCGCCAAGATGTCGAGGGCCTTGCCAAGTTCACCTGGGAAGATCTGTTCGCCAGGGGCGTTTGCAACCATTTCAACCTTGGACTGGTAATCCGCAGTGTCAGAGGAGCCAGCCGCCTGCATCGCCAACATGATCAACGCAGCCGCGTCGTACGATTCACCGACATACGGGCCGGACGCATCAAGGTCGGCCGCCGCAGCGATTTCCGCGAATGTGCCCGCGCCGTCGGAATCCGTACCAGGAACGGTGCCGAAGGAACCGTCAAGGTCGGAACCAAGCGCGTCAGTGAGGCTATCGCCGATCATACCATCCGGAAGCGCGAATGTGTCGAAAGCGCCAGTGTCGAGGGATGCCTCGATGATGCCTTTGCCGCCTTGGTCAAGGTAGCCAGCAACCACAAGAACGTCACCGCCAGCAGAAGCAAGTGCGCCAACCTCTGCGGAATAGTCGCCTTTGCCGTCTTCGTGTGCCGCGTTGATGGTCACAGTGCCGCCTTTGGCAACGTGAGCCGCCGCAATCGCATCAGCCAAACCCTTGCCATAGTCGTTGTTGGTATAGGAAATCGCGATGGATGAGATGCCTTTTTCGGCCAAAACATCAGCCATAACAGCACCTTGGCGCGCATCAGATGGAGATGTGCGGAAGAACATGCCGTTGTCCTCGGCGTCGGTCAACGCAGGAGATGTCGCGGATGGGGAAATCATCACGATACCGTTTGGAACCGCAACGTTGGCCAAAACCGCACCGGTGACGCCGGAACAATCCGCGCCCATGATGCCTTTTACGCCGTCAGATGTCACAAGACGTTCCGCAGCCGCCGTTGCCGCACCCGCATCCACACATGTGGAATCGGCGCGTACAGGTGTCACAGTCGCCGCATCAAGAAGTTTGCCAGACGCGGTGACCTCGGCCATCGCAAGTTCAGCACCGCCCGCCATCGCAGGGGTAAGCGATTCAATCGGACCCGTAAAGCCAAGGATAACACCCAGTTTTACGTCTTTTTCGTGGCCGCCCGCAAAGGCACCGCCAGCAACAAGTGCGGAGGCCGCAGTCGCAAGTAGAAGTTTTTTCATAGTAACTCTCCCAGTTTTTATTCTTTGATTAAATCCACCGTAGAACGGGAATTTGTATTTGAAAAGCCACAGTTCTTTTATTGTCGATAAAATATTGATGTGAATATTCACGTAATCTATTTGCGCTTAAAATTTGTGCATACGCGCGCAACCGATATGGTGTTGGCCCAATGAGGCGCGCCATACAGCATCGCACGCACAGACATTTCAGTGGCGTATGGTCTGGGCGCAGGTCACATAAAAGGACGGATCGGGGGCAACTTAACCCGCGCTGTGTGCGCCACGTTCGCGATATGGGGTGATGTCATAATGCGACCGATAGCATTTTGAGAAATGCGAGGGCGACGAAAATCCGCAGGCAAGGGCGACGTTGATCACGCTCATCTCGGTCTGAAGCAACAGATTGCGCGCCCGTTGTAGACGCAGTTCCATATAATAGCGTTTCGGCGACCGGTTCAGATACCGCCGGAACAGACGTTCCAATTGTCGCGTCGAGAGGCTGACGTCTTTGGCCAAAACGGCGGGGCTTATGGGCTCCTCGATGTTGTCTTCCATGGTTTTGATCACGGATGACAGTTTCGGGTGACGCATCCCGATCCGGCTTGGAATGGACAGACGTTGCGTGTCGCGTTCGGTGCGCACGGCGGAATAGATCAGCTCATCCGCCACATCCACGGCCAGATCCTGACCGGTGTGTTCGCCGACCACCCGCAAGAAAAGATCAATCGCGGCCACACCACCGGCGGCCGTCGCGCGGTTCCCATCGACGATATAGACCGCCTTGGTCAGCTCTACGTCGTCGAACACCTCGCCAAACCCGTCGTGATTTTCCCAATGGATCGTCGCGCTTTTGTTCTGCAAAAGCCCCGCCTTGGCCATGGTATAGGCCGCCGTACACAACCCGATCACGCCCACACCACGTCGGGTTTCGCGCCGAAGCCAGTTCAAAACCGCCGGTGTCGTGTTCTTTTCAATGTTTACGCCGCCGCAAACGATGATGGTTTCATCGCGGTGGAGTTCATCCAGTCCGATGTCGACGGGGATGGGGATGCCTGCCGAACAGGTCACTGTCGTGCCGGTTTCGCCCGCCAAACGCCATTTGAAATGCGGCTTGCCCGACAGTTGATTGGTCAGACGAAGCGTCTCAATCGCCCCCGAGAACGACATCAAGGTAAAATCGTTCAACAACAAAAACACATAGCTCTGTGTTGTCGTTGCGGATTTTGCGGGGGGCGTGTTCGCGTTCATATGGTTCTTTCGGCTGAATTTTCCCGAGCTTGACCAGCGATTTGCATCGTTTGCAAGACAGAAAAACACAGGGATCAAAGAAATTGTTAATATAGGCGATTTCGCCTGTTGCCATTCTTGGGAATCATGCCCACAACTATGTTTCGTTTAACGCTAACAGGAGCAACGAAAATGACTGAGTGGCAAAAATCAGGCTGGCGCGCAAAACCGCGGATCCAGATGCCTGACTATCTGGATAAAGACAAGCTGAACGCCGTAGAAGCACAGCTCTCTTATTATCCGCCACTTGTCTTTGGTGGCGAAGCACGCACGTTGAAAGAAAAACTGGCCGCCGCATCCCGTGGCGAGGCGTTTTTGCTTCAGGGTGGCGATTGCGCCGAGAGCTTCCAACAGTTTGATGCAAGCAGCATCCGTGACACATTTAAGGTGATGTTGCAGATGGCGATGGTTTTGACCTATGGCGCCAAGGTGCCAGTGGTTAAGGTTGGCCGTATGGCGGGCCAGTTCGCGAAACCACGTTCCGCCCCAACCGAAACCGTCAATGGCGTGGAATTGCCAAGCTACCGCGGTGATATCATCAACGATCTTGATTTCACCCCAGAAGCCCGCATTCCGAACCCAGAAAAGATGCTTCAGGCCTATACGCAGTCCGCTGCGACGCTGAACCTTTTGCGTGCCTTTTCACAGGGTGGCTATGCCGATATGCGTCAGGTGCACGCTTGGACGCTTGGCTTTACCGAAGCCGAGAACGCGTCCCGGTACCGCGATATGGCGAACCGCATCCAAGACTCCTTGGACTTTATGGCGGCCGCTGGTGTTAACTCTGACAACACGCATGATCTTCAGGCGGTTGACTTCTATGTCTCCCACGAGGCGCTTTTGCTCGAATACGAAGAGGCGCTTTGCCGCGTCGATAGCACAACCGGCGCGAACATTGCGGGTTCTGGCCATATGGTTTGGATCGGTGATCGCACACGTCAACCAGACGGCGCGCATGTGGAATTCTGTTCCGGCATCGAAAACCCCATTGGTCTGAAATGTGGTCCAACAACCACGGCAGAAGACCTTAAGGTGTTGATCAACAAGCTGAACCCTGAGAACGAAGAGGGTCGCCTGACCCTTATCGCGCGCTTCGGCGCGGGCAAGGTTGCGGATCATCTTCCACGTCTGATCCAGACCGTGAAAGAAGAAGGCGCGAATGTTCTTTGGACATGTGATGCGATGCACGGCAACACGATCAAATCCGAAAGCGGCTACAAAACCCGTCCGTTCGATAACGTGATGCGCGAAGTGTCCGAGTTCTTTGAAATCCACAACGCCGAGGGCACCGTCCCTGGTGGTGTGCATTTCGAGATGACCGGTCTGGACGTCACCGAATGTACCGGTGGTGCCGTGGCCGTGAAGGACGAAGACCTGTCTGATCGTTACCATACCGCGTGTGACCCACGTTTGAACGCATCCCAGTCTCTTGAACTTGCGTTCTTGGTGGCCGAGGAACTTGCCAAACGCGGTTAATCACACCGTATTTTCAAATGGGAAAGGCGCCCTGATCGGGGCGCCTTTTTTCGTTGGTGGATGTGATGTATTAATCGTCGGTCGTCCATGTGTCCGATTTCACCAACCGAAGCGCAGGGCGCCCAACGGTGATCGGGGTCGGACGTTTTGCCGTCTCGATGAACGGATCGCCCGACTTGACCGGTGTGATCGGGTTTTGTGGCTTGTCTTCACCGCGAAGCGCAGCGGTGTTGAGCGGACGATGGTTCGCTTCGATTTTCTCAAACCGGCGCGGGCTGCGTCCGATTTTGCCGTCGGTGATCATCACCCCAAGGGCACGGTTCACGTCGCCAAAGTCGTCGGTCAGCGGCAGCAGCACCATCTTGCCCTTCAGAGCCGGTTTGCCATAGCCGCCCTCGGCCTCAAGGTCGAAACTGATGATTGAGGGTTCGGAAAAGACAGCCTCGACTTTTTGGTTCAAGGTTTCACGAAGTGCAGGGGTGAAGAAGGCGCTGAACGGCATGCCGCGCACTTCCATTCCCAACAGGTCGTTCAAATGCATGCCCGCCAGACGGAACCGCGCAATGCCCGGTGCGATGCGTTCGATGATGAATGCGTTCTCAAGCGCGTCTTGAATGCCCCGCGGGTCAACATCAGAGCGTCGCGGAATGTTGCCGCCGTCGCTCAGACCATGCCAATAGGCTTCGACCTGAGAAATCACAGGGATCATCGCGTCGTTTTGGAACTTTGATATCGAAATGACCTTCGGGCCACCAAAAAGAGACTTTACCAATTTGCACCTACTGGGTTACCCGTATTGGGAGAAGTTAAAACGTGTTTATGCTCGTAAAGAGGTCGGTAACCTCTGTTGCGTTAAACCTAACATGACACAAATCGTTTCAAATTTGATAGGAAATCTATTTAAATGGTTAACTCGATGACGGGATTTGCCGCGGGCAGCGGACAGTTTGGCCCCTATTCATGGACCTGCGAAATCCGCAGTGTAAATGGTCGTGGGCTTGATCTGCGCCTGCGTGTGCCGGACTGGATCGATGGTCTGGAAAAGGCATTACGCGATAAAATGGGCAAGGCCCTGACACGCGGCACCGTCAATCTTTCCATTAAAATCAGTCGCAACGACGAAGTTGGGGCTCCTCGGATCAACACCGAACAGCTTGCCCATGTGATCACCGCACTTCGTGACATCGAAGAGGCGGCCATGGCGGGCAACCTGTCGTTGACCCCCGCCAATCCGACCGAGATTTTGGCCATGCGTGGTGTTCTTGATACCTCTGCGCCGGATGACGAAACCACCGCTTTGCGCACCGCGATCGTTACGCATTTGGATGAAGTGTTCGCCGAATTCGTTGCCGCACGTGGCGCAGAAGGGGCGCAAGTGGCCGACATGTTGCGCGGTCAGGTTAAGACTATCGACACATTGGTTAAGCGCGCCGAAACCATTTGGCAGGACCGCGCCGACCATCGCCGTCAAGCCGTCAAGGATATGGTAACCTCTGTTTTGACCGATACCGAAATTGACAAGGCACGTTTGGAACAAGAGATTGCCCTTTTGGCGATTAAACAAGACGTGAGCGAAGAAATCGACCGTCTCAAGGCGCATGTCGAAACCGCCGGAACCCTGATCGCGGCGAAAACCGCATCGGGGCGCAAGCTCGATTTCCTCACCCAAGAATTCAACCGCGAGGCCAACACATTGTGTTCCAAGGCCCAGTATATCCAACTGACCGAGATTGGCCTTGACCTAAAGGCGACGATCGATCAGATGCGCGAACAAGTCCAAAACGTGGAGTAGCTATGTCACATTCGTCCTCAAACCGCCGTGGTCTTATGGTCATTTTGTCGTCGCCGTCTGGTGCCGGTAAATCGACCCTCGCGAAACGTCTGATGACGTGGGATCCGTCGTTGCGGTTCTCGGTGTCCGGCACCACACGCAAGCCGCGCCCGGGCGAAGTGCACGGCAAGGACTACTATTTCTATTCCCGTGAAGAATTCCAAACGCTGATCGAAAACGACGAGATGCTTGAGCACGCCGAGGTGTTTGGCAATTTCTATGGCTCGCCCAGGGGACCGGTTGAGGACGCGATTAACGAAGGCCGCGACGTGTTGTTTGACATCGACTGGCAGGGCGGCCAACAGGTGCGCAACTCGGCGCTTGGGAAACATGTGTTGTCGATTTTCATTCTGCCGCCGTCGATTCCGGAATTGGAGCGCCGCCTGATCAGCCGTGCCCAAGACACCGGCGATGTCATCGAAGACCGCATGAAGAAAAGCCGCGACGAGATCAGCCATTGGCCCGAATACGAATATGTATTGGTTAACGATGATCTCGATGAAACCGAAGCGCGTCTGAAATCGATCATCAAGGCCGAGCGGCTTCGTCTGTCGCAACAACCCCATATCGTTGACATCGTGCGCGGGTTGAACAAGGAATTCGAGGAGCGCGGATGACCCTGTATTCTTACAAGAACTTTGCCCCTGAATGCCCTGAAAACGGTGATTATTTCGTTGCGCCAGATGCGAATGTCATCGGCAAGGTCCGTCTGGGCGAAGCGTCGTCGATTTGGTTCGGGGCGACCCTTCGTGGCGACAATGAGTTGATCGATGTTGGCGAAGGTAGCAACGTTCAGGAGAACTCTGTTCTTCATACCGACATGGGGTTTCCGTTAACCATTGGCGAAAACTGCACCGTCGGTCATATGGCGATTTTGCACGGCTGTACCATTGGAAACCAGTCGTTGATCGGCATGGGGGCGACAGTGATGAACGGTGCGGTGATCGGTGAAAACTGTTTGATTGCGGCGGGGGCCTTGGTGACCGAGGGACAGAATATTCCTGATGGTAGCCTTGCAGTTGGGCGGCCCGCCAAAGTCATCCGCAGTCTTGACGATGAGGCAATCGCGAAATTGGCCAAAAGCGCGACGCAATACCAAAAGCGCGCCGCGGATTTTCGCGAATCCCTCGCGGTGATTCCCATCGACGCGGGCTAGTGTTCGATTTTGCTGAGCTCGGATAGGATCAATAGATCAAAATCGATCTTGGGACAGATCGAGCGGATCTCTTTGGTGACCAGTTTCGGGTTGGGCAGATCGGGCGATGTGGCACGCAGGCGACCGACGTAGCCGCACGAAGTTAACCTTACGGCAACATCGATTGCGTCAAACCCCTTACCCACAAGCGGAGAGAGCACAACTTCGGGTTCGAAACGTTCCAAGAGCGCCTCGGAAATCTCGTCAACTTCGATGTATTTGAGCGTAGGGTCCTGTGGCAATGTTTTGCCCGCACTGACCCAATCGGCGACCACCCCAATCACCAAAGTTTTTGGCGAAAGCGTTGTCTTTTCTGCGGCTTCTACACTGTCTATCAACTTAGGTTACCTCGGTTTGATGTCCGGTTTACGCAGAGTTTGTCGCGCAACTTACTGATTGTCATCATATTTTTACGTAGTTCGCGATATTTATACCGCTCGCAGTCGTTAATGAGAACAATAGAATAGTTCAGATTACGTTTACTTTTCATTTGCACTAAATCACAGTGACCCACAAAAACAGGCACAAACCATGACACAGACACATGATCCAAATGTTATTCTTGCAGGTATATCAGTACCGCTTGTGTTGATTGGTGGCAACGCTCGTGTCGTCGCAAGCAACAGCTATGGCGACGAAATTTTTGGCGCGGGCATTATTGGGCGTCATTACGTGACAGCGTTTCGGTATCCGGTCCTGATTCACGCCATCGAAACCGCTTTTGCGCAGGGGCAAACCCAGCATGCCCAGTACGACACCTTTGAAGGGGCCCGCGAGGTGCGCTATCGGGTCGAGGTCTGTCCCGTGGCGCTTGCGGATGGTGACGGGCTTATGGTGCGGTTTGATGATGTGACCGAGCAGCAGGAGATCGGGCAAATGCGCCGTGATTTCGTTGCAAACGTCAGCCACGAACTTCGGACCCCTTTGACGGCCTTGCTTGGATTTATCGAAACGCTGCGTGGACCGGCACAGGGTGACCCCAAGGCGTCGGAACGGTTCTTGTCGATCATGGACAAAGAGGCGACGCGGATGAACCGGTTGGTCGACGATCTGTTGTCTCTGTCTCGTGTCGAAAGCAACGAACGCATTCGCCCACGTGAAGAGTTCGACGTCATTGATACGGTTAAATCTGCCGCGCTTTCGACGCGCCGCTTTGCCGACGGGCAGGGGGTCGAGATTGTGATCGCCCCTGCGGTCGACGACATGAGGGCGATGATCATTGGGGATCAGGATCAGCTTCATCAGGTGTTCAGCAATCTCATTACCAATGCGGTGAAATACGGTGGCGCGGATCGGAATGTGACGATTTCGGCGCAACTGTCCCCGTATGAAGGTGGCCTGCGTGGCCCTGGTGTTATCATTTCGGTGCGTGACGAAGGGGACGGTATTGAACCCCATCATATCCCGCGCCTGACCGAGCGGTTTTACCGCGTCGATGGTCACAGATCGCGTGAAATGGGGGGCACTGGGCTTGGTCTAGCCATCGTAAAACACATTGTAAACCGTCACAGGGGCCGTCTTCGCATAGAAAGTAAATTGGCCGTTGGATCGGTGTTTTCGGTGATTTTGCCGTTAAATCAATAGGGTATTCGCAAACCTTAATAATTAACGCCTCGTAATAATTATTAAAAAACCTTGCATTGTCATATTCCTGTTACAAAACTTACACAAAAGCATAACCGATACATCTTAGAAGCTGTCTCAAGATCTCGAAGTTGAGATCAAAAATGACATTTAGGAGATAAACGATGTCTTTTGTTAAACTGTCCGCCTCTGCATTGGCGATCACTGCTGTTACTGCGACTGCTGGCGTGGCACGCGACCAAGTTCAAGTTGCTGGGTCTTCCACAGTTCTTCCATATGCTTCTATCGTAGCAGAAGCATTCGGCGAAAACTTTGACTTCCCAACACCAGTTGTTGAATCCGGTGGCTCTTCTGCTGGCCTTAAGAAATTCTGTCAGGGCGTAGGCGAAGCGACAATCGACGTTGCAAACGCATCTCGCAAAATCAAAGACTCTGAAATCGAAGCATGTGCGGCTGCTGGTGTGACTGACATCATCGAAGTACGCATCGGTTATGACGGCATCGTGTTCGCATCCGACATCAACGGCAACACATTTGAATTCACACCATCCGACTGGTTCACAGCACTTTCCGACAAAGTTGTTGTAGACGGCGCGATCGTTGAAAACCCATACACAACTTGGGACCAAGTGAACCCAGCGTTCCCAGCCCAAGAAATCCAAGCATACGTTCCTGGTACCAAGCACGGTACACGTGAAGTATTCGAAGAAAAAGTGATCCTTGCAGGGTGTGAAGCAACTGGCGCTATGGAAGTGTTCGCACACGCAGCTGGCGGTGACGAAGATGCAGCAGAAGACGCATGTTTCGCACTTCGCACAGACGGTCGTTCCGTAGACATCGACGGTGACTACACTGAAACTCTTGCACGCGTAGAAGCAAACAACGCTGGCATCGGTATCTTTGGTCTCGCATTCTACGAAAACAACACCGACAAGCTTCAGGTTGCGACAATGTCTGGTGTGGTTCCATCCACAGAATCCATCGCGACTGGTGAATACCCAGTGTCTCGCCCACTTTACTTCTACGTAAAAGCGGCACACTTGAACGCGATCCCAGGTCTTAAAGAATACGCAGAATTCTTCGTATCCGACGAGATCGCCGGCCCAGACGGTCCACTTGCCGAATACGGTCTTGTGTCCGACCCAGAGCTTGCAGACACACAAGCATCTGTTGCAGCTGACGAAGCAATGTAATAAAACTTCATAACACGTGGGGACGGCTCTTTTGGGGCCGTCTCTTTTCTATTTTTGACCCATCACACACAAGGGTTCGCAATGCCGGTTCTCTGGATTTTTCTTTTTGTCGCTGGCCTCGCGGTCATTGGCTTTGTTCTGGGACGCGCACGCGCCCTACGATCTGCGGATGGGGATGTCAGACATCTTCACTCACTGCCCTTTTATTACGGAGCGAACGCCGCTCTGAAGACCTTTGTGCCAGCCGCGATTGTTCTTGCGGTTTGGTCTGTGGCACAGCCGATGGTTTTGGACCGTCAAGTGTCCACAATGATCCCACAATCCGTGATTGACGATGGTGGCTCCCTTGGTCTTATCATGAGCGACGTATCCCGCGTTGCCGCCGGTCTGGATCAGGCCGTTGCACAGGGCGCCATGACCGCCGAAGAGGCAGCGACCCTTCGGTCTGAGTTCACCGATGTTCGTGCCCGTCTGGGCGAAATCGGCGTCGCGCTTGGGGCCGACGTAAAGCCCGAGGTTCTGGCCGCCGCACAGGCGCTTCGGATCAAACAAAACACCGCATCTTGGATCTCAACATTCGTGGTTGTCGCATTGGCGATTGCCGGTTTCGGTTGGGCCGTGATGCAAACCAACAAAGATTTCCGCGCCCGCACCGTGGTCGAAAGCGGCACCAAGAGCCTGTTGATCCTATCGGCCTGCTTGGCGGTTCTTACGACTGTTGGCATCATTCTATCGCTGGTGTTCAACACCATCGAATTCTTCAAACTCTATTCGGCCAAGGACTTCTTCTTTGGCACCACTTGGAGCCCGTCTTTCACCGGCACATCCCAGCTTGGCATTCTGCCATTGCTTTGGGGCACGATGTATATCTCGATCATCGCGTTGATCGTGGCCGTGCCAATCGGGTTGTTCGCGGCGGTGTACCTGTCCGAATATGCCGGTCCAAAAACACGCGCCTTTGCCAAACCATTGATCGAGATCCTCGCGGGTATCCCGACCATCGTTTACGGTCTGTTTGCCCTGTTGACCGTCGGTCCATTGTTGGTCGACATCTTTGGTGACGGCGGCGCATTGGGCGTGTCATGGATGAAGGGCGGCACGGCCGTTATGACCGCGGGTCTTGTGATGGGCGTCATGTTGATCCCATTCGTATCGTCCTTGTCCGATGACATCATCAACGCGGTGCCACAGTCATTGCGCGATGGGTCCTTTGGTCTGGGGGCGACGAAATCCGAAACCATCCGTCAGGTTGTCCTGCCGGCTGCGCTTCCGGGGATTGTTGGTGCGATCCTTCTGGCCGCATCACGTGCCATCGGGGAAACCATGATCGTTGTGCTTGGGGCAGGGGCCGCAGGTAAATTGGACATGAACCCGTTCGAGGCCATGACCACCGTGACCGCAAAAATCGTAAGCCAGCTGACCGGTGACGGCGACTTTGCCTCGCCCGAGGCGCTGGTGGCCTTTGCCCTTGGGATGACGCTGTTTGTCATCACCCTCGGCCTTAACTTCGTTGCCCTATATATCGTGCGCAAATACCGGGAGCAGTACGACTAATGACTGATTTCAACTCAGATATGGCTTCTAAGAAGTCTTCGCTTTTGGTGGCGGATGCCCGCACCCAAAAACGCAACAAAGCCGAAGCTCGTTTTCGTGCCTATGGTCTTGCGGCTGTTGGTGTCGGGCTTTTGTTCCTTGTCATCCTGTTGACCACGATCATCTCGAATGGGTCATCCGCGTTCAAACAGACCTTTGTCACGGTCGAGGTATTCCTTGATCCGGCCAAGATCGACAAAAAGGGCAACCGCAATATCGAGGACCTGAAAAAAGCGACAACATTCACCTATAAGCCACTGATCCAGCAGGGTCTTTTGGATCAGGTGAACGCCGCCGGTTACAATCATCCGTTCGAAAAACACAAGGCAATGGGCCAACTGTTGTCCGCATCCGCCGCTGGTCAGGTCCGTCAGTTCGTTTTGGATAACCCTGATCGTCTGGGGGAAACCGTTGAATTCCGTCTGATCGCCGCAAGCCGCGTTGACGGATACCTTAAGGGCCGCGTGACCCGCGAAAGCGTTGCGCGGGACAAGAACATCTCGGCGGAACACTTTGATCTTGTGGATCAAATGCAAGCCGACGGTTTGGTGGAAAAGGTGTTTAACATGGCCTTTATCACCGGTGCCGACGCATCCGAAGCGCGCCCAGAACAGGCCGGTTTCGGTGTTTCGATGGCGGGGTCTTTCTTTATGATGTTGGTGGTTCTTGGGGTGTCCTTGCCGATTGGTGTGGCCGCGTCGATCTATCTCGAAGAATTTGCGCCGCAGAACTGGTTTACCGATCTGATCGAGGTGAACATCTCGAACCTTGCCGCGGTGCCGTCCATCGTGTTCGGTATCCTTGGTCTGGCCGTGTTCATCCAGTTCGCACATCTGCCTCAGTCCGCACCGCTTGTGGGTGGTTTGGTTCTGTCGCTTATGACTCTTCCGACGATCATCATTTCAACACGTGCTGCGCTTAAATCTGTGCCACCATCGATCCGCGACGCGGCACTGGGCATCGGCGCATCCAAGATGCAATCCGTGTTCCACCACGTGCTGCCGCTGGCCATGCCAGGCATCCTTACGGGGACCATCATCGGCCTTGCGCAGGCGCTTGGGGAAACCGCACCGTTGTTGTTGATCGGGATGGTGGGCTTCATCGCGACCAACATGCCAGACACACTCGCAGAAGGCATCCTGTCGCCGAACTCGGCCATGCCTGCACAAATTTACGAATGGGCAAAACGCGCCGACCCTGCATGGTACGAACGTGCATGGGGTGGCATCATCATCTTGCTTGTTTTCCTTATTACGATGAACACGTTGGCCGTTATCCTGCGCCGCCGGTTCGAACGCCGCTGGTAGGATAATACAATGAACGACATGAGAATTATGGAGAGATCCGTGGAAACCAATGACATCAAAATCGCCGCCAACAAGGTCCAAGTCTTCTATGGTGAAAACCACGCGATCAAGGACGTTGACGTTCAGATCGAAGACAAAACCGTAACGGCATTCATCGGCCCGTCGGGCTGTGGTAAATCCACGTTCCTGCGCACGCTGAACCGGATGAATGACACCATCGATATCTGCCGCGTCGAAGGCGATATTCTGTTGGATGGCGAAAACATCTATGACCCAAAGGTCGATCCGGTACAGCTTCGTGCCAAGGTGGGCATGGTGTTCCAAAAACCGAACCCATTCCCCAAATCGATCTATGACAATGTGGCCTATGGTCCGCGCATCCACGGTCTGTTCCAGACCAAAGCCGACCTTGATAACATCGTCGAAAAATCCCTGCGCCGCGCTGCCATCTGGGACGAGGTCAAAGACCGTCTTGATGGTCCGGGCACGGGTCTTTCGGGTGGTCAGCAGCAACGTCTGTGCATCGCGCGCGCCGTTGCAACCGAACCAGAGGTCCTATTGATGGATGAGCCCTGTTCCGCGCTTGATCCAATCGCGACCGCACAGGTCGAGGAGTTGATCGACGAGCTTCGCGAGAAATTCGCCGTCGTCATCGTGACCCACTCGATGCAGCAAGCCGCACGCGTCAGCCAAAAGACCGCGTTCTTCCATTTGGGGAACCTCGTCGAATTCGGCGAAACCGGTCAAATTTTCACTAATCCAAGCGATCCGCGCACGGAAAGCTATATTTCAGGCCGGATCGGCTAGGGGAATAGACATGCAAGAACCACATATCGCATCCGCATTTGACCGTGATCTCGAAGGCATTCAGGCCATGATCATGAAAATGGGTGGCCTTGTCGAAGCCGCTATAACAAGTGCCGCTAAGGCATTGGAAACACGCGACGAAGAGCTTGCTGAGCAAGTGCGAAAAGACGACAAATTGATCGATGCCCTTGAGGAACAGATCAACACAGAAGCCGCCCGCGTTATCGCGCTTCGTTCACCCATCGCGACCGATCTGCGCACTGTTTTGTCCGTGATGAAGATCGCCGCCAACCTTGAGCGCATTGGTGACTATGCCAAGAACCTTGCGAAACGTACATCGGTGTTGGTGCAAATGTCCGACGTCGAGGGCAGTGCAGGGGCCATCCGCCGCATGGCCAAAGAGGTCGAGCTGATGCTTAAGGACGCGCTGGACGCCTATATCCAACGTGACGTGGCGCTGGCCGAAAACGTGATTACCCACGACCACGAAGTCGACCAGATGTACAACGCGCTGTTCCGCGAATTCCTGACGTTCATGATGGAAGATCCGCGCAACATCACGGCCTGTATGCACCTCCATTTCATCGCGAAAAACATCGAACGCATGGGCGACCACGTGACCTCGATTTCCGAACAAGTGATCTATCTTGTTTCTGGTGAACTGCCCGACGAGTCGCGTCCAAAAGGCGACTATATGACGGACGAGGAGTAACACCATGTCTGCGGATCAACCTTCGGTTCTCGTCGTTGAGGACGAACCCGCACAGCGTGAAGTTCTGGTCTATAACCTTGAATCTGAAGGCTATTCCGTGCGGTCCGCCGAAAATGGAGAAGAGGCATTGTTGTTGGTGGATGAACATCTTCCCGACATTATTATCCTTGATTGGATGATGCCGAACCTCTCTGGGATCGAAGTCTGTCGTCGTCTTAAGACGCGTCCTGAAACCCGTGCGATCCCGATCATCATGCTCTCGGCGCGGTCCGAAGAGGTTGATCGGGTGAGGGGCCTTGAAACCGGTGCGGATGACTATGTTGTGAAACCGTATTCTGTCGTGGAAATGATGGCCCGTGTGCGCACGCAATTACGCCGCACACGTCCAGCGACCGTCGGTCAACAGCTCACGTATCAGGACATCGTTCTGGATAGCGAAACCCACAAAGTATTCCGTGGCGAAGCCCAGCTGAAACTTGGTCCGACCGAGTTCCGTTTGCTGTCGACGTTCATGGAGAAACCAGGTCGCGTCTGGAGTCGTGAACAGCTCTTGGATCGTGTTTGGGGCCGTGACATCTATGTGGACACGCGGACCGTCGACGTCCACATCGGACGACTTCGCAAGGCCTTGGTCGGCAATGCAGGTAACGATCCGATCCGTACGGTTCGGGGGGCTGGCTACGCGCTTGGTTAATCCAGCGTACGCGGTCTTAGTAAATACTTCATAATTGGTATTATGTAACTTATTGGGGCGCTCATTTGATGCGCCCCTTTGATTTATCGAGGTTCTGCTGAATTTCTGCGACTGCAAAGCGTATTACATATTGACGATAAGTCTCTGAATATGCTCCCTTGTCTCAACTTTGGGGTAAGTCATGTCAAATCTACTATTGTTAAACGGTCCAAATCTTAATCTCCTCGGCACACGGCAGCCTGAGATTTACGGCTCAGATACGCTCAGCGATGTTGAAGACCGCGCCGTTGAATATGCTAAATCGAAATCCGCCGTCCTTGATTGTTTTCAGAGCAACCACGAAGGCGCTCTTATTGACCGGCTCCATGCCGCCCGTGGCCGCGTTGACGGTGTTATCATTAACGCCGGTGGTCTGACACACACGTCTATCGCCCTGATGGACGCGATCTCGTCGGTCGAGATCCCGACGGTTGAACTTCACGTGTCGAACATCCATGCCCGCGAAGAGTTCCGGCATGTATCCTATATCGGCCGTGTCGCGGTTGGCCAAATCTGTGGCTTTGGGACCTATGGCTATCTCCTGGCGATTGACGCCATTCTGAACCACCTGTCCCGCCCATGAGCAAAATCGATCTAGGCGCCGTTGTTCATGCGTCATGCATCGAACATGTTTGGCAATCCGTCACCTCGCAGTTCGCGCAATACGGGTTTGACCGGATTATCTATGGCTATACGCGTTATCGGACGGAACGTAACCTTGGCGATCCCAAGGATCTGTTCCTGCTCAGCAATCACCAAAACGACTATATCGGCCCGTTCGTCGAGGATGGCCTATATTATCATGCGCCGATGGTTCTTTGGACTTTGGACAATGATGGCGTCTGCAGCTGGGATTACGTTAAGGAGCAAGCAGAGGCTGGGAACTATCCGCCCGAGACGATGAAGGTCATTGAGTTCAATCGAAAGTTCGATGTTACATCTGGTTTTACCGTTTCATTTCAATCAGATAATCGACGCTCCAAAGGTGGAATGGCGCTCACTGCGGCCAAGGGGATTTCACAGGCCGAGGCGAATAATATCTGGGAGAAATACGGAACTGAGCTCGAGATCCTTGCCAATGTGGCACATCTCAAAATCCAGTCCCTGCCCTTTACGCCCATCGCGCGCACCTTGACCACGCGCCAGCAACAGGTGTTGGAATGGGTTGGAGATGGCAAATCGATCCAAGATATCGCGACCATTCTTGGGCTTGGAATTGCCACGGTGGAAAAACACCTGCGGCTCGCGCGCGAGAATCTTGATGTCGAAACAACGGCCCAGGCGGTTCTTAAGGCGTGGTTCCAAAACCAGATCTTTGTTGTAAGCGATTGATTAGTCCCCAAAAAAACTGTGACAAAGTTACGAAAAATTGAATAAGTAAGGTTTACCCTACTTCATATTTACGGAAATCTCTGACAAAATATAGTTGTTCCGTGAGTGGTGGCAATTTTCGCCTGGGAGCAGATGTACGAAGTTCAATGTAGAGCGATCGCATCAGCCGGGTAACCGGAAGAACATAGGTAAAGCGGTGTATTCTGGCGGTGGAGCCTATGATAGAGCAAATGCTACTTCCCCAGTAGCGACTCTTAATTAAAGTGGTGCGATCTTTTGCCGGTCGCGCCACTTTTTCATTTCTACGATATGATATTACGTAACGTCGCCGCAGGCGATAACTGCGGCGTTTTCCCAAAGAAAAAGGGCAGAGGTTGCCCCCTGCCCTTAAAAGATCAAACTGTGGATCCGGCTTAGCCGCCCATTGTTTTTGCAACTTCTGCTGCGAAATCTTCTTCTACTTTTTCGATGCCTTCGCCAACTTCGAGACGAACATAACCTGTCACTTCAACACCAGCTTCTTTTGCCGCTGCTTCAACAGTAAGGTCTGGGTTCACAACGAATGCTTGACCAAGAAGAGTAACTTCGCCGAAGAATTTCTTCATACGGCCAACGATCATCTTTTCGATCACGGCTTCTGGCTTGCCAGATTCACGTGCTTGCTCGGTAAGAACAGCTTTTTCACGCTCAACCAAAGCTGCGTCTAGGTCAGCTTCGCCAAGGGATGCAGGGTTTGCAGCAGCAATGTGCATAGCAACCTGTTTACCGAATGCTTCGTTGTCGCCTTTTAGGCCAACAAGAACACCGATTTTACCCATGCCATCAGCAGCCGCGTTGTGCACGTATGCAACAACTTGCTCAGCCTCAAGAGCAGCCATACGACGTACGGACATGTTCTCGCCGATTGTCGCAACAGCGTCGGTGATGATCGCGTCAACGGTTTTGCCGTCGATTTCAGTTGTCTTAAGCGCGTCTACGTCGGAAACGTTGATCGCGGCGCCAGCGATGGATGCAACCATTGCTTGGAAGTCAGCGTTCTTACCAACAAAGTCAGTTTCAGAGTTAACTTCAACTGCAACGCCTTTGCCGCCAGCAACGGAAACAGCCACAAGGCCTTCTGCTGCGGTACGACCGGCTTTTTTCGCGGCCTTAGCAAGACCTTTGGTGCGAAGCCAATCAACAGCGGCGTCCATGTCGCCTGCTGTTTCGGTCAACGCTTTTTTCGCGTCCATCATGCCTGCGCCTGTGGTGTCACGAAGTTCTTTTACGAGTGCTGCGGTGATTGCCATTTCGGCTCTCCTAATTCTTAACGTTAGAAACGGGTGCGGCAGTAATAGCCGCGCCCGATGACTATTTTGTAACGCTTAGGCTTCAGCTACGACTTCTTCAGTCATTGCTTCTTCCATTTCGCCCAGGTCGATACCTGCAGCGCCCAGTTGTGCGGTCATGCCGTCAAGACATGCGCGAGCAACAAGATCGGTGTAAAGTGCGATTGCACGTGCCGCATCGTCGTTGCCTGGGATGATGTAATCAACGCCATCTGGGGAACAGTTGGTATCAACAACAGCAACAACAGGGATACCCAGTTTGTTTGCTTCTGCGATTGCCAATTCTTCTTTTTTCACGTCGATCACGAACAGAAGATCAGGAACACCGCCCATGTCGCGGATACCGCCAAGGGATGCTTGCAATTTGATCTGGTCGCGTTCCATGCCAAGACGTTCTTTCTTGGTCAGGCCTTCTACGCCTTCTTCAAGTTTCTCGTCGATGGTTTTTAGACGCTTGATAGAGTTGGAAACAGTTTTCCAGTTTGTCATGGTGCCGCCGAGCCAACGGTGGTTCATGTAGTACTGCGCACATTTCTCAGCAGCATCTGCAACAGGCTGAGCAGCCTGACGCTTTGTGCCAACGAAAAGAACGCGGCCGCCTTTTGCAACAGTGTCACGAACAGCAGTCAGCGCTTGCTCCAACATTGGAACAGTCTGTGTAAGATCCATAATGTGGATGCCGTTGCGTGCACCATAGATGAATGGCGCCATACGAGGGTTCCAGCGCTGTGTCTGGTGACCAAAGTGAACACCAGCTTCTAGAAGCTGACGCATTGTAAAATCAGGGATACCCATATCCAAGTTCCTTTTCCGGTTTACACCTTGGCAAAGCCTGAGGAACGGGATGTTCCAACCGGCGGACGTCATGGGATTTCTCCCCAATCGGCCCAAACTTTGCCTGTGAAGTGCGGCTCAATTACCCGTGTTTGTTGGGGTTGTCCAGACCCTAATGCCACGTACATCGTGATCTTTTGCGTGGATGGTTGTTTTTATTGAAAAACAAAGGGAAATCTGGGCAGATTGGGTTGGGATATACGCCCCGTAGTGCCCCATAATTTGGTCAAAGGCCCACCTGAATGTTTCGCAAAATTCGTGCTTCGTTATTTCCGAAGAAAGACCTAGTCCATACGCCCACGCCAACCGTCGACGACTTTAAAATTCCGCTCGTGCCGGATCGATATCATTTGAAAGACGTCGGAAAAACCAAGCAGGGCAACGGGTTTTGGGTCACAACGCAACTCAGCGTGAAAGACGGGACCAGAACGGATTATGTCGCCGCCTATATATTTGACACAAAGGGAAATTTGATCTCGTCAGAGGTTTCTGTCCTTTCAGCCCATGACGCCTATTCCCGCAAGAAGGTCGGAGAGGCAATTGATAAGGTAAAGGCCAAAATCGATGCTGTCACAATAGAGCCAATTCGTGTGCGTCCGTTTTCCGTGTCATATTTCGGTGAAACTTTTGGCTTGGTGATGCGTGAAGAGCATGAGGGTTATACCATCAACACTGTCGATGATATTCTCGTTGATGCGCTCCCGGGGTATACGCTTATGTTTTATCCGCCTTGGCAGACCTGCAACTATGACACTTAATATATCAATGGTCGAATTACCTTACGGCTTGCTCTTGTCAAAATATGACCAGTCGGTCAAAACAGCTTTATGACAGATCAAAAACCCATTCTTTGTATTGGCTCGGTCCTGTGGGACATCATCGGGCGCGCGGATCGGCCTATGCAGGTTGGTACCGATATTGGCGGGCGCATCACGCGTATTCCGGGTGGTGTGGCGATGAACATTGCCATGACGTTGGTGCGATTTGGCCTCGCGCCCAGCATCCTGACCGCCGTTGGCCAAGACGACGAGGGCGAGGAATTGATGGCCGCCTGTCGTCGGATGGGCATCGCCACCGACCATGTGTACCGTTCCGAGGACCTGCCCACCGACCGCTATATGGCGATTGAGGGCGCGAATGGTCTGATCGCTGCGATTGCCGACGCCCATTCGCTTGAGGCGGCGGATGATAAAATCCTGCGCGCGCTCTATGATGGCACGCTTGGCTCGGTCGACGTCCCCTACTCTGGGCAAATCGCGCTTGATGGCAATCTGACCTCGCCACTTCTGTCGAAAATCGCGACGAGCGACGCGTTTTCGCAGGCCGATCTGCGCATCGCACCGGCCAGCCCAGGTAAGGCGGAACGCCTGCTTCCGCTTCTCCCCGTCAAAAACGCCACGCTCTATGTGAATTTGGAAGAGGCCGGCATCCTGTGCCAATCCGAATTCGCCACCTCCGCCGCCGCCGCCGATGGGTTGCTGGCCCGTGGGGCGCAGCGCGTGATGGTGTCCGACGGCGGCGATCCCGCCACGCTGGCCACCCCAGATAACAGCATTTCCATGGCCCCGCCCCCCGTTTTGGTGACCCGCGTTACCGGCGCGGGCGACACGTTCATGGCCGCCCATATCGCCGCGGAATCGCGCGGTGAAACCGATGAAACTGCCCTCCAGACGGCGCTGCGCGCTGCGGCAACCTATGTCTCAGGAGACACCCCCGTATGATGAAAATGATCTTTTCCCCCGAGGCCAAACACGCCCACGTCAACAACCGCCCGCTTGTCGCGCTTGAAAGCACGATCATCACCCACGGCATGCCCTATCCGCAGAACGTGGAAACCGCGCGGCGCGTTGAAAACATGGTGCGCGACACCGGTGCAACGCCCGCGACAATCGCGGTGCTTGATGGCGTTTTGCACGTGGGTCTGACGGATGAACAGCTTGATACACTTGGTCAGGCCAAGACCGTCGCGAAACTGTCCCGCGCGGATTTCGCGGCCTGTTTGGCCACCGGCGGCACCGGTGCGACAACGGTTGCGGCAACGATGATTGCGGCGCGTCTCGCGGGAATTTCGGTCTTTGCGACGGGCGGTATCGGCGGCGTTCACATGGGCGCAGAAACCACATTCGACATTTCTGCCGACCTTCAGGAACTGGCCCAAACACCCGTGACCGTCGTGGCCGCGGGCGCCAAGGCGATCCTTGATATGCCGAAAACATATGAGGTTCTTGAAACCCTTGGCGTACCGGTCATCGCCTTTGGTCAGGACGAATTGCCCGCCTTTTGGTCGCGCAGCTCGGGCCTATCTGCGCCATTGCGGATGGATACCGCCAAAGACATTGCCGCCGCGATGGCCATGCGCGCCGAGATGAAAATCCCCGGTGGCCAGTTGATCGCGAACCCGATTCCCGTCGAGGATGAAATCCCCGCCGATGTTTTGGCCCCGATCATTGCACAGGCTTTGGCCGAGGCCGAAACCCAAGGTATCACCGCGAAACAGGTCACGCCCTTCCTTCTGAACCGGATCTATGAACTGACCGAGGGTAAGAGTCTGACGTCGAATATCGCGCTGGTTTTGAATAATGCACGGCTCGCCGCCCAAATCGCATGCGAATTGGCCTCGGCGACTTAATATTTATGCAAAATCGCGCGTGTTCTGCTTGTGGGGGGCGCGCGCGAACCCTACATTGCCGGTAATTGACCGAGGGTAATTATGCGCATTGAAGATCTGGCCGAAACGCCAAAACCACCACGCATTGGGCTGTTTGCACGTCTCAGAAGCAGCTTTCTGACCGGTATTGTCGTGATCGCGCCCATCGGTGTGACGCTCTGGCTGATTTGGACCGTTGTTGGCTGGATCGACGGCTGGGTCCTGCCCTTTGTGCCGGATCGCTGGCAGCCGGATCTCTATCTGACGCGCCTGCTTGAATCCTATACGGACGGCGAATACAGCGTGCATTTCCGGGGCGTCGGCGTTGTCATATTCTTGGTGTTTTCCATCGTTGTCGGCTGGATTGCCAAAGGGTTTCTGGGCCGATCATTCCTCCGGTGGGCCGAACGCCAAGTGGACCGTATGCCTGTGGTAAGATCGGTCTATAACGGTTTGAAACAAATCGCAGAAACCGTATTTGCGAAATCCGATTCAAGCTTCGATCAGGCCTGTATGATCGAATATCCCCGCAAGGGATCATGGGCCATCGCGTTCATTTCAACCACCGCCAAAGGCGAGATCAGAACCAAGTTCGGCGAAGAAGATGAACTGGTCGCCGTATTCGTGCCAACCACGCCAAACCCGACCTCTGGTTTTCTTTTGTTCCTGCCCCGCAGCGAGCTTAAGCTCTTGGATATGAGCGTCGAAGAGGCTGCGAAATTGGTGATTTCGGCGGGGCTTGTTTACCCCGACGACAAACCAAAAATCTCGTCCTAATCGAACATCTCGCTGAGGTTGACGCTGCTTTGTTTGCCAAGCTTGGCCTTGTGGTCGATCAGAAATTGATCGGCCGCATCAAACCCAGCCTCGCGCAGCCGGCCCAATGTCTGCGGGGTCGGCATCATCTTGGTGACCACAGACAGATCATTCATCAAAACATCATCTGAAATCATGTGGACCTTAACGCCCTTCATGGTGCCCGCGTTGATCGCGCCGGTCTCAAGCAGTTCCTGAACGAAATTGATTGCCCGAAGTTCCCGCAGCAGCGAGGTATTAAACGATATTTCGTTCACACGGTTCTGGATTGCCATTGCCGATGTCGGCACCTCTTCGCGGTGCAGCGGATTGATGTTCACCACAATAATGTCGTCGGGCAAATGCGGTTCAAACAGGGGGAACAACGCGGGATTGCCCGTATAGCCACCGTCCCAATAGGATTCATCACGACCGGTTTTGGGGTCGAAAATCTCGATTGCCTGAAACACCGTGGGCAAACAGGCCGACGCCAAAATCGCCTCGGGGGTGATGTCGTCGCCGGTAAAAAGCCGGAGCTTGCCGGTCCGTACATTGGTCGCCCCAACATGCAATTCCGGCCCGATGTCGGTGTGAATTCGGTCATAGGACAGGCGTCGCGCGATCCGCCCCAACGGGTTGCGATAGGCCACGCCATAGTCATAGGGGCTCACGAAGGATTTCGCGACTTCGCCCATCTGAACCAGCGGGTTCGCCTCCATCATGTCGGTCATGGTGCCCAGCGGAAATAGGGTTTTCATCCATTCCGACATGCGCAAATCGCCGACCGCGCCCATCTGTTCCCAGAGCCAATTGAGAGAGTTTTGCGCGCCCGTGCGCCCATCGTCAACCCAGCCAGATTTGAACGCGGCTCCGTTTAACGCCCCCGCAGAAGCCCCTGAAATTGCGCAGATTTCCACGTCTGCCTCGGACAAGAGGCGATCCAAAACACCCCACGTAAACGCGCCATGGGCGCCGCCACCCTGAAGGGCGAGATTGACCCGTATCATAAGGCCGTCCAGCCACCGTCCACGGAAATGGTTGTCCCCGTGATCTGCGCCGCGGCGTCGGATGCCAAAAACGCCACGGTGCCACCCAGCTGTTCGACGGTTGCGAATTCTTTGGACGGTTGGCGCGCCAACAGTACGTCTTTGACGACGGTCTCGCGGTCCATGCCGTATTCCTTCATGGTTTCGGGGATCTGTGCCTCGACCAAGGGGGTCAAAACATAGCCCGGGCATATCGCGTTGGCGGTGATCGGTTCCTGCGCGGTTTCGAGCGCAACGACCTTGGTCATGCCCACGACGCCGTGTTTCGCCGCAACATAGGCCGATTTATATGGCGACGCCGTCAAACCATGGGCCGAGGCGATGTTGATCACCCTGCCCCAACCGGCCGCCCGCATCATAGGAAGGGCCACAGCCGTCGTGTGGAACGCCGAATTCATGTTGATCGCGATGATCGCGTCATAGGTTTTCGCGGGAAATTCATCAATCGGCGCAACATGTTGGATTCCGGCGTTGTTGATCAAAATGTCACATGTCCCCGCATCCTCGATCAAACGTCGTGCCTCGTCGCCTTTGGACAGGTCGGCACCGATATAGCGCGCGGTGATTCCGTGCTCTTTGGCAATCGATTCGGCCAAGGCGTGGTCCTCGTCACGGTCTGTATAGGAATTCAATATGACATTCGCACCAAGCCGCGCGAGTTCGCGCGCGACGCCCAGTCCGATACCTGAATTTGACCCTGTGATGACTGCTGTTTTGCCTGAAATTGACATGAATCCCCCTTGTTTTACGTGTTTTCAGGGATCACGCTAAATGCTGCACCTGCAAAATGCACGGGGAAATTTGTCGGAATACTGGAATTTTATGCCAAAAAAAAACGCCAGCACAAGGCTGGCGTCAAGTTATTGAGGCAGGTTTCATACAGGCAAGAAACCTATCGAGCAGTGACACCTTTATAAGCAATCCGCCGCTGTGTTCCAAGCTAAAAGTTTGAAATGCCAGTCAGATGCCCCTAGGCTGGGGTCAAAGCATAACAGGCAGAGGGATTGTTTACGGAATGAAATCAGTTGATTTGAAACGAATGACATGTGGGGCGCTGGCGGCGGGGTTTGTCGCCATGGCCGGCGTAGCACTTGCAGAACCAAGCCACGGCATCTCGATGTATGGCGAACCGGCGTTGCCCGCGGATTTCACCCATTTGCCCTATGCGAACCCTGATGCGCCCAAGGGCGGTCGGATCGTGATCGGCGAAGGTGGTAGCTTTGACAGCCTTAACCCACATATCGGCAAGGGCCGTGTGCCGTGGATGTTGCGGATTTATGGGTACGAAAGCCTGATGGGCCGCAACTGGGATGAACCGTTTACATTGTATGGTCTGTTGGCCGAAACGATTGAAACCGGTCCGAACCGCGAATGGGTAGAATTCGTGATCCGTCCCGAGGCCAAATTCGCCGACGGCAGCCCCGTGACGGTTGAGGATGTGATCTGGTCCCACGAAATTCTGGGCGCCGAGGGCAGCCACGGACGTTACGCAAGCACCTATGCCCAAGTGGAAAAGGTTGAGAAGACCGGTGATCGCAGTGTTCGGTTTACCTTTAATTCAGACAACCGCGAGCTCGCCCTTGTGATTGGTCTGCGTCCAATCATGAAAAAGGCCCAGTGGGATGGCGTGGATTTCGCACAGTCTGGTTTGGACGTGAATCCAATCACCACCGCCGCCTATCAGATCGACGATTTTGAGGCGGGGCGGTTCATGTCGCTCAAACGGAACCCAGATTATTGGGGTAATGATTTGCCGCTGCGCAAAGGTTTGGGCAACTTGGACGAGATCCGTTTTGACTATTACGCCGATGGCTCTGCCATGTTCGAGGCGTTCAAGGCCGGCGAATTTAACACATTCCGCGAAGGCAATACCGCCAAATGGGATACGCAATATGATTTCGAACGGGTCACAAACGGCGAAGTCGTGAAATCCGTCATCCCCCACAAGCGTCCATCGGGGATCACCGGTTTTGCCATGAACACCCGCCTGCCTCAGTTCGCAGATTGGCGTGTCCGTCAGGCGATGATCGAGGCGTTTAATTACGAATTCATCAACGACAAGATCAACGGCGGCAGCCGTTCTCGGATCACGTCGTATTTCTCGAACTCGGTTCTGGCGATGAACGACGGCCCCGCCACGGATGAGGTCAAAGCGCTTCTCCAACCCTTTGCGGCCGATCTGACGCCGGATGCGTTTGACGATTATGATCTTCCAATTTCGAACGGAAATGCCCGTGATCGCAACCAGTTGCGCGCCGCACTTGATCTTTTGGAACAGGCCGGTTGGAATGTCGAAGACGGCAAATTGGTGAACGCCGATGGCGAACAGTTCGCCTTTGAACTGATCCTGAAAATTGGTGCGAACGAGCACCAAACGATCACCGACATCTATGTGCCCGTTCTTGAACAGCTTGGCATGGACGTGACCGTGACCACATTGGACGATGCGCAATACCGTGAACGTACAGACGCGTTTGATTTCGGCATGTCCTACTATCGTCGCAGCCTGTCGTTGTCTCCTGGCAATGAGCTGACCGGATACTGGGGCGGCGACAGCGCCAACACCAATGGGTCGCGCAACGCCATGGGTGTGGTATCGCCAGCGGTCGATGCGATGATCGGCGAAATCTTAACAGCCGAGACCCAAGACGGGTTCAAGGACGCCGCGCGCGCTCTTGATCGTGTGATGACCACAGGCCGTTATGTGATCCCGTTCTGGTTCGATGATGTGGCCCGTATCGCCCACGTCAAAGAGCTGCACAAACCGGAATACTATCCAATGTACGGTGACTATGTGTTCTATCAGCCCGACGTTTGGTGGTACCAAGAGGACTAATACACTTGCCTCGCAGGTCTGCACCTGCGGGGCAAAATTCAAATTCGCGCAGCGTTACGTGCGTATATGCACAGGTTTTGTGCTTTTCTTTTCTAAACATTTCCCTAATAGTACCGGACGAACCCGCTGCATTTTAACGCACGGGTTTTCTTGCCTTTACTCCAGTACGAGAGAACCACCATGGTCAAACTAGACATCATTTCCGATCCGATCTGCCCGTGGTGCTATATTGGCAAGGCAAACCTTGATAAAACGCTGGCCGAAACCGAAGGCTATCCGTTTGCAATCGAATTCCACCCCTATCAATTGAACCCAGACATGCCCGCCGGTGGCATGGATCGTCGCGAATATCTTGAGACCAAATTCGGTGGCAAAGAAGGCGCGGTCAAAGCCTATGCGCCGATCGTCGAAGCCGCCGCCGCTGCCGGTTTTGAGATCAATTTCGAGGGTATCAAACGCACGCCAAACACATTGGATGCGCACCGTTTGATCCACTGGGCCGGTCTTGATGCGCTGCAACTTGAAGCGGTCGACGCCTTGTTTGCGGCTTATTTTGTCGAGGGTCGCGACATCGGTGATCACGATGTATTGGCCGATATCGCCGATGGCATCGGCATGGATGCCGCTGTGGTGCGCCGTCTTCTTGAGGGTGAAAACGATATTGAAAACATCCAAATGCGCGACAAAAACAGCCGCGAAATGGGTGTAACCGGCGTGCCATGTTTTGTGGTCGACCAACAACACGCGGTCCCTGGCGCACAGTCACCCGAACTTTGGGCGAAAGTTATCGCCGATATTCAAGCTCTAGAAAGCTAATAAAAATGAACAATTCAGACCGTCTGTCGCGCAACGAATTCGTTGCGCTAATCGCAACCATGTTCGGGATTCTGGCATTTTCGATTGATGCCATGTTGCCCGGACTTCCCGATATCGGCGCGGCCCTATCGCCACAGGACCCGAACCGCGCCCAACTTGTCGTGGTCAGTTTTATCCTTGGGATGGGCGTTGGCACCTTGTTCACGGGCCCATTGTCGGATGCTTATGGCCGCAAGCCGATCATCATCGGCGGTATTGTCCTGTATTGTATCGGTGCGTTTTTGGCGTCCCAGACCCAGTCGCTTGAACTGATGGTTCTTGCGCGCATCCTTCAGGGGCTCGGCGCCGCTGGTCCACGGATTGCAGGTGTGGCCATGGTTCGCGATAGCTATGCCGGCGTTGAAATGGCGAAAATCATGTCCTTTGTCATGATGGTGTTTATGGTTCTACCCGCCGCCGCACCCGCAATAGGTGAGCTGATCATCGCGGGCTTTGGCTGGCGTGCGATCTTTGCTGCGTTTATCCTTTTTGCAGTCACGGCTGGTGTGTGGGTGTCGGTGCGGCAACCGGAAACGCATCCCGTTGAAAAACGCCAACCGATGACGATCAGCGTTCTTGTCGCCGCCATGCGCGAGGTCCTGGCAAACCGCATCGCCGCAATTTCGATTGCGGTCCAAGCCTGTGTCATGGGGATTTTGTTCGCGAATGTCTCGTCGATCCACCCGATCATGGACATCACCTATGGTCGCGCCGAACAGTTCACAGCGATCTTCGCCGCGATTGCATTATTCAGCGCGAGCGCCAGCTTTATCAACGCGAAAATCGTTGCGCGTTTCGGGATGCGCAAGGTGATTTATGGTGGCACCATGGGCGTCGCCATTCTGACATTGATTTGCATGATCGCGGCGGTTCTGTTCCACGAGGTTCCCTTTGCCCTCTATATCATTTGGGCGTCTGGATTGACCTTCTCGCTTGGCCTGACCATGGGGAATTTGAACGCCTTGGCGATGGAGCCATTGGGCCATATCGCAGGCATGGCCGCGTCGGTCATTGGGTGTTTGGCAACGGTTGGCGCCGTGTTCATCGCCACGCCGCTCGGGCTTTTGTTCAATGGGACACCGGTGCCATTGATGACCGGCGCGCTTGTGACGTATTTCGTGGCAATTGGCCTGATGATCTATATGGGGCCACGCGAAAAATCTTAAGGTTTTAGGGCCGTGGGGCGGTGTCCTGTGGCCCTAAGATAGGCCCGCGAAAACGCGTCGACAGATCGATATCCACTGCGCCGCGCGACCTCAGACAGACGTAGCCCCGCGCTCAGGTCTTCTTGGGCGCCATGCATGCGCCAGCGGCGCAGATACTGAATGGGCCCCTCGCCCATAAGCCCCTTGAAACTCTCCATAAATGCGGATCGTGACATGCCGGCGACCTCGGCCAAGTCCTCGGTTTTCCACTGTTTCGATGGGGCGTCATGCATGGCCACAAGGCTTCGTGCCAATCGCGGATCGGACATGGCCGCCCAGACGCCCGCGGTCATCGATCCGCTGTCCAATGCGCCGCGCAATAGATGCACGAGCAACGCCTCGCCATAGCCAGACATTAACGATTGCGCCCCACAGCGATGGTGATCGGCTTCTGACCAGATCAGGTCCGCAAACCCCCAAAGCCGGTGCCCCGTGGGAATATCCAACGTCAGATCCACAAGGCCCACGCCAACCGCGTCGCCCCGCATCCCCCAATCAATCAGAAACACGACGCCATCCAAATCACGCCCATAGCCAAGCACAAAACCGTCGAGCGTCCGGCGAAGAACAAGACCATTTTCGTCAATCGGCCCCATCACGACGTCACGCACCCGCACCCCTTGGACGATGCTTTCAAGCCGATCAAGACAGCCGTTGCGAATGATTTGAAATCCCATGCTGGACCCTTTGTCGTGATAAATGGACTTTTGACGACATATAGTGTGCTAGATCTCATTTGGAAACAAAAATCGGAGTCCCCTATGACAACCCCAAACACCATTATGCCCCGCACGAAAACACCTGACCTTACTGTTCCGGTCTCTGGCGGCGGTGATTTTGATCTTGTCCGCGATGCGGGCGAAAACGGCACAGTCGTCAGCTTCTTTCGCGGCCGTCACTGCCCTGTTTGCATCAACCAGCTCAAGGAACTTGATGCGCTGATCCCTGAATTCAACAAACGTGGCTATAACGTTGTGGCGATTTCATCGGACACGGAAGAACGCTCTGCGGAAATGCATGACCTTGTGGCGCCAACCAACCTGAAACTGGGCTATGGTCTTGATCTGACCAAGGCGCGTGAATTCGGCCTGTTCATCTCGACCAGCCGCGGTGAAACATCCATCGGTATCGTCGAGCCAGACCTATTTTCCGAGCCTGGCCTGTTCATCATCGATCCGGATAAGACGTTGTTCTTCTCGTCGATCAACTCCATGCCCTTCGCGCGCGCGAACTTTAAGGAATTGATCGGGTCTTTGGACTTCCGCAAAAAGGTGAACTACCCACCACGCGGCGAATACACAGGCGACGTTTAACGCCCTATGTGGCGGCCTTTTTCTTGGCTGCCACGACCTTTTCGGCCAATGATTTGGCTATGGCAAAGCTGCCTTTGATGCGGTCTGCCTCTTTTGGCCAATCACGGCGGACGATGATCTTGTTGTCCTTGACCTTGGCGCGGCCCGCCTCATCTGTCAGGAATTCCACAAGCCCCTCAGGGGATGCGAATTTATCGCGGTGGAACTGGAACGTTGCGCCACCTGGGCCCGCGTCCAACTTGGCAATACCGGCCTTTTTACACATGGCTTTGATGCGAACAACCAAGAGCAACGTGTTGACTTCGCGTGGTAATTTGCCAAACCGGTCGATCAATTCTGCGGCGAAACCTTCGAATTCCACCTTGCGCGACAGCATCGACAGACGGCGATACAGACCCAAACGTACATCCAGATCTTGCACGTAATCTTCGGGGATCAACACCGGCACGCCGAGTTTGATCTGCGGTGCCCATTGGTCGTCGACCTCGGGCAGGCCTTCGCCTGTGCCCGATTTGATGGCCGTGATGGCCTCTTCCAACATGGATTGATACAGCTCGTGACCCACCTCGCGGATATGGCCCGATTGGCTTTCGCCCAACAGGTTACCGGCACCGCGAATATCAAGGTCCTGCGACGCCAACGTAAAGCCCGCGCCAAGACTGTCCAAGGTGCCCAAAACCCGAAGCCGTTTTTCCGCCTGCGGCGTCAATTTCATCCGCGGTTTCGTTGTCATATGGGCATAGGCGCGGGTTTTCGAACGCCCAACGCGACCACGAATTTGATAGAGCTGCGACAGGCCGAACATATCGGCGCGGTGCACAATCATCGTGTTGGCGGTCGGAATATCGATGCCGCTTTCGATGATGGTCGTCGCCAGCAACACGTCGTATTTCCCGTCGTAAAACGCGTTCATCCGGTCGTCCAATTCGCCCGCCGCCATCTGGCCGTGCGCAATGACAAAGGATACTTCGGGCACGTGATCGCGCAGGAATTCTTCGATCTCGGGCAGGTCTGTAATGCGCGGCACCACAAAGAAACTTTGCCCGCCGCGATAATGTTCGCGCAACAACGCCTCGCGCAGGGTCATCGCATCGAACGCAGACACATAGGTGCGGATCGACAAACGGTCCACCGGCGGCGTGCCGATGATCGACAGGTCGCGTACCCCAGACAGGGACATCTGCAAGGTCCGCGGGATCGGCGTCGCCGACAGGGTCAACACGTGAATGTCGCTGCGCATTTCCTTAAGACGTTCTTTGTGGCCCACGCCAAACCGTTGTTCCTCGTCGATGATCAACAGACCAAGGTTCTTGAACCGCATGTTTTTCGCCAGCAACGCATGGGTGCCGATGATGATTTCTGCGGTGCCTTGGTCGGCGGCCTTGCGGGTCTCGGCGGCCTCTTTTGTGCCAACAAAGCGCGATAACTGTCTGACCTCAATTGGAAAACCACGGAACCGTTCGGCGAAGGATTTATAGTGTTGCCGCGCAAGCAAGGTGGTCGGCGCGATCACCGCGACCTGTGCGCCGGACATGGCGGCCACGAACGCGGCGCGCATCGCAACCTCGGTTTTACCAAAGCCAACATCGCCGCAAATCAACCGATCCATGGGACGGCCGCTTTCGAGATCGTCGATCACGTCGTGGATCGCGGACAGCTGATCGTCAGTTTCTTGATACGGGAAACGAGCGCAAAACGCGTCCCACATCCCGTCGGGTGGCGACATAATCTGTGCCTTGCGCAGGGCACGTTCGGCCGCGATCCGGATCAATTTATCCGCAACAAGCTTAATCCGTTCCTTGAGCTTGGCCTTCTTCGCCTGCCACGCACCGCCGCCCAATTTGTCCAAGATCGCCTGATCATGACCATAGCGGGACAAGAGTTCGATGTTCTCAACCGGCAGATAGAGCCGATCGCCACCCTGATATTCCAGCGCGATATACTCGTGCGGCGCGCCCATCGTCGTGATGGTTTCAAAACCGTTGTACCGCCCGATCCCGTGTTCAACATGGACGATCAAATCCCCCGGCGTCAGGCTCTGGGCCTCGGTCAGGAAATTTTCCGCGCGTTTACGTTTGCGCGGGGCGCGCACCAATCGGTCGCCCAAAACGTCTTGTTCGCTGATCACCGTAAGGCCGGTGGATTCAAACCCGTGATCAAGCGCCCAAACTGCCAAATACACGCCGCCATTGCCCTCGGGGACATCGCGCCATGATGAAATCAGGGTGGCACCCTCGACGCCTTCGTCCTCCATCAAACCGGCAAGCCGTTCACGTGCGCCCTCGGAATAGGAGGCGATCACTACATGTCCGTCACGACGTTTTGCATTAATGTGGTGGCTTAACGCACCGAAAAGGCTCACTTCTTCTTGTTGACGTTCCGGTGCGAAATTGCGCCCGATCCGCCCGCCTGCGTCCAAGATATTCGGGCCGACACCCTGTTTCAACGGCGACGCGGACAACACGCGGCGGCCTTCGATGGCCAAATCCCACGCCGTATCGTCCAAATACAACAGCCCCGTCGGGCAGGGTTTATACACGCTATCAAGGCGGGCCTTGGCGTTCAGCGCGATTTTGCGCGTCTCGTATTGGTCTTCGATGGCTTCCCAGCGGGCCAGCCGCGCGGCGTCCAATTGGTCGTCCAAAACCACGGATACATCCGGAAGATAATCAAACAAAGTCTCAAGGCGGTCGTGGAAAAACGGCAACCAGTGTTCGATACCTTGGTGTTTGCGCCCCGCGCTGACGGCCTCGTAGAGGGGATCGTCCGACCCAGCTGCGCCGAATTCAATGCGGTAATTTTGGCGGAACCGCGTGATCGCGGCTTCGTCCAAAATTACCTCGGACACAGGTGCCAGTTCGACGACTTCGAGTTTTTCGGTCGTCCGTTGGGTCACCGCGTCAAACCGGCGCGCGCCGTCAAGCGTGTCGCCAAAGAAATCAAGCCGAACGGGCCCTGTGTCACCGGGCGCATAGATATCAATGATACCGCCGCGGATCGCATAGTCCCCCGGTTCGGTCACCGTAGGGGTCTGCGAAAATCCCATGCGCACCAAGAATTGACGCAGGGCCTGTTCGTCGACCCGCTGGCCGACGGTGGCGTGGAATGCGGCTTCGCGCAGCAATTCGCGCGCTGGAACCCGTTGGGTTGCCGCGGCCAAAGTGGTCAAAAGGATGTATTTCTGCGGCATCCCATGGCTGAGCGCGGCCAAGGTCGCCATGCGCGCGGCGGACACTTCTGCGGCGGGGCTGGTGCGATCAAAAGGCAGACAATCCCACGCCGGAAAATCAAACACAGGCATATCCGGCGCGAAAAACGCAAGGGCCGCGCGCATCGCCGCAAGCCGTTTGTCATCGCGTGCAACGTGGATCACGGGCGCGTTGTGTTTATCAACCTCGGCCAAGATCAGCTTGGCGTCAAAGCCTTCGGGGGCGCCGCCAAGGTTAATATTCTGTGTAATTTTCGCCATTTACCAAATCACCACGTTTAAGATGTTGTGAACCATTCCCCAGATTACAGTGATCGTGATGGCAACAAGGCCGCTGCCCTGAACGAACATGCGGTGCCGTTTCAAGGCCGAAATCAGGTCTTGTCCACGGGGGCAGGTATCGGAAAAACGACGCGCAACATAGATGGACCGCAACCAAACCAATGCAAGGGGAAACAAGAGGAAAAATACAGCCTGTGCCAATTCAACACGATAGGCGAAGCCAAGAATGGCGAGTGCGCTAAAGCAAAAGAAAAAAGCGCCTAAAAACAATACGCCAGAGCGTTCTGAGATGATTAGGATGCGTTTTACGCTGAGGTCGGTAAACGCCTCTAGGTCGGGAATAAGGTCTGCGTCTTTGCGCCGTCCCGCCCGTTGAACCATATCGAACGGTACGCCCAAAATATAGTGGCTGTTGAGGGACCAAGAGACGGATAAAATCATCCAGTACCAGACGCTTGAAAATGAATTCATTTCGATCAACGTAAGGACTTGGCTATAGAAATTCATATGTAAACCTTCGGAAACTTTGATTAACGCGCGTTTACATATCGACGCACGGCACCTTCCTACCCTTGCCCTGCCCGAAGATAAATGGCACCCATGAAAAAAGTGGAATTTTTACGTCTGAGGTGTCTTATGCGTCCTGTTGTTGCCCCATTTCCTGCTGCGCGGTTGCGCCGTACCCGAACAACGCCGGCGTTGCGTGATCTCGTGCGGGAAAACACGTTGACCGTGGGCGACCTGATTTGGCCTGTTTTCATCGTCGAAGGCACCAATGTGCGCCAACCGATCCCATCCATGCCAGGTGTTGAGCGGCTTTCGATTGACGTCTTGGTAGAAGAAGCCCGTGCCGCATCTGATCTGGGCATTCCAGCGATTTGTCTGTTCCCCTATACCGAGGCGCATCTCAAAACCGAGGACTGTGCCGAGGCATGGAACCCCGACAACCTGACCAACCGCGCGATCCGTGCCTTGAAAAAGGCGGTGCCCGAATTGGCGGTGATGACAGATATCGCGCTTGATCCGTATAACATCAACGGTCAAGACGGCTATGTGATTGATGGCTATGTGGCCAATGACGAAACCAACGAAGCGCTGGTGAAAATGGCGCTGGCGCAGGCCGAAAGTGGTGCCGATATTCTGGGCCCATCCGACATGATGGACGGGCGCATCGGCGCGATCCGAACCGCGGTTGAGGGGGCGGGTTTTCGCAACCTGACCATCATGAGCTATGCCGCGAAATATGCCTCGGCATTTTATGGTCCGTTCCGTGATGCCGTCGGCGCGAGCGGTGTTCTGAAGGGCGACAAGACCACGTACCAGATGGATCCGGCCAACGGGAATGAGGCGCTTCGCCTTGTGGAACGGGACCTGAATGAGGGTGCCGATATGGTTATGGTGAAACCGGGCATGCCGTATTTGGACGTTTGCACACGGGTGAAATCAACCTTTGGCGTGCCGACTTTTGCCTATCAGGTGTCGGGCGAATACGCGATGATTATGGCCGGTGCGCAAAACGGCTGGATCGACGGCGACCGCGTGATGATGGAGAGCCTTATGGCGTTTAAACGTGCCGGATGCGACGGGATTTTGACCTATTTTGCGCCACGGGTTGCGCGCGCCCTTGCCGATAAACGGTGACGGCGTGACAGGCCCGAAAATCTGGGCTATAATACCGTCAAAGCAGTATAGCGCGGCAAACGTGCATAAAAATATGAGGCAAACATGACACTTATCACACGACGGAATTTCGTCATCGGCGCGGCCGCAACAACCGCAGCCTGTGGCAACGGGATCGGGTCGAACGGCGGCACCGCAATCGATAGCCGCGTCGCTAACACCCTGAATTATATGTATAATGAGTTCCCCGGAACCCAACGTCTGGCCGAAAACGCGGCCGGTATGTTGGTGATGCCATTGGTGACCAAGGCCGGTTTCGGCATCGGTGGCGCCTTTGGACGTGGGGCCTTGCTGATCCAAGATGTGACGGTTGACTACTATTCCAACACCCAAGCCACCATCGGCATTCAGATCGGCGCGCAACAATACGCGCATGTTCTGTTCTTTATGACCGAGGACGCATTGTTGAAATTCCGCCGCTCTGCCGGTTGGGCCGCGGGTGCGGATCTTGAATATGCTCTGTCGGATCGCGGTGCGAATATCGGCGTTGAATCCACCACATCTTCGTCACCTGTTGTGGCCGTGGTGTTCGGTCAGGCCGGTCTGTTGGCCGGAGCGAGCCTTGAGGGTTCAAAATACAGCCGCATTATTCCATAGAAATTTCGGGCGGAGCCATGTGTTGGCCCCGCCCCATTCGCTACGTGTCGAACCGCGCAAGCAGCGCAGACGTATCCCAGCGTGAGCCGCCCAATTCCTGTACATCACCATAATACGCGTCGACGATTTTCGTCACCGGAAGGTCCGCGCCGATTTGGTCGGCGGTCTTCATGCAAATGGCAAGGTCCTTGCGCATCCAATCAATGGCGAACCCGTGGTCAAATTCACGCGTGGCCATGGTTTTATGACGGTTTTCCATCTGCCAGCTGCCAGCGGCGCCTTGTGAAATCACCTCGACGACGGCCTCGACATCAAGACCGGCCTTTTCGGCGAAATTCACGCCTTCGGACAATGCCTGCACCAGACCGGCAATACAGATTTGGTTGACCATCTTGGTCTTTTGCCCCGCACCCGTGTCACCCATCCGGCGACAGATTTTCGCATAAACATCCATGGCCGGTTCGGCGCGGTCATACACGGCCTGATCCCCGCCACACATCACCGAAAGCTGGCCGTTTTCCGCACCGGCCTGACCACCGGAAACCGGTGCATCAATGAAACCAATGTCGGATTTGGCGGCCTCGGCGGCAAGACGTTCTGTGATCTCGGCGGACACCGTGGTGTGATCCACAAAAATCGTGCCCGCAGTCATCGCCGCGAAGGCGCCGTTTTTCCCAATGCACACCTCGGCAAGGTCGTCGTCATTGCCGACACAGGAAAACACGATATCGGCCCCCGCTGCGGCCTCGGCAGGAGTGCGCCCAAACGCGCCGCCATAGGTGTCGACCCATGCTTCGGCCTTGGACGTCGTGCGGTTATACACCGTGACCTCGTGGCCTGCCTTGGCCAAATGTCCCGCCATTGGTGCGCCCATCACGCCCAAACCCAAAAATGCCAGTTTCGCCATTTCGATCCTCTTTGAATTGTGTGTTCGCCGCAAACGGGCTATCTAATATTAACCCTAGCAGCGCGCGCGCGCATGGCACAGAAGAGAATTGTAATGATTACATTATTTCGTTGGCTTATCCGTTTGATATTAGGCGCATTTGCGCTCATCGGGCTTGTGTTTGGGGTGACCTATTATCTCGCCTCGCGAAGCCTGCCGGAATATACCGCCGAACATCGCGTCGCGGGGATTTCTGCGCCGGTTGAGATCGTACGCAATACCGCCAATGTACCGCATATCTTTGGGGAAACCGACGCCGATGTGTTTTTTGCGCTGGGTCTGGCCCATGCGCAGGATCGCCTGTGGCAGATGACATTGCTGCGGCGCACCGCCAAGGGGCGCCTGTCCGAGTTGTTCGGTGAAAAGACCCTTGAGAGCGATATCCTGATGCGGCGGCTTGACCTCTATAATGCCGCGTCCATTTCCGTGCAGGCCCAGTCCCCCGAGGTTCTCGCCCTGCTTGAGGCATATTCCGACGGAGTGAACGCATGGGTGCGCCACATCAACCAAGACGCCCGTGGTCGTGGCGCGCCGGAGTTTTTCCTGTTCCCGCCGCAGATCACTCCGTGGCAGCCCGCGGATTCCATCGCCTTGATGAAACTGCTCGCCGCACAAATGGCGACGCAATCCTCGACCGAAGTTCTACGCGCCCGTACGTCATTGATGGTCTCCGATGAACGTCTGCGCGATCTTATGCCGGATGCCCCGGGGGCGGCGACGGTTGCGCTTCCGTCCTTTGCCACGTTGTTTTCGGACCTGCCGAAATATGCCGCCGCCCTGCCCGACTCCACCTATGACCCGATGAACCTACAACAACCGGCGATCCTGTCCGGTGCGTCAAACGCTTGGGCCGCGGCCGCGTCGCGTTCGGCCACGGGGTCCACATTGTTGGCGAATGATCCGCATTTCACATTATCCGCCCCGTCGCTTTGGTATCTTGCACGGATGGAGCTTTCGTCAGGTGGGATCATCGGCGCGACCGTCCCCGGTGTGCCTGCGATTCTGTCAGGCCGCAGCGACGTCATGGGCTGGGGCATTGCCGCGTCGCATATGGATGATCTTGATTTCTATATGGAGCAGATCAACCCCGATAACGACGCCGAATTCCTGTCCACGGATGGTTATCGCCCCTTTACCACGCGCCCCTCGATCATCCCGATCAAGGACGCCGAGCCCGTGCGGATCGAACTGCGCTGGACCGACAACGGTCCGATTTTGCCCGAGGGCCAGTACCAATTGGACACCATCACCCCGCGCGGCCATGTGCCTTCGGTGGCGTGGTCTATGCTTGACCCAGCCGACACCACATTGACCGGTGCCATTAACATTATGCGTGCGGATAGCCTTGAGAACGCGCTGGCGGCGGGGGCGGATTTCATGTCGCCTTCGGTGAACCTGACCGTGGCCGATCAGAACCGGATCGCGATGAAGACATTGGGCGCGATGCCGTTGCGCGACGTGAACCACCAATCCAAGGGCCGCATTCCAAGCCAAGGCTGGCTGCCGGAAAACCGGTGGAACGGCTATGCGGATTATTCCGAGAACCCCGCGTTCTTTAACCCCGAGGGCGGCATCATCGGCGTGACAAACAATAAGGTCACCAACCGCGATTTCCCCTATCACATGTCCTTTGACTGGGGCGACACACAGCGGATCAACCGTTGGCAACGTCTGATGCAAAACCGCGAGGTCCACACCCGCGAGAGCTTTATCGAAGCCCAGCTTGATACCGTCAGTTTCAGCGCGCAATCCCTGTTGCCTTTGGTCGGGGCCGATCTGTGGTTCACCGGTGAGGCCGCGGAGATCGGCACGCCCGAACGTCTGCGTCAGGATGCGCTTAACCTGTTGTCCGCGTGGAATGGCGACATGAACGAACACCTGCCCGAGCCGCTGATTTACGCGACGTGGATGTTGTCCCTTGAGGCGCGTTTGATCCGTGATGAATTGGGCCCGTTGTCGCGCGAATTCACCCATGTTGAACCGCTGTTTGTTGAACGGGTGTTTCGCGACATTGATGGCGCCAGCGCATGGTGTGACGTGGTGCAATCAACGCAAAAAGAAACCTGCGCCGATATTTCCCGCGTGGCGTTGGATGATGCGCTCTTGTGGTTGTCCGAACTCTATGGTCGTGACGTCGAAAGCTGGCGCTGGGGCGATGCCCATCAGGCGACGCACGACCACGCGATCCTTGGGAAAATTCCGGTGCTGCGGTGGTTCGTGAATATCCGTCAATCGACGTCCGGCGGCGACAATACGTTGAACCGCGCGGTGACGCGGGGCACGGGCGACACGCCGTTCCATAACGTACATGGCGCGGCCTATCGCGGGGTTTACGATTTCGCCGATCCCGACAGTTCGGTGTTCATCACATCCACGGGCCAGTCCGGTCACCCGTTATCACGGTACTACGAGGATTTGGGAGAGCTGTGGCGTCGTGGCGAATATGTATTGATGTCATTGGACCCAGACTTGGCCCGCGCCGCATCCGTTGGGATCATGACATTGACCCCCGACACGGAATAGAAACGAAAAAGGGGAACGTTAAGTTCCCCTTTGACTACATTGTTCTGAAACGTTTTTTCTGCCTTGCAGTCCAATAAACTCGAAGCTGAAAACCCGTTTCCACGTGGTCTTCTTCTTCGATCACGCCCTCTTCAAACAGATAGGCCCGTTTGCGACCATCCGCATATGGGACAAGGACATCCTCGTGGTGACGTGGTTCGGTCAGGGTGTTGGATACGGTTTCCAACAGCTCATCCAGACCTTCGCCGGTCAATGACGACACGGCGAAAATCTCGTCCGAGCGTTCGGCCGCGGCAATCACGCCGTCCCGTTCCGTGCCTTCCATCGCGTCGATCTTGTTCCAGACCTCGATGATTTTTGCATCCTCGCCAACCCCAAGATCGGACAGAATGGTTTTCACATCCTCGGCCTGTTCATCGGATTGGGCGTGGGAAATGTCACGGACATGCAGGATCAGATCGGCGTCCAGAACCTCTTCCAATGTCGCGCGAAACGCGGCGACCAATTGCGTCGGCAGTTCGGAGATGAAACCCACGGTATCGGATAGGATCACCTCTTTGCCGGATGGCAATTCGACGGAACGCATGGTCGGATCAAGGGTTGCGAACAACATGTCCTTGGCGAACACATCGGCGCCGGTCAGACGGTTGAACATCGTGGATTTACCAGCGTTGGTATAGCCCACAAGCGCAACAATCGGGTACGGTACCTTTTCACGAGATTTCCGATGCAATTCGCGGGTTTTCACGACCTTTTCCAAACGCGCCTTAAGGCGGTTCATGTGGTCGTCAATGGCGCGGCGGTCGGCCTCGATCTGGGTTTCGCCAGGTCCACCAACAAATCCAAGCCCACCACGTTGCCGTTCAAGGTGGGTCCAAGCGCGCACCAAACGTGTCCGTTGATATCCAAGTGCGGCCATCTCGACCTGAAGCACACCTTCGCTTGTGCGGGCCCGATCCGAGAAAATCTCGAGGATCAGACCGGTGCGATCAAGGATCTTAACGTTCCATGCTTTTTCAAGGTTGCGCTGTTGAACCGGCGTCACGGGGCCATCGATCAAAACCAATTCGGTCTTGGTATCGTGGAACAGTTCGCCCAGTTCATTGATTTTGCCCGAGCCAAACAATTCGCCCGCGCGCATTTTCGGCAGCGGCACAATCAGTTCACCGACGACCTCAAGATGCGGCAAGGCATGCGCCAAAGACACGGCCTCGGCGAGGCCATGTTTTGCGCCGCGTCTTGTGCGGTTGGTCTTAATGTCGGGGTGAACCACAAATGCGCGGGTGCCCCGCACCAGTTCTTCTTCGATCAAGGTCTATTCTTCGCCATCATAAAGCACGACGTTTTGCGTCGGCATGATTGTGGAAATCGCGTGTTTATAAACAAGCTGGGATTGCCCATCACGGCGCAACAACACACAAAAGTTGTCGAACCACGTGATGACACCCTGCAATTTAACACCGTTAATCAGGAAAATCGTTACAGGGTTTTTGGTTTTGCGCACATTGTTCAAAAATGCGTCTTGTAGGTTTTGCTTATCGGCAGCCATTTTTTTATGCCTTTATTATTATGTCGCTACGTCTGGGGCCAAGGCCCCGTTCCCTATGGATTAACTATGGATTGCGTTGGCGGGACTTTCCACCCCAAAAACGCATAACTGCGGCCATATGATGCAATTCTGTCCTAGCTACGCCAGATCGCAGGGTTCAAAAGCGCGATAATCACCAGCGTTTCAAGCCGTCCAAGGATCATCGCCCCAATAGCAATGAGCTTCCCGATACTGGACAGGTCCGAAAACGCCAATGGCACCTCACCGGCCACCGCCACCAAGGGTCCGGTGGTCGAAAGACTGGCAGAAGCGAAAATCATTGAGGCTTCGAAATCGAGGCCGGTCATGGAGAACGCCATCATCACCGCGGCCAAAGATAGGGCCGAGAGCATAAAGAACAGCCATGCCACAATCGCGCCGTCGCGGCGGATCAAACGGGCATCGGCCCCCGCGCCGCCAACCGAGGACGGATAGACCAAACGCTGCATTTCGCGCGCGCCATGTTTATACAGGGCATAGACGCGGAGCAATTTGATGCCCCCCGCCGTGGTCGCCACCCCACCACCCATAATGGCCAGCGCCATCAACGCGATGCCCGGGGTTTCGATGCCGGACCATGCGCGCACATCGCCCCAAAATGCTGAGATGAAACCGGATGTTGTCAGGAACGACATCACCTCAAACGCGGTGCCCCAGAGGGCGCGCAGGGCGGCGATGACGTTTTCGCCCTCGTGGACTTCAATCGCGGCGATCCAGTGACGGACGAAAAACAGCAAGGGCAAGACAATGATCAACACCACCGCCATACGAAGTTCGGGATCACGGCGCAGCCCCAAAACGATATGCCGATTGTCCGCCGGAAGGATCGTGCGACGGCTCAGCGCAAGCGCGAGAAAGGCGAAAATCACCAGCTCCCCGACGAACCCCGATTGGCCGTTGGCCAGCCCGCCGATGGACGAAATCCCCGAGGTCGAGATCGTCGACATGGCGTGGATCAAGGCGACATGGGCGTTTTCACCCGCGAAGACCAAAAGCATCCAGATGATTGAGGTCAGCGCCAGATAAAGCGGGAACATCGTCGACGCCACCCGCACCAAACGGCGGGATGGGTCGATTTCACGATCGAACTGGGTGAACCGTTTGCCTTGGTTTTGGCGGTGGGCCTCGGGGGTGACTTCGAACCCGCCAAGCCGCATGGGTTGCAGGATTGCAAAGGCCGTCACCCACATAAAGAACCCACCAAGCCACGCCACCTCGGCGCGCCAAAGATGAAGCGCGCGCGGCAGTCGGTCAGGATCATCAAACACCGTGGCACCGGTGGTGGTAAGCGACGACACCATTTCGAAATATGCGTTTAAATACGTTGTGTTACGAAGACTTTCTACCACTGGGATTGCAAGGATCAAAGGCAAGCCAGCAAAGGTCGCAACAAGCGCAATCAGGTGGCTTCTGGCGGCGGATCGGGGTTCATAGCCTTGGGTCGCGACCGCCACCATCGAGGTTAGAAACAAAAACAGGATCGATCCATAAAAGAACGTCCGCGCCACATGCAGGTCCCGCGCCAGATAGGCGTCGACGGCCGGAAGGATCATCGAAATCGAACATATTCCGATCAAGATCACAATCAACGGAAGCTGAAAGATGCGCGCAAACATATCAGAAGAAGTCGATCGAAACCTGCAAGAGGCGCTCGACCTCAGGCACATCCGCGGCCATCGAGAAGAGCGCGATAACGTCGCCTTCTTCGATCCGAAGCGCGGCAGTCGGGCGCAGCACTTCGTTGTCTTTCATTACCGCCCCAACCAAGACGCCCTCGGGAAAATCGATGTCGCGGATCATCTGACCGGCGATGGGCGATGTGGACAGAACCTGTGCCTCGATGACCTCGGCCTCGGCATCGCCCACGGAATAAACGCCGCGCACACGGCCATGACGGATGTGGCGCAAGATCGAAGAAACCGTTGTGGCGCGGGGGTTGATATAGGCGTCCACATTCAAGGGTCCCATCAGCGGCACCAAGGTCGGATCGTTCACCAAACAAATCGACATGGGACAGCCCGCCTCTTTGGCGCGCACGGATGCCAGCATGTTGGTTTTATCGTCGTCGGTCACCGCCAGAATGGCGTCGGCACGGTCGATGTTTGCCTCATCCAGCAATTCGACGCTCATCCCATCGCCATGCAAAACGACGGTCCGTTCAAGCGCATCCGCCGCCTTTTCGGCGCGTGTGCGGTCGCTCTCGATCATGCGGGCCCGAAGTCGGTCTTCGCGTTTTTCAAGCGCCTGTGCCACGGCAAGACCCACGTTCCCACCGCCAACGATGACAACGCGTTCTTGTTTTTTCTGTGTCTTACCAAACACTTCGAGCGTGCGGCTCACGTCTTCGGTGTTGGTGAACAGGTAAATCTGGTCGCCTGCAAACAGTTGATCGTTGGCCTCGGGGGCGAACAATTGACCGCCACGGCGGATACCCACCACAATTGCGGACAGGGTGGAAAATAGATCGGTCAACTGGCGCAAGGGCGTGAACAGCACGGGACAATCGTCGGACAGAGCCAAGCCCAAAAGCTGGCTTTTGCCGTTGAAAAAGCTCTCGGTGTCAAAGGCTGCGGGGGCAGACAGACGACGCAGCGCGGCCTCGGCGACTTCGCGTTCGGGGCTGATGACGACGTCAATCGGCAGGTGGTCGCGACGATAAAGGTCGGAATAGATCGCATTCAGGTACGATTGGCTCCGCAGGCGGGCGATTTTGCGCGGGATGTTGAACACCGAATGCGCCACCTGACAGGTGACCATGTTGACCTCGTCGGAATGGGTCGCGGCGATGATCATATCGGCGTCGCGCGCCCCTGCCCGATCCAAGATGTCAGGGTAGGAAGCATAGCCCGCAACCCCTTGAACATCCAAGGTATCCGTCGCGCGGTGCACAAGCGCGGCGTTGTTATCAACAACCGTCACATCGTTTTTCTCACCGGACAAATGGCGGGCGATCTGCCAGCCAACCTGCCCTGCTCCGCAAATGATAACTTTCATATCGGTCTCGCCTTTTGGGTCTGCCCCTAGGTGTGGCAGAATCCGCGTTTGGTTTCAATGGCTACTGTCGTTTGCCTATTCGGCGCCGGTTTCGTCATGTTCATCAAGTTCGGCGATACGGGTGCCGGTCTTGTTCTTGGTGACGATCCCGAGGGATTTGAGCTTACGATGAAGGGCCGAGCGTTCCATGCCGACGAAATTCGCGGTGCGGGAAATATTGCCGCCGAACCGGTTGATCTGGGTCAACAGATATTCCCGTTCGAACAATTCCCGTGCCTCGCGCAGCGGCAGCGTCGACAGGCGCGTCGACAGAACAACACGTTCCTCATCGCTTGCCTCTTCGTGCTGGGGCAATTCCGAGACGTCGATCTGGTCGCTGTCACCGCCAAGGATCAAAACCCGTTCCAGAACGTTCTTCAACTGGCGTACATTCCCCGGCCAAACCATGGTCTGAAGCATCGACGACGCCTCTTCGGACAGGGTCCGAAGCGGAAGCCCCTGCGTGCGGTTCATGTCTTCGATGAAATGGGTCGCAAGGGCGGGAATGTCTTCGCGCCGTTCCTCAAGTGATGGGACGACAATCGGCACAACGTTCAAACGATGATAGAGTTCCTGACGGAAACGACCCACGTCGATTTCCATCATCAAATCCCTGTTGGTGCTTGAAATTACACGGATATCGACCGACACATCTGTGTGGCCGCCCACACGTTGGAACCGTTGATCCACCAGAACCCGAAGGATTTTGGATTGCGTCCCAAGCGGCATATCCGCGATTTCGTCAAAGAACAAAACGCCGCCGTCGGCCTGTTCAAACAGCCCCTTTTCCACACCGCGGTCGGTGCCCTCGACGCCGAACAGAACCTCTTCCATGCGATCCGGTTCGATGGACGCAGAATTCACCACCACAAACGGCGCACTGGCGCGATCCGAATGGGAATGGATATAACGCGCGGCGACCTCTTTGCCCACACCCGCAGGGCCGGTCAGCATCACGCGGCCGTTGGATTTGGTCACCTTATCAAGGTTGGATTTCAACGTCTTAAACGCCACACATGCGCCGACCATCTCGGTCGCTGGGCCGTCCTGACGTTTCAACGCGATGTTTTCACGACGCAGGCGCGAAGCCTCCATGGCGCGGGTGATCACCACCATCAGCTGATCGATGTTGAACGGTTTCTCGATGAAATCATAGGCGCCCTGTTTGATCGCAGCGACGGCAATTTCGATATTCCCGTGGCCCGAGATGATCACAATCGGAATATCGGGGTGATCGCGTTTCACGGCCTTAAGGATGTCGATCCCGTCCATGTTGCTATCCTTGAGCCAGATATCAAGGATCATCAGCGCGGGTTTTTCGGCCTCAATCGCCGCCATGCATTCGTCTGAATTGCTGGCAAGGCGCACCGCAAAACCGTCGTCTTTTAGAATGTCACCGATCAACTCGCGGATGTCGCGTTCGTCGTCTGTAATTAGGATGTCACTCATACTGTTGCCTCTGCTTCGTTAACTCTGTCGTCCACAAGGTCCCATTCCATGGGGCCAGGCAGCCAAATTTTTGCCATCGCACCGGCGTGATCGCCGGTATGTTCAACGGGCGCATCCATAAGTTCAAGCGTCCCGCCGTGTTCTTCGATAATCTTCTTCACAATCGGAAGGCCCAGCCCCGTGCCCTTGTCCCGCGTGGTGACATAGGGTTCGAACAACTTGGAGCGATTTTCCGGCAGACCAATGCCGTTGTCCGCAATTTCGATGCACAGCCCGTCGTTTTCGGCTGCGGCGCGGATGATGACGGCCGGCGTAAATGTGTCGCCGCGTTTTTCGATACGGGTGTCGGTGGCCTCGCCTGCGTTCTTGATCAGATTTGTCAGGGCCTGTGACAACATCGTGCCGTCAATACTGGCCCATGCTGTGCCGTCGGGCACATGTGCGTTGAATGTGATGTCGGGGCGTCCCGCGTCCTGCAACAGCACTGCGTCACGGATAATCGCCAGAACGTCTTGGCGTGTGCGTTCGGGGGCTGGCATGCGCGCGAATTTTGAAAACTCATCAACAATACGTCGTAAGTCGTTGGTTTGACGGATAATAACGTCTGTCATTTGTTCCAGAGTATCGCTTTCTTCGCCCAATTTGGGCGCGAATTTCCGTTTGATCCGTTCCGCCGACAATTGGATCGGGGTCAGCGGGTTCTTGATCTCGTGGGCGATACGGCGGGCCACGTCGCCCCATGCGGCCATTCGCTGGGCGCTGACCAGATCGGTCACGTCATCAAAGGACACAACGAACCCTTCCAGCATGTCATCGGCGTTGCGCCGCGTGGCCATCCGCACGAGCAGGCTCTCTTGAATACCGTTGCGGGTCACCTGAATTTCCTGCTGGGCGACGTCCCGTTGGCCGTTTTGGATGTGATCAAACAGCGGACCGAATTCGGGAACCGCAACCGCCAAGTTCATCCGTTCATCCCCCTGATCCGGAAGCGACAACAGGCGTGTCGCGGCCGGGTTCACGAATTCAACACAGCCTTCGGCGTTCAGACCAACGACGCCCGATGTGATCGAGCTTAGCACCGAGTCAAACAAGCGGCGCTGGGTTTCGGTCAGTTCATTGTTCACGATCAATGTATCGCGTTGCGCCCGAAGCGCGCGGGTCATTTGGTTAAAGTATCTGGACAGTTCACCGATTTCATCGTCGCCGCCTTCCTCGAGAACTTGGACGTTCAAATCGCCTGCCCCCACACGTTGGGCGGCGCTGGTCAAACGACCCACGGGCTGCGCCAGACGTTCGGCGAACCAAAGACCAAACCAGATCGCCGCAAGGATCAGAATAAGCGCAAATCCAAGATAGATCAGGCCAAATTCAAATAGGGTCCGTCCCCGCGTTTGTTCGATTTGGTTATAGAGATCAATGGTTTCGCGGGTCTCATCCAACAGGTTCAGGATTTCACCGTCAACGGTGCGCGACACATAGAGATAGCGATCCACAAAGGCATCAAGACGGATCAGCACCCGAAATTCGTTATTGTCCCAGTCGCGAATGATCACGTCTTCGTCGGCGCGCGCGGCGTCCATATCCGCATCACTTGGGCTTTCGAAATCGAACAGATATGAATCGCGGCCCCGCGCCCGAAGGGCCTTAGAGCCATCGATGACATAGGCCTCTTTCAAACCGCGTTGGACTGCCGCCTGCCCCGATGTCAGTTCCTCGCGCAGCGTGCCTTCGTCCAACAATGATGTCGCCTGACGACGCAGGTTAAGACGTGCCGCCAAGATACGCGCATCCAGCAAAAGATCTGTTTTCTGTTCTTCTTCATAGGCCGTCGCAGCAGCAAGCGAGTTGCCAACCACCCGTTGAACGCGTTCGGAAAACCACCCTTCGAGAAGGACGTTCACCGTGAGAACCGCAAAGATCGCCACCAACACCGTCGGGATAAGCGCGAGCGCACCAAAAATGCCGGTCAGACGAAGGTGAAGCCGTGAACCCGCCGATTTTGCACGGCGCGCGGCAAACATCCGCGCCACACGGTGCAGCACCAAAACCGCGACAACCAGCACATAAATAAGGTCGGCCAAGACAACGATTCGAAGCAATGGATCGGTGGAACCGCGATCCAGCGGGCCCATAACCAAATAGGTCGCAAAGGCCAAAACCGGCGCCAGCAATCCAAGCGCAACGGCCGCCACGCCTTGTACTTGACGCCATCTGCGCAACCGTTTGAGCCGCGCAGCCGTCGCTTTTCTATTTGAGGTCGCCACAGCACCCCCAAGATATATACATGCCCTGCATGTCAAACCGCCCTATATGGTGGTCCTGATCGGGTGATACCGATACGCCACGTTGTGTTGCTGTTTTACATCAACTTACGGCGGCGTGTCACGTAGATATCTAGGTCGGTGATCTTTTTGCGCAAAGTATTGCGGTTTATTCCAAGAAGATCGGCGCATTTGGCCTGATTTCCGCCGGTCGCATCCAAGGCAATCTCGATCAAAGGCATTTCGACCTCGCGCAGAATCCGTTGATACAGACCAGGGGGCGGCAACACCCCGCCGTGCAGATCAAAGTAGCGACGCAAATGGGTGCCGACGGAGGCAGAAAGTTGGTCGTTCTCGACGCTACCGCCATCGATTGGGTCAACGGCGGGCTGGTTGCCCAGCACAAATTCGACCTCGGACTTGGTGATTTCCTCTTCGATGCTGGTCACGACCAAACGGCGCACGGCATTCTCAAGCTGGCGCACGTTCCCCGGCCAGCTATAGTTGCGCACCATTTCAAGGGCGTCCTCTGACAGTACCTTTTTCGAGGCGCCATCGCGTTCGGCGCGACCAAAGAAATGTTCGGCCAGCAACGGGATATCATCAACCCGTTCGCGCAACGCAGGCACATGAACGGTCACGCCAGACAGCCGATAAAACAGATCCTGACGGAACTGACCGCCCTCCATTTTATGCATCAGATCGGCCTGCGACGACGCCATGATCCGCGGCGCATTGTCGGTGAAACTGTCGAGCATCCGCACGATCCGGCTTTGGGTTTCTTCGCTCAGATCACCGATTTCATCAAATAGGATCGATCCCCCCTTGGCGCGCGCGATAATGGTTGCGGGACCATCCATCCCCTCCATGTCGGCGGCACTTGCGACGACAAACGGCTGGGTCCGGCGGTCGGAAAAATCGTGGATCGCGCGGGCAATTAGGCTTTTGCCGGTGCCGCTTTCGCCGGTGATCATCACGGGCAAATCGGTGTTCATCACACGTGCTACCAGACGATAAAGCGCCTGCATTTGTGGGGTACGCCCCACCATTGGCAGATCTTCGGATTCGGTTACATCTGGCGCTGACGCTGGTTGCGGGTTTGGATTGCGACGTTTGATTTCCAAACCACGCGCCGCGCGTTTCATCAAATCCGGCAGATCAAACGGTTTCGGTAGGTAATCGTACGCCTCGGCCTCGGCGGCCTGAATGGCCGTCATAATGGTGTTCTGCGCCGAAATCACGATCACCGGCAAACCGGGGCGGTCCAGATTGATTTTTGGCAACATCTCAAGCCCGTTTCCGTCGGGCATCATCACGTCGGTGATCACCAGATCACCCTTGCCCTCTTGGACCCAGCGCATCAGCGTGGTGAGTGACGACGTCGCGTGAACCTTACAGCCCGCGCGCGTCAGAGCCTGTGTCAAAACAGTTCGAATGGTGCGGTCGTCGTCCGCGACAAGTACAGTACCGTCCATCTATTTTACCTCGAGATTTTTAGGGGCAACAGGAAGAGAAATTCGAAACACGGTGCGGCCCGGTGCGCTATCGACGGCGATCCAGCCGTTGTGTTCAGAAATGATTTTGGAAACAAGCGCAAGACCAAGGCCAGTGCCGTTCTCGCGCCCAGAAATGAAGGGGTCAAACACATCGGCGGCAATCGCGGGCGGAATGCCCGGGCCATCATCGATGATTTCAATTTGAAGCGGCACCGACCCCGACCCATCGACGCGACGCAGGCGCATGGCGTTTTCATAAAAGGTCCGAATGGTGATCTGACCGCCCATAAGGTTCGCCTCGGAGGCGTTCTTAAGCAGGTTCAAGAACACTTGTTGAAGCTGATCCGCGTCGGCGAATGTCGGTGGCAATGACGGATCATAGCGTTCGATGATCTTCATATGCGCGCCGAACCCGACGCTGGCCGAACGACGTGCCCGATCCAAAACATCGTGGATATTCACCGCGTTACACTGCGGCTTTAAGACGTTACCGAATTGTTCAACTTGGCCTAACAAATTGATAATACGGCGGCTTTCTTCGACGATCAGGTCGGTCATTTCCTGATCTTCGGGGGACAGGTTCATCGACAACAACTGGGCCGCGCCGGTGATCCCCGCAAGGGGGTTCTTGATTTCATGAGCCAACATTTCGGCCATGCCAATCGCGGAATTCGCGCTTGATTTAACGGAATGGGATCGGCCCAGACGTCCTGCGATCTGACGCGGTTCAATCAACAACAGAACCTCTCCATCACTGCCTTCGACGGGGGCCATTTGGATGTTACATTGCATTGGAGAGCGTTCGCCGCTTCCGACATCTACGTCATTGATAAACAGCGGTGAATCGTCCTGACGTACCCGATTAAAGGACCGGTCAAGCGGCGCATCAATCATCACTTTGTCGAAAACCGGCGCCCCATGCAAAGCCTTGGCCGAGGCATTCAGGAACGACTCGGCGGCCGAATTTGTTTTTGAAATCAGATCATTTTTGTCCAAAATTAACGCCGGAATTGGGAGGGAATTCCAAAGCGCTGTGTCTGTTGACGTCATGCGACACCTTCATGTTCTGTCCCCAAGGCATCGCGCAAAAGAACGATCACCTGAGCGGGGGATTTTTCGGTTAATATTGATTTACGAAGGGCCATGGGCGTTTTTGCCCCGTCCATGTACCATCCGAGATGTTTGCGGGCGACGCGATTGCCAAGCTCGGCGCCGTAAAAGGCGATCATCGCCTCGTAATGTTCGATGGCGATGTCGGTCAGATCGTCCCCTTTGGGGATGTCGGGCGCGGCTGTGCCATATAATTCATGCGCGACTTGGGCCAGTTTCCACGGCGCACCCTGTGCGCCGCGGCCAATCATCACCCCATCGGCACCGGACAGGCGCAACGCCTCGCGCGCATCATCGGTGGTGACGATATCGCCGTTTGCGATGACGGGAATGGACACGGCGTCTTTGACGTTTTTGATCGCGGCCCAATCGGCGCGGCCCTTATAGAACTGACAACGGGTGCGACCGTGGATCACGATCATCTTAATGCCAGCGTTTTCGGCGCGCCCCGCAAGGTCCGCCGCGTTCAACAGGTTGTCATCCCAGCCAAGCCGCGTTTTCAACGTTACAGGCACATCCACGGCATTGGCCACCGCATCGATCAACGTAAGCGCGTGGTCCAGATCCTTAAGCAAGGCGGAGCCGGAATAGCCGTTCACCACCTTTTTCGCGGGGCAGCCCATGTTGATGTCGATCATTCGCGCGCCGTTTGCCGCGACCATGCGCGCGGCCTCGGCCATCCAATGGGCTTCGCGTCCGGCCAATTGCACGGATGTATTGCCGCCGGTCACGTTCAATTCCGCCCGTTCGCGCACGCCTGGTTTGGCCTGAACCATCTCTTGGCTGGCGACCATTTCGCTCACCACGAGGCCCGCGCCGAATTTCGACACCAGATTGCGAAAGGGCAAATCTGTGATACCGGCCAGTGGGGCCAGAAATACCGCGGGGTTGAGTTCTATGTTTGCCAGACGAATGGTCAATTGCCTAATCCTTGTGCATATCTCATTGGTAGTCATGAGGTTTGGGAATCACAATTAATCAATGCCTAAAAATCAGGCCTAATCGCGATATGCGTAAATATTAGGCAAAAACACCCCCGATAAACACCCCCATTGTCAGTCGGATCAGCAAAGCCTAGATAGATTGCAGGAAAAAAGAGGCAGATATGACCGTAACCGCAGTGATCGTCGCCGCAGGCCGTGGCACAAGAATGGGCAGTGAGACCCCGAAACAGTATCATATGCTGAATGGTGCGTCGGTTTTGGCACGGACAATTGAACGGTTTGTTAATCATTCATCCGTCTCCGATGTGGTTGTTGTGATTCACCGTGATGACGATGCGCTGTTCGATGAACGGGTGGGGCTACGCAGTCGTGTGAACGTCGTCTATGGCGGCGACACGCGTGGGCAATCGGTCAAGAACGGTTTGGACGCTGTGACCACCGATCTGGTTCTTATTCACGACGGGGCGCGGGCCTCGGTTTCGGAGGGCATCATCGACGGGGTGATTGATGCGCTTGCGGATCACGTTGCTGCGGCCCCTGCGGTTCCGGTGACCGATGCGCTTTGGCGTGGCGACGATAACCACGTGACGGGCACGGCTGATCGCGATGGGTTATATCGTGCGCAGACGCCCCAAGGGTTCCACACCAATGCCATTCGCGCCGCCTATGCCCAAGATACCGGCAGTGCCGCCGATGATGTGGCCGTTGCGCGCGCAGCAGGCATTGACGTCCGTATTACGGCGGGCGATGACGATAACATTAAACTAACCACGCAGCCGGACTTTGCCCGCGCCGCGCGTGTTCTCGATGAAAAGGCAGCGATGATGGATATTCGGCTTGGCAATGGCTATGACGTGCACCGGTTTGGCGACGGGGATCATGTGGTTCTCTGTGGGGTCAAGGTTCCGTTTGATCGCGGACTTCAGGGGCATTCCGATGCCGACGTTGGGATGCACGCGGTGACCGACGCGATTTACGGAGCGCTGGCGATGGGTGACATCGGCCAACATTTCCCGCCCTCTGATATGCAATGGAAGGGCGCGGCCAGCCATATTTTCCTTGAACATGCCGTCGCACTGGCCGCCGAGCACGGCTTCACCATTTCCAACATCGACTGTACGCTTGTCTGTGAGCAGCCCAAGATCGGCCCGCACTCCGTGGCGATGCGCACCGAAATGGCGCGGATCATGGGGATGGATGTGACACGGGTAAGCGTTAAGGCAACCACAAGCGAACGTCTGGGCTTTACCGGACGCAAAGAAGGGATCGCGGCGATTGCGACCGCGACCTTGATCAAAGGCGGAGCATAATCCATGAGCACGACAGTAACCAAAATGATCGCGACGTTCTTTGGCGCGGGTCTGTTGAAGCCGGCACCAGGGACATGGGGGTCACTGGCCGCCCTGCCCGCGTTTTGGGTGTTGCATGTGGTTGGCGGATTTCCGTTGGTGGTGGTTGCCACCATCGCGGCCTATTTCATCGGGGTCTGGGCGACGAAACGTGAAACCGCCGGTAAGGACAATCACGACCCAAGCGAAATCGTGATCGACGAGGTCGTGGGCCAATGGATCGCCCTTTGGCCTTTGTCATTTGGCGCGGCGCATGTTGGCGCGAATGTTCTGGCGCTTTATCCTGGGTGGATCGTGGGTTTTGCGTTGTTCCGTCTGTTTGATATCACCAAATGGGGGCCGGTTGGCTGGGCCGACAAGCGTAATGATGCGACCGGCGTGATGCTGGATGACGTGATCGCGGGTATCTTTGCCGCCATCGGTGTGATCATCTTTGCGGTGCTCTATCACGTTGTGATCCTCGCATGAGCGCCAAGGATCTGGTCGCCCTTGCCCGCGAACGCGGCGTTGTGATCGCCACCGCCGAGAGCTGTACCGGTGGTATGGTGTCGGCGGCGATCACCGATGTTGCTGGGTCAAGCGCGGTGTTGGATCGGGGCTTTGTCACCTATTCTAATGAGGCCAAGATCGAAATGCTGGGCGTGCGCGCCAAGACCATCGCCGATCATGGCGCCGTGTCGCGACAAGTGGCGATTGATATGGCGTTGGGCGCGGTTGCGCAGTCAAACGCCGGTTTCGCCGTGTCGATCACCGGCATCGCCGGCCCGGGCGGCAGTGACCATAAACCAGAGGGGCGCGTTTGTTTCGCAGTCGCCCAAGGCGACCACATCCGACGTCTGGAACAGGTTGATTTCGGCGCGCTGGGCCGTGAAAATGTGCGTATCGCAGCACGAGACCACGCAATTGCAGCATTGATCGACTGCATTTCTCATTTCGATTAATTTTACAACAAATACCACAAATATAGCGTATTTATTAATCAAATACCAAACTGCCCGCAATTTAATCACCCTGAATCCCACATTGCCCCTTTATTGGACGGTTCATTTTCGCTTTCTGCACAACGAATAATCATTGTGACCTATGGAGAGCGTTATGAACGGAGCTGATACAGCTTGGATACTCGTGGCCACGGCGTTGGTGTTATTTATGACATTGCCCGGGCTTGCCCTTTTTTACGGCGGCCTTGTGCGCGCCCGCAACGTGTTGTCGGTGTTTATGCACTGTTTCGCGATTGCCTGCCTGATGAGCGTGCTTTGGCTTGTCATTGGCTATTCCATCGCGTTCGGCGACGGCAACGCATATTGGGGCGGTCTTGGTAAGATGTTCCTGAACGGCGTCACCGCAGAGAGCCTGTCTGGCACCCTGCCCGAAGTTCTTTTCTTTGCCTTCCAGATGACATTCGCGATCATCACGCCCGCGCTTATCGTTGGGGCCTATGTTGAACGTATTGGCTTTACCTTCGTTATGGTGTTCTCGGGTCTTTGGATGCTGATCTGTTATGCGCCTGTGGTGCATTGGATCTGGGGCGGCGGCATGATGGCCGACGGTGGCATCTTCGGCGAAACCGGCGTTAAGGATTTCGCAGGCGGTATCGTTGTGCACGAAACGGCCGGTCTTGCGGCGCTTGTGATTGCTATCATGTTGGGTGCCCGCAAGGTGCAAAACAAACCACCGCATAACCCCGGTTACGTGATGATCGGCGCGGCGATGCTTTGGGTCGGTTGGTTCGGCTTTAACGGCGGCTCCCAGCTTGCGGCGGACGGCGGCGCGGCGATGGCCCTGACCGTGACGCATATCTCGGCGGCGACCGCGTCTTTGACATGGGCCCTGTGGGAGCGCGTGAAATACGGCAAATCATCCTTGGTTGGTCTGGTGACCGGTACCATCGCGGGCCTTGCGTCCATCACACCGGCATCGGGTTGGGTGTCTCCGGTTGAGGCCTTGATCATCGGCGCAATCGCCGGCGTTGGCTGTCAAGAAGCGGTGAACCTGATCCGCAACGTGTTCAAAATCGACGACACGCTTGATGTCTTCGCGGTGCACGGTGTTGGCGGTATCTTCGGCACCATCATGATCGCAGTCCTCGGCTATGGCGCATGGGTTGCCCAGCTGGGTGCGCTCGCCATCGTCGGTGTCTTTACCATCGTCGTGACGGTGATCTTGGTCAAAGTCGTTTCCCTCTTCACACCGCTTCGCGTGTCAGAAGAAGACGAAACAACCGGCCTCGACCTTGCCGCTCATGGCGAACGGGCCTACGACATCACGTCGTAAAACGACATCGATATCAATTCAAAGGGCGATCTTCGGGTCGCCCTTTTTTTGTTTGTAGGCGACCCAACCTCAACCACCACAGACCGACCAGAAGCGGAGTCATAGTGAAGCGTGCCTCGGATCGACGTTTATACAGGGTTACGCGCGCAGGAATGAAGGGAACGGTTGCGTGCCCGCCAGACGAGTCGCCGTCCTGAATAAAAAATGCCTCCAACGGCGGAGCGTTGGAAGCATGTGCCAAGACTAGGCGTCTTAGAGTGTGGTGAGCTTGACTAAGCTCTAAAACCCAAAGCCGTCGTCAACATTAAGGTCGATGTCAATCACGACGTCATCGTTTTCGTCCTCGACGCCGAAACCGCCCTTTGCTTTGTCGCTGGCATTCGCGGCAGCCATTGCCGCGCCCTTACCTTTGCCATTGCCAACACCACGCTTCGAACTATCCGCCAAGGCCGCGCCGGTGCTTAGGCTCAAGGCCATGATGCCTGCAACGGCAAGTGTCATAAGATTTTTTGACATATTGATTATTTCCCTGTTTTTATAAAAGACACCATGCACAGCGGGCATCAAACCGTGCGAGAGTTACAAAAATAAACGGCCAAATCAAGATATTTGCAATAAACCATGCAATATCTGTACGACGGACTGGGGTCATAACACAGTACGTTTCAATGCCGAGAATAGGTTCGAATTCAGCGACAGTGAACTGTGATGTGTGTATTCTGCCTTGTTTTTATTCGACTAATCACCTGCAGGATGTACAGACAGACGGATAACAGACACGGGCGCTTTGTCCCGCAAAACGGAGTTTTCCATAGCTAGAACCAAAGTTAGATCTGGAAAATACTGTCGCCTATTTCGCCCCATAAAGCGTTTCGGCGCGGGTCTCGAAGGCGGCGACGATGCGGGACATGGCTTCGTTGAAGACCACCCCGATCAGGCCCTGAAGGATCGCGTTTTTGAATTCGAAATCAACGAAAAACTCGACTTCGCAGCCGCCATCCACATCGCGAAACTGCCAATAGGATTTCATATATTTGAACGGCCCATCAAGGTACTCGGTCTCGATCCGGTTATTGTCCTTGAACAGACGCACGCGGCTGCCGAATTTTTCGCGGAACACCTTAAAGCTGATCACCAGATCGGCCAGCATTTCGTCGCCGCCCTCAATCGGGGTGACGGACCGCACACGGGCCGCCGCGCACCATGGTAGAAACTTGGAATAGGAGGCCACATCCGCCACAAGATCATACATCTGATCGGCGCTATAGGGCATGGTGCGGGTTTCGTGCTTGGTTGGCATAAGGGGCCTAGTCGTTTTGGATCGGTCGTGGTTTACTGCGCCTACCATAGCGTGCGGCCAAGGACCAGTTCCATGCGGCGCGATATCGCATAAGTGACCGAAAAACAGGAACCACACATGTCGCAGCCCCCCTATGAGATTGATAAAATGATATCGGCGAAATCCATCGCCGCGCGTATCGAAGATCTCGCCCGCGAGATTGAGCGCGAATATGCGGAGACGGATAAATTGGTGGTCGTAGGGCTTTTGCGTGGGTCCTTCGTGTTCATCGCGGACCTTGTGCGCGAACTGGACCTGCCGGTTGAGGTCGATTTCCTTGAGGCGTCGTCCTATGGTGACGGTATGGAGAGTAGCCGAGAAGTCCGTATTCTCAAGGATTTACGCGGCGCAATTGAAGCGCGTGACGTGTTGGTGGTCGAAGATATCGTCGACACCGGCCACACATTGCACCACGTGATGGCCCTGTTGCGGTCGCGCAATCCGGCGAAAATCCACACCATTGCGTTGCTGGATAAACCAAGCCGGCGCGAGGTCGATTTCGCCGCCGATTGGATCGGGTTCAGCATCCCCGATGAATTCGTTGTGGGCTATGGCATTGATTATGCGCAACGCAATCGCAACCTGCCCTTTATCGGTAAGGTGCGTTTTGTTGAGGATGCGTCATGAATATGAACCCGCGCCACCTGATGCGCATGGCCCGCTGGGCCCGCAAACCCCCAAGCGAAAAACGCGTAAAACTGGTCGCGGCGATCATCCTGATCTGCGTGGCGATCTTTGGCGCGGAATATTTTGGCCTCTGGCCCGATGCGTTGACCACGGAAAAGCCACCGCGGATCAAAGCGAAACCCATCCCAAACTAAAACAGCCGCCCGATTGGGGCGGCTGTCTGTTGTCGTAATTGAGTGGTCGCCTATGAACGACCCAGTTTTTCCATACGGGCCGCGCGCAGTTTCGCGAAATCGTCGCCAGCGTGATAGGATGACCGCGTCAATGGCGTCGCGGACACCATGAGGAAGCCTTTGCCGTAAGCGGCCTTTTCATAGCTTTCGAATTCTTCTGGCGTCACGAAACGATCCACGGCGTGGTGTTTCGGTGTCGGCTGAAGATATTGACCGATGGTCAGGAAATCGATGTCGGCGGCGCGCATGTCTTCCATGACTTGGATCACGGCCTGACGGTCTTCGCCAAGACCAACCATGATGCCGGATTTGGTGAACATCGAAGGATCAAGTTCCTTCACGCGCTGAAGCAGGCGCAAAGAATGGAAGTACCGCGCACCTGGGCGCACCTCGGGGTAGAGACCCGGAACGGTTTCAAGGTTGTGGTTGAACACGTCGGGTTTCGCCGCAACCACGATTTCAAGCGCGCTATCGTCACAACGGATGAAGTCAGGCGTCAGAATTTCGATGGTGGTGTTTGGCGACTGGCGACGCACGGCGCGGATGGTTTGGGCGAAATGTTCCGCGCCACCGTCCTCGACGTCATCACGGTCAACGGATGTAATTACAACGTGGTTCAGACCCAGCTTTTTAACCGCATCGGCAACACGGCCCGGTTCAAACACATCAAGCGCCTCTGGCGGTTTGCCGGTCGCGATGTTGCAGAAGGTACAGGCGCGGGTACAGACCTCGCCCATGATCATCATGGTGGCGTGGCCTTGGGACCAACATTCGCCCACATTCGGACAGCCGGCTTCTTCGCACACGGTCGTCAGTTTGTTCTCACGCATAATCTTATGCGTTTCGGCATAGCCCTTGCCGCCGGGGGCTTTTACCCGAATCCAGCTTGGCTTCTTTGGCTGGGCATTATCAGGCCGCTTGGCCTTTTCTGGGTGGCGTTGAGCCGGAATTTTGAGGTCGCGCATAGGATATTCCCCTTATCTGCGCGCAGTATATGGTTTTTATCTGGATGCACCAGAGCCAGTTTGCGCATTGCATATCGGCCTTGCGTATGAGGGGCGGCTTGGCCCGAAAATAATTGGTATCGGCCCAGATTTGGCCAATCGTAAGAGGTAAATGAGATGAAAAAATCAATCGCAGAAATTATCGGCACCTTTATTTTGGTGTTTTTTGGCTGTGGCTCGGCGGTCTTTATGGGCGCGGAAATCGGGATGCTCGGCATTTCATTGGCCTTTGGTCTGTCGATTGTGGCGGCCGCCTATGGAATCGGGGCGATCTCGGGGGCGCATTTGAACCCTGCCGTGTCGCTTGGCATGGTTGTCGCGGGACGCATGTCCCCCAAAGAATGCGGCCAATACGTTATCGCACAGGTGATCGGCGCGGTTTTGGCGGCGCTATCGATTTGGGTCATCGCATCCGGTAAGGCAGATTATTCGGTTGCCGAAAACGGTCTGGGTCAGAACGGCTTTGGCGCGGGATATTTGGGTGAATACTCCCTGATCTCGGCACTTCTCTTTGAAATCATTGCGACATTCCTGTTTGTCACCGTCATTCTTGGGGCAACAGAAAATGGCGCACCCGCCGCGATGGCCGGTTTGGCAATTGGCCTGACCCTTGCGGCGATCCACCTTGTGGGCATCAACATCACAGGCGTTTCTGTGAACCCTGCCCGTTCATTTGGTCCTGCTCTCTTTGCCGGTGGCAAAGCGCTCGCGGACCTTTGGGTCTTTATTTTGGCCCCACTCGCAGGCGGCGCACTGGCAGGTGCGCTCTATGCAACCGGTACCACCCGGGCGTAGCCCCCACACTCACGGCGCGCAAAAGGTCGTCCCTCGGGGCGGCCTTTTTTTGTGCAATTTTTTTGATCCGCGACAGTTTTCCGCCAAATGAAATCGTCTGTCGTTGAAGTTACCTTAGAATCGTTTTAAGCGTGGCTCATCTCCAATTTTTCCAAGGATAAACAGATGCAAGCTGGTGTAACCCTCCCATCCGTTACGTTTAAAACGCGCGTGCGCGACGAATCCATCGGCGGTGACAACCCGTTCCGTTGGGAAGACAAAACAACTGCCGACTATTTCGCTGGCAAACGCGTTGTTCTGTTCTCGCTTCCTGGTGCGTTCACCCCAACATGTTCCACATACCAATTGCCTGGTTTCGAAAACGGCTTTGCTGATTTTCAGGCCGAAGGCATCGACGGCATCTACTGCATGTCCGTGAACGACAGCTTTGTGATGAACAAATGGGCCCAATCCCAGAACCTCGAAAACGTTGGCGTGATCCCTGATGGTTCCGGCGAATTCACGCGCAAAATGGGTATGCTTGTTGCCAAAGACAACCTGGGTTTCGGTGTGCGTTCATGGCGCTACGCGGCCGTTGTAAACGACGGTGTGATCGAAGCATGGTTCGAAGAGCCAGGTCTTGCGGACAACCACGGCGAAGACCCATATGGCGTGTCTTCCCCAGAAACAGTTTTGGAATGGTTGAAATCCGAGGCCGCTGTTAAAGCTGCCTAATCACCGTCCAATTTCGAATGCAATGCCCGTACGTTTGTGCGGGCATTTTTCGTTTGCGTGTCATCGTTCGACGCAAAAAAATACGGCCACCTGATGGGGTGGCCGCTTTTGTTTCCATATTGGAACCTATCCGATCATCGGTCCATGAGGGCCATATGCCTCATCATAGTGGCGCTTAAGCCGTTGAAGCGCGATGCGCAGAACGATCTTGCCTGATCGTGCGGACCAGCCCATGCGCTTTTCTGCGGCCTCCATACCTTCCAAAAAGCAACAACAGCGCAGAACCACATCCCCAAGACCCGGACCCAAATCCCGAAGCGCAAGCGACACGCGATCACGTGCATTGCCCGAACGGTCCGACGCATCCCCCGCGCCCGTGCCACGGGAACCACCAGTTAGGAATTTCTCCCAGTTTTGCGCAACCCGTGGGCCCATCTGTGCGATTTCAAAATCCTCGCGCAGACGTTCGCCAGCGGTCACCAAATCCGGTGATAGAAACGGTGTGCCGTCCTTATCCCGACGTCGCGCAAGCGTGGCAAGCGGGGACTCAGCAAGGTTATAGCGTGTCGTGCGCGGCTTTTGACCTGGTGCGTCGACGATCTCTTTTTCACCCCATTCACGGTGCTGTTCGCCGAACACCGAAGGCGCCTCGGCAAAGCCCGCATTGTCCTTCAGCAACTCCTGCTCGGCCAATAGACGTTTAAGCGCAAGACGCCCTGCCTTGGTCACTTCATACTGCGAGACTTTTGACTTTTTTGTACATGAAATCCAGTCCTTAAGTGCCATCGCCTGTGCGATTTCACGATCCACAATCGCCGTACGTGCCGTCTGGCCACCGGGCAAGGTGCGCATAACAACAGCACGATCAAGGTCGGCCCCAACGATAAGAACCGCACCGGTTTCACACAGGCGGCGAAGGACGCGACGACCCTCTTTGTTCAATTTTGTTTCGTCTGTTTTAAGGTGCTTTTTGCGAAGGGGTGCAGTCATTTCAGGTCCGTCCTCTGTGTTAGTCTTGGGCGTAGCAAGCGCCCCAAAGGTCGAGAGTGCCTCGTCAATCAACGGATCATCGCGACGGTTTTCGTACCGTCTGATTTGCCGCAGAACCGTTGACGCATGACAGCCTGAGTTGCGCGCGACCTCACGAATAGAAAGACTCTGTTCGGTATGCTGGATATATCGCGGCGCAGCCTCGGGTATCCATTTTGGTACGTTCGGGCCTGCTGTTGAGATGCCGGTCCTGTCCGCCATGGTCATTCCTTTCTTCGTATCGTCTTGCCCCCCTATGGGGGAATTGCACTCAAGCAACCTTGGGTTGCATTAGTTGCGCATAAGTTAAAATCTTCAACAATTTTCATTATTGTTTCTAAATCATAAACAATTGAACACGGTGCGTTCGGTGGAGGTGGGCGCAACGCAACACCCGACAGACCTGTGGCATCGTTTACGAAATCGAAACAATGGAGATCCCCATGCAAGATATTCTTACGATGCTAAAACAGCTAAACCGCCCCCGTCTTTTGATCCGCGCGGCCCGTTTTGGGCAAAAAGATTACCGTCGCGAACGTGATCTTCGTCGTATTCTAAAGACAACCGCGGCCCCTGCTGGCCCAGGGCGCGCGATCGTTGAATTGATCGGTGTTGAAACCCAACACGAAGACAAACGTAAAACGGGCGACGCCTCCTATAGCATCGCCCGTCACATCGAAGTTCTGATCGCGCTTATGGCCGAAGCCAAGTTCCTTGAGGCGCGTCAAAGCGCCTAGGATATCAATCAGGCAATTCCGATTTTCTCTTTTGAATAAAGCCGGTTAGCGCCTGATGCACCATGGGGTCCAAGGGCGGAGCGACATAGGAAGACAACAGTTTTTCAACCCGTCGCGCCGCCAGAACCGTGCTATCTGGCGCCCCATCTTCGTCCCATGTTTCAAAAGGGCGATAATCCAAAACCTCGGTCCGCCAGAACGCATCCTTATAGTTCGCATGCGTATGCGCGCAGTCCAGATAATGCCCGCCTGGACCCACCTCTTCGATGGCCCCCATTGCCTGTGCATTCTCGTCGCTGTTAACACCTGCGGCCATCTTATGCAGCGCCCCCAACTGATCCGCATCAAGAACGAACTTCTCAAACGAAGCCACAAGCCCCCCTTCCAGCCAGCCACATGCGTGCAACATAAAGTTCACGCCACCCATCAGCGCCGCGTTCAACGTGTGCGCGGTTTCATAGGCCGCCTGCGCATCAGGAAGCTTGGAGCCGCATAAACCGCCGCCAGATCTAAACGGAAGGTTAAGACGACGGGCCAGTTGCCCTGCCCCGTAAAGGATTTGTGAAGCTTCTGGGGTTCCAAAGGTCGGCGCACCGGAATTCATGTCCAATGACGACACGAATGCGCCGAAGATCATCGGCGCCCCCGGACGAACAAGTTGGCTATAGGCAATGCCGGCCATGACCTCGGCCAGAACTTGGGTCAATGTGCCCATGACGGAGACCGGTGCCATCGCCCCGCCCACAATGAACGGTGACAAAATACAGGCCTGATTGTTCGCGGCATACACTTCGAGCGCGCCCATCATCGTATCGTCAAAGGTCATGGGCGAATTGACGTTAATAAGGGACGTCATAACCGTGTTGTTCTGCACGAACTCTTTGCCGAACAGAATTTCGCACATGTCGACGCTGTCTTGGGCGCGCGATCCTTCGGTGACCGAGCCCATAAACGGTTTGTCAGAATACACCATATGCGCCATCAACATATCAAGGTGACGTTTATTGACCGGCACATCCGTCGGTTCGCACACCGTGCCGCCCGAATGGTGCAACCATTTCGACATATAGCCCAGTTTCACGAACTTTTCGAAATCGTCCATCGTCGCATAACGACGCCCCCCTTCCAAATCACGCACAAACGGCGGACCATAAACCGGCGCAAGAACAAGGTTATCACCGCCAATTTCCACATTCCGTTCCGGATTACGGGCGTGTTGCACGAATTTCGACGGCGCGGTCGACATCAATTTGCGCGCAAGGCCGCGTGGGATGCGTACGCGATTTCCGTCAACCTCGGCACCTGCGGTGCGCCAACGGATCAACGCGGCGGGGTTATCGGTGAAATCGACGCCAATCTCGGCCAAGACCGTTTCGGCATTGGTTTCGATGGTTTGCAGGGCCGCCTCGTCCAGAATCTCATAATTCGGAATATTGCGTGTGATATATTTGGCGGTGTCAAAATTGGTGGCGGTCCGTGCGGCGCGGCGCGCGGCCCCACCTCCGCCCCGTTTGCGACGTGTTGCGCGGTCTTCTGTCATGGCGCGGCCCTTTCGAATCTGTGGTCATTTCTTCACGGTACGACGTGTTTTTTGACCACCGACGTGCGAAAGCGGCACGGAATATATAAATGCGACATTCACAGGGCGAAACGTCACTTGATCCGAACGGAAAACCGCCGTATTTGGAGCCATGACCAGCACATCCCATGACCGCCTCCTCATTATTGACTTTGGTTCTCAGGTTACGCAGCTCATTGCGCGTCGCCTGCGTGAATCCAGTGTTTATTGCGAAATTCACCCCTATCAGAACGTGGACGATGCGTTTTTGGCCGATTTTGCGCCAAAGGCCGTGATCCTCTCTGGTGGCCCAGATAGCGTAACCCGCGAAGGCAGCCCGCGCGCCGCCGACAGCGTGTTTACCTTGGGCGTGCCGGTTTTGGGCATTTGTTATGGTCAACAGACCATGATGACCCAGCTGGGCGGCAAAGTCGAAAGCGGCCACGGCACCGCCGAATTTGGTCGCGCCTTTGTGACGCCGACGGATGCGAAGCTCTCGATCCTTGACGGCTGGTTCGAAGACGAAAAAGAACAAGTCTGGATGAGCCACGGCGACCACGTGTCGGCCATCGCCCCAGGTTTTGAGGTCTACGGCACATCGCCAAATGCCCCGTTCGCGATCACCGCTGATGTCTCGCGCAACTTCTATGCGGTGCAATTCCACCCCGAGGTGCACCACACGCCAAACGGTGCGAAGCTCTATGAAAACTTTGTGAAACTTGCGGGTTTCACTGGCGATTGGACCATGGGCGCCTACCGCGAACAGGCCATTGCCGCGATCCGCGAACAGGTTGGCGACAAAAAGGTGATCTGTGGTCTGTCCGGCGGCGTCGACAGTTCCGTGGCCGCCGTTTTGATCCACGAAGCGATCGGCGATCAGCTGACTTGTGTGTTTGTGGACCACGGTCTGTTGCGTAAGGGCGAAGGCGAAGAAGTCGTCGCCATGTTCCGCGACAACTATAACATGCAATTCATTCACGCGCAGGAACAGGATCTGTTCCTCGGTGAGTTGGAAGGTCAATCCGACCCTGAAACCAAGCGCAAGATCATTGGTAAACTCTTTATCGATGTGTTCCAGAAATACGCCGGCGAAATCGAGGGCGCGGAATTCCTTGCCCAAGGGACGCTGTATCCGGATGTGATTGAATCTGTGTCCTTTTCCGGTGGCCCATCCGTGACCATCAAATCGCACCACAACGTGGGTGGCCTTCCTGAAAAGATGGGTCTGAAGCTGGTTGAACCGCTGCGCGAGTTGTTCAAAGACGAGGTGCGCGCGCTTGGTGTGGAACTGGGTCTACCGAAATCATTCATCGGTCGTCACCCGTTCCCTGGGCCTGGTCTTGCGATCCGTTGCCCCGGTGAAATCACCCGTGCGAAACTTGATATCTTGCGCGAAGCCGATGCCGTTTACATCGATCAGATCCGTAAACATGGTCTGTATGATGAAATCTGGCAGGCCTATGTGGCGATCCTTCCTGTGCGCACCGTTGGTGTGATGGGCGATGGCCGCACATATGATTTCGCTTGTGCCCTGCGTGCGGTGACCTCTGTTGATGGCATGACGGCGGACTATTATCCGTTCAGCCATGAATTCCTTGGTGAGACGGCGACCCGCATCATCAACGAAGTCCAAGGCATCAACCGTTGTACCTATGACATCACATCCAAGCCTCCTGGCACGATTGAATGGGAATAACTTTGGATTATAATCCATTGTTTTAAAGTACAAATATGGAATGGCGATCTGTGAATTTACGGGTCGCCATTTTCATGTCGGGCATGCTGTACCGTGCGCCGCCCTCTAAAAACCGTGTACCAATGTCATAAAACGATTGCCGTCACGGCAAATTTGGGCAAACTCTGGCCGCTGGTCCTTATTACGGAATTCTTCACCATGTCTTCAACCAAACGCGCCGTCCTTTGGATGATCTGTGCCATTCTCAGCTTTAGCGCGATGGCCGTTGGCGGGCGCATGGTGTCCGCGGAACTGAACACGTTTGAGCTGATGACCTATCGTTCGTTCATCGGGATTCTGTGCATGTGTATTTTGCTGACGGTCATGGGCCGTTGGGCCGATGTGCGACCGCGCCGTATGAAAACTCATTTCACCCGCAACGTGGCCCATTTTATCGGACAAAACCTGTGGTTTTTTGGGCTGGCGACGATCCCATTGTCCAAGGTGATCGCGCTCGAATTCACCACGCCGCTTTGGGTTGCTGTTCTTGCGCCCTTTGTGATCGGTGAGACCTTTACCACCCGCAAAATTTTGACGACCGCGCTTGGGTTCATCGGGGTGCTGATCATTGTGCAACCCGGCAATATCGAGATCGAGGTCGGCACCATCGCCGTATTGATTTCGGCCGTCGCCTTTGCCGTGACGATGCTCATCACAAAACGTTTGACGGGCGACACCTCGGCCTATGCGATCATGTTCTATGTCACGGTGATGCAGGCCGTGTTTGGCATGGTCTGCATGGTGGCGACGGGCTCCTATACTATGGTGTCCTTGGACCTTGCGGGGTGGATGATCGTGGTGGGAATCGCGGGCGTTGGCGCGCATTTTTGCCTTACCACGGCCCTGTCTTTGGCGCCTGCAACCATCATTTCGCCAATGGATTTCGCCCGTTTGCCCCTGTTGACCGTTGTCGGCGCCGTGTTTTTCTTAGAAGAAATCAGCCTGTTTGTCGCACTTGGCGCCACCTTCGTATTCTTCGCGAACTACTTGAATATCCTTGCAGAATCACGGCGAAATTTGGCTAATTGACCAAATTGTCGCATAGGCGTTCTTTCGCTTGCGTGACGCGGCGTTAAAGTTGACGCCTTTGGGTCGACCACCGCATGGTCGATCCAACAGTTCAACACGCGGGGAGAAAATATGAGACGTGTTCTAACAAGTGCGGTGGCATTGGCCACCATCTCGACGGGCGTTCATGCGGGAGGCATCGAACGCAGCACGGGCTCGCTTGCGGTACTATTTGAAGAGGGCAACTATGCCGAACTTTCCTTTGGGAGCGTAGATCCATCCGTATCAGGGAGCTTTGTGGGAACACCATCTGGGGACATGGCCGCATCGTTCACGAACCTTGGCGTGGCCTACAAGACTGCACTGTCTGACCAGCTTGATCTGGCTTTGATCATCGACCAACCTTATGGGGTGAACGTCGATTATCCAAGCGGCACAGGCTATGCCTTTGCAGGGTCCACCGCGACGGTAAACTCTACCGGCGTGACGGCTGCGCTTCGCTATGATCTTGGCAACCAATTCAGTGTGCTTGGGGGTCTACGTGCCGTGACAACAAGCGGCGAAGTTGTCGTGGACAACACCGAAATCGGCGGTGACTACTACTTTATGGACACGTCATCGGAAACCGATTTTGGCTATGTTCTTGGGGTGGCCTATGAAAAACCTGAAATCGCGCTGCGTGTGGGTTTGACATATACCTCTGAGATCACCCACGACTTTGATGCAGACGAAGTCGCAACCTATGACACGACGTTCTCAACCACCCTGCCCCAAAGCCTGACGCTTGACGCGCAATCCGGTATTGCGGCCAACACCTTGTTGTTTGGTTCTGTGCGCTGGGTGGATTGGTCCGAATTCGACATCAGCCCGACGATTTTTGACGCCTCGACCGGCGCATCGCTTGTGGACTATGACGACGACGTCGTCACATATACGATCGGTCTTGGCCGCAAAATCAACGACACCTGGTCGGCGGCGGTATCTCTAAGCCACGAAGCCGCTGGTGGTGAAACCGTTGGCAACCTTGGCCCGACCGATGGCAACACATCACTTGGTCTTGGGGCGACATACACCAAGGACAACATGAAGATCAGCGGCGGTCTGCGCTATGTTTGGATCGGCGATGCCGAAACGGTCATTCGCACCGGTTTTCCCAACTCTGAGTTCACCGATAACACGGCGCTTGGACTTGGGTTTAAGGTCGGCTTCTCCTTCTAAGCCTTTTATCACATGAATATCGGCCTCGCGTTTCACCACGCGGGGCCTTTTTCATGGGCAGCCAATACTTGACCCATGACGCCCCACTGGCTACGACATATAAAACAATGGGGACGAGACATGCTTTATTCTTCTGCACAGGATTGGACGGATGCCACGCAAAAACGCGTGCTGATTTTCGCGATGTCTGGGCTTGGAAAAACCTATGTCTCCAACATGTTGCGCGAAAGCGGTGACTGGTTCCATTACTCGGTCGATTTTCGGATTGGCACGCGGTACATGGGCGAACATATCGTGGACAATTTCAAAGCCCACGCCATGTCGAACCCGTTTCTGGCCGATCTTCTGCGCAGCGATAGCATCTATATCGCCTCGAACATCACATTCGAAAACTTGGCGCCCCTGTCGACCTATCTTGGCAAACCGGGGGATGCGGCCAAGGGCGGCTTGCCGTTTGACGAATATATGCGTCGCCAGTCGCTTCACCGCGAGGCCGAAAAGGCCGCCTTGCTGGATACCGAACATTTCATGGCGCGGGCGAAAACGCTTTATGGCTATGACAATTTCGTCTGCGACACCGGTGGCTCCATCTGCGAGGTGGTCGACCCACATAACCCAAATGACCCCATCCTGACAGAATTGGCCAAGAACCATCTGTTGGTCTGGATCGAAGGCTCCGACGCCCATACCGATGAATTGATCCGCCGGTTCGATCGCGCCCCGAAACCGATGTATTATCAGCCCGATTTCCTGATTGATGCATGGGGCAGCTATCTGGACGAAACCGGTCTGGACGGCGACGCAGTCGACCCAGACGCATTCGTGCGCTGGACCTATGCGCGCGCCCTGTCGCATCGCCAACCCCGTTACGCGGCCATCGCGAAAAACTGGGGCGTGACCGTCAAAGCCGAAGATATGGCCAAGGTCACAAGCGCGTCAGATTTCGAAAACCTGATTGCGGATACCCTTGCGGCGCGGTAACGCAGCCCCTACCTAATACACACAGCAACAGAAAAGAGCACCCAATGCCCATCAAGATTCCATCAAGCCTGCCCGCCTATACCGTCCTAAAGGACGAGGGCGTGATGGTTATGGGCGAAGGGCGCGCGGCAAAACAGGACATTCGTCCGCTGCAAATTGGCCTGCTTAATCTGATGCCGAAAAAGATCTCGACCGAGAACCAATTCGCACGCCTGATCGCCAACACCCCGCTTCAGATTGAACTGACGCTTATTCGTATGAGCGAACACGAAACCAAAAACACCGCCGCCGAACATATGGCCGAGTTTTACCAAGCGTTTCAGGACGTTAAGCACCGCAAATTCGACGGTCTCATCATCACCGGCGCCCCGATTGAGCACCTTGATTTCGACAAGGTGACCTATTGGGATGAACTGCGCGAAGTGTTCGAATGGACCCAAACCAATGTGCATTCGACCTTCGGTGTGTGCTGGGGTGGCATGGCGATGATCAACCATTTCCACGGGGTCGCGAAACACGTTCTGGACGCCAAACTGTTCGGCTGTTTCCGTCACAGCAACACCCTGCCCACCTCGCCCTATCTGCGTGGGTTTGCTGATGAATGCGTGATCCCAGTGTCCCGCTGGACCGAACTTGACGCCGGTGAAATCAACACGGCTGGCTTGCCGATTTTGTTAACGTCGGAGAAATCCGGCCCCGCCTTGGTCGAGGACCCAGATCACCGCGCGCTTTATATGTTCAATCACTTTGAATATGACAGCGGCACTTTGAAGGAAGAATACGACCGTGATGTCGCGTCCGGCACCCCGATCAACATTCCGGAAAACTACTATCCGAATGATGATCCAAGCCAGCCGCCCGTCAACCGTTGGCGCAGCCATGGACATCTGTTGTATGGCAACTGGATCAACGAGATCTATCAGACGACCCATTTTGATATGTCCAAGATCGGGACAGCCTCGGAATAAACTGTCCCTGACCCGTTTGCCCTGCCATACTTCCTAAAACAGGAGCCCCCAATGACCCTACCGTTTGACGGCGCCATCAGCGCGTATTTCGAAAATGACGCGCCAGAACAGGTCCGCGCCGCCATTAAGACTGCGGAAAAGGGCATGGTTTTGGATGCGGATTATCCGTTCGAAAAAACGATGAAGACCAAGGATTATGACTCCGAGATCGAGACCCTTCAACGTGAATTGGTTAAGATGCAGGCGGATATCAAGGCAACTGGTAAACGCGTCGTTATTGTTTTCGAAGGGCGCGATGCCGCCGGAAAAGGCGGTACAATCAAACGCTTGCGCGAGAACCTTAATCCTCGTGTTGCCCGTGTCGTCGCCCTGTCAAAACCAACCGAGCGTGAAAGTGAACAGTGGTATTTCCAGCGCTATATCCAACATCTACCTGCCGCAGGCGAAATCACGATCTTTGATCGCAGCTGGTACAACCGTGGTGTTGTCGAACATGTCTTTGGGTTCTGTGACGCGCCGCAGCGCGAGAAATTCTTTGGCCAGCTCCCCGCCTTTGAACAGATGATCCGCGACGAGGGTATCATCCTGATCAAGGTTTGGTTGAATGTGGGCCGCGCGGAACAGCTTCGACGGTTCCTGAAACGGGAAACCGATCCGTTGAAACAATGGAAACTGTCGTGGATCGATGTCGAGGGTCTGAAAAAATGGGACGCCTATTCCGCCGCCATTTCCGAAACCTTTACGCGCTCTCACAGCGATAATTCCCCGTGGATTGTGGTGCGCAGTGACGATAAAAAACGCGCACGGCTGAACGTTTTGCGTCACATCTTGGGGCGGGTTGATTACGCCGAAAAGGGTGCGATTGACGCGCCAGACACATCCATCGTCGGAGGCCCAGAGATCTGGAATGCCTAAAAAACGCGGCTATCATCACGGAAATCTACGCGAAGCCTTGATCGAGGCGGCGCTAAAACTGATTGAGGAAAAAGGCCCCACCGGCTTTACCCTTTCGGAGGCGGCCAAGCACGCGGGTGTGACGCCGGCGGCCGTGTATCGCCACTTCGAAGGCCGCGAAGACCTGATCGCGGCGGCGGCCCATCAGGGGTTTGGCATGTTCGCCGAGCTGATGGAATATGCCTATGAAAAGGGTCAACCGTCCGCGCTTGCGTCATTCGAAAGCGCCGGTCGCGCCTATTTGGCCTTTGCGCGGCGCCATCCGGGCCATTATATCGCGATGTTCGAAAGCGGCATATCGATCAACCGCACGCCCGAATTGGCCGCCGTCGCCAACCGTGCCCTATCGGTTCTGGAACGCGCCGCCGAGGAATTGTCCCAACATATTCCCGCCGACAAACGTCCCCCCGCCACCATGTTCAGCGCCCATATCCGCGCCCTGTCCCATGGTGTTGTGGAGCTGTTTGCCCGTGGAAATTCCGGCGCGAACTGCCCGTTCCCGCCCGAGGATCTTTTGGAAACGGGGATTGGCGTGTACCTGCGCGGACTGGGCCTGATCCCCGCCGATGACGACAGTTAGAACCAGCGCAGCATCCCAATGATCCCCGCGGTCGCATAGAACAGTTGCAGGAACAATATCCCGCGATGGCCGCCGAAATACGCCCATAGCCCGATCAGAAATGACGAGATCAGCAAAAGCGCGAACCCGATAAATTCCAGCCCCACATTGGCGGCGATCATCAGCGAATAGACAATCGCCGTGACGGTGCCGCTCCATTCCAAAAGGGTCTGTCGTTTCATTTTAAAATCCTAGATTGGTGCGGCTAACTTACGCCTAATATTCCACAAGGTCTACCGCAAACCAGCCAGCAGCAGTGACGACGTGTATGCAGCTGCCGCGACCAACCACCGTGCAACCATCGAATGTTTCTCCATCGGGAAGTATACCCTTGAGAGCACGAGTTTGCGAAACTTGGCCTTTAACATGCTTTAGAACATGAAATGTGTCTTCTGACTCTCTGTATTGCTTTGAAAATAGGAAATGATCATCGTGTACCGCGAATGAATGGGCACCTGATATGGCTGGATCGGTCAAAATTGTGGTTTCAAATTGACCATCTACTTGGAGGATATTGAAGTCCGAATAGTAATATGCCCAAACTTGGTCGCGCTGCATATTTAGCGCATAACACGAATCGATCAAGTGATCTGGTTTGGTTCCGTTAAACGCCCAGAGTTGTTCGCCTGTGTCGTTAAAGCACACAAGCCCACCGCGCCCCGGCCCCTTTGGCCCCTTTCTTCCCCAGCCCAAATTTCCGAATACACCTTCATCGAAATAGGACACCCAAATGCGGTTTTGCGCATCAATTCCGAGTTCCGCAATGCCGTCCCCAAGTAAAATTCGTTCAAGGCTACCCGTTTCGGGGTCAAATATGAATCCGTTCTTGTCAAAATCCTCTGGGCCACGCCATTCGGACCGCGCACCAGCCAGCAAAACGCGACCGTCGGGGAATAGATCGCATATTGGAAAGGTGAAATTCAAAGGCGGAATTTTGATTTCCCACTGCTGGTTTTCACCTACAACAATAAGTAAAAATTCCCCCTCGGTTTCCATTGCTGTCTTTGGAAAGATCGCCCCACCTGCACCGGTAACTTTTTCCACGACCTTTGAAACGAGATGCGCTTGAACGCATACGAAAATACACCGCCCGTCGGTTGAAATAGATGACGATACGAATTCATAGCCTTTGGGGATCGCTGGGCGCCGTGCGATGCGTTGGAATACGAGTTTGTCTTCGGGAAACATCAAGTACGCGCCTTTGGTTCAAATCGGAAGCATCAGAAACATCATGCGTTATACGCAAAAAGGCCGCCCGAGGGCGACCTTTTGTATTGTGGTATCGTAAAACTTAACGCTTGGAGAACTGGAAGCTCTTACGCGCTTTTGCTTTACCGAACTTCTTACGCTCAACAACGCGGCTATCGCGTGTAAGGAAGCCAGCCGCTTTGAGGGCTGCGCGAAGCTCTGGGTTATAAAGCTGAAGGGCTTTGGAAACGCCGTGCTTAACCGCACCAGCTTGACCAGAAAGACCGCCGCCTTTTACGGTTGCAACAACGTCGAATTCGCCTTCAACGCCAGCAACAGTGAATGGCTGTGCAAGGATCATCTGAAGAACTGGGCGCGCAAAGTATTCGTTCTGCGGCTTGCCGTTTACAGTTACCTTACCGGAACCTGGTTTGATCCAAACGCGAGCAACAGCGTCTTTACGCTTACCAGTCGCATAGGAACGACCAAGCGCGTCACGAACTGGTTCGCGTGGCTCAGCTGTTTCAACTGCAACTACGCCTTCGGCAACAGATGCTAGATCGTCGAGTGTTTTGATTTCGTCAGACATGATTATGCGCCCCGTGTGTTTTTGGCGTTCATGGACTTAACGTCTAGAACTTCAGGTTGCTGTGCCTCATGGCCGTGCTCTGTGCCCGCGTATACGCGCAGGTTGGTCATAAGCTGACGAGACAGTTTGTTCGCTGGAAGCATACGCTGAACCGCTTTGGTTACAACGCGCTCAGGGAATTTACCCTCAAGGATCTGGCGTGTTGTACGCTCTTTGATCCCACCTGGGTGGCCTGTGTGCCAGTAGTGGATTTTGTCGTCGCGCTTTTTACCAGTAAGCTGGATTTTGTCAGCGTTGATAACGATCACGTTGTCGCCCATGTCCTGTGAAGGAGTGAAGGACGCTTTGTGCTTGCCGCGAAGGCGCATAGCGATAATAGACGCCAAACGACCAAGAACAACGCCTTCAGCGTCGATGATGATCCATTTTTTGTCGATATCTGCTGGTGTTGCAGAAAAGGTTTTCATTTGCATGACCCTTTGGTTGGGGGTTCAAAATTAGGTTCGCCGCATATTGCAGCGGATGTGGGGGTTATAAAGGGTCTGTATGTCGTTACAAGTGCAAAGATCAACGTAAAATCGTTCAAAAACAATGCGTTGTGAAATAGGTATAATAATACCCCACAAGATCACACCTCAATCAGGTCCTGTGGAGTCGACAAAAGCACCGAAAGTCGCGACAGGGCCTCTTCGAACCGTTCAAGCGACAGGTTGCCGTTGATTGCAATGCGAATGGCGTGTGGCGCGCGCCCGTCCAGCATGGCGAAATCGTCTGCGGTGCGCACAACGACGCCTTCGCGTTCGGCCATGGCGCGGAATGTGGAACCCCGCCAGCCCCGCGGCAGCGTCATCCAGATCAACGGAACATTGTCACGCCAGCGGATGTCGAACGCCCCCAGAACATTCACCGCCACCCGCACATATTGGTTGATCCGCGTGCGCACGGCGTCGGCCTGCTCTTGGGTTTCGGGGCGGGACAAAAGCCGCGTGATCATGTCGGTCTGATACTGGGCGACGCCAAAGAAGTTGTACTGCCCCGACCGGCGCAGACGCGTCCCCATACCCCGCGGCGCAACGGCATAGCCGACCCGCAACGCTGGCGAAAACGACTTTGACAGCGACGATACATACCACGCGTGTTCGGGGATCAGCGCGCGGAAACTGGGCACATCCGTCGGCCCCGCATAGTAACAGTCATCCTCGATCAGTTGGAGCTGATGGCGGCTGACCACTTGGGCGATCTCGCGACGACGGATCAGCCCCATTTGCTGGACGGTCGGATTGTTGACGGATGGCGAAATACACAAGACCTGCCCGCCATAGGTATGGATCGCCTCGTGCAACCGGTCGGGCCGCATGCCTTCGTCGTCGGATTCAATGCCCACGATCTCGGCGCGCAACTGACGGGCGGCATGGCGAAAACCGGAATAGGACAGCTCATCCGCGAAAATAACCGGTTTGTCCCCTCGCAGCACCGTTTGCAGGATCAAGGTCATCGCATTTTGCCCGCCGTGGGCCAGCACGATATCATTCACGTCGAAATTGCCCACATATTGATGGTTCAGCCATTTCAACACGGCGGCGCGGGCGGGCGCATCGGTCACGCTATTGGGATAGCTCGACACATCGGTCGTTGCGGCCTCGGCGACCTCGCGCAGAACCGCCTGAACCAAACGTCCCTGCCCCACATCGGGCATAATCGGCGAGCGCAGATCCGCGATCTCGGGCCAATCATCGATTTCGGAGACCTCGGTTTTTATCATCTTGGTCGGGAGTGGCGTCACATAGGCGGTGTTTTGTGGCGCAACAAATGTGCCCCGCCCCACGGCCGCGCGCAAAACGCCCTCGGAGACCAGCTCCTTATATGCACGCGCAACCGTGCCCGGTGTGATCCCGACCCGCCAGGCAACCTCGCGCACGGGCGGCAGTTGTTCATCAACGATCAAATTGTCATCCGCGATGGCGGCAACGATCGCATCCATAATGACTTTGTACTTCGGGCGTGTGTCTGCCGCAGCGGCCGGTGTTGTCAGATCAGGGAACCAAATTGTATTCATTACAATCTTTCATTGGACGGGATAAGATTCGCATTGTATCAAGTCACTGTAGCGAACACTACGCAATGTATCAATACAATATTGGAGATTACGATGGTACACGCCCGATCAAACCAGCTGACACAATTGCAAGAGCTTGCAATGGGTCGCACTTTGCCCCCCATGAGCGCACTTGCCCTGCGCATGGCGGTGACGCTGGCGAAATGGGACCGTAACGTGAAAACGCGCCATCATCTCAAGGAATTGCCTGATTATCTATTGGATGACATCGGGCTTTCGCGTGAGGCTGCCTCGAAAGAGGCGCATCGCAAGTTCTGGCAGGGATGACATCCCCCCTTGCTAGGACCTCTTCCAAACTGGGCCGGTTTTTACCGGCCCCTTTTTTTGTCTAAAGCTTATAGATCGCGCTGAATTTCTGCTCCAAATACGCCAATAACGGCGCCTCGGTCGGGATTGTACCCGTGGCCCGCGTGATCAAATCAACCGGTTGGTACAATCCGCCGTGTTGCTGAACGTTTTCACGCAACCACGCGGTCGCCCGCGTTGTGTCCCCGCGCAACAGGTCCGCATCTACATCTGGGATCGCCGCGCGCATGGCCGCATTCAAACAGCCCGCATAGACATTGCCCAATGTATATGTCGGGAAATAGCCGAACAGACCAACCGACCAATGCACATCCTGCAAACAGCCGTTTGACGGTTTGTCCACCGCAACGCCAAAATCGGACAGGAACCGCGCGTTCCACGCTTCTTCGAGGTCGGAAACCTCAAGCGCACCGGTAACCAGATCCTGTTCCAGATCAAACCGCAACAGAACATGAAGGTTATAATGCACCTCATCCGCTTCGGTCCGAATATAGCCCGAGGACGCACGGTTTACGGTGCCATAGAACGCCTGCGCGTCCGGAATGCCGAAATCACCGAATGTCTCGCGCATTTGATTGTAGATATAGGTGGTAAAAGCCGCACCGCGCCCGATTTGGTTTTCGTAAATCCGGCTTTGGCTTTCGTGGACGCCCATGGACACGCCGCCACCAAGGGGCGTGAATTGATAATCCGCATCCACGCCCTGTTCGTAGCAGGCGTGGCCGACCTCGTGGATGGTGGAGTACAGACAATTAAACGGGTCCCGCGCCGCCGTGCGCGTGGTGATCCGCACGTCCGATCCCGAGCCGGACGAGAACGGATGAACCGCCTTGTCCAGACGACCGCGCGTCAGGTCATAGCCGAAATCCGTCGCGATTTTCGTCGAGAGCTGCATCTGCAGCGCCTCGTCAAAGTGATGGTCAAGCGCGGCGGGCTGATGCGCCGCGCCCAAAATACGCGCACGCAGGTCCACCAGTTTCGGACGCAACGCGCCGAACATTTCCGTCAAACCGGCGCGGGTCGCGCCAGGTTCATAGTCCTGTAGCAACGCATCATAAAGATCACCACCATCAGCAAGAGCGCTTGCCTCTTCGCGTTTCAGACGCAGGACATCGGCCAAGGTCGGCGCGAAATCTTTGACGCTTTCGTTGGCGCGGGCCTCGGCCCAGATGCCTTGGGCGACCGATGTGACACGGGCAATCTCGGCGGCCAGATCGGCGGGCACCTTTGCGTTGCGATCAAAACTGCGCTTGATCTCGCGGACCTGCGCCTGTGCCACCTGCCCCAATGTATCAACGTTGATCGCCGCCAGCCATTCACCAACTCGTGGATCAGTGCGCCGTGCATGGAGCATCGATTCCATCGCGCCCATTTCGGCGGCCCGCTGTTGTGCGGCACCGCGCGGCATCATGGTTTCTTGGTCCCAACCAAGCCGCCCCGCCACCTGCGCCAAGGCGCCGGTTTCGCGGGTGAATGTCATCAGATCATCATAGGCGGTCATTACGCGGCCCCCTTGATTTTCTGGTCTTCGGGGTAACCGGCCATGAACCGCGCCCGCAGAACAAGAACCCAAAGGAAGATCGCGCCGCCCTGATGGAAGATCGCAATATGAAGCGGCGAGGCGTTCATCACCGTGACAACCCCGATCACCATCTGGCACAGCAACATCGCGAATGCCGCGATAAACGCACGGCGAATGCCGTCATGGCCGGATTTGCGCGCCTTGCGCCAAACCACCACGCCAAAGGCAAACAGAAGATAGCCCGACAGACGGTGAATGAATTGCACAAGCGCGGGGTTTTCGGTGAAATTCGTCCACCACGGCGTCAGGTTAAACATATCATCTGGGATCACCTGACCGGCCATCAAAGGCCAATCAATATACCCACGTCCGGCATCAATACCAGCAACCAGCGCACCCAACAGGATCTGCAACCCTGTGAAATGCAACAGACCGGTGCCAAGGCCCCACATCTTTTTATCACGGCCACGACGCGCCTTAAGAAGGTCGGCTTCGCTTCGGCCAAGCAACATAATGTACCAAGAACACAGCGCGAGGATAAAGAACGCCAGCCCAAGATGGATCGCCAAACGATAAGACGCCACATCGACCATGCGACCCGTCAAACCGGATGACACCATCCACCAGCCGATCGCGCCCTGCAAACCGCCAAGCGCCCCAAGGCCAAGCAAACGCCCCGTCCAACCGGTCGGAATTTTGCGCGCCGCCAAGAAACCAAAGAACCCAAGCGCCCAAACAAGACCCACAACACGGCCCAACTGACGGTGGCCCCATTCCCACCAATAGATGGTCTTGAATTCGTCAACCGTCATCGCGTGGTTGACCAATTCGAATTCGGGAATGCCTTGGTATTTGTCGAACTCGGCCTGCCACGCGGCGTCATTCATTGGGGGAACCGCTCCGGTCACGGGCTTCCATTCGGTGATGGAAAGGCCGCTGTCGGTCAGGCGGGTCAGACCGCCAACGATGATCATCGCACAGACAAGCGCGAAAATAACCATCAGCCAAACACGGATCGCACCGCGCGCGCCGCTGGGCGCTGCGCGGTCAATCACACCGGCATTTGCGGCGGGTTTCTCGGTCGTTTCGACCTCTTCAAAGATGTTGCGATTGCTCATCGGGAAATCCTATTATTCTGTTGATCAGAACGTAAGGTGTTTCCCGATAAACGGCAATGGGACGATGTTACTCGCCGCGTTCTTTCCAACGCACCATTTGTCGCATCATGCCGTGCAGCATCTGCACATCCGCGCGGGTCAACGGCATCCGCGACCACATGTTGCGCAGGTTGGTCTTCATGCCGGCGGCCTTGGCCTCGGGGAAGAAGAAGGACGCGGTGTCCAAGCGTTCCTCGTAATGATCGGCCAGCTTTTCGATCTCGATCTGCTCGGCCCATTCGGTTTTCGCCATGTCGACGGTTTCCGGCACCACCTCAGCGGTTTGGCGGCGGAATTCATAGGAGGTGAGCAACACACATTGCGCAAGGTTCAGCGACCCAAAGGCGGGGTTCACCGGCACGGAAATGATCGCATTCGCCTTGGCGACGTCCTCATTCTCAAGACCGGACCGTTCGGGGCCAAACATAATCCCGACCTTCTTGCCCTCGGCCATCATGGCGCGGGCGTGTTCCATGGCGCGTTCTGGCGTCATCACCGGCTTGGTCAATCCACGCACACGGGCGGTGGTCGCAAACACATAATTGCAATCGGCAAGCGCCTCTTCTGTACTGTCGCAAATCATCGCCTCGTCCAGCAAACGCCCTGCCCCAGATGCCATGGCCACGGCCTTTTGGTTGGGCCAACCGTCGCGGGGTTCCACGATGCGCATCCGGTCCAGACCAAAGTTCCACATCGCGCGCGCCGCGCCGCCAATATTTTCACCCATCTGCGGGCGGATAAGAACCATGGCGGGCTGGGCGCCGCTCCATTCTGTTTCGGACATGACATCACTTTCTATAGGGTTTGGCGCGTGATACGATGTGTGGACCAAACACGCAAGGGAGGCCGCGATGGCATATGACGAGGGCAACGCTCAATTGATGCGCGAGGACCTCGCCGATGAACCAGGGATCACAGAGAAAAAGATGTTCGGTGGCCTGTGTTTCCTGCGCTATGGCCATATGGTCTGTGGTGTACACAAGGACGGCGGCATGTTCCGCGTCGGCAAGGAACGCGAGGACGCGGCCATGGCGATTGAGGGCGCAGAACCGCTTTCGTTCACGGGGCGCAAAATGGGCGGCATGATCGAGGCCACCGACGCCGTCATCGCCGAAGATGCCCCCCGTCAGGCGTGGATCAAACTGGCGCTGGAAAACGCGCGCTCCTTTCCGCCGAAATAGCTGTTTTTCATGGCTGGGCAAACCGCCCGTTCCCCGATATATAGCGGCCAAGTTATGAAAGGACGCCCCATGACCGACGAGATCCTCGACGAGCCACACACGCCGCAAATCTATCTTTTGACGCCTCCTGATTTGGACGTGAACACCTTCCCAGAAGAGCTGGCTAAGGTTTTGGACGACCATGAGGTGGCCTGCGTGCGCATGGCGCTTGCGACCCAAGACGAACATGAAATCGGCAAGGCCGCGGATGCACTCCGCGAAGTTTGCCACGCCCGCGATATCGCGATTGTCATTGAAAATCATGTGGTTCTGGCGGAACGTCACGGCCTTGACGGGGTTCACCTGACCGATGGTGCGCGTTCTGTGCGCTTCGTGCGCAAGGAACTTGGTGCAGATGCGATCGTTGGTGCATTCTGTGGTGGCGAACGTCACGCCGGCCTGAACGCGGGCGAGGCCAGCGCGGACTATGTGTCCTTTGGTCCTGTGACCGCGACGGCTTTGGGCGATGGCTCCAACGCCGAGATCGATCTGTTCAAGTGGTGGAGCGACGTTGTCGAAGTGCCGGTCGTCGCCGAAGGCGGTTTGACCCTTGAGATGGTGAAAACATTGGCACCAGTTGCCGACTTCATCGCGCTTGGCCCAGAAATCTGGTCCACCGAAGACCCATCCGCCACCTTGGGCGCCTTCATCAAAGAACTCGGATAATTACTGGGTGTGCGCCTCAAACGGGGCGCGCACCATGTTCTCGCATTGTTTGGCAAGGGCCTTGCGATCCGTGGCATCCGCCACGGAAATTGGATCGTGATAGGTGACCGTCACGTGCCCATGACGTCGCGTCGCCAACATGCGCAGGAAATGCCCGCCGAAATCCATATCCCCCCACCAACCGTAATACCGCGCGTCCATGCCGTCGGCGGCGTGATACATCACGGTGACCGGTTGAATGGACAGGGTATCGCGTAGGGCATCGGCGAAGAACGCCGCGAACAATGTGGGTTTGAACGGCAGAACACGCAGGCTGTCGGTTGAGGTTCCTTCTGGGAAAAACAACAACTTATGGCCCGATGTTAATCTGGCTTCAAAGGTCACCTTTTGTTTCGCCGCGTCCCGTGCGCGCCGGTTGATGAACACGGTCCCCGTGGCCCGCGCCAGCCAGCCAATACCGGCCCAACCGGACACCTCGGACTTGGCAACGAAATAAATCCGCTGCGCCGCGTTCAACGTGAAAATATCCAACCACGACGCGTGGTTCGCCACCACCGCGCCATTTTCGCGCATGGGCGTGCCAACCTGTTCGTATCGAAGGCCAATCACGAGCAACGCCGTACGACAAACGAACTGTGTAATATAGGGCGTCACCGGACGGCGCATCCCGAACAGGGGCCGCTCGACACAGCGCACCACCAACAACAGCACCAAACAAAAGCCGACAAATGGGATTAAAAATCCGCCACGCAGCACGGCCAAACACCAACCTGTCACCCCAAACGGGGCAACGGCAATGTCGTCATCGCTATGCCACGTCGGCGAGGTCATCCACGACCCTTGGTGTAAATCTTGCGTTGACGGTCCGACAGTTTTTCGGTGTCCATGATCAGACAGACGTCGGTTGTGTTGAACGCATGGTCCAAAAACGCGCCCTCTCCGACGAAACCACCCATCCGCAGATAGGCCTTAATCAACGCAGGCGTCGCGGTCATCGCGGCCTTGCGGTTCACCGCATCCGCCGCCAACATATCCATTGAGCGCGCATCATCGGTAATCGCCCGCACCCGCAAAGGTTCCGGGGCCAGATGGTTGTGATGCAGATAGGACAAGGGTTCCTTCAGCGCATCCAGATCGGTTCCGTGGAAGCTCGCAACTCCGAACAAAATCTCGATGTCATGGGCCAGAACGTAATCCGCCAAACCGTTCCACAAATGATAAAGCGCTGTGCCACCACGGTAATCCACATCCACACAGGACCGCCCCAGTTCAAGCAACCGACGACCACAAGTTTTCAGCGCGGTCAGATCATATTCGCCCTCGGAATAATAGCGCCCCATCTTTTCGGCCTGATCGAACCGCAACACGCGGTACACACCGACAACGGTCTCGCGCGGGGTGTCACCACGGCTATGATCGAACAGTAAAATATGGTCGAAAAACGGATCATAGGCATCCTGTTCAAGCTGGGCGTCGTGATCCACAAGATCACCGTCACCGCCCAATTCCGTCACAAAAACACGATATCGCAAGTGCTGCGCGGCGCGGACTTCTTCTTCTGTGCGCGCCACTCGGGTTTCAAAGTCAGGGGTGCTCGGGGGCATATCCTAGGTCCTTAAAGAGTTAACACGTTCTACGGCGCAGCCACCCCAGATGCAAGGGAATGCGGTGCCCTATTCAAAGACGATTTGGAGCTGAACCTGTGTTCCATCCAAAACAACTTTGCCCTGTTCCCGAAAGTTAACAGTTAATTTACCATTAATGTTTGATTGTACCTGACCAATACCCCAATCATCCTGACCAGGGTGGCGCACCAACATTCCTGGTTCTAAAACGCTATTCATTGATGTCTCCTGACTGGATTATTTATGACCGATACCACTTCTGATCTTCCCGCGCTTCTTGGCTCACGGATTTGCCACGACCTGATCAGCCCGCTTGGGGCGATTGGCAACGGGATAGAGTTACTTGAAATGTCGGGGGCTGCCAATACCCCTGAATTTCAGCTGATCAAAGACAGCGTCGAAAACGCCAATGCGCGGATCCGGTATTATCGTGTGGCCTTTGGCGCGGCAGACCGGATTTCACGCATCGGGCGGGCCGAGATCGTCGATATCATTGGCGGCACCACGCGCGGCGGGCGGCTTCGGATCGATTGGGACGTGGCGAATGACATTTCGCGCGCCGACGCCAAGGCGGTGTTTCTGCTCTTGATGTGTGTGGAAACCGCCCTGCCCTTTGGCGGCAATGTGACCGCAACATTGGATGGCGATACATGGTCCATCACCGCGACCGCCGACAAGATGAAGATCGACCCGAACCATTGGGAGGCCCTGACCGACGCCGAAAAGGCGTTAACGCTTCCGGCGGCGCAGGTGCATTTTTCGCTGGTGGCGCACGCCCTGACCGTGGCCGAGCGTACGCTTGATGTTGAATTGGGTCAGGAGCAAATCCGCCTGACCCTGTGATTATGGACGCACGGTCCCGTCACCCACAACGATATACTTAAAGCTGGTAAGCTGTTCCGCACCAACGGGGCCACGGGCATGCATTTTGCCTGTGGCGATCCCGATTTCACCGCCCATCCCAAATTCACCACCGTCGGCAAACTGGGTTGATGCATTGCGCATGAGGATCGCGCTATCGAGACGTTGGAAGAACCGCGCCGCAACCGCGTCGTCTTCGGTGATGATCGCATCCGTGTGGTTAGAACTATAGGTGCGGATGTGGTCAATGGCCCCGTCAATGTCATCGACAACCTTGGCTGCGATGATCATATCAAGGTATTCTTTACCAAAATCATCTTCGGTCGCGACCTTAGAACCGCTCAAGCCTTCTGCACGAACTTCGACTCCCAACTCCATGAGTTTATTGACGATATCCTGACCAAGGGTCGCAGCAACGTCTTTGTGAACCAATAGACATTCCGCAGATCCACAGATGCCAGTCCGACGGGTCTTGGCATTCACCACGACATTAATCGCCTTTTCCACATCGGCGGCCTTGTCCACGTAAATGTGGCAAATCCCTTCGAGGTGGGCGAACACAGGCACGCGGGCCTCGCGCTGAACCAACCCGACAAGGCCTTTGCCGCCACGCGGTACGATCACATCGATATGTTCGACCATCTTCAACATTTCGGCCACGGCGGCACGGTCACGGGTTGGCACGCGCAACACTGCATCCTCTGGCAGGCCAGCGGCGCGAAGCCCCTCTTGCAAGCATTCGTGGATCACGCCCGAGCTGTGAAAGCTCTCGGAACCGCCGCGCAAAATCACCGCATTCCCCGCCTTAAGGCACAGCGCACCGGCGTCGGCGGTCACATTCGGACGGCTTTCATAGATCACGCCGATGACACCCAAAGGGGTGCGCACGCGGCTGATGTGCAGGCCGCTTTCCATGTCCCATTCTTTGATGGTCTCGCCCACAGGATCGGTCTGCGCGGCGATGCTACGAAGTGCATCAACGATGCCTTGGATGCGGGCCTCGTCCAACATCAAACGGTCCAACATCGCGGCCGAAAGGCCCTTGTCGGTGCCGAACTCCATGTCCTTGGCGTTGGCGTCGATGATGTCTTGGCGACGGGCCCAAACCGTGTCGGCGGCGGTGTTCAACGCATTGGATTTGTCTTCGGCGCTGGCAAAGGCAAGCGTCGCAGAGGCGGCCTTGGCACGTTTACCGATGTCGGCCATTAGGTCAGTAATATTTGTCTCAGTCATTGTATCGTCCTTTGTCCTGCAAGGCAGGTTTTGGGATGGGATATCAACCGGTTAAAGAACCATATCGTCCCGATGGATCATCTCAGATCGGCCGGAATACCCCAGAATTCGTTCAATTTCGTCGGTCTGATGACCGGCAATTTCGTTGCATTCGTCGCTGGTGTAACGGATCAAACCAACGCCAATATGTTGCCCCGTCGGGGAAACAAGGGCGACGGCATCACCGCGCCCAAAGGCTCCTGAAATTTGCACGACACCGGCGGGAAGTAGGGATTTCCCCTTGCCCAAAGCGCGCGCCGCACCGTCATCGATGGTCAATTCACCCTTGGGCTTCATCGCGCTGATCCACCCCTTGCGGGCGGATTGCGGATCGGTCTGGGCCTTGAACCATGTGGCGTTCGCACCGGCCTCAAGCGCCGCAATCGGGCGGATCGCCGACCCTTCGGTGATCACCATAGAACAACCCGCAGCGACCGCCGTTTTCGCGGCCATCACCTTGGTTTTCATGCCGCCCTTGGACAGGCCAGACACGGGATCGCCCGCCATGGCCTCGATCTCGGGGGTTATGTCTTCGATCATGTCGAACCGCGTCGCGGTCGGGTCCGTCGCAGGGTTCGCCGTATACATGCCGTCGATGTCCGACAACAAAACAAGCGTATCCGCGTCGATCAAACCGGCGACCTGTGCGGCCAGACGGTCATTGTCGCCAAACCGGATTTCGTCGGTCGCGATCGTGTCATTTTCGTTAACGATCGGCACAACGCCCAGTTCAAGCAACGTGGAAATCGTCGCGCGTGAATTCAGGTACCGACGGCGATCTTGGCTGTCCTCAAGGGTCATCAAAATCTGGCCACAGACCAAACCATGGGGCGCCATGACCTCGCCGTAGGCGCTCGAAAGTTGGATCTGACCAACGGCGGCGGCGGCCTGAGATTCCTTGAGCGTCAACTCCCCCTCGGAGAGGTTCAGCACCCGCCGTCCAAGCGCGATTGAGCCAGAAGAGACCAACAAAACGTCGATCCCCTTGCCGCGCAATTCGGCCACATCGGCGGCCAAACCGGCCAGCCATTCGTGTTTGATCGTGCCCGAGGCCCGTTCCACCAAAAGCGCCGAGCCGACCTTAATGACGACCCGTTTTGATGTGCTTATGGACGCCATGTGCCCTGCTCCGCATCGGCATCATCGTCGGGCGTTTCGCGTTCCGGTTCTTGGGCCTTGGCCGCAAGGATTTCGGCGCGCACCGCACGCAACACGTCATACATGCCCTCGCGGGCAACGCCGGACATCATCATGACGGGACCACCAGCGGCGGCCTCGAGCTCGGCCTTTTTAGCGTCGCGTTCTTCGTCCGTGAGGGCGTCGATCTTGTTCAACACGGTCACGCGGGGCTTACCGCCCAGTTCATCGCCGTAAGCTTCGACCTCGGTGATGATGGTCTGGTAATCTTCGGCAACGGTTTCCGACGTGCCATCCACCAGATGCAGCAACACCGCACAACGTTCCACGTGCCCAAGGAACACATCCCCAAGGCCGCGGCCCTCGGATGCGCCTTCGATCAAACCAGGGATATCGGCCATGACGAATTCGTGCTGATCCACGCCAACAACGCCCAAATTTGGGTGCAGCGTGGTGAACGGATAATCCGCGATTTTCGGACGCGCATTGGAACAGGACGACAGCAAGGTCGATTTACCCGCATTCGGAAGCCCCAAAAGACCCGCATCCGCGATCAATTTCAGGCGCAGCCAAAGCGTACGTTCAACCCCTTCTAGGCCAGGGTTGGCGCGACGCGGCGCTTGGTTGGTGGCCGATTTAAAGTGCAGGTTGCCGAAACCGCCGTTGCCACCTTTGGCTAGCAACACACGTTGGCCGACCTCGGTGACATCCGCGATCAGGGTTTCCTGATCTTCGTCCAGAATTTCGGTGCCCACGGGAACGCGCAGAATGATATCGGCCCCATCGGCGCCGGTGCGTTGTTGGCCCATACCAGGCGTGCCGTTTTTCGCGAAAAAGTGTTGCTGATAGCGGAAGTCGATCAGGGTGTTAAGACCCTCGACCGCCTCGGCCCAGACGTCACCGCCACGGCCGCCGTCACCACCGTTCGGACCACCGTATTCGATATATTTCTCGCGGCGGAACGACACACAGCCGCCGCCACCGGCGCCAGAACGAACGTGCACTTTGCTGAGATCAAGAAATTTCATCGGATGGTCCTTTTGTTTCAACTCGCTATGTAGCTTGCTTTTTGGATGACCTCAACGGTTTTGGCGCGATTGCCATGCCGCTTTGGTTAATATCAGGCGTTGGCAGGGCACGTCTTGGCCCAATGCGCGGCAGGTCTGGGTGATCACGCCGTCATCAACCGCCCCCAGATGGTACAAAACCGACGCGGACCGTTCATTGCCGACGAAATAGCCCGACGGCAAATCATCGTCCGTATGGTTGAACCAATAGGTGACCAAGGCGGTCGTCGCCTCCTTCATCAACCCCTTGCCCCACTGCGCCGGCGCAAGCCAATAGCCAAGCTCTTTGCCAATCCCGACACAGCCAATCAATTCTCCGGTGTCGCGCAGGGTGATCGCAAACCGCAACGGCGCATCAAGGTTTTCAATGAACCACCGCGCGTCCTCGACCGTATAAGGGTGCGGCATGGTCGTGACCCATTTCGAGATCTCGAGATTGTCGAGATGCGCCGCAAGCGCAGGCGCGTCCGCCATGTTAAAGTGGCGCAGCACAAGCCGTTTGGTCGTGATGGTTGTGGGTGGGTCCAGAACCCAAGTCGTGTCTGTCATCTTCTCATTCCTATGTGTGTATCGTTCAAACGAAAAATCCCCGCGACGTTAATCGCGGGGATATAAAACCGTTTTGGTATTTGATATCAGCGATTTACGTCATCTTTTTAACGTAGGTCCATGTCGGGACATTGGCATTGCGGGCGACGCAATGGGCCTCGGCGTCGCCAACATATTCAAAGCCCGCATTGGTCAACACGCGCCCGGATGCTTCGTTGCCTTGGAACACTTCGGCGAAGATGGTCTTGGATTGATGCGGGTTCGCCGACAAAAGCGCCGCAAGCGCATCCGTTGCCACACCCGTGTTCCAAAACGCAGGCGCAACCCAATAACCGATCTGGGATTGACCGCCGGTACGTTCGTCCTCGTCCATATGTTCAAGACCGATAAGCCCCATGACCTCGCCCAGCTTGTATTCTGAGCCATCCATAATCCAGATGTCTTCGATCCGGTCATCCGCCATGGCACGTTCGACAAATGCCTCGGCCGTGCCAGGGGGCAAGGGATGCGGGATCGAACGGGTGTTTTCGGCCACACGTTTATCGCCGGCATACATGCCGATCAGCCCAACATCGGACTTGCGGACCGGACGCAGAACAAAACGGTCTGCGGCGATGGTAATTTGTTCGTCTTTAATCAATTCTTCGATCTGCATGCTATTCCTCCTCCGGAATGCGTTGTGCATGTGCTTATGGAACGTAGGAACGCAAACGCGCGCTACAATGGCCTCCCCGCCAAAATTCCATAAAAAAGGGACCGGCGGTTCCGCCGATCCCTCATAATTTAAAAACCTTAAGGACGGCTTATTCAGCGGCCTCCGCCACTGGAAGAACCGAAATAAAGGTGCGGCCTTTCAGGCCTTTGTGGAACTTAACGTTACCTTCAGCAACAGCGAAGATCGTGTGATCTTTGCCCATACCAACGTTCTCACCAGGGTGCACTTTTGTGCCGCGCTGACGGATGATGATGTTGCCTGGGATTACGGCTTCGCCGCCGAATTTTTTCACGCCAAGACGACGACCAGCTGAGTCGCGACCGTTCCGGGATGAACCACCTGCTTTTTTGTGTGCCATTAGGTCTCTCCTTAGCCTTTGATCAGTTCAGCAGCCTGAGCGATCCAACCTTCACGGTCGATGCGGCCTTTGAATGATAGTTTCTCGTCCATTGCTGCAACGTCTTCAGGAGACCAAGCAGCGATTTGAGCGAAAGATGTAACACCAGCTTCGTGAAGCTTCTTCTCAAGAGCAGGACCAACACCGGAAAGTGTCTTAAGGTCGTCTGCGCCAGCAGCCGCAGGAGCAGCCTTAGCGGCAGCTTTCTTGGCTGGAGCTTTTTTCGCAGCAGGTGCCGCAGCAGCAACAGCAGCACCGGATACAGAACCCGCGCCGATTGCAGCTTTTACGCCTGATTTGTCTGCGCCAGACGCAAGAACGTCAGTTACACGTACAAGTGTAAGCTGCTGACGGTGGCCTTTGGTACGCTTAGAAGAGTGCTTACGACGGCGTTTCACAAAGTGAATAACCTTGTCGCCTTTGATCTGGTCGATCACTTCGGCTTGGACGCCAGCGCCCTCGACGAATGGCGCACCAATGGTGGAGCCAACCATAAGAATTTCGTTGAACTGGATTGTTTCACCAGCCGCAGCTGCAAGCTTTTCAACACGTAGAACGTCGCCGCTCTGTACTTTGTATTGCTTGCCACCGGTTTTCAGAACCGCAAACATATGCATTTTCCTGTCTAATCGCGTTCTTTGGTCCCCTTGCGGGTGTTTCTGCCATCTACGCGGGCGATTGCCCCTGGCACCTCAAACAGCGTGTCCCATTTGGGACAATATGAAAGAACCCCGCTCGATGGATTTCGGGCAGGGATGCGCGCTTATTCAAGGAAACGGATGGTTTGTCAAGACAGTTTTGCCCTATATTTCCTGCTGTGTCAGCATCATCGCGGTCGCCTGCCCCAGTGCGTGGGAAATATCGTTATACACGGTATCGAACGCGGTGAACAGCGCACGGTTATAGGCGCGCCCTGCCTCACTTTGGGAAAAGGCGATATAGCTGTCCATGTCGTCGTCGCTTAGCGGGCGATAGGCCATGGTCGAATAGGCCATCACCCAGTCGATCACATCATTGCGGATGTCGGGTTCTTGGGACCAGACCTCTCCGATCATCTCGGAGGTTGTCATTTCACCCTGAAACGCGCCGCCGTCCAGCATACCAGTCATAAAGGCCAGACTCGCGTTCAGGCCCCCTTCTACGTTGCTTTCGATCAGGTTGTTGCTGTCCACATAGGCATCGATCTTTTCCAGCCATGGGTCCTTGTCGGCCTCAAGCCCGATCCAAACGGCGCGGCTTGCCTCTTCAACAGCTTCATCAACAAATGCCTCGCGGGCAGAGATTTCCAACGCAAGGATCTGCGCCCCAAGCGGGGTGTCGAAATAGGCAAGCACATCATCCACATGCTCCGCCGGCATCGCGTCATCAAAACGGGCACGGAACGACGCCTCGGTCTGGACGGGATCATAGATCGCCCCGACAATACCGGTCCATTCGTCACCGCCCCGCCCCTGCAACAGCTCGGACTGGAGGTCGGCGCCATATTCGAGGCCCTCTTGCTGCATCACCTGTACCAAACGTGTCAAATTCACCCGATCAAGCACATCCGACGCCGAGCCCGCACACACAGGCCCCATCATGGCCGCAACACAGGTCGCCCCGACAGCAATCATTCGCAACATAGTCATCCTTTCGTACGTCTTGCGCACAGGCTAGGGAACATTGGTTTACAATAGGATAAGCTCGTTTCGCGAATTTCCAATGATCAATTGCGCGCATTGGCCATTTCGGCCATCATTTTCCTATTGCACGCGTGTTTTCCAAATTATAGGACATCCCCAACGGAGAGGTGCCGGAGTGGTCGAACGGGCCGGTTTCGAAAGCCGTTGTGCCTTTACGGGTACCCAGGGTTCGAATCCCTGTCTCTCCGCCACCATATCATTATTGTTGGGTGCATTGGATCGCGCCTTCCGGCGGCCAATACATCGATGGGACGTGTGTTGCTTGCTGCGGAAACCTCCGAGGAAATATCCCGCATTCTTGAGGCGTCTGATCTTTCTCCGCGGACACATTTTTCGGCCACCGATCCTTCGAAGATTTTGACGTTGATCGAAACGGCACGGACGGATGGATATGCCGTCATTGATCAAGAGGTCGAAATCGGCCTGCGCTCCATTGCCGTGCCCCTTTTTGACGGGCATGGCCGCGTTGTTGCGGCACTCAATACGGGCATGGCCGCGACCCATGAAAACCCTGACACCTTGGTCGATCTATATCTACCAAAGCTCTTAAAGGTCCAAGAAAGCCTTCGGCGTTTGATCCCCTAACACGCGCTGCGCGGATCAAATGTTATGCAGGATCCCCAATATCCGTAATGGATCGAAGAAGATCACAGCCAAGATCAAGAGAGCGTGACGTCGTCGCAAGCATCGCGGGCAGTGTCGGGCTTCGAAAATTTGGATTGGCAATCAACGGGCTTTCCGCGTCCCAAGTCAGTAGAATTAGGCCCAAGATAATCAGTTCCTGCGGTCCCAACTGCGCGCGCCCCGCCCCGAGTTCTGGGAAATTCTCGGTCAGTCGATCCCGTTCCGAACCGTTTGGCACTGCGAAGACAACACTAGGTCGCAGCCGTTCACTCCCTAAAATTGAAATTATATTTCGATCAATATTTAGCCCAAAATTAACTGCTTTTGATTGAAATTTATACAGATTGTTGACCCAAGGTAACATTTGCGTTACTTTTTAATCATTGCTTCATTTTGATGCAAAGAAGTTTGCTCCTTTTGGTTAGTGAAAGTTGTTAGTGGATGTTTTTGGAACCAACGAGGTTCCGTCATAGTAGTTTGTTGTTTCAGGGGAGTTTTTGCAAAAATTTGCAGCAGTTATGCAATTAACTCAGGGACAACAAAATGAAAAAACTCTTCCTCGTAAGCACGTCACTTATTGCGATGGCAAGCTATGCGCACGCCTCCGATAACGCGGCATACCTTTTCACTTCTGGTGCATCAAACAGCGCGAACATCGCTCAATCCGGTACGTCAAACACTGTTGGGTATGATACCGAAGATTACACATATGATTACTCATATGAGAGTGCCACCTATGGGACCGTCACCTATGGGTCCACCACGACGTACAACATTGCATCCAGCAGCGCGATGCAGGTGGGCGAAGGAAACTCCGCATATGTGTACCAGTCAGGCAGCTCAAACTCTGTGCAATTCCAACAGGGTAACGCGCAAGACTATGACTACACCGACTATGCAACGTATGAATACTACCCAGAGTATGACTACACGAGCGATTACAGCTATGCTTACGAAGAGGTCGCTAACTATAACACGTTGAACGTCAACCAATATGGTGACTACAACTCTGCGAATTCTTACCAGACCGGCGACTACAACGCGGCGTATTTGACCCAAAGTGGTAACGGCAACAACGGCCAAATCTATCAGTACGATGATTCAGCGTCGGCGACGGGTTCGCAAATGGGCAACAGCAACTACGGCTATGTCTACCAGTACGACTACGACGGTACGTCTGATGTCTCTGTGGCCTCATTTACGCAAAGCGGTGACTACAACAACATCAACATTAATCAGTATGATTACGGCTATTATTACTATGGCGGTAACTCAGATGGGCCAAAAACGGCGACATCTACCCAAACTGGTATGAGCAACTATGGTTCGATCAACCAATACGAAGGCGGCACAGCCACGCTCGCGCAGAACGGCAACTACAACAACGGCTACATCTCTCAGGGCGACTATTACTATGGCAGCACTGAAGAAAACAATGTTGCAAGCCTGACACAAACCGGCGACAGCAACAACGCCAACATCTATCAGTACGGTGGCAATACGTCTGCGACAGTGGCCCAAACGGGTGACTACAACTCCGCTTACGTTAACCAATCCGGTGCAGGCAACACGGTTGACATCGCAATGCTTGGCGATAGCAACTATGCCTCTATTTCTCAGTACTAATTGAGTTGATTGCATACAGAAGGGGCGGCGCAAGTTGCCCCTTTTTACGATCCCATAGCACCGCCATGACGCTCATCGGCATCGCTCTGGTCTAGATCAGGCAAGGTCCTGATATGATATCGACAATGAATTCAACGTCTGCACAGTCGAGATGTGCGTCATACGTTGCAAAAATGGCGGGAAAACCCGTCTCGTGCAGGGAACAAAGACATGGTAGCACTTCAGAAACTCGTGGTAGGCGCAGCACTTTTATGCCCCACATTGGCGCTGGCCTCGGACCAAACGTTTGATTTCAACATTCCGTCATTTGGAGGGAATGGAGCGACCTCGTCCTATTATGTGGCCCTTCTTGAAAGCCAAAAACGTCCACAAGAATCCAGAGAGACCTTGTCGACCTTGGACTCGTTTACGGCTGACCTAGAACGTCGACTGCTCTCATCGCTTTCAACCGAAATTGTGAACGAAATTTTTGGGCCAGACGCCTCTTCTGCGGGATCATTCACCGTTGGTGGTTTGGACGTCGTTTTCGAGACCATCGATGGCAACGTTGTTGTGACATTAACCGACGGCGTGTCTGTCACCGAAATCACCGTTCCTGGGCTGTAGCATGACAAAAAAATTCACATCACACAGGCGCAAACTTGCGTGGCTGCTTGGATTCACCCTGTTGACCGCCTGTGCGGAAACAAAAATTGTGCCCAGCACGCCGCAAACCTTCACTGGCGGAGAGGCGATCGCCACGCGAAATGCACAGTATATGCCCCTGAGTTCGTTCGAAAAACGCAAGCACAAGATCAATATCGCGGTCTATGACTTCCCTGATTTGACGGGCGCAAATGCCTCAAACGACAAGTTCGCAGATTTTTCAAAAGCCGTCACTCAGGGCGCCGATGCTTTGGTCATGGGGGCATTGACCGACGTCGGACAAGGGACATGGTTCCGCGTCCTAGAACGTCGTTTCAACGATGCCGTTCTGAACGAACGCCGTATTGTGCAAAGTCAAGAAATCGAGCGTAAACAACGTGTTCACACCGCCCAAGAACGCGCACGTATTTCATTGGCCCAAGACAATGTGAATGCCGAGTATCAGCACAATTTGGCAATCCTTGAACGTGACTATCGCGAATTCTCCAAGGCAGGGAGATTGCCGCAGGGGTATCCAGACAGAGAAACCGCGTTGGCAAATTTGGCCAAACATCGCGACGGCGAGCTGCGAAAAATTGAGCCAGAGAAATCGTTTTCTGCCGCATCGGGACCTGCACCGGTTGGTGCTTTGACAACCGCGAAATACCTCGTGACGGGGGCGATTGTTGCCTATGACACGAACACCGACTCTGGCGGCACCGGTCTGCGGATCGCGAACATCGGATACAGACAAGAGCGGCGCAAAGACATCATCACAGTAAATCTGCGCATCGTCGATGTTGGGACGGGTGAAGTTCTTGCAAACGAAACCGTCACCCAAACAGTTTTCTCTATTCGAAAACAAGGGGATACGTTGAACTATGTGACGCTAAACACGGTGTTAGAGTTTGAATCTGGTCTCGTGATAAATGAGCCCGCGACCTTTGCATTGGACGCGGCCATTCGGGTCGCTTTGTCGGATGCGCTGCAAGAGTTATAGAACAGGGTAACCGGCTTCCCGCTCACCACCATCTTGACCGAGACCTCTCTGGCTCTCGGTCAAATCGACCTGACCGCCACCGGTATCCGCAGGGAAAACCGCGTTTTGGTAACAACATCGGTCGTGTGCCCAAGGTCGCACGAACGGCTGCTCTGGGCCGGATAGACGGCCAAAAGACGGGATTGTGGTCGATCTCTCCCCTTGCCCGCTCCCTGCTTGAACAGATCTCTCAGCACTCTCAACGCGCCTGCGCCCCAGAGGATAAGAGGGCGTGCGGTATTTGTGACGGGGAAGGTATTGCGCCGATCGGTTTCGACGAATGGGAACGCATCATTGTGCATAACCACAAAATCCGACTGGCTGTTGAACCCCAAGGGGTGCCGAACGGGTGCCAAGACTTAAAGGAAGAGTAAGTGGCGGACAGACAGGGATTCGAACCCTGGAGACGGTCTCCCGCCTACACACTTTCCAGGCGTGCGCCTTCGACCACTCGGCCACCTGTCCACTGCGCGGTGTTTACCCCGATCCAAGCACGGGATGCAAGGGGCGAAATCATGTTTTTTCATTTTTTCTGAAAATAGATTTTTCAAAGCGAAATCAGGGGCATGTCGGCAGAGAATTCACTCAATCTGGCGTTGCACATCTCATTGCGCGCGCGACTTGCCAAAACTTCTGTGTGACTTTGACCGAACGACACCACCGCCCGATCCGATACCTTCGGAGCAAGCCCCCGTTTCAGGTTACGCCTTAAACGCCGCGATAAAATCGGCTGAACCGTGATGACCAAGCAACCGCGCCAGCCTTCTCAGGACATCGTTACCGCGCCCAACGAGGGGTCGGAATGCGATGCACCCGCCCCTAGGACATCAAATGAAGGTTCACGCGGCGGTTTGAGGCGCCTTTGTTTTCGACTTTGCCCAGACGGATTTCGCCGATCTCGTGGGTGTTGGCCACGTGGGTGCCGCCGCAGGGTTGCAGGTCGACCTGTGTATCGGGCGGGCCAATGCGCACCAGACGCACCTGCCCTGTGCCGGTCGGTGGCTGGACCGACATGGTTTTCACCAATTCGGGGCGCGCGGCCAGTTCGTCGTCGGTGATCGTGCTTTCAGTAACCGGAAGGCCCAGCCCGATCAGACGGTTCATCGCAGCCTCGAGTTCGGCCTTTTCACCCGGGGCGCGTTCCATCAGGAAATCGAGCCGCCCTTTTTCGGTGCCGATCTGGCCGCCGGTGACGGGTTTGGGGATGACGACCGACAACAGATGCAACGCTGTGTGCACCCGCATATGTTTGTGACGCCGTTCCCAGTTGATGTGTTGCGTCACGCGCGCACCCACGGGCGGTAGGGCCACAGGTTCCGCCGGAATAAGCACCGCTGCGAACTCGGCTGTCTTCATACAGGTCGCGATTTCGATCCGCCCACCGGACCATTCAATCGCCCCGCTGTCGCCAGGTTGCCCGCCAGATGTGGGATAAAACAAGGTCTGATCCAACACCAAACCGCCCTCTTCCGTGATGGCGATGACCTCGGCCTCGGCGTCGCGTTGATAGGCGTTTTTGCGAAATAGGAATACTTGTTCGGCGGTCTTAACTTTCATCTTTTGCTCCGGCAAGGGTCTCGGGATTGCGCAGCCACAGGTCCCTCTGTGCAAATGGAATTTCAATATCTTCGGCAACGAATTTTTCTGCAATGGCGTGACAGATATCTGATTTTACGCTCAGAATCCAGTTCACATCCCGCAGGATCATCCGAATTTCGAAATCAAGCGAGTCCGCCCCGAACCCTTTGAAATAGACATTCGGCGCAGGGTTCACGACCACCATCGGGTGGGCCTCGGCGATCTCTTGCAACAGCTTTTCGACGCGGCGCGTGTCGGTGCCATAAGCCACGCCCACAGGCACGATCAAACGGCCCGATGCATTGCCACGGGTCCAGTTGATCACCGTCCCAGACACAAGATCGCCGTTCGGGACAATCACATCGGTGCGATCAAAGGTTTCGATACGGGTCGAGCGCACCGAGATGTCCTTGACGATACCCATGTGACTGCCGACTTCGATCCAGTCGCCCTCGGAAATGGGGCGTTCGATCAACAAAATGATGCCGGACACGAAATTCGACACGATGTTCTGAAGACCAAAACCGATCCCAACCGACAGGGCACCGGCGACAATCGCAAGCGACGAAAGATCGATCCCCGCCGTAGTGATCGCGATCACCGCCGCAAGGAAAACACCGATATAGCCAAGCCCCGAGATCACCGCGTTTTGCGCGCCGATCTCCATCTTGGTCTTCGGCAAGATCGAGGTCCGCAACCCGCTTTGGGCCAGACGGGTCGCAAAATAGCCAATGGCAAACACAGCGGCAAAAGTAATGAATTCGGTCGGCGAAATGCGGGTATCACCAATCGAGAACCCCTCGCGCATCCGCACCCAAAGTTCGGCCAATGTATCCGCGCGCACGCCCCAGGCCACCGCGATAAATGGCGTGGCCAAAACGAAAATCCCAACCCCAACCAATGTCGGCCACAACGCATTTGACGCGTCGCTGATCGATTGACCGCTTAGAAGGGCATAGATCTGGGTGCCCACATTGCGCAGCACAAAGACCACCCCCAAAATGCCAAGCGTCGTGATCCCCGGAAACAAAAGCCCCGCAGCCCCGTTGCTATATCCAACCGCCGCCAAAATCGGGCTAAGGGCGGACACGACCAGCAATGCTCGCCCGCCAAGCGCAAACAACGCATCACGCACCGAGCGATCAACATCGCCCCCGCGCCCTTCTTTGGCGCGGTCCAGCGCAAAATGGCCAATGCGAAACACGAACAAGGCCGACACGAGGATGATCGGGAACATCAAAACGGCAAAGACACCGTCCGACAGATCCTCATAGCCGTGATAGGCGCGCAGAGACTGAACCAAGCCAAGCGACACCCCAAGAGAGGAGACAATCACCCTGCCCTGAGCGCGCGATTGCGTGTTTAAACGTGGCGGAATAACCGCCAGCGCATCACGCGGGAACAGTTGCCCTCCGAGCCAACGCGCCGCCAGAAATAGGATCGCGATCATGGCGATATTGTCGACGATCAAAACACCGCGCACACCGAACAAGCCGGTGTTCAATACCGCCTCTTTCAGAACAAACGCACCGGCGATGGGCAAAATCCCCATGGCGAATGTCGCGCCGATCCGCGCGATCAAGGTGGTCGTGTGTCCCGACGTCGCCGGAAGCCGCGCCACCGCGGATGTCATCCAAAACCGCCCGCGCGACAACAATACCAATGCGAAGATCACATAAAGCAACAATGCCGGAATAGATTTGTAAAAACTGCTGCGCGACAGGTCATTGCTCCATGCGCCGCGCGTTTCGGTCACGGCCGCGTCCTTGAACCGAGTGAGCGCACCCCATGTCTGACCCCAAAGCGACGGGGTCAGCGGGCTTGGCCCCAGTTGAACAAGGGTTTGGGTTTGACGATCGCGGATCAGCAGGTCGATTTCACCAATGATCCCATCGGCACGTTCAAAGGCCTCTTGGGCCTGAATGACGGGGGCACGCAGGGCGGCCAGTTGCGCGTTGAGTTCCGCGCGCCGTTCGGTGATGGCAATGGACTCCCCGTCGACCGGCTCAATGCCAACGACGTCGATTTGGGATGTGACGGTTTCGATGCGCGATGCGTTGGTGTCTTGGGCATCCAGAAACTGATCGCGCCACGCGGACATTTCACCGCGCAATTGTTCAAAGGCAACGGTGGATGCCCGCGCCGCCGATACCGCGTTTTCGACGCGGGTGGCAACGGTGTCCCATGCGTCGTAATCAACCTCGACCGATTGACCGGTCAGGGCCGACGACAGGGCCACGCCTTGGGCATGGGCCACGCCAATGCCGCCCATCATCCAGACGCCAAAACAGACGAAGGTGATTAGGCGAACCAGCTGCAACATCAGTCTTCGAACACACCGGGGATGGAACGTGGCGACGCATCAAGCCATTCTGGAACCGGCAGGTTCTTGCTGCGCAAGAAGTCTGGGTTAAAGACTTTGGATTGGTAGCGTGTGCCGTAATCACACAGGATCGTCACGATGGTGTGGCCCGGCCCCATGGCACGTGCCATTTCCATCGCACCCGCAACGTTAATCGCGGTTGAGCCACCAAGACAGAGACCCTCTTTGATCTGAAGATCGAAAATAATCGGCAAGGCGTCGGCGTCGTGGATGTTGAACGCATAGTCGACTGTCAAACCCTTGAGGTTTTCGGTGATGCGCCCCTGCCCGATGCCCTCGGCAATCGAGGACCCGTCGGTCGCGCCAACCTCGCCGTTGGCATAGTAATTATAAAGACCCGCGCCGTCCGGATCGGCGATCCCGATCTTCACGTCACCGCGTTCGCGCAATGCCGTTGCAACACCGGCCAATGTACCGCCAGACCCGCAGGCACAGATAAAGCCATCAACGCCGCCAGATGTCTGTTCCCAGATTTCTGGACCCGTGGTTTCGATATGCGCCTGACGGTTTGCAACGTTGTCGAACTGGTTCGCCCAGATCGCGCCATTTGGTTCGGTTTTGGCAAGTTCGTCCGCCAAGCGTTTGGAATAACGCACGTAATTGTTCGGATTCTTATACGGCACCGCAGGCACCTGAACCAATTCGGCACCGGCCAAACGGATCATATCCTTTTTCTCTTGGCTTTGAGTTTCCGGAATTACGATCACGGTTTTAAACCCAAGAGCCGCCCCCACAAGCGCCAGACCAATACCGGTGTTGCCCGCGGTACCTTCGACGATTGTTCCGCCCGGTTTCAATAGGCCGCGTTTCACCGCATCCTGAATGATATAAAGCGCGGCACGGTCTTTGACAGACTGGCCGGGGTTCATGAATTCAGCCTTGCCGTAGATGTCACAACCGGTGGCCGCAGAGGGGCCATTCAAACGGATCAATGGGGTGTTGCCGATGGTGTCCGGCAGGTCTTTATGAATACGCATTGCGGGTTCGCCTTTATTGTTCCCTCATATCTATGAGGACGCGCGCGGAAACTCAAGCGCCTCGGCGCAACTCTGTGCGTTTCTGTTGAAGCCAAAGTGCCGAAATCAACAGGGGACCATTCAAAATCTCGCCCTTGTCTGCCATTTCCATAAGGGTGGCAAAGGGGATGATGTGGCTTTGAATATCTTCGTCTTCTTCGGCAAGACCACCGACACCGGCCAAATCATCGGGCAAATCGGCGATCCCCACATAGGAATAGAGGTATTCGGAAATCCCACCCGGTGACGGGTAATATCCCCCAACCGAATGGAGATCACGGAATGTCACCCCCGCCTCTTCGAACCCCTCACGGTGGGCGGTTTGTTCGGGGGTTTCCCCCGCATCCATCCGCCCCGCGATGGGTTCGATACACCATGGCGCACGGTCGCCACGTGCCAACATGCCAACGCGGAACTGTTCCACCAACATCACCACATCGCGCACAGGGTCATAGGGCAGAACCGTCACCGCATCCGCCATAAGGAACACGCCACGAATGACCGGTTCGCTCATCCCGCCGTTGAATTTTCGATGGCGCAGATGATATTCGGCCACGGCAAAGAATTCGTTATATGGCTCATCGCGGCGGATCACGTCAATGTCGGACGGATCGCGCACCAGATGGTCACGCTGGGTCACGGCCTGTGCGCGGGCGGCGGCGCGGGCATAGATTGGGCCAAACCGGCGCACGACTTCGCTTGCCGGAACACGCCCGTAAAACCGCATGATTTCCTCGGCTGCAAAACAGGCAATCGCGCCCCAAACACCCTGCCATTCGGATAACGACCACGGCGCGCCGAGGTCCTGTTCTATCTCGGATTTGTATACCAAGGCATCGCTGCCATCGGTCAAAACCACGGGTACTAGATCATAAGAAAAGCCGCCCTCGTAAAACGAAATCCGATCAAGGTCATCTTCGGACAGGGTAAACACTTCGCCCTGCGCCACCGCGCCGATCTCTTCAATTATGGTTGGATATTGCGCCCCATCGACCCAATAGGCACGGTGATCATCCACCGATGCCGCCTGCCCCGCAATGTCATGGCCCAATACGACCGCACGCAGGGGCGCATGCAACAGCGACCCGTACAAGAATACTGTTTTCACTCGCCGAACCGCCGATTAACCCATTCAATAAACAAACCACCAAGGCCGCCGCCGACCAAAACCGCACCGATCACCGGCGGGGTCAACACGATCGGCAACCAATCGACACAGATCTGGAACACATTCACGACCGCCTCGACCGGACCGTCATAGCGGCCACGCATCGAGAACTTGATCATTTCGGCGAAGGCAAAGAAAAACGTCGACACAACCGTGATACAAAAGGCAATCGTGATCCCCGATCCCAGCGACACCGAATAGGCGTCGTGGAACCGATTTTTAGCCATGGTCCAACCGAGATAAGCCGCGACCAACAGGTTCACGATGGTGAAATATTTGACCGGACGCCCCTCGGGCATGGTCACCTTCATGGTTTCCGACACCCAAAGAGCAAGGGCCGTGAACACCAAGAGAGATGCGAGCTTACCAACTGTAGGCATTGAGTTTTCCTTTATCGCAGTCATCACTGCTCATGGGGATTTACCCTATGATATCGCGTTTGCGAAACGACGCAAGGGGGCTATGCGTTGACATCTACCACGACGCGGCCGCGTATCCGTCCGGCCAAAATATCCTGTCCCAACTGCGGCACATCCCCAAGGGTCGCGGGCACGATCATCCCCTCAAGCAAGCCCATCGGGACGTCTTTGACGACGCGCTCCCATGCGGCTTTGCGGGCGTCAAACGGTTGCATCACGCTATCGATCCCCAAGAGATTCACGCCGCGCAGAAGGAACGGAATGACCGTCGCGGGCAACCCTGCCCCCGCCGCCAATCCGACCGCCGCGACCGACGTGCCGTATTTCATCTGGCCCAGAACCCGCGCCAACATCGCGCCGCCCGCCGCATCAATACAGCCGGCCCATGTCTCGGCCTCAAGCGGCTGTTTGACGGTTTCGGCGATGGTATCGCGCATCACGATTTGCGACGCGCCCAGCCCACGCAGATAATCCTCGGTTTCGGGGCGGCCCGTCACACAGGCCACATCATATCCGCAATTGGCAAGCGTGGCCGTCGCGACCGACCCAACACCACCGGCGGCGCCCGTCACCAAAACCGGCCCGTTGTCCCGCGTCAGCCCCTGTTTTTCGAGCGCAATGATCGACAGAACCGCCGTAAGGCCCGCAGTCCCAACCGCCATCGCCGCCCGTGGCGTCAACCCATCGGGCAATGGCACCAGCCAGTCCGCGTTCACCCGCGCCTTTTGCGCCAACCCGCCCCAGTGCGTTTCGCCAACGCGCCAACCGGTCAGAACGACCTTGTCGCCGGCCTTGTATCGAGGGTCGTTGCTTTCTTCGACGGTGCCTGCGAAATCGATACCGGGAACATGGGGATAGTTGCGCACCAAACGCCCCGTCCCAGAAAGACACATTCCGTCTTTGTAATTCACTGTGCTGTATTCAATGGCTACAACCACGTCACCTGCGGGCAGATCATCCACGCTGATCTCGCGGATTTGGGCGGATGTGTCACCGGTTTCGGATTTATCTACGACGATGGCCTTAAACATTGCTCTCTCCCTCAATGTTATTGGGCCTCCTCAGACCCGTTTAGGGCAGTTTGTGACCAAACGGACAAAAGAGCAATAGCCGTGAAACGCAAAATGGCGCCCCAAAATAAGGGCGCCATTCCATATTTGTTATCAATAGGTTGCAGCGCAAACCTAATGTCGAGCAGCAAGTTTACCTTCATGTGCTTTCAATTGAACGCGCGCGGATTCAAAGGCGCTTTCGTGTTCGGCCATGTTTTCAAGCTGTGGGAAGATCTTAAAGAGTTCCTCACGTTGGCTTGGCGCGAGCGCATCAACCGTTGCCTTGGTCGGGTGAAAGCTCTCGGCCTCGACGCCCTCGGCATAGACCACCTCATGGTGATCAAACACCATGTGGTGATAGGAAAACGGCGCCGTCGGTGTGTCGTGACGGATGGTGTTATCGTTGATCAACATATGCGCAGGGGCAAGGACTTCGTTTTCGCCGAACATCATCTCGGCCTGCCAACCAGACAAAAGGAAACGGTGTTGACGGGACACGCGCAGATCATTCATGGGTTTGTCTTGGCCAAAGGCATGCGCCTTGATCAATACCGGCTGAAGGCTGGCGTTTGCGGCAACAAAGGACGGTGTCACAGGGGTCGCGCCGATCCAGCGGATGGGTTGCGCGCCGCGATCACGGGTCACAACCATATCACCAATGGCAAGGTCCTCGATCTTGATCATCCCCTTTAGGGTCAGGATCATGGTGCCGTCGACGAAACAAACGCACATGGGAACGGTGATGGACGACACGGTCACAACGTCGGCGCCGCTATCAAAGGATGCGCGGACCTCAACCTCGAGGTCATCGCCGATGACGTAATCGTAACCGGTCACCTCATAGTCGTTCAAGGAATAGCCCGAAACATCCGTGGTCACCCGTGGGTCATCGGCCGCGATCGTTTCGTATAGGACGCCATTTACATAGACCTCAAACCCGTCAAAGGCCGCACCTTCGGCAGGAGCGGTCACAACGTCGGCGATCTGGCTGACGTCGGTGACCTGCACCGCGCCATCAGATGTTGTATCAACTTCGTTCAAGTCACTGAGGCTGGAGTTCGATCCAACCGCGATACCAATCAAAGTCGCATCATAGTTCGCCGCAAGGTCGGCAACCTCATCGTTGTGATAGCTTCTGGATGACGCATAACCGTCGGATAGAAAATAGACAAAGTTACTTGCGTCGACGTTCCCGTCGCCATCTGCATCCTCGTCTGCATCTGCCGCATCCCATGCATCCAGAACCTCGTCCAGACCGCGGTCGAAATATGTACCACCGTTCGAGTCAAGCGTGTCCAGCGCAGTGGAAAAATCGTCGAGTTGGTCCAGCGTAAAGTTACCAAGCGTGTTACCGCCGCTATTGTACTCAACAAGGGTCACCGTTGTCGTAGAAACATCATAGCCCGCATCGATCAAATTCTGGAACAACGCCTTGGCGGCAAAGATTTGTGCCTCGAGATAATCATCAACCGTGCCGTCACCATCGACGTCACTGCCAGATGAGTTCCGGGTCGAGCCCGAAGTATCAAGAACCACAGCCACATTCACGACATCCGCAATTTCGGTTGTTTCAAGGCTGACGTTCATCGAAAATTCGTCGGTGGCGCAATCAGGTGTTTCCGCCGTCAATGTAACGTCCAGCCCGTCAACGCTGTCCGTGGTAGAGGTTGTTATCGTTTCCATATCGAGATCCAATCGCGGCGAAATATGCCAAATGTTTCAATAACAGCCGATCGCCTCCCCACGAATCCGCTATTTTTATGCTATTTTGATACCGGAAATGTGTTGAAAAGTCAATAAAACGGGCCTTGGCGGATTCGCCATATGGGTGTATTCACTATGTGGAAATCCCCTTATTTACTTAAACTTTTCTCGATCTCTCGCCCCACGGGATAGGGGCCGTATACCCGTTAAACCTGTCCCCTATCCTTCTGGGCCACCGCGGGTCTTGTATTCCGACAAACGGTACCCTATCTAGGGTATGTCGGTTCGCCGACTATGAACATAAACGCGCATGTAATAAGCGGATCGGACCCGGGGGCGGTACCCGGCGACTCCACCAAAACCACCTTTCATTTGGGTGTCTGGGGTCGAAATAGGATCGACGAACGTCTAAAGATGTTAGCTTTGTTTCGGTGAGTTACCACCGTTATCGGTACGATTTAAGCTAGTTGCAAATGACAACAATGCTCCGATGGCTCTAGCAGCGTAAGCTGTTCGAAATATCGAAACTTAAGCCCTCTTCCGTTGCAGGATTTGGCGGGGTTCGCAGGTACCTGGCAACAGAAACCTGCACTTATTCCCATAGTTTCATGCCACTTTTAATCGGATGGTAAAGTTTTTGCCTGACGATCTCTGTTGAAATAGATGGAGAGCGCCGTGACAAACTTAGATGTCCTGAAACTGTGGCATACATCTGTCTGGCAAAACGGCGACGTTGGCGCCATCGCGGATATCATGCGCGACGACCCTAACGTGCCGGTTCTGTTCCCCGACCTGCGTCTTAGTCCGGAAGACACCGAAACCTTTGCCGAGGTGTTTTTATCCCGAGTGAGCAATCTGCGCGGCGATTTTGTCATGTCCATCGAAAACGGCGAATGGGTCGCCGCCCTTGTCGAGATCCACGGCACCGTGGTGGAAACAGGAAAAGAGATGAACGTGACATCGACCATGTTTGCGCGGGTGGTCGACGGCAAGATCACAGAAATCTATAGCCACTTTGACCAATTCAAGATGTTTGAGGCCATGGGCTCCCTGCCCGATGATGCCTTTGCGATGTGCCTCATGGGCGAAACCCTGTCCTGACCCTGCCATGTGCCCCAAGGACCACAGCGCGTGCTTGGCGCAGGGTCGCATAGTTTTCGGGCTTTGCAGTGCGCCCGCCCGCGCCTACAACCACAGGTGACGTCCCTCACGGATCATGCCAAAGGCCCCTCATGTCACAGCCAAGCTTTTCTGACGCCAGCCGCGTTTTCGCCAAAATCGGTCTGTTGTCCTTTGGCGGGCCCGCCGCGCAGATGGCCTTGATGCACCGCGAATTGGTGCAGGAAAACGACTGGATCACCGAGGAACAGTACCTCAGCGCCCTGTCCTTTTGCATGCTCCTTCCGGGGCCAGAGGCCATGCAGGTCGCGACCTATACCGGTTGGAAGCTCCACGGGGTGCGTGGCGGATTGATGGCGGGCCTGTGGTTCGTGTTGCCCGGGGCGGCGGTGATCATGGCGCTGGCCGCGCTTTATGTGGGGTTTGGTGATGTGCCGATCGCGCAGGCGTTGTTTTTGGGGATCAAGGCGGCGGTGGTGATCATCGTCCTTGAGGCCTTGATGAAAATCGCGAAACGGGCCTTGGGATCACGGCGCATGTGGGGCGTGGCGGGGGCGGCTTTTGTTGGGATTTTCGCGTTAGGCCTACCGTACCCTGTGATCATCCTGATCGCGGCATTGATCGGCACGGCAACCGCATGGTCCACCCCGCGCCCCGATTTACCCGAAATCGCACGTCCGCAATTGTCATCGCTGTTACGGACCACCGTTATCTGGGGCGCCATCTGGGCCCTGCCCCTTGTCATCCTGTGGCTCTTGAACGCCGAGGCATTGCTTGAAATCGGGGTGTTCTTTTCGAAACTCGCCGTCGTGACCTTTGGCGGCGCCTATGCGGTGCTGGCCTATATGACCCAAGAGGCGGTGAACACCCACGGCTGGCTGACAACGGAACAGATGATCGACGGGCTTGGCCTTGCGGAAACCACACCGGGGCCGTTGATCCTTGTGACGCAATATGTCGGGTTTATCGCCGGATATGCGGGCGGCTGGGGCGCGGCGGTGATCGCGGCCTGCCTGACGTTATGGGTGACCTTCGTGCCGTGCTTCCTTTGGATATTCGCCGGTGCGCCCTATATCGAATTCATCCCGACCCGCCCGCGCCTGCGTGGTGCGCTTACGGGGATCACCGCCGCGGTCGTCGGTGTGGTCCTGAACCTGTCGGTCTGGTTCGCGCTGCATGTGTTTTTCGACACGGTGACCCAAACGACCATCGGTCCGCTGTCGCTGCCCCTCCCTGATGTCACGACCCTTAACGTCGTCGCCGTCATTTTATCCTGTATTGCCGGATATTTAATCCTGCTCCGAAAAATAAGCATCGTTTGGGTGCTTGGGATCATGGCGATCTTGGGCGCGGCGATATCTTCGATCTAAAACCACCCAATGGCCCTTTCATTCGGCTTCGAATCCATTATGCTGGGGCCATACCTTTGACGAATTAACCTCATGAGGCTGCCCATGACCCGCACCATCGAATACGGAAACCTGATGCACCGCGCGATGCGGGGGCTTATTCAATCCGTATTGCAAGACGTGGCCGACAATGGGCTTCCAGGAAACCACCATTTCTTTATCACATTTGACACCAACCACCCCGATGTTGCCATCGCGGATTGGCTGTCGGATCGCTATCCCGGTGATATGACCGTTGTGATCCAACATTGGTTCGACAATCTTGAGGTCACCGACGAAGGGTTCAGCATCACCCTGAACTTTGGTGATAGCCCAGAACCCATGTACATCCCCTATGACGCCATCGTCACCTTTGTGGATCCGTCCGTGGAATTTGGTCTGCGGTTCGAGCACCAAGACGACGAAGACGAAGAGCTGGATATCCTGTCCGCCGTCACCGATGACGACGATGAGGTCGCCGAGGCAGACATGGCCGAAATGGTCGAACCCGAAGAATCCCCCAAAAAAGACGCCGAAGTCGTCAGCCTCGACGCCTTCCGCAAGTCCTAGAGCACAGTGTCATTGCGTAATCTTACCGTCGCAGTCGTCAGTGCTGCGACGTTTCTTATGACACCACCGGTCGCGGCGGATCATATTCCGCCTGCGCAAAAATTTAATCCATTTGCGATATATCAAGAAGACGCCGCACGAAAACGCTATGCGGATGTATATAAGATAGCGACGCTTCTGGAAGAGTACCGCAGCGTTAACGGTCATCTCCCCTATATGGACGACTCGCCGTTCTACGAGCTTATCGTTCTCGCTCAGCCCGAAGTCGTCGATGGCATCTGGGAAACAGCAAGTCCCTTTGGCTTTTCACTGCGCAAATATCGACCCGAGATGTGGGCACCGGTCCTTGAACAGGGCTTGGGACGTGACATTACCCTGCCCCTTGATCCTCAGCGTGGCTCAACGGGTTTCTATCCCGTTTATTTCGTACTGATGCGACGCGACACAGAAACCGCGCCGGCCCATTACGCGGTGATCGCGTCCTTTGACCAACCCGTCGCCCACAGCCATCCTCTTGATACCGGACGGGGGCATATGATCTCGGTTTCTGATTTTAAGGACGACGTGTTCATCGTGCCCGTCACACGGCTGCAAGAGTTTTCCCCTGAGATGATTTCCCATATCCTTGAGGATGGGGCCAGCGCAGACAAAGCCTTTGGATACCTAAATCAATAAGTGCAGCCGAGCGCCCTGCCCAGAATTCGCCCCAGTGTAACGGGGGCGCGAAACTTTTGTGACAATCGCCCGCCTCCCCTTGATCGGTCTCGGGATTGCGGGAACATGGCCTCATGAAACAAGGGGCACTGCCATGTCACGCGATCTACGGCTCTTTATGAAACAATTGGTGCGCAAGCCGTCCGAGGTTGTCGCGCTTGCGCCGTCTTCGACCGAACTGGCGAATACGATGGCGTCTTTTCTGCCAGACGGCCACAAACGTGTGGTTGAACTGGGTGCTGGCACCGGCAAGATCACCCGTGCCTTGATGAAGAACGGTGTGATGCCCGACGATATCACCATCGTCGAAACCAGCACCGAATTCTGCGCCCACCTGCGTCATGAATTCCCCTATGCGACCGTACACCAGACCCGCGCCGAAGAGATCAGCGATCTTGATATCATCGGCACGACCGCTGTGGTGTCTGGGCTGCCGCTTTTGTCGATGTCGGCGGCGTCACAGCGTGCCATCGTCAAGGGGGCCTTTGACCTTATGGGGCCGGATGGGCGGTTTATCCAATTTACCTATGGGCCGGTGCCGCCGATCAACGCTGCGATCATCCGTGATCTGGGGCTGACCTATGAAACATCGGTACGGATTTGGGGCAACCTGCCGCCCGCGGTTGTCTATTGCTTCCGCCGAATGGCACATTAACCGGCACATTCACCCACCAAAACGCAAAAGGCCGCAGAGTTTCCCCTGCGGCCTTTGTCATATCATGTGGTTGGCACTAGCGAATGACGCGTGCAACCGCCGCAAACACGATGCCGTATACGACGTGACCCACCAAAGCGACCCAAGTGATACCGGTAAAGTTCAAGAAGAACGGCAAACCCGCAACCGCGGTGATCCCGCCGATGGCAAACACCCAAAGACCAAACCCATAGATCGCGCTGGGAATGAACCAATGTGTTTCACCAATCACGCGGTTCCACAGCGGCGCAAAGATGAACAGCCAACCAATCGGATACCCGATCAGACCCACAAGGTAGAAATGCACGAAGTAGCCCGCGAAATCACCGCTTGGCAAACCAAGGCTGTTCAGCAGGCTCTTGGCCAAACCGTGCGGGGATAGGTTGGCAAAACCCAGCGCTGGGCTGATCAGCTGTCCCCATAGATCAAAGGCGTTGGTGGCGAAAAAGCCGCCGATGAACATCAACCCAAGGGTTTGAATGGAAAGCGGCGGTAGGTTCAGTTTCTTCTCGGTCATGGTCGGCTCCTAATGTCTGTTGCCCCCAATAACCACGCCCCGCGCCGCCCGTCACCATGTTACAGCGATTGTCACGACCATGTTAGGATTGTGACAGGGAAGCCCGCGCAACAAGAGATATCATTATGTGCTTGGCACAAACCTCTGTAATAATCTCCGCGAAATATATTTTACGGATTGAAAACAGGTTTATGGATAAACAGAATTTAAACATCGGTGATTTGGTTGCCTTTCAAATTGGCGAGCACGCTGGGTTTTCTGCCCCTAACAAAGACGCATGGGGCGTATTTAAGGTTTTGGACACAGGAAATTCACGGGATCCGTCATTTTCTTTGTCACTTCTCGACGGGCTGTGGCATGACTTGCCTCGCCAAGAAGATGTCGTTGGGCGCGAGACGTTGATAGTAAAGAGGTTCTTAGTCTTTTCAAAGCAGCGGACACCGTGGCCAGTGATTTTCACAATGGTGCGCGGCAGTACCATTGATGATCTGTTGTCCACGCAAGTCATCGGGAATGACGCCGCCCGAAACCCCGACGAAACCGAGGCCATTGAATACATTGCCGCAAAGGGGCATGCGCGAACCCTTGCTGCACTTGAAACCATTGCCTATCACGCCGATCACGAACATCGTGCGGTGCATGATCAGGACACTTGGATTCTGGAAGTCGAGGAGAAATCCAAAAGAGCCGCACAGCGGCGCAAAGAACAACAAGAGCGCGAGAAAAACAGACTTAATGGCCTCACGCTTGAAATGCTTGCCGCTGAATTAAGTTTTGAACAATGGGACACTCGTCACCATATTTTGCCCAAGAAATTCATCGCAACCCTTCGCAAACTATCAAAAACTGCCATCAACTCCGCCCGCGCGCTTGGCCCAAAACCAAAACGCAAGGACATGCGCGCAGTGTTGAAAACCTATGTGCTCGGGATCAATGATGTGAACGGTGCTCATGGATATTTCATCGAAACCGAAGAACGTGAAGACATCTATCGGTTCATCGAAGAACTCTGTTGGGCGACGAAACAAAAACCACTGTTGGACGAGATCGATATCTGGTCCAATGGGTGGTAGTGCGACGGCAATTTGCCCCACCTGCGCATCGCGTGGTCTCAGGGCATCGGAATAAGGGTAATTTCTGTTCCCTAAGGGGCATGTCGCGTTGATATTTCCGTCATATCCGCTAAACAGGGCGCAACATTTTTCGAGAAGAGAGAACGCCATGACAGCGACACGTACAGAAACCGACAGCTTTGGCCCGCTAGAGGTCCCTGCAGACAAATATTGGGGTGCGCAAACACAGCGTTCCATCATGAACTTCCCTATCGGTTGGGAAAAACAACCCGTCGCCATCGTCCGCGCGCTGGGCGTGATCAAACAGGCCTGTGCCGAGGCGAACATGGAACAGGGTTCACTGGACAAAACACGCGGTGACGCGATTGTTCAGGCCGCTGGCGAAGTGTTTGCGGGCAAGTTCGACGACAACTTCCCGTTGGTTGTGTGGCAGACCGGTTCCGGCACCCAGTCCAACATGAACTCAAACGAGGTCATCGCGAACCGTGCGATTGAAATCCTTGGCGGCGTGATCGGTTCCAAAGACCCCGTGCACCCGAACGATCACTGTAACATGGGCCAGTCGTCCAACGACACATTCCCAACCGCCATGCACATCGCGACCGCGATGACCGCGCATGACGTGTTGATCCCTGGTTTGGAAAAACTGCACGCTGCATTGCAGGTGAAGGTCGAAGAATTCGACGGCATCATCAAAATCGGCCGCACCCACACCCAAGACGCGACACCGCTGACCCTGTCCCAAGAATTCTCTGGCTATACGCATCAGGTTGCGATGGGCATCAAACGTGTGAAAACCGCGCTTGCGTCCATCTATGAGCTTGCCCAAGGCGGCACTGCGGTTGGTACCGGTCTGAACACAAAACACGGCTGGGACACCACCGTTGCGGCCAACATGGCGCGCATTACCGGCCTGCCGTTCGTGACCGCCCCGAACAAATTCGAAGCCCTCGCCGCCCATGACGCGATGGTTGAGATCTCTGGCGCGCTTAAGGTTGTTGCGGCGTCCCTCTTCAAAATCGCGAACGACATTCGTCTTCTGGGGTCTGGCCCACGTTGCGGTCTTGGCGAATTGATCCTGCCAGAAAACGAGCCAGGCTCGTCCATCATGCCAGGCAAAGTGAACCCAACCCAGTGTGAAGCCCTGACCCAAGTCTGTGCGCATGTGTTCGGCAACGACGCGGCCGTTGGTTTCGCCGGTTCCCAAGGTCACTTTGAACTGAACGTTTACAAACCAATGATGGCCTATAACGTGCTTCAGTCCATGCAATTGCTTGGCGATAGCGCGGTTGCCTTCACCGACAACCTTGTTGTGGGCCTTAAGGCCGACGAGGTGCGTATCGAGAAACTTATGCGTGAATCGCTTATGCTTGTGACCGCATTGGCGCCGACAATCGGCTATGACAATGCGACGGCTGTTGCGAAAACTGCGCACAAGAACGGCACCACGTTGAAACAAGAAGCCATCGCTCTTGGCTTTGTGGACGAAGACACGTTTGACGCGGTTGTTCGCCCTGAAAACATGGTTGGCCCGAAGTAGTGGCCAAGGTCGTGAACCTGTCCCGCGCGCGCAAGACGCGTGCGCGGGATGATCGACGCAAACAAGCGGATGAAAACGCCGTAAAATTTGGTCGAACAAAGACGCAGAAGTCTTTGGAAGTTAAAGAAAAATCTAAAAATCTCCGCAAATTGGACGACCACAAGATCGATAAATAGCGATTTGCCTGCAACACCTCTCCGGTGATTAATTAATACTTCATTGTTACATACCTAATATTCAGAATATGATCGACACACTGGCAGGCGCTGAATGATTCATCACGCGCCTCCGTGTTTCGAAAGTAAAGGTTTTGCCAAACGCAATTAACAAGTGAAGATGTATGACAAATAGACCTAAGAAACGTTCGCTAACACTAAATGGCCACAGGACAAGCGTTTCCCTCGAAGACGAATTTTGGGACGCGTTCAAAGAAATCTCTGATGAACGTGGTATTGCATTAAATGCCTTTGCCGCCGAAATTGACCGTGATCGCGGGGTCAGCATGGGATTGGCCTCTGCCATTCGGCTTCATGTTTTGGCCCATTACCGCACCGCTACACGCGCGGAGTAACCCGCAAACGGATCCCGTTGGCCGCCCGTACCGTCAGGTGAGCCTCGGGGACGGGAATATCACCATTGATGGCCTCAAACCGATAGGCGCGGCATAGCATCGCCAACATCAATACACCCTCGACCATGGCAAACCCCGCGCCGGTACAGACCCGCGCCCCCGCCGAGAACGGCAGATAGGCCTCGCGAAGGCCAGATTTTCCATTTTCCGTTGTAAACCGTGCAGGGTCAAACCCATCGGGATTGTCCCACATCCGTTCGTGACGATGCACATGCCACGGCGAGACCACGACTTGGCTGCCGACGGGCACATTGCGTTCGCGAAACGTCTCGGGCACGGTTGTTTCACGCACCATCATCGGCACCGGCGGATACAGACGCAGGGTTTCGCGGAACACATCGCGGGTGACGCGCATTTTCGACAGCTTGCTGAAATCCGGCCCTTCGGCAAGGGCGGCGGTGGCCTCTGCGGCGACCTGATCCTGCCATTCGGGATGCGTCGCCAACAGATACAAGGCCCAGCTCAGCGCAGATGCGCTTGTTTCGTGCCCTGCAAGAAAGAAGATCGCCACCTGATCCACCATTTCCTCGGTCGAGAACACGTCGCCGGTTTCGGGGTCGGCCGTGGTCATGATTTTCGTGGCAAGATCATTGGGCGCGACGCCGGCCTTGATATCCTGCATCCGCACATCCGTCAGATCGGTGATTAAGCGACGGATAGCGCGCGCGTTTTCCTTGGTCGCACGCCGATGAAACCGTGGCATCCAGCGCGGCAATGGCACAAAGGCCGCAAGGTTCAAAATCGGCTGAGCCCGTTGATAGGCCTGAAATTTGCGGAACACCTCGGCGGCGATTTTGTCCTCGATCGGAATGGAAAACAGGGTGCGGAAAATCACGTCGGCTGCGGCGTGGCTCATCTGTTCTTCGATCTCTTGCACGCCATCGCCCATGCGGTTCACCGCGGCCTCTGAGGCCTCCCAGATCGCGCCGTAGGTATCACGTAAACGCCCCCCTTCGAACGCTGGGTCGATGATGCGGCGCTGACGTTTCCAGACCTCGCCATTTGTCAAAAACACTGAATTCCCCAGCAATGGCCGAAGCCCTTCGCCCACGCGGTCGGACTTTGGGAAATCGTCGGGCCGTTCTTTCAGAACCAGCCGCACCAGTTTCGGGTCATTGGACAGATAGCTGCGGAAAAACGGCGTGCGAAATTCGGCCATCCATGCGCGGTACAGACGGGCCGGTTGTGCCGAAAGGATGTCCTTGCGGAACAGACGCACGTATTGTCGAAGCGACACTTTGTCGGGGCGCGCCTTGGGTTTGGGGGGCAATCCGGTCATGGGGCCACCGTCGGATAGGGGCAGACGGGTGTCTCGATCCGCGACCGCGACGGCGGGCGATCATGATAGCGATCCGACAGGGAAACAGGCCCCGCTGTGATTTGAAAATAGTCGTAATCCAGTGGATTATCAAAGGCGCATAAGTATTGGAAATGTAGACGGAAAAACCGCCACCGCAGGGCCTTCCAACGTGCCGGAGATAGGGATTTCGTGAAGGCAGCCGAAAATACCAAGGGCCAACGTTTCGCATCCGTCGCAACCCCAGACACCGCCACCGGATCGCACAGGGCAAAGGCGCATCCGTCACCAGGCGCCGTCACATCGACCCATGTCACCGCATCGCTTTCAGACAGGAACCGAAGGTCCGCGCGCAAACGGTACGCCCGTGGCAGGAACGACACCATCGGCACCACCTGCCCCAGCGACAAAAACGCCAACCGTGCGCCTTCGGGAACGCGCCCCGCGCGGATCAAATCCGACAGGATCGACACCGACAAATGCGCGCCGGAACTGTGGCCGACAACGAGGACTTCGTCGTAATCTTGGCTCAGGGCCGCCGCAATTTCATCGCCAAACTCGGCCATGCGCCGTTCAAGCGGTTCGGGGTTTTCACCGCCATACCGCGCCGAATAGGCATAGTCATGCATCAAATAGTAGGCGAAGAATTTGCCGTCCTTGGCGCGAAACCACCGCAAGATCATCACAACCAATACGACGCCAATCGGCGCGCCCACGACGGGATGCACCATGGACCCCAGTTCATACGCCAACCAACCCAGCCCGAGCGCCAGCGCCAATTGCCCCAGCAGCATAAAGATCGGATAGAGCGCCGCGATCACAGGCCCCTTGCGCAGCTTCATCAACCGCCACAAGGCCCCCGACCCGATATAGGCCCACGAGGTCTGCAAGAGTTGCCAGTAGGTGGACGGGATATCGGACGCCATGCTGTCGCGCACGATGTCAGACCAATAGAGCACATCCATATCAGTGTGCACATCGGCCCCGTCGATCACCGCATCCACATTCCAGCCATAACGCCCCTGCCCGACCGCCTTGGCGGACAGCGTGATGTCATACCCAGAAATCTCGGCCTGCGCCGCGCCCTCTTTGCGATACAATTCACGGTACCGACGGGGATGAATCGGATCATACCCCGGCACATAAAAGACCCGGCGGCGTTTCACCATGGATGTGGGTTCGGTCATTGGACGCTGTACTTTGCTCTGGTTGTTTTCCCAACCATAGCGGGGGTTTGGGGCAAAATTAAGCCCCTAGATGGTTAACCAAAGGTGGCAAGCACCGGAAATGTGTCCAACATCCAAAAGCTTAGGGAGGTAAACGCGCCGGTGATCATCATCAGACCCACGATCACCAGCAACGCGCCGGATGATTTTTCGATCACCCCCATGTGCCGTTTCAACCGATTCATCACCGACATCGCACGGGTGATGAACACAGCCGCCAAAAGGAATGGAATGCCAAGACCACCCGCATAGACCGCCAGCAACAGGGTGCCGCGCGCCACGTCGCCCTCGGATGCGGCGAGCGACAGGATGGTGCCAAGGATCGGACCGATGCACGGCGTCCATCCAAACGCAAAGGCCAACCCCAACACATAGGCACCAAAGGCCGAACCACCACGATCCCCCGCATCAAGACGTGCCTCGCGGTTCAGGAATGGAATGTTCACGACTTTCAAAAAATGCAGACCAAGAACGATGATCACGAGGCCCGATATCCGCAAAAACGCCGTCTGATAGGTCAGAAAGAACGTGCCGAACAAGGACGCCGTAAAGCCCAGCAACAAAAACACCGTCGATAGGCCCAGCACAAAGAAAAGCGCCGGAATCACGGCGGGGTTCTTGCCCTTGTTTTCGGTCATCTCGGCAACGGACACCCCGCCCATATAGGCAAGATAGGGCGGCACAATCGGCAAGACACAGGGCGAGGCAAATGAGATCAGCCCAGCCAAAAGCGCAACCAAAATGGATGGCAGCAGGCTCGCGTCGATAAGATCAATTCCAAATAGCATAGTCGCCCTTTCGTTTCCCTGTTCATAGGCCAGTTCGACGCGCGCGTCACGGCACAGTTGGTCACATATTCGTGGACAAAATGTAACATCCGGCCTAGGGACAGGTATGAAATGGGATTTGGAAATAGACGCGATTGGGCTTTTGTGCCCTTTGCCGGTGCTAAAGGCACGTAAGGTGTTGAATTCAATGGAGGCCGGTCAGGTGCTTGCATTGTTGGCAACGGACCCTGCGGCAATTGTCGACGTTCCCCATTTCTGCACCGAGGCCGGTCATATTTTTGTCGAACAGTTCCCCGAAGGCGATGCAACGCGGTATTTGATCCGCAAGGCCTAGTCCCCGATCCCCAAGATGCAAAAAGGGCGCTTGGTTTCCCAAACGCCCCGTTTTTTATGATCTGCTATGACGCTTACTTAAGCGACCACCAGCCCTTGCGCTTTGGCTTGGCCGGCGCGTCATCCGCTTGCGCGGGTTCTGCGACGGGTTCGGCCACGGGTGCAGCTGTTTCAACCGGTGCTTCGGCGACGGCAACGTCCCCTTGTGGCGCTGGTTCCGCAACCACCTCAACCGGAGTTTCAACCACGGCTTCTGCAACAGCTTCCGCTGGGGCTTCGGCCACAGTTTCGGCTGGGGCCTCGGTCACGGTTTCGGCCTCTGGTGCGGCGACGGCTTCGGTCTCAACCTTTTTCTTGGTTGTCCGTTTGCGCGGTTTCTTCACCGGAGCGGCCTCGGTTTCGGCTGTCTCACCGGCTTCTGCGGCGGCTGCCTCTGCTTCTGCGGCTTTTTGTGCGGCGGTCTTGCGCGGTGCACGTTTGCGCTTGGGCTTGGCCGGTGCTTCTTCTGCGGTGGCGTCGGCATCTGCCTCGGCTGGCGCGTCGGTTGTTTCGGCGGCGGCTGCCTCTGCTTCGGCGGCTTTCTGTGCGGCGGTCTTACGAGGTGCACGTTTGCGCTTGGGCTTGGCCGGTGCTTCCTCTGATGCTTCTGCCTCGGCCGCTGGAGCGTCGGTGTTGGCATCCGCTTCATCGGCATTTTCTGGCGCAGTTTCGCCCGCATCAGAGGCCTCGGCCCCCTCTTCGGACGGAATTTCGTTGCCATCCGCATCCACATTCCGGTTGCGGCCACCACGACGGCGACGGCGACGACGGCGACGTTTCTTGGGCTGCTCTTCGCCATCAACGGTTTCTGTGGGCGCTTCTGCTTCGACGGTTTCGTCTTCTTCGACCTCGATGGCCTCGTCGATGTCATCCATCATGGAAACATCGCCGGACACGACCGAGCTTGCCACCACGTTGACCTTGCGGGTCGCGGTTTTGAATTTCTCGATGGTGAAATCAGGCACAGTCATGTGCATGTCACACTCAACCCGCACAGACAGACGGTAACGCGCTTCGATATTGGCGATGTGTTCGCGTTTGTTGTTGATCAAGTAGTTCACGATCGACAGTGGCGCAGTCAAGAGAACTTCGCGGGTGCGGCCACGCACGCCCTCTTCTTCGATCTGGCGAAGAATGGACAGCGCAAGGTTTTCGTCGGACCGGATCAGACCGGTGCCGTGACAATGGGCACATGGCTGGGTCGTTGCCTCGATGATACCAGGGCGCAGACGTTGACGGGACATTTCCATCAGGCCAAAGCCAGAGATACGGCCCACCTGAATGCGGGCGCGATCTGTCTTAAGCTTGTCTTTCATCCGTTTTTCAACGGCGGCGTTGTTGCGGCGGTCTTCCATGTCGATGAAATCGATCACGATCAGACCGGCCAAGTCGCGCAAACGCACCTGACGCGCCACTTCTTCGGCAGCCTCAAGGTTGGTTTTAACGGCTGTGTCTTCGATGGACCCTTCTTTGGTTGCACGGCCCGAGTTCACGTCGACAGCGACAAGCGCCTCGGTGACGTCAATCACGATGTAACCACCGGATTTCAACTGAACCGTTGGGTTCAACATGCCGGACAGATAGGATTCGACTTGGAAACGCGCGAACAAAGGCATTTGCTCACGGTAGCGTTTCACGTTTTTCGCGTGGGACGGCATGATCATTTTCATGAAGTCCTTGGCGGTGCGGTAACCGTTTTCGCCTTCGACGAAGACCTCATCGATGTCGCTGTTATAAAGATCGCGGATCGAGCGTTTGATGAGGTCGCCCTCTTCGTAGATCTGCGCGGGGGCTACGGATTTCAGCGTCAGCTCGCGGATTTGTTCCCACATGCGTTGCAGATATTCATAGTCGCGCTTGATCTCGGCCTTGGTGCGGGCGGCACCGGCGGTGCGCACAATAAGACCCGCGCCCTCTGGCACGTCGATTTCGGTTGCGATTTGTTTGAGCTTCTTGCGGTCGGCAGCGTTGGTGATCTTGCGTGAGATACCACCACCGCGTGCGGTGTTTGGCATCAGAACGCAGTAGCGACCCGCAAGGGAAAGATATGTGGTGAGAGCCGCGCCTTTGTTGCCGCGTTCCTCTTTTACAACTTGCACCAAAAGGATCTGACGAACTTTGATGACTTCTTGGATTTTGTAGCGTTTCGCGCGGGGTTTGCGCGGACGACGGATTTCTTCGGTGACGTCATCATCGGCAACGGATTCGATGGTGTCGTCTTTTTCGGTGGCCTCTAGGGGCGCGTCGTCTTCGTCGTCACCGTCTTCGTCGGATGGGGTCTCTTTGGCGGTGTCGGCTTCTGTTGTTTCTGGCTCGGCTGTGGTGATCGCAGCCGCGTCAACGGTTGCCTCGGCAACTGGTGTTTCCGCGGTTTCTGCGGCAACGGGGGCCTCAGCAGGCGCTGCTTCGGCCGTTTCGGTGGCCTCGGCTTCCGCCTCGGTTGGCGTCACGTCAGTCCCAACCAATGGCGCGTCTTCTGTTGCCGGCGCGTCTGTTGCATCGGTTTCAGTTGGCGCAGCATCGGGGGCCGTATCTGTGGTTTCGGTCGCAGGGGCGTCTGTTGCAACGGGTGCGTCATCCACCAAGGTCGAGGTGGTTGCGTCCGCATCGGCCACATCCATAACATCCATGCCCGCAATCGCAGTGGTTTCCGTTTCAACAACGGTTGCCACCTCTTCGGTTGCGACTGCATCTTTGGATGCAACATCCGTCGCACGCGAACGGGACCGCGAACGGGACCGGCTACGACGTTTGCGCGGCTGTGGGTTTTCGTCTTCTTCTTGCTGTGCCTTGGCATAGGCACGTTCTTCGGCCATCAAGGCCTCGCGGTCGGCGACCGGGATCTGATAGTAATCCGGATGGATTTCAGAGAAGGCAAGGAAACCGTGGCGGTTTCCACCATAGTCAACAAAAGCAGCCTGAAGCGAAGGCTCTACGCGTGTGACTTTGGCGAGGTAAATATTGCCAGCAAGCTGACGTTTGTTTTCAGATTCAAAGTCGAATTCCTCAACCTTGTTTCCGTCGACCACCACAACGCGCGTTTCCTCGGCGTGGGTGGCATCGATAAGCATCTTTTTAGCCATGTTTTCTCATTGCACCCGCGCGAAATCGGTTGCCGCAAACGGTTAAACGTCAATGCGGGGTGTTTCTTTGGGGCGATGGGGGACGCGGGACGTGCGCCGACAGTTGACCCAAAGGCCCCCGTCTGTATCTGCTCGTCTCTTTCGCGTGTCATCGCGGTTTCTCCGGCACTTAGCTGTGCCTTTTGTTGTGGGCCCGGGCCGGCAATGCGGCCTCTCGGGTAGAATTCGGGTTCTAAAACCCCCTAGCGGTCTATTTTCGGGCTCGGGTCTGGCCCGCGGCACAATCGAAAATAGAGAAACTTGTGGCACTACCCCGAAACAACGTCATCGAAACGACGGCTCAGGTGGTTTGCCGTGTTGTTACATTAGGATGCATTGTGGATAAAATACAATGGGCAAAATGGTTAATGTGGAAAGTTGCGCGGAGATTGTCGTGAAAACCACCCCAAAGGTTCAACGCAAGAGACATCGCCAGAGCCGAGCCAGCATCCCATCACGTGTTTCAGGAACGACTGGCGTGCCCTCACCCGATACCGGAACGGTCGGTTTGTCGTTCGCAAAGCTCGCCTCGTAGTCCGCGTATCGCCCTGGAAACAGGGTTTCATAGGATGGATCACTTATTCCCAGCACATCAACCACTAGCTCTATCTCATCGCCAAAGTCGAATTCGGACAGTATCACGTCAACGCAATTTAACGTCGTGCCATCTTGGGTAGATGCGCTGAGATCTGGCCATTGCAGATGTTCGGGAGCCCAGCCAGTCTGAGGAATCACATTTTCTCGAAACCGTTCAAATTCAGGGTTGGGAACAAAGGTCCCGCCCGCACAGCCCATCGGTGGGTCACCCTTTTCAAGTGCTGAACAGCCGATAACGACGCCGTCATGTGAAATACGAAACATTTGCTTCCCTAGAATACTGACATCGGCGCCAGCGCCGTGTCGCTAGAATACGGCCACTGTCAGAGAGCGAAACAATTCGGTCAACAGGTTGGGTGGATTGGCGGGGAACCGTTCATCCCCCGCCACCGGATAGGTTAAATATAATCCGCCCGCGCCAGACCGTATTTCGCCATCTTTTCGTTCAATGTCCGGCGTGGCAGGCAAAGTTCCTCCATCACGCTGACGATGGACCCTTTGTGGCGGCGCATGGTGTTGTCGATCAACATGCGTTCGAACGCTTCGACGTATTCCTTCAATGGCTTGCCCTCGGTGGTCATCACCGGTTGGACCTCATCATTGTCGGCCATCAACAGGGATGCAATGGTGCCCGAGCCACGACGGTTTTGCAGAACCGCGCGCTCGGCGACATTGATCAACTGACGCACGTTGCCGGGCCATGGGGCCTGTAGCAATTGGGCGGCCTCTTGGGCGGTCACGGCGGGCGCGTCACAGCCATATTCATCGGCGAATTGTTCGGACAGTTTCGTGAAGAGGATCAAGGTGTCATCACCACGGGTGCGCAATGGCGGTGGTGTGATCCGCAGCGCGGCGAGACGATAGAACAGGTCAGACCGCAACACATCTTCGCAGGTTTTCCCCTGTTCCTGAAGGTTGGAAATCGCCACGACGCGGGTCTCGGCGGGCGTGCCTTGGTCGTTGATATAAGTCAACAGACGCGCCTGAAGGGGTTCGCTTAGCGCTTCGATGTCTTCCAAAACCAACGTGCCGCCACGGGCCTTTTCGATCAGGGGCTGTGTGCCGCCCTCTTCCATGGGGCCGAACAGACGACGCGAAAGTTCTTCTTCTTCGTATGCCGCACAAGAGATCAGGCTGAACGGTTTGCCCGCCCGCGCCCCAACGGCATGCAACGCGTGTGCCACCAATGTCTTGCCGGTGCCGGTTTCGCCGTCGATCAACACGTGACCGTCCGCCTGCCCCAAATCCAAGATATCCTCGCGAAGGCGCTCCATCTCGGCGCTGGTCCCGATGAGTTTCTTCATCACGGCGGACCCATCGCCCAGTTCACGGCGCAGCTGGCGGTTGTCCAACATCAACCGACGATGGGCCGTCGCACGTTTACACAACGCGGTCATCTGATCGGGGTTAAACGGTTTTTCAAGGAAATCAAACGCACCCACGCGCATGGCCTCGACCGCCATGGGCACGTCGCCGTGACCGGTGATCATGATCACAGGCAGGCCGCTGTCGATGCTCATGAGTTTCTTAAGGAACGTCATCCCGTCCATCCCAGGCATGCGGATGTCGGAAATCACGATACCGGGGTAATCGGCGCCCACTTCGCGCAGGGCCTCTTCGGCGCTTGCGAATGTTTCTGTGTCAAATCCAGACAGGGCAAGCCACTGCCCGATGGACTGGCGCATGTCTTTTTCGTCGTCAACGATTGCGATCTTCATGGCTTTTGCCATTGTTGGCCTCACTCTGCTGCTTCTTGCGTCTCATCATTTAATATAGGGAGCCGCATTTCAAATACAGCCCCGCCCGCCGTCGCGTTATGTGCGGTCAGGCGTCCCCCATGGTCGTTCACGATCCCCGAGGAAATGGCAAGCCCCAGCCCGACGCCCTCACCGGGGGCTTTGGTGGTGTAAAACGGTTCAAACAGATCATCGAGCTGTTCGACACCGGGGCCATTATCGCGCACCGTGAGGGTCGCGTTTTCACCGGCAGTCAGCAACACCTCGATCCGTGGATTGCGGGCGTTTTTGGTGGCGTCCAATGCGTTGCGGAACAGGTTGATGATCACCTGTTCAACCCGCAACCGATCCCCCATCACACGCACGTTTTCGGGGGGCATTGTGGTGATGATTTCGACGCTGGATTGCTTCAATTGCGGCTCCATCATGGACAATGCCGATGACGTCGCGGCCCTTACATCAAAGGGTTCAAAGGCATCTCCGCCCTTGCGCGCATAGGATTTCAATTGCCGCGTGATCGCGCCCATCCGGTTGATCAAATCATCGATCCGTTGGAACGACGACAGAGCCTCGTCTGGACGTTTGCGTTCCAGCAAAAGACGCGCGCCGGCCAGATATGTTTTCATCGCCGCCAAGGGTTGGTTCAACTCGTGCGACACCCCCGCCGACATCTCGCCCAACACGGCCAATTTCGACGACTGGGCAAGGGTCTGTTCGGCCTCCTTTAGGGACTTTTGCACCTTTACGCGCTCGGCAATTTCCCGCTGGAGACGTGAATTCAACTGGCGAAGCTCTGCCGATTCCTGTTGGAACAGACGGCTTGCCGATCGCGCGCGCCGTGACAGAACGTAAAACGCCCCCGCCATAAGCAGGGCAAATCCCATGATTTCAAGCGCCAGAACCCCGTTCACCTGTTCGCGCACGGGCGCATAGGTGGTAAATGACACGATCCGCCAGCCTTGGAATGGGATGCGCGCCTCGAGGCGGAACAGGGAGTTGCCCTGTAGATAGGCATCCACAGGAAGCACGCCAAACGTGCCGGTTGACCGCAACGCCCGCTCAATCGCGGCGGCGGGCGGTTCGACGTTCAGGGCGACCTCTTCGGTCAGACCGCGCCATTTGGAGTCGGTCGACAGGATGATCTGCCCCTCACCGTCGGCCACGAACACCGTGTCGGCGATATCGGCCCAACGTTCCTCGAACTGGGCCAGATCGACCTGCACCACGATCACGCCGATGCCAAAACCTTGGGATTCCATGCGACGGGAATAGGTAAAGACGTTTCCGCCGGCCTCAGATTTATAGGATGAGAACACCGTGCCACGGGATCGGCGCGCGCTTGAAAATGACGGGTCTTCGCGCAGGTTTTCGCCCAAGATCGTGCGATCCGTCGCACCCACCACATTGCCCCGTTCATCAAGCAACGTAAGCCCCGCCGCACCAATTTCATCCACATAGGACAACAGGCGGCTGCTGGTTTGGCGGTAATCTTCGGAATTCAATGCCCCGATCAAAACGGGGTCACGGGCCAACAACTGCGGGACAATCGCGCTTCGGCGCAGTTCGGACAACAGGTTACCGGAATAAAGCGCAAGGCGCAGTTCGCTTCGGTTGCGGGTGCGTTCCGTGAACGAGTCCGTCAATACGATGTTGGTCACCCAAACGGTGGCAATCGCCGCCATAACCAAGATCATGACGACGATACGAAGGCCCCATGACTGGCGCCCTACAAATGTTTCTGGTTGCGTCTCAAAGGACTCGGGATCTGATGACATGCCCATAGGTTAGGCCGCCCTTCCCGTACCCACAACTAGGCGGATACGACTTGATCCAGAACCGAGCGGAAAAACGCCACACCGTCCGTGCCACCGTGACCGGCGTCAACCGCACGTTCAGGGTGGGGCATCATGCCAAGAACACGACGGTTTTCGGACAAGACACCGGCGATGTCGGCGTCAGAGCCGTTCGGGTTGTCGCCATAAGTGAACGCCACGCGATCTTCGCCCTGAAGCGCCGCGATGGTGTCTGCGTCGGCAGTAAAGTTGCCATCGTGGTGGGCAACCGGAACCGAGATCGACTGACCCTTTGCATAGCCATTGGTGAACACGCTGTCGGTGGTCGCAACGGTCAGATCAACATTCTTACAGATGTATTTCAGACCCGCATTGCGCAGCAACGCACCGGGCAAAAGACCAGTTTCAGTTAGGATTTGAAAGCCGTTACAGACCCCAAACACATAACCACCACGGTTCGCGTGGGCGACAACGGACTGACAGATCGGGGATTGCGCCGCAATCGCACCACAGCGAAGATAGTCGCCAAAGCTAAAGCCACCAGGAACACCGACGAAATCGATGCCCGCGGGCAATTCTGTGTCCTTGTGCCAGACACGTTCTACATCTGCGCCTGCGTCCTGCAATGCAACGACAAGGTCGCGATCACAGTTAGAGCCCGGAAATTGGATAACCGCTGCGCGCATTATACGATCTCCACCGTGTAGGATTCGATGACCATATTCGCCAAGAGTTTCTCACACATGGCGTTGACGGATGTCTTGGCTGCGACTTCGTCGGTTTCGGCTAGGTCAAGTTCGATGACTTTGCCTTGGCGCACGCCGTTGACCCCATCAAACCCAAGTGTGCCAAGCGCGTGACGCACGGCCTCACCTTGGGGGTCCAAAACACCGTTCTTAAGCATGACATGTACACGGGCTTTCATGGGATCGTCCTTTAGTTGATCAAAGTTGGTTTGGTTGGCTGGGTTACGTTAACTTGCAAGATGCCAAGCCGTTGCGCAACCTCAGTATAAGCATCGGCAAGATCGCCAAGATCGTGACGGAACACGTCTTTGTCGAGCTTCTTGCCGGATTGAATGTCCCACAGACGACAGCTATCGGGGCTGATCTCATCTGCGATGACCAAACGTTGGAAGTCCCCTTCGACAACGCGGCCAATTTCAATTTTAAAGTCGACCAATTTGATGCCAACGCCATACATGACGCCAGACAAATAGTCGTTCACCCGAAGCGCAAGCGCGATGATATCGTCAAGCTCTTGCTGGGCCGCCCATCCAAAGGCGATGATATATTCTTCGGGGACCAATGGATCACCCAGATCGTCGTTCTTATACGAGAACTCAACAATCGGACGGGGCAATTTGGTGCCCTCTTCGATCCCCAGACGTTTGGCCATGCTGCCCGCGGCCACATTGCGCACGATCACCTCAAGCGGGATAATGTCACATTGGCGGATCAGCTGTTCGCGCATATTCAACCGTTTCAGGAAATGCGTCGGAATGCCAAGATGTTCGAGACCGGTCATGAAAAATTCGGACATGCGGTTGTTCAACACGCCTTTGCCGTCGATCACGTCCTTCTTTTCCGCATTATTGGCGGTGGCGTCGTCCTTAAAATATTGCACAAAGGTGCCTGGCTCTGTCCCCTCATAGAGGATCTTAGCCTTGCCTTCGTATACCATTTTGCGACGTGCCATTGGCGTTCCGATCTTCGAGTAAGCAAGAGTGAGTCCCGCCTGTTACCGCGCTCTTTAAGGCAAGCGAAGGTTTGCCGCAAGAACACCAAGCCCCCTTGTGTAAAATCACTTGTGCCCCCACATTAGAAAATGAAACGAAAAACTTTACTCAGTGAGGACACTATGACCACTTTTGACGATCGCGAAAACGCATTCGAAGCCAAATTCGCCCACGACGCCGACATGCAATTCAAAGCCCAAGCGCGTGCCAACAAATTGGCCGGTATCTGGGCCGCTGGCCTGTTGGGTAAGACCGGTGACGACGTTGACGCCTATGCGCGCGAAGTGATTGCCTCCGACTTTGAAGAAGCCGGCATCGAAGATGTTGTCCGCAAATTGTCCGGCGATCTGGGTGGTCTTGCCACGGATGAAACCATCCGCGCGAAATTGGCCGAGACCTTGATCGAGGCAAAAGCACAGCTTGCATCAGGCGAGTAATATATAATTTAATTCAATAAATTACGATCTATTGTTAAAGTGATCACAATGGCGCATCCCTACCGGTGCGCCATTTTTTGTTTGCATTTTATCTGTTAAAGATAGGTAAGGTTTCGCCCCCCATAGTCCTCCCAAGTGGGAAAGGGGTGACTATGGGATTTGATCTTGGGGGGCGTGCACCGACACGCAAGGTTGGGGCACGGGCTGTGCCGCAAACGGCTGTGGAGAATGCATCGGGGTTTGGCGGTCATGCGGCGCGTCAGTTGGCAAAACAGGCCATTCCAATCGGGTTGACCTTTGTGGTGCTGGCCCTGTTTGCCGATCAATTCGCAACCCTTGATCGTGCGGCCATTTGGGACGCAATTTTAAATGTCTCCGCATTTCAATGGACCCTCGCAACATTCGCCACAATCGGAAGTTTTTGGGCCCTTGGGCGCTATGACGCCGTATTGCACCGCCATCTCGAGACCGGCGTGGACCGCACATCTGCCCTTCGATCAGGAATCACCGCGATTGCCGTGTCCCAGACCTTGGGCTTTGGTTTGGTCACCGGCGCGCTGGCCCGTTGGCGCATGGTGCCGTCCCTGACAATCTGGCAGGCCACGCGGGTGTCGGCGGTGGTCGCGGCGTCGTTCTTGGGCGGCTGGGCCGTGGTTGTTGCCAGCTGTGTTTTGATCTTTGGCCTGCCAACCGGTGGCCTGTCGGCTGGGGTCGCGGCGCTCGCCCTGCTCCCGATTATCGTGGCGATGGGCGCGGTTGTCGCGTCATTGCTCTGGTCGACGGTTTCGGTTGGGCGGTGGCAATTGCGCCTGCCGTCGATCCAAACGATTTTCACCATCATCGGCCTTGCGGCGGCGGATACGCTCTGTGCGGCGCTGGCGCTCTATGTGCTGCTCCCGCCCGAGGTCGCCCTGCCCTTTGGCACGCTTTATGTGGCGTTTTTGCTGGCCTTTGGGTGTGCGATGATATCGGCCACGCCGGGGGGCGTCGGGTCATTCGAAATCTCGATGATCGCCCTGTTGCCGGTGGTGCCAATGGACACATTGGTGGGGGCAATCGTGGCCTATCGGATCATCTATTACGCGGTGCCGGCGGTTTTGGGCACGGTCGCCTTGGCCGTTGGGCCGCGCAACCACCATAAACGCGGCGCGGATATCGCGCTTGAACCCGTCGCGCCTGCGCTTGTCATGCCCCGCGCCATCGAAACCTTGATCAAGGGCGCACCACGGTCCGAGGCCCATTTCATCCGCCAAGGCGGCAAAGCCATCCTGTCGCGCAATGACGCCAGCCCCGATTGGATCACCGCGAAAACCGGTCAGGCGCTGGTGGCGATGGGCGACCCATTAACCGTGGGCAGTTATCGGTCGGCCATTGACATGTTAACCGCAGGGGCAGCGGCCCATAACCGATTGGCCTGTATATATAAATGCGGCGCACGCATGGCGGTGGCCGCACGGCGCGCAGGCCACATCGTCGCCCCCATCGCCCAAGAGGCATGGATCGATCCAGCGACGTTCACGCTTGAATCCTCAAAACGGCGTCAGCTGCGCCGGAAACTGCGCAAGGCCAAGGACGTGGTGATCACCGCGAACCCGAAATCCATGCCATGGGCCGAGATGCGCGAAATCCACGACCAATGGGTGGCGCGCCACGGCGGCGAGCGCGGCTTTTCCATGGGGCAATTCGATGAGACCTATGTCCGCCGCCAACAGGTGTTCTGCGCCTATGCCGACGACAGTTTGGTGGCATTCGTGACCTTTAACGCCAATGACGCGGAATGGGGGCTTGATCTGATGAGAAGCAGTGACGCCATGCCCGACGGCACCATGCACGCCCTTGTGGCCATGGCGATTGACTGCGCCGCGCTTGCCGGTGTTCCCCGCCTGAGCCTTGCGGCTGTTCCAAGCGCAATCCCCGAGGGGACTTGCAAGAAATCGCGCCTTATTGCCAAGGTCAGACCCCTGTTTGACGCCGCCACAGGGGCCGCCGGATTGGCCCAATTCAAGAGGAGCTTCGCCCCCAACTGGGAAACGCTTTATGTGGCGGCGCCGACGTGGTTTGCCCTGATCGCCGCCTGTTTCGACATTGGTCGTGCAATTCAGTCGCCGAATGCGACATTAGAAAAAGACGTCAAACCATTGAAACAAATACATAAAGAGGTAAAGCGAAGTGTAATGCAATAAAATTCATCATCTTTATGACCAATATGAATTTGCCTAATATTCACGAATATGTCATTCCGCCCCGAAACGCGCGGACATGTGCATGTGAATGAAAGAATGACGATGACAAACGCTCTCTCAGAACTGTTGGCCGAAAAGAAGTGGCTTTTGACGGACGGTGCGACCGGCACCAACCTGTTTAACATGGGCCTGTCATCGGGTGATGCACCTGAGTTGTGGAACGTGGACGAACCCGCGAAAATCAAGGCGCTGTACAAGGGGTCCGTTGATGCGGGGTCTGACCTGTTCCTGACCAACACATTCGGCGGCAACGCGTCCCGTTTGAAATTGCATGACGCGCAGAACCGTGTGCGTGAATTGAACATCGCCGCCTCTGAAATCGGTCGCGAAGTGGCCGACACCGCAGGCCGCAAGGTTGTGGTTGCGGGTTCCGTTGGCCCGACCGGCGACATCATGGTTCCGATGGGTCCCCTAACCCACGAAGCCGCCGTTGAGATGTTCCACGAACAGGCCGAAGCGTTGAAAGACGGTGGCTGTGACGTGTTGTGGGTGGAAACGATTTCATCCCCTGACGAATTCCGCGCCGCCGCAGAAGCATTTAAATTGGCCGATATGCCATGGGCCGGGACCATGTCCTTTGACACGGCAGGCCGCACCATGATGGGCGTGACCAGCACCGAGATGGTCTCCATCGTCGACAAGATCGAAAACGCCCCCGTCGCCTTTGGTGCGAACTGTGGTGTGGGCGCATCTGATATTTTGCGCACGGTTTTGGGTTTCTCCAGCACCGGCACGCAAACGCCGATCATTTCCAAGGGCAACGCCGGCATTCCGAAATATGTCGACGGCGCGATCCTGTATGATGGCACACCGGAATTGATGGCGGATTACGCCCGTCTGGCCGCAGACAGTGGTGCGACGATCATCGGCGGCTGTTGCGGCACGACACCAGAACATCTTCGGGCGATGCGCGAAGCCTTGGACAGCCACACATCCGTGTCGCGCCCATCCTTGGATCAGGTCGCCGAGGCACTTGGCGGGTTCTCATCCCCGTCTGACGGCACCGACGGCAAGGGCCCCGTGTCCGACCGGTCCACCCGCCGCCGCCGCCGCAGCGCATAATCATTTCGGGTCGCCACTGGCGGCCCATCCACCCAATCATGTCGCAACACGTCGGGCGCATGTCGCAAATCCCCGCGAAACCCCGACAAAATGACGTCAAATAGGCCCTAATAGGCATCTGTACCCAAAGGACAGGATCATGGCAGACGAAGACGATATCATCCTATCTGAACTGAACGACGAAGAACTCACGCAGCAAATGCAGGACGACCTGTATGACGGCATGAAGGAAGAGGTCGAAGAAGGCACCAACATTCTGTTGGAACGCGGCTGGACCCCTTATGACATCCTGACCAAGGCCTTGGTTGCGGGCATGACCATCGTGGGCAACGATTTCCGCGACGGCATTCTGTTCGTCCCCGAGGTGCTTTTGTCCGCCGGTGCAATGAAGGGTGGCATGAACATCCTGAAACCATTGTTGGTGGAAACCGGCGCGCCACGTATGGGCAAAATGGTCATCGGCACCGTTAAGGGTGACATCCACGATATCGGCAAGAACCTTGTGGGTATGATGATGGAGGGCGCCGGTTTTGAGATCATCGATCTTGGCATCAACAACCCTGCCGAAGATTACATCGGTGCGTTGAAATCCGAAGGCGCGGATATTCTTGGGATGTCAGCCCTTTTGACAACCACAATGCCCTATATGAAGACCGTGATCGATCAGCTGGTCGAAGACGGCATTCGCGATGACTATATCGTTTTGGTTGGCGGTGCCCCGCTGAACGAAGAATTCGGCAAGGCCATTGGCGCCGACGCATACTGTCGTGATGCGGCTGTGGCTGTTGAAACCGCCAAGGAAATGATGCTGCGTAAACATAACGCGGCCAACGCCTAAAACATGTCTGATCTATCGGATCATGATCTTACGGAAAACGGCCTGTCCCACACTGGGGCGGGCCGTATTTTGTTGATCGCCTGCGGGGCCTTGGCGCGCGAAATCCTAGACCTGATTGCGGTAAACAAATGGGATCACATGACCCTGACCTGTTTGCCCGCGAACCTGCACCTGTACCCCGAGAAAATCACCGGCGCCGTTGCCGATGCCGTCGCCAAACACCGCGATGATTACGATGATATCTTTGTGGTCTACGCGGATTGCGGTACAGGTGGTCAATTGTTCGATAAGTGCAAGGAACTGGGTGTAGCCATGGTGTCTGGCCCCCATTGTTATTCGTTTTTCGAAGGCAATGATCGGTTCGCCGAACTGTCAGAAACCGAATTTACCGCCTTTTACCTGACCGATTTTCTGGTGCGCCAGTTCGACGCCTTTGTCTGGAAGCCCATGGGTTTGGACAAACACCCCGACCTTCGTGACATGTATTTCGGCAACTACACGAAACTGGTTTATCAGGCGCAAACCGATGATCCGGCCCTTACGGAAAAGGCGCGGGACTGTGCCGCGCGCCTTGGTCTTGCGTTTGAACGCCGGTTCACCGGCTATGGCGATCTGACGACGGCTTTGGCGGCGATTTAAACCGCAGCAGCCGCCGTTTCGCGAATGCGTTGCACCATGGCGCGCACCCCGTTGGATCGTTGCGCCGACAGGTGGTCATCCAGACCCAGACGGGCCAATTCAGCGGGCGCATCGACGGCGGCCACATCGGCAACCGCAACCCCATCATAGAGCGCATGCAGAACCGCGATCAGGCCGCTCACGATCATCGCGTCCGAGCCGCCCTTGAACCGGTACACACCGTCGGCGATCATCGGGTGGATCCACACTTGGCTGGCACAACCGTCAACCTTGGTCGCGGGCACCTGAAACGCGGGGTCCAGCGGCGCCATGCCCTGCCCCATTTCGATCACATGGCGATAGCGGTCTTCCCAGTCGTCCAGAAATTCAAATGTCTCTACAATCTCTTCAAAGGCTTCGGTGGCCATGGGCGTGTCTCCTGTGTTGATCCCCATGTAATGCCCCGCGCGCGAAACGTCTAGGGCGCGTAAACCCGCCACCGGTGCAACCATTGCTTTTCAATCACGCGACGGTGGGCTATCCATAGGCAACAGTTCCGTTATGAGGCCCAATATGACCCGTTCTTCCGTGACCATCGCCGCCGCTCTTGTTGGCTGTTTGACGCTTTCGGCCTGTGGCGGCAGCTCCCCAAGCGCGAGCGGTTTGAACCCGTTTGGCTGGTTCAAAAAGGATGGCGAAACCACGGAAACACGTCCGGTTCGCGAACAGACCCTGACCCCACGCAAGGGATTTACCAATTACGTCGACCCACGCGGTTTGATTTCCGAGGTCCTGACCATCGCCATTGATCGCACGCCAGATGGCGCGATCCTTCGGGCGACGGGGCGCACCGGTGCCACCGGATATTATGACGCCGATCTGGTGCGCGTGGCCGCCGGCGACAACACATTCACCTATGATTTCCGCGTGCGTCGGAGCGAAGGCACGTCCGTCGAGGGCCAAGTCATCCACGCCGCCACCGAATTGACCGCCGCCGAATACGCATGGGTGCGGCGCGTGATTGTCCGTGGCGCCGATGGCTCGCGTACCGCAGGACGATAACATTTACTGGCGGTTGATCAGAAATCGCCGACGTCACATTGCAGACAGGTTATGCCGTTGCGACGCCACATATCGACGACCTGTTGGCGGTCATCGACAACGAATTCAATCTGCTTGCCCTCGGCCAATAACATGTCGCAGATGTCTTGTTTTACCAGATAATCGGCGCGGTGGTCGTGGGATTTGCGCATGATCAGCCGATCAAACGGCAGGTCGTTCCAGACGAACCAACGCTCTGTAATGTCACGGAAATCTTCGTTGCGCCCCGATACCACGATCACGTCATAATCCGGTGTGGCCCACAGGGTCCGATACAACGACACAATCGGCGCGTTCAGGGTATCATCCCCCATCGCGGCGTTAAACGCGGCCCAGTTCGGACGGTCGCCATCCAACATGGGCCGACGATGTTCAATATCGGCGAGCGTCCCGTCGATATCAAACACAACGGTTTTCATGGGTTACAGGTTGATGATCTTGACGCTGCTGCCCTTGGCGGCCAGCGCGATTTGGCCGGCACACAGACGGATCGCATCGTTCCCGAACACCTCACGGCGCCAACCGGACAATGCGCGCACATCCCGTTCACCTGCCGCGATTTCATCAAGCTCGGACGTGGTCGCGATCAGTTTTTGTGCCACATCGGTGCCCTCGGATTTCGCCTTAAGCAACACACGCAGCAAATCGGCCAAGGCGGGGTTCACCTGCAATTTCTCACGGGATTTGTCGACCTTGGGGTGTTTGTCGGCGGGCATGGCCTCGGCGCGGGCAAGCGCGGCCAGAATACCGTCAGCGATGTCGCCCTTGCGGGCCTCGCGCAGTAACAGACGGGACCGTCCCAGATCCTTGTGATTTTTCGGCTTGGTTGATGCCAATTCCACCAGCGCGTCGTCTTTGAAAATACGGTTGCGCGGGATGTTGCGGCTTTGGGCGGTTGCCTCGCGGAAGGCCGCGAGCTCCTTGACAGCCGCCAAGAATTTACCGGATGTGGTGCGGGTTTTTACCCGTTTCCACGCGTTTTCCGGCTCAACAATATAGGTGTCAGGCGACAGCAACACGGTCAGTTCTTCTTCGACCCACTTGTCGCGCCCGTCCTTTTTCAATTCCTTGGCAAGGAATTCATAGACGACGCGCAAATGCGTCACATCCGCAAGCGCGTATGTCTTTTGGGCGTCGGTCAATGGGCGGCGGGACCAGTCGGTGAAACGGGAGGATTTGTCGACGCTGGCCTTGGCGACCTTGCGGACCAAGGTTTCGTATCCAACCTGTTCGCCAAATCCACAGACCATCGCGGCAACCTGTGTGTCGAACAACGGCTTGGGGAACACTTTGCCTTCGACAAAGAAAATTTCCAAATCTTGACGTGCAGCGTGGAAAACTTTGACGACGCTTTCGTCGCGGAACAGATCATAAAGCGGTTCAAGCGACAGACCATCCACCAACGGATCAACAAGAACGGCGTTGTCATCATCGGTGCCAGGCATCGCCAATTGCACAAGACAGAGCTTTGAGTAATAGGTGCGCTCGCGCAAAAACTCAGTATCTACAGTGACATAGGGATGTGTTGCGGCCTCGGTACAGAAATCTGCCAGCTCAGCGGTCGTCGTGATTGTTCTCATAATTCGCCGTCTTGTGATGCTATGCCCCCAGTTGTAGGGGCAATTCGCAGGAATGAAAAGCGATCAGCCGATTTTAATCGGAGTCCGGTCGCCAACGGCGTACTGACGCAGCACCGCAGGATAGAGTTTGTGTTCCTCGATCAGGATACGCGCGGCCAATGTATCGGCGGTGTCACCGTCCAAAATTGGCACCTCGGCCTGTCCCAAAATGGGTCCGGCGTCCAGTTCGGCGGTCACCTCGTGGACCGTACAGCCGGCGGTTTTATCGCCCGCCTCAATCGCACGGTTATAGGTGTTGAGCCCCTGATATTTCGGAAGCAGCGACGGGTGAATGTTCAACATCCGACCGCCCCATTTCGCCGTGAAATCCGCCGTAAGGATGCGCATGAACCCCGCCAGACAGATCATGTCCAAATCGACCGCATCCAGATGCACATTCATCGCGGCCTCAAATGCGGCGCGATCCTTGCCGAATTGACGGTGATCAACGGCGGCGGTTTCGACGCCCAGATCACGTGCCTTGGCCAGACCGGAACAGTCGGGATTATTGGACAACACCAACACGGGGCGCGCGGGGTGATCGCCTGTCATGGATTTGACAAGCGACACCATATTCGAGCCACCACCGGAAATCAGGATCGCGACGCGTTTGGTCATTACAGAAGAGACCCAGTATAGGAGACGCCCTCGCCCTTGGTCACGGTGCCCATGCGATAAACGGTTTCGCCTTCGGCCTCAAGCAACGCGATTGTGTCGTCGGCGGTTGCCGCGTCCACGGCCAACATCATGCCAACACCGGCGTTGAAGGTCTTCAACAGCTCGCTTTCGGCCATGCCAGCGGTTGTCGCAAGCCATTTAAACACAGGTGGCAGTTCCCAGCTGTTCAGGTCGATCTCGGCGCCCAAACCCTCTGGCAGAACGCGTGGAAGGTTCTCGGTCAGACCACCACCGGTGATGTGCGCAAGCGCGTGTGTGTTACCGGCACGAACGGCGGCCAGACACTGTTTCACGTACAGGCGGGTTGGGGCCAGCAAGGCCTCGCCCAAGGTGCCATCGCCAAATGGATTCGCATCCGCCCAGCCAAGACCAGACAGCTCAACCACCTTGCGCACCAAGGAATAGCCGTTGGAATGCACACCGTCAGACGCAAGGCCCAACAAAACGTCGCCCTCAACAACACCCGCCGGAAGATCCGCGCCGCGCTCCATCGCACCCACCGCAAAACCGGCAAGGTCAAAGTCGCCTTCGGAATACATGCCAGGCATTTCGGCGGTTTCACCACCGATCAATGCGCAGCCAGACAATTCACAGCCCTTGGCGATCCCGTTGATGATCGCGGTTGCTTCGTCCAGATCCAATTTGCCAGTCGCGAAATAGTCTAGGAAAAACAATGGCTCGGCGCCCTGACACACAAGGTCATTCACGCACATCGCAACCAGATCGATCCCGATTGTGTCCACGTTACCGGTGTCAATCGCGATGCGAAGCTTGGTGCCAACACCATCGGTCGCCGCCACAAGGATCGGATCGGTATAACCCGCGCCCTTAAGATCAAACAACGCGCCAAAGCCACCAAGGCCAGCCATCACACCAGGGCGAGCGGTCTTTTTGGCGGCAGGTTTGATCCGGTCGATCAATGCGTTCCCCGCATCGATATCAACGCCTGCATCAGCGTAAGTCAGGCCGTTTTTACCAGTGGTCATGGCGGGTCTCCTTGGACGGGCTATAGGTTCGCGCCCGCATAACGCAGATAGGCCCAAAAGGAAAGTATCGAGGCGAAATTTTCCCGCGCACCGCGAACAATGGTTGATCCCACCGGTGTATCTGACAGAATGCAGCGATTGATAAGGACCGATTATGACCGAAATTATTGCCGCGCTGAAACCCTATGACATGCTGTTGTCTTGCCTCTTGGCCTTGGGGGCCGTCATCGGAGCGCTGTTCTGTGCACGCTATGTGTTCGGAAAATGGAGCACGATTATATTTCCCAACGCCGCACACCGCGCGACACATGCATCCGTGATGGGCCAAATCAACGCTTGGCATGATCGCACATTTACAGCTGGCCGGTTCATCAAATCCGGTTCCCCAATGATCCGCACTGCGATCTACGCGTGGAGTTTCTTTATCCCGATTGCCGCGTGGGTTCTGTTCGGAGCAAGCGAATTCGGCAGCCCCATGCATGAGGTCAAACCACATCCGGTCTTCTGGCACCGCATTTTAAACCTGCTCTGCGCGATTGGTCTTGCGGTGGGGATGTATCAGCTTTTCATCCACGACGATGACATAAAACATTGGAGCAAGGAAACGTTTGGCAAACTTGTCCCAGGTTCGCGGTTTTTGTCTTTTTTGCTATACGGCGTCTGCAATCTTGGCGTGGGCATCTGTGTGCTTGGCCCCTTATTCCTTCTTATGGGCGGGGCCATTGTGAACTTGGGCGATACAACAGGCCAAGTCGCGCCTATCACGCTCTACTCTGTGGGGTTGGCGATTGCGCTTATCTTTCCTTTGCCAATCTTCTGGTTCCTCGCCATACCAGCTTGGACAAGCCCCCACCTCGCCGGAATCGACGGTCCTATGTTTCTGCTGATCCTGCCGGTGTTCTTGGAAATCGCGACGACCGTTTCGGTGAAATACACCAACCGTCACATCACAGGCGCCGCGGACCATATCACGCGCCCAATGCAGGTGATTATGGCGGCGCTCCGACCAATTGGCGTTGGGTTTCTCTGCGTGATCGGGCTGTGGCTTGGGGTGCTATTATGTTTTCTTGGCCTCGACGCCGCTGTGCCACGGGTGATCCCGTTTGACGTGGCGCATTACCTGCGCGACATCGCCCAAGGCCAAGGTGAAGGGGCGTATTTGTTGGTTCTCGGCTCCATTCCGCCACTGGTCCCCGCGTTGCTCGTGGTATTTTCGGGGCTACTGGCGGTCATGAATGGGCAATCTGATGGGGCTGTTTCGACCGCTACATTGACCCTGTCCTTGGCTTATGTTCTCGTCACTACGGCGGTCGTGTTTGTCGCCCTCTATGGCGTATTGCTTGGGGTCGCCTTGGTTCTGTTGTAATGGACCAAATTCCGCGCATTCCACTTGACGCCCGCCTGTTGCTTGCATAATCAAACAGATAGGCGGGCCCGTAGCTCAGTTGGTTAGAGCAGAGCGCTCATAACGCTTTTGTCGTAGGTTCAAGTCCTACCGGGCCTACCACTCCGAATTTAACTCATTGATTTTGCGTGGTTTTCCTGATTCTGGGTAACCTATTCAAATCCGAATACCTCGTTGTCATTACCCTGAGCGCGCAACAGCGTTCGCACCCATGACCTTTTTATTTGCTTCTCTGATGTAATGGATCGCCATATTTTCAGAGCTGTCGTTAAGAAACGTCATCAAATCCGGAACCGTCGCCCCCGCTTAGGCAAGGTCAGCGCCACAAACCATCCCGTATTGGCCATATGCGCACCGATATATGAAGTCTCCACGCTCGTGGCCACTACTATGTCGTGCAGTTCACGCGAACATAACTGATGCCTGTAAGTATGGGCCAAGATGGAAGTCTTCGGTTAGAGGTGATGGTTTAAGGTATCGTATTCAACTGGAGCTTTTCGACCTGATATACGACTATTCATTTAAGGTATCTGTTAACAAACACAAGTGTTGCATCATGAGTGTATAAAACTGCGAGCTAAAATCCCAATGATATGCTCCCTATTTTATAGCGAAGTTTAGGCTGACCCTAGCGACGTTCATGGAAGCCCAGCATGAAAATTTGATAAACCGCACCCTCGACCCACTTCGGACATGAGAATGTTCACAAGTTTTGCGACCGCCCCTCTCGAGAGGTTGACAAGATGGACGAAGTCTTGCTCGAGAACATGTGCGCCAATGATCGGGCCAATCGATCGACTTTGGATCGTCGGAGACTTTTCCTGCAGCCGCAAAGCCTCAGACAGAATTTATCTCGAACGGATCTTCGAGCACCTGCCCGGCGCCGAAAAACATCTGATCATTGGCAATCACGACCTCAAGCCAACGCTCGCGCTAGCGTGGGCCTCCAAATCTAGCTACACAGAGCTCAGAGACGGCCCCAGAACAACTCACACCCAGTTCCACTACCCGATGATACCTTGGAACCACGCCCGCAGAGGCGCGCTACAGCTGTTCGGGCATGTCCACAACAATTTGGCCAGGCCCCTGCAACTATGTGAAGGTTAGTGTTGACATTTGGGATTGCGCCCCCCGTGCAGTTGGAGGCAATTATTGAACGCGCAGAAAAACTGAACCCTAATCTACACTGGGATGACATTGAGCTTGGGCTAGCTAAAGTATAGGATCGAGATGATCTATCAGGGCGGGAGCCCGACATTAACTGCGGCGCGAAGGGACGGCGGCTATGGATACAGCTGGTTCGCTCCGTGCTGTTGGGCACGATCTCTTGCCCAGAGCAAGTCCACAGTAGAGCGCGGTCGCTACTCAGCTTAACCAGCCAAGCACGAACCGCAACGCCGAGGGTCAGCATTGGCGAGTTTGAGGCTGGAAAATCTTACTTCTCAACTGTCAGTTATGAGACTGTATTGCCGATTTCCTAGTGGGCTACGGCTGCTTTGGGTATCTCTTACTCATGCCAAGCAACATGCAATCGCGAGGCTGAAATTAAATAAGCAAAGGAACCAAAAATGTCAAAGACAAGTACCATGAGCTCGAAGGCTGCGGCCCGTATTCAATCTGCGGGTGCGACCAAGGCAGGCGGTAAAACCGCCAAAGCCAGTTTTGCCGCACGCGCTCAAAGCGCAGCCGCTAAAAGTTCAAGCCGCTCCAGAGCCAAGTAATGAACAGTTCGGGATGGCGGTTGTACTGCCATCCCGCTAGTGAGGTGCAAAGTGTATTATTCAAAAACCAAAGAGCAGAACAAGTTGATTGCACAAGAAGTAAAGTCTGGGGCGCGCTATGTCTCTGGAAAGAGCCACGCGAAATTATTCTTGGAAGGCGGTAACCTAATGGTATTCTCGAGAGCGCCTAGCGATCAAAGGGCGTTTCGGAACGTGAAGACTAAACTATCCAGGCTACATCGCCAACGAGCCGAGGTGTGACCGTGTCCGAGACTCATCCCATAGCTCAACTCCCGACGTCACATTCTGCACTCCTTTACGCTGTGTCATTGTTTTGCCCACCCGAATGGCAGCATACTGAACGCCGCCGTTACGCACGCTCGGAGATGCGTTTGGAAGGCGGGAAAGGCCGAACGCTTGAGTTGCTTGACATCCTTCGGCAATCTTGGGGCCAGTGCGCTTCATCACCCCTTTGGGGTGATGCATTTGAACAAATCTACATGCAAATGGAGTGCCTAGATGCACTTGAGCTCCACACGCGGACATATTCGGCAACCCCGCACCAGGCGCTTTGGGTGATTCTTGCGTTCGACATCGCGCCGGTGCTTGGCAGAACTTGGGGTTTTTGGTGCCAAGATGAGAGGCTCTTACCTCACATGCCTGATGACGACCTTTGGTTTTTACCGCGCCAAGATACTGTGGACCCAAATCGGCTGATTTTGCCAGTCGAGACAATGCTGTCATGGTGGTTAGAGCAGCTTGACGGCCCACTAGATCGGCTTTGGGGAAAATACGACGACGAAAGAAGGCGTACCCTCGACAACTGGAAGTCTGGTCGGACAACACCAGCGATTTCCAAGATCATGGATTGGTTCGGTGACGACACTCAATTCTCGTACAAAAGTTCAGACGAAGCTCGCCTGTCGACCCCGCAGCTTCGCTCATTGTTGCTCTGGGCGCGTGCGATCGAGCAAGGCTACAAAGATCTAGTTGATTTCTTGACGCCAGATCTGGAACCGACAGATCCGGATCAAATGCGAAACAAAGCCCTGCAGTTGGTCGAGTTATTTAGGTGGAGCCACGATGCCACAGTCGAGGTGGGCCCAGCAAACCCTGCACTGGGTGATCAAGCTTTCGTTGATGCGCTGCCATAGTGGATAAAGGTAGGCTCGTTTCGTGTGATTACGCCAGACCGAGATGGCAGACTTCTTGCCGTCGAGCCGGTGGCCGATTTCCTAACCGAATTGTTCAGGGGTATGCCGCGTGACGATGAACTGATCGATGTTTTAGACGACCTACAACTGAGAACGCCTGCACGATCTAAACAAGATCGAACCCTATTGGCACAGCGCCAAATAGCTCACGCAGCCATTAAGAACATCCTTGTGGATTGGAGAAGCGATGAGCCTCTTCGTCAAGACATTGTAGCAGGGGGTATAGCTGAACTTCGATCCCTACCTAGCATTGCCGAATTTGAACCGGAGCTAGCATATTTATGCGCCCTCCACGCGCTTTCGTCTGGCGATTTTGATGAAGCCCGTAAGCAATCAGAAAAAGCTTTGGAACTTTGCATGACACGGTCTATAGGACCGTTGAAGCTGGATATCGCAAGGCTCAACTTCTCACTGGCCGTTGCGCAGGATGCATTCAACCGAGGCAGTGCCGAACGCAGTTTTCGAATTCTTTGCAAGTCAGTCCAACCTCAAGATGTGGCTCGCTGGGAAATCGGTGATGGCCCGATCGATTATTCAATGCGATTGGCCGCCGCCGATCATGCCGCTTGGTTCTGGGGCAACATTGTTCGCCCGTATGAAGGAGTGGAAGTTGAAGCGCCGCTTCAAGACAGTTCCGATATTATTCGCGAATACGTAGGTTTGATTTTCTCGGGTGCTTCAGAGATGGAAGTGCGCGGATTCATCAAGCAGTTTCACGGCAAGCTGAAGCGCAAGGTGCGAGATGTGCGTGGCGACACGTTCTTTACTATGACATCAAAGATGGTGCCGGATATTGTGAGGGCGATGCGGGAAATGCCGACCAATCCCGGACCCCCTAATGCCCACCCACGAACTCGTCAATTCGATGGCAGCAACGCATTTGAAGTTGACGAGTTTACTGCCCACTGACGTTCTCGATGCACGTGATTATTTGAAACAAACCGCGTTGATGTTGTCGGCTGATCGAAACGATGTTGACATGGTAAAAGCACTCATTGACCGCCACGTAGATATTGATGCGCAAGACGCACTTGGGCGAACGGCGTTGCATTCAGCCGCTAAGGTCGGGGCTGATCGATGTTTTGAAGTTCTTCTTGCCGCTGGTGCGAATCCGACGCTTCAGACATACGCAGGAAAGACATCGGCCATTTTTGCCGCGGAATTTGGGCGGGCTACGATCTTTGAGATGAGATTGGCATGCATGCCGTATGAAATGGGCCGGGATGAACTTACTGAAGCATACCGTCTGGCTCAGAATGCCGCCGATAATTTCACGGCGACGCGCAAGGCTTATGCCATTCAAAAACTTGAAATTGCGGGGCGCTCGGGTTTTCAGAGGATTGCTGCCTTGGCATTGGAGATCCTGGATGAATAGCGGCGGGATTTTTTTGATTAGAGCGCTTTCCAAAGGACGATAGATATATCGTTCCTGGTACTTACAGCGGATATTTGAGCGCGAAGCAGACTTAGTTGTAGCAATCGCCGATGGCGGCAATGGAACGGAAGCTTCAATGAACACTTTGGATGGAAACCGACCCTTCGCTGCGGACGCCAAAGTTGCTACGCTACACGTCAAGAGCAGACTTTGAGTCTTCGGGTTTCAGCTTTGCCTCGTGAGGCATAGTTTTCTTCAAGGCGCACCTCAGATTGCAAGCACCATTCTGTGAGGCTTTTGACAGGGAGATAAACGGGCTCGCGGGACACTTGGTACAAACTCCTTATTATGGGATGGAGGAAGTATTCATCACGGACGACGAACGGGCCGCGAAATTGCCAGCCAATTTACACTGGCACGACGTGGCGCATCGCGATTGCAGCGACATTTTCAAAATCCACTTTCCCATTTTTGACCAATAGAGGCCCGAGACAAGCTTCCGCCAAAACCCAGAAAAAAACGCAGTCACGGGCTGAACCTACAAACTGTTTGTTCAGCCCGTACACAGGGTGAGACTGCTATACAGCTTCTAACGCGATGGCGATGCCTTGCCCCACGCCAATACACATGGTCGACAGGCTTTTTTCACTAGGTTTAAGCTCGAGCATGGCAGTCCCGGTGATGCGCACTCCGGACATGCCAAGCGGATGACCAAGAGCGATGGCCCCGCCGTTCGGGTTCACCCGTGGATCGTCATCCGCAATGCCCAAATCCCGCAGCGTTGCCAGCCCCTGAGACGCAAAGGCTTCGTTGAGCTCAATCACGGCGAAATCCTCTTGGCACAGACCCAAACGTGCCATGAGCTTCTTTGAGGCCGGCGCCGGCCCGTACCCCATAATCCGTGGGGGGACCCCCGCCGTGGCCCCGCCAAGAATTTTCGCGATGGGCGTCAGGCCGTGTTTTTCCGCCGCCTCCTTGGTCGCAAGGATCACCGCGGCTGCGCCATCGTTGACGCCGGATGCATTCCCAGCCGTCACCGTGCCGTCTGCTTTGACAAATGTCTTGAGTTTTTGCAGGACTTCAAAGGTCGTAGACGCACGCGGGTGTTCATCTGCGGCGACAACGATCGGATCACCCTTGCGCTGGGGGATTTCTACCGGTGTGATCTCTTGTGCAAGACGGCCCGTCTCGGCTGCGATCTTTGCACGGTGCTGTGAACGCGCGGCGAAGCGATCTTGGTCTTCGCGATTGATCCCGAAATCCTCGGCGACGTTTTCTGCTGTTTCAGGCATGGAATCGACGCCATATTGTTTCTTCATCAGGGTGTTCACAAAACGCCAACCAATGGTGGTATCATGGACGTCGTTCGCACGCGAAAACGCCGCTGTTGCCTTGGGCATAACAAACGGCGCACGCGACATGCTTTCGACGCCGCCTGCGATCATCAAATCGGCCTCGCCAGATTTGATCGCCCGCGCGGCGGTGATGATGGCATCCATGCCAGATCCACACAAACGGTTCATCGTGGTCGCAGGCACCGTGTCGGGATATCCCGCCAATAACAACGACATACGTGCAACATTTCTGTTGTCCTCGCCGGCTTGGTTCGCACAGCCAAAGATAACTTCGTCAATCGCCGAGAGATCAAGATCAGGGTTGCGTTCGGCCAAAACACGAAGCGGGATCGCGCCCAGATCATCCGCACGCACCGTCGACAAACCACCGCCATACCGTCCAATGGGGGTCCGGATATAGTCGCAGATATACACATCAGTCATTAGATGTCCTCCGGCACAATAAGGTCACCGACAGTGCCGTCGATATGAAGCGTCGCACCGGTCACGGATTGCAATTGATCAAGGCTGATTTGAGCGAGTTTCTCACGCAGAACAAACTGGCCGTCCACGATATCGATGACCGCAAGCGAGGTATAAACGCGTGTCACACATCCAATCCCCGTGAGCGGCAACGTACATGCATCCAACAGCTTAGGTTCGCCTTTTTTGGTGACGTGATCCGTAACGACAGCGACGTTTTTCGCACCATGCACAAGATCCATTGCCCCACCCACGGCGGGCACACCTTTTGCGCCCACGCTCCAGTTTGCGAGGTCACCGTTTTGCGCGACTTGATATGCGCCAAGCACGGCAAGATCGAGGTGTCCGCCGCGCACCATCGAAAAACTATCGGCGTGGTGGAAAAATGACGCCCCAGCCTTGAGCGTCACAGCGCGTTTCCCCGCATTGATGAGGTCCCAGTCTTCTTGACCCACATCCGGTGCTTTGCCGAAACCAAGCACACCGTTTTCGGTATGATATGTGACATCACGCCCGACGGGTTGGAACTTGGCGATCATTTCTGGAAACCCAATCCCAAGGTTCACATAGGAGCCATCACTTAGGTCTTGCGCCGCGCGCCACGCAATTTGCGCATTGGCGAGCTTGTCTTCCATCACGTTAAAATCAGACATTAGTACTCAGCTCCTTCGCGCACGAGTTCTTCTTCTTGTTTTGGGTTGGGTACCGAGACGACCGTATCGACAAAAATTCCGGGGGTGATCACCTGCTCGGGTTCGATCGTACCGGGCACATCCAACTCCGCGACTTGGGCAATCGTTTTGGCTGCTGCCATCGCCATAAGCGGATTAAAGTTGCGCGCGGCCATGCGATAGGTCAGGTTTCCCACATGATCGCCTTTGTGGGCTTTGATCAACGCGAAATCCGCCGTCAACGACCGTTCACGCACATACATTTTGCCGTCGAACTCTTCTGTGGGTTTGCCAATGGCAAGATCTGTCCCATAGGACGTCGGCGTATAAAATGCAGGAATACCTGCGCCAGCGGCACGAATACGTTCCGCCAAGGTACCCTGCGGCACCAATTCAAGTTCGATTTCACCGGCAAGATATTTGGTATTAAAGGCCTCGGCATTGGATGAGCGCGGAAAAGAACAAATCATTTTCCCGACCATCCCGGCCTTGATCATCGCGGCAATCCCAGTGGCCCCATTCCCCGCATTATTGTTGATCACGGTGACGTTTTTTGGGCTTCCTGTGGCGCGAAATCGGTCAATAAGCGCATGGATCAATTCGATGGGGGCACCTGATCCGCCAAAGCCTCCGATCATAATCTGGGCACTGTCGGGAATATCTGCGACGGCATCGTGCAGGGACGCGGCTAGTTTCTTCATGGGTATCTCCTTGGTTGCCAAAACGATACCGCACCACCCCATGCCGCGTCATAGGATTTGTTCACATATTGATCTTTGTTCAACTTATGAATATTGATGTTCACATGTTGAACAAATCGACCAATTACATTGCCTCACTGGCCAAAGGGCTTCGGGTTATCGAAGTTTTCGGCGCCGAGCATCCCCGTCTGTCCATCACGGATGCGGCAAACGCGACCGGACTGGACCGTGCGACGGCGCGGCGCATTTTGTTGACACTCCACACAGAGGGCTATGTCGACTATGACGGAAAGTTTTTCACGCTCACCCCACGCGCGCTTCGTCTTGGGGTTTCGGCGCTGACGTCCCTGCCCCTGTCGCAGATCGTGCAACCATGGCTTGATCAACTTTCGGAACAGATTGGACAAAGTTGTTCGGTTGCTCTGCGTGATGAAGGTGAAATCGTCTATATCGCGCGCGCGGCGCAAAAACGGGTCATGTCGATTGGCCTGATGCCCGGATCGCGCCTTCCGGCGGCCAATACATCGATGGGACGTGTGTTGCTTGCTGCGGAAACCTCCGAGGAAATATCCCGCATTCTTGAGGCGTCTGATCTTTCTCCGCGGACACATTTTTCGGCCACCGATCCATCGAAGATTTTGACGTTGATCGAAACGGCACGGACAGATGGATATGCCGTCATTGATCAAGAGGTGGAAATTGGCCTGCGCTCCATTGCCGTGCCCCTTTATGACGGGCATGGCCGCGTTGTTGCGGCACTCAACACGGGCATGGCCGCGACCCATGAAAACCCTGACACCTTGGTTGATCTATATCTACCAAAGCTCTTAAAGGTCCAAGAAAGCCTTCGGCGTTTGATCCCCTAGAACGCGCAGCGCGGATCAAATGTTATGCAGGTTCCCCGATATCCGTAATGGATCGAAGAAGATCACAGCCAAGATCAAGAGAGCCCGACGTCGTCGCAAGCATCGTGGGCCATGTCATCCATTCAACCACCCATGCAGCACCAGAGAGTTCCTGCTCATGGAGAAGGGATTGATGCAACACACCAACCTGTCCCGCATTGTACCGTGCAAATGCCACCGAAGTTTCGGCGATCACCGGGTTTTGTTTATGCGGCATAGCAGAGCTGCTACCCCCCAGACATTGTGATTGTGCCAAGGCCTTGCTGGGACATCAATGCAATGTCTTGCCAGATCTTACCCAAGGTACCTGTTATCAAAGACAAGGCGTTCGCGTAGGTGGCGACCCGCCCGCGCGCGGAATGCCAAACATCCGTTGGCACATTTAGCCCAAGTTTGTCAGCCATTGAACGAAGGTGCGCCTGCGCATTATCGCGGTTCTGATATGTTCCGATCGCCCCTCCCAATAACCTCCACTTCGATCGTGTCCTGCTCTGCTCGACTAATAGTTCTCCTGGCCATGTTGATTGTGTGGAAGAGTTTACCTGCTCCATAGAAGACGACGCTAATAGAATTAGGTTCATAGTCCTGATTACTGGTCAGGCCGATCAACTTTCGAATATATTGTATTGCTGCCAAAGTGTATCCAAGTAGTCGCGCAGCTACGTCCCAATGCACCTACAACTTGGCCTTAAGATAATCGTGAATAGGTCCACCGTGCGCCAAGACAAAGCTCATGCCAACATCCCGCAGCGGTAGGCTTTGATAAGATACTGATACACAGACGATTTCAAATACGCCGTTGAGAAGAGTGACAGCTCTCTCAGCGGTTTGTTTTTGTTGTCAAATCCATTTTCTATTTGAAAAAGGTTCACCGACGCGCCGAAACTCTCAGTGAGTTCAGCGCCGAAATAGTATCGGTTCGTCACGTCAACAGTTTGATTTATATTACTTATGCCCTGTCTACAGGGCCTACCATTTCCGCAGATCTCGATATATTGTACGTCGTTTCGCGGCCTTCGTACGTGTGGGTGCGGTCGTTGGTGCGGGTGTTTTTGGATGCCCCCCGTTGCGCCACTTTCGATGTGGTTGCCCGTTATCCGTCTTGGCAGGTCGGCGTGCTTGGGCAATTGAGGTCATTGAAACGCGCAATCAAACGAAGCGTGTCTTCGGTTTCCCCGATGGGTCCATCCGCCGAACAGAGATAATCGCGATGGACGTCAAGTTGGGACAGGAACGTGTCTTCCCATCCGTCGCTCACCTCTAACATTTGCTCGGCGGAATACAGAAGATGGTCGACAAAGGCCGCATAGGACCCGCCGTGATCGGACTGGATCAACTGGCAGGCATCATCGGGCTGGGCAAAGGCCGGCAGGGTCGCCGCAAGGGCAAGATGGGCCCGATAGGTTTCGCGCGCGGACTGGGCCTTTTGCAACCGATCGGTCTCATCCAACTGAAACTTCACCCCAATGAGCGCAGCACCGGCAACCAAGGCCGTGACCACGGCGGCCCCCGCTTCGATGGATTGTGCATGACGGGACAGCCAACTCATATCATTGCCCCCACAGACGGGGTGCCAAAAATCATTCTGCCCATGGCCCCGTTGTTGATGTGTCCATCACGCATCATCTCTTTCCTCGCCCAATGACCTAGTTCTCGGTCGTTTTGTCATAGATATCCTCGAGATGTGCAATGAATTCGGTGCAGAAGGTGATCGAAATATCGGATGGATCATAAAACGCATTTGCCTCGCCGCAGGCGTCGACCTTGACCGTTACCGCCTCTGGCAGCTTTACGATGGTGTTCATATTGGCCACTTCGGCCGCCAGAATGCGATTTACCCTGTCGGCATCATCAGCAGGGACGAAGACCATCGGGACACCTTCGACATGTTCATCCATCTCATCAAAAATCAGCCCCCAAGCCTCTTCGGCCTGAGCGTATTCGACGCTGCACCACTGGGCCCGATCCTCAGGAAGTCCAAGGTCCAGCGCGAGATTTTGTCGTTCCTCTGGGTTTGCACCGAAAAAGATACAAACGTGATTGTAATAGCGTTGTTCATCGGGGCCATGAATGTCCCAATAGTGGACCTCGTGCGTGCCGTCGGGATCATTGATATAGCCAAAGGCCGCATCATAGGCGATGGAAACGGCGGTCTCTTCGTCGAACAGCCAATTGATCAACAGAACCGAAAGAACATCGGCTGCGTCTTCTTCTTGGCCAAAGATCGGCACCTCCATAAGGTCGATGATCGCATGGCCAAGCTCGTGGTAATAGATCGACAGAATGTTCGCTTCGACAAAGGCCTCTCTTGGAGAAACATCTTGGGCGTGAACCGGCCCCAGACAAGCCAGCGAAACAGCGGTCGCAAAAACATAAAGGCGCGGCATGGGGTCATATCCATTGAGACAAAACGAAGTCATGCCCGATATGATCCCCGAGAAACGATAAGGGGTCAACATGATGTTCCGCCGCTTCACGGCGCGGTTTCCGAATGGGGGCTCACGGCTTTGGGCGGACTGGATGTATCTGTGATGCCCCTAGGCGTGCTCCTGTCCCAAAATCTTAAGCGCTTCGCTTCGCAATATCTCGGCCAAGACTTCGCTGCCGGGGCGCGCTTGGGGCAATTGCGGCTGAACAAGAGCAACATCACGGCGCGCGATATCATCATTCAACGCGATCAGATGAACGTCGGTCCCACGGCGCGCCTCGGTCGCGGCGTATACGCTTGGAAGCAATGCAATCCCCGCCCCCGTCGCCGCCATAAGCCGGATGGCATCAAGACTGGTGCCTTCGTATTCGTCCGAGACGCGCCCACCGCCACTTGCGGCCAAGCCTGCAACGATATGTGACAACCGATGCCCCGACCCCAAGGTCAGAAGGGTCTGGTCTTTGAAATCCGCAAGCGTGACCTGCGTCTTGGTGCGCGCAAACGGGTGATCGGTCGCAACCGCAGCCCAAAGTTTTTCGGTGAACAGATGGACCTTATGTGTTCCGGGATGATCTTCGGGGGTTGAAATGATCATGTCCAACCGCCCGCTGTGCAACCCATCCGCAAGATCACGGGTGCTTTCTTCGCGCACAATCAGGCGGAAACTTGGATGTTCGCGATGCAGCCGTTTCACCACACCCGGCAAAAGATAAGGACCAATCGAGGGAAGAACCCCCAACCGAAGGCGCCCTTGGAACACCCCGCCGCCGCGTGCCGTTGCCCGCAGGTCTTGGACCTCGTGCAGGATTTGACGCGCGCGCCTGACCACGTCTTCGCCAACGGGCGTAATCTTTGCCCCTGACCGCCCGCGCTGAAACAGGCTTGTTCCAAGATCATTCTCGACCTCTGCCAATTGCGCCGACAGGCTTGGCTGGCTCACGTTTAACTTGGAAGCAGCAAGCCCGACCTGCCCCGTTTCGGCGACGGCGACAATATATTCGAGCTGACGGAGGGTTGGTCTTACCATAGTTTGTACCTATGCAAAATAAAGTTTATATATATTTGATCATATGACCCATTGCGTCAATAACAAGCGAAAATTCATCACCTTCGGAGAGCCCATGCAAAAGACACTGTCGCGACTTCAAGCGTTTATCAAACTAGAAGCCAGTGCTGGCTTGATCCTTATGGGGGTCGCGCTTTTGGCGATGTTCGCCGCCAATAGCGCCTTTGCGCCCATATATGACGGCTTCCTCGGGACCAATGTGCGCGTGGGCATCGGGAGCTTTGAAATCTCCAAGGCCGCATTGTTGTGGATCAACGACGGCTTGATGGCGATCTTCTTTTTCCTTGTGGGTCTGGAAATCAAACGCGAAATCCTGACAGGTGAATTGTCCAGCTTTGATAAGGCCATCTTGCCGATCCTTGCGGCGATTGGGGGGATGGTTGTGCCTGGTCTCGTCTTTGTTGCGATCAATTCGGGCGTGCCAGAAAATCTGAACGGGTGGGCCATCCCAACCGCGACCGATATTGCCTTTGCCCTTGGTATTCTTGCGTTGTTGGGAACACGGGCGCCGGTCGCGCTTAAGGTATTTTTGTTGGCTGTGGCCATTATTGATGACCTTGGGGCGGTTATTATCATCGCCGTGTTCTATACCTCCGAACTGTCGACCAACGCGCTCACGCTGTCGATGCTTGGATTTGCGATTGCGGTTGGTTTGAACCGAATGGGGGTTCAGCGCGGCCTGCCCTATGTCATCGTTGGTGTGTTCATGTGGGTGTTTGTTCTGAAATCTGGTGTGCATGCGACGCTGGCGGGTGTTCTTATTGCCCTGACCATTCCGCTCAAGAAAAAGGACGGCGACAAGGCGCTTCTTCATCACATGGAACATACGCTGCATCCTTGGGTTGCCTATATGATCCTGCCGATTTTTGCCTTCGCCAACGCTGGGGTCAGCCTCACTGGGGTCTCGTTTTCTGATCTGGCACAACCCCTGCCCCTTGGGATTGCGGCGGGTCTGGTTCTGGGGAAACAAATCGGGGTCTTTTCGGCCACTTGGATTGCCGTCAAAACCGGACTTGCGCGCCTGCCCGAGGGCGTCGACTGGCGCCATATTTACGGGGTCGCCTGTCTGACCGGCGTTGGCTTTACCATGAGCCTGTTCATCGGCTCGCTGGCCTTTGGCGCCGATGAGACCATGAACGCCGTCCGTCTTGGGGTGATCTCGGGTTCGGTCGTATCAGGTGTCCTTGGCTATGTGGTGTTGCGCGCAGTTGGCGCAGCACCCAACACATCCTCCCCTCAGCAGTAACGGATCACTCACATGGAATTCTCATTTGCCTCGCTTGCGGGTGGCTTGCTCGTGCCGACTATCTTGTTTTTTGTGCTGGGTTTGATTGCCGCCTTTGCCCGCAGTGACCTTTCGATCCCCGATGGCGCGGCCAAGATCATGTCGATCTATTTGCTTCTTGCCATCGGGTTCAAGGGCGGCGCCGCCATGGCCAAAAGCGGCATCGACGCACAGATTTTTGCAGCACTTGCTGCCGGTGCGGCCTTGTCATTCCTGCTCCCCTTTGTTGCCTATTGGGTTTTGCGTATCCTGACCAACCTCGACACGCTCAATGCGGCGGCGGTTGCGGGGCACTATGGATCGATCTCGATCGTCACCTTTGTCACCGCCATCAGCCTTCTCGAAGCGCGCGGCGTTGAATTCGAAGGATACCTTGTCGCGGTCGCGGCCGTCATGGAAGTGCCGGCGATCATGTCCGCGCTTTGGATTGCGGCGCGCAGCGGTGCGGGCACCCCCATCAACAGCGCGCTCATGCGGCATATCTTGGGCAACGGGTCGATTGTTCTGCTGGTTGGCTCCTTTGCCATTGGTGCGATTACAGGCGAAGCTGGCCTACGGGACCTTCATCCCTTTATCGTTGTGCCCTTTACCGGCGTTTTGGCGATTTTCTTGCTGGATATGGGGCTGTCCGCCGGTCGGAGCTTGATGAAGAACCGCAAAGATATCTCGCCTGGTTTGATCGCTTTTGGCTGTCTTATGCCAATAATCGGAAGCCTCTTTGGCCTCGCCTTCGCGACCCTCATTGGCCTTTCGAGCGGCGGCGCGTTCCTTATGATGGTCCTAAGCGCCTCTGCCTCCTATATCGCCGTGCCCGCCGCCATGCGTCTTGCGCTGCCTGATGCCAAGCCGGGGATCTACCTATCACTGGCACTTGGGGTGACGTTTCCGTTCAACCTGACGCTTGGGATGCCGCTCTATGCCCTTCTGGCCGAGATGTTCTAGTGCAGCGTCGCGCACATTGACAGACACCCCCTCGATGATGCGCGACGGCCCTCGCTGGCTTGCCACGGGTCGCGTGGTTGGACTGGCCATGGGCGGAGGCAGCGCCTAAAAATAGGGCGATTGCCCGATTTTCCACGTAAATGGGGGTTAAAACACCCCTGCCGCCTTGCCTGTCGTGCCCCGTCTTGGTGCGATGGCATTAACCAATTGAATAGGCACGACCCATATGAGCGACCAATCCCTCAGCCAGCGGATCAACCAGTTGATCCACCAAATTTACCCCGATCTTGATGCAGATATCCTTTCCAGCCTTGTCATCGACGCCTTTTGGCCCGAGGGAACGGCGCGGCGCAAACGCGGACGTCCCGTCGGCAATTCGCTTTGGTCGGAAAAGGACGCGCTTCTGATCACCTATGGGAATTCGATCATCGATGGCGCGCATAAGCCGCTCGATCTGTTACACGATTTTCTACTGAACTATCTCGATGGGACGCTCAATTCCGTCCATATCCTGCCGTTCTTTCCGTATACATCCGACGACGGGTTCGCGGTGTCGGATTTTCGCGCCGTCAATCCACAGCTGGGCGATTGGCCCGATATCCAACGTATCGCGGGGGATTTCAAATTGATGTCCGATCTGGTGCTGAACCACGTGTCGTCGCAGGGCGCATGGTTCAACGCATATCGTCAGGGCCAAGAGCCGTTCGACAAGTTCTTCTTTGAGGCGTCCCCAGACGATGATCTGTCTCAGGTCGTCCGCCCCCGCACGACGCCCCTGTTGCAAGAGGTCGAAACCGCAAACGGCACCAAACACGTCTGGTGCACCTTTAGCCACGACCAGATCGACGTGGATTTCCGCAACCCCGAAGTGTTGCTGGAATTCCTGCGGATCATCCGGTTGCACGTAAATAATGGCGTCGAAATCATCCGCCTCGATGCGGTGGCGTTCCTGTGGAAGGACGCCGCGACCCCGTCGATCCACCTGCCCCAGACCCACGCCGTCATTCAATTGATGCGGGTGCTTTGTGATTATGCGTCGGAAAAGATCATCCTGCTGACCGAAACCAATGTGCCGAAAACGGAAAACCTGTCCTATTTCGGTCGCGGGGACGAGGCGCACGCGATCTATAATTTCCCGCTGCCGCCGTTGATTTTGCACGCGATGATGTCGGGGTCTGCGGAATATCTGCGCCGCTGGCAACGGGCCATGCCGCCCGCGCCGCTGGGCTGCGCGTACCTTAACTTTAGCGCCAGCCACGACGGCATCGGCATGCGCCCCGCCGAGGGCCTGTTGCCCGAGGATGAAAAGGAGCGCGTCATCGACACGGTGCGTGATCTTGGTGGGCTTGTGTCCATGCGCACCCTGCCCGACGGCGGCCAGTCGCCCTATGAACTCAACATCACCTATTACGAGGCTATGGGCGGCACGTTTAACGGTCTCGACGATTACCATTTTGACCGGTTCATCGCGTCGCAAACCGTGGTCATGTCGCTCGAGGGGATCCCCGCGTTTTACATCCATTCCATGCTGGCCACGCCGAATGACCACGAACAGGTCGAACATCGCGGCATGAACCGCGGGATCAACCGGCACCGCTGGGATTATCCGACGCTGCGCGGGTTGCTGGCCGATGACACCACCCCACAGGCCCGCGTCATGGCGGAATTGTCGCGCCGGTTGCAAATCCGCAAGGCCCAACCTGCGTTTCACCCCAACGCCACCCAGTTCACCGTGAACATCGACCACGACGCCGTGTTTGCGATCTGGCGTCAAAGCCTTGACCGCCGTCAGTCGATCTTTGCCCTCCATAACGTGTCAGATCAAACGATCGAGATCCCCGCATCGGCGCTTAATATGATCGAGGACGAGGATTGGTCCGACCTGTTGACCGGTGATGGGATTGAGGTCAACGACGGCATGATCACCCTCGCCCCATACCAATGTCGCTGGATCACCAATGTGACCTAGGGCGCCTTCACGCCGCCCGCCTCGGTGTGAACTAAAAATAAAGGCTTGGACAGGGGCGCCCCCATCCGAGCCTTTATTTTTAGTTCGCCCAACTGGGATCAGGCGTAATCCACCTCATCCGCACGCGCGGCGGCGTTCAGGTCGGCCAAGAACCCAGGGTCGGCGGAATGGACGCGGTTCCATGTGGGAATGAACGGCGTTTCATGTGGGTTATCAAGGAAGAACTGCCCTGCTCGCATGATGTTTTCCGCAAACAATTCAATGGCTTGCTCTTCCTTGTGACGATCAATCGTCAACCCGTTCATCTTGGCGTCGTTGTAGTATGCCTCAAGCAGATCAAGCGCGCTTCTGTAATAGGTCGCCTTTAGGGTGCGGAACACGTTGGGCGTAAAAATCGTCCCATCGGCGGCAAGTTTGCGAAAGATCGCCTTGCAAATATCGGTGGACATGCGGTTCAAACCGGCGTCCGCGTCTTCGTCGCTCAGGTCCTGATGTTTGTGGTCGTATTCATCGGCGATCTCGACCTGACAGACGGCCTTGGGGGCCAGATTACGCCATGCCTCGGACAACACGCCGATCTCAAGACCCCAGTCGGACGGGATACGCAGATCGGGCAAGATGCCGCTGCGCATCGCGAATTCACCGGACAATGGATAGCGGAAACTGCGCAGATAATCGAGATAGTCACGATCCCCAATCACCCGTTTCAGGGCGATCAAAAGCGGGCTGACCAAAAGCCGTGTGACACGACCATTGAGCTTGCCATCACCGACCCGCGCATAGAAGCCCTTGGCGACCTGATACGGGAAATTCGGGTTGGCCACAGGATAGATCAGCCGCGCCAACATGTCGTTGGTATAGGTCACGATATCGCAGTCATGGATCGCCATCACCGCGCTGTTTTCACAGGACATGAGGTACCCCATGGCGGACCACACATTTTTGCCCTTACCCTGTTCCGCAGGCGCCAATCCCATCGCATCAAGTCGCGCACCCAGCGCCTTCATGCGCGGACTGTCGTTCCAGATCACGATGTGGTTTTGATTGAGCCCCTTAAAGAATTCCTTGGCGTGTTTGAACTGTGTTTCGTCCGCGCGATCAAGACCAATAATGATTTGATTCAAATAGGTTACCTTGGACAGTTCATCCAAAATCTTTGGCATCGCATCGGTTTCAAGTTCGGAGTACAGACACGGCAGGATCAAGGCCATCTTGCGGGTTTGCGCGAATGTTTCCAATTCATATGTCATATCCGCAAGGCTGCGCGTGCGCAGATTATGCAGGGTTGCGATGTTACCATTCTGATGAAAATCAGCCATGTTATTGGTCTTTCTTAGTCAAATTTAGGCGCGCCAAAAGGTCAAGGATCGCGGTGTTCCAACCGATGGGTCCGACCTCGAGCGTGCGAATGATACGTCCCTCTTTTTCGCCACGAAGAAGAGGCAAAGGACGTCGATGTGGGTTGGCAACGATGACACCAAAATCGGCGGCCTCGAGCATCTCAATATCGTTGGGGGCGTCGCCCAAGGCGACGGTGTGAAGCGGCGTAAAATCGGCGATGACATCGGCCATGCGGTCAGCCTTGGTCTGGCCAAAGGACAGGGTCAAGAACCGTCCGCCTTCGCGCGCCGAAATCCCCATGGGTTCAAGAACGGCCAAAAAGGCGTCGCGTTTCTCAGGCGACCCAGACCACAAGCCAGGCTCCGAAAATTGTCGCTTGGCGGCCATGGCCGCCGCGCCATAAGGAAGACCGGTGGTCTGTGCAATCTCGGCCACGGTCATGTCACCAAACCCGCGATAAAACTGACGTAGATCAGCGGGCACCTTGCACAGGGCCGCGCGGATCAAATCATAATCGTGGTTCTCTGTCCCCGCGTCCCCCGAAAGCAAAAGACCCGCACCGTTTTCGACGATTGCGGGCCACTGTTCGAGATCAAGATCCTGTTGAAGGGATGCAATTTCAGGGGCTGTTTTGCTGCTTGCCATAATCACCGGCGCGCCGACCGATTTCAGGGCCTGAAGGGCGGGGAATGCAGCGGCGGCGCTATAGGTATCGTGGTCAATCAGCGTGCCGTCGAGGTCGGTAAAAACGAGAAGTGGTGTTTTTCTTAACATGTCCTAACGGTGCGACAGGGCCATGGTGGGGACAACAGTGCGGGGCCGAAAAACCCCGCAATGTCGCAAATCTTTCACGCAGTTGCACAATAATTGTGCATATTAACCGCGAAAACCCGTCGCAACCACGAATTTCTCCGAGCTGTCAGAGCGGCTTGATGGGGGTTTTACGTGGTGCACTTTTTCGAATTTCTGCTTCAACAACTTCTGCAAATCGCCCTCGGCACCACCGGCCAGAACCTTGGCAACGAATGTGCCGCCCTCGGCCAAAACGTCGAACGCGAAATACGCCGCCGCCTCGCACAGAGCCATGATTTTAAGGTGGTCGGTCTGTTTGTGACCGGAACTGGATGCGGCCATATCGGACATGACAACGTCCGCCTGCCCGCCAAGCCACGCCTTAACCTTGTCGTCGGCGCCGTCTTCCATGAAATCAAGCGTATGGGTTTCGCAACCGGCCAGCGCCTCGATCTCCTGAAGGTCAACGCCCAGAATGGTGCCGATGGCCTTGCCGGATTTTTCACCCAGCGAATTCACCCGCGGCACGGCAACCTGCATCCAGCCGCCCGGCGCACAGCCAAGGTCAACCACACGGGCGCCCGGTACGAGGAACCGGAATTTATCGTCCAATTCCATAATCTTAAACGCCGCACGTCCACGGAACCCTTCGACCTGCGCCCGTTTCACATAGGGGTCATTCAATTGACGTTCCAGCCAAAGCGTCGAGGAATACTTGCGCCCGCGCGCCGATTTCACCCGCACCCGCAGATCCCGTTGGCCGCGGCCTGATGTGCCTTTTGTTGTCTTTTTCGCCATTATTCTGGTCCGTCTTCCAATACGCCATGTGCGTTCATTTGTGCATATAGCAGACCTTCGCGCAAACCGCGATCTGCTACTGATAATCTATCTGTGGGCCAGACGCGCAACAGCGCCTGAAGGATCGCCGCCCCCGACATGATCAACGCGTGGCGGTCCTTGCCGATACGCGGATCACTGCGTCGCCCTTGTGGTCCAAGCGCAAGGTACTTGCGGATCACCACATCAATTTCGTCTGAACTCATCGCCAGTCCGTCGACCTTATTGCGGTCATAGCGGCGCAGGCCCAGATGGGATGCGGCCACGGTGGTCACTGTACCAGAGGTTCCGATGATCTGAAATCCCTCGCGGGCCTGTTCACTGTCATAGGGGCTAAAGTCGGCGAGGTGTTCTTCGAAATGCCAGCTCATCAATGCGAACCGCGCGGCGTCATCTTCGACGTCGTCAAATTGTTCGCGCAGGGTCGCAACGCCGAGCGGCACGGAAATCCAATCAACAACCTTGGCCTCGGGGTAATCGGACATGGCTGCGTCAAAGGACGCGTTGATCCCCATGATCGATTTGCGCCGTTCGCGCTTCGGCACGCCGGAGATATCAAGCCAGACCAACTCCGTGCTGCCGCCGCCGATATCAACGACCAACAACTGTTCGGTCTTGCGCCCCACAAGCGGTGCACAGGAAATCACGGCCAAGCGGGCCTCTTCCTTGGGGGGGATGATCTCAAGCGACAGGCCGGTTTCACGGCGCACAAGACGGATAAAGTCGCGCGCGTTTTTGGCACGACGACAGGCCTCGGTGGCGACAAGCCGCGCGTGGGTGACCTTGTGTTGTTTGAGCTTACTTTGACAGACGCGCAATGCCTTGATGGTACGCGTCATCCCCGAGCGCGACAAACGCCCAGACGCCTCTAGACCCGCGCCAAGCTGGACGGATTTAGAAAAGCTATCGACCACTTTGAATGACGCGCCATCGGGACGCGCAATCAACATGCGGCAACTATTTGTGCCCAGATCCAGCGCAGCATAAAGCGGCTGTGATCCAGACGGATTTGGCGCGGGGGTTACATCCGCTTTGGGGAACGCGCCCGCACCTTTGGGACGCTTGGGCGCCATAGAACGCCCTCCTTTTCGAGTTACCCCCAGCCTATGCCTCTGCGAGGTGAGGCGCAAGGTCGCATTGGGCGGTATTTTGCAGATTGCGGAATGAGATTGGTAAAACTGTTGCTGCCTGCGGGCGGCCGTGATTGGGTCGGCGCCATTGCGGCACACATCATAGGAACGATCTTCATGCGACATGGCCCATTGATTTCAACGATATTGGCCTGCGCGGCGTCCGTATTTCCATCAGCGTTGTCTGCCGAGATAACATTTAGTGGCCCAGCATTATATAATTGGTCTTTCGATCTGCCAGAGGGTGACCAGATTTTCCAGGACTGGCATGCAAAGGGGATTGATCCCGATGACAACAGGCCGAGTGCTGCGTCGTGTTGGGTATACACGCCGGACTATCTCATTGTCGAAATTAACGACCGGAATGCAGCGCCATACGTATCACGGCAACCTGCGAAATTTGAGCCCGTGATCACGGTGCTAAGTGCGGAATTCGGGATAGATATATCCTTTGACCCCAGCTACGTGCCACGCGCTTTACCTTTACGCGTAGAAATCAATGGTCAGGATGTCAGCACATCAATCTTACCGGATTCTTCCGTGCCACCGTCCCAACGTACCGACCAATTTCTTGATGTTCTCGCGCGCCTAGAAAGCGGCAAACAGTTTTTCATTTATGAGACTTTCGAAGTTACATCGCCGCCCCGTCTATCCTTTGGTCTTCGTCCCACGGGACAAGACTTAACGGCCACACCCTCCAATGAACAGGGGTCCTCATTCGCTGCCCCCAGCGAAGATCATGACCTAACCCAACTTGATTGGTTCGATCGCTCCGCACCGCGCCCACGTTTTGATCGGATGCCGGAAGAGGGCAATACATCGCTCTCGGTGTTCACGTTCCCTGTTTCGTTGGACGGATTTTCCGAGGCCTATCAGCAGGCATTGGAATGGTGCGGTTGGGACGGAGCCTGAGGTTTCAGCCAGCCTACGGGGGGTGCTGGCACATGACATCTAATGCCCGAGACCGCATCGACATTGGTCCGGCTCGGTGTGGTTCACGGTCGCAAATCATTTGAATGTTACAAAACCACGGCAATATCGCGCCCACCTGCACGCCGCATGATTTGCGCGGTTACGCGGCATGTGGTCTAGTGATCAAACAGAACATCTTATTTTCAGTGGAACATTATTAATGCGTCGAAATTCTATCCTCTCTGCCGCTTTGATCGGTGCGATAACGATATACGCCATGTCCCCGACATCCGCGCTTAGTTTTCTCCCAAGGATAAGCAGTGAGGAGCCAAAGCGCACCAAAACCCGTGGCGCATGGGTTGTGTCCGAAATTCACGACCATCTGTGTTTTCTTCGATCCAAGCAAGAAAACGGCCTCGAGGTGATCATGTTCATGACCGAAAACGAAGAGATCACGAGCATTGAGCTTCGATCCCCTGACATGTTCCCGAGCGATCAACAAGTGTACGAAGAAATTCTAGGACTCGGCTGGTCAACCTATGTCTACACAAGCGAGGTCGATCCAAGCGCAAACTATGTGATGTCGGTCTCGGTTGACGGGGCCCAATATCAAATCGACCCGATGGCGCGCCACGAAACCACCCGATGGAAATTTCACGAAGGCGCCTATGTCGCGAAACCAGACACCAGCAAACAGCGCGACTTTGTTCGCCTGTTGAAAAACGGCAAAGAGGCGACGTTTATCGTTGAAAAGGACGGCGACTATGTGGACGGGGACGCCACCACCCCGAACCAGATCACAATGACCGTTCCCTTGGACGGGTTTCGTCAGGCCTATAATTCTGCAGATTTTTGGTGCCACTAGGGGCCATTTGCGCCCCGCGTGCCCTAGGCCACAGGCCCAATTGGGTCGCCCCCTGTGCCTGCCGATCAAAACCGCTCAAATCATCGATAGATTTCCGTTGCGCTGCCCCACATTGTCGCGCCTAATGCCCCAAGGGGCCGGTTTGCCCAATCAATCAAAGGGTCTGCCATGCGCGCGTTATTGTTTCATTGTCTTGCGGTTTCTAGCGCGATCTGGGGCGGCGCCGCCCATGCCAGTGATCCCATAAATACATGGGCCCACAATGACTGGACCGCCCTCCAATACGACGGATACTGCGAAATCCGCACCGGTGGGGATGGCGACGGAACCCTTGCGGTGACCTTTGACACTGGCGGCTATAATCCCAGTCTCGCCTATACGCCGGTCTTCATTCGCGGCTATTCCACGCCCATCGATATGGACACGTATTTCCGCGTCTTTATCGACACCGAGGAAACCTATTTCGGAGAAGAGCTTTTTGCCTATTCCCACTTCAACGAGTGGAATGAAACCGTCGCTTCGGCCGGTCTGACCCCAGGGTTTGTGCCAGACATCCTTGCGCAAATGCGCGGGGGCATTCGCATCGCCTTTGAGGTCAAGAACGTGGGCGCCCTTCCGGCGATCTATGATGACTTTTCGCTTATGGGGGCCTCGGCGACGTTGTTGAAAATCTCAGAATGGTGCAGTTTTAATCCCAACGCGCTTGCGACCCCATAGGGGCGCAAAGGCACCCTCGCCCTGATAATTCTGTTCTCAAAACTCTGCGTCCCGACTATGGTGACGTAATTTGATAAGTCAGAGCACATTATGCCCCCAGTCCCCACACCCGCCGAGGCCGCCGTTCATGGCGCCGAATTCATCCGCCGTTTATGTCTCAATCACGCGGATGAGCCGAATGACATCCCCAAGACCCTGACCGCCATGGGATTTTCCGAGACCCAGCGTCTGGCCGATGGGGCCAATCTGTCGGTCTGGTCGGTGTTGATGGAGTTGGACGATGGTGATTTTTCCGTGGTCTATCAGGTTGATCTTGAGGGCAACGTCACCACCCTGTGCGCCCTGTTCCCCGACAGCCGCGAGGCGAAATCCGCCCTGACCGATTTCGTCAAATCCCAGCCCAAGACCACAGATATCACCCGCGACATCACACCCTTTTTGCATGGCCTGCCCGACGCCCTCGCCACCTGTATGCGTCGCGGCAAATTCTGGTCCTCCAAGGCGGTTGGCGAGATGGGCATGAACTTTGGCGTGATGCCGTTTCCCGTGACCCGTTCGGACGGCGAACAATCCTTGGCCATTACAGTGGAACAAAACCGCTGGCTCGAAGATCCGCTGACCTATGTCGAAACCCAAGCGTTGTTTGATCCCACCTCGAGATTTGAACGCTTTATGGAGATTTTCGAGACGGTCGGAATCGCACACGGCGATGACTTTCCCGCCCTCGTCACCGCCGCCCAAGCCCAAGGGTTCGACGCCGAGACCGGCGATACCGAAGGGTCGTGGAAGGGCGGCAGACGCGATGATTTGCCGATCACCGAAAGCTTGCTCTACTTTCAACTGAACTGCGAGGCAGAAACCGATTTCGAACTGGCGTTGTTCTTTCGGATGGATCCCAACCCTGGCCCCGAACAGATCAGATCGGAGTGTTTCAAACGCCTTGGCATCACCCAGACCAATGACGCGGGGCACGGGTTGATTGCGATCCGAGGCGAAACCTATGGCGTTGACCTCAATTCTGAAAACGAACTGTTCGGGAACTACATTTTAGTGCTCTATAAATAACGGCCCCACACCCATTCATAATCAACATGAATATTTTTCAGACGCCACGCCCTAGCCCCTTTTGATGATCTGGCCTATTTCCATAGGCGTCGCAGAAATGCGCCCGCATGTCGAAAATCGCACATGTGACCGGAATGCGCCCGCCTAGGCTGGTCTTACAACATCAAAGGAATCAGCAATGCCTGATGTCACAATCGTATTTTGGCGCGATATCCCCGCGCAGGTCATCGTCGGCAAGGGCCGTCGCGGCGCAAAACGTCAGTTGCCTGAGCGGTTTGAACAGGCCATCGATCGCGCAGCCATGAAGGTGGGTGCGGCGGATACGGATGCCTATTTGGCGGAATGGCGCAAGGCGGACCCTTACACCGTTGACGGTGAACAAGACGCCGTCGCCGATGCCGAGGCCGCGCGCATCGATGCCGAATACGACAAAGACCGGATTATTGCTCTGATTTCCAATGATGGCTGGGAGTAACCCATCGATTTTTGGAGACGATACATGGCGCTTTTGCAATTTAGACCACGGGACACAGCACGCGACACTGCGGGGCCGGTGAATGCCGAGGTGGAGACCTTTCTTAATGGGTTTTCCATCGAAGTGATGCCACGCACCGCCGCCAAGGTGGATGATTTCCGCGCGCTTTTGCCCAAGGGCACCCGTGTCTATGTGGCCCATATCGAAGGCACGCCAATCGACGACATGATCGACACGGCGCGCGGTCTCTCTGAGGCGGGCTTTTACGTCATGCCGCATTTTCCCGCGCGTATCATCAAAGACCGCGACACCCTCGCCACTTGGATCAAACGTTACGCGGATGAGGCCGGCGTGTCCCAGGCCTTGTTGTTGGCCGGTGGCGTGACCAAGCCCCACGGTGATTTCAGCGATTCAATGCAGTTGTTGGAGACCGGTCTGTTTGACGCCGCCGGTTTCACCCGTCTGCACATCGCGGGCCACCCCGAGGGCAACCGCGACATCGACCCAGACGGCGGCGACGCCAACGTCATGGCCGCGCTCAAATGGAAACAGGATTTCGCCTCCCGCACCGATGCCGACATGGCCATCGCCACCCAGTTTGCATTTGAGGCCGCGCCGGTCATCGAATGGGCCGAGACACTGGCCGAAAATGGCGTCACCCTGCCCGTGCATATCGGCATCGCGGGGCCTGCCAAATTGCAAACCCTGATCAAATTTGCCATCGCCTGTGGTGTTGGCCCGTCTTTGAAGCTACTACAGAAACGCGCGCGCGACGTGACCAAATTGGTCATGCCGTTTGAGCCAACCGAGATCATCACCGATCTGGCTGCTTACAAGGCGAAAACGCCCCAAAGCCTGATCGAAACCGCACATTTCTTCCCGCTTGGCGGGATCAAGACCAACGCCAACTGGACGCAGGCCCACGGCGGCACATCCGCCGCCCCTGCATCCGCATAAGGACAGACTATGACACGCACCATTGTTGAATCAGCCACCAAAACCGCCGTTATCGGCTTTGACGAACCGTTTTGCGTGATCGGCGAACGGATCAACCCGACGGGCCGCAAAAAATTGGCGGCGGAACTTGAGGCGGGCGATTTTTCCACCGTTGAAAAGGACGCGCTGGAACAGGTGGCCTGCGGCGCGACCATGTTGGATGTGAACGCGGGTGTTGTGTATAATTCCAACCCAAACCCAAACGAGACCGAGCCACCCCTCATGCGCAGCATGATCGAATTGGTTCAGGGTCTGGTCGATGTGCCATTGGTGATCGACAGCTCGGTTCCCGAGGCGCTTGCCGCCGGTCTTGAGGTTGCCAAGGGCCGCCCACTGGTGAACTCTGTCACAGGTGAAGAGGACCGTCTTGAGGCGATCCTGCCGTTGATCAAAAAATACAACGTTCCCGTTGTGGCGATTTCCAACGATGACACCGGCATTTCCATGGACCCCGAGGTCCGCTTTTCCGTTGCGAAAAAGATCGTGGAACATGCGGCGGATTACGGTATTCCGGCCCATGACATCGTGGTTGACCCACTGGTGATGCCCATCGGCGCGCTTGCTACTGCGGGCCAACAGGTGTTCGAATTGGTCGGTCGTCTGCGCAATGAATTGGGCGTGAACACGACCTGTGGCGCGTCCAACGTGTCCTTTGGTCTGCCGCACCGTCACGGCATCAACGCCGCGTTCCTACCGATGGCGATTGCCGCCGGTATGACCAGCGCGATCATGAACCCCGTCCGTCAGGTCGAAATGGAGGCCATCCGCGCCGCCAACCTGTTGATGAACCACGATGACAACGGCACCGACTGGATCAAATTCGGCCGCGTCCAAGATGCGATCACCGAAGGCGCAACATTCGCCGAGGCAAGCACCGCGGTGAACTCCGCCTCTGCGGGTCGTGGCCGTCGTCGCCGTCGCGGTTAATCCGAACTTCAATGAGACTGCATTGGGCGCTGACTTCGGTCGGCGCCTTCTGTACACTGACGCCAAACTGAATAAGGCCACGCCATGACAACCGATCCATTGGTGATTTTCACCCCCTCCGGCAAACGCGGCACTTTCGCCAAGGGCACGCGTGTTCTTGATGCGGCGCGCCAATTGGGCGTGGATCTCGATAGCGTCTGCGGCGGGCGCGGCGTCTGTTCCAAATGTCAGATCACCCCGTCCTATGGCGAATTTTCCAAACATGGCGTGACCGTCCACGACGACGCCCTGTCCGAATGGAATGCCGTCGAGGAACGGTACGACACGATCCGTGGTTTGAAAAAGGGTCGGCGTTTGGGCTGTCAGGCGACGTTGCAGAACGACATCGTGATCGACGTCCCCGAAGAAAGCCAAGTCCACAAACAGGTGATCCGCAAGGCGGCCGACACGCGCACCATCACCATGAACCCCGCAACGCGTCTGTATTACATCGAGGTGGTTGAGCCCGATATGCACGCGCCCACCGGCGACTTTGAACGGATCAAGGACGCCCTGCGGGAACAACATAATATCAATGACATACACACCAATCTTAATGTCATTTCCACCCTGCAAAAACCATTGCGTAAGGGCGATTGGAAGATCACCGTCGCCGTCCACACCCCCGTTGATGGCGGCCCGCGTCAGATCATCGACATCTGGCCTGGCTACTTTGAAGGGCCGCTTTATGGCCTTGCGGTTGACCTTGGATCGACCACCATCGCGGCGCATTTGTGTGATCTGACCACGGGCGCGGTTGTGGCGTCATCGGGCCTCATGAACCCGCAAATCAGGTTCGGCGAAGACCTCATGTCCCGCGTGTCTTATTCAATGATGAACGAGGGCGGCGCCGCCGATATGACCGCCGCCGTGCGGGACGCGCTGGCGACATTGGTCACCGAAATCGCGACCGAGGGTGAGGTTGATGCCAACCACATCGTTGAAACCGTTATCGTCTGTAACCCCGTCATGCACCACCTATTATTGGGCATTGATCCTGTGGAATTGGGCCAGTCACCATTCGCCCTGACCACATCGGCGGCGATGCATTTGCCCATGTCCGATCTGGATATCAAGACGGCCAACGCCAACGCCCAAACGTACCTGTTGCCCTGTATCGCGGGCCACGTGGGGGCGGACGCCGCCGCCGTTGCCCTGTCGGAACGCCCTGATCAGGCGGATGAATTGACCCTGATTGTCGACGTGGGCACCAACGCCGAGATCCTTTTGGGCGACAAAAGCCGCGTTGTGGCCTGTTCATCCCCCACCGGCCCCGCGTTTGAAGGCGCCCAAATCAGTTCCGGCCAACGTGCCGCCCCCGGTGCGATTGAACGGATTGAAATCGACCCCGTCACCAAGGAACCACGTTTCCGCGTCATCGGGTCAGACATTTGGTCGGACGAGGACGGGTTTGATTTGGCCATTGCCACGTCGGGCATCACCGGCATCTGTGGCTCTGGCATCATCGAGGCGGTCGCCGAAATGCGCGCCGCAGGATTGGTCGATGCGTCTGGCTTGATCGGCTCCGCCGAACAAACGGGCACCCCCCGCAACATCGCCGAGGGTCGCACCCACGCCTATGTCATCTATGACGGCACGGCCGACGGTGGCCCATTGATCACCGTGACCCAAGGCGACATCCGCGCGATTCAGCTCGCTAAATCGGCGCTCTATGCCGGTGCGCGCCTGTTGATGGATGAAATGGGCGTGGATGCGGTGGACAAGGTGGTTCTGGCCGGCGCTTTCGGCGCGCATATTTCCACGAAACACGCGATGATTTTGGGAATGATCCCAGATGCATTGCTGGCCAATGTCACCTCGGCGGGCAACGCCGCAGGCACCGGCGCGCGCATCGCCCTGTGTGATGTGAACGCACGTCGCACCATCGAAACGCTGGTCGGGAAAATCACCAAGATCGAAACCGCGATTGAACCGAAATTCCAAGAACACTTCGTCAATGCAAACGCCATTCCACATGCGACCGATCCGTTCCCCGAACTGTCGAAGATCGTGACATTGCCGGATGTCTCTTACAATTCCAATGACGGTGGCGGCTCTGGCGGGAGACGCCGACGCCGCCGCGGATAATCGCACAAGACGGGGAAATGGGGGGAAATCGACTTGACCCCCTGCCCCTGCAATATTATTCAACCCTCAGACGCGGGTGTAGCTCAATGGTAGAGCAGCAGCTTCCCAAGCTGAATACGAGGGTTCGATTCCCTTCACCCGCTCCAATCTCCCTACGTTAATAATCCCACATCGTCCCGTCCGTCAGGCGCACCACGGGGTGGCTCCCTGCGACGTATTCGTATTTCTCGACTTCTTTTTCGTCGAAATCTACACCCAGACCTGGAGCATCGGACACATAGAACATACCGTTTTCCATACGATGATCCGATGGGAACAGGGCATCACATTCCGGCGTGCCCAGAACCAGATATTCCTGAATGCCGAAATTCGGTGCCCATGCGTTCAGGTGCCCCTGTGCCGCCATGGAAATCGGTGAATGGCTGGGGGCGCCATGAAAGCCCGTGCGCACGTGGTGCAGGCCCGCCAAATCCACGATCCGTTTCACATGGGTGATCCCACCGGCATAGGTGACGGCGACACGAATGAAATCGATCAATTCGTTTTCAATCAACTTGTTACAGTCATAGATCGAATTGAACACCTCGCCAATGGCCACGGGCACGGTGGAGTGTTGGCGCAACATCCGCAGCGCGTCTTGGTCCTCGGCGGGCGTCGGATCTTCGAGCCAGAAAAGCCGCGCGGGTTCGACCTCTTTGGCGAACTGGGCCGCCTCGCGTGGGGTCAGACGATGGTGGACGTCATGCAGGATCTTCAAATCCGGCCCGAAGCGTTCGCGGATTTCCATCAATGCGTCGGGCATATAACGCATGTATTTGTCGGTATCCCAAATCTCGACCTTGGGACGGATGCCGCTGAAATCGGAAATGTAATGCTTGTTCTCTCCCTTTTCTTCGGGCACGGCATAGCTGGCCGTGGGCATCCCCGGAATGCCGCATTGCACCCGCACCGCCTGATAACCCTCTTCGACATAATGCGCGATTGAATCCATCAAATCGGGCAAATCTGCACCCGTCGCATGGGCATAGGTCATCGCGCCGTCGCGGCTTTTGCCGCCGAAAAGTTGGTACAATGGCATATTGGCGAGCTTGCCTTTGATATCCCAAAGCGCCATGTCAATCGCGCCGAACGCCGCCATCGCGATGGGGCCGCGGCGGAAATAGGTGCCACGATAAAAGAACTGCCAGATGTCCTCGGAATTGCGCGGATCCATCCCGATCAGGTTCGGGATCAGGTAATCCGTCAGATATTTCGCAGGGAGAGTTTCGCGATTGTTCAACGTCGCATCGCCCAGCCCATAAATCCCCTGATCGGTCATAATCTTAAGCGTGACATAGTTCTTTTTCGGCCCGCCAACAAAGACCTCAGCACCGGTGATTTTCATGTTCTTCCTCCCTTGCTGCACCCTAGGCCAGCGTGGTTACATCGGTCCAGTTGTCGCTGGCGCGGATGATTTCGATGATCTGTTGATACTGCGATCCCTCTTTGAAGGTTGGATAAGGTTCGACCTGTTCGCCATTGATATCCTTTACAAATTCCGTCGCAAGATAATGCCAACACTGTTCGGTTTCGCCCGCAACATCGGGGATGGATGCGGCGATATCGTCGGGCGTTGGAATGACCGTCCATTGCCCGTCCGCGCCGTAATGCGAAAGCGCACCGGTGCCGTAATGGCCCTTGATATGGATCGCGCCCTTGGTCCCGTAGAACAGGATGTGGTCATCGTCGAACCGTGGCACCAGACCGCCATGTTTGAACAGAACCGACACGGGACGCGCGGCCAGATCGCTGTCGATTTTCGCCATTACGGTATAGGACCACTCCACGTCGCTTTGGCCCCATTTGAGGGTTGGATCATTCAAGTCCTTAGGGATGAATTCGCGCCGCGTCATAAAATTATGCACCCCGTCGACGATAGGCGCACGGCCTAGATCATCGCGGATATCGCCACAGATCGCGGTGATCTTGTCCCCCACAACCGAAGCCACAATCGACAGGGTATGGGTAAAGTTATTGTTCAGACGCCCGCCGCCAGCCGCCGCCGTATGGGACCAACCAAAGGGGATGTTCCGATCGAGATTAAAGTGGGACATGCACTCGACCTCGGTCGGCTCACCAATCGCCCCCGCGGCGACCAGACGTTTCGCATGAAGCACACTCGCCGCATAACGAAAGCTGGCGGCATAGGCGGTTTTCACGCCCTTGTCCGTAGCCAGCCGATACAGGTCAACGGCCGTGTCGCCGCTATGGGTCATGGGTTTATCGCAGAACACGTGACAGCCCGCGTTGATCGCCTGCGTGATCGGTTCCACGTGCGCGCCGCCTGGGGTCGCGATGGACACGATATCGGGGTTACATTCGGCCAGCGCCGCGGCCCAGTCGGTGCCGAAATAGGGGATGTTCATGGATGTGGCCACGTCGCGCACCACCTCGGGCGTGCGCCCGACCATACCGACCACCTCGGCCCCTGCGCCGCGAAACGCGTCTGTGTGGCCTTGGCCGGCAAAACCGGTCCCCGCGATCAAAACCCGTGGCTTGGCTGTCATCCTGTCCTCCTAACATATCAATAGCTAGTATGGTAAAGAGGTTTGCACGGATTGGCAATTTATGGATTGCCGTCGCGCCCGCCGTGGCGCGCGATCACCAGATCGGCCCGCAGCCCACCCAGATTTTGACTGACCCCAAGACGAAGCGCCCCGCCGTGGCGCCGCGCCACATCCGCCGCAATGGCAAGCCCAAGCCCGACGCCCGCGCCTTTGTTTTGGTTGCGTGCCGCATCCAAACGTTGAAACGGCTTCATGGCATCTTCGCGGGCCTCGGGGGGAATACCGGGGCCGTCGTCTTCGACGGAAAACACCACGGCTCGTTCCGAAACCGATACGCTGACCATGGCGGAGTCGGCATAGCGTAGCGCATTGCCGATCAGGTTATCGATGGCGCGGCGCACCGCCTGCGCCCGCATCCGCACGGCAATTTCGGTCGCATCGGACGCGGCACTGATAAGGACATGGCCGCCAATGCGGGTGGCCTTATCCACCGCCTCCGAGAGCATCGCGTGCGGCACGACGTCGTCCCAAGCATCCCCCGCATCATCACGGGCAAAGTCCAAAAACCCGTCGAGTAGCGCCTCAAGGTCATGGGTATCGCGCAACAAATCGGCAACGTCGGCCTCGTCCTCGATCATGGTAAGACCTAACCGCAACCGCGTGAGGGGCGTGCGCATATCGTGGCTGACCCCCGAAAGCATCATCGTGCGCTGTTCGATCTGGCGTTCAATCCGTGCGCGCATGGACAAAAACGCCGTCCCCGCGGCGCGCACCTCGGCGGCACCTGCGGGGGTGTATTTCACGATCTCGCCCTTACCAAAGGCCTCGGCCGCATAGGACAGCCGTGTGATAGACCGCATTTGATTGCGCAAAAAAGCGAAGGAAATCATGGTCATAATCACGCCAAAAAACACCAACCACAGCAACAACTGATGCGGATTGCGCGCCGAGAAAAGCCCCCGTGGCATCATCACCGTGACCGGCCCGTGGACCGTTTCAATCGCCACCAAGACCATGCGCGGCGCGCTCACGAAATCCACTGCGATCACGCCGTTCAGATGCCGATGAAGTTCGCTATTGATAACAAGCCCCGTCAAATCAAAGAATTCGCGCTGGGGCTCGGTGATATTCATATCGGCGATAACAATGCGCAGATCGTCGAGGTCCTCGATGATCTCGTTGACCCCAGCCGCAAGGTCGGGCGCGTCATTCAACGACCGCTGCACGAACCCAATCGCGCCGGAGGATCCCAACACCAACTGTTCGGATACCCCTTGGAAATGGCGCTGTACAAAGATGACAGACACCACCAGTTGGATCACGATCATTGGTAAAATTAGAATTAAAACGGATCTCCCATAAAGGGTCCGTGGGAAATATCGTTTCAAGACGCGAAAAATCATGGCAAAACTCTAGCTAAGCCCCGCGACGATAGAAAGGCGCAAACCGCAGAATGTCCGAGTTTAACCCAAGGATCGGCGAAATAAGCCAAATTGCCCCTGATGTGCGTCGGATTGTGGCCCCGAATCCGTCGCCGATGACGTTTCGCGGCACGAACACCTATATCGTCGGAACCCAGCAATTGGCCGTCATTGACCCCGGCCCGCACGATACGACCCATCTGCGGCGGATTATTGCCGCCCTTGGCGACGGCCGTTTGCAGGCGATTTTGGTGACCCACGCCCATCTCGATCACTCGCCGCTTGCGACGTTATTGTCCAAGATCACCGGTGCGCCGATCATGGCCTTTGGCGACGCGTCTGCGGGCCAAAGCGACATCATGCGTGACCTTGCCGCGAGTGGTGACATTGGCGGCGGCGAAGGAATTGATGCAGCATTTGATCCCGACATATACCTGACGGATGGCGAGGTCATCCAGACCACCGATTTTCGCATCACCGCCCATCACACGCCGGGGCACATGGCCAATCACATGTGTTTTCAATGGGACGATCTGATGTTTACCGGTGATGTGGTCATGGGCTGGGCAAGCTCGCTTGTCTCGCCGCCCGATGGTGATATGGGGCAATTCATGGCGACCTTGGATCGTCTTGAAACCATCCCAAGCCGTCAATATTTCCCGGGCCACGGCGCCCCCGTCGATGCGCCCCACGCCCGTCTGCGCGAACTGCGCGACCACCGATTGATGCGCGAAGCCGCCATAATTGACGCCCTGAGCGACACACCGATGACCGTCGCGGACCTGACCGCACGGCTCTATGCGGACACGCCCACCGCACTTTGGCCAGCGGCGGGTCGCAACATCCTTGCGCATCTCATCGCCCTGTCTCAGCGCGGACAGATCAACAGCGACACGGGATTTTCCGCCGACGCCATATATCGTATGGCCCCCAAGTTTGTCGAAAGCCCAACCGCATAACCCCATAAAAACACGAGGTAATTCGGGTAAATCGGCGTTTTTTGAAAAACCTGTCACAATTTGCGAAAAAACCTCTTGCAGCCAAAGAACCCCATGGCTATACACCCCACATATTCCGGCGTAGCTCAGCGGTAGAGCAGTTGACTGTTAATCAATTTGTCGCAGGTTCGATCCCTGCCGCCGGAGCCAAAAACTCCTAATCCTTTCGAAGATAAGAGTTTTATATTCCGGTGTAGCTCAGTGGTAGAGCAGTTGACTGTTAATCAATTTGTCGTAGGTTCGATCCCTACCACCGGAGCCATCTTCCCCGTAAGTCTTTGAAATACGTAACTTTACGCTGGTATTGTTCTATTCCTGCGGCATCAAAACGTCTTATGATCCAAGACGACCTGTGTCATTGGCACCGCTGCGCGGGCGCATGACATAGATCCGTTGACGCCCAGCCAACGTTGCCCAAACGATTTGCATTCGTCTACGCCGCAGACTGTGCGTTGGTCTACTGTCTCAGCTGGGCAAAGTCAGGGTCGTGGTAAAAATGGCGGTCATCCCCAACACCGCGAGAATAACAAGCCACTCGATTGATATGGACTTTGAGAGATGGCGCGCTGCGGCGGGGTCACCGGACCGGAGTGCAGGTACGAACCGAAGTTTATTAACGGCAGCAAACCCCAAAAGAGCCGCCACCAGTACCACTTTGATGATCAATGCTTGGCCATATCCCGTTGAAACAATAGCAGATATCGACCCGACAAGGTGATACCCCATATAACCGCCCGCAATGATCAATGCAGGCACCGTGATCGACGCAATGACACCAAAGCGATGGCCCAGATCCGCCGCCGCCGCATATGTTTCAGGTGCAGATGCCAGTCGTTTCAATGGCACGAGGATCCCGATCCAAAAGGCAACAGCAATCAGATGGAACGTTAACGCAATATCAAGGAGAAACGCGTCGCGCCCCGCCACATGTCCAATTTGATCAAATGACCAGAGTGCGATTACGCCCCCGAACACGGACAGAAACGGACCGACCCGCCCTATGAACAAACCGATGATTACGAGGCCAAGACCGGCAATGCGATACATCAGGGCTGTTCCAACAGGTGTCGTCCACAACAGCCCCAGCATCTCTGGGTCGATCATGCCACTGACATCCCCCGTTAGGGTCGCCCCGCGCAGCAAGAAGACAAGGATCGTTGACCCCAATCCCAAAAGCGCGAACGAAAGCGCCAGACCCCGTATGTGGTTCAGTCGGAACAGAACAGCAGCAATAACCGTGCCGGATGCGGTCATGACACCAAGATAGAGCGCAAATTTCGCGATGATCGCAGCAAGCCCCCAGACGTCAGGCATCAGTAGTCAACGATGAAGCCAAAGGTGCCGTTCATGACATGACCATCCGTCCCAAGCCCGCGCCATTCGAACAGATATTCCCCATTCCCCATGTCTGGTAATGGCAAAGTGAACTCTTTCATAAAGGACGTTTGGTCACCTAAATCGATGTCCACGCTGTCAGTTCCAGCATGGGACATCGCAACACGCGTCAAACGAATGTCGCCCTTGAAATCCAATAAAACCTCTGACGGCACAGCAACCACAATGGCGTTATTGGCAGGAATTGTCCCATCAAGCACGGAATGCGCCGTGGCGCTTGTTGCCCAAAGCCCGATCATGCCTGCGCGTAGAAAATTTTTCATATCTAGTCCCGATCTTATGCGTTTTCCGTGTCTCATCAATTGATCCCGTTGGCGCGTTGCAATTCACGAATGTAGGCGATGATCATGGTGATTTCACCGGTCGTCACCCCCTCAACGGGCGGCATGTCTCCGAACGGCCAGTGATGCCCACGAACACCCAAAGACGCAGCCCGTTGAAACGCATCGTCACCGTGATGGCTCGGTTCATAGATAACATGGACCAACGGCGGTGCCACCCCATCTTGGCCCGCTGCATTCGCACCATGACAAACCGCGCAGTTGGCGTCAAAGCCACGCTTGCCGATCTGGGCGTCCGGCGACAGATCCTCGGGAACCAAGACGTGAGCAAGAGCCCCATCTTCGAGGCTGATGCGTGCCTCAGTCGCAGCGGTTTGTGGTGGTGCGGGCCACAGTGCGTACCCCAAACCACCCGCAACCATAACGCAAATAAACACGGTGATCGATTTTATTGAACCCACGGCTCCTTCTGTCTTTCAATTTTCACCACGCACCTCGCCCCCTGACGGATCAAACGCATTCTTACCATATCTTGGTCAGCATCCAGATCGCCATTCCCATCATCATCACGTTTTCCGTAAGCGAAACAAACCCCAGCGGAACTTTGCTGTCGCCACCAACACAGGCGCACTTAAGTTCGCGTTTATCGATATAGACCGCTTTGAATACGCTGACGGCTCCGATGCTGGCGACGACCAGTGCAGCGGGCGCAGACAACCAGCTGAGGACACCCGCCATCATGAGCAGACCCGCGCCGGTCTCGACGAACGGATACACATATCCATAGCGCACCCACCGCTGGGCAAGCAGATCGTAGTTCAGGAACATCGTGGCAAAGCGTTCAACGTCTTGCAGCTTTTGCAGGCCCAACAACACCATCGAGACCGAGATAAACCATTCCAAGGTTCGACCAACAAACATAGTCCCGTTTGTGAGCCATGTGACGGCAATCGCCAGAAGGGCTGCGACTGTGAACAACGCGATCACCGGTTTATAGGTCTTGGCCTCCTTTGACTTGGTGGTTTTTCCAAAATATTCCCCCAAATCGTCAAAGCCCCCAATGCGGTCTTCGCCAATGAACGTTTGCGGGGTCGTCTTGACGTTATGTTTGGCTTTGAACGCGTCGACCTCGTCTCGGCTGGTCAGATGGCGGTCATCCACCTCAAAGCCCTGACGTTCAAGCAGGTCTTTCGATTTCAACCCATAGGGGCACATGTGGTCGCTCATCACCATCCGATACAGGGTGGCTGTTTTGATGGCGGTGTTCTTGGTCATGCATTTATTCCTTATGCAGGTGCGGACATCGATCAAGATGGCACACTTGAAACGTCTTCGCTCTCTACATAGTCCCTCCAGTAACTGGAAGGTCAAGGGTGGTTTTCACCAAAATCCCCATTGGATCATAGGCATCTGGCAGGCCGGTAAATCCAGCCGTCGTTCGCATCACGAACACCCAGTGGGTCACCCTTTCGAAGAAACGCGAACTGAGTGAATTCCTTGGGGCGCGCGAGATATGGGGGAGATGTATCCGACGGGAAAACCGGAAATGGGTCACGTTTTCCGCGTGCTATGTCGCGGCAGATTTTGCGTGGTGTTTCTTCGATGATGACACCACGCACAGTCTAGTTTTCAAAGCTAAACTCGGCGCTGGCGATGACTTTGCCGTCCATTGCCGAGGTCAACGTTTGCCAATCGACGGCGATGTCATCCTGTTGTGGCAGATCGGTCAGGTCATCGTTCAGGGCATACACCGAAATGGTATATTCATGCGCCGCACCGGGCGGCGAACATGGGGGCGTATAGCCCGTTGTCCGCGCGTCTTTGTCGGCGCCTTCATCGCCGATGGACATGGGGTTGCCCCGTGCGATTTCGCGCGTATCGGCTGGGATATTCCACAGCAACCAATATTGGCTGGGGGCATCGCGCCCTTCGACCGTGCCGCGCGGATAGTGGTGCATGATCACCGCAAAGCCGTCGGTGCCGTCGGGCACCTGTGACCACGCAAGCGGCGGCGACACACCATCGCCCCCATCGCGCGTGCATTTAAGGGCGGCGGGCAATGTGCCCCCGTCGGTGATTTCGGGGCTGGTCAGGGTAAAGCCATCCTGCGCCGCGCTGGCGGTTGCGAGCGTCGCGAAGATCAACGCGATGGCCGTTTGGGGCGCGCGTCGGATCATCGGCAAAACTCTCCCGTCATAAGTGCGCCGTCATTGGTCACAGTTTGCGTCGTAAAGGCATAACACCCCTCCGCATCCGCCGGCGCGTAGCGTATGAAATATGCATCCCCATCGTATGTGTAATCCATGCTGCGCGTGCCATCGTCGTTTTGCGTGAACACAAGGTTGTCGACCCCGCCGCGCGGTGGGCGACCAGGTTCGGCACCGCCGCCCGTCGCAGTCTCGAGCGGGCGCACACGTGGGAGACGGTCAAAGTCTGGCACCTCGCCCATCAGGCATTGCACGATATAGGGCGCGTCTGGCGAGGTGTGGTAACGATAGCCAAAGGTGGCGTCGGCCTGCCCATTACAAACGTCCAAGGTGCCCGCGGCGATCTCGGATCCATCGGGGTTGGCATCGCCATAAATCGGGAACCCGTCAAAGGCCCAACCGATGATGGCTGCATCGCCCGCATTGGCCATTTGTTCAATCATACAAACGGGGGTGGTGTGATAATGATAATCATCCCCCCGCCCCGCGTGACCACCGCAAACATCAAGCTGTTGGGTGAGGATCGTATCATGCTGGGTTTGGTGATGGGCAAGATCGGCTTCGCTCATCTCGCCCCCACCAGTATAGTCGTAGATCGGCACGCCATTCACCGCGACGCCAAGTGCCGCATCCCGCGTCAAGGGCTCTCCGGTCAGGGTCGGCGTCAAAATGACAGGTGCCGCGTATTCGGCGGGCACGGGCACCTGTTCGTTTGTGCCAACGATGCCGGTCATCATGTCGTGGTCGGGATAGGTATCCGAGGTCAGGATTGCGTGGCTGTCGGTACAGGTCACGCGCACCGCGTCATCAAACCCCGCATCCGCAACCGAGGCCGCAACCGCGTCGCAATGGTCATCATGCGCGACGGCAAATGTTGGGAAAGAAACCACCGTCAGGGCGGCGATGGCGATAGGTTTTGAAAACGTCATGGTCATACTCCGGTATGAATGGGTGTGCGGCGGCCAGACTTTGATATGAGCAGAACCGTAAACGAAAATTGGCTCCATACCACGTCCTGTCTTGGGCATTAAACGTGATACGTCGCCCCCGGCATTTTCCGTCGCACAAATCTGATTTTGCAGATTATTTTAAAAGAAGTCGCGTGCCGGAAATCCCTTTCTTCGCATCCGACAAACGACCGTCAAACCGCGCGCCCATTATGTTAAGAGGGATTGTTGCGTCTCAACGGCGTTGAGGCGCGTTTCACCGTGGGTCTTATTCCAACGGTATGGTGCTGCGCGTCGCCGCCGCAAGAATGTCGCGTTGTAGATCATTGTCTGAAACGGACCGCGCCAAAATCAGTGCTCCGATCATTTGCGCCATCACCTGAATTGCAGCGTCTCGGGGGGCGTCATTTGCACCAAGCACCTCTGACAGATCATCGATCTGCCGCGCCACGGCTTGGCCAAACACGTTTTGCAGGGCGGGACGATCCCGCGCGGCCTCGGGGGCAAGCGTGGCATAGGTGCACCCCTGCGCGACGGCGCTCAGATGTTGTTCGGACAGATACCACGACTTTAACGCCGCAACAGGATCCTCGGCACCTTTGACAGCATCAGACCACATTGCGAAGTTTTCATCCAACGCCAATGCGGTCGCCTCAAGCGCAAGCGCCTCCTTGTTTTCAAACTGCTTGTAAAACCCACCTTGGGTCAGGCCCGCAGCCTTCATCAGGCCAGAGATACCGATGCCGTCAAAACCATGCGTGCGGAATTGTTCGCTTGCGGTGCGCACTACTCTTTTGCGGTTCTTATCTGCGGTTTCGCGGCTAACTCTCATGTCGTTTCCAATCTTTGACCCGTATTTGTTTTATCCGAATTTGGCGCGCAGGTCGATCCGTTAGATGCCTTTCAACATCTAATTATTGCAGCGTTAGATTTCGATCAACATTTAATATTGACTTCATTTAGATTTCGCACAACATCTAAGAGAGGCCGACATCATTCTCAAATCGAAAAAGGAACAACACCATGGCATTTGACACAGACACGCCAAACACCACGAATTTTATTGAGGTCAACGGAACCCGAATTGCATGGCGCAGCACCGGAACGGGCCAACCTTTGTTGATGCTGAACCGGTTTCGCGCCTCTATGGATGATTGGGACCCAAGCTTGATCGACACCTTGGCCCAGACCCACCGCGTCATTACCTTTGACAGCGCAGGTGTCGCCGCAAGCGAAGGAGAGGTTCCCGAAACCTTAGAGGGCGCGGCCGATGTCGCGATGGGGCTCGCAGAGGCGCTTGGATTAGAGAGCCCAAACATCCTTGGCTGGTCCATGGGCGGAATGACCGCGCAAATCCTTGCGGCGAAATACGGCGACAGGATCAACGGCGTCATCCTTGCCGGTACAACGCCAAGCTTTGCGATTAAAGGAACCGTTCCGGTCGAACAGGACTGGTTGGGGATTGCCACCAAGTCGCAAAACACGCCCGAAGATATGATGTACCTATTTTATGCTGCGTCGCAATCAAGCAGAGCCGCAGGGCTGGCATCTCTTGCGCGGATCGGTGGCGGAAATGCCAAAAACGGCGCCGCGTCAAAGACGACCATGCAAACCATCGCCGCCCAAGGGGCCGCCACGCGCAAATTTTTCATGGGTGAGGACGGCGCCTTTAAAACGCTGGGGCACATCACCGTCCCTGTTTTGGTGGCCAATGGCGACCAAGACAGCGCGTTCTCGGTTGAAAATTCGGTTGCTCTTGCGCGGGAAATCCCAAATGCGCAACTTGCCATCTATCCGAATGCGGGCCACGCGTTTCATTTCCAATATGCACGCCAATTTGCGCAGGATGTAACCACGTTTCTGTCGCAAATCTGATCGGGATGGTCTGAAAATTGAACGAAAACAGATGCATTCGCCCCGACGGGCGGATGCAATCCCCAAACCGGTGTGGCGCCCCACGAAAATCAATTTGATCGCAAGAACCAGATAGCATTCAATGCATCATGTAGGGCCGGTTGGTCCTATTTTCACAATGGAGTGTCCCCTATGATGGACCTGTTTTCCCAAACCGGTGATGCCTTGCCAAACTTGCTACCTTGTGATGGCATCGTTGAATATCACGGCCCTATTCTTGGCCTTGCCGAGGCGGATACCTATTTGGAACGGCTGCGGCGCGACATCGCTTGGCGCCATGATGAGGCGGTGATTTTCGGCAAACGTATCATCACCAAGCGCCAAGTCGCTTGGTACGCGGATGACGCATTTTCATACACCTATTCAAAGACAACCAAGACGGCATTAAAGTGGCCCGCCCTTCTCTTGGACCTTAAACACCTCGTCGAAACCGCCTGTGGCGAGACGTTCAATTCCTGCCTGCTCAATCTCTATAGCGACGGAAGCGAAGGCATGTCATGGCACAGCGATGCGGAGCGGGAGCTTGTGAAAAATGGCACGATTGGCTCCATGAGTTTCGGGGCCGAGCGCAAATTCGCATTGAAACACAAAGTCACCAAAACGACGGTCGCGCAACGGCTCGAACATGGGAGTCTGCTTACCATGAAAGGCGAAACCCAAACCCATTGGCTCCATAGTATTCCGAAAACCAAACAGGTGAACTCGGCCAGAATAAATTTGACCTTCCGCCAAATACGGCCCCCTGTGGCATGACATTTTGATGCCCTACGCGCAAAAAGGGTTCAACCACAAGAAGCGGATATTTGCGATCACAGGCACAGCATAGTCGTTCTCCTGACATCAATCAGGAGACATACGATGCAACTCAAAAACGTTTAAGACAAACCTAACAAGTGCCTTTTACGCGGCCAAACATCAAATTCCAGCGATGAAACGGGCCGGATCTGGTTCGATCATCTTCACCTCAAGCTTTGTGGGCTATACGGCGGCGTTTCCGGGAATGGGGGCCTATGCCGCAAGCAAATCAGGTTTGATCGGATTGGCGCAGGTCTTGGCGACGGAACATGGGGCGGATGGCATTCGGGCCAACACATTGTTGCCCAGCGGCACAAAAACCGCCATGGCCGGTGATCTTGAGGCGAACCCAGATCAAAAGGCATTCTACGATTCCATCCACGCCTTGAAACGCATGGCCGACCCAGAAGAAATCGCCAAAGCGGCTCTGTTCCTGGCCTCGGATAATTCGAGCTTTGTCACAGGCTGTGCAATGGTTGTGGACGGCGGGAACTCCATCAACAAGGTCTAGCGGGGTCGAATGCACATGAAACGGGCTGCCTTTTGGCCCGTTTCGCCCGAGACTGACCGAAGATGAATGATCTGTACGGATCGTGCAGGACCCAAATTAAACAAAGGACATCACCGATGGAAAACGCCGATGCCATGTGGGACGCGGTTCTTGAAAGAGACCGGTATCCCGATCCCCCGTTTTTCTATGCCGTAAAAACGACCGGAATTTATTGCCGTCCCGATTGCCCATCCCGACGCCCAAAACGTGAAAACGTCGCATTTTACCCAACGCCCCTTTTGGCCGAGCGTGATGGGTTTCGCGCGTGCTTGCGATGCCGGCCAAACCAAAATTCACCACAACAAGAGGTCGCCTCCTTGATCGCTTTGGCCTGCCGTCACATCGAGACCGCAGAAGAAGAACCCAGCCTTGATGCCCTTGCCAAACTGAGCGGATTAAGCACCTTTCATTTCCAACGCACATTTAAGGCGGCCATGGGGCTGTCCCCCAAATCCTATGCAAAGGCCCACCGTATGAAGCGGTTTCACGAAATTCTTGGGGCAGACGAGACATCCATTACATCCGCGATTTATGCGGCGGGGTACAATTCAAGCAGCCGCTTCTATGAAACCGCCACGCGTGCGCTTGGGATGACCCCGTCGGTGCTTCGCAAGGGCGCAAAAGGCGTGAGAATTCTGTTTGCAATCGGCGAATGTTCCCTTGGATCTGTTCTTGTCGCCAGCAGTGCCAAAGGCGTTTGCGCTTTGTTGCTTGGTGATACGCCCGAGGCCGTTTTGAACGACTTGCAGGACCGATTTCCCCATGCCGATCTGATCGGCAATGATCCCGATTACGAAACGCTTATCGCGGGGGTGATCCAATTCGTGGATGATCCGCGTTACGGATTTCATCTGCCCCTCGACATTCAAGGGACCGCATTTCAGCAACGGGTTTGGGACGCCTTGCGCGATATTCCCCTGGGCACAACCGCAAGCTATGGCGAAATCGCGATCAAAATCGGTGCGCCAAAATCATCCCGTGCCGTGGCCCAAGCCTGCGGAGCGAACAACATCGCTCTCGCCATTCCGTGCCATCGTGTGGTGCGCTCTGATGGTGGGATATCGGGGTATCGCTGGGGCGTTGCGCGCAAGAGCGCACGTCTTGATTTGGAACGAAACGCATCGGAGTTGATCGACTAATCACCGACCAAGGCACGTCGCGCCGCATCGTCGCGGCGCGCTCCAAAATATGGTGCAGGACCAATGTTTGACACTTGCGTAGGGGGCGCGCCGCGCAAAGGTGGCGTCGCCACGCACCGGGACGACTATGTTGCAGTATGCGGGCTTGGTGTCTCGCCGCTTAGGAACGATTTCAGGCTGTTTTTGAAGAAATGGTTCCACCCATCAAGACAAATCCCCCAACAGTTCAGTGTCGGCGTTAACCCCTCATGGGTCATTTTGATCTCGGTCTTGTCCCCAACGGCTCGAAAGTCCCAAATGATCTTTGTGCCCAACCATTCTTGGTCGATTTCCTGTGGCTGGCCCTCGACTTTATGGTGGGCGTCAATACAAACCATCTCGATGCGATCCGGCCCTTCGAATAACGTCGCCTCAAACGTCCAAAATCCATAGTCAGGCGGGAACCGGGCGGTGACCATATCGCCAACCCCGTTCAGACCGCCTTGGATGGATTGGGTCCACCATTTGTCCATTTGTGTCGCAACCGCTTGGAAACACGCCCCTTGGGACGCAGGCACATGGATGATTTCCTGATAATTCTGGGGCAATTCGGTCATGGGAAACTCCGTCATTGTGATTTAATGCGACCTTACCCGATACATGCGAATTGAAAAGTAGGCAGAATTTCGATACCTAAGTATCAAAATCATACTAATGGAGTTTCAGTTGAGCGATCACCCAAATTCGGACCTCTGTCCCGCACCTCTTGTCTTTGCGATGATTGGCGGAAAATGGAAGCTGTCCATCCTGCAGATACTCATCTTTGATGGAACCAAAAGGTTCGGGGAGCTTCGAAAAGCGATCCCAGACATCACACAAACGATGCTGACCAAGCAACTTCGGGATCTCGAACGTGATGGTCTTGTGAAAAGACAGGTCTATGCCGAAGTCCCCCCCAAAGTCGAATACAGCGCAACCGAGGACGGCGTCGGGCTGATGCCTGCATTTAAGGAAATGCACGCGTGGTGGGAAAAACGACAAGGGTCTGCCTAGGCCCCCTCGCCCCCATGGTGCCGCGCCATCTGGCCAAAACCAACGCGACCCTCGCCAAACGATGGCCTTGGTTGACGTACCAAACGGCGCCACGCGCCTTTTTCCTGCCCCCCTATTCACGTCCTTTGCGGGACCGCCCGCGACGTTTACCTTGGTGACACCGTAGGCGGCACAGACGCGTTCGGCGGACTGCGACCGGCTCTGAGGCTCGGGCATTTCGCACTAGGTCTTAAATGCTGACTTTGCAAAATCGATGAACTTGGTCACCCGTTGCGGCCGATACCGATCACGATGGTAAATCAACGACATAGGCTGTTCGGGCAAATCCCAGTCAGGCAACAGCTGCACCAACTTGCCCTCTGATATGTCCTGCCGCACAAGGACCTCGGGCAACATGGCGACGCCCATACCGGCAAGGGCTGCGACGCGCACGGCCTGACCGGAATTCACAGAAATCTTTGTTTGCGGGGTCCAACTTTGTTCGTCTGCTCCCTGTTTGAACCGCCACGGTTTTCGTCCTGTCCGTGAAAACAGAATGGCACGACAGCGCTCAATGTCGGACGGCGTCTGTGGCGCAGGATGTTCACCAAGATAGTCGCCAGACGCACAGATCACCATCCTGTAAGGGCGGAGTTTCACATGGTGAAGGTCGCTGTCCTCCAATTCTCCAATGCGAAACGCGGCATCGAACCGACCAGCGATCAAATCCTCGTTGGTATCAGACAGGGTCAGTTCGATGTCCACCTCTGGAGCGATTTCACCAAAATCCCTAAGGGCGGGCATCAGCGCCATTGTTCCAAAGCTCATGGGTGCCGCGATACGCAGCCGGCCCTGAACCTCTTGTTGTTGATCGCTTGCATTGCCCTCGGAAAAATCGACCAACTCCAATATGTCTTTGCATTGCTCAAGATAGCTTTCGCCGAATTCCGTGAGCTTTTGCTGTCGCGTGGTGCGATGAAGCAACCGCGCCTGAAGATGGTCCTCAAGGCCAGCGATCCGTTGGCCGATCAAAGCGCCGCTCACATGAAGCCGCTGACCGGCGGCATTCATCGATCCGGCATGGGCCACTTCGACAAAGGTGCGCATCGCGGTGAATAGATCCATAGTAAAGAAAACCTTGTTTATTATCCAATTCATTGATCCATTATCACATTTTAACAGCCAATGTAGTCTCTTCTTTGAACAACCAAGGAAAGACCGAAATGGATAACCGATTTGAAAACCGCGCCGTTCTTGTAACGGGGGCTGGCACTGGCATGGGGCGCGCGGTGGCTCTTGCGCTTGCGAATGCTGGGGCATGTGTAACGCTTTGGGGCCGACGCGCGGCACCTCTTGACGCTGTCGCACGTGAAATCCATGCGGCGGGGGGGTCTGTTCTGGTTCAAACCTGCGACATCGCCAACCCCGACGACATTGCGGCGAACCTCAAGGCTTCTATTGATCACTTCGGTAAGCTCGACGCGGTTTTTGCGAATGCGGGGCATTTGGGTGATTTCAAACCTGTCAGGGATACACGGGCAGACGATTTTGCAGAGCTTATTCAAACGAACCTTATTGGGACCCAGCAAACGGTCGCGCACTGTCTTGCGCATATGGACCATGGTGTCGTGCTGATCAATGCGTCTTGGACCGCCAGCGCCGTCATGCCGGGGACCGGAGCATATGCCGCAACCAAAGCCGCGCTTCTTGCGATGATGCGTGTGTTGGCCGTCGAGGAAGGTCCGCGTGGCAATCGCGTCAACGCGATCAGCCCTGGGATTATTCTGACACCGATGGCGGATGACGTATTGGACCCAGACATTTCTGCGCTCCTGTCGAACCACACACCTCTTCGGCGCAACGGCAAACCCGAGGACGTTACGGGGACGGCGCTTTGGCTTTTGTCTGACGACTCCGGCTTTGTGACGGGCCAAGATGTTGTCGTGGACGGCGGGTTCACGTTGGGAGGAGCGTTGCGATGACAAAAACGAACGGCGCACAACTGGCGGATGATCTTAATCCCGGGGTACGGGACGTGCTCGAAAAACGCTATGGGCACCTGTTGCCGGGGATGGCGGACACCGTTGTCGACATGGCCTATGACGGGTTTTATGCACGTCCGGGCCTTGATCTCAAAAGCCGCTATATCGCGACGATCGCGGCGCTGGCTGCTATGGGGGCGCAAACGGCGCCCCAGCTCCGGATCAATATCCAAGCAGGGTTGAAAGTGGGCCTGAGCGAGACAGAAATCGCCGAAGTCATTTGGCAAATGGCCCTCTATGGCGGCCTGCCGGCCGCCATTAATGCGCTGAATACGCTTCGGACCCTCAGCGACGAGAGCTGACATGTGCGGCGTCACACACCAATGTCAGATCGGGCGACAAAACTGCGATCTCCGATCACAATTCGATCTGGAGCTGTGGCTGTCCGTTGCTGGTCCGTTCCGCGGAATATCCCTTGGGGCCCACTGTGCCGCGAATACGTTTTCGATAGTTCGAAAAGTGGTCAGAAGTCACAACATCAACGGCGGCATCCAGCTCTAGGTGTACGCGCGTCCACCCTGGGTCTTGCTCTTGGGCGCTGATCACAACTGCGGTGAATGGCTGAGCGAGATAGGTTCCCTGCACTCTGTCGCCCGCAGCCCAGGGGTGGAGCGAACGTGTCTCGATGGCCGCGTGCATCGTATTCCAGTCCCGAAACCCCCGTTGTTGCGCAAGCACTTCAAGAGATTGGCCATGACCGATCACCGTGCCGGACGCGACCAATTGGGCCCGCAAACGTTTGGCCTGTTCCTTGGCCTGTTGGACGGTTGAAAAGGTGTTTTTCATACTGACACCTCGGGCGTCGGATGAAAGAGCCCCCAGCGCAACGCATTTGTCCGTTTGGTCGCCGACAGCACCACCAAGGTCAGCCCCAGCAACAGAACCTCGGCCACTGGACCGGCATACCACACGCCAATTTCACCGAACCATACCGGCAAAACCAAGGTCAGCGGGATCGCAAAGGCATAGGGTTTGGACAGTCCAAGAATGGCGGCCTTGGTCGCGGCGCCGATGGCTTGGAAATACGTGGTCAGCATCATCAACGGCCCCATCAGAAAGAACACACAGGTCATGACAGGCAAGATACGCGCCACCTCTGTGATGACGGCGGTGTCGTCGACAAAGGCCGCGGCGATCTGCGTCGGGAAACCCATCACAAGAGCCTGTACCACCACACAATACACGAATGCGATCCAAAGCGCGATCCGCAAGCCCGAGTCTGACCGATGCCAAAGCGCCGCGCCATAGTTGTTGCCCACAATCGTCTGCATGGCAAACGACAGCCCCAAGAGCGGCAAAAAGGTAAAGGTGATCACACGTGTGATGATGCCATACCCCGTCACCGTGTCGGCGTAGGTTGGGCTTGCCACCCATTGAAGCGACGTCAGAATTGCGGCCGATCCAAGGGCCAGCCCGATGAAGTTCAAACTTGGCGGCGCGCCAAGAGCCAGCATTTGCCCCCAATACCCGCGCAGTGATTGACGCCCCAATGCCGAGGGGCGCAGCTCTGTATCGCCAAACGAGCGAAACGCCAGAATGATCCCGAAAGCAAGCGCTTGCGCCGCCGCGGTGCCATAGGCAGAGCCAGCAACACCCAGATCCAACACGGCAATCAGCACATAGTTGAACGCGATATTGGCAATCGAGACAAGCAAGCTCATCGCGGCCATAAAGCCCACGCGGCCCTCATTCCGGAGGGCGTCGGAATTCACCGAGAGAACGAACAACAGCGGCGCGAAAAACACCGTGATCCGCAAATATATCAAACCCAATTCGGCAAGTTCGGTGGAGCCGCCCGCCGCAAGCGCGCTCATGGGGTGTCCCCAAAGCACAAAGAGCATGATCAGCAGCCCCCCCAAAACAAGCGCCAGACCATGCGCACCCGCAAACACCGCGCGGGCAACGGTCATATCCCCCGCCCCAAGGTGACGCGCCAAGAGGCTCGACATGCCGTTGGACACCAATGTCGAAAGGGCCACGATCAACATGTAAATCGGAAACATAAGCGTCACAGCCGCCAGCGCATCAGGGCCAACATAGATGCCAAGGAACAGCGCGTCCGCGACAGACAACAGACCATTCATGCCCATCACGAAAATGATCGGCAGCGCGGTTTTCAAGTAGATGGCGCCAAGCGGCCCATCGGTAAACGTATTTTTTGGGGTGTCAGACATATCTCATATCCCTCGAACCAAATCGCGCAATTGGACATGGGACCCGCATTGCCATCCGCGCGATGTGCGAAAAGACGTCAAAAGAGATAAAAGTCGCAGAACTTTACCAAGACAGATGTCAGCGGGAGGCAGGCGTCTACGGCCTTTCTCTTGGGTAGGCGCAAAAATCAAAGAGGTCAACTGTTTGGTGAAATATGGGCTGACATGCGAAACCGCCGTTGTGATTAAACAACGAAAAGGTCTGCTTTGTTTCGATCAATGCCCGCCCCCGTGCGGGGGTCACAGATCAATCGGCAATGCGCCCGCCACCTTCATTTGCCGCAAAATGAAGGTTGTCGTCGTGGCGCGCACCACCCCAAGCCGGAGAATTTTATGCATGATGAATTGCTCCAACGCCTCGGGGTCTGTGGCAGCGATTTTCAGGGTGAAATCGAAATCACCCGTGATCGAGGAACATTCAAGCACCTGATCCTCCTGCTCGATAAAGGATTGGAACGTGTCGATCGACGCCTCGCGGTGATCAATCAGCGACACTTGGACATGGGCAAAGGCATTGAGGCCCAGCTTTTTGCGATCCAAAATCGCCGCATAGCGCAGAATATACCCGTCATCCTCTAACCGCTTAACCCGCCGCCAACAGGGCGACGGCGACAACCCCACCGCATCCGATAGCTCTTGGGTGCTGGCGCGGCCATTGCGTTGCAACACCTTAAGGATCAGCTTTTCGAATGCATCAAGCAAATTTCACCTCCGGACCGGTAAACTCCGGTAAATTCTATCCAATTCTAGGCAATATTCATCAGTTGAGGCAAGATTTTTCCCAGAATGAGACGCAAACTCTTCTTAGGAAGAGGAGGAAAACATGCCAAAGGATACGAAATACGTCGCCAAACAACCGGACGACAACGGCTGGATTGACTATTCATCGTCGGAAAATGAGGTCTGGCGCGATCTGGTCGCGCAACAACAACCAAGCGTCGAGCGCCTCGCGGCGCGCCCGTTTTTGGAGGGTCAGAAGAAACTGAACCTGCCAACGGATCGCGTGCCCCAGTGCGTCGAGGTATCGGAAACACTGTTGGATTTGACCGGATGGCAGGTCGCGCCGGTGCCTGCCTTGATCGGGTTCTCAAAGTTCTTCGATATGCTGTCGAAATCCACCTTTCCGGCCGCGTCATTCATTCGCGACCGTGAGAGTTTCGACTATATCGAAGAGCCCGACATTTTCCACGAAATCTATGGCCACACGCCCCTGTTGACGGACCCGCGGTTCGCCAAGTTTTCGCAGGTCATCGGCGAAACCGGCACGCAATGTGACCCGTCGGATTATGCCTGGTTGATCCGCCTGTATTGGTTCACGGTGGAGTTCGGATTGATCCGCGAAGACGGCCAGATCAAGGCCTTGGGCTCGGGGTTGGCATCATCGCCGGGGGAATTGGATCATTCGATATATGAATTAACAGTCGAACGTAAGCCATTTGATATCATTGACATTTTACGCACCCCCTATCGTATTGATATCAATCAACCGATCTACTTTGTTCTCGACAATGTGGATCAGCTGCTTGAGGCTACGCAACGTGATTTGATTGCCGATATCCAAGAGGCCAAGGCGCTTGGATTGTTCGCCCCGACCTACCCTCCTAAGGACAAGAGGACTTGAAACCATGACTGACTTAAACTCCAAATCATGCGCCGCCTGCGAGGGCTGGGTGCCGCCCCTGACGGATGCCCAAATCACCGAAATGAAAGCCCAGCTTGATCCGAACTGGGAGATCGACGACGAGGGAAAATCCCTGTCACGCAAGTTCACATTTAAGGGCTATGCCAAGGCGGTGTACCACGCCAATTTGGTGGCGTTTCTCAGCGACAAAGAAGGGCATCACGCGGATGTGGCGTTTGGCTGGGGCTATTGCCATGTCACCTATACGTCCCATGAATTGGGGCGCCTGTCGGAAAACGACTTCATCTGCGCGTCGAAACTGGATGCGGCGGTGGCCTAGTGCCCGCGTCATTTCTGTGCCCCCAAGGGACTGGGGGCACAGTCAAATTTGGCAAATTACGCCAAACGAATAATCCCGAGATAGAGCCGCCCCCGACGGGATCGCATCGTAGATAAAGCGCGCCTCGGCACCCTCCTTACCCAAAGCCGCCACGCCAGAGTTGGTCGAAATTTGATCAGTTCGCGCCCGCACGCACAAAATCCCACGTTAAGGGGGAAAACTTGGGGATATTCCCAGTGGAATGGCATATGAATGCCCTAAGGTACCTATACAAATTTTAACCAATAGGAGGCACATCCGTGCGAACATTGTTAGGGGGGCTGGTCCTTGCTGCGGGGGTCGGTGGTGTTGGCTGGTATGGCGCGACACATCACGCCAAAACCATGCAGGCCGAAGTGACCCAAGGCGCAACAGCCGCGGCACAGAACACAATTCATGGCGTTACAACCGCCGTGTCGGGACGTGATATCACCGTCACCGGCATTGCAAATGACGACGCCGAACGCGATATGATCTTGGACGCGATGGGCGACGTTAACGGGCGGCGCGTTGTGCGCGACGAATTGCGGGTTCTTGAAACCGCAAGCCCCTTTGCCCTGAATGCGGTCAAGAACGCGGATGGCATGTCCTTTACCGGCATGGTTCCAACCGAAGCCGTACGTGCGGCCTTGGCCGACCGGATTGGCCCTGCGGTTGATGAGTTTGACCTGATGGCGGGTGTGCCCGCTGGCGATTGGGCCGGTGTTGTGAACACGGGTCTTGATGGTCTTGCGCCACTCGAAGAAGGCACGCTTGCGATTGTCGACACTGACATCACCATCACCGGCGTTGCCCGCACCCCAACAGAAGAAGCCGCCGCGCGTGATACGCTGGCCGCCCTGCCCGACGGGTATAATGCGGATTTTGACATAACCCTTTTGGACGACGGCACGCCGCCGGCCTTTGATCTGGCCTATGGCGCCGGTACTGGTGCGACCCTGTCTGGAAAACTTCCGGCGGATACCTCTGCGGATGATATCGCGGGCGCCCTTGGCCTGACCTCGGTGTCAGGCGATGCCTATCAGGGCTTGATCGGCGAAGGTTTGGACGTGACCACGCCCCTGACGGCGATCTCCGAATGGCTCCCTGAAATCGAGAGCATGGAGTACACGTCAAACGACGGTGTCGTGTCCATTGACGCGACCGTGCGTCGCGGCGTTGACGGGGCCCTGATCAAAGACGCGCTTGCATCGGGCCCGCTTGGGGATGCAAACATTACGTTCACGACCACCGACGCCACCTATGACGAAGGTGCGGAACGCATGAACATCGCAACCGGCCAGTCCGAGGTCTTCTCGGGTCAGTATTGGCTCCCTGTGGTGAATTTCGACGCCTCTGCCGAAAGCTGTGCCCAGTTTTCAACCGACGCGCTTGCGGCGAACAAGGTGAACTTCTTGTCCGGCTCCGCGACACTTGACGCAAAATCAATCCGCGCGATCAACGCGGTTGCCTCGGTTGTGCGCACCTGTGTTGCCGACACCGATCTGAGCGTTGAGGTCGGCGGCCACACCGATAGCCAAGGCGGCACCGACGCCAATGTGATCCTGTCACAGAACCGCGCCGACACCGTGCGTCTTGCCCTGATTGATCGGGGTGTCGATGGCGCACATATCACTGCACGCGGCTATGGATCCGTTGATCCAATTGCCACCAATGAAACCGAAGACGGGCGCGCCCAAAACCGCCGCACAACCATTTCATGGTTTGAACCCGTCGCACCAACAACACCCGTAGGAGAGTAATATGTTTCGCGAATGGGGATTTCTACTAACTGAACTTTGGTTCCTTATCATCTTGGCCGCATTGATTGGTCTTTTGGCGGGGTGGATCATTTGGGGCCGTCGCTCCGAGGTGAATATCGATACCTCCGAGGTGGATGCGCTTCGGGCCGATCTGGATGCATGTCGCGCGAAACACGCCGACAAAGACGCCGAAATCGAAAACCTGCGTCAGGCACGCGAAGCGGCCCTTGCCGCCGAGACCCGCGCCAAAAACGCCGAGTCCGAAGCGCTTGCCGCCGCCGTGGCAGCGACCGCCGCAGCAGATGCCGCCGCAATGGCAGCCGTACCGGCACCGGCGCCAGCGGCCCCTGTCGAAAACCTCGACTTTGACGGTGACGGCGTGGTCGAAGGCGAAAACGAAGGCGTGAAACCAACCACACTCGATGCGCCCCGTGACGGTGCCGCCGATGATCTGAAACAGATCAAAGGGGTTGGGCCAAAGATGGAGAAACTCTGTAACTCGCTTGGCTTCTGGCACTTTGACCAAATCGCCAACTGGACACCGGATGAGGTCGCATGGGTCGACGCCAACCTCAAAGGGTTCAAAGGCCGCGTGAGCCGCGACAACTGGGTCGAACAGGCGGGCGTTTTGGCCGCTGGCGGAGAAACCGAGTTCTCGAAAAAGGTCGAAAAGGGCGGCGTCTACGACTGATCCCGAAACTGACCGACGAAGGGCCCCGCATCTGTGGGGCCTTTTGCGTTTTTCCCTAGGGGACGACCGACAATTTGGTGCTGTCCTTGATGTCATCCATCACGAAACTGGCCGAGACCTCGGACAGGGGCACCCGCGCGATCAGCCGTTGATAAAACCGATCATAGCCCGCCACATCCGCCACCCGTACCCGCAACACATAGTCCAAATCGCCGCTCATCCGGTGGGCCCCGATGATCTCAGGCAGGGACTTCACCGCGCTCTCGAACTGGGCCAACCAATCGGCGCTGTGTTCCTTGGTGCGGATCATCACAAACACGGACAAGCCAAGGCCGAGCGCATTTGGATCCACAAGCACCACATGCCCACGGATCACGCCCGCCTCTTCCATCTGTTTGACCCGGCGCCAACAGGCATTGCGCGACAGATGCACACGGTCGGACAGGGCCTCCATGCTGATGGTGGAATCGTCCTGAAGCACGTCCAGAATGCGAAAATCGATTTCGTCCAATGTTTTATCCATTCTTGGGACTGTATCCCAATATTTGGCGTGATCAATATAAATTTTGGGATCATTTTGGCAAATCCACCGCCTATACCGGTGGAAACCAAGGAGAGACCAGATGGACAAAACCACCGCCCCCCGCCCCACGATTTTGCGTTCCTTTACCGAACATCCCGCCAGCGTCGGCGAAACCTATGGCCAACATTTCCTGTTTGCGCTGCGGTTTTCGATGCGTCTGTTTCTGGCCGCCGGTGCCGCATTCATTCACGCACTGATCCCTGCCCTGTTCGAAAAAACCGCCAGCGAGCGGATCAAGGCCATGCACCATGATCTGACCCACCGAAACGACGACGCATAACATGTGCAGATTTGCCGCCTATGTCGGGCCTGAAATCCCGCTCGAACGGATTGTGACGTTACCGGATCATTCGCTTTTGGAGCAAAGTCAGAACGCCACCGAGGCCAAGATGTCCGTCAACGGTGACGGTTTTGGCTTGGCGTGGTACGGCGACCAGATGGCGCCGGGTCTGTACCGCGATGTCCTGCCGGCGTGGTCCGACGGGAACCTGCCCGATCTGTGCCGGATGATGCGATCAGGGTTGTTTTTGGCCCATGTGCGCGCCTCGACGACCGGTGCGACGTCGCGCCAGAATTGTCACCCGTTTCGCTGGGGACGCTGGGCCTTTATGCATAACGGGCAAATCGGCGGCTACCCCGCACGGCGCCGCGCGCTTGAGGCAAGGCTCTCCGATGATCTGTTCAACGCCCGTCAGGGGACGACGGATTCCGAATTGCTGTTTCTATTGATGATCCAAAACGGGTTGGAGGACGATGTTATGGGGGCGATTTCGGCCACGCTGGCCCAGATCAGCGCGGTCAAAACCGACACGCCCCATCGCATCACCTGTGCCCTGTCAGACGGGGCGACTTTGTTCGCGTTCCGGTTCTCGTCCGATGGCCGAAGCCCGACGCTTTATATTGGCAAGGACATGGATTCAGGCGGCTGCGTTTTGGCATCAGAGCCGCTTGAAACCAACGGGGCGCGCTGGACGTCGGTGCCGGACCGCACGGTGGTCGCCCTGTCGCGTCATGCCATGGATTTCAACGATATCATCCTATGATCATCGGGGTCAGGGCAACCCCTGCCCCCGCCACCACGGCCGTCAATACGCCGCCCCAGATCGTGTCATAGACCACCTGTTCCCGCGTCCAATCCCGCAGGGTCGCCATGTTGGTGAATTCATATGTGCCATAGGTCAGCACGCCCAAAATGAACCCGTTGCCCATCGCGGCGAGCGGCGCCCCCGCGGCCAAGGCGGGTACCGACACAAACCACAACACCCCCGCCACATAGCCAAAATAAAACACCGCCGCCGGAACCATGCGAAACGGATCGGCGAACAGATGGCCGACATTGCGTTCGAACACCGGCTTGATCACAAACCGAAGCCCGATGATATCCACCAGAAGGAACATCACTGCACTCACTAGATAAAGCGTCACAATCGTCATGGCGTATCTCCCAATGTCATTGCACCAACCGGCGCAAAAGCGGCAGCGACGCCCAATACGGCAGGCTGCGGATGAGTTTCAGAACAAGGGTCAGACGGCGCGGAAAATGGATTTCGAACCGCCGCCCATTCAGCCCTTTGATGATCGCCTGTGCGGCCCCGTCGGGTGTCATCAATCCCGGCATGGTGAATGCGTTTCGTTGCGTCAAACGCGTGTCCACAAACCCCGGATTGATCAGACGCACATCGACGCGCCCATGCAGTTCCGAACGAAGGGTCTGCGCCAAATTGATCACCCCCGCCTTGGTCGCGGAATAGATCTGCCCCTGTGGCAAGCCGATATAACCGGCCACCGAGCCACAGAGGGCAAGCTGTCCACCCGCGCGCAACACATCCGGCGCGATCTGCGCAATATGGAACGTGCCAGTTAGGTTCACGGTGACGATCTGGGCGGCCATCACGGGATCGATATCGGCGACCTTACCGGGGTCATAAAGCGCGGCCAGATGGATCACCCGATCAATCAGCCCGTGCGCCATAACGGTGGTCGCTGCGGCCTCGACGGACGCGCGGTCGCCCACATCCATCGACACCACAACATGCCCAGCCCCCAAATCATCGGCCAGCTGTTGCAGCCGATCTTCGGAGCGCGCGGATAGGATCAACGTCGCGCCGGACGCCGCAAAGGCCCGCGCCACCGCGGCGCCGATCCCGTCGCTTGCGCCGATGATCCAAATGCGTTCGCCACTATGCATGGGTCAACTCCACCTGCACCACATCGGTTTGCCCTGCGGCAAAGGACGCGGTGCAAATGCCCAGATAAAACCGCCAGCTGCGCAGGAATGTATCGTCATAGCCAAGCCGGTTGATCCGGTCGCGTTTCTCCATCATGCGGCCATGCCACATGTCACAGGTCCGCGCGTAATCGGCCCCGAAGGCATGGGTATTCTCTGCGACCAATCCGGCCTTTTGCGCCTGTTCGGCGATCACCGCATTCGACAACAACATCCCGCCCGGGAACGTGTGATGCCGGATGTAATCCGACGTTTTGCGATAGGTTTCAAAGTAATCATCCTCGACCGTGATTGCCTGAATGACGGCCCGCCCACCCCGCGACAGGCGGGATTTCAGCATGGAAAAATAGGTCGGCCAATAGGCCTCGCCCACGGCCTCGATCATCTCAATCGACACGATGCCATCGAAGGTGCCAGTGGTTTTGCGGTAATCCTCAAGACGGATATCGGCGCGCCCATCCAGCCGCGCATCGGCGTACCCCTTTTGACTGGGCGAAATCGTCAGGCCGGTGACATGGCGCCCCTGATCGGCGGCCCGTTCGGCGAACCCGCCCCAGCCACAGCCCACCTCAAGCACCCGCTCCGCCCCATCGATCCGGTCCAGAATGCGGTCATATTTGCGGTTCTGCGCACGCACCAAATCGCCGTCCTCGGGCGTGAACATCGCGGACGAATAGGTCATCGTGTCATCAAGCCAGAGCTGATAAAACTCATTCCCCACATCATAATGGGCGCGGATATTACGCGATGCGCCCTTCTGCGAATTCTTGCGTAGCAGACGGTTGACGGTGGTGTATTTCAGGCTGCTCCAAAACCCCGCAAAGGCGTAATTTTGGAACTGGTCAAAATTGCGCAGCGCGACCTCGGTCAAATCGGAAATCGACGCCGTATCCCACAGACCCGCGACATAGGTTTCACCGAGCCCAATGTCCCCCTTGGCCGCCATCGACGTGACGACGGACCAATCGTGGATCTGCATCTCGGCGCTGGGGCTGCCGTCGCCAAAATCGTACCTCTCGCCCTCGGGCGTGGTCAAACGCAGGCTCCCGACGGTAATATTTTCGCAGGTCGCGAGGAAATCGCGTTTGATCTGTTTGGTCAGGAATAGCATCAGGTCACCTCGTTCTGTGGGGGTGTTGGGCGCGTCCGATACGTCGCACCTTTGAGTTTCAGGCGAAGCGCCTGCCAGTAGATAAGCGCAAGCGTGCGTAGCCCGCCAAGGGGGCGACGGATTGCGCCCGCGATGATATGGCCATTGGTCAGCGGCATCCGCGCACCGGTCAGGGTTGCGATCACGCCATCGTCGCCATTGGTGTGGGTAATGCGGATCGCGATGCGGTCATGGGTTAGGTTAAAGGCGAATTCATAGCCGCCTTTGATTTCCTGAAACGGCGACACATGAAGCGATTTTGGCGTCTTGATCCGCGTGTCCTTGGTAATGGGCGCGAAATCGGGCGTGTGACACAGGTACGAATGACGGTCTCCAAATGGGGTCGAAACCTCGGCGATGACGGCGCGGATATCGTCGCCCGTTTTGGCCAACCAGAAACTGACGGGGTTAAAGACCCGACCGAAATGGCGCGGCTGGGTCAAGAGGCCGATTTGGATGTCGTCGGTCAACCCCGCGTCGACAAACACGTCCCGCGCCCAAGACGCCCCGCGTCCATCGCGCAGCGCACCGCCGTGGTCGCGGTCGGCCACGGAAAACACGTTGAACCGATTGCGCGAGAACAACGCGGGGCCTGTGTCGTCGGCCTCGGGATCGATCAACACGAAATCGACGCCATAGGTGAACCCGTGTGAAATCGCGCCGCGTCGGGTGTGGGTCGTGCTGCCACGCAGATATTCGGGGGCATGGGTCATGCGGGTTGGGTCTCCATCAGGCGGGCGATGCGCATGGCGCTGGCAAAGCCGTCCTCGTGGAATCCATGGCGGGTATAGGCGCCGGCGAACCACGTGTTGTTCTGGCCTTGGATATCCATCAGGCGACGTTGCGCGTCCAAGGCGGGGCCGTCAAACACGGGATGACGGAATGTGACCTCGTCATACACGGCATCTTCGCGCACGGATTTCAGCGGGTTCAGCGACACAAACAGAGGGTCCGTTTCGGGAATATTCTGCAAGCGGTTCATCCAGTATGTCACGCCGATGCTGGTCTCGGGTTTGGTGGTGTCGGTGGTGTAAACCCAGCTGGACCAGACGCCTTTTCGCTTGGGCATCAGGTCCGCATCACGATGCAGGATCACCCGATTATCCTGATACCGGATATCGGATAAAATCATTTGTTCTTGGGGTGTTGCGCGCGACAGTAAACGTAACGCCTGATCCGGATGACAGGCAAAAATCACGTGATCAAAGGCCGAGGTTACGGGCCCCGTTTCATCATTTTTGGTGGTGACGGTTGATGTCACGCCGGTGCGATCCACGGCGGCGACGGGGGTGTTTTTGCGGATCACGACATTATTGGTGACCAGATGTGCCTCAAGACGGTGAACATATTCGCGGCTGCCGCCATCGACGGTCCACCATTGATGTTGGCCGGACGTAGACAAGAGCGCGTGGTTGCGGAAAAACTGCACCACAGGACGCGCGGGGAAATCGCGAATGGCGGCGGCGGGTGTGGACCAGATCGCGCCACAAAGCGGCAGAAGGTAATAATTCTGAAACCACGATCCAAGCCGCAGATGATCCATCACATCCCCAAGCGTCAGATCATCACTGGTGGCGAGCCGTTCGGCGTGTTTGTTAAACGTCAGAATATCGCGCACCATCCGCGCAAATCCGGGGCGCAGAAGGTTGCGTTTCTGGGTCATCAAGGCCCGCACATCCCGCAGACCATATTCGATCCGACCGTCATCGATCGACGCGCCAAAACTCATGTCGCTTTTGACGACGGGCACATCAAGGTCGTTAAACATCCGCGTCAAATGCGGGTAGTTGGCATAGTTAAAGACGATGAACCCCGTATCCACCGGCTGATCGCCATTTTTGCCCGCAATCACCGTGCGCGCATGGCCGCCAAGACGCGGTGCGGCCTCAAACAGGGTGACATCATGGTCGCGCCCCAACCGATAGGCAGAGGCAAGCCCCGAAATGCCACCACCAATCACGGCGATGCGTTGCGGGCGTAAGGGTCGGACATCAAAGGGCATTTGCGCTCCTGCTTGGGTCATGCATTTGTATTAAGGCTACGCCATGTTTCCCAATTTGGATCATAAAATAATTTCACAGATTAATATGATCCGGATTTTGTTTTGCGCCGTAACAGGTGTATGTTGATAGAAACGCAGAAATCAAAGACCTCCGAGACGCCCAATCGGGCGCCTTCGCGAAAGGACACCGCCCGCGTGACGCAATCGGCCGCCCCATCGACGCCCAAAATTTCGCAGCAGACCATATGTATGTTGGCCGTGCGTGACAGGCGTGACAAGGCGGCCTTTGCCGAGCTGTTCGACCATTTCGCGCCACGCCTGAAGGGGTTCATCATGCGGTCGGGCACGTCCAATGCGCAGGCCGAGGAGATCGTCCAAGACGTCATGTTGACCGTCTGGCGAAAATCGGACCAGTTCGACCCAAAACGCGCGCAGGTCTCGGCGTGGATCTATCAAATTGCCCGCAATCGCCAGATTGATGTGTTTCGCAAAAACGCGCGCCCCCTGCCCGAAGAGCTTCGACATGAACCGGACGCGGAACCCGACGCCAGCGCCATGTTGGCCGTGGACCAAGAGGCGACCCTGTTAAAACGCGCAATTGGACGATTAAAACCCGAACAACGCGCCATGATCGAAAAGGCCTATCTGGGCGATCTCACCCACCAAGAGATCAGCACCGAAACCGGCCTTCCGCTTGGAACGATCAAATCACGTATTCGACTGGCCCTTGAACGGCTGCGTCATGAACTGAGGGATATTCGATAATGTCCGCAATCAAACACCACACCCCCGACCCATTAATGGCGGCCTATGCGGCGGGCACATTGCCCCATCCGTTTGCCATGGTTGTTGCCGCGCAGATTTCCATGGACGACACCGCCCGCGCCAGCTTTGAGGCGCACAAGGTCGCCGGCGGCGTTTTGTTGGACGACACCGAAACCGCGCCCGTGTCCGAGGATTTGAAATCCAACGTGATGGATCAACTGGACGCGACCTATGTGGAAAAACCCCGCAAAAAGGCCCAAGGCGTTTACCCCGCCCCCGTGATGGAGGCCCTTAAGGGGCGCCCGCCGCGGTGGAAATCGCTGGGACTTGGGGTGCGTCAAGATATCATTTGGTCCGGCCCCGAGGGGTCCGTGCGTCTTTTGTATATTCCCCCCAATCAGGCGGTGCCCGATCACAGCCACGGCGGGCTTGAACTGACGCTTGTTCTTCAAGGCAGCTTTTCGGATGAGACCGGCGAATTCGGTGTCGGTGATCTTGAGGTGGCCAACGAGAACGTGGAACACACGCCCTTTGCCGGTGGCGATCAGGCCTGTATTTGTTTGGCCGCGACCGATGCGCCGCTTCGGTTCCGCTCATTCATGCCGCGCCTTCTTCAGCCGCTGTTTCGGATTTAACCGCAGGCCGACGGCTGATCCATCGTCTATATCAAAAGTTTATGTTCATGCTGCGGGGGCTATGGCCCCCGTTGTGCAACCTTTGATGGATGGAGCGCCGCGCGTGAATACCGCTAGATGGCAAGACCCCCCAACTCCCCTTGCCACAGTCAGGACCGAACATGACACGCATCGTAGAAATTCTTGCCACCACGCTTTTGGACACAGAACTGCGGGCGCTCGAATTGCTAAGCCGCGATGAGCAACGCGATGATATTGTTCAAAAACAAAGCGAAACCTTGGTTGAATTGCGTGCCGCAGAATATCGCCCAGGCCCCGACGGGCCCCGTTTGATTCTTACACGATTGGGCGCACGCCTGTTGTTGGAATGTCAGGCCCGAAAAACCGAGCCATTGAACCGGCACGCCGCCTAGGACCACGCGCAGATGCCCGAAAAACGTCTATACCAAAAGTTTATGACAGGGTTTTCAACGATAGAATGATGCAAAAAACGGAAAATCCATGATAGATATTGGTCATTGCCCAAAGGTTTCCCCAAACCGTTATACGGGTCATATGCGGGGCGATGGGCGCCACTCACGGATTTAAACCCGTCGCCCCGCAGTTGATAAACGCACCATCCAAATGATAGATTTTGGCAACAGAACCAGACGTATTCTAAGGGCCGCAATGACATTTATTCGACCTCTCACTCTCTTTTGTTTTCTGGGCTTTGCCAGTGCAACCCAGGCCCAAGATATCCCAGACGCCTTGGAAACGATTTTGGCCGAGCAAGGCTATGAGGTCACATCGACCCGTTTCACGTGGTTGGGGCGGATCTATGTCGAGGCATCGAATGGGGATCAAACCCGTTCCATTCTGATCGCCCGCCAAACCGGTCGTATTCTTCAGGACGATGTGATTGCGGGCAAATCACGCGCCACGCACGGGGGCGACGCCGGCGATGATCGCCGCATCGATGGCCCTGATCAAACGGGCGCACCAAAAGACCGGCCATCCCGCGGCACAGATAAGAAAGATCGCCCATCCCGCTCTGAGCGCGCAGACAAGGGCCCTCGGTCTTGACCTCATCCCTTCGGCTCCTTTGGGGGTTTGTCATTATTCAATGTTTATGCGCCGTGGCCGTGGTCGCGAACCTTGTGGTGTCTGTGCTTGGGCATGATGGCGCGGCGGGAAACTGGCGTCTGCGCGAGGCGTTGGAAATCTCGGCTGCGCTGGGATTGATCATCGGAACCGTGCTGGGCATTCGCGCGGTAATGAGCGCGCACCGCAATCAAAAAACGGCCGAAACTGCGTTACGCGCCGCCTCGGGGGCCTTTGCCGCGGCGGTGGATGATCGGTTCAAACAGGCGAAACTGACCCGCGCCGAACACGAGGTCGCATGGTTCATTGTCAAAGGGTTTTCGATCAAAGAGGCCGCCGATCTGCGCGGCACATCCGAGGGCACGATCAAATCGCAATGCAACGCGATCTATCGCAAATTGGACGTAACGGGGCGCGCACAGCTTTTGTCGGTCTTGGTCGAGGACATCTTACTGGGGCACGACGACCAGATGTGAAACGGGGCGCCCATCGACGCCCCGCCCCATATATTATGCAGTCAAATCAAAGCGATCCGCGTTCATCACCTTGGTCCATGCGGCGACGAAATCATTGACGAATTTCTCGCCATTGTCGTCTTGGGCATAGACCTCGGCGTAGGCGCGCAGGATCGAGTTGGAGCCAAACACCAGATCGGTCCGCGTCGCGGTAAAGCGGATTTTACCCGTCGCCCGTTCGCGGATTTGGTATGTGCCGTCCTCAATCGGATGCCAGATGAACGCCATATCGGTCAGCGTTACAAAGAAATCTGTGGACAAGGCGCCAACGCGGTCGGTGAACACGCCATGTTCAGAGCCACCGTGGTTGGTGCCCATCACGCGCATCCCGCCCAACAGAACGGTCATTTCCGCACCCGTCAGGCCAAGCAATTGCGCCCGATCAAGCAACATTTCCTCGGGGCTTACGACATATTCGGTCTTTTGCCAGTTGCGGAACCCATCGGCGAGCGGCTCAAGCGGGGCGAAGGAGGCCACATCGGTCATCTCATCCGTCGCATCACCACGGCCCGCGTCAAACGGTACGGTCACTTTGAAACCGGCGGCCTTAGCGGCCATTTCCACACCGATGTTACCACCCAGAACGATCACATCCGCAACGCTTGCGCCGGTGTCGGCTGCGATGGCCTCATACACAGACAGGATCGCGCTCAGACGGGCTGGCTCGTTGCCTTCCCAGTCTTTTTGCGGCGCCAAACGGATGCGCGCACCATTGGCCCCCCCCCGAAGATCCGAACCACGGAAGGTCCGCGCGCTATCCCATGCAGTGGAAACCATATCGGCAAGATCAAGACCGGCATCAACGATCTTGGCCTTTACCGCCGCCGCATCATAGGAGGTGTTGCCAGCGGGAATGGGGTCCTGCCAGATCAGGTCCTCGGATGGTGCATCTGGCCCGATGTAACGGGTTTTCGGCCCCATATCGCGGTGGGTCAGTTTGAACCACGCACGGGCAAAGGTCTCCGCGAAATAGTCAGGGTCCGCGATGAATTTTTGACAGATATCGTTGTAGATCGGGTCGACCTTCAACGCCATATCCGCGTCGGTCATCATCGGGTTATACCGGATCGATGGGTCTTCGACGTCGACCGGTTTGTCCTCTTCTTTGATGTCCACTGGCTCCCACTGCTGTGCGCCGGCCGGGCTTTTGGTGAGGGCCCAGTCATAGCCGAACAAGAGGTCGAAAAAGCCCATATCCCACTGTGTCGGGTTGGTGCTCCAAGCACCTTCAAGGCCGCTGACGACGGTGTCGCGGCCGATGCCACGCTTGGTTTTGTTCATCCAACCAAGACCCTGATCGGCGGTCGGAGAGGCCTCTGGATCGGGGCTCAACAATGCCGCGTCGCCGTTGCCGTGCGCCTTACCGATGGTGTGACCACCGGCGGTCAATGCCACGGTTTCCTCGTCGTTCATCGCCATCCGTGCGAATGTTTCGCGCATTTGCAGCGCGGTTTTCGCCGGATCGGGTTTGCCGTTCACGCCCTCTGGGTTCACATAGATCAGACCCATCTGCACCGCGGCCAAGGGGTTTTCAAGGGTCGACGGATCGGCCACATCATCATAACGGGTGTCGCTTGGCGCGAGCCATTCCATTTCGTCGCCCCAGTAAATATCGGTCTCTGGCGCCCAGATGTCTTCGCGACCAAAGGCAAAACCGTATGTCTTAAGGCCCGCATGTTCATAGGCAACAGTGCCCGCAAGCATGATCAAATCGGCCCAAGAGAGTTTGTTGCCGTATTTCTTTTTGATCGGCCAAAGAAGACGACGGCCTTTGTCAGTGTTGGCGTTGTCAGGCCATGAATTCAACGGCGCGAACCGTTGGTTGCCTGTGCCACCGCCACCGCGACCATCTTCGACGCGGTAGGACCCTGCCGCGTGCCACGCAACGCGCGCGAACATGCCGACATAGCTGCCCCAATCCGCAGGCCACCACTCTTGGCTGTCGGTCATAAGCGCGTAAACGTCGGCCTTAACCGCTTCAACATCAAGGGTTTTTACCGCCTCGCGATAATCGAAATCCGGATCAAGCGGGTTTGTTTTCGTATCGTGCTGATGCAAAATGTCGAGGTTCAGGGCGTTTGGCCACCATTTTTTAACCGAATTATCCGAGGACGTATTGCCCCCGTGCATGACTGGACATTTTCCGCCCGACGCTGATTGTGTCATTGCTGTCTCCCTTGATGGCATGTGATCGCTGTGATGTGGGTCGTCCCACTTGCCCCTACCCTAGGGCCGCCGTGCGATAAGATAAATTTGCATTTTCAAATCACCGTGATAGGAAATGATTATGATAAACATTTCCCTAAAACAGCTCAGATATTTTGAGGCCTTGGCCCGTCACAAACACTTTGGTCGCGCCGCCGAGGATTGCGCGATTTCGCAGCCTGCCCTGTCCGTTCAGATCAAAGATCTTGAGGACATGCTTGGCGCGCCATTGGTGGAACGCGGCGCGCGCATGGTCCGTGTGACGGAGCTTGGCCAAGAGGTTGCGGATCGCGCGCGCGATATTCTGCGGTCGGTCGATGACTTGGGCGATATGGCGCGGGCCTCGCACAACCCGTTGATCGGGCGGCTGCGGATTGGGGTGATCCCGACCATCGCGCCCTATTATCTGCCACGGGTGATCCAGACGTTGAACACCCATTTTCCGGCGCTTGATATTCTCCCGCGCGAGGCAGTGACGGAACAGTTGATCAAGGACCTGACGGCCGGCAATTTGGACGCGGCGATCATGGCATTGCCGGTGTCAGAACCCAACCTGTTTGAGGCACCCCTGTTTGATGAAGATTTCGTATTGGTGCGCCACGAAAATGATGCCGACGCCGCCGTGCCAAGCACCGACATGTTGCGGGATATGCGGTTGTTATTGCTTCAAGAAGGGCACTGTTTCCGCGATCAGGCCCTGTCGTTTTGCAACATATCGCCCACGGATACGCGCGAATTGATGGAGGGCAGTTCCCTGTCCACATTGGTGCAAATGGTGGGGGCCGGTGTGGGGGTCACATTGGTGCCGGAAATGGCGGTCAAAATTGACACGCCTTCGGCGCCTGTGTCAGTGGCCCGCCTGCCTGCGCCGCGGCCCACCCGTCGGATTGGGATGGTGTGGCGCAAGACCAATCCACTTGCGGGTCGTTTGACCCATATGGTGGATGTCCTGCGCCAAATTGATCCGCCCCGCGCCTAGGCGGCGGCGACGGCATCCGTTTTCGTATCAACCAAATCGCGAAGCGCCTCGGCGGCGATATCAAAGGAACGCACGCGCGCCTCGTGGTTGTGGATCATACCGGTGACCATCAATTCATCCGGTTGATATTTCGCAACAATTTCTGCCAATTGTTCGCGCACCATCTCGGGGGACCCATTCGCCGAAAGCGCCTGTGTCTGTTTGACCTGCGCGGCGATGGGGGCGGACAATTGCGACCAGACGTCCTTGACCGGATAGGGCAACGGAACCGAATTCCCCGTCACATAGCCCGCAAATGCCAAGATGATAGAAGAGCGTAGAAATTCCGCCTCTTCCGCGGTGTCAGCGGCGCAAACCCCTGCCCCGATCATCACATATGGCGCATCAAGATGGGCGGATGGCTTGAACGTGCTGCGATAGATATCAATCGCCTGTTCGATCAACGCGGGCGCGAAATGGGACGCAAACGCATAAGGTAGACCAAGATGCGCGGCCAATTGCGCGCCGTAGGTGCTTGACCCTAGCATCCAGACCGGCACGTTGGTGCCCGCCCCAGGGATCGCGCGCACAGGGGCGTTTTCATTGGCCTCTTGGAAATAGCCGATCAATTCTTGGACATCATTCGGGAAATTGTCCCGTTCATTGGCCACACGACGCAGCGCCCGCATGGTCGCCCCATCGGTGCCAGGGGCGCGGCCCACGCCCAGATCAATGCGATCCGGATACAGGGTCGCAAGCGTGCCGAAATGCTCGGCGACCATCAATGGCGCGTGGTTCGGTAGCATAATACCGCCAGCCCCCACGCGGATCGTCTTGGTCGCACCAGCAACATGGCCAACCACAACAGAGGTCGCCGCACTTGCGATGCCCTTCATGTTGTGATGTTCAGCCATCCAATAGCGATGATACCCCGCCTTTTCGGCCGCTTGGGCCAAGCCAACGGAATTCGCAATAGCCTCTTTTGGTCCTGCCCCTTCTGGAATTGGGGAAAGGTCGAGCAATGAAAATTTCTGCATAAATATCTCCTTGCCCTAGCCATAAATAGAGTCGCGTAAATCGCCAATACCTAAAATAGAAGTTTGTGAATATTTATCAATCAGAGGTTGTTAATCAAATATTAACACTTTTCCGGTCCACCCTAAAACACCTCAAAAGGCGCGAGTGTTCCAACCCCCGCCAAACGGGCAAAGCGGTTGAGTTCAGACAACAATTTCGCCCTGCGCCCCTTGGTCCAGCGGACATTTGGCTCGGCCCAGAGGTTCATGACCGTCAACACACCGGCCTTACGATCTGCCTTGGCTTCGATCCGGCCAATGAACCGATCCCCTTCTAATATTGGGTAAACGTAATAGCCCCACTTGCGTTTCGCGGCGGGCACGAACATCTCGACGGTATAGTCAAAGCCGAACAGACGTTTCAGGCGGGCGCGATCACGAATGGCCGGATCAAACGGGTTCAGAATGCGCAAACGCGACGTGGACGGCGTCAACGCGGCCAAACGGGTTTCGACATCGGCGGGCGCGACGGCCTTGGTCCAGGTGCCATCGGCCCCTTGGATTTCAACCTGAAGGAGATCACGACCGTGCGTCTTGGCCCATGCGGCGGTCTCTTTTGCATCCGTCGCGTCCCAAAATTTCCGGATTTCGGTCAGGGTCCCGACGCCGATCCGATCAAGCGCGGCGCGGGATAATGCGTCGATTTGATCGGCGTCCTCCATGGTCTGTTCGGTCATTACAGGCGGGAACACTCGTTCCGCCAGATCATAGAATTTCGTGAAACCCTCGCGGTGGCTGGTGGCCAGTTCACCGGCGTACCACAGAAAATCCAACGCCTTTTTATGGGGCGGTCGTTGCCAGACCCCACGGGGGCCGTCGATCTTGGTGTCGAAATCGCGGGTCGACAGCGGCCCCTCGGCGCGGATGCGGGATTTCACATCCTCCAGCAACCCCTGTTCCACCGCGCCATACCACGACGCGCCGCTGACCTTGGCCTGCATCCGGCGGAATTGCCGGTTCCACATGGGCAGAAATTCGACGGGAATAACCGAGGCATCATGGGTGAAATGTTCAAACACCACGCGGTCATCGCCCAGCATCTGATCCATCATCGGTTCGCGATAGGTCTGATCGCGGCTCCATAATATATGGTGATGGGCGCGCGACACGATCTGGATGGTGTCCAATTGCACAAAGCCCAAACGTCGCACAATATCAATTGGCGACATTGCCCCAACCGGCGCGACCCCCAACATATTCGTCGTCAGCCAAAGCCGACGCGCATCAATATTTGAAATCCGAAGTGCCGTCACAATCCCATCCCATTATTCGCCCCCACAATAGGCACAGATCACCGCCCCACCCTAGCACAAATACCGCGCTCATTGATCTTTTTGCGCGCGACATGTGGGTCACCCAAAGGCACCCATAGACAACGTGATATTTTTCATCCAAACAGTCAAAAACCAACAACCCAAGGTCCGCCCCATGTCCCTTGATCCGATCAAAGACGACGCAAAACCCGACGCCCTCAAACACCGGTTCGAACTGATCGGCTGGGCTATCTTTGTGCTGTCGGCGATTTGTTTTATTGTCTCAAGCGTCGGGAACCCATGGGCGATGGCCGGTAGTCTGTTGTTTTTATTCGCCTGTATCCTATTCCTCATCCCCTATTTCGCGCGCCGACGCTAGGCGATCTTGGCCTCGGCAAAGGCCGTCCGAAGCCAGTCGCGCACCTGTTTGACCTCGGCACGTTGGGGGCGTTTGGTTTTGCCTTGGACCAGATAATGGGACTGGGCAATCGGCACGGGATCGCCAGCGATGGCAATCGCCGCCCCGTCGGTTATGGCGCATTGGGCAAATCGAGTTTGGATCGCCGCGCACCCCGCCCCTGCGGCGACCATGGAAATCGCCACCGCCGTTGTGTCGACGGAGACCGCGGGGACCCTATCGCGCGCGGCGATGCCCTGTGCGGTGACATAACGATCCCAGAGATCCTCAAGTCCCAAGACATGCACCACGGGGGTGGTTAGATCGGCAAGGTTCGGCGCGACCTGCCCCGTCGCGTGGATCAGGACGACGGACTCGGTCGATATCTGTTCCGCCTCATATTCCGGCCAATGTCCCGCGCCGTACCTGATATCGATGTCGATGTTTTCATCCCGCGCCGCCGCCTCCCAGATGGTCGAGACGACGCGCAGGTGGATATGCGGGTGGTCTTGGGCAAAGGCGGCCATGCGCGGCGCAAGCCAAAGCGCCGCCGTCGAGATCGGCACCCGCAACGTCACCACCGCCCGTTCGGACGGCGCAAAAAGCCGTTCAGTCGCGCGGTCAATATTGGACAGGGAATCCCCAACCGCATCAAAATAGGCCACGCCAAGCGCGCTCAGCGTCAGGTGCCGCGCATTGCGGACAAACAGTTTTTCGCCCAAATGCGCCTCAAGCGACTTGATATGAAGGCTCACCGCGGTGGGTGTCAGGCCCAATTCCCCCGCCGCCAGCGTGAAATTCAACACCCGCGCTGCCGCCTCAAAGCTGCGCAGCCATGTCAGGTTCGGTGTGCCGCTGGCCATGTTATCCCCAAAAATATTTATACATAGATATCGTTATTATTCGTTTTTCTTTCACAGACAATCCCCCGATGATCTGCGCAACCAAATTCGGCCCCCTTGGGCCAAGATATCAAAGGAAAACACATGAAAGTTGGATTTATCGGCCTTGGTAATGTTGGCGGCAAACTGGCGGGGTCGATCCTGCGCAATGGGTTTGACCTGACGGTGCGCGACTTGAACCCTGAATTCGTCGCGAATTTCGTCGCGCGCGGCGCAAGCTCGGCGGAGACGCCCAAGGAATTGGCCGAAACCTGTGATGTGGTCATCACCTGCCTGCCGTCGCCCAAAGCCTGTTCACAGGTGATGGAGGCCGAGGACGGCGTTCTGGCCGGCCTCAGCGAGGGCAAGATCTGGGCCGAAATGTCCACCACCGACGAGGGCGAAATCAAACGTATCGCCGACCTCGTGCGTGCCAAGGGTGCCGCCCCCATCGAATGCCCTGTATCGGGTGGCTGTCACCGTGCGGCGACGGGCAATATCTCGATCTTTGCGGGCTGTGATCGCGAAACGTTCGACCGGATGCTGCCCATGCTCACCACGCTTGGTCGTCGCGTGTTGCATACTGGCGAAATCGGCACGGCGTCGGTGTTGAAGGTGATGACCAACTATCTGGCGACCGCGAACCTGTTGACGGTCTCCGAGGCCATGGTCACCATGAAGGCCGCCGGCATCGATCTGGCCACAACTTATGAGGCGATCACGATTTCCTCGGGCAACTCCTTCGTTGCGGAAACCGAGGGTCAGGTGATCCTCAATGGGGGGCGCGATATTTCCTTTACGATGGACCTTGTGAAAAAGGACATCGGCCTGTTCCAAAAGATCGCATCCGACAACAATGTGCCGCTCGAAATCAGCCCGCTGATGGTGGATATCTTTGACGACGGCATCGCGCGGTACGGCGAACGGGAACTGTCCCCGAACATCATTCGTCGCCTCGAAGACGCCACCGGCCTGTCGATCACGGCCCCCGGTTTCCCAGATGAATTGTTCGACGATGAACCCGAAGAACCAGGCTATGAGGTTGTCCCAACCTCCAAAGCCTAGCGCAACCGCCGCGCGCCCATCGGGCGCGCGGCCCCCTTTGCCCCTTGGGGCGCCGCGGGTTTAATAGAGTGACAGAACCCAGTCGCTGAACACGCGCAAATCATCCGCCGACGCCGCCCCGTCCCGCTCGACCAGAAAATGTGACGGGCGCACTGGCAACCGATAATCCGTCGGCGCCACCAAAAGCCCCTGCCGGATATATTCGCGGGCAAAACTCTCCAAAACCATCACCGATCCACGCCCCGCAATAACCGCCTGAAGCGCCACAAGCGACGAATCCACATGCACCACATTCGACGGCGACCCAAGCGTCAGCCCCGCGTGTTCCGCCAGCCGCACCCAGTCGGTTTCCGACCCCGCGATATGGACCACTTCGCCCGCCGCCATGGTCTCAATCGACAGATCCGCGCCCAGCGAGGCATAATCCGGATGGCACACAGGCACCGCGAATTCATGGCCCAGATGCGTCACCCGCCCGTCGGTCCAATCCCCATGGCCGAACCGAATATCGATATGCACGTCATCATCGGCAAACCGATCCGCCCAGACAAAGGTCGACAATCGCACCTCAATATCGGGATGCAGGGTCTGAAACTCCGCCAATTTCGGCGCAATCACCAAGGCCGCACAGGAAATCGAGGCGCGCAGCTGGATCACCCGTTTTTGCGACACCCCAAAGAGCCCCTGCGTCGCGCGTTCCATATCCAACAGGGCCTTGCGGATCGGTTGCGCATAGGCCGCCCCGCGATCCGTCAACGCCACCCCCCGCGCCAGCCGTTCAAAGAGCGACACATCAAGATGTTGTTCCAACGCGCGAATTTGTTGGCTGATCGCGGCGGGGGTCAGGCACAACTCATCCGCAGCGGCAGAGAAACTGCCGTGGCGCGCGGCCGCCTCAAAGGCGCGCAGCCAGATGACGTGGGGGATTTCGACCATGGGTAACCCTTAAATGAAATGATGCCTTAGGTGTAAATTACATTGTTTGAATTAACAATGCCTCGCATGTGATCATGGCCCGAACACGCAAACCACAGGGCCCCGCCATGACCTCTGAAACCTATGACTACATCATTGTTGGTGCGGGCTCGGCGGGCTGTGTTTTGGCGGATCAATTGACCGCATGTGGCCGCCACAAGGTCTTGATCCTCGAGGCCGGTGGCAGCGATCGTAAATTCTGGATCAAAACCCCGCTTGGCTATGGCAAGACCTTTGACGACCCATCGGTGAACTGGTGTTACGAGGCGGAACCGGATGCGGGTCTGAACGGTCGGCGTGCGTTCTGGCCACGGGGCAAGGTGATTGGTGGGTCCAGCTCAATCAACGCCATGGCCTATCTGCGTGGCCTGCCCCATGATTTCGACGATTGGGAACTGGCGGGGGCGCGTGGTTGGGGCTGGGACGTGGTGCGCCGCACCTATGAGGCCATCGAGACACAGACCCATGTCACCAGCGACGGCAGCCGTAACCGATGCGGCACCGGTCCGCTTTGGGTCAACGATCTGCGCGACCAAATGCATCCGTTTCGCCGTCATTTCATGGATGCCGCAACCGATATGGGTTGGCCCGTGCGCGGCACCTTGAACGGCGATGACTCCGACGGTATCACCCACATGCAAAGCACGGTGCGCGGCGGCAAACGTTGGTCTGCGGCGGATGCGTTTTTGCGCCCTGCGTTGAAACGGACCAACCTTCGGCTGATGTCGGGTGTCATGGTGGAGCGGGTTGATGTCGTGGACGGGCGCGCCGCCGGCGTGACCTTCGTGCGCGGCGATCGGCGCATCACCGCCCATGCGCGGGGCGAGGTCATCCTAAGCGCGGGCGCGATCAATTCCCCCCAGCTGTTACAGCTCTCGGGGATCGGCGCGCCGGACCATTTGGCCCGCCTTGGCATCAACGTTACCGCCGCTGTCCCCGAGGTCGGGCGCGGCCTTCAGGATCATCTGGGTGTGTCGCATTTCTTTCATGCGACCGAACCCACGTTGAACACGGTTCTGGGACGCGGGATCGGTCAGATGATTGCGGGTATACGTTATGTCATGACACGGCGCGGCCCCCTTGCGGTCCCTGTGAACCAAGTGAGCGGCTTTGTCCGTTCCACCCCCGATTCGCCTGTCGCGGACATACAAATCTACTGTAACCCCATGTCGTATAAGACTGATAATAATGGAAAAGTCGGGATCGATCCCACGGCCGGATTTCTTCTCTGTGCGCAGCCATGCCGCCCCACAAGCCGGGGTGAGATCATGACGAAAACCGCCAATCCCATTGACGCACCCGCCATTCGCCCGAATTCATTATCGACCAATCACGACTGTGCCATGGCGATCCGCGCGGGGCGCATTTTGCAACAGCTGGCCGAAACCCCGACCCTCGCATCGGTCACGAAAACCCGTCTGTCGCCCGATGTTACGGTGATGGATGACGACGCGATACTCGAAAATTTCCGCGCCACGGCGGGCACGATTTTCCACCCGACCAGCACCTGTCGCATGGGGCGCGACGTGACGGATTCCGTGCTTGATCACCGGTTGCGGGTGCATGGGGTGCGCGGGCTTCGGGTGGTGGATGCCTCGGCCTTTCCGAATGTGACCTCGGGCAATACGAACGCCCCCGTTATGATGTTGGCAGCGCGCGGTGCTGCGCTTATTCTCGAAGATGCACGCCATGCCGGCGCAAAAGGATAGACCATGAAACTCGACAAAATCGAAACCTTTGTGGTCGGCAATCCGCCCCCGCGCCACGGCGGGCGGTATTTCATATTCCTGCGCCTGACGACCGCCTGCGGCATCACCGGTGTCGGCGAGATTTACAACGCGACCTTTGGGCCCGATCTGTGTGCGGCCATGGCGCATGACGTGTTCGAACGGCAATTCGCGGGCCAAGACCCGCATCACATCGAAAAACTCTGGCGGCGCACCTACGGCGCGGGCTTCACCATGCGCCCCGACGTGACCGTCATGGGGGTGTTGAGCGGCCTTGAAATGGCGTGCTGGGACATCATCGGCAAGGCTGCGGATCAGCCGGTGTATCAACTGCTGGGCGGTAAGGTGAACGAACGCCTGCGCAGCTATACGTACCTGTACCCCGAGGCGGGTGACGTGTACCCAGACCCCGATGCGCCGAATGTCTATAACGATCCGGACATGGCCGCCGAGGTCGCCGTAAAGGCCGTCGAGGATGGCTTTACCGCCGTGAAATTCGACCCCGCCGGCCCCTATACGATCTATGATGGGCACCAACCACGGCTTGAGGATCTGGACCGTTCGGAACAGTTCTGCAAACGCATCCGCGAGGCCGTGGGCACCCGCGCCGATCTTTTGTTCGGCACCCATGGGCAGTTCACCGTGTCAGGCGCAAAACGCATGGCAAGACGCCTTGAGGCCTATGATCCTCTGTGGTTCGAGGAACCCCTGCCCCCCGAAAACCCCGCCGATATGGCCGAGGTCGCGCGGTTCACGTCGATCCCCGTCGCCGCCGGTGAACGGCTCTGTACGAAACACGAATTCGCGCGGATGCTTGAGGCGGGCGCGGCATCCATCCTTCAGATGAATTTGGGACGTGTCGGCGGCCTGCTTGAGGCCAAGAAAATCGCCGCATTGGCCGAAACACGATCTGCACAAATCGCACCACATTTGTACTGTGGCCCCGTTGTGGCGGCTGCGAATATACAAATTGCAACATGTAGCCCCAATTTCCTGATCCTTGAATCCATCGGCAAATTTGACGGCCCCTTCATGGATTTCCTGACCACGCCAATCACCTGGGAGGACGGATATATCATCCCGCCAACCGCCCCAGGATTGGGAATTGAGCTGAACGACGCGGTGATCGCCGCCACCCCATATGAGGGCACGGAATTGCACCTGACCCTCGAAACCGAACCCTGTGTGCCCTAGGGCCAAATGACAAAGAGAAACAACATGACAAACACTCAACAATTCTACATCGACGGCGCATGGGTTGACCCGATTTCCGCCACCGATTTCCCGATCAAAAACCCCGCGACCAACGATGTTGTCGGTGTTGTCGCGCTTGGTTCAAGCGACGATGTGGACGTGGCCGTGGACGCGGCGGCGCGTGCGTTCGAAACCTATTCCCAAACCTCTAAGGCCGAGCGTCTGGCGCTTTTGAAAAACCTTGAAGAGGTCTTCACCCGCCGTTTGGACGAAATGGGCGTCGCGATCACCACCGAAATGGGCGCGCCAAAAACCATGTCCCGCGACGTTCAGGCCGCCTGTGGCATCGGGATCATCAAAGATTTCTATCGCACCCTTTCGGCACAAGAAGAACAAGAAACCCTTGCCAGCGGCGACGTTGTGATGCGCGAACCGATCGGGGTGTGTGGCCTTGTGACGCCGTGGAACTGGCCGATCAACCAGATCGCGCAAAAGGTGGTCCCTGCCCTTGCGTCCGGTTCGACCTGCGTGTTGAAACCGTCCGAGCATACGCCGCTGTCCGCCACCTTGTTTGCGGAATTCATCGACGAAGCGGGCTTTCCTGCGGGGACGTTTAACCTTGTGCATGGGGACGGCCCGACGGTGGGGTCGGCCATGTCGCGTCACCCGAAAGTCGACATGATGTCGTTCACCGGATCAACCCGCGCGGGCATCATGGTGTCCAAGGACGCCGCCGACACCGTGAAACGCGTAGCACTTGAACTGGGCGGGAAATCCCCGAACCTTGTCTTTGCCGATTGCGATTTGACCGCGCGCGTCGAGGCATCGATCTCCGAGTGTTTCTATAACACTGGCCAATCCTGTAACGCGCCGACCCGCATGTTGGTGGAACGCGCCTGTTACGACGAAGTGCTTGAAATCGCAGCGCGTTTTGGCGCGACACAGGCCGTGGATGATCCATCCGTTGAGGGCGACCACATCGGCCCGCTGTTTGATCAAATCCAATATGACCGTGTCCAGACCCTGATCGGTGTTGGCATCGAAGAAGGCGCCAAGGTTCTGTGTGGTGGTCTGGGCAAACCCGAGGGTCTGGAACAGGGTTGGTTCGTGAAACCGACGATTTTCGCCGATGTGAACAACGATATGCGTATCGCCCGCGAAGAGATCTTTGGCCCTGTGTTGGTGATCATCCCCTTCGACACCGAAGACGAGGCGATCCAGATCGCCAATGACACGGAATATGGTTTGGCGGCGTATTTGCAGACGGGTGATGCGGCGCGGGCCGAACGTGTCTGTGCGCGTCTGCGTGCGGGCACCGTCACGATCAACGGCAATGGCACCAATTATGGGTCACCGTTTGGCGGTTATAAACAGTCCGGAAATGGCCGCGAAGGTGGGATTTTCGGTCTGGAAGATTTCCAAGAAATCAAGGTGCGCGGCGCGTTCTTTGCCGCCTAACCCGTTGAAAACATGTGCCACCCATCCGTGGGTGGCACGACTTACATGTCCTTGGTGACGTCAATCAACCATTGCAAAAACCGCTGGGTGGCGTCCTTGGATTGGCTGGCGGGCGCGATGGAGGCGAAATATCCGGTGCCAAAATCGATCTCGCCCTCGGGCCATTTGGTCAGGGTGCCGTCCTCGACAAAGGGTTCCGTCACCGACCGCCAGCCCAGCATCAAACCGCGTCCCGCCACGGCGGCCTGCGCGGCCTGAACATAGTTATCAAACGTGTGCAGCGAATGGACCCGCCGCGCGATGCCACGTTTGCGAAAATAATCCGGCCAGCTGTGCCATTTATTCCCGTAACTCGTACGCACTTCGATCAAGGGCGCGTCCAACAGCCCCCCAGCGGACAGCGCGCGCGCCACCACATCCGGCGTGCCAATGGGACAGACCCGTTCGTCAAACAACCGCACGGTTTCGCAATCCGTCCACTCCCCACGCCCATAGCGCAGCGCGACATCCGTGCCCTGTGACAAAACGGGGCGATCCGACGGCGGCGCCTGCACGTTCACGGTGACATCGGGGCATTCCGCGTAAAACGACGACAGACGCGGCATCAACCAATGGGTCGCCATCCCGATGGTACAGGTCAGGGTCACCTGATGTTCGAGCAATCCGGCCTCGTCCCTGATTTCGGTGATGGTATTTTCAATCGAGGCCAGCCCCGCGCGCACAGCCCAAGCCAGACGTTCGCCCGCTTCGGTCGGTACGGCCGGTTTGCTTGACCGATCCATCAAGGGCGCTCCGATTTCATCCTCGAGCAGGCGAATGGCCTTGGTCACGGCGGGGGGTGTGACGTTCAAAACCTGCGCGGCACGTTGCATAGATCCAAGACGGGCGACCGTATCAAAGGTCACCAATAGTCGAAGAGAAGGAAGATGATCCATAAGTTGCCTTTCAGGTTAAGTTATATTCACTTTTAACCCTCTTTTTCAATTTCTATTTTTCAGCGAATTTATCAGGGACACCTTCGCCCCTTTAGGAGAGCATCCCATGAACCGGATTACCCCAATGCCCGCCGAAATCACCGCAACCGAAACCGGTCTCTATGTGCCGATGAAATCGGGGGTTCCGGCCTATTTCAATTTCTACTGGCTGCGCGACAATTGCCCGACGTCGTTCAATACAACCACACGGGAACGCACCTTTGATATTTTCGAACTGGACGCGGAACCCGTTGCGAAAAGGGCGGATGTCGTTGGGGATGAACTGATCATCGAATGGGTTTCAGAGGATCACGTGACGCACCTACCTCTCGCGACATTAGAGGCCTATGCAAATGGCGCGCGGCGGTCTGATCCTGCCGATCTTGCGCGGGTCGCGTGGTACGGCGACCATTATCCCGACGTCACACGGTTCACATTTGACGCGCTTGTGGATGACAAGGCCAACCAAGAAGCATGGCTTCGGGCGATGCTGATCGAGGGGATTTCCGTTATCCAAGAGATGCCGGACAACGATCAGGCGTTGACAGATCTTGTTAACTTAATGGGGGTCGTTCGCCCCACGTTTTTCGGCAACTATTTCGATGTGCGCACCCATATCAACCCGACAAACACGGCCTTTACCGCCGCTGCGCTTGAACTTCATACCGATGTCCCCGCCGAGGAATTCGCCCCGGGTATTCAGTTCCTTCATATGCGTCAAAACAGCGTCAAAGGCGGGTTGAACCTGTTTGGTGACGGGGTTGCGGCGGCCAATGATTTCCGCGCGGCCCACCCCGAAGATTTCCGCCTGTTGGCCGAGACCGAGATCCCGTTTTACTGTGAACACGACGATTACGACATGCGGTCCTATCAGCGGGTGATCGAACTGGACCACCACGGCGAAGTCGCGGGTCTGACCATCAGCCAGCACATGTTGGATATGATCGACCTGCCGCAGGCGGAACTGGATGCCTATTACCCCGCGTTTTGCCGGTTTGGGCGGTTCCTTCAGTCGGACAAATACATCATGAAGTTTACGTTGCAGGCCGGTGAATGTATCGTGTTTGACAACCACCGGATCGTGCATGGGCGCGCGGCCTATTCGGCCACAAGCGGCGAACGGTACCTGCGCGGCACCTATGCGGATCGGGCGGAAATGCGGTCGTCCTACCGTGCGCTTGTTTCAGAAGGTCGTTTTAAATCATGAACATAGCAACCACACCTGATATCACCACCCTGCGACAGGATTTGGCTGCCGCGTTCCGTCTGTGCCATAAATTCGGTTGGAGCGAGTCCGTCGGCAACCATTTCAGCGCCGCCGTATCCGCCGATGGGAAACAGTTCCTGCTGAACCCGAAATGGCAACATTTCGCGTCAATCAAGGCGAGCGATCTGCTTCTTTTGGATGCGGATGACGATAGCGTGATGGATGGCCCAAACGCCCCCGATGCATCGGCCTGGACGGTGCATGGAACGTTACATCGGCGCAATCCGGCGGCGCGGGTGATCCTGCATTGCCATTCGCCCTATGCGACGGCGCTGGCCTGTTTGGCGGACCCGACCTTGCATCCGATCGACAATAACACGGCGCGGTTCTTTGGGCGCGTGGCCTATGACCGCCATTTTGGCGGAATTTCCGATAGCGACGCCGAGGGCGCTCATTTGGCCGATGCCATGGGCGGCAAATCCGTTTTGGTCATGGCCAACCACGGGGTGTCCATCGCGGGGGAAACCGTGGCCGACGCGTTCGAGGACCTCTATTTCTTTGAAAAGGCGGCACAAACCCAGATCTTGGCCATGTCATCGGGCGCGCCATTGGCCATTTTGTCGGACGAGATCGCACAGGCCACCTGCGACGGCTGGCACGGCTATCGCGGCATGGCACCGGCGCATTTCGAGCACCTCAAATCCGAACTGGATGCGGTCGATCCGAGCTGGCGGGACTAGGACGCGCGCGTCGATAGATCATCCGCAGACAAAAACCGTTTGCGATATTCGGCGGGGCCAAGTTCAAGCCCCCGCCGGAAATGGTATCGCATGGTTTCGGCGGTGCCAAACCCTACCTCTGCTGCGATATCATCCATCCCCATATCGGTCGTTTCCAATAAGGTACAGGCGCGCGCGATCCGTTCCTTGGTCAGCCATTGCACCGCGGGCATCCCGACCAGCGAAATGAATTGCCGTTGAAAGGTGCGCGGCGACATGCCCGCGAGCGTCGCCATCGACGCAATCGTGTGCGGCGCGGTAAGGGACGCGCGCAGGTCATCCATCAGCTGTGACAACCGATGCCCCGCCCCGCCCTTGGGAACAGGCTGTTTGATGAACTGGGCTTGGCTGCCTTGTCGGTGGGAATGGATCACCAAACGACGGGCGACGGTGTTGGCGATTTTGCTGCCGTAATCGGTGCGAATGACGTGTAAACAGGCGTCAATTCCGGCGGAACTGCCTGCGGATGTGATAATGTCCCCCTCGTCCACATAAAGCGCGCCGGCCTCCATGCTTATATCGGGGAATTGGGAGTTAAAGGCATCCTCATAGCGCCAATGGGTCGTGGCGCGCCGATCCGCCAGCACACCAGAGGACGCCAAAACAAAGGCACCAGAACAGATCGAGATGAGCCGCGCGCCGCGATCGTGCCCCGCGCGAATGGCGGCGATCACGTCATCGGGGACCGGAACATCGACCCCGCGCCAGCCGGGCACAACGATGATATCCGCCGCCGCCAAATCGTCGGGCGTCCCCGTCGCCGTGACCATCAACCCACCGGCGGCGCGCACCGGTTGGGGTTCCAGACAGACGGATTTGAAATCATACAGATGTCCACCGACCTCGGGACGATGCAGCCCGAAGACCTCGCTCACTATGCCGAATTCAAAGGTGCAGAGCCCGTCATAGACAAGCGCAACGACACGAGGTTTGGCGCGGTTTTCATCCTGTGGCACGATTTTTGTCATTTTATCTCCGGCAAATGGCACGACCTAATGTGTCACTATCTGATGGTTTGTGTAAATAATGACACCATACACAGGAGACATACCATGAGCAACACCAACGATCTTATTGCCGCCGTAAACGTTTATTTCGAAGCCATCCACGAATGTGACGTGGAAAAATTGAACGCGGTGTTCCACGAAACCTCGAGCCTGTTTGACGCAGACGAGGGCAAGATATTCGTCGAACCCATTGATAGTTTTAGCAAAGATGTCGCCGGCCGCACATCGCCCGCAAGCGTGGGACAAGCGCTTGAGGCAGAGATCCTGATGGTCGATTACCTTTCGCCGATCAGTGCCACGGTGAAAATCCGCATCCGCGCCCATAAGAACGTCTTCCTTGACCACCTTGGCTTTGTGAAAACCGAAAACGGTTGGAAGATCGTGTCCAAGATCTGGCATCTTGAACGTACCCTCGATTGACGCCGTGCAGGGGGTTGACCGAGGCGGGCGTGGCTTTCACAGTCAGATGACCCAACCTGCGGAGGCCCCCAATGACCCGAACGCCATTTTTGACACCCCTTTTGGGCGCGGCCCTTGCGCTGGCGCCCGTTTTGGCCGCCGCCGATCATGGCGGAGAACCCATCGGCGACGCGATCAAAGACGTGCCGATTTTCGATGCCCATATCCATTACAAAGAACCCGCATGGGAGGAATATCCCGTGTCCCAGATCATCCGCTTTATGGATGAAACCGGCGTGGCGATGGGCCTTGTGTCGTCGTCGCCCGACGAGGGCACGATCATGATGTATGACTATGCACCGAACCGCGTGGTGCCGGAATTGCGCCCCTACCGCGAGGGCGCGACGTCATCGACATGGACCAAAGATCCCGACATGGAGGCCTATTTGAAACAGCGTCTTCATGACCACCCGCACGAGGGCATCGGCGAATTTCACATCCGCAATCGCACCATGTGGGACGAGGATTTGTTCCGTGAAATCATCGACATGGCCAAGGCAGATGATCTGTTCCTGCACGTCCATTCGGGGGCCGACCCGATCCGGTGGCTCTATGATTTGGACCCTGATGTGAAAATCATCTGGGCGCATGCGGGGTTGGGCGAACCCGCACGCGAAGTGCATAAATTGATGTCCGAATTCCCGACCCTGATGGCGGATACGTCATTGCGCGAATATACGATTTTGGGCTGGGACAATGAGATCGATCCCGAATGGGAAGAGATCATTTTGGATTTCCAAGATCGCTTGATGGTCGGCAGCGACACATGGATTAACGAACAGTGGGACGCCTATCACGGGATCATCCACCGGAATCGCGTGTGGCTGTCCTATTTCCCGCGCGACGTGGCGGAAAAGATCGCCTATCGCAATGCCGAACGTCTGTTTGGACGGACCATATCGATGGACCAAATCGGTACGAGATAACGCAAGGCGCGGCCACGTTGGCCGCCCAAACATCGGGATAACCTATCACTCTGAAGCGCGAAAATCGGCTCGGCGATGCCGGCACACGACCCCGTCGTGACTTTGGTTGACGTCGCCCCTGGCGAATGTGACGGCAGTTTCCGGACCAATCCAAGGTATCAGCCTCGGAATACGACGCCATTTGGATTGACGGGAATAATCCTAGGCCACGAGCATCGTTAATGATGCGGGTGGTGACACTGTCAAAGGTAGGAGGATTTTCCAATTTTCCCGATTTTTTGACAGTGTCTTTCCCTCGCCTCACAGATAACGACAAAAAAGCGCAGCTTAGTCATGGAATGTTTTTCTTTGTTAAAGGAGTACATTTATGACAAGTCTGTCTCGCCAATTGGTTCGAGAAATCCGCACATTCCCCAGCTGCGCTTTGCATGTACAAGCCGTTGAAAAATCAAAGTATTTACTCCTCGATACCCTTGGGGTATCGCTTGCCGCGACGCACATGCCCGAAGCCGAAAAGATGCAAGCAGCGTTGCGCGCAGAGGGTGCGCTGGACACGCCCTCAGGGTCGTTTTTGCTTGGACTTAATAACACCGCAAAAGCCTCTGATGCCGCGCTTTACAATGGGACCTTGGCCCATGCGCTGGAACTCGACGATTTTGGCGGCGCGGATCACTCTGGTGCTGTGGTCTTTCCTGCGGCATTGGCCGTGGCGGGATTGAAGACGTCCGTCACGGGCGGCGATTTCCTGAACTCTTGCGTGGCTGGATACGAAGTGGCGCGCCGAACCCTCGAAGCTGCGGGCGCCTATCGCGCGCACAACGCCGATGGAGGCTGGCATTTCACGGCCACTTGCGGCGCAGCGGGTGCTGCTATGACTGCTGGATTGATCCTGGACCTGACCGAAGACCAGTTGGTTTCGGCGCTTGGATTTGCGTTGACGATGACCGGCGGGACATGGGCGTTCAACACAGACGGCGCAATGAGCAAGCGATTGCACCCCAGTTGGGCGGCAAGCTTGGGCGTCAAGGCCGCTCTGTGGGCGCAGGCAGACATCAGCGGACCAGAATATGCATTTGAGGCGGAATGGGGCGGTTTCCTCACCACCTATGCCAAAGACGGGGCGGACCCCGACGCACTGCTCGTTGATATGTGGGACTGGCCGCGCATTTTGCGGTCTGGGGTGAAACCCTATCCGTGCTGCCGCGACAATCACAGCGCCGTTGATGTGATGATTGAACTGCATCAGATTGTCGGCGGCGATGTCAACAAGATCAACACAATCGACATTCGCTGTATTCCAGAAATGTACAAAACGTTGGCCAATGCCGCGCCCAAAAATATGGTCGAAGCCCAGCTTTCGATGCCATTTTGTGCGGCTGTTGCGCTCTTGGATGGTCGGGTCGACTTGCCACACTTTTCTGGTGAGTTTCACATTTCAACGGATATCCAAGACGCCATAAACCTGATTACGTTGCGCTCAGATGCGTCACTTGGACATGATGCCGAACCCGTTATCCGCGCCGAACTGCGGAATGGTGAGATTTTTGAAGCCACGGTGCCGTTTGCCAAAGGCGACCATAAAAACCCTCTGAGTTACGACGAGCTTTTTGCCAACTTCGAAGCGATGTGTGAAATGGGGGACATGTCGCATAGGGCGGCGTCCATTGCCGCCGAAATTCGCACACTTGAGCAGGCATCGTCTCTCGATGCGTTGCTGGGCCTATTGCGCGCGCCCATGACAGATACGTCGGTGATCGACGGAGGTCTGGCCTGTGCCTAGTCCAGAGCAAAACGCACAGCCCTATGACAGCTTTGACTTTGCGGGGCTCGGCGCGCAACAGGCCTATAAACTTCTCAGCGGCGCCATCGTCCCGCGACCAATCGCTTGGGTAACAACGGTGGACTTGGACGGCGCGACAAATGCAGCCCCCTATAGTTTTTTCAATTGCCTATCCGCGGATCCTCCTATTTTGGCGCTTGGCGTGGAAAATCATGACGATATGCGCCTTAAGGATACCGCCGCCAACATACGCATGACCGAAGAATTCACGGTGAATATCGTCGACTTCGGAGCAGCACTGCCCATGACAAAAACGGCAACGGATTATCCCCCAGAGGTGTGCGAACTCAAGATGGCTGGGATCGAAACCCTACCAGGTGTGCACAACAAAGCCCCCCAGATCGCTGCCTCTCCTGTGCGTTTTGAGTGCCGTCGCTACATTGGGCTGAATATCGGAAAATCGCGTGAAATTATCCTTGGCGAGGTGCTGGCGATGCATGCGCGCCCCGGCGTTATTGGCGAAAACCTCCGCGTCGATCACGGGCAATTGGATGCCATTGGTCGGCTTGCTGGGACATTTTACTGTCGGACCAATGAACCGCTATCGATCGATGACGCCTAGGTCTCTAAATCAAGAAGATGGCCGAGGGGATAACCCGAGAACTTTTTAACCTTTGACATCACACAATGGCTTTGAATGTTGGAGATTGGGAGTTGTTCGGTCAAACGTTCTGTGACGCCTCGATACCCCGCGACATCGCGGCAGATGAAGCGCGCAAAGTAGTCGTATGGGCCTGAGACCTGATAACACTCCACCATGGCCTGCTCTTTGCCGACGGCCTCGTCAAATTTGCGAAACGAGTAAGGGTTGTGCTCTTTTAGAGTAACTTCTGTCAATAAAGTGACACTGTCACAAATTTTCGTAATATCGAAGTTCGCCACCTAGCCCAAAATGACATTGGACTTCTCCATCGCTCTAATTCTCTTGTGGCACGGGCTGGTAGACAGCCCAGCGACATGCGCTACTTCTGCAATACTTTTTCGCGCATCATTTTGAATAGAAACAAGAATTTTTCTGTCTATTTGGTCGAGATCGTTTTTCATTCCATATATTTCCTGATTGCGGCTGCACAGACTTCCGTCTCATATTGATGTGCCCTTATCCGTGACAAATTATTCCACCTGCCCATCGAAAAGCAGTATAATTGATCAAAAATGACGACAAATTCGAGAGAAAATATCCAACTACACCTTCCAAACTCTTACCACAAACAACCGTGGAGAATAAAATGTCACAAATAAAAAATGAAAGCCGGTGTAGCCCTAACCACCATTGCAGTCGGCGCAATGACCGCACCTGTCGCAGCTGATACGCTTGACGATGTGCTTGAGCGCGGCCACTTGGACCCTGCCCCGCGACGTTGGCTTGGCTTTCGATTTCGCAGCGGTAAACTTCTATGACGGACAAGGCTTTATCAGCTGGTCGTTGTGATGCCTTCAGCTCGGATGCGTCATGGATCGCAGGCCTGCGCCTTCAAGCGGAGAACCCAGATGACTATGCAGTTCTGCCAGAAATCATCTCAAAAGAGCCGTTGGGCATCGTAGTACGCCACGGCGATAGCCGCTGGAAAGACGTTGTGGCATGGGCATATTATGCAGCCGTCGAAGCAGAAGAGCTCGGCATTACGTCTGAAAACATCGACCAGGTGCTTGCAGACAACAAGAACCCTGCCATCGCTCGTTTCCTTGGCCAAGAAGGTGACCTAGGTGAACAGCTCGGCGTGCCTGCCGATTACGCGTATCAGGTGATCAAAAATGTCGGCAACTTCGGCGAAATGTTTGAACGCACAGTTGGCAAAGAGTCCCCATTGAACCTTGAGCGCGGCATGAACGCACTTTGGAGCGATGGTGGCATGCAATACGCTCCACCCGCCCGCTAATCCTTCGAACTCTCACGATCAGCGCAGTTTTTACTGCGCTGATTAACTTTGGAGCGACAGATGAACAGACGGCAATTCAGTATTCTGGTGCAAATCTCAACGATCGTTGGACTTTGCCTATTTTCTTGGTTTCTTATCTTTACGACCAAAACCAACCTCGCGGCTGCTGGCATGTCCAGCGGGCTGGGGTTTCTTGATGAAAAGGCAGGCTTTGACGTCGCTTTTTCGCTTATCGACTATTCGGGAGACAACACGTATTGGCGTGTGTTTCTTGTTGGCATCACCAATACCTTATTGGCGTCGATCATCGCCATCATTGGATGTACGGTCATTGGCTTTCTCGTTGGGGTTTCGCTTATGTCGCGCAACCCTCTTACGGCGGGCGTGGCGCGCGTTTATGTTGAAACCTTCCGCAATGTACCGCTTCTGCTGAACATTTTGTTTTGGTACTTCGTCATTTTCAACATTTTCCCGCGGGTGGCAGATAGCTTTGATCTCTTTGGGGTCGGCTACTTAAACCAGCGCGGTTTGTATATGCCATTGATCGAAGCACCCCCTCTGGGCCGTGTGATCATGTTGGCCATTGTCGCGATCACATCGGTTGGTGTTTTCAAATACTCAAAGCGTCAAACTGAAACGACGGGTTTTGGTATTTTCCGCACTGGTTGGATTGCATTGATTTCATGCAGCGTCATTGCCGTTCTGCTTTGGGTCGGCGTGATCGGTGCCGAGATCGAGATGCCTGAAAAATCAAGATTTAACATCACTGGCGGGATTTCAATCATCCCTGAACGCGTCGCGCTTATTGTGGGTTTGTCGATCTATCACGGCGCATTCGTTGCCGAATATGTCCGCGGCGGTTTGGAATCTGTGGCAAAGGGCCAATCAGAAGCCGCCCTCTCGACAGGTTTGACAGATTGGCAATCGATGCGTCTTGTCATTTTGCCGCAAGCGATGTGCGTCATCATCCCGCCCTACATCAGCAACACCTTGAACGTGGTGAAAAACTCGTCTCTCGGCGCGGCCATCGCGTGCCCAGAACTGGTGAACATCTTCGCCGGTACATCGTTGAACCAAACCGGTCGTGCGATCGAAATCGTTCTGATGGTCATGGCATTCTACTTCACGATGTCGATGCTGATTTCATTCGTCCTCAACATCTACAACAAGAAGGTCCAGTTCAATGAACGTTAAATCCATGTCCTTCCTCCGAAACCTCTATGCCTCTCCCTTTAGCATCGCGATGACATTGTTTTGGGCTTTCATTGCCTTCAAAACGATCCCTCCCCTCATCAACTGGGCTCTTATCAACGCGGTTTTCGTCGCCGAAGACGGCACCGGCTGTTCCCGAAGCGGCGCATGCTGGGCCTTCATCATCGCGCGCTTTGACGATTTCGTCTTTGGTCGCTAGCCCGAGGCCGAACGCTGGCGCATTATTGTGGCCTTTGGCCTGCCCCTTCTTATGGCACTAAGCTCTTGGATCATGCCCGTATAACAACGCGGTAAGATCCTGTTTGGAGCGGTCCTTTCATTCCCCTTTTCCATCCTTTTGTTTATGTTTGGTGGCATTTTGGGCATGGAGGTCGTCGAAACACGGCTGTGGGGCGGCTTTGCTCTCACGCTGGTTATCGCCATCGGCTCAATCGCTTCGGCCTGCCCATTGGCATTCTATTGGCCCTTGGACGCCGGTCCGAGATGGTCGTGATCGCCTTCCTTTCAACGGCCTTCATCGAAGTGGCACGTTCTGTTCCGATGATCACAGTGTTGTTTGTGGCGTCGATCATGTTCCCCTTCTTTGTGCCCGAAGGTGTCGAAGTGGACAAACTTTTGCGCACGATCATCGCCGTTTCCCTGTTTGCTGGGGCCTATATGGCCGAGGTGATCCGAGGGGGTCTTCAGGCGGTTGAACCTGGCCAATACGAGGCCTCAGCCGCGATGGGGCATGGGTACTGGCAAAGCATGCGCTTTATCATTCTTCCCCAGGCGTTGCGCATCTCCATTCCGGCGATCGTGAACCTGTTCATCGGTTTTTTCAAAGACACAACGCTTGTTCTGGTTATCGGTCTGTTCGACCTGTTGAACATGGTTCTGTCCGCCACATCCGATCCCAAATGGCTTGGCTTTGAGGTCGAAGGCTATGTCTTCGCCGCCGCCGTCTACTTCATCTTCTGCTTCAGCATGGGACACTATTCCCGCCGCCTCGAAGCAAAACAAAAGCAAAGATAGGAAGCTGTTATGCAAACTCAAAACACAGCACAGTCGAACGATGTCCTTTTGGAAGCGCGCAACCTAAACAAATTCTACGGCCCGTTTCACGCCCTCGAAGACGTTTCAATGGAACTTAAAAAGGGTGACATCAAAGTCATCTGTGGCCCCTCTGGTTCGGGCAAATCAACCTTGATCAGATGCATGAATTTTCTGGAAATCCCAGAACAAGGCGATGTGATCTTTAAGGGCGAAAAGGTCGAAGATTCCGCCAAGAGCCTGCGCGCCCTGCGCAGCCAAATGTGCATGGTATTCCAAAGCTTTAACCTCTACCCGCACCTGACCATTCTCGAGAACTGCACCTTGGCGCCGATCTGGGTCAACAAGACCCCGCGCAAAGAGGCCGAGGAACAGGCGATGCATCATCTCGAACGCGTTAAGATCGCCAATCAAGCGAACAAATATCCAAGCCAGCTTTCTGGTGGTCAACAACAACGCGTCGCGATTGCCCGCGGTTTGACCATGAACCCCGAGGTGATTTTGTTTGACGAACCGACCTCTGCGCTTGATCCTGAAATGATCAAAGAGGTTCTTGATGTCATGATCTCACTTGGCAACTCGGGTCAAAGCATGGTCTGCGTAACCCATGAAATGGGCTTTGCCCGCGAAGTGGCAGATAGCGTGACCTTCATGGCCGACGGCCAGATCATCGAAACCGGCAATCCGGATGAATTTTTCACCAACCCAAAAACCGACCGCGCAAAGGACTTCCTGTCGCATGTACTCTGACTCAAAAAATCAAGACAGCCAACAAAATGTGGGGCGGCCGCTTTGAACAAGGCCCCGCAGAAACAATGGAAGAGATCAACGCTTCCATCGACTTCGACAAACGGCTCTATAAACAAGATATCCTTGCCTCACAGGTCCATGCGCAAATGCTGGGCCGACAGGGGATTATCTCGGACGATGATGCCAAGGCGATTGTCGGCGGTCTGGACACCATTCGTGCGGAAATCGACGCCGGTGCGTTTGAATTCAAACGCTCGCTTGAAGACATCCACATGAACGTCGAGGCGCGCCTGTCGGACCTGATTGGCGCCCCTGCGGGACGGCTTCATACCGCCCGCAGCCGCAATGATCAAAGCGTGACAGATGTGAAACTGTGGCTGCGCGATAAGATCGATGAAATCGACGGGTAATTGTTGATGCTGATCGATGCCTTGATCACCAAGGCCGAGGCAAATGCCGACACACCTATGCCGGGTTTTACCCATTTGCAGGTGGCGCAACCGGTATCCTTTGGCCACCATCTTCTTGCCTATGTGGAAATGATGGGCCGCGATCTTGATCGTCTGCGCGATACACGACGGCGCCTGAACGAAAGTCCACTGGGTGCGGCGGCGCTTGCTGGCTCGCCCTAGCCGATTGACCGGCATTGGACCTCGGACGAGCTCGGGTTTGACCGACCAACCGAAAACTCGATGGATTCCGTTTCCGCACGCGATCACGTGACCGAATTTTTGTTCTTTGCCTCAATGAATGCTGTGCATTTGTCCCGTCTGGCAGAAGAAGTGGTCAACTGGAATTCAGATGGCTTTAAATTCGTGAACCTGACGGATGCCTTTACGTCCGGCTCGTCGATCATGCCGCAAAAGAAAAACCCCGATGCCGCCGAACTGTTACGCGCGAAACCGGGTCGGATCATTGGGTCGCTCAACGCCTTGTTGATCGTCATGAAGGGTCTTCCTTTGTCGTTCATGAAAGACATGCAAGAAGACAAAGAACCCATGTTTGACGCGGCGGACAATATTTCCCTGTGCATTCGGGTGGCGTCTGGGCTTATCGATGATCTTGAACCCTACAAAGACAACATGCTGGCCTTTCTTGACCGTGGCTTTGCGACCGCGACGGATCTTGCCGATTGGCTCGTGGTGGCGTTGGATATTCCCTTCCGCGAAGCCCATCACATCACAGGCGAACTTGTGGCGTTGGGGATCAAAACGGGGCGTGGCTTGGCGCAAATCCCGCTCAGTGAACTTCAATCCGTTGAGCCGAGGATCACCAATGATATTTTCGATGCGATCTCCAACGAAACCTCGCTTGCGGCGCGAAAATGTTTCGGCGGTACCGCTCCCGACAATGTAAAAGCGGCCTGCGTCCGTGCGCGCGAGCGTTTTCTTTCGCCAAGCAAAGGCTGACCTATGAACTACGAAGACATCCCCTTTTCCCCGAAAAACTTGGCCACGGTGAACGAGACCATGACGTGGCCAGAGGGGCACGTTCTTTACGCCAGGTTGGGCGGTGAAAACACATACGGGTATTTGTGAACGGCTGCTCAAGGCTGGCCACGAAATCGGGCACCACGGCATGTATCACCTCAAGCCGTCATTGGCCGAGCGTGAACGCTCACTCGATGAAATCGATATGGGCTTTGGGGCGATGAAGTCCGAATTGGGCGTCACGCCAACGGGGTATCGTGCGCCTTTGGGCGAAAACTGCGGCGCCTTCTTGGCCTATCTCCAAGAGCGCAGTATCACCTATTCAAGCTCATGGCGCGATGACGTGATGCCTTATCGTCATGTCCTTGAGGGTGGCGTGGCTGGCCCGATTGAGCTCCCTGCGAACTATTTCTTTGATGACTGGATGCACAGCATGATCAAAGGCAGCGGGCGTAATTTCACGGCACCTGAACTGGTTCAATCCATCTGGCGCACCGAGCTTGAGGAAACCCATGATTGGGGGGCACTCACAACGACTGTGTTCCACCCTCAGGTCTCTGGCCGCCCGTCCCCCTATCGAACCCTGCGGGAGTTTTAGACCTTTGCCAAATCAAAAGACGACCTTTGGATCGCCACCGGCAATGAGATCGCAAATGCTGTGAACGCGCAGGTGTAATAACCGTAGGGCCGCACATACCTGCCGCGCCCCGCACGACCATAAATTCAGCCAAGCCCCGGTCAACAGATCGGGGTTTGGGGACGTTCAATTTCGGGTGGTTTTCGGTAACCAACCCCAAAAACATTCACAGTTTTCCGAACGAAAAACGTTTCACTGACTGCCATTTTCAATATTGGTTTTCTATGTGCGGGCGACGTCGCCCCAAAGAAAAAGCAAGCCAAGACTGCGCGCAAGTCCTTGACGCCAATCAACTCGCTTCCCAAGAAGTGCGTTGTTAATCAAACACTTATAGCCGTTTCCAAGGGGAAGACCTGTCAACCTCGCAACAGGTTTTCTGCCGGTCTGACACTCAATCGCCCTTGAACGACTGTTGCTGCAAAACCTGCGAAGGTCTGGTTTTGAAAAACTCTGATAACTTCAAAAAAACCTTGACCCTGACGTTAGTGTCAAGGCGCTAGGCAAGCCTCGTATCGACACCAAAAGATTCGCAGATAGGAGACTGAGCGAGATGAAAAATAGAGATGAATGGCAGGGAAAAGTAGCGATCATTACAGGGGGCAGCTCTGGGATTGGCAAAGCGACCGCAACCGCGCTTGCGGACTTGGGTGCACATGTCCTGATCACCGGCCGCAATGGGGATAAGCTGGCTGAGGTTGCCGGCATGAGCAACAATATCGAAGCCTTGCAGGTGGACAGTGCGGACGCGAAAAGCGGTGAGAAAATCGTTGATGCGACAATGTCGCTTTGGCGTCGCATTGATTTGGTCGTCAACAATTCCGGCGCAGGACAACCAGCCCCAATAGATGCCTATGACGCAGATATCATTGCCAATATGTCGGCGGTGAACATCATGGCCCCATCTGTTCTGGTGAACGCGGCCCGCCCTGCCCTCAGCGCGCAAAACGGGTCAATCGTGAACATCAGCACCGCCGTTTCTCGGAACGCAGCCCCCATGCTGTCGCACTATGGCGCGACCAAAGCCGCCCTAGAACATCTGACCCAATCATGGGCCATCGAATTGGCGGGTGACGGCATTCGGGTCAACGCCATTGCCCCCGGGCCTGTTAAGACAGGGGCGCTGACGGGAATGATGGGCCTCCCAGAAGCGATGGCGGAACAAATCGAAGCACAAGAGGCGGCGCAAGTCCCGTTGGGCCGCCGCGGTGTGACGGCCGACATCGTACCGTGGATCTTACGCCTTGGAAGCGCGGAAAACGAATGGCTAACAGGCCAAGTTTTGACCATCGATGGCGGCTGGTCACTGCGCGCTTGATGGGACGGGGCTCCGGTGGCGCAAACAAGCCACCGGGGTCACCTTGATAAACAGCCTGAAAATGAACATGTAAGTCGGGCTTTGTAGGAGATATCTGAGATGCAAGCGAAAGAAGCAGCCGAAAAGTTGGAGATCACGCAACGCATGTTGCGCCACTACGAAAAAGAAGGGTTGATAGAGGTTGGGCGAACACTCAACGGCTATCGCAGTTACACAGAAGCCGATTTGAGGCGCGCAGGTCGCATCCGCGATTTTATCGCAGCGGGATTTTCAACCCGCGAAGTCCGCGCGATGAGCGCGTGCCTGTCGGACGAAGGGTCTGGCCCCTGCGAAGGCGGGGTGGAGAAACTGCGAGAAAAGCTTGAGCATATCGATAGGCTTCGGGCGGAACTTGAGGACAAGAGAACCGTTGTAATTGATCGGCTCGCTGCCCTGCAAAACCGGCTCGCCCGAATAAGCAGCCGTTGACCAATAGATTGGCAAGGCGACCTTGTCCCGCAGTGAAGACATTGGACCGCCACCATTGAAGGTCAGGTCGAACATATTAACCGATACTCACCGGCACACCGTGGGTAATTTGGAAAACAACGGTATGCAACTAACCTGCAAAGCAGGCCTTGGAACAAATTGCAGCGAACAACCGCTTTGCGCCCAAAGTGCATGATGCTGCGTTTTACATAAAGGTTCGCAGTCAGGATTTTCGTGAACCTGCGACGGGAATCTAATCGCTTAACGTATAAGGATTATATCGGCCGCGAAGGGACCCAAAATGCCAATGATAAAACAACTACCCGTCATTCTTTGTTTGTCTTTGCTACCCGCATCAGTGGTAAGCTCCGTTAGCGCACAGACCGCCCCCACCTCACTTCGTGATCTCTCTGGGCATGAGGTTGATGAACCACAACTCCGGGACGCGGTTGCGTCAAGAACGCTCACTTGGCTGACGGGAACCTCTGCCAACAATGACTATATGTCGGTTGGTAGAATGGCCAACTTCTTTGGCTTCGTGGCACTCCGCGTGTCCAGCAACCAAAGCTTAACGCGGGCGCATGTTGCGCGCGACACATTGGCAGTTCTTGATCCAGCGGAGTTGGAACACCTTGTGGCCCTGTTGGACGAACAAATCCCAGCACATGAACAGACGCAAACAGCCCGTGTTCAAATGAACCGTGCACTTGAGATGCTTCTTGTAGGAGAAACAGTAGTTGAGGCTGAGTTTCTAGCAATTGGTCGTACATATGGTGCGTCCGAGGCTGAACTTGGGCGCGTCATTGCGCAGACGTTTGGGGAGATCGCCCAAACCCTGACACCTAACCAACAAGAAGCGCTTGCCCAGATTCGAACGGCTCATGCCTCGGGCCTTTCAGACACAGTTCCAGTCTCGGACAATCGCGTGAGATTACCAGATGTCGATCGTCAGGAACTTGTTAATGTTGCGGCGCGTTTTCTAAGTTGGACAACAGGATCGCCGGAATTCAACGACTTTGAAGTTGTCGGAAAGCCAAGCCAACATTTCGGATTTGTGAGCCTAAGACTTGCTTCTGGACATGGCGTACGTCGTGGGGCAGTTGCCCGAGAAGTTCTTGATCTACTTACGCCCCAACAGCAGAAAATGCTTGATGTTGCCGTTCAGCAGAACGTCGAGGCGTTCGGCGACTTTCTCGTGAAACGCGCAGAGCTGATGCGTGTGTTGGAAGTCGCACTTACGGGCGATATCATTGACACAGAGGCCGTCATGCAATTGGGGGCCGACGTTGGCGAAATCGAAGCCAAGATGACTTGGGCGCAGGCAATGGCCATGCTGAACGTGAGGGACGCGCTGTCTGAAGCGCAACTATCAGCCTTGATCGAGATGAGAGCGAAATACACCTTCGCCGCTGATGCAGAAGACGTGCAACATGACCCTGTCGAGCTTGGCCGTCAGCTGTTTGCCCAATGTGCTCTGTGCCACGCATCATCAAGGGAAAGCGCCGCTGCCCCAAGTCTCACTGGCGTCATCGGTCGCGAGATCGCTGCAGACCACGACTTTGATCTGTATTCGCCCGCGCTTTTGGACTTCGGGCAATCTCAAGGCAATTGGACAAATGACCTCTTGAATGATTTTCTGAGATCCCCCCGATCCCTTGTACCAGGTACGACAATGGGTTTCGACGGATTTGAGGCCGAGCATGAGCGCGCAGCAATTCTGGCCTATATCGCAACACTTAAATGAGGAACCAAAGCAGACCTTGGCGCAAATCGCAGCGAATGGCGGCTTAGAGCCCATTTTGACCGATGCTGCAAGATGAATAAATGTCTGCTCTGGCGCCAGAAATCCAATGGTCCGGTCTTCGGGTGACGGCGTGAGCACGCCATTCTCAGCCATTCAATGATATGCAACTCTCACTCAGGGCATCAATCATTGCCCTCATACGTTTGTTGAGACTGCGCTTGCTGCTGTGAACGACGTAAATGCCGTAATCGGCGTGTTTGAGATGCGGCAGTACCGGCACCAAGTTACCCTTTTGGACCTCGCTATCAACGACGAAAAGTGGCAACCGAATGATCCCGTCATCATTCAAAGCGGCATCAAGCAGAAACGTCCCATAGTTGGATCTCAAGGCGGGGCGAAACTTCACTGTTCTTCGTTTCCCGTCGTGCTCAAAGGCCCACGTCGCACGGCGTTCGGCGCCGTAGTGTAGGAGTGGGTGTCCCGTAAGCTCTTCGATGTTTTTCGGCAGCGGGTGGCTTTCCGCGTACCCTTGGCTTGCAAATAGACCGTGCTGTGTGGTGCCAAGCCGATGGCAGTGTAGCCCTTGCAGTTCAGTCGCAGTCACGCGCACTGCGAGGTCGTAGTTTTCGCTATCCAGATCAACGGTGCGGTCAGCGAAGTCTATGGTCAGGTCGATGTTCGGGTGATCTTGGGCAAATTTGAACAGCGTCGGTTTGAGGTATGCGAGGCCAAACTCACGCGCGATGGTGATGGACAGCGGCCCCTTGAGCGTATGGCCCACTTGCAAGAAGTCGGCGTCCAGCTCATCCACCTCGGCCACCATGTGGCTGGCACGTTGGTAAAGCTCTTGCCCGGCGCTCGTGACTTCCCACACGCGGGGTTGGCGGTCGATCAAGCGGACAGAGTAGCGGTCTTCAAGTTGGGCCAACCTGCGACTTACGGCTGATTTGGCGATGTTCATCTCTTCCGCCGCACGGGCGATCCCGCCGCTGTCCACGACTTTCACGAAAAGGCGGAGGTCTTCGATCTGGCCCATGGTTGAGTTTCCGTTCGCTAACATGTGTGTGCCTTCGGCCTGAAGGTCCTGTTTAATACTACGGGTCAGCCAAAACAGGAAGCTTGTTAGTGTTCTCATTTTGCGGCCCTTGGGGTCACTTTTTTCTGGCTAGAGAGATTTTTGGCACCTCGTAGTCTGCGATCAATCTATTCGCAAAAACGGGAATCCTCATGAAACTGACAAAATCTATTTTGACCGCGAGTGCTTTGGCGCTGGCCGCGGGCGGTGTAGTTCAAGCACAATCACTGTCTTCGGCAGGCGCGCTGGCTTTTGATAATGCCGACACCCTTTTTGTGGGCGATGCCAAGGCCGGTCTGGTCCATGCCTTTGATCTTGGTGACGCTCTTGCCGATCAATCTAGCTATCAACTTGGCCGCGCTCAGACCTTTGAGGGGCGCACGATCTTCAACAACCTTGATGTGGAGATTGCAGCTATCCTGGGTGTTGAGCCTGAGCAGGTCATGATCAACGACATGGTAGTCCATAAACCCAGCAAGCAGATTTTCCTTTCGGTGCATCGTGGGCATGGGCCAGACGCCGAAGCAGTCATCGTGTCGGTCAACAACGGTGCGCTTGAACTGGTTGATTTGGCTGCCGCTGATCATTCGTCAATGTCTGTCGGGCCTGTGCCAACCTCTGCCACGCTCGAATTCGGGCAGCCACTCAATACGCTGGCAATTACGGACATCGATTACTACCAAGGCGAATTGCTGGTGGCTGGTGTGTCGAACGAAGAGTTCAGTTCCAAGCTGCGGCGGATGCCATTCCCGTTCACCGACGAGATCAGCACATCCTCCATCGAGATTTGGCATGCTGTTCACGCGCAATACGAGACCCGCGCGCCGATCATCTCGCAGACAGTGGCTGAATTGGACGGTGTTGCGACCTTGATCGCGATCTACGCTTGTACGCCTATCGTGAAGATCCCGTTGTCTGAGTTGACGGACGGTGCCGAGGTGAAAGGCACGATGATCGGAGAGATGGGCTTTGGCAACACACCACTGGACATCGTGCCCTACGTCAACGCGTGGGACGGCAGCAGTAATGTTGTGGTGACTAATACCAACCGGTCGGCGGCATCATTGAGCATTGCAGGTCTGACCGCCGCCGAAGCGATGCCAGAGGGTGAAGGTGTCCAACCCGTATTCTCTGTCGCGGGTGTTGATCAGTTTCCGCTGCCGATGAGCGGAACGCTGCATCTGGATACCTTGGACGAGAACTACGCGGTGGTCGTACGCACCAGCCCCGAGGACCCGCGCAACATCCAGCTTCACACCATCCCTCTGCCGTTCTTCTTTGATCGGGCGGATCACGTGGTGGAAATGAACTTTGAAGGCAGCCCTGATCCATTCGGCTACAAGGCAGCGCCTCCGCTTGAGTTCAACTGATGCGGGCGGTGAAACATCTGGTGCGGCAGGCTTTGCTTGCCGCACTCATCGTGCTGCCTCTGCCAGCTTTGACAGAGGTTGCTGCACGCATTGATCATGTGTCCGGAGCCATCATGGTGACAGGCCTTGAGGGTGCAGATCGCGCCGCATTGCTGGCAACCCCCGAGCTGCTGCGCCTGCAAGTCGCGCGCTTGGACAGCACGCGCGGCATGCCAGTCACCCTTCAAGATCAAGGCGCTGTTCTGAGTATTCAGCCGCGTTTCAATCTTAAACCAGGGACGGCATATGTGCTCGACCTGAATGGTACGGTGTTAGAAATCTTGCCCCCTGCAGCAGAGACGACGGTCCCACGTTTGGTTGGCTTTGCACCGTCTCAGGCGGTTATTCCGGCAAATACGTTGCGGCTTTACTTGCATTTCTCGGAACCAATGGCGCGCGGGCAACTCCGTGACGCTGTGGCCTTGCTTGGCCGGGATGGCACAGCGGTACGAAGCCCGTTCCTCAACCTTGAAGCGGAACTTTGGGACCCCAGCCAAACCCGTGCGACGCTGCTGCTCGACCCTGGACGAATTAAGCAAGGCGTGGGGCCAAATACGCAAGCTGGCGCACCATTGGTGGCGGGCGAAACCTATCGGCTTGTCTTCTCGGACGCGATGCAAAGTGCGGCGGGCGCCCCTCTTGGGCAAGAAGCCTCGGTTGCGTTTCGGATCGGTGACGCAGAACGGCGCGCGCTTGTCCCTGAAGACTGGCAAATCCTTGCACCGTCGGCGGGCAGCTACGCACCAGTGACTGTTGCCTTTGACAGGATCATCGATAGCGGAGCCGTCTTGCGGCTGCTCACCGTGAAAGATCCGCAAGGGGACCCCGTTCGCGGTCAGATCGAAACCGACGGCGGTGGGTGGAGCTTGATCCCGAACCAACCGTGGCAGGGAGGAACGTACAAGCTGATCGTCGATCCTGAGCTCGAGGATGTTTCCGGCAATACGATTGGGGCAGCTTTTGACGCAGTGACGGGTACCATCGGGGCCAAACAAGAGCCGATCACCCTTACTTTCAACATCACGCAATAGACACGTAGGAGGCATATCATGGGATTGCTGCAGAACGGCCAGTGGGTCGACAAATGGTACGATACGAAGTCAACAGACGGACGCTATGTGCGCAAGCCGTCCGCCTTTCGTAACTGGGTCACCGCCGATGGCAGCGCAGGACCGTCCGGAGTGAGCGGTTTCAAGGCGGAAGCCGGGCGCTATCATCTATATGTATCGCTGGCCTGTCCTTGGGCGCATCGCACCTTGATCTTCCGGGCGCTGAAGGGTCTTGAAGACATGATCGATATCTCGATTGTGCATTGGTTCATGGGACCAGATGGCTGGACCTTTACACCCGGCGATGGATCAACGCCCGACCCGATCAACAATGCCGCGTTCTTGCATCAGGTCTACACAGCAGCAAAACCAGATTTCACGGGGCGGGTGACCGTGCCGGTCCTGTGGGACAAACAACAAGGCACAATCGTCTCAAATGAGTCCGCTGATATTATCCGCATGTTCAATACAGCCTTCGACGATGTTGGTGCGGCCCCTGGAGACTATTACCCAGAAGTCGAACGTCCAGAGATCGACGCTCTCAACACGCGCATTTATGATACGGTCAACAACGGGGTCTACAAGGCTGGTTTTGCGACCACACAGGCAGCCTATGAGGACGCATTTGATCCTCTGTTTGAAACACTCAATTGGTTAGAAGACCGCTTGTCTGAACGCCGGTATCTGATGGGGGATCACCTGACCGAGGCGGACTGGCGTTTGTTCACGACGCTGCTGCGATTTGATCCGGTTTATGTCGGGCACTTTAAATGCAACCTCCGTCGTATTGCCGATTATCCTAACCTCTCGGGATATGTCCGCGATCTGTACCAACACCCGGGCGTCGCCGCGACCGTCGACATCGCCCACATTAAAAACCACTATTACGGCAGCCATGACACGGTGAACCCGACCCGCGTTGTCCCGAAAGGGCCGGTTGTTGACTATGCCGCTCCACACAAGCCCGCCGCACTGAACAAGGAAGCTTAACATGACCAAATCTGTTCCCATCATCGCCGCCAAGGCCCCTGCAAAAGTCGATCTGGAGGCTGGCAAAGACTATTTCTGGTGCCGCTGTGGAAGATCAAAGAGTCAGCCGTTTTGCGACGGATCCCACGCGGGGACCGGGATTGAGCCGCAGAAATTTACCGCTGACAAGGATGGCACTGCGGCCTTGTGCCAATGTAAATCCAGCGCCAATGCGCCGTTTTGCGATGGATCGCATGCCCGCCTTGGCGAGGCGGCAGTAGGGGATGCTGCCCCTGCACCGAAGTCCGATATCCCACAGGCGACGCCAACCCCCGAAGAACCCACCGTGGCGCGCATCCATGCGCTAGCGAAAGACGGTCTGTCCAAGCTGGGCCACCATGGCGAAATGGGCGCAATGGGCGTGCCGCGCAAGGACCTGCCCCATTGGGACGACATTCAGGTTTTGCCTGCGCAGATGGCGCGCAAACCCCTTTTGGATGACGCGCCAGTGGCGACATCAGTTATCATCGGTCCGCGCGCAGCTAAGCCTTTGCAGCTCGATATCCCACTCTTTGTCTCAGACATGAGCTATGGCGCTCTGTCAGAAGAGGCCAAAACCGCATTGTCCCGTGGGGCGCAGATGGCTGGGACTGGCATTTGTTCCGGCGAAGGCGGGATGCTGCCCGAAGAGCAAGCCGAGAACAGCCGCTATTTCTACGAGCTTGCCTCTGCTGGCTTTGGGTGGTCCCTCGATCACGTCGAAAAGGTTCAGGCCTTCCACTTCAAGGGCGGCCAAGGGGCCAAAACCGGCACCGGTGGGCATCTGCCCGGCGATAAGGTGCAAGGTAAAATCGCAGACGTGCGCGGGCTGGAGCCAGGGCAATCTGCGATCTCGCCTTCGACCTTTCCGGACCTGCACACGCCGGAGGACTTTAAACGCATAGCGGATCAGGTGCGCGAGCGCTCCGGCGGCATTCCAATCGGGTTCAAACTGTCCGCGAACCACATTGAGGATGACATCGACTTCGCGTTGAAGGCCAGCGCGGACTACATTATTTTGGATGGACGCGGCGGAGGCACAGGGGCGGCCCCGCTCATTTTCCGCGATCATATCTCGGTGCCGACGATCCCTGCCTTGGCGCGCGCTCGCAAGCATTTGGATGCGCGGACGGGCCGCGAGGTGACGTTGGTGATTACTGGCGGTCTGCGCGTCGCAGAAGACTTCGCCAAGGCGATAGCCTTGGGCGCAGACGCAGTCGCTGTCAGCAATTCTGCAATGCAAGCCGTCGGCTGTATCGCGGCGCGGATGTGCAATTCCAACAACTGTCCTGTCGGTGTGGCCACCCAGAAACCGGAACTACGTAAACGGCTGGACGTGCAGATCGGTGCGGAACGTTTGTCACGCTATTTTGGGGCAAGTGTGGAACTGATGCAGGTTCTGGCACGCGCCTGTGGCCACGACAGCCTGTCGGGCTTTACCCAGCGCGACATCACATCGTGGAAACGCGAGGTCGCTGACCTGAGCGGTATTCGCTTTGCGGGCGTGTCCTAGGCGCAAACCCGACCTGTCAAAGTCCCATCTGGTGCATGCCGCATGGCACCCCCAGATGGGATAGGAAAGGAGAAATCAAATGCTTGATATTTACACAATTCGCCAAGACGAGATGCCCCAAGAGATGCGGTTTCTCTTGGATCAATACCCGCGCGACGCATGGGACGCGCATCCCGGTTTCAAAGAGAAAACCCGCCACTGGCTTGGCGCGCATCAGATGTTCCGCCGGGTCTCTGAGAGGGTCCGGCTGGATGCAGAGGCCCTGTTGAACAAGGATATGGCTCTCGACGATTATGCTGGGCGGCTATCCTACTATGGTGGTAATCTGGTCGGGAACTTGCATGGCCATCATGGCTGGGAAGATCACAGCTATTTTCCAGAATTATCCGCCGCCGACCCGCGTTTCGATGCGGGGTTGGAGGTGTTGGAAAAGGACCACGCCGATCTGGATCGCGTGCTGGATGACTTCACCCGGCAGGCCAACCGAGTCATCAAACTGGCGCATCTGGACGAGGTGCAGGCGCGTGAAGAGGCGGCAAAAGTGCATCAGACCAGCGCGGTGATCGAAGCCTTTCTGAAACGCCATCTTGGGGACGAGGAAGAACTGGCGGTGCCAATCATCTTGCATCATCGGTTGAGAGGGTGAATGGTCGCACATGACCAAAGAAATCTCGACCGAAGAAGATCAGACCAAAGCCATAGAGCGCCGCGCACAAGGTGAATTCGTGCGCGGCCTTAGTGGCTTTCGTCACGCAATCGGCGAGCCGGATTTCCCGCCAGAGCCAGGGCGTTATCATCTATTCGTGGCGTTGAATTGCCCCTGGTGCCACCGCGTGACCTTGGCGCGTGCCGTACTGGGCCTTCAGGCCAGTATCACAATGGATGTGGCCTTTCCCAATCGCACGAGCGAGGCCGATCCAACAGGCCCTAACCTGTGGGAATTTGCTCCTCACCGTATTGCATCTCTGACGAGTGCAATTCTGCCGGAATGCACTTTGGAAACTGGCACGAGCGAAGGTTTGCGCTTGGCCAAGCAAATCTACCAGCGCGAAGGTTCGGACGAACAATCAGTTCCGATCCTCTACGACAAAACAGCCGGCCGCATCGTCAATAATGAAAGCGCCGAGATCATCCGGATGCTGGACCTACACTCCGAAGCTCTTGGTGGGGATGCGCAACGTCCGATCCTCGTGCCGGATGATCTGGCACTGCAAAGTTATATGGGTGCTCTAAATGAGAGGATCTATGTGACAATAAACAACGGGGCTTACAAGGCTGGCTTCTCATCGGATCAGGCAGTCTATGCAAAGGCCTTCAAGGCCTACTTTGAAACCCTCGCGTTTCTCGACGCGTTGTTGTCCGATGGTCGTGCGTTTCTAACTGGTGAGGTCTTCACAGAGGCCGACCTGCGGCTCTTCCCGACGCTCTACCGGCACGATCCTGTGTATTATCTCCGTATGAAGCTCAACGGCGCGCGAATACTGGATTACCCGCATTTGTGGCGGTGGCTGTGTCGGGTTTATGCACTTGATGGTGTCGCTGATGCCGGGTCTTTGGTCCATTGCCGTCAGGGCTATTTTGGGCGGTCATGGAATGGCGTGGTGCCGTTGGGGCCACAAATGCCGATGAGTTATCCTGAAGCGTTTCGGCATCCAGACTTGGGTTGCAAAATCTGATCTGCGTCTCCGTAAATCGATCTCAAAAGCAATATGCAAACGCAAAAGCAGCCATTGGCGCAAGTGCAGCGAAAGGTCACTTTCGTCCCGCATAGCTGACATTGGGAACGCCACCATAGAATGTCACTTTAATACCTCATCGAAACACCGTGGGTTGTCCGGATAATCACACAACACTTCCCCGCAAGGGAAAACCCGCATCTGAATGCGCAGCCGGGCCTCAGTACAAAACACACGGCAATAGTATGCCGATCAACGTAATACGCTGGCTCGGAACGCGCATCCAAATGATCGAGGCACTCATCCACGACCAAAGGAACCGACAGCATGTGAAAGCATGATCACCGAGGTAGAAAAGGTGGCGCACGATCTGGGCGGCACCCGCGGCCAACTCGAACTGATAGATCGGGGTGGCAAGGTTTTCGTAGGCAAACCGAAATAGCCATAGAACAGCAGTTAAAACACATGCTTTTCTCACAAAAAACTTTCGCCAGTTTCATGTTTTGTGGAACTGTAGAAAAACGCCGAAAACCATTGAATTAAAACGATTAATTCACATTCAGAACATTATGAAAAATGGAATTGGCGCACCCAGCAGGATTCGAACCTGCGGCCTCTGCCTTCGGAGGGCAGCGCTCTATCCAGCTGAGCTATGGGTGCCTAGGCGCGGTGATAGCCATTCCTGACCGATCCCGCAATCCCTTTATGCCAAAAGATCGTGGCAAAGTTCGAGGCCCGCGACAAGCGCGTCGACCTCTTCGGTGGTGTTGTACATGCCGAAGGACGCGCGCGCGGTGGCGGACACGCCAAGATGTTCCATCAAGGGCTGGGCGCAGTGGTGGCCGGCGCGCACGGCGATGCCCTTTTTATCAAGGATCGTCGAGATGTCATGCGCATGGGCCGCACCGTCCAAAGTCAGCGAGAAGATCGCGCCCTTGGTTTCGGAATTTCCTTGGATGTTCAACCAGTTAAGACCCGACAGACGGATGTTCGCATAGTCGCGCAGGGTGCGTTCATGGGCGGCGATATTGTCCATACCCACGTCCATCATATAGTCCAACGCCACGCCCAGACCGATGGTTTGGACGATGCCGGGGGTGCCTGCCTCGAACTTCATCGGGGCGGAGTTATAGGTCACCGCATCGCGCGTCACGTCACGGATCATGTCGCCACCACCAAGGAAGGGACGCATTTCGGCCATCCGTTCAGACGCCACATAGATCGCGCCAGAGCCCGACGGACCGTACAATTTGTGCCCTGTGATCGCATAGAAATCGGCGCCAATATCGGCCACATCAACGGGTGCATGCACCGTCGCCTGTGACCCATCCACCAGAACCGGAACACCCTTTTCATGGGCACCGGCGCAGATGGTTTTCACGTCAACCATGGTGCCCAAAACGTTGGACATATGGGTCACGGCAATCAATTTGGTTTTCGGCGTAATCGCGGCCAGAACCGCCTCGGGGTCGAGGTCGCCATTCACGTCCACGTCCACCCATTTGATCACCACACCCTGACGTTCGCGTAGGAAATGCCACGGGATAATATTTGCGTGGTGCTCCATCACGGACAGGATGATCTCGTCACCCGCCTCAAGACGCGGCGCGGCCCATGCATAGGCGACCATGTTGATGCCCTCGGTGGTGCCGGAATTAAGGATGATGTTGTCCTCATTCGGCGCACCAAGGAAGCGCGCGATGATGCCGCGCACGCCTTCGTATTTCTCGGTGGCGAGGTTCGACAGGTAATGCAAACCACGGTGAACGTTGGAATATTCCTCGGCATAGCCACGGGTCACCGCGTCGATCACCACCTGTGGTTTCTGCGCCGATGCACCATTGTCGAGATAGACCAACGGCTTGTTGTTCACTTCGCGCGACAGGATTGGAAAGTCGGCGCGAATTTTGCTTACATCGTACATAGTTAGGCTCCGGCGGGGACAGGGGCAAGCCCTGCAGAGTTGAGGATGATAATCAACACGAACGCGATGAAAAAGGAAATACCAAAGATACCCATCGCGACAAGAGGGCGCGATTTGAACCCGTGAGCCACGGTGGTAAAGTTCACCATGAGCCAGAAGCCAAAGGCAAAGGAGAAATAGAAAACAAGCACATACAAATCGGCAGACACGACGTTGGCAATGATCGACAGCGCGCTTAAACCGAGCTGAATGATTTGGGACCAGAGGATTAGGACGAACAGGTCAAAGAACTGGCCCGTGCCGCCCAACATGCGCCCAACGAACGAAATGATCCCAGAAGTGACAACAGTACCCGCGCCGACCAGAATAGCGCCGCGCAGTGGTGAAACCAGCACTCCGTCCGCCCCCACAGTCGCCGCCGCCACCAGAAAGCTGACGATCGCCGACAGAACACAGGTCAGAACAAAGATCATCCCAACCACGTTGCGCGGCAGGTTCAGGTCAAGAATTTGCCGTGCCGCCGCACGCGGATCGGTAAAGGTCTTGGAGATCAGTTCTTTGATCAGATCAGGGGTCATGCGCCCACCTCTGTTTCTTTTAAACATAGGACCCAGATCGCCATGAACGCGACAAAGCCAATCAATGATGTGGAGTTGAGCGCCGGACCCGTGCCGATGAAACCGGCCACAAGACCATGTAACATCACCAAAGGCGACACCGCCAACAGCGACCAGAACAGCGCAAGACGCGCCCGAAGCCATGTGCCCTGCCCGCCCAATGCCTTGGCGATCAGACGGCTCAGGCCAGCGACGCCGTAAAACAGGATCGGCGCAAAGATGATGCCACCAAGGGCCCCCACCGCCGCCATTGTCGTGAACTCCGCCCCATCTGGGTCGAAGAACGCCGCGCGCTGCAAGGATGGCAGACGCGACACCCACATGATGAAACAGGCGATCATGACAAAGCCAAGCGCCTGTGGTTCACCCGCGCCACGATCAAGGATCGAGCGCATCACACGCCGTGGCGACCGGTACGTCGCCACGATATCTGTTGTGATCGGCACTAGCGGTCCGCCAACCAGGTTTCAAGCTTACCAAGGATAAAGTCCTGAAGGTCCTCATCCGCGATTTCGTCGACGGCTTCGGCCAAGAAGGACAGAACCAGCATGTCTTCGGCTTGGGCCTTGGGCACACCGCGCGACCGTAGGTAATACAGCGCGTGATCGTCGATCGCACCGGTGGTGGACCCGTGTGAACAGGCCACGTCATCGGCGTAAATCTCAAGCTCAGGCTTGGCATAGAATTGCGCGTCGTCATCCAACAACAAGGATTGGCTGATCTGATACCCGTCGGTTTTCTGTGCGCCCTCTTTCACAAGGATCTTACCTTGGAAAATACCGGTCGCGCCGTTGCGCAGTACCTTTTTGAACACTTGGCGGCTTTCGCCGTTCAATGCGTCGTGGGTCACGAAAACGGTGTCGTCGTGGTTGAAATCACCGCCGTCACCAAGCGCCGCACCGGCCACGTGGGCGCTTGCGTCATCACCGTTCATCTCGATGATGGCTTCGTTGCGGGTCAGAGTGCCGTTCGCGGTCAGGGTAAAGCTCTTGAACGCGCTTTCGTTGCCAAGACGGGTAAACGTGTGCGTCAAGGTCGCCTGTTCGTGGTCGCGGCCCTGAAGACGCAGATGGTTGAACGTCGCGTTGTCGGCGATGTCGATTTCCATCACGGTATTGGCGCGCGCGGCAACGGGGCCGGCTTCCAAAATCGTCGCACTCGCGCCGGCGTCGACCTTTACCACGTGGTGTAGGATCGCATCAGAAGCATCTGATTTTTGTAGATAAACCACAGAAATAGGTTTCGACACTTCACCGGTCACACGAATGATCAAACCATCCGTCGCATAGGCCGTGTTCAACGCCGCCAAGGGGCGCGACACAGGGGTCTGACCGTTGGTTTCAAGCACACCGTACAGATCCTTGGCCCAGTGGATATCCACATCGGATGTCGCCAGACGTTCGATCTCAATGCCCTCAAGCGCGAAGTCATCGGACGCATCCGCGTCAAACACACCATCCACAAACGTGATGGTCAGGGCGTCAACACCGGCAAAGCCTTCGAATTCCGCAGCAGCGGCAGCGGTCGCAGCAGGTGCCGTAAACGCATCAGGGCGGGTGTATTTCCAATACTCGTCACGACGATCCGGAAGACCCGTCGTGCGCAAACGTGTCACCGCATCAAGACGCGCATCTTCGGACCAACCCACAGCCGCAGGTGTCCCAAGCGCCGTCAAACGGTCGTTGGTTTTTGCATCAAGAAAAGCGGCCATTATGCCACCTCCGCGATGATGTCCGCGTAGCCGTTTTTCTCAACTTCTAGGGCCAATTCTGGGCCACCGGTTTTCACGATACGACCATCATACAGAATGTGCACAACATCCGGTTTGATATAGTCCAACAAACGCTGATAGTGGGTGATCACAAGGAAGGACCGTTCGCCATCACGAAGCGCGTTCACGCCCTCGGCAACCAATTTCATCGCATCCACATCAAGACCGGAGTCTGTTTCGTCCAAGATGCACATCTTTGGCTCCAACATGGCCATTTGAAGGATCTCGTTGCGTTTCTTTTCACCACCAGAGAAGCCAACGTTCACAGGACGTTTCAACATGTCGGCGTCGATTTTCAACGTTTTCGCCTTGGCGCGCACTTCCTTAAGGAAGTCACCAGCGGACAGTTCGTCTTGGCCGCGGGCTTTGCGTTGGGCGTTAACGGCGGTGCGTAGGAACGTCATGTTACCAACGCCTGGGATTTCCACAGGGTATTGGAACGCAAGGAAAAGACCAGCGGCGGCGCGCTCTTCTGGCTCAAGATCAAGAATGGACTGACCATCAAGGATCGCCTCGCCTTCGGTGACCTCATAGCCGTCGCGGCCAGACAACACATAAGACGTGGTGGATTTACCAGACCCGTTTGGGCCCATGATCGCGTGAACCTTGCCGGTTTCGACTTTCAAATCGATGCCCTTAAGGATCTGTTTTTCTTCTTCTTCAAGCTGTACGTGCAGGTTTTTGATTTCCAGCATGTTTATCTCCTTTTGCGGCTGTACCGCAGATGTTCGGTGGCGCGCGGCGCCTATGTATGGGGACCACCCTGGGGGTGGTCAGAATATGTTTGCGGTGGCTTAACCCACGGATCCTTCTAGGGAAATCGCGACCAAAGCTTGGGCTTCCATTGCGAATTCCATCGGAAGCGCCTGAAGCACCTCTTTACAGAAACCGTTCACGACCAAGGCGACCGCTTCTTCTTCGTCCATGCCACGGGCACGGCAATAGAACAGCTGATCGTCGTCAACCTTGGAGGTCGTGGCCTCGTGCTCAACGCGGGACGAGTTATTCTTGACCTCGATATACGGCACGGTGTGCGCGCCACATTTATCGCCGATCAAAAGGCTGTCACACTGGGTGTAGTTGCGGCTTTCTTTGGCTTTGGGGTGCATGGTGACCTGACCACGGTATGTGTTCTGGGCCTTGCCCGCCGAGATACCTTTGGAGACGATGCGCGACTTAGTGTTTTTACCAAGGTGGATCATTTTCGTGCCGGTATCGGCCTGTTGCATGTTGTTCGCGATGGCGATCGAGTAGAATTCGCCTTGGCTGTCGTCGCCGCGCAGAATGCAGGACGGGTATTTCCACGTCACGGCGGAACCGGTTTCAACCTGTGTCCACATCACCTTGGCACGGTCACCGCGACAATCGGCACGTTTGGTCACAAAGTTATAAATGCCGCCCTTGCCGTCTTCGTCACCGGGGAACCAGTTCTGAACGGTTGAGTATTTTACTTCGGCATCCTCAAGGATCACGATCTCAACCACGGCCGCGTGCAATTGCGCTGTGTCGCGTTTCGGCGCGGTACAGCCTTCGAGATAGGACACATAGCTGCCCTTATCCGCGATGATCAATGTGCGTTCGAATTGACCGGTGTTTTCCGCGTTGATACGGAAATAGGTGGACAATTCCATTGGGCATTTCGTGTTCGGCGGGATGTAAACGAATGACCCGTCCGAGAACACAGCCGAGTTCAACGTCGCATAGAAATTGTCCGAAACCGGCACAACAGTACCCAGATATTGGCGGACCAATTCAGGGTGTTCACGGATCGCCTCGGAGATCGAACAGAAGATCACGCCAGCCTTTTTCAATTCATCCTGAAAGGTCGTGCCCAAAGAAACAGAGTCAAACACCGCATCCACTGCCACTTTTCGCTCTTCTTCTGGGGCTTCTACACCGGCCAAAAGCGCCTGTTCTTTCAATGGGATACCAAGTTTGGCATAGGTTTCGAGGAGCTTGGGATCGACCTCGTCCAATGACTTTGGCTTTTCTTCCATGGATTTTGGACGCGCGTAATAGAAGATGTCCTGAAAATCGATCTCAGGGTAATCCACCATCGCCCAAGTCGGTTCCTTGAGCTGCATCCAACGTTCGAACGCCGCCAGACGCCATTCGGTCATCCATTCGGGTTCGTCGTTCTTTTCGGAAATCAAACGGACGATATCTGGGTTCACGCCTTTGGGGGCGTATTCCATTTCGATCTCGGTTTCCCAGCCGTGTTTATACGTGCCAGAAAGCGACTGAACCGCTTCGACTGTTTCGGCGTCTACGCCGTCTTTGACCTGAACGTCGTCCAAAATCGTATCCTTCCATATCGCCTTGATGGCGTCTTATCCTGTGGCGTTGCGGGCCTTGTGTCGCGTGTAGGCCGCAACATAGGCCGCGACAAAGCCGCGTATATCTGTTTCTGTGGTTTGGGGGCCGATGGACACCCGCACCGACGACATTGCCGTCATTTCATCATGGCCCATGGCGCGCAAAACGCGGCTTGCCTTGACCTTGCCGCTTGAACAGGCCGAGCCAGCGGAAATGGCATATCCGGCCAGATCCATCTGCATGACCTGCGTTTCGCCTTTCCATCCAGGAACGGCAAAGTTCACGGTATTGGGCAGACGTGTCGCGGTATTGCCGATGAAAATAGCGTCTTTGACGGATTCTGCCAGTTCTTTTTCTAGAATCGTTCTAAGTTTTTCAACATGGGTCCAGACACCCGCATCAAGGTCCCGCGCCGCAGCAGCAGCCGCCGCGCCAAAACCGGCGATGCCGATGACATTTTCGGTGCCGGACCGGCGGCCCATCTCTTGGCCCCCGCCCTTGATCTGGGCGGCGATATCGGTACCGCGTTTCATGACCAAGGCGCCGATGCCCTTGGGCCCGCCGATTTTATGCGCGGAAATCATCGCCATGGTCGCGCCGGACCAGTTGAACGCGAACGGGATTTTCCCGAACCCTTGGGTCGCATCCACACACCACAGGCCATCAGGCAGGGTTTGGATAACGCCGGTTTCGGAATTGGCCAATTGCAGAACGGATTTCGCGGGGTCGGTGACGGTGACCATCCCATCGGCGGCAACCGGCAAGGACGCATCGCCCCAAGACGTCACCGCGTCATGTTCGATATCGGCGCAATGCAAATCGCGCCCCGCCATGGCCAACGCCGCGGATTCCGTCGCCGATGACGTGAACACAATGTCGGCCCCATCGGCACCAAGCGCGCTTGCGATTTGCCCACGGGCCCGTTCGATCAGGGATTTGGCCGCGCGGCCCTCGCCGTGCACGGACGACGGGTTGCCCGTCACATCCATCGCGGCGATCATCGCCTCGCGTGCTTCATCGCGCAACGGCGTGGTCGCGTTCCAATCCAGATAGGTGCGTTTCATTATTCGTCGACCACTTCAAACAGGTTCGGCACCGCAGGGCATGGCGCGATGCCATTGTCGATCACATCCGACAGACGGGTTTGGTGAAGGAACACATAAACATGTGCCGACAGACCCTGCCACAGACGGTTGGTTAATGACTGCGCCTTGGACCCCGATGCCGCACCAGAGGCACCCGCCCCCTTGTGCATCGCATCCACGGTTTCATCCACCGCCGACAGGATTTCCACGACGCGGATCGCATCCGTAGATTTCGCCAAACGATACCCGCCGCCTGGGCCACGCACCGATTCGACCAATCCCGCACGGCGCAGTTTCACGAACAACTGTTCCAAATATGCCAGCGACACGTCCTGACGTTTCGAGATTTCAGACAGACTCACGAGGTTTTCGCCGCCGTGGATGGCCAAATCGGCCAGCGCAACCATCGCATAACGGCCTTTGGTGCTCAGTTTCATGGGCTATCCTTTGCAAAAACATTGACGAAAGCCCGCGACATCCTTACTTCCATCACAAGCCAAACGGGCCGAGACCCGTAATTAGAATAGGTCTAGGTTGGCCGAGTATATCTGTCAAGATTGCCACCCCCTAGCCCCAACCAGTCAGAGGCAAGATGCCCGAAGTCATATTCCCAGGTCCCGAAGGCCGCCTAGAAGGTCGTTACCACCCGCAACAGAAAAAAGACGCACCCATCGCGATCATTCTTCATCCGCACCCCCAATTCGGCGGCACGATGAACAATAAGGTCGTGTACAACATGCACTATGAATTCCACAAAATGGGCTTCACCGTGTTGCGTTTCAATTTCCGTGGCGTGGGTCGTTCACAGGGCGAATATGATCAGGGTGTTGGCGAATTGTCCGATGCGGCATCCGCGCTTGATTATCTTCAGTCCATGAACCCGAACGCGAAACACTGCTGGGTTGCGGGTTTCTCATTTGGTGCGTGGATCGGGATGCAACTGTTGATGCGTCGCCCCGAGATCACGGGTTTCGTTTCCGTGTCTCCGCCCGCGAACATGTACGACTTTAGCTTCCTTGCGCCCTGCCCTGCGTCCGGTCTGATGATCAATGGCACCGGCGACCGCGTCGCCCCGCCCAAAGACACGACGGCATTGGTCAATAAGCTCCATGAACAAAAGGGTATCACGATCACCCACCAAGAGATCGAAGGCGCGGGCCACTTCTTTGAAGAGCCCCACATGGACACCATGCTTGGCAACGTAAACGAATACGTCAGCCGACGCCTCACCGAGACAACACGATAATACATCAGACCCGCTTCGGCGGGTCTTTTCATTGGTGCGCCCGCGCGTTACCAATTTTTTAGTAAAAGGAGTATCCCCATGAGCGTTGTAGAAGAATTTGCAGATAAGATCGCCGAGCAGACCGTTGCGTTGGTCGACCAGACCGGTGACCTTGATCTGGTGAAACGTGTGGCCGAGATCATGGGCGCGAGTTCACAAACGCTACAGGAAAGCTTCCTGACCGCCGTGCGTGTGCGCACCGCCGCCAACCGCGCCGCCGAGTTCCTGAAAACCTATGAGGACAACCTATAATGACAGAACGCCTTGCCGCGCAATTCGCGTTTCTTCAGGAAATAGATCAGCTCAAGTCCGTTCTGCGCGCCACGCCGCTGGCCGACAATTCGCGTCTGGAAAATTCAGGCGAACACAGCTGGCACATCGCGATGTACGCCATGGTTTTGGCCGATCAGGCCGGCGCCGACGTGGACATCAACCGTGTGATCAAGATGTTGCTGATCCATGACATCGTGGAAATTGATGCGGGCGACAATCCGATCCACGGTGATTTCGACCCAGCAGAGCAAGAAGCCAAGGAAATCGCCGCGGCCGATCGTCTGTTCAACCTGTTGCCCGCCGACCAAGCCGTGGAATTCCGCGCGCTTTGGGATGAATTCGAGGCCTCCGAAACACCAGATGCCGTGTTCGGCAAATCCTTGGACCGCGTACAGCCCCTATTGAACAATATGGCGTCGGGCGGTGGGTCATGGACCGATTATAACGTGACGTTGGACCAGATCGACACCCGCGTCGGCACCAAGGTCATGCGCGGCGCCCCGAACGTCTGGACCTATGTGCGTGGGCTAATTGCGCCATTTTTCGGCAAATAACGGCGGAATGCCTTGGGTTGTTTATTTTTTGTATACAAAGGTATGCAATCTATGAAATGGATAGAATATAGGCTAGCGTTAGCCCTAACATGATTCACAAACCAAAGGCATTCCCATGACAAAGATCAAAGTGGAAAACCCAGTCGTCGAACTTGATGGCGATGAGATGACTCGTATCATCTGGCAGTTTATCAAAGATAAATTGATCCTGCCCTATTTGGATATCGACCTGAAATATTACGATTTGGGTATGGAAGTTCGCGACGAGACGAACGACCAGATCACCATTGATGCCGCCGAGGCGATCAAACACCACGGTGTTGGCGTCAAGTGTGCGACCATCACCCCCGACGAACAGCGCGTCGAAGAATTCGGTCTGAAAAAGATGTGGCGTTCGCCAAATGGCACGATCCGCAACATTCTGGGCGGCGTTGTGTTCCGCCAGCCGATCATCTGTAAGAACGTGCCGCGTCTTGTTCCTGGTTGGACAAAACCCATCGTCATCGGCCGCCACGCGTTTGGCGACCAATATAAGGCGACGGATTTTACCTTCCCGGGGTCCGGTAAACTGACCATGAAATTCGTCGGCGACGACGGCACCGTGATCGAAAAAGACGTCTATGACGCGCCAAGCGCCGGTGTGGCCATGGGCATGTATAACATCGACTCGTCCATTCGTGACTTTGCGCGGGCCTCATTCAACTATGGTCTGAAACTTGGCTGGCCTGTGTACCTGTCCACCAAAAACACGATCCTGAAGGCCTACGATGGCCGTTTCAAGGACCTCTTCCAAGAGATCTATGACGCGGAATTCGCACAGAAATTCGAAGATGCGGGCCTCTATTACCAACACCGTTTGATCGATGACATGGTTGCCTCCGCGATGAAATGGTCCGGCGAATTCGTTTGGGCCTGTAAGAACTATGACGGCGACGTACAGTCCGACACAGTGGCCCAAGGGTTCGGGTCGCTTGGCCTTATGACGTCACAATTGATGACCCCAGATGGCAAAATCGTTGAGGCCGAGGCCGCACACGGCACCGTGACCCGCCACTATCGCCAACATCAAGCGGGCGAAGCCACATCGACCAACTCTATCGCGTCCATCTATGCATGGACCGGCGCGCTAAAGCACCGCGCGAAACTGGACGAAAACGCCAAGCTGATGGAATTCGCCGAGACATTGGAAAAGGTCATCATCGACACCGTCGAAAGCGGCCACATGACCAAGGACCTTGCCCTGCTGGTTGGTCCAGATCAAAGCTGGCTCACCACCATGGGCTTCTTGGAAAAGATCGCCGAAAACCTCGACAAAGCGCTCGAAGGCTAAAAACAAGGGCCGCCCACTGGGCGGCCTTTTTCATTTGGGGCGAGTCTCCCTCACAGAAGGCCAACTCAGACCACTATTTTCGTTATCATAACGCAGTTCGAGAAATTTCCGTTTCGAAAAAACCATTCCAGCCTTCGGGTTCGGGGCGCGAACGAACATAAGCATCTCGCTTCTCCACACTCAGAGCAGCAAACCATTTGCGATAATCAACCAAGTAATCTTCTCCCCCTCCCTGCGCCAGCGCATGCTCGTCAACGGTTCGGGAAAAAGGTCCCATGGGGGTGCCATCGGCTCCGGATAAACCACGTTGTTCCGTTGCTCTGTCATGTTTTCCATAATGGCCATTAGATCGTCGGGAATAACCCCGTCGACAATCTGCCAGCTCCTTGCTGGCGCGCGTTCATCGTTATTATTAGTCACGGGAAACCTCCGCTAATTTTAAAAATCACATTCTCGCAGATCAATACAACTCTCGTTGTTGATGCCCCATCACCCCCACGTTGGCAACAACCGCGCGCTAAATTCACCAAAAACCACTTAACTCTGGCCTTTTGGCGCCAGTCGCGGTATGGCCCGCCCAAACGCATTAGAGGCACGCCCCATGGACCTGAGAAATATCGCGATTATCGCGCACGTTGACCACGGCAAAACGACGCTTGTGGACGAACTTTTGAAACAATCCGGTACCTACCGCGAAAATCAGGCGACGTCTGAACGCGCGATGGATTCCAACGACCTAGAGCGCGAGCGCGGCATTACTATTCTTGCCAAAGCCACGTCGGTTGAATGGGAAGGCACACGGATCAACATCGTTGACACCCCTGGTCACGCCGATTTCGGCGGCGAAGTAGAACGCATTCTGTCCATGGTTGACGGCGTTGTATTGTTGGTTGATGCGGCCGAAGGCCCAATGCCACAAACCAAATTCGTGACCTCCAAGGCGCTTGCGCTTGGTCTTAAGCCGATCGTTGTTGTGAACAAAGTCGACAAACCAGACGGCGAGCCAGACCGCGCATTGGACGAAGTGTTCGACCTGTTTGCGTCTTTGGATGCAACCGACGAACAACTTGATTTCCCGAACATGTACGCCTCTGGCCGTTCCGGCTGGTGTGACGATACACTTGAGGGCGAACGCAAAGACCTTACTGCGCTGTTCAAGAAAATCGTTGAGCACGTTGAGCCACCAAAGCAGCAAGAAGCCAAAGACGAGCCGTTCACAATGTTGGCGACAACATTGGGCTCTGACCCGTTCCTTGGTCGTATTCTGACGGGCCGTGTTGAAACGGGTACGTTGAAATCTGGCGAAACCATCAACGCCCTGTCCCGCGAAGGCGACCGCATCGAGCAGTTCCGCGTGACCAAGATCCAAGCGTTCCGTGGTCTGAACCAGCAAGAGATCCCAGAAGCCGTTGCAGGCGACATCGTGTCCATCGCGGGCATGTCCAAGGCCACCGTTGCCGATACATTGGCCGCGACATCCGTGACCGAGGCGATCCCATCCCAGCCCATCGATCCACCCACCATTACTGTGACTTTCGGCATCAACACCTCGCCTTTGGCCGGTCGTGATGGCAAAAAGGTTCAGTCCCGCGTGATCCGTGACCGTCTGATGAAAGAAGCAGAATCCAACGTTGCGATCAAAATCACCGACACCCCTGGTGGTGAAGCGTTTGAGGTTGCCGGTCGTGGTGAGCTTCAGATGGGTGTTTTGATCGAGAACATGCGTCGCGAAGGCTTTGAATTGTCCATCTCGCGTCCACAGGTTCTGTACCAAGACATCGATGGCCAGCGTCACGAGCCAATCGAAGAAGTCACAATTGACGTGGATGACGAATATTCCGGCGTTGTGATCGAGAAACTCACTGGCACACGCAAGGGCGATCTTTTGTCCATGTCACAAAACGCTGGTAAGACACGCATCATCGCGAACGTTCCGTCCCGTGGCCTTATTGGTTACCACGGCGAGTTCCTGACTGACACACGTGGTACAGGCGTTCTGAACCGCGTATTCGCGGAATGGGCCCCACACAAAGGCCCAATCCCAGGCCGTCGCGCGGGTGTTCTTATCTCTATGGAAAACGGGACGTCCGTTCCATACGCGTTGTTCAACCTAGAAGACCGCGGCAAGATGTTCATCGGTGCGCAGGTTGAACTGTACCAAGGTATGATCATCGGCGAACACAGCCGTGAGAACGACCTTGAGGTGAACCCGCTAAAGGGTAAGAAGCTGACCAACGTTCGTGCCTCTGGTACCGACGAAGCGGTGCGTTTGACGACGCCGATCACCTTCTCCTTGGAAGAAGCGATTGCCTACATCGACAACGACGAGCTGGTTGAGGTTACACCAAACCACATCCGCCTACGCAAACGTCACCTCGATCCACACGAGCGTAAGCGCGCGGCACGTACAGCCTAAACGGCGGTACAAACAATTTAGAATTGCGAGCGGCGCGGAACCTTTGGTTCCGCGCCGTTTCTTCTGGTAGCGCCGTGCCGAAGGCACGGCGCGGGGCGTGTTGCCACGCAACACGCAAAAGCCGCGCTGGGGGAACCCCAGCGCGGCTTTCGATTCGATCAAATTCAAACGAAGCTTGGATTAATCCAAGGTCTCGACAATCACCAAATCACGGACACTGGCACCTTTGGCAAAGGCAAGTGCCTCTTGGTAGGCGTCGGAGTGGTAACAGGCCTCGGCCTGTTCCATGCTGTCGAATTTTACGACCACGTTGCGGGGGCGGTCATTGCCCTCGAGCTGAACATATGCCCCGCCACGCGCAACGAATTCACCGCCGAACGCCGCAAGCGCAGGTCCCGCGAGCGCGGCGTATTTCCCATAGCTGTCCGCGTCAGTCACGTCCACATGTGCAATCCAAAGTGCGCCCATTGTCTATCCTTCCAACACGGCTGCTGCCGCTTTAAGTGCGTTGTCTGCACCGGCGAAATCCTTGCCGCCGCCCTGCGCCATATCCGGACGACCACCGCCGCCTTTGCCACCGACTTCGGCCACGGCTGCCTTAACCAGATCAACCGCAGAAACCGTGCCCTTGAGGTCATCGGTCACACCCGCGGCCACCGCCACCTTGCCACCAAGATCAGCCACAAGAACCACAGCACCAGAGCCAAGACGCGCCTTGTGTTCGTCGATCAAGGCCGGAAGGTCCTTGCCTGACACACCGGTCAAAGCCTGCGCAAAGAACGCCACGCCATTCACGGTTTGCGCCTCGACAGGGGCCGCGCCGCCGCCGGACATCGCCAATTCGCGACGGAGCTGGGCAACCTCATTTTGCAAGGCCTTACGTTCATCCATCAAGGATTTGATACGATCAGACACATCGGCTGGCGTCGTCTTCAACGCCGTCGCTGCCGCCGTCAGACCCGCAGATTGCGCCGCCATATGGGCCATCGCATCGGCACCGGTTAGGGCTTCGATCCGGCGCACACCCGCCGCAGAGGCGCTATCGCCCAGCAACACAAATGCACCAATTTCGCCCAGACGGGTCACGTGGGTCCCGCCGCACAATTCCAACGAATAGGTATCGCCAGAGGTGCCCTTGCCGGACCCCGCCTGCGTGCCCATGGACACAACGCGCACCTCATCGCCATACTTTTCACCAAACAACGCCTGCGCACCCAAGGCACGCGCGTCATCCGGTGTCATGATCCGTGTTTCCACGACCGAGTTCTGACGGATATAGGCGTTCACCTCGGCCTCAACCGCAGCCAATTCGTCGGCTGTCACGGCCTTGTTGTGGCTGAAATCGAACCGCATACGGTCGGCCGCGTTCAATGACCCACGCTGTGCCACGTGATCGCCCAGAACGTTTCGCAATGCCTCGTTCAACAGGTGCGTGACCGAGTGGTTCGCACGGATTGACGTGCGGCGCGCGTGATCGACGACCAACTCGGCGGCATCGCCCGCCTTGACGGTGCCCTCGGACACGGTACCGATGTGAAGATACACATCCGCCGTCTTGCGCGTGTCGGTAATGGTCACAGTCGCATCGCCAACGGTGATCACACCGGCGTCGCCGACCTGACCGCCGCTTTCGGCATAGAATGGGGTTTGGTTCAGTGCGATCTGCACCTCGTCGCCCTTGGCCGCGCTGTCGACCAAGGCACCGTCTTTGACGATGGCCACGATCTGACCCTCGGCGACCTCGGTGTCATAGCCCAAGAAATCGGTCGTGCCGTGTTCCTCGGCGACGTCGAACCAGATGGTCGCGTCGGCTGCGCCACCGGCACCGGACCATGCGGCGCGGGCCTTGGCTTTTTGCTCGGCCATTGCGGCTTCGAACCCGTCTGTGTCGACCTCGCGACCCTTTTCGCGCAGGGCGTCTTGGGTCAAATCCAATGGGAAACCATAGGTGTCGTACAATTTGAACGCCGCCTCACCAGGCAACGCTGCGCCCTCTTCAAGGCCGCCAACTTCGTCATCAAGCAGCTTCAAACCGCGATCAAGCGTCTGTTTGAAACGGGTTTCCTCGGTCAACAATGTCTCTTCGATCATGGTCTGCGCTTGGCGCAATTCGGGGTATGCCGCGCCCATTTGCGTGACCAATTCGCCAACCATTTTGTGCATCACTGGGTCTTTGGCACCCAAAAGATGCGCGTGACGCATGGCGCGGCGCATGATGCGGCGCAACACGTAACCGCGGCCATCGTTTGACGGCAACACACCATCGGCCATCAAGAACGACGTCGAGCGCAGGTGGTCCGCGATCACGCGGTGGTGCACGTTTTTGTCGCCATAGGGATCAACGGATGTCGCGTTGGCGGAGGCCTCGATCAGAGCCTTGAACAGGTCGGTGTCATAGTTGTCATGCGATCCCTGAAGCAACGCCGCGATGCGTTCCAGCCCCATGCCGGTATCAATGGACTGCATCGCAAGATCGGTCATAGAGCCGTCTGCGAACTGTTCGTTCTGCATGAAAACAACGTTCCAGATTTCGATGAACCGGTCGCCGTCTTCCTCGGGCGAGCCGGGAGGGCCGCCCCAGATGTGGTCGCCGTGGTCATAGAAAATCTCGGTGCATGGTCCACATGGGCCAGTTGGCCCCATCATCCAGAAATTGTCATTCGTCGGAATGCGGATGATCTGGCTGTCGTTCAGACCGTTTTTCTTCCAGATATCATAGGCTTCGTCGTCGGTGTGATAGACAGTCACGGACAGACGATCCTTTGGAATCTCGAATTCCTTGGTGATCAGGTTCCACGCAAATGGGATCGCTTCTTCTTTGAAATAGTCGCCAAAGCTAAAGTTACCGAGCATCTCGAAAAACGTGTGGTGACGCGCCGTGTACCCCACATTGTCCAGATCGTTGTGCTTGCCGCCCGCGCGCACACATTTCTGGGCCGTTGTAGCGCGCTTATAGTCACGCGTTTCTACACCGGTTAGAGTGTTTTTAAACTGCACCATACCAGAGTTTACGAACATCAAAGTCGGGTCATTGCGCGGCACAAGGGGCGAGCTGTCGACAATTTGGTGGTCGTTCTTCTCGAAGTAATTCAGAAACGTAGAGCGGATGTCATTCAGGCTTGTCATTTGCGGGTTCTTCCAACGGAAAATATCATTTCCACAAGGTGTATTCCCTTGATTAAGGCCTGTCCAGCGCCCGCGCGCCCGAATCCACCTTTGATATGATATCGGCGCGCGAAATCCGCCCGTCCTGTATGATTTCACACAAAATTCCACGTAGTCGAAGGGAACGATGCACCGGATCATTGACCCAATCATAGGACGCCTGCCCGTACCGCGTGCGCCATTTCACGCAGGCATCGTTGAACACATCCGACACGCGGATTTTCACCCCGCCGATCCGCAACACCTGCCCCACCGGCATATTCGCCATGCTAAGATCCAGATCGGTGATGATCGTGTCACCGGGGTCGATCATATCGGGGTCAATCCGCACCGCGCGATCGACCCGTTGGGACAGGATGCAGACCTGAATGCGCGGGTCGGCCGATCCGTCATCACGACGCAACCACGGGGCCTTGCCCCAACGTTCGTCCTTGATGCCGCCGGCGGCGGTCATGTCCAAATGGTCAACGATTTCTCGTTCGCCGTACCCCACGCGAAAACACAGGCGCTCGATGGTGCCGTTGTCCTTGGGGGCATCGGCGATATGCGCCATCTCAGCCATCAATTGATCTTTGGTTACAAACATGGGGTCCTCATATGCAAAAGGTCGGGCAATGCCCGACCCAACGCTGTGCCATTTTAGCACGTGACGGCTCTAGTCTTCGACCAGAGGATCGTCCTTGGACATTTCAAAATCAAGCCCATGGGCCGCGCGGATTTTATCCTCGATTTCGATGGCCATCTGCGTGTTCTCACGCAGGAAGTTTTTCGCGTTCTCGCGACCCTGTCCGATGCGTTCGTCCCCATAGCTGAACCATGAGCCCGATTTATCAACCACACCGGCCTTTACCCCAAGATCAAGCAATTCGCCCATCTTGGAAATCCCTTCGCCATACATGATGTCGAATTCCACCTGTTTAAACGGTGGGGCAACTTTGTTCTTCACGACCTTAACGCGGGTGGCATTCCCGACGACCTCATCGCGGTCTTTGATCGCGCCAATACGGCGGATATCCAGACGGACAGAAGAATAGAATTTCAACGCGTTACCGCCGGTAGTTGTCTCGGGCGAACCAAACATCACGCCGATTTTCATCCGGATTTGGTTGATGAAAATCACCATACAGTTTGACCGCGAAATCGAACCAGTCAGTTTGCGCATGGCTTGGCTCATCAAACGGGCGTGCACACCAACGGAACTGTCGCCCATGTCACCTTCAAGCTCGGATTTCGGCGTCAATGCCGCAACCGAATCCACAACAATCATGCCAACCGCGCCGGAACGCACGAGGGTATCAACGATCTCAAGCGCCTGCTCGCCGGTGTCCGGCTGTGAGATCAACAGTTCATCAAGGTTAACGCCAAGCTTCTTCGCATATTGCGGATCAAGCGCGTGTTCCGCGTCAACGAATGCGCAAACGCCGCCCTTTTTCTGTTCTTCTGCGATGGTATGAAGCGTAAGCGTCGTCTTACCTGAGCTTTCTGGGCCATAGATTTCAACGATACGCCCTTTGGGCAGACCACCAATGCCAAGTGCGATATCCAAACCGAGAGAACCGGTTGATGTCGCCTCGATATCTTGGGCTGGGTTATTGGCACCAAGGGTCATGATAGACCCCTTGCCAAACTGGCGTTCAATCTGCGAAAGCGCCGCATCAAGTGCTTTTTGTTTATTGCTGTCTGATTTTTTGGTCATGTCTAAAAGATCTGCCGTCGCCATTTCATTCACCCTTCTTATTCCACACCCACCGTCGGGCGGCAATCACAGGTTTGTTCCCGTACTGTTCTATTTACTTATGAGACCAAAAAGAGAACATTTCAACATAAATTTTATATTCCTACTTTTACAGACGCAGGTTAACAGGTAGTTTACAGGGAATAATTTTCGTTATTTCAAAGGGCCAATTGCGCGAAATGCTTGTATTTAGTAGACAAAAAATCGTCCTGATGGCGCCACCGAAAACCGGAACAACGGCTCTTGCGAATGCTTTGGCGCCGCTTGCGACGACGGTGTATTCCGATCCACCGATGCTCAAACATATGCCGATTCAGCGGTTTCAACGTTTCGTTGTCCCCCTTATGGACATCGTTGGCGAAGAGAATCTTGAAACAATCGCCGTCATTCGCCATCCAGTCGATTGGCTCGGAAGCTGGTATAAATATCGGGGTCGCCCGTTTTTAAATGGCCGCCCACAAAGCACCCAGAACATTGATTTCGACACCTTTGTCACTGGATATATGAAGGGGAATCGCCCGCCCTATGCCAATGTGGGATCGCAGGCCAAATTCCTGACCAAGAATTCGCCCGAGGTCCTTGCCGATCATCTGTTTCAGTACGAACAAATGCCGCTATTGATCGAATTTCTCGAAGATCGGCTTGAAACCAAGATCGATTTGGCGCGCGAAAACGTGTCCCCGCCCCGCGAATTTGATATCTCCCCCGAGGTTGAGGCGAAGCTGCGCAAACGGTTTTCCCTTGATTTCGACATCTGGGAAAGCGCCTATCGTCACTGAAGCTGGGCTTGGACTGTTGCGGTTAAGTCATTGAGAGAAAACGGCTTCGGCAGGAATACAGAGTTCTGGATCTTGGCCTGATTGTCCGAGAAATCCTCTTCTGCATAGCCAGAGACAAAGACCACTTTGACATCGGGGCGTTTGGTCAGCGCCTGTTTGACCCACGTTGGGCCGTCCATCCCCGGCATGATCACATCGGTCACGAACAGATCAACCGAGAGCGCCTCATCCTCAAGGATTTCAAGCGCCATCTCACCGTTTTCGGCCTCCATCACCGTATAGCCGCGCATCCGTAGCGCGCGCGACGCAAAGGCGCGTACGGGGGCCTCGTCCTCGACCAAGAGAACGACACCCTCGGCCTGTTGGATCGTCTGTTTGACGGCGGGCGCGGCCTCGACCACCACCTCTTCGAGCGGGGTGTTATTCGCCGGAAGATAGAGGGAAAATTCGGTGCCCTGCCCCTCGACACTATCAACAAAGATGAACCCGCCGGTCTGTTTCACGATCCCATAGGCCGTCGACAGGCCAAGTCCGGTGCCCTCGCCGGTGCGTTTGGTGGTGTAGAAGGGTTCGAAAATCTTGGCGATCTGTTCCTGCGGAATACCACAGCCCTGATCCGTCACACGCACCACAACATAATCGCCAACCTCGACAATCGCGCGGTCCCGCTCCAATGGCGTGCGCAGGGTGCGGCTCTCGGTTTCGATGCGGATGCTGCCGCCGTCGGGCATGGCGTCGCGGGCATTCACAACAAGGTTCATGACAACCTGTTCGAGCTGCCGTTTATCGGCGCGAATGGGGAACAGGTCGGGGTCGTGCGTCACAGACAGCATGATTTTTTCACCGACTAAGCGGTTCAAAAGATGTGACAAATCGCTGAGCGTGTCGCGCATATCCAGTATCTCAGGACGCAGGTTTTGTTTGCGCGAGAACGCCAAAAGTTGTCCAACAAGGCTCGCTGCGCGGTTGGCGTTTTGGTTGATTTGAACCAGATCGCCGTAATCGGGATCACCCTGATCGTGTCGCAGCAATAAGAGGTCACAGTGCCCAGAAATCGCCGTCAGAAGGTTGTTGAAATCATGGGCCACGCCACCGGCGAGTTGCCCAATCGCCTGCATTTTCTGGCTTTGAACGAACTGTGCCTCAAGGGATTTGAGTTCGGTCGCATCGGTGAGAATTGCCACCAGTGATGGCACCCCGTCCTGCATCATGAGGTTCAGCGTGACCTGAAGGAATTGATCCTCGTCAGAACGCACGCGCAGGACCTCGGTCTTATTGCCAAGACGGCCGTTAAAGGCATCCTCGATCCAGTCGGCGATTGAACGGCCGAGCCCTTCGAGCAGATCAGAAAGCGGCGCGGGTTCGGTCATATCAACCGAAATGATTTTGCGCGCCTCGCGATTTGCCGAGGTGACGATGCCCGATTTACTGATTTTAATCAAAGGGATAGGAAGTTCATCAAAAAAGGTCCAGTCGCTGACCTCCGTCAGACCACTTGCAAGACCAGGCAAAAGGTAAATCTCGCGGCGTCCACCGATCCCCGCGATTTCTGAGACAAGGGAATCCAATTCACCGCTGGCTGTGATCAGGGTGTTGATCGCGCCATTGCGTACCGGAAGCGTCTCAAAGACACCCTCAACCGTTTTGGGACGTCCGCCGAGAATACGTCGACAGCTCTCGTTCATGAACAAAACGGTGCCAGATTTGCTGGCCGTTAGCATCGGGATCGAAAGGGTTTCGGCATTGCTTGACCGGATGGAACGCTCACCCAAATCCTCAATCCGCCAAAGGAAACAGCCATCTGATACGCGGTTCACACTCAGGCGGACATGGCCGCGACGGGTCGCGATGTCCTCTTCGCCGCCACCAAGAGACGTCGCCTTATTCTGCAGCCGATAGACCGCAGCGGCGGGGTTGGCGAATTTGTCTTTGAGATGCTCGGAAAACGGCGTGCCGACCTGACAATTCAAAAGAGCCACCGCCGCCTTATTACACTGTGTGAGGTTACCCGCATCGTCGGTCACGACACTTGGCGCGGGGTCATTTTTTATCACATTTTCAATGGATTGAACGTTCGTCGTGACCTTCTTACGGTCAGATGTGCGCATCACGATCATCAAAACCGCCAACATCCCAAAGGTCAGTCCAACCCCAAGAGACAGGATCACCCCCGCCTCGGTTGGCATGACATAGGACGCGCAAAACAACAGGATCGACAGCCCCCCAAGGACGGTCACCCTGCCCCGTAGACGATTGGTACGGGCCATTGTTTCTGGCGGCATTTGGGCAGTTGTCACTGGGCTCTCCGACGCAAAGTTTGTCACGTATATTGCAGAGAGGTGGTTAACCTGACGTTAATTTCCTCGCGCAACCTTGGGTAGATTAAGGTCGCGCGGGGTTATTCTGTCAAGGATTTCCGTAACTTAATTATTTCGGCGCCCGAAGCACCGCCACGTAGAACCCGTCGCCGCCATCAAGCGGGGTAAGCGAACGGCTGTTTTCTAAGGCCCAATCGGGGTTACGTGCGAGGAATGCGGTGACTTGATCGCCGTTTTCCTGATTAAGAAGGGAACAGGTCGCAAAGGCCAAAACCCCGCCCTTTTTCACCATCGGCGCACAGTCATCCATGATCTGCGCCTGAATTTTGCACAGTTCATCCAAACGGGCCTGTGTCAGACGCCATTTTTCTCCGGGGGCACGACGCCACGAACCGGTGCCGGAGCACGGCACATCGCAGAGCACCAGATCATAGGGCGCATCCATCATGGGATCGTCGGTTTCGTGAACCTTTACGTCGGCGCGCGCGGCGCGGACTTCGAGGTCCTTCATGCGTTTTGGATCGGCGTCATGGGCATAGAACAGCCCGTCGATTTTCGCCGCCATGGCAAGGGATTTGCCACCGCCACCGGCACAGTAATCGAGCACACGGTCGCCATTTTTCAACGGCAGATCGTCCACAATCGCCTGCGAACCGGCATCTTGTAGTTCCACCAAGCCGTCCTTGAACGCATTGGATTGCGCCACGCGACGGGGGTTTTTCATGACCTCAAGCGCGGTGGGCGACAGGGCGTGTGGGATGGTGTCGATGTCCTCATCCGCAAGGGCCGAACGGGCCACGTCGCGGGTTGCAAGGGTTGTGTTTACCCGCAAAAACACCGGCGCGCGGTCCTGCAATGCCTCGGCGATCAGGGACATGTCATCGCCCAAGGAGGCCTCAAAATGGGGAACGATCCAATCGGGCAGATCGAATTTCTCGTTGCCCTCGGGGGCACGGCCTTCGCCGTCAAAGTCGGTCAGGGGCGCAGGCGCGTGGCCCTCGCCCGTGAACATGGATTCAAGCGGAATTTCCGCATCCCGCAGCAGGCCCATCATCAGCCCGCGACCGGTGGCAATGCCCCCAAGTGCCGCAAAGCTGCGCTGGCAACGCACCGCGTCATAGACATAGTCGCGCACGGCCACGCGGTCCTTGGACCCCGCATACCGATTGTTGCGCGCCCAAAGCGTAAGGACCTTCTCGGCCGGATCACCGGCCAAGATATCGTCAAGAATTTCAATGGCTGCGGCCACACGTGCGGCGGGGGTCATTGTCCCGTCACCACTTCAACAAACAACTGCAAACCATTGATCATCTTACATTCCTCGGTAGTTTGGTGACTCGCGCGTGATCTGAACATCATGCACGTGGCTCTCTTTGAGGCCCGCGCCGGTGATCCGCACAAAGTTACATTTGGTACGCATATCTTCGACAGTTGGGTTACCCGTGTAGCCCATGGCCGCACGCAGACCGCCCACCATTTGGTGGATCACGGCGCCCGCGCCACCTTTGTATGGAACCTGACCTTCGATGCCTTCTGGCACCAATTTGTCCGTGGCTGCGTCCTTTTGGAAATACCGATCCGCAGAGCCGCGCGCCATCGCCCCAAGGGACCCCATACCGCGGTAGGATTTATAGGAGCGACCGTTGTACAGGATCACTTCGCCTGGGCTTTCGTCGGTGCCAGCAATCATGGAACCAACCATGGCACAGGATGCACCGGCCGCGATGGCCTTAGCAAAGTCACCAGACAGCTTGATACCACCGTCGGCAATCACAGGAACGCCAGAGCCCTCGGCCCCGCGTGCGCAGTCCATGATCGCAGTCAGCTGTGGAACACCCACACCGGCCACAACACGTGTGGTACAGATGGAGCCTGGGCCGATACCACATTTCACAGCATCCGCACCAGCGTCGATCAACGCGCGGGTGGCCTCGGCCGTCGCAACGTTACCGGCGACAACTTGGGTGTTGCCCGCGATTTTCTTCAGGCGACGTACCGCTTCGAGAACGCCGTCTTGGTGGCCGTGGGCGGTGTCGATCACGATCATGTCGATTTCCGCGTCCAACAACGCCTGAGACCGTTCAAAGCCCGCATCGCCAACGGTGGACGCCGCCGCCACACGCAAACGACCAAGATCGTCTTTGGTGGCCGATGGGTTCAGAACCGCCTGTTCGCTGTCTTTAAGGGTCAAAAGGCCGGTCAATTTACCGTCGCTGTCTGTCACCAAGAGCTTTTCGATGCGACGCGCCTGCATCAGACTGCGGGCTTCTTCTAGGTCTGCGGGTTCCTGAAGAACCGCAAGATTATCCGATGTCATCATCGCGGAAACCGGTGTCTTGTCATCGGACGCAAAACGCATATCGCGGTTGGTCACGATGCCAACAACGCGCCCCGCGCCATCCACAACAGGGAAACCAGAGACGCGGTACTTGTCCTGCAACGCTTTGGCATCAGCAAGGGTTTGATCCGCGGTCAATGTGATCGGGTTGTAGACGATGCCAGATACGAACCGCTTTACGCGACGAACCTCTTGGGCCTGTTCTTCTACGGTAAGGTTGCGGTGAATAACACCCATGCCACCGACCTGCGCCATGGCGATCGCCATTTTCGCTTCGGTCACCGTGTCCATCGCCGAGCTCAGCACCGGGATATTCAAACGGATTGATTTGGTCACATTGGTCGCCGTATCTGCGGTCGACGGCATCACAGCCGAGGCAGCAGGAACAAGCAGTACATCGTCAAAGGTGAGGGCCTCGCGAATCTCCATTTGGTATCTCCTAGGAAGCTTCATTTGGCACGTCCCTATTTCATGGAATGGCCCCTATGAAAAGACCTTTTCGCGCGGCGGGGGCGGATTTGCGAAAATAGCGCGAAATTCTCACAATTTCGGTCGCACAATCGTGCCCAAACGATATGCTTCCCACAGTATTCACTTTACCACACAAAGGCACATTTTATGATCCGCCCCTTTTTGATTGCATCGCTTTTCTGCGCCACGCCCGTGTTCTCCGACGCCCAACAAGACGCCGCCTATATCGTCAGCCAAACCGTAACCAAACCCATATTCGAGGCCGCGCTTACCGCGCAGCGTGAAATCATCATCGGTGCCATCGCGCATGATCTGGCGCAAAACGGGCTTAACCTTTCAAATCCGGATCGGTTCTTTGATATCCTTATGGAAGAGTTTATCGACGAATTCACCGTCACGATGCAGGCCCAGTCAACGGTTCTTTATCAAGAGTTGTTCTCAGAGGACGAGCTGGCGGGGATAGCGGATTTTTATAAAACACCCGCCGGACAGGCGTTCGTTGCCGCCACCCCGACCCTGTTGGGCGAAGGCGCACGTATGGGCGCGGCCGCGGGCGAAGCTGCGGGTGCGAATGTCGGACATCGGATTGAGGCCCGTTTCAAGGCCGAGGGCATTCAATTGTTTGATGACCCAAGCAAGATGGAAAAGCTTTTCAACCTGTTGAAATAAAACGAACCCGCCCCGCGGATGTCCAGCGGGGCGGGTTTGCGCAAAGATTCTAGTGGCTGTGATCGCCGGTTTCGTCCATTTTGATCACAAGTTCATCATAGAGATAGCTTTGGGCGATATGGCCATCGGACCCTTGGACAAAATCGGGGTCCGCATACAAACAACCAAGCCCGCAGAGCTGGGACACTTCCATGTCGGTGGTGTCCACATACCACAAACGTCCCCCCGGCGTCGCAACATAGCCGTCGATCCCCTCTTCTTCGTCGGCCTCGATATCGGTGACGCTTGGGACCTCATTGAAGTAATCCGGCGAATAGGCCCCGTGGGTGTGATAGGACGCCGTGACGATCACGATGTTCTCGTCCACCTCAGGAAGGCAAGACGCCTCTTCGCCCTTCACAGGTTCGGAAATCCGCAAGACCCCGTCGGCGTCGAACCCCATTTCGCCACAATATTCGACGTTCTCGCCGATAGAGATCGGTTGGATTTTCGCGAACATTTCGGTGACCAAGGCGATTTCATCGGCGGGCGCGTCATTGGCCACAACCGGCGCGGCAAGAACGGCAAATGCCGCAGACAAGATAAGGGGGGATTTAAACATAGGGGCGTCCTTTGGGTCGATTGGGATCACACTGCCCAGATCGACCCAAAATTGCAACGCGGTTTCCCAAGCGGTGCTAGTCCCGATACAAAAGCGACAGCCCATCGTGGAAGATGTGGATTTTCTCGGGCGGTGCGGTCATCGAAATGGTTTTGCCGCGCAGCCCCGCGTGGATCCCGGGCAATTTCGCGATGAGCGGTTCATCCTGTTCACCCTTTTCGAAATAGAGCTGGGTGACTTCGCCGAGCGCCTCTGTGAATTTGACGGTGCCGCCCATGACGCCGCCGTCATCAACGACGCTCATATCCTCGGGGCGCACGCCGACATTGACCGACAGGCCCATATCCGCATCGGTGGTGGGCACATTGGATTGGGTCACGCGCCCGTCCTGCAAGGTCACCGTGGTCACCGCCCCCGTCCCCGTGATTTCACCCGCGATCAGGTTCATCGCTGGGCTGCCAATGAACTGGGCCACGAATTCATTTTTCGGCGTCTCGTATAATTCCAACGGCGTGCCGACCTGCGCGATGCCCTTATTGGCCAGCACGACAATACGGGTCGCCAATGTCATCGCCTCGACCTGATCATGGGTCACATAGATCATGGTGCTGTCAGGCATGGCCTCTTTCAACTGGGCGATCTCGATCCGCGTCGCGACGCGCAAGGCCGCATCAAGGTTCGAGAGCGGCTCATCGAACAGATACACCTTGGGGTCGCGCACAATCGCACGGCCAATCGCCACCCGTTGTCGTTGACCGCCGGACAATGCCTTGGGCAAACGATCCAGATAATCGGTCAGCTGCAAGATACGCGCGGCATTTTCCACCGCCTCTTTGATCTCGGCCTTGGGTTTCTTGGCGATCTGCAAGGCGAACGCCATGTTGTCGCGCACCGTCATATGCGGATAAAGCGCATAGGATTGGAACACCATCGCGATGCCCCGTTGTGCGGGCGGCACATCGTTCACCACCTTGCCGTCAATCGTCAGGGTCCCGTCGGTGATCTTTTCCAACCCCGCAATCATCCGCAACAAGGTCGATTTCCCACAGCCGGACGGCCCCACAAACACAATCAATTCGCCCTGTTTGATATCAAGGTTGATGTCGTTCAGGACATTCACATCGCCATAGGATTTCACCACATTGGTCAGGTTCAAATCGGTCATCTTGCTACTCCTTCGCGGCGCAAAAACAGCGCCTGCCACGGGGCCAGCGCGGCCGCCCCCCCCGTGAACGCCGCCGCGCCCAGTTCCGTTCCAATCGCCGCCCAGTCCCCTGGTGGCACATCGACAATCGCGCCGTTGTCGCCCATGTTAAACGCGCAAAACACCGTCTCCTCGGCGTTATACCGCTCGAAGGTCACCACGTCGCCCACCGCGGCCAGCGCCCCGTGGTCGCCATCGATCAACGCGGAATGTGCGGCGCGAAATGCCAAGGCGCGTTTGTAATGGGCCAAGATCGTGTCGTCTGCGCCCTGCGTGGCGGCGGCGCGCGGCAAATGCGCGGGCGACACCGGCAACCACGGCGCACCGGTTGTGAACCCACCGGCGCGGTTGTTCTGCTCCCAAACCATCGGCGTGCGACAGCCATCGCGCCCCTTAAATTCGGGCCAGAACTGAATGCCGTATGGGTCTTGAAGGTCTTCAAAGGCGACCTCGGCCTCGGGCAGACCCAGCTCTTCGCCTTGGTACAAACAGACCGATCCGCGCATGGACATGATCAACAATGCGAACAGACGTTGCGCCGCATCCGACAGGTCCCATCGGGACGCGTGACGCATCACATCATGGTTCGAAAATGCCCAACAGGCCCAGCCATCCGGCGCCTTTTCATCCAGTGCATTCAGCACCTCAACCACACGGGGCGCCGTTAACGGATCAGCGGCCAGAAATTCAAACGCATAGCACATCTGCATCAGGTCATCGCCGGCGGTATATTCGCCCAAAATCTCGAGGCCGCGCTGCGCGTCGCCAACCTCGCCCACGGTTGCGGCCCCATATTGGTCCAACAACGCACGAAATTCTCGAAGAAAATCAAGGTTCTCTGGCCGGTTCTTCGAATACAAATGTTCCTGATGGTTATACGGATTGACCGACGGCGCGATGGTCGCGTTGCGCAATTCCGGCGCCAGCGGCGGGTTGCTGCGCAGCGCGTCATCGTGGAAGTAAAAGTTAATCGTATCAAGCCGGAACCCGTCCACGCCCCGATCCAACCAGAACTGCGCCACGTCCAACAAGGCCGCGCGCACATCGGGATTGTGAAAGTTCAAATCCGGCTGCGAGGTCAGGAAATTATGCAGGTAATATTGGCACCGGCGCGTGTCCCATTCCCAGGCTGATCCACCGAAAATCGACAGCCAGTTATTTGGGGGGGTGCCGTCCGGTTTGGGGTCAGACCAGACGTACCAATCCGATTTTGGATTGGTCGCATCGGCGCGACTTTCGGTGAACCATTCGTGTTGATCGGAGGTGTGCGACATCACCAGATCGATCATGACCCGAAGGCCAAGCGCGTGCGCCTTGGCGATCAACCCGTCAAAATCCGCGAGCGTGCCGAACATCGGATCGACGTCGCAATAATCGGACACGTCATAGCCGAAATCCTTCATCGGGGATTTGAAAAACGGCGAAATCCAGATCGCGTCGACCCCAAGCCCCGCGATATAATCAAGGCGCGACGTGATTCCGGCCAAGTCACCGACCCCATCGCCATCGCTGTCTTGGAAGCTACGCGGATAAATCTGATAGATCACCGCGCCCTTCCACCAATTCGGGTCCGTGCCCAGTTGCAATTTTTGAACGGCTGACATGCTAGCCCCCCTTTACCGAGCCGGCCAAAAGACCGCGCACGAGATATTTCTGAAGTGTGAAGAAAACAAAGATCGGCACCGCGATCGACACAAAGGCCGAGGACGCGAGAATTTCCCAATCCCCCCCGCGTGAGCCCAGCAATTCGCGCAGCTGACCGGTCATGACCAGCTGGCTTTCGGTATTGCCAAGGAACACGGTCGCGATCAGCAGATCGTTCCAAACCCAGAGGAATTGGAAGATCGCAAAACTGGCCAGCGCGGGGAATGAAAGCGGCAGGACGATACGGCGGAAAATCTGAAAATCGGTGGCGCCGTCGACCTTGGCGCTCTCGATGACTTCGCGCGGCAGACTGACGATATAGTTGCGCAGCAGATACACCGCGAGCGGCAGACCAAAGCCCGTATGCGCCAGCCATATGCCCATATAGCCCTTACCCAGCCCAACGATATTATGTAGCTTTAACAATGGGATAAGCGCCATTTGCAACGGAACAACCAACAATCCGACGATCACTGCGACCAATAACGCGCGCCCAGGAAACTCCATCCACGCAAGCGCATAGGCCGCGAATGCCGCCACCAAAATCGGAATGATCGTGGCCGGAATCGTCACCGTCAAAGTGTTGAGGAAACTGCGCCCGATACCCTCGGAAAACAGCACCCGTTTATAGTTGTCGATGGTAAAGACCGGCGGCACGGTGATGGTCGCGAAAATGCGGGTGCCACGCGATCCGGTCATTGGCTCATTGCTTTCGATCCGATAGGTGCCATCGGTTTCAACCGTGATCCGCGCGCCATTGCGTTCGGCGATCTCTCCGGCGGCGAACGCCTTCGGCTCGCGGCTTGAGATCCCGAAATGTGACGTTTCCCCTGCCCCGACCACGCCGGTCAGAACGTAAACGCCATCGATCAATTCGGCCGTATCGGGGGCGGCGGCGCGCACCACGACGTTCTGTTCGGACGCCGACATAGCCGTCCACCAGCCCGATGTCGCGATCTGGTCGCGGTCACGGAACGACGACACAAGCAACCCGAACGTCGGCAAGGTCCACAGGATCACAAGCGCCAAAACGGCGATGTTCACGGTCCAAGTTAGGCGGGAATTCACCCCTGCAATATTATCCATTACTGCATCTCCTTGCGGGCGTTTCGAATGTTCCAAACCATAATCGGCGTGACCAGCAACATGATGACCAGGGCAACCGTCGAGGCGCGTCCATAATCGTTGCCGCGGAACATCCAGTCGAACATGAGATTTGCCAGAACTTGGGAACTCCACTGCCCATTTGTCATGGCCAGAACGATGTCAAAGACCTTAAGAACAAGGATGGTGATCGTCGTCCAAACCACCGCGATGGTCCCCCACATCTGGGGTATTTTAATACGGAAAAAGATCTGAAGCGGGGTCGCGCCATCCAGCACCGCGGCCTCGATTGTTTCCTCAGAAATCCCACGAAGGGCCGCCGAAAGGATCACCATGGCAAACCCCGTTTGGATCCAAATCAGGATGATCATCAGGAAGAACGAGTTCCAAAATGGGATCGTGATCCACGCCTGCGGCTCGCCGCCCAATGCGACGATGACGGCGTTCAAAATCCCGATCTGTTCTTGGTCCGAGCCGCGATATTCATAGACGAATTTCCAGATCACCGAGGCCCCAATGAACGAAATTGCCATTGGCATAAAGATCAAAGATTTCGCGAAATTTCCCCAACGGATACGATCCGTGAGTGCTGCGGCAATCAAACCAAACGCGGTACTGGCCGCAGGCACAAAGAACAGCCAAAGCATGTTATTCGCCATAGATTCCAGAAACTTATCGTCATTGGCAAGCCAAATCCAATTGGCCAACCCTACGAATTCATCACCGGTCTCATTGTGAAAGCTCAGCCAAATCGATTGAAAGACCGGATACACCAAATAGGTCGCCAAAAGAGCCAAAGCAGGCCCCATAAACAACCACGGGCGGATCAGATTTGTGATGCGAATATTGCGTGCGGCCTGTGGTCCGCGTGCGGGCCAGATCAGGTCAAGAATGGTGTTTGAGGCCAGAAAATAGGCCACACAGCCAAAAACCCCGATGATCATTATGCCCACGGCGTTCAAAATCTGTTCCATGGTCCCCCCTTTATAGAAATGGGCCGGCACACGCGGCGCCGACCCGTTTATCATGTCGTCGATATCTTACTTAATCGAGTCCCAAGTTGACTGAATGTCGGTGGCAACGGCGGTGGCGTCTTTGCCGCCTGCATAATCAACCATACCGGTCCAGAACACACCGGCACCAATCGCACCAGGCATCAGGTCAGACCCGTCAAAACGGAACGTGTCGGCGCCCAATAGGATTTGACCCATTTTGCGTTGTGCATCATCGGCATAAAGGTCGATGTTCGCGCCGGAATGTGGCGTCAGGAACCCACCCTCGGCCATCCAAACTTCATGGGCCAATGGGGTTTTCAGGTAATCCATGACCGCGCGCGCGCCGTCGGAATCGTTGGTGATGCCCATGACGGTGCCGCCACCAAGAACGGGTTTACCCAAATCCTTGCCCGCGTAGGACGGGAAGTAGAAGAAATCCGCATCTTCGCCCACAACCGTGTCTTCGGGGAAGAACGCAGGGATGAACGACGCCTGACGGTGCATGTAGCACTGGGGCGGTGAGGTGAACATGCCCTTGGGGCTGTCACGGAAATCGGTGGATGCAACCGCACCCGCGCCGCCGTCAACATAGGCGTCATTGCGGGCAAAGGAACCGAATTCTTCGATGGCCGCGATGATGGCCGGATCGTTGAAGGCCAGTTCATTCGTGACCCATTGGTCATAAACGGCAGGGGATGATGTGCGAAGCAACATATCCTCGACCCAGTCGGTCGCCGGCCAGCCCGTCGCGCCACCGGAACCCAGACCAATACACCAAGGTGTTTCGCCATCGGCGACGATCTGATCTGACAGCGCCTTGAGGTCTTCCATGGTTTCTGGAACCTCGTAACCGGCGTCCTCAAAGTTGTCAGGGGAATACCAAACGAGCGACTTTAGATCGACGCGGAAGAACACACCGTAAAACTGGTCCTCGCCGTTTTCATCGGCATATGTCGCCAGATCCACCCATGACTGACCGGCGGCATAGTTGTCGCGCACCCAATCGGCGTCGGCCTCGGTCATTGGGGCCAAAAGACCGCGTTTCGCCATATCAGCCGCCAAACCGGGCTGTGGGAAAATCGCGATATTCGGAGCGGAACCGCCCTCGGCATCAATCAGGATTTGTTGTTCAAAGCTATCAGAGCCCGCGTATTGCACGTCGGCGCCTGTGACCTCTTCAAAGTATGACAAGGACAGCTCAAAGCGTTCCTTTTCCACACCCAACCATGGGCCAGCGATGCTGATGGTTTGGCCAGATAGATCAAGCGATTTGAACGCCTCAAGGCTGTCCCACGCGAACGCGCCCTCGCCCATTTTCGGTGCTTCGGCAGCAGCCATACCCGCGGTCAACGCGACGGCAGCAACAGTTGAATAAAATACAGTTTTCAATGGATATCCTCCCAGTTTCTCCAGTCCGACGCCCCAATCGAATCCGATTCTTTCAAAGCGCTTTGGATGCACAGACCATTTACCATCCTTTCATTTCTGTCAATAATCTTTGAAAAGAATCCGAAAATAAGGCGTTTTTGACAATATTTCACATTTTCCCTTTGACGCGCGGTTAGAATTCGATCTACACCAGTTAACACTTTCAAAGCGCTTTGAGGAAACGCACCGTGAATCTGAAACAACTCTCTGATATCTTGGGACTAAGCCAAACAACCGTGAGCCGCGCGTTGAACGGATACCCCGAGGTCAGTGAAAAAACGCGGATCAAGGTGCAAACCGCCGCCAAAGCGCACGGCTATGCCCCCAACACCAAGGCCAAGAGCCTTGCGACGGGGCGCAGCATGGCCATCGGTCACGTTATTCCGCTGTCGCAGAACCACGAGATGGTGAACCCCGTGTTCTCGGATTTCATCGCGGGGGCTGGGGAAATCTATTCCGAGAACGGCTATGACATGTTGCTTTCGGTGGTCAAGGACGTGGACGAATCCCAAAGCTACCGGAATTTCGCGTCCAAACGGTCGGTCGACGGGGTGATCGTGCATGGTCCCCGCGCCAATGATCCCCGCGTGAAATTGCTGCTCGACCTTGGTTTGCCCTTTGTGGTGCACGGCCGGATGCCCAATGACACGGACGGCTATTCGTGGGTCGATATGAACAACAAAAGCAGCTTTGAGCGCGCGACCGGTCTGTTGCTGGACCTTGGTCACCGCAATATTGCGTTGCTGAATGGCGTTGAGGTCATGGATTTCGCGATCCGCCGCCGCGCCGGATACGAGGCCGCCCTGATCGCGCGCGGTGTCACGCCGAACCCTGCGCATATTACGGCGGGGGATATGACCGAACATTACGGGTATCAAAACGCGCTTGAAATGCTACGCAGTGCCACGCCGCCCACTGCGTTTTTGACCTCGTCCTACCTGATTGCCATCGGGGTGCGGCGTGCGATTTCGGAAATGGGTTTGACCATGGGGCGCGACGTGTCGGTTGTGACCCATGACGACGACCTGTCGTACCTGCGCAACGGGGGCAATATCCCCCTATTCACCGCCAGCCGCTCCAGCGTGCGTGACGCCGGAAAACGCTGTGCCGAGGTTCTGATCAATCACATCAAAACGGGCGACAAAACCCCGCATCAAGAGCTGTGGGAAGCCGAATTGATGCTGGGCGAAAGCACCTGCACCGCCCCCACATAACGATTTACGATTTGGCGCTGCTGCCAAAGGGAGACACCATGAATTTTAACCGTACCGATTTCCCCAAGGGATTTCTGTTTGGGGCTGCCACCTCATCTTATCAAATCGAAGGCCACCAATTCGGCGGCGCGGGTCCGACCCATTGGGACACCTTCGCCACCGGCCCCGGCAACGTCGTGCGCCAGGAAAACGGCGCGCTGGCCTGTGACCATTATCACCGCTACCCCGAGGATTTCGCCCTGATGAAACAGGCGGGGTTCGACAGTTACCGGTTCTCAACCAGCTGGGCGCGCGTGATGCCAGACGGCATTAACGTCAACCCAGAGGGGCTTGATTTCTATGACAAACTTGTGGATTCAATGTTGGAGAACGGGTTAAAACCCGCCGCCACATTGTACCACTGGGAATTGCCCTCGGCCCTGTCGGACCGTGGTGGTTGGACAAATCGCGATGTGGCAAAGTGGTTCGGCGATTTCACCGCCACCATCATGGGTCGCATTGGCGATCGGATGGAGAGCGTCGCCGCCGTGAATGAGCCGTGGTGCGTCACGTGGCTGTCCCATTATATCGGCCATCACGCCCCCGGTTTGCGCAGCCTACGTGCCGCCGCGCGCTCCATGCATCACGTGATGCTGGCCCACGGCACCGCGATTTCGACGATGCGCGACATGGGCATGTCCAACCTTGGCGGTGTGTTCAACATGGAATACGCCAACCCCGCCGACAACAGCCCCGAGGCCGCGCGCGCCGCCCAACTGTATGACGGCATCTATAACCGGTTCTTCCTGTCGGGTGCCCTGCGTGGCGAATACCCCGCCGATGTGTTGGAGGGGATCGAGCCCCACCTGCCCGACGGCTGGCAGGATGATTTCCCCGTGATCACCGCCCCGCTCGATTGGGTCGGCGTGAATTATTACACGCGCAAGAACCTGCGCTTTGACGACACCCCATGGCCCAGCCTCGAAGAGGTCGAGGGCGATCTGCCGAAAACCGCGCTTGATTGGGAGATCTATCCCGAGGGCCTCGCGTTTTTCCTGAAACGCACCCACGAAGAATATTCCAAGGGGCTGCCGATCTATGTCACCGAAAACGGCATGGCATCCGACAGCGGCTTTGACGATCAGGACCGTATTGCATATCTGAATGCGCATTTCGCCGCCGCCAAGGATGCGATGGACGCAGGCGTGCCGCTCGCGGGCTATTACGTGTGGTCGCTCATGGATAATTTCGAATGGGCGCACGGGTATAAGTCGCGGTTTGGTATGGTACATATGGATTTTGAATCCTTGAAACGCACCCCCAAGGCGTCGTATGAGGCTTTGAAAATCGCCCTTACACGTTAGGCAGAACATGACAGACCAGACCGTATTGGTTGCCGATCTTGGCGGCACGAACACCCGCGTTGCCTTGGCCACTGGCGCCGCACTTCGCACCGACACAATCCGTCGCTTCCGCAATTCCGAAATGGCGGGCATTGACGATGTTCTTGCGCGGTATTTGGCGGAATTCACCGACGCCAATGTGTCCGCCGCCTGTGTCGCCATGGCCGGTCTGGTGGAAAATGGCGCGGGCGTCATGACCAACCTCAAGTGGGAGATCAACAACACCACGATTGGCGCCGCGACCGGTGCCAAGACCGTTAAGGTGATCAACGACCTTCAGGCGCAGGGTCATGCGCTCAACAACCTTGGTGAAGGCACGGTCAAGACCGTTCAGACCGGTGACGCCGCCCCCACTGGCGCGTCCCGTTTGGTGATCGGCGTTGGCACCGGCCTTAATTCCGCCCCTGTGCATTACGTCGACGGCGTGTCCTTTGTGGCCGCTGCAGAGTCCGGCCACCTGACCATGCCGATCCGTTCGGACGCCGATCTGCGTTTGGCCCAATTTGTCGAGAAAATCCACGGTTTCCCCGCCGCCGAGGACGTGATTTCCGGTCGTGGTCTGTCGCATATCTATGACTGGCTGTCCGCCGAGGCCGGCGATGATATCGCCAAGGACCCCGCCACCGTGATGGGCGACCACGCGAACGGCACCGACCCCCGCGCGACAATGGCCGTCGGCCATTTCGCACGCATTCTGGGCAATGTGGTTGGGGACTGGGCACTGGCGCATCTGCCCTATGGTGGCATCTATTTGGTGGGCGGCGTGTCCAACGCAATCGCCCCCCATTTGGCCGCCGGTGGGTTCATCGATGCCTTTGCAGAAAAGGGCCGTTTCCACGACTTTATGGCCCGTTTCCCGATCCATGTGGTCGAAGACGATTACGCGGCCCTAACGGGTTGCGCAAAATATCTTTCGGAACAGGCGTAGTTGTCAGGTTTCGTTAACACTTTGCCCCCATTGTATCGCTAAGACGATTCAAATTGGGGGCAATTATGCCAAAGACCACTCTTCCATCGACGCTGACATTTGAGGCGACACTGGGCACATCAAACGTCACCCGACTTCACGTCGACATGGCACGGCCCAAGACGACCAACGCCCCACTGACCATTGAGCCCCAAGACTGTATCGATGTTCTCTATGCCGTCGTATCGGGCGGATTTCCGGCGCCCAGACCAAGCGCCGAAATTATCCCATTTGCCAATATAAATCAAAAACTTACAGCGTAGAGCTCACCTACTTATTCTTCATCGCATCCAACAAGGCCGCGCCCAAACCACCCGTTTGGCTGGTCTGTTTTGGACGGGCCTGTGTCGGACCGCTTGATCGGCGTTGTTGCTTCGGCGCGGGTTTGTCGTTGCGGTTTCCACCGCCATCTTTGCGCATGGTCAAACCGATCCGTTTGCGTGGAATATCGACGTCCACAACGCGCACCTTAACCACGTCACCCGCCTTAACGACCTCATGCGGGTCCTTAACGAATTTATCGGCAAGCTGGCTCACATGGACCAACCCGTCCTGATGCACGCCAATGTCGACGAATGCGCCAAAGGCCGCGACGTTGGTCACCGTCCCCTCAAGCAACATCCCCGCCGTCAGGTCTTTGATGTCATCCACCCCATCGGCGAATGTCGCCGTCACAAAATCGGGGCGCGGATCACGGCCCGGTTTTTCCAGTTCCGAAAGGATATCGCGCACCGTCGGTAGGCCGAATGTGTCGTCGACGAAATCCTGCGCGGAGACTGATTTCAGAGGACTCGGATCGGCCATCAGGCTGCGCAGATCACGGCCGCAGGATTTGATAATCTTGCGCGCAACGTCATAGGCCTCGGGGTGGACGGCCGATGCATCAAGCGGGTCCAAAGCGTCCGAAATCCGTAAGAACCCCGCGCATTGTTCAAACGCCCGTGGCCCCAAACGCGGCACCTTGAGCAATTCTTTGCGGCTGACGAACGCTCCATTTGCATCGCGATGTTCCACGATCAATTCGGCAATCGCGGGCGTCAGGCCCGAGACATGCGACAGCAACGGCGCCGACGCCATGTTGAGATCGACCCCCACCGCGTTCACCGCGTCCTCGACCACGGCCTCCAATGAATTCCCAAGACGGGTTTGGTCCACGTCATGTTGATATTGGCCGACCCCGATGGACTTTGGTTCGATTTTCACCAATTCCGCCAGTGGATCCTGCAACCGGCGGGCAATCGACACGGCACCACGGATCGATACGTCCAAATCGGGGAATTCGCGCGCCGCCAATTCAGACGCGGAATAGACCGACGCGCCCGCCTCGGACACGATCACCTTGGTTGGTTTTGGCGTTGGGATATCGCGCAGGATATCCGCGATCAATTTTTCGCTCTCGCGGCTGGCGGTGCCGTTGCCGATGGCGATCAGATCAACACCGTGTTTGCGAATGAGATCGGCGATGGTGGCCGACGCCCCACGGATGTCGTTTTTCGGCTGGAACGGGTAAACCGTTGCGCTGTCAATCAATTTTCCGGTCGCATCAACCACGGCGATCTTACAGCCGGTCCGAATACCAGGGTCCAAACCAAGGGTCGCGCGCGCCCCAGCGGGGGCCGCCAGCAACAAATCCTTAAGGTTTCGGGCGAACACATTGATCGCCTCATCATGGGCGCGGCGACGCAAATCGGTCATCAAATCCATCATCAAGGACATGCCCAGTTTCACCCGCCACGCCCATTTCGCAACACCCTGTAGCCACGTGTCGGCTGGGCCATTGCCACGAATTTCAAGAACCGCCGCGACCATGGCTATGGCCCGCTCAACGCCCTCTTCATCCGGTGCGATATCGACCGAAACGAAACCCTCTTTGCTGGCCCGAAGCATCGCCAGCGCGCGGTGGCTTGGTGCGGTTTCCCAGCGTTCGGTGTGGGCGAAATAGTCCGAGAACTTCGCACCCTTTTCCTCTTTCCCTTTGATCACCCGGGCGGACAGGAACGCGTTCTTGTGCATGAATTCACGAAGACGCCCGACCAGCTGTGCATTCTCGGCAAGACCTTCGATGATGATGTCACGCGCCCCCGTCAGCGCCGCCTTTTCGTCGGTAACCGCTTCACCAACGAACCGTTTCGCGGCCACCTCGGGGTCCGTCGTGCGGTCCGTCAGGATCAAATCGGCCAGCGGCCCCAGCCCGTTTTCCCGCGCGATCATCGCCTTGGTGCGGCGCTTGGGTTTATAGGGCAGATAGATGTCCTCAAGCTCGGCCTTGGTCACCGCGCCCGCGATGGATTTCGCCAAGGCATCGGTCAGCTTGCCCTGATCCTTGATCGTGTCATGGATGGTCACGCGGCGCTTTTCCATGTCCCGCAGGTACGTCAACCGGTCGTTCAACGTCCGCAGTTGCGTGTCGTCCAAGCCGCCCGTCACCTCTTTGCGATAGCGTGCCACGAACGGCACCGTCGCCCCGTCATCCAACAGGGTCACGGCGGCGTTCACCTGATCTGCGCGCGCGCCGATTTCGGTGGCGATGGTCTGATTAATGCGGCGGGCGGGATCAATGGTCATATGCGTCCTTGGTCTTCGAAATGTTTGGAGGATCAACACTAGCCCCCCTGCCCGCAGCGGCAAGAGGCGCGCAGAGGTTATCCACAGAAATCTTCGCGCGGATTGGCGGTGTTTCGCTTGCCGCACGGGCGGGCGTCGCGATATGGTCAGGGCATGACAGATCCCGTATCCACCATCCGCAATCTTGGCGAGGCCAGCGACGCAAGTTTCGCCAAGGCCGGCATCCACTCTGCAGAACAGCTTCGGGAATTGGGGCCAGACGCGGCCTATGCGATGCTGTTGCAAACCGGCCACCGCGCCCATTTCATCGGCTATTACGCGATGGTCATGGGATTACAGGGCCGTCCGTGGAACGATTGCAAGGGCAAAGAAAAGGCAGAGCTGCGTAAACGGTTTGATGCGATTAAGGCCAACGCCGTGCCTGACCCGATATCGGGGATCGAGAAGATATTGAATGAGATTGGGGTGGTCGCGCCGAAGTAAGGCTTCGATGTAAAAAGCTTGCAAAGCTTAAGTCTGCGGGCTTTTCCACCAACCTTCGCTATATGACCGCCAGTAGTCATAATCCGCGTCAGACACGTCGCCGCCCCACCCATCGCCTATTTCGAATTTTGAAAACTTAAATGGCGTTACAGATGGGAGTGCATCTGGTCGCGACCTTTCATAGATCGTTCGGAGTGCCACGAATGTGCCTTCGTCTTCTCCTGCTCCATAAAAGCTCATGGTCAGAAGATCATAGGTAAGCTCGAGGATTTTACCAAACCGCTGCTGCACCGCAAGATCGAGGTCATCAAGACCATGAAGATCGTCGACCGTTGAACGGTCGCCAGCCGTAAGTAACGGCACATCGACGCCGATCCATTTGTCCAACGCCATGCGCGACCGGCCAAGCACGGGACATTCCCACAGCTGGCGGCGAAACACGTCTATGGCCGGTCCTGAGATCGAATGCCGATGAGCGAACTCATTTACGAAACACATCGCCAAGCCAAACCGCGCCGAAATCGACAGAGAGCGGACCTCTTCGAGGAACGTGTCGAAACGCTCGGCGTCGCTGAGTGACAAAGCTGAATGCATTTAGAGAATCCCAACATTAGTTTTCGAACCAATGTGAATATGCTGCAAGATACCAATGGAATGGGCAAGCGGCACTCGAAAACAAAAAAGGGGCGCGGTCATATGACCGTGCCCCTTTCGAATTCCAAAAACGCGTGTCGCGTCTTAGCCAACCAATTCTAGGCCAGAGAAGAAGAATGCGATTTCTTCTGCTGCTGTTTCTGGGGCGTCGGAACCGTGAACAGAGTTTTCACCGATGGAAAGAGCGAACTCTTTACGGATTGTGCCTGGTGCCGCGTCTTCTGGGTTTGTTGCGCCCATAACTTCGCGGTTTTTCGCGATTGCGTCTTCGCCTTCTAGAACCTGAACAACGATTGGCTCAGAGATCATGAATTCACAAAGTTCGCCAAAGAATGGGCGCTCAGAGTGCACACCGTAGAATGTCTGTGCTTGTGCAAGTGTAAGCTGGATGCGCTTGCTTGCCACGATGCGTAGGCCTGCTTCTTCGAATTTCGCAGCGATCGCACCTGTAAGGTTACGTTTTGTTGCGTCTGGCTTGATGATGCTGAATGTGCGTTGGATCGCCATGTCGGTCACTCTTTTGTTTGGGGCCGTTGGGACCATCCCGCGGGCGAAAATTCTGCCGCTGCGATAGCACGCATTTGGTTATTTGAAAAGCCGTGATTGACCCCATGCGCAAACTGGTCCAAACGCTATCTATGCTTAAGATTTCAGACATCTCATACTCCGTCGAAGGGCGCCAGTTGTTGAACGGCGCATCCGTAACCATCCCTGATGGCCACAAAGTGGGCATTGTTGGGCGCAACGGGACGGGGAAAACGACGCTTTTCCGCCTGATCCGCGGTGAATTGACCCTCGAAGGGGGGACGATCAACATTCCGCGCGGCGCACGCATGGGGGGAATCACCCAAGAGGTGCCCTCGAATGAGGTGTCCTTGATCGACACGGTTTTGGCCGCGGACACGGAACGCGCGTCTTTGTTGGCCGAATCTGAGACCGCGACCGATCCGATGCGCATCGCCGACATCCAAACCCGTCTGGCCGATATCGACGCATGGTCCGCCGAAGGGCGCGCATCCTCGATCCTCAAGGGGCTTGGCTTTGACGAAGAGGCCCAGAAACGCCCCTGCTCCGATTTCTCGGGCGGTTGGCGGATGCGGGTTGCGCTGGGTGCGGTTCTGTTTTCGAAACCTGATCTGTTGCTCTTGGATGAGCCGACCAACTATCTTGATCTCGAAGGCGCGCTTTGGCTGGAATCTTATCTTCAGAAATATCCGCACACGGTGTTGATCGTGTCGCACGACCGTGGGCTGTTGAACCGCGCGGTGGGGTCGATCCTTCACCTCGAGGACAAGAAGCTCACTTATTACCAAGTGCCCTACGACAAATTCGCCGAGCAACGCGCCGCGAAATTGGCCGTATTGGAATCCGAGGCCAAGAAACAGGACGCCCGTCGTGCGCACCTGCAATCATTTGTGGATCGGTTTAAGGCCAAGGCGTCCAAGGCGACACAGGCCCAGTCCCGCGTTAAGATGCTTGCCAAAATGACCCCGATCACCACGCCGCAAGAAAGCGCGATGAAGCGGTTCTCATTCCCCGAGCCCGAGGAACTGTCGCCGCCGATCATCAACACCGAGAGCGCCTCTGTGGGCTATGACGACAAGGCGATCTTGTCACACCTTGATCTACGCATCGACCAAGACGACCGCATCGCCCTGTTGGGCAAAAACGGTGAGGGTAAATCGACCCTGTCGAAACTCTTGTCCGACCGGTTGAAACCCATGGGCGGGCGTATGGCGCGCCACAATAAGCTGCGCATCGGCTTCTTTGCCCAGCACCAAGTGGACGAATTGTACATCGACGAGAACCCGCTCGATCACCTGCGTCGTGTGCGCCCCAAGGAAACCCCTGCCCGTCACCGCGCACGTTTGGCCGGTTTTGGTCTGGGCGCCGATCAGGCCGAAACCCTTGTAGGCAAACTGTCCGGTGGTCAAAAGGCCCGCCTGTCGCTCTTGCTGGCGACCATTGACGCTCCGCATCTGTTGATCTTGGACGAGCCGACCAACCACCTTGATATCGAATCCCGCGAAGCCCTGGTCGAGGCGTTGACCGCCTATACCGGCGCCGTGGTTCTGGTGTCGCACGACATGCACCTGTTGTCCCTTGTGGCCGACCGTTTGTGGTTGGTTAAGGATGGCCGTGTTACCGTCTGGGACGACGATCTTGAGGCCTATCGCAAGGTGTTGTTGACGCCCGATACACCGGCCAAACCTAAGAAACCAAAAGCCGCCAAAAAGGCCAGCAAAGAGGACCTTCAGACACTTCGTGCCGAGGTCAAGAAATGCGAAGCCCGCGTCGAAAAGATCAACGATATGGCAGATAAGCTCGCGAAAAAGCTTGCTGACCCGGCCCTGTACGACGATGCTAAAAAGGGCGAGATGGAAGTCTGGCAAAAGAAATACGGCGAGGTCATGGATGCCCAAGAACGCGCCGAAGCCATGTGGATGAAGGCCCTTGAAAAGGTTGAGAAAGCAACAGCATAGATGGAAATAGCCGTACTCATTACCGCGTTTATCACGCTTTTTGTTGTGATCGATCCCATCGGTCTTGCGCCGCTTTTCGTGGCGTTGACCAATGGGATGACGGCCGCCGAACGCCGCGCCATCGCGATCCGCGCCTGTATCACGGGCGCTGGTATTTTGACCATTTTCGCTTTTTTCGGCGAGGCGGTTTTGGGCGGCATCGGGATCGGCATGCCCGCGTTCCGGATTTCCGGCGGGATCCTATTGTTCCTGACCGCGCTTGATATGCTTTTTGATCGGCGTTCCAAGCGCCGCCAAGACTCAAGCGAAGCCGAAACGCCCAACGACGACCCCTCAATTTTCCCCATCGCGATGCCATTGATCGCAGGGCCTGGCGCCATGGCGACGATGATCCTTTTGGCGGGGCAAGGCAGCGGAACCCTTGATACATTTATTTTCGTCGGCGTGATGCTCGCGGTTGTAGGATGCGTTTTCACGTTGTTCCTTTTGGCGTCACCGCTTGAACAGATGCTGGGACAGACCGGCACAAATGTCGTGACACGCCTTTTGGGGATGTTGCTTGCGGCGTTGTCGGTGCAATTTGTTCTGGACGGCTTGGTACCCTTTATTCACGGATTATAATCATGGATGGCGATATTTTCGCGCGCGTTTTGTATTTGGTTCTTCTGCTGATTTTCATCGGCGGATCGTTCTTTACGATGAACCGAGAGACCATGAACAAATCCCTGCAACAGGCTGTTATTTGGGTGCTTTTGTTCGGGGGCGTTGCCGCCGGATACGCGCTTTGGGATGACATAAGCGAAGGGCAATCGATCAATTCAAACGGCACTGAAATCACCCTTCACCGCGAGAGCGACGGGCATTTCTATGCGACCCTGTTGATCAACGGCCATGACGTGGATTTCGTGATCGACACCGGCGCGACCGATATGGTTTTGACCCAAGACACCGCAGAACGCGTCGGTTTTCCGTCCGACAGCCTACGGTTCTTGGGCCGCGCGCAGACCGCCAATGGCACCGTGCGCACCGCCGCCGTCACTCTTGGCGTTGTCCGCTTCGAAGGCATCACCGACACCGGCGTCCCCGCATCCGTAAACGAAGGCGCCCTGTTTGAGAACCTCCTCGGCATGTCCTACCTCAGCCGCTTTTCAGACATTTCCATCCGCGGCGACCGTCTGGTTTTGTCACGCTAACTGCCCAATATATTTTTCGAGAGTGTGATGCTGCCGCGGCACCCTTTCGCCGATGTCATAGAATTGGATTAATGAGATGAGTCTTGAGGACTGCATACCAAAAGATAAATTTGACGTTGCAGCAATAGTGCGGGCAAACCAGATTTGCTTGCTTGCGTTGAGCCCGTTTCAGGCTGAATTACTAAAATGGGTACAAGATCCAAACTGGCCCGTTGCGCCTTCAACGGCTGCTCTGTTGTCTCGTTTTGATGTCGAATTACTGCCACATGTTAAGTCGATCCTACGCTCAGAGGATGCATTGTGGAAGCATACTCTGATCGATCTGGTGGTGCGAAATCTGAGTACCCATGTGGTCCATGAACTTAATGCAGACCTTGCGAGACTTGCCGTGCAGCCAACACCGGACGAAAAGATTGAAGAGGTCGATGTTGTCGCACGCGACATTCTAAAGCTGTTCAAGTACTGATACGAGCCGCAACTTCTCCAACTCAGATCACGCATACCCACTACGTCTTCGCCGACCGCGCCTTTTCCTGCCAGCGACCGGTTTCTTGGGACCAGTAGACCGCCTCGGCGCCGGCGGATGTCAGGGCCTTCCATTGGGTGCGGGCGTGGGCGGTGGCCTCTTCGTCCATGCCGTCAAATAGGATGAAACAGCGCTCGAGCGGCTCGATCTCTTCGGCCGTCACCGGTGCGCCGCCGATCGAGAACAAACATTTCGCGCCGTTGTTCCCCGCGTCCATCGTCAACAGGATCGGCTGATCCGCGTCATGTTCGCCCCCTGCGATGCCGTGGGGAATGAACGACGTCGGCTTGCCCTTCCACAGGGTCATGTCGATGGCTTTTAATTGCATCTCGGAACTGCCGCGCACCATCGCGCGCCAGCCCGCCCCAAGACATTTTTCCAACAACACCGGCAGGGTCTCTGCCAGTGTTGAATCCGTCATGTGGTAAAAATAGGCCGCGGCCATTTTACGCCTCCGGCGCCGTCTCGTATTGGTCACGCACCAACCGATCAAGCGCAAGAACACCCCAGCCCGTCGCGCCACGTGGCGCATAGGTGGTGGCGGATTTCACGCTGGCGACACCGGCGATATCAAGGTGAATCCACGGTGTGCCCTCGGCGATAAACCGTTGAAGGAACTGCGCCGCCGTGATCGAACCCGCCGCGCGGCCACCGACGTTTTTGATATCCGCGATGTGAGATTTGATAAGATCATCATAGGCTTGGCCCAATGGCATCTGCCACGCGCCCTCGCCCTCGGATTTGGCGGCCCGCAGGAATTGCGCCGCGAATTGGTCGTCGTTTGAGAACACACCGGCGTTTTCATGACCAAGACCGATGATGATCGCACCGGTCAATGTCGCGAGGTCGATCACCGCCTTTGGCTTGAACGTTTCTTGGGCATACCAAAGCACATCCGCCAGAACCAAGCGGCCCTCGGCGTCGGTATTGATCACCTCGATTGTGGTGCCTTTCATCGATGTCACGACGTCGCCTGGGCGGGTCGCTTTGCCGTCTGGCATGTTTTCAACCAGACCAACCAGACCCACGACATTCGCCTTGGCGCCGCGCAGTGCAAGCGCGCGCATTACACCGGCCACAACGCCTGCGCCGCCCATGTCCATGGTCATGTCTTCCATGCCCGCACCCGGTTTCAAAGAAATACCGCCCGTGTCAAACACCACGCCCTTGCCGACCAAGGCCAACGGGGCGTCGTCCTTTTCGCCATTCATCCATTTCATCACAACGATTTTCGATGGGCTTTCGGAGCCCTGCCCGACACACAACAACGACCCCATGCCAAGGGCCTCCATCTCGGCCTCTTCCAAAATCTCGACGTCCAGACCGATCTCTTGCATCGCGGCCAAACGGGCGGCGAAATCATCGGTGGTCAGGAAATTGGCAGGCTCGGCGACCAGATCACGGGTGAAAAACACACCCTCGGCCAATGCGGCCATCGGCGCGGCCTCGGCGGCAACGGTTTCGGGGGCGTTCACACAGATGGTCACAGCGCCGAATTCTGTGTTCTCGGTGGATTTGCGTTCGTCAAATGCATAGGCACGCAGCGCGATGCCCAGCGACAGGTCCGCCGCGCGTGGCATGGACCCCGCCAAAACGGTCGCGCCCGCCTTGCCCAAGGATTTACCGATGGTCGCGCCGGCCTTGCGGGCGTCGTCCTGTTTGGCGCGACGTTGCAGTTTGATCACCTGCACCGCGTCGGCAGCCATCCCAACCGGATAGTTCAGATCAAGAGAGCCGCCGATTTTCATCGCCTCAAACGCGTCGCTCTCGACGAAACGTTTCAACGCGCCCTTGGTCAATTTATTCACGCGACGCCCCGCCACATCCAACTGGCCTGCCTCGCCGATGAACACCACAACGCGCCCCTCGGCGGTTGCGATCATATCAAGGTCTACGTCTTTGAAATCAATGGATACTGGGGCGGTCATTCTGCGTCTCCGGCAAATGGGGTTTCGGCGGTCTTTTGCTATTGGTAGTCCCTATTGCCCCGCTTGACCAGATAGCAGTTTTACCCTGCGCCTAAATCCGCTAGGGTCGCGACATTATTGGATGAATAAGGAGCAGGCCGTGGGAAGATTCGACAGATATATGCTGTCGCAGCTTGTGGTGCTGTTTGGTTTTTTCTCGTTGGTTTTGGTTCTGGTGTACTGGGTCAACCGTGCGGTGATCCTGTTTGACCAATTGATCGCCGACGGGCAATCGGCCTCGGTTTTCCTTGAATTTACGTTGCTTTCTTTGCCGAACGTCATTCGCTTGGTCCTGCCCATCGCGTCCTTTGCCGCCGCCGTTTACGTCGCCAACCGCATGGCCAGCGAAAGCGAAATGATCGTCGCGCAGGCCACCGGCACCTCGCCGCTTCGGCTTTCGCGCCCTGTGATTTACTTTGGGATTGTCGTTGCCACGCTGCAGTTCGCCCTTGGAAATGTGCTTGTTCCCATGGCCGAAAGCCGTCTTTCGGTGCGCAATGGCGAGATTGCACAAAATATCACCGCCCGCCTGTTGACCGAGGGTCGTTTTTTGCACCCTGCAGATGGGATCACATTCTATATCCGCGAAATCACCCCCGATGGGGCCTTGCTTGATATGTTCTTGTCGGATTCGCGTTCGGACACGGAAACCACCACCTATACCGCCGAGCGCGCCTTTTTGGCCCGCGCCGATGAGGGCACCAAATTGGTGATGTTCAACGGTGTCGCGCAGAACCTTGTGCATGACGGGGAACGCCTGTCGGTGACGCGGTTTGATGATGCGGTGTTTGACGTGGGGTCGTTGATTTCCACCTCGGACAATCGCCGGACCTCTGTGCGGGCCATGTCCACCGCCGACCTGCTGCGCGCCGATGCCACGGCCCAGGCCGCCACCAACCGAAGCGCCGCCTATCTGCGCCAAGAGGGCCACGAACGCATCGCCCAGCCCTTGTTGGCCTTGGTTTCGGCGCTTGTGGGGTTTGCCTGTCTTCTGGTCGGCGGCTTTAGCAGATTTGGGTTCTGGAAACAGATTGCCGCGGCCATTGTGTTGCTTGTGGTGATCAAATCCATCGACAATACCGCCGCCAATTTCGCGCGCGGCGCCGATGGCCGCTGGCCCATCGCCTATGTGTCGGTGCTGTTCGGTCTCAGCATCGCAGCCATCCTGATCTGGTGGGCCGGTCGCCCCATTCGTCGCCGCAAATCCACCCCAGCGCGCGAGGCCACGTCATGAAGCTCCACCTCTATTTCGCGACCCGCTTCCTTAAATCCTTCGGAAGTGTCTTTGGCATCTTCACGATTATTCTGTTCCTTCTCAATATGATGGATCAGATTTCGGTTCTGTCTGGCACCGAAACCGGCCTACGCGAAGTCTTGATCCTGACCGCGTTGAACGCGCCATCGCTTCTGTATCGCATCTTCCCACTGGTCATGGTGATCGCCTCGCTTGTCATGTTCCTGAACCTGTCGCGGACATCGGAATTGGTGGTCGTGCGCGCCGCCGGTCGAAGCGCGATCAAGGCGACCATGTCCCCAATCGTCACCGGATTCTTGGTGGGCTGTCTGTCGCTTGCGATCTTGAACCCCATCGTCGCGTCGACCCTGCGGGCCTATGAAACGCGCCTCAATATCTATAAAGACGGCGCCGTCAGCACCCTGTCCATTTCCGACGAAGGTCTGTGGCTGCGCCAAGGGAACCGCACCGAACAGGTCGTGATCCACGCCAAACATGCCAATTTGGACGGGACCCGTTTGAACGATGTGGCCTTTATGACCTTTGATCAAAGCGAAGGTATCACTCGCCGCATCACCGCCGCATCCGCAGAACTGACCGACGGCGCATGGACCATTACATCCGCCAAGGATTGGGACATCGCCGCCAGCAACAATCCCGAAAAAACCGCCGCATTCCACGATGAACTGACCATTCCATCGGACCTCACGGCCGACCAAATCCGTGACAGTTTCGGCACCCCAAGCGCCATCGCGATTTGGGACCTGCCCGCCTTTATCAAACAAATGGATGACGCCGGATTTTCCGCCAGAAGCCACCGTGTTTGGTTGAACATGGAACTCTCCCTACCGGTGATGATGGTCGCCATGATCCTGATCGCCGCCGTCTTTACCATGCGCCATTCCCGCGCAGGGCAAACCGGCCAGATGGTTCTCTATGCGTTGATGTGCGGCTTTGGCCTTTATTTCATTCGGAATTTCGCGCAAATCCTTGGGGAAAAGGGGCAAATCCCCATCGAGATCGCCGCGTGGTCTCCGCCCTTTGCGGCGATCCTGCTTGCGCTTGCCTATTTACTTCACTTGGAGGACGGTTGATGCGTCTCACCACCCGCCTGTTTGCCTCTGTCTCGGCGCTTGTTCTGTCTGCATCCGTTGGATTTTCCGCGCCCGCCTCTCTTGTTGCGGACAAGGTCCAGATCAATGGCGACAGCCGCCTGATTGCCTCAGGCAATATCGTTGTGGTCTATGACGGCACGTCGCTTACCGCCGAGACGTTGATCTATGACGCCAATACGGATCAATTGATCATCGAGGGCCCGATTGAGATCACCGACGGTTCTGGCACCCGGATTTTGGCCGATAGCGCGACCCTGTCCAGCGATCTGAACGACGGGATTTTGCAAAGTGCGCGTTTGGTGTTTGCCGAGAACGCCCAGCTGGCCGCCGCCGAAATCCACCGCGCCGATGGCCGCTATACCCAGCTTTATAAATCCACATTATCAAGCTGTAAGATCTGCGAAACCAGCGAAACGCCCCTGTGGGAAATTCGCGCCAAGCGGGTCATTCACGACGCCGAGGATCAACAGCTCTATTTTGACAATGCGACGTTGCGGTTCTGGGATGTGCCGGTGTTTTACATCCCCCGTCTGCGCCTGCCTGACCCGACACTGCGCCGTGCGCGCGGGTTTCTGGTGCCGTCGATCCGCTCCTCGACCGAGCTTGGCCTTGGGGTCAGCGTCCCCTATTTCATACCCATCGGCGACAACCGCGACGTGACATTTTCGCCATCAATCACGGCGCATTCGCGTTCGCTTGGTTGGCAATATCGTCAGGCCTATCGCACCGGTCGCATCCAATTTGACGGCGCGATTGGCACCGATGATCTTGGATATTCGGGCGCGCGGGGCTATCTGTTTGGGACCGGCGAATTCAGCCTTCCGGATGATTTCACCCTGTCCTTGGGCATTCAACTGGCGTCGGACGACAATTATTTGTCCGACTATGGCATCAGCGAAACCGACTGGCTTGAGACAAGCGTCTCTCTTGATCGATACCGGTCGGATCAGGCGATTTCGCTTGAATTTGTGAATCTGGAATCCCTGCGCAATACCGATGACAACCGCACCCAGCCGACCCAATCCTTTGACGGGACCTTCGAGCAGAAATTCGAACTGCCCCATGTTGCGGGCGTGTTTGATTTGGGCGTTTCGACCCACGGGCACCTGCGCCGTTCAACCGTGGACGGTGACGATGGCCGCGATTTGATGCGGGTTTCGGCGACCGCGGGCTGGGGCAATACTTGGATCACGGGGCCCGGGATTGTGACCACCGCACGGGCCGAGCTGCGCGAAGATCAATATTTCATTTACCAAGACAGCAGCCGCGATGAGGCACAATCTGTCTTTACCCCAAGCGCGTCTTTGATGGCCCGCCTGCCCCTGGTACGCGGCACGGATAGCGGTGCAACACAGGTTCTGGAACCCATTATTCAACTGACATGGAGCGGTGACAATGACGCCGATATTCCCAATGATGACAGTCAGTTGATCGAATTCGACGAGGGCAATCTGTTTTCAACCAACCGCTTTGGCGGCTATGATGTGACCGAACACGGGTTTGCCGCCAATCTGGGTGTGCAATTCAGCCACGAAACCCAATCCGGCACGAAATACGCCACACTTGTTGGGCGCTCCCTTCGCAGCGAGGAGGTCACCGCCTATTCCGACGCCTCGGGGCTTTCGGGGACGCAGTCCGACTGGCTCGTTGGGGCCAGCATCGACATCGGCGCGGCCTTTGGATTTCAACACCGTTCCCTGTTCGATGATGATTTCAGCATCACAAAATCCGAAACCCGCCTTGATTGGGATCACAACCGGTTTGACCTGTCCACGAACTATGCGTGGCTTCAGGCGGACGCCGACGAGGACCGCGATGACGACGTGAGCGAATGGACCGTCGAAACCGCCTATCAGCTCAATCATCAGTGGTCCGCCTTGGCGAACTGGCGCTATGATTTCGTGGCCGAACGCGCCTCAACGGCGGGAATAGGCCTAGGATTTGAAAACGAATGCGTCGATTTTGACGTTTCTCTCTCGCGCAGTTACACATCGTCTTCTAGTGTATCGCCATCGACGGTCTTCGGCGTGTCCTTGTCCCTCACGGGGTTTGGCACCGGTGGCGCATCAAATAAATCTGCCCGCTCTTGCGGCATACCTAAAATATGAGACCCAACTGATGAAAAAATCTCGCCTGTTCTCATTGATCCTAAGCGCGGCTTTGTTGCCCGTCTTTACCCCTGCGGTCACGGCGCAGAACCTGTTTGCACAGGTCGCAACCGTCGATGATCAGGTGGTCACCCGCTATGAACATCAACAACGGATCCGCCTTCTTGAGGCGCTTGGGACCATTGGCGATTTGAACACGATCGCGCTTGATCAATTGATTGACGAACGTCTGCGGTTGGGCGCGACCCGTGCGGTGGGCATCGAGGCGGATCTTGATTCAATCGAGGCCGGTATTCTTGAATTTGCCGGACGCGCAAATCTGACGCCGGATGCCTTGTTGGCCGAGCTCGCGCGCGATGGCGTCGCCCCCGAGACCCTGCGGGATTTCATCGCGACGGGTATCGAGTGGCGCACCCTTGTACGCGCCAAGTTCAGCGCACAGGCCGGCATTTCCGAGGCCGAAATCGACCGCGCCCTGTCGCAATCTGGCACCCGTGGCTCGATCCAAGTGTTGCTGAGCGAGATCATCATTCCCGCCGATGAGCGCTATATCGACGTGACCGAACCGCTGTCCCGCGAGCTGGCGCAGATCACGACCTTCGCAGGCTTTAATGCGGCGGCCAAGAAATTTTCTGTGTCCGGATCACGTGCGGCGGGTGGCCAATTGTCATGGACGCCGATTTCGGAACTGCCGCCGGCCTTGCGCCCCGTTGTTCTTGCGCTTGAACCGGGCGAAGTGACCGAACCGATCAAACTGTCCGAGGCGTTTTTGCTGTTCCAAATGCGTCAAAAGGCGGAACTCGCCGCCCCTGCAACCGAAACGCTTGCGCTTGACTATGCCGTCTATCGGGTCGCCGGTGCCGGAACAGATGCGGGCGATAAGGCATTGGAAAAGCTTAAGAATAACACTGACACCTGCGACGATCTTTATGGTGCGGCCAAGGGGCAACCCGACGGTGTACTCGCATTCGAGACCCGCCAACCCGCCGATGTGGACGCCGACATCCGCTATGAATTGTCCAAGCTCGATCGGGGCGAAGTGTCCACCGCGCTGACCCGTGATAATGGCGAAACCGCGTTGTTCGTCATGCTCTGTGGCCGCACGGTTGATGCCGCAGGTGCCGCGACGGGCGACCGCGAGGCCATCCGAAGCGAGCTACGCAGCCAACGTCTGGCGTCCCTTGCCGACGGGTATTTGGCGGAACTGACGGCGGATGCTGTCATCACCCGCAAATGACCCAACCCCGCGCGCCGATTGCCCTGACTTGCGGTGAACCCGCTGGGATCGGGATCGAAATCACCCTACGGGCCGTCGCCGACCATCTGGACCGGCTGCCGCCGTTTTTCCTGCTCGGCGATATCACTCATATCCAAACCCAAGCGGCCCAAATCCCATCATTGGCCTCTGTCGAGGTTGCGCGGATTGAAAATCCGCGCGACGCCGCCGCGGCCCTTGGCCGCGGCGGCCTCCCCGTACTGCATCACCCGTTTGCGGGGGATGCCACCTTTGGCACCGCTGATCCACGCAACGCACAGGGCGTGATCGATGTAATCACCCGCGCGGTTGATCTGGTGCAATCAGGCGATGCCTCGGCGGTTTGCACCAATCCAATCAACAAAAAGGCCCTCAAAGACGGGGCCGGTTTCGCCTATCCCGGTCACACCGAATTTCTGGCGGCCCTTGGCGGTGACGCCGATGTGGTGATGATGCTCGCGAGCGACCAATTGCGCGTGGTCCCCGCAACCATCCATATCGCGTTGAAGGACGTTCCCGACGCCCTTACCCGCGAGACCCTCGAAACCGTGATCCGCGTCACCCACGCTGCCATGCAACGCGATTTCGCCATGGACACCCCCCGCATCGCCATCGCCGGCCTTAACCCACACGCGGGCGAAGTCGGCGCCATGGGATATGAGGACATGGAGATGATCGCGCCCCTGCTTGATGATCTACGCGACGAAGGCCTGACCCTGTCTGGTCCCCTGCCTGCCGACACCATGTTCCACGCCCGTGCGCGTGCGGGCTATGACGTGGCGATCTGTATGTACCACGATCAGGCGCTCATCCCGATCAAGACGCTTGATTTTGACCGCGGCGTCAACGTCACCCTTGGCCTGCCCTTTGTGCGCACCTCCCCCGATCACGGCACCGCATTTGACATTGCAGGCACCAGTGTGGCACAGCCAACCAGCCTGATTGAGGCGCTGGTGCTGGCCGATAAAATGGCCGCCGCCCGCGCCCCCCAACCGAAAGACTGACATGTCCACCATCGACAACCTGCCCCCTCTGCGCGAAGTGATCGAAACCCATGAGCTCGCCGCGAAAAAATCGCTCGGGCAGAACTTTCTGTTGGATCTGAACCTGACCGCGCGGATTGCCCGTGCTGCCGGAAATCTGTCCGAATGCGACGTCCTTGAAATCGGCCCGGGCCCCGGTGGTCTGACCCGTGGTCTGTTGGCCGAGGGTGCGCGCCGTGTGCTTGCCATTGAAAAAGACGAACGCTGCATGCCCGCCCTTGCGGAGATCGCCGACGCCTATCCTGGGCAGCTTGAGGTCATCAACGGCGATGCGCTTGAAATTGACCCGCTTGCCAAACTGACCCCGCCGATCCGTGTGGCCGCGAACCTGCCCTATAACGTGGGCACCGAATTGCTTGTGCGGTGGTTGACGCCGAAAATCTGGCCGCCCTATTGGGACAGCCTGACGCTCATGTTCCAACGCGAGGTCGCCGAACGCATCGTCGCCAAACCGGGGACCAAGGCATACGGCCGTCTCGCGATCCTGTCCCAATGGCGCAGCAACCCGCGGATCGTGCTGACCCTGCCGCCCGAGGCGTTTTCGCCGCCCCCCAAAATCCATTCCGCCGTGGTGCATTTCGAACGTCTGGACGAGCCAAAATTCGAGGCCGAATACAAGGTCCTGAACCGCGTGGTCGCCGCCGCGTTTAACCAACGTCGCAAGATGTTGCGCGCATCATTGAAGGGTGTCGCCCCCGATATCGAAGACCGCATGTTGGCCGCGGGCATCAAGCCCACCGAACGGGCGGAACAGCTTTCGGTCGAAGAATTCTGCGCCCTCGCCCGCGAAGTGGCCAAACCCTAGGCGCCATCGCCCCCGTGGAAATACGCGTATACCCCAGCAGCCAGCCCAAGATCACAGGCGTCGCTGGGGGCTTCGAACCATTGTTCACCCTGCCAGTTCCCATGGCGCCAATGGCCGAAAAACATCCGCGCAAATTCGGGTTGATGCCGAAAAGGACGGTCCGACAACCGGCTTTGGTCCTCCATCGGGATACCCGCCAATGCGTCGGCCACCTCCTCCGATGGCGCCCCCTCAAACTCCCACAATTCCCACGCGCCGTGACGCACCAACCATGGGCCAAAAAGGTCGTCCCATTCATAGGTCCCCGCGCCCAAAGACGTCACATAACTGCAATCCGCAAGCGCATCGCACAGCGCCACCAGCAATGGGTCCCTGACCGTAAACGGCTCATCATGACGGTGTAATTAGGTCACATAAAACGTCTGTATAGCCAAGCCATCCAACAGGTGATCCAAGTCTTCTCGGCTCACCTCGGACGGCACCAAATTGCGTGGCAACACCCGCCAATACATCCCTTCGCGCCAAAACCCCAACCCGCGCAAGGGCACCACAACCGGTTTCGAAATTGCTTTGCGCCAAGTCGTGCAACAGATCCGGCGCGGGGGACGTATTGGTCAACGACTTGACCATTTGATCGTGCAGCCAGTCCACCAACGTGACAACCAATCTCTGTTCCTGAGGTGAAAGAATACCTGTCATCTTGATCCCCACTTTCTGCGACTATGACATGAAAAAACCGCGCCTCAATGATGATTGAGACGCGGTTCCATGTCTTGCCAAACAAGCCCTGACTATTCAGATGGGCTTGGGTCCGCGGCAGGTGCCGGATCAGCGGCGGGCGCTACTGCTGGCTCTTCTGTTTTGGCTTCGGCTTTTGGTTTACGCGGCACACGGGGTTTGCGTGGGCGGCGTTCCTTTTTGGGTGCGGCCTCTGGAGTTTCCACCAAACCGGCATCCGCATCAACGGCAACATCGATCACGTCGGGCTGTGGGGCCTCGGACATGTCGGGCTGTGCGTCTGGTTGCGGCGCATCTGGCTGGGGCGCATCAACGGCGTTTTGCTGTTTCTGCGCGCGCTCGGCACGTTCGGCATCGCGTTGGGCCTGACGTTCGCGGTTCTGTGCCTCTTGGGCTTCGCGGCGGGCGTCTTGTTCCTTTTGGGCGGCTGATAACAGACGGGTATAGTGTTCCGCGTGCTGTTGGAATGCCTCTGCGGCGACACCATCGTTTGACAGTTGCGCATCGCGCGCCAGCTGATTGTATTTCTCAATAATCTGCTGCGGGGTGCCACGCACCTTGCCCTCGGGGCCCGAGCTATCGAAAACGCGGTTGACGACGTTAACAACGGAACGGTTGTTGTTGTTACGGTTATTCTTTCCGCGTGAACGTGATTTAGATGATCTCATGGTGATTTAAAACCTAGCCTTGTGGTCTAGCAATATGTTGGCAATCGGTCGGGCGTGGCGTTCTGTGCCTGTTAAGGGGCCCGACGATGTATGGCATACCAGCGGGGGATCGGTATCGATCCGCGTTCCGCTGACAACGAAATAACCATGGTCGGCACTGGAAAACAAGCGTTTTTTGCGCGTTTTCATCCAATTTCCCTGACTCTATGACAAAAGCCGTGAATATTGCGTTAATTCGTCTGACGGGTGGCTATGATGTTACGATCATGCCCCGCATAGTCCTGTCGCAGCTCGGTCTCGAATCCTTCGGCATGGAAAATCTCGGCGACGGCTGCCCCCTGATCTTTGCCGAACTCCAATACGATACGCCCGCCCTTGGCCAAATACCGGTCCGCCGCGCGGGCAATGACCCGATACGGCGCAAGCCCGTCGCCCCCAGGGGTCAGGGCCAAATGGGGTTCCCAGTCGGCAACATCGGGCGACAATTCCGCCATCTCGGCATCGGTGATATAGGGCGGATTGGACAGGATCAGGTCGAACTGCCCGTCAATCGCGTCAAACCAATCGGACGTCTGAAACACGGCGCGCTCTGCCACACCCAAATCGTTCGCATTGCCCCGCGCCACCGCAAGGGCCGCCTCGGACACATCCGCGCCAACACCCGTGGCGGTCGCAACCTCGGCCAACAACGTCAACACGATACAGCCCGTCCCCGTGCCAAGATCAAGAACCCGTTCAAACGGCGCCTCAAGCGCGGCCATGATCATATGTTCCGTCTCTGGACGCGGGTCCAACACATCCCCAGTCACCCGAAACGACCGGCCATAAAATTCGCGCAAACCGATGATCTGGGCGATGGGCTGGCGTTTTGCACGGGCCTCAATGGCGCGTGTAAAACGCACCCCTGCCGCCGCAGGCACATCATCATACAACATCAACGTAATCCGACTGCGATCCACCTCAAGCGCATGGGCCATCAAAACCCGCGCATCGCGCATCGCATCCGCCACGCCCGCCTCGGTCAAAACCGAAACGGCCGCGCGCAAATGATCCTGTAAGATCAACCGTTCATCTCGGCCAGCATGGTCGCCTGATCATCCGCCGTAAGGGCGTCGATGATCTCATCAATGTCACCGGCCATGATCTGATCAAGCTTATAAAGCGTCAGGTTGATCCGGTGATCCGACATGCGCCCCTGTGGGAAATTATAGGTGCGGATACGTTCGGACCGATCGCCCGATCCAACTTGGCTTTTGCGGCTGTCAGAGCGTTCATCATGCAGACGTTGACGTTCCGCATCATACAAACGGGTCTTCAACACCTGCATCGCGATTTCGCGGTTGCGGTGCTGGGATTTCTCGGCGGATACAACGATAATACCGGTCGGAAGGTGGGTGATCCGAACCGCGGAATCGGTCGTGTTCACGTGCTGACCACCGGACCCTGACGCGCGCATCGTATCGATCCGAATATCGCCGGCCTCAATGTTGATATCCACGTCCTTGGCCTCGGGCAACACGGCCACGGTGGCCGCGGATGTATGCACCCGCCCGCCGCTTTCGGTTTCGGGCACGCGTTGCACACGGTGCACGCCGCTCTCGTATTTCATACGGGCAAACACGTTTTCACCGGTGATATTGGCGACACATTCTTTGACGCCACCCAGCTCGGTCTCGTTCAATTCAACGATGTTGAACTTCCAGCCGCGCTTTTCGCAATACCGTTGATACATCCGCACCAGATCACCGGCGAACAAGGCCGCCTCGTCCCCGCCTGTCCCCGGACGAATTTCCAACATCGCAGGGCGCGCGTCGGCCTCATCCTTGGGCAAGAGCGTGATCTGTAGATCATGTTCCGCATCGGGCAAAGCCGCCTTCAGCGCGGGCAATTCTTCCTGCGCCAATTCGCGCATTTCGGGATCGTCCATCATCATCTCGGCCTCTTCGATATCCGAGACGAGCTGCTTATACGCGGCGATTTGTTCAACGACGGGGCGCAGATCAGAATATTCCTTGGACAGCGCGGCAATATCTTCGCCAGCTGCCCCCTCGGCCATGACGGCCTCAAGGTATTGGAAACGGGATGTGATCTGTTCGAGTTTATCTAAAGGAACCATGGCTTTGTTTCCCGTATTGCGGCGATTTGGTCAAGGGGCGAAACTGTGCTATGATACGCTATGTTCCGATCGATCCTTATAATAGGGCTGATTTGGCCCCTTGCGACCATGGCAGATGGCGCCGCACCTGATCGGGTGATCGATTGTTATTGCACGGATAAGACGGGCGTTCGCTTTGAACTGGGCGATCTGGTCTGTCTGTCGGTTGATTCACGCAATTTTCTAGCCCGCTGCGAAATGGCCCAAAACGTGACCACATGGCGCGAAATTGACGGGGGATGCTTCACGTCATCCCTGCCCGACACCGGTTTTATCGCGCGCCTTCAACGGCTCTAGGCAAAGACCACCCCACAGAGCGCAACACCGACCAAACCGATCAGCACAAGCGTCGACAAGAGAAACAGAACAAACCGCACCATCACCCGATTGCCGATGATCTGCGATAGGCTATGCCCAACGCGCAACGCCACATAGGCCCAGCCCAGCACAAGCGTGGCGCCCGTCGCCTGCCCCATCAGGAACATCACAACCATCAACGCATAAAACACCGTCGGCTGTTCATGCAGATGGTTATAATTATCCGCGACCCAGCCCGCCTGCGCAGGCATTTTCCCGCGCCATTCACCGCGAGGGTTTTGGGCGTCTTGCGGAGCGATCCTGAGCTTTGACATCGCCGGAATACGCGTCGCATACATCCATACCCAGATCACAAAAGACCAAAGAATAAGCGCCAATACCGGCAGTAGAAAAACCTGAGCTGTCATGAAATATCTCCTAGCTTTCGTTTGCGCCGGACAATGTTTCAAGCCACCCATCCAGCCGCGTTTTGTTCACGCCGAAATCCTTGCGCCCATAGCGAAGCCGCGCGACGGCGGTGATTTTGCACCCCTCGACCATGCCCACGGGCGCGATGGTGGTGTAATCCGGAAAGCCCCAGAACAGGGTGCGGGTTTCATAGGTGATCATGCCGCTTTCGACGTCCCCCGCGAACCGTTTGGTGCGCGGGGTGGCCATGGCAATCCGGTCCAAACGTTCCAGCGTCGCGCGGGGCCCCGTTTCGAACGTCGGCGCGGTGGCTCCGATGACCTTAACGCCGCCCTCACCGGGGTCTGGCGCATCCTTGGGGGCGATGTGCCATTTCGCGGGATCGGCGGGCGCAAACCGCGCACAAAGCGCCGCGGCGACGAAAATAGCAGCAAAGATATAGAGAACGATCATAGAAATACCCGGTTTTTCGCCCACCCTACCCGTGCGCGCGAAATTCACAAGTGCAACCGCGCGTCGCATTGGCTAGAACGGGGTAACTGACCATGGGGGCGTTATGACTGCTGAATCCGATAAACTTGTTTTTGATCCGAACGGCGGGCTGCCGCGTCTGTTGGAAATCATGCGTCGGCTGCGCGACCCCGAAACCGGTTGCCCGTGGGACATCGAACAGGATTTCGCGACCATCGCCCCCTATACCATCGAAGAGGCCTATGAGGTCGCAGATGCGATTGAACGCGGCGATATGAAGGACCTCGAAGGGGAGCTGGGCGATCTGTTGCTTCAAACCGTCTATCACACCCAGATGGGCGAAGAGGCCGGCGCGTTCACGTTTGAAACCGTCACCAAATCCATCGCCGATAAAATGGTCGCCCGCCACCCCCATGTCTTCGGCGACGAGAGCCGCGATAAATCCGCCGAACAGCAAACCGCCGACTGGGAAAAGATCAAAGCCGCCGAGCGTGGCGACAAGGGCGAGGCACGCACGCTGGACGGGGTTGCGTTGGGATTGCCCGGCATGACGCGGGCGGTGAAATTGCAAAAACGGCTGTCGCGCGTTGGGTTTGACTGGAACAACACCGACGACGTTCTGGCCAAAATCGTCGAGGAATCCGCCGAATTGGTCGAGGCCCGTGATCAAAAATCCGCCGACGAGATGGAGGCCGAATTCGGCGATCTGATGTTCGTTATGGCCAATCTGGCCCGTCATCTGGACATCGACCCCGAGGTCGCCGTGCGCCGCACCAATGCCAAAGTTCAACGTCGTTTCAATGCGATAGAGGACATTCTTGCCAAGGATGGCCGCAAGCCAAGCGACGCCGATCTGGCCGAATTGGACGGGCTGTGGGATCAGGTGAAACGGGACGAATAAGTTCTTGATAAAAGAAATCAGGTATTGACCAAAGCGTTTCTGTCGGGTTTATGAAGCCAACTGAAATGACAAGCTCTGGGAAATACCATGATCAATGCTGTGAAATCCGGCCTTTTTGCCGCGACCGCCCTAGCCATCGCGACGCCCGTATTGGCCGAAGAAGTGAACGTTTACTCCTATCGCCAGCCGGAATTGATCCAGCCGATGATGGACGCCTTTACCGCCGAAACTGGCATCAAAACCAACGTCGCCTTCCTGTCCAAAGGCATGATCGAACGTCTTCAGGCCGAGGGCACCCGCACCCCAGCCGACGTTGTGTTGACCTCTGATATCTCCCGCCTACACGGTCTGGTCGAGGCAGAAGTCACCCAGCCGGTGAATTCCGACATCCTGAACGCGAACATCCCCGAAAACCTGCGTGCGTCGAACAACGAATGGTTCGCCCTGACGAAACGTGCGCGCATCATTTACGCGTCCAAGGATCGCGTCGCCGAGGGTGACATCACCACCTACGAAGACCTTGCCGATCCAAAATGGGCGGGCCGTTTCTGTACCCGTTCTGGCACGCATTCTTATAACGTTGCGGTGACCTCTGCGATCTTGGAGCACCACGGCGCGGAATTCACGCAGACATGGCTTGAGGGTCTGAAATCCAACCTTGCCCGCAAACCACAGGGCAATGACCGCGCTCAGGTCAAGGCGATCTGGGCTGGCGAATGCGACATCGCCATCGGCAACACATATTACATGGGCGCGATGCTCAATGATGCCGAGCAAAAACCATGGGCCGACGCCGTGCGCATCGAATTCCCAGAATTCGAAACCGGCGGCACCCACGTGAACGTGTCCGGTATTGCGATGACAAAACACGCACCGAACCCAGAAAACGCGCTGGCGCTGATGGAATTCTTGTCCGGCGCCGAGGCCCAACAAATGTTCGCCTCTACCAACTTTGAATACCCTGCGTCACCTGACGTAAAAGCCGAGGATCTGGTCGAGAGCTGGGGCACATTTGAGACCGACCCAACCAACCTGTTGGACATCGCAAAACGCCGCAGCGAAGCGCTTACCATCATTGAAACAGTAGATTTCGACGGCTAATCCCGTCGCCATGTCTGTGCGACATCGGGCCGTCCCATTTGGGGCGGCCTTTTTTGTGCGGCTCCATAGTATCGCCACAAATCAAGGGTATCAGGGGGTATTCCATCCAAACCCATTCGGCGACTCTATGCATTTCACATCTCGTTTCACCCGCATTTCCCTGGCCCTTCTGACCCTGACCGCCGTGGTGCTGTTGTCATACCACACCACCCAAACCAACACCGCCCGCTATGAACACCAGGCCGAGGCCAACGCGCGTTACCTTGCCATTCATGTCGACCCAAAGGACGGGATCGACGCCCGTATCGAAGCCCAAGCCGAGCAAAGCTATGTCAAGTTCAACGCGAACCTTGCGCCGTTTGATGCACGGATCATCGATATTGATGCCCATAAAGAAACCTTTGGATTGGCGACCACGCGCGATCATTGGGAAAAAATACGCGATATAGACACCATCAGCTACCAACAGCTTTTGACGCCGCGACAGCTTGCTATGAATGCACGGCTCATCGCTTCTGATCTCGGGCCTGTAGGCGGAGGAATCCCAATCGTAAATGCCACTCCCGCCGAGTATGAACAGGCCTTTGCACGTCTCTCTTGGTGGCAGAAACTGCGATACAATTGGCACTTTCGTGTATCGCCATCGGGCCGCGCCTTTGTTCAGGCATATAACAACGAAGTAATCGCCAACCGCAGCGATCAGCTGGCCGCAATCGAGCCGTTAATATTGCAGGACTTTTCGACGGACCGGATCGCCGATTTTCTTGCCAACGAGGCCTATGTTGAATTTGACGACCCTTTGATGCGCGCCCGCGTGGTCGCCGCCGTTCTTGCCGAGGGCGAAAAAGATGCGCCGCGTTCAAACAGTATCGAAACCCCAACGACGGCCGCGAAATAACCCACGCGGTGGCCTCGGTCCATCGGCCCTCCCCTTTTGGGACGGCCTTTTTTGTGCGGCTGCTCTCGTTGTCATCCCGCGCCGCTATGTTGACTTCCAATTGGGGGCACATACTGTGGTCCACAGAACGGGATAGGAACACATCCATGTCGAACACGATGGACCCAGAAACGGTACGCATTGAAACCGAACGTCTGATCATACGCCCCCCAAGACAGGGCGATGGAAAAGAGCATTTCGCCGCGGTGTTGGAGACGTTGGATGACCTGCGAAAACCGTCTGCGGCATTGCCTTGGGCGCACGAAGAACCCTCGGAACAACAGTCTGAACAATACTGCAACTGGGCCGCCAAAGAATTCACCGCCAAGCGCGAGTTCGCCCTTTTGTACCTGTGCCGCGAGACAGAGAAAATCGTCGGGGCCTCTGGGCTTCACTCTCCCGATTGGAGCATCCCGTCCTTCGAAATCGGCTGGTGGGGGCGCAAAGGGTTCCAAGGACGGGGTCTGTTTGCCGAAGGCGCAGACGCAGTTATCACATGGGGATTTGAGACCTTGGGAGCGCGGCGCATCTATGCAGAAGTCGACGACAACAACGCCCAGAGTTGGCGTCTATGCGAACGAATTGGCATGAAGCACGAGGGGCTGGCGCGTAACGGTCGGGCAGCGCAGGATGGGACGCTCTGCGATGTCCGGATATATGCGTCGATCCGGTGAACGGCGGGGCCATATGGGGCACTGATCCTGTGATAACGTCTGGTGATTTGGGGCTGTGATGCACTGTGGGCTTGCCAAACCCGCAACCGTCGCGCACAGTCAAATTTGACCATTTGGAAAGATACGACATGACGACATCCCCGCGCAAAATCATCATCGACACCGACCCCGGCCAAGACGACGCCGTTGCCATCCTGTTGGCGCTGGCCAGCCCCGAGGACGTGGAGGTTTTGGCGATCACGGCGGTGGCGGGGAATGTGCCGCTTCATCTGACCCAGAAAAACGCGCGGATCGTCTGCGAATTGGCGGGCAAACCAGACACCTTGGTGTTTTCGGGCTGTCACGAACCCATCAAACGCCCCCTTGTGACGGCGGAACATGTGCATGGGAAAACGGGGCTTGATGGTCCTGTGATGGAGGAACCCACCATGGCGCTTCAGGCGCAACACGCGGTGGATTACATCATCGACACCCTGCGTGCCGAACCTACTGGCACCGTGACATTGTGCGTTCTTGGGCCCCTTACCAACATCGCAACCGCGTTTAAGCGCGCACCAGATGTGGTTGAAAAGGTTCAGGAAATTGTCCTTATGGGTGGCGCCTATTTCGAGGTGGGCAATATCACCCCCACGGCCGAGTTCAACATTTACGTCGACCCCGAGGCCGCCAAGATCGTCTTTGCATCCGGCGTGCCCATCGTCATGATGCCGCTTGATGTGACCCACAAGGCCCTGACCACCGCGCCGCGCATCGATGCGTTTCGCGCGGTTGGCACCCGCCCCTGTGACATGGTCGCGGAATGGACCGATTTCTTTGAACGGTTCGACATTGAAAAATACGGCTCTCAGGGCGCGCCGCTCCATGACCCCTGTGTGATTGCCTATCTGATTAAGCCCGAGCTGTTCGCGGGTCGTCATATCAACGTCGAGATCGAGACATCCTCCGACCTTACCCTTGGCATGACCGTCGCCGATTGGTGGGGTGTCACGGATCGCAAACCGAACGCGATGTTCATGGGCGACGTGGACGCGGACGGGTTCTTTGCCCTGCTGACGGACCGCATTTCGCGGCTGTAACGGGCTTTGACAGGGGGGCGCTTGCCCCCTACTGTGACCGTATATTTTACATTTTGAATTTCACAGATGCGATTGAACACCCATGGTTTCACCAAACGACGCCGCCTATAAATACGTCCAACAGGCCAACAAAAAAGAGGCCATACGCAAGCTTCCCAGCGGCTATGAAGAAAGAAAACGTAACCGAACGTCAAAAGGTGTTGTCATACACCTGATCTGGCGTTGGGTCTTCTGGGCGGGCATGTTCGTAATGATTTCTGGGGTAGGTACGGGCGAAATGAATTGGAAAAGCTTGTTTTTTCCTCTCTTCGCGCTTATCGAGACCATCGCTCACTACCCAGAATGGTCCCGAAAACGCAAAGCCGAGAAATCGAGCTAGGCCGTGGTATGCGGGCGAAAACTGGCCTATGGGCACGCTGTCCCTTGCAATACGGGCCAAACTGCGCCACCTGTGATCTGCCCCAATAAGGAAACACCATGAGCGCCCGTCTGACCCTTGCCAGTATCGAAGATCTGCCGCGGCTTGCGCCTTTGGTGGCAAAATTCCACGACGAATTCGGTATTCAGATGTCCGAGGACGCGCGGGTGAACACGCTTGCCACCTTGCTTGAGGGGGTGCCGCAGGGTGTCGCCTATCTGATTGGGCCGGCCACTGCACCGGTGGGCTATATCATCGTCAGTTTCGGGTTTTCCGTCGAGATGGGCGGTTTGGACGCGATGATCGACGAATTTTACATCCGTCGTGGTGTGCGCGGCCGTGGTATGGGCGGCGAGGTGCTTCGCGCGCTGATCCCTGCCCTTGGTCAACACGGTGTGCGCGCCATGCATCTTGAGGTCGACACGATTGGCGCCTCAAAGACCCTGTATAAACGCATGGGGTTTGTCGCGCGCGAACACCATCATCTGATGACGCGGGTTCTCTAGCTGGCAATTTACGCGCCCGCACCCTAGATAGGGATGAGCAACCGAAAGACAGCCCATGCCCGCACCGATTTTCGACAATTCCTATGCCCGCCTGCCCGAACAGATGTTCGCCCATCAGCCCCCCGTGCCGGTGGCGGATCCGACGTTGTTGGCGTTGAATATCGGCTTGGCCGAAGAGATGGGGTTGGACGCCGAATGGTTGGCGTCGGACGACGGGGTGGCAATGTTGTCGGGCAACGTGATGCCCGCCGGTGCGACGCCGATTGCCATGGCCTATGCCGGTCATCAGTTCGGTGGCTGGTCGCCGCAGTTGGGCGACGGGCGCGCGGTGTTGATCGGCGAAACCGTCCACAATGGCAAGCGGTTTGATCTTCAGCTCAAGGGCTCTGGGCGTACCCCGTTTTCGCGGTCAGGCGATGGGCGCGCGTGGCTGGGTCCGGTGCTGCGCGAATATATCATTTCGGAATTCATGCAGGCGGCGGGCGTGCCCACGACCCGCGCCTTGGCGATGGTGTCCACCGGCGAACGGGTGCAGCGCGAACAGGGCTTTCCGGGTGCAGTGTTGACCCGTGTGGCCACGTCCCATATTCGCGTCGGCACCTTCCAATATTACGTGGCCCGTGGCGACACGGCGGCGCTTCAGGCGCTCACCGACCACACCATCGCGCGCCATTACCCCGATGCGGTTGGCGCGGCCGGATTGCTGCGCGCCGCCGTTCAGGCACAGGCCGAATTGATCGCGAAATGGATGGGCCTCGGGTTCGTGCATGGGGTGATGAACACGGACAACGCCCATGTGGGCGGCCTCACCATCGACTATGGCCCCTGCGCGTTCCAAGAGGTTTATCAGCCGAATGCGTGTTTCAGTTCCATCGACCACGCCCGCCGCTATGCCTATGATAATCAACCGAATATCGCCGCATGGAACCTTGCGCAGTTGGCCACCAGCCTCTTGCCGCTCATGGGTGAACGCGACGCCGCCGTCGAAGAGGCCACCGAGATTGTCAACGGCTTTGCCCCCGCCTATGCCGATGCGTGGACGCGGGTGTTTGGCCGTAAGATCGGGCTGGCCGATGCGGACGCGGGTGACGTGGACCTGATCCACGATCTGATGAAACGGATGGACGACGGTCAGGCGGATTTCACCAACACATTTCGCGCCCTGTCGGGGTCCGCCCCCCGCGACCAATTCCTTGATCCGACGGCATTCGACACGTGGGATATCAAATGGCGCGCGCGTCTATCGCAAGAGGCCGGTGCCCCCCGCGCCATCATGAACGCCGCCAACCCCGCCTATATCCCGCGCAACCACCGCATCCAAGAGGCGATTGATGCCGCCGTCAACGGTGATCTCGCCCCCTTTGCCCGTCTTGATGCGGCGCTGGCCAACCCGTTCACGGATCACCCCGAATTCAAGGACCTCGCCCATCCGGCCACCGACGACAACCGCGTCCGCCTGACCTTCTGCGGAACCTAGTTCCCAAGTCACAGGTCCCGTGGTATCAAAATCGCAATTGGTTCAAGTATCACGGATGACCCCATGAATATCCTTCAGATTGCCTCGTTATTGATTGTTCTTGCCGGTGCCTTTGGCGCGGTGAATTACCTGTTTTTGAAACTGCCAAGCGCGATTGGCATTCTGATCGTCGCCCTTGCGGCATCCGTCGGGGTGATGGCCATCGATCTGGCTCTGCCGCATCTTGGAATGGCGGACACGATGCGCGCGGTTGTGCTTGAAATCGAATTCTCCGAAGCCCTTCTCGAAGGCATGTTGGGTCTGTTGCTTTTCGCCGGTGCGCTTCATGTCAAACTATCGGATTTGCGCAAAGAATGGCGTCTTGTGGCGCTTATGGCGACCATGGGCGTGGGCCTGTCGACCCTTATCGTCGGCACGGGTTTCACATGGCTCACGGGCATGCCGTTCGCCATCGCGTTGGTGTTCGGTGCCCTCATTTCCCCGACCGATCCGGTGGCCGTTCTGGGTGTGCTGCGTCAGGCGAACCTGCCGAAATCACTCGAAACCAAGATCGCCGGCGAGAGCCTGTTTAACGACGGGGTCGGCTATGTTGTGTTCCTTGTTCTGGTGGCGATTGCCTTTCCATCGGGCGACCACCACGGCGACGCGACATTCGCCTCTGCTGCGACCCTGTTCGTCCAAGAGGCCGTCGGTGGCGCCCTTTTGGGTGGTGTTCTGGGCTGGCTCGTGTTCCGCGTCATGCGCCGCATCGATGACTATGCGTTGGAGGTGCTGATCACCCTTGGTCTGGCCTTTGGCGGCTATCAATTGGCGGTCTATCTGCACACATCCGCGCCGATTATGGCAGTGGTTGCGGGTCTGTTCATCGGCGACGTTGGCATGGCCCACGGCATGTCCGAGGAAACCCGCAAATACGTTGATGCCTTCTGGAAGATGATCGACGAGATCCTGAACGCGGTCTTGTTCCTCTTGATCGGGTTTGAGGTGTTCGCCGTCGCTTTCACCAACGACGCGCTGATCGCGGGCATCTTCTCAATTGCGCTGGCGCTTGTGGCGCGCCTTGCGGCGGTGGCCGTGCCGGTCTTGATCCTGCGCCCCTTCCGCACCTTCACCACAGGCGTTGTGCCGGTGATGACATGGGGCGGGCTCAAGGGCGGGATCTCGGTCGCGCTGGCCCTATCCCTACCCGATAGCGAATGGAAACCGCTGATCCTGACCTGCACCTATATCGTCGTGCTGTTCTCAATCATCATCCAAGGCCTCACCGTCGCGCCATTGGCAAAACGGGTGGTGCGTGCGGACGAGCCAACAGTTTAAGCGAGAGGGTATTCAACAGCGTGACTAAACGACAGTTCAAAGTGAATATATGGGTTAGCCTAAGCTTGGGTGCTGGGGCCATGATTGCCGTTGCACTAATGAAATTTGGTTACATTTCTGATGATCTATTTGTTCAGTTCACTCTTGGGGCCTTTGCGGCGCATTTGCTGTTTCGCGTGATCGCTCCGTATGTTTTTACCAAAGGCGATGCAATCGGAACGCCTGAGATGCAGGAAAATTTTAGGAAACATCCGCTAGGCCCTTTCTTTCTCATTGAGGACGAACAGGACCTAGATGACCATGGGAAACATGTGGGTGTCGGGATAATGTGTGGGCACGTCAACACCAACGAACGTCCCCTTCGCTACATTTCGCGCGGTCCCGAGGACGAGTGGGACTTTATGTGCGGCGAGACGGATCACGACACGCAAGCCTCTGTGGATTCTGCTATTGTGATTTGTCCCAATTGCGCGATGAACGGCCTTAATCTTCCGCAACAGGTTAAGCACCTCAAGGCTGGGCATGCCGCAGAGTTCGACCCAAAATCAAATCTTTGGACCGTTACAAAAATGAGTGATGAAGACATCGATCTGTACTATGGGGACTAATGCCGCCACGCCGTCGATCAGTAATACCATTCCCCCAATTTCCCGACTGTTTGCGAAAATATGTGGAAACCCGCTCCCATCCGCCCGAAGATGTCCACAGTCTAATGGCCTGATATTGTGCCGTATTTAACACGCGCACGCATCAATGGGGCATCAGAAAGATCGGCTGGCAGAAGCAAAAAGAGCACGGGGAACCAAAGAGATAGATATGCGCAATAACGGAACTTGGACCCTAGGGCAGATCGGTAATCAAAACGTTCTTGTCGACGTTCTTGACCATGTCGCGGTTGCCTATTTGTGGTCCGCCAAAACGGGTATCGCCAGCCATGTTTGGCTGTTCAACAGGGATGGTATTCCGTCTTCGGATGAGGAGCCCAAGCGCCTCGGTCCCGAACATATATCTGATCCAGATTACGTGGTTCCGAGCGATATTGCGGACATTGAAGTGACGTTCGACGATACGGCCAAAGAATGTACCATAGCATGGCATGGACGGACGCGTGCGGTTCTACGGGTTGGCGAACCTGTCGGGTTCTCCGCGATGGTGCACAGCTCAAGTCCGCTTGCCCAGCGGCTTGGCCCAACTCATTGAAGCGACGTTTACCTAGGTCGCGCCGATGTCGTCGTTCGCCGCGTCTTGTCTGTCACTGATGACCCTCGCATGCGCAATCACATGCCCTTCCCAGAGATAAAATTCATCCGCAGCGCGAAACAGATCAATGGCATCGGGATTGGCAAAGACTAACCCGACGGTCCGAACATCGCCTGGCTTTATTGGTGTATCCCCCAGCAGGAGCCAGGCCGTATACCCGACCAGCGGTTGCTCCATGCTCAACATCGCGGAACACATGAAGCCAGGCAAGGCAGGAATTTTGCGCCCGCCTTCTTCGGTTGGGATCATCGTGACCTCGGCGGAGACATGTGCACGGCCCGTGCGCAACATCTCGAAATGATCCATGGGTGGTCCTTTGCGCCAAACGAATACCCGTATTCATCGGCCAACCGGATCAGTGTGTCAATTTATATGGCCATGCCGATACCATTCCCCCAATTTCCCGACTGTTTGCGAAAACATGTGGAAACCCGTTCCCAACTGCCCTAAGACGGGGGCAACGACACTAAGGGACCGGTTATGCCCGATACGATCATCGCACGCTGTGAGGCCAAAGGCCTTCGAATGACGGAGCAACGTCGCGTTATCGCGGCTGTGTTGCAGGCCGCCGATGATCACCCCGATGTCGAAGAACTTTATGCGCGCACCGTTGCGCGCGACCCCAAGATTTCGCTGGCCACAGTTTACCGCACCGTCAAACTGTTCGAAGAGGCCGGCATTTTGGAGAAACACGAATTTGGCGACGGTCGCGCACGGTATGAGAGCGCCGATCGCGACCACCACGATCACCTGATCGACATGAATTCGGGAGAGGTCATTGAATTTATCGACCCCGAAATCGAGGCGCTTCAGGAAAAAATTGCCGAAAAGCTTGGCTACCGACTGATTGGTCATCGGCTCGAGCTTTACGGCGTTCCTCTTACCAAAGCGAACAGCTAGGACAGACACGTTATGACGACTATTATTGATATCCACGCCCGCGAAATCCTTGACAGCCGCGGCAACCCGACCGTCGAAGTTGACGTAACACTTGAAGATGGCACAATGGGCCGCGCGGCGGTTCCGTCTGGTGCGTCTACGGGTGCCTATGAGGCCGTTGAAAAACGCGATGGCGACAAAGACCGTTACATGGGCAAAGGCGTTTTGGGCGCAGTTGCATCCGTAAACGGTGAAATCGCAGAGGCGCTTGTTGGGTTTGACGCCACAGAACAAGAAGCCATCGACGCCGCGATGATCGAGCTTGACGGTACACCAAACAAAGGTCGTCTTGGCGCGAACGCAATTTTGGGCGTGTCCATGGCCGTTGCCAAGGCAGCCGCCGACGCGACAATGCAGCCTCTGTACCGCTATATCGGTGGCACATCCGCGCGCACCCTTCCGGTTCCGATGATGAACATCATCAACGGTGGTGAGCACGCCGATAACCCCATCGACATCCAAGAATTCATGATCATGCCTGTTTCTGCGACCAACATTCGCGAAGCCATCCAAATGGGCGCAGAAGTATTCCACACGTTGAAAAAAGAGCTTTCTGCCGCTGGCTTCAACACGGGTATCGGTGACGAAGGTGGCTTTGCCCCTGCTCTGTCGTCCACACGTGCGGCGCTTGATTTCGTCATGCAGTCCATCGAAAAAGCGGGCTACAAGGCCGGCGAAGACATCTATCTTGCGCTTGACTGTGCGTCGTCTGAGTACTTTGAGAACGGCAAATACGAGATGAAGGGCGAAGGCATTTCCCTGACCTCCGAAGAAAACGTCGCCTACCTTGCGAAACTTTGCGAAGACTACCCGATCATCTCCATCGAAGATGGCTGTGACGAAGACGACTGGGCCGGTTGGAAACTGCTGAACGACACCATCGGTGACAAGGTTCAGCTTGTTGGCGACGATCTGTTCGTGACCAACCCAGAACGCCTTGCTCGTGGCATCGAAGAAGGCTCTGCAAACGCGATGCTCGTAAAGGTTAACCAAATCGGTTCCTTGTCCGAGACATTGAAAGCCGTCGACATGGCGCACCGCGCACGCATGACCAACGTGATGTCCCACCGTTCCGGCGAAACAGAAGACGCGACCATCGCGGACCTTGCTGTTGCGACCAACTGTGGCCAGATCAAAACCGGTTCCCTGTCACGTTCCGACCGTTTGGCGAAATACAACCAGCTGATCCGCATCGAAGAAATGCTGGGTGAAACAGCGATCTACGCAGGTCGCTCGATCCTAAAGTAAACACACACAAGCCCCGCACAGTATTTCGTGCGGGGCTTTTTTCTTTTGAATGGATGGCATTATGACTCCTCCAAACTACCGCTTTGCACGTTTCGCGATTGGCTTACTAAAACTCATAGCTGGGCTCATTTTTCTTGGTGGCGCGCTTGGACTTATCGTCTCGATCTTCGACCATACGGCACTTACCGGCGGCACGCCGAACGCCATGTCCTCACTCCTCGTGGGGCTATTGGTCCTTTTGGCATCATTCCTTTACGGCGGCGTGATCTATGGGTTTGCTCAGGTCGGCTCCGCCGCCTTGGATGGCGCAGAAAACTCGTACAAAATCCTTGAACGTCTAGACCGTCTCGAGGGCAAGGCGCCCCAGTCCGACACAGAGTAAGAGCTGTCGCGTGACGGACTCCTGTTCGCTCACGCGCTTCTCGCACCAAAGTCAGTTGATTTTTCCCGCCCGTTGCGGCACACCCCTGCCACGGCTGCGACAATCTGGCCAAGACAGGGGACCCCATCATGACCGACACCACCACAGATTTTCTTGAAACCGCACAGGCGCGTGGCTCGCATGGGCGGCAGCAAAAAGACGGTGTTCTCTTGGTGCGGACCATCGCGATGCCCGCCGACACCAACCCGTCGGGCGATGTCTTTGGCGGCTGGATCATGTCCCAGATGGATTTGGCGGCGGGCAACATGGCCGCACGTGTCTCCCAAGGGCGCGGCGCAACCGTGTCGGTCGAGGCGATGCAGTTCCTTCGCCCGCTCAAGGTCGGCGACGAGGTGACCTTGTATGCGACCCTCACCAAGGTCGGCCGCACATCCATGCGCATCCACATCGACGTCTGGGGCCGCCCCCGCATGTCCGAACAATCGCACAAAGTGACCGAGGCCGAGTTCGTTTTCGTGGCATTGGACGAAGACGGCAAACCCCGCCCTATTCCGCGGGACTAAAGGCTCAGCACCCCACCGCCAACCGGTGCCCCGACGCCCGTGGTGTGCGGTGCGCTGCTCGACAGGCCCCGCGCAACGCGCACGGCAAGGTAGGCAAACGCCTGCGCCTCAAGCATATCTCCGTCAAGGCCCGCCTCCTCGATACAGACCACGTTGCCGTCAATCGCGGCGGCCAGCATCCCCATGAGCGTCGCGTTCTTGCGCCCGCCGCCGGTGACGTAAACGGTATCGGGGGGCATGGGGCAATGCTCCATCGCGCGCATGACGCTGGCGGCAACCGCCCCAGTGAGGGTGGCGGCGGCGTCTTCGTCATCCATGCTATCGACGACCATGGCAAGGTGGGAAAAATCATCTCGATCCAGCGACTTCGGTGGCACTTTGAAGAAATACGGATGCTCCAAAAACTCCTCGAGTGCCCCTTGCGCAACCTCTCCGCGCGCGGCGAACGCCCCGTTTTCGTCAAAGGGCACGCCCAGACGCCGCGCCATCAGATCATTGATCGGCGCATTCGCAGGCCCCGTGTCAAACGCCAAAAGCGCCCCGTCCGCATCGGGCGCATCATAGCGCGGATCGACCCATGTGATGTTCCCAACACCGCCCAAATTCAGAAACGCAACAGGTGCCGTCGCCCCAATATAGCGCGCACAGGCCCAGTGGAAAAATGGCGCGAGCGGCGCGCCCTGCCCGCCCAATTCCACATCGGTGCTGCGAAAATCCCAAACCACCGGTGTTTCCAACACGCCCGCCAAAATACGTCCGTCCCCCGTTTGATGCGTGCGGCGATTGTCCGGATCATGGGCAAGGGTCTGGCCGTGGAACCCGATCACATCGGCGCCGGTGAAGGTGGACAGGACCTCGGCATGGGCGGTCTCGACGACCTCCGCCGCAGCGTCGACACCATCTTCGCCATGCCATTTGCCGAACGCGGCGCGGATCACCGCCGCCTCGTCTTCGGAATAGGCGCGGTATTGCGACGGGCCAAATTCGGAAATCGTGTCGCCGTCGGTCAAAACCATCGCCGCGTCGACCCCGTCCAAAGACGTGCCCGACATGGTGCCTAAGGCCCACACCGGCCCCGATTTTAGCTTATCTTTCAAATTCGCGCCCATGTTCGTCTTTCCCTTTGGTGCGCGCCCGCATATACCTTGGGGCGTTAACAAATAGAATGGACCAAACGCTGATGACCTACCACCCAAAATCAGACTTTCTTCGTGTGATGATCGAGCGCGGCTTCTTGGCCGATTGCACCGACTATCAGGCGCTTGATGACGCCCTGATCGAAGGTGTGGTACCGGCCTATATCGGCTTTGATGCCACGGCGTCCTCGCTTCATGTTGGGTCGTTGATCCAGATCATGATGCTGCGTTGGTTCCAGAAAACCGGACACAAACCGATCGTCCTTATGGGCGGCGGCACCACCAAGGTTGGCGATCCGAGCTTTCGCGCCGACGAACGCCCTTTGCTGGACGATAGCGCGATCCAAGCCAACATCGACGGCATTCAGCGCGCCTTTTCGCCCTATGTGACCTTTGGCGATGGCGACACGGATGCAGTGATGGTGAACAACGCTGAATGGCTTGATGGCTTGAACTACCTGTCGTTCCTGCGTGATATCGGGAAACATTTCTCGGTGAACCGGATGCTCGCGTTTGAAAGCGTTAAGTCCCGTCTTGACCGCGAACAATCCCTGTCCTTCCTCGAATTCAACTACATGATCCTTCAGGCCTATGACTTCTTGGAACTGAACCGCCGTTACGGCTGTCTGCTCCAGATGGGTGGCTCGGATCAGTGGGGCAATATCGTTAACGGTATCGACCTGACGCGCCGCGTGTTGGACAACCAGATTTTCGGCCTGACCTCGCCGTTGCTACAGACATCCGACGGCAAAAAGATGGGCAAATCGCAGGATGGCGCGGTGTGGCTGAATGCTGATCTGAAATCTCCGTATGAATTCTGGCAGTTCTGGCGCAACACGACAGACGCCGATGTGGGCCGCTTCCTCAAGCTCTACACAGAGCTTGATCTTGAAGAATGTGACCGTCTTGGCGCGCTTGAAGGCTCCGAAATCAACGACGCGAAAATCATCCTCGCGAACGAAGTGACGACCCTTCTTCATGGCGCAGAGGCCGCAGCCGCCGCCGAAGCCACCGCGCGCGAAGTGTTTGAAAAGGGCGGTGTGGGCGATGATCTTCCGACGCTTGCGTTGACTGCGGATGACATTGGTGACGGCATTTCCATCGTGCAGTTGTTCGTGAAATCCGGCCTTGCGAAAACGGGCAAAGACGCGAAACGTCTGTTCAAGGAAAACGGCGCCAAGATGAACGATGAGGCCCTGACCGCGACCAACATCGTGATCACCGCCGACGATCTTGGCACGCCGATCAAGCTCAGCGCCGGCAAGAAACGCCACGCTCTGATCACTTTGGGCTAAGGCCCGACCAGAACGCGACCACGCGCCCCGAAGGGGCGCGCTACCAGAAAAAACGCCGCCCAAGCATCGCTTGGGCGGCGCCTTTTATTGGGCAACATGCCATGTGCCATCGGGCCAAAACGCGTGGAAGGCAAAGGCGAACATCACGTCATGCACCACATCGTCGCCCGTGGTTGCATCGGTCACGCGGATATTCCCGACATCCTTACCGTCGCCAATCCGTCGCGCATCAAGCGCACTGGCCTGCCCCGCGGTCCATGACAACACCACATCGCCCGCTCGAATTTCACCTTCATCGCGCAGGCGCGACATGGGCCAAGCCCCCTCGCCCACGCGCACGACACGCATCAATGGCGGAATGTCATGGGGTGGGTTTTCGCCATTGTACAAAAATGGTTTCACCGATCCGTCATAGCCCACATAGGGATTGCGCCCGTAATCACGTGGAAAACCTGGCCGCTCCATCACAAGGCCCTCGGGGTTGCGTTCGGCGAAGACCTCCCAGCTTTCCATCCAGCTTGGCAGCGCCGACAGCTCGTCCCCCGCATGATGCCCCACGATGCCTTCGCCAATGGCCTGCTGCCACCAGCTCTGGGTTTCGCGGTCAAACATCACCATGTCGGAATGGCGCAATTTCCCCGACACCCCAAAGGTGCGCAGATCCCCGTCCACGCGACGATCAAACACAACGCCCGAATTGCACAGCGGACAGAACGTCACCGCCACCGGCACATCGCCCACCGCGTCGTTCACAATCTCATGCCACATCAAATACCGCACCGGATAGGCACGCGGCACCTCGCCTGCGATCTCAAGTGTGATCACCGGCTCAAGCGACGTCAGCTCGGTCTCGTCCGCAACCCCGTGCAGCGTCGGATCATCAATCGCGGGAATACCATCTTTGGGAGGGCCACCCGACAGGATCTCGCGCCAATCCGTCACGACAGATTGGTCAAAATCCGTATCCGGCCATTCCCGTTCCCACTGTGCAGGGTTCGCGAACACCGGTAATGCCAAGGCAACACAGGCAGCAGTCATAGTGAAAAGACGCATGTTTTCCTCCGATCTGACCGCATTTCCTGCGGCCCCCGTCAGAGGATGGCGGTAAAATGGACCTACGCCTAGCCCAGTTCACAAGGGTTTGACCGGCCGCGAGGGCCGGTCAGAAAGTCTTATTGGCCAGAAACCGTCACGCGAAGCATGTAATCTGGGTCCTGAACCGCGCCGGAACGACCAGCGCCCAGTTTGATACCGTTCACCACATCCATACCCTCGATCACGCGACCAAACACGGTGTATTGCCCGTCAAGAAAGCTCGCATCCGCCGTGGTGATAAAGAACTGGCTGTTGGCAGAGTTCGGGTTTTGCGCCCGCGCCATGCCCACCACACCGGGGGCAAAGTTTTCGTTCGTGAACTCGGCCGGAAGGTCAGGAAGCTCAGACCCACCAGTGCCCGCACGACGCGCATCTGCGCCCCGTTTGCCGAACTGAACGTCGCCGGTCTGCGCCATGAAACCTTCGATCACGCGGTGAAACGCAACGTCGTTATAGGCGCCCGTTTCGGCCAAGGTGATCACGCGTTCCACGTGCTGTGGGGCCAATTCAGGAAGCAAATCGATCACGATTGTGCCTTCGACGGATCCACCAACCTCGATATGAAGGTTCGGGCCGGCGCCATCCACAACAGCGTCTTGGGCGCCAGCGGCACCCGCAACGACCATTGCAAGGGCGGTCAATACCTTACGCATCGACGTCAGCCGCAACTTTTACGGAAACCATGCGATCTGGGTACATGGGCGGCTCGCCGCGCACAACCGCGTCAACCAATTCCATGCCCGCAATCACGCGACCATAAACGGTGTACTGACCGTTTAGGAAATCGTTGTCAGAGAAGTTGATAAAGAACTGGCTGTTCGCGGAATCTGGGTTCGCAGAACGGGCCGCACCGATGGTGCCACGTGCATGTGGAAGTTTTGAGAACTCTGCAGGAAGGTTCGGAAGATCAGAACCCCCAGTGCCAGCCGCACGGATGTTGAAATCGTTTTCCATGTTACCGTTTGCAACGTCACCGGTTTGCGCCATGAAGCCGTCGATCACGCGGTGGAACGCAACATTGTCATAGGCACCGGAACGGGCCAATTCCTTCATGCGCGCAGAGTGCAGCGGCGCAACATCAGGAAGCAGCTCGATGATCACAGTGCCATCTTTAAGTTCCATAAGGATTGTGTTTTCGGGGTCTTTAATGTCGGCCATCTTGGCGCTCCTTCATTCGATTTGGGGCGAATTTAGGGGCAACCGCCCCAAAGGGAAAGGGGAAAGGTTGCGCGCGGCAAAACCATGCCTGTTGCGGCCCCGAATTTGGGTTATCGATTGCGGAACATCCCCCGAATACGGTCGAACCGGCCTATCCATCCGCGCCTTGGCTGTTTCAGCTCCGTCGGGCGAAGGGGTTCGCGCCATGATAGACACGTATAATCGACCTGCCGTGGCGCGACAGGAACAAATGAATTTTGCGAGGGTGGGACGTCGTCGATCTTGGTTAGCCTATCAACATCAAACTGGAACGCCCGCAGACCTTTGTTCCAACGACCCGCCTTTAGGCAAGCAAAATCGTCATCTGTCAAAGCCATCGCCCCCCAAGCTACGTCCAGTGGGCCAGATTTGAGAAGCCAGCGTGTCTTGCATTTCTCACAGCGCAGAAGTTGAAATTTAATACCCGAAAGTTCGATTTCCGAGACGCACAGAAGAGATGCAAAAAATTGATTGATCTCGGGGATTGGATACCCATCTTCAAGATAATTAGAGCCATGGTAAACCGCAAAGCGGTGGTTGAGGGCGCAACCACAGGTTTCAAATTTGGCCATTCCCGTTCGCAGTGTGAACAGAAGCCGTGACACTTCGCTGTCATTGTCGAAATCACAACTGATCAGCTCACGATAAAGGATTTCACCCAGCCCCGCCTCAAGCGTGTCATCGGCATAGAGCCACGCCTCGAAGTCCTCCATCACGGCCTCGCCGCGGAGAAATTCCCAGATGTTGGATCGTTGTAAATCGGTAAGCATGGGAACCTTTGAATAAGCGGGCGTCCGAGGGGCGTTTAAAATGGCTGCGTGCGATGGCCCAATTCGTCGGCCCCACGTCGCCTGAAATTTGACCGAAAAATATGCGTATTACAAGCGGCTTCAACTTTCTTTGGCACGCGCGGTCCTGTATGGATTGGCCAAGAAATTCAAAACGAGGAGCCTGATGATGGCCTGGAAAACTCTTGATGATATGGACCTTGGCGGCAAGGTTGTTCTGACCCGTGTGGATATCAATGTTCCTGTGGAAAATGGCGTGGTGACCGATGCGACGCGGATCGAACGCATTGCGCCAACTGTGGATGCGATCTTGGCCGCCGGTGGCAAACCTGTGTTGCTTGCGCATTTTGGTCGTCCCAAGGGCCAAGTGGTTCCTGAGATGAGCCTTGAAACCATCGCGCCTGCCGTGGCCGATGTCTTGGGCGTGCCTGTGTCATTCGCATCCGATTGCGTAGGTGACGAGGCCAAAGCCGCCATCGCCGAGATGGAAGACGGCGACGTGGTTCTGCTGGAAAACACCCGTTTCCACGCCGGCGAAGAAAAGAACGACGCCGCATTCGCCGCCGAGATCGCAGCCCTCGGCGATATCTATTGCAACGACGCGTTTTCCGCCGCCCACCGCGCCCACGCCACGACCGAAGCCCTCGCGCGTGCGCTTCCGGCCTGTGCGGGTCGTTTGATGGAGATGGAATTGTCGGCCCTCGAGGGTGCGCTTGGCACGCCGAAACGTCCAGTTGTTGCCGTTGTTGGTGGTGCGAAAGTGTCAACAAAACTGGAACTGCTTGGGAATTTGGTGACCAAGGTCGACCACCTTGTGATCGGTGGCGGCATGGCAAACACGTTCTTGGCCGCGCAGGGCATCGACGTTGGTAAATCACTGGCCGAGCACGACATGAAAGACACCGCCCTGATGATCATGGGCAAAGCTGGCGTTGCGGGCTGTGAAATCATCCTGCCAATCGACGTTGTGTGCGCACGTGAATTCGCGGCGAACGCAGAAAACGAAACCGTCGCGAACAACGCCTGCCCGTCCGACGCGATGATTCTGGATGCTGGGCCTGAAACTGTGGCTAAAATTGCGGCAACTTTGGACAATGCAAAGACACTTATTTGGAACGGCCCGCTTGGTGCGTTCGAAATTGAGCCATTCGACGCCGCCACGAACGCCGCCGCCGCACAGGCAGCTTCGCTTTCACGCGCGGGAACATTGGTGTCTGTTGCAGGGGGTGGTGACACCGTTGCGGCCCTGAATAAGGCCGATGCAGCCAGAGATTTCTCTTATATTTCAACGGCTGGCGGTGCGTTCCTTGAATGGATGGAAGGCAAAACGCTTCCGGGTGTTGCGGCGCTCCAAGGTTAATTTCGAACAAAAACGAAAACGCGCGAAATTCGTTTCGCGCGTTAGCGCTACCATACTTGAACAGAAACGAACATCCATGTAGGCATTGGGAAACCTCCTCCCGGCCTACAAGGATATTCCTATGACCAAGATCGTTTCTGACATTCTCTCCAAATACGAAGGTGAAAACCCCGGCGTTAAGGCGAACCTCGCACGGATGCTGAACCAAGGTGCGCTTGGCGGCACAGGCAAGATGGTTATCCTTCCGGTTGACCAAGGTTTCGAGCACGGCCCTGCCCGTTCCTTTGCTGCGAACCCTGCGGCCTATGATCCACAGTACCATTACAAGCTGGCGATTGACGCGGGCATGAACGCCTATGCCGCACCATTGGGCATGATCGAAGCGGGCGCCGACACATTCGCAGGCCAGATCCCAACGATCCTCAAGGCGAACTCTGCGAACTCCTTGATCCCGAACTGTGCGCCAAACGACCAAGCGATCACCGCAAGCGTCGATGACGCGCTGCGTCTTGGCTGTTCCGCGATTGGTTTCACCATCTACCCAGGTTCTTCGCAGGCCCTGTCGATGTTCGACCAAATCCGCGCAATGCGCAACGAAGCGGCCGCCAAAGGCATCGCAACCGTGATCTGGTCCTACCCACGCGGTGAAGACCTCGACAAAAACGGTGAAACAGCGATCGACGTTGCGGCATACGCGGCACAGGTTGCGGGCCTCTTGGGTGCGCACATCATCAAGATCAAACTGTCCACAGATCACCTGTCCCTCCCAGAGGCGAAAAAGGTGTATGAGGCGGAAAACATCGACATTTCCACACAGGCAAAACGCGTTTCCCACTGCATGGACGCCTCGCTTGGTGGCCGTCGCATCGTTGTGTTCTCTGGTGGTGCGAAAAAAGGTGCCGACAGCGTTTATGACGACGCACGTGCGATCCGCGACGGAGGCGGCAACGGCTCTATCATTGGCCGCAACAGCTTCCAGCGTAAACGCGAAGACGCGCTTGATATGCTTGGGAAAATCGTCGACATCTACAAAGGCGACGCATAATCCATTTTGGATAACCTATTCAAAGGGCGTGGATTTTCCGCGCCCTTTGGCATTTTTGACTCACCCCGAAAAAACTTTGCGAAAAATCGAATCAGGGGATTCACAAAGTGATTCGCTTGTGGCATTGTGTCCCTAGTCACCCGCTAAAGAGGTGGCATTGAGGCAGTACTACATGAGCACATCCCGTAATCGCCCGACCTTTGGGGTTTTGGTATTTTTTGTCCTTTGCTTTGCATTGGGCACCTACTTTACCTTTGCCGCAGTGCAGGGTGATTACGGTCTGTTCCGCCGCGTACAAATCAACGCCGAGGCAGACGCGCTGCGCGCCGAACTTGATAGCCTAAACCGCACCCTCGCCGAGCTTGAGAACAAAACGCACCGCCTGTCGGACGATTACCTTGACCTCGACCTTCTCGACGAACAGGCCCGCTCTGTGCTTGGCCTTGTCCGTGCGGATGAGATTGTTATTCGCTAGCTAGTCCGCCGCATAAAGCGCCGCAAACTGCTCTCTTCGATCATTCAGTCCGAGATCTAACACCACTAAGTCATCGAGCGTCACGATAGGATGCGCACAGCTCCTCGCAAATGCGACGGTATCGGCCAAACTATCCTCATCATGCCAAGTCGTAACAACGTGGTCCTCCTCACGGAACTCCGCGCCGTTTTGCGTATCGAGATGGGCCCAATCGATACTGTCATCCCAAGACGAACACTCCCGCCCCCATGCTAGTGCGTACAGACAGCCGGCCCGCACGAGCTGCTCACTTACCCGAGCGCGAAACTCAGCAGGAATGTCGCGCTCAACCACAATGAGACATTTGAACGCTGAGAGATGATCAGGAATGTGAAGATCGGAATTATGGGCTTGAAAAATATAGTGTAACATCACGCAACTCCTGACTTAGCCCGAACTATGACGCTCTCCCTATTTTTATGGACAGCGTTAACTCATTCGTAACTAAAATCAATCACATAAAATTGGTACTCGCCCATTGCGATTTTTTCGTTTATTATATAGTTTAACACTAAACTAATTTTGATTTATCCAAATCCACCACCCGAAGGAGACCCCATGGCCGCCCGGAAAACGTCAAAGAAACCAAATGTTTCCAAAGAAGAGTTGATGGATCACTACTATCAAATGCTTCTCATCCGTCGATTCGAGGAAAAGGCAGGCCAGTTGTATGGCATGGGTCTTATTGGGGGCTTTTGTCACCTATACATCGGTCAAGAAGCGGTTGTTGTTGGTCTTGAGGCCGCAACTAAAGAAGGTGACAAACGCGTCACGTCTTACCGCGACCACGGCCACATGTTGGCCTGTGGCATGGACCCCAAGGGTGTGATGGCAGAACTTACCGGTCGCGAAGGCGGCTATTCCAAAGGTAAGGGCGGCTCTATGCACATGTTCTCTAAGGAGAAGCACTTCTATGGTGGCCACGGTATCGTGGGTGCGCAGGTTCCAATCGGTGCCGGTCTTGCATTTGCTGACAAATATCTTGGCAACGACAACGTCTCCTTTGCCTATTACGGCGATGGCGCGGCGAACCAAGGTCAGATCTACGAAACATACAACATGGCCTCCCTTTGGAAACTGCCAGTGATTTTCGTGATCGAGAACAACCAATACGCGATGGGCACCAGCCTTCAGCGTGCGTCGTCCTCTCCTGAGCTGTACACACGCGGCGAAGGTTTCGGCATTCCAGGCGAAGCCGTTGACGGTATGGATGTTTTGGCTGTGAAGGAAGCAGGCGAAAAGGCCGTTGCGCATTGTCGTGCGGGCAAAGGTCCATACATTCTTGAGATGAACACATACCGGTATCGCGGCCACTCTATGTCCGACCCTGCGAAATATCGCAGCCGTGACGAGGTGACCAAAATGCGTGAAGAGCGTGACTGTATCGAACAGGTCCGCGACATGCTTTTGACCGGTAAACACGCCACTGAGGAAGACCTCAAGGCAATCGACAAAGACATCAAAGCCATCGTGAATGAATCGGCCGAGTTCTCAAAAGAGAGCCCCGAGCCTGCACTTTCCGAGCTTTGGACAGATATCTACGCGTAAGCGGACAGAGGAGACACAATAATGGCTACAGAAATTCTCATGCCCGCGCTTTCCCCGACGATGGAAGAAGGCACACTGGCCAAATGGCTTGTGAAAGAAGGCGATGTAATTGAATCCGGCATGATCATGGCGGAAATCGAAACCGACAAAGCAACGATGGAATTCGAAGCGGTCGACGAAGGCATCATGGGCAAGATCCTGATCGCCGAAGGCACCGAAGGTGTTGCCGTGAACACGGCCATCGCGATCCTTGTTGAAGAAGGCGAAGACGCGAATGCGACACCCGCCGCTGCTGCCGAGGCCGCTCCGGTTGCCGAAGCTGCGCCCGTTGCAACAACGCCTGCCGTTGCCGCATCCGGTCCGGTCGAAGTAATCGTTCCAGAAGACACCGAAATTCCTGCGGGCACCGAAATGCGCCCAACGACTGTGCGCGAAGCCCTACGCGACGCCATGGCCGAGGAAATGCGCGGTGACGACACCGTATTCCTCATGGGTGAAGAGGTTGCCGAATACCAAGGTGCCTATAAGATTTCCCAAGGGCTCTTGGACGAGTTCGGCGAAAAGCGCGTCATCGATACCCCAATCACCGAGCACGGCTTTGCCGGTATCGCGGTGGGTGCATCCTTTGGCGGTCTAAAGCCAATCGTTGAATTTATGACCTTCAACTTTGCCATGCAGGCGCTGGATCACATCGTGAACTCTGCGGCCAAGACATTGTATATGTCCGGCGGTCAGATGGGCGCGCCTATGGTGTTCCGTGGTCCAAACGGTGCGGCTGCCCGCGTTGGTGCGCAACACTCGCATGACTATGCGGCGATGTACGCTCAGATCCCAGGCCTCAAGGTTTGTATGCCCTACTCTGCGGCAGACGCCAAAGGTCTGTTGAAATCTGCGATCCGTGACCCCAACCCGGTGATCTTCCTCGAGAACGAGATCCTTTATGGTCAGACATTCGACGTGCCTGTCATGGACGACTACACCGTTCCATTCGGCAAGGCCCGCATCTGGCGCGAAGGTACAGACGTAACGCTTGTATCATTCGGCATCGGCATGAAATACGCGCTTGAGGCGGCTGATAAACTGGCCGAAGAAGGCATCTCTGCCGAGGTTGTTGATCTGCGTACTCTACGTCCAATCGATTACGACACTGTTTTGAATTCTGTTAAGAAAACAAACCGTTGTGTGACAATCGAAGAAGGCTTCCCAGTGGCATCCATTGGTAACCACCTCTCTGCGACGATCATGGAACGTGCGTTTGACTACCTTGATGCGCCTGTCATCAACTGTACTGGTAAAGATGTTCCAATGCCTTACGCTGCGAACCTCGAACGCCACGCTTTGATCACAACAGAAGAAGTGATCGACGCCGTGAAACAAGTCACTTACCGCTAGGAGAAAACGTATGCCTATTGAACTACTCATGCCCGCGCTTTCCCCGACCATGGAAGAAGGCACATTGGCCAAATGGCTCGTCAAAGAGGGCGACACTGTTGCCTCTGGCGATCTATTGGCCGAGATCGAAACCGACAAGGCGACGATGGAATTCGAAGCAGTCGACGAAGGTGTCATTGGCAAGCTGCTGGTTGCTGAAGGCACTGAAGGCGTCAAAGTAAACGATGCCATCGCTGTTCTTCTTGAAGATGGCGAAACCGTTGACGACATCGGCGCTACTGCGCCGGCTGCCGCTGAGGCCCCTGCCCCTGTTGCTGCCGAAGCTGCTGCACCTGTTGCCGCCGCTCCTGCGGCTGCGGCCCCTGTGGCGAACGATGGGACACGCATTTTTGCCTCCCCATTGGCCCGTCGCATCGCGGCTGACAAAGGTCTCGACCTCACCACCATCGCTGGTACTGGCCCCAAAGGTCGTATCGTGAAGGCGGACGTTGAAAACGCAACCGCCGCACCAAAGGTCGAAGCGCCCAAAGCCGCAGCACCTGCCGCCGCTGCTGCACCTGCATCTTCTGGTCCATCATCCGATGCGATTGCGAAAATGTACGATGGTCGCGAATACGAAGAGGTCACTCTCGACGGTATGCGCAAAACCATCGCTGCACGTCTTACCGAGGCAAAACAGACCGTTCCACATTTCTACCTGCGCCGCGACATCAAGCTCGACGCGCTGTTGAAATTCCGCTCCCAGCTCAACAAACAGCTTGAGCCACGCGGTGTGAAACTGTCCGTAAACGACTTCGTCATCAAGGCCTGTGCGCTTGCGCTTCAGCAGGTTCCAGACGCGAATGCCGTTTGGGCCGGTGACAAGGTTCTGAAGATGAAAGCCTCTGACGTTGCCGTTGCGGTTGCCATCGAAGGTGGTCTGTTCACACCGGTTCTCGAAGACGCCGACACCAAGTCCCTCTCTGCGCTGTCCGCACAGATGAAAGACATGGCTGGCCGTGCCCGTGATCGCAAACTTGCGCCACACGAATACCAAGGTGGCTCCTTCGCGGTGTCCAACCTTGGCATGTTCGGCATCGACAACTTTGACGCTGTGATCAACCCACCACACGGTGCGATCTTGGCCGTTGGCGCAGGTAAGAAACAACCTGTCGTTGGCGAAGATGGCGAACTGACTGTTGCGACTGTGATGTCCACCACATTGTCCGTTGATCACCGTGTGATCGATGGCGCGCTTGGGGCACAGCTGTTGAACGCAATCGTTGAGAACCTCGAAAATCCAATGGTGATGTTGGCCTAATTGGCCACATCAACCACGAAAAAGGGGCCGCAAAGATCACTCTTTGCGGCCCCTTTTTACATTCAATTCTAGATATTTACTTGGCCAAAACCTGGTTCATCGACAAGGCTGGCTGCGAACACCCTGCCTCTCCTACGATTTTCGCTGGTACGCCCGCCACGGTTTTGCATTCCGGAACAGCGTTCAAAACCACCGATCCAGCCGCGATACGGGTGCAGTGGCCGATCTCGATATTGCCCAAAACCTTGGCCCCAGCTCCGATCAAAACGCCATCGCCGATCTTGGGGTGACGGTCGTCATCCTCTTTTCCGGTGCCGCCCAAGGTCACAGAATGCAGCATCGACACATTATCGCCAACCACCGCAGTTTCGCCAATAACGATGCCATGGGCGTGGTCGATCATGATGCCTTTTCCGACGCGCGCATTCGGGTGAATGTCCACGCCGAACACCTCAGAGGTGCGCATTTGGAACAAATACGCCAGATCTTCGCGCCCCTTATTCCACAGCCAATGGGACAGACGATAGGACTGAACCGCTTGGAACCCTTTGAAATACATCAAAGGTTGCAGATACCGATGGCAAGCAGGGTCGCGATCATACACGGCCGTGATGTCCGCCCGTGCCGCAGCGCCCAGCGTTTCATCATCGGCATATGCCTCATCCGCGATCTCGCGCAAAATCTGCTCGGACAACTCCCCCGAAGACAGTTTCAACGACACCCGATAGGCCAGCGCAGCCTCAAGCGATGTATGATGCAGGATGCACGAATGGAACACCCCTCCAAGAAGAGGTTCCGCCTCGACCGCCTTTTCCGCCTCTTCCCGAATTTGGGACCAGACCGGATCAATTGCCGCCACCTGTGCACGCGTTTTTGCCATACCGTGTTCCTTTGTGTGTTACCCCATCTTACACTACAAAAAACACGTTCGCCAATCGCAAACCTGTGACCACACCTATAACGAAATTTTATCTATTCGTTCGCGACGCCACTGCACCACCGCCTCAAGAACCTGCACCAGACATTCACAGTAATCCGGATCACCGAGGTCCGGCTCGTTCCCCAACGGCCCCATGCGGGCCACCGCCATAAGGCTTCCGTTCCCCCACAACGGATGTGCGTCGCCCGTGCGCTTACGGTATCGGTCGGCGGCGTGGGCCTTGTGCAACATCTGCGACAGGACCGCACGGCGGATCGCCGACGGCACGCCCAATAAGGCACGTGCCGCCGTCGATGTGTCCCCATGTGTGACCGCGCGCATATTACACCGTCGGAATGGTAAGACGCATGTAATGGATCGCCAGACGCACAGAACCGCCGGCAAAATCCCCACCCGTGGCGGTCAACACCGGCTGAAGCCCGCTATAGTAGGTTTGCGGTTGCCCCGTCAGCCCCATCAAATACGACCCCGTCGCAGTACCCAGCCCCGAGCCATAGCGGTTCGTTGCCCCCGACACGCCCAGTTCCCAACCGGTCAATGTGCCGGTGATATCCGAGGTTACAACACCGCTGATGCCGAACACGACGCTATTGGACGGCGTCAGGTTGCCCGCAATCACCGTTGTGCCCGCCGTGATGGTTTGGTCAAACTCCAGCACCTCGAACCGCATCGACGCGCCATATGGGGAACGGGCAATCACGCCCTGCTCCCATCCACCATCCACAAAGATCAGCTCACCGCCTCAATGACGCGATGAAACTGTTCTTCGGCCACAGCAAGAAGATCCTGCGTGGTTCCGTCGCCCCCAACGGGTGTTATCAAAGCCATATGATATAAACCGCCTCTCATGCTTATCCGCACGAGTAAAATGAAAAACGACGCCAAGGTTACCCCTGCGTCGTTGACCCACTTTATCCAGCTTGACTTATTTCTACCTAAGACCGTTCGCAAAGTCAATCACTAAATCTAGGGTTGTGTGGGTATTGTTTCCAATACATCAACAAAACAAGGGGAATGCACGCGAAATTAATTGCTTCACCCCGTTGCACGGCCCCATTTGGGCACAAAAAAGGGGGCAATCCCCATGGAATCGCCCCCTATTGTTTCGAATCTGATTCTACGGGGATCAGTTGGCCCGTTCCGCCTCGATCTTGCGCCACTCGGCGACATTGGCGTTATGTTCCTGCAAGGTCTCGGCAAAGGCGTGACCACCCGTGCCATCCGCCACAAAGAAGATATAGGGCGTGCTATCGGGATCAAGCGCCGCCTCGATCGCCGCCTTACCAGGGTTGGCAATCGGTGTCGGTGGCAAACCTGGGATCACATAGGTGTTCCACGGCGTTTCCCCGCGCAGCTCGCTTTGACGCAGACCACGGCCCAAGGCCCCCTGCCCGCGCGTCACGCCATAAATCACCGTCGGATCCGTCTGTAACTTCATCCCAAGGTTCAACCGGTTGGTGAACACGCTGGCCACCTGACGGCGTTCCTCGGCCACACCGGTTTCTTTTTCGACGATAGACGCAAGGATCAACGCCTCTTCTTTGGACGCAAGCGGCAGGTCCGCGGCGCGGTTTTCCCACGCCTCGTCCAAAATCGCCACCTGACGTTCGGCCATGCGGTCCAACACGGATTGCACCGTGTCACCCTTGCGCACCTCATAACTGTCGGGCGCAAGGCTACCCTCGGCGGGGACATCGGCGTCTCCCGATAGGAAGGTCGCGGATTTCAGTGACTCGACCACCTGCCAGCTGGTCGCGCCCTCGGCCAGTGCCACCCGATAGCGCAGATTGCCTTCATCCTCGGCGGCTGCGAATTCTTCTGGTGCGGTCTCATCGGTGCCAAAGGACGCCGCCGTCGCGAACCGGCTTGTCACCGGATCAAGTGTGCGCAGCTGTGTTTCCGCGCGCAACACGCCAATACGGTAGACCACTTCGCTTCCGCAAGTGCTGCGACCACCACCTGTCACGATGTCGACGATGTCGGACATGGACGCCTTGGCCGGCACCAAAAACGCGCCCGCCTTCAATTGCGACGACTTCTCGGAATAATCCGCCCCAACGCGGAACAGATAGCCCGAGGTCACGGCCCCCGCCGCCTCAAGATCGCCCGAGACGCCGTTCATATTGCCGCCCGCAGGCACCCGAAGGCACATGGCCTCGGCCAATGGACCCTCGGCTACATATTGTTTCTGCCCCCACATGACGGCACCCGCCGCCCCAAAAAGAGCAAGAACACAGACCGAAAGCCCGGTCGAGGCCACACTCCGCCACATTAGTCGCGAACCTTACCGATAACGAGCGACGCGTTGGTGCCGCCAAAACCGAACGAGTTGGACAAGGCCACGTTGATCTCGCGCTTCACCGCTTTGTTCGGCGCAAGGTCAAGCTTGGGCTCAACCGCTGGGTTATCAAGGTTCAACGTTGGCGGGGCGATTTGGTCGCGGAGCGCAAGCACACAGAAGATGCCTTCAACCGCGCCAGCCGCACCCAACAGGTGACCGATGGAAGATTTGGTCGATGACATGGTCGCGCCCTCGGCCGCGTCCCCCATCAGACGTTCCACCGCGCCCAATTCAATGGTGTCGGCCATGGTGGATGTGCCGTGCGCGTTGATGTAATCGATGTCGCTTGGTTCAAGACCTGCGCGTTTCAACGCCGCAGACATGGACCGGAACCCGCCGTCGCCATCGGAGGCAGGCGCCGTGATGTGATACGCATCACCCGACAGACCATAACCCAAAACCTCGGCGTAAATCGTCGCGCCGCGCGCCTTGGCGTGTTCGTATTCTTCCAGAACAACCGCACCGGCACCCTCGCCCATAACGAAACCATCGCGGTCATTGTCATACGGACGGCTTGCGGATTTCGGATCATCCGCACGCGCAGTAGACAGCGCCTTACAGGCGTTGAAACCGGCGATGCCGATCTCGGAAATGGGGCTCTCGGCCCCACCGGCGATCATCACGTCGGCGTCGTCAAAGGCGATCAAACGGGCCGCATCACCAATCGCGTGCGCACCTGTGGAACAGGCCGTCACAACCGCGTGGTTCGGACCTTTGAAACCGTATTTAATGGACACCTGACCCGAGATCAGGTTGATCAGCGCACCGGGGATAAAGAACGGCGACACACGACGTGGGCCCTTTTCCTTGAGCGTCACAGCAGTGTCGGCGATGGAATTCAAACCACCAATGCCCGAGCCCATCAAAACACCCGTGCGCAACAGGCTCTCTTCATCCTCTGGGGTCCAACCGGCGTCTTGCACCGCTTGATCCGCCGCGGCCATGCCGTAGAGAATGAAATCATCGACCTTGCGCTGTTCTTTTGGCGCCATCCAGTCATCAGGGTTGAACGTGCCGTCAGAACCGTCGCCGCGTGGAATTTCGCAGGCGTATTTCGTGGTCACGCGCTCGGCGTCGAACTTGGTGATCGGACCCGCGCCAGATTCACCCGCGATCAAGCGGCTCCATGTTTCTTCCACACCACATGCCAGCGGTGTAACCATTCCAAGACCAGTAATAACGACTCGACGCATCTTGATGCCCCCATATTTATGTTTGGGGGTTCATACCGTGCCACACGGGTTTGGGGCAAGCCTTAGGGGCGCATTAACCCTGTCAAACCGCTGTTTTCGGCGAATTCACGCGGGGCTAGCGGCCCATATACCGATCTGCGCGGTGATTGATCCCCACAAGCAGATTGCACACCACCGCCCCAATCAAGGAATAGATCACCACATCGACCTCAAGAACAAACACCGCAACGGCAAACAACACCGCATCAAAGCCAAGCTGCGCCCAACCCGCGCGGATATTCATCTTTTCCTGAAGGAAATAGGCAAGGATCCCGATCCCGCCCAAACTCGCCCCATGGCGAAACAGAGACATCACCCCAAGCCCAATAAGCGCCCCGCCAAAAATCGCGGCAAACATCGGGTGGACATTGGTGATGGTAAAAAACATCGGAACGATTTCCGTCAGGGCCGACAACATCGCAATCGCGCAAAAGGTCTTAACCGTGAACCGCAACCCCATCCCGAAATAGGCAAGCGCATAGAACGGCAAATTGATCACAAAGAACACCGCCCCGAAGGAATACCCGCTTAGGTAACTGATCATCACCCCCGCGCCGGCGGTCTGGCCAATGATCAATCCCGCATAGGTCAAAAATTCAATCCCCAGCGCACAAAGCCCCGCCCCCAGCATCATCGCAAAGATGTCTTCGTACAGGGAATGAGGGGCAGTCACTGGAATGGTCGTCGACGTGGACATGGGCAAACACCACAATTTGAATAAGGGAATCGCGCAGCATAAAATAGGTCTGCATTCCTGACGTATAAACCCGTCTCTCCGCGCCCAGCAAGGAAATAAACGTCCAAATCGCGATTACTGGCCGCCGGTCCGAATATTGCTCAATAATTGGTACACATGACGCGCATCTTCGATCTGCTCAAACCCGATGCGCTCGACATAGACTCTGCCCTTGGATCCCTTGGTTTCTTTCTGGGCGAAATAAACATCCCCCCCATATTTGCCCTCTTCGATGTTGCACCCCAAAGTAAAACCCATCGTGGTGTGTCATCTGACACCGCTCCAATCCTTGACCCGTCCAAAAAATTGCGACAGCATGAATGACCTAACAACGGGGTAACGATGACCGCATTACGTATTATCGCCCAACTTTGGGTCAAAGACGGCGCCTTTCAAGCGTTTAATCAGTATGAACGCGCGGCACTCGCATGTGCAGTGAAACACGGTGCGACCATTGTTGAAATCAAGCAAAACCACGCCGCCGATGATGGCACACCGCATGAAATCCACGTGATCGATTTTCCGAGCCAAGCAGCCTTTGCGGCCTATCGCAATGATCCTGCCATTGTTGCCATGGCAGAACTACGCGAAAGGAGCATCGCGCGAACCGACATTGAAACCGTCATGCTTTAAACGCAAACGGCACCGCCAATGGCGATGCCGTCCGTGACTTGATCTAAGCGGGCCGCGGCCCAAGGGGCTTAGGCAAGGTATTTCTTGAAATGCGCAACGGTGCGATCCCATGACAGTTCGGCCATTTTCTCGTCGTAACGTGGCGTGCTGTCATTGTGGAAACCGTGGTTGGCTTGCTCATAGATATGGGCCTCATAGCTCTTGCCATGCTCTTTCAGAGCCGCCTCATAGGCCGGCCAGCCCGCATTCACACGTTCGTCCAGCTCACCATAGTGCAACAACAGGGGTGCGCTGATCTTTGGCACGTCTTCTGCTGCCGCTTGGCGACCGTAATATGGCACCGCCGCGCCCAATTCGGGGTATGCAACCGCCGCCGCATTCGCAACGCCACCGCCGTAACAGAAACCGGTGATGCCGACCTTGTCGGTGGTTTCTTCATGCGCCATCAAGAATTCAATCGCCGCAAAGAAGTCATTCATCAATTTGGTCGGATCAACAGTACGCTGAAGATCGCGCCCTTCGTTGTCATTGCCAGGATAGCCACCCACAGACGACAAACCATCGGGCGCCAGCGCGATAAAGCCAGCCTTGGCCACGCGGCGCGCAACATCTTCGATATAGGGGTTCAGGCCGCGGTTTTCGTGCACCACCACAACGGATGGCACTTTGCCTTCGACGCCGGCTGGGCGCACAAGGTATCCGCGCACTTCGCCGTGGCCGTTTGGCGATGGGTATGTGACGTATTCGGCGACGATCTCGGGGTCGTTGAACGACACCTGCTCGGCCAATGCGTAATCAGGCGACATCATCCCCAAAACAGCAGCAGCAGTCACACCCGCGGCGGTGTATTTCGCCGCGCGGTCAAGAAATTGGCGGCGGGTGATCTGGCCATGGGCATAAAAGTCGTAAAGTTCGAGAAGCTTGGGATCAAAATCCTTGGCGGTCAATCGGGTCATATTAAGGTCTCCATCAGAATCGATTATTTTGATGGTACCCATGCACCTCCGATTGTCTCCACAATTTTTTGTGATACCCTCAGGTTGATCCGCGCCGCCCCCTCCAACGTAGGCGCGCCTGTTATCTTCCGATATATCGGTCCTGCCTGTGGTTCACTGCGATCAACATATTGGTCACGATCGCCCCCAACAAAGAATAGCCGACGATGGCCAAATCAAGCACCAAAAACGCCACTGCAAACAGCACCACATCAAAGCCAAGCTGCACCCAGCCCGCCTGAATTTTGAACCGCTCTTGCAAATAAAGCGCCAAAACGCCGACGCCCCCAAGGCTCGCTCCGTGACGGAACAATACCATCAAGCCAAGCCCAGCCAGTGCGCCGCCGAACAACGCCGCCGCAATCGGGTTGATATGGGACAGGATAATCACATGCGGCAAGAACTCGGTCATGACCGAAACCAAACCCACTGCGATAAACGTTTTGATCGTGAACCGCGCGCCCATCCGGAACCACGCAATCGCATAGAACGGAATGTTGATCGCGAAAAATACTGCACCAAACGACCAACTCGTGACATAGCTGAGCAATACGCCCAAACCCGCGGTCTGCCCCGTGATCAAACCGGCATGGCGCAGGAATTCAACACCAAGGGCACAAAGCGCAGTGCCCAGAATAAAGGCCTGCGCATCTTCGGAAAATGTATGGGTGACTGGCTTGGTCATATGGGGTCCATGGTCGTAAATGAATTGAGATGGGAAAACGGTGGCACAAGGTTTCCGTCACGAAAGACGTGGTGCCACACGCCAAACAGAAAAACGGCGCACCCCAAGGCACGCCGTTTTCGCAATCATATCAGCAGAGCTTAGGAAGCTTCTGTGATGAACTTTGTTGCGTCGCCGAAAGTCTGGATAGTCTCAGCAGCGTCGTCTGGGATCTCGATGCCAAACTCTTCTTCGAAAGCCATAACCAGCTCAACAGTGTCAAGGCTGTCAGCGCCAAGATCGTCGATGAAAGATGCGTTTTCCACAACTTTGTCAGCTTCTACGCTTAGGTGCTCAACAACGATTTTCTTTACGCGGTCTGCGATGTCGCTCATGTTCAATTCCTTATTCTTCGTTTCGGAACGTTTCCGCCCGTATCGTGCCCGATTGGGCGGCTCCAAATCCCGCCGGAACGGGACCACAAAACCAAACGAAACGTTCCGTTTGGTAAATCTGCGCCGCCTATAGCACATGAATCGGCCTAGGCAAACGTTTTCCACATATAGGGCTGCGGTTATGACAATAATAGGGGTGCGACGCAATCCTTGCGAACAAAGTCAAAAAAAACCAACAGACCCTTTGCCGAAATGGACTTAACCCTAGGGAAACTATCGCTTAATTCAAACTTTCGTCAATTTCGCGCCACATCACGAACAAAAAGCAAAAGCTAATATAAACCAACGCTAATACGTAACATGTGATGGGTTTTTAGATGCCGACGACGAATCTTATTGTAAATGGTGACTTCAGTAGTGGTGCAGCAGGCTGGGATGGGACCGATATCGAGGCCCGCCATTCCGAACATGTTTACCTACAGAACAACGAAACCACCAATATCGTCGCGGAAATGAACGGTGGCAAAAACGCCGTTACCGTTATGGAGCAGACGTTTTCAATCGGTGACGACGTCACGCGCGAAATCACGCTTGATGCAGCGCTACGGTCATCTGCGGCGGGCACCACCGCGAATGAGGACGGGTTTACCGTAGAAATTCTGGATAGTTCCGGCACCGTCATCGCCATTCAAACCATCTTTCCTCAGACCTATAGCTTCACATCCTTTACCATGGACGTCGATTTCCCCGAAGCTGGGGACTATACCATTCGTCTGACCGAGATCGGGACCAACCAAAACGGCAGTGGTGCGATTGTCGACAACATCGCCCTGTTGGTTTGTTTTACAAATGGCACGGAAATCGACACCCCCACCGGTGTGCGCCCCATCGAAACCCTGCGGGCGGGAAATCTGGTGCAAACCGCGAATGGCCCCAAGGAAATCCGCTGGATTGGCAAACGTCGTGTGACCCCGACGGAACAACGGCTTAACCCGAAGTTGGCGCCTGTGACCATCACCGCAGGTGCCTTGGGCGGGGGGCTTCCGACGTCTGATTTGCGGGTCTCCCGTCAACACCGTATGTTGGCCACCTCGCCGATTGCCGAACGGATGTTTGGCACAGCCGACGTCTTTGTGGCCGCGATCAAACTGACCGAATTGAACGGAATTGACGTGGACACATCCGGCGCGATGGTCACCTATTATCATATGCTGTTTGATGACCACGAAATCGTCACGGCCAATGGCGCCCCAAGCGAAAGCCTGTTCACCGGCCCCGAGGCCATCCGCGCCATCGCTCCAGAGGCCCAAGAGGAACTGCGCTTCCTGTTCCCGCACCTGTTTTCACAACACATCGCGCCGCAAAGCGCGGCCTTTATCCCCGATGGGAAACGTCAACGTCGATTTGTGGAACGGATGGCGCGGTCTGGTCGCGCTGTGATCGACACGGCTCCGTTGACCCGTCGAAACGCCGCCTAGGGCGGTGATGCGGGGGACACGCGCCCCCCGCAATATGTATTAGATCATCGCCATGCCGCCATTCACGTGCAATGTGTTGCCCGTGATATAGCCGCCCTCGTCAGATGCAAGGAACAGAACAGAGGCCGCGATGTCCTCTGGTGTGCCCATTTTGCCCGCAGGGATGCCGGACAGGATGCCGGATTTCTGGTCGTCGTTCAATTTTTCCGTCATCGCCGTCGCAATGAAACCAGGCGCAACCGCGTTCACGGTGATGCCGCGCGATGCGACCTCATAGGCCAATGATTTCGACATACCGACCATGCCCGCCTTGGACGCGGCATAGTTGCCCTGACCGGGGTTACCGGTCGCGCCAACGATGGACGAGATGTTGATGATGCGACCCCAACGGGCCTTCATCATGCCCCGCAGAACACCGCGACATAGACGCATGGTGGACGTCAGGTTCACGTTGATCACATCGTCCCAGTCTTGGTCAGACATGCGCATGAACAGGCCATCACGTGTGATACCGGCGTTGTTCACCAGAATGTCGATGCTGCCCATGGCGGCAATCGCGGCCTTTGGCAGTTCTTCGACGCTGTCTTTGTCGGACAGGTTCGCAGGCAACACATAGGCGCGCTCGCCCAGCTCAGCGGCCAGTGCCTCGAGCGGCTCAACACGTGTGCCAGACAGACCTACAGTCGCGCCAGCCGCGTGCAACGCCTTGGCGATTTCGCCACCGATGCCACCAGAGGCACCTGTTACAAGTGCATTTTTTCCAGTTAGATCAAACATTTATTATCCTCTCCCGATGTAAATCGGTCCTCAAATTATTCTGGTGCGATGACCTTGGCGACGTCTTCTGGCGTGCCAACAGGTTTACAGGCGATGCTGCGTTCAATGCGGCGAACCATGCCGGACAATGCCTTGCCTGCGCCCACTTCCCACATCTCGGTCACGCCTTGTGCGGCCATGTATGCCACGCTTTCGCGCCAGCGCACGGAACCGGTGACCTGATCCACCAACAGGCTGCGGATCAATGTTGGGTCGGTGACGGATGCGGCCAAAACGTTGGCAACCACCGGCACGGATGGGGTGTTGATGTCCACATGCGACAGGGCCTCAGCCATGGCGTCGGCGGCGGGTTGCATCAAGGCACAGTGGAACGGCGCGGACACGGGCAAAAGGACCGCGCGTTTCGCGCCCTTGCCCTTGGCGATTTCAATCGCGCGTTCCACGGCGGCCTTGTGGCCCGATACCACAACTTGGCCCGGGTCATTGTCGTTCGCCGCTTGGCATACTTCGCCCTGTGCGGCCTCTTCGGCAACGGCAGTCGCCGTTTCGAAATCCAGACCCAACAATGCCGCCATGGCACCTACGCCAACTGGCACGGCCTTTTGCATGGCTTCGCCACGGATGCGCAGCAAACGTGCGGTGTCGCCCACGGACAATGCACCAACCGCGGCCAGCGCGGAATATTCACCCAAGGAATGGCCCGCAACATAAGACGCCGTCGTCACATCAACGCCCTCGGCCTCAAGCGCACGAAGGGCGGCGATGGATGTCGCCATCAACGCAGGTTGCGCGTTATGGGTCAGGGTCAGCGTGTCTTGGTCGCCTTCCCAGATCAGACTAGACAGGTTCTCGCCCAGAGCGGCGTCTACTTCGTCAAAAACGGCCTTTGCCGCCGGATATGCCTCGGCCAATGCCTTGCCCATTCCGATGGTTTGTGCCCCTTGGCCCGGGAAAATAAATGCGCGGCTCATGGGTGTCTCCTCACTTTGTTTTCACCGGAAATACAGGGTGCAACATAAATACGCAATTGGCTTGCGCGCCTGTGCACAGGGTTTATGGGCATTTTCACACTGTATATTGCGTTTTTTATGTTACCTTGGGGCAAATGATGAGGATCACCCTATGCCAACCCAAAACACGCATGCCCTCTATGGGGGCGTTACGAAAACATTCCACTGGCTGACGGCGCTTGCGATTTTGTCGGCTTTTGTGCTTGGACTGATCGCGATCCGGTCCGGCACCGACACCCCCGATCAACTGGCCCGCACGGTTCAGCTTTTCTCGCTTCATAAGACCATCGGCATTCTGGCGTTCTTTGTGGCGCTCTTGCGGATCATCTGGGCGCTGACACAGGTGAAACCGGGTCTTTTGAATGCCGACAACAAACCCGAAGCCTTCATGGCCGAGCTGGTCCACTGGCTGTTGTATGGCTCGATGGTCTGTGCGCCGCTTGCCGGTTGGCTGCACCACGCCGCGACCGAAGGCTTCGCGCCGGTACTGCTCCCGCTTGGTGACAACCTGTTCTTTATCCCCAAGGACCCAACTGTGGCGGCGTTCTTTAGCGGCATGCATTATGTTCTGGTGATCGTGCTCGGCGTATCGATCTTGGCCCATGTGGGCGGCGCGTTGAAACACGCGTTTATTGATCGCGACGACACGCTGCGCCGAATGTTGCCGAATGACATGGTGCCGCCGCACCTACCGTTACAGAACCATTCCCACCTGCCCCTGATCGCGGCCATCGTGATCTATATCGGCGCTCTTGGGGCCGGCGCGATGATCGGACTTGATAGCCATTCCCACGATCACGGCGACCATGACCACGGCACCCCTGCCCTTGCAGCAGTCCCAAGCGGCTGGACCGTCACCGAAGGCACGCTCGACATTACCATCGGCCAATTCGGCACCGATGTCACCGGCGGCTTTGCCGATTGGACGGCGGCGATTGAATTTGACGAAACGGCTGGCGAGGATCTGGGCAGCGCCGAGGTGACGATCAACATCGCTTCCCTCACCCTTGGTTCGGTCACGAACGAGGCCCTCGGGACCGATTATTTCAATGCTGCCGATTTCCCAACCGCAACCTTTGCCGCGACCCTGCACCCCGACGGTGACGCCTATATCGCGCGCGGCACCCTGACCCTGCGCGGCGTGACGGCTGACCTTGATATGCCGTTCACCCTTGCGCTTGATGGCGACACGGCGGTGATGTCCGGCACAACCGTGATCCCCCGCCTCGACTATGGCGTCGGCGCGGCCACAACCGAGGAATCCACCTTGGGCCTTAACGTCGCTGTAAACGTCGCCCTTACGGCGACACGGGGCGGCTGATCCGGTTGCCACCGCCGCGCCCATCGGGCGCGGCCACCAGAAAAAACGGGGCCCCAAGCATCGCTTGGGGCCCCGCCTTGTTCAAAACTGCACGAAACTTTACTCGGCGCCGGCTTCAATCGAAATACGCACATTCATCTCGTCAGAGATAAACGGCACCGCCATGCCTGCCCCGAAATCACTTCGTAGAATCGTCGTTGTCGCGTCAAACCCAATCCAAGGCTTCTTGGACCGTGGATGCGCATCAACCATGCTGTTCAACTTTGTATCAAGAACGACGGATTTCGTCACACCGTTCAACGACAAATCACCCGTGATCAACGCCGTATCTTCGCCGGTCACTTCGATGCCGGTGGACGCAAACGTGACCATATTGCCATCGGTGCCGTTCAACAGGCCCTCGGACATAAAGTGGTTAAACCGTGCTTCCCAACCTGTGAACATCGTGTTCACTGGGAATTCGACTGTCACAGAAGACGCTGCGGGATCTTCCTTGTCGAACATGATCTGACCGTCAAAGCCGGAAAACATGTTGTATGTCGTGGAAAAACCAAGGTGATTGTAATCAAACACAATTTGGCTGTGGCTCGCATCAAGCGCATAGGCAACAGGTTCAGCCGTCGCAGCAGTGCCAAGGGTCAATGCGCCAAGCGCGGTCGCAAACAATACGGATTTCATAGCGGTCTCCAGAAATAAAAAAGATGCGCTACTTTCACCAAGTTTCGCATCTTTTCATAGGGTGTATTGTTCAACATATTGTGTGCGGCCATGTTTTGCCTATGGCCGCATCCCGCTCAAAGCGCCTTTGGATCGGGTCGCGACACAAGACTATCAAGCCCACCGCGTGCAAAGTCTCGGTTCAAACGATACATCAATGGGCGAAGCTCATCGTCGCTTCCACGTGCGATTTCCCACACTTCGCGTCCATCCACAAATTCAATCTGAAGGCTCTTGGCATCGCCGTCGTCGATCAACAGGACGTCGCAGACATTCAAGAATGCGCTGCGCGCGTAAACCTTGACCCGATTGCGTTTGTTGCGCACCGCATAGCGAAGCTCGCCGCGGGCCGTATCGATCTGGATTTCTGGGCGGTCGGTGGACTGTGCGTATTTGCCGGTGATGATACCGCAAATGATGAAAAAGCCAGAGACGATGGCCTTCATCGCCACAAGATCAAATCCAACCGCCATGGTGGTGCCTGACCAAACAAGAAGCCCAACCGCAACCAATGCAACAGCGACCGCCCCAACGATCCCTCGTACGATTGGATTTTGCTCTGCGCTTTTGGCGGGCACATAGTACCCCCAAAACGTATTGCGAAGGCCGAGACCGGCGGTTTCTGCCTGCCCGCGGTCTAGGTCAATCTCGTTGTACAATGTGATTTCACTCATTGCATTCATTGGACTTCTCCCCAAAAGCTGCCCCGTTCTAGGGCGGTTGTTAATCGTTAACACAACTTTAACGATCCAATTGGGGCGGAAATGCGACACAACTCTGCCGATGATGTGATCTTTTATATCTAGGGTTGTTTATTTATGAACGTCACCCTGCGTCACCCTGCACCGCAGCCACCATATGGTCGATAATCGGGTCCAGCGTCGCGTTTAAAATGGCCACCAATTCAGGATCCATAAAGACATAATCATCTGGAATATCGAGCACATACAACATCTTAGACCGCATCGCCCCACGGAAATCAGATCGCAGACGCGACTTGTGGCTGTCTTCCATGACGCAAACGACATCCGCCCAGTCGATATCTTTGGCGGAAACCGTGCGTTTTGCGGCACTTCTGGTGCCTGCGGACCTTACGGCAATCCCGCTATGGTTGCGGTAAATCCGTTCGGCTGTAGGACTACGCCACTTGTTCATACTGCAAATAAAAAGAACGTTAATCAAAAATAGGACCTCATTGGCGCCTGCCCGACCATGGACGACGATGCACACTATAATACACGCAATTCTTATCGCAGCCCGCCGCCCCTGTCATCCCACCCCAAACGGGCGCGCGAAAACAGGCGCATTCGTCATATTTTCATGACTCTTTTCATTGCCACGCCCCATATTTCACGCTATAGCACCGCATCCCTGCACTATATGTAACTGCGCAGTCTCTCGTGAACGGATCGCAGGGTTATGATCTCGTTCTTTGAAATGCGCTTAGAAAATTGGAGCTCACATGCCACTATACGAGCATGTCTTCATCTCGCGCCAGGATCTTTCCACAGCGCAAGCTGAATCCCTAGTTGAACACTTCTCCACAGTTTTGGCAGACAATGGCGGTTCCGTCACTGAATCCGAATACTGGGGCGTCAAAACTATGGCGTACAAGATCAACAAAAACCGCAAGGGCCACTATGCCTTCTTGAAAACAGATGCACCGTCTTCTGCTGTTCAAGAAATGGAACGCCTCATGCGCCTGCACGATGACGTAATGCGTATTCTTACCATTCGCGTTGACGAGCACGTTGAAGGTCCATCCGTTCAAATGCAAAAGCGCGAAGAGCGCGGTGATCGCGGCGACCGCCGTCGTGAACGTAACTAAGCGAGGGATCTAAACCATGGCATCTAAACCATTTTTCCGCCGTCGTAAGGTTTGTCCATTCTCTGGCGAGAACGCACCAGCCATCGATTACAAAGACACACGTACCCTTCAGCGCTACATCTCTGAGCGTGGCAAGATCGTGCCGTCCCGTATCACAGCCGTTTCGGCGAAGAAACAGCGTGAGCTTTCCCGTGCGATCAAACGCGCGCGTTTCCTCGCTCTTCTTCCATACGCAGTTAAGTAAGGAGACCTTCACATGAAACTTATCCTTCTTGAACGCGTTGCGAAACTCGGCCAAATGGGCGACGTTGTTAACGTAAAGCCTGGCTTTGCGCGTAACTTCCTTTTGCCACAAGGCAAAGCCCTGGCTGCATCTGCTGCGAACGTTGCTTCTTTCGAAGCACGCAAAGCACAGCTTGAAGCAAACAACCTCGAAACCAAAAAAGAAGCAGAAGCGTTCGCAGAACGTCTCGATGGCCAACAGTTCATCGTGATTCGTTCCGCATCCGACGCTGGTGCGCTTTACGGTTCCGTAACACCACGCGACGCAGCAGAAGTTGCAACCGCTGGTGGTTTCACACTAGATCGCAAACAGGTTTCCTTGATCGCTCCGATCAAAGAGCTTGGCGTACACGGTGTGTCTGTGAAACTTCACCCAGAAGTTATCGTAACGATCGAAATGAACGTTGCGCGCTCTGAAGAAGAAGCAGAACTTCAAGCATCCGGCAAATCCATTCAGGAACTCGCTGCAGAAGCAGAAGCCGAAGCTGAATTCGAAATCGCAGAATTGTTCGAAGACATCGGCGGCGCCGTTGACGAAGAACTGGCTGCTGACGAAGCATAAGCGACGTCAAATTCAAATAAATTGGGCCGCGCATTCATTTGCACGGCCCTTTTTTTGTCTGCTTGTCTGCGGGGGCCGTGGCACCCCGCTGTCGGTGATTATGCGGCCGCTTTGGGTTTGCTGTCGGAATTGGCGGTTTCTTCGGGGATCACCTCTTCGGCCTTGGGGGCCTCTGGTGTCTCGTCCAAGGGTTCGGCGTCGGTCGCTGTGTCTTCTGTGACCTCAACTGGGGTTTCCTCAACCTCTGCGACCTCTTCCACGACCTCTTGTGTTTCGTCTTCTACGACCGTTTCTTCGACCTTGGCGTCTTCGGTCTCTGGCGTCACCTCTTCCGCTGGGGCCTCATCGGTCTCGGCTGGCATCGCCTCAAGCAGTTTGATCGACGCGCGGTCCAGAATACCGTCGGGGAGTTCGGTTCCCGTCACCTCGGCGCGCACCATGGAGGCGAACAACGCAGGGGCTTGGGTGCTCCAGGCGGGGCCGAAATCATCGACGGTTGCGACCTTAAACACAGGGTTCGCATCGCGGAACGCCGCCAAGGCTGTCACGATGGACGGTTGATCCTGTGCGCCCGCCACGAACAAGGTTGGCGTCTCGATCACGTCCAGATCTTCGGGCAAGGTGAATTCCAACACATCGTCGGCCGCTGTCATGGTTGATGCGCGATCCGCCTTTTTGGCCTCGGCGGCAAAGCCGGCCGTATCCGTGATCCCCATCGCCGCCGCGTTGCGTTTCGCAAAGAAGGACCATTTCATAAACGGCATCATCAATCGCGACGCCGCACGTTTCAGGCCGGATGTCTTTTGCCCGCCCGCGTGGATGCCGCTGATGATGGCGCCTTTGAAACGTGTCGGCGCCGCGCGCAGCATCTGCAACGCCACATAGCCGCCCAAGGACGCGCCCACCAAATACACATCAAGATGTTCGGGAAGATCGGCGATCACCTCTTCGACCTTGGCCGCCGCATCATCAAAGGACACCCAAGGTTCATCCGCAGATCCCCCATGGCCGGGCAAATCAACCGCGATACAGTGATAATCCGCCAAATCCGCCGTCACCGCGCGCCACATCCATGATGACGTCCCCGCCCCGTGCAAGAAAACAATAACAGCAGGATCAGCAGGCCGAGTGATTTGAGAATGTAACATGGAGTCTCCGAACAAAATAACTTTGACCCAATTAAATACCGCCCTGAAAACAGGCAACAGGGGAAAAATGCCGCAACCGCATCAATGGCAACCTTTGGCCGTCACATGAACGTTATTGACCAAAAACTAGGCGATGTGATTGGATCGGCCGAAGCAAGGGAGATGCAGATGATCACAGAAATCACACGGGAAACATTCGATGATGTGTTGCCAGCGCTTACTGAAATTCTGCACGCCTCGGTACGTGCGGGGGCCAGCATCGGTTTCATTGAGCCCTTTCATCCGGATGATGCCATGGCGTTCTGGACCAGCATCGGTGCGAAGCTGGCACCAGAGCAGCGCATCCTTTGGGTCGCGCGCCAAGACGAACGTGTGGTCGGTACGGTACAGCTTGATATCGATATGATGCCCAACCAACCGCACCGCTGCGAAGTCGCCAAATTGATGGTGCATCCCGAAGCCCGCGGCCAAGGTCACGCGGTTGCGTTGATGCAAACGCTTGAACAACGCGCGCTTGATCTGGGGAAATCGCAGATCACGTTGGACACACGCACCGGTGACAAGGCCGAGCCGCTCTATCAAAAACTGGGCTATCACACTGCGGGGGTCATTCCGAATTTTTGTCTTGATCCCCAGACCCATGCGCTTGATTCCACGACATATATGTACAAGATCCTGACATAGAAAAGGCGCCACATGGGCGCCCGTTCCTCATTATTCGCCCTGTTCGAGCTCGTATTTCGCGATCCGGCGTTTGTTTTGCCACCAAATCCACACGGCCGCGAACAGCGGCGACATGGGCAACATCGCCACGGCGGAATGCCCAATCACAGACGGGGTGAACGCCCCTCCCTGCGCGGCTTTGACCTGAACCCAGCCATCCGCAAGAATGATCAGCACCAGAACAAAAATGATCACCAAAAGGACCAATATAAATCTCACAATCGCTTCGCGCATCGCCCTACCCCATGTTGTTCCCATATTATCGCGCGATTGGCCGTCGGTCACAACCGTTTTTGCCTATGCGACAGCCGAAACAATCCAGACCGCGCCATTCAGATATACATCACCATTGGCATCAGCCCGCATGGCAAGAACATCACGAAGATCTGGCTCAACTCTCGTTCCGAGTGATGGGGTTGCGCGCACCATTTGACCAAGCGCGCCAACGTTCAACATGGTCTCGACTGTCTGATCCAAATTACCGCAAGTCACCAATCGATCCATCGGTGTAATAAGGATATCACGAAACCCTGCCTGCTCAAGCAGATCAAAGAGATACCCCTCGTCGGCAAATCGAAACGGCGTCGCGCGAACATGGTCCTGCTGCTCTGCAATCGTGACAGGAAGGTGGTCCAATTCGTTGTCGGCAAGCCGCCGCCAACAACACATCGCAAACCGCCCTCGGGGTTTGAGCACTCTCCGAAAGCCAGCAAAGGCCGTTTCTGGCTCTGCTACTCCCATCACACCAAAGCGCGAAAAAAGCGCATCGAATTCCTTATCTGGGACCCCTAGATTGCCGGCGTCCCCCACGGCCAGTTCCACCGGCGCTCCGTCTTCCAAATGCGAACGACCAAGTTCGAGGATGTCCTCGGCGATATCGATACCGATAACCGATCCTGTGACCCCGACGCGTGCGGCCAATTGGGATGGCGTCGCCCCCGCCCCGCACCCCAGATCAAGCACGTGATCGCCTGACCGAAGAGCCAATCGATCCATGGCCGCATACCCAAACGGCGACAATTGTCGTTCAAGACAGGGGCCCACTTTGGAGATGGCCTGAAACATCGGTGACGTTGGTTTTTTCATGCTGTCAAAACCCTAGCGTGCCAACGGATATTCACCAACAAAAAAGGGGCGGCCGATGGCCACCCCTTTCAAATCGTGTGTAACGTCGCTTACGCTTCGTCGAGTGCCTCAACAGCTTTTTCAAGCTCTTCTTTGGACACTTCTTTTTCTGTCACATCAGCGTTTTCAACGATGTAATCAACAACTTTGTCTTCGAACAATGGTGCGCGAAGTTGCTGCTGCATTTGTGCGTTTTGCTGAACGAATTCAAAGAACTGGCGCTCTTGACCTGGGTACTGGCGTGCTTGGTTCATGATTGCTTGTGTCATCTCGGCGTCAGAAACCTGGATCTCTTTTTGACGACCAAGTTCAGCAAGCAATAGACCCAAACGTACACGACGTACGGCAAGTGTCTTGTGCTCTTCTGTTGCCTCGATCTCGGGGTGATCGTGGCCTTCTACTTCTGGGTTCTCGTCGTGCCATAGCTGGTGCGCGATTGCGTCAGCTTCTGCCTTAACAAGGGAAGGTGGAAGGTCAAAGTCAACTTTGCCGTCTAGCGCGTCAAGAAGACCGCGCTTAAGAACTGCACGGGATGCGCCCGCGTACTCGGACTCAAGACGTTCTGCAACTTGGGATTTCAACGCAGCAAGATCTTCTGCACCGAATTGTTTCGCAAGCTCGTCGTTGATTTCTGCTTCTGCTGGGGCTTTCACAGCCTTCACTTTACAGTCAAACACAGCGTCTTTGCCAGCAAGGTTTTCTGCGCCGTATTCTGCTGGGAATTGAACGTTTACTGCAACGTCTTCGCCAACTTTCTTACCGATAAGCTGCTCTTCGAAGCCTGGGATGAAAGAGTTGGAACCAAGAACAAGTGGGTAGTCCTCGGCAGAACCGCCGTCGAACAGTTCGCCGTCTACTTTACCTGCGAAATCGATGGTGATTTGGTCGCCGCTCTCTGCTGCTTCGCCTTCGGCGCGGTCAGCAAATGTCTGTGCGGAGGATGCGATGTTTTTCAACGCGTCGTCGATGTCAGCGTCTGTTGCTTTTACAACAAGCTTCTCAAGGGAAACGCCGGACATGTCTGGCTCAGGAATTTCTGGAAGCGCTTCGTAAGACGCGGAAACAACGATGTCGTCGCCTTCTTTCCAGTCTTCGTTGGTCATCTTGATTTCTGGCTGCATCGCAGGGCGGTCGCCATTGTCTTCAAGCAATTTGTTCATCGCGCCGTCTACGGCTTCTTGCATGGCTTCACCCATGACTGCTGGGCCGTGCTGTTTTTTCAACAGAGCCAAAGGAACTTTACCCTTACGGAAGCCCTTCATCTCGATGTTTGGTTGCGCTTCTTTGATTTTCTCATCAACTTTTGCAGCCAAATCAGCAGCAGCAATCGTGATTTCGTAGCCGCGCGTTAGGCCTTCGTTCAGGGTCTCGGTAACCTGCATGGGTATCCTCATAGCGTTCAGGGCCGCAGACGCGGCGAAATATAATCAGAGGCTTTCTATTGGGGGTGCTGGGGCGATGCAAGAAGAAAGCGAAAACACCGCCGAATACTCGGCTTGTTTCCTGTTGCGGACGTTGGATCAACGTGGACGTCGGCCACCAGAATTTAGGCAGGCCTGCATGGTATTATATGCCGTGAAGTTCTTGGTCCGAGAGTAATATTCGGTCCCCGGCGCATGACAGATTGACGAACGGGACTTTTTCACCGGCGCGGCCTGCGCGAGTGTGGGTAATGAGCACATGAGACACATGGCGACGGCGATAGATAAAATGGGACGCATAATAAGGGCTTTTCAAAAACGTTAAATGGAACGGCGGCGAATGGCGTGCCGTATGCGTTAAGATATAGTTAACGAATACAGCAGTTCAACCAACATTCTCCGACGCTCCATCGACCAGTCTATGGCTGCCGCCTATTTGCGTTTGGGTTTGCCGGCGCCGCGGGTGATCATCACGTATTTGCGGTGGCCCTTTTGAACGGGTTTCTCGCCCGACAGGTTCACAGCCCGTTCAAGAATCTGATCCTGAAGCAATTCGAACAGCTCGATCAATTCATAGCTGTCATATTGGCCACGCTTGCCGAAATCATCGTACAACGTGTCATGGGTGATCATAAAATGGATTTTCTGACCCTCGATCTCGGCCTCAAAGCCCACATTCGATGTCGCTCCCTCGGACCATGGCCCGTCTGTCAGTGTGGTTGCCATGTTGTGCTCCGTCATCCTTTGGCCAATCCCCCAACCCATAGGCGGATTAGTGTGGAAACACCATCCCTATGCCGCGCGCCGCCGTGGATCTAACCGTTCCCAGACATGTTCTGTCATGATATTTGCGATGCAATAGATGATCGGAAACAACAAGAATTCCCACGCCCCGGGGTCAGCATCCTCATCAACCAAATCGCCAGAAACAACAACGCCGGCATATATCAGCAGTCCGAACCAAATCATGATACGGCCATTAATTCGCTCCTTTAGCGCTCCATTGGTCCAAAGCAAGGTGTTCACGATCGCGATAACAAAAAAATAGACAAGGTAGAACAGCACAGGCATGAACGCGACAACATATATACGCTGGAAAAACCCGCTCGCCTCATCCTCGGGGACGCTCAGCAGCATCGACCCTCCGATCCCGAACAACGTGTAAAGCGTCGCCCAGATCAAGCTGATGAAAACCGCATCTGCCGTGAGACAGATAAAAATTCGTTTTAATCCGCGTAGCACAACATGTCTCCTGTGCTGATTTCGACAAAATAGTCGGACCCGGTGATGCCTGCCCATGGCAACCCCAATCCATCCGATAGGACCACAGGAAAGACAACGAAACAACACCGCGCGCCGCGGCATAGTGACGTATCAATTTTCAATGAAATCAAAGTGGTGCGGGTGAAGGGACTCGAACCCCCACGCCTCGCGGCGCCAGAACCTAAATCTGGTGCGTCTACCAATTCCGCCACACCCGCACTTAACCACAAGCGGTAAACCTTGCTTGGGGTGCTTGTATCCGCAGATTTCAGAAACCACCAGAGCAAAAATGCATGGATGTGAAAAAGATATGACAAGGTCACAGGCGATGCCCATGTGACGTGATATTCGATTGTTCAATGAAATCAAAGTGGTGCGGGTGAAGGGACTCGAACCCCCACGCCTCGCGGCGCCAGAACCTAAATCTGGTGCGTCTACCAATTCCGCCACACCCGCACTTAACCACAAGCGGTAAACCTTGCTTGAGGAGGCTTCTAACGACTGATTTCGCGGACCGCCAGAGCAAAAATGCAAAAATGGTGAAAAAATTTGTCGCCCGATCAAGGGGGTTAACGTATAGTAAAAGAAAACAAGGCATATTCGAGCAATGCAGCCCATAGAACCTAAAAAGGTCGGGCGTTCACGCGGGACAGGCACCGCATCTGACGCCCCGACTCCGTCGGCACGCATATCCCGCACTGGGATTCCTGCGGGCACCACCGTCCTTACGCTGGACGGGATGATTCCTGTTGAACATCTGATGGATGGGGATCGTGTGATCACCCGCGACGTCGGCGCCGCCACATTGGCCAAGATCGCCTGCACCCACCACGCCCGCATGATGTATCGTATGGAACGGGACGACGGCCCTGCCCTGTTCATCCCCGAAGGTCAGCGCGTTTTGATCCGCGATTGGCGCGCACCGGCGATGTTCGGCCACGCCGAGGCGCTTGTACCGGTTGAGAAACTTGTCGATGGGGAATTGGTGCGTCGGGTTGGTCTTCAGAAACAGACGCTTTATCAACTCGGCTTTAACCATCCGCATATTATATACGCCGGTGGTGTTGAAATCGCGGCCTCTGTGATACGTCAAAGAAAGCGCAAAATCGCCGCGGCGTAAGGCCACTATATATATGCAGCGATTTCTGCACATAAACCATCGCTTGTGTCGCTTCTAAAAGTGACTGGTTTTTGTGCAAATGCAGCACTTCACAAAAGTTTTCAAACTGACTACTTTTTAATCGTTAAGCTGAATCTTTAATCCTTGCTTAATAAATAATCCTGTATCCACAACGGATCACGGGGTAGATAATTGTGGCCCATCCATGAAGATGGTCTGAAAGACTCCGAATAAAAGATTCCCATGAGGAGGCCAGACTATGAAAAAGATTGAGGCTATCATTAAGCCGTTCAAACTCGACGAAGTTAAAGAAGCCCTACAAGAGATCGGCGTACAAGGCCTGTCTGTTGTTGAGGTCAAAGGCTTTGGTCGTCAAAAAGGCCACACTGAGCTGTACCGTGGTGCAGAATATGTTGTGGATTTCCTCCCAAAAGTAAAAATCGAAGTTGTCCTTGCGGATGACCAAGTTGACGGCGCAATTGAGGCGATCGTTGGCGCAGCTAAGACCGACAAAATCGGCGACGGCAAAATTTTCGTGTCACCTGTTGAACAAGCCATCCGTATCCGGACCGGCGAAGACGGCGACGACGCACTCTAATTGACTGCGCTCCCTCTCATGGGGGCGCTTTTCTTTATCGGCCTTCGGGTCATGCTAACACTCTGAAAATACAAGGGACGAGACATGAGCACTGAATCACTTCTCAAATTGATGAAAGACGAAAACGCCGAGTACCTCGACGTTCGTTTTACTGACCCACGCGGTAAACTACAGCACGTGACTGTAATCGTTGACGAAGTTGACGAAGACTTCATCGATGGCGGCTTTATGTTTGACGGTTCTTCCATCGCTGGTTGGAAATCCATCGACGATTCCGACATGAAATTGATCTTCGACACTGACTCTGCATATGTTGACCCGTTCTACGCGGAAAAAACTGTTGCTGTGCACTGTTCCATCGTTGAGCCAGACACAGGCGTTGCGTACACACGTGACCCACGCGGTACAGCCGAAAAAGCCGAAGCATACCTTATCTCTTCCGGTATCGGTGACACATCTTTCTTCGGTCCAGAAGCTGAGTTCTTCTTGTTCGATAACGTTAAGTTCGCGAACACAATGAACAAAGTGTCCTTCGAAGTTGACGCACAAGACGCGGCTTGGAACACAGACACCGATTACGAAATGGGCAACATGGGCCACCGCCCAGGCGTCAAAGGCGGTTACTTCCCAGTAAACCCAATCGACGATGCACAAGACATCCGTTCCGAAATGCTTTCCACTATGAAGCGTATCGGCATGAAAGTTGACAAGCACCACCACGAGGTTGCGTCCTGTCAGCACGAGCTTGGTCTCGTATTCGGCTCACTTACAAAGCAAGCTGACGAAATCCAGAAGTACAAATACATCGTACACAACGTTGCGCACGCTTACGGCAAATCCGCAACATTCATGCCAAAGCCAATCGCAGGCGACAACGGCACAGGCATGCACGTGAACATGTCCATCTGGAAAGACGGCAAACCTTTGTTCGCTGGCGACAAATACGCGGATCTCTCCCAAGAAGCTCTGTACTTCATCGGTGGTATCCTCAAGCACGCAAAAGCACTGAACGCTTTCACAAACCCATCCACAAACTCTTACAAGCGTTTGATCCCAGGTTTCGAAGCTCCAGTTCTTCGCGCGTACTCTGCGTCTAACCGTTCCGGTTGTGTACGTATTCCGTTTGCAGAATCCCCCAAAGCGAAGCGCGTTGAAGCACGTTTCCCTGATCCCTCTGCAAACCCATACCTATGTTTCGCAGCCCTTCTTATGGCTGGTATCGACGGTATCAAGAACAAGATCGACCCAGGCGAAGCATCCGACAAGGATCTATACGACCTACCAGCAGAAGAGTTGGCAGAAATCCCAACTGTTTGTGGTTCCCTTCGTGAAGCTCTTGACGAGCTTTCCAAAGACATGGACTTCCTTACTGCTGGCGACGTGTTCACCGAAGACCAGATCCAAGGTTATGTTGACCTTAAGATGGAAGAAGTTGAGCAGTACGAGCACACACCTCACCCAGTTGAGTACGGTCTATACTACTCTTGCTAATCCGTTAGTAGACAGTGATATACGAAAGGGCGCCCATCGTGGCGCCCTTTTGCGTTTGTGTGATCTGGTAAAGATGTGGCCTGTGGGGCTATTGATCCTTACCGATCCGGCCCAGATGGGTGACGTGGAACCCTTCGACGGATTTAAGGCCATAGCCCATCATCCGGTCAAACCCTGTATGAGCAAACAAAAGAACCCCGATACCCGTAACCATCGGCAGGTCGAACCAGTACCCAAGCGCCGCGACACCCACCCCGAGGGCGTAAACGTGCACTGTGTTATAGAGCGCCGCACCGACGCGGTTCCCAAGCGCATATCCCGCAAAGCTCAGGTCCGGTGCGAAAAACACCAAAAGCGCCAGCCACCACGAAATTCCTATGTCGAGCGGGATAAAGACTGCGAGGGCGATGAGAAATACCAGCGCCCCTTCGATTTTCTGCCAAGTGATCATGTTCTGCCTCGCTGTGTAATATATAGGTGTAATTTATGCGCCCGCCGCGCCAACACAAGGTGCCGCGTCGCAATAATTTCTGGCGCTTTCCATTCACGGTTTCGCGCTATACCAATGACCTATGTTCATTATTGTCGCCTGTCTCTCCCTCGCCATTTTCTTTGTTCTTTACCGCGTCATTTCACGCGCTCGCACCCGCAAGCGCCTGTTGGCGATGCCCCTGACCGACCATCAGATCAGGATCATTGTGGACGAGGTCCCGATGATCAAACGCCTCCCAGAGGCGCTCCGAGCGCCGCTTGAGGGCAAGATCAACCTGTTCCTGCACCAAGTGACCTTTCACGGCTGTGCCGGACAAGAGATCACCGAAGAGATGCGCCTGTCCATTGCCGCGCAGGCCTGTGTTTTGATTGTGAACATCGACGACTGGTACAAAACCCTGCGCACCATTCTGGTCTATCCGTCTGGATTCAAATCCAAACGCGTGACCAGCCATGGGGATATCAGAACCGAACACGGCATCACCCTTGGCGAAAGCTGGCTTCATGGTCCTGTGGTTCTGTCTTGGGCCGCGACACGGCACGGCGCAAAGCGTCCCAACGATGGGCTAAACGTGGTTCTGCACGAATTCGCACACCAACTCGATGCGCTATCTGGCGAAACGAATGCCCTGCCGCCCCTGCGCAAAGGCCAAAGTTTCGCGAAATGGCGCGATACCTTCATCTCGACCTACAAACGTCACCGCCGCAAGGTGAGCCTGAAGCGCAAGACGTTTCTACGGCCTTACGGGGCGACCAACCTCCAAGAGCTCTTTGCCGTCTCAATCGAGGCCTTCTTTGAAAAGCCTCATGAATTGGCCAAGGCGGAGCCCAAGATCTATGAGCAGCTCTCGACCCTGTTGCGACTCGATCCGCGGACATGGCCGACCGACACATGACGCCCGAATTCGCGCCTGATGAATATGTACAACCCTAGGGATATTGTTAACCATTCGCTAACACATCAGGGCTGAATCGCCCTTAGTATTAAGGGTTTTCTCATACTCTTACCCCATCCCTGCCCCAATCCCGCCCCATTGCGCCCTTAGACACAAGGAAACCCCAACACCACGGAGTCTATTTTGACACCTTCCCGACCACAAATTATTGACGTCACTCTTCTGAGCAGCGCATCCATTTCATCTACGTTTTCATTTCCTGAAACCGCGGCCCTTAGCCGTATGATCAATCGGGCGACAGGCGTTCTTGACCAGCGTTTCAGACTTATCAGTGAAACCGAGACTGAAACAGTTTTCGCCAATTCCACCTTTAATATTACAGTTACCACATGCGACGGACCCGCCGATTTTGACGGGTTTAAGGACGCGCTTTCCTCAAGCTATCACCGTCTTCAGCAGGACGACTTCGCAACACCAATCGCGGGACATCGCGGATTTGTGCGGATCTCGGTGGGCTGCGGGGAAACGCCTCTGCCCGATGTTGGGTCGTTCCTGCATGACGAATACATGGACCCCGAAACCACGGCGCAATATCTGACCCGTTTGGAGATCGCGCGCCGTGTCACATTGGTCTTGGCCGTGAAATTCCCGTTCAACGTCATGTACTGGCACCAGTCCAATCAGCTGTTCCTCTATGACAAGGCGTTGCAGGTCTTGGCCCAAAAAGAACCGATGGCCCTGTTCACCCTGCCCGAGCCCTTTGCCAGCGGGACCAAAAAGAACGGAAAACCCACAATCGGTTTCAAACTTTTGTATTCAGAACAATTCCTTGGCCGTCCCGTGATCTTCGAAGAAGACACGCACCGGTTCTCGGAGAACGTCGCCGCCGCACAGGATTTCGTATCGCAAACCGTTTTGCTGAACGATGTAGACACCACCGTCAAAATCTATGCGCCGCGTTGTTTTGACATTCAGAATAACGACGCATCCGACGCATGGCCCGACGGGGTGATATCACTGGCGCGCCTTGACCAAGACGCCCTGCGTTCTCAGAACACTGCGGACCAACCGCTTGTGCAACGTTTGATCGTTGCCTTCCAAAAGACCTGTACAGGCCCGATTTCCGCGCCGCTTCTGTATCGCATGACCGGCCTTACGATTGATCCAGAGCGCGGCCCGATGCGCGTGCTCGACTAACACACCCAATTCGTTTTCTGCCCCAACTGGCCCGCCTCTGCGCGGGCCGTTTTTTTTGCACAACTCGTCACTGGTTCGTGATCTGTGGGCCTGTGGGATTGCAAACAGGGTCGCCCCCCGCCACCTTATGATCAACACAGAAACAGATTCGCGACGCCCAAGGATACATCCCGTGCAGCCTCAGAAATTCACATTTACCGGTCACGCCGGCGATCAACTTGCCGCGCGACTGGACATGCCGGACGGGCCCCATTTGGCGACGGCGATCTTTGCGCATTGTTTTACCTGTGGCAAAGACATCTTTGCCGCGCGCCGCATTTCCGCCCGTCTTGCGGCGATGGGGATTGCAGTTTTGCGGTTTGATTTCACCGGCCTTGGGCATTCTGAGGGCGAATTCGAAAACACCAATTTTGTCTCCAATGCACAAGACCTGTTGGCCGCGGCCCGTCATTTGACGGACCAAGGCATGGCGCCGGATTTGATCATCGGTCACAGCCTCGGCGGCACCGCTGTTTTGCGCGCGGCCCATGATATTCCCAGCCTGCGCGCGGTTGTGACGCTTGGCTCGCCCGCTGCCCCGTCGCATGTGGCCCATCTGTTTGACGACCACCTTGATACAATCGCCGAACACGGTCAGGCCGATGTCCCCCTTGGGGGACGTCCGGTGACCATCGGTCAGGGTTTCGTTGATGACATCCGCGCGCAGTCGGTGCTTGACCGTCTGTCCGATCTGAAACCGGCGCTTTTGGTGATGCATGGTCCGAATGATCGCACCGTCGGGATCAAGAACGCCACCGAGATTTTCATGGCCGCGACCCACCCGAAATCCTTTGTGACATTGGATGACGCCGACCACCTGATCACCGATCTCAAGGACGCGGAATATGCGGCCGACGTGATTGCCGCATGGGTTGGCCGTTATGTCGATCTGCGCCCACCTGCGCCGCCCATCGGTGCGCCCGAGGGCGTGTTGCGTGTCTCCGAGGCCGACCCAGATGGGTTCCTTCAGGACATCCAATCCGGCCCGCATTTGCACACGGTTGCCGATGAGCCGCTTGCCTATGGCGGCACCAACAAGGGCATGTCGCCCTATGGGTTCTTGGGCGCGGGTCTTGGGGCCTGTACGTCGATGACCATCCGCATGTACGCACGGCGCAAGGGCTGGCCTTTGGACCACGTATCCGTCGATGTGACCCATAATAAGATGCACGCGCAAGATGCTGGTTCTATTGGCACAATGCGGATTGACACGTTTCACCGAGAGATCGCGTTGACCGGTGATTTGACCGATGAACAACGCGCACGCCTGTTGGAAATCGCCGACAAATGCCCCGTCCACAAAACCCTTGAGGCCGGCGCATCCGTCACCACAACCCTGCGCACGCCCGACGCGGATTGCGGTTGTGAATAGTTGACACAGGGCAAATCCGACCTAAGGTTTGCCCATGACATTTACGATTATTACCGGCGCACAGGCCGTGGGAAAAATGACCGTCGGACAAGAGCTCGAACGCCTGTCGGGTCACAAGCTGTTTCACAATCACATGACCATCGATATGGTCCTGCCGTTCTTTAAATACGGTAAACCCAAGGGGCGCGCCTTGGTCAACACGCTGCGCAATGCGTTCTTTGACGCCTTTGCCGAGGACGCCGACGGGGGGTATATCTTCACCTTTGTCTGGGCCTTTAGCGAACCGGAGGAGGCCGAATATATAAATGGGATCGCCGATAAATTTGCGGCCAAGGGGCATGATGTTCATTGGGTCGAATTAATCGCGGACCAAGACGAACGTCTGCGCCGCAATCGCACCGACAACCGTCTGGCTCATAAACCGTCGAAACGGGATATCGATTGGTCCGAACGGGACATCATCAACACGGGCGAAAAATACCGTCTGGTGTCCAACCCCGGCGAAATCACCGCCCCGTCCTATCTTCGGCTTGAGACCACCGATATGCCCGCGGATCAGGCGGCCGCGCGGATTTGGGACCATATTCGCGGCGGATAACGCGCCAATCCCCCACGGGGTTCTTGGCAATTGGGTCTGATCCCCCTATGAGGTGTTATAACATCACCAGAGGATAACCCCATGACCACCCAGACCATCGATGCGACCCGCGTCAAAGCCCTTCGGACCTCTCGCAAAATTGGGCGCCCGAAATTGGCGAAAATGACGGGTCTATCCGAACGCCAGATCGCCAAGCTTGAGGCCACCAAGGGCATCGCAACCGTCCCGACCGTGGCGGTTGAACGTCTGGCTCATGCGCTTCAGATCACGCCATTGGTGTTGACCGGCGATCTTGAGATGACCCAAGACGACCTTGCGCCTGCGAAACCGGCGTCTTCCTGTAGCTGCTGCTAGGCCTGCGCGGATGCGGGCTGGGTGAACGGGTGCGTGCCATCCCACACCTTGCGCGCGTCCTTGGCAACCATGGAGCGTTGAATGCGGTCAAGTTCGCGGATGGCGGCGTCTGGGCTTCCTGTGCGTTTGAGCGCCTTTCTATAGGCCACCTCAACCGACCCTGCCCGCCACGGCATAATCGCCCCCGCGACCCACGCACGCAGTTCACGCGGCAAACGGTCGTATTCGGTCATCGCATTGCCGCGACGACGGCGGCGTCGAAGGGTGGTTGTGCCACGGTTGCTTGGCATTGGGCTGTCCTTGGGGTTTCGTCATGCTTTACGCGACTTATTATAGTATAACATAACATCCATCAAGCCAGATTTCACTCCTTGACTGAACAGCGTCACTCCCTATCGTGATCGCATTTCAACAGCTCAAAGATTGAGACGCATTATGTCCACCCAACCAAATTCCGACCTACCACAGACCAACTGGAACTTTTATTCCTGTCACATCGACGGAAAACCACATTCCGCGATGATTGATATGGAATTCAGTGAAGTCGCTCCGATCAAGAGCCACGGCGTGTTTCACGTAATCGAAGTCGGACTGCGTTTTCCGCATCCTGAACATGGTATGACCACCGCCGAAGAAGCCGAAACTCTGTTTACACTTGAAGACTTCGTCACCGATCATCAGCACCCAGAGCTCCACTATGTTGGACGCCATACCGGCAATGCAAAGCGGTCGTTCTTTTTCTATGGCAAGGGTCCCACATCCGCTGCCCCGCTATTGTCCGCGCTCAAGTCCACGTTTCCTGATTATGAGTTCGCGACATTTCATTTTGAGGACCCGACATGGAGCACATATTTCGACGACCTCTATCCCAACGAAATGGCGCTCAATGAAATTGGCAATCGCCATGTCTGTTCACGCCTTGCAGACCACGGCGATGACTTGAATGCCCCGCGCCCAGTCGATCACTTTGTGAAATTCCAGACAAAGGAACAGGCCAAGGCATTTATGAAGGCCCTGGACGGCCAAGGGTTTGATGCACAGATCAACACCGATGAGATGCCCGACCACTCCTGCGAGGTTGCACTTCAACGGATCGACGCCCCTGCGATGCTTGATCCCATCACGTGGCAGCTCCAGCAGACCGCAAAGACGTTTGGCGGGGACTATGACGGTTGGGGATGTGGTGCGGTGATTGCCGCATCGTAAACGGGGCAAAGGCCCCATTCGTGGGAAAATCATCAATTATGCCCCCGATGAGCCGCCTCTTCCCTTGTTCTGCGACGTCTTTGCGTCTATTCAACGCGCGCGTCTGCAATTCTTATCACAAGGCTGTCCTATGATCCCTCGTTATTCCCGCCCCGAAATGGTTGCCATTTGGTCGCCTGAAACCAAGTTCAAGATTTGGTACGAAATCGAGGCGCACGCCTGTGAAGCCATGGCCAACCTTGGTGTGATCCCCCGCGAAAACGCGGACGCGGTTTGGAAAGCCAAAGACGTAGAATTCGATGTGGCGCGCATCGACGAAATCGAAGCCGTGACCAAGCACGACGTTATCGCGTTCCTTACGCACCTTGCTGAGCACGTGGGCTCCGAAGAAGCCCGTTTTGTGCACCAAGGTATGACGTCCTCTGACGTTCTTGATACATGTCTGAACGTACAGCTTGTGCGCGCGGCGGACATCCTGATTGAGAACCTTAAGGAGCTTATGGCTGCGTTGAAAACACGCGCCATGGAGCACAAAGACACCGTTCGCGTTGGCCGTTCCCACGGGATCCACGCCGAGCCAACAACCATGGGTCTGACATTTGCGCGGTTCTATGCGGAAATGGACCGCAACCTCTCGCGCTTGAAAGCGGCCCGCGAAGAGATTTCCACCGGTGCGATTTCCGGCGCCATCGGGACATTCGCAAACGTCGACCCGCGCGTAGAAGAGCACGTCTGTGAGCAGCTTGGCCTATCGCCCGAGCCGATTTCCACACAGGTTATCCCACGTGACCGTCACGCGATGTTCTTCTCTGTTTTGGGTGTGATCGCATCCTCGATGGAAAACATCGTGATCGAAATCCGTCACATGCAGCGTACCGAAGTTCTTGAAGGCGCGGAATTCTTCTCTATGGGCCAAAAGGGCTCATCCGCGATGCCGCACAAGAAGAACCCGATCTTGACCGAGAACCTGACTGGTCTTGCGCGTCTTGTGCGCATGACCGTGATCCCAGCGATGGAAAACGTGGCCCTTTGGCACGAGCGCGACATCTCGCACTCCTCCGTGGAACGCACCATCGGTCCAGACGCGACCATCACCTTGAACTTTGCCCTCAAACGTTTGACCAGCGTGATCGAGAAGATGTTGATCTTCCCTGAAAACATGCTTGATAACATGAACAAGTTCCCAGGTCTTGTGATGTCGCAGCGCGTTCTTTTGGCGCTTACCCAAGCGGGTGTGTCCCGCGAGGACGCATACTCTATGGTTCAGCGCAACGCGTTGAAAGTATGGGAACACCGCGTTGATTTCCAAGAACAATTGCTGGCCGACGAAGACGTTGTGGCCGCATTGGGTGTCGAAGAAATCAAAGAGAAATTCGACATGGGTTACCACACGAAACACGTTGATACGATTTTCAAACGCGTGTTTGGCTAGGTCAAAACCAGTCTATCATTAATCATCGTACGTCCAGGGTCTGTGAAGACTCTGGGCGTATTTTTTTATACTGGCATAGGCCCACTTAGAAGGTCGACTCAGAATATACCACGACACCCAAAGAACCTGAAAACACAAGTAGAACTTGAAACCGAGGGAAATTCTCGAAATCATGTTTGATGCATCTATAGTACCTTGTGCAAAAGAGGCTAGGTATCCGCTGGTTTGAGTAATCACAAGGATAGCCGCCAAGCTTTGGGCAGTCCGGCTTGCGTTCCACTTCTCCAGACGCAGCTTTACGCGCTTCATCTGTTCCTCTTTGCAGTTCGCGGTTTGCACATACCGATAGGCTGCATCGTTTTTCTCGACCACGGATCAATCAATCATTTTCTCAAATATAGGACGACCATACACCGCGAACTGTCAAAATCAACGCAAGGCGTAATCGCCCATTAACACATCTCTGCAATTCTAGACAAAATAGCCGGAGACCGTCAGAATGAGCGACCTTGCAAAAAAACCAACACCAGATGCCGCCACACCCGTTCCCCGTGGCCTGTCCCGTCGCCAAAAGGCCGCGATCATCGTGCGGGTTCTATTGACCGAAGGGGGTGACATTGACCTGTCGCGCCTGCCCGAAGATATGCAAAGCGAGATCACGTGGCTCATGTCGACCATGCGGGTCGTGGATAAATTCACAATGGATTCAGTGGTTAAGGAGTTTACGTCACAGCTAAGCTCGGTCGGCGTCTCCTTCCCCGATGGTCTCGAAGGGGCGCTTGGCCTGTTGGACGGGAAACTGTCGGACGGTCTGATCGAACGCATCCGCGAACAGGCGGGCACGCCCGTGTCCCTTGACCCGTGGGATCGGCTGGCGGAAATGGAATCCGCGGAACTGCTACCGGTTCTCGAAACCGAGAGCATCGAAATCGGCGCCGTTTTTCTATCAAAGTTGAAGGTCGCCAAGGCCGCCGAACTCCTTGGTATGATGCCGGGGCCCAAGGCCCGCCAGATCACATTTGCCATGTCGAAAACCGGCGCGATCACCCCAGATGCCGTCCGTCGCATCGGCGAATCCTTGGTGTCACAACTGACCGCGCGCCCCGAAACCGCATTTTCCAAGGGGCCGGTGGAACGCGTCGGCGCTTTGCTCAACTTCTCGCCCGCGCAAACCCGTGACGATGTTCTCGAAGGGCTGCGCGAAGACGACGAATCCTTTGCAGATGAAGTAACAAAGGCGATCTTTACCTTTGACAACATCCCCGAACGCATGGACCCGCGCGACATCCCCAAGGTTATCCGTGGTGTCGATCAGGGCGATCTTGTCACCGCGCTTGCCTTTGCCGTGGCCAATGGCCAACAGAAACCGGCGGACTTTATCCTTGAAAACATGTCCAAACGCATGTCCGAGGGACTGCGCGAAGAGATGGGCGAAATCGGCAAAATCAAAACCAAGGACGGCGACGCCGCCATGTCCGCCGTTATCCTTGAAATCCGCGCCCTTGAGGAATCCGGTGAAATTACGCTGGCAGTTGACGAAGACGACGATGAGGAATAGCGTTTTTCCAATGCCTTGCCCGATCAATAACGGCATTGGAAAACAGGTACTCCGGTTATGTCATCACGCACGCTTCGCCCCGTTCAACGGGGGATCCTTCTTATGGTTTCTGCGATCATTTGCTTCACCATTATGGATGCCTTCGGCAAGGCCCTGACATCGCACCTTGGCGTGATCCAGACTGTTTGGGCGCGCTATGTAGGACAGATTTTGGTGGTTATCTGTATCTTGCGTTCCAAGATCATTCCCATGGCCGCAACCCAACATCCCCGCCTTCAGGTCCTGCGCGCAATGGTACAGATCGCGTCATTCCTTTTGTTTTTCATGTCCTTACAACATCTGGGATTGGCCGAGGCGACCGCGATTTTCGAAATTGCGCCCGTCCTTATCACCCTCGGCGCGGCGATATTTCTGGGCGAACGGTTCGGAGCCCACCGCGCCATCAGCATCTGTCTGGGTCTGATCGGCATGCTGATCATCGTGCGCCCGGGCGCGGATGTGTTCACGATTTACTCGGTGCTTCCCGTCGCGGCGGCGTCATGTTTTGCGTCATATGCCCTGATCACGCGCCACATCGGCACATCCGAAACCGTCTGGACATCGCTTATCTATAGCGGGGTGATTGGGACACTGGTCCTGTCGGCGCTGTTGCCGTTCAGCTGGTCCACGCCAAGCGCTCTCGATATTCTGGGCCTTGGCGCCATCGCGGTATTCGGTGCTGCGGCCCAGTTCCTGTTGGTGCGCGCCTTTGCCCAGACCGAAGCAAGCATCCTTGCCCCCTTTTCATATGTGTCGCTGATCGCGTCGACGGTTTGGGGCGTCTTGTTCTTTGGCGAATTCCCCGACATTTATGTGATCATCGGCGCATGCCTGATCGCAGCGTCCGGCATCTATATTTGGTACCGCGAAACGCAAACCTAGCGCAGCTGGGCCGCCCCAACCACAAGCCCATCTGTTCCGCGTTGAAATATCACGGCGACCGGGCCGGTCACGTCGATTTCCGCTGCGAATTCACCGCGTCCATCCCACACGCCGAACACGGACCAATCCCGCACAACATTATGATATGTGATGGTTTTTCCGGCATTCTCGCCCCGTTCGATGACCACATCCTGTTCAAGGTCGAATTTCACCACTTGGACAGTCAAATCATCGGCGGCCTCGGCCAGCGCCGAAACGGACACCTGCCCGTTGGCCCGTGTCAAAGACACGTCGACAACGTTTTCCGCCATCGCAGCATCAATCGCGGCAAGCGCCTTTGCAGGGCGGTTCCCAACCACGTGATGCACGCCCCCAACAATCATCTGAGGGGTGAAAATCATGCGTTTATGGGCCGCGGCCGCATAGGCGCGTTGCCGAACCGTATGGGCGGGATCGGCGAATTCGTCCTTCCAGCCCAGATAATCCCAATAATCCACATGAAGCGCGAGCGGCAAAACATCATCGCGTTTTGTCAATTCCCCCAGAAACACATCCGCTGGCGGGCAGGATGAACAGCCCTGCGACGTGAACAGTTCAACAACCACCGGCCCATCGGCGGCGGCCATTTGCGCACCCATCACGAGAGCGATAATTGAAGTGGCGAATCTGTTCATTCCGGTTCCTGACATGTTGCGTAATGTCTTTGTAGAACAGTCGTTCAAAGAATTCCAATCAACGAAATGAGAGCAATTCGTGACCCCTTGTGTTGCCGCGCGCGGCTTTTTCCATAGGTCAGGTGTTCCGGACTTGATTTCGCCCCCGCCCATCGTCTTAGATCAGAGTGAGAGCCACATGATTAACTTCACGGAGCCACCATGCCAATCACAGTCGGAATCGATACAGCAAAGACCCGCAAAAACATGGCAGTGGGCGACACGCGGGTCTCTTACTATTCCATTCCTGCCGCGCAGGCCGCGGGGCTTGGGGATTTTTCACGACTTCCAGCAGTGTTGAAGGTGGTCTTGGAAAACATGCTGCGGTTTGAGGACGGCAAGACGGTCACCTTGGACGACATTCGCGCCTTTGGGGTCTGGGCCGAAAATGGCGGCAAGAACCCGCGCGAAATTGCCTATCGCCCTGCCCGCGTGTTGATGCAGGATTTCACCGGCGTCCCCGCCGTTGTTGATCTGGCGGCGATGCGCGACGGGATCATCGCGCTTGGTGGAGATCCAAAGAAAATCAACCCGTTAAACCCCGTTGATCTTGTGATCGATCACTCGGTTATGATCGACGAATTCGGCAACCCGCGCGCGTTTCAAATGAACGTCGACCGCGAATATGAACGCAATATGGAACGGTATTCGTTTTTGAAATGGGGTCAAAAGGCCTTTGATAATTTTCGTGTTGTGCCCCCTGGGACGGGGATTTGCCATCAGGTGAACCTTGAATATCTGTCCCAAACCATTTGGAGCACAATCGACCAACACGGTCATGAGGTCGCCTTTCCGGACACATTGGTCGGCACGGATTCGCACACCACCATGGTCAACGGCGCGGCGGTTCTGGGCTGGGGCGTCGGCGGGATTGAGGCCGAGGCCGCCATGCTTGGCCAGCCGATTTCGATGCTTATCCCCGAGGTGATCGGGTTTGAATTGACCGGCGCCATGGTCGAAGGCACCACCGGTACCGATCTGGTTTTGAAGGTCGTCGAGATGCTGCGCGCAAAAGGCGTGGTTGGAAAATTCGTCGAATTTTATGGATCGGGGCTGGATAACCTACCGCTTGCCGATCGGGCGACGATTGCCAACATGGCCCCCGAATATGGCGCGACCTGCGGGTTCTTCCCGATTGATAGCGAAACGCTGCGCTATCTTGAAAACACGGGCCGCGACGCGGGGCGCATCACCTTGGTCGAGGCATACGCCAAGGAAAACGGTTTTTGGCGCGGCGCCAATTACGCGCCGATCTACACGGATACGCTTTCGCTTGATATGGGCACGATTGTTCCGGCAATTTCGGGCCCCAAACGCCCCCAAGATTACGTCGCCCTCACCGAGGGTCAGACCGAATTTCGCCGTGAAATGGAAGAGACATTCAAACGTCCAATGGATAAAGAAATCGCCGTAAGCGGCGAGGATTATTCGATAAAATCCGGTGATGTGGTCATTGCGTCCATCACGTCTTGTACCAACACGTCGAACCCATATGTGATGATCGGCGCGGGGCTTGTCGCCAAAAAGGCCGCCGCCCTTGGCCTGACCCGCAAACCATGGGTCAAGACATCGCTTGCCCCGGGGTCACAGGTGGTGTCCGCCTATCTTGAGGCGTCGAACCTGCAAGAAGAGCTTGATAAACTTGGGTTTAATCTGGTCGGCTATGGCTGCACGACCTGTATCGGCAACTCTGGCCCGATCCAAAGCGAACTGTCCGACGCCATTGCCGAGGGGGACTTGGTCGCGACCTCGGTTCTGTCGGGCAATCGCAACTTTGAGGGCCGGATTTCCCCCGATGTGCGTGCGAATTACCTCGCCTCGCCGCCGCTTGTGGTGGCCTATGCAATTGCGGGAACGATGGACATCAACCTGACCACCGACCCAATTGCACAGGACAAGGACGGCAATGACGTGTTCCTGCGCGACATCTGGCCAAGCACCCAAGAAATCGCCGAAACCGTCGAGGCCACCGTGACCCGCGACGCCTTTGTCACAAAATACGCCGATGTGTTTCGCGGCGACGACAAATGGCGCACGGTCGAAACCACCGACAGCCAGACCTATGACTGGCCCGAGACCTCGACCTATGTGCAAAACCCGCCCTATTTCCGCGATATGGCCCCCGAGGCGGGAAAGATTTCCGACGTCGAAAACGCCAAGGTCCTCGCCGTTTTGGGCGACATGATCACCACCGACCACATCTCGCCCGCGGGCGCGTTCAAGGGCAGCACCCCCGCCGGACAATATCTGAGCGACAAGGGGGTTGAGCCACGCGAATTCAATTCCTATGGGGCGCGGCGCGGCAATCACGAGGTCATGATGCGCGGCACATTCGCCAATATCCGCATCAAAAATGAGATGCTTGATAACGTCGAGGGCGGCTATACCAAGGGTCCCGATGGCGACCAGATGTCGATCTATGACGCGGCGATGGTGCACCAATCCAACGGCACGCCGCTGGTGATTTTCGGCGGCGTTCAATACGGCGCAGGGTCAAGCCGCGATTGGGCCGCCAAGGGCACGGCCCTGTTGGGCGTAAAGGCCGTGATCGCGGAATCCTTTGAACGGATTCACCGTTCGAACCTTGTGGGGATGGGCGTCATTCCGTTTGAATTCACCGGTGGGGACACACGCAAATCGCTGGGTCTGACGGGGGATGAGACTGTGTCGATCTCCGGATTGGCGGGGGATTTGCGGCCACTTTCCGATGTACCCTGCGCGATCACCATGGCCGACGGAACGGTGAAAAACATCACCCTCAAATGTCGGATCGATACCGAAATTGAGATCGAATATATCGAAAATGGTGGCGTTCTTCACTATGTTCTGCGGGATCTCGCGAAACAGTAACCAGTTACTGCGCGCCCAACAGGGGGCGCAGATCGGCCTCGATGCTGCGTTGGGTCAAGGGCCCTGCAAAGCGGTGCAAAACCACCCCGTCCCCATCAATCAGATAGGTTTCAGGGACGCCATAAACGCCCCAATGGATCGCATTGCGCCCCGCCGTATCCGCGCCAATTCCGGTATACGGATTGCCCAGCTCGGCCAAAAACGCCAGCGCCTGATCGGGCTTGTCCTTGTAATTAATGCCATAAATCGCAAGACCTTCGTCCGCCAGCATCTCAAGATTTGGGTGTTCCGCGCGGCACGGTGCGCACCAGCTGGCCCAGAAATTCACCAACTTCATCTCGCCATCCGCCAGATCATCGGCGGTGAAGATCGGCAGATCAGAAAGCGGTTCAAGCACCAGTTCCGGCGCAACCTTGCCCGTCCGCGTCGACGGAAGGCTGTCGTCACCGTCCTGCATTCCGACGAAAAACATCGCCGCCATCGCCCCAAAGGCCACCGGCGGGATCAACATAAAGGGCGAAATCCTAGGCATCGTCGCGCTCCAATTCGGCCAGTTCGCTTTTGATGCGACGGGCGCGCGCGATGCTCGCCACGATCACCCCCGCCAACAACACGAATGTCACCCCATAGGCCAGCAAAACCGGCCCCGCATATGCGCCCAAATCAACCATTTTTCATTCTCTCCCGCGTCAAAATCGCGCTGATCCTACGGGCCCGAATTTCGGTCCGCGTGCGCAGCAAAACAAGCGCGATGAACAGAAAAACAAACCCCACAAGGCAAAGCAAAAGCGGGTGGTAAAACACGTCCGCCACGTTCTCTTCCTTATCAAGGGACAATGACGCCCCTTGGTGCAAGCCTTGGTTCCAGAAATTCGCGGCATAGCGTGACAGCACCGCAAAAACCGAGCCGACCATGCACAAAACGGCGGTCAAATCGGCGACGGTGTCTTGGTCTTCGATCGCGGACCAAAGCGCGATATAGCCGAGATAAAACAGCGCCAGCACCAAAAACGACGTTAGGCGCGGGTCCCATTCCCACCATGTGCCCCACATCGGCTGGCCCCAAACCGCACCCGTCGCCAGCGCAATCAGGGTCATGGTCAGACCCACGGGTGCCGCGGCCTTGGCGGCCAGGGCGGACACGTGATGGCGGCGGATGAACCAGATCAGGGACGCCACCAACATCATCACCCATGCGTTGATCGCCATCATCGCGCTTGGCACGTGGATGTATAGGATTTTGACGGTCGATCCTTGGCGATAATCGTCCGGCGTAAAAAAGAAACCCCAGATCAATCCGGTCACCAAACACAGGGCTGCGATGCCCGCCGTCCATGGCAAAACTGCGCCCGAAAGCGCCATGAATTTCCGTGGATTTGCATATTCCCAAAGTGACATATCGGACCTTTTTCGGGGTTAGGTGTTAACGCAGATTAATACGCAGAGCCGCCGCCGAGGCAAAGGGCAAAAGCGCGACACACAGGGCTGTGATCCCAGCAAGCAGGAACAGGGGTGCCCCCGCCGCGCCGTTCTGTGCGCCGCGCGCAAGGGCCTCGGCGCCGAACAACAAGGTGGGCATATAGAGTGGCAGGACGATGATCGACAGCAGCAACCCGCCGCGTTTCACCGCGACGGTCAGGGATGCGCCAAAGGCCCCGATGAACGACAGGGCCGGTGTGCCAATTCCAAGGGTCAGGACCAGCCAGATGAACGCATCCGCGGGCAGGTTCAACAGCACCCCGAACACGGGCGCGGCAAGTGTGAGCGGAAGGCCCGTGGTCACCCAGTGGGCCATGGCCTTGGACGCGACGACGCCCTCCATCGGGATGGGTGCGGTCGCCAAAAGGTCAAGCGTGCCGTCTTCGAAATCAAGTTGGAACAGGCGATCTAGTGTTAATAAACAAGCCAGTAGCGCACCGACCCACAAGACACCGGGGGCGATGCGGGACAAGAGTTCCGTCTCGGGGCCGACGCCAAAGGGCACCAGCACGACGACAATCAAAAAGAACGCAAGCGCAAGGCCAAAGCCCCCACCAGAGCGCAGCGCAAGCCTCAGGTCACGAAGAAACAACGCAATCATAGAAACGCCTCGTCAAAGCCATCAGAGGTCGGGGCATAGGTCGCGCGATATGGGGTCAGATCGATGATGTCTGCGTCAACGCCAAGGTCGATATGGGTGGCCATGATGGCCGCGCCACCCGCACCCACATGGGCCAAAACCGCCGCGCCAAACAGGGCCACAGATGCCGTATCAAGCGACACGGTGGGCTCGTCCAATATCCAGATTTTGCGGCCTGTGACCAAAAGACGCGCGAGGCCGAGACGACGTTTTTGCCCTGCCGACAAGGTCCCCGCCAGTCGATTTCGTAAATCCCAAAGGTTAAAATCGCGAAGCGCCGCATCAATGTCGGATGTTCCAAAAACAGACGCCCAAAACCGAAGGTTCTCGGCCACGGTCAGGGTCGGTTTGATCCCATCCGCATGCCCGCCATAGGCCACCGTATCAGGGTCACAGGTCACCTGCCCCGCAACTGGGTTTTGCAACCCCGCAAGGGTGCGAAGAACTGTGGTTTTGCCGATGCCATTGGGGCCGCGCAGCACGCGCACCTGCCCCGCCATGACGTCGAACGACAGCCCATCGATCACCGTCACCCCGCCCCGCGCGCAGGCCAAATTTTCAACCCGAAGCAGCGCCACCGTTAAACCGGCAACAGGGCCGCCGCGACGCGACGCCCTTCGGGGAGCATGATGTTATAAGTGCGGCAGGCCATGGGTGTGGCCATCAATTCGTATGGGACCTCGGCGGCGTCGAGCGCATCGCGAAACGGGCGCGGCAGTGGTGCCATGGTTTCGCCTGTGCCCAGAAACAGAACGTCGGTCTTCTTGGCCAGCGCGATCAATGGCGCAGGGTCGTCATAGCCCGCCCAATCCATCCGGTCGTTCATCTGAATGACCTGCGGGCCGCGATAAATCACCCCGCCCACGCGGAAAAATCCGGGGCCATAGCTATCGATGGGGAGAACGTCTTCGAAGTTGATTTCATTTAGATCCATGATCCGACCCTAGTCCCAAAGAGGTAGCCCCGCAACCACCGCAAACCCGATGATCACATAGGCAATCGCGCGATATATACGGTCGTATTGTGGCGAAAACAACGCCTGCCCGATCCATGTGGCGATCATATAGGCCGGCGTCAGGATGAGCGCCATGCCGACGGGGAAATCGGTGATGCCGATCCATGTGCCGATGGCCAGACCGACACCCAACACGGTGAGGAAAACGATGATGTTGGCGCGGGTGACCTCGGCGGCGACACCACGGCCAAGATAGAACAGGATCACCACGACGCCGGTTAGGCCCGTGAGGCCGCCGATGATGCCGCTGGCCGCGCCGGTGCCCGCCAACATCAAACCGTTCACCGCGCCGCGATACCGCCAGCCGGTCAAAAGCGCCGCAAGGGCCACCGCCCCCACCACACAGGTCGCCCACCGCACGGGTGTTGCGTCAATCGCATGAAGCCCCCAAAGCCCAACCGGAAGCGTCACAACCGCCACCGCCAACACGGGGCCGATTTCGCGCAAATTCGCCGTACGGACCGCGCGCGGAAACACCGTCACCACGCAGGCGATATCAAACAGCGCAAGCAAAAAAACCGCCTCGGGGGGCGGCATGAAAATGGATGCAAGGGGGATGAAAATAAGGGCGGAGCCAAAGCCTGCGAAACCGAAAACGGTGCCCGCTACGACCGTGATCGCCAAAAGAGGCCATAGCGCAGGGTCCGCCCACGCTATGGCCAAATGATTAAGCATCGATGCCTGCGAATTGGTTGCCTTCGTTGGCGTCCTTCTTGGACCAGTCGCGTTTCACGCCAAGGCGCAACAACACGGCGGATGCCACGAAGATCGATGAATAGGTCCCGATCACAACACCAAGGATCATCGCGAACACAAACCCGCGGATCACGTCACCGCCCAGCACATACAATGAGATCAGCGCCAACAAAGTGGTCACAGAGGTCATCACCGTACGGGACATGGTTTCGTTGATCGAGTCGTTCAACACGCCCACCAATGGCTTGGATTTAAAGCGACGCAGGTTTTCGCGCACGCGGTCAAACACAACCACGGTATCGTTCAACGAATAGCCCACGATGGTCAGCAATGCCGCGATGATCGCAAGGTCGAATTTGATCTGAAGCACCGCAAAGGCACCAATCGTGATCACGATATCATGAACAAGCGCCGCAACGGCCCCGACGGAAAACTGCCATTCGAACCGCAGCCAGATATAGAACAGAACCACGGCCATCGCCGCCACAACCGCATAGATCGCCGATGTCACAAGTTCGCCGGATACTTTGGGGCCGACGGATGTGACCTCGGGAAAGGTCATGGAGGGGTCGACGGTCAACAAAGCGGCCTCAACCGCAGTGATCATATCGACGGTCACGGATTGGTCGCCCTCTTGGGCCTCAATCCGAATTTGCGAGACGTTCTGGTCGGGCTTGAGTGGATCAAACACCTCGGTGATGGAAATATCGCCAAGGTTCAACGGCGCCAGCGCGTCGCGATACGCCGCCACATCAACCGTCTGTTCGGCATCCGTGCGGATCGTTGTACCGCCACGGAAATCGATACCAAAGTTCAGCCCCATCGCGAAAAACGCCACGATGGACCCGATCATCAGGATCGAAGACAGACCAACAGTGACCGCAGACAGGCCAAAGAAATTCCAATTTGTCGTTTCAGGAACAAGTCTTAGACGCATGATTATACCTCAATCGTTTTGGGGCGACGGCGTTCAAACCAGATCACCACGAACAGGCGCGTCACAAAGATCGCCGTGAATACAGATGTCAAAATCCCAACCGCCAAGGTGACCGCAAAGCCGCGCACCGGACCCGCGCCCATGATGAACAGGATCGCCGCCGTCAAGAAGGTTGTGATATTGGCGTCGATGATGGCCGACAGGGCCTTTTCATAGCCAAGCTCAATCGCGCGGGCTGGCCCTTTGGAGGTTTTCAATTCCTCGCGGATTCGTTCAAAGATCAACACGTTCGCATCCACCGCCATACCGATGGTCAACACGATACCCGCAATCCCAGGAAGGGTCAGCGTCGCGCCCATCATGGACAGGATCGCAAAGATCATCCCAACGTTCAGGATCAACGCCACATTGGCGAACATCCCAAACAGACCATAGGACAGGCCCATAAAGATCAGAACCGCGATAAAGGCGACGATACAGGCGATGCGGCCCGCGTCGATGCTATCTTGGCCAAGCTCTGGCCCGATTGTGCGTTCTTCAAGGAAGGTCAATTCCGCAGGAAGCGCACCGGCACGCAGGAGAACCGCGAGGTTGGTGCTTTCTTCGATGCCAAAGTTACCGGTGATGATGCCTTGGCCACCGGGGATGTGGGATTGGATGGTTGGGGCCGAGATGACCTCGTTATCCAGAACAATCGCAAAGGGTGAACCGATGTTGTTTTGCGTGTAATCGCCAAAGATGCGCGCGCCCGACGTGTTGAACGTGAACGACACCGCAGGGGCACCGTTTTGGTCAAAGCTTGGCTGCGCGTCGGTCAGGTCTTCGCCAGCCACAATCGCGGATTGTTCGATGATGTAATAGACGCCCTCTTGGTCCAGCGACGGCACAACGATGTTGCGCGCACCGGGGTTGGCGTCTGGGTCAGAGGTCCGTCCCACAACCGCGTGGAAACCCAATTTCGCGGTGGTCCCAAGCAGGTCTTTCAATTCAGCAGCCGATCCAAGACCGGGCACTTGGATCAACACGCGATCCGCCCCTTGGCGTTGGATGGTGGGTTCGCGGGTACCGGCGGCATCCACACGACGGCGCACGATTTCAAGCGTCTGACGCAGGGTCCGTTCGTCCGTCGCCAATTTTTCAGCCTCGGACAGGGTGACAACCAAAACGTCGCCATCCGCGTTTACTTCGATATCGGTGCTCCCTGCACCGGTCAGCGACGTCACCGGCTGGGCCAGATCACGGATCACCTCGATGGCGCGCGCCATGCCCTCGGGCTTGGAAATACGCACGCGCAATTCATCCGGCGCGCCGTCTTGGGCGCGGATCGTGCCAACCGTGTCGCGTTCGGCGCGCAACTCATCGCGCACCGTGCCCCACATGCCCTGCACGCGGGTTTCATACACATCCTCGAGCTTCACCTCAGCCAGCAAATGCGCCCCGCCCCGAAGGTCGAGACCCAAATTCACCAAGCCATTCGGAAGCCACGTGGGCCACGCGTCATATGCCTCTTCTGTTTCCGCATCCATCACCCCGCTCTCGGCAAGGACCTTGGCGGCGTCGTTATGGCCTTCTACCCGCGGGTAAAAACCGTTCGGCATCGCAAGAAGGAGACCCAATAAACAGGCCCCCAAAATCGCGATCCGCTTCCACATGGAAATCTGAAGCATAAGTCACGTGTCCCTTTCGGGGATTATTTTGCAGGTTCGGTTTTTGTAAGAACGGTCGAAAGCGTCGCTTGCTTGATGCGCACAACAGTGTCTGTCGCGATCTCAACTTCGATCTCATTGTCATCAAGAACCTTGGTCACTTTGCCAACGATACCACCGGCCGTCACAACCTTGTCACCGCGACGCACGGCGGCAACCATCGCCTGATGCTCTTTCATCTTTTTCTGCTGTGGGCGGATCATGAGGAAATACATGATGGCAAAGATCAAAACCAACGGCAAAAGAGACATAACACCACCAGCAGCACCACCGGCGGCCTGCGCATATGCGGGAGTAGCGAACATATTATTCATCCTATCTGTGCGGGAACGCGGCGCGCCCCTTGTTAAGCTGGCGAGACCCTACAGAGCTGTTCACAGAATCGCAAGCAACCCCGTGATTTCACCGTCACATGTCAAATAAGCACGCCGTTGCGCGATAAGAACCCCACTGCTAGGGTTTGCACAGATTTTTTGAGGATATTTTATGAACCGTAACCGAGTATCACTTCACCATTGGCTTGGATTTAAGAATCCTCTGGCTAAGAATGACTGTCCAACCGCGGGTCGTATCTTTGGGAACATCCTTGCGGTTGTTGGGCTAGGTCTATTGTGCTTCATCTTATGGCTATTTTTAGTTGTTGTCGAAAATTTAGTGCAGCCGGAAGGAGAAATCGAAACCGCGCGCACCGCGAGCTATTTGCTAATTGGGAGTATAGGCCTCCCCTTTCTGGCTTGGCGAAATTATGTAGCTCAACGACAAGCCAATGTTGCAGAACAAGGCCTAGCCACCGAGCGGATCACAAAAGCAGTTGAACAGCTTGGCGCATACAAAGTTGTCAAAACACGCGCGCCGACGCAGCAAACCGACATTAATCGCGAACCGATCATGGGCGACAGCTTCGAGGAAACAGTTCCAAATGTTGAGCTGCACATCGGTGGACTGTTTGAACTTGAACGCATTAAAAATGACAACTTGGCTGATCATATCCGAATTATGGAGATGATATGTGCGTACATTAGAGAAAACTCAAAGTACTCGCAGCCCTCTGTATTTATGCCAGATGAATATTCAGGGCAAGGTGCGACGAGCCTCATTCAAATCGCTATAGACATCCTTTCAAGGCGCAGCAAAGAACAAATCGATTTCGAAGTATCAGAGCGATTTCGAATGAACCTTTCTGGCGCTAATCTACAGGGGATTGACTTCAAGCGAGGGGACTTCTCCGCCGCAATGTTCATCAAATGTAACCTAAGACATACCAACTTAGTATTTTGTCGCCTCCGTGGCACCCTCTTCCAACATTCCAATCTGGAATACGCGAGTTTCCATCAAAACGATCTAACTGGCGCACAATTCGACTATGCAACAATAAACCACAAACGGGAAACATGGCGTGGCTATTTCGAAGTTAGCAGCATTCTCCGAGGAACATCGTTTGTTGCTGTGAACATGCCCGGAGTTTCTATCGCGGGAAGCGAAAACCGCTTTGCCGAGAGCTTTGGTACAAAAGACAGCATTTTTGCGTCAGATGATGATATCGACCTAGGAGACGATAGTGAAAAGGAGAAAACACCAAGATTTGAAAACTGGTCTCGGTGGTCTTCAAATGACATGGCGACAAATTTCCTGAAAAAAGAACTCCTTGAGAAACTCGGATTAATTGATTGGCCCTATATTGGCTAACGGCACACTTTCGCATCTTTGAAAAACAAGCCATAAGACCAGTTCATGAAGCAATGAATCACCAACTAAGGACACACCCACATGCACGATATCCGTTTGATCCGCGAAAACCCCGAGGGCTTTGATGCCGCTATGGCGCGCCGTGGGCTTTCTGGTGTGTCCTCCGCCGCCCTTGCCATTGACGAAAAACGTCGCGCGAAAATCTTGGCCGCTGAAACCGCCAAGGCCGACGCAAACGCCGCCGCAAAACAGGTTGGCGCCGCCAAGGCCAAAGGCGACGAAGAGGAATTCCAACGTCTACGCGCCCTTGTTGGCGACAAGAAAAAGGAAACCGCCGCCCTTGATGCCGAGGCCAAAGAGGTCGAGGCCGAGCTGCGCGATTACCTTATGACGCTGCCCAATGTCATGGCCGATGACGTGCCCGATGGGGCCGATGAAAACGACAATGTCGAGATCAAAAAATGGGGCACCCCTGCCACATATGACTTTGATCCCAAAGAACATTTCGAATTGGCATCCACCGCGGCGAACATGGATTTCACCACCGGCGCGAAACTCTCTGGCTCTCGCTTTGTGGTGCTGAAGGGCGCCGTGGCCCGCGTGCACCGTGCGCTTGCGCAGTTCATGCTGGACACCCACATCGACGAACACGGCCTGACCGAGGTGAACACCCCCGTCATGGTGCGCGAAGAGATGATGTACGGCACCGGCCAGCTGCCGAAATTCGGCGAGGACAGCTATAAAACCACCGAGGACATGTGGTTGATCCCGACGTCCGAAGTGACGCTGACCAACACCGTGAACGGGTTGACCGTGGACGAGGCTGACCTGCCGATCCGCATGGCGGCGCATTCTTTGTGCTTCCGGTCCGAGGCGGGCTCTGCCGGTCGCGACACATCTGGCATGCTGCGCCAGCACCAGTTCGAAAAGGTCGAGATGGTGTCGGTGACCCACCCCGACAATTCCGAGGACGAGCAACAGCGCATGCTGGGCTGTGCCGAGGCGATCTTGGAGAAACTGAACCTGCCGTATCGCACCGTGAAATTGTGTTCCGGCGACCAAGGTTTCGGGATGCTGCGCACCTTTGACATGGAGGTCTGGCTTCCTGGTCAAAACCAATACCGCGAGATTTCGTCCGTTTCCACCGCCGGTGCCTTTCAGGCCCGCCGCATGAACGCACGGTTCAAACCGACCGAAGGCGGCAAGCCACAGTTCGTACACACATTGAACGGCTCTGGCCTTGCGGTTGGGCGTTGCCTGATTGCGGTGCTGGAAAACGGCCAGAACGCCGACGGTTCCGTGACCCTGCCCGAGGCGCTTCATGCATACCTTGGCGGCAAGACCACCATCGCCGCAGACGGCACCCTATCATAAACAAACACTGGCCCGCGCATCCCACGCGGGCCTTTTTGTATCCAACGCGCCCTTCCCCGAATTCACACAAAGGTGTTGCGGCTTATGGCTTGACCATATGGTCTAAGCCATTGAATATCCGGCGACTGATACATTGATTGAACGGATCCGAATCCATGACGAAATACTGTCTTACTGTGACCTGCGAAACTTCGCGCGGGATTGTTGCGGCCATTGCGACGTTTCTGGCGAACCACGACTGTAACATTTCGGACAGCTCGCAATACGACGACATGGAAACCGGCCAGTTCTTTATGCGCATCAGCTTTGACGCCCAAGGCACATTCGGCCAGCCCGAGCTGGAGGCCGCCTTTGCCAAGGTCGCCGAGACATTCGGGATGACATTCGCCTTTCATGACGAAAGCAAAAAGATGAAAGTCGTGATCATGGTGTCCCGTTTTGGGCATTGTCTGAATGATCTGTTGTACCGCGTGAAAATCGGCGCCCTGCCCGTTGAAATCGTCGGTGTTGTGTCAAATCACATGGATTATCAAAAGGTTGTCGTGAACAACGACATCCCGTTCCACTGCATCAAAGTGACCAAGGAAAACAAGCCCGAGGCCGAAGCCGCCATCATGCGGGTGGTTGAAGACGCCGGTGCCGAGCTGATCGTTTTGGCGCGCTACATGCAGATCCTATCGGATGAGATGTGCCAGAAAATGTCCGGCCGCATCATCAACATCCACCATTCGTTCCTGCCCTCATTTAAGGGCGCGAACCCGTATAAACAGGCCTATGAGCGCGGCGTGAAATTGATCGGGGCGACGTCGCATTACGTGACCGCCGACCTCGACGAGGGGCCGATCATCGAGCAGGACATCGTGCGCATCACCCACGCCCAATCCGCGTCGGACTACGTGTCATTGGGCCGTGATGTAGAGAGCCAAGTTCTGTCCCGCGCGATCCACGCCCACGCCAACCACCGCGTGTTCGTGAACGGCAATAAAACCGTTGTGTTCTCGGCCTCCCCAGGGAGCTATTCGAGCGAACGCATGGGCTAAGCCCTAGACGTCATTGATCTTTTCATAGGCGTCAAACAAATCGGACACCAAAACGCCGTTGATCCGCATCCCGATCAGATTGGCGTTTTGGATCTCGGCATTCTCGAGCGTCACGCCGTCGATCACCAACCCCGACATGTTGGCGTTGGTCACGGTCACCTCGCCCATATTGACGTTGTTGAACCGCGCCTTGCCCAAGTTCACATCGTCGAAATCGGCCTCGGCCAAATTGGTATCGCTGAACCGCGCACCGGTCATCACCGCAAAGAACCGCGCCCCACCCAGATGCACCCCGTCGAAATTGGCGTTTTGCATATTGGCGCGCTGATAATGGATGTTGCGAAAATCGGGGCCGTTAAATGGGTTATCTGTCACGCGTGTTCTCCTTGGTTCCCCGTAACAGTCGCCGATCTGCGCCGCCCGTGCAAGCGCCGCGTTAAATCATCACAGGGCGCGTTCATGGGGGTGGACCTGCCCTGCTGCTCTGCTATCTTTCGGGCGGGGACCACCCCGCATTTGGCCACAGAAAGACACCGACATGACCACCGCAAAACGCATCGTTATCTCAAGCGACCACGCCGATATTGAGCTTCGTAAATCCATCGCCAAACACGCCGCTGGCATGGGCTTTGACGTCACCGACATCGGCCCCATGACAAGCGAAAGCACCCACTACCCGAAGCACGGCGAAGCCGCCGCCAATGTGGTTGCCGCCGGTGACGCGGATCTGGGCATTCTGTTGTGTGGCACGGGCCAAGGCATCATGATGGCCGCGAATAAGGTCAAAGGCATCCGTTGCGGCGTCTGTTCCGACACGTTTTCCGCGCGCATGATCCGCGAACATAATGACGCGAATATGCTATCCATCGGGGCGCGCGTGATCGGTGATGCCTTGGCGATTGAAATCGTCGAAGCGTTTCTGAACGCCGAATTTGAGGGCGGCCGTCACGCCACCCGCGTCGACATGATCAAAGACATCGAGGCCTAGCGCCCAAAAGGGCCGCGACACACTGCGGCCCTTCGCCATAATTGCCCCACGTTGCCCCGATATTCTGTCTGTATATTTCAACGGAACATTTTTCGGACACGATATGCGACACCTTACATACCTCTTGCCGGCGCTGTTTTTCGCCAACGCCGCAACCGCCGAGACCCGCCTTCAGGCCGGCCAAGACCTTTTCCAATCCAAATGCATCGACACCCTATCGCGCGAAGCGCAGTTTGACGCAACCGGATTGCGCCCCGTAACAGTTGAAGATGTCGTGCAACTGAACAAGACGATGGCCAGAGTGTCGCGGCTGCTCAACAACCACAGACCAATTTACTATGTCCGCGTCACCTTTACCCATCAAGTCCACCCAGTCCTCTTGCAGGTTGAACCGAAATACCCCCCAACGACCTGCAGTATCGCAATGTTCGATCAAACACATAGCGACATCATCGCACTATGGAGCGAGCTAAGCGCAGATGGCCGCAGTGCCAAGAAACCTGAGCAGTTTTCAGATTATCGGTCGCACACCTACATATTTCGCAATAGCGCAAAGGCCCTAGTGCACCTGCATGACAAGGTCTTTCTTGAGCTTAGTCTGAGCTTTGGCGGAATGGGCGATGATATGAACCTCACCCATCTCCATGCCAAGCGCGTTGGGACCACCCCTGTTGCCTGTGATCTCTTCCCCGAAATTTGTGACCAGCCATAAAAAAAGCCCGCCGGATGTCCGACGGGCCTTTGGTTACTTCTTGCCTTTGCCGCGGTTGGCATAGGGGTTCTTGACGTCGGCGGGTGCCTTGCCAAGGTGTTTGCGAAGCCGCGACGGCGTTGATTTCGTTTTGTTTTTATACGGGTTGTCCGCAGATTGGCTTCGCATCCAAAGACGGATCGGCGTGCCGGGCATGCGGAAATCTTCACGCAGACCGTTGACCAAATACCGCGAATAAGACGCAGGCAATTTGTCAGGGTGGCTACACATCACAACGAACCCCGGTGGACGGGATTTCGCCTGTGTCATGTAACGCAGACGAATGCGGCGACCACCTGGTGCGGGCGGCGGGTGCGCCTCGGTCATTTCAATGAGCCAGCGGTTCAACGCAGATGTCGGCACGCGGCGGTTCCAGACCTCATAAGACCACAGGATCGCGTCGCGTAGACGGTCCATACCACGGCCCGTTTTGGCGGATACGGTCACCAATGCGGCACCGCGAAGCTGTGGCAAAAGCCGTTCGAACTGTTCTTTCAGTTCCTTGAGCTTCTCTTGTTTTTCGTCCTCAACATCCCATTTGTTGACCGCGATGACGACGGCGCGCCCTTCGCGTTCGGCCAAATCGGCGATGCGCAAATCCTGTTGTTCAAACGGGATGGCGGCGTCGAGCAAAACCACGACAACCTCGGCGAATTTCACCGCACGCAGACCATCGGAAACCGAGAGTTTCTCAAGCTTTTCCTGAACCTTCGCCTTTTTGCGGATACCGGCGGTATCCCAAATACGAACAGGCGTGTCGTCCCAATCCAAACGCAATGAAATCGCGTCACGGGTGATGCCCGCTTCGGGACCTGTCAATAGACGATCTTCGCCCAGCAACTGGTTGATAAGTGTGGATTTACCGGCGTTCGGACGACCAATAACGGCCACCTGCAACGGCTTTTCGCGGGTCGGTGTTGGGACCACATAGTCTTCGTCGTCGGGGTCGAACCCTTCGGGAAGTTCCACGTCGGTCTCGGGGTTATCCGCGGCGTATTTCTCTTCGAATTCCTGTGCAATCGGACGAAGCATATAGGCCAGATCGTCCAAGCCCTGCCCGTGTTCACCGGACAATTCAATAGGCTCACCCAGACCAAGGTTCCATGCCTCAAGCGCACCGGCCTCACCGGCTTTGCCCTCGGCCTTGTTCGCGGCCAAGATCACGTTGGCGTTCTTTTTGCGCAGGATATCGGCGAACACCTCGTCGGCGGGCAGAACCCCGTCGCGCGCGTCGATCATGAACAAACAGACATCGGCCATTTCAACCGCGCGTTCGGTCAAACGACGCATACGGCCCTGAAGGCTTTCGTCGGTGGCTTCTTCCAGACCGGCGGTGTCGATGATCGTGAACCGAAGCTCGGCCAGACGGGCATCGCCTTCGCGCAGGTCGCGCGTGACGCCAGGCTGGTCATCGACCAAGGCCAGTTTTTTGCCAACGAGGCGGTTAAATAGCGTGGATTTGCCCACATTCGGGCGGCCCACAATAGCGAGGGTAAAGCTCATGACTTGGTTCCAGACATAGGTGTAGCCGCCGCCCTACATGATTTTTTGATCAACGGAAAGCGTGGAGTTGCCCATTCGAGGACATAATATACAAAGCATTGCCCATAACCACCGGATTTGACGCGGCACCGTCGGGAATTTCGACGCTATGACGCAGCGCGCCCGAGGTTGGGTCAAAGAAACGGACCATGCCATCCGAAGACGCAACGATCAGCTGGCCACCGGCCAAGACGGGGCCGTAATGGGCGTAAAACGCGTCACGTTTGCGGACTTTTTCCTCGGGGAACTGCGGCAATGGGGTGCCCCAGATGCGTTCGCCGGTGTTTTCGTCCAGACGCACCAGTTCGGAGTCGTCAGACACGACAAAGATGCTATTGCCGGCGGGCCAAACGGGGCTTGTTGCGCCTTCATTCGCGGTCCAGATACGGCGGCCCGATCCGATGTCAAATGCGATGGTACGACCCGAAGCATTGGCCGCATAGACGCGGTTGCCAACCACAACGGGGTCGCCAGAAATATCGGTGATACCGGCATATGCTTTGCCGTCACGCGCACCCGATACGGTGGCGTTCCACAGCTCAAACCCGCCCTTCGGGAAGGTCGCGATGAGTTCGCCAGACGAGAACGGGAAGATCGCATAGGCGTCGGTGATCGCGGGGCCTGCGCCGCCAACAATCGCGGTGGTGGATGGCGTGCCGGACAATTGCCAGCGCACACGGCCCGTGTCGATTTCAATGGCCCATGCGCGGTTGTCACGGCCAATGGCGTAAACGACGTTATTGTGGATGGTGGGCGCAGATGTGACCGGCGCCTCAAGCTTTTGTTCCCAAAGGGTTTCGCCGGTTGTCACGTCAAGCGCGGCAAGATGGCCAAAGCCGGTTGTGACGATCAACACGTCGCCCGAGACGGCCAAACCACCGCCTGCGGCGTCGGCAGCCTTATCACTGGAAGGAACAAGAGAACGGGTCCACAGAACCGCGCCATCGGTGCCGACGGCGGTCACACGGGACATGGCGTCCATCGCGAAAATGCGTCCATTCGCGCCAACAGGATCGGCGGTAATACGGTGACGACGGGTTTCTTTTTCGCCGATCTCGGCGGCCCATGCCAAAGCAGGGGACGATGACAACGCGGGGTGTGCGATCCGGTGCGACGGCGACCCGTTGCGGTGGGTCCATGCGGCGTTCGTTACGGTTTGACCAAGGTTAATCGCCGGGGCGCGGTTTTCCACGACCTCGGGTGTGGTGCCATCAATGGACAGACGCTCGCCTTCGAGAATGATCTCTTTTTCGCCACAGCCCGCCACCACAGCGACAGAAACCCACAGCGCAGCACATCCTGTTTTGAACATCGTCTTCTTCACACCACCGACCCTTATGTCTGATGACGGAGGTGCCCCCGCCATCGTGTCTTTGTATTATTGTGCGAACGTCTCGTTGATTTCAACAGGCGTCCCACCCAGCGCGACAATCAACTGTCCCACACGGCGGCGCAAGCCCGCAGTCGCCTCGGCGTCCTCAAGAACGGCATTCAGGCGGGAAATTGCCGTTTCAGCATCGCCAGATTGCGCAATCAAAAGCGCGATCTGTTCTTCGGCCAAAAGACGAAGCGCATTGCCCGGCACCAACAGCGTTTCAAACGCCGCCTGTTTCGCGCCCGCATCCGTTTCCAACAACGCCTTCTTAAAGGTCGCGATATCACGATAGATCTGATCCACGTCACCGGTGATCACGGTATCAAGCGCCGCCTTAGCCGCAGTAAGATCACCCGCGTTCTGCGCCTCGGTGCCCTTCAGCAGACCAAGAACAGCCAAGTTATCCTCGGTCACTTCAATGGCATTAAGTCCGCTCAGACGGGCCTCTGCACCTTCGGTTTCGAGAATGGCCAAAATCGCGTCACCGGATGCCTCGGCAGCGGCGCGTTTTTTCGCCGTCGAATATTCGTTGAACGCCGCGCCACCGACGATGGCAACCACGCCCACAACACCGATCCAGCCGTATTTACGTAGCGCCAAGAACAACTTGTCGCGGCGGACCTCTTCGGTCACTTCTTCGATGAAACTCTCAGTATCGCTCATTTTTTGCCTCCGTCCCCTGTTTGTCGGGGGCCCAATCCATAGGGTTTTCCTCTCATACCCCAGCCACCCCGCCATGCCAAGACCCCGCAACGGGCCAACCACGGGGGCGCCACCGATCGTCTGGGCCGCACTGATGGCGATTTCATCAAATCCGTGAACAGTTCTTGCGGAATATCGGGATTATTGCGGCAAAGTTACACCTTTTTACATTAACCCCCTTCACGTATATAAATAACGTACCTATCTATTTCTTGAATGACAGTATTACAGGACTCGGACCGCTATGCGCGTTACCTCAATTTTGATTGCCGCCGTTGTGGCAGGTGTACTTTACCTTTTGGTTCAAGAACGGGACCGTCTGTTTGGCTTTGCCCAAAGTGACGCGGAGACCCCCGTCGTGGCCCAAGTAACGACAGATGCACCCGACACCCCCATCGAGGCCCCCGCCGAAGTCGCCACGGAAATCGCCATTGCCGTATCGGCGATTGATTCCGTGGCCCAGCCCATCGAAAACGCGGTTCTGTTGCGTGGTCAGACCGAGGCCGCCCGTCAGGTCGAACTGCGCGCCGAGGTCAACGGTCAGGTGACCTCGACACCCCTTCGCAAGGGGGTGTTCGTCGAAGAAGGCCAATTGATGTGCGAGGTTGACCCCGGCACCAGCGGCGCGTCACTGGCCGAGGCCAAAGCCCGTCTTGCATCCGCCCAAGCCGCCGGTCCCGAAACCGCTGCCCGCGTGATCGAAGCCCAAGCCCGCCTGACCGAGGCCCAGATTAACTTTAACGCCGCCTCCCAACTGTCCAACAACGGGTTCGCGTCGGACACACAGGTCGCCAACACCGAAGCCGGCGTAGAAGCCGCCAAAGCCAGCCTTGAGGCCGCCAAATCCGGTATCCTCTCGGTCGAGGCCAACATCCAATCCGCCGAGGCCGCCGTCGCCGCCGCCGAAAACCAGATCAACAAACTGCGCATGACCGCGCCGTTCTCGGGGCTTTTGGAAACCGACACCGCCGAGATCGGCTCTTTCCTTCAACCTGGTGCGCTTTGCGGCACGATCATTCAACTGGACCCCATCAAATTGGTGGGTTTCGCCCCCGAGGCCGAGATCGACAAACTGGCCGTGGGTGCCCGCGCCGGTGCGCGTCTGGCCTCTGGTCGCGAGGTGATCGGAACCGTGTCCTTCCTGTCGCGCAGCGCCGATCAAACCACCCGCACCTTCCGCGTTGAGGTCGAAGTGCCAAACGCCGATCTGTCGATCCGCGACGGTCAAACCGCCGAGATCATCGTGGCCAGCGACGACACCCGCGCACATCTGTTGCCGCAGTCGTCCCTGACCCTGAATGATCTGGGTGACCTTGGCGTGCGTATTGTAAACGAAGACAGCCGCGTTGATTTCGTCAATGTCGCCCTTATTCGCGACACCATCGACGGGGTTTGGGTGTCTGGCCTGCCCGAAACCGTGCGCGTTATCGTGTCAGGACAAGAATACGTCACAACCAACGTCCTTGTGGACGTCACACTTCAGGAGTCTGAACAGTGACCGGTATAATTGATTGGGCGGCAGAACGCGCCCGTATGATTTTGGCCTTTGTGGCCATGACCATCATCGTAGGCATCACCGCCTATGTGTCCCTGCCCAAAGAGGGTGAACCGGATATCGAAATTCCGGCCCTGTTTGTGTCCGTCCCCTTCCCCGGTATTTCCGCGGCTGACGCCGAAACGCTTTTGGTGAAACCGATGGAAACCGAACTGTCGGACATCGATGGCATCAAAACCATGTCATCCACCGCCGCCGAAGGATACGCCGGTGTTGCGCTTGAATTTGAATTCGGTTGGGACAAGGCCGAAGTCATCGCCGATGTGCGCGACAAAATGAACACCGTCGAGGCCCAGTTCCCCGAGGGCGCCGACAAATATTCGATCAACGAGATCAACTTTTCCGAATTTCCGATCATCATTGTGAACCTGTCTGGCGCTGTGCCGGAACGCACCTTGGTGCAGCTGGCCAAGGATTTGCAGGATCGGATCGAAGGCATCGACGCCGTCCTTGAGGCCGGTTTGGCCGGTCAACGCGACGAGATGGTCGAGGTCCTGATCGATCCGCTTCGTCTTGAGGCCTATAACGTCACCGCGATTGAATTGATCGAAGTGGTGCAGAACAACAACCAACTGATTGCCGCCGGTGAAATCGAAACGCCGAACGGTACATTTGCGGTGAAAATCCCGTCGTCGTTTGACGAACCACAGGACATTTATAACCTGCCGGTGAAAACCAATGGCGACCGCGTTGTGACCCTTGGCGATCTGGCGGAAATCCGTCTGACGTTTGAGGATCGCGTCGGCACCGCACGGTTCAACGGTGAAAAAACCGTCGCCATTCAGGTGGTGAAACGCAAAGGGTTCAACGTCATCGACACCGCCGACGCGGTGCGCGAAGCCGTCGCCGCAGAACGCGCCACATGGCCGCAATCCATCCAAGACGCGGTGAATGTGGGCACGTCGAACGACCAATCCCGCGAAGTGAAATCCATGGTGCAACAGTTGCAGGGCTCGGTCCTTACGGCGGTTGCGCTTGTGTTTATCGTGGTGCTTGCCGCGCTTGGCACACGGTCCGCCCTGTTGGTGGGCTTTGCCATTCCGACGTCTTTTCTCCTCGCGTTCATCATGCTTGGTCTTATGGGGGTCAGCATCTCGAACATCGTGATGTTCGGTCTGATCTTGGCCGTGGGGATGTTGGTGGACGGCGCGATCGTTGTGGTCGAATATGCCGACCGCCGCATATCCGAGGGCGTCGGCCCCATGCACGCCTTTACCGAGGCCGCGAAACGCATGTTCTGGCCAATCATCAGTTCCACCGCCACCACGCTCTGTGCCTTCATGCCGATGCTGTTCTGGCCCGGTGTGGCGGGTCAATTCATGGGCATGTTGCCGGTTACATTGATCTTTGTTCTGTCGGCATCCTTGGTCGTCGCGCTGGTTTACCTGCCGGTTGTGGGCGGTGTATTTGGCCGTGGGTCGCGCACCATCGAACAGGCCTCTGCGAAACTTAAACCACTCCCTTGGTTGATCCGCGCAGCCCTTGTTCCCGTGACGCTTTACATCGTGTTCCTTGCGGGGATGCAGCTCTTGAACCCTGAATATCTGCTTGGCGAAGGCACCAGCAACACGGCTGGCATCATCTTTGGTTTGGTCCTGTTCATGATCGGTGCGCTTGCGTCATCCGTGACCCTTGGCGCGGCCAAAATTGAGGGCCGAGAAAAACCGATTAAGGCCGGTTATCGTCGCTCTCCCTTTGGCTGGTTCATCTATGGCATCGCGGGCAACCCCATCATGCCATTGGTGACGGTGGGCGTTGTTGCGACCTTTGTCGTCATGACATTCGGCATCTATGGCAAGAACAACTATGGCGTTGAATTCTTTGTCGAAAGCGAACCTGAACAGGCGATCATCTATGTGCGCCAACGGGGCAACCTGTCGCTTGCAGAAAAGGACGAAGCCGTCAAAAAGGCCGAGGCCGCGATCTTGGGCACCAAGGGCGTGCAGTCCGCCTTTGCCTTTGCGGGCGAAGGGGGGCTCGACTCCAACACCGGTGGTGCAGAAGGCCCCGCCGACACCATCGGTCAAATTCAGCTTGAACTGATCCCATGGGAGGACCGCGGAAGCGACCCCGAATTGGACGGCAATGCCATTCTGGAACGGATCAGCGAACGCATTTCCAACATCCCCGGTGTGCGCGCCGAGATCACCGAATTGGTCGGTGGCCCCGCCGCAGGCAAACCCGTGCACCTGCGTCTGTTTGGCGATGATTGGGCCGAATTGGAAGAGGCCGTAAACATCACCCGCGCCAAGTTCGAAGAGACCCAGGCCGTGGTGGATATCGAAGACACCCTGCCCCTTCCGGGGATTGATTGGCAGATCGACGTGGACGTCGAAAAGGCCGGTCGTTACGGCGCCAATGTGGCGGCTGTGGGTGGCATGGTGCAGTTGGTCACGCGTGGTATTTTGCTTGATACCATGCGCGTCGATACATCGGACGAGGAAATTGAAATCCGCGTCCGTCTGCCCGAAGAACACCGCGTCTTGTCCACCTTGGACAGCCTGCGCGTGCGCACCGTCGGTGGTCTGGTACCGCTGTCGAATTTCATCACCCGCCAACCGGTGCAAAAGCTGGGCGAGATCAATCGTGTTGACCAAAAACGTGTCTATGACGTTAAGGCGGGCGTGGCGGCGGATACCGTGACCCTGTCGGACGGCGACGGCGAAACCGTGGCCTTTGTGCGCACCGCCGAAACCGAAGAAGGCGGCGCATGGGTGGATCGCATCGCCGAGGACGGCCTGACCGTCACGCCGATCAACGCCAACGAACGCATCGCGGTTCTGACCGAGTGGCTCGAGACCAACCCATTACCCGCGAGCATCGATTGGGAATGGACCGGCGACCAACAGGATCAGGCGGAAACCGGCGCCTTTCTTGGCAAGGCGTTTGGCGCAGCACTTGCGATGATGTTCGTGATCCTGTTGGCCCAGTTCAACAGCTTCTATAACTCGGCTCTGGTTCTTGTGGCGGTGGTCATGTCCACGGCGGGTGTGTTGATCGGGATGTTGGTGTTGAAACAGCCCTTCTCGATGATCATGACCGGCACGGGCGTTGTGGCGCTTGCGGGGATCGTGGTGAACAACAACATCGTGTTGATCGACACCTATCAGGAATACGCACGCTATATGCCGCGGATCGAGGCGATCGTGCGCTCGGCCCAGAACCGTATTCGTCCGGTTCTGTTGACGACAATCACCACAATGGCCGGTCTTGCGCCGATGATGTTGGGTCTGTCGCTCGACTTCTTGGGCGGTGGCTATACGGTCAATTCCCCCGCCGCGCTTTGGTGGATCCAATTGGCGACGGCGGTGGTGTTTGGTCTTGGGATCGCGACGGTTCTGACGCTTGTCTTTACGCCCGCGATGCTGGCGCTTCGGGTCTGGTTGGTGGTGTATCTGCGGTTCATGGGCCGTCTGGTTGCGCGCATTACAACCGGCAGCCGCAGCACAGCGGCGATGGATTGGAGCCTGAATTCCAAGGCCCGCAAAATCCGTCACCCCGAACTGATCTGGGACGAACCTGTGGCCGAGACACCCGTTGAAGACGCGGTGGAGACGCCGGTCGCGCCCCCAAGCCCCGAGGTCGTCGACCACACCCCCGATGACGAAACCCCGTCCAAGGTGTCCCCCATCAAGGCGGCGGAATAAGCCAAACAAAAAGGGCCGGTGGATCAAACCACCGGCCCTTTTTCTGTCTGCGATCTCAATGCCCTAGGCGGCGTCTTCGCTTTGCTGGCGTTGCCACATGGACGCATATCGTCCGTTTCGGTCAAGCAGTTCCGCGTGGGTTCCCTGTTCGGCGATCACCCCGTTTTCCAGCACCACAATCAGGTCCGCATCCACAACCGTTGACAGACGGTGCGCGATGGTGATCACGCTGCGCCCCTGCCCCATATCGCGCAGGCTGTCCTGAATGTCGCGCTCGGTTTCGCTATCAAGCGCGGATGTCGCCTCGTCCAAGAGGATAATCGGCGGGTTCTTAAGAAGGGTGCGCGCGATGCCCACCCGTTGTTTTTCACCGCCCGACAATTTCAGCCCACGCTCCCCAACGGTCGTATTGTACCCGTCCGGCAACCCGATGATGAAATCGTGGATTTTCGCGGCTTTGGCGGCCTCTTCGATCTCGGCGCGGGTCGCAGCAGGACGGCCATAGGCCACGTTATAAAGGATCGTGTCGTTGAACAGCACCGTGTCCTGCGGCACCACACCGATCTGATCATGGAGGCTCGCTTGGGTCACGCTGCGCAGGTCTTGGCCGTCAATGGACAGGGCCCCGCCGTTCACATCGTAGAACCGGAACAACAGCCGCCCGATGGTCGACTTGCCCGACCCGCTTGGCCCGACAATCGCCACGGTTTTCCCCGCCTCAACCGTCAGGCTGACCCCCTTCAGGATTGGCCGCGCGGGCTCATAGCCGAAATGCACATCATCCAGCGTCACGGTGCCGCCAGACACCTTGATCGCGGGCGCGTCCTTGGCGTCGACCACCTCGGGGGGCTGTTCTAACAAATCGAACATTTCGCCCATATCGACAAGCGCCTGCCGGATCTCGCGGTACACCGAACCAAGGAAGTTCAGCGGCATGGTGATCTGGATCATATAAGCGTTGACCATCACGAAATCGCCCACGGTCAAATCGCCCCGATCCACCCCCATCGCCGCCAGAACCATCACGGCCACAAGGCCCGAGGTGATGAAAAACGATTGGCCAAAATTCAGGAACGACAGCGAGTACGCCGTCTTGAGCGCAAATTTCTGATAAGCCGCCATGGATTCATCGTACCGCTCCGCCTCACGTTTTTCGGCGCCAAAGTATTTCACCGTCTCGAAATTCAACAGGCTGTCGATGGCCTTTTGGTTGGCATCGGTGTCCTGTTCATTCATCTTGCGACGCAGGCGCACGCGCCATTCCGTCACCGTGAATGTGAACGCGATATAGGCCAAAATCGTCAGAACAACGGCGGCCAAGTACCAGACATCAAACACAAAAAACAGAACCACACAGGTCATAATAAGTTGCAAAAACAACGGGCCGATGGAAAAGATCAGGAACCGAAGCAGGAACTCCACACCTTTGACACCGCGCTCAATAATCCGGCTCAGACCGCCGGTTTTGCGCGTGATATGATAGCGCATCGAAAGCGCATGCATATGCGTGAACGTTTCAATCGCAAGAGACCGAAGCGCGCGCTGCCCGACGGGCGCGAACACCGTATCCCGAAGCTGTTGGAACCCAACCTCCATCAGGCGTGACAGCCCATAGACAACCGTCAGGCCCACCGCCCCAATGGCCAAGAGCCAGCCCGCCGAGGCATCGTCCCCCGCCAAAACATCCACCGCCGCCTTGTAAAAGAACGGGGTGATCATGGTGATGACTTTGGACAAAATCAACAATGTCATGGCGATGCAGACACGCCGTTTGACCCAGCCAACGCCATCGGGCCATACATAGGGGAGCACCTTTTTCAGGACCCGTTTGGCCTGTCCTTTGGGTTGGTTTTCGAAATTGGCAGCGGTGATTGTATTGCGGCGCATTGATCTCTCCGGCTTTGCGAATATCGCATGGCGTTTGGGCCACGCTATCGCGCGCAGCCCAAAGTTACCAGAAGACCGACGGGTTTATTGTGCCGAAACGTTCGGAACCTCGAACACCTGCCCTGGATAGATCAGATCGGGGTTTTTGATGGCGTCTTTGTTGGCGTCAAAGACCTGCACATAGAGGTCGCCCTGCCCATAGGCATCTTTGGCGATTTTCCACAGGGTAAATCCGGGTTGAACGGTCACCGCCGTCACCCGTGGTGCGGGGGCCGCGGGCGCTGTGGTTTCGGTGACGGCTTCGGCCACGGTTTCGGTGGGCGCAGGCGTTGGGGGCGTATCAACGACCGGCGTTGGGGTCTCGACCTCTTCTTTGATCGACGCGGGTTCGGGGGCCGCAGCGGCGGCAACCAGAACGGGGTCCTCGCGTTTGAACGGGGTCTCGAAGCGCGATGTGACTGCGCCGGTGCCGTCGATTTGATCGACCCGAAGCGTATAGATCCCCGCCGCAACATCCGTCAGCGCAAGCGACCAGTCGCCCGAGGCATCAACCGCGGTTTCGCCGGTGATGGCATTGTTCAGATACACACGTGCGACGGCATCTGCATCCCCGCGACCGGTCAGGTTCGCGTCGCCATTGTCGCCATAGCTGATGGCATCAATGGTGATGTCGCGTGTTGGGGTGGCATCGGCACCTTGAACGATGCGAACACCGTCCGTGTCTGCAATAAGAACGGTTGGGGCGGCAACCGGCGCGGGTGCTGATGCTTCGACCTCGACTTCGGTTGGGGTTTCGCGTGGTGCGGTTTCTGCGACAACCACTGGTGCGTCATCCGCAGGAACCTCGGCTGGGGTTGGTGTCTCAGAGACACCTGTTTCTGGTTCGGCTTCGGCCACAGGACCGACATCCGTCGTCACGACCGGTGCGGGTACTTCTTCGTCGGCTGCGGGGGCATCTTCGGCCACCGCGACCGGTTGTGGTGCGATGATCACTGTTGCATCGGACGGCGTGTCGACACCATCCGCGCGCATCACAAGGGACACGACTTGAGGCGCGGCGCTTGGGGCGATGGTCGCAAGGGCGACAAAGTTTCCGGTGTTGTCCGCGTCGGTTTTCGCGATCTCATCTTGACCGAGATAGACAAACACCTCTGCGCGAGCCGCAGCAAGCCCCGCGATAATCGCGCTTCCGTCGGCTTCGACGCGCACCACATCAAATGTGGGCGGGATCGGCGCGGCTGGGGTGACCTCAACCGGCGCGGTTGCGGTTTCTTCGGGCGGGGTGATTTCCGGTGCTGGCGCGGGGGCAGCTTCGACGACCGTGGGCGCGCTCGGCTGCTCGGCTGGGGCCGCAACAACGGCTGGCGTTTCGGGTGTGACCACGGGTTCCTGCTGTGAGGTGACATAGACATAGCCCCCGACTGCGACGCCAGCGGCGACCACCCCAGCTGCGATATACGTGCCGGTTGACCCTGCTCCGAATGTAGACATATGTCTCTTCCTTTTCCCCAATTTCACGCCGCTTCCCCACGGCGCGCTTGATCGACAATAACAACCTGATTAACACGGGTCAAAGAAGCTCTTTTAGAAAGCAACCTTATGACGTCTTATTCTGCATCAATCTGTGTTTTTTGTGGCTCTCGGTCGGGTGCGCGCCCCGAATATGAGGCAGCCGCCGTGCAAACGGGCGAAATGATTGCCAAAAACGGCTGGCGTTTGGTGTATGGCGCGGGCGACGTCGGGTTGATGGGCACCGTTGCGAATGCAGCCCAAGACGCGGGCGCGCCGACCTTTGGCGTCATCCCGACGCATCTGTTGGACTGGGAGGTCGGCAAACGCGATCTGACCAATTTCATCATCACCGAGAACATGCACGAACGCAAAAAGGTGATGTATATGAACTGTGACGCGATTGTCGTCATGGCCGGTGGCATCGGGTCGCTGGACGAATTTTTCGAGGTTCTCACATGGCGCCAACTGGGCCTGCACACCAAACCGATCTATCTGCTCAATACCAATGGGTACTGGGACAAATTGCAGGGGCTGCTCGACCATATCATCGACGAAGGGTTCGCCGGGGAAAACATCAAAACCTTCTATGATGTGGTGGATGACGCCGAGGCACTGGCCGCCCGTTTGCGCGCCGATCTGTCCTGACGGATCACCGCGACGCAATACAAGGCCACCGCGCCCCAGATCATCGGGAATGCGATGGCTTGGACGATGCCGAACGGTTCGCCAAACAGCCAGACGGCGATGAAAAATTGAATGGTGGGGTTGATGTAAAACGTCACGCCCATCGTCGACATGGACACCCGTTTTGCGCCATATCCGAACAACAATAACGGCACGGATGTCATCGGCCCTGCCCCGATCAACAGCAACGTGTCACGCCAGTTGGTGCCGAACACCGCCTGTGTTTCGCCGTCGCCAAACACGGTCCAGCCGCCCCAATGCACCCCAATGAGCCAGCCAATCGCCAGCGGCACCACGATCACAACCTCGGCGGCGACAGTAAGAACGGGACCCGCGGGGATTTGCTTTTTGATCAAGCCATAGATCGCGAAACTGACCGCCAGAAACAACGCCAAATAGGGTGCGGTGCCGATCCCGACAGTCATCACAACCACGCCCGCCCCCGCCAGCGCGACGGACAACCATTTGAGCGGCGACAGCACCTCGCCCAATGCGAACCGGCCCAAAAGGATCGTCAGAATGGGATAGATGTAATAGCCGATGCTGCTCTCGGTGCCTTTGCCGATTTGGGCGGCAACGATAAAGCCAAGCCAGTTTGAGCTGACCAAAATCGCGGCGACGACAACCATCCAGCGGTGATCACGGATCAGGGCGAACATCTCGCCGACGCGCCGCTGTCCGCCCAAGACAATCGCGAAAAACACAAAGGACCAGAGCGCGCGGTGGGACAGAACCTCCAAAGGCGGCACATGGGACAACACCTTGTAATACATCAAAGAACTGCCCCAGATCACACAGGTCAGGATGACGATCAAGACGCCTTTGGTGGATTCGGACATAGCAGGACCTTCTTTTTTGCCAGACTTTGACGCCATGTATGGCAGACTGCAAATCAATAGTTGTGATGCGATGAATCACAACAGGTTTTCATGCGCCACGATGATCCGCCATACAAAAAGGGCGCCTCGATGGGCGCCCTTTGGATTAGCAATATAAGACCGCGTCTTAGCCAAGACGGGATGCAACATTTTCCCAGTCAACAAGGTTGTCGAGGAAGTTTGTAAGGTAAACAGGACGCTTGTTGCGGAAATCGATGTAGTAGGAGTGCTCCCAAACATCACAACCAAGAAGCGCAGTCTGACCAAAGCAAAGTGGGTTCACACCGTTTTCGGTCTTGGTGACTTTAAGGCCACCGTCGGTGTCTTTGACAAGCCATGCCCAACCGGAACCGAACTGGCCCGCGCCTGCTGCTGCGAATTGTTTTTTGAATTCGTCAACGGAACCGAATGATTCAACGATTGCATTTTCAAGCTCGCCTGGCATTGCGGTCTTGTTTGGGCCCATCATCTTCCAGAATTCGTTGTGGTTCCACAGCTGGGAGATGTTGTTGAAGATGCCGTTTTGCGCAACAGAAGTCGCGTCATAGGTGCCAACAATGATCTCTTCGAGGGTCTTGCCGTCCCATTCTGTGCCTTTGATCAGCGCATTGCCGTTTGTCACATATGCGTTGTGGTGCAGGTCGTGGTGGAATTCCAATGTTTCCGCAGACATGCCGTGTGCCGCAAGCGCGTCGTGTGCATATGGTAGATCAGGAAGTTCAAAAGCCATGGTAAGGCCCCCTATTGTTGATTAATTGAGTTGGGATATACATGCGCACCCACCCCTCGAAGGTCAAGAGAAATGGGTGATTTTTCGGTCAATTCGGTTGTGAAACTCTGTCGCTGGTGGTTTATTGGCCCCAAGCGCGGTCGCGACTAGACGGCGAAATAGAAAATATAGATCCGTTCCACCAACACCTTGGCGCCCACGGCCAGAACCGCGCCCAGAAACGCCATACCAACCCAGCCAAGCCATTTATAGGTGGTGTTGGATTGGATCGACCGCCAATACGGAAACACCAAAAGCGCGGTCAGCAACAAGGTCCCGCCCAGCAAAACGGTGTTAAACAACGGGATATCAAGACCGGCTAACATGCCCTTGCTGCGCAGTGTGTTCACGTTCCAAAGAACAACCGCCCCCGCCAGCTGTGGCACAAGCCACGCCGCGATGAACATGATGGCAGGATGCAGATTGCCCGAAAGGTATTTGTTGAACATGGTCGGTCCTCGTTTTTCCGCGCAGCATATCGCCGCCCCGCCCGACCAGCAAGCGTATGTTCAGACCTCAGGTCACGATCGCTAAAAACATTAAGGCCGCATAGACGACCAAAACCGCGTTGATCACAAAGACAATCCCCATCGTGCCGAGGCCCAAGATGGTAAACACCGCCTCGGTTTGACGCCTCCGCGTTGCGCGCCAAAATGCCCGTATCAGCAGGGTAAGCCATGCAACGTTGACCGCTGGCACCAGCACAAAGAGACAGGCAAGCGCGGTTGCTTGCCACATCGTGTCAAATCCCGGATAGGCGTACCATGCCCCCACATAGACCGGGACAATCCCAAACATCAAAAACCCAGCCGCGATTTCGACCGGTGCAAACCAGACGAAATACAAGCGGCCGGGTGATTTTTGGCCCAGTTGGACGTGGTGTATCATCATTGGGGTCCCCTTTGGGCAACAGGGTTGCAGCCCGTCAGGAAACCCTCAAGTCAGTGAAACCCAACCTCGCTGCCTTGGGCAACGGCTTTGGACAGGACATCGAACACGTATTGCGCCACGCTTCGAAAGGCGACGATGGTGATCGTGTCGGGGGCCGACATCCAGAACGCGGCGGGCACTTGGGCAAGACGGCTGCGGCGGATGTCGTTGATGTCAAAGGCGTCCGTCGCGAAATCCACGGGGGCCAGTTTCGCCGCCACATCGCGCGCGCCGTCCCCCGACAGGGTGAACACGCCGCGTGCGTCGGATACATTCACGACCAACACGTGCTGGCCCGATAGGCCTTCGGTCAGGGTCGCGACCATGGCGTCGGCGGCGTCATGGGGCAACATGATCAACAGTTCATCGGGTGACATCCACGCCACCGCATGGTCACCGGACGTGGTCACCCGCCGTTGTGCGGGCACGTCCGCACCGGTTGCGGATGTGATCACCTTGGCCAGTTTGGCGTCGGCCAAATCTCCGCGCAATGTGATCATGCCACACAATCCCATTTCGGTGACGGTTGCAAAACCAACATTCGATACGCCATTCAATGCGCTGACAGCACTATACATTCTGCTTCTCCCCGTCTTTATCATACTGCACAACATCCACCACACGTGCGGCAATCACGCCGCCGTCGATGTCGCCAAATTCGACCACCTCGCCCATGCGATCCGGCCCGTTATGCAGCAACCCCATCGCGATCCCACGGCCAAGCGTGGGCGAATGATAGGTCGAGGTCACGCGCCCTTGGGTGTTGGTTTGCCCATTGGCGTTTTTGCCGGCCGCCAGTACAAGCGCGCCGTCAGGGATCACCGATCCGTCAAGGGTTTCAAACCCGACCAATTGCCAGCGATCAGTGTTCGCCATGAATGACCGTTCCTGTGCGCGCTTGCCGATAAAGTCGGTCTTTTTCTTGGAAATCGCCCAGTGCAGACCAAGGTCCTGTGGGATGATTGTGCCGTCGGTTTCATCGCCAATCATGATGAACCCCTTTTCGGCCCGCATGATGTGCAATGCCTCGGTGCCATAGGGCATCATGCCATGTTCGGCCCCTGCGGCCAGCAACGCATCCCAGAACGCGCGGCCCTGCGATGCAGGCACGGCGATTTCGTATGATAGTTCACCCGAGAACGAAATCCGAAAGGCGCGCGCGTCGAATTCGCCGATCTTGCCCTCGGCGAAGGCCATGAACGGCAGAGCCTCGGCGGAGACATCCATGCCACCAAGCGTTTCCAGAACCTTCCGCGCCTTGGGGCCGACAACCGCGATTTGCGCGTATTGTTCGGTCAGGTTGGCGGTGAAGACCTTCCAATCCCACCACTCGGTCTGGAGCCATTCCTCCATGTGGGCGTGAATGCGATCCGCGCCGCCGGATGTGGTGTGACAGAGCCACGTGTCGTCATCCAAACGCGCCACAACGCCGTCATCGGACAGGAACCCGTTTTCCGAACACATCAACCCGTACCGACAACGCCCGATTTTAAGGGTGCTCATCATGTTGGTGTACATCATGTCCATGAATTTGCCCGCATCGGGGCCTTTGACGATGATCTTGCCCAACGTCGACGCATCCAACAGGCCGACATTGGTGCGGGTGTTCAGAACCTCGCGGTGAACCGCCTGTTCGGTGGTTTCGCCCGCGCGCAGGAATGTGTACGGGCGGCGCCAGTATCCGACGGGTTCGAAATCGGCGCCATTGTCCACGTGCCAGCCATGGATCGGTGTACGGCGGAGCGGTTGGAACACGTCGCCCGCTGCCTCGCCCGCGATGGCCCCCATGGAAATCGGGGTATAGGGCGGACGGAACGTCGTCGTGCCCACATCGGGGATGGATTTACCGAGCTTTTCGGCAAGGGTGGCAAGGCCATTGATATTCGACAGCTTGCCCTGATCGGTCGCCATGCCAAGGGTGGTATAGCGTTTGGTATGTTCGACGCTTTCGTAGCCCTCTTGGGCCGCTTGGCGAACGTCGGACACTTTGACGTCGTTTTGGAAATCAAGCCATGCCTTGGACTGCAATTTATAGGGCGCATTGGCGGGCATCATCCAACAGGGGTCGACGGGTTCTTCTGTTACCGTGTCACCCGCTACGGCCTTACCGCCCAGCGCACCGGCGGCGTCATGCAATACGTCGGCGGTGGTCAGGTGGCCATTGGCAGACCCGACGGCAATCACATTGGCCAAACCATCGGCCCCCGTCGGGGCGCGGGTTGCATCGGGGCGGAACATCACGGCATCCTCGTCCCATGTCAGTTTCCCACCACAGTGCGACCACAGGTGAACAACGGGGGACCAGCCGCCCGACATCGCCACACAGTCGCAGGGAATGGTGGCGGTCACATCACCGGTACCGGATTGATCACACACATGCACCGCCGACACACGTTTGCCCCCATCCACACCGGCAAGCCCCGAGCCAGCCAGAACCGTAAGGCCCAGCGCGCGGGCTTGGTTCGGTAAATCCCCTTGGGGGTTCAGACGGGTGTCGACAATGGCGGGGACCTTTTGTCCAGCGTTGTGCAGTGCAATGGCGGTGCGATAGGCATCATCGTTATTGGTAACAACAACCGTGCGCCCCCCAACAACAACACCATAGTTCACCAGATAGTCCCGCACAGCACCGGCAAGCATAACCCCCGGCACGTCGTTCTGGGCAAAGGGGATGGGCCGTTCAATGGCACCCGTGGCGGTGATGATCCGCCCCGCACGAATACGCCAGAGCCGATGGCGAGGGCCTTTGGCCTCTGGGGCATGGTCACTGCATTGCTCATAGCCCAGCGCATAGCCGTGATCATAGATACCGCTTCCCTGTGTACGCGTACGGATCGTCACATTGGGCATATCATTCAGGGTGGCAACAGTGGCATTGATCCAGTCATCCGCCTCCATCCCATCGATAACAGCACCATCCACGACATGATCAACAGCGGCACGTCCCCCCATATGCGCAGTCTGTTCCAGTAGGATCACCTTATCCCCCGCCTTACCAGCCGTAAGAGCCGCCATAAGACCGGCAATACCGCCCCCCACAATCAACACATCACAAAAGGCATAGAAATGCTCATAGGTGTCGGTGTCCCTCTCTACTGGGGCCTTCCCCAGCCCAGCGCTTTGGCGGATCACAGGTTCGAACAGATGTTTCCATGCGAACCGCGGATTGATGAAGGTCTTGTAATAGAACCCCGCCCCAAGGAATTTCGACAGTTTATCGTTTACCGCCCCTATGTCATGGTCAAGACTGGGCCAGTGGTTTTGGCTATGAACCATCATCCCATTGTAGAGCGCAGTGGTGGTCGCCCGTTGGTTGGGTTCAAACGCCCCCCCCTTACCGGTGCCCATCAATGCGTTGGGTTCTTCCCCCCCGCTGGCAACAACACCACGGGGTCTGTGATATTTGAATGACCGCCCCATAAGCATCTGGTCATTGGCCAACAGCGCACTGGCAAGCGTGTCCCCCTCTACCCCATGCATATCTGTCCCGTTAAAGGTAAACCGCGTCTTGGTCCCCCGATTGATCAGGCGTCCACCGGTCTCTAGGCGCATGCTCATACCGCGTCCCCCTTCCCTGTGCCCATCCAGTCGGACAATGCCCAATCGGGACGACGGGCCTTAATGCTGTCTATGATCTCTTGGGGCGGCTCGGATGTCTGGGCGCTATAGGTGCCGAACACCTCTAACGTCATGGTGCAACGCGCAGCATGAAACCACTTCCCACAGCCATTGGCATGACGCCACCGTTCAAAATGCACCCCACGTGGGTTTTTGCGCATGAACAGATAGGCTTCAAACGCCGCGTCATCATCCCCCACAGTGGCCAGCGTCAAATGCGCCTCGCCCCCTGCGGTCAGTTCGGTTTCGTCGGCTGATACCCCGCAATACGGGCAATTTAGGATGAGCATGATAGGGCTCCGCAGTGAATAAAGTTAATAATCCAGTCGCCAAAGCCCCATTGAAGGGTCGACGCGAATAAAACGGTCTTTTCGACAAGGCTGTTTTGGGATTTGGCACGGACAACATCATCATTGTGACAACGGGCAATGTCGCGCACATCATCAAGGATGGATGCGACATCCTCTTGCGAATATCGAAGCTCGACCCCGCGGGCCTTGGCAATCGCCTGTTGATTGGACATCGCGGCGTCTTCGACAAAATCCAACCGTTCCAAAATAATTTCGGGCACGATGTTCTGATCGGCATCGGACAAAAAGAACAAAACGCACAGGGCCACGCCAAATGATCCAAGCCGCGCAAACAGGTCCTCGGCCCCTATGGCACCCGCCGCCACGGACACCACAGCCCAAGAAGCAAAGCCAATCGTAAACAGGCGACGTTTTATGAGTGGGGCTAGCATGCTGATCCCTTTGTTCTATAGCGGCACGACTGTACCACAGGATCGGATGTACCGCGTTGGGCAAATCGTTCCATCAATGCGCCACCCCCGCCGCTACGCTTTCGTCGATGAAGCGGCCCTCTTTGAAACGTTCCAATCCGAACGCCTCGGTCAATGGGGCCGGCTCGCCCGTCGCGATCAGTTCTGCCATGGCGTAACCAGACCCCGGTGTCGCCTTAAAGCCCCCCGTGCCCCAGCCGCAGTTGATAAAACAGTTGCCAAGCGGTGTTTTCGACAGGATCGGGGAACGATCGCCCGTCATGTCGACGATCCCCCCCCATTGGCGCAGCATCTTTAGGCGGCTCAGCATGGGGAATGTTTCGATCAGGGCGCGCACGGTTTCCTCGATGTGGTGGAATGATCCGCGCTGGGTGTAATTGTTGAACCCGTCGGTGCCGCCGCCGATGACCATCTCGCCCTTATCGGATTGGGACAGGTAACCGTGTACCGTATTGGCCATCACCACGATATCCATACAGGGTTTGATCGGCTCGGACACAAGCGCCTGAAGCGCGAGGCTCTCAATCGGCAGACGGAAGCCCGCCATATCGGCAAGTGCGCCGGAATGGCCCGCCACAACGATGCCCATCTTATCACAGGCAATATCGCCCTTGGTGGTGCGTACACCGGTCACGACGCCATTCGCACGATCCACGCCTGTAACCTCACAGTTCTGGATCACGTCCATCCCCATATCGGAACAGGCCCGCGCAAAGCCCCAAGCCACAGCGTCATGGCGCGCCGTCCCCCCGCGCGCCTGCCATTGACCGCCCAGCACGGGATAGCGCGGCCCGTTGATGTTCATGATGGGGCACAATTCTTTGACCCGCTCGGGGCCGATGAAATCTGTTTCGACCCCCTGAAGCTTGTTCGCCATGACGGTGCGCTTGTATCCACGGACCTCGGCCTCGGTCTGGGCCAACATCAACACGCCGCGCGGGCTGAACATGACGTTCATGTTCAAATCTTGGGATAGGGTCTCAAACAGATCGCGGGATTTCTCGAACAAGGCCGCAGATGGGTCCTGAAGGTAGTTCGAGCGGATGATTGTCGTGTTGCGACCCGTATTGCCGCCCCCGATCCACCCCTTTTCAAGGATCGCAACATTGGTGATCCCGAAATTCTTGCCCAGATAATACGCCGTGGCCAATCCGTGGCCCCCGCCCCCCACGATGACAACGTCGTAGCGGGACTTGGGTTGGGCGTTGCGCCACGCGCGTTTCCAACCTGTGTTGTTCTGAAAGGCCTGTCGGGCGATGGCAAAGGCGGAATATTTGGACATGGGGACTCATCTTCGAATTCGGGTGCCGGTCCCATCAGTTTTCTGTGATATCGCGCCGCTGGCAATGGTCATTCGCGGCGTTCGCATGCAAGTTTCCGACATATCCCCCGATACGCGTCATTTTCACGCGCGGCTTGGGGCGTGACGGGGGCTTTTGTGTGGCTTCGTTTCGCGCTACACGGGGGGATACGCCCAAAGGAGCCCGCAATGTTATTCTGGATACTCGCTGCTGTGATCACGCTTGCCTCTGTTGGCTGGATCTTGGTCGCCATCCCGCGCGGCTCCGACGCACAGGCGCCGGAAACGGACATCGCCGTCTACCGCGCCCAGCTGGCCGATGTGGACCGCGACATTGAACGCGGCGTGATGTCCAAGGACGAGGCCGAGGCCAGCCGGATCGAAATATCCCGCCGTATCCTTGCCGCGGATAAGGCCGCACAGGCCCGCCGCGATGAAACCCGTGGGCCGCAAACCATGATTTTGGGTGCGGTTGTGGCCGTGGTGTTGGTTGTCGGGGCCGGTGTGATGTATCTGAACACGGGCGCAATTGGATACCCTGACATTCCCCATGCCGCACGGATTGCCGCCGCCGATGATGCGCGCGCCAACCGCCCCGACCAGATCACAATGGAGGCCTCCGCCAACCTGACGCCGCCCACCGCGACCGCGGAACATATCAACCTTGTCAATCAGTTACGCGACGCGGTTGCCGTCAACCCGACGGACACGCGCGGGCTTGAATTGCTGGTGCGTCATGAACGCGCCCTTGGGAATTACCGCGCCGCCTATCTGGCCAAGGACCGATTGAACGCCATTCTTGGGGATGCGATCACCGGCGATGACCACGTCGAGGTCGCCGACCTGATGATCCTTGCCGCCAATGGCACTGTTTCGCCTGAGGCCGAAGCCGCATTGCTTCGTGGGCTTGAGATCGATCCGCAAAACGGCACCGCGATCTATTACTCGGGCCTGTTGTTCGCCCAGATCGGCCGCCCCGACATGGCCTTTCGCGCATGGGACAACCTTGAAAAGAACAGCCCCGCCGACGCCCCATGGTTGCCACCCATTCGCGCACAAATCCGGAGGGTCGCCGATATGGCGGGCGAAACCTATACCCCACCCGCAGGCACCCGTGGCCCATCGTCGGATGATATCGCCAATGCCGCGGACCTGAGCGACGAAGACCGCGCCGCGATGATCGAGGGCATGGTCAACACCCTCTCGAACCGCATCGCAACCGAGGGCGGCACCCCCACCGAATGGGCGCAATTGATCACCGCCCATTCCGTGCGAAACGATATGGCCAGCGCCATCGAAACGTGGCAAAACGCCAAAACCGTCTTTTCGGACGCCCCCAACGCATTGGCCATCATCAAAGATGCCGCCGTAAACGCAGGACTGACACCATGATCTATGAAACCATCGAAGAGTTCGCGGAAACCCTGCGCCCGATGACGCCGCTTGCGGGGCTTGATCTGGGGACGAAAACCATTGGCGTTGCGGTGTCCGACCGTCTGCGCAATTCCGCGACGCCGCTTGAAACGGTGAAACGGACGAAGTTCACCAATGACGCCAACCGGTTGCTTGCCATTGCGAAGGAACGGGAACTGGGCGGGTTTATCCTTGGACTACCGCGCAATATGGACGGGACCGAGGGCGCGCGATGTCAATCGACCCGCGCCTTTGCCCGTAATCTGGAACGTCTCACCGACCTGCCCATCGGGTTCTGGGACGAACGTCTGTCCACCGTCGCCGCCGAACGTGTGCTGATCGAGGCCGACACAAGCCGCGCCAAACGCGCCGAGGTCATCGACCACGTGGCGGCGGGCTATATTCTTCAGGGGGTCTTGGACCGCCTTGGGCATTTGGGGGTCTGATGCGCAACGACGAGACCGACAAAATCTGGAAACGCGACGCGGTGAAATCACCCTGTGTGAACATCTGTGTGATCGAACCAAAGTCCGGCCTTTGCACCGGTTGCCTGCGCAGCCTCGATGAAATCGGGGCGTGGGGCATGATGGACAATGACGCCCGCGCCGAGGTGATGGACGCCCTGCCCGCGCGCAAATCCCTGCTGACCAAACGTCGTGGTGGCCGCAAAGGGCGTCTTAACCGGTCGTAACCGGCGCCAATGCCTCACGTAGCAACGGCAGACCCGCGTCGGCTTTGCCTGTGCCTTCGGACAGAATACGGCGCCATGCCCGTGCACCGGGGCGTCCCGCAAACAGACCCAACATATGGCGCGTCACCTGATGCATCCGTCCGCCAGTGGCCATGTGATCGGCGATATAGGGCATCATTTCCTCGACGATATCCTCGGCCCGTTTGACCACACCGCCACCGTAAATCCGCGCATCCGCATCCAGCAAAATATCCGACGGCGTGTGATAGGCCGCGCGCCCGATCATCACCCCATCAAGACCCGCGTCCAAGAATTCGGTGGCCTGATCCAAGGTCGTGATGCCGCCGTTGATGGAAATATGAAGCTCCGGATAGGCGCGTTTCATCGCCAAAACCAGATCATAATCAAGCGGCGGAATGTCGCGATTTTCCTTTGGGGACAATCCCTTAAGCCACGCTTTTCGTGCGTGGATTTGCAAACGTTTCACACCCGCGTCGCGCATCTTTTCGATGAACGCAGGGAGGACCGCGTGCGGGTCCTGATCATCAACACCAATACGACATTTGACGGTCACCTCGGTATCACCCGCCGCCGCGATCATCTGGGACACACAGTCCGCAACCAGATCGGGCTTGGTCATCAAAATCGCGCCAAACATTCCCGATTGCACACGGTCCGAGGGGCAGCCCACATTCAGGTTCACCTCATGATAGCCGCGATCCACACAGATTTTCGTCGCCTCGGCCAGCTCGGTCGCGTCTGATCCGCCCAATTGCACCGCAACCGGATGTTCCTCGGGCGAGTAATCCAAAAGCTGCACCGCCCCACCCCGCACAAGCGCGGGCGCCGTCACCATTTCTGTATACAAAAGCGTGTGCTTGGACATCAAACGATGCAAATACCGACAATGCCGATCCGTCCAATCCATCATCGGCGCAACGGAGAGGCGGGCGGCCCCTTGAACACGGGAAAGACCTGATTTCTTTGGTTTTTCACAATCAACCATTTTTCATATTTTCCCCGTTTCGGCCCCGTTTTGCCCCATTTTTGAATGAGGTGCTACGGGATGTAGCATTTTCTCAGTCATGTAGCACTATTCACAAACCAAGTTCCACCACTCGCTATCAGAGTGACATCGGCACCTCAACAGCGTGCTTCCTTCGACCCTATTTCCCTCAATCTCCTCCGATTTTTCAAAAAAAATCAAAATTCTATTTCCGCAAATTTCAAACGAACCGATGTCCAGAAAACCACAGCAAAACTTATACGGGAAACACCATGGGAACCATCATCGAACGCAAAAAGAAAAATGGAAAATCAAGCTTTACAGCCCAAATCCGAAAGAAGAAGAAAGGCGTGGTTATCCTAAACGTCGTCGAAACATTCTCGACGCATTCGGCTGCTAAGAGTTGGCTGGCGAGGATGGAACGTAATATCGGAAAGAAGGATGGGTTGGAGCGCGCCATGCGTGCGAAGACGCGTAAATCCGTGTCACGGTGCATCGAAGACTACTCAGCCGCCTCTCCAATTGACTTTGGTAAGTCCAAGGCGCAAATGCTCAGCACGCTGAGCCGGCTCGAATTCGGCTCAAAAGCAATCGACAATTTGACTGCGCCCGACTTTCTCGATCTGGCAAAGGATCTACTGTCAGGGATTCAGGCTCCTCCGATCGACCCAAAGCGTGACACGCCAGAGCACTATACCCTGAAACCTCGGAAGCCTCAGACCGTCAATGGATATATGGTAACCTTGGGCACCCTCATTCGCTACGGTGGCCCAATCTCCCGAGTTACAATGCCGATTGCAGAGTTTGAAGAAGCCATGCGCACCCTTAAACATCAACGGATGGTGACAAAATCTGACACGCGTTCGCGTCGCCCTTCAATGGAAGAACTCGATAAGCTGTTGGAGTATTTTTATTCCAGACATCAAGCTAACCCGCGTATCGTTCCAATGCACAAGATCATCGCAGCCGCCATTTTTGAAACACATCGGCAAGGGGCGATCCTTTCTCAAACATGGTCAGACTACGACGAATCCAACGACCAAATCATGATCAGAAACATGAAGCACCCTATGCAAACAGTCGGGAATGACATGTTGCTGGATATTCGAAAGGAGGCACAATCGATCATCAATAGTATGCCTCGGGTCGATGACCGGATTTTTCCTTACAATCGAGATGTCATCAGCCGGCACTTCACGGATGCGTGCAAGATTCTCGAAATTGAAGACCTACACTTTCATGACCTCCGGCATGAAGGGATTTCCCGCCTCTTCGAGATGGGGTTAACAATCCCTCAGGTCGCTCAAGTATCAGGGCATCGGTCATGGCAAAGCCTTCAACGCTACACACAGATCAAGCACAGCGGCGACAAGTATGCGAATTGGAAATGGTGGCCTTTGATTGCCGCCTCGTCATGAACATGGTTGTGGCGGGCCGAGTGAGGCCCGCCACAACTACGAAATATCTCACGAGCAAAATCAAAGCAGTGCTTCGAGCGTTTCTCGCAATTCATCAACTAAAACCTGATCCAAATCAGGAGGCACAGACTTGCCAAAACTGCTCGCGCGAGAAAGCCCTTTATCTTGTGCGGATTTACGGATTGCACTTACCAAGTCCTTTCCCAAAACTTTGTGCTGATCACCGTGCTCTGTTGCTGCCGCTTCCACCTCAACATCTCCAAATTGAGGGAGTTGGCCTTTTTTTGCCCCAGGAATCTTCAGACTTGCATCGTTTCTCTTCGTTCGACGTTTCTTCAAAGCCTTATTTTCAGCACAGGCCGCATTCACAGCTTCGATCAAGATATCAGCCGCGGCTTCTCCACTCACCCCAAAATGAGCTTCGATAATACTTTGTTCCCCCCAATAGGCCTCCATATCCGAGCATTTCGTCACCCAGAAATGAAACCCCTTGTCCTGATATGGAGTTGCGAGCGCGACCACTTCTTCGGGCATCATGAAGTCCCGGTCTCTGTGGATAACAATCTCAATAGAATCTCCAAATAAGCCCTTGAGTCCATTTATCGTTTCAGGCGTAGGAAGCTTTCCAGTTCCATGAAAAGGCCAAATTGCTGTCGTTCTTTCTAAGTCTGGCCATTGAGAGAGTATCGATTGAAGCATCGCAGATCCGGTGTCTTCGGTCATCAATAGGATTCGCTTGTCGAGCAATCCCCAGCCCATCAGATTGCGAGCAGCCACATCGCCATTAGGTTGAACCGCACCATCTTTCATCCAAATGACCTTTGTATCCGCAGGCAAGGAACGCACAACAGAAGGGCTATGCGTGGCGAGAACGACTTGCGTGCCGAAGTCGCGAGCCGCTTCGGACAGCACAGAAATGAGTTTTTCCTGTGCTGTCGGATGGAGATGAGAGTCAGGCTCATCTACCAACAACAAAACAGGTCGAAAATAAACCAGATATGAAAAGATCTGAATGACTTGAAGAAAGCCAATTCCTGCGAGTTCAAGCGGCTTAAACCTCCTTGGGTCCGCCACCGCCATTTCAGCAGTTTGGAACTGCGCCAGAATTCTTGAATGCTGGTCTTCGTCGAAATCTACTTTGAGGGTAAGCTTGCCCATCACGCGTGAAACATAATCTTGCACTGTTTCGAGACCAGTCTTCCCGTCGGTTTCTTTCGCTTTTAGAAGATCCAGAACATTCCGAAGAACAGTATTGGCGTCCCCAGCCGCAGCCAATCGTTCTACTATGAGTTTGGTTCTCTTTTCTTCCAGCAAGGGAATCCCTGCCAAACCCGGGATGTATGCACTAATCTCTCTCCGCCGATCGCGTATCACGTTCGTTAAGGCATTTCCTGAAGGGATATGAACGCTAATACCTTCATTTCGTGCAGACTTTATCCAAAGGTCTGCAGATATGGAAACTCCCTCTGTGTCCTTCGCTTCAACTTTCAAATCAAGCTTTGGGGAATTCTGAAAGTTTCCATATTCAGCGCCGTTTCCGGAATTTCTATATTCGGGTGAAGGCATGTAAGTAGCGTCGTTTTCCGAGAGCGTGGCACCCTCCGTGCTCTTCCTGTTTGCGGATACGCTGCGATTGCGCCCAGATTGGAAAACCCAATGCATCGCTTGCAAAACTGAGCTTTTTCCGGAACCATTTGCCCCAACAAGCACGTTGAAATCCGCAAGTTCAAGGGTCGCACTATCAATTGCTTTGAAGTTTTGAACAGTTATTTTTGAAATTTTCATTAGAACAGCTCACAATCGTTTTTGTTTTCAATCTCAGATGTGGGAGATTTCTTTTTTTCACCGCCGCTCAATGACTTGCGCCTTCACGTTGTATCTAAACAAATGAAGCTCCTGTTTCTGTAATAATGTGGCAGCTTGGCTCACATGCTCCGGAAGCACGTAGAACCACTCTTTTGGACGCACCTTTTTGCCAAAACGGTCCAAAATGAAGAGTTCAGAAGGTCTGGCGCTCTCGAAGAATCTGTGAAGAAGTTGCTCTACCTTTTCCCGCGGGAGATTTTCCAGCTCAAAGGTGGCGACGACCTCAACCGGGGCCAAGAGAAACGTTGGATCGTTTCGCGCATCTGCAACGCGCCTCCTGACATCTTGGCTGGTTACCCCAATTTTGTGCAGGATGTTTTTTTGGTCTTTGATCGCGGGATCCTCAGACAAGGATCGAGCAACATAGATCGTGCCTGAGACACCAACCCGATCAGCTTCCCATTCAGCGTCCAACGGCCCGAGGCCAACTTTTTCGATTAACCTTGAGGCTTTGTCATCGTTCAACGACTTGCGGAAAGAAGACATGAGAGGGTCGCTTTCCGTGCCATTTGAAAAGATCACTCGCAGCCGGTGATCTCGAGACCCACCACGTGCTGTCATCTCCGATTTCTCTGCGATCATCGCCAGCAAACCATTACGAATGAAAAAGTCGCCTTCAACTGGCTCAATCACAGCCCATTTCTTCACAGGTCTCGCCTTGCGCTCACCCGCTTCCAAAGCAGACTGCACCTCTTCGAACTTGTCAGCATATCTGTCGAAATCTGTGCACGGAACGAATTCCGCGCGATGATCGGGCAAGTGGCGCTCGGCAGATGGCGTTACATGGCGAAGCGCCACTGTATCTTCGTCGAGCTCCAACGCATCATCGTCAAAAATGTCATCGAGACTGTCCGGAATCTGTTCTCCCAGAGGTTCTGCTCGCCAATTCGTGTGCGGAACATCCTGTGCCACAAGCAATCCCAGGCGATCAGAGGCCAACATCTCATCCGTTGGGTTCTGTTTTAGCTTCTCCCATATCGTGCCCAAACGCATTTCTTCATGATCCGCGGCATCTGGGTGAGGCAGATGGCCGGTTCGTTCAAAGAACGCGCTCACTTCGCCCAATACGGAAAGGCCGCGATCCAAGTTCTGTGATCCAGCGATGCGCGTCTTCACCACAAGCAATCCAAATTCGTCCGGTTCCGAAAAGATGTCGTCAAGCGTGGGGCGTGGCATTACAGGATTCCCTCACGCATACGCTTGGCCTTCTGCGCCTTCAGCCATGACAGCGCTTCCGCCATTCGTTTTTCGAGAGCATCAGGCGAATTGGGATTGGGCTCTCTTCCCTCGGAAGCTCTAAACGCTTTGATACGCGGCCAAAGCGTTCGAGCCTCATCTTCGGACATGTCGACTCGCATAGCGACCATTGCGGATTGCACATGTGCCAGAAGCTTGGAGTCCAACGATTTGGAGGCAACTTCAAACCGCTCTTGGAAGGCATTCACACTGTCAATCAGCTCAACGTCGATGTCACGCACGTTGATGAATTTCTTAACCATTTGCAGAAGGGTATTCGGCGCGTTGGGAAGATCGTCACCCTCATCGCTGTCATCAGCATGCATGGATTTGCCTTCAAAGGCGGATCCAGGTTCTGCCATGCCCTTTTGTTGTTCATCTCGGGCCAACGTCAGAATGTTCATATGCGCCGCCAAGTGCTGTCGAACGCTCTCGGCCTCTTCTTCATCGAGCGTCTCATACCTTTTCTCGATGATGTCGGTCAAAATCATCTGGGTTGCGACTTCAGGTGCCGTCTCAGGTGACAAAACCCGTTTGTCCATCGCCTGACAGGCCGCCGCCATCAGGTCATGCATATCTTGCTCACAGATGTCCTTGGAACGCTCCGTCGGCGGCTCAACGAGCCCCTTGATGCCGATCATGACGTTCCCCTGCCCGTCCACGGCCACAGGCTCCCGAATGTCTCCGTCCTCACGGCGATAAAATTTGAAGTTGGGTGCCAGAACTTGCTCCATCAACAGAGATCCCGAAATCGCTTTGAGCATGTCATTCACTGCGTCTGTAACAACACCTGTTTCAACGCCGGGCTCAGCCACGAGATTGGTAAATACGGCACGAGGCTTGCCTGGAGCATCGCGGGTTGCGCGGCCGATGATCTGCACGATCTCCGTCAGAGAAGACCGGTAGCCGATGGTCAGTGCGTGCTCACACCACACCCAATCGAACCCCTCCTTGGCCATCCCAAGCGCAATGATGATATCAACCTTGGCGTAATCAGCCGCATCATCCCGCTTTCCGTCTGGCCCTTTGATTTCACGAGATAGCGCTGCCTTAACGACATCCCGTCCGGGTCCATCATCGACCAGATCCGCAACTCTAATAAGACGCCCATCTGCGGTCTCGAGTAAGTCAAAGCCGGTGACTTCATCACGTCCTTTATGGGTGCCGATCAGGTCCATTATTTTACCGACTTCATTGTGTTTGTCGTCGAACGCTTCTGACGAACCACGATGAGGGATATGAATAATCGTCTTCTTCGACACATCCAGAACATCAACTAAACCATTGATATACTGTCCTTTATAGAATTGATAGTTCACCCCAAGCGCCTTGAGATGCTCATAGCCTTCCAGCTGCTCGTAGTAGCTGTATTTGATCGTTGAAAACTTTGCTTCGTCTTCGGCTCGAAGCACAGGGTCGGCGTCGCCTCGGAAATAACTCCCCGTCATCGCCATCAAATGACATTTCTCGCGCGCCACCAATGACCGCAAGATTACGCCCAAGCGATTGTGGTCAGATGCAGAGACATGATGAAATTCATCAATTGCAATAAAACAATCGTCAAACGCCCCAGCCCCCTGATCCTCCACCACCTTGTCATAGGCAAACCGAAACGTCGCGTGTGTGCACACCAACACATCGGCATCCGACGCCATGAATTCCACGAACGCCTTAACCTTTTGGTCCGACGCATCCTCGCCCGTCAGACAAAGGTTCCATTTGTCATCGACCTCCCAATCGGCCTCAAACCCATAGGACGTCAGATCGGTTGAGCGAAATGATCCACCAATGGATGTTTCAGGCACACAAACGATAACCTTTTCCCGCGCCTGATGGCGCAGCTTGTCCAATGCGATAAACATCAACGCGCGGCTCTTACCCGCAGCAGGCGGCGCCTTCAAAAGCAGGAATTGCGCCGCGCGTGCGGCATAGGCCCGCTCCTGCATTTCGCGCATGCCCATTGGGTTGGTTGCGGATTTCTTGTGCCCGTATTGGACGTTCAACATCTGAGCCATCTATTTGCCCTTCTTGCTGCGTTTTGGTTTGGCAGCTTGCTTTTCAATTTGTTTAATTTTGGCGGCATAGAGCTTAAAGAGATGCTCCAACCGTTCGGTATCGTTGCGGAATGGTCGACCAATATACATGGTCTCAAGCAGCTCATCATTTTCCCGATGCACGGCGCGCAGGTCGTCGGGCATTTTGTCGGGGTCATAGAGCTCTGCTATGGTGGCGGGATAATGGCTATAGCGGGTCTTGAGGATCTTGCGCGCCGAGGCATTGAGCGCCTCAAGCTGATCGGATGAGAATTTCGGCACTGGGAAAGTGTTCCAACCGAGATCTTTTGAATACCGGACTCGCGACTCAAGTTGCCCGCAAACAGCCAATATCCAAACCTTGTGTAACAGGGAGCCAACTATTGAAAGGCACCAATCAGGTGCGTCATATAGCACTTGCGTCAGATTTGAAGCGATGCTCTCGTCACTAATGCGGTCTACTGGAAGATACATGCGCCTTTCAGATGTGACCGCAGGCACAAGGATCATATGGCTTTCCGCTGTTTTCTGCTCCCTAAAAGCATGTGGCCGCTCGGCAAGTGCTTTGCCGGATGCATCTTTCATATTAAGACGATTTACTTTGGTCTGTCCGATCCGCTCTTCAATAAAGGGAATAGACAGCGCTTCTTCCAGTTTGTCATCTTCAACCCAGATGCAAAACCTCTCCAGCCCTTTAACGACCTCTTGAGAGCCATAAATACGACGAATAAATTTGCCAACTCTCGCATCAACCGAAATCGCATTTTTACTTGCTTCTGGAGAGAGGAGTAGAGCTCCTTCGTCATAAGGCATATTACCGAAAGACATTTCAGGTAAGCCATTGATATTTTTACGCGAAGGCCTAACCGCTGGCAACGATGAGTCAATCAAGTAGCCGTTGATCTTTGTGGCATTGAAGCGGATGCCATCCTCAAAAATATATTTCTCACCAGAAGATTTTTGCGCCAAACCCGCAACGATACAAGAAACAGCGGCATTCTTTGAGGCGTTGTTTCTCCATTTAAACGGTCGAACCGCAAACCGAATTTCCACGCCACTAATTAAAAGATGTGGCCAAAGCGTTGGAACTGACGCTCCTTGACATAACGAACTCGTAGAAACGAGTGCTGCCGATCCTCCATTTGAACGCACAAACTGTGCAGCTTTGAAATACCAAGGCGTAACGTAGTCCAAAGACCTGTAACTCTTCAGGTGCCCTTCATAGACAAAATCCATATCAGCTTTCTGGCTTTTGTCTTGCTTTGCCTTCCCCCGAAATGGCGGGTTGCCAGTAATAAACACCTCTTCGCCCTCACCGGGTGACGGACAGACTTCCTCCCAATCCACCCGCAGGGCATTGTCACACACGATATGCGCGCTTTCACGCAGTGGCAGGCTTGCTGGGCCTTGGCCGAAAACATCACGGAACACCGCGTTGGCCTGATACTCGGCGATGAACAACGCAAGCTTGGCCGTTTCCGCTGCAAAATCTGTAATCTCGATACCGTGGAAATGCGCGATTTTCACGGCAGAAAACATCACATTCTGCGGATTGTGGTCCAATTCATCCAACCGTTTCAGGACCCGCATTTCGCGTTCCCGCAGCTGACGGTATGAAACAACCAAAAAGTTGCCCGACCCACAGGCGGGATCAAACACACGGATGCCCTCAAGACGTGTCAGCACCCGTTTGAGCGCAGGGAGCTTATCCCACGCGGCATCGATCTCAGCATCAAGATCATCCAAGAACAGCGGCCCGATCACCTTCATGATGTTCGGAACAGAGGTATAATGCATCCCCAATTCCGAACGTTGTTTTGGGTCTGCTACGGATTGGATCATAGACCCAAAGATATCTGGGTTGATCTCGCGCCAGTTCAGATCACAGGCATCGCGCAGATAGCGATAGGACGACACGTCGAAGGTTGGCGCATCGATTGTTCCAGCGAAAAGTCCGCCATTCACATATTCGAGCGGCCCTGCCCACCCAGGAAGATCGTCACGCTGATCCTTGGGGCGGTTCATCGCCGTGAATGCGTCGATGATGACCTCGCGCGCTTCCTCGCCCTTATTGCCGGAATGGCTAAACAGGATTTGACTGAATTGATTGTCGGGGAAAATGCCAACGTCTTCTGCAAACATGCAGAAAATCAGTCGCATCATCAATTGGTTCATTTCGTGGCGACGCTCATCTGTCGCCCACTCGGGATTGGCACGGGTCAGAGAGTCGTAAAGTTTGGCCAACTTTCCGGTGGCTTTGACATCAACAGGGTTTTCTTGAACCGCGTCATACCGTTCCTTTCCGGCGGCAGGCAGAAAGAAACCGAAATTGTCACCAATTTCATCAAAGCGGCAATGAAGCGTTTCGCCGCTAACTCGCTGCTCTGCGGCAATCATGTCGCCGTCCGTAGAAATCAGAACAGCAGGTTTAGCTGTCAATGTCCTTTTTGAACTGCGCAACGCCTCGAGGGTGACATCGACCATGCCGTCCATTGCAGGCGCATAGTGAAACTTCTTGTTCACCAAGACACCACTGGGCTGGTCGGACTTGTTGGTCGTGCCATTGCGCAACTTAGCGATCGCAGCTTGGGCCACATCTGTTGCCTCTGCAAAGGCAAATGGAAATTCGATCGGGTCGAAAGGCTCAGACGAGATTTTCTCCAGGGCTTCAAAAATCTCTGTCGGGTTCATCAATGGATCCAATAAGTTACAAATCAAAAAGGTGCAGCATATGAAATGCTCTGAATATTTGTATTGGCAGCCTGCATACCGTGCAACCTAAAGATGCCGTTCACAGCTTTGATTGTTTTCGGAACTTGAAACTAACCCACCACCATATTTCGGTGACGGGCTGAAACAACAAAGAGATCACTTTTTTATTTCAGCCCCTTGACGTCTCTCAGAATAATTCCATCTAAGGCTTTAGCCTTCTTAACTCCCTTAAGAGTTTAGTGAATCCAGAGCTTTCGTCATGACGCTCTGGCATTCACCTAAACTCGAAGGGAGTAGTTACATCCCTTGAGAGCAAGGGGTGTAACCCAAGGGCGTCGATTTCCTTCCTCAAAATCGGAGCCCATCATGATGGCACTTGTGCCGGACGCTCAGCGTTCGATCACCGTCGGTGACGTTGTCACCTTTAAATTTCCTTACAGGAACAACGGAGTATTGAAGAACAGACCTTGCATTGTTCTTCATGAAGATCACGAAACGGATGAAGTCGTGATTGCTTACGGGACAAGCAGCTTTGTTCCAGAAGAAACCAACAACCACGAGCTGACGGCATGTCGCCCAGAGATGCTATCACAATTTAATCTGGATAAGCCGACCCGTTTCATCTTCGAACGCAGGATCCGCGTTCGAAAAGATGATCCTCGGTTTTGCATTAAAGCAAGTTTAGGAACATCTCGGATTGGCGGGTTTCCTAACTATGCCGCTCCGATCATCAGCAAGAGCTACAAAGCACTTCCGTTTCGAGAAAAACGGAAAGAACGATTGGGCATCCATCCAGCCAAGCGGGAGGTGCCAAAGAGCATTCTGAAGACGTGCCGGCTATTTGGTCGCCGACGAGGAAGACCGATGGCAGTTCAAGCTGCCTAAGGGTCTCGCTCCCCGTCCAAATACTAATTTGCAGCGCCCGCCTGAATGGTTGGGCGCTGCCCCCTCCCCCAAGTTTTCAGGAAAATTTCGACATGACAGAAACAAGCACAATTCGTCACCATAATATCATCGCAGTCGGCGTTTATCTGGCCGCCTCGTTACGGGTTAGCACTCAAAAGCAAGGTATCCCCTGCCTTGAGGACTTCCTTATTGGCTTAATCGCAGGCGCAGAAATGATTTTCAGCGCATTCGATGGGCCTGAAAATTTAGCCGGCAGCTTCTTAGTCGAACAGGTCCACCTGCGAAGTATCCTATCGTCACGCACTTTTCATGAAGTGCGAGATCAGATTAGTGAACATCGAATTGGGCAAATGATCGGTGATAAAGAAGTGCAACACAACGATGTAGCTGCATCGGTTGTTCTCGTCGTTCCCGAAATAGCGCATGAGATTGGGGCGACGCCCCATGAGGTATTAAAAATACTTGTGATTGCCATCATGGCCACCGCAACAATCACTTTTTCAGCTTCGGAGTTGATAAGGCGCAGGAAATGACATTGGATTTGATTCACAAGATGGGCTCGAACTTTAGATCAAAGACTGGAGGAAATTAGTTCAATAAACCTGACCTTCAGCGCGACAGGTTTGTTGCACTGTGCCCCCCTATTCGCGGGAAATTCATTTCTTTGGAAGCCCCAAAAAATCACGATCTGAAGGTCGAGTGATTTTTGCCTGTAATCTTTTGACGAAGCGATCAGCTTGATCGCCCTCAAGTTCTTTCGTTAAGACAAGCACTGCGGCTCCGTAGATGATCTTGCGCCGCGTATCATCGCGACGCTTTTGTTTGTGCGCTTTTGCTTGCAGGCCTCGCAGCCGTTGGCGGGCTTGTTCAATTTGCGTATCCAGGTCAGCCATTTTGATCTCCCATTTCTCACTTGCTCGAACAGGAAATGGTGCCCTCGTTTCGTTTTCGCGCCTCTTCATGATAAAGGTGTTCCACAGGGCCGCAGGTAGCGTGGCCCTCGCACGCCTTAGAAAGGTGATGCGCGCAGTTACGCAAACTGAAGTTTGCCTGCGCGCCTGACCGGCGGGGCTGGGGAGCGGATGTCTGGTTCGGGACTGACATCCAAGGGATGATACATCCAGCCTCCCGACTTGAAGTCGTTGTCCATTCCCGCGCTGATGGCCGCAGCGCCGTCAAATCCGCCGCCTATACCGCCCGCACCTCCTACCGGGATGCGCGGCTGGGGCGGCGGTTTCGGGCGGGCAAACGAGGCGGGCTTCTGTCCCATGAGCTCATCAACTGGTCAGGAACCGCCCAAGACCTGTGGAATGCCGCCGAAAGCGCTGAGACGCGAGGCAATGCCCGGATCATCCGGGAACTGCGCCCCTCACTGCCAGCCGAGCTACCGCTTGCCGAGCAGGTGCGGCTTGTTCGAGGATTTGGCCTTTGGCTACGGGATGAATACGGGGTTGCTGTTCAAGCCGATATCCACGCGCCCCGGTTCCTCGACCGCAACACGGAAAAGCTGCACGCCTCCGGCAAGCTTGAACTTAGGAAGGAAAGCTATCAGTCGGCGCTGTTTGATCCCGATCTCACCAATCGGAATTTCCACGCCCATATCCTGATGACGACGCGCGCGGTCTGTCCGCAGACGGGCGCATTCAGTGCAAAGACCAGAATTCTCGATGACAAGAAAACGGGACCGGAGGAAATCCTGCGGATCAGGCAGGAATGGGAGAAACGCACCAACGCAGCGCTGAAGCGGATCGGGTCGTCGGCGCGGGTCGATCTGCGCTCCTACGAGACGATGGCGAAAGCAGGCGATGCGCCTGAGGGGCTGGTTGCCCAAGACCACTTAGGCCCTCGCCGAGCCGAGCGGTCGCGCCATCTCGAAGAGCAGGGAAAAGACACCAGCTCGGCAGGCAAGCGGCGTGGGGCGATCAAACAGCGCAACCAAGACGTCTGGAAATCTTGGCTGGAGCTGCGCGCTCTGGAGCGTGAGAAAGGCCGCCAGCCGGCAGAAGCGCTGGCTCGAGAGCGGGAAGCCGCGCGCAAGAAAAAAGCCGATGCTGAAAAGCACCGGCTTCGAATGGCCCAAACGGTAGAGCAAGCTGAGGCAGCGCTGTCAGATGCGACGCAGCTCGACAGCCTCAAGACGGGGCCTGATCTTGCTTCGGCTCTGGCTTGGGCTTTAAGCGAAGAGGACGACTCACCTTGCGCGGCGCCAGAGTTCTCCTCACCGGTCGACTTGGAAACTTACGAGCCGCCCCCCGAGCGCCCTCAGCCGGAGCCGGTTTTGTCGCCACAGGTTCAACTGGTTCGACGGCGGGGCCCTCGGTCTCGCTGATCCCAGATTCGGCCGACAGATCATCAAGACATTGCGTCAGGTCCGCGATTTGCCTGTTCAACCTCTTCACCGTGTTCGCATGCTCGGCCTCGAGCATGGCGAAGTCACGTTCACGCAAGGCGAGATGGCGGAGGTTCTGGTCCGTGAGGCGCGCGATCTCACCGCGCAGCATCGCCTCCATGCTCTGCTCCAGTGCCGCAATGGCGGTCTGGATCAGAGCATGGGTGCTGTCTGGCAGAGGGACTTCGTTAAGTTGCTGCTCTTCCTCTTGGCTTGCCATGTGCTCTTCCCAGATATCGCGAACACGCGAGAACTTCCCCTTGTTGCCGAGCGCCTTGAACAGATCAGTGGCCGAAATCTCCCGGCCGAGCTGCGCCGTCAGGGTGGTGCCTTTTGCGATGATATCTTCGTCGGAATGAATAGGTGTGCGCATCGATGTAGCTCCTTGTTGTGCGATTGCAGGAGGGACGTGGGATCGATGGCGGAACAGGAAAAACAAACTTCCAAAGTTTTTTTGCGCGCATGAGGAAAAGTTCTGAATGTCAGTATGTTGGTAAGTCCAAAGGTCGAGTGTTTGTAGGAAAGTAGGTCAGTTTGTTGGTGTGTAAGTAAGTCGGTAAGTTTGTCGGGTTGATAAGTCCGAACGACTTTGATTCACGCCCGGCGCGCCTCTTTTTAGCACCGCAACTTCACCTCTAAATCAATTCATCCGATTTTTTAATGTGATGGCCGCCCGGGAACCATCTCCCTGGGATGAAACACACCAGTCCCAGCGAATTCGCCCCGATCCTCGACCTCACTGCCGAGGAATACTTCCACCTGTTGCATCCCGAAGGATCGCGCGGGAAAGCCGCAGTTCTGTGCAAGCTCGGGGCAGATGACGTTCAAACGTATAGTTTGGAGCGCGTGCCCCTGCTTATGCAGATGCCTCAACTGGTTGACCGGACCAGCTTCCTGTCACTGAACCGATTTTGGTCTGGGCGCAAATTGAAGTCGCTTGCCGCGCTCAACGCGCTCTATGTCGATCTCGACTATTTCCACATGCCCCAATGGCAGGGAAAATCGCCGGCCGAGGTTCAAGGTGCCTTCGTCGCCCATCTGCAGATCTTAGGCATGCCGCAGCCGTCCGTGTTCCTGCAAACCGGGCGCGGTCTTGCCGCCATCTGGTTGATCCAGCCGATTCCCGTATCGGCGCTGCGGCGCTGGCAGGGAGCGATGGGCGCACTGATCGACCTGACGGGCGCCTTCGGGGCAGACAAGGTCTGCAAAGATGCCACCCGCGTCTTCCGCATCCCAGGCACCCTTAATGAAAAGTCGCGAAAGGAAGTTCGGGTCAGCGGCGGATGTCGAGAAAGGTATCAATTCGACGATCTGGCAGATCAGATTTACCGGGCCGCAGGCAGGCCGACCCGCGCCGAGCTGCAAGAACGAAAGACGCGCAAGGCTAAGAAGCACAAGGCGAACACCACAATGCCACGTGGGCTGACGCAAGCCGAGCGGTTCAGGTTGATCCACAATGATCTGGCGGTCTTTCGGGATGCCCATGGCGGTCTAATCCCGATAGGGATTCGAAACACATGGCTGCACTTCTACGCGACAAGCCTGACCCATTTGCCAGATGTCACAAATTTGGAAGCTGAAATCCTGAGGGCCGCGCAGAGCGCGACGCCGGGGCTGGACCGGAACGAAGTGACTGCGATCATCAGGCAGGCCACTGAGAAGGCAAAGCTGCGCACCAGCGCGACTTCATGGGCTGATGGTCGCTATCATTATAAGGGCGCAACGATGGCCGAACACTTGGGCATCACGCCGACACTCGCCCGCGCTCTTGGTCTGAAGCAGGTGATCCCCGAAGAGGAAAGAAAACGTCGCAAGGCGGAGGCCGAACGGCAACGCCGTGCCGATAATGGCGCTATGTCCCGCAACGAATATCTGGCGGCCAACAGCGCCTCGCGCACCAAGCCTTGGCTCGCACTCGAGATCAGTCGGACTAAGTATTACGAGCTTAAACGCGCAGGAATGCTGCCTGAACCAGTGACGGCGTGATCGCGGACAGGTCCGTGCCCGCTACAGGGGCATAGCCCGCCCGCCTGGCCCCAGGCAGGGGGTAGAATGGCCACCACAGTGCCCCCACAGACGCACTTGGAACCCGCCGAACAGCCCTGCGACCAAGGCGCAGACACCGATCGGTCCGCCGGGCAGCAAAGCGATGCGCGAAGAAAGGAGAAGGTTGCCGAGACGCTTTCCGTTTCGATCACGCCCCTCATGGTGAGGGCGCGACCGGAAACGCAAGCCCCTCGGGGACCAGCGCACACTGGTTCCAGTGTTCATGAGTGAGAGTTCCCGGGCCGGAGTTGAGTGGCCGGCTCGGAAAACGCTCGTCTCAGTCGGCGTGGCTCCCGTCGTCTGAACGCACCCGCTGGCAGCGAACTCCGCCTGTCTGCGGCTTGAGGCGATCACATGACGTGATCCCAAAAAACGGAGGATCCAAAACAGTGGATGAAAGAACCGAACGCGAGCTGCACGAATTGACACTTAATGTCATTACCCACGGCCGCATGCTTGCGCAGGAGTGGAGAGAAACAGGGCTTGTGCCACGCGGTAGCACAAAACAGCTGACTCTGGAGTTGTTGCAGAAGCTGTCCGACCGCTGTGGACTACGGGACATCGATGACGAGCGTATTGATCTGCTCGGCAATCATATCCGTCGGTTTGCCAACGCATACCGCGAGGGCCTCGGCGATCGCGCACTGGAGACGGACATCGACACAGAGAACGTCCATGATACGAAGGTCATTGACCTCATCAATCTCACATATCGGTGGCGACAGCTTCGCCTGGCTCACAGAAAACTCGAAGACAAGAGCGCAGCGATCTGGGAAACCAAAAGGCTATTGGCAGGTATGTGATACCCTCCCCCTAATACTTGGAACGCGTCTGGGTTTTAAGGGTATCGAATGTTTCGGAAAAAGAATTTTCGCATTTTTGCAAACGATCCATCTCCTCAAAACCGGCACCATGACTTGTCGGTTTTCACAACAAGACCGGCCATCTCTCGGGTGCGGTCACATACGAGGAAGACCTTATGAAAACAGCGATCATGATGATGACAATGTATAACGCGCAGGCAATCATAGACTCCGAAACAGTTGCACGGGATTGGTTCAACCTTTCCGTAGGAAAATTTCACGAGAAAATTCGAGCTGGTGAAATTCGTCTCCCGCTTGTGCTCATGGAGGAAGGGAGCCAAAAGTGCGCCAAGGGTGTTCATTTGGCCGATTTGGCAGACTATATCGACATACGTCGCGCCGCCGCCGAGAAAGATATGAAGCTGGTCAGGATCTAATACGAGTATGACTACATTGATGCTACTGTTAGCCCGCCATGATGGGCAGGAAGAGATTCCATTTCAGATTGTGGCCAGAGATTACTTTGGCCTTGAACCCGAGGCGCTTGAACGAAAGATCAAGAAGGGAGCAATTCAACTCGACCTCCCAGACGCGCATGCGAAAACAATTCGATTTTGCAGCGTCCCCCTGACTTGTCTCGCTCAATACATTCAACGGAGGCGTTTGGTTGCGACAGAAACGTTGAAAAAATACCAGCGACGAAGTCCTGCTAAGTAAGAACTTTATACGCAACATGTTCTGGTTCGGCACGTTGGGGAGAACCTGTGCCGACAAGCAGAATAATTCTAAGCTTAGCTATGAAAGTCGCGCCCTTGCAACTGCGAGGGCGCGATACTCTAAATTACACTTACAATCGATAAAGGCTATCCGACTAATCAGGAATCCTGGAATCCCATCATATGAAATTCCGCGCCGCACTGGGCAACATTTAGACCATCATAAGTGAGTAGTAGCGAATTGCTTTCGAGATTGAACGCGCCCGAAGCTCGGCAGGAGGCGCTGCTCATTCCTCCATGCCGGAAATCTTTAAGCTCTGAGTATTCCAGAACTGCTTCTCCTGGATTCCGATGCGTTCGAATGATGAACGGCGCTTCGTAGAACTGCTCATTGCCCAACTCTGCGCTGAATACTCCCTCAGCGTGATTTGAATACGTTGTTTCGATTGAAAAGACAGTTCTCACTCGCCGACCTCGATGGCTAATTTCTCCGTCAAAAGTTGTTCCTTCTGAAAACACAGATTGAAGAGCCTCTTTGGCTTGACCCTGCCTGTGGATCAGTGCGGCTTGAATTCTCTCAGCCGCGATCAGCTCCACCTCCGCGCGCTCACTTTGCAGTTTGATCCGCTCAAGCTCAATTTCGTGAGCTACGGCCAAAGCCTCCTTGCGTAGGCGAACAAACTCATCGGCGTCGCCAGTCCCTGCAATGAAGACAACTCTTCCGTCAGAGATAAACGCGGACATCGGCTTGCCACCGTGAGAATGAACATCTTTCACATTTAACTCTACAGACCACTCTCCACTCTGATAAAAGCCAAGCGCATTTCCATATACCGGCAGAGTGTCTTCAATCCCGAACACTTCCTGAATTATGACATAATCGTCTTGAATATCGACGGCGTCGAAGAAGGGCATGTTCCAGCCGAGATGAGCAACAAATTCAGAGTAGTAGTGAGCCTGATTGCCCTCTCGTCTTAGATCCTCATTCGACAATTCGATCTTGGAGATTTCGACATCCCGGCCAAAATACTTTTTTAGTTGCTCGTCTATTCCCGGAGCTTGGTTCGGGTTGGCAAAAGCGCCACTTGTCGAAACTACCAGAACCGCCAAAAGGGAACTAAATACAGTTTTCATTTTTTTTTCCTGTTTTCAGTTTTGTGGATAGATGATTGGATTGGGCGCTCTAAGCAATCTTCCGATACCATTTGACTTTTTGGCCTTCAAAGACGGCCCACACACCAAACACGCAAAGTAGTGCGGGGAAAATGACCCAACCCACACCAAATAAGGCCAAGCCAATCACGCCAAAAATCGTGCCAGCTACAGACTGGCCAACGTTGGCGCGGCGATTTGCTCCGCACCCTTTACAGACGATGAAACCCTCCGCTACTTCGTCACTACAAAATGGACAAATCAATTCGCTTACTCCCCCGTATGGTGTTTTCAAAAATAAAATACACGCAAAGCGAAATCTCCCGCAAGATCGAAGTCCCGCGACCACTCATATTTTTTCATTGATTTGAGAATGTTAGTTTGTTTGTTTCTTGCAGAACACTCATAGTGAGCAAAGCGAGCCACATCCACCTATCCGTAGGACGCCAAGTTCAATCCGAAGAGAAGGTTGCTACATTCAGTGCTACAAACATCCAAGGCGCCCCAAAGTTTGAGCAAAACAATCGCTTTCAGCAAGCCTCGCGCCCATCCATCATCGGCGCAACGGAGAGGCGGGAATTCCAGTAAATACCTGAATTTACGTCGTTATTTTCCATTTCAGCCCTCACATTTCTAGCCGATATTAGGTCCATTTGGGCGTGTTTTTGCCCCATATTCCGTACTTGGACAACAAAAGTTGTCCATTTAACGAGATTTAGTTGTCCAGCATGGCCCAAATCCAAATTCGTCACCGCAAAGACGGTTCAATAGCATATGTCGCCAAGATTGCCATTCGAAAAAATGGCGTCTGGGCCCATCGCAAAGCGCGCGGGTTTGCTACGAAATCCACCGCCGCGCATTGCACCGTGTCCCGTTCATAAATAGGCTACAAATCATCCAACACAGGAAAATGATATGGATATCCCTAAATTCAATCTTGAGCTTGTTCCCCTTTCCGACGAGGCCGAAAAGGTCATGGGATTTCAATGGGCGGACCCTGATGTGGGCTCCAGATCCAAGCTCGGCGGGCAACCCGAGGGGATCAGCGCCGAAGACGCACCCGTTTGTCCATCTTGCGCTGAGACGATGACATTCCTCTGCCAGATTGACTCGGTCGGAGATGACCTTGTCTTTGCCGATGTCGGCATTGTGTATGTCTATATCTGCTTTGGCTGTTTCGAGGCCAAAGCGTTCGTAAACAGCGGATAAAGCTTGAGCGGCTGGCATAGCGCATTCCCGTTCATGCGCAGGCCATGAAGGACGCGTTTATGGTGTGGAGTCGACTTGGCATCGCCGGCAAATCAAAGAAACGCGATCGGCGCCCAACATTAGAGGAATTGAACGCCCTTACCGGCCTGTTCAAAGGCAAGCATCGCGCGCGCCCGCGGTCGGCGCCCATGCACTTGATTGTCGGGTTCGCGTTGTTTTCCACCCGACGCCAAGAAGAAATCACACGGATCACATGGGACGGGCTAGATCAAGCCCATAGCCGCGTGTTCATCGCCGATATGAAGCATCCCGGCGACAAGGCCGGCAATGACGTCTGGTGCGACCTACACCACAGAAACCTTCAGCGCATCGTTCACCCGCGCCTGCAAGGTTCTAGAAATCGAAGATTTAAGGTTCCACGACCTACGCCACAAAGGCGTGACGCGCCTGTTTGAGATGGGCAACACGATCCCACAAGTCGCGGCCGTATCCGGTCACAGATCCTGGTCATCGCTTCAACGATATAGCCATATCAGGCAATCGGGCGACAAGTAAGAAAACTGGACATCGCTAGACGAATTCTGACAGACTAACGGCCCAAAGCTGCCGTTGTCGTGAACAAAATACTGCGACCGCATCCCGCATAGCGGCCGTTAGCTGCGGCTGCGAGGTAAAAGAGTCATTGAAGGACTGCAACCCGACCTTGGATTTTCGGTCTTCTCCAACCCAAAATTTACGCGCCTCTGCTGCTGAGGCCTCGCTGCGCCACGGCCAATATCGTCGAAGCAGTCATCGAAAACGGCGATTGGACCCCGATCCGAAACCGTATTTTCGCCCCAGACTGTGCCAAGCCGAAGGATGCGGACGAAGCTGCAGTTCATCAATGCACCGAATAGCTTGGAACATCCGACAGCGTTGCGGTAGTTCCTAGTCTCCTACGAAACAGAGTTTAAAAACGTGCGAGGCCATATTGCCCGAATGATCTGGGCCCGATCAAGTTCGCCGGACCCAGTGATATCATTCCTTAGCGAAAGATTGCCCAGCACGCCGTCGCCGCCGTGGCCAGCACCAGTCCGGTTGTCGCCATTACCGTACCAGCCTCAAAACCGTGGACGTGAAGCTGTGCATCAGCGTGCGCAAAAGCAGGACTTGCGAGGAATGAGGCAAGCAATGTCATTGTTGAAGTTTTCATTGGTCGAGTTCTTTCTTTTTTGTGAGGAGGAAATCGCGCAGGTCCAAGACTGACTTTTCGTCCATGGAGACATAGATCAGCGACATGTTTGTGCGCTCGCTGATCATTTCGCCGGGAAACGGCAAGTAGCTGAGTTCCCGTGAGCCAAAGGACGGAGACGCCGTGCCAACCTGCCATTCTGTCTTTAGCTCTACGTCGATCAGTTTAAGCGCCTTGGCCCCGCCCTTGGACGGGCGCTCAAAGGGAACGCCTGCCAGTTTCAGGTAGCTTGATTTGTCTTTGGCTTGTACGAACCCATCGATGAACTGCGCGGCCAGAACCTGTAGATCAGCCGCTTCGTCTTCATTATGCACATGCGAATGAAGGTGATCCGCGTGATCGTGGTTGTGTCCAGCCCCATACGAAGCGTGGTGGTGGTCGTGTGTATGGTCGTGATCATGTGGCATCATTCACCTACCTTATGCGGGGCGTCGTTGGACCAACGCTTGCCCTCGTATTCGCCGTGCGGCAGGGAAACCGGCTTGTCGATATGACGCTTATGCGCGCCAAGCTTGCCGTTCGCCACCATCGCGCCAAGGACATCCACGATCACGCGGGTCCCCAAAAGAGCTGTGATATCAGATGTGTCGTATGGCGGAGAAACCTCCACCAATTCCATCCCACAGATCCCTTCTGCGGCAATACCAGAGGCCAGCGCCAAGGCTTCGCGCGGCAGGAAGCCACCCGGCTCGGGCCAGCCGGTGCCTGGAACGAAACCACAGTCGATGCTGTCGATGTCAAAGGACAGATAGACCATGTCGACGTCTTTCCACGCCATTTCCAACGCCATCTCAATGGTCTTGTCGATGCCCATTTTCTCAACATCGCCCATGGTGATGATGTTTGTGTTGCGTTCACGGGCAACTTTGACGGCCTCTCGTGGGACCTGCCATCCGCCGATCCCGATTTGGACAAGGTTCGTCGCGGGCACATTCGGCAGGTTCGTTGAATGGAACCACGGCGTTGTGTGCATCCGTTCATCCAGATCTTTTTCCTGAATGTCGGCGTGACGATCAAAGTGAACGATACCAATTTTCTTGGACGTGCATTCAGCGATGCCGCGCACACAGGGGAACCCGATAGAGTGATCGCCGCCAATCATGATCGGCAAGGACCCAGATGAAAACACATGGCTGACACCGCGGCTGATCTGATCAAACGATTTCTCGATGTTGGCCGGAATGGTAAATACGTCCCCCGCATCACATAGTGTCATCTGTTCGCGCAGATCGACACCGAGTTCATAGTTGTAAGGCGTGTAGAGCGCGGAGATTTTGCGCAGACCTTGGGGCCCAAAGCGCGTGCCCGGGCGATAGGTCGTCCCACCATCAAACGGGATGCCCAGCACGGTGGCGTCATAATTTGCCACTTCTAGTACGTCCTCAACATACGGGGCTTTGAGGAAGGTGTTAATGCCCGCGAAATGCGGCAGCTCGCCGCGCGCAAAGGTAGGGATGGATTTGTCTTCAATCGTGTCCGCGCCGGTCAGACCCATGCGCAGGGCCCAGCGACGTTCTTCGTCATGGCGGCCCGTCGGCAAATCGGCTTCTTTTTGCATGGCTTTCCAGCCTGCAAGTTTGGTCAGATCAGGATGGTGATTGCGCTTTTGGGTCGCATTGATGCGCTCTGCCAAATCGCGTGGATGGTGTGACCGTGTTTCTCTCAAATTCGAAAACATTTAATGTCTCCTTAGGTATTGCCTCAAACGAGGATAAATTCCGGGCCTTGATGACGTCTGCATAGGGAGCCCGGCGGCCCATACAGTGTTTGTTATTCCGCAGCCAATTGCGTTTGTTCTGCCAAAGAAGGGTAGCGATCTAAGATGTCTTGAAACGGAATTCCGTTGGTGCTTGCATCGAAATCATAGGTGATAGTCGCGCCATAAAGCCCTGGATCATGGGGGTCCCAACGCGGCTTATCAAAGACCAGAACGCGGTTCCCCAACTTAAATCCTTCATCAAGATCATGGGTGACCATGAAAACCGTCATGTTGGTCTCATCGCGCAATTCCAACAGGAAATCATGCATTTGCAGTCGCGTTCCGGGATCCAATGCACCAAAGGGCTCGTCCAAAAGCAGCACGCGCGGTTTGGCTGCCATGGCTTGACCAATCGCAAGGCGCTGCTGCATCCCGCCCGACAAAGATGCAGGGTATTGATCGGCCACGTGGTTTAGACCGATGCGTTCAAGCATCTCATCGGCAGCTTCGCGCGCCTTGCGACGGGCGGAGCCCGTAAGATATCCGAACCGAGTGGCAAAGCCTGTTCCCGCGATGATGTTTTCGCGAACGGATAGATGCGGAAAGACGGAGTACTTTTGAAACACAACACCGCGTTCTTGGTTCGGCTCGACCGCAGGTGCCCCGCCGTCGATGGTAATCTTGCCGCGCGTAGGACGTTCTTGCGCCAACAGCAACCGCAAAAATGTGGACTTGCCACAACCCGATGCACCTACGATGGAAATAAACTCTCCTTCGTCGAAGGTCACATTCACCCGTTCAATAATCGAACGATCACCATAGGCCTGCCAGATGTCTTCAACTTCTACAAAACTCATAGTCCTGCCTCCATCCAAGGAAATGCTTTGCGGGAAATGGTTTTAAGCACCCAGTCCACGGCAAAGGCCAAAACGGTGATCCAGATCACATATGTTAGGATGACATCCATCGCGAGATATCGGCGCACCAGAAAGATGCGATATCCAAGCCCAACGTTAGATGCGACGGCCTCGGCTGCGATCAAAAACAACCATGCCGAACCTAATGAAAGGCGCACATTGGCAATCAGGCGCGGCAGGATTTGCGGCAAGGCGACGCGCAACGCGATCACCAATGACGACGCGCCGATGGTTTGCGCTTTGATCAGTTGTTCCGTCGGGATGTCGAGCACGCGCTGGGACAAATCACGGGTCATAAAGGGAGTGATGCCGATGATGATCAGCACAACTTTTGACAGCTCGCCGAGGCCGAAGATGATGAACAGGATCGGCAAAAGCGCCAGCGGTGGAACCATCGACAGGATAGACACGAAACTCGAAAGGCTAGACCGCGCGATCGGGAGCAGGCCGATGACCATGCCCAAAATCAATGAGATCAGCGCGGAAATGCCAACCCCCATCGATAGTCGGATCAGTGAGGCAAAGGTGTCTTTCCAAAGTAGAATTTCATTTGAACGCCTGTCGGGTTCAAAGAACAAACGTTGTGCGGTGCTGCCAATGGTGTTGAGCGCGGGCAGAAGTTTGTCCTGCGGATTGGCGGCAAGTCGAATTTCAGAGCCGACGACATAGGCAATCAATAACAGAAAAAATGGAATCGTCGCGAGCATTATAGCGCTCGGGCGTGACGGGATTTGGTTGATAAGTCTCATTGGGCGTCTCCAGTTTGGCGTCAGAAGGGCCGTAATTTTGATGAAATGGTGTGGCGCACCAGAACTGGCGCGCCACGGGTGCTGATAAGAGCGGACAGTTACAAAGCGCCGTCTGCCGCCATTTGCATATAGGTTGCGTCAAAGCGCAGTTTGACGTTGCCCGCCTCACCGGTGATTGTGCCATCAGGATATTCGATGCCAATGAAGTCCGCGCTCGGGGCGCCTTCGCCAAGGATACCCTTGTCGTACAGGAATTCGGCGATTGTGGTCATTGTCGTCGGCAACTCGGGCGAAGACGCCTGTGCCACTGCGGCGGCAGGATCGAAGAACATCTCGGTCGCAGCCAGTTGGGCTTTAAAACCTTCCAGATCAGTGCCAGACGCCTCGGCCATTGCGGTCAAAACATCTTCGTCACCTGCTGCCATCAAAGACATAACCTCATACCACGCACCAGCCACGGCCTTGCCAAATGCGGGATTGTCGGCCAGCGTTTCGGTGTTCACCACCATAAGATCAAGGATTTCACCCGGGATCATCGAACTGTCGAACAGAACATTCGCATCCGGATTGTTCGTCACGATTTCTGATACGAGCGGGTTCCAAGTGACCAAGGCTTCCACGTCGTTTGTGGCGTATGCGGCAATCATATCCGCATCCGACGTATTGACCACACCGTCCAAGTCAGGCTCGGACAACCCGACAGAATCAAGCCCGCGTGCCAGCAGGTAGTGGGAAACGGAAAGTTCAACGAGGTTAACAGATTTGCCTGCGAGGTCCTCAAGGGTTCCCTCACCTTTTAGAATGACGGCGTCATTGCCGTTGGAATAGTCACCGACGATCAATGCGGTAGTGTCTACGCCGCTGCCCGATGGAATAGACAGTGTGTCCATGTTGGTCGCAGACACGCCATCAAATGCGCCGGCGGTGTATTGGTTGATAGACTCAACGTAGTCGTTGAACTGCACTATTTCGACGGTGATCCCGTATTCATCGGCCCATTTGTCCATGATGCCGCTTTCGCCAAGATACCCCCATGGCATCCAGCCAACATAGATAGACCATGCAATTTGGAAATCGGTTTTCTCTTCTGCGGCTGCTGGCATTGCTATTGATGCTGCAAGCCCAGCACTGAGCACTGCGGCGGATAGAATGTTCTTATACGTCATGACTTTCCCCGTGGAGCGTCCCGCCTGAGTTATGAATTGGTTTTCTCAAGCTGGCGGAACGAAACATAGAGGGCGCTGACAAAACCAAAGCAGTAACCTCCCGGGCTTTTGCCCCGCCGTGTGCCGTAGCGGAATTTGCCGCCTTGGTGGTACTTCTTGGACCAGACATCGCAGTATTTGCGACCGGAACCCTAAGCACCCTGCACCTCAAGCTGACACTTTACCTCCGACTCGTGGCAATCAATCCCAATACAATCGCGCCAGAAAAGCTCAAAATTGCAATAAATAGAGGCAATCACCCTCGAAAAGTACGATATTTTAGCAATTTCTTTATAGTTTTGGCCAAGAGTTGATCTTCTGCGTTTGTCGGTGGCTCACCTCACCATTGCGAAAAGTGACGTCGGCCCGGTCATGGACACATGTCGGTGGCTACGGCGATCAAGCACGACAACTGAGGTACCGAAGAGAACTTAAAGCCTTATCCGGCCCAATACGAGGTCTGCCCAAATGTCGGCTCTGGGCCCAAATCCGACCTTGGGTGCGGCGCGGCATTTTGTGGTATAGTTCAGCGTCAACGTTGGTATGGCGTTGTTGGGGGCGTGGAGGACAGGAGAAACTGTCACGCAAACACCAAACTTACCGGCAATTCGCGCGCGTCGCCCTGTGTGGGACAAGGGGCGCATCGTAGGGCAAAAACGGCCACTGAAGCCCAAAGACCGGTGCGGCTCGAGATTTCTGAAGGCACCCGCACCTAGGTCTATAAGCGGATGGGAAATCCGTTGATGGTTGGACCCGAATATCTCTCGCCAGGGCGCTTTCACGAACGGCTTCACATCTCGACGCGCCAGTATGCTCGCATTGTGCGGGATTGGGTTTCGTCCATCGGTTTGGAAGTGACCGCATTTGGCACCCATTCGATGCGGCGCACGAAGGTGACCCAAATCTATAAGAAAACGGGCAACTTTCGTGCCGTCCAGCTGCTGTTGGGGCATACGAAGTTGGATAGCACAGTTCGCTATTTGGGTGTTGAACTTGAAGATGCGCTCGCAATCGCAGAAGCGATCGAAATGTGAGTATCTGGGCCGATCGTCACTCACGGCCCAGAGCTGCCGTTCGCTACGGACCACAATGCCGGAGGGCAGCTGGCTGACCTCGTTGACATTGGTTATTTGTTTCAATTGGAGAATTCCAAAGTATGACAGTGAGCGGTCTAAAGAATTAAACGCTGAACCGAATAACAGCCCATATTCAAAACACGATCACAGGCCTGACAGTCATTAGCCATAGTAGCACAACAATAGCCAAGAATGCTGGAACACCACATGCAAACCATATGCGATAAAGCCGCATGTAGCGTGGTGTGAGTGGCGTTCCTGATTGCGATGATATGCGAGCTTCATCTCGCATCTTAGCTTGGATAAACACGACGGGGAGCCAAAATAGACCAATAAAAACATACAGCGCGAGCGACACAGCAATCCAGCCGTTCAAAATGGGCCATCCAATACTGCGCGCTAAAATGATGCCTGTGATAGGCTGCGCGATAGCAGCCGTTGCCGTGAACAGCATGTCTGCGATGACAACAATTGCTGCGGTATGCGCGATTGTGGTAGGGTCCTTGGTCCGATGGGCCATGACCATGAAAAACGCGATCCCAGCTCCGGTGCCAATTAAAACACATGCACCAAGGACATGCAGTAAGCGGACAACATCAATCCAATCGATCATCGGGTCTCCAATGCAATGCGTGCGACCAAGGCTAAAGCAATACTCGGCAGCACTTTGACCATTGGTCCGAGCGGATCAAGCCAAAGGTTCGGTACGAAAAACGTCGAGGCCGCCAAATAAAAGAGACTGACAGCAATTGCGCTCCAGCACATCATTTTTGAATAGGGGCGATAGGCAAGTCCGACTGCTAACGCGATATCAATCGTTGCCCAAAAGAGAACACTACTGACCGCGAACGCGTGTGGCCATCCGACGTCCTCGAGAACACGCGCTGCTTCGTGCACGCTGATAAAACCAATGACACCAGATAAGAACCAAAACACAATCAGCGTGGCGATGATAATAGGGGTCAGCAGTGCCATACGCGCAAACAGACGATCCTCGGCGCGTGCAGGCATGCAGGCCAATGTCTGCGACAGTGAGCGGACAGGAGGCATCCCAAACGCCGAAATGTTTGCCTGAACTCCAGTCACACCATCGGCCAGCACCTTAATGGCAGTGCTCCTTAGTGGTGACCTCCACCCCAACTTGCCCAATCCATCCGCGACTATTGACATTACTTGTACCAAAAACAACGGAATTACGACTTCACATCTGGCGGGTGAAAACCCCAACCATTGCCGCATGGATGCCACAACTTCTCGCAAAGAATGCGTTTCGCTTTCAACCAAATCTCCGACGAAAAAATTGGGGATAGTACCGGAGAGTGCTGCGCTCACGGCTTTTGCAACATCGTCCAACGCGACAGTTTGGATTTTGGCATCAGGGATCGCGATGGGTTGTACCAAAGGAAAGGCTGCCAGCATGCGCAACATAGTCGTGCCACCATAGCTATGTCGGGCCAAGACAAGTCCAGGCCTGAAAATATGATAGTTTACGCCTGAGGACTCGATAGCAGTATCGCCGCGTGCCTTTGACGCAAGAAATGGAGTCGTCGCATTTTCTTGTGCACCCGCAGCTGAAATTTGAACAAGCTTCACATTTGCGGATGCGCAAGCTTGGGCCAAGGCCGCCACTGCAAAATGATGGACTATCTCAAGGTCATCCTCGGGCCCATCCTGCAGGGCGCCTGAACAATTCACAACCGCGTCGACCCCTTTCAAAAAAGGGTGCCACGCATTTTCTTGGGTCAATGAGCGAAGGTCTGCTTCACGCCAATCAATGGCTGGAAGCACGCGTTTGCCGGTGGCGATATCGCGCCCGAGCCCAATGATCGTATGTCCGTCTCGCGCTAGGCGTTGCGCGATTCCACACCCGATGAGACCATATGCACCAACTATCAGCACCGTCATCCGTGGCTGTGTATTTAAAATTGGATCACTCATTTAGTGTCTCGATTGAATATATTGGGGTTGTGACCGTTTAACCTTAGGCGTTTATTCTGCATTAAATAACTGATGTCGTCGCATTGTGAAATGCATCTGTTGCCGATTGCGGAAATGAGTCGCACCTCAGAAAATCAACACAATGGGTTCGAAGCTGGTTCTCGATGCATTTGCAAATTGAGAAGGTTGAGTGGCTGGCACAACGTCCGCTGTCTTCAGGCAGCTTATTCGTCTTCGCAAACGCAGCGAACGGTAGCTCTCCGCCCAAGAGTGTTAATCGGCAAGAAAAGCCCAAATCCGACCTTCATAGCGACCTCGAATGCTTTATGGCCCCGATGGCACTTTCCACTCGGCGAAGAACAAAGACGGCCACCGAAACCCAAACATGCTTGGACAATCCAAGTTAGGCTGGAACTTACTGCAAGCCATCTCGATCTGGCTCTGTCTAATATGGCTCTCGATAGCAAACTGCGTGGGTGGGACCTTATGCGGATGACAGTCGCCGAGTTCATGGCGACGGGGCAGATAAGAGAACTGGCAACCTGCGCGTCGTTCCGCTGTTGTGGAAGCATACGAAGATGGATAGCTCAGCGTGTTATTTGGGCGTTGAAATTGGAGATGCACTAGCACTAGCAATAGCAGAAGCGATCAAAATGTAAGTATTCGGGCCGTTCGACACGAGCGGCCCACATACCTACATTTGCCTGAAGCAGATGGACCGCGATACAGCTTGTTCAAAGCGGAGAGTTCGTCTCCGATCTATTTGCGGTTGCGAAATTGCTCATCGCGCTTATCGTGCTACAAAATGACAGGCGCTTTCATGGCCAGAGCTATGCTCACTGAGTACGGGCCGTTGCTGCGCGCATATATCTTGGGCTTTTGGACAGCGCGTGCGAAATGCACATCCGGATGGCGGCGACAGCGGCGACGGCAGATCACCGTCAATCATCAGCGACGCCTGATCGCTCGGGGCTTTTTTATCAACGTGGGGAACCGCCGCGATCAGTGCTTTGGTATAGGGATGTAGCGGATTGTCATACAGTTCATCGCTGTCTGCGACTTCCACAACAGACCCCAGATATAGGACCATAACACGCGTGGATATGTGTTGAACGACGCTTAGGTCATGCGCAATGAACATGAGCGAGAGATCCATCTCCTTTTGCAGATCCATCAGCAAATTGATCACTTGCGCCTGGATCGAGACATCCAGAGCCGAGACCGGTTCATCACAAATGATGAGCTTGGGCTCCAACACCAAAGCCCGCGCGATTCCGATACGTTGGCACTGGCCACCAGAAAATTCGTGAGGATAGCGGCTGACCATATTTGGTAGGAGACCCACCCGTTCCATGACCTTCGCGACTTTCTCTTTGATTTCGGCTTTCGGCATTTTGGGAAAATGCGTCTTTAGAGGTTCGCCAATGATTTGGCCAAGCGTCATCCGCGGATCAAGCGAGGCAAGCGGATCCTGAAAAATCATCTGCAGATCTTTGCGCTTATCACGCATTTCCGATGACTTTAGATCGACAAGGTCCTGCCCCATCCACAAGACTTTGCCAGCATGAACAGGAACCATCTGGATCACCGCCCGTGCCAAAGTCGATTTTCCGCAGCCGCTCTCGCCCACAATTCCAAGCGTTTCGCCACGCTTGATATCGAAACTGATCCCATCGACGGCCTTAACGTAGGTGGCCTCGCGACGGTTCAGAAATCCGCGGTTCCTGTAAGGAAAGTAAACTTTAACGTCCTCGACGCGAAGAAGTGTTTCTGACTGGATCATGAGAGTGCCTCCTTTGGGACATGACAGGCGCGCGACCGAGTAGGTTCAAACAGATCGAGCACGGGAGGTTGCTCTGCGCATTGCGCATTGGCAAAACCACAGCGCGGAGAAAAGGCGCAGCCTTTGGGGGGATGCATCATATTCGGCGGGTTGCCCGGAATGGTTGCCAATTCTGGTGTCTTGGCGCCCAGCCGCGGCAAGGCACGCAGCAAGCCCTGCGTGTAAGGATGCGAGGGGGTCTCGAAAACCTGATTGGTTGGACCCGTTTCCATGACGCGGCCGCCATAAAGGACAAGCGTGTCTTCGCAACTGCCGGCGACGACACCTAGGTCATGGGTGATCAGGATAATGCCCATACCAAAGTCATTTTGAAGATCGCTCAGAAGGTTCATGATCTGTGCTTGAACGGTAACATCAAGAGCCGTGGTCGGTTCATCCGCAATCACAAGACGCGGGTGACACAGCAACGACATCGCGATCATAACCCGTTGGCGCATACCGCCCGAAAACTCATGGGGGAACATGTTCACCCGACGTTTGGGGTCGGGAATTTTCACGGCGTCCAACATTTTGATAGCGTCTTTGATGGCGTCTGATTTGGTCATCCCGTTATGGTGCACCAGTACCTCTGCCATTTGGTCACTGACCCGCAGATAGGGGTTAAGCGAGGTCATCGGGTCCTGAAAGATCATCGAGATCTGAGCCGAGCGATATGTGTTCATCACAGCATCCGACGCGTTCAGGATTTCGTTTCCTTCGAATTTGACCGACCCTGTCGCAGTGCCGTTTTCCGCCAGTAAGCCCATGATCGAAAACGACGTCTGGCTTTTGCCCGATCCGCTTTCGCCGACAATAGCCAGTGTTTTGCCTTCTTCCAAAGAAAAGTTGACGTTTTGCACCGCTTTTACAACCCCATCTGGGGTTTTGAACGACACGCTAAGGTCTTGAACTTCAAGTAAACTCATTTCGGGCTCCTATCTGTCTTTGGGGTCAAGCGCATCGCGCAGACCGTCACCGATGAAGAAAAAGCAAAACAACGTCACAACAAAGAAAGAGAGCGGGAACAGCAGCTGCCAGTAGGTTCCATATTGCAGGGTCGATGCGCCCTCGGAAATCAACGCGCCCCAACTTGTGTTTGGTTCTTGGACGCCCAGCCCAAGGAACGAGATGAAGCTCTCGGTTAGGATCATCTGTGGCACCAAAAGCGTCGCGTAAATGACGATCACCCCAAGCAGGTTCGGGATGATATGGCGCAGAACGATCACATGGTGGCGTACACCTGTGGCCAAGGCCGCTTCGATGTATTCCTTGGACTTCAACGCAAGGGTTTGCCCGCGCACAATCCGAGCCATTTCAAGCCATGAAATCATGCCCACGCCCGCAAACAACAACCACATGGAACGGCCGAAGACGACCAACAACAAGATCAAAACAAACATGTAGGGCACGGCCATCAAGATATCGACCAGTCGCATCATGATGTTGTCTGTCCGCCCGCCAATATAGCCAGAGGTGGCCCCGTACAGCGTGCCAAGGACAACCGCGATGCCCGAGCCGATCAAGCCAACCATCAACGAAACTTGTGTCCCTTGGATGACCCGAGAGTATAGATCGCGGCCGAGTTCATCGGTGCCGAAATAATGCCCTGTTTCGATGGAGGGCGCGCCCATGGTGGCGATATCACCCAGAACATTCCAATCGATTGTTTCGTTGTCCCATGCGGCGAAATGCGGGCCGATGATCGCAATAACGACAATAAGTCCCATGATGAGCAGGCTGATGACCGCGGCTGTGTTCTGGAAGAAGCGCCGACGTGCATCTTGCCAAAGCGAGCGGCCTTTTACGACCGGCTCGGGGCTCGTTGCAGGTGATATGGATGTGTCTGACATCGTCTGCTCCCTAGAGTTTGATTTTCGGGTCAATCCACGCGTAGAGGATATCAACGAGAAGGTTGAAAAAGATGGTGAGCGTGCCAATGAGGATCGTGATCCCCATCATCACCGCATAGTCACGGTTCAGCGCAGAGTTCACAAAGGCCTGACCGATACCACCAGTGGTGAAGTAAAGATCGATCACAACGGAACCGGTGATCATCACCACGAAGGTTGGCCCCAAGTAAGAAATGACAGGCAACATCGCAGGTTTCAGCGCATGACGGAACAGTATGGTACGGGCAGGAATACCCTTGGCGCGGGCTGTTCGGATAAAATTGCTGTGCATCACTTCAAGCAATGAAGACCGCATAATCCGAGCGATGGAGGCCATAAAGCTTGTGGATAGAGCGATCACAGGCATGATCAGATATTGCCACTGCCCGCCGTTCCAGCCGCCGCCAGGCAGCCAGCCAAGCCAAAGCGTAAAGATCAAAACCAAGATCGGCGCCATCACAAAGTTCGGAAGAACCTGTGCCCCGATTGAAATGCCAACCGCAAGATAATCCCAAACCGAATTTTTGTTCAACGCCGCCGTCATGCCAAGGGCACAGCCCGCGATCACGGCAACCGCAAACGAAATCGCGCCATACGTAAGCGTCACAGGAAAGCCCTGCGCGATAATCTCGTTCACCGTGCGGTCTTTGTATTGAAACGATGGACCAAAATCGAAATGGAAAACCACGTCATAGACATAGCGGCCAATCTGTTTCCATAAGGGATCAGTAAGGTGATATTTCGCTTCTAGATTGGCCAATACTTCGGGCGGAAGTGGTCGGTCCGACGAGAACGGACCACCGGGTGCCGAGTGCATGAGCACGAAGGAAAATACGATCAAGATCAACAGAGTTGGGATCGCGTAAAATAGGCGCTTCAAGATATAGGTCAGCAATGCGGCGCTCCTGGAGTTGAGAATCTGGGCAGACGGTAGATCTTGCGCCGCCCCAAGGCCTGGGGACGAGACCAAAGAATGGGGGGCGGCGCAAAGACAGCACAAAGCGTGCTGATTACTCGGCGGTGAAATAGAGCTCGCGAGAGTACCATTTCTGTTCAACGTTTCCGACGGGCCAGTTTTGCAGGCTTTCGTCCATCATATAGACACCGGCATAGTGATAGATCGGAAGGATCGGCACGTCCTGCGCGAGGACTTGTTCGATACGCGTAAAGCTCTCTGAGGGATCATCGGTGGTTTTCGCCGCATCCAACAGGGCATCTACCTCGTCGTTGGCATAGCCCGCATCGTTGTACACATGGGTGCTGCTCATCAAATCAAGGAAGGACGATGCCATGTTATAGGGCCCGCACCAACCCGCGCGACCAATGTCGAATTCTTGGTTTGATCGGGCTTCAAGGAACGTTTTCCATTCCATGTTTTGCAGCACGATCTCGACACCCAAGGCCTGTTTCCACATTTGTGAAACAGCAATCGCGATTTTGCGGTGCGTTTCGCTCGTGTTATATAGCAAATCAAGTTCGATTGGATTGTCGGGACCATAGCCCGCCTCGGCCATCAATGCCCGCGCCCGCTCAATCCGCTCCGCTTGCGTCATCTCAGCAGCAGGGTTTTCAGGCGGCACAAAGTTTGAAATCGCTTCTGGTGTAAACGTATAGGCTTCGAATTCGCCGCCCTGAAGGATTGCGTTGGTGATGACCTCGCGATTGATGGTCAAGTAGAGCGCTTCGCGTACACGTTGATCAAGCAAAGCTGGGTGGGCCGAGTCGGTCATGTTGATGAAATAGTAATAGGCACAGGACCGAGGAAAGCTGATGGCCTCTTCGGGATGCTGTTTGCTCAGTGAATTAAACTGGCCGGTTGGTACCTCTGTCCGGTCTAGCTCACCCGCCAAATAACGTGTCAACGCAGCGTTTTCATCCGAGATGACAAGAGCTTCGACGCGATCGATAATGGTCGCGTCATTGTTCCAATACATCGCGTTGCGCACACGAACAGTTTTTTCCTGCGGCACATGTTCGCTCAGAACATAGGCACCGTTGGAAACGATATTTTCTGGTTTTGTCCAGCTTGAACCAAACTCTTCAACAACCCAGCGTGGGGAGGGAAATGTGGGCTCGCTTGTTGTCATCAGCGGGAAATGCCCCATGCTGGTTTCCAAACGAACCTCAAGCGTGTGATCATCCAATGCTGTAACGCCTAGCTCCGATGCCTCCATATCACCTGCGATGATCGCGGAAACATTCACCAGCCCCATTTCTTCTGCAAACCAAGAATAGGGAGACGCGGTCGCAGGATCGACGAAACGCTTCCATGAATACTCAAAGTCACCAGCGGTCACAGGCGTTCCGTCGGACCATTTCGCATCATCACGCAGATAGAACGTATAGACGGTCTTATCTTCGTTTGCGTCAAAATGTGTCGCGACACCAGGAACCAAATTCCCCTCGGCATCCTGGTTCATCAGGCCTTCAAATATGTCGCGCACAATCGCGCCGCCATCCACGTCTTCGGACATTTGTGGGTCAATTGAGGCGAATTCGTCACCAATGCGATATGTGAAAACCTGTTCATCTGACAACAATTCGTTCGTGACGGGATGATTGGCAGACATGGCAACAGTTGCACACAAAGTAAGTGCGGTTGTCATTGAAAGAATGGCTGGCGTTTTCATGAGAACTCCTTGGCTCGTCAGTTGATTTGAACCCGCATTGGAAAGAGAAATGGAAGAATATTTCAGCGACTGGAATGCGGATTTAACTTTGATAGAAACTGTATTACGCCAAACAGCGCCGCGGTTTTCTTGCTAAATAGTCGGGTATGATGAGCTAAACTCAACCATTCGCTCCATCGCGTTGATTCAGTTGCGCAAACCGGAACCTGACCAATTCATGCTTTTTTAACTTTCACTCAACCGCTTCTAGAACTTGCAAACTTTGAGGGGTATTGGTTGGAAAATGGGCATTTTGCGAACCGTTTGCGCGCGTATTTCATTGGCATCGACCTAAACAGGGTTTCACACTTGGGGTTGGATTCGTTACCCTGAGGTAAAAATGAGGTAGCGAATGACATTTCGGCAAATCCAGGCTTTTCTGCTCGTGGTCAGGACGGGGACGCTCGCAGCGGCAGCGGATCATATGAACCTGACGCAATCAGGAGTGAGCCGGCTTATCTCCGAGTTGTCGCGAAATGTTGGGTTTGATCTACTTGATCGTGTCGGGCGGGGCGTGCAGCCAACAGCGCGTGGGCTTGCCTTTTACAAAGTTGCGGAAGGTGTGTTTGATAATGCCCAGACTTTGCAAAGGACCGCCGCGGAAATCCGCGAAGGCAAGGACGAGCGCATCAGGATCGCATGCATTCCGACCGTTGCAACGACGATCCTTCCCGCCGTTTTGGAAGCGTTTCATGTCAACCATCCCAAAGCCTTTGTAGATATCCACGCCCTGCATCCTCCAGAAATCATCAATGCATTTAGCGATAAAAAGGTGGATTTTGCAGTTACGCTTGGCTTTTGCCAGATGGAACAGGTCCATGCGGAGAAATTCGCCACCGCACAGTACATTTTGGCCGTTCATAAGGACCATGTTCTTGCAGAGAAGTCTGAAATCCTCAGCAAGGATCTAATTGGGCATACCGTGATGGGGTTTGAAAACGACTCCATCCTTTTGCCCAATGATGATGAAACCCGTCTTTTGGCGGATGTGGCTGGAAAAACGGTCAAGAATGTTTGGTGCCAATCGTCTTGGGTTCGGTATGCGCTCCTGGCAAATAAAACCACTGTAAACGTTGCGGAGCCCTTCTCATTCCCCATTTTCGAACCACATGGTATTGTGTTTCGCCCGTTCAAACCAAAGGTAACATTTGACATCAACTTCATCCTAAAACGCGAAAGCCTCGCCTCGCCGATCTTCACAGAGTTAATGCAGCTGTTTAAAGATCATACGAGAAAGTTTGCGCAAGAAAACGGTCTACCAATTACGGTTATGCTCTGAGCCATATTCCGTCAGCAAACGTTGAATGAAATATCTGTTTGGCAGAGCCACTACATCCGCGGTGAATGTCGTCGTCCGCCCTTAATGGTGATCGCCGCTTTTGGCACATCGCTAAAATTTAGGCCCATCGAGAGCGAATGGCGGGTTGACCAAATTTTTAAAGCCTCCTGCATTCTCCTACTGCTACTCTTTTGACGTGTCGATTACTTTGGCACACGTGCGATTGCGCCCCTGGTGGCTGATGACCGGCTTTTGCCCTCCAAAGCAGGATCTGGCGTTCGTTTACACATGCGCGATGTGGGCTACCCAGCAAAACCGCCACCGATCCTTATCGGACATTCGCTGCCAAGGCATGATGGTAGCAGGATGCATTGGTCAAACATGAACGCCGCTCAAGGTACAATGCCAATCGAACCGAGATATCTGGGTGGCAATGATCGCAACGCTTATCTTGTGCAAAGTTGCGCCTACACGTACGGTCCTCGCATGTGGCTAAAAGCGGTCAAAGCCGGATTGCGCGCAGCATATTACGGTACCAGACGGGTCCAAAAATGAGGCTTCCATGAACCACCAAGACGTGAGCTTTCAAAGTGATGGTGTGTCTCTTCAGGGCACCCTAACGTTGTGCGACACCGAGCATGTGCCTGTCGTGGTCCTCATGTTGCATGGAAGTGGTCCGCTTGATCGTAACGCAAACATGCCAGGCCAAGAGCTTAACATTTTCAACCCGATTGCTGACGCTTTGCGTCAGGCAGGCATTCGCAGCTACCGCTATGATAAAAGGGGATGCGCCCGCAGTGGCGGTGACTATTATTCGGCAGGTTTTACAGATCTGATCAAAGACGCATGCGCCGCAGTGGATATGCTGATCTCAGATCTAGGCTGTGATAGAATCGTACTACTTGGACACAGTGAGGGCACTATAATCGCGCCCGTTGTGGCACACCTCAGACCAGAGGTATCGGGTGTGATCATGCTGTGCCCCACTGTACAACCCGTTGAAGACACGTTGATACGGCAAGCCAAGTTCATGGCGCGCGCGATCACCGAAATGCGCGGCATCAGAGGGTTCATGGCCCGTCTAGGCGTACGCCGCAAAGGCGGACTCGCCGAGGAGCAACGAAAGTTGATTGATCAGATCAAGGCGACAGACGCAGCTTCGTTTCGACACAAGCGGCAACGCATCCCCGCGAAAATACTGAGGGAGCTTCTTGCTCATGACCTTAGGGCGTGGATCGAGAAAATTCAGGTTCCTGTGCTTGCCATTTCCGGCGCAAAAGACATCCAATGTCTGCCAAGTGATGCACATCTGATTTCGCAGATTACCCAAGGGCCGACCGAGACACACTGTCTGGATGATCTAACGCATTTGCTGCGAAGGGATGATACAGGTGTGTCATTTAATCACTACAACGAGCTTGCGAACAAACCACTAGACCCGCGGGTTCCGCAGCTTTGTAAATCTTGGATTTTTCGGCAGTGTTCCGACGAATAGTCCAGCCATGTGACTTCTGCGGTGTGCTGGGCGCAATTCAGTGAGTTTTCCACCCTAAGAGCTTTAGGCGCTGACCTCAACAGGGCGGCAAAACACATTGACCCTTCGGAAGAGATGACAAAATTCTTACATCGACGGCAACCATTTCATGTGCAGAGGCATCGCCAATGTCTAATTCTTGCAGACTTTTCGCATAGTTTTTCCAAGTCAAATATCTAACACAAGAGATCCGCTCACGACAGGTTTTCGAGCCAGTTCGCTTAAACAGGCAACAGATCACCTGAGTTTCTCCGGTCGCAACCGGAGAAGGTTTGGGCTCATTTCTGCCATTAGGTCAATCTAAGAAAATTGGCTTACTTTCGGAGCCATTTCATGCAATCACGGCCCGAATTAACAGCAGGCTAGAGAGACATTTGCGTGATCCAGTTATTGGTGACAACGCTTGGGCCGATGCGGCCCATGTACCCACCAATAAAGTTGTCCTAGAAACACATCTACTTAGCATAACAAAGCCATTGTCCCTGCGCAAAATAGCTGAGGGGCAGTTGGCCCTGCCCCTCGTGCGGATGGAGAAAAGCCAGAAGTCGGCGAAGGGCGTGCATTTGCAGGATCTCGCGGACTATCTGGACGCCCGCCGCGCGGAGGCGCAGCGCGAGTTTCGACAGATGTATAGATAGAATGCCCATCCATTTGATGATCGGCTTGTGGCAACTATGTCCTATTATTTTCCGATCGCATTCCGTACTAGTGAAGTTAAACGAAAAGGAGGTCTCAATTGAAAGTAGCCAACGATGAATTGGGTCGCTCAATCGAACTAAAACGTAAAGGCCTTGGGCTGTCAAAAATCGAATTTGCCGAAATTCTCGAAATTCGGCAGAACGGTGAACAAGTTGTTTCGAACTGGGAAAACGGTACGCTACGCCCCTCGAACAACAAGATTGCCCTGATTGAGCGCCTTCCTCAGTCCCCGCTCTTTAAAAAGCCCGTAAAATCGCCCACAGAGATCGCTCCGTTCTCGTTTATTGACCTATTCGCTGGGATTGGCGGAATTCGCATCCCTTTCGAAAAACTAGGTGGCGAGTGTGTCTTCACATCCGAATGGGATCGATTTTCGAAACGCACATATGCTGCAAATTTTGGGCATGTTCCAAACGGAGATATTACATGCATAGCAGCAGAAGATATTGCTCCTCATGACCTCCTCTTGGCCGGCTTTCCATGCCAAGCATTCTCGCAAGCAGGCCACAGACGTGGGTTCAATGACACCCGCGGAACGATGTTTTTTGAAATTCAACGGATCCTTGCACATCACCGCCCCAAGGCATTCTTACTAGAGAACGTCAAGCAACTAAGAGGCCATGATAAAGGAAGAACTCTTCGCACAATCCTAGACATTTTGAGTGGCACCACGACAACAGAGCTGCCTGAGGAAATCCAGATGACTAACGAAGCGAGGGCCTCTCTGTGCAACCCCCTAAATTATCAAGTTGGCTTCAAGGTGCTCAAGGCGGCACACTTCGGCGTACCTCAGAACCGAGAGCGAATTTACATTATCGGCTTCGACAGGGATCAAATTCCCGGCACCGAACAACGCAACGTTGCACAAGAACTACTAGATGAACTGAGCAAGGTTCGCATACAAACACGCTTGGGTGATATCCTCGACGAGCCGGCAAAAATTGACGAAAAATATACGATATCTGACAAGCTATATGCCGGCCACAAGCGTAGATTGCGAATTCACCAGGAAAAAGGAAACGGGTTCGGTTATAGCATCTTTAATGAACACTCAGCATACACAAATACGCTAAGCGCTAGATACTATAAAGATGGTAGCGAAATTTTGATTGATCAAAGCCACCTTGGGAAAAATCCGCGAAAGCTAACGCCAAACGAGTGTCGAAAGCTCCAAGGTTTCCCCAAGGGCTTTCACATCGGAGCTGTTTCAGACACACAAATTTATCGTCAGTTTGGGAACTCAGTTGCAGTGCCTGTAATTGAGGAAATTGCCGAACGAATGAAATCGTTTCTACTCAACTAACGGTTCAACAAAATCTTCAATACAAATGTTAGGCTGACCTGTTCGGCTGATATACGCTCCAAAACGTTGAGTTAGGTTGCTAAGAAACGCTGGCGCAACTGATGCAACTCTAGCCTCCAACGAAGCTTCAAGGTCTCCGATTCCAATAGTCCTGACTTTCGAAAACTTGACGATCACTGGATTGTTCAAACCTGGCAGTGGCGGTAAAAAGTGCTCAGACGAGGGTAGGTCTTGATTGACGAGCCCCCTAAAAAACTTATCAGCTTTTGCAACCTTGTTTTTGGAAGTCTGTTGGGTGAAGTGTTCTAGATGTTCTCCCCAATGCTCACGCCCGATCTCACACGTAGCTAGGAGTACTTGTTCGATTTTCCGTGTCGCCATATCACATTGTGGTGACAAGATAATGAAATACTTATCGTCCAGACAAAACACGTCTCCAGTGTGAGCCCTGTCCTTTTGGTACGAAGGAACGATATAGCACTCATTTGGATGCCAATCTTCTTCTCCTCCACCCAAAAACTCTGCAACGTGGCTCGCGTATTGCCTCGTAAAAACCGTCTCTAGCCGATGCCGATCTCCCGACACGTCCTTCATCATTTCTGACCACTGCGGCCAAATTCGTTGAGCAAAAACTTCAGCTGTAGATTTTTCCATGTTTTCTCGGACACTACTCAAAGCCTCCATCAAAACCCACTGCTCCGAGAACCACTCCAGCGCAGTTTTATGTGCGTCTCCATCTTTAGAAAAGACTTCAGAGGTTCCAGGCTTCTGAAAGTACTCATCTGCTTCCTTAGGTTCCCCAGAAATAATCGCTGTAGGAACTCCAACTTGGCCGATCAAATAATTGGCCAATTCGTTCCCGTTCTCGGCAGATGTCACATCACCGTTTTCAATATCGGGCAGGCGCAAATCTATCAACGCGCAATCTATCTTATGTGAAGAAAGCACCTTGTGTGCACCTTCTACGCTTCGTGCATCTATGACTTCAAATGGAAGTCCGGGTTCTTCGGCGTTCCAATCGAAAACGCAATCATTTGCCAAATCAACCATCTTCTCATCATCGTCAACGACTAGTATCTTCTTAACGTTCAATTTCATGCCCCTACTGGAAAAATAATTTCAAATAATGCGCCCTCATCGGTCTCAGGGTAAAAACGAAGCTTACCACCTGAACGCGCCAATGCTTCTCTGGCGATATTCAACCCCAAGCCAGTCCCCCCAGACTTGAGAGAAAATCCAACATCGAAAATTTCATCAACAAATTCATCGGCAACGCCCGGACCGTTGTCATGGATAGTTACATGCCCACCCTCGTCAGACAGAGACAAACGAATTTTCACGGTTGGAGACTCAACCTCGGCTTCCTTTAACCAATAGGCTGAATTTCCGACAATATTCACAACTGCTGTTGTCAGATCTTCAGCGTGCCCAATGAACTCCATTCCATCTCCCGAGCTTGTGACATCAAATTCTATTCCGTGGCTATCGAACAACACCAATGCGTCTTCGATCGTCTTCTTGGGGTAGAACAGAACAGCGCGCGCTCCTCTAGATCCCGAAAGAGGACGAAGCATTTTAAATAGGGAGGATAAACGGTTCCCAGCATCACTTAAGGCTGGAATTCTCTTTGAGAAGAACTCTTGGGCCACTTCCTTTTCTTCGTCGCTGCCCATTAAAAGCGACTTCAACCTGTTTTTCATCCGTTGAGATGTCTCACGCACGAACATAACATTTGGGGATCCCTCATGAAGTATTTCAGAGATAATTGCCCCCAAGGAAGAGTTCGCCTCTAGAACTCGCTGCCGTTCACGCATCGCATCAATACGCTGTGTAAGACGTGCGGACTCTCTGTCCACGACCGCTTCAGCCATTGCACGCTCACGAGCTTCCAAGTGTACAAACAGCTCGCGAATACGCTTAAGCTCTGACAGTTCTTTCAGTTCCCCAAAAGATGTTGTGTTTTTTCGTGACAGACCGGCTTTGTCCCGGAAGCGATATCTCTTAGGTTCAACAACTTCAGTTAAAAGCCTTGTAATATATTGGGTCAAGCATCGAAAAGACTCATTCTCCTCGAAGCCCTCACGGCTGCTTCGCTCCAGCAAAGATGAACTCGCTTCATCTTCAATTTTTAGATACCCTGCCATTTGGTTGTGACCAATGCACATAGAAGGGTTTTGAACACGGCGACTGTCAAGCACGAGCCAGTCGTTCTCGGGGTCTCCGTATGGCCGTACCCGAAAATCATCACGGTAGATTGCTACACCGCAAATTTCGTCCAATATTGCTCGCGCCTCTGATACTTTCAAATTGCCGAAACCTGCCGTTTTCATGTTCTTCTTTAAGGAAACAGCGTCACGGTCAAAGATGAATAGTTTCAGCTCAACCCGTCCAACCCTAGCACCACCACCGGACTTCGTCGCAGGCAAGTTAACAGGTTCAGCGGCTCTTTCCCCGCGATGAATCGTAAACGATCCATCAAAGGAGCCATCAGCAGATATTACTCCACTTAGCTCATAATCGCAGTTCGACAACAACGGAAGCGGTGGCACCCTAAAGCCCGCACCCGAGTAGCCGGCGACAGCCTCTCCATCAGCATCGTCGTCACTCTGATAGATGTCGATGCTCGAAAACCCATCAATTTCCTGATCGAATTTTGACACATCAAGGAATACCGAAAAATCATCGGCTGAGTTTTTTGTCTCTACAAACGGAGACAGCAATCTTCTGAGTTCCTTGAACAGATTAAGCATCTTATCCAAGGTCCATTCCTGGCTTAGGTCCGTTACCTCAATTAAGGTTCCAGTGGGTTCTTCAGAGGCATGCTCGATATAGTCGATGGCAATGTCCGAAAGGTAGGCATCATCAGTAAAAATCGACCAATCCAACTCTGGAATAAGTACAGCTATTGTATTTCCATCTAGCAATGTGGTGGAGGACAGCGACATTTTTCCCCCAAGCTTTGCAGCTGCGAAACGCCCGATCCCTTTTGAGCCCATCATTTTGCGTTTTCGAATTGGAGAAAGTCGATTATTTACTTTCGAAGAAGTCGCGGGCTCCATCCATTTATCATGAATATCTGCAAGCGACATGCCATGACCGTTATCAAGTACAGCTATTCGAGCCGGTGCTTGATCTCTTCCTGGCACAAACACGATTTCGACAAAGCTAGCATCGGCGTCATAAGCATTTTTTACTAGTTCGATTACTGCGGCTTCTGGACCGCTTATTAGCCGGTCGCCAATAGTTCGAATGATTCGCGCCCTAGGTTTAAATCGGAGCTGGCCGCCTGATAGTTCCGCCATAATATTCATCCTTCAACTACGCGACTGGCTTTATTCCGCCGGCAAATAGATTTAAAAAACTCGACCAAACTCAAGAAATACAAGCTGATTTAGCGACCTTCCCCTGAACACACTCGATATTGGGCTCAGTCTCGATAGTCGGTTAGCGCTCTCTGATCCAAATCCCTTGCTGGGACCAGCTTGTAATGCTTCTCTTCAACGACCTTGATCTCCTCATCCTGAAGCGTGAGCTCAAATAAAGCAATCACCCCATCGTCCATAAACTGGGCGGCGATTGCCCTACACCGCATCTCGGGAAACTTATCTGCAACATAATCGATATCCTGCGAAATCTGCACGATGCCGATCTGATCGTTGCCGCCCTTGGCCTGAACCGGAATAACATAGTGGCAGCCACGTTTGTCCATCCCGACATAGAGCTCATCGATCTCGATCTGCCCGATGCCCTTGACGGTGGTCCGTAGGTGGTTTTGGAGGCTGTATGTGGTCAAACCCAAAAACGTATCTATCAAACGATTATACCGAACAATCGCGAGCAAAGCTTGCTCATCATCGAGCGCATAGGCTCTGATGAGCTCTGGAGTGGCATCAGGGATATTGATCCGCACAAGATCGGAGCGCGGAACGATGCGGCTGATTTTGACCAGCTTAAACTCATAAACCGCACGGCCGGCACCCTTAATCACCCATTCCATTTTCTCTGGTTGCGTCGCCAAAATACGGTCGGGCAGCGGATTCCGATGGCGGAAAGAATAGATAACATCACCGAGGTTTTTCGGGAGCTTTATGCCCAGGTGCGCTGCAGTCGTTTCGATATCCTCGCGTTCGAAATGAAACGAGGTCGCCCCATCCTCATAGCGGTCAAAAAAGATCTTCTCGATGATCGCAGCATATCGGTTCTGGGCCTGAGCCATATCTTAAGTCCCTTTCGCAAGTCTCTCTTGCTCAATCTCAATTTGCTTGCGCTTCTTGGCGCCGCTTTTCCGGTCACGACGAGACGAAGGCGCATCAACCATAAAATAGGCCGCCGCATTCGTCACATCATAGCTCAGGAGCGCCTCTGGGCCTAGCGGGACCTCTTCAGTCGGCTGGGTTGGGGCAAAGCCAAGCGCGTCGACGATTTGTCCTGCCACGGCGCGCGCCAAGGGCGGCGGAACCGAGTTCCCAATTTGACGAGCCCCATGCCACTTGGTCACATTGAACCGGAACCAGTCGGGAAAGCCGTGAAGGCGCGCCATCTCGCGGACCGTCACACAACGCGCGAATTTGTAGTGCACAGGACGCGGGCTTGTGAATGCCCCACGGGCGCCATCAGTGCCCGCGCGCAGCGTGTTCGAAACGCCATCGGGTGGCAAACGGAAGAAACGACTGATGGGTTCAACCTTACCTGGTTCTGTCTCGGAAAAGCGGCGGCGAGATATCTCCGTATGCTCGGTGCGGGCGCTCGAGGTCAAAACACCATTCTCCCATTTTCGCGGGTATCCCAGATGCCAATCTTCGGATTTTTCACAGCGCATCTCGGCAGCGTATGAAGACGGTTGACCAAACTGTTTTGTTTTGACGCAATCCGTTTTCTTTAGACTGGAAAACAGCTCGGCGTCCGGCAGATCCTCGAGAGCTTCGTACACGGTTGGGCCGTTTGGCAAGTTTTCGTTGCTTACCTTTTTGCCAGAGATGTTCGTTGTAGGAGACGGATAGGAAGGCACCTCAATGCCCTTCTTCACTCCTAGCAGGAACAGACGTTCCCTGGACTGAGGGGTTCCGAAATTCCCAGCATTTATCACCTTCCAAGGCAGCTGACACTCGTAGCCGGCTTGATCAAAAGCCGAGACGAGCTCCGTAAGGAAACGTTTGTGTTTCCCAAGCGTGAGCCCTTTAACGTTTTCAAAGACAAAGCTGTTGGCGTCGAGCTCGGACACAATTCGTACGAAATGCAAAACGAGGCTGTTACGAGGGTCATCGAGGATCCTTTGACCTATAAGTGAAAAGCCCTGACAAGGCGCGCCACCGAAGACGCAATCCACAGACAGATCAGAGATCCCTGCCCGTTCGCGAATTTCGGCTCCAGTCAACTTCTCAACGGATCCACAAATGACCTTGGTGTTGGGAAAGTTGTATTCATGAGTTGCGCAATGGACAGGATCAATTTCAACCGCGGCTTTGACGTCAAACCCAGCCTGCTCAAATCCCAAACTTAACCCGCCAGCCCCAGCGAAAAGATCGATGCCGATTGGTCTCATACTATTGGCCAGCTCCATGGGTTGAAATCTTGAAGCCATTCAATATACGGTTTCTCAGAGCTTGTCGATCGCTTTCCGCATGCCAGGGCCAATAAATTCGCGCTGCGGCATCAAAAAACAGCCAGATTTGAACAACACGCTGAACAACAAATTTGGAAAAATCGTCTACTGCATTGTTTCAAATATCAAATATATTTTAAACTTTCCAATCCATCATCTGGGCGACCGATAGACGCGAGTCTCGGTAGATATCTGTGATTATATCATTTCACATTTTTGTCGACCCTCGGAAACCTTGTCTGCTCTGCCACAATCGACCTGTCCCATCTGCCATCTGAGATGGCAAAACACGATGTGCCCTGCGGCGACGGTTCAATAGCATAAGTCACAGGAATTGCCATGGTATTATGCACGGCACAGCAGAGGCGGGGCACGTGATGAAGGTCAGCCGGGCTTGGTATGGTCGATCGATTGAGCGTCCTCCTAGGCAAAGGCAGTCAACACTCCGAAAATCGGCAATAGCCCAAGCAGCCATTCCATCCCGTCAAAAGCAAAGTCATCGTCGCTGTCATCGCGGTCCGACCCGCGCTCGGCCTCGATCTCATCGGTTTCGACAATATCGACAACGGGCACAGGATAGTCGCCATCAGCGCGATCATTTTCATCCGAGGCCTCCGCGAGCGTTTCGACGAGGCTCTGCGCGATCAAATCCCCAACCTCGTCAGAATAGTGTAAACCATCGTCAAACATGTCGTCTGCGGGAATATTTGCGTCCTCTGCAAGGGTATCCGGATTGAGTGTTTGTACCTGCGGATCATGTTCTGCCACCTCGCGTTGGGCGTCGATCACTGTGTCCCATCCCGCCCGAGAGGCGGCGTCAGGCGCATGTTCGGACAGCTCAAGGATGGTGATAGGGGCATCGTCAATGCCGACGTCCTTGTTTCCAAACACGTTCGACACATCGTCGCGCAGATCATCAAACAGCCCCTCAAGGGTATCGGCGTAACGGCTTGCGCCGTATTCATAATAGGTATCGGCCTCGCCCTGCACCCAAATCATTCCGCCAAAGACGTGATCATCCCCTTCAAGTAGGGCGTTCACGGTTTCCTCGGTCAGGTCCTCGCGAAGCTCGTCGGGGTTGCTCCAATCGGGAAGATCGGCCCGTTCGCGTGTCAGTGGTGCGCCGGCGTTATACACCTTGACCAATTCAAAATTCCCAGCGCCATATTCGGCATTCAGGGCAGCTTCGATATTGCTGGACAAAAGGGCGGCGTTGCTTTGGCCTGCCAAAATAAAAACTGGGACGGTCATAGGTGTTCTCCAACTGATTTGGAAACACCCTAGCCAAGCCGTGTTAAATCTGACCTAATTACCGCTAAATTTTTACATAACTTTCAATGACTTACAGATCATTAAAAACAATACGTCGATTTTAGTCGAATTGTATCTTCATGGGATACGTGGCCCCAGCGCCTTGATTTCATTCAACAACAGGCCTCCCATTTCGGGGCCCGCGTGCATGATATCATTCGCTTCTTGGTCCATTTCGACGCCATATCGCGTTGCACCTTCGGTATATTTTTTCGCCGTAAGACAGCCATGGATCACCGTTTCGGGCGGCTGATGCAGCACCGAAACGTCGGGTATCGCCACAAAAGCCATGTCATGGGCATCATTCAGGGCGCTGGCGAGCTTGGCCCCGTCGTCTTGTAGGAGAATCCGTCTTAGGCCGGCAAAGCTCTTGCGGATCTGCAAGGTGTTATGCGCAAGGAACGGCGGCGGGATGATCGTGATCGGCACATCGCAATTGCGGCGCAATTCATCGACAAAGGCGTGGGTGTGGTTGCCCTGAATGGTTCCCGCGAGGCTGGCGCGATACACCGCGGGCGTCAACAAACGGCGACTGGTCGGGTTACCAAGGGACGAGTTCAGCGACTTCATCACGGGCTTGGCATCGGTCCACCCTGTCACGGCGTGGTCGCGCAACAATGCCAGCGCGTTGAAAATCGTCGCCGTATAGGACACGAACACCACGCGATCGAACACCGTCAGGTCCACAACAGGGCCAAGCCCACCGCGCTCCCAAAATGCGGTCAGGTCATCATCGTCGGACCGCATTTCGGTGCCCACCAACAGCTGTCGCCCCTCAAGCGGACGGGGGAGCGGCACAGGCGTGATGTCCATGCCGTCGACTGGGTTGGCCTTGTGCGCATTAACCAGCATGGCCAGATGGCTGTCACCAATGATACATGTCTTCATTCTTTTGCAAATATCTCAAGCATCAGCTCATCACAGTGGAGCGCATCTTGATCATCCATTTGGTTCATATCTGGCCGCGCAATCGGTGCCGGTGCGTCCATATCTGGGGCGGCAATATCGGGATAGGCCCCAAAGAACACCGACATCACCCGCGCCACGGCGTCGGCTCTCACAGACCGTAAATTGGGCGCATAGGCCGTGCCGACAAAGGGCGCGGCGGTGATCATTTCATAAGACGGGAAGTAGTCGACAAAGTCATGTTCGATGGACAACTCCTCGGCCACTGTGCGCAGAACCGATTTGGAATAAGTCGTCGCCGCCAACACATGTTGATCCGTCGCGGTCGCCGTCAAAGGCACCGGCGAAACGGTCAGCAAAATCTGGATATCGGGCGAGATTTCACGCATCAGTTCAATCGCAACGGACATGTCCTCAAACACGTCCTTGAACCGCAGATTTACCAGCGAATGGCGGTCTGCGTCAAAGGTCCCCGCAACCACACCGGGCACTGATGGGAACACGATCCCCGTCTCGGTGTCCTGCCATGTTTCGGTCAGGCCCAGCGTGAAAATGAACATATCCGCCTGCTCAAAGATCGACAGCACCCGCACAAGGTGGTCGCGACGATGGGCGCGCAGTTCCCGTTTGTTGGCATATCCGGCGGGCTCCACGCTGGGGCGCAGACCGTCGTAATAGCGGCCGTCCTTTTTCCAGATGGCCGCTTCATGCACCGTGCCGGTCACCGCATCCTGAAGCAGTTGTCGCAACTGGCGCGCCGTATAGATATTGCCGTATCGCGCGGAATAAAGCCCGAAGCCGTGGTCCTTGGCCACATCATCCGGCAGGCCCAGAGGCGCGGGTTCCACATCGACAAATTCAAGGTCAGATTGCCGGATATAGCGCCCGATGTTCTGGGCAAAGCAGCTCCCTGCGGTGGCGATTTTATTCCCCGATTGCAGCATGTGCTGGGGCGAATACAGGTCCGCCGCAAGAAACGTGTCGTCCTCGCGGCAGGTTTTCCAAAACGCCGATTTATGCTGAGAAGAATAAGGCAACCTATTGCTTTCCTTAATAATGTCTTCTCACCGTAGAGGATTGCCCGCGCAAGCGTCAAGCCCGCGCGCAGAGCCCCCCTCTGCCCGTGCTGGCGACGAAGTGATCATGGTCGCGGACGCCCTGCCCCCGTTTCACTAAGGGAAAGGCGAGCAAAGCCGTGCCTTATTGAAGCTTTGGTTTGGGCCCAAGTTGGTTGAGGATGTTTGTGTAATTCTCACGGCCCTGAGCGCCGACCACCAAATGCTTGGCGTTAAACACCACCGCTGGCACACCTTTGACGCCGCTGCGGATCCAGAAATTTTCCTCGCCGCGCACGCGCTCGGCAAAGCGTTCATCCGCCAAGACCATAACGGCGGTTGCACGGTTCAACCCGATCTCACCCGCGATATCGGCCAGAACCGCGTCATCCGACAAATCCCGCTGATCCGTGAAATGCGCCACAAACAGCGCCTGCTTCAGATCATCACTGCGGTCTTCTTCTTTGGCCCAAACCAAAAGCTGATGCGCCTTAAACGTGTTGTGCATGCGCATTTCGGGGGTAAAGTTGAATTCAAAGCCAAGCTCCTTGCCGAGATCAGTGAGCTTGGCGCGGTTTGCGGCAGAATCCTCAGGGCTTGCGCCATATTTCTCGGCGACATGTTCCGTCAGGTTCTGGCCTTCGGGCCCCATCTTTGGGTTCAATTCAAACGGATGCCAATGGATTTCGGCGTCGACCCCCGTGTCCTTGAGGGCTTGGCTCAATTGACGATAGGCAATGATGCACCATGGGCAGACAACGTCTGAGACAATATCGATGCGAAGCGCTTGGGTGGTCATGGGGTGGTCCTTTGAATTGTGTTGCCCCATAGGTGAGGCAGCGTGCACAGAGATCAACACAAAAATGCGTTATTTTTCCAAAATAGGCGACGGAAATCCGCCGTTCCCGCGTATAATTCCCAAACTTACAAAAAGGGTATTCCATGAAACGCACCTTAACCGTTCTTGCACTGGCGTCTGCCGCCCCTGTGGCCGCTTTTGCCGAAACATATTCCGCCGACGTTTGGGCGGACAACTGGTTTGAAATGCGCATCAACGGCGTCCAAGTCGCCGAAGACAGCGTGCCGATCACCACGGAACGTTCCTTTAACGCCGAGAGCTTTGACTTTGACGCGGCGCGCCCCTTTGTGATTGGCGTTGTCGCCAAGGATTTCAAAGAAAACGACACGGGTTTGGAATATATCGGGACCAATCGCCAACAGATGGGTGACGGCGGGTTGATCGTGCAAATCAAAGACGCCGCGGGTGCGACCGTGGCCGTCACGGACGCCGGTTGGCAGTGCATGGTGACCCATGTTGCGCCGCTGGATAAATCCTGTGAATCCGTCGATGATCCCGTTGCGGGCGAAGGCGCCTGTGGGTTCGAAACCGAGGACGAGCCAACCGGTTGGGACACCGCCGATTTCGACGCGACCGGCTGGGCCGCTGCGGATGTGTATTCCGAGGCCGAGGTGTCCCCCAAATTCGGCTATGACGAGATCAGCTGGGACACATCTGCGGAGCTTATCTGGGGTCCTGACCTTGAACAAAGCAACACGGTTCTGTGTCGTTTGACCGTCGAATAACGCCGCCTAGGGCAGATCGATCCACGTGATCGCGTCGCCCCAGCCATGAACAGACCCGCGCGCACGCACGCCAATCCGTGTGGTGCCCGCGGGAATTTCGACGCCAGACAGGCTTCTGGTAAAGGGTTGCTCATCTACATGGGGATGGGCCAATTCGCGTATGCCAAGGGACGTGCCGTCCTCGGTCACGACCTCCCAACCGTCGGCATAATGATCCCACCCCGTGTCAGGATGCGAGAGCGTCACCGAAATGGTCCACGCCGCGCCGGATTTGCTAGCCTTGGCGGCCTCGACCACGGGGATATCGGCCAATGCGGCGACGGGGGCCAAAAGGGCCGCGGATAGAAGAATAGATTTAAAAACCGACATTTGAATGCTCCTTGGACGGGCGCAGGGCCCAATACATCAATGGTATGGGGCGGGCCGCGACGGGTCTAGGGCACGTTTACGTGATCGGCGGTGCCGCGCCAAAACCGGCGCGACACGGGGGCAATTTACCAAGCGTTATAGCCAAGGAATTTGCCGGACATTTCGACCTTTACCCGATCCCCTTTGGGGTTTTCGACGCGGGTGATGGACATGTCGAAATCGATGGCGGACATGATGCCGTCGCCGAATTCCTCTTGGATCAACGCCTTAAGGGTCGGACCATAGACGCCGACGATTTCATAGAAGCGGTAAATGCACGGATCGGTCGGCACGGCCTGTTCCCAAATCTTGGTTGGGTATTCTTCCAACACATCCGTCGCCTCGGTCGGCAGGTCCAGAAACGCGACGATCGCGGCGGCCTTGTCGGCCGGAAAGGCGTTCATCCCCATACAGGCCGAATGGGTCCAAACCGGCGACATGTCGATGGCCTTGGCGATGCCGTCCCATGTTTCGCCCATGCGTTTCTTGGCGATAATGATCATCGCGGTCACGTCTTCTTTGGTCATCAATTCCGGTGTTACGATATCTTTCATGGTCTCTCCTGAGGGTTAGCTAAAGGCCTGAACGGCAAGGATAATACATAGAATGGCAAGGGCCACCGACACGGATTGCCAGAACCGCACGGGGTTCTTTTCGGCCAAGGGCACGTGGCGGCTGGCGTCATAGGTGGTGCTGGGGCGGCGCAGATCGGCGACGCATTCCGACAGGCTGTCATAGCGGTGCATCGGACCGGGATGGGTCGCGCGGCGTAGAGCCGCATCCATCCACGCAGGTACGCCGTTGTCGTCATCGCGCGCGGGTTGATACATCAAACGCATCTGATCACGGCGCGACTGGACCCGCGCCACATGCGCCCCATAGGGCAAGCGCCCCGTCAACATTTCATAGGCCAGAACGCCCAGCGAATATTGGTCCGAGCGCCAGCCGACAATGTCGCCGGACATATATTCCGGCGCGGTATATTGGTATGTTCCGGGCATCTCGCCCAGTGTGCCGGGCGCCGCCTCTTCGACTCCCGCGACCGAGGTCGATCCGAGGTCGATGATTTTCACCGTACCATCGGCGTCGATCATCACGTTTTCGGGGCGCAGATCCTGATGGACCATGTCGCGGCGGTGAAACGTCCGAAGCCCCTTGGCCACCTGATCAATGATATCGCGGACCTCATCGAACTCGGGTTTCGGGTGGTCGGTCATCCATTGGCGCAGGGTGATGCCCTCGACAAATTCGGTGACCACATAGAGCGCGGTGCGGGTCTCGGGGACGGCCCCTGCCCGCAGGACGTGGTGGGATGACAGACGCCGCGCGATCCATTCCTCAAGGACAAAGCGGTTGAGATAGGCGGTGTCATGGGCGGTTTCGGTGGACGGGATTTTCAACGCCACGCGGTTGCCATCTGGGTCGACGGCCAGAAACACGTGGCTGCGGGCGGTGACGTGGATTTCGCGTAGAATGCGGAACCCGTCGATGACCTCGCCCGTCTTGGGGATCGGCGGAATGGGCAAACGGGCCGCATCGGTTTGCAGGCCCGCCGCGGTGTAGGGCAAACCATCGATGCGCACGATTTGGACGGTCAGGTTATCGTCGCTGCCGTTTTCAAAGGCGGCATTGGCCAGATGTTTCGCCGCCGCATCCAGATCATCCTGCGCAAGGGCCGCGACCGCATCGCGCCCGTCGGTAAATTCATGCACCCCATCGGTGGTCAGAACGAAAATATCCCCAACGGTCAATGGCATACGGACATAATCAACATCGATATCCGCATCGATACCCATGGCCCGCGCAAGGTAGTTTTCATTGGCGGACAGGATGGTGCGGTGATCCTCGGTCAGGGGTTCAAGGGACGCGCCATCAAGACGCTGAATGCGGCTATCGCCCACATGAAGGATATGTGCTTCGCCCCCTTTGAGGATCAGCGCAGACAGGGTACAGACCCGCCCCGCGTTCACATCGTGGGAGGTATTTTGCCCATGGAGCCACGCATTGGTCGCGCCCAAAACGCGGGTCGCGGCGGTGCGTACGGTCCATGCATCAGAGGTGGCGTAATAGTCGTTCATCATGGCCTTTACGGCGATTTCGGAGGCGTCACGGCTGACTTTGCTCGACGAAATCCCATCAGCCAGCGCAACCGTGATCCCCTTGAGGGACAGGTCAGACCCCGTGGGGATATGGGCGCTGTGGAAATCTTGGTTCTCGGCTTTGCGACCGCGGCTGGAATATTGGCCAATGGACACGCGAAGAGTATTGGGGGCGTTGGTATCCTTGGGCATCACAGTCTCCGAGACAAAAAAGGGGCCCGCCGAAACGGGCCCCAGTGGAAGGTTACCTTATTCCGCAGGCATGGATTTCGCGCCAGCGTTTAGCTTGGGGGATTCTTTGAAGTGGGTCATGTAAAGCATGCCGCCAACGAATGTCAGACCACCCACAAGGTTACCCAGAATAACGGGAATTTCGTTGTAAATCAGATAGTCGCCCCATGTGAATTCACCGCCGAGCATGATGCCTGATGGGAACAAGAACATGTTCACGATGGAGTGCTCAAACCCAAGGTAGAAGAACACAAGGATCGGCATCCACATCGCCATGATCTTGCCAGAAACAGTGTCGGACATCATCGCGCCAACCACACCGGTGGACACCATCCAGTTACACATCACAGCGCGGATAAACACAGTCAGGAAACCAGCACCACCAGCGGCCGCATAACCCAATGTGCGGGCCTCGCCGATTTGACCGATCCGGACACCGACGGCGTTCGGTTCGTGACTAAAGCCTGTGGTAAAGATGACCGCCATAAAGATCGCTGTGGTCATCGCGCCGGCAAAGTTCCCGCAAAATACAAGACCCCAGTTGCGGAAAACGCCTTTCCACGTACAGCCAGGACGTTTGTTGATCACGGCCAGAGGGGCCAATGTGAACACACCGGTCAACAGGTCAAACCCCAGAAGATACAGCATACAAAAGCCAACAGGGAACAGCAGAGACGCAACCAAGAAGTTGCCTGTGTTCACCGCGATGGTCACAGCAAAAGCCGCCGCAAGTGCAAGGATCGCGCCCGCCATATAGGAGCGGATTAGGGTGTCTTTGGTGGCCATGAAAATCTTGGATTCACCGGCATCGACCATTTTGGTGGCGAATTCTTTGGGTTGGATATACGACATTGTCGTTTCCTTTCGGTATGTTCACGCCGCGTTGCGACGTCTGGTAAAATCGAAATTCTGCGGAGGAGAGGCAGAAGTAGATCAAGGTACATCAGCGCAAAAAAACGGCGCAAATATTTTGGGTATGGGGGTCCAAAGACAGATCCGAGGCACAGGAAACACGCCCTGTGCGGGGCAAAGATGGTGAAATTAAGAAGAACAGCACCGTTGCTGTGGACCCAAAAGGGGGGAGGATCGTTTTCGTTACGCCATTGCAACGCCAGACAATCGTTGGCGGCTTCGTTGTATTCGAAGTTAATAAGACGTTACGACGAACCGCCGCGTTGGGACGTTTTTTCGCGCTGCGATCTGGGACTTTCTTGGAAATGCCCAAAACTTGGGCCTCATTTCCCGTCAAAGTGGAATATCAGGGCGCGAAACACAATCAGCCGGACGAAAAACGTCCGGCTGATGTGGTAATTTTCACTTTTCTATGTGACTGCCCTTGAAATTACATCACAGGACACCAGCCCGAGTCGCTAGCCGCGACCGCGGTACGGAGGCACGCCTTGGTCTGGGATCCAGACGTTTTTCGGGGTCTCGCCGGTTTGATAGAACACATCAATCGGGATGCCACCGCGCGGATACCAATAACCACCGATCCGAAGCCATTCAGGATCAAGGAAATCGACCAAACGTTTGGCGATGGACACGGTGCAATCCTCGTGAAAGGCACCGTGGTTGCGGAATGCACCAAGGAAAAGCTTGAGCGATTTGCTTTCGACCAGATATTTTCCGGGCACATAGTCGATCACCAGATGTGCGAAATCGGGCTGGCCGGTCATTGGGCAAAGCGATGTGAACTCCGGCGCGGTAAAGCGCACACAGTACGCCGTGCCCGCCTGTGGGTTTTCCACCCGTTCAAGAACCGCAGATTCAGGGTCCGTTGGCAAAACGGTGTCACCGCCCAGCTGTTGTAGGTTGGAATAAATGGTTTCTTCGCTCATCACGTTTTCCTTTTGGCTAGACGCCGCGTTTGTTGCCCCAAAGGATGACGTGCAATTGCGGCAGAACCCGCGCGTCGAACCATTGGTCGGCTGTTACTTTTTCGACAAGCCACAAGAGTTTGTCGTTCAATCCATCGGTATCCACCGGCGCGTCATCGGCATCGGCGGGAGGTGGCGTGTGATTTCCGGGCTGAAGGTACACCGGCAATTGCGGGTATCGCGCCGCCGCGTCGCGGGCATAGGCGTAATCGGCGTCATCAAACACCACGATCTTCATCACGGTTTCCGGCCCCTCGCCCGCCGCCGCCAAACAGGCGTCGAACATGGACCAGTCGGTCTCCATCTCGCTTGATGGGGGTTTGGGCGACAGAACCAACGTATCCAGATCGGCGAACCAATCCTTATGCACCGATCCTTGGGTCTCAAGCGCGAAACGGTATCCGTCGCCGTGGCCCAGTTTAATCAGATCGCCAAAGGGCTGGATCGCGGGGTTGCCGCCGGACAGGGACACGGTGATCGGCTGGCCACCCGAAAGATCGCGGATCTTGGCGTAGACATCTTCGGTGGTGGTCGGCACCCAATCGGCGCGGTGGGCGGTGTCGACGGCGTGCATGCTATCGCACCAAACGCACCTGTAATCACAGCCGCCCGTGCGCACAAACACCGTCGGCTGGCCGATCAAGACGCCCTCGCCCTGAATGGTCGGGCCAAAGATTTCCGCGACGCGGATCATGGACGGTATTCAGCCCAGATTTTCGGCGTCTCGCTGATACGCACGGCTGTGGTTTCGGGGAAACGTTCCTTGCACCAGTCATAGAAATGCTTGGCCAAAATTTCGGACGACACGGCCTTTATGTTCAGCACATCGTTCAGATGACGGTGGTCGAATTTCTCGTCGATATAGGCCTTGAACGGCGCGAGGTCTTCGTAGGCGCGCACGAACCCGTGTTCATCAAGCTCGGCCGACGCCAGTTCCACCACCACGACATAGTTATGGCCATGTACCCGCGCGCATTGGTGCCCCTCTGGGAGGGTCAAGATTTGGTGCGACGCCGAAAAGGCAAATTCTTTGGCAATACGGTACATTAGGCGCCTTTCTTAATGGCTTCGCGCCAGAATTCTGTGTCTGCATATTCGGTCGGATCAACGACGCCCGCGATGTCGAATGCCTCGCGGCGTTCCACACAGGTGCCACAGCGCCCGCAATGCACATCGCCGCCTTTATAGCACGACCATGTGTCACCAAAGGGTGTATTGTATTTGACCCCATCCGTCACGATGTCCGCCTTGGAGCCATTCACATAGGGCGTGTACATTTTCACATTGGCATATCCATCAAGCGCATGGGCCTGCATGGTTTCGAATGCATTGATAAAGTCGGGACGGCAATCCGGATAGATAAAGTGATCGCCCCCATGCACCGCCGTCGCAACCGCATCGGCCTTATTGGCGGCGGCAATCCCAAAGGCAATCGACAACATGATGGCATTGCGGTTTGGCACCACGGTGGCCTTCATGGTTTCCTCGGCATAGTGGCCGTCAGGCACATCAATATCATCAGTAAGCGCCGACCCCGTCAGGGTCGCACCAATGCCAGTGATGTCGATAATATCATGCGGCACACCCAGATTACGCGCACAATCGGCGGCGAATTCCACCTCTTTGCGGTGGCGTTGGCCATAGTCGAACGACACCAAACGCATAAGCGTATGGTCCACGGCGACCTTATGGGCCAAAGATACGGAATCAAGTCCGCCAGAGCAGATTACAATCGTCTTCATACGATGAGTCCTTGTTTTAACCGGGTAGGCTGCGACCGGAATGTAGCTGCGCTATACTATGGGCGGTTTGGTTTGGCAATCTTTCCGAATGGTCAAAGAGTTTCGTGAAAACCCAAACAATCGCGGCTAGCCCCGGATCAGCACCTGAAGATCGGCCACATTGGTGCCCGTCGCCCCGATCATCAGAAGGTCATCAGACGCCGCAAGGGCCGCGTAGCTATCGTTGTTTTCCAAAAGCGCCAGCGGATCAACACCCGCCGCGCGCATCCGCGCCAATGTGCCCGCGTCCACCATGCCCCCCGCCGCATCGGTCGGGCCATCGCGCCCATCGGTGCCACCGGACAGAAAGACAAAATCGTCCCAGCCTTCGGCAGCGGCCAAGATCGCGACCCGAAGGGCGAGTTCTTGGTTCCGCCCGCCCCGCCCGTCGCCGGTCAGAACAACGGTGGTTTCACCGCCCCAGATATAGGTGCCGGCCTTGGTCGCCTCTTCGATGATACGGGCAGCGGCCTTTTCTACGTCCCCTTCGAGGGGAATATCGGATTGGATGGCATGCGGGGCCGCCTTGGCCATTGCCGCAACCGAAATGGAATTGGACCCCACAAGGGTGTTGTCGCACGTCGGCGTGTCGGGCAGCACAGGATCAGACAGCAGATGGTTCTGGATCGACACCGGCAGGTCATCCCAGATGCCAAGGAATTCGAGCTGAAACTGCGCATCAAGCGCATTGCCAATCGGCGCAACCGTCGGCCCCGATGCGATCACCGCAAGGTCATCCCCGACCACATCCGACAGGATCAACGCGCGCACCGGAGCGGGAGACGCAAAGCGCGACAGGCCCCCTCCCTTGAGGTCAGACACCTGTTGGCGGATCAGGTTCATCACGGAGATATCCGCGCCCGACCCCAACAAGGCCGCATTCAACGCCGCCTTATCCGCAAGGGTGACGCCATCAACAGGTGCAGGAAGCAAAGCCGAGCCGCCCCCAGAAATAAGCGCAAGCACCTGATCATCCGCGCCAAGGGTCGCCAATATATCGCGCACCGCACGCGACGCGTCCAACCCGTTTTCGTCCGGCACCGGATGGGCGGCGGCAAAAACAGTTGCCCCGTCGATGTCTTTTGCATTCTCGGGATTGGTGACGACGGTGATTTCAGCATTGGCTGGAAGATACTCCCGCACCCCAGCAAGCATGCGCATCGCACCTTTGCCAACCGCAACGACATAGGTCCGCCCCGTCACTTGCGCCAATGGCTGACGCGCGAGGGCATCACGCACCCCCGCCTCGGGATTGGCCGCGGCGACCCCGTGTTCAAAAATCTCAAATGCAGTGTTTCGTAAATCAGACATAATAATAACCTTTGCCGTAAATAAGACCGTAACACCACCCCCCTATGCTGCATAGAGCGCAATGCGATTTTTACGTCATTCCACAGAGGAATTTCCGGTAGTTTTGACCGCTATCTCATTAAATTTTAAGCAATTTATAGAAAAACAGCACAGCCCAGCGGATGGTCGGTAAAGGGTTTGTTTACACCCCTGTGGTGTTCTGAGGACATCAATACGGCTCGTGGGGGGTCGTTCAATTTCGTTAAAGAAATGAGCTAGGGGAAAGAGCAATGCCGATGCATTTTGCACGGGCTGTTGCCGCATGGGGTGTGCGCGCAAGGTCCAGATATATTCGAAACCCAATAAAGATCGCGGCGGTCTCGGTCGCGACCCTTGGAATGATCAGTACGCCGACGGCCTTTGCGCAAACAATCATCGTTAGCAATGACGGTGGTGGGCGCGTAGATCAACGCGCAGATCTGATCCGCCGCCTTCAGGCACAACGTGCCGAGGTCAAGCTTCAGGGGAATTACTGTATGTCGGCCTGTACGATGTATCTTGCGCTTCCGAATGTGTGCGTCGATCCACGCACAAAATTCGGTTTTCACGGCCCATCGTCGGCCACCAAGGGGCTTGGGCTTTCGCCTGCGTCGTTTGAAAAATGGTCCCGCATCATGGGCAACCATTATCCGGAACCTATTCGCAGTTGGTACATGCGCGAGGGGCGCACGATCACCTCTGGGTTCTATGAATTCAGGGGGCGCGATCTGATCAATATGGGTGTCAGACAATGTTAAAAGGGCGCCCATGGGGCGCCCTTCGAATTCCAATGGTCGATGTGACCTAAGGCTTAGTTGCCAGACTGACCGATAGGACCAGTGTCAACGTCGCCGGCGTTGCCTTCGGAAACGGCCTCAGCTACGGCTTCAAGAGCTTCTTTTTGAGCTGGATCTGTGCTTAGGTCAGCGACCGCACCAAGAGCGTCGCCCATTTGCGAGGCAAGCGCGGGGTCAGCTTGAGCAGCTTCAACAAGAGCACCAGCAACGCTACCGAGAAGAGCGTTTGCTTCTGCTTCGGAAAGGCCGGCCACGGCGTTGTTAAGAACAGCAAGGCAAGCAGTTGGGTTCGCGCTACAGGCGTTAACAACAGCAGTAATAGACTGCGCCTGTACAGGAAGAACTGCACCAAATGTGGACGCTGCAATAGCGGCAGCTACGATAATTTTTTTCATTTTCTTCTCCAAGAGAACACAAACAGCCCCGCGATTGCGGACCCAAATCCAATTACACCGCCTCTATAGCAGCGAATATGATACTAACAATAGATATATCCATGTTTTTAAGGGACACCCAGCGAAATGTTAACTTTCCTGCACTCTTCGTTAATTTATGCGTGAAAAACGCGCAATAATTTGGCTTAACTGCCTAGGAAGACTATTCCGGCTATGCTAGGAACGCCAAATATAAAGAGTAAGGACACATAATGCGGATATATAGCATTTTTGGGGGAATCGCGCTTCTGGCCACCGTCGCTGTGTCTTCACAGTATTTTACGCGAGAATACTCAGCCGTATTATTCAAAGCCCAGCCGTCCACATCGCAAATATCACGTCTCTCAAACGACATGATTGGCCGCCCCGCGTCGTATCGCGCCAAGCTTGACCTGTTATTGTCGTGCGACCGTATCATGTCGGGACTTGGGTTCGGACTTTTGGTTGCCGACACCCGTGCCAACATCAGCAAAAGCTGTACCGACTTGGCCCAAGACATATTGGTGACGTCCCCCGATCTGGCATATGCGCATTACATTTCTGCACTTGCGGCATCGGACACTCCTGACGGCGAACAATTTTCCAAAGGTCTGCTGGCGTCCGTGACTTATGGTGAATTCGTCCAGTGGCAGGCCGAACGCCGACTGACCCTTGCGATGAAGCATTATGACGCCGCCCCCGAGGTCGCAGCAGTGGCCATCCAAAACGGGGTGCAAAATACAATTCAATATCGAGATGGCCGCGCGCTTCTTTCACAGCTGTATCGAAAATACGGCCAGAACGCATCGCCAAGCTGGGAACAGGCAACGCTTGCGATTGAACAGGCCTCGCCCACGCATCAACAACAATTTCTTCGTGACCTAAAAGCGTCCCTGACCAACTAGGAGGCGATACACCTTGTCAGATTCAGATAAAACCCCGCCGCAAGAACCTCTGTTCGATTTCAAAGACACGCGCAGTGTGAAAAAAGATACTGAGACGGCAACCGCCCGTGTAAGCAAGATCGATGACGTCGAAGGCAGCAACGAGCGCAGTTCCCAATATCGGTCTTTGAACGCCTTTATGGCCGGAGCCATTGTGGTCATTGTGGCAATTTCGCCCATCTTCGTCGGATCAAACCGTCCAATTTTTTGGATGTTCTGGACGATGGTTCTTGGGGTTCTCGGGCTGGTGTATTTGGGACGCACGGCACGGTTCAAACACCAACGCCCCTATCGGCTACGACAGTTTAAGGTGTTTTTTGCGATTTACGGCGCATTCTTGGCCTTTGCTTTGATCCAAACTATCCCAATCCCTGGACTGGGCCGCGCCCTGAGCGACATGCCCGACGCAAGCCTCATGGGCGTTTTACGTATGATTGGCTTGGTGATCTTTTTTGCCCTCGCACTTGAGGTCTCAGGCCGCACAAGCCGTGGACATTGGATGAGCTGGGCGATCTTTTATGCTGTTGGTGCCCATGCGCTTTGGGCCTTGATTTCGCTTAACATCCTGAATGACGTAACCCTCTGGGGCGAAAAAGAATTCTATGTCGGATATGCGACGGGCACCTTTGTGAACCGGAACTCTTTTGCGACGTTCTTGGCCATGGGTCTGGTGGTTGGCGTGTCGCTTGTTCTTGAAAAAACGGGCGAAGCCCAGCTGCGCCACTCGCGCAAGCTTAACATTCTCAACGCCTATTCCCTGCGTGATTGCATCCGCTGGATGACCTTTGTTCCGATCGTAATGGCCCTGTTGGCAACACAATCTCGGGCGGGGTATTTTGTGTCATTGGTCGGTGTGGTTCTGTGCATTGGTCTTATGGGTCATTATGTTGCGCCCCACAAGAAACGCGTCTACGCGATTTTGTCTGCTGCCTGTGTTGCAGCCGCGGTTATTGGGTTGATATTCACCGGTATTCTGGACCGTGCAATCGTTGTTGAACGTTCTGCCGATGGGCGGGTGGGCCTCTATCAACACATCTTCTCAATGATCCTCGAGCGCCCGTTTTTGGGCCACGGTACCGATACATTCTGGTCAAGCTTTGAGCGGGGCCATTCCATTGATCTGCGCTCAGATAGTTACTGGGACTTGGCCCACTCGAGCTATCTGATGTTGTGGTTCGAATACGGTTTGATCTTTGGCTCGTTGCCGATGATTGCGCTGGGTGCGATTTTGGTACGGATCATCCACGTGATGCGTCGCCGCCCTTCCCAGCAACGCGGCCCCATCGCGGCGCTCGTGGTATTGGTTGTGGTTGCCTTGCATGCGACCGTCGATTTCAGTGCTGAAATTCAGGCAAATGTCTTTCTTTTCCTCGCGATCTTGGCCATCGGGCTTGGGCGTTATAAACGCGACAACACATAGCCATGGCAATCCGAGGCACGCTGAAAAAGATCTTTGGCAAGAACCAGCATTTCCAAATGGACTCGTCTGGGGATGCGCGGGGGCTTTCGCTTGGGGCGCGGCCCGTGGCGACCTATGCCGTGGGTGACATTCACGGCTGTGCTAAGCTGTATCGCGATCTCGAGGCGCAAATCGTTGAGGACGCGAAACAATTCGAGGGTCCCAAGCTCTTGATTATTTTGGGGGATGTGATCGACCGCGGCCGAAATTCGGCCGAAATGATCGACATTCTGTTGTCCCCTGCCCCCGCCGGTTTTCAGCGGATTGTACTGCGTGGCAATCACGAGATCATGATGCAGAGCTTTCTTGAGGACCCCGTTTCAAACCGCTCTTGGCTTGATCATGGTGGCTTTGAGACGCTTCAATCCTATGGCATTCCGGCCCATTCATCCAAGGGCTATGACGTTCCGCTCAAGACGTTGCGCCCGTTGCTAACCACCTATATTCCGGATGAACACTTGGTGTTTTTGGACAATCTGGTCGACTATGTGTCCCTACCCGGTCTGACCTTTGTCCACGCAGATGTGGACCCGAGCGTGCCGCTTGAACAGCAGTCGCGCCGGACATTGTGTTGGAAACGTCCGGACCCGTCCGAGTCCGCGCCGATTTTCGGGGGCTTGGTTGTCCATGGGCACACACCCGTTGAAAGCGCCAAACAGGACGGCTGGCACGTTCAGGTTGATACTGGCGCCTACTATTCGGGCGTCCTCAGCGCGGCGCGTTTTATTCAAGACGAAGAAGTACGTTTTTTTGACACATAGCCAGTCTATGCTTGTATTTAAAGTTGTCGCAGGACAAACCCACCATGTTATAGGGTGCATGACAGCACGCCAATTCAGGAACTAGAGACTTTACATGACCGACGAAACCATTGATATCCGCAGCCTGCTGGCTATGCTTAAACGCCAACTACGTTTGATCATCATCACTGTATTTCTATTTGTTGGGATCGCGGGCATCTATCTATCGACCTCGACGCCACTGTATCGGTCAACTGCCCTTATTTATGTCGACCCATCGAACAAAAACCTGTTGGATCCGACGCTGTCCACGCCGCGCTCGGCCTCGAGCGACAACGCCCGTGTAGAAAGCGAAGTGGAAATCATCCGCTCCAACACCGTCGCGCTTGATGTGGTCCAAAAGGCCAGCTTGATCACCGACACAGAATTCGGTCCTCAGCTTAGCAGCATTGATAAGCTCAAAATTTGGGTTGGTATGGAGTCCGACACCCAGATCGACGGCGCGCGTACATTGCGCTCGGTGGTCAATCGTCTGCGTGAATCCACTTCGGTTTCGCGTCGTGGTCTTACCTATTTGATCAATGTATCTGTCACATCTGCGGACCCTGAAAAGGCTGCAATGCTTGCCAACCAAACGGCAAATTCCTATATTGAACAACAGGTTAAATCCAAGATCAACGCCTCCCTCGCGTCGCAAGACATCCTTGAAGCGCAAATTCAAGACGCGCGCGATGATCTCGCACAGTCCGACCAAGCACTTGATCTGTTTATCAATGACAATCTCGATGGCCTTACCGCCGATACATCAAACGATGCGTTGATTGCGCTGCGCGCCAATGTTGGCTCGCTGAACGATGCGCTTATTCGTACACAAGACAAGGCTTCGACTGCCTCCAACGCGCTTGAGACTGGCGATGTTGAGACACTTGTTACGGCGCTTGAAAATGACGTGCTTGCCGAACTTGCAAGCCAACGTCGCACCATCGAACGTCGCCTTGCGGACGCCGCAGAAGGCAGCATCGATCAGGTTGATCTGCGCGCCTCTCTTGAAGCTCTTGAAAACACAATCATCGAGAACGCACGCGATGACGTGAATGGGCTGACAAGCCAGATTTCGCGCCTCCAAGAACAGCAGAGCGAACTTCAGGGCGAATTGCGCAACACACTCCTAAGCAGCGATATCCCCTCTGAATACTTGGCGCAGATCTATGAAATTCAGCAAGAGTCATCCATCGCTCGTGCCCAATACCAAAACCTATTGCGCAGCGCGCGCGACACCCAGACCCAAGCCGCATTGCAAGTAGCCGATAGCCGCGTCGTGTCCCCAGCGACCGTTTCAAACAGCAAAGCATCCCCAAACACCAAGCTGATCTTGGCCATGGCGATCATTGCCTCCTTGGGCGTTGGCATGGGCCTTGCCTTCTTGAACGAATTCTATGTCGGTGGCTTCATTTCCGAAGAACAGCTAAGCGACGCAGCCCAGACCCCTGTTGCGGCGGCCATTCCGTTCTCGGCGGAAAAGGGCGACCACCAGCATTCTCTGGCGCACCGGATCGTCGATTCACCGCTCTCAAGCTATCCCGAGGCGATCCGCCGCCTGCGTGCCACGCTTGATCAACGTATTCGCGCCGCGACGCCTATTTCTACCGACGCGAACACGGACCACACAAGCAAAGTGATCATGGTGACCTCTTCGCTTCCGGCCGAGGGTAAATCCACCACCGCCCTTGCCTTGGCGCGGACCTATGCGCTTTCGGGTAAAAAGACATTGCTGATTGACGCCGATCTTCGTCGCCCAACCCAGCACCGTTTCCTTGATGTGACGCCCGAGGCTGGCTTCTTGGATTACCTTCTGTCGCCCGGCTCCCAGCGCATTTCTCGCAGCTTCTATGCCCGCGATCCAGAAACCCCGCTTGAGGTAATCTTGGGCCGTGGTCGCAGCCAAGTGCCAACAGATCAACTCTTGATGTCTGACGTGTTTGACTCTCTCTTGAAAAGCGCACGCGAAGTCTTCGAATATGTGATCATCGATACGCCACCGATCCTACCGGTTGTGGATGGTCGTTATATTGTGCACCACGCCGATGCGGTTGTGCTGAACGTTCGTTGGGCGTCGACCGGCCAGCGTGAATTCCGCGAAGTCCACAACCAAGTCCAAGAGGCCATGCGTCCAGGCACGCCGATCCTTCCGGTTCTGAGCCACGTTGAGGGCAACAAAGCCACAACAACCACCCAATACTACGGCGGTTACTACGACGAAGAATAAGATCTGGGGCGGATGGGATTTGCGCAAGAAACGCGCAGACTTCCCCCCATCCGCCCTAAATCCACCTCTGGGCACATCCGCTCTTTTTTACCTGTCTAAATCGGTCTATAGTTTCTGAAATAGAAACAAAATCTGGACCATAGCGACATGGCCCCCGCCTCCAAACAACCAGTATTCAATGTAATGATCGTCGCTCAGGCGGGTCGTCTACAATTCGAAGCCGTTCTTTTTCTCGCCTCTTTTCGGGCCGCGAACCCGTCGTTCAAGGGGCGCGTGATTGTTGCCGAACCACAGGACGGTCCGCTCTGGACGTCGGACCCGACCATTAAGAACCACGACGTGCGCGACGCATTGGTGTCGATGGGGGCGGAAATCGTCCCATTCGAGAGCAAACATTTCGGCGCGCATTACCCATATGGAAACAAAATAGAAGGCCTCAAGGCGATGCCCAAGGGCGAACCTTTTGTGTTCTTTGATACCGACACGATCATCATGGATGACCTGTCCAAGGTGCCATTTGATTTTGATCGTCCCATGGCGTCCATGCGCCGCGAAGGCACATGGCCCACCCCCGAACTTTATGGTCCGGGTTATGGGGATATCTGGAAATCACTTTACGATAAATTCGATCTCGATTTCGAAAGCAGCCTCGACCTGTCGCAGCCGGATGAATATTGGGAACGCTATCTGTACTTCAACGCCGGTTGGTTCTTTGGCGCCTGCCCGCACGAATTCGGCGACCGGTTCCTCGATATGGCACTGAAAATCCGTTACGACAATGTGCCGGAATTGGTGTGCCAGACCTTTGACCCATGGCTTGATCAGATCGCCCTACCGCTTGTTATTCACAGCTTTGGCGGCGGGCGCGATACCCTTCCCGACGGTTTGTTGGATGGCTCTGTGTCCTGTCATTACCGCGTCTTGCCGATGATGTATGCGCGCGAGGATGACAAGGTCATCGAGACCGTCGAAGCGGTCACCGCACCCAACAAGATCAAGAAGGTCCTGAAACAATACGACCCGATGAAACGCATGATTTATCAGGGGCGCGGCCAAAAGGTGCGCGCGATGTTTGACCGCAATGACCTGCCGCCACGTGAACGGCAAATCCGCAATCAGATCAAACGCGAAGGCTTTTGGATGAGATAAAAAACGGCGCCTCAATCGGGCGCCGTTCTCACATCAATCGATGATTTCGTAGGTGATCGTGACGCTTGCGCGCAGGTCGACTTCGCCCGCGGCCACGGGGACCGCGCTCTCGGCCATATCCATCGCCATGGACCGCATCATTTGCGGGCGAATGCCGCCGCTTTCGGAAATGTTCAACACCTTACCAAGGGTCGCGCCCGCCGCCGTGACCAATAACTCGGCTCGTGCTGCTGCGTCTTTGACCGCACGCACGCGGGCCTTGTTTTGCAAAGGAGCGGGATTTGTGACGCCAAAGGACAGGCCGTTGAACTGGTTCGCGCCCGATGACACCACATCATCCAAAACATCCCCAAGGATTTCCAAATCCCGCACCCGCACCGTCACCCCGTTGCGCGCGGTATAGCCAACAATCATCGGCTGTTGTTTGCGATCCGAATTGCGGTCCCAGTTGGGTTGAAGCGACAACCCCGACGTCTGGATATCCCGTTCATCGATGCCCGCCTCGGCCAGATCGGCAAACACCCGGGCCAGTTGATCGGAATTTGCCCGAAGCGCGTCCTTGCCTGAAATCCCTTGGGTCACAACGCCAAGGCTGATGGTGGCCATGTCGGGCACCGCTGCAACCACGCCTGAGCCGGTGACTTGGATTTGACGTTCCGCCGCAAAAGCCGGCGTCGCCACCGCCACAACCGCGAACACGCAAAGGGTCTTGATCATCGAAAATGCCATGTCGAATTCCTTATGTTTTCCCTACCCTAGGCCAGAAACAGCCAGTCCCGCACGGCAAATTCACCCAGCGGGTTTTAATTGGCGAGAACCTGCTATACGGTTCTTAGACACCGGCGCGATTGGGGCGCGAAACTGTGTAAAAATACGTTAAGTGGGACCTATGAAACCTGGATTTGCACTACTGTTTAATGACAACGGTCTTGAACTGTTGCGCCGCGCCAAGGCAGGGTGGCAATCCATCGGGACCGCCGCGCTTGATGATGATCTGGCGACCAATCTTACGTTTTTGCGCCGTACCGCGACCGAGATCGCCGGCCCTGCGGGGCTTGCGTCAAAGCTTGTTCTGCCCCGCGATCAGATATTGGTGACCACGCAGACGATTTCCGATCCTTCGGGCGATGTGCCGGCCCAGATCAAGACGCTGTTGGTGGGCATGACCCCCTATGCGGTGGACGACCTTCGGTTTGATTGGCGCATGGCGGGCGATCAGGTTCAAATCGCGGCCATCGCCACCGAAACCCTTGAAGAAGCAGAACAATTTGCTTTGGACAATGGATTCAATCCGCTGTCATTTGCGGCGGAGCCCTTGGGGGATGACTTTGATGGCGAGGCCAATTTTGGCACGACCAAGTCTGCGGACACGATCCTAAAGGGTGCCGTTTTCGCCCCTGACCAAGAGCCGACCGTCGCCACCACGGCCTATGTTCCACCCCCTGCAGACGCCAAGACCGAGCCTGCCCCAACGGATAAAACGCCGGATGCCGAACCAAAGACCGAGGTCGTTCCAGTGTCATCTGAGACGCCCCGCGACGCTGCCCCAGAACCATCTGGATCCGCGGATGACACCCCAAAAGACATCGATACCACCCCCCATTCCGAGGCGATGATCGCGGGCGTGACAGTTGACGCAAAACCCGCCCCGCCTGCGGATACTGGGCCATCCCTATCGTTTCAGACAACCAGAAGCACGCCACCCAGCCCCTCGACTGGTCAAAGCGGCCTTGACCAAGTCGTGTCGCGCGTGACGCCAACCCTCAAGGCTGACGACCCCGCGCCGTCTCAGGACGCGATCAAAAGCCTATCGTTTACGGTGCCGACCCCACCAGAAACACCAAAGCCCGCGCCGACGCCAATCGCCCCAGCGACACCCGCCCCCAAACCCGTCACCCCCGTGGTGGTGGATACACCCCCAAAGCCAGAGCAGCCCCAAATCGAAGATCCAAGCGCCCCCGTTGAGCCCGCCGTGGCCGCGTCCCCTGGGTTTACGGTCTTTGGCGCGCGCAAACGCAAAGAAACCCCGCCGGCACGCGCGCGGCTTGGTCTTTTGATGACGGCTTCTTTGATCATCTTGATGGTGTTAATCGCCATATTGTATCGCCCATCATCGGACGAGGTTGAACAGGTCGACGTCACACCGACCGTGCCCGCCGTCGATGCCCCGTTGGTCGCAACCCTGCCCGAGGCATCAGATTTGATCCCCGAGGCAGCGCCTCTTACACCCCAAGTTTTCACACTTGAACAGGCCGAGGCCGCCTATGCACAGACCGGCATTTGGCAACGCGCCGCGGTGGTTCCGACACGTCCCGCGACGGATGATCTCGACGATATATTTATCGCCTCAATCGACCCGAACATATCGGCAACGGATGCCATCGCGCTTCCGGCGATCCCCGAACCGACCGTCGCCTTTGTTGCGCCGATCAATCCGGCCCCCGCAGGGCAAAACTTTGACATCGGGTCAAACGGGATTATCGTCGCAACCCCCGAGGGCATCACCACACCAGAAGGCGCACGCGTTTTTGCCGGCGGTGCCACGTCCCGCCCGGTGGCGCGTCCCGCCTCGATCCTTCCGCCCGAGGTCAACGAGGACACCGCCGTCGTCGTGTCTTCACAGTCCGATATTCGCCCTACCCCGCGCCCCAACGACATCGCAGAACGTATTGAACAGGCGACACAAAACGGCCCAAGCCGGAGTGAGCTGGCAGGTGCCCGTCCACAACCCCGCCCCGAGGCATTGATCGCACGCGTTCTTGCCGAGGCAGAAGAACGCGCCGCCGCACAGGCAAACGCCACCGCCCAAGCCCAAGCAGACGCCGAGGCCAAAGCCCGCGTCGAGGCCGCCCTTGCCGCCGCCGCCGAGGCCGACCTGACGCCCGAGGTCACCGGCACCGAGCTGGCATTGGCATCCGTGGCACCACCGCCGCGTCGCCCGAACGACATCGCCGACACCGCAAAAAAACTGGCCGAGAGCACAACCGTTACCCCTGCCACGCGTCAGGCCACCGTCACAACGCCCAGCATCCCAAGCCGTTCGTCCGTGACGCAGGCCGCGACCGTGTCCAACGTCATTCCCCTTCGCAAGGTCGCCGTAATCGGTATTTTCGGGAGCAGTTCAAACAGATCCGCTTTGATCCGTGCCGCCAATGGGCGCACGTCGACGGTTAAGGTCGGGGATCGTGTGGACGGCGGCCGCGTGACCGCCATCAGCGAAACCGAGGTCCGCTATGTCAAAGGCAGCCGGAACCTCGTGCTGGCGATGCCAAAATCATAAACTTGTGCGCGGCTAACCGGCCGCGACACCTGCTTCTTCAAAGGTGGCCATGCCGGAATGACAGGCAATCGCGCCCTGAAGCACGCCAATCGCCAGCGCCGCCCCAGACCCTTCGCCAAGACGCATATTCATCGACAGGATCGGGTCTTTGTTAAGCTTGGCCAGCAATTCACCATGCGCGCCCTCGGCAGAGACATGCCCTGCAACCGCGTGATCAAGTGCGCCGGACATGGTCGCATCCAACACGGCGGCGGCGGCGGTACAGATGAACCCGTCCAAGATCACCGGAATGGACAGAACCCGCGCCCGCGCAATCGCACCGGCCATGGCCGCAATTTCACGACCGCCCAGACATTGCAAAATCTCCAGCGGGGATTTGCCGCCATGAAGCGCGACGCCCTCGGCCACAACCTGTGTCTTAAGATCAAGAGCATCGCCCGAAACACCAGTGCCCGCACCGGTCCAGTCGCCAGCGTTCCCACCAAACAGGGCCGCCGCAATGGCCGCCGCAGATGTGGTGTTGCCGATGCCCATTTCGCCAGTGACCAACAGATCGGCCTCGGGATCAACGGCGTTCCAGCCAATGGTAAGGGCGGCGGTCACGTCGGCCTCGGACATGGCGCGGCCTTGGGTGAAATCATCGGTTGGACGGTCCAGATCAATGCCATGCACATCAAGGTTCGCACCGAAACAGGCCGACAATTGGTTGATCGCCGCACCGCCATGTTCGAAATTCGCGACCATCTGGACGGTCACCTCGGGGGGAAATGCCGACACGCCGCGCGCCGCAACACCGTGGTTGCCCGCGAAAATAATGACCTGAGGGTTCTCGAGCAACGGGGCCGCAACCCCGCGCCAGCCCGCATACCAAATCGCCAAATCTTCGAGCCGCCCCAGCGCGCCGGGTGGCTTGGTCAATTGCCCATTGCGGGCCTCGGCGTCCTTGCGCGCGGAAATATCCGTCGCGGGCGCGGCGCTCAAAGCCGCCTCAAATTCAGCCAAAGTGGTAAATACGGTGTCGGACATGTGGTTCCCCCCTAGAACTCTGGTGTCTTGCTTTGGGATTGGCACGACGATATCCGTATGACATCGGCACATCCGCCCAAAAGGACCACTTAGATGACAAAAACCGACCAAAACCTGTTTGAATCCGTTGATATTCTACGTGCCCTAGGACTTTTAAGCCGCCTACCGATTTCCGTAAACAGTGAATCCGCAACAAATCGCGGCGCTGCGGCATCATGGGCCTTTCCGGTGGCGGGATTTGTGATCGGGTTGGTCACAGCAATCGTCGGCTGTCTCGCGATGTGGGTCGGTTTGCCCCCCGAAATCGCGGCCGGCGTGGCGCTTGCGACGATGATCATGGTGTCGGGGGCAATGCACGAAGACGGGCTTGCGGACACGGCGGACGGGCTTTGGGGCGCGTATGAGGCACCACGCCGTCTGGAAATCATGAAGGACAGCCACATCGGTGCATATGGCGTCATCGCCTTGGTCTTGTCCATCGTGGTGCGGTGGGCGGCGATTGTGGCATTGATGGAAAACCACGTATTCTTTTGCGCGATCATCGGGGTGACGGCGATATCGCGCGCACCGATGGTGATGGTCATGTCACGGGTTGAAAACGCACGCGACACAGGCCTGTCGGCGGGTGTGGGACGTCCACGGATCGAAACAGCACTGGCGGCGGTCGCCATCGCGCTGGCGCTTGGGATTGTGACGGCAGGCGCGGCGGCGACCCTGTTTGGCGGTGTCTTGGTGACGCTGACGACATTGGGCATCACAGCCATTGCCCGTGAAAAGATCGGCGGGCAAACCGGTGATATATTGGGCGCGGTTCAGCAGTTCGCAGAGATCGCCTGCCTCGCAGCATGTCTTGCAGTGATCTGTTAGGCTGCCGCTATGACCAAATGTATCATGCTTGATGTGGATGGTGTTCTCATATCCGGTCGACCAACCGATGGACAGTTTTGGACCCACACGATGAAGGACGACATTGGGCTTGACCCATCTGTATTGGTGAACGCGTTTTTTAAGGAACACTGGGCCTCGGTCGTGACCGGCCAAAGTGACCTCATCCCTACACTCGCGGCGTGCCTAAAGCGGCATGGCTTGGATATCGAGGCCGAAGAGATCGTCGCATATTGGTTCGCAAATGATGCACGTATTATTGAGGACATGGTGTCCGATATCTCCGACATCAGATCCAACGGCATTCCAGTGTTCTTGGCGACGAACCAAGACCATCAGCGCGCAGCGTATATTATGGAGACCCTAGAGCTTGGGATGAAAGTTGATGGAATTATTTATTCCGCCATCGCAAAAGCACAAAAACCAGAAGCAGCCTTTTTCCAATTTGCGGAGCAGAGTTCGGGATTTTCGGGCACTGACATACTGTTTATCGACGATACACTCGCAAACATTGAGGGGGCCGCGCGCGCTGGTTGGAACGCCGTTCATTGGAACGGTTCAAACAGTCTTGCAGAGATCGTTACAGAGCATTCGCCATAGCCAGAAACGCAAAAGGCCCCAACGCATGTCGGGGCCTTTTTCAATTCTATATCGGTCGTTTACGCCGCTGCGGGGGGGGGAGCGCGGGAAATCAGAACGTCGGTGATAACGGTCTGGGCTTCGCCCTCTTCTTGGCCATTCACGGCCGCCACTTCGCGGGTCAGACGTTCCAATGCGGCCTCATAGAGCTGACGCTCGGAATAGGACTGTTCACGTTGGTCGTCAGAGCGGTGAAGATCGCGCACAACCTCGGCAATCGCGATCAAATCGCCCGAGTTGATCTTTTGCTCGTACTCTTGGGCACGGCGGGACCACATGGCGCGCTTAACCTTGGCCTTACCCTTAAGCGTTTTCATCGCATGCGCGATCACGTCAGGCGACGACAGGCTCCGCATGCCGACCTCGATGGCTTTGTTCGTTGGAACGCGCAGGGTCATTTTGTCTTTTTCAAAGGCAATCACGAAAAGCTCAAGCGAAATGCCAGCGACTTCTTGTTCTTCGATCGATACGACCTTGCCCACGCCATGTGCCGGATAGACGACGAATTCTTCGGGGCTAAACTCGTGCTTGTTCTTGGTCATCTTATTCAATCCTTCCTAAGATCTTTCACCGCGGAAAACAGGGCCATGCGCATGCGGTTGCATCCGATCATCAGGCCAAATTTTTCGGGAAACTGGTGGGGCCATCGCGGCCACAGGTCGAAAGATCTCCGTCATATTTAGACAGCTATCATATCAAAAAAACGCCCCCAGCGAAACCCACCTCTAAGATGCAAAAAACCCCTTACGAATAAGGGGTTCCTGCGTATATCGAATGTGATTGATGTGCCAAAGGCGAATCAAGCGTCGCCGGTACCTGGCGCCTCAGAGAAGTACTTCTCCATCTTGCCTTCTTCGCCATCACGTTTCTCTGCGTCGGGCAGAGGGTCCTTTTTGATGGTGATGACTGGCCAGTCTTTTTCTTCGGAATACTTGCGGTTGAACTCAACCCATTTTTCCATGTCTGGCTCGGTGTCCGGACGGATCGCATCCGCAGGACATTCCGGTTCGCACACACCACAGTCGATGCATTCATCCGGGTGAATCACCAAGGTGTTCTCACCTTCGTAAAAACAGTCAACTGGGCAGACTTCTACGCAGTCCGTAAATTTGCAGGCAATACAGTTATCAGTAACGACATATGTCATGGGAACGCTCGTGTTGTTTCGAGGATGTAATTAATTGAAGGTTTTGAATTATTCAAGCGGGTCTGACCAATTAGGACGCGTATTGCGGCGATCCTTCTTTGTTGGGCGGCCTTTTCCTTCGAATTTGGGTGCAGGCGGAACGTATTCCCGCGCGGGCGTCATGTCATTGTACAACATTTGCGCCTCTGGGGCGGGGCCGCGACGGGTGCTTGTGGCCTTGATTTCGATGATACGGGTGTCTTTGGCCTGTAAGAATGTCAAAACATCCCCTGCCCCGACGTTGAACGCAGGTTTCGAAACGTTGTTTCCATTCACCTTCAAATGCCCGCCGGAGACCATTTTGGTCGCGATGCTACGGGTTTTGAAAAACCGCGCATGCCAGAGCCATTTGTCCACGCGCATTTTCGTGATCGGTGTGTCGGTCATGAAAACGGCCCCCAAATGGAGGCCGCGTTCGTATTCAGGTGATCCAAGATCATTTCTTGCCAGCAAGCCCAGCAAGAGCCGCCGCGAAGGGGTTATCCGGATCGATGGCTTTTTCTTTTTTCGGTGGACGCGCCGAGAATGACTTGCCGCCATCCTGTTTGCCGCCACGTTTGCCTTTGCCCTGTGGTTTGCCACGGCCTTTGCCACCGTCCTTGCGCTCGCCCTGTGGACGACGGTTGGTGTTGGCGCGTTTGTTGCCAGCCCATTTGAAGGTGTAGAACACTTCGACTTCTGGGGCGGCTTCTTCTGCTGTTTCGGCTGGGGCTTCTGGTGCGACCTCGGCTGCGGCTTCGCCTTCGGTTGGGGCCGGTGTTGCCACGGCCTTTACCTTGGGGCGTTCGCCTTTGTCTGCGGCGTAACCCAGACCGGACATCAGGTCCGCGAATTGCTCCAATGTCATACCGGTGATGGACAACATGTCTGGTGTCGCCTCGAAACCTGCACGGCTGTTTTCAGCGCGCAGAAGATCGGCAAGACGTTCCAGCATATCGATACGGATCGCACGAGCGCCCGCAATACGGTAACCGGACATAGTGTCCGCGCCCGCGATTGTGCCATCCACAGCCGGAATGGTCACCAAGCCGGGGGGTGGGCTCTCGGGGAACTCAGCCAGGTCTTTGGCCAGTGACCACAGAACCAAACGCAGACGGGTCGGCGCAGGTTTCAACAGAAGTGGCATAAAGATGGTGAACTGACCGAAGCGGATGCCGTGCTTGCGCAGTGCGCCACGTGTGTCTTGATCAAGGTCTTTGACCTCGGCCGCGACATCATCACGTTTGATCACGCCAAAGCTCTCGATCAGGCGGAATGCGAAACCACGGGCCAGACCGGTGAGGGTCTCGTCGTTTTGCATGGCGATCATGGGTTCGAACAATGTCGCGATCTTGCGATCGATAAAGTGTTGCAGACGACGTTCTACCTTTTGGGCGACGTCGGCACCGGCTTCGTCATCAACGAAGGCCTGAACACGTGGTTTCAGCGCATCGTCGCCAGAGACCAATTTACCAACCGCATGCTCGCCCCACATAAGGCCGCCTTGCTCGGTGAAATCGATTTCGGTGTCAGGTGCGTTGTAAAAACGGTCTGCACGCAGATGGAATTCTGGCTGGAGCGCCTGAATGGACGCGGCCCGAAGCGTTTTCGCCTCATCCGGTGTTGAGGATTTATCTTGGCTAAAACGGAACCCTTCAAGACGGCCAACAAATTGACCCTCTACGGTTACTTCGCCCTTATCGTTTACGTCGGCCACAAGGCCCTCCTTCTGCTTCAACCGCCGCATCAATATGGATGTGCGCCGGTCAACAAATCTTTGTGTGAGCGCCTGATGAAGCGCGTCTGATAGTCGGTCTTCTACGGCACGGGTCACCCCGCGCCAATGCATTTCGTCATCGACCCAACCGGATCGCTGCGCAATATACGTCCATGTGCGGATATAGGCCAGACGTTTCGACAGTGTGTCAATGTCTCCGTCGCTTCTATCGATACGTTTTACCTGACGTTGCAGCCAATCATCAGGTACGCGGCCATATTCGTGCAGAAATCCATAGATCTGAGACAACAGGCCGGTGTGTTCACCATGACTGATTCCCCTGAAATCGGGAACGCGGCAGACATCCCACAACAGTTTCACGTCGCGCGCGTCGCGAATGCGGTCGAATGTATCCGCCTGTTCGGACAGTGTTTTCAACGCCATAAGGTCGTCGGATTCGCGCGCACGGGTCAGCATGTCGTGCTGGGTGTCGGATTCAAGCGACTGGATCAGCCCCTTCACCGTGCCAAATTGGAGCTTGGGATTGCGCCACAGAAGTTTCGAAATCGATTTGAAATGGTGGTTGACGATGGCGTCGGCCAGACCTTCATCCAATGGTCGCGCCTCGCCCGTCACGCCAAAGGTGCCGTGGGACATATGACGCCCCGCACGGCCCGCGATTTGCGCCAATTCGTTCGGCATTAATTCGCGCATCCGGCGGCCATCGAATTTCGACGTGGATGAAAACGCGACGTGATTAATGTCGAGGTTCAACCCCATCCCAATGGCGTCCGTGGCCACCAAAAAATCCACATCGCCGTTCTGATACATCTCGACCTGTGCGTTGCGGGTACGGGGTGAAAGCGCGCCCATAACCACGGCTGCCCCGCCCTTTTGACGACGCAGGAGTTCTGCGATGGCATATACATTATCAACCGAAAACCCGACAATTGCCGATCTTGGCTGCATCCGGCTTATCTTTTTTGACCCTGTATAGGTCAGCTCGGACAGACGGTCGCGGGTGATGAATTCGGTGTCTGGCATGATCGAGCGAATGGCGTTGCGCATGGTCGAGGCGCCCATAAACAGGGTCTCGCGGTTGCCACGGGCACGCAACAGACGGTCGGTAAAGATGTGGCCACGTTCGGGATCGGCACAAAGTTGGATCTCGTCCACCGCCAGAAAATCGGTGGCCATGCCCTCGGGCATCGCCTCGACGGTGCAGACCCAGTATTTCGCGCGGGGCGGCACGATCCGTTCTTCGCCGGTGACCAAGGCCACCTGATGCTGTCCGCGCAAACCGACGACCTTGTCATAGACCTCGCGCGCGAGAAGACGCAGCGGCAATCCGATGATCCCGCTTTGATGGCCCAGCATCCGTTCAATGGCATAGTGGGTTTTGCCCGTGTTCGTTGGGCCCAAAATGGCCCGGACACCGCTGTCATGCGCCATCTAAGTCTCCGAATCTCTTATGTCTTTTGACCTTCGGCCACTTTTTCCAGACGCTCAAGGGCGATTTTTACGTCGCCGCGATGCGGATGTATAGATTGGATTTCACGGATCACCGCAAGGGCGCGCGCATTTTCGCCGGTCTGTTCCAGAATGAACACCATTTTGACCATGGCATCGAAATGACGGCGTTCGCGCGACAACACCTGTGACAGATCATCCATCGCAAGGCCCAGCCGTTCCTGACGGATGAACGCATCGGCGCGCATGTTATAGGCCTCAGCGAAGTCAGGCGCATGGTCAATCGCGGCGCTGAAATGGTCGACGGCGGCGACGGGATTACTGTCGTCCAACGCAGTAATGCCCCGCGCCAGCAACAGATCAATCGCATCCGATCCCGACTCGCGCCATGTCGCGATAATCTGGGATTCGACGGTTTCCCACTGCTCCAAATCCGGCTGCGCAAGCTGATCCAACAGGCCAGTGACCCGCGCATCTTCGCCAATCACCGGCGTAAACAGACCGGAAATCAAAAGTGCCGCAACGGTATTTTGTAGAATCTGTTTCATTGTCGCCCTATCCATGATGAGTATATCGAGACGACACATAAAATCATCCCTAATCGGGAGCAGTTGGAGAGATAAAATGAGCGACATCATCACCGCCGCCGTAGAGGCGCTTAATGAAAAGATTTCCGGTTTTGAAAAGGTTGCCAAGTTCGACATCGAAGGCGAAGGCAGCATCATCATCGACGAAGACGGCGCGCGTGCCGGTGACGACGACGCGGATGTGACATTGCTTGCGGATGTGGACACATTTCGTGGTATCCTTGAGGGTACGCAAAACCCGACTACCGCGTTTATGTCCGGCAAGCTAAAAGTAGAAGGTGATATGGGCGCAGCGATGCAATTGGCGTCAACACTCGCCTAACCTTTCGGAGGGTTCATGGAAAACGCACCTTTTTACAGTGACTTGGCCGATGGCCCCGAGGTGGGCGCGGCCTATTGGTTGACCACATCCGATGGGGTACGCGTCCGCATGGGCGTCTGGCCCGAGGGCACCAAGGGCACTGTTTTGCTTTTCCCAGGACGCACCGAATATGTTGAAAAATATGGCCGCGCTGCCGAGGAATTTCGCGCGCGCGGCTATGCCACCATTGCGATGGATTGGCGCGGTCAGGGCATCGCGGATCGTCTGTTGGAGGATCCCCTGCCCGGGCATGTGGTGAAATTCACCGATTACCAACATGATGTGGATGCAATGATGGCGGCGGTTCGCGCGCTTGGCCTACCGGAACCGTTCCATGTGATCGGACATTCCATGGGCGGCGCGATTGCGCTTCGCGCGCTTTATAACAACCTTCCGGTTAAATCCGCCGTGTTCAGTGCGCCGATGTGGGGCATCAAGATGGCGCCGCATATGCGCCCCGTGGCCCATGTGGTTTCCACCCTTGCGACAATGTTTGGTCAGGGGCGTCACTATACCCCTGGCACGACGCGCGTTGGATATGTGAACGAAAATCCGTTTAACGACAATATGTTAACCACTGATCCCGAGATGTGGGATTTCATGGTGTCACATCTTAAGGCGCGCCCCGAACTGGGCATTGCCGGTCCCAGCCTGCAGTGGTTGTTTGAGGCGCTGCGCGAAACCCGCGAGCTGATGGCAAAGCCTGCGCCAGATGTGCCGACGCTCACGTTTTTGGGCACCCAAGAGCGCATCGTCGACATCCCGCCGATAAAAAAACGCATGGGCAGCTGGCCAGACGGTCGTCTGATGATGATCCCCAAATGCGAGCATGAGATGATGATGGAGGGCGAGGACATCCGCACGATGTTCTATGACCAATCCGTCGCGTTGTTTGCCGAAAATTCTTAACTGTGATCGATGTTTATCGGGCCTTGTGACGCTTGGACCTTGAACATCGCGGGGTGGCGGTCTTAGATGCAAGGAAACACATTCTAAGAGGTCCATCATGGGTATTACGCTTTCTTTTCCGGTACGAGACGCAAACGCAGGCGGGGGCGATGGCGAATTTGGCAACCTGCCCGAATGGGACCTATCCGACCTTTATGCAGGCGAAGATGCGCCGGAATTGATCGCCGATATTGAATGGCTGGAAACGGCCTGTGCCGATTTCGCCGCAACATACGAGGGCAAGCTGGCCGATTTGGACGCTGCGGGCCTATTAGAATGCGTCATCGCGGACGAGAAAATATCGATGGTTGCGGGGCGCGTGATGTCCTTTGCCGGTCTTAGCTATTACCAAAATACCGTTGACGCCGAACGTGCGCAGTTCATGTCCAACATGCAGGAAAAGATCACGGTGATGACCACGCCGTTGGTGTTTTTCTCTTTGGAAATCAACCGGATCGACGACGACGTTCTGGCGTCCCACTTCGCCGAAAACGCCGATCTTGCGCGGTACAAACCGATTTTCGACCGCATGCGCGCCATGAAGCCACACCAACTGTCGGATGAGCTGGAAAAATTCATCCACGACCAATCGCAGGTTGGCTCGGCCGCGTGGAACCGGTTGTTTGACGAAACCATCGCCGGTCTCATGTTCACCATCGACGGCACCGAATTAAACATAGAAGCGACGTTGAATTTCATGACCGACCAAGACCGCGCGAAACGCGAAGCGGCCGTGCATGAATTGGCACGTGTCTTTGGCCAAAACATCAAAACCTTCGCCCGCGTGCACAACACATTGGCCAAGGAAAAGGCGATCGAGGACGCGTGGCGTAAAATGCCATCTGCGCAGGCCGGTCGTCACCTGTCCAACCACGTGGAACCCGAGGTTGTCGAGGCATTGCGAAACGCCGTGGTCGCCGCCTATCCGAAACTGTCGCACCGGTATTATGCGCTTAAGGCCAAGTGGTTAGGCCTTGATAAAATGCAGGTTTGGGACCGCAACGCCCCCCTGCCGATGGAATCCACCAAGACCGTGTCATGGGATGACGCGCGCGACGTGGTCATGGCCGCCTATGGCGATTTCGACCCCGAAATGGCGAAAATCGCCGAACCGTTTTTCACCGATGGCTGGATCGATGCGGGCGTAAAACCGGGCAAGGCCCCCGGCGCATTTGCCCACCCGACCGTGACCAACGTCCACCCCTATGTGATGTTGAACTATCTTGGAAAACCACGTGATGTCATGACCTTGGCCCATGAATTGGGTCACGGTGTTCACCAAGTATTGGCCGCGGAACAGGGTGAACTCCTTGCCTCAACCCCACTGACCCTCGCGGAAACCGCGTCGGTGTTCGGCGAAATGTTGACCTTCCGTAAGATGTTGGAAGGCGCCGAAACACAGGAAGAACGCAAGATCCTGCTTGCCGGTAAGGTCGAGGATATGATCAACACGGTTGTCCGTCAGATCGCGTTTTACGATTTCGAATGCAAACTCCACGCCGCCCGCGCCGAAGGTGAATTGACGCCCGAGGACATCAATGATCTGTGGATGTCCGTTCAGGCCGAGAGCCTTGGACCGGTGTTCGAATTCGCCGAAGGGTACGAAACATTCTGGGCCTATATCCCGCATTTCGTGCACTCGCCGTTCTACGTCTACGCCTATGCGTTCGGCGACGGTTTGGTGAACGCTTTGTACGCGGTTTTCGAAGAAGGCGACGCGGATTTCCAAGCGAAATATTTCGACATGCTGCGTGCCGGTGGGTCCAAACATCACAGCGAATTGCTTGCGCCCTTCGGGCTTGATGCGTCGGACCCGAAATTCTGGGACAAGGGCCTATCGATGATCTCCGGCATGATTGATGAGCTTGAGGCCATGGAGGCTTAGCCACGATGAAGCTTCTCATATTAACGTCGTTGTGCGCCTCGTTTTGCGTGGCCACCATCGGGGTTTCTGCCCCCATTGATGATATCCAAGGGGCATGGAGCTGTACCTTTGGCGGGGGCAACAGCAACACCCATGGCACCTATGATTTCGTCGTAAATCCAGACGGAACAGGTTATAATAAAACCGTATCAGCGCGCCATGGCGCTGATGCCGTGACGACAATGGAAAGTGAAAACGCATTTTCCTGGTCTCTTTCAAATGGCGTTTTTCGATTTGAAACCGAAAACTTTGTCATCACGCGATACATGATCGACGACATCGATCAGACCCAATCAGATATTGCGAAGCAACTTCAGAACAAGATTAATGCGCGCCCGATACGCAATGTACGCAAGATCGAGCAGCTCGATCCAGAGACCCTTATTATGATCACGCCTCTTGCAAATATCCGCACAGAATGCACCCGTGGTGGACATGTCTAACCCCATGGAAGTTCCACACTGAAACAAACACGCGCGTCATTAAGCCATGAATTCACCTTTTCCTTGAAGAATTTCGCCGTCCCCCTATCCTCTATATAAAGGGGGGACGATATGCGCATTTTGGGACGGCTCATTCGGATTGTGTTGGGGATCTTCGTGGTCGCCGCAGTTCTGTTTTTCACGCTCGCCCCGGGCATCGTCGAAAAATCGCGCAATGGCGTGTTTCCCCATGATCCTTATCCTGTGTCCGACGCGGCGGCGGCACTGCACGACAGCCTTGTGATTGGTGACTGGCACGCGGACCCGTTGTTATGGAACCGCGACCTGACGAAACGGGGCAATCGCGGCCATGTGGACATCCCTCGTCTGATCGAAGGCAACGTCGCCGTGCAGGTGTTCACCGCCGTCACCAAAAGCCCCAAGGGCCAAAACGTTAATGCCAACGGGGCCGATGCGGGCGATAACATCACCCTTTTGGCCATCGGCCAGCTTTGGCCAATTCGCACATGGAATAGCCTGTTTGAGCGCGCCATGTATCAGGCCGACCGGCTTCATCATTTCTCAGAGAAATCCATTGGCGATCTGCGGGTGATCCGTACGCGCGACGATCTGAACGCGCTGCTTGCGCTGCGGGCAACGGGGGATAAGGTCGTCGGTGGCATTCTGGGGATTGAGGGCGCGCACCCGCTTGAGGGGGATATCGCGAACCTTGATCGGTTGGTAGCGAACGGCTATCGGCTTATTGCGCTTCAGCATTTCTTTGACAATCAGCTGGGGGGATCATTGCACGGGTTCCGTAAACCGGGCCTGACGGCGTTCGGCCGCGAGGTGGTACAAGCCGTGGTGGACAAGGGGCTGGTCCTTGATCTGGCGCATTCCAGCCCCGCGGTGGTGCGCGATGTGCTGGCCATGACCGACATTCCGCTGGTCATCAGCCACACGGGCGTTCACGGCACCTGTCAGACGCCGCGCAACCTTCCCGACGCTATGATGCGCGACATTGCCGCGACGGGTGGCGTGATCGCGATTGGGTACTGGCGCACGGTGAATTGCGACGACACGATCCAAGGGATTGCGCGCTCCATCATCGCGGCGATTAATCTGGTCGGGGTGGATCACGTGTCGCTGGGATCAGATTTCGACGGGGCGGTTTCCGTTCCGCTTGATACGTCGGAATTGTCCGCGATCACCCATGAATTACTGGCGCAGGGCCTATCCGAAACCGCAATCCGTAAGGTCATGGGCGAGAATATGATCAGAGTTCTTCGGGCACGTCTGAATTGATCCGTTCAAGGAAATCATCCACCAACGTCGCGCTTCCTGCGCTTAGACATTGGATGCCAAAATACCAGTAAATGTATTTCGGAAAGGTCCATTTGCGCCGCGTGGCACGCGCGATCCCGTCCCAGATGTCTTCGGGCGTGGTCACGGTCAAGCAGGCGTGGTGAAAATCTGCTCCGCCACACAAAACCACGGGCGTAAAGTGCAACATGCTCTCCAATCCGACTGCGGAATTGATCGTCACGGTGACATCGGCCACGTCCAGAATATCGTGAATATTGGCCGTCGTGATGGTGACATTCGGATGCCACAGCGCACAGTCCTTAAGAAAGGCATCAAGGTCCTCACACTGTTCAAGCGGGTGGGGTTTGATCACCACGGGGGTGTCCCCTGCCCCATCAATCACCGCGCGCACCATGTCGCGGGTGGTCATATAACAGGTTTCCGACAGCCCCCGATGCGCGTCAGACTGAAGGAACACCGCAACGCATCCCTCGGGGATGTCGGTCTTATCCACCATCTGAGAATATCGGGACTTGCGCCCGCCAACCAAACGTCGACGCATGCGTTGAAAGAACGGGCGCGCCACCTCGGGGTCAATTGAATCCGGTTCATAGCGCATAGCACCGATCAACGATTGCGCACGAATACCGCGCCGATCCACATTCCAAAACGGATAGATATAGGCCACGCCCGTGTTCCACACGCGCGGATGGGTGATTTGACCGTGGTCCAAAATATGGATCGCGCGATCTTCGCTCACGGTTTGCAGGGTCGTGGCGCGGTCATGACGGATGAACGCCACATCATGGCCCCGTTCCCGTAGGCCATCAGACAGGGCGCGATAATACGGCGCGATCCCTGCCCCGTTGTCGGCCAAAGCGGCCGCAGACACATGAAAAACGAATTCCGTCACTCTTTGGTATACCACTCTACCTGTCAAAAAAGGGCCTCTTGGTTGCCCAAGAAGCCCATAATTTGATTAAGACACTGTTTCTTATGCGTCTTCAAGCATACCTTGTTCGACCGCCAATTCCTGCATCCGTTTTTGCAGTTTTTCAAAGGCGCGCACTTCGATCTGACGAATGCGTTCGCGGCTGACGGAATATTCACCGGACAGCTCTTCCAAGGTCACGGCCTTGTCCTGCAGACGACGTTTGGCAAGGATGTCCTGCTCGCGTTCGTTCAAGACCTCCATCGCCTCGGCCAACAGGGCGCGGCGGCCTTCCATTTCGTCCTTGGCCTCGTAGTCCTCTGCGGTGTTGGCGTCTTCGTCTTCAAGCCAATCCTGCCATTCCATGGTGCCTTCGCCGTCACCGCCACCGACAACAGAGTTCAGTGATGAATCCCCGCCGGACAAACGGCGGTTCATGGAAATCACTTCTTTCTCGGTCACGCCCAGATCATTGGCGATGCGTTTGACGTTTTCGGGACGCAGATCGCCCTCTTCCAGCGCGCCAATACGGTTCTTGGCTTTGCGTAGGTTAAAGAACAGCTTTTTCTGCGCGGACGTCGTGCCGAGCTTTACCAAGGACCACGAGCGCAGCACGTATTCCTGAATGGACGCGCGGATCCACCACATCGCATAGGTCGCAAGGCGGAAGCCCTTTTCAGGATCGAACCGTTTCACGGCCTGCATCAGACCCACGTTGGCCTCGGAAATCACCTCGGCCTGTGGAAGGCCATAGCCGCGATACCCCATGGCGATTTTCGCCGCGAGACGCAGGTGCGACGTCACCATTTTATGTGCGGCCTCGGAATCTTGATCCTCGACCCAGCGTTTGGCCAGCATGTATTCTTCTTCGGGCTCCAGCATTGGGAACTTGCGGATTTCCTGAAGATAGCGATTCAACCCCTGTTCCGGGGACGGCGCTGGTAGGTTCGAATAGCTCGACATTGTACTGTCCTTTGCATCAATGTTTATGCGGTTAACATCAAGATAGGAATGCCAAGACGGTCTTTCAAGGCACGATGTGTCGCAAAGTCGTGAATAGTTATAAATAATACGTTTAAGTCTGGAAACAGATCATTCTGCGCGTAAATGCACAAACATATCTGTGATTTCTGTCCTCTAGCTCACGGATTTTTGAATATTTCTTGTTATTTTACGGGCCTTTCGGACCTTGTGACGGTGGGTGTACACATAGCGGCAGAAAAACGCCGCAATCCACGTGGTCATCCCAGCATCAAGAACAATCCGGTCGGTCCAGAGGACAAAATCATCGTCCTGCTCAATCGTAAGGGTGTGATCCCAACGTTTTACATCAGGATTACGTTCGCGGCTTTGGAGGATGCGATTCTTGCGATCAAGCGTTTCCACATACATCACATGGCCCTTGGTTTTCATCATCCCAAGCATCGTCACATCGACGGTGATGGTTTGTCCCTGTTTGACCTTACCGCTGGGAAGGCCGTCATATTGGGCGATCTCGGCCATGGCGTCGCGCATTTCATCAAGGTCCAAGGCGGCCTCGAACATCTCGTCTGCGTTGCCGATATACTGGGCTGTGATGGTGATGATACGGGGCATGTCCGGTCCTTGGCTGTGATGGGCGTCACGCTAGAACCGGTTGGCCGTGGGGTCAACCAGATGGATCAGGCGCGCATCGCGTCGATCAGGTCGGTCATGTCTTGGGGGAGCGGTGCCTCGAATTGCATGAATTCTTCGGTCACGGGGTGCACAAAGCCAAGGGTCGCCGCATGAAGCGCCTGACGCGAGAACTCGCGCGCCGCATCAATACCCGCCTCGGACATGGATTTCGCCGACAATTTGCGACGCCCCCCATAGGTCGGATCACCAACAAGCCCGTGGCCCGCATGCGCCATGTGGACACGAATTTGGTGGGTGCGACCGGTTTCAAGCCAGCATTCCACAAGGGTCGCGACAACGGGTGTGCCGAATTTTTCGACGATCCGCGACCGTGTGACCGCGTGACGGCCATCGTGGAACAGGACCGCCTGTTTCTGACGGTCATGTTTGGAACGCGCCAGATTGGTCTGAATTTTCATGATATTGGCGGATTCAAAGTTCACGCCTTTGACACCACGCACCCGCGGGTCATTCGCATCCGGACAGCCATAGACCACCGCCAAATAGCGCCGTTCAACCGTGTGCTGTTCGAACTGTTTGGCCAGACCATGGTGGGCCTGATCGGTCTTGGCGACCACCAAAAGCCCGCTGGTTTCTTTATCGATCCGATGCACAACACCGGGGCGTTTTTCGCCGCCAACGCCGGACAATGTATCGCCACAGTGATGCAGCAACGCGTTGACCAAGGTGCCATTGGGCGACCCTGGTGCGGGGTGCACGACCATGCCGACGGGCTTGTTGATCACGATCAGATCGTCATCTTCATACACTACCTCAAGCGGGATATCCTCTGGCAAAATGTGGCTATCGTTGGCGACGGGAACGGTGACGGCGAACACGTCGCCCTCGGCCACGCGGCCCTTGGGGTCGGTTACAACGGTGCCATTCTGGGTGATATCGCCCGAGGCGAGCAATTTCATCAACCGAGACCGGCTAAGGTTCGCATCCTCTGGCACATCGCGCGCAATCGCTTTATCAAGACGTTTGTGCGGGTCAGCCCCGATGACAATCTCAACGACGAAAGAACCAGACATGGAAAACGCTCCTGAGCAGATAGAAGAACCACAGAACCTGCGGTTTTTGCGACGGTTGGTGACCGGTCTTACAGCCACGATGATCGTCGGTCTAGTGGTTTTGATTGGGCTGGTGGCGGTTCGTCTTCAACGTCCCAGCCTGCCGATGCCCGACACGATCACATTGCCAAATGGCGTGGTTGCGACCGCATTTACACAGACCACGGATTGGTTTGCCATCGTCACCGACGACAACCAAATCCTGATCTATGACCGTGACGGCGGCACGTTGCGCCAAACCGTCACGATCGACTAGTTACTTTTTCTTCGTACGTGGCTTACGGCCAGCGGATGGATCGGCCCATTTGTTTGGACCTTTGCCCGCTGGTTTGCCACCTGACTTACCGGATGGCTTGCCACCTGGTTTGCCACCACGGCTTGGCATCGCGTCTGCTTTGCCACCGAATTTTGGCTTGAAATCCGAAGACGGTGCCGATTTATGGCGCGGCTTAGAGATCGCATCGGTGTTGGTGCGGGCCTTTGGACCACGATCATCATAGCGGGTCGCGGATTTTGGCTTATCACCATAATCACGCTTTGGCTTGTCATCGTAGTCGCGCTTTGGCTTATCGCCCCACTCTTTTTTCGGGCCGCGCGGCTTGTCACCAAAGTCCTTCTTTGGACCGCGTGGTTTGTCGTCCCATTCTTTTTTCGGACCGCGTGGTTTATCGCCGAAATCCTTGCGTGGGCCACGTGGTTTGTCGCCGTAATCCTTGCGTGGGCCGCCACGACCAGGTTTGTTCGGATAGTTGGAACCGGATTTGCCTGCTGCGATTTTCGGCGCACGGTCCAGACGGGTCGCCTTAACGTTGTCTTCGAGAACACCGTTATCAAGGTTGGCAAAGAATTTATCGGCCACAGTCGCGTTCAACTGAACGAATGTCTCGTCCTGCTGAAGCTTGATCGCGCCAATGTCGGCCTTGGTGATGTCGCCACAACGGCACACAAGCGGCAGGATCCAGCGTGGTTCTGCGCGGTCGTTGCGACCAACGGACAAAGACATCCAAACGGATTCTGCGAATTCATCGCGACGCTCGCGTTTCGCAGGCGCATCAACGTTGATTGCTTCGATTTCTTCCGGTGCCGATTGTTTGCCACGGGACAGACGCAGATACGCCAATGCAAGCGCGTCGTGATCCAATAGGGATTTCAGCTCTTCTAGAACAGGAAGCTCGTTCTCGGCGGCTGGGGCTTGTTCTTCGGACTTCAATGTCTCGATCAGGCGCCAGTTGTCTTTGGCCTGAACTTCGGAGGCTGATGGCGGTTTCGCCCAATCTGCGTTGACCTTGGCCCAGCCAAGAATGCGCTCGGCTTTTTTGCGCTGCGTCTGTGGAACGATCAACGCGGAGACACCTTTGGAGCCCGCACGACCGGTACGGCCAGAACGGTGCAGCAATGCCTCTTGGTTCTGTGGAAGATCGGCGTGGATCACCAATTCCAAACCCGGAAGGTCGATACCACGGGCGGCAACATCGGTCGCCACACAAACGCGGGCGCGGCCATCGCGCATCGCCTGAAGCGCATTTGAACGCTCGGCTTGGGACAGCTCACCGGATAGGGCCACAACCTGAAAACCGCGGTTCGATAGGCGGGACGTCAGGTGGTTTACGGTCGCACGGGTCGCACAGAAGACGATCGCGTTGCGGGCCTCATAGAAACGCAGCGTGTTAACGATGGCGTTGTCTTTGTCGCGTGGCGTGGTGACAAGCGCGCGGTATTCGATGTCCGCGTGTTGTTTTTCTTCGGACTTCACAGTCAAACGTTTCGCGTCGTTCTGGTAGGATTTCGCAAGCTTCGCAATTGGGTTCGACACGGTGGCCGAGAACATCAATGTGCGGCGTTCGGCCGGAGCGGATTCAAGGATGAATTCAAGATCGTCCTTAAAGCCAAGATCAAGCATCTCATCCGCCTCATCCAAAATCGCAGCGCGCAATTCGGAAAGGTCCAGAGAGTTACGTTGAATGTGATCGCGCAAACGACCAGGAGTACCCACAACGATATGCGCGCCACGTTCAAGGGTGCGTTTCTCGGTGCGGTAATCCATGCCACCCACACAGGATGCAATGCGCGCGCCGGTCTCTTTGTACAACCATTCAAGTTCGCGCATCACCTGCAACGCCAATTCGCGTGTCGGTGCGATCACCAATGTTGTTGGGGCCCCTGCACGGTCGAATTTCTCCGCACCATCCAAAAGCATCGGCGCAATTGCGATACCGAATGCAACGGTTTTACCGGAACCGGTTTGTGCGGACACAAGCAAATCTTGGTTGCCAAGTTCCACATCAGAACAGGCAAGTTGAACAGGAGTAAGAGCCTTGAAACCACGGGTTTCAAGGGCGCGGGCCAAGGGCGCAGGAATGGCGGAAAAATCAGTCACGTTACGTGCTTTCCGTATGTATGTCGCGTCGCATCACAGTGCGTCCCGACATCGCGAAAAGCGAAAAAGCACATATAGCAACGAAAGGTTAAGTATTGCCACTTTGGAGGTCGGACCAATGTGACTTGATCCACGGGAAGTGGTGGGCTGGGACATACCAATGCCACCAAAGGAACGCAAGCAGATTTAAGGGTTAACGATTTCAGCGTCTTATAAGTTACACTCCAAGAGTGAGCACAGACACTTTGGGCGTATTCGGAGAATTTTGCGTAAATCGTCGCCTTTCGCACGAAGATCGCAGAATTGTGTCGCATTCGCTTACGATCACCGCGCCGCGCCCATAAAACCTAGACGTGCATTCGCGAGCGACCTATACTTTGGTGATTACGTTTTCTCCACCCAAATTCATTTCAGGTTTCATCATGTTAGAGTTTCTAATTCTGTCCATTATCGGCGGCGCAGGTCTTTCGTTTATCTTCGGAGGCGACAATGCCCCCGACGAGGTGATCTATGACCAAGAGAACAGTCAGATCACCGGCACCGATGGTGACGATATCATCGAACCCGAATACAGATACGACACAATAGATGCCGGTGCCGGGAATGACTATATCGACGTGGGCTACGCAGTTGGTGCCCCCATCGAGGTCTATGGCGGCGCAGGCGATGACGTTATTGATGGCTCCGAGGCGAATAGCGCGGTTCTGGAGGGTGGTTCAGGCGACGACGTCATCTATATCGCCGATGGCGCGGTACAAGGCACTGCGTTTTCAATCACCGTAGATGGGGGCGACGGGGACGACACCCTGATCTATGCCGCGACCGAAAGCGATATTATTTCGAGCAAACAAGACCTCTTTATCTCTGGGGGAGAAGGAGTCGATCAGTTTGAGATTACCGTTCATGAGGGCGCATATAACGTTGATAGCGGAGACCCCGATGGATCGAATACGGCGGTCGTCATGGAGCTGCGCGACTTTGAACCGGGGGTTGAGACAATCGAGATGACGACCCTTGTTGATGATCCCGCTTTCAGCGTCACAACAGCCGAATTGGACGAGGATACCGATGAGGGTATCACCGACCTTATTGTCACATATGAGAACAACAATGGCGTGGTTATTGAACGGATCATCGAAATTCATGCCACCGGTATGACTTGGGATGATGTTACCTTTGTCGGAGACACCCCGCCCGCCATTCTAATGCCAACGGCCTAGGATCAACCAAAGCGGCCATTGGCAACTCTGGCCGCGCCACATTGCACGCAACACAAATACTAGGGCTTATCGCTAGACCCGACTGTCCGACTCAAAAGGACACGACATTAAGTCTAGCTAAGCATCTGAATATAAAGGGGGATGATGGTACCACCTCCTGGTCTCGAACCAGGGACCTCCTGATCCACAATCAGGCGCTCTAACCAACTGAGCTAAGGCGGCACTGGGGGGGATTTAGCCTTCTGGAAATCGGAATGCAAGAGCGATCCTTGAAAAGATTCAAAAAAATCTTTATCGGGGGGAAAACATCGGAGAGCGACATGAGCATCAACACCCCAAGCGAGATTTCTGCCAACCTACAGATTGGCCCAACAGACGAAGGCATGGTCCGCATTTACGTCGAGGCCGACGGCGTCGAAATCCCTATGGATTTTAACGCAGAAGAAGCCACAGAAATCGCAGAAGAAATTATGGCCGCCGCGCAGATGGTCGCGACCAAATAGAATTCTGACACCCCGCGGCGCCCGATTCTGGGCGCCACGCACCCACACCGGGGGCACCGAGATGCAGAAGATCATCATCACCGGCCCAAATGGCGCCGGCAAAAGCCACGCCGCGCGACGCCTGCACAGCCTGCGTCCCGATCTTCCAGTTGTTTCCTTTGATAGCCTCAAACTGACCACTGACTGGGTCCAACGCCCCCGCTCCGAGATCGATGCCGCCCTGTCCAAGGTTCTGACGCGCCCTGCATGGATATTGGAAGGCGGACCCAGCCTATTGGCCGCATCCCTGCCCCATGCGGACGCTCTTATCTGGTTGGACCCGCCCGAATACCTGCGGGCATGGCGTTTGTTTATGCGCCCCCTGGTGGGGATCGGGAAAACCCGCACCGAACTTCCGGCGGGTAACGCCGACTGGCCGCTCCAACAATATCGGTTCGCGTTCAAAAGCCTGCGCAAACGCGCCGATTTTCGCAGGAGACTCATCGAAGTCTACACCCCAGATGCGCCGACCCATTGGCGATGCCGCAATGCCGCCGATCTTGATTCCGCCATATCGGCCTGCGCGGGCGAACCATTCTCTGAATCATAAGTCCGCAAAAACCTGTTGACGTGAAACCATTTAGTATCACATAAAGAGATACCAAATGGTTTCATGATGAGGTCTCCATGCCACCGAACCTTCAACCTGCGTTTCGCGCCCTTGCCGATCCGACACGTCGCAGCATTCTGACCATGCTGGCCGAAAACGACATGACGGTCAAAGAGGTTGCCGATCAATTCGACATGACCCGCGCTGCGGTGAAAAAGCACCTGACCGTTCTGTCGGACGGCGGGCTGATCACCACCAAGGTGCGCGGCCGCGAACGCATCAATTCCCACAACCCCGCCGGCCTTGCCCCTGTTATGGATTGGTTATCCTTCTTTGACCAATTCTGGGACGACCGCCTATCGGACCTTAAATCCGCTATCGAAAAGGACATCCAATGACCGACAATACGATCCGCAAATCCATTTATATCAAGGCCTCACGCGAACAAGTCTGGGACTATCTGACCAAGCCTGAGCTCTTAAAAGTCTGGTTCCACCCGCCGCAATCTACGCTGACCCATGGGGAACCCTATGAAATGCGCGGACGCGAAAGCGGCGACAAAGTGATCTGGGGCCGCGTGCGCGATGCGTCGCCGTTTGATCGGCTGGAATACACATTCACCATCGGCCCAATGGACGGTGAAAAATCCAAGGTGATCTGGACCCTGAAGAACGTCGAAGGCGGCACACGCCTGTCTTTGGTACATTCCGGCCTGCCCCGCGGTGCCGAGGCCTTTGGCCTTACGCTTGCGCTGGATAAAGGCTGGGACGGCCATCTTTTGGAGCTGCGCACGGCGCTGATCGAATTGACCGACGGCTAATCCAACAGGTCCCGCATTTCGGTGCGGGACCGCAGTACGACCACGGGCACGCCCGCGCCGTATTGGTCAATCGCGGTCTCGAATTTCGGGGTATGGTCGCGGTCAAAGTTCCAGATATAGCTCAGAAATTCACGATCCGGGATCGGCTCGGGGCATCCTTCGGCCATGCCAACGCGGACCTTGCCGAAATTCCCAATCACCCGCCCCGCAAGCCCCCAAAACGCCAAGTATCGCGGCACCCGTACCCAGATCACCAGATCGGCGCGCGGCAATCGGATATCAAAGGACGACTTCCCACTGCCGTCGAACACCCATCGGTCACGCGCCACAAGGCCGGTCACGATTTTGCGCTGCTCGGCGCGGTCCCGCATCACCCAACCGGCCAGCCACCCGACATCCCGATCAAACGACATATATTCCACGCCCAATTTTTCGCTGATCTTCATGGACAAGGTGGTCTTGCCGCCGCCAGAACAACCAATCACACAGATGCGCCGCGCCGATGCGAGCGCCGCTTTGCCGTCGGCCACGGATATGTAATTCGGCATGGTCTCTTCGTCTCTTTACTCTGTGGCCCTTGCAACCTGCGGCCCAAGGCACTAGCTGTGTCTGTGGCGGGTTCTGCTCTTCTCGTACGCATAGGCAAGCATTCCAGTGGCCTTAAGCATTCTCACGGGAGTTGGCTCTGTCGTAGCTCTTGGCTTCGTTACCTGACGCCCACCTGTACATACAGGTCCCCGGGAATCAGTGCCTGTACGGCCGCTGCGGGTCCGCCACCTTTGCCCCTATGGGGTCCAGCCCAACCAATCCGATAACTCGGCGGCAACCATATTCTTGGTTTTGCCGGTGGTGTCGATTTTGATGTCTTCGCCCCCGCAGGCATCAAGAATTTCAATCAACTCTAAGGCGCGGTTCAGATGCCATTCGGCGTCCTTGCCGCTGCTTCTGCCGTAAATACGGGTACGCAGATCCTCGGGCGTGGCCGTCAGGCGGCACAGATGCACCGTTTCGATCCCCAGCGCCCGTGCAATCCGCGTCGGATAGTCGACGGTTTCCGCAACACGGGGCACAATCAGATACCGCGCGCCGGCGTTTTGCGCATTCGCCCAGATCGCGGTCAGGTTTTCGATGGCCAGCGCATCGGCGAACCGGTCATGTGCAGGGCGCGGAAACGTATAGGTCAGCGCGTCCATATCCACATAACAATGGGGCACGTCGCGATCTTCCATCATCGCGCTCAGGGCGGCGGCGGTTGAGGTTTTCCCAACGCCGCAGGGCCCCGAAATCAGAACAAGTTCGGTCATATCTATCCCACACAATCACAAACCGCTTTGCCACGGGAAAAATACCCGACGACAAAGCACCGTTATGATACACATTGGTCGCGCACAGACCAGATTGATGTGGCGATTAAAACGCCTCTGGGCGGGCCTCGCGGGCCATGTGATCAAGAACACCGTTGACGAATTTGTGTTCTTTGCCGTCCTCAAAGAACGCCTTGGCGACGTCGATGAATTCAGTGATGATGATTTTCGGCGCAGTTTCGGATTGCGTCAATTCGGCACCGGCGGCGCGGAACAAGGCGCGCAGGGTCGGGTCGATCCGTGCGATGGGCCATTTTGCCACCAAAGCACGGTCCGCCATTTGGTCAATCCGCGCCTGATAGTTCACGGCATCCTCAAGCAATTTACGGAACAGGTCCACGTTGCCCTCGGCCATTTCTTCGCCCTCATAGACGGCACCAAAGCGGTGGTTTTCGAATTCCACCCGCACCTGATCCAGCGTCAGGTCAGAATGTTCCATCTGAAACAGGGCCTGCACCGCGTACAAACGGGCGGCTGATTTCATCTGGCGTTTGGTGTCAATCGATTGCTTTGGCATGGTCTGATCCTAGGCGAGTTTGAACTCTTCTGAGCGCGGTTTAAACCCCACCCCTTTGGTCTGAGCGCCCCATTTACGTCCGAGCGCGATAAGATGCAAGGCCGCAGCGGCCGCCCCGCCGCCTTTATTTTGCGCGTCAGGGTTGGCGCGCACGTCTGCTTGTTCGTAATTCTCAACCGTAAGGATACCGTTACCGATGCAAAGCCCCTGAAGGCCGAGCATCTGAATGGCGCGGGAACTGTCGTTACAGACGGTTTCGTAATGGGTGGTTTCCCCGCGAATAACACAGCCCAGCGCCACGTAGCCGTCGAAATTCGACATGCGTTCAGCGATGCCAATGGCCGTCGGGATTTCAAGCGCACCGGGGACCTCGATCACATCAAATGTGCCGCCTACGGCGGTGATTTCCGCCTTGGCGCCCGCCAACATGTTGTCGGCGATGTCCTTGTAATACGGGGAAATAACGATGGCGACTTTGACGGGTTTATCAAATTCGGGACGGGGCAGAATGTAATGCGATGGACCGGCCATGGGTTACTCCGATGTTGGGATGGGTTGGGTGCCGACGATGTTCAAACCATATGCGTCAAGGCCGACGACCTTGGGACGGGGTGAATTGGTCAGCAGGGTAATATCCGACAGGTTCAACGCCGAAAGGATCGACGCGCCGATGCCGTATTGACGCAGGATCTGCGGCGATGGAACGTCATCGCTTGTGATTTTCATGTTCGTGTCCCGCAAAAGAACCAAAACACCGCGACCTTCGTCTGCGATGATCCGCATGGAATCGCCGAATTCGTTGCTTCTGGCGATGCCGCCCATGCCGATCACGTCCAACATCGGGTCAAGCGTGTGCATCCGCGTCAGAACAGGCGCGTCACCGGTGATGTCGCCTTTGATCAGGGTGATATGTTCCGAGCCGCGCGTCGTGTCGGTGTAAACGCGCATGGTCCATTCGCCACCGAATTCCGAGGTGATCTGTTTTTCCTCGGTCACGGCCACAAGGTTATCGTGACGGCGACGATAGGCGATCAGATCGGAAATGGTGCCGATTTTAAGCTTATGTTTTTGCGCAAACGGCACAAGGTCGGACAGACGCGCCATGGTGCCGTCTTCGTTCATGATTTCGCAAATCACGCCCGATGGGTTCAACCCCGCCAGACGGGACACATCAACGGCGGCCTCGGTGTGGCCAGCGCGGACCAATACGCCGCCTTTGCGCGCACGCAATGGGAACACGTGACCAGGGCGCGCGATGTCGGCCTCGCCCTTACCGGCATCAATCGCAACGGCAATGGTGCGGGCGCGGTCATGGGTGGAAATACCGGTGGTCACACCTTCGCGGGCCTCAATGGATAGGGTAAACGCGGTTTCGTGGCGCGATGAATTGTCCGACGCCATCATAGGCAGGCCAAGGGCCTCGATCCGTTCGGCAGTCAGGGTCAGACAAATAAGCCCGCGCCCATGCGTCGCCATAAAGTTAATCGCCTCAGGCGTGGCCATTTGTGCAGGGATCACCAGATCGCCTTCGTTTTCGCGATCCTCGTGATCCACAAGGATATACATGCGGCCATTGCGGGCCTCTTCGATGATCTCTTCGATCGGGGAGATGGCGGCTTGGATATCGGTCATTATGCGTATTCCTGAAGACGGGCCACATAGCGCGCCATTGTGTCGATTTCGATGTTGATCAGCCGGCCAACCTTGGCCTCGCCCCAGATTGTCACCTGTTTGGTGTGGGGGATGATGTTCACGCCGAATGTGTCACCGTCGACCTCGTTCACCGTAAGGGAGGTGCCGTTCAATGCCACAGACCCCTTAGGCGCGATGAATTTCGCCAAATGCGCAGGCGCGCGGAAGGTGAAACGGGTGCTGTCGCCCTCATCCACCATATTGATCAATTCTGCGGTGCCATCCACGTGACCAGACACGATATGCCCGCCCAGCTCATCCCCGACCTTCAACGCACGTTCAAGGTTGATCGGCATGCCCACGGCCCATTCCTGACCTTGGGTGCCAATGTTTGTGAAATTCACGCTCTCGGCGGAAATCTCAACATCGAACCAGTTGCGCGGCGTGTCGCCCAAGGCCACAACCGTCAAACAACAGCCGTTACAGGCAATGGATGCCCCGATATCGATGCCGTTAATGTCGTAATCCGTGCCGATCCGTGCGCGCAAATCGCCGCGTTGTTCGACCTCAAGAATTTCACCAATATCTGTGACAATGCCTGTAAACATGAAATGCTCCTTCGTTCCCTTCCCAGATATATCCTGCGCCCCCCCCATGCAAGTGGTGCAAAAATATCTAAACTTGGCCATAATTTGGCCCTAACTGCTGACTAGACCTTAACAAAGCCCATGTATCCCATGGAAAAGGCGTGCACCCCTGTTGGGTGCAGATTAAAGGTACGACATGTTTACGACGTCACATAACACTGCGAAACGCAAATTCCTGTTCCTTCAGGGGCCGCACGGGCCGTTCTTTGGAAAGCTGGGAACCATGCTGCGCAAGGCAGGTGTTGACGTGTGGCGTGTCGGGTTCAACGCGGGCGATCAATTCTTTTGGCCCAGCAACGACACATATATCCCCTTTTTGGCAAGCCACGACGACTGGGACGCGACCCTTACCGAGATTTTCGACGATAAGGGCATCACTGATATCGTTCTTTATGGCGACACCCGCCCGATTCACGCCATTGCCGTGAAATTGGCCAAGGCGCGCGGCATCATGGTGCATGTGTTCGAAGAAGGGTATCTGCGCCCCTATTGGGTCACCTATGAACGCGGCGGCAGCAACGGGAACTCGTCCCTGATGACGCAAACCGTTCCCGATATGCAAGACGCCCTCGCCCATAGCGACCTTGACGTCCCCGAGGCCCCGACCCATTGGGGCGACACGCGTCAGCATGTCTTTTACGGCGCGCTCTATCATTGGTTCGTGATGTTTAAGAACGGGCGCTACAACAATTTCCGCCGTCACCGCGAATTGCCGGTCGCGCAGGAATTCGCGCTGTACCTGAAACGCCTGCTGCAAATGCCGCTCCACCGCGTGCAACGGGCCTCGGCCACGTTGCGGGTGAAAAACGGCGGCTATCCCTATCACCTTGCTCTTTTGCAACTTGAACATGACAGCAGCTTCCAAATGCACAGCCCGTTTTCGCGGATGTCCGAGTTCCTGAACGTCGTGATCGAAGGCTTTGCCAAGGGCGCGCCGCAACACCACCATCTGGTGTTCAAGGCCCACCCATTGGAAAATGGTCGCACCCCCATGGGGCGTGAAATTCGCGCCATTGCCGAAAAACATGGAATCGCCGACCGCGTCCATTCGGTGCGTGGCGGCAAACTGGCCCAACTGCTTGATCACGCCAGAAGCGCGGTGACGGTGAATTCCACCGCCGCCCAACAGGTTCTGTGGCGCGGCTTGCCGCTTAAGGTGTTTGGCGCGGCCGTCTATGACAAGCCGGAATTCGTCTCGACCCAATCCCTGCCTGACTTTTTCAAGGCCCCGACACGCCCAGATACCAAGGCGTATCGCGACTATCGTCATTACCTGCTTGAGACATCGCAGGTCGCCGGCGGGTTCTATTCGGCACAGGGTCGCCGTCAGTTGTTGCGCCAAGTGGTCGATCTGATGTTGGCCCCGCAGGACCCCTATGTGGCGCTCAAATCCGGAAAAGCGGCCCCACGGCAACAGTTACGCGTCATAAAATAACGCCAACGGAAACAATCATTGGCTTTTTTGGCGATTTCTGCATAGTGTAAACAAAAAAAGAATACCGAGGCAGAAATCAATCAAGGAGCCCAGCAGTGAATTTCACGGCTTCCAAACGCACACGACTCGTCGCTCTTGTGGCGAGTGTCGCAATCGTAGCGGCATGTACTCTTCCACGATCTGGCCCGAATAAGCGCGAGATTTTCGAAGGGTCCGTCCAGAAACAGGGCGACGCTTACGTCGTTTCCGTCAACGATCGCGTGACACGCGCGACCGCTGTTGCACCCGTCTTTGGGTTCACAGACACATTTGAAAACGCATCCGTCACCGCCGCCGATGTTATTCGCGCCGGTGATACGCTGGGTCTGACTGTCTGGGAAAACTCAGACGTTCCATTGCTGGGCGCGCCACAAGCCGCGACCGTTCTGGAACAGGTTCAAGTGGATGACGCTGGCTTTATCTTTGTGCCCTACGCGGGCCGGATCAAGGCCGCGGGCAACACCCCAGAAAGCCTTCGCCTTGCGATCACGCGCAAACTTGATGCACAGACCCCAGATCCCCAAGTCATGGTTCGCCGTCTTGCGGGTGATGGCGCGACTGTTTCCATCGTTGGTAACGTCGGCGCACAGGGTGTCTTCCCGATTGAACGCCCAACTCGCATGTTGTCCGCAATGCTGGCACAGGCCGGTGGCATTGGAATCGACCCCGAAGTCGCAATGGTCACCATCATCCGTGGCGGCAACCGCTCCAAGGTTTGGCTACAGGATCTCTATGATGATCCTCGTGCCGATATCGCCTTGCGCGCCAATGACCGTATCTTGGTCGAGGCCGACACACGCACATTTACCGCATTGGGAGCCACCGGTTCGCAGACCCGCGTTCCATTTGAAACCCGCACCATTTCCGCCATCGAAGCCCTTGCGACCGTTGGTGGTTTGAACTCGGCGCTTGCCGATCCAACCGGTGTATTTGTGTTCCGCAATGAGCCCGCGGCCATCGCCAATGTGGTTCTGGGTCGCGACGACCTTCAGGGGGCGCAGCGCATGATTTATGTTCTGAACCTGACTGAGCCAAACGGCATGTTCACCGCGCGTGATTTTGCGATCCGCGAAGACGACACGGTATATGTCACCGAGGCGCCGTATGTGCAGTGGACCAAAACCCTCTCTGCAATCAGCACCCCTCTTAGCACGGTTGATAGCCTCGCAAGCACCTTTAACTAGGTCGCAAACGTGGGCGTAGATATTTCTCCCGAACTCACCGCCGAGGCATCGTCTCGGCGGCTTTTTGTTTACAACGGCGGGTTTATTGGCCCGTCGGCGCAGGCACGGCGCATTCGGCGCATCCTGTCGCTTGCGGGGTTTCCTGTGGCGCTTGGCCTGCCGAAACCCGACCATGGTGATACGGTGGGTGTCTGGGGCCACAGCCCCACCGCGCACCGTGGCGAGGCCATCGCTGAAAAACACGAAACCCCGATTGTACGCGTCGAAGATGCCCTCTTGCGTTCGGTCCACCCCGGCCGCGACGGCAGCGCCCCGCTTGGCCTTATGGTGGACACACGCGGTGCGCATTTTGATCCAACCCAGCCCAGCGACCTTGAGACACTGCTCGCGACCCATCCTCTTGATGATACGCGGTTATTGAACCGCGCGCGGGATGCAGCGGCGGAATTGAAACGGCTGCATCTGTCGAAATACAACGCCTTTGATCCGAACGTTCCGCCCCCCAAGCCGGGCTATGTCTTGGTCATCGATCAGACACGCGGCGATGCCTCGGTCACCCAAAGCGGCGCGGATCAGGCGACATTTTACGAAATGCTCGTCTTCGCCCAAGAAGAACACCCCGGTGCGCGCGTGATCATCAAAACCCACCCCGAAACGGCGGGTGGCCATCGCGGTGGATACTTTACCAAGGACGACGAGACCCAGCGCGTCAAACTGCTGTCTGACCCCGTCTCGCCTTGGGCGTTGTTCGAAGGGGCATTGGGGGTCTACACCGTTTCGTCGGGCCTTGGGTTCGAGGCGATTTATGCCGGCCACAAACCCCGCGTCTTTGGCAAACCGTTCTATGCGGGCTGGGGTCTGACCACCGATGAATTTCCGGTCCAACGACGTCAACGCATCCTGACCAAGGCACAATTGTTCGCTGCGGCCATGATCCTTTATCCGAAATGGTACGACCCGTTTCGCGACGAGCTGTGCGAACTGGAACGTGTGATCGATGTCCTGTCCGCCGAGGCCCGCGCATGGCGCGACGACCACCGTGGATATGTCGCGCGGCATATGCGGCTGTGGAAACGCGCCCCGTTGCAGAAATTCTATGGCGGCGAGAAAAAGCTGATCTTTGCGGATGAAAACACCATCGAGACGGCGAACGAACACAAGCGCGATATCATCGTTTGGGCCGGTAAATCCGACCCCAAGACCGAGGCTACCGCCCTTGCCACCAGCACCCCCATGGCCCGTATCGAGGACGGGTTTATCCGGTCGCGCGGGCTTGGTGCGGCGCTGACCCCGCCCATGTCCTTGGTCAAAGACGACCTTGGCATCTACTACGATCCGACCCGTCCGAGCCGCCTTGAACAGTATATTTTGGCCGCGCCGAACCTACCCGCCGGTGCCCTTTACCGCGCGGAACATCTGATCACGCGGTTGATGGAAAACGGCGCGAGCAAATACAATCTGGTCGGCGACGCCCTGCCCGATTTACCCGACGGCGAACGGCTTTTGGTGCCTGGTCAGGTCCAAGACGACGCCTCGATCCGCCTTGGCACGGGGGCGATCAACACCAACCTTGGCCTGCTTCAGGACGCGCGCGACCGCTTCCCTGAGGCCGTGATCCTCTATAAACCGCATCCAGATGTGGAATCCGGCCTGCGAGACGGCAAAATCCCAACGGAAACCGCGTCGAAATACGCCGACGTGGTGCTGGACAACATAAGCGCCACCGACATCCTGCCCCATGTGTCGGGCGTGATGACCATGACCTCGACCCTTGGCTTCGAAGCCCTGCTGCGCGGCATTCCCGTCGCCTGTTTGGGCGCGCCGTTCTATGCGGGCTGGGGCCTTACCACCGATCTCGGTGACGTGCCTGCGCGACGCGGCATTGACGTGACGCTGGCCCAGTTGGTCCATGCGGTTCTGATTGATTATCCACGGTATTTTGACCCCGTGACCGGTCGTCCCGCCCCCGTTGAGGTGGTTCTGGATCGGATTGAAACGGGCAAAACGGGGCGGCAACCTGCGCTGCGCGCGCTGTCCAAGCTTCAGGGATTATTCGCGAGCTATGCCCACATGTGGCGTTAAACGCGCCGCCAGCGGTGCATGATATCACCACCAAGCGCGCGCACCTCGACACGTTCAAAACGGGGCGCGTCGGTCAAACGGGCCACGCCCATCGGGCCAAGCCCCGCCTGCCCCTCGGCGCCGATTGCGACACCTGCGTTCATCACGACGATCTCATCGACCAAGCCATGGGACAGTAGTGACGCCGCCAATTGCCCGCCGCCCTCGCAGAACACGCGGGTCAATCCGGCCTCGGCCATGTGCGCCATCATATCCACGGGATCAATCGCGCCCTGACGTTCGCGGGCCGCGAAACACCGTGCCCCGATCCCATCCCATGCCGCCGTCATCATGTCGGGCGCCGACGTGCCATGGACAAGCCAGAGCGGCACGTCCTTGGCCGACGCGGCCAATTTCGATGCCAGTGGAATATCCAGATTGCGTGATGCAACCACGCGCACCGGCTGGGGCACATCGCCGAAATCGCGAACATTCAACGTGGGGTCGTCCGCACGTGCGGTACCAGCGCCAACCAAAATCGCATCGTGGCGCATCCGCATCGCATGGACGTGACGACGCGCCTCGGGGCCGGTGATCCACTGGCTCTCGCCGGTTTGGGTCGCAATGCGCCCGTCCAAGGTCATCGCCAATTTCAACGTCACAAAGGGACGGTTTTCGGCAAGACGGATGAAAAATCCGATATGTGCGGCGCGGGCCTCATCGGCCATACAGCCCACATCAACGGTAATCCCCGCCGCGCGCAACATGTCATGACCACGGCCGGCGACACGTGGGTCGGTATCCTCAATCGCGGAAACCACACGGGCAACGCCTGCACCAATCAATGCCTCGGCACAGGGGGGCGTTTTGCCGTGGTGCGAACAGGGTTCAAGCGTCACATAGACCGTCGCGCCGCGCGCCAAATCACCGGCCTGCCGTAACGCCATGACCTCGCCGTGGGGGCGACCGCCGTCTTGGGTCCAGCCGCGTCCGACAATCCGACCATCGCGCACAATCACACAACCCACCGCAGGGTTCGGCCAGACACGCCCCATTCCGCGCGCGCCCATCGACAGGGCAAGCGCCATAAACCGGTTATCGATATCAGTCATTAGTCGTCCGTGGGTTCAGGGGGACGCAGTTCGGATACGAATTTATCGAAATCATCCGCCTGCTGGAAGTTCTTGTAAACACTGGCAAAACGCACATAGGCCACGGTATCGATCCGCGCCAAGGCCTCCATCACGATCTCGCCAATCGTGCCGGATTTGATGTCGGTGTCACCCATGCTTTCGAGGCGGCGCACGATGCCGGAAATCATCTGCTCCATACGTTCCATTTCAACTGGACGTTTCTGAAGCGCGATGCGGATGGAGCGTTCAAGCTTGGAACGGTCGAAATCTTCGCGGCGGCCATTGGATTTGATAACGATCAGATCGCGCAGTTGCACCCGTTCATAGGTCGTAAACCGTCCGCCACAAGACGGGCAGAACCGACGACGCCGAATGGCGACATGGTCTTCTGCTGGACGTGAATCTTTGACCTGAGTGTCGACATTTCCGCAAAAGGGACAGCGCATCGTATCATCCTTGCATAGCCACAAAAGTTATCCACAGCCACTATAGGACGCCCGCAGGGTTTTGTGTAGCCTGAATTTTCGCATACAATAGATAGTGTTAGGACAGATGCGCCAAGACACGTCGTTGGTGCGGGGCCGTGCGATGTTCAAACAGATAGATCCCCTGCCACGTGCCAAGCCCAAGCCGTCCGTTCACCACCGGAATGGACAGGGACACGGGCATCATCGCCGCCTTGATATGGGCGGGCATGTCGTCGGGCCCCTCATAGGTATGGGTCAGATAGGACATGCTTGGGTCGGTCGTCGGCGGCACCAAGCGATGAAAGAAATTGCGCAGATCGGTCTGGACCTCGGGGTCGGCGTTTTCTTGGATCAACAGTGAACAGGACGTGTGCTGCACAAACAAGGTCAGCAGCCCGTCGCCCTTGGCCAAAGGCACGACATCGCGGGTAAATTCATAAAGCCCCGCACCGTTGGTTTGAATTTCAATCAATGCGTTGCGCATCGCGGCCTGCCCTTACCAACCGATATGGGACTCAAAATGGCCCAATGCGTCTTCCCATTCTTCAAGAATACCTTTGAAAACCTCGATGGACAGGCCGCCCTTGGCGTAAACATATTGATCCAAATACGGGTCTTGATCTTCGTCTGCAAAGGCCCGGCCAACCACTTGACGATGGTTCCATTCGTTCAATGTGGCAAGCGGGATCCCGTTTTCCATATTGAAGCCAGTCGAGAAGTTGAGACTATCGCAGCCCGTGTGGAACGCATTGCAGCCGTAAAAATAGATGCTGAAATTGGTTCCGCCCGTCGCGCTTCGGATGAGGGGATCGCCCTCAGAGTCTTCTTCTAACAACGCCTTATACCCGTTCGAAGATAGGTAGTTGACGATGCTTTCAGGCTCTGCGGGATCGATGCTTTGGGCGGTTACGGCCATCGGAGTGGCGATCAAACATGCGGCGGTAAGAAACGAAAGAAACTTCATAAAATGACCTTTGTGTAGACGGAAGGAACACCCACATAATAGTCGGAAAAACTGCGGGTCTCAACGCATGGGGGAAACAAAAAAGGCGCCCGAAGGCGCCTGATTTTATTGGTCCAAGAAGCTGCGCAGTTTACGCGACCGGCTTGGGTGTTTGAGCTTGCGAAGCGCCTTGGCTTCGATCTGGCGAATACGTTCGCGCGTCACGCTGAACTGTTGGCCAACCTCTTCGAGCGTGTGGTCGGTGTTCATGCCGATGCCAAAACGCATCCGAAGAACCCGTTCTTCGCGTGGCGTAAGAGACGACAGGACCCGCGTTGTGGTTTCCTTGAGGTTTTCCTGAATCGCGCTATCCAAAGGTAGGATCGCGTTCTTATCCTCAATGAAATCACCAAGTTGGCTGTCTTCTTCGTCACCGATTGGGGTTTCAAGCGAGATCGGCTCTTTGGCGATTTTCATGACCTTGCGGACTTTTTCCAAAGGCATTTGCAGTTTCGCTGCCAATTCTTCGGGGGTTGGTTCGCGGCCAATTTCGTGAAGCATCTGACGACCGGTGCGGACCAATTTGTTGATCGTTTCGATCATGTGGACCGGAATACGGATCGTGCGGGCCTGATCGGCGATGGAACGGGTGATCGCCTGACGGATCCACCACGTCGCATAGGTCGAGAATTTGTAACCGCGACGATATTCGAATTTATCCACGGCCTTCATCAGGCCGATGTTGCCTTCTTGAATAAGATCAAGGAATTGCAGGCCACGGTTGGTGTATTTCTTGGCGATGGAAATAACGAGACGAAGGTTCGCTTCGACCATTTCTTTTTTCGCCTGACGGGCCTCTTTTTCGCCCTTTTGAACCTGCTGCACGATGCGGCGGAATTCGGGGATATCAAGACCGACATAGGTACCGACCTGCGCCATATCGGAACGCAAATCTTCGACCTTATCGGTGGAGCGTTCGATCAACGCCTGCCAACCACGACCAGGTTTCGCGGCCATTTCGTCAAGCCATGTCGGGTCAAGTTCGCGACCACGGTAGGCCTCGACGAATTCACGACGGTTGATGCGCGCCTGATCCGCCAATTTCACCATCGAGCTGTCGATCTGCATGATGCGACGGTTGATGCCGTAAAGCTGATCTACAAGGGCCTCGATACGGTTGTTATGAAGGTGAAGTTCGTTCACCAAAACAACGATTTCCGCGCGAAGTTTTTGATAGGTTTCTTCGGCGTCTTTCGAGAACTCATCGCTTTCGTTTAGGGTCGCGGCAATGCGCAAATCCTGCATTTCAGAAAGCTGTTCGTAATCGTCCGCGATGCGATCCAATGTTTCCAAAACAGTCGGCTTCAACGCCGCTTCCATGGCCGCGAGGGACATGTTTGCCTGTTCATCTTCGTCGTCGTCATCATCGTCAGTGGTCAACGGATTGCCATCGGCATCGAGTTCCTGACCGGCGGCTTTCGCGGCGGCAGGTTGACCAGCAACAGGAGCGCCCCCGACAACAGGCTCGACCGCTTCGTCTTCGCCCATAGTGTCGCCGAATGTGGTCTCAAGATCGATCACGTCGCGCAAAAGAATGTCTTCGGAGACAAGCTCGTCACGCCAAATGGTGATCGCCTGGAATGTCAGCGGGCTCTCGCAGAGACCGGCGATCATGGTGTTGCGGCCAGCCTCGATACGTTTTGCAATCGCGATCTCGCCTTCGCGAGACAGCAATTCAACGGAACCCATTTCGCGCAGATACATGCGGACGGGGTCGTCGGTGCGATCAAGCTTTTCGGCCTCGGCGCCACCAAGAACAACCTCGCGTGGGCCGCCAACGGTGGCAACATCGGTGCCGCCTGCTTTTTCTTCTTCTTCGGCCTCTTCGTCCTCGATGATGTTCACGCCCATTTCGGACAACATAGACATCACGTCTTCGATCTGATCGGTGGAAACCTGATCAGGCGGCAAAACTTTGTTCAGCTGGTCGTAAGTGATATAACCCTTGGCGCGCGCCTCGGCGATCATCTTCTTAACGGCCGTTTGGCTCATATCGAGCATGGGCTCATTTTCTTGATCGTCTTGCTTCCGGTCGTCGGTATCTTTGGCGGCCATTCAGAGCTCCTATAGCGCGGTATTGTTTCGCTTCTGACGAATCAACATTGCGAACGGGTGATTCGCAACCCGCATACGTTGTTATTCTTACGTTTTTTTGTCAAAGCGACCTTAAGGCCGCCCTTTATTCTTACTAAATGAGATTTTTGCCCATAGAGCATCGCGTTTATCAAGCTCTTCGCGCTTTAACAACGCACCATTTTCGGCTTGTTGGTACTCAACTGTGTCTTTTGTCTCGCTGCGTTCGGCGCGATTTCGGGCTTCGGCGACCTGTCCAAGGCGGCTGGTCAACCATTCTCCGGCTTCGCCTGTGATGTCTTCCATGGCTTGGGCAACCTCGCGCAGGCTCCCTTGTTTTGATAGCAATTTTGCCAATTCCTCGGCGAGGCACATCTTGGCAATTTCAAGATCACCGGCATGACGGACCGCCGGCGCAATCTGTACATGGCGCTGCGACAGGATCATTTCAAGGGTGCCAATGCCGATTTCTTGTTCGATCACGTTGCGCAAATCGGACGGCGAATTGATGTAATTCGGGCCATATTCCAACAACGCGTTGCGCAACTCGTGATGCGCTTCGGACGACAGACGCAGCCGTTCGAGCGGCGTTTCATAGGCCAAGATCGCCTCGGGGTTCAAAAGACAGGTTGCCAGAACGACGGCCTCGCGCATGGCCTGCCCCGCCTCATCACCGGATGCGACAAGGGTGGATTGTTTGGTCGTGGCGACCACGGCGGGCTCGGCGACCCATTTCTTGCCGCCCCTGCCCTTGGAAAACTCGCTGCGTTTTGGGCGGAACAGATGGTACCGAAGCTCTTTGATCTCGTCGCCATAATGGCGTTTGATCGATGGGTCCTGAATTTTGGAAATCGCGGCGCGCAGGGATTTATCAAGCGCCGCCTTGCGTTCAGGGCTGTCGAAAATCTTGCCCTCGATTTCCCGTTCCCAGAGCAATTTCACCATAGGCTGCGCGCCATCGATCAGGGCCTGCATTGCCGCGGGCCCCTTGGATTTGAGCAGATCATCGGGATCCAACCCCTCGGGCATGATCGCAAAGCGAAGCGATTTTCCCGCTTCCAAGAGCGGAAGCGCAAGGTCGATCAGACGAAGCGCGGCGCGCAGGCCCGCCTTGTCCCCATCAAGCGCGATGATCGGTTCGGGCGCGATCCGCCACAGTAATTGCAATTGGTTCTCGGTGATCGCAGTGCCAAGGGGGGCGACGGTGGCCTTGAACCCTGCTTCGGACAGGGCGATCACATCCATATAGCCCTCGGCCACGATCAGTGGCGCGCCCTTACCGGCGGCCTCGCGGGCGGGGCCATGGTTATAGAGGCTGCGCCCCTTGTCGAACAAAAGCGTCTCGGGCGAGTTCAGATATTTCGCCCGGGCGTTCGGATCCATCGCCCGCCCGCCCAGCGCAATACAGCGCCCGCGCGGATCGCGGATCGGGAAAATGATGCGGCCACGAAACCGGTCATAGGGTGCGCCGCCATTGTCAGGCACAGCGGCGAGACCGGCATCAATGATCAGTTTCGGATCGATCCCTTTGCCGGTCAGATGTTGGAACACGGCCTGACGGCCATCCGGCGAAAACCCTATATCATGGCGGGCTTGTGCGGCCTCATCCAAACCGCGTTTGGCAAGGTATGCACGCGCAGATTCCGCAGCTCCTGTTTTTAGGGACAGGCGGAAAAACTGTACGGCCTGTTCCATCACATTGGCCAATTCGGTGCGGGCGTCGGATTTTTCCTGCGCCTTTGGGTCGCGGGCGGGCATGGTCATGGATGCCTCGCGGGCCAAGATTTCAACCGCCTCCATGAACGACACATTTTCGGTTTCGCGCACGAATGAAATGGCGTCGCCTTTGGCCTGACAGCCGAAACAGTAATAGAATCCCTTGCGGTCATCGACGTGGAAGGATGCACTTTTTTCTTGGTGAAAGGGGCACGGCGCCCACATGTCGCCCTTGCCCTGATTGGATTTCCGTTGATCCCACATGACTTTGCGCCCGACCACTTGGGTCAGGGACGTGCGTGTACGAAGTTCATCAAGGAAACTGGGGGGCAGACTCATGCCGTTAATATCCCCCTTTGATCTGGGTCATGCAAGGAGGTTTGTCGGGCACATTCATATGCGCCCGACAGAAAAGTATCAGAGACCTTTGGCGCGATAGCTGGCCGCGACCTTTTCGATGGAGACAAGATAGGCGGCGGTGCGCAGATCATCCACGTCATCGCGTCCATGCCAAACCTTGCGCATGGATTGGTAGGCAATCCGCATCGTGTCATCGAGACCAGAGCGCACCAATTCAAGTTCATCCGCGCCGCGCAGGTACTTCGTCTTAAAGTCCGGCGCGAGATCCCAAGTGTGACCAAGCGTTTCGGAGAGTGCCTCGAGCTGATCGACGACCAGTTGGTGACGCGCCTCTTCTTGGCGACGTTGCATGCGGCCGAACCGGATGTGCGATAGGTTTTTGACCCATTCGAAATAGGACACGGTCACACCACCGGCGTTCGCGTACATATCTGGGATGATCACCACGCCCTTTTCGCGCAGGATATCATCGGCGCCAGATGTCACCGGACCATTCGCGGCCTCGATGATCAGCTTGGCCTTGATCCGTTCCGCATTGGTCAGGTTGATCGTCCCCTCAAGCGCGGCGGGGATCAGGATGTCGCAATCCTCCTCGAGCGCAAGTGCGCCATTTTCAAGATAGGTGCCGTCTGGATAACCCTTTACGCCGCCGTTTTCGGAAATCCAGCTGCGCAGCGCCTCGACGTCGATGCCGTTCGGGTCGACGATACCGCCATCCCATTCCGCCACACCGGTGATCAAGGAACCGTCTTCTTCGGACAGGAATTTCGCGGCGTGATAGCCCACATTCCCAAGACCCTGAACGACAACACGCTTGCCTTTAAGCTTACCAGACAGACCTGCCTTGGCCTTGTCTTCTTCATAGCGGAAGAATTCACGCAGCGCATATTGCACGCCGCGCCCTGTGGCCTCGACGCGACCGGCAATACCACCCGCGTTCAACGGTTTACCCGTCACACAGGCCTTGGCGTTGATATCCGTCGTGTTCATCCGCGCGTATTGGTCCGCAATCCACGCCATTTCACGTTCGCCGGTGCCCATATCGGGGGCCGGAACGTTTTGGCTTGGATGAATCAAGTCACGTTTCGCCAATTCATAGGCAAACCGACGGGTGATCACCTCGAGCTCGTGCTCTTCCCATTCGCGTGGATCGATGCAAAGACCGCCTTTGGAGCCACCGAATGGTGCCTCGACCAAGGAACACTTATAGGTCATCAACGCGGCAAGCGCTTCGACCTCGTCTTGGTTAACGCCCATCGAATAACGGATGCCCCCCTTGACCGGTTCCATATGTTCGGAATGCACCGACCGATAGCCGGTAAATGTCTTAATTTCCCCCCGTAGTCGCACCCCAAACCGAACGGTATAGGTTGCATTACATACGCGGATTTTTTCCTCCAAACCTGGTGATAAATCCATCAATGCCACGGCACGATTGAACATAATTTCAACCGATTCCCGGAAACTGGGCTCGTTTGTATTCTGCATAACGCCTCTCCCTAATGATGCATTGAGCGTCCCATTCGACGAATAGAATCACTCTTCTGTGCAAGAATATCTCGGACCCTATATTTGTTTGGTTAACGCACAAGATCTTAATGAACTGTAAAAATGTTTCTGCCTCGGAAACAGCACATCGGTTTCCCCAACACTGTCATCAACTTTACCAAATTTGCCCCATCTTTGCCCCAATTTGGACAAACACCAATGTCATACAGGATGGGAACAAGACCAGGGGGCTGGTCCGCGCCGAGGGTGGCGCAATGGTAGTGCGTCGCTAGCGGCGTTGAGAAATGGGAAGGCAAGTACATGCGGAAACTATTGGGAAAACCCCGATCGGCTGCACAGATTGACGAGATGTATAAGGATGCCAAGTTTGCACGCATCCGATCTCGTCTGAATGCGTTCGTCGGAGAAGAAGACGGGGCACTCTATCTATTTGGGATGTTTACATTCTTGATGATGTTGGTGATTTGCGGGGTCGCTGTGGATTACATGCGCTATGAATCCGTGCGCACCAAGCTCCAGAACACCACAGACAACGCCGTATTGGCCGCCGCCGACATGAGCCAAGATTTGGACGGCGCCGCGATTGTGGCCGACCATTTCGACAAAGCCGGTCTCAGCGCGTACCTGTCAAGCAACCCAGACCACGAAAGCACAGCGAATTCGCGCAAGAAAACCGCCGAGGCGGAATTGCCGCTTGATACGTATTTCTTGAAATTGCTGGACACAGACACGCTGACCGCGATTGCCCAAGCAACCGCCGAGGAAACCATTGGTGACATCGAAATTTCAATGGTACTCGATGTGTCCGGCTCTATGCGCGGGTCCAAGTTGACCGCGATGCAAGAAGCCGCCAATACATTCCTGACCACGGTGTTTGACGACACCGACGAAGGTCGTTTGACCGTGTCCATCATCCCATACGCAGAGCAGGTGTCGGTTGGCGCCGGTCTGTTGGGCGGTTATGCGAATGTGACCGAGGAACACGACTATTCCAACTGTGTGGAATGGGCCGCGGACGATTACCTGACGACTGCGGTTCCTGACACCATGACGCTGACGCGCGCTGGTCACTTTGACCCAAGCAACGACAAATATCGTGCGGCCGACGACAACCCGTTCAACTATTACACCTGCCCTATCGAAGAATCCCGCGAGATTTTCCCGCTATCAAGCAATGAACAAGGTCTCAAAGACTTTGTGAACAACCTTGAGGCGGACGGCTGGACCGCAACGGATACCGGTATCAAATGGGGTGTGACCCTGTTGGACCCTGCAAGCCAGCAAACGGTGGAAAACGTGGCATTGCCCGTTGACCCAGACGATATCGATCCAGACACCGAATACGTGATCGCGACCGAGCACATTGGTCTGCCGCGTGAATATTCGACCGCTGATGTGTTAAAGGTTCTGGTGGTCATGTCCGACGGCGAGAACACATACCAGCACCGTTTGAAAGACGAGTATCGTGATGGCCTGACCGAGGTCTGGTACCATGATTCAACTGAAACCTATTCCATCTATGAAGGTATTGCGACCGTATACGAATACGAGACCACATGTACGACCGAATGGGTTTGGACCAAGAAAAAGAAATCTTGGTATCAAAAAGAGGTCACCACCTGTGAAGATGTGGTCGTCGGCCAATCCGAAGCACCACAATGGCGGATCGGCGTACCAAACGGATCGTATCACTCTGAATATACGGACGAACGCAAATTCGCGACCTATATCGACGACAACGGCGATCTGGATGATCCGGATAACATCGAAGAGGAATCGTATCTGTTGTCTTGGCCACAGTTGTTCAACCTGTTCACGCCAGAATACATCGATGACGAAGACATCTATGGCGAAAGCGGCATGAACTATCCGGTTGAATATCTCAATGGGTCAACCATGAACACGCGGACCAACAACATCTGTACCGCCGCCAAAGACGCCGGCATTCAGGTCTATACCGTTGGCTTCGACATCACCGCTGGAGGTACCGCTGAAACCGTGCTTGAGAACTGTGCGTCATCCGACAGCCACTACTTTGACGTGGACGAAGAAGAAATCGAATACGCGTTCGAAGCGATTGCAAACAACATTGGTCTACTGAGGCTCACAGAATGATACAGTTTATGCGCAAAAAATCCCGCAAGACGCTGGGCAAAGAGGACGGCAACGCAACAGTCGAATTCGTCCTTCTGTTCCCTGTTTTCCTTGGCCTTTTGTTCTCGGCTGCTGAACTTGGCATCTTGTCCCTTCGGGGCATGATGTTGGAACGGGCGACGAATGTCGTGGTTCGCGAACTGCGCCTCGGTTTGGCGCTTAATCCGGACTACGCATATATCAAAGACCGGATCTGCGAAGAGGCGCCCGCCATTCAGGATTGTTCGGACTCGCTTACGCTTGAACTGACGCCGGTGGACACGCTCAGCTGGTCGTTCTTTGACAACACGTCCCAGTGTATCGACAAAACCGCGGTTGTTGATCCGGCCCTGACCTTTACGGCTGGTAACCGCAACGAACTGATGATGATGCGCGTTTGTGTGTCCTATGACACGGTGTTCCCGCTGACGGGTCTTGCGCCTTATCTCTTGAAACAGGCTGATGGCCGCTACGCTATTGTTGCGCGCTCTGCCTTTGTGAATGAACCGGTGTAATTATGAAAAACATGAAACATCTCTTCACCCGCTTTCGCTCCGATGATGACGGTAGTCTCACGGTTGAGGCCGCGCTTATCCTGCCCTTGCTGTTTTGGGCCTATGTGGGCTGCTACAGCTATTTTGACGCCTTCCGTCAAAAGGCCGAGGTCGTGCGTTCGTCCTATAGTATCGCGGATATGCTTTCGCGGGAAACCAACGCGGTTGATCAGACCTATATCAATGGGTTGAACACGGCCTATGATCTATTGACCACAGCTGGCACCGGCTCAGAAATTCGGGTGACCGTTGTGATCTTTGACGAGGACGACGATGAATTCGATCTGGGTTGGTCAAGCGTCTCCGGAAGCCGCCCGCCCCTCAGCAAGGCGGATCTGAACTCTTCGGTATGGACATCACGTATTCCCGTCATGGCCGATGCGGACTCGGCGGTGATCGTAGAAACATGGTCGAATTTTGATCCGGTGTTTGGCTGGGGTGGGCTTGAGGCCTCAGAGCTCGCGCAGATCAACATCGTGCGACCGCGCTTCTCGGCCCAGCTTGTTTGGGACAGCTAATCCAATAAAAAACAGCGCCTCTCGGGGCGCTGTTTTCATTTGATCTATTCGGATTTCTCTGCCGTGGCCTCGGCCTCTTTGATGGCGCGATCTTGGGCCACCATCACAGCGATCAGTTCCGACATCATCTTGGCATCTGATGACTGGGTCACACCACCGACGCCGACAAAGCTTCCGAAACGCCACCAAACACCAGGGGCCCAACCGCGCGGCTGGCGTACACCCAGACGCAGCATAAAGCCGTTGGACGGTTTAAACGCCAAAACGCCGCGGTCGATGGTTTTGACATCCGCAATATAGAAAATGACGTTGTCTTCCCCGTCATACAACGCAGTGCGCGTCAGGCGGATCGGGTTCAACGTCACCCGACGCAACCGTTCCGACCCAAAAATCGCAAAGCCCCCAACCCCAAGCAACGCCATGCGCGCAACAGCTGACAAGGGTTCAGTCGCCGCCGTGTACAACAGGATGATCCCCAAAATCGCAAGCACGGCAATCGCAAACAGACGACGCCACGCCATTGCACCAAGCGTCGCAACAGTGTCATCGGGTCCGATATGCGCCAAGATATCCGGCGTGACCTGATTGGGTTGATTATTCTCTGGGGTCTCATCTGACATGGCAGTCTCCTTTGCCCCGCACATAACGCCCCTTGCGGCATAAATCGATACCCAATTCTGGGTGGATGTGCGAATGCGCACACATATCACGCATCAATCGGTATATCATCACAGGTTCGCACGATGTATGTAGGTGATCAAAGGAGAGCCACCATGTCCATTCGCCCCGTTACCCAACTTTCCCAAGGTCAGCCGACACTCGAAGGTGCAGGCGTGCGCCTTGATCGTGCCTTTGGGTTTCACAACCCTGATATGCTGGACCCGTTTTTGTTGTTCGACGATTTCCGAAATGATCGCCCCGAAGATTTTGAGCGCGGCTTTCCGTGGCACCCCCATCGTGGCATCGAGACCATCACTTATGTTCTGGATGGCTCGGTTGAACACACTGACAGCCTTGGTAACGAGGGGACACTGGGCGCTGGCGACATCCAATGGATGACCGCAGGATCGGGGATCATGCACCAAGAAATGCCCAAGGGAAACGCCGATGGCAAAATGCACGGGTTCCAGTTGTGGGCCAACCTCCCCGCGAGCCTTAAGATGACAGCGCCCCGCTATCAGGATGTCGAAGCCACTGAAATTCCTGAAATTATCGATGACGATGGGACACGGGTCAAAGTGATCATTGGGTCGTTCTGGGGCAAAAAAGGGCCCGTCGATGGCATCGCCGCCGATCCGCAATACCTTGATATCTTTGTGCCTGCAGGGAAACGCAAGGTGTTCAAAATCGACACCTACCGGCGCGCCTTTGCCTATATTTTCGACGGCTCGGGTCGATTTTCCGATGCCTCAGCCCCCACGGGCGTCTTGCTTGAAAAAGAACTGCGGGGTCAAGAGGTCAACATCCGCGACATGTCCGGCGACCGCACCTTGGTTCAATTTGGCACGGGCGACGAAATCGTCGTGCAAGCCGGCGATCACGGCATCCGGTTCCTATTGGTTTCCGGTGCTCCGATCCAAGAGCCCGTTGCATGGCACGGTCCCATCGTGATGAACACCAAGGACGAGATCCGCACCGCCATGCAGGACCTAAAAAATGGGACGTTTATCCGCCCCGCCCACTAGAAAGGGTTGAACGGGGGGCCGCCAAACCTGGCCCCTGTCGACACCTAATCTGCCGTGGCGGGGTGACCTATCGCGGCGGAACGCGCCAATCATTGCCCTTGGCAATCCATGCATTGAACTGATCGCGCCAGCCTTCGATTTCAGGCGAAGGAAGCGGGTCTCTTGGGTCCTTGCTCAAAACATAGGCCATACCCTCAAGGTACCAACGCGGCATCCGACTTGATCGGGCGGGGCCGATTTGTTCGGCCTGCCAGTGGTGGATCATCTCGTGTCTTACGATGAAATTATACCACCCAATATCGTTTACCACGATGGTATCGAACCCGATGATATAATGGGCCGCAACCGTTGGGTCGCCAAATTGCGCAAAACAATCGCGCGTGCTGCAAAAAAGGACACGCGGCGGCTGGGCAATCGGCCCCACATTCGCAGCAACGAAGCCCAGCGCATGCCGGTTCAGTTTTCGCGCCTCGCCAATACGTGCCGCGTCGTCGACGCAGACATTGTCAGAGGTACATGTCATGCCGAAGTCTTCTGGTGTCAGCGCGCGCAGGGTTTGGGATGCGCCGCAGGCCGAAAGCAACACGCCCGCAGACGTGATAAGAGACACAAGGAGGCCTTTTTTCCAGAGCAGCATAAGGTTTGGTTCTCCAACAAGACACATTTTGAAACACCTTGGTTGATCACATCAAATTGGTCAAACCCGAACCACGGGGGCCATGGGGTGAAAATTGGCACATTTGTCCCCCTCATACCGGCGGAAGGGTTGAATGGGCGGGGCCGCCACCCTATGTCTGGGGCGTAAACAAGTGGATTTCATGATGCGCCTTTGCGCCCTTTTCTTATGCGCGGCCCTTGCTGGCTGTACCGAATTTCCTGAATTGGCGGTGCATGAAACCGCCGCGGCCAAGGACGCACCCTACCCGTCGTTAATCCCGATTGAGGGTACGGTTGCACCCGTCGCGACGGACACCACAATCCCCGGCGCGGACAGCTTGCGCGCCCGCGCGGATGCCCTGCGCAACCGCACCCCATAAGCCCCGCCTGTGTTCCCCCGTCGATTTGACCGTTGATCCCGTTGCATGCGGCCCCGTTTGGCGTTAACAGAAGCCAACCAAACGCGATCACATCGGAGACTTTTATGACATCCTCGCCCAATACCACGCCCCTTCGTCTTGGCATTGCTGGGCTTGGCACCGTTGGTGTCGGCGTCGTGAAAATCATCCGTCAAAAGGCCAACCTTTTGGCGCTGCGCACCGGTCGCCCCGTTGTGATCACCGCCGTCTCCGCCAGAAGCCAAAAAGACCGTGGCGTGAACCTATCGGATTACGCTTGGGAAACGGACCCTGTGGCGCTGGCGAAACGCGACGACGTGGACGTGTTCGTGGAGTTGATGGGCGGCGAAGATGGCCCCGCCAAAGACGCAACCGAGGCCGCGCTGGCATTGGGCAAAGACGTGGTCACCGCCAACAAGGCGATGTTGGCCATGCACGGGGCCGAACTGGCCGCAGTGGCCGAATCCAACGGTGCGGTCATCCGCTTTGAGGCCGCCGTCGCCGGTGGTATCCCCGTTGTGAAATCCCTGACCGAGGGTCTTGCCGGCAATGACATCACCCGCGTGATGGGCGTGATGAACGGCAGCTGTAACTATATCCTGACCCGCATGCAAAGCGCGGGCCTGACCTATGACGAAGTCTTCGCCGAAGCCGACGGTCTTGGCTATCTTGAGGCGGACCCGAACCTTGATGTGGGTGGCATTGACGCCGCGCATAAACTGGCCCTTCTGGCCGGTATCGCATATGGTGCCAAGGTCGATTTCAACCAGATCGAACTCGAAGGCATCCAACGTGTGTCCATCGAGGACATCAACCAAGCCGCCGATATGGGCTATAAAATCAAGCTCTTGGGCGTTGCGCAAAAAACCGGTCGCGGTCTTGAATGCCGCATGTCGCCGTGCCTTGTGCCCGCAACAAGCCCCTTGGGTCAGCTCGAAGGTGGCACCAATATGGTCGTTCTTGAGGGCGACAATGTGGGCCAAATCGTTCTGCGCGGCGCCGGTGCGGGCGAAGGTCCAACCGCAAGCGCCGTGTTGTCCGACATCCTTGATATCGCGCGCGGCACCCGTATTTCGACATTCGGTCAGCCCGTTGAAACCCTCGAAGAAATCAAACAGGCCCGTGGCGTGACCCCTGCGCCGTATTATCTGCGTCTTGAATTGCAGGACAAACCGGGTGCGCTTGCGAAAATCACCAAGGCGCTTGGCGACAATGGCGTCTCCATCTCGCGCATGCGCCAATACGACCACGACGGCGGCACCGCCCCCGTTTTGATCGTGACGCACAAGACCACACGCGACGGTCTGGACCACGCGATCACGGCGATGAATGACACGGGCGTTGTGGCCGGTTCCCCCGTCGCGATCCGCATCGAAGACGTCTAGTTGCACGCGGGCCGCGCGACGCGTACGGTTGGCGCAACCGCGCCAGTGAACAGGACATATATGCAGCCCGCCCTTATCCTTATTGATATCCAAACCGGTTTTAACGCGCCGGTTTGGGGAACGCGCAACAATATTGACGCCGAAGCCAAGGCCGCCGCCCTGCTGGCCCATTGGCGCACCCAAAACGCCCCCGTCATCCACATCCGCCACATCAGCACCGAAGCGGGCTCTCCCCTTGGGCGGGACACCGGCGGCACCGATTTCAAACCCGAGGTTGCGCCCCGCGATGGCGAAGCCCAGTTTGATAAATCCGTAAATTCCGCCTTTATTGGCACCGGTCTTGAGGTACATCTGCGCGACATCGGCGCAACTGATCTGGTGATCTGTGGTCTGACAACGCCGCACTGTGTGTCGACCACCTCGCGTATGGCCGCGAACCTTGGGTTCTCGGTCACGCTGGCCCATGACGCCTGCGCGTCCTTTACCGCCAATGCCAACACCGGCTGGGGCGACCTGCCCGCGATGAGCGCCGAGGCGATCCACGCCACGGCCGTATCCCATTTGCACGGTGAATTCGTCACCGCGCGCACCACTTCTGACATCATAAACGACGGGTTTTAATATGTTCCTAGGCGTCGAAACTTCTGCAACTGGTCGCCGCTGGGTTGGCCCATCCGGCGAAGACGACCGCCGCGCCGAGGCCCTTGCCCAAGCGACCCGCCTGCCCCTACCGCTATGCCGCGTCCTTGCCCGTCGCGGTGTCAGCGCAGAAGAGGCACCCGCATTTCTGGCACCTTCCTTACGCGATCTTTTGCCCGATCCACGCACCCTTCGTGACATGGAACCCGCCGCGACGCGGTTCTTGGACGCCGCGCGCAAAGGCGAAAAGATCGCCGTGTTTGGCGATTATGACGTGGATGGGGGTTCAAGCGCCGCCCTTCTGATCATCTGGCTGCGCGCAATGGGACGTGACGCGACGCTCTATATTCCCGACCGCATCGACGAAGGATATGGCCCAAATGACGCCGCCATGGCCGCCCTTGCCAAGGACCACGATCTGATCGTCTGTGTCGACTGCGGCACCCTATCCCATGGCCCGATTGCCGCTGCCAAGGGCGCAGATGTCATTGTTTTGGATCACCATTTGGGTGGCGAAACCCTTCCGGATGCACTGGCCGTTGTGAACCCGAACCGGCAGGACGAAACTGGCGATCTCGCCTATCTTTGTGCTGCGGGTGTGGTGTTCATGATGTTGGTCGATGTGAACCGCATGATGCGCGAAGCGGGCGAAACCGGTCCCGATCTTATGGCGATGCTTGACCTTGTGGCACTGGCTACGGTTGCCGATGTGGCGCCGCTGATTGGGGTGAACCGCGCGCTGGTTGTGCAGGGCCTCAAGGTCATGGCGCAGCGGCGTCGCGCCGGTCTGGTCGCGCTTGCAGATGTGGCGAAAATGGACAGCGCACCGACCTCTTATCATCTTGGCTATCTTCTGGGCCCACGCGTGAATGCCGGTGGCCGGATCGGCAAAGCCGACCTTGGCGCGCGTCTTTTGGCCTGTGATGATCCGCACGAGGCCCACGCCATGGCCGAACGGTTGGATCAGCTAAACGTCGAACGGCGCGAGATCGAAGCCATGGTCCGTGACCAAGCCATTGAACAGGCCGAGGAACGCGGAACCGAAGGCGCGCTTGTCTGGGCCGCCGGTGACGGTTGGCACCCAGGTGTTGTGGGTATCGCCGCCGCGCGCCTTAAGGAATCGACCAACCGCCCCGCCGTGGTCATTGGCGTCGAAGACGGAATCGGCAAAGGATCCGGTCGATCCATCACCGGCGTCGACCTTGGGGCAGCCATCCAAAAAGTCGCCGCCGAAGGCCTTTTGATCAAAGGCGGCGGTCACAAAATGGCCGCGGGCCTTTCGGTCGAAGAGGATAAAATCCCCGCCGCCATGGCACGCCTGACCGAATTGTTGGACCGCCAAGGCGCCGCACAGGCCGGCGTCGCCGATTTGCGTCTCGACGGGATGTTAATGACCGGCGCCGCGACGGTAGATTTGATCGCCCAGCTTGAACAGGCCGGCCCTTATGGCGCTGGTGCCGCGGGTCCACGGTTCGCCTTTGCGGATATGCAGATATTTTTTGCGAAACGAGTCGGCACATCGCACCTTAAGATCACCTTTGGCGACGGAATGGGCCCACGGATCGAAGCGATCTGTTTTGGCGCATTCGACGGACCGATTGGGCCGATGCTTGAAAACCATGGCGGCGCACGGTTCCACCTTGCCGGTCGCCTTGAAATCAACACATGGGGCGGACGCCAGAAACCGCAAATGCGTCTCGAAGACGTGGCCCCAGCAGATTAATTTCACTTTGGTGCGTTTTTCCTCTTGCGGGGACGGCGCGCATCTCGTAAATACCGCCTCACCAAGAGTGGCCCGTTCGTCTATCGGTTAGGACGCCAGGTTTTCAACCTGGAAAGAGGGGTTCAATTCCCCTACGGGCTGCCACGGTTTTCCTTACATCGCGATAAAAATTCTTATTGAATTGAGCACGTTAGGCCCAATCCTTATCCATTCACATTCTTTGATTTTTTTTACAGAAAAATGAAAAACCCCCTTGCGGCGGAACAAGACATCTCTTAGTAATCGCCTCACCAAGCGTGGCCCGTTCGTCTATCGGTTAGGACGCCAGGTTTTCAACCTGGAAAGAGGGGTTCAATTCCCCTACGGGCTGCCACGGTTTCCTCTAAGCTGCTGTGTTTTCTCTGCCTTTTGGTGGTTCTGTATGTGCGGCATTTTCCAAGAGTTCATCGGAATATAGGGTATAGCAGGCCCGTCCCTTGTGCTTGGATGCATAAAGCGCGATGTCCGCATCGTGGAGCATGCGCTCGGCGTCCGGCTGGTCATACATCTTTGATTGCACGATGCCGATTGACCCCGAAATACGGCAGGGCTGGCCGTCGAATTCAACCGGTTCCTCGAGCCGCGAGATGATCCGCGTACAGAGCCGATCGATCACCTCAAATTTCAGATCTCCGCTGAACAGGAGAACAAATTCGTCCCCCCCAACCCGTGCCACGATATCGTCGCTTCGGGTTACGTCGTTTAGGACCGTTGCAACCTGCTCCAACACAAGGTCCCCCGCCGCATGCCCCAACGTGTCATTGACCGCCTTAAAGAAATCTAGGTCAAGGTGCATCATCGTAAAGGGCTTCTCACCATGCAAAGCACTGGCGAGAAGGTGGTCCATTGCCCGACGGTTCTTAAGCCCTGTCAGGGCGTCAGTGTATGCCTGCTCCTCTGCTTCGATTTTCGCAGATTGCAGCCGCATGTTGAGTTCCAGAGTCTCGGCCATCACGGCGGACTTTGCCTCGACGAGATAGAGCATTTCAACGGTCAGGTCGGTCGAGGCAAAATCGGTAATCGTGAGATGATAATCGCGTACCGCATCGACGACAGAGATGCCAAAAGCCAAGTTCAGCAACAGACCGTCGGCAAGGGGGTTTTGGGTAACCATACCCTTTAGGCGGGTGCCTGACCCGTTGACCATGCGAAGGTGAATATTTTCGCCAATCGCTGCGGCCAGTTCGGCGGCGCTTGCACCCCGCGCAGGACGACGCAATTCGAACACCTCGGACACGGGGCGCCCCAGAACAAATTCGTCGGCCAGAATTTTTCGCAGCGTCGGGCCCGCATGGGCAATACAGCCGTTTGTATCAAGCTGCAGATGCAGCGGCATAAGTTTGTCAAACGCGACAGCGCGTTCCGTAAAATCCTGCATCACGCGCTCCTTTGTTGGGGGGATGACGCCGCAAGGTCAAATTCGCGGCCAGCCGAGTATCCGTTTTGGATCAAGTGGATTTCGATGACTTCGCGTTGACCTTCACGGCCCGCGTGATCAAGAAGGGCAAGCGCGCCGTAATCATCGGACATTGCCCGTAGGATGCCCACAAAAACATGGCCAAACCCCGCATGTTCAGAGGCGCAGAACAGTTTGAACAGCCCATCTTCGCCCTCGCCGACCAATTCGAGCGTCGGGAGGTGCAGACCCGTCACCGCGAGCGCCGCACGCTCTTGGAGGTCTTCGAGAGAATGAAGAAAGTCGACAAAGGTGCTTCCGCCAAAGCGCATGAGGCGGCGCAGCGCCTCAAGGTTGGGATGAGACACCAGATAGGTTCCCAGATCCTCAAGCAATTCGGTTCTGGGTTTTTCAAGCTCGGCTGCCGCAGCATCAAGAACCGCGAGCGTCACGCTGTCGTCATAGCTTAGCATGGCTTCAAAGCTTTCAAAGCCAAGCCCAGCCCCGTCCGCAATCAGGCGCCAATTTTTAGCGCCATAGGAATCGCGGATAAAGCATTGAATCGATCTATTAATCAGCCCGTGCATAAGTCGTCCCATAGTTCAGTCAGCCCTGACGCTATGGGATCAAAGTTAAGATTCGGAAAAGACCGTTACCCTTGGGCAAGCCACGCCGGTAGGTCAGCGATGGACGGCAAAACGACGTCGCAATGATCGACCAAATCGTCATGCGTCGCGACCCCCGTAAGGACCGCAACGCGCCCCATACCGGCGGCCGTAGCGGCATGAAGATCGTGGGTGCTATCGCCGACCATGATGATGTCAGCGGGCGCGATATCAACCGCCTTGGCAAAGGCCAGCAACATCCCAGGTGCGGGTTTGGCGCCGTGGCCGCTATCGTATCCAGCGATAAAGTCGAACTGATCAACGATATCAACCTGTTGGAGGTGATCAATCGCGCCCTTTTCACCCGCATTTGTCGCCACGCCCAACACATATCCAGCATCGCGCAGAGCGCCCAAATAGTCCCGAAGCGGCACGACCTCGGCGTTGGGAATTGTCACGTCAATGCCGCGTGCGAGGGCATGGAATTCATCATCGGACAGGGTCGAAAAATAGGGGCGAATGGCGCCGTTGAAATCAGAGGGTGTCCCCGCGATAGCGAGGCTGCCGCGCATGAACGATTTGTCCGCCATAACGAACCCAACCGCCTCGGCCAGAACATCGGCAAAGCCCGCATCTCGGCCCGAGAGCTCCCAAAGGAAATCGTGCGTATAATGCCCCCACGTGCCGACGAAATCGAACAAAGTCCCGTCCTTGTCAAAGAGGATGGCTTTATAATTGGACATGAGGGAGGCTCCTATTTGCCGTCAGATATGGCATGTGCGGGCGTGCCCGACAACCGGCTAGGTCCATTCAACCTGTTCGCCCCCAGGAAGCGCGCGACGGGCGGTTAACACGGCTTCGGGCTGGACGTTAACAAAAGATGAGAATTCCAGAACCCACTGGTCGTCCATTAACAGAAAATCAAGAACACTCCCGAGGAACTCAGGCTCTTGCGCACGGGCGCGTACATCGTCGATCCCTGCCCCCGTTGAGCCCATAAAAACTGGGAACAACGTGTCATTCCCTGCCAGCCAGCCAAGGGCCTGTAGGCCGAAAGTTGCCGCTTCGTCAGTTCGCATTCAATTTCTCCGATATATGAAACGAATTGTTAACTATTTTCTTAAAGAAATGACATATAACTCAAGAACAAAAAAGGAAACTCATGCCGGGCCGCATCCTCATTGCTGACGATGTTACGACAAATCGTATCGTCCTGAAAGTAAAGCTTTCTCAGGCGTTTTATGACGTGTCGCAGGCCGCCAGCGGTGCCGAAACCATCGCCATCGCTCGTGAGACATCCCCCGACCTGATTCTTGTCGATCTCAACATGTCCGACATGTCCGGCATCGAAATCTGCGCGAGCCTAAAATCCCACCCAGAAACAAGCGGCATTCCGATCATCGTTGTGACTTCGGTAAACGACCACGACGCCAAGATCGGCGCGCTTGAGGCCGGTGCCGACGATTTCATGGTCAAACCACTGGACGAGGCCACGCTTTTGGCCCGCGCACGTAGCCTTCTTCGGGCCCGCGCGACGGATCTTGAATTGATGCGCCGCGACAGCACCTGCCGCGAATACGGTTTTGCGGAATCGCGCACCGAATTTGATACCCCCGCCAATATCGCCATGATCTCGGCCGCCCCAGAAACCGCGCGGCGCTGGAAAAACGCGCTCGCGTCCCATTCGGCCAGCACCGTTCAGATCATGACCAAAGAATCCGCCCTCCAGCCACCATCGACCCAGACGGTGCCCGATCTTTATGTGATCGAGGGGGATCTTGATCGCCCAAACGAGGGTCTACGTCTTTTGAGCGAAATCAGAAGCCGCGCCGAGACCCGCCATGCCGCGGTCATCATGGTCCTGAATCCGCCCCTGCATGAACAGGCGGTGACGGCGCTTGATCTTGGGGCGAATGATTTGATGCAAAGCGGGTTTCAGGCCTGTGAACTTATCCTGCGCGCCAAGACTCAGGTCTGTCGTAAACGCCAAGCGGACCGGCTTCGGACTTCGGTTGAGGACGGTCTCCGCATGGCGCTTATTGATCCGTTGACCGGGCTGTATAACCGCCGCTATGCCGAGCCACAGCTCGCCCAGATCGCGCGCCGTGCCGATGTCACAGGACGTCGATTTGCGGTGATGATGGTGGACCTTGATCGATTTAAGGCGGTGAATGACACCTATGGTCACGCGGCCGGCGACGAGGTGTTGATCGAAACCGCCCGCCGTATTCGAAGCGCGCTTCGTGGGGCGGATCTGGTCGCGCGTATGGGCGGCGAGGAATTCATGATCGCCATGCCCGACACCGACCAAGCGGATGCACAGGCGGCGGCGGAACGTATTCGCGTCGCCATCAATGAAATGCCATTTCATACGAAACGCGGTGGGCCGATCCACATCACGACCAGCATCGGCCTTACCATGAACACACACCGCGATGTTCAGACCCTTCTAGAGGTCGCAGACAATGCGCTCTACCATGCCAAGGCACGCGGTCGAAATCAGGTCACAATCGCGGCCTAGTTCCGTTCGCGCGGCTTTTGGCGATCATCGCCTTTGCGCTTGCTCTTGGCCAACTCTGCTTCAAATCGATCCGTAAACGCGGCACGCTCGTCCTCGGTCATTTCCCCGAGACGCTCGGCAAGGATCGCAGCACTTTCGGCATAGCGATCCGTCGCAAGGCTGGATTGGTCCAGGATGGCCTGCTCAAACGCCGTCTTGTCAAAGACATCGGCCCGAAGCGCACCCAACAGAGCGTCGCTCGCCGCCTTGCGGTCCGCGGCCATGTTGCGTTTTCCATCATGAAGCGCACGGCCAATTGCACGGCGATCTTCGGGGCGCAGGGCGCTGATGATCGCGCGCACCCCGCCATCTGGGGATTGAACATTGGTCCTGACCCGTGGGTCGCCAGACAAAACCGTCCCCGCGACCAAGCCAACCACAAGAACGTTCAGCGACAACGACGCCACCAAAACCACCTTGCTCCAGCGAAAACCGCGTTTCTTTTCAGTTACATCGCTCATATTTCATCCCCAAGTAAATCATCCGCAAAATCGAGACCAAAGTCAGAGCTATCCAACAAGGTCTGACCGGTCAAAGATGTTGTGACGGTATCCAGAATTTCGGGTGGGCTGATGCCGATCCAAACGCCGGTCACCGCCGCCGTGGCCATGCCCGCGAAACCGGCCCAGCCTCCAACAGCGCCCAAAATCACCGGCCACAACGACCGTTTCGGGCGCGGCGCGGGCGCGTTGGTTTCATCCGCGATGGTTTGGGCATCCGCCATGACGCGGGCCATAAAATCATCGCTTGCTGGCGCAGGGGTTCTCTGCGCAGCATCAAAGAACTGATCAAGATCGAAGTCCGATTTATTTGTCATTTTCGTATCCCAACTCTTCTCGTTTTCCCGATAGTATCCCAGCCAGCGCACGTTTCCCCCGCGCGGTCAGGCTTTCGACGGCTTCGACCGAAAGGTCCATCACCGCCGCGATTTCGGGATTACGCATCCCTTCTATGTGACGCAACACGACCGCCTGACGTTGTCGATCTGGCAGTTGTTGCAATGCAGTTTCAAGCGCCTGTGCACGCGCCTGATCCTGCAACTGGTCTTCGGCGCTTTTGGCACCGTCTTCGATTTCTGGCGCCTCGTCCAAACCCACACCGCGACGTTTTCGCAGTCGGTCCGTACAAAGGTTCGTCACCACACGATAAAGCCAGGTCGAAATCTGTGCTTCGCCTGGGCGCCAGTCTGGTGCGATTTTCCACAGGCGCAACATGGCGTCCTGTGCGATGTCCTCGGCCTCGGCGCGATCCCCAACCAAACGATAAGCATAGCCAAGGGTGCGGGGCGCATGACGTTCTGTCAACACACGGGCCGCGTCTGCGTCCCCGTTTGCAAATCGAACGATCAATATGTCGTCGGTCAGCGTTGATTGATCGTCAAATGGCATTGTCATCTCGCGAAACTATCTCGCGCCTTGGCGCGGTGCAACGGGCCAATCTGGCCCATTGCGATATTTATACAGGGTCGCTTACTTGCGGTCGCCGCCTTTGCGCTTGCCACCTTTGCGGTCGCCCATTTTCTTTTGTGCGGCTTCGAATTCTTCCTTCGAAATCTTGCCGTCTTTGTCTGTGTCGAGCTTTTCGAACATCTTGCCCGCGTTGTCATCTTTTGGGCCAAGCTCATCTGCGGACAATGTACCATCTTTGTCTGCATCCGCATGTTCGATCATCTTTTCAAGACGTTCGCCTTCATGTTCCGCGCGTTTTTCTTCACGTGCTGCCTCGCGCTCGGCCTTCTTGGCCGCGTGCATCGCAGTCAATTCTTCGATGCTCAGCTCACCATTGCCGTCGGTGTCGGCCTCGGCGAATTTCGCCGCGCGGTGTGCGTCGATTTCTTCTTGGGTGACAAAGCCGTCGCCGTCTGCGTCGATCTCATCAAAGTTGAACACCTGGTGGTGGCCGCCGCGACGATCGCCGCCGCGGTCATCGCCTTTGGCAAATGCTGGGGCAACCATGGTTGTGCCTGCAACTGCTGCGATAAGGCCTGCTAGAATAACTTGACGTTTCATGTGTCTTCTCCAGTTTTTATAACTCGTTATGTCCCGACCTGTTGTGGCCGAAATCTGAGAGTAAAACGCGGCAGCAACGGGTTTCCGTCGCGGTTTTTGAAAAAATTTCGAAAAACCCTTGCGACAAGACACCACAACCGGCACCCTTCCCCTATAAAGAAAGCCCGTTTATCAAGACCCTAACTCCTTTGAGGAAATTAAGACTATGAGCGCCAAAAGCACCGTTTGGATCCACAAAAAAACCCAAGGTTTGTATATTATTATCGATATGGATGCCAATATTGAGGCCACGATGGAGAAAGCCGTTGTGTATAAATCTCTGGCCGATGGTCAGGTTTGGGTGCGCCCGACGTCGGAATTTTTTGACGGACGGTTTGAAAATCTAACGCAGGACGCGTTTAAACACGATTAAGGGGTCACCATGACCGATATCACTGCCGCGACACTTACAGAAGATCGTCCCACAAAACAGGCCGTCCTGCGTGGTTGGCGTCGACGTTGCCCCTGTTGCGGCGAGGGCAAGATCATGACCGGATATCTGAAGGTCGTGAAAACCTGCCCCAATTGTTCCGAAGACCTGAGCCACCAGCGCACCGATGATGGGCCTGCCTATGTCACCGTTTTGCTGGTTGGGCATATCGTTGGTTTTGCGCTTCATTTTCTTTGGAACGAATTTGAACCCGACCCGATGGTGATGTTCGCCATCCTCGGAAGCCTTGCCACCCTAAGCGCGCTCTATATGTTGCCGCGGATCAAGGGCGCGTTTGTCGGCCTACAATGGGCAAAACGTATGCACGGGTTCGGGCAGCGCAAATGACGCAACCCATCCGCGATGCTGCAACGATCATTTTGCTGCGTGACACGGGACAGGGCCCCTCGGTTCTTATGGGTCAACGGGGCGCCAAGGCGGCGTTCATGCCCAACAAATTCGTCTTTCCGGGGGGCGCGGTGGATGCGGGCGACGCCTCTGTTCCGCTGGCGCGGCCACTGGATGATGTAAACCACCACCGCTTGACCCAGCACTCCGATCTGTCCCCCGATGCGCTGGCCGCCGCCGCCATTCGCGAGCTGTGGGAAGAGACGGGATTGATGATCAATGCGCCCGCGACGTGGGAAAATTCCCCCAAAGATTGGCACGGGTTTGTCGGAATGCCGGATGCCTCGGGTCTTGCGTTTTTGTTTCGCGCCGTCACACCCCCTGCCCGTCCTCGCCGGTTTGACGCGCGGTTTTTCGTGGCCGATATTTCGGTGGTGACAAACGACCCAGACGATTTTTCCGCCGCTTCGGACGAATTGTCCAACCTGTCTTGGCTGCCGATTGAAACGGCGCGCGACTATGATCTGCCCTTTGTGACCCAGATCGTTTTGGCCGAGGTCGAACGTTTTATCGCCCGTGATCGCCGCATCGAACAGGTCCCGTTCTTTAGCCAAAAAGGCGACGAGAACTGCGTGCTTCATTTGGGTTAGACCAGTAATACAAACATCAAGATCGACGCACAAAGCAGCGCAATCGCGCCCGCTTCGCGCCGTGTCGGGATTTCGCGAAACACCAAGATCGACGTAAGATAGCTAAAGATCAACTCGATCTGGCCGACCGCCTTAACGTATGCCGCGTTCTGAAGCGTGAAGGCCGTGAACCAACCGAACGAGCCAATCATCGACGCAATCCCCATCGGTGTCGACAGGCGCCAGCTGCGCACAACGCGCATGATTTCGCCGCGGTCCGTCCAAAACAACCACGCCGCCATGGCGATGGTCTGGCCCGCCGTCACCGCCGCCAATGTGATACCTGAGCGCAAAAACGGGTCCGACGCATCAATGGTCAGGGACGCGCCGCGATATCCGATGGATGCCACCGAAAACAGCAGCCCCGACAACACGCCAAGCCCCGCCGCGCGGTTGAAAATGCGGCGCAGGCCCATCACCCCCTCGGGCGGCATCGCCAAAATGACGACGGCAACCAACCCAAACGAAATCGCGATAAACCCCTGTACCGAAACAGTTTCGCCCAGCACGATCATGCCCATCAAAACGGTCATCATCACCTCGGTCTTGGCGAATGTGGTGCCCACGGCGAAATTACGTTCGGTGAACAGAGCGACGATACAGGCCGTCGCCAAGATTTGGCCAAGGCCGCCAATCATCGCATATGTCCAGAATTTCGCCGATAGATCGGGCACATCCGCCCCCGTCATGCGCACATAGATCACAAGCCCCACCGCCACCAAAGGCGCCGAGAACAGGAACCGCGCGAATGTCGCGCCGGCGGTTGAGAGTTCGTTTGATTTCAGGCGTTTTTGCAGCATGAACCGAAGGTTCTGCGCAAAGGCCGCGACAATAGAGGCAATGATCCAAATAGGCATGCCACGGTGTCGCATATCGCCCACCGCATCACAAGGACGGGTGGGCGAAAGGCTTTAGAACGGTTGCGGATGTGCGCGGTGCACGGCGGCAATATCGGCCAACACCTCGTCCGACAGAACCAACCCATCTGCATCAAGCGCCAGCTTCAAATGATCCATGGTGGTCGCCCCAAAGATAGGAGAACAGCCGAACGGACGATGGGTGCAAAAGGCAATCGACATCTGCACCAGATCAAGACCGTGTTTGGCCGCGACGCCCTTATAGGCCTCGACCGCGGTATAGGCGCGATCCGTCGCACGCCCGCCCAAATTTTCATTTCCGGGCTGTGCCATGCGCGATCCGTCCGGAACAACAGTGCCGCTGTGATACTTGTCCGTCAAAAGACCGGTCGCCAGCGGCGAATAGGCCAACAATGTTACGTCTTCGTTGTTGCAGGCCTCGGCCAGATCGGTGTCGAATTCGCGGTACAGCAGCGAATATTCGTTCTGGATCGTCTGCATGCGTGGCGCACCCATCTCATCGGCCAGACGATTCCACTGGGTCACACCCCATGCGGATTCATTGGACAGACCAAAGTGGCGCACCTTGCCGGATTTCTGGATGTCGGTCATCGCGGACAAGACGTCGCGCATGTGATCAAGCGTCTCTTCTTTGACCTGTTTTGTGCTGTCATAGGCCCAGTTTTGACGGAACGCATAGCTCCCACGGTTGGGCCAATGGATTTGATACAGATCGATGTAATCCGTTTTCAAACGTTTCAACGATCCTTCGAGGGACTCTTTCATGGTTGCGCCGGACAATGGAATGCCCTGACGCACGAACCGGTCATTGTGGCCGGACACCTTGGACGCGATCACCCATTGGTCGCGTTTGCCAGACTTTTCGATCCATTCACCGATCACCTTTTCGGTGTCGCCGACGGTCTCGGCCTTAACGGGTGCAACCGGATACATTTCCGCCGTGTCCATGAAATTCACGCCACGTTCAAGCGCGTAATCGATTTGTTCATGGCCCTCGGCGGTGGTGTTTTGGCGACCCCATGTCATGGTCCCAAGGCAAAGTTCGGACACCTCAAGGTCGGTCCGGCCCAATTTCATCATTTTCATAAGAATTCCCCTGTTGTTGCCCCTGAACCTAATGGCCTACCCCCAAAAAACAAGACCAAGCCGCATCTTTTGCAGCCCAACCCTAGCCATGTCCGAATGCATGCGATAAACGGGGCGAAACGCAATAAGGGCAACGCACACATGGCACGTATTCTGATCACGTCAGCGCTTCCGTATATCAACGGTATCAAACATTTGGGCAATCTCGTCGGAAGCCAACTTCCGGCCGATTTATATGCCCGCTACATGCGCGAGCGTGGCCACGAGGTGATGTTCATCTGTGCGACCGACGAACACGGCACGCCTGCCGAATTGGCCGCCGCCAAAACGGGTGAAGAGGTCGACGCATATTGTGCCCGCATGCACGACGAACAGGCCAAATTGGCCGATGGGTTCCGCCTGTCGTTCGATCACTATGGCCGTTCATCATCGCCGCAAAACCACAAGCTGACCCAGCATTTCGCGGGCCAATTGCGCAAGAACGGCTTCTTGGATGAGGTGAGCGAGAAACAGGTCTATTCCGTCGCCGATGGTCGGTTCCTGCCGGATCGTTACATCGAGGGCACCTGCCCCAACTGTGGCTTCGAAGACGCGCGCGGGGACCAATGTGACAACTGCACTAAGCAGCTTGATCCAACCGATCTGATCGATGCGCATTCCACCATTTCTGGGTCCACCGACCTTGAGGTGCGCGAAACGAAACACCTTCACCTGCGCCAGTCCTTGTTGAAGGATAAGATCGATGCGTGGATTTCGTCCAAGACCGATTGGCCGATCCTGACCACGTCGATTGCGAAAAAATGGCTGCATGACGGCGACGGCCTTCAGGATCGCGGGATTACCCGTGATTTGAACTGGGGCGTGCCCGTGAAAGACGGTGAAAACGACTGGGACGGCATGGACGGCAAGGTCTTCTATGTCTGGTTCGACGCGCCTGTGGAATATATCGCCGCGACCGCCGAATGGGCCGAGGCCAACGGTAAATCCGAGGCGGATTGGGAACGCTGGTGGCGCACCGACAAGGGTGCCGACGACGTGAAATACGTCCAATTCATGGGCAAAGACAACGTTCCATTCCACACGCTATCCTTCCCTGCGACGTTGTTCGGGTCACAAGAGCCATGGAAAGTCGTGGATTACATCAAGTCTTTCAACTACTTGAACTATGACGGTGGTCAATTCTCGACCTCGCGTGGCCGTGGCGTGTTCATGGATCAGGCGCTTGAGATCCTTCCGGCGGACTACTGGCGTTGGTGGCTGTTGTCGCACGCACCAGAAAATTCCGACGCGGAATTCACTTGGGAAAACTTCCAAGGCTCGATCAACAAAGACCTTGCAGATGTGCTTGGGAACTTTGTGTCCCGCGTGACGAAATTCTGTCGCTCGAAGTTCGGAGAAGAGGTTCCTGCGGGCGGCACATATAGTGACGTTGAGAACAAGTTGATCGCCGATCTGGCCGCCAAAGTCGCCGTATACGAGGGCCACATGGAGGCCATGGAGATCCGCAAAGCCGCGAATGAGCTACGCTCAATCTGGGTGATGGGCAACGAATACCTACAGACCGCCGCACCGTGGGCCGCGTTCAAAACCGACCCAGATGCGGCCGCCGCGTCTGTGCGTTTGTCGTTGAACCTGATCCGTTTGTACGGCGTTCTGTCGCGTCCGTTCATCCCTGATGCATCCGCCGCGATCCTGTCCGATATGGGCGACGCAGACGCCGCATGGCCAACCGATGTGGCCGCGGCGATGGGCACATTTGAGGCCGGTCACGCCTTTACCGTGCCTGCCGTTACATTCGCGAAGATCTCGGATGATGACCGCGAGGCATGGGCGGAAAAATTTGCGGGCGTGCGCACCTAGCACCCCGCCGACATGGTGAAAACAAAAACGCCGCGCTGATCTCTCAGCGCGGCGTTTTCTATCTGGCGGTTGGCCCACCAACCAGATTATTTGATTTCAGAAAACGGCGCCAATGCACCCTTGAATGAAATACATGTTGCTGCGGTCGCCTGACCGGCGCGCACCGCCGCCACATCGTCGCCAGATGCGGCCAATTCGGACAAATAGCCACCCGCGAATGAATCACCCGCCGCCGTGGTATCCACCACGTTCGACACAGGTGGCACGTCGACGAATGTCTGCAAATCAGGGGTCGCCATCAACGTGGGCTCTTCGCCGTTTTTCACGATGACCTTGCGCGCGCCACCTGCCAGATAACGGGCGGCGGTTTCGTCGGGTGTCTTGTCGCCAAAGGTGTCGCGTTCGTCGTCAAAGCTTGGCAATACGATATCGGCCACACCAGCGGCCTTGGTGATGGTGTCGCGCATCACGGCGTCGTTTTCCCACAGACGTGGACGGATGTTTGGATCAAACACCAGCTGCGCGCCTTCTTTCATGTGCGCGCGGATGCCATCAAGCATCGCTTCGCGGTGCTCAGGTGATAGGATCGCGATGGAAATACCGGAAAAATATACGAAATCTGGTTTGGACACGGCGGACCACAGGGCGTCGATATTGGTCATCATCTGACGCGCAGCGGACGTGGAACGCCAGTAGCTGAAGGAGCGTTCGAACCCGTCAAGGTGGATCATATAAAGACCAGGAACGCCGTTTGGCAGGGTCTGAAGCGGCGTGGTGTCGATGCCCGCCTCGGTGATGAAATCGCGCATCTCACCGGATGCGGCATCGTCGCCAACAGCAGAATAGAAACCGATGGTATCATCGTCGCCCATACGCGCGCGCGCATACCAAAGCGTGTTCAACACATCCCCAGCAAAGCCACGACGCCACAGCGCCCCGTCCTCTTGGGACAGCTCAACCATGCATTCGCCAATTCCTAAAATCGAAGTCATCTTTTACCTATCTGGGGTTTGTGTTTCGCATCTAGTATGGCACTTTTACCATTCCAGAGTAAAGCACCTAATAAATGCGACAAGGGGGCCTGACAAGACCCCCTATTCACCATTCTGTGCAACGGATGGATTGGGTCCACGCCCTTGAGGCTAGACCTCTAGGCGGCGTACCGCGAGCCAGCTGGCAAAGGCCATTGCGCCAGCGGTCGCGAGGCACAGAGGCAGGCCGCCGAATTGGAAGCTGAGACCAGACAGAAGTGTGCCCAAAAGGCGCCCCGCTGCGTTGGACATATAGTAAAACCCGACGTCCATGGTCACGCGTTCCGCGCTGGTGAACGCCAAAATAAGATAGCTGTGAACCGATGAATTCACCGCAAAGACAAAGCCAAACGCCAAGAGACCGGCGATCAAGGTCACCGTGTACCAATCCGCGATGCCGCCCGCGACAATGGCCAAACCGGCCAAGATGAACGGGATGAACGACAGGCCAAGGCCCCAGTGCCCCGCCGCGCGTGTGACGTCGGTCAGGGTCTTTTGCGCCGCGTTGATCAGTTTCGGCGCGGTGCCTTGCACCAGCCCATAGCCGATGATCCAGCAGGCCATGAATGTGCCGATTTGGAAGAACGCCGCACGGTTGCCGTCGTGCGATCCGTCGGACAACACGCCGTAGAAATAGATCGGAATGCCCACCACAAACCACACATCACGTGCGCCAAACAGGAACATGCGCGCCAGTGACAGGCGGTTGATGCGGGTGTCTTTGGACCAGACCTCGGTGAATTTCGCGGATTTTTTGCCTGTCGGCAGACCTGCCGGCATGAACACCGCAACGGCGATCAGGATCACGACCAAAGCCGCCGCCATCACATAGATCGCCCCAAGGAAGCCGATGGTCGCAAGCAACGCCGCGCCCAGCAAGAACCCGACACCTTTGACCGCGTTTTTCGACCCCGTCAGGATCGCAACCCAGCGGAACAAAGACCCGTCGCCCTCGGGCGCCAGCAATTTCACCGCGCTCTTTGAGCTCATCTTCGAGAGGTCCTTGGCGACCCCCGATAGGCCCTGCACGATCATCACGAAAATGACCGACGCGGTGATGCCCCAATCGGGGTTCAATTGCGTCAAGGCCAGCAGCGCCACGACCTGTACCCCAAGCCCCGCATAAAGCGTAGTGGACAGGCCAAACCGCGCCGCGATCCAGCCCGCAGACAGGTTGGTGACAATGCCCATTGCCTCGTACAAGAGGAACAAATAGGCCAGCTGAATGGCCGAAAACCCGAGGCTGTGGAAGTGCAAGAGGATCAACATCCGCAGCGCGCCGTCGGTCAGCATAAACGCCCAATAGGCCGCCGTCACCGCCATATAGGCGGCCAGACCATTCACCTTTTCAGTCATTATTACAGACCCTTACATACCATGCGGGATACATCCGCCAGACGGTTCGCATAGCCCCATTCGTTGTCATACCATGCGTAAACTTTGACCTGCGTGCCGTTCACGACCATTGTCGACGGCGCGTCAATGATCGATGACCGTGGGTCGTTGGTGTAATCGGTGGAAACGAGCGGACGGGTCTCGTAGCCGAGGATGCCGTTCAGCTGGTTCTCGGAATAGGATTTGAACAGCGCGTTCACCTCTTCTGCGGTGGTTTCGCGTTCGACCTCGAACACACAGTCGGTGAGTGATCCGTTCAACAATGGCACCCGCACCGCGTGGCCGTTCAAACGTCCCACAAGGTCAGGGTAAATCAATGTGATCGCCGTCGCAGAGCCGGTCGTCGTCGGGATCAATGAATTCAGGGCCGAGCGCGCGCGGCGCATATCCTTGGCCGGACGATCCACGATGGTTTGCGTGTTGGTCACGTTATGGATCGTGGTGATGGACCCGTGCTTAATGCCCAGCTCTTCGTGGATGACCTTTACCACGGGGGCAAGGCAATTGGTGGTACAGCTTGCGGCGGTCACGGTGTGGTGTTCGTCGGCCTTATATAGATCGTCGTTCACGCCATACACAAGGTTCAGCGCGCCGCCGTCCTTGACCGGAGCAGAGACGATCACCTTTTTCACGCCAGCCGCATAATAGGGTGCGATTTTCGCTTCGGTTTTAAAGGCGCCGGTACAGTCGATCACAACGTCAATACCCATTTCCGCAAGCGGCAGGTCTTCGATCTTGCGTTCCTTGGTCAGGCGCATTTCGGTGCCATTGACGGTGATGCTGTCGTCGGAGAACCCGAATTCGGCGGGCCAGCGCCCGTGCACCGTGTCAAATTCCAACAACATCGCATGTTGTTCCGCGTCGCCCATGATGTCGTTGATCAGAACGATTTCACCGTCGATCCCGTCGTCAATCAGGGCGCGAAGGGCCAGTTTACCGATGCGGCCAAGGCCATTAATTGCGATACGTGTCATGGAAATCCTTTCAGACAAAACGGCCAAGGTGCGTGTTGTGCATTCGCGCGATTGGATAGATCATCCACAGCCACAAGAAAAGCGAAGGTTTTGTGACAGCTTCACCCTAAACGCAGGAACAGGCAAATCTTTGGGGCGATTTATCTGATTTTAATCAACTTATCCGACCCTCGCCTTATGTTGCGGACTCTGTCTCTTATCCTGCCGGTATTGGTGCCGTCTTGGCGGTTCTTCAAATCCGTCGAACCCTCGCCGCGGGTGCAATGGGCGCTGGTCGCCGATGGATCGCCGACGGATTGGCGCGAATTTCGCCCCGGCCCCGCGGTGGTCACACCCTTTGAAATGCTGATGCGTCTGTTCTGGAACCCTGCCCGCAATGACGCTCTATTTCTGGTCAGCCTCGCGGAACGCATTGTCCAAAATCCCACGCCTCATAGCATCAATGAGGTCAACAAACGCATTTTGGCGGACCTCGCACCGGATCAGGTGAGCACAGGACAGAGCGTGCAGTTCCGTCTGGTCTTTGTGTCGCGTAACGGCGAAGCCCGATCCGAAGAGGTGTTGTATGTCTCGGAACCCGTCAAAGGGGGAGCGAAATGAGTTTTGATCTTGCCCTGCGCGCCAGCGAAATCCTGTTGGCACTCGCGTTCATTCAAAGCAGCGCGGAACATGTCTTTGGCACGCGGGATGCGCCGTTGTTATTCGCCGTGCGCGGTGTTTTGGCGGTTTTGGTCCTGTTCAATATCGCCGTCCCTTGGGCCCTCATTGGGCTCTGTCTCCACAGTGTCGTTGCCCTCCACCGGTACCAAGGCCCCTATAACGGCGGAAGCGACCGCATGGGGCTTTTGGTGCTTTATTGTGTGACGCTTGCGCATGTTCTGCCGGCGGGGTTGATCTCGGAAACGGCCTTTGGCTATCTCGGGATACAGGTGGTGATGTCCTATTTCATTTCCGGCAAGGTCAAGATCGTGAACCCAGATTGGCGCAGCGGCCGCGCGCTTGCGGATGTCTTTGCCTTTTCGGCCTATCCCGTATCCGAACGTCTTCGCGATTTGGCCAACCGGCCACGGCAAATGATGCTGGCTTCATGGCCGGTGATTGGATTTGAATTGGTCTTCCCGATCAGCCTGCTTTGGGCGCCCGCGCTTGTCTTGGCTTTGACGATTGCCTTTGCATTCCATTTGGCGAACGCCTGCCTCTTTGGGCTGAACCGGTTCGTCTGGGTGTGGGTCGCATCCTACCCGTCGCTATTGTGGATCCAAGGGCGGATTGGGTTGTTTTGACACGATGACCTCACCGGCCAGGGCGAGGTTCGAGGGGTCAACATATCCGGGAGACTTGGTTCCAGGTTAACTGGTTAGTGTGTCCAAGCACCACGACGGTTTGGCGCGAAATTCTCGCCATAGCCGCCTTGGCGAATGATGTGTTTACGCTCTTTTGGCTCGGTCACGACCGCGTCGATTCCGTTTGCCTCGGCATATGCGACGGCGCTTTCTTTGCTGTCGAAACTCATGCGGACCTGTGCCTGCGTGTCGGACGACGACGTCCAGCCCATCAACGGATCAACTTCGCGCGCAGAAGACGGTGCAAACTCCAAAACCCAAGACTTGGTTTTAGCGATACCTGATTGCATGGCCGTTTTTGCTGGCTGGTAGATGCGTGCGCTCATGTTTATGTCTCCGATGGCTTTGTGATCTTATCCATAAAACGGGGAAAAATTGCAAGTCTGCATTCAGGTAAAACCCTATCTATTGGGCCCTTCGGCAGGGTCGGTTGTCGGCCTATTAGAGCTAGGGTGGGTGGTGGGGTGGGTGGTGCGCTCTGACCGACAACCTGTACTGCTGCTTGCCCTTGAAACCTAGCGGGTCACACAGCAGGCCACAAGAAAAATATCGCTATGGTTGTAAAATATATATCAAATATCCCCCTATGGTAGTAATCGCATTTTAATACTTTATAAAACGCATTGCCCCTTGAACCGGAACAAAAACAGATCAAATCTAGGGTACCGCATGGGGAATCGCCAATGACACTGCCAATTGAAACGCCACGAAAATCGACCCGAGAAAAGCTCGAAGGTGGGAAAGCCTTTGTAATGAATACGGAATTCGAACCGGCAGGCGATCAACCCACGGCCATTCGTGAACTGTCCCAAGGCATCCGCGACGGGGATCATGATCAGGTTTTGTTGGGGGCTACGGGTACGGGTAAAACCTTCACCATGGCCAAGGTCATCGAGGAAACCCAACGTCCGGCGATCATCCTTGCACCAAACAAGACCCTCGCCGCGCAACTCTATGGCGAATTTAAGGGGTTCTTTCCCGACAACGCCGTCGAATATTTCGTGTCCTTTTATGACTACTATCAGCCCGAGGCCTATGTCGCACGGTCGGACACATTTATCGAAAAAGAAAGCCAGATCAACGAACAGATCGACCGGTTGCGCCACTCGGCGACGCGGTCGTTGTTGGAGCGGGACGATGTGATCATCATCGCCTCGGTGTCGTGCATCTATGGGATCGGCTCGCCCGAGACCTATTCCGCGATGACCGTCGACCTTGAGGCGGGCCAAGAATACGACCAGCGTGCGGTGATGCGCGATCTGGTGGCACAGCAATATAAACGCTCCGACGCGGCCTTTGCCCGCGGCACATTCCGCGTGCGCGGCGATAGCCTTGAGGTCTGGCCAAGTCACCTTGATGATCGAGCGCTGCGCCTGTCGTTCTTTGGAGAAGAGCTTGAAAGCATTACGGAATTTGACACGCTCACCGGTGAACGCAAAGGCACCGTCGAGAAAATCCGCGTCTATGCGAATTCCCACTATGTGACCCCGCGCCCCACCTTGATCCAAGCGATTGAACATATCAAAGCCGAACTCGCGCTACGCCTCAAGCAGTTCGAGGCCGAGGGCAAACTGCTTGAGGCACAGCGGATCGAACAGCGCACCAAGTTCGATCTTGAGATGCTTGAGGCGAGCGGATTTTGCAACGGGATTGAAAACTATTCACGGTACCTCACGGGCCGCGCCCCCGGTGAGCCGCCCCCCACCCTGTTCGAATATATCCCCGACAATGCCATCGTCTTTGCGGACGAAAGCCACGTGTCCGTGCCCCAAATCGGCGGCATGTACAAAGGCGATAACCGGCGTAAATCTGTGCTGGCCGAACATGGCTTCCGCCTGCCGTCTTGTATGGATAATCGCCCGTTGATGTTCGAAGAATGGGACGCGATGCGGCCCCAGTCGATCTTTGTTTCGGCGACCCCCAAGGATTGGGAATTGGAACAGGCCGGCGGTGTGTTTTCCGAACAGGTGATCCGTCCGACAGGGTTGTTGGATCCCCAGATCGAGATCCGTCCGGTTGAGACCCAAGTCGATGATCTTCTTGATGAAATTCGTCGCGTGAATGAACTGGGCATGCGTACGCTCTGTACGACTTTGACCAAACGCATGGCCGAGGATTTGACCGAATACCTGCATGAACAGGGCATCAAAGTGCGCTATATGCACAGCGATATTGATACGCTTGAACGGATCGAAATCCTGCGCGATCTGCGTCTTGGGGCGTTTGATGTTCTGATCGGTATTAACCTTTTGCGCGAGGGGCTCGATATTCCCGAATGTGGATTGGTTGCGATTTTGGACGCCGACAAAGAGGGTTTCCTGCGCTCGGAAACGTCATTGATCCAGACCATTGGCCGCGCGGCGCGTAACGCCGAGGGCCGCGTTATCATGTATGCGGATAGGGTCACCGGATCGATGGAACGCGCGATTGGCGAAACCGACCGCCGCCGCGCGAAACAAGAGGCCTATAACCTTGAACATGGCATCACCCCGCTCACGGTTAAGAAAAACGTAGAAGACGTGATGGCCGGTCTGTTCGAAGGTGACGTGGACATGAACCGCGTGACCGCGACGGTCGATAAACCCATGGTTGGCGCGAACCTTCAGGTGCATCTGGATGGGCTGAGGGATCAAATGCGCAAGGCCGCCGAGAACCTTGAATTCGAAGAAGCCGCGCGTCTGCGCGACGAAGTTAAGCGCCTTGAGGCGGTCGATCTGGCGGTATCCGAGGACCCGATGGCCCGTCAATCCGTGATCGAAGCCGCCGCCGCCGATGCCGCCAATGCACGTGGCCGAAGCACCGCAGGCCGAAGCGGCATGAAGGCACGACGGGGCAAGAAACGCTAGCCCCGTCGACGCAATCAATAGGTTGCTTCTACGTCATAAAGGACCGGTTCAAACCGCTGGCAAAGTTTCGCAAACCGGCGCGTGTAGACCTGCATCTGGTTCGAACGGAGCATCGATTGGAAATCCTCGCGGCGTTCCCATTGCGCGTAATTTGCGATCCGGGTTTGGGCGTCATTGATATGCAATCCCGCCCCCAGAAACCCGTCCTGATGGCGAATGAATTCGTCATAGGCGCGGGTGATTTCGTGCATAAGATCCTGAGATTGGCCGGGGTTCACCTCAAAGGTGGTCACAACGGTTTGGCATGGCTGAGTGGTTGAAATACTTGGCATATGTTCCTCCTCTTGCCCCACCAGCCTAGCACCAGTTTCGCAAAATGCAAAAGGGCGCCCCGAAAGGCGCCCCACTCTCCTAGGATGGATTATCAACACGGATCCCCGCCAGAACCGTTCCTTTCACCGCCGTGCTAAACCGCAGCTGGACTTGATCTTGGTTTGAGCCAGACCGCAGAACCACGCTTGGATATTCGGTTTGTTTGACGTTGGACGAATTGGTCACGTCCCCCTCAAAGACAAGCGATGTGCATTTGCGCGCATATCCCTCGAACGGCAGACGTTCGTCCGTGTCCACGGTCCATGTTGACGTCGTCGACGACTGGGTATGACCAACATAAACAGGGTTGGCAGTGGCCGTGTTCACCCCGTTATAGGTATTGCCTTCCCACTGAATATTGCGCATCGCGGCAAAGTTCATGTCATAGAAGGTCGTGTCGATCTTATCCACGCGATCAATATTGCCCTGAAGAACCTTGAACGTATTCCCGATCACATTCAGACCTTGGATATAGTGGTCGGGACCGACCGGACGCACCGAGATAAACGTAAAGAACGACGCGACACCGGCCGCATAGAAGATATTGTTCGAAATCGTCAGGCTTCCGAATGCAAATTCGCTGCTGAATTCGGGGGCCGCGTCGTGTTCATTTGTCCACTCGATGCCGCCATTATCGATATAGTTCTCTGTAATCAAAGTCTTACAGTTCGGCATCGTCAGAACAATCCCAGGAAGACGCAGACCATCGGTGGCGCTGTCACCGTTGAACCAGTGGTTCTCGGCGATCTGGTGGCCCGAGCCAGACATAACACCGAACATCCCCAACAGCTCACAGCGGTTGTCGTGGACCTTAACGTCATTGGCGTTCGAATTGAACGCAATGGACACGCGATCTTGGGAATTTGCGCTGCCCTCGTTGGACAAGAACTGACAGCGGTCGATCAGCATACCCTGACAGCCACGGCCAGGGGAGGTGATCGCCTTATATGCAGGGCGCGTAAAGAAACAGTCCTTAAAGTGGGTGATAATGCCATTCGGAGCAAGCATCACGCCGTTTGCTTCGCCGTTACAGCGGAAATCGACATCCTCGATGACCATCTTCGAGTGCTTAGAAAATCCACTGAAATCAAGGACATATTTGTGGCGCGTAAAGGTATAGGACTGTGTGCCCGCGGCGTCATACAATGGGTTCGACAGAACAAGCGTCTGCGCCCCCACATCAACGCTACGCACGTAAACTTCGCGCCCAACGCCAGTGCCCGTGATAATAGACCCCGGTTCGATATTCGCGATATTGGTCACATTGGTCAACGCAAGTGTGTTGCTCGTGCTATAGGTCGCCGCCGATGTCACCACCTCTGGATCCCATGCAGTGCCAGATACCACATCAAATTCCCCATTGCGCAGAACACGACTGATTTCATAGCTGGTTTTGTTGTTCACGGCCGCATGCATATCGATCGGTTCGGTCACCGAAATGCGACGTCCGCACATGTCGAGGCTCTCGTGATCCGAAAAGTTCATCATACATTGCACGGCTTTCTTAAAGCCCAGCTCTTCGTCGCCAAACGCATCAATATAGGTCGGCAGATCAAAGCTCTTGGACAGTTCAAGACGCACATCATCGGCGCAGGTCACTTGACCAATAAACCGGATGGGGGTCTGAATTGTTGTATTAGATCCAAGAAGATAGGTACCCTCAGGAACCAACACCGTACGCCCGTTCGCCGCGTTGCTTGCCGCAACAAACGCGTCACGGTCATCGGTGACGCCATCACCAACCGCACCATAGTCCACCACATCCACGATACCGATTTTATCGTCGGCATAGATCGATGTCACATCTTCGATTTGGATATCATCAATGCGAACAACTCCGCCGTTGGACCCCGTCAGATCCAGACCAAAGTGTCCCGACACCACATCGGTGCCCCAAACCATATCAACACCGCCCCGCGCGCCTGTGCCAACGATCGCGGTGATCTCATAGATATCACCATAGGTGGTCAGCGTGGTGCTGCTGCCCTCTTCGGTCAGACCACTGACGTGATTGTCCGACCCATTCAGCGCATAGCCCGCGATCCGCACGGATGGCAAGTTGCCGCTAATGGCCTTCACACGCGCCGTAATTTGAAGATAGCAGCCGGGCAAAATCGGTGTCTGCCCCATATAGCGAAGCTGCTGAGTGCTATCCGTCTTGATCAGTTCAAGACAGCCGGAAAAATCTGCGTCCGCAGGCACAAAGGCCGCGTTGGCCGCCCCATCATATGTGTCGGACCCCGACGTGCCGTTGCCGCTGGACCATACATCTAGACCGTTTTCAAACGCTGTTGGTGTGAATACCAAACCGTCGGTAATTGCCTTATTCATCAAAACCCCTTTCGACAGTCGCGCGTACAGGACAAACAGGCGATGCCCGTCTGCTGTGCTCAATTGTCAGTCATCATCTGGAAGCCCGGCCCACGCCGGATGGGAAAGAAATATCAATAAGGGGTTAACGCTGACTTGGGGCTGCGTACGGTCCTAGGCGAATTCGTCGGTGACAATGGTCACCCCGCGGATGTGCCAACCGGTGCGGTCGCGGCCCATTTCATAGTCCAGAAAATGCACCCGCCCCGCGCCGTCGCGGATCATCACGGATTGGTGGCGCACGTCACCCGTCGTATCACCCGCCAGAAACGTCACCGTATCGGGGCGATAGACCATCGGGAAACCAGAACGCACCATAGTGCCGAACCGTTCGCCCGTCCCAAAGACAAGCTGAAGCTCGGGGGACGCGAACCGAAGTGCGGCCGCGAAATCATCATCGGCAAAGGCCGCGATCTGGCCTTCGATCACATGAACAAGGGGGGCGTTGGGCGTATGGGTATCGGCGCGCACCGGCAAGGCCAGCGCAAAAAACACCCATAAAACTTGAAAAAAACGTGTCATTCCCTGCCCCTTTCACCACAATGATCAGGGCAAAAGGGGCGTGGGTCAAATCACAGTTCGCTTACTGGCCAAGCTTGCCAGCCAGAGCATCGTCGATAAGAGCGATGGTTTCATCCACACCAAACAGCGCGATAAACCCGCCGAAACGTGGACCTTGGGACGCGCCCAAAAGAACCTCGTACAAGGTCGTGAACCAGTTCCGAAGCGGCTCGATCTCGTGCGCCTTGCCAACCGCAAACACCATGGATTGCAACGCATCCGCGTCCAAACCACCGTCCCACGCCTTAAGACGGTCTTGAAGATCGACCAACGCCTTAACCTCGTCCTCAGTTGGGGCGCGATAGGTCTTCTTGGGCTTCACGTGGTCGTTGTAATACGCAACCGCAAAACCAGCCGCCGCATCCAAACCAGGGTGGGTGTCCGCCGCCGCCTCGGGGGCATAACGTTGGATAAAGCCCCAAAGCTGATCCTTGTCCTCGGCCGCAGAAACGGACGCAAGGTTCAGCAACATCGCGAATGGCACAACCATGTCGGACGTCGGAACGTTGTGGCCGTGAATGTGGAACACGGGGTTCGCCAGACGGGCCTTGGTGTCCTGATCCGCGTACGCGCGCAGCTGTTGGTGGTATTCATCAACCGCCTTCGGGATCACATCGAAATGCAACCGTTTGGCGGTCTTTGGCTTTTGGTACATGAAATACTGAAGCGACTCTGGCGACGCATAGGTCAGCCATTCCTCCATCGACAGACCATTGCCTTTGGACTTCGAAATCTTCTGGCCCTGCTCATCGTTGAACAATTCATAGGTCAGGCTCTCTGGTGGGCGTTTGCCCAGCGCACGACAGATTTTCGACGCCTGCGTAACCGAGTCGATCAAATCCTTGCCGGACATCTCATAATCCACGCCCAGCGCGGCCCAGCGCAGCGCCCAGTCGGGCTTCCACTGCATCTTGATGTTGCCACCTGTGACGGCCATCTCAACGCGTTCACCGTCTGGCTCTTCGTAGACCACGGTGCCCTCTTTCGGGTTCACTTCGATCATCGGCACCTGCAACACGTGGCCCGTTTTCGGGGAAATCGGCAAGAACGGCGAATAGGTCGCGCGGCGTTCTTCGCCCAAGGTCGGCAACATGATGTCCATGATTTTCTGGTATTCCCAACACGCCTTGATCAGCATGTCGTCGAATGTGCCCGACTGGTAATATTCGGTCGAGGACGCGAAATCATATTCAAACCCGTAAGAATCAAGGAAATCCTGCAAACGGGCGTTGTTGTGCTGGGCGAACCCTTCGTGGGTGCCGAACGGATCACGCACCTTGGTCAGCGGAAGGTTCAGATCCTCGGCCAATTCGTCCTGCATCGGCACGTTGGTCGGCACCTTGCGGAACCCATCCATATCGTCCGAGAAACAGATCAATTTTGTGGGGATATCGGAAATGATCTCAAACGCGCGGCGCACCATTGTTGTGCGTGCCACTTCGCCAAAGGTGCCCAAGTGCGGCAAACCTGACGGGCCGTACCCCGTTTGGAACAACACATATCCCTTCTCCGGTGTCTTACCCTGAATACGTTTCAATACACGGCGCGCTTCTTCAAACGGCCACGCTTTCGAATTCATACCAGCTTCACGCAGATCAGACATATCTTCATTTCCATATCACGGTCCGCGCCCTATGCGCGCACCTGTTGCTCTCCTATTGTGCAACCGCGCAAAGGTCAATAATCTAGCCCGAACAGACAATTTCAAAAGGTACATTATGTCCAATCCCAACCAGACGGCCCCTTTCTCGCCCCAAGACTGCTTGGTCGCGGTGATGATTGCGACATCTGCCTCTGATTTGGATGTGGGGACGGCTGAACTTGTCTCGATCCAGCGGATCGTCAATCACATGCCGATCTTTGCCGATTATGACCTTGATCATGTCGCGGTGATTTTGGACGCCGTGTTCTCTATGCTCGAAGAAGAAGACGGCCTTGATAGCCTGTTCGGCATCGTCAAATCCTATCTGCCGCCTAACCTCTATGACACGGCCTATGCGCTGGCCTGCGACATCGCCGCGGCCGACGGACGTCTTGATCAGGCTGAGCTCGAGCTCTTGGCAGAGATGCGGTACGAACTTGATATTTCACGGCTTCATGCGGCGGCCATCGAAACAGGTGCCCGCGCCCGCCACAAGGTCATCTAGCCCCCGTAAACCTGTGCCCAGCGCGCCAATAGATCATGTTGAAGCTGCCGTGACTTCGCGGCCCATGTGCGGCCACCGGCGGGGCGTTCGCGGTCTTCTTTCTTAATCGCACGGCGCGCGTTCTGGTCTGCGGTGAAAATCGCAAACACCAAATCCCGCCCGTCGTTGGTGGTGATATAGCCCGCAAGCGCACTCACGAAATTCAACGATCCGGTCTTGGCGCGCACATCTGCGGGCTGTACCGGCATCGCCTTGCCGTCCTTGTCACGGATGACCACGGGTTTCATCAACGGCGCCAATCGCCCTGCACCGTAAGCCCCCGACAATATCGTGGCCATCTCGGCGGCGGTGATGCGGCTTTTGTCGCCCAGACCGGAATGATCCACCAAGGATGGCGTCACTCCGTACATCGCCCCCAGATATGTATTCATCGCACTGGCAGATCCACGAAGACCGGTTTTCTGTGACGCGGTCAATCCGACGGCCTCGGCGGTCAGGTTGGTCGAGAACTTCATCATATCCAACAACACCCGTTCAAGCGGCAGCGATTGGTGGCGGGTGATTACGGTGCCCGATGGTTGGCTTGTCATCCGTTTAGCAGCTGGCAATGTAATCCCCTGCCCTCGGGCCAATGTGCGGAACACGTCCCCCGCATAGGCCGACGAATTGCGCACCGGCAACCAGCGGCTCCCACCGCTTCCAAGCGCGCCTTGGGCCACGGTCCACAGATCCACGCCCCCTTTGCTGGCATAGGTGTAAACAGGCGTCTCGCGGCTCACGATCTGCATCTTGGCCATGGACACGGCGGGCCGGTGCGCGTCGGTGCGCCCCTCCATGGTCACCGCATATCCGCCCCCGCTGCGCTTCCATTCAAAATGCACACGGTTGAAATTAAGGTTCAGCCCAGACACCGATGGGTTATAGCCCACGTGTTCCGGCTGCCCGTCATCCACGCTTTTGATCCACGGCAAAGCCCCGTCATAGACGCGAAATGCACCGCTAACCGATGTAACCCCCTTGACCCGCAGGTCCCGCGCCATCAAAGCCAATTGGTCGGTCCCAAGGGTCGGATCGCCCCCGCCCACCAAAATCAGGTCCCCGTTCAAACGTCCACCTTCAATCGGCCCCGTGGCCACCAGCTGTGTCTCAAACCGATACCCGCCGCCAAGTGATCCAAGCGCAAACAACGTCGTCAGCGCCTTATTCACGCTAGCAGGTGGGAGCGCGGTATTCGGGTTCCGCGCGTCAAGGATCGCGCCGGTTTTGGCATCAGCCACCACAAACCCAACGGTCCCCGACAGGTTCGCCCTGCTCAATAGGGTCTCAACCAATGGCGCCGTAATCCGAAGCCCCTCAGGGCGCGGCTCTGGACGTTTGGTACGGGTTACATCTTGGGCGCTGGCCGTAACGGCCGCACAGGTCAGCGCGGTGATAATACCCACGCGAAGGGTCTTTGAAATAGAGGTCATAAACATATGCGGATTTTGCAGCAAATTCTGCCACTTGCAACGCACAATCCGACAGGTCGCGCGTTATTTATCCGACGTTACCCATTCGCCACGCGCGCGAATATCGGTCGAGGACATGTCGTTCATCGGAACATTGATGAATGACCACGCAGGTGCCTTGGCTCCCGCCAGCAAATGCGCCTTGCGACCGCGCAGACGGGATTGCTCAAACCGGCGGGCCGCAGGCGACAGCCGTGCAGAAATCCGATCTCCGGGGCGCGCAACCACGCCCACACGGACCGACATCATGATCCCCTGCCAGTTTTCCCACTTGTGGAACTGCGCAAGGTTATCCGCCCCCATCAGCCACGTGAATTCAACCCCGTGATAATGGTCATGCAAGGCATCAATCGTTTCGGCCGTATAGCGCGTGCCCACATGGGCCTCAAAATCCGTCACGTGAATGCGCGGATGTTTGACCATGGCGCGCGCCGCCTCCATCCGTTGCTCCATCGGCGCAGGGCCGCGGGTCTTTAACGGATTACCGGGGGTCACAAGCCACCAAACCTGATCCAAGCCAAACCGACGCAAGGCCGCCCGCGATATATGCAGGTGCCCCAAATGCGGCGGATCAAACGATCCCCCCAAAATACCGATCCTCTGACCGGCGCGCGCGACTGGCAGTTTGTACAACATGCGGTATGCTCTAACGCAAAACACATTTGAAATGGAACCACTTTATGCTCTTAACTTCAAATCATAAGCCAGCTGTGGCACCTTGGAATTAGGATAAGACCCATGACAATACAACTTAATCAACACCGCATAGATGCTCTGGTCTTGGCCCTGATCACGGCAATGCTGGTCTACTCATTGGGTATTCTTTTGCAGGCGCATCTGGCGGGTCTCGACATCGGGGCGTGGATTTGGGCGCGCCACCAGCATCAATTTTCGTGGTATTCGCGGCCCCTATTCATAATCCCCGCGGCGTATTATGCATATCGACGAAAGCCTCTTCATGTTCTTGGATTCATTGCGCTTCTTGCAACAAGCCTTTTTTGGTTTGATGCTCCGACGTCCGTCTCCCCCAAGATCAGCGACTATCTTGAATGGGAAAAACAGCTCTTTCTTGCCAACAAAAACAAAGCACCGCTGTTCATGCTTTTGGCTGCGGTCGGCCTGTTTCTCTTCGCGTTATTTTACGCCTTTTGGCAACGAAATCCGTGGTATGGGCTTTGGATTATCAATCTTGGAACCTTCATCAAAATTATTGTCAGCCTAGTCTTCGGGCAGCACATTGGTCTGGCGGCGATTATCCCCTCACTCAGCAGTTTGTTGGTGATTAACATAATCGCTTGGATCATCTGGCGGCGGTACCGGTGATCGCGGCGCGGCGCAGCACACAGGTTTCCAACCCCATATACCCGCGCCCCCTTGCCCAATCCGCCCCAGCGCTTTAAATCAAACAAAACCTTATTTCCACGACCGGAGAGTCCCATGGCCGCGTATCAATATGTCTACTTTATGGATGGTGTATCCAAAACCTACCCCGGTGGGAAAAAATGCTTTGAAAACATCCGCCTAAACTTCTTGCCCGGTGTGAAAATCGGTGTCGTTGGCGTCAACGGTTCCGGTAAATCCACGCTCATGAAAATCATGGCCGGCATGGACAAGGATTTCCAAGGCGAAGCATGGGCCGCAGAAGGTGCCAAAATCGGTTACCTTCCACAGGAGCCACAGCTTGACGAGAGCCTCGATGTGCGCGGCAACGTGATGCTTGGCGTCGCCGAGAAAAAAGCCGTCTTGGATCGCTATAACGAACTTGCGATGAACTATTCCGACGAGACCGCCGAAGAAATGGCGAAGCTTCAGGACGAGATCGACGCGCAGAACCTTTGGGATCTGGACGCGCAGATCGACATCTCGATGGAGGCCCTTCGGTGCCCCGCAGATGACGCCGATGTGTCCACCCTATCTGGTGGTGAGAAACGTCGTGTGGCGCTGTGTAAACTGCTTCTCGAAGCGCCAGACATGTTGTTGCTCGACGAACCTACCAACCACTTGGACGCCGAGACCATCGCATGGCTGCAACAGCACCTTATTGATTACAAAGGCACAATCCTGTGTGTGACCCACGACCGGTATTTCCTTGATGACATCACCGGCTGGATCCTTGAACTGGACCGTGGCCAAGGTATCCCCTACGAGGGCAACTATTCCGCATGGCTGGAGCAAAAGGCGAAACGTCTGGAGCAAGAGGCCCGCGAGGATAAATCCAAACAACAAACCCTTGCGCGTGAGCTTGAGTGGATGCGTCAGTCGCCAAAGGCCCGTCAGGCCAAATCAAAGGCGCGTATCAACTCGTATAACGAGCTTGCAAACCAGTCCGAGCGCGAAAAAGTTGGCCGCGCCCAGATCGTTATTCCGAACGGCCCACGTTTGGGGTCCAAGGTGATCGAAGTTAAGGGTCTGAAAAAGGCGATGGGCGATAAGCTCTTGGTTGAAAACCTAGAATTCTCGCTTCCACCTGGTGGTATCGTTGGTGTGATCGGCCCGAACGGCGCCGGTAAAACCACCCTTTTCCGCATGTTGACCGGTCAGGAACAGCCTGATGAGGGCACCGTGGAATATGGCGATACCGTTGATCTGTCCTATGTGGATCAGTCCCGCGATGACCTCGATGACAACGCCACAGTCTGGGAGGCCATCGGCGGTGGTCTTGACATCATCAAACTGGGTGATGCCGAGGTGAATTCACGTGCCTACTGTTCTTCCTTCAACTTTAAGGGCGGCGATCAGCAAAAGAAACTGGGCATGCTGTCCGGTGGTGAACGCAACCGTGTGCACATGGCGCGTCTGTTGAAAGAAGGCGGAAACGTGCTTCTTCTCGATGAGCCGACCAACGATTTGGACGTGGAAACGCTTCGTGCGCTCGAAGACGCGCTTGTGGATTTTGCGGGCTGTGCGGTGGTTATTTCCCACGACCGTTTCTTCCTTGACCGTATCTGTACCCACATGCTGGCCTTTGAGGGCAACAGCCACGTAGAATGGTTCGAAGGCAACTTCGAGGATTACGAAGAGGATAAGAAACGTCGTCTGGGTCCGGATGCGCTTGAACCAACACGGGTTAAGCACAAGAAATTCGTACGCTAATCCCGACGATAGTCAAACAATGGGGCGTCATGGAAACATGGCGCCCTTTGTGCATCTGGGCGCCAGTGTTGATATTCGGCCCCCGCCCTGCCCCAGAACGCAAAAAGGGGGGCCAAGACCCCCCAAATCGCTACTCGCTACCAATCATACTGTGCATGTACTCTTGAACGCGGAACTCATCACCGTCGCGGCTATTATGCGCTTGCCGCTGTATAAGAACTGTACCGCGAAAGTATGAACAAAACATGGGGACAAACAGATCGTTTTTCCCCCTAGCGATTGGAGCCCCAAGACGAGAGCAACAATACCACTCTTCTATCGGGGATCTCTTGTTCTATTTCTCGGAATCGATTGCCTTGAACACGGCGCGAACGACATCGCGATCAAATGCACCCTTGCCACAGTCAACGGCCACTTGGCGGTCCTCGCAAAACAGGTTCAACGCATTCTGAGAAAGTGATCCGAAAACACCGTCTGGTTGCCCCAAATAATATCCCCGATCAACCAATTGACGTTGAAGGAACATCGCCCAATCCGTCGGCGTTTTTTGCGACAATGAATAGGCTGCGCCGTCGTGGCCCTTGTTAAACGCGGCCCGAAGCGCATTCAGCGCCGCCGCCTCCATACGCGCATCGCCATCCGCAAATTCATAGAGGGTGTCGCCATAGGAGACCATCCCCCAGGCGCTGTCGCTCTCGGCAGCGGCCCGGAAAAAGGGCAATGATGCTTCTACGTTTTTGGGAACGCCATGTCCCCAGCGAAGCGCATTGCCCGCCCGCATCATTGCGGTAATATCGCCCGCTTCTGCACGGCGCTGGAGCTCTTCGAACACCGCAATAGACATTGGGTTGACGCGCAACAGGTTGTTCAGGTCGTCAACACTTTGCTCCGCGAACTGAGACACTGGGGCGGGTTCTGGCGCCACTGTTTCAGGCGCCGCATCTTGGGCAAAAACCGGCGCGGTCACGCACATGATCGCCACCACCGAAGTCACCAAAACCTTATTCATCGTCACACCCATTGTCATAAATTGCGAAATTTGGTCAAAGCCTAACAAAGCGGTGACAGATGGACAACTTAATCGTCCATCTTCAACGCTGAAATAAAGGCTTCTTGCGGGATGTCCACTTTGCCGAACTGACGCATTTTCTTCTTACCGGCCTTTTGTTTGTCCAAAAGCTTGCGTTTACGGCTCATATCACCGCCATAACACTTGGCCGTCACGTCTTTTCGCATCGCCGATAGGGTTTCGCGGGCGATCACTTTTCCGCCGATGGCTGCCTGAATCGGGATTTTGAACATGTGGCGCGGGATCAATTCCTTGAGCTTCTCACACATGGCGCGGCCACGGGCCTCCGCGCGATCACGGTGCACCATCATAGAAAGCGCATCGACCGGTTCGTCGTTCACAAGAACCTGCATCTTCACAAGGAAATCCTGCTGGTACCCTTCCATCTGATAGTCAAAGGACGCGTAACCCTTGGTCACGGATTTCAGACGGTCATAGAAATCAAACACAACCTCGTTGAGCGGCAGATCATACACCACCATCGCGCGCGTACCGGCATAGGTCAGGTCCAATTGAACCCCACGGCGGTCTTGGCACAATTTCAACACGTCGCCCAGATATTCGTCCGGCACAAGGATCGTCGCCTTGATACGCGGCTCCTCTACGTGATCCACATAGGTGAGATCGGGCATGTCGGCAGGGTTATGAAGATCCTGTTTCGTGCCGTCCTTCATATGAATGTGGTAAATCACCGACGGGGCCGTCGTGATCAGGTTGATGTCATATTCCCGTTCGATCCGGTCGCGGATCACCTCAAGGTGAAGCAACCCAAGGAAACCACAGCGAAAACCAAAGCCAAGCGCCGCGGATGTTTCCATCTCATAGCTGAAGGACGCGTCATTCAACGCGAGTTTCTCGATGGATGTACGAAGCTCTTCGAACTCGGCGCTGTCCACGGGGAACAGTCCACAGAACACAACAGGCTGGCTTGGTTTAAAGCCCGGAAGCGCCACATCGGTGCCGCCTTTGGCATGGGTGATCGTATCCCCCACACGGGTGTCGCGCACCTGTTTGATGGACGCGGTGATGAACCCGATTTCACCTGGGCCCAATTCGTCGATGACTTCCATCTCAGGACGGAAAACACCAATGCGTTCAACGTTATGCAATGACCCATTGGACATCATCATAACCTTGTCGCCCTTTTTCATGACGCCATCAATGACGCGCACAAGAACGATAACGCCAAGGTATGAATCATACCAAGAATCCACCAACATCGCCTTAAGCGGCGCGTCACGGTCGCCGGTTGGGGCGGGCAAATCTTTTACAATGGACTCAAGCGTTTCGTGGATGCCTTGGCCGGTTTTCGCGGACACCTGAATGGCGCCGGTGGCCTCGATGCCGATCACATCTTCGATCTGTTCGGCCACGCGGTCGCAATCGGACGCTGGCAGGTCAATTTTGTTCAAGACAGGCACGATCTCGTGGTCGGCCTCCATGGCGTGATACACGTTCGCCAATGTCTGGGCTTCTACGCCTTGGGAACTGTCGACAACCAACAGGGATCCTTCGACGGCCTGCATGGAACGGGACACCTCATAGGCGAAATCCACGTGGCCGGGCGTATCGATCAGGTTCAGAATATAGGTCTCGCCGTCGTCGGCCTTATATTCGATACGTACCGTGTTCGCCTTGATGGTGATGCCACGTTCGCGTTCGATATCCATGCTATCAAGCATCTGGGCCTTCATGTCGCGATCCTCGACCGTTCCGGTCTCTTGGATCAGACGATCAGCAAGCGTGGATTTACCGTGGTCAATATGCGCCACGATCGAGAAATTACGGATTTTTGAAAGCTCTGTCATATCAGGGATATGTAGCGGAAAATCGCGCGGGTCAAGCATGGTTCGACCAAAGTGATTTGAATCTTGCCGCATTTCACGCAATAGTGGTGTCAGAGCAATTCAAAACCGTGAAATCAGAAAAATCTGGGCACATTTGAACCACGAGGCACTGTTATGAAAACCACCCTTTTGGCCACTGCTGTGGTCTCGACTTTCGCCGTTACCCCCGCCGTTCAGGCCACGGTGATTGAGCGCGCCTGCAATGCTTCCGACCGCAAGGCCGCAACCAGAACCATGTGTGGATGTATCCAAGACGCGGCGGACATGATGCTATCATCGCGTGAACAGCGCAAAGCCGCCGAGTTTTTCTCTGATCCCCACAAGGCACAAGAACTGCGTCAATCCGACAGCCGTTACGACGAACGGTTCTGGGATAACTACAAGGAATTCGGCGCGGTCGCGGCGAAATTCTGTTCCCGCTAAGTCAAGACGCCCCCGCGGCGCATCCCCCGTGCATACAAAAGCAAAAGCGCGCTGACCACGAAAATCGCCAGCGAAAACACCCCTGCCCCGACGCCCGAAATGTCGATCATATTCGGCGAACTCAGGACAAAGTTATGAAGCGCGGTCACCACCATCGCAACGAATGACACGGAAAACGCGAAAACGGCCAACCGGCGGCGCATCAACAGCAACACCGATCCCAAAACCGCCGTCCAGATCGCAGTCGCCCAGCTGGCCACGACCCACGACGGGAATGACGTGAAGTATTCGAGCTGCTCTGGCGTGAACATTTCCAGATAGGACGCGTTTTTGGTCTGCGTCATAACATAATCAAACGCCCCCATCGCATTCCAAAGCAGGCTGATCCCGCCGATGGCCCAAAGATGCCAAGGCGTGTGAATGCGTGTGAACCGAATTGACATGGCGCGCTCCTGTTTTACGATGACCTTACCCCAAGGTCATCAAAAGTCAAAATAAGGTCCCAGATGAAGATTGTTGTTCTTACTGGCGCGGGTATTTCCGCCGAAAGCGGTATCGAAACATTTCGCGCCGAGACGGGTCTTTGGGCCAACCATCGTGTCGAAGACGTCGCCACCCCCGAAGGGTTCGCCAAGGACCCCGATTTGGTGCATGCGTTCTACAACGGACGCCGTGGGCAATTGGCCGATGTGCAACCGAACGCGGCGCACAAGGCCTTGGCATTGCTTGAAAAACACGTGGATCTTCTGGTGGTGACGCAGAACGTGGATGACCTGCATGAACGGGCCGGACAACGCAATCTGATCCATATGCATGGAGAACTGCGCGGCGCGCTCTGCCATGGCTGTGGGCACCGTTGGGCCGCACCTGACACCATGAACACAACCGACGCCTGTCCCGCCTGTGCGGCGGCCAAAACCCGCCCAGATATCGTGTGGTTCGGGGAAATGCCCTATCAGATGGATCGGATTTTCGACGCAATCACAGCGGCCGATCTGTTCGTATCGATCGGCACATCCGGCAATGTCTATCCCGCCGCCGGTTTCGCCGCCGAGGCCCAGCGCGCCGGTGTCGACACGCTTGAACTTAATCTTGAGCCATCAAACACCCCGACCGATTTCGCCGATGCCCGTTATGGGCCCGCGACCGAAATCGTTCCGGACTGGGTGGCGACATTCACCTAGTGGTGATGGGCGTGATCGTCGGCCTTGCCGTGATCCATGTCACCGTGATCGGCCTCGGGCTTGCGCTCTAGGTCAACGGGGATTTCAACGGTAACATCGCCCGCGTTTTCAAACGTCAACGTCACGGACAGAACCTTACCGTCGGTGAACGGCTCGGTCAGGCCCATGAACATCACGTGATCGCCACCGCGCGCCAATGCAATCGTCGCACCTGCGTCAATGACGAAACCCTCTTCAACCTGCATCATCTTCATGACGCCGTCGCCCATGTCCTTGTGGGTGTGCAATTCAACACGCGCCGCAACATCGGACGCCACAGACACCAAACGATCCGCAGTTTCACCGGTGTTGGTGATCTCCAAAAACGCCGCCCCTGCCTTGGCCGTCGGGGTGGATGCGCGCGCATAGGCGTCATCGACAACGATATCCGCCGCCAATGGGGACGCCGCGATCATCGCAGCAGAAAAGATAAACGATTTAAAAGACATAAGCCTAACCTTACCGATAAGAACAATCGCCGAAGAAATACCCCAGCGGTTCAGTCAGATATAAGGCCACCCCAGCGAAACTACAACCGAGACAAAAAGAAGCGGCCCCGTCATTTCTGACGAGGCCGTTCCAAATACGCTATCGAAAAAGCTTAAGCTGCTGCTTGTGCTTTTTTGATGTCTTTCTTGAGCTTCAGAGCCGCATCAGACAATTCGTTGTCCTTTGCTTTGGCTAGGAATGCGTCAAGACCGCCACGGTGGTCTACGGAACGTAGAGCAGCAGCAGAGATTTTGAATTTGAACGTACGGCCCAGTGTTTCGGACTGTAGGCTAACGTCGTTCAAGTTTGGTAGAAAACGACGACGTGTTCGGTTTTTAGCATGGCTGACGTTGTTGCCAGTCATTGGGCCTTTGCCCGTAAATTCGCAGCGACGCGACATGTTGATATCCCTTATCTAGTGGCGCATCCCCAAGCGGTCTTGGATTTTTGCCGATAACATACGGGCGCAACATTGGCCGTGCCCTGAATTCTGTTCCGGTCATTTACGGGCTTTGGTGGGGGACGTCAAGCGATTCATCCCAGTGATTTGAGCAACTTCAACAGCTCTTTGGCCGCAGCACTGGGGGATGCGCCCCCGTTTGCGACTTTGGCCCCAAGATCATCCATTTTCTCGCGAATCGTCGGGGACGCGGTGAGTTGCGCCAAAAGCCCCTGTCGGACCTCTTCTTCGAACCAATGACGCGCCTGTGATGCACGACGTTTGTCCCAGTGGCCGTTTTCACGACGCCACGCGACCAATTCCTGCATGTCGCCCCACGCGTTTTCGATCCCATCATGTTCAAGCGCAGACACAGTCGTCGCCTTCGGGAACCCCTCGGGGTCATAGACCCGTTTGCGCAACAATCGAAGCGCACCGGCGTAATCCGCACAGGTCCGCATCGCCACAGGTTTCAAATCCCCATCGGCCTTATTGACCAAAATCATATCGGCGATCTCCATGATGCCACGTTTCACGCCCTGCAATTCATCGCCGCCCGCAGGGGCCATCAGCAACAGGAACAGGTCGCTCATTTCCGCAACCACGGTTTCCGATTGCCCGACGCCAACCGTTTCGATCAACACGATGTCAAACCCCGCCGCCTCGCATAATGCCACCGCATCACGGGTCCGGCGCGCCACCCCGCCCAGCTCTGTTTGGCTTGGCGATGGGCGGATGAATGCGTTTTTATCGCGGGATAACAATTCCATACGGGTTTTATCGCCCAAGATCGATCCGCCCGACCGCGCCGAGCTCGGGTCCACGGCCAAAACCGCAACCTTGAGCCCCTGCCCCGTCAACATCGTCCCGAACGCCTCGATAAAGGTGGATTTCCCCACCCCCGGTGTCCCCGAAAGCCCGATGCGCACCGCCTGCCGGTCTGCGCCCTTGATCATATCCAGTAACGCGATGGCCTGCGCGCGGTGATCTTCGCGTCCGCTTTCGACCATTGTGATTGCCCTTGCCAGTGCGCGGCGTTCGCCCGCAATGATCCGTTGTGCTAGATCCTCTACCACTTGTGTCATTCCTATTCGTGTTTTCACTAGCTCTCGGGTCCATACCTAACATCCCATGCGATTTTCGCAAACCACCACTGGCACGCGCGACGATAACGCGCGATAAAGCCGCATGAGACCGAACCTTCCTATTAACGAGGCGCTTCCTGCGCTTTTGACTGCCCTTCGTGACACGGGCCGCGCGGTGCTTCAGGCGCCCCCTGGGGCCGGTAAGACCACCGTCGTGCCGCTTGCAATTATGGACGCGGGGCTGTGCGATGGGAAAATCCTTATGTTGGAACCCCGTCGTTTGGCCGCCCGCGCCGCCGCCGAACGGATGGCCGACACATTGGGCGAAAAGGTGGGCGACACCGTGGGCTATCGGATTCGCGGCGAATCCAAGGTGTCAAAATCCACCAAGATCGAAGTCGTCACCGAAGGCATCCTGACCCGCATGTTGCAATCCGACCCGTCGCTTGATGGCATCGACGCGGTGATCTTTGACGAATTTCACGAACGCAGCCTGAACGCCGACCTCGGCCTTGCCCTTGCGTGGGAGGTGCGCGGCGCATTGCGCGATGACCTTATGATCGTGGTCATGTCCGCCACATTGGACGCCGCCCCCGTGGCCGCGATGTTGGACGACGCGCCGGTGATCACCTCCGAGGGCCGCGCCTTTCCGGTGGAAACCCGTTGGCTGGACCGCCCCGTCGCCAAAACCACGCGGCTCGAGGACGCGACCGTCGCCCTTATCAAACAGGCCCTGTCCGAAACCACCGGCGGGGTTCTTGTGTTCCTCCCCGGCGAAGGCGAAATTCGCCGCACCGCTGGGAAACTCTCGGGCCTGCCCAATGATTGCCACGTCCATACATTGTTCGGCGCCATGGATTTCAAGGCCCAACGCGCCGCGATCCAACCCGCCACGGCGGGCCGCAAGATCGTGCTGGCCACATCCATCGCCGAAACATCGCTGACCATCCAAGACGTTCGTGTTGTCATTGATGCGGGCCGGTCGCGTCGCGCGCGGTTTGATCCGGCGTCGGGCATGTCGCGTCTGGTCACCGAACGCGTCACCAAGGCCGAGGCCGAACAGCGTCGTGGCCGCGCCGGACGTGTCGCAACCGGCACCTGTTACCGCCTGTGGACCAAAGGCGAAGACGGCGGCATGTTGCCCTTTCCCCCCGCCGAGATCGAGGCGACGGACCTGTCGGGCTTTGCGCTTGAGCTGGCCCTTTGGGGCACAGGGGACGCGGGTGACCTTGCGCTTTTGACGCAACCAAACATCGGGGCATTGGCCGAGGCGCAGGCGTTGTTGAAAACCCTCGGCGCACTTGATGACAACCTTCGGATTACCGATCACGGGCGACGGATTTCAGCGCAACCGCTTCATCCACGACTTGCACATATGCTACTTTTGGCGGGGAAACCCGCCGCACCCATTGCGGCCCTTTTGGCGGATCGCGATCCGCTGCGCGGCGCGCCATGCGACATTACCTATCGGCTTGAGGTAATTGAGAACACAAGACAGTTTACCGACCGTCGCCCCTATCAAGTTCATCGCCCGACCTTGGAGCGGATCAAATCCGACGCCAAACGTCTTGCCTCACGGGTTTCACATTCCGAACATTTGTCCGTGTCCGAGATGATCGCCACCGCATACCCTGACCGCATCGGTCTTCGTCGCAAGGGCGATGCGCCCCGTTGGGTCCTGTCGGGTGGCAAAGGCGCGGTGATGAACGATGACGACACGCTGGTCGGCGCGCGCCTGCTGGTGGCGACCGACCTTGACGGGAACCTGCGCGATGCCCGCATCCGTCAGGCGATCCAAATAAGCGAAAGTGAAATTCGCGCCCGTTTCGGGGATCAGATTTCGTGGCAAGATACATGTGTTTGGGATCCCCGTGACCGTCGCGTTGTGTCACGCCGTCAGGAACAGTTCGGCGCGATCACCCTTGCGGATCAAATCTGGCGCGATGTGCCAAGCGACGCCATTGCCATGGCCGCGCTCGACGGTTTTCGTGACCTTGGCCTGCCCGTTTCGCCCGCCACGCATCGGTTCATGGCGCGTGTCGAATTATTGCGCGCTGGGGGCTATGACATGCCCGAGATGACTCAAGACGCGCTATTGGAACGCGCCGAAGACTGGCTTTTGCCGCATATCGGCAAGGTCAAAACCGAGGCCCAGATCAAAGGGTTCGATATCCTTGAACCGCTGCGCAACAGCCTCACTTGGGATCAGATGAGCACGCTTGACCGGCTTGCGCCCGCGCATTTCATCACCCCGATGGGCAACAAAGCCCCGATTGATTACAGCGGCGAGACGCCCGAAATCCAAGTGAGACTGCAGGAAATGTTTGGGGTGACAGAACATCCGATGGTCGGGCGCACGCCGCTTCGGATTACGTTATTGTCACCCGCACGCCGTCCGGTGCAGGTGACCCTTGATTTGCCGGGGTTCTGGAACAATTCCTATGCGGATGTGCAAAAGGACATGCGCAGCCAATACCCCAAACACCCGTGGCCGGATGACCCCGCCGGTGCGACGCCGACGTTGCGGGCCAAACCGCGCAAGCGTTAAACGCGCGACTTAAACGCCAAGACACCAGCGCATCACGGCCTTTTGCGCGTGCAGACGGTTTTCCGCCTCGTCGAAAATCACCGATTGCGGGCCATCCATGACGGAATTGGTCACCTCTTCTTCGCGGTGCGCAGGCAGGCAATGCATGAACAATGCGTCGTCATTGCCCTTGGACATCAACGCGTCATTGACCTGATACGGATGCAGCAGATTGTGGCGACGTTGGCGCGCGGATTGCGCATCATGCATGGACACCCACGTATCGGCGACGACCAGATCGGCACCGACGACGGCCTTGTCGGCGTCACGTTCGATTTCGATCTTCACGCCCTTGGCGCGGGCCTCTTCGACGAAACCCATTTCAGGGTCCAATGCCTCGGGGCCAGTGAATGTCAGGTCAAACCCGAACTGGCCCGCCGCATGGATAAACGACGCCGCAACGTTGTTGCCGTCACCGGCCCAGACGACCTTTTTGCCTTTAATCGGGCCGTTGTGTTCTTCAAACGTCAGGATATCGGCCATGATCTGGCACGGGTGCGTGCGATTGGTCAGACCGTTGATCACAGGAACGGTGGCGTATTCCGCCATCTCAAGCAACGTCGCCTCTTCGAAGGTACGGATCATGATCAGATCAACATAGCGCGACAAAACGCGGGCGGTGTCGGCGATGCTTTCGCCATGGCCCAGTTGCATGTCATTGCCGGATAGGACCATCGACTGCCCGCCCATTTGGCGCACACCAACGTCAAAGGACACGCGGGTCCGTGTGGATGGTTTTTCAAAAATCAACGCAACCATATGGCCATCAAGCGGCTTGTCCGCATCGGGCATCCCCTTCAGAAGGCCCTTGCGCGCGGATTTCATCGCCGCGGCGTTGTCGATCATCCCGCGCAGGTCGGCGGCGTCTGTCGTGTGGATATCAAGAAAGTGGTTCATCATCTGTCTCCGGCGACCTTAGGCGGTCTTGTTTTTGACCTCAGTCGCGGTTTTGTCCAACAGATCAACCGCAGTCGCGATGTCCTCGTCAGAGATATTCAGTGCAGGTAAGAACCGCACAACATTGTCGCCCGCAGGAATGGTGATCAGGCCATTTTCATAACCCACATTCACCACATCCATATTGGCGACCTTACATTTAACCCCGAGCATCATGCCCGATCCGCGCACCTCGTCGAAGATGTCGGAATGGGTGGCAACGAGGCCCTCAAGCTTTTGACGAAGCGCACCGGATTTGCGGGACACCTCGGCCAAGAATTCAGGTGTCGCGACGATATCCATCACGGCGTTGCCGACGGCACAGGCCAGCGGGTTGCCGCCATAGGTGGACCCGTGCGTGCCCGCGACCATACCGCTTGCGGCGTCTTCGGTGGCCAGAACGGCGCCCAGTGGGAAACCGCCACCGATGCCCTTGGCGGACATCATGATATCGGGTTCGATGCCGGCCCATTCGTGGGCGAACAATTTACCGGTCCGACCCATGCCGCACTGGACCTCGTCCAAGATCAACAGGGTGCCGGTTTCATCACAGAGATCACGCAGCCCTTTGAGGCAGGCATCAGACAAGGGGCGAATGCCGCCTTCGCCCTGCACGGGTTCGACCAAAATCGCAGCGGTGTTTTCGTTCACGGCGGCGGTCAACGCGTCGTGATCCCCAAACGGAAGATGCACAAAACCGGGCAACAAGGGGCCAAAGCCACCGACCATCTTTTCGCCACCGGTCGCGGCGATCCCCGCCGAGGACCGACCGTGGAAGGACCCATTAAAGGTGATGATATCGGTGCGCTCGGGCGCGCCCTTATCGTGCCAGTATTTGCGCGCCATTTTCACGGCCAACTCACAGCTCTCGGTGCCGGAATTCGTGAAAAACACAGTGTCGGCGAATGACGCATCCACCAGCTTATCGGCAAGCGCCTGTTGCTGGGGAATGGTATAGAGGTTGGACACGTGCCACAGCGCATTCGCCTGTGTGGTCAGGGCATCCACCAACGCTGGGTTCGCATGACCCAACACGTTCACGGCAATGCCCGCCCCCATGTCCAGAAAACGTCGACCGTCGGCCTCGATCAACCAGCTGCCTTCGCCTTTGACGAAGTTCAGATTTGCACGGTTATACGTCGGAAGAACGGACGAGATCATAGGTATTTCCTCATAAAGAAGCCATTTGGTGCCGCATAGGCAATCGCATGTCAATGTTTTGAAAGGGGGTGCACATCATTTGTGCAGGATCAATGGACGACGGGCCACACAGGCCCGAAAAACGCAATTAGCGTCGGCGTCGAATACGTCGTGTTATGGTGGCGTTATTGATCATGGGGGCGGTCTAGGCCAGCGCGCTGGCCAAGTCCACTGTTTTTTGCGCTAGGGTTTCAAACGATAGCCGGTTTTGAACATCCGCCATGCGGCAAAAACGATTGCGGCGAACACGGCAGTACATACCGCCAGACCGACCCAAACGTTCGCGTCCGATGCGCCGATCACGCCATAGCGCGCCCCGTCGATCAAATAAAACATAGGGTTAAACCGTGTAACCACCTGCATCGCGGGCGGCAGAATTTCGATGGAATAAAACGTCCCCGACAGGAACGACAACGGCGTGATAACGAAATTTGTGATGGCGGCCATGTGGTCAAATTTATTCGCGAAAATCCCCGCGATGATGCCCAAACCACCCAAAATACCGCCTCCAAGCGTCACAAACACCAAAAGCCAGCCGATATGCGCCGGCACAATGCCAAGCACAAGGATCATCGCCAGCGTGATCGCCGAGGCCACGAAAACCCCACGTGTCACCGCACCCGCAAGGTACCCAACGACCATTTCGGTTGCGGACAAGGGCGGCATGAGCGTGTCGACGATATTGCCCTGCACCTTAGAGATCACCAAGGACGACGACGTGTTGGCGAATGCGTTCTGCATCACCGTCATCATCAAAATCCCGGGTGCGAGGAACGCCACAAACGGCATCCCGTTCACGTCGCCCCGCATCGGCCCAATCGCAAGGTTAAAGATCAGCAAAAACAACCCCGCCGTCACCAATGGCGCAAGCAAGGTCTGGGTCCACACCGCGACAAAGCGGCGGATCTCGCGGTGGGCCAATGTGTACATGCCCAACCAATTTACGCGGCCAAACCGTCGCGTCCCTATCTGTTCTACCTGTGCCATCTTTGCCCCTTCGCCGAAAAGAATCACTGCGGCCTTGTATCCCGCCGATTGGTGTTTAAAATAGGGGAGCTTTAGAATTCTCCAAGGCGATTGTGACATGTTGGGCAAATTACCGATTCACAATGTCTTTACGTAAGGAAATATGATGTCCTGGACCGATGAACGCGTCGAAGTTCTTAAAAAGATGTGGGGCGAAGGCCAATCCGCAAGCCAGATCGCCAAAGAATTGGGTGGCGTGACCCGCAATGCCGTGATCGGCAAGGTACACCGTTTGGGTCTGTCCAACCGTGCCGCCCGTGCAGAAGCCGCGCCCAAGGAAAAACCCGCAGCAGCCAAGCCCGCCGCCGCGCCCAAGCCCAAGCCCGCAGCAGCGCCAAAGCCAGCCGCGCAACCCGCCGCAGCAGCCGCCGCAGCCCCTGCGCCAAAACCGAACCTTCCCATTCGCAAGGCCATCGTGCCCGCAGGCCAACCCCTGCCGCCGCAGCCATCCGCGAATGAAATCAGCCCAGAGGCCCTTGCAAAGGTCTCCGAGGTTGAGAAGAAGTCGAAAAAGATCAGCCTGATGGAATTGACCGAACGCACCTGTAAATGGCCCGTCGGTGACCCCTCCACAGATGACTTTTGGTTCTGTGGTCTGCCGTCGCAAACCGGCAAACCCTACTGCGAAGCCCACGTCGGCGTCGCCTTCCAACCCATGTCATCGCGCCGCGATCGCAAACGGTAGAACCACCAAACAACATCAGAACATGGCCACCAACTACGGTGGCCATACAGACTCAAAGTTAGCCGCCGCAAGGCGCTGTATTTGCCCTATTTCTTTCCTTTGAGATTTAATTTCATGTCAACAACAAGTGGTTTAATTGGAACAATCTGCGCCTGCGCGACTGCAATAGCAGCGGTTGCTGGTTTTGGGTACTATTTGGGGCGAGATACAGCGGAATCTGAAGTTTCGCAGCTTGAGCGCGAATTGGAGATGTTCAAGTCAGCACAGGATGTAAAGAATGCGCTGGAATACCTAGATGACCTAAGTGTCTATAATGATAATCTGTTCCGGTTTAAGGAATACGAAGAAAAAATGGCGACTCGTGACGCCGAAATCGCAAAACTCTCAAGTGATGTTGAACTGTTACATACGAGACTCGCCGATTCAGAGCTCCAGATTAAAGATGCATCTTCAGCCCTATTGATCGGCAGACAAACTATAGGCGAGTTGACGGACGCTCTCGAGGAAAAGCACGAATTGAACGATACTATTACCCTAAAAGAGGGGCAATCTCACAGGTTTTCTGCCAGCGCCATTGTAGTTGGGGTGCAGAGTATTTATAGCAGCCGAGCAGTAATCACCTTACAAAACGAGATGGAGTTCATCAATGTAGGTCAAGGTTTTACCATACAGAAAGAAGATACACGCTGCACAGTAACCCTACGGAAAATCAACGAGAATCAGGAAGCTACCTTCGATCTGATTTGTAGGTTGCGCAAATCTAGTTAGAGTTGGGTTTTCATTTGACCATGTTGTTGGAAACGTGAACTTCCAACAAGCTCCAGAAATAAACTAGGGCCTTCCCCGCAACCTGCTTTCGCGCTAAACGAAGGCATGAGCCAGAACCCACCCAGCCTACGCCCCGACCTCGCCCCCAAAGCCATCATCACCGACCCCGTTCGTTCGGGTCAGCCAAAGATCGGCATGGTGTCATTGGGCTGCCCCAAGGCCTTGGTCGACAGTGAACGCATCCTGACGCGCCTTCGCGCCGAGGGCTATGCGATTTCGCCTGATTATTCTGGTGCGGATGCGGTGATCGTCAACACCTGTGGTTTTCTGGACTCTGCCAAAGCCGAGAGCCTTGATGCCATCGGCGAGGCCCTGACCGAGAACGGCAAGGTCGTCGTGACCGGCTGTCTTGGCGCAGAAGAGGATTACATTCGCGGCACCCACCCCAAGGTTCTGGCCGTCACGGGTCCGCATCAATACGAACAGGTTCTGGACGCGATCCACAAGGCCGTGCCGCCGTCCCCCGATCCCTTTATCGATCTGCTGCCTGCGACGGGCGTCTCCCTAACCCCGCGCCATTACAGTTACCTCAAGATTTCCGAGGGCTGTAACCACAAATGTAAATTCTGCATCATCCCCGATATGCGCGGCAAACTGGCGTCGCGCCCCGCGCATGCGATCCTGCGCGAGGCCGAGAAATTGGTCGATGCCGGCGTCAAGGAATTGCTGGTGATTTCGCAGGATACGTCCGCATATGGCCTTGATCGCAAATACGACATGAACCCGTGGAAGGACCGCGAAGTCCGCAGCCACATCACCGATCTCGCCCGCGAATTGGGCCAGTTCGACGCATGGGTGCGCATGCATTATGTCTACCCCTACCCCCATGTGCGCGACATGATCCCGCTGATGGCGGACGGCTTGATCCTGCCGTATCTGGACATCCCGTTCCAACATTCGCACCCCGATGTTCTGAAACGCATGGCCCGCCCCGCGCATACCGCCAAAACCCTGACCGAGATCGCCGCATGGCGCGCTATCTGCCCCGATATCACCCTGCGTTCGACGTTCATCGTCGGCTATCCCGGTGAAACCGAAGAAGAATTCCAGCACCTGTTGGATTGGATGGACGAGGCGCAATTGGATCGCGTTGGCTGTTTCCAATACGAAAACGTCGACGGTGCGCGGTCAAACGCATTGCCGAACCACGTGCCGGACGAGGTCAAACAGGACCGCTGGAACCGGTTCATGGAGAAATCACAGGCGATCTCCGAGGCGAAATTGGCCGCCAAGGTCGGCACGCTTCAGGACGTGATCATCGACGACATCGATGAAGACGGCATCGCCACCTGCCGCACCAAAGCCGATGCCCCCGAGATCGACGGGAACTTGTTTATTGACGAGAACACCGAAGGTTTGAAGGTCGGCGAGATCGTGACAGTCGAGGTGGATGAGGCGAGTGAATATGATTTGTGGGGACGTTTGGTTTGAGCGAGATACGAATAGCTCCAGCATCAAAAAGCCAGCTTGATGACATCCTTGCCATCACCCGCATCACGCAAACCGAGCACAACCAACGCCAGCCTCATCGATTTCAATCAAAGACGAGCGCTGCAGAAAAAATGATCCGTTCATCGTTCAAACGATTGGGAAAATCGCTCACTCTGCTCTGCGCGACGGAGAATGACAAAGTGGTTGGCTATGTCTGTTGCTGGCTTATCCCTGCAGCTACGCGTGATGATATGCCATATTCGCGGGCGTATGTGATCGACATATCCATTTCGCCCGAGCACCGTGGGAAATCCATTGGCACTCAGCTCCTGACCCACGCAGAGTGGACCATGCGTGATGCTGGGGCTTCCTTCCTTATTGGGAATATCTGGGAAGGAAATGATGCCTCTAAGGCGCTTTTCCAATCACAGGGTTTTGGCGTCGAGATGCGCGAAATGGGCAAACAAATTGCCCCGTTTCCAGAAACACCCCCTTCGGCGCCCGTTCCCAACGCGATGTCCTACCCAAAACAGCTTGGGATAGCGATCGCAGTTGTCTTCGCAGCTGCGCTCTTGATGCAGATTTTCGTCTATTAGACTGGCCAAGACGCTGCGACAACGAGAGACGTTTACAGCCGCGTTTGTGGGCGGTACGTTCCCCGCATGACCAAGGTTTTGTATAACGCTGAGTGCCCCGTGTGTTCCTTTGAGATCAACCATTATGCCGCCTATGCGCGCAAGAATGGGTTGGCGATTACCTTTGATGATCTGAACTGTCCCGAGCGCGCCGCGTGGGGTTTGGACGAGGACACCGCCGCCCGTCGGATGTATGTGGAGCACGAGGGCGAGATTATCTCGGGCGTGCCTGCGTTTATCGTCTTGTGGCGTCAGATGCCGCGGTATCGCGCGGTGGCTTGGATCGTGGATAAACCGATCTTGCGCCCGCTGGCCTGTGCGATTTACGACTATGTTTTGGCGCCGACGATCTATGCGTGGCACAAACGGCGGAAGCGCCGCGCGGGTCTATAGGGGCGCGTGATCAAGGTAGTGGCGCACCGCGTCCTGCACACGGCGGAACCGGTCGCCGCCCAGATGTTTCCCGCCGTACCAGCGCGTCACCACGATGATATGACCGGTCAGGTCCTCGCGCTCTAGCATCCGCAGAATCACGATGCCCGCGCCGCTCTCGCCGTCGTCGTTTTTGATCGGCGTGCCATCGGGCAGGATCACGGCCCATGTGTTATGGGTCGCCTTGGCGTATTTCTTGGTGCGGCAGAGGGTCTTGATGAACGCAACCGCGTCGGATTTCGACGACACGGGGCCGCCAGACACCGCGTATTTTGATCCGCGATCCGTTAGAAACCCGTCATATTGGTTCACAGATTGGCCGCCGTGCGTTGCACCGTCGCCAGACGGTCGCCATTCGCGGGGTGTGAGCCAAGGAACCGATCACCGGGATCAGGAATACGTTGGAAGAACTGCGCCCCCCGCACAGGGTCATAGCCCGCGCGCGCCGCGATAACCGTGCCAAGGCTATCGGCCTCAAGCTCATGATCCTTGGAGAAACTACGCAAACCGACAGTCGCGCCGAGCTGTACGCCCAAATCGATGCCATCGCTTCCGGCCCCTAGCGCCGCGGCAAATATACCCCCAAGGAATGCGCCGGCTTGGGCGGTGCTTTGGCCCTGTGGGATATGACCGTGGATATGGTGCGCGGCCTCATGACCGAGGATAAAGGCGATCTCGTCCTCGTTGAGGACGTCATCCAACAAGGCCACTGTGAAGGTCAGGATTGGGCGACCGGTTGGTGACAGGGATTGATAGGCATTCGAGGGTTCATTCGGGTCCAAATCCAGCACAATGTCGAAATCACAGTTGGACGACGGCGCGCGTTGACGACACAGGGCCTCGGCAACGGGTTCGACGCGGGCCTTTGCGCGGCGGAACGACCCTTCGGCGTTGCCAAGGGGCGTGAATTGATGCGATGGCGTTTGCGCGTCATTGGTCGGTGGAACCGTGGTCGTCACACAGGCCGACAGGCCAACCATCATTGTGATACTGATTACTGTTGCTCTAAACATGTCATCTCCCTCGGCTTGGACCTGTTATATCGCAAACCTATTGGCAGCCAAGCCATTCTCGCATAGCATCAACGCATGTTTACCATTGAACACGAATTCGACGCCACGGTTGTAACCCTTGTCGATGAGGGCGAACCACATCTCAAAGAGGACGTGATCATTCACGCCTTTGAGGATTGCATCACTGTCACGCAGTTTGATGCCCGCACAGATAGCGACAACACCATCACCCTGTCCTTGCGCCAGCTGCATGAACTTGGGGTGGCGCTGGACCTGCCCGAAGGTGTCTATAAGTTCAAATCAAAGGACTAGGTCGGCCCGTTGCCCCCTGCGTTCCTGTCCGATGTCGCGCAGGGTATCGGCAGGCATGATCGGTGAAACTTATTGACGAAACGGGTTGAAATTTTGCCCGTTCGCGCCGACATAGGGCATGTAAACGGAGATAACATGCCCGACCTAAATCAAGCCGCCCTCGACTTTCTTTTGAACCGCCGTTCCCGTCCGGCCAAGACATTGGTTGCCCCCGCGCCCGACCGCACCGCGCTGGAACCGATTTTGACCGCAGGGGCCCGCACACCGGACCATGGGAAACTGGAACCATGGCGGTTTATCGTGTTGGAAAAATCCGCCCTGCCCCGTCTGGGTGATTTGGCCGAGGCCCGCGCCCGTGCGTTGGGTCGCAGTGACGCCGATATCCAAAAGGCCCGTGGCCAGTTCGATTACGGCCAGTTGATCGTGGCGGTGATTGCATCCCCAGTCCGAAGCGAAAAGGTCCCCGAGATCGAGCAGACCTATTCCGCAGGTGCCGTCTGTCTGGCCGTGTTGAACGCCGCACTGGCCGCCGGTTGGGGCGCAAATTGGCTGTCCGGTTGGATTTCCCATGACCGTGAATTCATGACCAAGGGTCTGTCCCTCGCCTCACATGAATCCGTTGCCGGTTTCATCCATATCGCCACCGAAGGCCCCGTGCCCCCAGAACGCCCCCGTCCCGATTTGGCGACGAAAACCGAATGGGTCACGTCGTGATTTTCGGCGATTTCTTTAAGGCCGTCGGCCAGATCGGTGACCCAGTGTTTCGGTCGGTGTTCCTTAAGGGGATCTCGCTCACGCTCGGGCTTTTCCTACTGATATTCACCATCTTCGCGACGGTGATCGGCTGGTTCGTACCCGATACAATCAACCTGATTTGGGTCGGGAATGTCACATGGATCGACAACGCCCTGTCGTGGGCCGCGATCCCGTTGATGATCCTGTTTTCGGTGTTTTTGATGGTGCCGGTGGCGTCGGCCTTTACCGGTATTTTTCTGGACGAGGTCGCAGAGGCCGTCGAGACGAAACACTATCCCCGCTTGCCCAAGGCCCCGCCAACCCCGCTTGCCGAAACCCTTCGCGACACGGCACAGTTCCTTGGCGTTATGATCGGTTTGAACCTGCTGGCGCTGTTGACCTATGTGATCTTTGCGCCGCTTGCGCCGTTCATCTTTTGGGCTTTGAACGGGGCGCTGTTGGGACGGGAATATTTTCAGATGGCCGCCATGCGTCGCATTGGCCGCACCGCTGCCCATGAGATGCGCAAAAAACACCGCGGCACCGTTTGGATCGCGGGCATCCTTATGGCGATGCCCCTGTCGATCCCTATCGTGAACCTGTTTGTTCCGATCCTAGGCGCGGCAACCTTTACCCACCTGTTCCAACGTCTGCGCTAGTTCGCGGTCTCGGTCAGGGGCGGCATCACATTCAACATATCAATGTCGCGCACGGAAATCTTGCCGCTCCAGATGGTGCCCGCAATCAGAACCCAAAGAACGGCCGCGATGCCGGTTGTCCACCACGCCCGTTTCTTGAATTTAAATTCCGCTGGCGCCCCCGCAGGGGTGCCAGGCACGACCTCACCTGCCTCGCTTTGGCTGGGCTGCCGAAACGGCAACACAATGAACAGGGTCATAAACCAGATGACCGCGAATAAAACGATGGCAGATATGATCGACATTTAGACTTGTTCCAATTCAATGAGCGTGCCGTTGAAATCCTTGGGATGAAGGAACAGCACCGGTTTGTTGTGGGCTCCGATTTTGATGTCACCCAGAACCCGCGCGCCTTCGGCCACCAGATGATCACGGGCCACTGTGATATCTTCGACCTCATAGCAGATATGGTGGATGCCACCAGCAGGATTTTTGGCCAAGAACCCGTTGATCGGGCTGTCATCACCCAAGGGGTACAAAAGTTCGATCTTGGTGTTGGGCAGTTCGATAAAGATCACGGTCACCCCGTGGTCGGGTTCGTCCTGTGCGGGGCCCACATTTGCGCCAAGCGTATTTCGGTATTGCGCCGCCGCCGCGTCCAAATCGGGCACAGCGATCGCGACGTGATTAAGTCGTCCAATCATACTTCTCTCCTCCAAGCTCTCCCCTGCTTTATGCCGCGCTGCGGCGGTTCAAACAAGACGCCACAATGCCGCGTTAACTGCCCGTTAGGCAAAACTTGGTCTACTGCGAGTCGTCCGTTGCGACACGGGCAGGAAAGGAAACGACCGATGGATGATCTTGACGCATTTTTTCTAAAACCTAAACCCACCGCAAACCGGCCCTTGTTGGGGGTGACTGTTCTCTTGGTTGAGGATAGCCGATTTTCATCGGAGGCGGTTCGACTGCTCTGTATGAAATCGGGGGCGCGCCTGCGACGGGCCGACTGTATTGCCTCGGCACGCAAACATCTTCGGATGTATCGTCCGTCGGTTTTGATCGTGGATCTGGGGTTGCCAGACGGGAATGGTCGCGATTTTATCGCCGAAATTGCCCAGTCAAACCAACGTGTTGAAACCATCCTTTGCATAAGCGCGGATTCCAATGGGGCCGCCATTGCCGCCGATGCCGGCGCCGACGGCTTTATCGCGAAACCCATCACATCGCTTGCTGCGTTCCAACAAGAGGTGCTGTCTCATATGCCCGAGGCCAGCCGCCCAACCGGCGTGCGCAAGACCGACACGACCCCGCTTGCCCCCGATATGATCGCATTCTTTGATGACCTCAACCACGCCCGCGACATCCTCAGCGATAAGGAAACCGAGCTCGAACTCGACTATATCTTCCAATTTGTCGAGAGCGTTGCCAGCGCCGCCTCGGATGCGGCTCTTGTGTCGATGGCGCATAAACTGGCAACGGCCAATGCCAAGGGGACATTGCAACAGGACGAACTGGACCGATTCCGCGCCTTGATCCAAGTGCGATCAGAACAACGCCAAGCGATCTAAATCGATGGGTCGCTCGCCGCACGCACCAAGGCGGTCAGGTTGCCAAGGCGTTCGCGCTGGGTTCCGTCTGCGTCGAAGTTAGACGGGGCAAGCCAACCCGAAAATGCCGCGGACAAGGCCGGCCATTCGGCGTCAATTGCGGCGAAATAGGCCGTGTCGCGGTTCCGCCCCTTTGTGACCTGATGCTGGCGGAAAATGCCCTCATAACTAAACCCGAACCGCTGGGCGGCACGCCGCGAAGGTAAGTTGGCAGAATCGCATTTCCATTCCACACGACGATACCCCGCCTCAAACGCATGTTTCATCAACAGATACACCGCCTCGGTCGCGCCAGTCGTCTGTTGAAGCACCTTTGAAAAGGCCACATGGCCAATTTCGACCGTCCCGTGATCCGACCGAATATTGAGATAGCTGAGGACGCCAACAAATCGTCCTGTATCCTGACACTGAACCGCGAAAAATTCGGTCCCATCCATGTCAATCGCTTCGCGCATCCAGCGGTGATACCCCGCCTCGGATGAAAACGGCCCATAGGGCAGAAACCCCCACATGGCATCATCAACCGCATTGGCCCGAAACAAATCCGACGCTTGACGTGCAACATCGATGGGGGCCAAACGCACGGTGCGCCCAACCAATTCCGTGGCGATCAACGGCGTAACACCGCGCCAATCCCGAAGCTCCATATTACACGCCTTTCATAGACAGGTTCATCATCCGCCAACCATGATGCGCCGGATCATCGTGTTAGCCAAGCCCCTATGTGCAAACAAAAAAGGGCCGCCCGTGATTCCACGCGCGGCCCCAAAATTCGAATGTGCCGGACCCTAGTCCTGTTCGATCACACGCAGTGACAATTCACGCATCTGTTCGTTCATCGGCAGGTTCGGAGCCCCCATCATAAGGTCCTCTGCACGCTGGTTCATCGGGAACATGATCACTTCGCGGATGTTCGCCTCATCGGCCAACAACATCACGATGCGGTCGATACCGGCCGCGCAACCACCGTGGGGCGGAGCGCCGTATTGGAACGCGTTAACCATGCCGCCGAACCGTTTTTCGACTTCGTCTTTGCCGTAACCCGCAATTTCGAACGCCTTGAACATGATCTCTGGCTTGTGGTTCCGGATGGCGCCGGACACCAATTCGTACCCGTTACACGCAAGGTCATACTGGTATCCAAGCACTTCAAGCGGGTTGCCTTCGAGCGCCTCCATACCGCCTTGTGGCATCGAGAACGGGTTGTGTTCGAAATCGATTTTACCGGTCTCTTCGTCCTGTTCGTAGATTGGGAAATCCACAACCCATGCGAAAGCAAAACGGTTCTGATCGGTCAGACCCAGTTCTTCGCCGATCACGTTACGGGCACGGCCAGCAACGGATTCGAACGCCTTGGGTTTACCACCAAGGAAGAACGCAGCATCACCAAGACCAAGGCCAAGCTGTTGACGGATCGCTTCGGTGCGCTCTGGGCCAATGTTTTTCGCCAATGGACCAGCGGCTTCAAGACCTTCGCCCTGATCGCGCCAGAAGATATAGCCCATGCCAGGCAAACCTTCTTGTTGGGCGAATTTGTTCATGCGGTCACAGAATTTGCGCGAACCACCTTTTGGCGCTGGGATCGCGCGAATTTCGGTGCCTTCGTTTTCAAGCAATTTCGCGAAGATCGCGAAACCAGAGTCCTTGAAGTGCTCAGACACGATCTGCATTTTGATCGGGTTGCGAAGGTCAGGTTTGTCGGAACCGTACCAAAGAGCCGCGTCTTTATAGGAAATTTGTTCCCATGTTTCGTCGACTTTCTTGCCGCCGCCGAATTCTTCGAACACGCCTTGGATCACAGGTTGGATCGTGTCGAACACGTCCTGTTGGGTCACAAAGGACATCTCCATGTCGAGCTGATAGAAGTCAGTCGGAGAGCGGTCAGCGCGTGGGTCTTCGTCGCGGAAACATGGCGCGATCTGGAAGTATTTGTCGTAGCCAGAGACCATGATCAACTGTTTGAACTGCTGTGGGGCCTGTGGAAGCGCGTAGAATTTACCAGGGTGCAGACGGGATGGCACAAGGAAATCGCGCGCGCCTTCTGGGGAGGACGCCGTGATGATTGGCGTTTGGAATTCGTTGAAGCCCTTGTCCCACATGCGTTTGCGCATGCTTGATACAACGTTGGAACGCATGATCATGTTGCGCTGAAGCTTTTCGCGGCGCAGGTCAAGGTAACGGTATTTCAGACGGGTTTCTTCTGGATACTCTTGGTCGCCAAACACAGGAAGCGGAAGCTCTTCTGATTTGCCAAGGATTTCGATGTCGCGAATGAACACTTCGACTTCGCCGGTTGGGATCTTGTCGTTCACAAGGCTCTCGTCGCGGGCCTTAACCTCACCATCGATGCGGATACACCACTCGGAACGCACCTTTTCGATCTCGGCGAAAACGGGGCTATCTGGGTCGGCCATGACCTGTGTCACACCAAAGTGGTCACGAAGATCGATAAACAGCAGACCGCCGTGATCGCGTACGCGGTGGACCCAGCCGGACAGGCGGACGGTTTCACCAACGTTGGTTTTATTCAGAGCGGCACAAGTGTGGCTGCGATAGGCGTGCATGGACGTATCCCTTGGCGTAAAAATCGTTTGCCTGTGAAAACCGTGTTATCGGGGCAAAGTCAAGGGATGGACGCCTAAAACGGGCGCACAACATTGCCGGAATAGAAATAAACCCCCATGCCCAGCGCAAATAGCACGATACCAGCCACCGAATGGAGGATCACCGCGAGCGGGAAGCTTTGTTTTTCGACATAGGCCCACGCGAAAATGAGACCGCCAAAGAAGGTCATGATCATCACAATCGGCGACCAATACATTAGGTGTCCTAGCGAGAACACCGCCGCGTTGAGGACAATCGCCGCCTTTTGCCCGAGGGGCGCAAGGATCATTTCGTAACGGCGAAAGAACAGCGGGCGGAACACGATTTCCTGCGGCAGGGCCGACAGGATCGGGTAGAACGTCGCGATGATCAAAAGCAGCAGAGGATTGCGTTTGATGATCCCGAACATTTGGTCCGGTGCGGTGGTCAACATGATCACGGTGGCGGTCACACCCGTCGCCGCGACGGTGATTGCGATGGGCCGCCACGTGACATTGGACCAGCCCGAAATCAGGCTGCGCCACTGGAAATCGGGCGTCAGGTGCAACATCACCATGCCAATCAGCATGATAACAAAGAGCATGGGAAACAGGTTTGTCGGGTCCATGAACACCGCAATCGCAACTGGTGCGACCACGAAAAACAGGAGGAACTCGACCCAACGGAGCAACATCATGCGAGCACGGCCTTGATCAATCCGCGGAGGGAATTTCCGACGAAAATCGCATCGGCGGCGCGCAGGTCATCGAGGGTCAGTTTCCCGACCTTGGCCCGTTTCGCGCAGATCAGGGTTTGTCGCAAAATCCCCGGAAGGACACCAGATGACAGCGCGGGCGTAATGAGAACCCCGTCGATTTCGGCAAAGACGTTGGTGATCGTGCCCTCGCATATCTCGTTGCGTTCATTGAGGAATATCATTTCATCAATGCCATCTGCAAGAGCGGCACGACTGGTGTCGTACAGCTGACGTTGGCTTGTTTTGACACGAAGCCAGGGGTCATTTGACGACAGGCGCGTGTCGGACACCGCGAGGGTCCATGTGCGGTCAACGGGGGTGATCGGCGTATGGGTCAGGGTAAATCCATCGGCGTCTACCGCCAGCCGACAGCGCAGCAATTGGTCACCGTTGATCTGGTCCAGAGCCGTTCGAATGGCGCCTTCGTCGAAGGTATAGCCAAAATCGGCGCAAGTGCGCGCGCCACGGGTCAGGTGTGCCTCGAGGTGGCGAAAGCCTTCGGACGGGTGATAGCCGAAGGTTTCGATAACCGTCAGGGTTTGGGTGAAAGGAACCGTGCTTTCCATAGGGCCTCCTCGTATTCGGATGTGGCCGTGCTATCGTATACGACGCCGCCGCCGACGTTCAGACGCACATCGCCGGTGTCGGACACCATCAAGGTGCGGATCGCCACGTTGAAGGACGCGCGTCCGTCGGGCGCGAACCAGCCCATCGTTCCGCAGTATATATCGCGGGGTGCGGGTTCGAGATCGCGGATGATCTCCATTGCGCGCAATTTCGGCGCACCGGTGATCGAGCCGCAAGGAAACAGCGCCGTCAGGATTTCCGGCAGCCCCACATCGGATTGCAAACGCGCGCGCACGTGGCTGACCATTTGGTGGACGGTGGCATAGGTTTCGACAGAGAACAGAGCGGGCACCTTGACCGTACCGACCTGTGAAATCCGCGACAGGTCGTTGCGCAGCAGATCCACGATCATCAGGTTCTCGGCGCGGTTCTTTTCGTCTTGGGCCAGCCATGCATTGTTGGCGTTGTCTTCTTTTTCGGTGGCACCGCGGGGCATGGTCCCCTTCATCGGGCGGGTTTCGATATACCCATCCGCGTCGATATTAAAGAACAGCTCGGGCGAGCGGGACACAATCACCGTACCATCGCCAAAATCGGCGAATGCCCCGTGGCTGACCGGTTGGCGCGCAGCCAAGGTCGCGAATGTTTCCGCCCCCGTGCCCGAGGTCCGCGCCGTGATCGGAAAGGTCAGGTTCGCCTGATAGATGTCCCCTGCCCCGATGTAATCATGCACCGTGTCAAAGGCGCGCGCATAGGTGGCCGCGTCCCATGTAGGGGTGACGTCGGATATATCTGCCGCGCCCGTAAACCTATCGTCCACAACGGGCCCATCGAACACCCCGAATTGCAACAAGGGCACCGTGCGGTTTTCCGGCATCCGGTCCAACAGTTTCGGCATGACAACATAGCCGAGCTCATAGCTGGCCATGCCCGCGACCCATTTACCGTCGGCCGTGGCCGCGCGAATGGCGTCAAACGCGGCGGGCACGTCATCGGGGGTCTGGGCCGTGATGACGGATGACGGGGCCGAAAACCCCACCGGTTGCCCATCTGGACCCTGATCAAAATAGAGACGTGTAGTCACCTGTTTCCCCGACTCAGTACAAAGATTCTATTGCTCAGATAAGACGTGATCGGGACCACGAACACCCCATTGATGCAAATTACCCGAATTCCCCCGTTACAAACCCATATTTTTCGTAATAAAAGGGCGCTGTGTCGACTTGTGGTCATTTCAGGGTTGAACCTTATCCGACTCTGTCTATAACCCACGACAATTTGCCAAAACTCGCGCCTCAGGGGACTGCCACCATGCCAAAAAGAACCGATATCAAATCCATCATGATTATTGGCGCGGGGCCAATCGTAATTGGTCAGGCCTGCGAATTTGATTATTCCGGCGCACAGGCGTGTAAGGCGCTGCGCGAAGAAGGCTACCGCGTTATCTTGGTGAACTCGAACCCAGCAACGATTATGACCGACCCCGAATTGGCGGACGCGACATATATCGAGCCGATCACACCGGAAATGGTTGCCAAGATTATCGAAAAAGAACGCCCCGATGCGTTGCTTCCGACCATGGGTGGTCAGACCGGTTTGAACACGTCGCTTGCCCTTGAAGAAATGGGTGTGCTCGACAAGTTCAACGTTGAGATGATCGGCGCGAAACGCGAAGCCATTGAGATGGCCGAGGATCGTCACCTGTTCCGCGAAGCGATGGACCGTCTTGGCCTTGAAAACCCACGGGCCGCGATCATCACCGCGCCGAAATTCGAAGACGGCAAGGCCGATCTGAACGAAGGTGTGCGTCTGGCGCTTGAGGAACTGGAAAACATCGGTCTTCCGGCGATTATCCGTCCGGCCTTTACATTGGGCGGCACCGGCGGTGGTGTGGCATACAACCGCGAAGACTACGAACACTTCTGTCGCACGGGTATGGATGCGTCCCCTGTGAACCAGATCTTGGTCGACGAATCCCTTCTGGGCTGGAAAGAATACGAGATGGAAGTTGTGCGCGACACAGCCGACAACGCCATCATCGTTTGTTCCATCGAAAACATCGACCCGATGGGTGTTCACACCGGTGACTCCATCACTGTGGCCCCTGCCCTGACATTGTCAGACAAAGAATACCAAATGATGCGCACCGCATCGATCGAGGTTCTGCGCGAAATCGGCGTTGAAACCGGTGGCTCTAACGTACAGTGGGCCGTGAACCCGAAAGACGGCCGCATGGTTGTCATCGAGATGAACCCACGTGTGTCCCGTTCTTCCGCGCTTGCCTCCAAGGCGACCGGTTTCCCAATCGCGAAAATCGCGGCGAAATTGGCCGTTGGTTTCACATTGGACGAATTGGACAACGACATCACCGGCGTTACACCGGCATCGTTCGAACCAACCATCGACTATGTCGTCACCAAGATCCCGCGCTTTGCCTTTGAAAAATTCCCAGGCTCTGAACCATACCTCACCACTGCGATGAAATCCGTGGGCGAAGTCATGGCCATCGGCCGCACCATCCACGAGTCCTTGCAAAAGGCCCTGACTGCGATGGAGAACGACCTAACTGGTTTCGACGAGGTCGAGATCGAAGGCGCGCCCGAGAAATCCGCCGTGGTGAAGGCCATCGGCAAACAGACACCTGACCGTATGCGCACCATCGCACAGGCGATGCGTCACGGTCTGACCAATGATGAAATCCAAGCGGTTACCGCATTTGACCCATGGTTCCTTGCCCGTATCCGCGAAATCGTGGATGCCGAGGAAGAGGTCCGTAAAAACGGTCTTCCGATGGACGAAAAAGGTCTTCGCGCCCTTAAGATGCTTGGTTTCACCGATGCACGTCTTGCGACCCTAACGGGGCGCGAAGAAGACAACATCCGCCGCGCACGCCACAACCTTGGTGTGACGGCTGTGTTCAAACGCATCGACACCTGTGCCGCCGAATTTGAGGCGCAGACCCCATATATGTATTCCACCTACGAAGCCGATGCGATGGGTGACGTCGAATGTGAAGCCCGCCCAAGCGACAAGAAGAAAGTCGTTATTCTGGGTGGTGGCCCCAACCGTATTGGTCAGGGTATCGAATTTGACTACTGCTGTTGTCACGCCTGTTATTCGTTGACCGATCAGGGCTATGAAACGATCATGATCAACTGTAACCCTGAAACGGTTTCAACCGATTATGACACGTCCGACCGTCTGTATTTCGAACCCTTGACGTTCGAACACGTGATGGAAATCCTGCGTGTGGAATTGGAAAACGGTACGCTTCACGGTGTGATCGTTCAGTTCGGTGGCCAGACGCCATTGAAATTGGCGAACGCGCTTGAGGCCGAAGGCATTCCGATCCTTGGGACTTCCCCAGACGCGATTGATTTGGCCGAAGACCGCGAACGTTTCCAAGCGCTTGTGAACAAGCTTGAACTGAAACAGCCAAACAACGGCATTGCCTCCACCGACGCCGAAGCCATGCGCATCGCAGCCGACATCGGTTTCCCATTGGTGATCCGTCCGTCCTATGTTTTGGGTGGCCGCGCGATGGAAATCGTACGCGACATGGCACAGCTTGAACGTTACATCACTTCTGCGGTTGTGGTGTCTGGCGACAGCCCCGTTCTTCTCGACAGCTACCTTGCCGGTGCGGTTGAATTGGACGTGGATGCGATCTCGGATGGCACAGACGTGCACATCGCGGGCATCATGCAGCACATCGAAGAAGCCGGCGTTCACTCTGGTGACAGCGCCTGTTCGCTTCCTCCGTATTCCTTGTCCGATGACGTGATCGAACGCATCAAGGCACAGGCGCGCGCGCTTGCTTTGGAATTGAACGTGGTTGGTCTGATGAACGTTCAGTTCGCGATCAAAGACGACGAGATCTTCCTTATTGAGGTGAACCCACGTGCGTCCCGCACCGTACCGTTTGTTGCCAAGGCGGTGAATTCACCAATCGCATCCATCGCGGCACGCGTGATGGCGGGCGAGAAACTCAACACCTTTGATCTGGTTGATCCAAACATCGACCGTTTCGCCGTAAAAGAAGCGGTTCTACCGTTTGCGCGTTTCCCGGGCGTCGACACGATCCTCGGCCCAGAGATGCGTTCAACCGGCGAAGTCATGGGCTCTGACAAGGACTTCCACCGTGCCTTCCTTAAGGCGCAGATGGGTGCGGGCGTTGAATTGCCAACCTCCGGCAAGGTGTTCATTTCGATCAAAGACGCGGATAAAACCGCCGACATGGTCGAGGCGGCATCAACATTGTCCGGTCTTGGCTTTGAAATCGTCGCAACCGGCGGCACGGCCACATGGCTTGGTGATGCGGGCGTTGACTGCACCACAGTGAACAAAGTGTACGAAGGTCGCCCGAACATCGTCGACATGTTGAAGAACGAAGAGATCGATCTTCTGTTCAACACAACAGAGGGTGCGCAGGCCGTCGAAGACAGCCGCGAGATGCGCTCGGTCGCGCTTTATGGCAAGATCCCATACTTTACCACTGCCGCCGCAAGCCACGCCACCGCGCTGGCCATCAAGGCCGCAAGTGGCGATGAGCTTGAAGTCGTAAGCCTTCAAGACCTCGCGAAGTAAGATATCAAAGGCGACCCTGTCATGGGGTCGCCTTTTTCATGACCATGCGTCACGGGGAACGGTCCCCACTGCCATTATCGCCTGAAATCGCATATCAATGTCCCATATCAGGAGACACATATGCATAGCGTAGCGATCACAGGCTCAGGGGTGTTTACCCCGAAAAACATCATCACAAACGACGAATTGGTGGCGACGTTCAACGCCTATGTGGACCAGTTCAACGCCGACAATGCCGCCGCGATTGACGCGGGCACGGTCAACGCACTTGCGCATTCGTCATCTGATTTCATCACCAAGGCATCCGGTATCGAAAACCGGTTCGTGATGAACAAGGACGGCGTTCTGGACCCCGCAATCATGCACCCCACCCTGCGCCAACGAAGCGACGATGAGCCGGGGATCATGGCCGAGATGGCCGTTGACGCCTGCACACAGGCCCTTCTACAGGCGGGACGCACCGGTGCCGACGTGGACGCGGTTATCGTCGCCGCATCGAACCACGAACGCGCCTATCCTGCCGTTGCGGTTGAGGTCCAAGATCTGTTGGGGATCAACGGGTTCGGCTTTGACATGAACGTCGCCTGTTCATCCGCCACCTTTGGCATTCAGGCCGCCACAGACATGATCCGTACCGGCACGGCGCGCGCGATCCTTGTGGTGAATCCCGAAATCTGTTCCGCGCATCTGGAATGGCGCGATCGTGATTGTCACTTCATCTTTGGCGATGTGGCGACGGCGGTTTTGCTTGAACGGGCCGAGGACGCCACAGGCGACCATTTCGTCGTGAAATCCACCCGTTGCGCGTCGCAGTTTTCCAACAATATCCGCAACAACGACGGCTTTCTGCGCCGCACCCGCCCCGATGGTATGAACGACCGCCGCGATATGCAGTTCATGCAAAACGGCCGCAAGGTCTTCAAAGAGGTCCTGCCGATGGTCAGCCAGCACATGGCCGATCATCTGGATGACAATGACATCGAGGCGACGGGTCTCAAACGTATGTGGTTGCATCAGGCGAATAAGACCATGAACGATTTCATCGGCAAAAAGGTTCTGGGTCGCACCCCGACCCCAACGGAACAGCCGAATATCCTTCAGGATTACGCAAACACGTCATCCGCAGGGTCGATCATCACATTTTCGCAGAATTCCGCCGACTTGGACCACGGTGATCTTGGGATCATCTGTTCCTTTGGCGCAGGATATTCGGTAGGGTCGGTTATCGTTCAACGCGTCCGCGCAAACAAAGAGTAACCCGTATGTACCGTATTTGTATCGCTTGCACCCTTCTTGCCACCCTGTCTGGGTGCGGGGTGCCGCTTGTGCCGTTTATCTAACGGCACAAGGCTCTTATCTTAGACTGACTCTTCTTCGAGGTGTAGCTTCATGTCCAAAAGGACCTGCTGCACCGCGAGGGTTTCGGCCAAAAGACGTTTGGCTTCGTTGGCGGTGATGATACCGTCTTCGATGGATTGGTTATATTCACCCATCAACATCGCGAACCGCTGTGACAGGGCCACCACGTCGGAGTTCACCCCACCAGGAGGCGAGTTGCGCTTGCCGCCATCATAGGACAGGGTGATGCCGCGTTGCTCGGCCAAAGCCGTCGTGACATGGGGATAGCGCGCCGCCTCTTCGAGGGCGGCAACCGCATCAATCGGCATGAACCGATCTGCATGTTCATCCGCCGTAGAGTAGTACCGTCCAAGGGTGGCCTTTGATTTACCGGTAAGCTTGCAAGCAGCTTCGATCCCAACGTCTTTTACCAACGCCTCGGTGTGTTTTTTCAAATACGTGTTAACGTTTGACATCCGTTACCTCTTAACTTCTGGCTGGTCCCCCCAAAACGTCAGCCACCGACGGGGAAACACAGTCTGCTTTTCCCATTACGAAACTTAGGCCGTCTTGTCATTCTAAAAATGGCTCCAGAGTGGTTGGAGCGTTAACGAGTGACCGGTGTTCCCCAAAATATCGGTCGGTTTTGGGGGGAAATGGTTAACGGAGAACAGGCAGCTTACAATTTAGTCAGCCCGCAGTTTTTTAGGTCATAGTTATACGCGTCCTTCGCATCCCCAAGCGCAAGCTGTCGAAGGATGAATATGACGCAAAACGTGACCCGCCAACCGATGTTGCACAGACGAAGGTTTCCCCCCAAACACCTCTTCCCCCCACGATCTTCTCCTTGATCTAGCGATGAAATTTGTCGATAGATGGCCTATGGCTAAACTCTATTTTCACTACTCCACCATGAACGCAGGCAAGTCGACGATCCTTCTTCAGGCGTCGCATAATTATCGTGAACGCGGTATGAATACATACCTATTGGTGGCCCGTTTGGACGACCGCGCAGGTCAGGGGCGTATCGCGTCGCGGATTGGCATAGGCGAGGATGCCGACACTTTCGCCGAATCCGATAATTTGTTCGATAAAATAAAGAGTTACGCCGAAAAAACGGCCATCGCATGTGTCTTTCTTGACGAGGCGCAGTTCCTGACCAAGGACCAAGTTTGGCAGCTCGCTCGGGTCGTTGACGACCTTGGATTACCGGTGATGTGCTATGGGCTTCGGGTAGATTTTCGTGGTGAATTGTTCCCCGGATCTGCGGCCCTGTTGGCGCTTGCCGATGAAATGCGCGAGGCGCGCACCATCTGTCACTGCGGGAAAAAGGCGACCATGGTTGTGCGCCAAGACGCCGACGGCAATGCTCTGAAAGATGGGGAACAAATTCAGATCGGCGGCAACGAAACCTATGTGTCCCTATGCCGCCGTCATTGGCGCGATGCCATGGGGGATGAGGCCCCCTAGGTGACTGGATTCGCCGGTTTTTCACCCGACAAAACGGCGATGATATTGTCCAAAGCCATCATGCCCATGGCCCCTCGGACCTCTAATGCGGCGGTTCCAAGATGTGGTAACAGGGCAACGTTCTCAAGTGCCACTAATTTCGCCGGAACCAAAGGTTCCTTTGCGTAAACGTCCAATCCTGCCCCCGCAATTGTCCCCGATTCTAGGGCAGAAATCAGCGCATCTTCGTCGACAATGTCGCCCCGTGCGATGTTAACGAAATGGGCGGTGGATTTCATGGCCGCAAAGACGTCGGAGTCGATCAGATTGGTGTTGTCGCCGCCACCTGGCACCGCCGTGACGACAAAATCAGCGGCTGCCACCACGTCGTGCAGGTCCAGAACTTCGCGCGCAGGAACATCCACGGGCTTGCCCTTGGTGCGGTTATAAAACACGACCTCCATGCCAAACCCGAAATGACACCGTTTGGCGATGGCCTGCCCAATGCGCCCCATGCCGATGATCGCGACGGTTTTGCCAGTTACATGGGTCCCAAGCATCTGGGTCGGTTGCCAACCATGCCAGTCCCCCGCCCGCAGGACACGTTCACCCTCGCCGGCGCGGCGGGCCGTCATCAACAGCAATGTCAGGGCGATATCCGCCGTGGCGTCGGTCACGGTATCGGGGGTGTTGGTCACCGTGATACCCGCCTTTTGCGCCGCGTCGACGTCGATGTGGTTATACCCCACCCCAAAATTCGCGATGATCTGCGTGCGTGGCGCGTCAATAAATGTATCGGCGGTAAATTTGTCGCCAAGCGTCGGTAGAATGGCGTCGTATTCGGCCAATGCCGCGCGGATTTCATCCGGTTGCATCGGCACAAGGCCTTCGCGAAGCGTGACGTCAAAATGGGTGCGTGCGCGGTCCAAAACCGCCTTGGGCAAAGCCCGCGTAATCAGAATTTTCATGGGATATGGTTCGCAAGTCCGCCCATGCCTGTCAAGCGGTTGGAGCGCCCCCTAGTAGATGCGACCACCGATCGGCACATCGATATCCGGCGTGACCAAAACCACGTCACCGTCGCCATCGGGCAGACCAACGACCAGAACTTCGCTCATGAATTTGCCAATTTGGCGCGGTGGGAAGTTCACGACGGCGACGACTTCTTTGCCGATCAATTTCTCGGGCGAATAGTGCACGGTGATCTGGGCCGAGGATTTCTTAATGCCAAGGTCATCGCCAAAATCAATCCAAAGCTTAAACGCAGGGTTGCGGGCCTCGGGAAAGGTTTCGGCGCGAGTGATGCGGCCGACGCGCATGTCGACCTGCATAAAATCCTTCATGGAAATTTGGTCGGTCATTGCGCAAGCTCCCTGCTCCGGTCGGCGGCGGCGGTGATGGCGCGTTTGAGAAGCGCGGGAAAGCCGTCCTCTTCGTTCATCAACACCTCAAGCGCGGCGGCGGTGGTGCCCCCCGGGCTTGTCACATTGACGCGAAGCTGGCTTGGGTCTTCGTCCGCGATCTCGGCGAAATGGCCGGCACCGCCGACGGTTGCCTTGGCCAAGGCCATCGCCATGGGTTCCGGAAGCCCCTGCGCGACACCGGCGGCTGCGAGGGTTTCGATGAGGTGGAACACATAGGCCGGACCAGAGCCTGATACGGCGGTGACGGCGTCCATCTGACCTTCGTTTTCGAGGTGAACCACCTGACCGACAGCAGAAAGCAACGTGTCCGCCAGTTCGATTTGCGGCGCGGTTGCGTGCGCGTTGCCAATCAAAGCGGTGATCCCGCGGGAAACGGCGGCGGGCGTGTTCGGCATGGCGCGGATAATAGGAGTTTCGGCGCCGAGCACAGATTCGTAGTAGGCAATCGGCGTGCCAGCAGCGACCGAAAGGAACACCGTATCGCCATTGCCCATCGCCGCAAGCGTCGGCAGGGCATCTGCCATCATCTGGGGTTTCACAGCCACAAGGATAATCGCGGGCGACGCAGGAAGATCGACATTCAGGTTCAAACCGTCCAGCCCCTTGAGCCAATCGGACGGGAACGGGTCATTCACCCAAACAGATGACGCCGGAAGGCCCTGATCCAACCAGCCCTGCAACATAGCCGAGCCCATCTTGCCACAGCCAAGCAAAACCAAACCACGGGTTTTCACATCATTCATCATTGGGTCGTCCTTATTCTTGGTGCGCGCGGGGCACCGGTCGTATTCCTAGGCGCGGCCATAGGCCTGGGTCATTGCCATTTGAACGGCATCCTCGGGCGATTTACCGCCCCAGCCCACCAATTGAAAGGCGGGATAAAACCGTTCGGCGGCATCAACGGCGGCGGAAATAATAGTGCTGATTTGTTGTGGGGCGGGCCCCTGCTGGGCACCGGCCAGAACCAAGCCATAGCGGTACACCATCAGCCGTTGATCCGCCCAATAGGTGAAGGATCCGGACCAGCACAGATCATTCGTGCGGTTCAACAGGTCATACAACGCAGGAAGGGTCTCGGCGGGCGGCTCCATCTCAAAGGTGCAGATCAGCCGGAGAGTTTGGTCGATGTCAGACCACGCAAGCGTGATGGAATAGGTGCGCCACTGACCCTCGACGGCCATGGCGATTTGATCATCGGCGATGCGGTCAAATTCCCAGTCTTGGGACGATGCTATGGATTCTACGATATCAATGGGGTGGTGATCATCGGTTTCGAAAAACTGTTCTGACAATGACATGGCCGACCTCATTTAACTATATCTAGGGTAATACCCACTACAAACGGTGTTGAAACACTAAAACGACGGTACCGCATGCGTACCAATACCATATATGGTGTGTCATGAATAACCTACTGTAAAGGATAATCTAGCCCGCCCCACCCAATAAGTTGTGGATAATCGTTAAGGTCTCACTAGATTTTGAAAATATCTGTGGATGAATTGACATAAATGTGATGCGCACGAAAAAAGGCGACCCAAGGCCGCCTTCTAGGTCGTCTATATGTGGGGCGTGCTACTTGGCCGCGTCCTCAAGCGCTTTGATCCGTGCCTCGAGCGCGATGTTTTCCTCGCGCGCGGCGACGGCCATGGCCTGAACCACGTCGAATTCTTCGCGGGTCACAAAATCACGATCCGCAAGCCAGCGGTCCAGAAACCCCTTCATCGCGGTTTCGGCCTCGCCTTTGGCGCCTTGGGCCACGCCCATAGCGTTGGTCATAAGATGGGAAATGTCTTCGAACATTTTATTTCGGGTTTGCATCTGACCCTCCTGCATTATGGTCCCTATGTATATGGGGGCTTTGGGCGGAAATCTCAAGGTTGACTTCGACCCAATCTTAGAGGCAATCAGACGCATGCAATTTATGATCCCGTTTCCGAACATCTCGCCCGATATTTTCTCTATTGATATTGGCGGATTTACCATCGCGCCGAAATGGTACGCGATGGCCTATATCGTTGGTCTGATCGCGGGGTGGAAGATCATCGCGGGCATGAACAAACGCCCGCATCTGTGGCGCGACGGCACCGCCCCAATGACGCCCGAAAACGTCGAAGAGCTGCTCACGTGGATCATCGCGGGGGTGATCATCGGCGGGCGGCTTGGCTTTGTGCTGTTTTATCAACCGGCCTATTATCTCGCGAACCCGCTTGAGATTTTGCAGGTCTGGAATGGCGGCATGGCGTTTCATGGCGGCTTTGCGGGGGTTGTGGTCGCGGCGATTTTGTTTGCCCGTAAATACAACGTTCCGCTGGGATCACTTGCCGATTGTTTGGCGGTGGTTGTGCCCATCGGATTGTTCCTTGGACGGGTGGCGAATTTCATCAACGGCGAACTTTGGGGCCGCGCGACGGCCGCGCCGTGGGGCGTGGTGTTCCCCGGCCCCGCGGCACAGGATTGCGCGGGCGTCATCGGCACCTGCGCCCGTCACCCGAGCCAGTTGTACGAGGCCGGTCTCGAAGGTCTGCTGCTCGGTGCACTCCTTATGTTCCTTGCGTTCACGCGCGGCTGGCTTCAAACACCGTGGCGATTGACCGGTGTGTTTCTGATCGGCTATGGCGCGTCGCGGATGTTTGTCGAACTGTTCCGTCAGGCCGACGCCCAGTTCATCACGCTTGATAACCCTATGGGATACGTCATCGGATCGGGGGCCTTTGGCCTTTCGATGGGACAGGTTCTGTCCATCCCGATGGTGGTCTTTGGCATCATCGCCCTGTGGCAGGCACGTCGCACATGACACCGCTGACCGAGATACTGATCGAACGGATCGGCCAGACCGGCCCAATCACCGTGGCCGATTATATGGCGGAATGTTTGCTCCATCCCGAGCACGGCTATTACACCACCCGCACGCCGTTTGGTCGCGACGGCGATTTCACCACCGCCCCCGAGATCAGCCAGATGTTTGGCGAAATGATCGGACTGGCCCTTGCCCAAGCATGGATGGATCAGGGCGCACCGACCCCGTTCGTCTTGGCCGAGCTTGGACCGGGACGCGGGACGTTGATGGCGGATATCCTGCGTGCAACCGCACGGGTTCCGAATTTTCACGCGGGCGCCACGGTGCATTTGGTCGAGGCATCCGAGGCCCTGCGCGCCCAACAGGCCAAGGCGATAACGAGCCACAGGCCCGTCTGGCACGACGATGTGGACGCCCTGCCCGACGACATGCCGATCTTTGTCGTTGCGAACGAATTTTTCGACGCCCTGCCCATTCGTCAATTCATTCGCGACGGGCGCGGTTGGCGCGAACGCCGTGTTGGGGTGCAGGACGGCGCGCTGACCTTTGGGGCGGGCGACGCCACGCCGCTTAAGGCATTGGCGGAACGGTTGTTGGATACGGGCGACGGCGACATGGTGGAACTGCGCCCTGCGCAGCCTGCGATTGTCAGCGCGCTGGCAACGCGCATCAATACCAACGGCGGCGGCGCGATCATTATTGATTATGGCGACTGGCAATCCAAGGGCGACACATTGCAGGCCCTGCGCGCCCACGAATTCTGCGCGCCCCTTGACCACGCCGGTCACGCCGACCTGACCGCCCACGTCGATTTCGCCGATATCGCCGCCCATGCTGGCACCGCCAAGGTCAGCCACATGACGCCGCAGGGGATTTTCCTTGAACGGCTGGGCATCACCGCGCGCGCGCAGGCGCTTGCCAAATCGATGACGGGCGAGGCGCTCAACCAACATATCGCGGCACATCGGCGCTTGACCCACCCCGATGAGATGGGGACACTGTTCAAGGCCATCGCAATCACGCCCGCCAACACCCCAATGATCGCAGGATTCGAAACATGACCCTAGAAATCCTTACCTCGGATGCGCTTCTTCCTGCGCAGCACGGGTTCTTTACCCGCAAGGGCGGCGCGTCCTCAGGCATATTTCATGGGCTGAATTGCGGCGTTGGGTCATCCGATCAACGGGAAATCGTCGACATCAATCGCGCCCGCGTCGCCGAGGCGATGGACACCGCCTCGCTTGCATCGGTCCACCAGATCCATTCCGCCGACGTGATCACCGCCACCGAAACCACCGAAGCGGGCCAAAAGGCAGACGCCATGGTCACCGCGACCAAGGGCGTGGCCCTGACCATTTTGACCGCCGATTGCCAGCCGGTTCTGTTCCATGATGCCGAGGCCGGAGTGATCGGCGCGGCCCATGCGGGTTGGAAAGGCGCCATCGGTGGCGTTTTGGAAAACACCGTCGCCGCGATGGAAACGCTTGGCGCGACACGTGCGAATATCAATGCGGTCGTCGGCCCCTGTATCAGCCAAGACGCCTATGAGGTTGGTCCTGAATTCGTTGAACAATTCCTGACCTTTGATCCCGAATACCGTCGGTTCTTTGCCGATGGCAAGGACGGACGGATGCAGTTTGACCTGCCGTCCTTTGGTGTGGCATGCCTGCGCGCGGCTGGTGTTGGCAATGCGTCATGGACTGGTCACTGCACATATTCGGACGAGTCGCGGTTTTATTCCTATCGCCGCGCGACCCACCGCCAAGAGGCCGACTATGGCCGGCTGATTTCGTCAATCTGCCTTTAATCGCCCCAATTGCGCCCCATTTGGCAACAAAGCCAGCGCGCCCCCCTTATTTTATGTGATCCCACCGTTCACGCGCAGATCACAAATCCCACAGATTCATACCATTGTTGCCACGTCTTTGCCCCATTCCACCGTCACATTAGGTCAAACGCCGAAAACCGGCAGACCAACTATGACGGAGCAGACCAATGGCAACACGGACAAAAACAAACCGCTTTCTTAAAGGTATGATCGAAGAAGCGGCCACGTTGGATACCCCAATGCCATGGGCCCGTGGTGCACGTCGTCAGGCGATGATCGCCCGCCGCAACCAAACCACTGCTCCGAAGAAAGAACTGGCGCGCGCATCCTAACCGGTGCCACGCCCCTGATTTGTTACGAGTGCGCACCGGTGCCGCCGGTGCAATTTACCAGTCCGAGATCGAGTGCCTCCGTATTTCAGGAGGCGTTCGTCTTACAATTTTAAGACCCAGTTTATTCCCTCCACGCCTGATCCGTCGGGCAAACAAAAGTTGAACACAATGGAACAAAGGACCAGCCATCGCGCGTTCGCTCTGCGCAACAGCCACGCCAGCCTCCCCGCCACGGTTCCTGCTGCGGCGGATTCTCTGCGTCCAAAGCCGCATTTAACGCGCCGCTATGAGACACAGTACATCAAGCAGAATGGAGACATTGGGTTTATGACGCGTGTGGCCCCTGCCCAACCGGTTTACGAATCCACCTGTGCCGCCATTGCACGTGGCACTTTGATCGACACGGAATATGGCCCCATGGCCATCGAAGACCTCTCGCCCGGTATTCACGTCAAAACCGAAACTAACGGAATGCAGGAATTGCTGTGGCGCGGTCAGACGCTTCTTATTCATGGGGTGCCGAACCAATCGCCCGAGATGGGCACGACCATCCGCGTTTCAAGCGACCGTTTCGGGTTTGACCGTCCGTCGCGCCCGTTGATGTTGGGCCCCAAGGCGCGCGTTGTGATGAACAACCACGAAGGCGGGCTTGGCCTGCAAGGGATTCGTGAATTGATTGATGGGGAAAACGTGGTGTCGATTCAGCCGCCGACCCCAATCGAGGTGTTCCACATCGCCTTTGCGAAACAAGAGGTCGTCGCCGCGTCCGGTGTTCTAATCGAGAGCTATCACCCTGGTCGAAAACTCGACAAGATGATCTCGCGCGAGGCATTGGCCACGTTAATGGGGCTGTTCCCGCACATGACGTCGATTGATGAGTTCGGCCCACAGATTTACCCACGCCTTGATCGACGTGAGCACATGAACGCGGTGTAATTCGGATTACGGCAGCTGGGCGATGCGGTCTTCGAGAATATCGAAGGGCACGCCCGGTTCGTCCTTGGCGCCGCGAATAACAAGGGATGTCTTGACGCTTGCCACGTTGTTGGATGTCAACAATTCGCCGGTCAAAAACGATTGGAATGTGGACAGATCAGGTGCGACGCATTTCAGGATAAAATCCACTTCGCCGTTCAACATGTGACATTCCCGAACCAAGGGCCAGTCATCGCAAAGGGCCTCAAAGGCGCTGAGGTCATTTTCGGCCTGCGAGACAAGCCCGACCATCGCGAAAACCTGTACCTCAAAGCCAAGCGCGCGCGAATCGACCTCGGCGTGATAGCCGCGGATGAAACCGCTTTCTTCGAGGGTGCGCACACGGCGCAGACAGGGTGGCGCAGAAATCCCAACGCGTTTGGCCAATTCAACGTTTGTCATGCGTCCGTCGGCCTGCAATTCCGCCAGAATTTTACGGTCAATCGGGTCGAGTTTTGAAATGGCCATTGGATACCTGCACTGTTCTTTTGCGTGACCTTACCTGACCCCCACATTCCGCGCAATAATATTTCAACAATTGCCACCAAAACGGAACAGGGCCATCAAATTCGCCTATTCCACGGGCAGACGTTTTTTTGATGCCCCAAGGGTTTTGTTGAAAGCCGCAACGCACTATATCCAAGGAAACAGTATTTTCGAGGGGACCATCATGTCCGAGACACGTCACACCAAAGTTCTGATCATCGGCTCCGGCCCTGCTGGCTATACCGCTGGCGTTTACGCAAGTCGCGCGATGCTTTCGCCGATCTTGGTGCAGGGCATGGAACCGGGTGGCCAATTGACCACCACGACCGAAGTCGAAAACTGGCCAGGTCACAGCGAAATTCAGGGGCCTGATTTGATGGTCAACATGGAGACGCACGCGCGTGACATGGGCACCGAAATCATCAGCGATCTGATCACGTCTTTGGACATGTCCAAACGCCCCTTCACCGCCCAATCCGACAGCGGCACGGTTTACACCGCCGACGCTGTGATTTTGGCGACAGGTGCGCGTGCAAAATGGCTGGGTCTTGAGAGCGAAGAAAAGTTCAAAGGCTTTGGGGTTTCTGCCTGTGCGACCTGTGACGGTTTCTTTTACCGCAACGAGGAAATCGTGGTCATCGGCGGCGGCAACACCGCCGTAGAAGAAGCGCTCTTCCTGACCAACTTTGCGTCCAAGGTCACATTGATCCACCGTCGTGATGAATTGCGCGCGGAAAAGATCCTGATCGACCGTTTGGAAAAGAACTCAAAGATCGAGCCATTGTGGTTCAATGAATTGGTAGAGGTCGTCGGCGATGAAAACCCATTGGGCGTAACAGGCGTGAAAACCAAGAACACCCAAACCGGCGAAATCACCGAGATCCCATGTAAAGGTGTCTTCGTTGCCATCGGCCACGCGCCGGCCAACGAATTGGTGAAAGACACGCTTGAAACCCACATGGGTGGTTATGTTGTGACGAAACCGGATTCAACCGAGACATCCGTTCCGGGTATCTTTGCGGCGGGCGATTTGACCGACCACAAATACCGTCAGGCGGTGACATCCGCGGGCATGGGCTGTATGGCCGCGCTTGAGGCGGAACGGTTCCTCGCGGGCGAGGAATAAGTCATGAGCGCGCACCTTATGTCCATCGACGGGGTGTTCTGGCGCATGATGTTTACAGATTGGGCGGATGCCGTTTTGGCGCCCGCCCGTAGCCCCGAAGGGCGATCCCATTACAACGGGCAACCGGCGCTTTATCTGTCGGCCACGCCCGAGGGCTGTGTCGTGGCGTCGAAACGGTATATGTCGGCGGACGACCCCGAGCGGGCGATTTACCCCATACATGTTGTCTCGGACCGGATCATCGATCTGCGTGATCCCGTCGCCACCGCATACCATGATATTGACGTGACACACCGTGCCGCCGAATGGCAATCGATCCGCGCGAAGGGGCTGCGCTCCCCGACATGGGATATCAGCGACCGCGTGCGTGATCTTGGATTTCACGGGATGCTCTATGCGTCGCGCAGTGATCCCAGCAAAACCCACCTGACTCTGTTTAACTGGAATACCGACACGGGTGCCAAAACCACCGCCAGCGGCCCTGACCAGCCGTGGTCCCCACCCGCATAACGTGTTTGCCGCACGCGGCTTCGCGCAACGGCCCCCGTAATTCGTGGATAACCGCACATAAAAGCCCCCAAACACCGTTGCATCGGTGCAACGGGGACAATTTTCGCGATTTCCCCCCATTTTTGTCTTTGTTTGGACATCATTCCGTGCGATGTGTTCACGCATGAACACACTTTGAGTCGCCAAACATGTCCACCCACGCTGAAAAAACAAAATTGGATGAGGAAGATCAACTCTTCCGCCTCTTACGTCACTGCGATGTGGCGTCGGATGCATCCCAGCGTGCGATTGCGACGGCGATTGGTGTTTCATTGGGGCGATCCAATTCGTTGCTTCGCTCCGCGTCTGATGCGGGCCTGATCACCATTCGTGAACGGTCCGGACCGGATAAACGCCAACGCTTCGCCTATTCGCTTACCCATAAGGGTGCGGCGGAAAAAGCGCGGCTCACTGACCGATTTCTTGCGCGCAAGCTTGCAGAATACAATTCTTTGCACGCGGAACTAACTGGCACCAGCAGCAGCTTGGTTCCGCTAAAACACAGGACGAATATCATGGAAAATAACCTTTCCCCGATCCCCGAACTCTTTGTCTCTGCCGACAGCGCGCAGAAACTCAAAATGGAGGCGGCTGATCTTGTATCTTGGGATCTGACCCCACGCCAAATCTGCGACCTCGAACTTCTTATGAACGGTGGCTTCAACCCACTTAAGGGTTTCTTGGGCCAAGAAGATTACGACAGTGTCGTTGAAAACATGCGCTTGGCGGACGGCTCTCTTTGGCCAATGCCGATCACACTTGATGTGGACGCAGAATTCGCTGGCAAACTAGAAGCCGGCCAAGACATCGCCCTTCGTGACCAAGAAGGCGTGATCCTTGCGACCATGACCGTCACTGACAACTTTAAGCCAAACAAAGCCGTAGAAGCCGAAAAAGTATTCGGTGCCGACGACGAAGCACACCCTGCTGTGAACTACCTTCACAACACTGCTGGTGAATTCTATCTTGGTGGTCCAGTAACCGGTATCCAACAGCCGGTTCACTATGACTTCCGCAACCGTCGCAACACACCAAACGAGCTTCGCGCCTATTTCCGCAAAATGGGCTGGCGCAAAGTTGTTGCGTTCCAAACACGCAACCCACTTCACCGTGCGCACCAGGAACTTACATTCCGCGCCGCACGCGAAGCACAGGCCAACCTTTTGATCCACCCAGTTGTGGGCATGGGCAAACCAGGCGACATCGACCACTTTACACGTGTACGTTGCTATGAGGCGGTTCTTGATCAGTACCCAGCTTCTACAACATCCATGTCCCTATTGAACCTTGCCATGCGTATGGCTGGTCCACGCGAAGCTGTTTGGCACGGTCTGATCCGCGCGAACCACGGCTGTACACACTTCATCGTTGGTCGCGACCACGCTGGCCCCGGTTCCAACAGCCAAGGCGAAGATTTCTACGGTCCATACGACGCGCAGGAATTGTTCCGCGAGCACGAAAAAGAAATCGGCATCGAAATGGTCGACTTTAAGCACATGGTTTGGGTTGCTGAACGTGCGCAATACGAAGCCATCGACGAGATCGAAGACAAAGATGACGTGACCATCCTGAACATCTCTGGCACCGAGCTTCGTCGCCGTCTGCAAGAGGGCCTCGAGATCCCAGAATGGTTCTCTTTCCCAACTGTTGTGGAAGAACTTCGTCGCACCAAGCCACCACGCGCGAAACAAGGTTTCACCGTGTTCTTCACTGGCTTCTCCGGTTCCGGCAAATCCACCATCGCGAACGCGCTTATGGTGAAGTTGATGGAAATGGGCGGCCGTCCAACGACCCTTCTGGATGGTGACATCGTTCGTAAGAACCTGTCCTCCGAGCTTGGCTTCTCTAAGGAACACCGCGACCTGAACATCCGTCGCATCGGTTACGTTGCATCCGAGATCACCAAAAACGGTGGTATCGCGATCTGTGCGCCAATCGCGCCATACGCAACAACACGCCGCGCGGTTCGTGAAGACATCGAACAATACGGTGCCTTCATCGAGGTGCACGTTGCGACCTCCATCGAGGAATGTGAACGCCGCGACCGTAAGGGCCTTTATAAGCTCGCACGCGAAGGCAAAATCAAAGAGTTCACAGGCATCTCTGACCCATATGACGTACCAGTGAACGCTGAAATCGTTGTGGAAACAGAGAACGTGGACGTGGACAACTGTGCGCACCAAGTTCTGTTGAAACTCGACAGCATGGGTCTGATCAAAGCCTAAGCTTTGACGCCATAGACAAACGAAAGGCCCCGCCAGAAATGGTGGGGCCTTTTGCGTTTAACCGACCCTCAAAAACAAAGGGCCACGCAAATTCCTGCGCGGCCCTTTGGCGTAAACATGTCGGGGTCAGTTATTTCCCGCAGTAATCTGCGGCAATCGTCAAAACCCGTTTGTCTTGGAAATAGATCGCTTGGCCGTTCTGCTGCATCCCAGTAAGGGCGTTGGACACACGGCGCGACGTTGTGATGTTGTTCTTGATGAACACGGCCTCCCAATCGGCGGCTTGAAGAACGCAATCGCTGCGCACACGGCCAAGTTCAAGCGCCAACTCGGGGAACCCCGTCGTCGCGGCGGTTTTCGTATCTGAATACTGGCCATCAACACCCGCGACACAGCCCGCAATGCCAAAGAAAGCAAGCCCAATGGCAGCAAATTTAAAACTGATCATCACAATACTCCATTACATCAAAACTATAGCCTGCCACGATAGGGGCAAGACCGCGCTGCGCAACAAAAAGGCGCCCGATGGGGCGCCTGAATTAACCTAGTGTACATTCACCGGTGATAGATCCCGTTCAAGGGCCATGGAAAAGGCCATGGCGCGGTCATGGGCAAATCCCAGACGTTCTCCGTCAGGGTCGTGGACGGCAAAGACATAATCCGCCTCGGGGATCTCGGCCTTTACGTCATCCGGTAGGTCGGCGAAATAGACAGGACGGACATAGACGACGCGGTCGTTGATCATATTGTCAAATGCGCGCACGTTGTGTGTTCCGTATGTCATGTCTTGGCCTCTAGGTCTTGTTGATCTCGATCCTTGTGACCACGGCGTCTGGGACGGTGCGGGACAGGTCGATGTGAAGTAACCCATTTTCCATCGTTGCGGCGCCCACCTCAACCCCATCGGCCATGACAAAACTCTTTTGGAACTGCCTTGACGCGATTCCTCTGTGGATAAAGACCGAGTTATCCACATCGTCACGTTGACGCCCCCGAATGACCAGCTGATTGTCCTCTACAGTGACCTCAATATCGCCTTCTGCGAACCCTGCAACGGCAAGGGTGATTCTATAGGAATTCTCGGATGTCTGTTCGATGTTATAGGGCGGATATCCGTCTTGGCCGGATTTCGCGGTGCGCTCAACAAGGCGCTCAAGCTGATCAAATCCCAACAGATAGGGATGCGTGCTTAGGGTTAGTTTCGTCATAAAAGGCGTCCTCAGAGATAAGCGACGGGAAAACGGCCCCAATTGGCGACCGTTATCTAAAATATGGTGCGAATAATTGCCCGTTGCAAGGGGACGGTGCTAGGCGTTTTAGACAAATCAGGTTATCCTAGGCCCAAGACGACCAACAAAAGGCCCCTCCATGGAAAATCCCGGTGAAATGACCCAAGATGACGTGCTTCGGGTCGAGCTTGCGGTGTTAAAGCGCGAGCACAGCGATCTTGATGCGGCAATCGCCGCCCTTCACGACAGCGGAACACCGGATTCCTTTACCTTGCAGCGGCTGAAGAAACAAAAGCTGCGCCTTAAGGATAAAATCGCCCAAATTGAGGACCGTCTGACTCCTGATATCATTGCGTAAGCCCCTATATTCGCTATAGTGCGCGCTTCGAGAATAGCATCAGGAAATAGACTATGTCGGACGTAAAAGTAGGGATCATCATGGGCAGCCAATCGGATTGGCCAACCATGAAATTGGGCGCAGAGATTTTGGACGAGCTGGGCGTTGCCTATGAAACCAAGATCGTGTCTGCGCATCGCACCCCTGACCGTCTGTGGGAATACGGCAAAACCGCCGCGGATCGTGGTTTGCAAGTAATCATCGCCGGTGCCGGTGGTGCGGCGCATTTGCCCGGTATGATGGCGTCGAAAACACGCGTCCCCGTTGTCGGTGTTCCGATCCAAACCCGCGCCCTTTCTGGCGTCGATAGCCTTTACTCCATCGTTCAAATGCCCCGTGGTTTCCCCGTGGCGACCATGGCGATTGGCGCGGCTGGTGGTTCAAACGCGGGCCTTATGGCGGCGGCGATTGTGGCCAACGGCGACCCAGCATTGGCCGAACGTTTGGACGCATGGCGCGCGGCGCTTGCGGCTTCTATTCCTGAGGAACCAGTTGATGACTAATCCCCTTCCTGCGAACGCGACCATTGGTATTTTGGGCGGCGGCCAGTTGGGCCGGATGTTGTCCGTTGCGGCGTCACGATTGGGTCTGAAAACCCACATCTTTGAACCATCCGCAAACCCACCCGCCGCAGATGTGGCGCACACCGTGACCACCGCCCCTTACGAGGACGAGGCCGCCCTGACCGCCTTTGCCAATTCGGTTGATGTAATTACCTATGAATTCGAGAACATCCCGACATCTGCGTTGGATATTCTTGAGTCGATCAAACCGGTACATCCGAACCGTCGCGCGCTTGCGACATCACAGGACCGGATCACCGAAAAGGAATTCCTGTCCGGTCTTGGCCTGACGGTTGCGCCTTTTGCCGCCGTCGATACGCTCGATGACCTGCGTGCCGCGGTTGATAAAATCGGCCTGCCCGCGATCCTGAAAACCCGCCGGTTCGGCTATGATGGCAAGGGCCAAGCCCGCATCATGACCCCCGACGACGTTGAGCCCGCATTTGAGGCCGTCGCCGGTGCGCCATCTGTTCTGGAAGGTTTCGTTGATTTCAGCCACGAGGTGTCCATCATCGGTGCGCGTGGCGTGGCGGGTGACATTTCCTGCTATGACCCCGGTGAGAACGTCCACAAGGACGGTATCCTTGATACGACGACCGTTCCGGCGAACCTACGTCCAGCGCAGCGCACCGACGCGGTTCTTCTGGCGGCGAACATCCTGAATTCGCTCGATTATGTCGGGGTGATGGGTGTGGAATTGTTCGTGACCAAGGACGGTCTCATCGTCAACGAAATCGCCCCACGGGTGCATAATTCCGGTCACTGGACGCAAAACGGCTGTGCCGTGGATCAGTTCGAACAGCACATCCGCGCGGTTGCGGGTTATGCGCTTGGCGATGGGAAACGCCATTCCGACGTGATCATGGAAAACCTGATCGGTGACGATGTCGAACGCATCCCTGCCCTTGCCAAGGACGGCTCGGTGGCGATCCACATGTACGGCAAGGCCGACGTAAAAAAGGGCCGCAAGATGGGTCACGTGAACCGGATCACTGGTCCGGCGAAGTAACCTCGTCCAATACCTTTTCGGCGGTGTCGAGATAGGTCAAATCATGGTCAAACGCACCGGTCCGCAAAAAGGCCAGCGTTTGACCCACCACAATCGGATTGTTCATCATAAACGTGTGGGTCACCGGCAAAACGATGTGATCCGCGGCCCCATCCAAGCGGGTCGATTCCACCGACACTTTGCCGTCATCCGACCCTTCGATCAGCGCCGAATAAAGCGGATTCAACGACCGGTTCCCCGCGATCACGCCAACCGGATAGTCGGGGTCCGGCAAATGGTCGGGCAACCCGTCGGTCGACAATGCCATCCCCGCGGGCCCGTTGATCCATTCAAACGGCGGAAGCGGCGCAAAGGTATCCACGATTTCGGACCCATGATTGGGCGGCCCCATCATCACCACACGGCCCAGTTCCATATCACGTTCAAACGCCAAATATCCGCGCACCAATATCCCACCAAGCGAATGGGTCACGAAATGCACCGGCCCCTCGGGGCAATAGGCCACGGTTTCCGGAAGGGTTTCGTGGACCAATTCGCGGATGCTGCTGCTTGTGGAATTATATCCTGCATTTACAACGTCGTATCCCTCGGAGCGCAGGGCCTCTTGCATGACCCAGAGGGAACTGGGACCACGGGCAAGCCCATGTAAAAGAACAACACAATCCGCCAAGGCGGTGGTCGGAAGCGCGACCAACAAAGGAATAAGAAACCGTTTCATGCCCCAAACCTAGGCACAGTTTCGCGCGATTGTAAGGGGCATTGACGTGACGTTCGCATTCGGCCAGTTTCGGCCCATGACTTGTCCCCCTCCTCGCTTTGCGGCCCGCGCGATTATCGTCCACGAAGACCGGCTTTTGCTGGTGAATGCCTATCGTGATCCCGAACACAATTTGATGTGCGCCCCCGGTGGCGGGGTCGAGGGCGGCGCGTCGCTTCGGGCCAATCTTCAACGGGAATTGATGGAGGAATGCGGGCTGACCATTTCGGTCGGCGCGCCCTGTTTGATCAACGAATTCACCGACAGCAACGTGTCGGCAACCTTTCACCAGATCGAGGTGTTCTTTCGGTGCGAGATCGTCGAGGGCACCGTCAACGATGACTGGGTCGATGTGGACGGGGTCGTTGACACCCGCCGCTGGGTCAGCCGCGCGGAATTCGACAGGTTGAATGTGCTCCCGCCGTCCCTTGGCAAGGTGGCATGGGGCGACACGCCCGAGGTGCCGTTTGACACCAACCTGCCCGCTATGCCTGTCGTAGGGAAATAAGCACCCCACCAAGGACAAGCGCCGTCGCGACGGCAAACCGAAGCGTCAGCCCCTCGGACAGGAACACCGCCCCGCCCGCCGCCGCGATGATCGGCACGGTCAATTGCGACACCGCCGCCCGAGACGCACCAAGCGCCGGTATCACTGCATACCAAAGCGCATAGCCAAGACCCGAGGTCAGCGCACCCGATACCACCGCCAGCGCAATGCCGGTTGGGGTGATCACGGATGAGCCCGCCAGCAGAAACGCCAACAGACACAAGGGCGTCGCCAAAACAAAGTTCGCCGCCGTTTCCGCCAGCGGGTCTTTGACCCCACGCCCCAGAAGCGAATAGATGCCCCATCCAACCGCCGCGATGGCCATCAAAACCGCACCAGCCGCGCTTGGGGCATCGCCAGACGGCCACAAAAGATAGGCCAAACCGCCAAAGGCCAAACCCGCGCCAATCCAACGTGTCACGGGGATGGTGTCACGGGTGATCACGGCGCCCGCGAACATCGTCACCTGTACCCCACCAAACAGGATCAACGCCCCCGCGCCTGTCGCAAGTGACACATATGCAAAGGAAAATCCGACCAGATAGGCGACCAATGACAGCACCGGCCAAACGCGCCCGCCGCGCAGCATGTCAAAGTCACGCTTGGACGCGAGAACGAGGATCGACAACATCACCGCCCCGCTGATCACTCGGATCACCGCAAAACTGGCTGGGTCAATCGCCCCTTCGGCAAGGGCCAGACGATTAAGGACGGAATTCGCCGCAAAGGCGATCATGGCAACGGTGGTAAGGGCAAATAATTTCATGCCCTACCGAGACCCGAAACGACCGGATATCGCAAGACAAATAACCACATCTCGGACGAGGTGACACAAACGTGAAAACCCGATATCGGCGTTTACTCTGGCCTAGGCCTCGGCTGGGGCCAACTCAGGCAGGCGCAGCTCGGCGCTTATGCGGCCGCTCTCCGGCGCGATGGGATACATGGTGATGTCGCCCATGGGCACCGAGGTGGTCAGGTTCTCGGCCGCGAGCGCGGAAAACCCGAAGGACGTGAAATAGTCAAGATCCCCGATTGCGACGACGGCTTTGGCGCCTGCGCGCTGTGCCTCTTGGAGGGCCAGATACATGGATTCTTTGCCAAATCCCTGACCCTGACGGGCGGTGCGCACGGTTGGGCGATGAACCTGCCAGAACCCTTCTGGGGATGCCAGATGCACGAATGCCAGATGCGAACGAATGCCCTGCTCACCCTCGGTGATCAGCTCAAGCGCGATTTCCCCACGGGCACGACGTTCCGCCAAAAGCAGCGCTGGCCCTGCGTCATCGGCTACTGTGTTGAGCAAAATCGAAATAGCGAGATGATCGTCGGGTGTGGCAATGCGCATCATGGTTTTGGTCCTGAACTGGTTAACCTTGTCGTAAGGTTTTGACGGACCAGAGGCAACCCAAGAGCGCATGGCCTCGGGCTCTGATTTCAATACAGGCTGATAAAAAGGCCGTTTCGCGCCATTCGCCCAAAAGAATATCAAAAAAGGGGCGCAGCCAACGCCACGCCCCTTTCAAATTCAACAACCGGTTGGTTGGCAGATTACATCATGCCGCCCATGCCGCCCATGTCAGGCATGCCGCCTGCAGGTGCTGCGCCAGCTGGTGCTGGTTTGTCTGCAACCATTGCTTCTGTTGTGATCAACAGGCCAGCGATGGAAGCCGCGTCTTCAAGCGCAGTACGTGTTACTTTGGCAGGGTCGATCACACCAAAGCCGAACATGTCGCCATATTCTTCGGTCTGAGCGTTGAAGCCGAAAGATGTGTCGTCGGATTCACGGATCTTGCCCGCAACAACCGCACCGTCAACACCAGCGTTTTCAGCGATCTGACGAAGTGGCGCTTCGATAGCTTTGCGAACAATCGCGATACCAGCAGTCTGATCAGCGTTCGCACCTTCAAGATCAACAAGACCTTTGGACGCTTGAACCAATGCAACACCACCACCAACAACGATACCTTCTTGAACAGCAGCACGTGTCGCGTTCAATGCATCGTCAACGCGGTCTTTGCGTTCTTTAACTTCGGTTTCAGTCATGCCGCCAACGCGGATAACAGCAACACCACCAGCCAATTTGGCTACGCGCTCTTGAAGCTTTTCACGGTCGTAGTCAGACGTTGTCTCTTCGATCTGTGTACGGATCTGAGCAACGCGCGCTTCGATCTCGGCTTTAACACCGGCACCGTCAACGATTGTTGTTTCTTCTTTGTTGATCGTGATGTTCTTCGCAGTACCAAGCATGTCCATAGTTACGGACTCAAGCTTCATGCCAAGCTCTTCGGAGATCACTTGACCACCAGTAAGGATACCGATGTCCTGAAGCATAGCTTTGCGACGGTCGCCGAAACCAGGTGCCTTAACAGCCGCGATTTTCAGACCACCACGTAGTTTGTTCACAACGAGAGTAGCAAGCGCTTCGCCTTCTACGTCTTCTGCGATGATCAAAAGTGGCTTGCCGGACTGGATAACAGTTTCGAGCAATGGAACCATTGGCGCAAGAGAAGTAAGTTTCTTCTCGTGAAGAAGAACAAGACAGTCTTCCATTTCAGCAACCATTTTGTCTGGGTTGGTTACGAAATATGGAGATAGGAAGCCGCGGTCGAACTGCATGCCTTCTACAACTGTGGTCTCTGTTTCGAGGCCTTTGTTTTCTTCAACGGTGATAACGCCTTCGTTGCCAACCTTTTGCATCGCGTCTGCGATTTGGTTGCCGATTTCAGCTTCGCCGTTTGCAGAGATGGTGCCAACTTGGGCAACTTCTGCGGAATCGTTTACAGGGCGGGACGCGGATTTGATCGCGTCGACAACTTTTGCAGTCGCAAGGTCGATACCGCGCTTAAGATCCATTGGGTTCATGCCGGCCGCTACGGACTTCATGCCCTCTTTTACGATCGCTTGTGCAAGAACAGTCGCAGTTGTTGTACCGTCACCAGCTTCGTCGTTGGTGCGGGATGCAACTTCTTTAACCATCTGCGCGCCCATGTTTTCGAACTTGTCTTCAAGCTCGATCTCTTTGGCAACAGATACACCATCTTTCGTGATGCGCGGTGCGCCGAAAGATTTGTCTAGAACAACGTTACGGCCTTTTGGACCAAGTGTTACCTTAACAGCGTCTGCAAGGATGTTTACACCTTTGAGCATGCCATTGCGTGCGTCGGTGCCGAATTTTACTTCTTTAGCCATGATAGCCTCCAGAAAAATAGTTTAGAAAAAGATGGACGTCGCTTAGCCGATAAGGCCGAGGATATCGCTTTCTTTCATGATAAGAAGCTCTTCACCGTCTACGGTGACTTCTGTGCCGGACCATTTGCCGAACAGAACTTTGTCGCCTGCTTTTACGGACATTGGGATCAATTCACCGCTGTCTTTGCGCGCGCCTTCACCAACGGCAACAACTTCTGCCTCTGCTGGTTTTTCTTTTGCGCTTTCAGGGATATAAAGACCGCCTGCGGTTTTTTCTTCGCTTTCAACGCGACGTACAAGTACGCGGTCATGCAATGGTGTAAATGCCATCTCAGAACTCCTGGGTTCGAGGTTATAAAACTGGTGTTGTCACTCAAGCCAGTCGAGTGACAACGATGGGAAGTTAGGTACCCGCGTCCACCGTGTCAACACCCCCATTTGCGAAAAATCACGCCTATTTTATCAGTATATTCATGAATAGCGTTTGTTTATGTTCACAAAGCCCCCGCGCTTCTCTATACGTTCGCGCTAGGATATTGGCCCGTTTGGTCAAATCATGCGGATCAAGGGGGATCAACGTGGTTTGCCTGGCGGGTTCACCATCGCCACTCACACTTTCATGCGGTCACGCATGGGCCCATATTCCTGGCGCTTCGCACCCCGCGCGGCGCGCCAAACCGACAGAGATTTGCGCACAATGAATGCACATTCCCAGCCGACGACGGCACAACCGGCTCCGGCCTCACCGCCTTTGACCGAAACCCGCCGTTGGGTGCCAATCTTGGCAAAATACCGCGATCCAAGCACAAGCCGAAGCTTTGTCGAGCTGGCCATTACATTGGTGCCGTTCTTGGCGATCTGGGCGCTGGCATGGTGGACGATTTCGTTCAGCCCTGTTTTGGCCGCCGCGATTGCCGCCTTTAACGGTGCCTTCTTGGTGCGCCTGTTCATCATTCAGCACGACTGTGGCCACGGTTCATTTTTCAGCAACCGCGCCCTCAGCGACTGGATCGGGCGGGCCTTGGGCGTGTTGACCCTGACCCCCTATGACGTTTGGCGCCGCAGCCACGCGATCCACCATTCTGCGGCGGGCAATTTGGACGAACGTGGCATCGGCGACGTCTATACAATGACAATCGACGAATACCGCGCCGCTGGCCGCTTTGCGCGCCTGAAATACCGTATTTACCGTCACCCTGTGATCATGTTCGGCATTGCGCCGACGGTTCTGTTCATGCTGCAAAACCGCCTTCCGTTTGGCTTTATGAAATCCGGTTGGCAATTCTGGGTCAGCTCAATGGGTACCAATGTCGGCATCGCTGCCGTTTTGGGTCTTGTGATCTATTTCGGAGGCATCATGCCGGTTCTGTTGGTGTTTTTCCCAACGATCCTGATTGCCGCCACCATCGGCGTTTGGCTGTTCTATGTTCAGCACCAATTCGAAGAGACCCATTGGGACGTCGAAGAAGACTGGCAATTGCACCACGCGGCCCTTCACGGCAGTTCCTTCTATGATCTTCCGCCTGTGCTCCGCTGGTTCTCGGGCAATATCGGCGTGCACCACGTGCATCACCTGTACAGCCGCATCCCGTTTTATCGCCTAATGGAGGTCCTAAAGGATCACCCCGTTTTGGCTACATCCCAGCGCCTTACACTTCGCGAAAGCCTTGGATGCGTTAAACTTCAGCTGTGGGATGCCAAGCAACGCCGCCTCATGTCATTTGCCAAGGCGCGTGAACTTTACGGCACGCTATAGCGCCGCGCGCCCCTTGGGGGTGATCATATAGATGCCTTTTTCGACCCGCTCGAACCAGCCATAGTGATCATCCGCCATAATCCGCGTCGCCTTGGGCACATCCACAGATTTCGCAACAACGGCCCCCTTTGTGGGGCCGTTTTCGTTCAGGTACATCGCAACCTTGATCGCATCCTGCCGATAGGCGGTGACCAAGCCTACCCGCGTTTGCCCGCCGGTATTCGGATCCCCCACCCGCCGCTGAAATTCGCGAAGCAACCGCCCCTTGCGTTTGGCGTTCTTGACGGGACGATAGGGCGCAGGGTCGCAATGAACCTCGACAAACCCATCGCGCAAACGCACCGTCATCAACCCAATCCCCAAACGACGACACAGTTTGATGTTATCCGGCAGGGTTTTCGCAAAGGGTTTCGTCGCGGCGCGGGGCACACAGATATAGACGTCATCGGTGATGGCCTGACGCGCGACGGCCTGATGAAACAACGTCAACGATATCGCGGTTTTCAATTCCACGATCACCGGATCATCATCACCGCGCATCGCCATCACATCGACCGCGCCAATCTCGCCCTTCACCTCGTACCCCTGCCCCTCGAGGTAGGATTTCACGGGTAAATATAGGTCGGTTTCTTTGGGCTTGGTCATGAATGCACGGTATGTCGCCGCCAAAGTGGTGACAAGCAAAACCATCCCGCATATAAGGGCGCCAAACACATAATAACGGACATATCACATGACAATCCAAGTATTCGGCCACAAATCCCCCGACACTGATTCCACAGGCTGCCCAATCATCTGGGCATGGTACCTCAATGAGGTAAAAGGCACCCCAGCCGCGCCAAAGCTTTTGGGTGAGCCAAACACAGAAGCCGCGTTTGTGATCAAACGTTGGGGCTTTGATCAGCCAGAAATCATCGCAGACGTAGAAGACGGCGCGCCAGTTGTGATCGTTGACACCAACAACCCTGCTGAATTGCCTGCGAACATCAACAACGCCGACATCCAAGCAATCATCGACCACCACAAATTGGTTGGCGGCTTGGAAACCAAAGGCCCAATCGATATCACCATCCGCCCACTTGCCTGTGCGGCGACTGTGATCTTTGACCTTATGGGTGACGACGCGGCAAAAATGCCAGACGCGATCAAAGGCATCATGTTGTCCTGTATCCTGTCCGACACTTTGGAATTCCGCAGCCCAACAACAACTGACCACGACCGTCAGTTGGCGGAAAAATTGGCGGCTGATCTGGGCATCAACATCACGGAATACGCCTCCGAAATGTTCGCGGCCAAGTCCGACGTTTCTGCATTCTCTGATGCCGAACTGATCCGCATGGACTCCAAAGAATTCGCCGTATCCGACGTGAAATTCCGCGTGTCTGTTCTTGAAACAACCGCACCTGCGATCGTTCTTGACCGCAAAGCGAGCCTGTTGAATTCCATGGTAGACGTTGCCAAAGAAGACGGCGTTGACCACGTTCTTTTGTTCGTTGTGGACATTCTGGCCGAAGAAGCGACCCTTCTTGTGCAGAACGACACTGTGAAATCCGTGGCCGAGAAATCATTCGGTGCGACCGTCACCGGCGACGCAGTTGTTCTTCCGGGCATCATGAGCCGCAAAAAACAGATCATTCCAAACCTAGCGGTTTAATCGATCAGGGGGCGCATCATGCGCCCCCAACTATTTAAGGGGTGCCCCATGTCACAAATCATTGAAAACCTTGCCGATATCTCAAGCGACTACGATGCGCTTTTCGTTGATCTTTGGGGCTGTGTTCATAACGGTATCACCCATTACCCCGACGCGGTTGCCGCCCTTCAGGCCTATCGCAAAACCGGCGGCAAGGTCGTTCTTGTCACCAACTCCCCCCGTCCCCACGGCGAAGTCGAACGCCAAATCACAAACGATTTCGGCGTGCCCCGTGACGCATGGGACGCCATTGCCACATCCGGCGACAGCGGCCGCGCCGCGATGTTTCAAGGGGCCGTTGGGCGCAACGTGTTCATCATGGGCACCAGCGAAGACAACCAAGAGGCCTTCCTCGCGCCGATGGCGATTTTGGATAACCCCGAGCCGATCACATCCGTACCCTTGGCCGAGGCCGATGGCATCGTATGCCTTGGACCGTTTGACCGTCATGCCGATCCCGAGGTGAACCGCGCCGATTTCCTTTTTGCGCGCGAAAAGGGCATGAAACTGCTCTGTGCGAACCCCGATATCATCGTTGACGTGGGCCATTCCCGCGAATGGTGTGCCGGTGCGCTGGCGGCGATGTACACCGAAATGGGCGGCGAGAGCCTCTATTTCGGGAAACCGCACCCGCCGATCTATGACCTTGCGCGCCGCCGTCTGTTTGCCCTTGGCGTCGATGTTCCGGACCACCGTATTCTTGCGATTGGCGACGGCATTGGCACCGACGTGCGTGGCGGCCAAGGCGAAAACATCGATTGCCTGTTCATCACCGGCGGTCTTGCTGCGCGCGATACCAAGACAGTGGCCCAACCCGATGCGGATGCGCTGACGGCTTATTTGGCCAAGGAAATGCAGTCGCCGCTGTTCTCAATTGGATTCCTTCGGTAACTAAAATATCAATATTATCCGCCGATTGTAATTAAATTACTTTACGGACTTACATTCCTCACCTATGCTGCAGTGCAACATGGGGGAGGAAACAATGTTGGACAATCAACCGCGCGGCACGATTTGTATCGAAGATCTCGAAATCGGGATGACCCGTCATATCCAGAAACAGATCACAGATCGGGATATCGAACTCTTTGCTGAGGTGTCGACAGATCGTAATCCCGTGCACCTTGATGACGACTATGCCAAGGACACCATTTTTAGCGGCCGCATCGCCCATGGGATGCTGACGGCGGGTTTGATTTCGGCGGTGATCGGCGAACAACTTCCGGGGCACGGCACGATCTATATGGGCCAGACGTTGAAATTCATGGCCCCCGTTCGCCCAGGCGACACGGTTCTGGCCGAAGTGGCCGTGGCCGACATCGATTTTGCCAAACGACGCGTTCAATTGACCTGTCAATGTAGCGTGCGCGACGTTGTCGTTCTGAAGGGCGAAGCCACCGTTTTGGCCCCCTCCAAGAAATTTGACTAGCCAGCCTTGCGCGGGGCGTCTGCGCGGGCTATCTCCGATCTATGAAAACGTTACGCGACTACCAGTTTATCTCTGACGCTGACCGTGGAGCCGCTGTGGCTATCGGTAATTTTGATGGCGTGCATTTGGGCCACCAAGCCGTGATTGATATCGCGCGCGACCACGCAAAACGGCTGAATGCGCCGCTGGGTGTGATGACGTTTGATCCGCATCCGCGGGCCTATTTCGCGCCCGACGCCCCCGATTTCCGATTGATGAGTGCCGAAGCCAAGGCCACCCGTCTTGAGAAACTCGGCGTTGAATGTCTGTATCAACTCAACTTTAACGCGGCTCTTTGCGCCCTCACCGCCGAAGAATTCGCGCGGGACGTTATTGCCGAGGGGCTTGGCCTGAAACACGTTGTGGTTGGCGCGGATTTCCGGTTCGGCAAAGGGCGGCTTGGGACGGCGACCGACCTTGTGGCGTTCGGCAAAACCTATGGCTTTGGAGTTACAATCGCGGAACTGGTTGCCGAAACGGATGTCGAGATTTCCTCGACCCAGATTCGCACTGCCCTGTCCGAAGGGCGCCCCCGCGACGCCGCACGTATGTTGGGTCACTGGCACCGGATCGAAGGCGAAGTGATCGGCGGCGACCAACGGGGCCGCGAGATGGGCTTCCCAACCGCAAACATGCCCATTCAGGGGCTTCAGCCACCGAAATTTGGCGTCTATGCCGTATTGATCAACGTTCTGACCGGCCCGCACAAGGGCGCCTATAAGGGGGCCGCGTCCATCGGCACCCGCCCCACATTCGGCGAAAACATCCCGAACCTCGAGACCTTCATCTTTGACTTTAAGGGCGACCTTTATGGCGCGACGCTTTCGGTTGGGTTGGTGGAATATCTCCGTCCCGAGCTGAAATTCGAAAGTGAAAACTGGATGGACGAATTGATCGCGGCGATGAATGACGACTGCGACAAGGCCCGCGATATTCTTAAAGACATTCCCAATGTCTGATCCGATTGACCGCGGCGGGCTTCGCAAAGAATTCTGGAAAAGGCCCCTCACCTCCTTGAACCAAAAGGAATGGGAAGCGCTTTGTGATGGCTGCGGGAAATGCTGCCTGAACAAGCTTGAGGACGAGGACACCGGTCAGGTGGCGTTTACGCGTGTGGCCTGTCGGTTGCTGGACGATAGCACGTGCCGCTGTGCGCAATACGATATCCGCAAACAGTTCGTTCCCGAATGTGTGGTTCTGACCCCCGACAACATCAGCGACATCGCCTATTGGATGCCGTCGACCTGTGCCTATCGTCTGTTGTACGAGGGCAAGCCGCTTCATGATTGGCACCCGTTGATCACCGGCACCGCGCAATCTGTGCACGACGCCGGCGAATCTGTTCAGGGCTGGACCGTGCCCGAATTCGAAGTGCCCGTCGAAGAATGGGAAGAGCACATCATCGAGGACCTATAGGCCCGCGAGATAGGCGTCCAAATCTGCGATTCGATCTTGGCCCCAGAACCGTTCCCCGTTCACGATGTAAAACGGCGCGCCAAAGACGCCCGCCGCCGCCGCACGGTCGGTGTTGTTTGTGTATTCTTCTGCTGCTTCCCACTGGCCCGATGTAGCAAGGTCCGCATCAAAGCCCGCCGCGACAAGACACTCGCGGATCACATCTTCTTCTGCGATGTTCTTTTCTTCGGCCCAGACGGCACGTGTAAAGGCATGCACAAGCGCACCCAGATCACCGCCGCCCGCCTTGGCCGCCGCGATCAACGCATAGGATGACGGCGCCATGTTGGTTGGGAAAAACGCCGGTTTGACGTTCATGTCATAGCCAAGTTTGTCCGCCCAGCGACGCATTTCGATCAAGCGGTATTCCTGACGCGACACGTGACGGTCTTTGGGCAGCTGCCCACCGGTTGCGCCAAACAGTTTGGGCAGATCAACGGGGATATAGTTGATCTCGGCCCCATGCTTGGCCGCGACCTCCTCAAGCCGTGTCCCAGCGAGGTAGGTATAGGGAGAAATTGTCGCGAAATAATAGTCGATCTTGGTCATGTTAGCGCCCACATTAGTTAGAAATTCTTTCAAAGACTCTATCAGAATGTTAAGCGGTGTCATGTCACGATTCTGTAACGTGGCCACATTCTCGGGGACCTCACGCCATGCCATCTCTTACCGAACCTAAACTGATTTCGGGTAACGCCAACCGCCCACTTGCCGAAGCTGTCGCACGCCGCATGTCTATGCACCGTGGTCGTGACATCGGCCTTGTTGACGCCCGCGTCGAACGTTTCAACGACAGCGAAATCTTTGTAGAGGTTTTCGAAAACGTCCGCGGCGAAGATATGTTCATCATTCAGCCGACGTCGAACCCTGCCAATGACAACTTGATGGAGCTTCTGGTCATCGCAGATGCGCTTCGTCGTTCGTCTGCTGCGCGTATCACGGCCGTGATGCCCTACTTTGGGTATGCCCGTCAGGATCGCCGCACCAAGGCCCGCACGCCGATCACCGCGAAATTGGTTGCGAACATGATTGCCGAGGCCGGTATCGAACGCATCCTGACCATGGACCTTCATGCGACACAGATCCAAGGTTTCTTTGATATCCCAGTGGATAACCTTTATGCGGCGCCAGTGTTTGCGCTCGATATTAAGGCGAACTTTAAGGACAACATCGACGACGTGATGGTGATTTCTCCAGACGTTGGTGGTGTGGCCCGCGCCCGTGAATTGGCGAAACGCATCGGTGCGCCGCTTGCGATCGTTGATAAGCGTCGTGAAAAGGCCGGCGAAGTCGCAGAGATGACCGTGATTGGTGACGTGACCGATAAGGTTTGTATCATCGTGGACGATATCTGTGACACGGCTGGTACCCTGTGTAAGGCCGCCGAAGTGTTGATCGAGAATGGCGCCAAAGAGGTCCACTCTTACATTACCCACGGTGTTCTGTCTGGTCCTGCTGTGGAACGCGTGACAAATTCTGTGATGAAGTCCTTGGTGATCACCGATTCCATCGAAGCGACCGCACCAGTGAAGGCATGCCCGAACATCCGCATCGTGCCAACCGCACCGATGTTCGCACAGGCGATCAGCAACACATGGGCAGGTACGTCCGTATCATCATTGTTCGACGACAAGACCCTCAGCCCGATCTACGAAGGTCTCTACTAAAATCTAGCGCTGGGGCCTTAGTAAAGGTCCCAGCCCTCTTCGTCGTGGGCCTCGCCATATGCGGTCCAGTCGGCACGTACACGCGCCACACGCGTATCCCCCCACGTTTGGAACACAATGGTGAACCCCTCGGCGGTAATGTCGGCGGCGGCGATGTCCACACGTTGGTTGGTGGCCCCATCGATATCCCACATGGACATGGTGACGTTGACCACGGGCGGATTGGCATATGCTTCTGAGAACTCGACATAGCGGCGCAGAATGCGTTCGCCGTCACCAGTCCACATTTCACCATCGTCCAAAAAGTCCGAAAACAGGACGAGGGATCCGCTATCAATCCCGAACAGATGGCTTCTTAATTTTCTCATAGTCTTCTGACCTATTCACAAACCTAGCACATACAATAAATTAGATTCTGGTAAATATCACGATAAAGGCCCCGCAGGAAAACCTACGGGGCCTTAGAATTTTTCAATCTGTGACCCTTAGGCCGCCTTTAGGTCGATCCCAAGACGTTCCGCCATCACCGCAATGTCGGAAACCTGCTGCGTTAGGGCAGTTAGGTTTTCAACAGTCGCGTTGTCGCGGGCTTCGACAGCAGACGAGATGAACTCGTTCAGAATGTCGCTTGTCACCTCGGAAACCGGAAGAGCGCGCTCTGCAAGAACAGATGTGCCTTCTGCGGAAATCTCGGCGAAACCACCGGTTACAACATATTCTGTGTCACCTTCGGTGCCTTTGACAGACAAAACGCCAGGGCGCAGTGTCAGGATCAATGGCGCGTGGCCTGGCATCGCTGTCAGGTCGCCTTCGGCGCCAGGAATTTGGACTTCTGTTGCCTGAACAGACGCGAGGCGGCGCTCAGGGGCAACAAGGTCAAATTGCATAGTTCCAGCCATATTGGCCTCCTTTTCAGCAATCAAGGGGCGACAACGCCGCCCCTATCAAGCAACCAATTAAGCAGCGTCAGCAGCCATTTTTTCGGCTTTTTCGAGCACTTCGTCGATGCCGCCAACCATGTAGAAGGCGCCTTCAGGTAGGTGATCGTATTCGCCAGCAACCACAGCTTTGAAGGACGCGATTGTGTCTTCCAAAGGAACCTGTTTGCCGTCTGCGCCAGTAAATACTTTCGCAACGTCGAATGGCTGAGAAAGGAAACGCTGAACTTTACGTGCACGAGACACTGTAAGTTTGTCTTCTTCGGACAGCTCGTCCATGCCGAGAATGGCGATGATATCCTGAAGCGACTTGTAGCGCTGTAGGATCTGCTGAACGTCAGAGGCAACTTTGTAGTGCTCTTCGCCGATCTGTGCAGGGTCCATCAAGCGGGATGAGGAATCCAATGGATCCACCGCAGGATAGATGCCGAGCTCAGAAATCGCACGGTTAAGAACGGTTGTCGCATCCAAGTGCGCAAACGATGTCGCAGGCGCAGGGTCGGTAAGGTCATCCGCAGGAACGTAAACGGCCTGAACGGACGTAATGGAACCACGTTTTGTGGATGTAATGCGTTCTTGCATCTGACCCATGTCAGTTGCGAGTGTTGGCTGATAGCCCACCGCAGATGGGATACGACCAAGAAGCGCGGACACCTCGGAACCAGCTTGTGTAAAGCGGAAGATGTTGTCCACGAAGAACAGAACGTCGGAACCAGTTTCGTCGCGGAACTGCTCAGCCATGGTAAGACCAGTCAAAGCAATACGCATACGCGCACCGGGAGGCTCGTTCATCTGACCGTAAACAAGCGCAATTTTCGAGTCGTTCAACGCATCTGGAAGGATAACGTTAGATTCGATCATCTCGTGGTAAAGGTCGTTACCTTCGCGTGTACGCTCACCAACACCGGCGAATACAGACACACCAGAGTGTACTTTCGCGATGTTGTTGATCAATTCCATGATCAAAACGGTTTTACCAACGCCGGCACCGCCGAACAGACCAATTTTACCACCTTTGGTGTAAGGGGCGAGAAGGTCGATAACTTTAATACCCGTTACAAGGATTTCAGACGCAGTGGACTGTTCCTCAAGGGGTGGCGCATCCTGGTGGATGGAACGTGTTTCAGTGGCTTCTACTGGGCCACGTTCGTCGATTGGCTCGCCGATAACGTTCATAATACGACCCAATGTCGCTGTCCCTACTGGAACAGAGATCGCAGCACCCGTGTCGGATACTGGTGCGCCGCGAACAAGACCTTCGGTCCCGTCCATCGCAATGGTACGTACAGTGTTTTCACCAAGGTGCTGAGCAACTTCGAGAACAAGGTCGTTCCCGTTGTTTTCAGTTTTTAGAGCGTTCAGAATGGCCGGTAGTGGGCCTTCGAACTGAACGTCTACAACGGCGCCGATCACCTGGGTGATCTTACCGGTTGCTTTCGCTTTTGCCATGTTAATTCTCCGGTCTATCAGAGCGCCTCAGCGCCTGAGATAATTTCAATCAATTCGTTGGTGATGACGGCCTGACGTGAGCGGTTAAACTCGATTGTGAGGCTATCGATCATGTCGCCAGCGTTACGTGTCGCGTTATCCATAGCGGACATACGAGCGCCTTGCTCGGATGCGCCGTTTTCAAGCAGAGCTGTGAAAACTTGGGTTGCAACACCGCGTGGAAGAAGATCCGCAAGGATCGCTTCTTCGTTGGGTTCATAATCGTACAACGCTGATGCTTCTTCTTCTGGTGCTTCGAAAGATGCAGGGATGATCTGCGCTGCGGTCGGCACTTGGCTGATCACGCTTTCGAAACGGGAGAAGAACAATGTCGCAACGTCGAATTCGCCCGCATCAAAGCGGCCCATCACGTCACGCGCGATTTTGTCAGCGTCGTTATAACCGACACGTTTCACCTCAGTAAGGTCAACGTGGCCGATCATCATGTCGCCGAAATCGCGTTTCAATTGATCCCGTCCCTTTTTGCCAACAGTCAGGATCTTGACTGTTTTACCGGCGGCAACCAATTCATCGGCCTTCACGCGCGCAAGTTTAGCAATAGAAGAGTTGAAGCCGCCACAAAGGCCGCGTTCTGCTGTCATTACCACCAAGAGATGAGTGTCGTCAGAGCCCGTGCCTGCAAGCAGACGTGGAGCGCTTTCAGAGCCGCTCATCGAGGAGGCAAGACCACCAAGAACAGCTGTCATACGGTCGGCATAAGGCCGGCCCGCTTCGGCAGCGTCCTGCGCGCGGCGAAGTTTCGCCGCGGCAACCATTTGCATGGCCTTGGTGATCTTCCGAGTGTTCTTAACACTCTCGATCCTATTTTTAAGGTCCTTCAGGTTTGGCATGTATCCAATCCTACCCCTTATCCAAGTTCATTAAGCGAAATCTGCTGCGAATGCATCCAGAGCTGCGGCGATGGTGTCTTTGATTTGACCTTTGATCTTAGGATCTTTTTCAGTCAATTCAGCCAGAAGATCAGCGTGCTTGCCACGGAGGTGAGCAAGAAGACCAGCTTCGTAACGGGACACGTCTTTTACGTCGACTTTGTCGAGGTAACCCTGTGTACCCGCAAAGATCACACATACGATCTCGGCGTTTGTCATTGGCGCGTACTGTGGCTGTTTCATCAGCTCAGTCAAACGTGCACCACGGTTAAGAAGTTGTTGCGTTGCCGCATCAAGATCGGAACCAAACTGAGCAAACGCAGCCATCTCACGGTACTGAGCAAGCTCAAGTTTAACCGGACCAGCAACAGATTTCATCGCGTTTGTTTGTGCGGACGAACCAACACGAGAAACGGATAGACCTGTGTTCACAGCAGGACGGATACCTTGGTAGAACAATTCAGTTTCCAAGAAGATCTGACCGTCGGTGATGGAAATCACGTTTGTCGGAATAAACGCAGACACGTCACCGCCCTGAGTTTCAATGATAGGCAGAGCCGTCAAAGAACCAGAACCGTTGTCTTCGTTTAGCTTACAAGAGCGCTCGAGCAACCGGGAGTGAAGATAGAAAACGTCACCTGGGTAAGCTTCGCGTCCTGGTGGGCGGCGAAGTAGTAGGGACATCTGACGGTAGGACACAGCTTGCTTCGACAGATCATCATAGATGATAAGAGCGTGCTTGCCTGCGTCACGGAAGTATTCCGCCATGGACGTCGCAGCATATGGAGCCAAGAACTGCATAGGAGCAGGATCAGACGCCGTCGCAGCAACAACGATGGAATATTCAATCGCGCCAGTTTCTTCTAGCTTTTTAACAAGCTGAGCAACTGTGGAGCGTTTTTGACCAACAGCAACGTAAACGCAGAACATTTTCTCGTTTTCGTTGTCAGTCGCGTCGTTGTAGGATTTTTGGTTCAGGATGGCGTCAAGCGCGATCGCTGTTTTACCAGTCTGACGGTCACCAATCACCAATTCGCGCTGGCCACGGCCAACTGGGATCATAGCGTCCACAGATTTCAGACCAGTCGCCATTGGCTCGTGAACTGATTTACGTGGAATAATGCCTGGTGCCTTAACGTCAGCAACAGAAGAGCTGGACGCGTTCAATGGGCCTTTGCCATCGATTGGGTTACCAAGGCCGTCAACAACACGACCCAGAAGTTCTGGACCTGTTGGAACGGACACGATGGAGTTGGTGCGCTTAACAGTGTCACCTTCTTTAATGTCACGGTCAGAACCAAAGATAACAACACCAACGTTGTCAGCCTCAAGGTTCAAGGCCATGCCTTTAATACCACCGGGGAATTCGACCATTTCACCGGCCTGTACGTTGTCTAGACCGTGTACACGTGCGATGCCGTCACCGACGGAAAGCACGCGACCGACTTCGGCAACTTCTGCATCTTGACCAAAGTTCTTGATCTGATCTTTAAGGATCGCAGAAATTTCTGCAGCTTGGATACCCATTATCCGACCTCTTTCATTGCGTTCTGGAGGTTTGAGAGTTTCGAGGCAACCGACGTATCGATCATCTTGGAACCCACTTTAACAATAAGACCGCCGATGATTGACTCATCCACGGTCGCGTTGATCTTCACATCCTTGCCAAAGGTCGCCTTAAGCGTCTTTGCCAATTTGTCAGATTGTGTTTTCGTAAGCGCCTTAGCAGCGATTACATCGGCGGTAAGTTCACCGTTCTCTTCTGCGATCATGTCACGCAGCGCAGCAAAGAGCTGAGGCAACGCGAACAGACGACGGTTTTGCGCCATAAGCGCAAGTGAGTTCGTCACGATCGGGGAAATTTTCATTTTCTTGGCAACAGCAGCGATAGCGGCGGCTTGCTCTTCACGGCTATAAACCGGTGAAGTTGTCAGATCAGCAAGATCTGCGCTGTCGTTCAATGCTGTTTCAAGAGCATCAATATCGGCGCTCAACGCCGGCACTGATTTACCTTCTTTGGCCAAATCAAAAATGGCCGTGGCATAGCGTTTTGCAATGCCTGAGGAGATTGAAGCTGGTTCGGACACGTCCACCCTTCCGCTTGTCTTTGCCCAAAACGCGAGGACCGCGCACATAGGCATCTTCACCGGCGCATACAACCGCATGCGCAATAATCGTCCGTGGTCTAGCAGAGAGCGTCCGGTCTCGCAACCATCTTGACCGATATAAAACTGTGCATTTCCTTCATAAAAACGAACAGAAATAAGGGGTGCGACAGAATGGCATAGGATTCGTTGAAACATTATTTCAAACAAGCCCCATTTCTGCCGATTCTCTCGTTTTAAGGGGGCCGCTTGGGTTTTGGCGTCTCTAAACGGGGGTTGCTTCGGGCTTGGCCAAACCTTCCAAAAGCTTCAACGGACGACGCACCATGTCCGGCAATCCGGGCCGGGTTGGGGCGTGGACTTGCTTGGTCACTTCGACGATGAACACACCGCCCACCATATACGGGGACATCCGGCGCCCCACCCGTTCGCAAATCGGCGAGAATTTTCGCCACACCCGTTTATGGGATGGCGGCGCATACAATGCAGCCGCATGACGTTCAGGGGTAAAGCCGTTGCGCTTGAGCTGGGTCTCAAGCTGGAGCAGTGAATATGGCCGGCCATAGCCGAACGGCGTCAGATCGCTTCGGGCCCAGAGCCCCGCCCGATTGGGCACAACGAAAATCGCACGGCCACCGGGGCCCAGAACGCGCCAAATCTCGGCCAAGAGCGCCGCCTGATCGTCGCTTGTTTCAATCCCATGCATTACAACAAGACGATCCACCACACCCGTATCAAGCGGCAGATGGGTTTCGTCACACAGAACCGATACATTGTGCATCCCTGCGGGCCACGGCATCACGCCCTGTTGTGCCGGCATCAACCCGATACAACGCCGCGCCTCGGCCAGATAGGGCCGCATCAAAGGCACAGCAAAGCCAAAACCGGCAACCGTTTGACCCTTGGCCTCGGGCCAGAATTCCACGATTTGATCGCGCACCGCACGCTGGGCCGTCCGCCCAAGGGCGCTTCTATAGTAGAAATTTTTTAAATCTTGTACATCAAGATGCATTGCGCAAAGCCCCAGTATCGGCAAACCTAGGCCCAACATACAAAAGTTAGGTCAAAACACCATGCCCTTTGAAATCGTTACGCTCGCCTGCTTGGAAGATAATTTTAACAACATCCTCCACGACCCAGAGACCGGCGACACGATTGCGATTGATGCGCCAGAGGATCCCGCCCTTTTGCGCGCAATCACCGAACGGGGGTGGACCCTGACTGCGATTTGGCTGACGCATTATCATTGGGACCACATTGACGGCGTCCCGATGTTGCTGGCCGCCTTTCCCAATGCCCGCGTAATTGGCCCTGCTGCAGACCAGGCCTGCCTCCCACCACTTGACCAAGGTGTGATGCCCCGTGATCATCTCTCCTTTGCGGGCGAAGAAGTGGTGGTTATGGACGCCTCAGGGCACACTGAGGTGCACATCGCGTTCTATTTCCCACAGTCCAATGTCCTGTTTAGCGCGGACAGCCTGATGACCCTAAGCTGTGGACGCGTCTCTGGAACAATCGACCAGATGAAGGCGACATTCGACCGGTTCGCCGCCCTGCCCGACCACACACGCGTCTATTCCGGCCACGAATATAGCGCGGTCAACAGCGCCTTTGCCATGACGATTGAGCCTGAAAACACGGCGCTTTTGGACCGCGTCGAACGGTTGCGCCTTCGACGCGAAGCGGGTGAACCCACCGTTCCCAACACAATCGGCGAAGAAAAAGCCACCAATCCGTTCTTCCGCACCCATATCGATGCGGTCAAATCCGCCGCCAATGCCCCCACCGACGCCGCCATTGATGTTTTCACCAGCATTCGCACCCTTAGGAACAATTTTTAGCGCCTTCACGGCGATGTGCACTGGAAATTCGAAAAAACTATGCCATCTTTTAAATATGGACCGGCTTATTAGCGGATAAGTAACCTCTGACGGTAAAAACTACTGATATGAGGCGATTTTTCCAAATTGTCCTTGAACAATACGAAAATAAGCCGAATTCTATATTCATGAGGGGCCGCACCTCCGCACCCCCAAATACCACGAAAGGAAAGTGGAATGCCGTCATTTTCCAACTCGCTCGAAGCAGCCATCCACAATGCGCTTGCTCTGGCCAATACACGTAAGCACGAGCTTGCGACACTTGAACACCTATTGCTCGCTCTCATTGATGAGCCCGACGCCTCGCGCGTTATGCAGGCCTGTAGCGTTGATCTGGACGATCTGCGTCTCACGCTTGAAGGGTTTATCGACGAAGAGCTCACGACACTTGCCACCGATATTGAAGGGTCCGAAGCCGTTCCCACCGCTGCGTTCCAGCGTGTGATCCAACGCGCCGCGATCCATGTTCAATCATCTGGCCGCACCGAAGTGACCGGCGCGAACGTCCTTGTGGCGATCTTTGCCGAACGTGAATCCAACGCCGCCTATTTCCTTCAGGAACAGGATATGACCCGCTATGACGCGGTGAATTTCATTGCGCACGGCGTGGCCAAAGACCCAGAATTTGGGGAATCGCGCCCCATCAGCGGCGCGCCCGACCTCGAAGACGAAACCATCGAGACCGGTGAAAAGACCAAAAAAGAAAGCGCACTTGAACAGTATTGTGTGAATCTCAACGAAAAATCCGCCGAAGGGGATATTGATCCGCTTATCGGGCGCGATCACGAGGTTGAGCGTTGCATTCAGGTTCTTTGCCGTCGTCGGAAAAACAACCCGATTTTGGTCGGCGACCCCGGTGTGGGTAAAACCGCAATCGCCGAGGGTCTCGCGCGCAAAATCGTTCAGGGCGACACCCCCGAGGTCCTATCTGAAACTACTATTTATTCACTTGATATGGGCGCCTTGCTGGCCGGTACACGGTACCGCGGTGATTTCGAAGAACGCCTTAAGGCCGTGATGACCGAGATGGAAAAACACGATGACGCCGTTTTGTTCATCGATGAAATCCACACGGTTATTGGCGCCGGTGCGACCTCTGGTGGTGCAATGGATGCGTCCAACCTGCTGAAACCTGCGCTTCAGGGCGGCAAACTACGTTGTATGGGATCAACCACATACAAAGAGTTCCGTCAGCATTTCGAAAAAGACCGCGCCCTCGCCCGTCGTTTCCAAAAGATCGACGTGAACGAGCCAAGCGTGCCGGACGCGATCAAAATTCTCAAAGGCCTAAAACCTTATTTTGAGGAACACCACAGCATTCGTTACACGTCGGATGCGATCAAAACCGCCGTTGAACTGGCTGATCGCTATATCTCGGATCGCAAGCTTCCGGATAAGGCCATCGATGTGATCGACGAAGCCGGTGCAGCGCAACATCTGTTGCCCGAATCCAAGAAACGCAAAACCATCGGGGCCAAGGAGATCGAGGCCGTCGTGGCCAAAATCGCGCGCATCCCACCAAAGAACGTCTCCAAAGACGATTCCGAAGTGCTGCGTGATCTCGAAAAGTCGCTTAAACGCGTTGTCTTTGGCCAAGACCCAGCGATTGAGGCTCTGTCGTCGGCCATTAAGTTGGCACGTGCGGGTCTTCGTGAACCGGAAAAACCCATCGGCAACTATCTCTTTGCCGGTCCAACCGGTGTGGGTAAAACCGAGGTGGCAAAACAGCTCGCGGATACGCTTGGTGTGGAAATGCTGCGGTTTGACATGTCCGAATATATGGAGAAACACGCGGTTTCCCGTCTTATCGGTGCCCCTCCGGGCTATGTCGGGTTTGACCAAGGCGGCATGCTGACCGATGGGGTCGATCAACACCCACATTGTGTGCTGTTGCTTGATGAAATGGAAAAGGCGCATCCAGATGTCTACAACATCCTGTTGCAGGTGATGGATAACGGCAAACTGACCGATCACAACGGCCGGACGGTGGATTTCCGCAATGTGATCCTGATCATGACGTCCAACGCCGGAGCCGCGGAACAGGCCAAAGAAGCCGTCGGGTTCGGCCGTGATCGTCGCACAGGGGAAGACACCGCTGCGATTGAACGGACCTTTACGCCGGAATTCCGGAACCGTCTTGACGCAGTCGTAAGCTTTGCACCACTTGGTGAAGACATCATCATCCGCGTGGTCGAAAAGTTCGTTCTCCAACTCGAGGCCCAGCTGATGGACCGCCACGTGAGTATCGAACTCACCCCCGCGGCGGCCCAATGGCTTGCGACAGAGGGCTATGATGACAAAATGGGTGCACGTCCACTTGGCCGTGTGATCCAAGAGCACATCAAGAAACCCCTCGCTGAGGAGTTGCTGTTCGGTCGTCTTGCCAAAGGTGGACATGTTCAGGTTGGCGTTAAAAATGGCGCAATCGACATTCGTTTTGAAAAACCTGACATGCCAAAATTGTCGACCAAAAAGCCACCACTTCTTACGGCAGAATGATCAAACCCCTGACACTGCTGACATTCATATCCCTTGCGGCCCCCGCGGCCGCAAGGGATCCTTCATTTGTGCAACCGATTGATTGCGAGCTGGGAAAAACCTGCTTTATTCAACGGTATATGGATCACGATCCATCTGATCGTCTTGCTGACTTTCAATGCAACAACCAATCTGGCAACGACCATAGCGGCACCGACTTTGCTCTTCCCACCCTGCGCGCCATGGAAGAAGGCGTTGACGTTCTGTCGACCGCCCCAGGCATCGTCGTTGCGGTGCGCGACGACATGCGTGATGTATCGGTGCTAGACGAAGACACGGCTGATATTACCGGCCGCGCCTGCGGCAACGGGGTCTTGGTGACCCATGGCAATGGATGGGAGACCCAATATTGCCACCTCAAGCAAGGATCGATCACGGTGCAGCGCGGGCAAAAGGTCGCGAGCGGCGCCCCATTGGGCCAGGTTGGCCTGTCCGGTGAAACGTCCTTTCCACACCTCCATCTCACTGTCCGCAAAGATGGCAAGAACATCGATCCCTTTGCGCCAAATGGGCATCTCGGCTGTGGGCCACACACCGATACCCCCCTTTGGTCCGATGATGTGTCGTACCAAGAAGGCGGGCTTGTCTCCGTCGGATTTTCCCCAAATGTCCCAAGCTTTGACAAAATCAAAGAAGGAAGCGCAACGGCCTTGGTCCTCTTCAAAGATCAACCAATCGTTCTTTGGGGACATGCGTTTGGGGCCGAGGCGGGCGATGTCATGCGCCTGATCATCCGCGGCCCTGGGAGCTTTGTTTTTGAAGAACGGATCACAATCGAAAGCCCACGCGTTCGATACTTCCGCGCGGCTGGCAAACGCCCCCCCCCTAACGGATGGCCATCTGGGCGGTTCCGTGGCACGGTGGACATCGTGCGTGATGGGACCACCATCGAGCGCAAAGTGACCTATGTTACAGTAATCGAATAACTTATTTCTCAGTCAGTTTAAGCTCAATCCGGCGATTTTGTGCACGGGCGGCCGCAGTGTTCGCCGTATTCACCGGTTGGTATTCTCCGAACCCATTCGCCGTCAGACGCGCAGGTGGAATTCCAAGGAAATTCACCATATAGCGCACAACGGACAGCGCCCGCGCTTGGCTTAGCTCCCAGTTATCGCGAAATTCTCCGGTACCGGACAATGGAATGTTGTCAGTGTGGCCATCCACACGGATCACCCAATCAATTTCTGGCGGAATATCCGATGAAATGCTGCGAAGAATACCGGCGATTTGGGCGATTTCCTGTTGGCCAGCACGCGAAAGCGTTGCCGCACCTGGTTGAAACAGCACCTCGGAGGCAAATACAAACCGATCACCTTCGATCTGGATGCCATCTTGGTTACCCAGCAATTCGCGCAGGCGCCCAAAAAACTCTGACCGATAACGCGCCAAATCCTGCGCCTCGGCCTCAAGACGTTTACGCTCTGCCTCTTCAAGTTCACGCCGCTTCTTTTCCTCGGCGGCAACCCGTGCCAAAGCGGCATTCAACTGAGAACCAAGCGCCTGAAGCTGGACTTGATCAGCCGCGTCTTGTTCGGCGGACGCGTCAATTACCGCCTGTAACACGCCCAGCTGGCCGCGCAATGTGGCGACCTGTTCGTTCAACAGCGCCACTTCGCGGGCGCGCTCGGCCGAGATCGTCTCCGCATTCGCAAGCGCATCATTCGCCGTCGCCAGCAATGCGGCTTGAATTTCGGCGTCAGACAGGCTGGCGCTTGCGGTTTGTTCGGCCAATGCCTTGGCTGCGAGGGCTGCTGCGATTTCTTGGCGCAACTCCTCTGCGGTTTTGCCGCTTGCTTCGGCTTCGGCCGCCAAAGCATCGAGGGTCGCGCGCGCCGTGCCCAGTTCGCCCTTGGCCACTTCTGCCGCCAAAAGAGCCGCCGCCAATTTTTCGTCCAACCCGTCACGCGCGGCGTTCGCGGCGGCCAGCAACGTCAACGTATCCTCGGCGGCTTGGCGTTGTTCCTCAAGCGCGAGCGACATCGCCGTGAGTTCCGCGTCCGCCGTTTCCAACCGTTTGCGCAAGGCCTCGGCGGCGGCGGCTTCGGCCAATCGCGCGGCTTCTTCGGCGCTCAGACGGGCATTCGCGTCGTCGACTTCGGCACGTGCCAGCGCGATTGCCTCGGCGTCTTGGGCGTTTTGTGCGCGCAAATCTTCGACTAAGGCCTGAAGCGCATCCGCCTGTGCCGCGGCCAGACGGGCTGCCTCGGTTTCGGCATCGATTTCGTCGCGCGCCTTGGCAAGGGCCAGCTGCAACGCTTCTTGTTCCGAGATGAGCTGATCGCGCACCCCTTCGAGATCCTCGAGCGACGCCCGAAGCGCATCTCCCTCGGCGCGCGCACTGTTCCGTTCGCTCAGCAAGGTCGCGACTTGGGCTTCAAAGCTGGCGATTTGCGCCAGTTGTTCGTTGGACTGCGCGGTCAGCGACGCGATGATCGCCGTGCGTTCAAGCGCCTCGGCGCGCGCGTCCGACAGCGCCAAATCAAGCGATGCAATCCGGCCCTGAAGCACCTCAGATTGGGCACGTTCAAGGCCAAGCGCATCTGCCAATTCCGACACCTGCGCGGCCAGTGAATCCAACTCGTTTTCCTGCCCGGTGATCGTGTCGCGCAACATAGATTGCACCACCATAAATATCGTCAAGACGAACATCAGCACCAGCAAGAGCGCCGTCATCGCATCCACGAATCCGGGCCAGATCGAGGCTTGGAACCGTTGTCCTGAGCGTCGGGAAAGAGCCATCAGTTATGTCCTTGGCCGGCCGGTGGGGGTGGAATCGCTGCGCAATTCCCGCACAAGTTCGGCAAGGTCGGTGCGCAGTTCGGACATGGTTTCCTGACGGCCCGCAGAGATTTCCTCAAGAATACGAAGCAGTTGCACGTCGATTGAGCGAAGGCGCATCCGGCTTTCGGCATCGACGCCCGCGGCTCCGCCCCCCTCATCGCTTGCCATAATCGCCAGCAATTTGTCCTGACCATCGGCGATGCGTTCCAGAACGGAAAGCGTCCCCGCCCCGCCCGCGCTTCCGTTGGCCATACGTTCAACGGCCTCGGTCATCGCGCGCAGCTGTGCCTCGGTTTCCACACGCGCACCATCGGTACGCGCCAACATCGTCTGAAGCATGTCCATCTGTTCGACCATATGGTCGACAACACCGGCCATCTGTCCCGTGTCTCCGGCTGCACCGTCGCCCGCAAGGCTCAGACGGGTAATGTTCGAGAGCCACTCTTCGAGTTCGCCGTAGAACCGGTTCTGGCCGTGGCCCGCGAACAGTTCCAACAACCCAACTACCAGTGACCCAGCCAAGCCCAAAAGCGAAGATGCAAAAGCCGTCCCCATACCGCTCAGCTGTGCTTCGAGGCCGACCATCAGCTTGGAGAACACCTGCACACCTGTTTCGCCCTCTTGTGGGGCAAGCGATTGGATGGTGTCCACAAGCGCAGGAACCGTCGTGGCAAGACCGTAAAATGTGCCCAAAAGGCCGAGGAAAATCAACAAGCTACCGATGTAACGGGTGATATCGCGGGCCTCGTCCAGACGGGTCGCGACGGAATCAAGGATCGAGCGGGCCGACGATGGGCTGATGGCGTTTCGTGCGCCGCGGGCCCGCAAAAGCGCGGCCAAAGGGGCCAACAAACGCGGAGCTGTGGTGAATTGATGCCCCGCGCGGTTCGCGGCAAATCCCACGATCCAGCTTACGGATGCGACAAGTTGGATGACCTGCCAGAAACAGGCCAGAATCCCCGCGACCAACACAAGCAAAATGAATCCGTTCAGGTACGGACTTGTCAAAAACACCGGCGCGACGCTTGGAAAAATAAGATAGCCGCCAAAGGCCACAAGCCCCAGCACCACAAGCATCGAGATGACAGTGCGAACCGGCTGTGAGAAAAACGGCTCTGCTTCGCGATCAAGCTGGTCCATGACTATATCCTGTGAGGTCAACGAATTTGGCCCCACGATACTGCGTCCCAAGCTAATCGCCAACAGTTAACTACGGCGCGGCGATATCTCGCGAACGCGGGCGGCCAACCATTCCAAATCTGCATCATGAATGGACATTTTTTGCAGATGCGCGACGGTGTTATAGAGGTATTCGTCGTTCGGCCCACGCCCCCCAACCGCATGCGCCATGATCTGGGCCTGCCGTTCAAGGGTGAGGTCGCGCATATACTGTTCGTGGTTCGGATCGATCACATAGGTCACCGCCTCCACCGCGCGCCCGTCCGCAAGGGTAATCGGCACGGTGACCTCTAGGTATGCGGCGGAGACCAGTTCCCGTTCACGCAAATACGCCATCGTGTCTGCGTGGGCGTCCGGCGCGACCTCAAACCCGATGCCGGTGCACAGGGCCGCATCCGATTGGGACAAGGCCAAAACCAAACCCGGCGTGTCCTCGGTCCCGCGGTGGTGGATCGATTTCATACAAAAGCTACGTTCATAGCCCGCAAGCGTCGCGATTTCCTGTGACTTTACCGGAAAACCGGGGTTCCAAAGCAAAGACCCATAGCCAAAAACCCAAAGTGCAGACTGTGCCATTTTACTGGTCCCTCGTTGATACACATCCTATAAACACCATGACGAATAAAAGGAAAAGACACCATGATGCGGATCCTAAGCTATATCACGTTTGCGGCCGCTGCGATTTACGGCGGCTATTGGTTTGTGGGCTCAAACGCGGTTGAAAACGCATCCGTGCAATGGTTCGAGGATCGCCGCAGCGAAGGCTGGGTCGCCGAGTATGAGACGCTTGAAACGGTTGGTTTTCCCAGCCGGTTTGACACGACCATCACCAACCTGACCATGGCCGATCCAGACACCGGCGTTGCATGGTCAACACCAGATTTTCAGATCCTCGCGCTTAGCTATCGTCCAAATCGCATCATTGCGCAGTGGCCTGAAACCCAAACGATTTCAACGCCATACCAAACGATCACCGCCACCAACACCGGCATGCGCGCAAGTGCCGTGTTTGAGGCGGACACCCAACTGGGCCTTGATCGCAGCAGCATGACAATGGACGTCTTTGCGTTGGCATCGACCCTTGGCTGGTCGGTAAAAATGGAGAGTGCACAGCTCGCGACGCGTCAGACCGTTGGCCTTGCGAACACCTATGATATTGCGTTCAACGCCGTTGATTTCGCGCCATCTGCGGGGCTTACGGTGGGCGGTGCCCTGCCCGAGACCTTTGACGATTTTCGTCTGGACGCCACCGTCGGCTTTGATGCGCCGTGGGACCGCGCCGCGATTGAGACCAAACGACCCCAGCCCCAGAGCATCACGCTTAAGACTGCCAAGGCGAAATGGGGCGACCTTGATTTAAACATCGCGGGGGATTTGACCGTGGATGCGGTGGGCCGCGTGTCGGGTCAGATCACGATCCGCGCAGAAAACTGGCGCGATATGTTGGCGATTGCGGTGGCGTCCGGCGCGGTGCCCGCCGACATTGCCCCAACGGTCGAGGGGGCGTTGGCGTTGCTTGCGGGGGCGTCGGGCAATTCATCGTCGATTGATGCGCCGATCACGTTTAAACGCGGTCGCATGTCCATCGGGTTCCTGCCCTTGGGCGAGGCCCCACGCCTGATCATCCGCTAACGGCAATAGGCGCCGGACCGGTAGGACGCCGTGTCGAAATGGAAGTGATCCAGATGAAACCGGTTGGCGTTCGGTCCCAAAACGGTGCCGAACGGGCCACAGGCGGATTTGTGCATCTTGCGCAAAATCGCGCCATAGGTTTTGTGATTCCAGCCATTCAACAACGTAAAGCTGTCACCATTCGCGAGTGTAAATCCAGAGATATCAATCGCGCGGCCACGGCCGTGTTCGCTTATCTTGGCGCCGGGTTGGTTGTTGCGCGTCCGACAGGCATAGTGCGCCGCAACCCGAAGCGAAGAGAGCCCGCCGCCTGTGCGACCAACGGCGGGGATCGCGCCCTTTTTCACCCATGAATTCAGTGCATTGGCGGTGGCACAGTCCATCCGCGCAGGCGTTGAAAGCGTGATCCCTGACACAGATATGATCTCAACCGCATCCGCGACACCACAACCGTTCAAGGCAGGTTTGATGCGTCCGATGCTGCGCCCCACGATGTCGCGACTACCGCAAACGCGGCCAGCGGCATCGGATTTCGGAACCTGTGGTTTTGACATCGCAAGATGGATATCAAAGGTTGGGCGTGGGCTGGGACGTTCGGTTTTGACAACCGACGCCATGGTCGAAGTGGCGGCAAAAACGCAAAGCGCCGCGGAAAATACAATGTGTTTCATGTGTCCTGAGATGTGGTTTGACGGCCGAAATTCGGTTCGTCCGTGTCCTGTCCTGCCTCGATGATACCGCGGCGGATCGCGCGGGTGCGCGTGAAATAATCATGCAGATGATCGCCGTCGCCCTTACGAATGGCCCGCTGAAGTGCGAACAATTCCTCGGTAAAGCGGCCCAAAATTTCCAGCGTCGCGTCCTTGTTCGATAGGAACACATCGCGCCACATCGTCGGATCAGACGCCGCAATACGGGTAAAATCACGAAAACCCGTGGCAGAATATTTGATCACTTCGGATTCGGAAACGCGGCTGAGGTCATCGGCGACCCCCACCATCGTGTATGCAATGAGGTGCGGCGTGTGGCTTGTCACCGACAGGACCAGATCGTGGTGGTCCGGCTCCATCTCGTCGACATGTGCGCCCATATCGCGCCACAGCTGCGCAAGGCGTGCAATCGCATCGGCATCGGCGCCCGCGTCGGGAACGATCAAACACCAGCGGTTATCGAACAGCTCGGCAAAACCGGACGTCGGGCCGGACTGTTCCGTACCGGCCAACGGGTGCGCGGGAATGAAATGCACGCCCTCTGGGATATGTGGTGCGACGGCGTCGATGACGGCCCGTTTCACAGACCCCACGTCGGACACGGTTGCGCCCTTGGCCAAATGCGGTGCGATCTCGGCGGCGACGGCGCCCATGGCACCAACCGGCACACAGAGAACGACCAAATCGGCGTCGGCGACGGCCTCGGCGGCGGTGTCAAAAACGTGGTCGCACAGACCGATCTTGCGGGCGGTATCGCGGGTCTCGGATGAACGGGCATAACCGGTCACCTCGGTCGCGATGCCCGCACGTTTGATCGCCCAAAACATCGAGGACGCAATCAGACCAAGCCCGATCAGAGCAACGCGGTTATAGGGCGCGCTGCTCATGCTGCACCTGACTTGAAACCGTTGACCGCATGGGCCACACGACGACAGGACGCGCGGTCCCCAACGGTGATCCGAAGACAGTTCGGCAAACCATAGGAGGTCACCAAGCGCACGATAATCCCCTGCTCTTTCAGGTATTTATCACAGGCGACAGCCTCTTCGGCGCTGGCAAAACGGGCCAAGATAAAGTTCGCAGTCGATGTGTCAGACGGCACACCGATTTCGGCCAAGGCCTCGGCCAACCACGCACGCTGGGCGGTGTTGTCTTCGCGGCAACGGGTGACGAAATCTTGGTCACGCACGGCGGCCTCGGCGGCGGCCATCGCGGGCGTCGACAGGTTAAACGGACCCCGAATGCGGTTCAGCACATCGATCACATGTTGCGGACCATAGCCCCAGCCAACACGCATCCCACCCAGACCATAGATCTTGGAGAATGTCCGCGTCATCACGACGTTATCCCGCTGATCCACCAAACGCGCACAGCCGTCATAGCCATCCACATATTCGGCATAGGCCCCGTCAATCACCAACATCGCCTGTTCAGGCAGACCATCGGCCAGCCGCGCAAGATCATTGCCGCCGATCATCGTCCCCGTGGGGTTGTTCGGGTTGGCAACGAAGACCAATTTCGTCTTGTCGTTACAGGCCGCAAGGATCGCGTCCACATCGGTGACACGTTCCCGCTCGGCGACCTTAACGGGGGTCGCGCCAACGGCCTTGGTTGAAATCGGGTACATCAGGAACCCGTGTTCGGTATAGATCACCTCGTCGCCGGGGCCGGCATAGGCCTGACACAACAGGGTGATCACCTCGTCCGAGCCAACGCCCATGATGATACGATCAGCGTCCAGATCGTGGACCTCGGCAATCGCAGTGCGAAGGGATGTGTGGTCGGTGTTCGGATAGCGATGGATGTCATGGACCGCACGCGTCAATGCGTCCTTGGCTGCGTCCGAGGCCCCGTGCGGGTTCTCGTTCGACGACAGTTTGACCACGTCGGTCGCACCGGCAATTTTCGATGCGCCGCCTTGGTACAGTTCGATGTCCATGATGCCTGGTTGTGGCTGGATCGTCTCGCTCATATCCGTACTCCTATTCATGGCTGTTCTAGCCGTCTGGGGCGCGGGTGGAAAGACCATCTTTACCAATTCTCACAAGGTGAGGCTTTTGGGCTTGGCCCGCCCAGAAACGACAAAGGCCGCCACGCATTTCTGCGGGCGGCCTTTGCAATGGATCGGCGAAGAATTAGTTCTTCGCGTAGAATTCCACAACCAAGTTTGGTTCCATAACAACTGGGTACGGCACATCGCCAAGACCAGGTGTACGAACAAACGTAGCAGTCATTTTGGAGTGGTCAGCTTCGACGTAATCAGGAACGTCGCGCTCAGCCAATTGTGTTGCTTCGATAAGAACAGCAAGCTGCTTGGAACGATCACGAACTTCGATCACGTCGCCTTCGTTAACGCGGTAAGACGCGATGTTAACTTTCTTGCCGTTTACTTTTACGTGACCGTGGTTCACGAACTGACGTGCAGCAAAGATTGTTGCAACGAATTTCGCGCGGTACACAACAGCGTCAAGACGGCGCTCGAGTAGACCGATTAGGTTCTCACCTGTATCGCCTTTTACACGCTCAGCTTCGCCGTAGATGCGACGGAATTGCTTCTCTGTAAGGTCGCCGTAGTAACCTTTTAGTTTTTGCTTCGCACGTAGCTGAATACCGAAGTCGGAAAGCTTACCTTTGCGGCGCTGACCGTGCTGGCCTGGGCCATATTCACGACGGTTCAATGGGGATTTTGGACGGCCCCAGATGTTTTCGCCCATGCGGCGGTCAATTTTGTGTTTGGCAGCTGTACGTTTAGTCATAGCTGATATCCTTCTAAGTATGTGCCTTGCGGCTTGAAGGGCGTTGTCCTTCCCCTTGGGTTTCCCCGCGGGTGACAGGTTTCCTCTTGCGAGGTCCACCAACACCAAATGAAAACCCAGCCGAAAACGACTGGGATTTGGGGCTTATATATCGCCCATAGTCAGAGTCAACACGTCTAGGCGACGTTATGCATCAAAATTGCTGCCTCTGACGCAGAAAGATTGCGACGCACATATTCGCCATAGGATGTTGGGTCATCGCCCACCTCTGGCACCGCATCAAGCAGCGCATTTCGTTGGCCTTCTTCCACCGCATCAAGGGATGTGTTCGCAGGGTGATAGCTTTCGCTTTCGATGCCATTTGCGAACAGGATTTGGTGGCTTTCAAGCAACAGGTGGTGGTACGTGATTTCGCGAACACGGTGGTCTGCGACGATCGTGCGCCCATTCACAAGGTCCTTGGCCGCGACCAACACCTCTTCTGTGTTGAACAATGCGCGTGCCTTGTTGCCCTTCAACAGAATGCGGTGATCCGGCGAAAGCAACAGATCCTCGGTCGGCTCGCCCACACCCAATGCACCCGCCGCGATGCGGATCGGTCGCAGTTCCGGCATGGCATAAAGCCGCGCGCCCGTCATACGACGACATCCCGCCCAGTGGATCGGTTGGAACCCATCGTCCTTGGTCTGCACCATGTCGCCCACTTTGATATCTTCGACCCGTTTTGCCCCGTGATCGGTTTCAATCAATGTGCCGCTGCCAAAACAGATGACGCCCTCGGGCATATCTGTGTGTCGAGTCAGGCGCCCCTGGTTCAAGGTGGTACTGACCACCCAAAGGTCGCTTTCGACCGGTGGATAATCGTTTAAAAACATCAACAAAGGTGGTTTTCCCGCGGCGACATCAATCAATGTCGCGACAAAGGTCATCCGCCCATCCGTGAGTGTAAATCCGCGTTCGTTGCGAGGCTGATCGATATCAACCTCGTCCAATGATCGTTTCGGAGACATCGCTGCCCCGACCAATCGTCTTACGCTATGCGCCGCACGACGCCGCAAGTTTGCCGTCTCTTCTGATCCCCCCAAGAGCAAAAGCTCTGGTGGTCCATCTACCCGCACTGCCTTCCCAGACCAGCGCCAAGTCGCCCCAATTGTGACTGTGTCAAGAGATCCTGCTCGGAATCCATCAACCTCTGTCTGTGACCAAGAGATGACAAACGCGCCCTTAAAGCCCGTTATCATACCTAGTTGCCTGCCATCGTTTGTTTAGTTTTTTGTTTTTATTTTTGTATTAACAAAAGACTAGCAGGGAAGGTTAATGTTGCCTAGAGATTTATGGGGAATTTTTAGAATTTTAGATCAAGACGCAAAGTTCCGACCACTTGGCCTTCTGATTGGGCAGAAAATTCTTCTGATAGATAAGTGGCGCCGTAAAACACCGATGCGCCGCCTTCGGATTGCCAAAGCGCCCCTGCCCGCACGCGCAAACGATCATGCGTCAGATCATACCCATCATCCGCCGAAAGAAACGCGCTATCGGCGACATAGCCGTAGTCCGCGCCCAAAACATAGGACATACCCGCATCACCCGCCTTGGTGCCGCGATACAATTGGCCCGTGGTCACATCACGAATCAAAAGCGCTTCGGTCATGCCCGAGCCGATGATGAAATCCGCCCCGATCCGCGCAAAGGTTTCTTCGCCCGCGCGGAACCCAACAAAGGGGCGCAGCACCGCAGAAGACCCCAACGAGATAGGCCGTGCCGCCTCACCCGATGCCGCAAGATAGATCGCGTTATCGACTTGATCATCCAGAACCGTCGCAATCGGTGCATCTACGATTTCGTGGATAAAGCGTTGGACACCGGCCAGACCGGTTTGGGGCCCAATCAGAACCAAATCCGTACCAAGGGAATATTCAACCTGATCCTTGGCGAAATGCGTATGTGCGCCAAAGCTTAGGGAAGACGCCCAGCGGCGATCCCCCGCTTCTGGTCTCACAAGATCCGCAGGGGCGATGATTTCGCCGCGCACACGGAATTCGATGATGTCACCAAATGCGCGATCAGACGGGCCATCCCATTCAGAATATCCGTAAACGCGGCTGGTGGTATAGCTCCCTGTGCGCCAGCGGTCTTTGCCGTCGCCCAGCACATCGTTGTTGAACGAACGTCCTTTGCCGATCTTGATGCGATCATCCAAAAGCTTGACCGGCTCGGCGGCCTGCGTGGCCACAGCCCCCAAAGTAAAAGCAGCAACAAGGGTCGACACAAGTGAAAGGCGCATAGATCGGTCCATCGGTTCAAGTGGTGTTGAAAAGGTGATACGCGATCAGTGCGCCCCACATACACAGGAATGCACCGTTGAACGGTCTGTGCGCCCGACTGTTGCCGAATGCGCACGTAATTTTTCGCTATTGCCTAGAAATCGAGACCGATATCCATGTTTGGCGCGGAATGGGTCAAGGCACCGGACGAAATGTAATCGACACCGGTGGCGGCGACTTCTTTGATCCGGTCCAGTTTCATGTTGCCGGATGCCTCGACGGTCAGGCGCCCATCGACCATCTTCACGGCCTCGATCAGGGTCGGCGTGTCCATGTTATCAAGCAACACAACATGCGCGCCCTTGGCATCCAACACCTGTTGAAGCTGTTCCAGCGTGTCGACTTCGATCTCGATCCGCACCATGTGGGACGCAACCGCAACGGCGCGTTCAAGGGCGATCTCGATGCTGCCAGCGGCGGCGATGTGGTTGTCCTTGATCATAATCGCGTCGGACAGACCGAACCGGTGGTTAAAGCCACCACCATGCAACACGGCCTGTTTTTCCACGGTGCGCAAACCAGGTGTGGTTTTGCGCGTACAGGTCACGCGGGTTTTGGTTCCGATCGTTTCGGCGGCGAATTTCGACGTCAACGTCGCAATGCCCGACAACCGACCGGCAAAGTTCAACGCAACCCGTTCGCCCATCAAAATCGACGACGCACGGCCCGTGACACGCATCAACGTGTCCCCCGGTTTACAGACAGAACCATCCGCCAGAACCGTTTCCACAACCAGTTCAGGGTCAACCAGAGAGAACGCGATTTTCGCGATCTGCATGCCGGACACCACACCATGTTCGCGCGCGTTCAAACGGGCGGCATATTCGGTGGCGGGATCGATCACCGCACGGGTGGTGATATCGCCATAGGTACCCAGATCCTCGGCCAAGGCGGCACGAACCATCGGTTCAAGAATGATGTCAGGCAGGGTGTTATATGCGGTGTTCATGCGTCTTCCTTTGCCACTTGGTCGCGCAGGGCGATGGCCTCATCCAATGTCAGTTCGCTGCGATGCGCAAGGGCGTCAACCGCCTCGGGGAAATCATCGCGAAAATGTCCACCACGGGATTCTTCACGCATCAAGGCGGCGGCGGTGATCAGGGTCGCGGTCGCGGTCATATTAAGGAACGCGTCGCAGTCGGGGTCATTCGCGGCCTCAAGACGGGCGATATCCACAAGCGCGCGGCGCAGGCTGGCGGCATTGCGCACCACGCCCACGTTGTTGGTCATGGTATCGCGAAGCTCGGCGACGGCGGCGTCATCCACCGGCGCGCCACCCGCAACGAAATCGAGTTTCACAAGGTCACAGTCTTCTTCGAACCGCTCGCCCAGCTCAGCCTCGATCGAGGCGGAACAGATGAACGCGTAGACCAATGCCTCAAGCAATCCGTTCGACGCCAATCGGTTCGCACCGTGAAGACCGGTTGAGCTGGCTTCGCCACACACCCAAAGGTTGCTAAGGGTCGAGCTTCCAGTGTCGTCGGTCAACACGCCGCCCATGTGATAATGGGCCGCCGCGGCGACCGGAATGGCATCTTTGACGGGATCGATTCCTGCCTCGGCACAGGCTTCGGCGACGGCGGGGAATTCGGTCAGAACCCGTTCACCCAGAACGTCACGTGTGTCGAGCATCGGACGATTGCCCGCCTGTGTCTGTGCAAAAATCGCACGGGCCACCACATCGCGTGGGGCCAGTTCGGCGTCTTTGTGGACGTCCAACATGAACCGTTTGCCGTCCTTGTTAATAAGGGTCGCACCTTCGCCGCGCAACGCCTCGGTCGCGAGCGGCGCAGGGTCCTTGCCCACATCAATGGCGGTCGGGTGGAATTGCACGAATTCCGCGTCACCAATGGCGGCACCGGCACGTGCGGCAAAGCCAATCACCTGTCCACGAATGCGCGGCGGGTTGGTTGTCAGTTTGTACAAACCACCAGAACCACCACCCGCCAACAGGTACGACGCCCCTTTGACCAGAACCGGTTTCGATGGTTTTTCACGGTCGGCAGAGGCCACATAGATGCCTTTGACGATCCCGAAATCGGACTGAAGACCGGTCGCCACCACGCCTTCGAGAACCTGAACCGATGGGGTCTTGGCGACCTCGGCGATCAGGGCCTGCATGATTTCGCGGCCCGCTTGGTCGCCCTTAACCCGCACAACGCGGGCATATGAATGGGCCGCCTCGCGGGACATGACGTAATCGCCATCCTCGGTGCGATCAAAGGGCGTGCCCAGTGATGTCAGCTCCAGAATGTGGTCGTATGCTTCTTGGGTCACACGTTCGGCGACGGCGGGATCCACGGTGCCTGCCCCCGCAATAACGGTATCCTCGGCATGGCTGCTGGCGCTGTCGCCACTATCCATGGCCGCGGCGATCCCCCCTTGGGCCCAAGCGGAACTTGCCCCCTCACCCAATGTTTCCGGCGAGATCATCAACACAGGCCGTGGCGCCAACCGCAACGCGGCGTATAACGCACCAAGCCCTGCGCCAACGATGATGACGCGATCGGTAAGAATAGGTGAGGTCATAGGGGGTATCCCAGATTAAAGGCCCAGCTTTTTCGAAAGATCGATCATCTTGGTCACAGACAGTTTTGCCTTTTCCGCAACCTCAAGATCCACCTCAACGCTGTCCTGCATCGTGTGCAAGGACCAGAGGATTTTCTCGAGCGTGATCTTCTTCATATAGGGGCATGCATTGCATGGCTTGGCAAAGTCGACCTCGGGCAATTCGTCGGCGATATTGGACGCCATTGAACATTCCGTGACCAACATGGCCTTGGCTGGTTTATTGTCGGTCACCCATTTGATGATCCCGCTGGTGGAACCAGAGAAATCCGCCTCGGCCACCACGGCGGGTGGGCATTCGGGGTGGGTGATGATCTTTACCTCGGGATCCAATTCGCGATAGGCGCGCAGATCCTCGGGGGTGTAAAGTTCGTGAACGATACAGCTGCCTTCCCAATAAACCACCTTCTTGTGGGATTCATTGGCGACGTTCTGGGCCAGATATTGATCCGGCGTCATGATCACTGTGTCGCTTTCCATGGCGTTGACGATTTGCAACGCGTTCGAGGACGTACAGCAAATGTCTGAGGCGGCTTTGACCTCGGCGGTGGTGTTCACATAGGTGACAACCGGCGCTCCAGGGTATTTCGCGCGCATTTCTTCGACGCCTTTGGCGGTGATCGATTCCGCCAGTGAACAACCGGCATCCATATCAGGGATAAGAACCGTTTTCGCAGGGTTCAGAATTTTCGACGTTTCCGCCATAAAGTGAACGCCGCATTGCACGATCACGTCTTCTTCGACTTCGGTGGCTTTGATCGCCAACTGAAGGCTATCGCCGACGAAATCCGCAACCCCGTGGTAGATTTCCGGCGTCATATAGTTATGCGCCAAAATCACCGCGTTGCGTTCTTTTTTCAACGCATTGATCGCAACAACATAGGGCGCATACAGGGCCCAATCCGCGGGGTTAATCACCCGTGATGTGGTCGCATAGATGTCTTGTGTCGCATCGGTCATCTCTTGCGACGGCTTGAGATCGTAGTGTTCAGAAAGTGTTGTTCTGATCTGGTCCATGTCTAGCAAAGCCAGTCCTCCTGTTCCGATTTGACGTGCTTTTACACGGAACAAAGACGAAGCTCTATTGAAATTTGCATTTTTCGGGGGGAAACATGGGAAAATTACACCTTGTGATCACAGGTGTATTCCGGTTTGGCCCCGTAATATTGGGCCAAACCGGCTTATTTTTATGGGCTATTGCGCGTTCATCGCCCATGGACCGTGGTTATCCACAGTGTCGTCATCGGTGCGCTCAAATCCGTGCGCGCCAAAGAAATCGCGCTGACCTTGGATCATGTTAGCGGTACCACGTCCGGTGCGCATCGTATCGAAATACGAAAGTGCCGCAGACAGGGCCGGTGCAGCCACGCCCGCCATCGCCGCCTCGGCGACAACTTTGCGAAGACCCATGTGGCTGTCCTTCAGACGTGCCGCGAATGCCGGTGCGAACATCAGGTTCAGATCGGGCGTTTCGGTCAATGCGGTTGCCATGTCATCCAACATGGTCGAACGGATGATGCAACCTTCGCGCCAAACGCGGGCCACTTCGGACATCGGCAGGCCCCAACCGAATTCGTCAGATGCGGATTGTAGGAACCCAAAACCCTGTGCGTAACAAGCGATTTTACCCGCCAAAAGCGCATCTTCGATTGCGTCAATAAGGCCAGACGTTTTGATTTTTTGCGGTGCTGCGCCAAAGATGTCTTCGCCCTGTTTGCGTTCATCGAGACGTGCGGACAGGTTCCGCGCAGCCACGGCGGCCTCGATGGTCGTCGCGGGTGCCGCTGCATGAAGCGCCTCGATGGCGGTCCAACGACCGGTGCCCTTTTGCCCAGCGCGATCAAGGATGATATCCAGCATCGGCTTGCCGGTTTTCGGGTCTGTCGCCTTGGCCACTTTGCCGGAAATCTCGATCAGGTAGGATTTCAACGGACCTTCGTTCCACTGTTCGAACACGGTGCCGATCTCGTCGGATGACATGCCCAGACCATCACGCATAAGGCCATAGACCTCGGCGATCATCTGCATGTCGGCGTATTCGATACCGTTGTGCACCGTTTTCACGAAATGACCTGCGCCGTCGGTGCCCATATAGGTCGCGCATGGCGTGTCGCCGAATTTCGCGGAAATCGCCTCAAGGATATGGGACACACGATCCCAAGCTGCCTTTTGACCACCGCCCATGATGGATGGACCGTGGCGCGCGCCCTCTTCACCACCGGATACGCCGATGCCAAGGAAGGGTTTGCCGGTCGCTTCTGCCTCTTGGGCGCGACGGCGGCTGTCGCGGAAATTCGCGTTACCCGCATCAATGATCAGATCTTCGTCGTCCATCAATGGGCGAAGCGCCTCGATCATCCCATCAACGGGGCCACCCGCAGGCACCATCAAGATCACCGTGCGTGGTTTCGCCAAGGCGCCAACGAAATCCTCAAGGGTTTCTGTCGCCGTAAGACGTGGTGCAAGCTCACCTGCACCCGCCACAAAATCCGTCGTCACCGACGCTGTGCGGTTATACACCGCGATATCAAAGCCATTTTCCGCGATGTTAAGCGCGAGCGCCGCGCCCATGGTCCCAAGACCAACCAAACCGATTTCAGATGACATGCGTATCTCCTTTGGGCGAAACCCGACTCTCTTGATTTGGGTGCGACACAATCACGCTGCACCCAAAGGTTCAAGGCATAACTAACATACTACGCCGTTTTCCGAAGCCCCATGCCCCAAAAAGCCGCCTCAAGACGGGTGGCGGTGGCAAAGCGGTCTTGGTATTCGCGCCAGATGGGCAATTCATGGGCATTCGCCCCCAATCGGTTCTGAAATGCGCGATCTAGGTTTTCACCAACGGTCTGGCACACCTGTTGATAGGCATCCCCCGCATAGGTATCGATCCACCCCTGATACGGCGTGTCGCGGGCGTGTTTCGCCATCCATGCGCCAATTTCACCGTATCCCAACATACAAGGCGCCAACGCCGCCATCATCGACAGGTAATCCCCCGACAGCCCCGCGTCGGTCACAAACCGCGTATAGGCCAGCGTTTCGATTTCCTCGGGGGCTTGGATCAGGTCGGCTTCGCTGATCCCCGCGGCGGCGCAGGTTTTGACGTGCATCTGAATTTCCACATTCACCAGCGCATCAAAGGTCCGCGCACAGACCCGCATTTCATCCAGCGTCGCCGCCTTTACCCCCGCAAGGGACCACGCCCGGGCATAGTGGATGAGATAGATGTAATCCTGTGTGAGGTATTCAAGAAACGCCGCCTTGGGCAGTGTGCCATCCGCCGCGCGCAAAACAAAGGGGTGGCGGGTGTAATCGGTCCAGGCATCCCCCGCACCGGCCCGCATACGGGCAAAGGTTTTTCCGTAATCTGGCATCTACGCCTCCAGCCTGGGCACATCGCCCAGCGCAATCAGTTGAATATCCCCGTCCCAATAGGCCCCAAGATACCGCGCCGCCTGCCACGCGCGAAGGCCGCTTTTGCAACACAGAACCGCGCGTTGATCGGGGTTGGGACGTGGGCCAGCGGTTGCGAAATCAATAACGCTATGACGCAGGGCATCTGGGGTGACGGGGCTTGGGGCCTCATCCGTGCCGCGCAAATCGATGATGAAATCGGTGGGGTTGATCTGTTCCGGCGCAATGAATCCAAACGGTGCGCCCTCGGGTTCCGGCGCCCCATCAAAGCGGAAGGACGAAAACCGCTGCGCCACCAGATCAACGTTGGTCATTTGGCCAAGCGGGCTCGGTGTCAGCCCCGTGATATGGGCAAGCGCGGCCTGCGCCTGCATCGCGCCAATGACGCCGACAACCGGTCCCAAAACCCCCGCCGTGGCACAGGTCGCCCCACGTGCCGGAAGGTCGGGGAACACGGCGCGCAGGCTGGGCGCGCCCGCGCAGAACCCACCAATATATCCCGCCATGCCCAGCGCCGAGCCAGAGATCAACGGGACATCAGCGGCAAAACAGGCGTCCGACAGGATGTAACTTGCGGCAAAGCTATCGGCGCAATCCAGAACCACATCGGCCCCATGGATCAGATCGTCCACATTCAAAGGCGACAGCGCCACAGGGATCGAAATGATCTCCACATCGCTGTTCAACGCGGCAAGCGTGTCGCCCGCGCAGTCGGATTTCGCCCGCCCCACATCGGTTTCACGATACAGGGTCTGGCGGTGCAGGTTCGACAGGGACACGTGATCCGCATCCACAATCGTCACACGACCCACGCCCGCCCCGACCAGATATTGTAACGCAGGACATCCAAGCCCCCCCGCCCCGATCACCACGATACGGGCGGCGGCAATGGCGGCCTGCCCCGCGGCACCAATCTCGGGCAATTGGGTTTGCCTTGCGTAGCGGCTCATGGTTTGGCCCGTGTTGCATCGACCCATTCGGACAAACGGACCTCGGGGGCTTTGTGCAATGTGATATCGGTGACCGCCGCCACGCAATCGGCACCGGCGGCGAATGCCCCCGCCGCACGGTCAATAGACATGCCGCCGATTGCCACCAGTGGTGTGTCGCCAATAACGCCACGCCATTCGGTCAGTTTATCAATGCCCTGCTGTTCCCATTTCATCTTTTTCAAAATGGTCGGATAAATCGGACCAAGGGCCACGTAATCCGGCGTGAACGACATGGCGCGGTCCAGCTCATCGCGGTCATGGGTGCTTAGACCCAATCCCAACCCCGCGCGCCGGATCGCGGGCACATCGGCGTCGTCCAGATCCTCTTGGCCCAAATGCAAATAATCACAGCCCTCATCAATCGCGATCTCCCAGTAATCATTCACCACAAGGGTCACGCCAGACGCGACACAGATATCACGAGCACGACGGATTTCGGCGCGCACCACATCGGGTTCGGCGTCCTTCACGCGCAGCTGCACCAGCTTCATCCCGTAGGGGACCATCCGCGAAATCCAGTCGGCAGAATCGAAAATCGGATAAAAACGATCAAGGCTCATGACAAAAATGCCTTTCCAATAACGGGGGTGGATGGGGCGGCCATGTCGCGGGGCTCCATCGGGTCGGCGGTGGCGGCTAATGTGCCTGCCTCAATCGCCATGGCAAAGGCGCGCGCCATCGCGACGGGATCACCGGCCTTGGCGACGGCGGTGTTCAACAGAACCGCGTCAAAGCCCATCTCCATCGCCTGCGCCGCCTGTGACGGCAGACCAATCCCCGCGTCAATCACAAGTGGCACATCGGGGAAATGCGCCCGCATCGCCCGCAGACCATAGGGATTATTCAGGCCCAAGCCCGTACCAATCGGCGCGCCCCATGGCATCAACACCTCGCAGCCCGCATTCAGCAAACGATCCGCGACAACGAGATCCTCGGTGGTATAGGGGAACACCTGAAACCCATCCTCGGACAGGATACGCGCCGCCTCGACCAGACCGAACACATCCGGCTGAAGCGTGTCTTCTTCTCCGATCACCTCAAGCTTGATCCACTTGGTGCCGAAGACCTCGCGGGCCATATGGGCGGTGGTGACGGCCTCTTTTACACTGTGACAGCCAGCAGTGTTGGGCAGGATATGCACCCCAAGATCACGGATCATCGCCCAGAAATCTTGTCCCGCGCGATCCGCACCGCTCTCGCGGCGCAGGGACACTGTGGCCACAGCCGCGCCGCTTTGGGTAAAGGCATCGGCCAGAATGGCGGGCGACGGATATTGCGCCGTGCCAAGCATGAACCCGTTGGCCAAGGTGGTGCCGTAAAAATCGCGCATGATCATCCCCCCTGCATCGGGGCGAGGACTTCGATCTGATCGCCCGCGTTGATCGCAACATCCCGCGCCGTTGCCGGAACAAAGGTGCCGTTAACGGCCGTCGCCACCACCGCATCCTGATAGCCGCTTTGCGTCAACAGATCGGCCAGCGTCGCCGCAGTGGTGTCCGTGGGTTCACCGTTAAGAATAATGTTCATCAAACACCTCAGGGGATTGTTCATCAAAAATATAAGCCGCAACCATACGCGCCAAGGCAGGGGCCAAAAGAAAGCCGTGCCGGTACAGACCATTGGCCGTGATCACATGACCACGCCGCCCGATACGGGGCATGTTGTCGGCAAAGGCGGGGCGCGCATCGACACCGATCTCAATCACCTCGGCCTCGCCAAAGGCGGGGTTGATCGCATAGGCCGCCGACAGAAGTTCAAGCAGAGAGCGCGCGGTCACGTGTTTTGTTTCGCTGCTTTCGATCATGGTCGCACCCAGCATAAAGATGCCGTCGCCACGCGGCACGATATAGAGCGGGATACGTGGATGCAAAAGGCGCACAGGACGCGACAGGGTCACATCGGGACAGCGTAGGACCGCCATCTCGCCCTTCACTCCGCGCAGATGTGGGATGTCGCCGCGCGCGGCAAAGCCACGGCAATCAACCACGGTGCCGTCGATGTCATGGGGATCGACCTCGGCCAGTTCAAAGGTCACGCCGTCGCGTTCCAACCCTTCGCGCAAGGCGGCAAGCGCCGCACGGGGGGCAAGGTGGGCTTCGGACGGAAAGAACAGCCCGTTTTGGAACCGCGTGCCCAGATCAGGTTCAAGCGTCGCGATGTCATCACCGCGTACGGTTTCGAAATCTGTGGTGCGGCGCGCAAACCGGCGCAGATCCGATTGATCCCGTCCATGGGCCACCACAAGCGAACCGTTATGTGTCACGGCCCCTGTCTTGGCCTGCCACCAGTCGGCGGCCTCTTGGCCCAGCCGGACCACGGGTTCCTCTGCGGTTTCGCCTTCGCAAAACGGCGCAAGCATCCCACCGGCCCACCATGAACACGCATGTGGGCCAAGACCCGCGGCGCGGTCAATCACACGGACGTTCGCCCCGCGATCCGTGACCGCACGCGCAACCGAAAGGCCCGCGACACCGCCGCCGACAATGGTGATATCGCGGCTCATGACCATAGGGCGTGGAAATGGTGAACGGGGCCGTGGCCCGCACCGACCGTGATGTCGTCCGATGCACGGATCGCCGCCGCAAGATAGGCATGCGCCGCCCCAACCGCCGTGACCATATCATCCCCATGGGCCAAACGCGCCGCGATGGACGCCGAATAGGTGCAGCCCGTGCCATGGGTGTTTTTGGTCTCCACACGGGGGGCGGAAAATTCGTGGGAGGTGCCATCGGCCAGAACCAACACATCGGTGCAGATGTCGCCACCGCCGTGACCACCCTTCATCAACACGGCCTTGGGGCCCAGCGCGATAAGGGCGAGGCCCTGAGCGCGCATGTCCTCAACGCTCACCGCCTCGGGCATGTCCAGCAACGCCGCCGCCTCGGGAAGGTTCGGGGTAAGCACATCGGCCTGCGCCAAGATGCGCTCCTTAAACGCCGCGACGGCCTCGGGCAACAACAGTGCATCCCCCGATTTCGCAATCATGACAGGGTCAAGCACAACGGGGATATCGACCCGCGCCAAGATATCCGACACCGCCCCGATGATCGCGGGGGAAAACAGCATCCCGATTTTGATCGCACGCACATCCAAATCCGACAGGACCGCGTCAACCTGTGTGGCTACCGTCGCCGCTGGAATTTCCAACACATCGGTCACGGCCACGGTGTTCTGCGCCGTCACCGCGGTGATCGCGCTCGCGCCGAACACCCCAAGGGCCGAGAACGCCTTAAGGTCGGCCTGAATGCCAGCGCCGCCGCCGCTGTCGGATCCGGCAATGGTAAGAGCAATGGGATGGGTCGTCATGTCGTTGCCTTTTGGTTTGGGCAGGCACATGAAACGACATCGCACATTCCGTGCGAAATATCCGTTCCCTACGCCGGTATTGCCCGGATCAGGTTCGACGGGTCAGCGCATGCGCTTCTCAGCCCCAAAGGGCCCCCCGACGGATTTGTCCCGACCCTAGAACAAAGCCCCCCGTCGTGCAATATTCGAAATGGCGATTAGAAGATGTCGCAGGGCCCCACCGTTTACTTTTTCACCCCAATCCACTAGCACAGAGCCACCAAGACCAACGGCCCGAGGGGCCACGCGAAAGGCCATTCCCGACATGATCCAATCACTGACCGCGATCCTATTTTGCCAATTGTTGGGGGAGATCGGCGTCAACGCGCTTGGCATTCCTATTCCGGGGCCGGTTCTGGGCATGGTGATCATGTTTGCCTATCTGATGATGCGCGGCGGGGTGTCGAAACCGCTGGGCGAGGTGTCGGATACCTTGCTTCGGCATCTGTCATTGCTGTTCGTGCCTGCGGGGGTTGGGATCGTGCTGCACTTTGATTTGCTGCGCGAAGATTGGTTGCCCATCGGGCTTGGCTTGGTGATCAGCACGCTTTTGACGATTGTGGTATCGGCGGCAATCATGCGCCGTCTTACTCGCAAGGGGGAAACCACATGACCGATATCTGGACCTACCTTCAGGACTCGCCGCTCGCGCTTTTGACCATGACATTGGCCGCTTATCAATTCGGGGCGTTCCTGTATCAAAGGGCGGGGATGCACCCATTGTTAAACCCTGTGTTGATCGCGATTGTGATCGTAGTGGCGGTGTTGTTGACCGGGGATATCCCCTATGCCACATATTTCGAGGGCGCGCAGATCATCCATTTCCTGCTTGGCCCCGCGACGGTCGCCTTGGCGATCCCGCTGTACCGGCAATTCGACCGCGTGCGCAAATCGGCCATCGCCATCGTGGTGAGCCTTCTGACCGGATGTTTCACCGCGATCTTTTCGGCGCTGGCAATTGGGGCGGTGTTTGGCGCATCCAACGAAACGCTGATCTCGCTTGCGGCGAAATCGATCACATCACCGGTTGCGATGGGCGTCGCGGAACAGCTGGGCGGCCTGCCGTCCCTGACTGCCGTGTTGGTGATTTCAACCGGCATCATCGGGGCCATGTTCGGCCCGATTGTTCTGAATGCGCTGGGCCTTCGGGATTGGGCGGCGCATGGGTTTGGGCTTGGCACCGGTGGGGGTGGCATCGGCACCGCCCGCGCCATACAGGTGAACGAAACGGCGGGGGCATTCGCGGGGCTTGCCATGGGGTTAAACGCGCTGGCGACGGCGATCTTCCTGCCGATCATTTGGCATTTGATCTTCGGCTAGCCCGAGATTGATTTATAGGCGGCAAGGGCGCGTTCGCGACCCTGCTTGTGATCGACAATCGGCTCTGGATAATCGGTGCCAAGGGTCACGCCCGCGTCGCGCAATACGCCATCGGGCGCGGTCCATGGCGCGAACAGATATTTGTCCGGAAGCCCCGCGATTTCAGGTACATAGCGACGCACATAGTCGCCGTTGGGATCAAATCGTTCGCCTTGAAGGATCGGATTAAACACGCGGAAATACGGCGCAGCATCGGCCCCGCAACCCGCGATCCACTGCCAGCTGGCGCTGTTTGCCGCCAGATCCGCGTCGACCAAAGTGTCCCAAAACCATTCCTTGCCCGCGCGCCAATCGATCATCAGATGTTTGACAAGGAAGCTCCCGACGATCATGCGGACACGGTTGTGCATCCACCCCGTTTGCCAAAGCTGGCGCATGCCCGCATCGACAATCGGATAGCCGGTCTGCCCCATTTGCCACGCCATCAACGCCGTATCATCCGCGCCCCATGGAAAGGCGGAAAACTTGGGGTTGATCTCTTGGCTCTCTAAATCGGGATGGTGGAACAACAAGGTGTATGAAAATTCACGCCAAGCGATTTCGGACAGAAAGACATCGGCCTGATCCTCGGGGATGTCACCCTTGTCGACGGCCAAATGAATGGCGTGCCAAATCTGAACCGGACTGATTTCACCATGCTGTAAATGCGGCGAAAGCCCCGAGGTTCCGGTTTTATCGGGACGGTTGCGGTCATCGCGATAGGCATGGGCCGCCTGATCGATAAAATCGGCCAGACGCGTCGCGGCCCCTGCCTCGCCGGCGTGCCAATGGTCAGGAAAGGCGCGCGCCCAGTTTGGTTGATCTGGCAAGAGATGAAGCGCCGCGATATCCACCCCGTTGAGATCACCATCATAGCCACTGATCGCATCAACACGCGGTACGACCGCACGCATGGCACCCGCGCGTTTCATCGCCTTCCAGAACGGGGTGAACACACGATAATGCCCCCCCGCGCCGGTTTTTAACGCCCAAGGCTCCAACAACAATCGCCCGATCACACTGGTGACGCCTACGCCAGCCTGTTCAAGTTCGGCCTTCAGCGCCGTGTCCATGTTGATCTGATCGGGACCATAGCGGCGGGTCCAGAACACCTCGGCGACGTTGTGGTCCGATACGATATCGAGAACATGGCGGTTTTGCCCACCCGCCTTGATGGTCAGATGCCCACCGGCCGCCGCGATATCCGCCGACAAGGACACAAGCGAATGATGCAGCCACCATTGGCGCGCCCCCCCTGCCCGTTCCGCCGCGTCTTGGACAAACAGACAGATCATGGGGCGACCCGTGGCCACAGCCGCCGCCAATGCGGGATGATCCGAAAGGCGCAGGTCCTCGCGGAACAGAAATAAACAGGGGCGTAAAACGGTCACCGAATGTCCTCAATAGAAATTGGTTTGTACCGATCTACGGCTGAGGCTGCACTATGGATCAAAAAAACCCCAAGGTCACGGGACCTTGGGGTGTACAAAAACCGAAACCGTGAGCGGCTTTAGTCGGTTTTTGCGAGGATCAGGTCAAATTTGACCTTTAGATATGGCTCCGAAACCTTGCCCGACAATTCGAACCCCTCGGCGGGAAAGGTATCCGCCGCGTGTTCGGTGTATTCCATCACCAGATCATCGCGCACGCCAAAGACCGTGTCTTGGTCCAGATATTTGTCGTCACTTGGAAACACCTCGGTGACAAGGGAACGATAACCGTCGGCCTTGATGATGTAATGCAGGTGCGAAGGACGCCACGGATGACGGCCCGCCGCATTGAGCAATTCACCAACTGGCCCATCGGTCGGCACGGTGTATTCAACCGGCCGCACTGTGGTAAAGGCAAAGCGGCCCTCGGCATCGGTTTTCAGCAGACCATGGAACGAATGAATGTCTTGGTCTTCATCTTGGCTGGAGTACAAACCGTTCGGCGCGGTTTGCCAGATATCCAGTTCGGCATGGGCGATGACTTTGCCATCGGTTCCGGTGACCTGACCTTCGACCAACAACACCTGATCGTCGAAATCTTTGCGCATGTCGCCGCCCATCGCCAAGGGCGGCGGGTTGGACACGTGGAATGGCCCAAGCACCGAGGACGACGTCGCCTCGTTACTGGAATGCATCATATCGACCAGCGACGACAGGCCCAGAACGTCGGACATCAGAACGAATTCATTGCGTTCGTCATCGGTGATATCGCCGGTCTGTTTCAGGATCGACAGCCCCTTGTTCCATTCATCATGGGTCAGGTTCACCTCGCGGGCGAAGGCATGAAGATGACGCACCATAGACACGAGAACCTCTTTGGTGCGCGGGTCGGTCTCGGGGCTGAAATAGCCCTCAAAGACGTCGGTGATATTGTCGACGGTTACATTACGCATAGGGGGTCTCCTAGTTCAAAATAGCAAGGCTGAGGATCGGGAAGCGGATCAACAGGATCAGCACAACCAACATCACGCCGGCAAAGGGAAGCGCGCCAAGGAACACATCCTTGAGGCTTATTCTATCGTCATTGAGCGTCGCCTTGATCACGAAACAGGATATGCCCAAGGGCGGGGTCAACAGACCGATCTCCGCACCTACAACGGTGACAATCCCGAACCAAACAAGCGACAGCCCCATGGGTTCAATCAATGGCAGGAACAGCGGCACAACGATCAAGATGATCGACGCCGTATCCAACAACGTGCCCAAGAACAGCATCAAAATCACATAAAGGACCATGATCAAAAAGAAGCTGGCGTTGGACGATGCCAAGATGTCGTTCAGCTGATTTGGCAGACCCGCAAGGCCCAACATCCGGCTATAGATCGAGGCGGCCGTGATCAGGAACAGGATCGCCGCAGTGATGTGACCGGTTTCCAGAAGTGTTTCCCAGAACCCCTGCCACGTGATCGTGCGACGGACCAGCGCGATGATCAGGGCGACCAAGGCCCCCGTCGCGCCCGCCTCAACCGGTGAGAGCCAGCCGGTGTAGATGCCGCCAAGCACCACAAAGATCAGGAACACGGTTGGAAGGGTCTTTGAGGCGATCTCGCTCCAAGGCATGAATTCATAGTCATCCGCCGGACGTCCGCCGACAAACTTCGGGAAAAACCGCCCCATGAACCAGATCGCAAAAATATAGGCCGCTGCCAACATGATCCCCGGCACAACACCGGCAAGGAACATTTCACCGACCGATTGTTCGGCCACAAAGGAATAGATGATCAACATCGCCGAGGGCGGAATGATCATCCCCAACACGGATGATCCCGCAACCACGCCCACAGCAAAACGGGGGTTATAACCGTTCTTCATCATCTGCGGCACGGAGACCTTAGAGAACACCGATGCCGAGGCAATCGACGATCCGGTCACAGCGGCAAACACGGCATTCGCACCAACGGTCGCCATACCGATGCCGCCTTTTACGCGACGAAAACCGGTGCTCATGACCTCGTAAATGTCACTTCCAAGGCCGGCCTTGGACACCACCAGCCCCATAAAGGTGAACAGCGGCACCGTGGCAAAGGCGTATTCCATAACGCTATCGCCCACGGCGACCTTCAACAGGTTCATCGCCAGATCAAAATTGTCCCGCATCAACCAAATGGACACAAAGGACACCACCCCAAGGGCAATCGGAATGTAGACCCCGATATAGATCAGGACAACAATTGCGGCGACCGAAATCAGGCCAATATCGAGAGGGGTCATTCTTTGTCCTCGTGTTCGGGCATACGGATTTGTTGTGGTGCGGGCACGGGGCCAACCACCTTAAGAAAGAAAAGAACGGTGCATAGAACCGCGCTGAGACAGATCACAAGTTTGATCGGCCACCACGGGGCGGTGAACACACCGGGGACGCCAAAGTAGTCTTTGGTGTCCAACATATGAAGGAATTCGGGCCACATGGTGATGGCGATCAACACCATCAAGGCCATCGACACCGCATTGATCACGCGGCTGATGATGTGTCCCAATTTCGGATTACGATGGGTCAACAACAACAGAAACCCATCAGATCGGGTGAGACGATTGACGCGCACCACGTCTGGCAATTGCAGAAACACGATGAACACCATCGCGAATTGGACCACTTCGATTGTGCCACGGAACGGGGCGTTAAACACACCACGCGCAACCACATCAAAATTCACAATAAACACCAGACCCAGCACCATCAGGGTGCCCCCCGCGTTGGCAAAGATCGCAAGACCATTTGCAACGCGAGAGAGGCCAAGGAAAATCGGCTTAAACATACTCTCGGCCTCTCCCATTTTTACTATTTCGCCATTGCGCCGGCGGACCAGTCACGCACGCCGGTGTAACCGGCTGCTTCTAGTTTACCGAGATAAGCGGCAAGCATTTCGGAACCTGGCTCACCTTTGTCATCAAGGGTTTTGGCCCATTCGGATGCGATATCCGGAATGGCAGCGGCCCATTTGGCACGATCTTCTTCGCTCACTTCGATGATGGTGCCGCCAGATGCAACATAGGCGTCACGGCTTGCCTGTGCGCGGTCCATAGCGATGCCCGCAACATGGTCACGATAGGAGACGGACACCTCGGTCAATGCGTTCTGCACTTCTTCTGGCAGGCCATCCCAATAGGCTTTGTTCACCGTGATGGTTTTAGAGTTCACAGCGCCCAAATCGGCCTTCAACATATAGGGCGCAACCTCGGCGATTTTGAACGTCGCAGCCGCCTCTGGCCAGAGCATCGCGTGATCCACAAGACCGGTCTGCAACATGTTGTAGAAATCGGTCAAACCACCACGCACACCGGCGGCATTGTTGATCCCTTCGAGATAGCGAAGGTTCATACCCGCACCGGCAACTTTGTCACCTTCAAGATCGGCAATCGATGACACTTCTTCGGTGCTAAACACTTGATATGTATCAAGAACAACACCCGTCGCCAGATAAACCTGATCCTGTGCTTCGAATTCATTTTGCATGGTTGGGAATTCTTTGGCGATCTCATCCACGGCCTGTGCAACCGCACGGGCATCGGCCGCAACAAACGGCGTCACAGCAGAAATCGCTTGGCTCGGAAGCTTAGAGGAATGGAAAATCGTGGTCACGATACCGATGTCCCCAAGGCCCAGCTGAATACCTTCAAGAACGCCACGCGGTTTCACGATCGAACCGCCATAGCTTTCTTGCCAGTCCATCGCATAATTGCCGGTTTCTGCCAGCTTTTTGTCGACTTCTGGAATGAAGAATTCGGTGAACTCTTTTACCCACAGCGCGCGCGCAGGATAGCCGTCAATCACAGTTGCACGGATGGTTTCCGTCGCAAAAGAAGGGATCGCAGTCAGTGTCGTCAGTGCGGCGCCAAGCGCCAGTCCTTTGGTCCAAACAGTCATCTTTTTCCTCCCTAGATGGTTATTGGATTGTCGAAGTCTCCGATCTTAGTGCCGGCTTTCTTCGGCAGTTCTGACTGTGTCGGGCATCCCAACACAGGTATTTTGGTGAAACTTCCCCGTCTCCCGCGAGGAACGCGTCGATGACATAACGGATCTCCACTTCCGTCAAATCATGCCGCGGTGTTTCATATCGGTCCTCTGCCCCATTGGGGCAAAGGGATCGTCATCACGCGAATGAACACACTTGTTCAAATGCAAATCGGGGCAGTTTCTGGAACAACGCCGATTCATCCGCATACCCAATGTTGCACAGAAAATTGGATTTCAAACTTGTTCCTGCAAAAAATTCTTCGTCCACAATCGCGTTCGAAAATCCGGACATCGCACCGACATCAAGACCCAGCGCACGCGCTGCGATCATGAAATAAGCGCCCTGAAGCGTGCCATTGCGATAGGCCGTGTCCTCGGCGTGGTCTGGTTTGCCTTCAAAGAACGGGCGACGATCTTCGTGGGGGAACAGATAGGGTAGCTCCGTCCAGAAGTTCAGATCATGCGCGATAATCGCCGTAACAGGCGCGCCCATCATCTTGTCGATATTCTTATCTTTCAATGACTTGGCCAGACGGGCCTTGCCTTCTGGGGATTTCACAAAGATGAACCGCGCGGGGCATGTGTTCATGCTGGTCGGGCCCGCGGCCGTGATGCGGTGCAATTCATGAAGCAGCTCATCGGACACGGGTTTGTCCTGCCACGCGTAATGGGACCGTGCATCGCCAAGGATCACATCAATGGAATCCGCATCCAATGTGGTGCGGCGCGCACGCAGATCACGGACGTCTTGCTGTGCCTTGGCGCGCAGTATTTCTAGGTCTTTTCCAGTCGGAGCGGTCATTCGGCGGCCTTTGTTGTTAAATCTTCCTCTGCAACGATGGGGTTGGACAGAATGCCGATCCCTTCGATTTCGATATCCACGGTTTCCCCAGGGCGAAGCCAACGTGGGTTCGGCTTTTTGGCGTGCCCCACACCGGGCGGCGTGCCCATCGCAATAAGATCACCGGCCTCAAGCGTGGTATATTCCGAGATCGTCGCAATCGTGCGCGCCACGGACCAAAGCATGTCTGATGTGTTCGCACTTTGAAGGATCTCATCGCCGACCCGCGATTCGATCTTAAGCCCCTCGGCCCCCGCAGGGAGTTCGTCCGGTGTCACGACGCTTGGGCCAACAGGACCGGTCGCGTCAAAGTTCTTACCAGGGGTCCACTGGTGGGTTTTGCGTTGGTAATCGCGCACCGAACCGTCGTTGAAAATCGTATAGCCAAACACATGATCAAGCGCGTCAGCCTCGGAAATATGACGCCCGCCCTTGCCGACGATCAGCATCAATTCTGCTTCGTAATCAAGACGTTCGGAACAGGTCGGACGCACAATAGGTTCGCCCGCCGCCAGCATGGAATTGCGGCCGCGCATGAACAACGCAGGATATTCGGGGACCTCATAGCCACCCTCTTTGATGTGATCCACATAGTTCAGGCCTAGACAGATGATCGTGCCCGGCTTGGCCACTGGCATCATCGGACGGATATCCGCGACGGCAACGGTTGGCGCGCCCGCAAGGATGTCGTCCATACGTTCCATGATATCGGGCGCATTGATCACGCCAATCAGGTCTTCTCCGACCTCTGGGCGCACCGCCGTCAGATTCTGTGCAACATCCCCGTTCACGACAAAAACCGCACCGGCCCCGTCGACTTCTCCTACCATTAACCGCATCGTATTCCTCCATTCGGTTCAGAAATTTTGACGACTATTTTCGCACTTGTCAAACAATATCGATTTTTTTATCGTAAACGTGAAAAAGGAGATCATCATGGTTGCATGGGCAGAGTACAAAGAAACGGCGAAATCACGTGGGGCGCTCGCGCTTGAACTTTATGTCGTCGAAAGCACACCGGAACAGGGGCCAGATGCGCTTAAGGCGACGCTGGGCGATCATCTGGCTTATCAACGGACCATGGAGGATGCGGGGAAATTGGCCTTTGCCGGTCCATTGTCGGACCCGACGGGCGAACATATGCAGGGGAACGGGATGATCGTTTACCGCGCCGAGTCGTTGGAAGAGGCGCGCAGTCTTGCCGAGAATGATCCGATGCATGCCAAGGGCGTGCGCAGCTTTACGATCCGGAAATGGCTGATCAACGAAGGGTCATTTACCGTGACGGTTGGCCTGTCCGCCGGTCGCGTCGGGATGGAATAACCCCCCAGCGCACCTTTGATCGCCACAGCGCGAACATCGTCACCGCGACACAGACAGACAGAACACCCTTGGACACATCGCCCATGGCCCCATCGATCAACATCGCATGGGCGATGCCCCCTGCCCCCACGACGTATCCGAGAATGCGATGGATGCGCGGCCATTGGCGTCGCAAAAACCGCCGTCTGACCATGGCAACAATCGCCATCACAAACACCGCCCACATGGCGATCACACCCCAGACCGAAAACCATGAGGGGGCCATAAACGTCAGGGCGTCGATGACGTCAGGCGGGCTTGTGATCCAAAGAAGGGCGGCGTGCAGGACAACCGCCACAACGAGCGCCACGCCAGAAATCCGGTGAATGCGTCGTGATGATCCAACCGGTGCGCCAAACAGAACCAAAATCATCTGGACCCAAGCCAAAGCCAGCCCGACAATGCCCGCGAAACCCGCCACGACATAGACACCACTGCGCCACGCCAAAAGAGGGCTTTGCGCCGCCGCGATACAGGCCCATGCGGCGACAACCGCCGCCACGGCCCAAATCGCCCAGCGCCAATTTGGCCCCGCGGTCATGCCCTAGGCCGGTTCAAGAACAAAGTCAGCCGCAAGCGTGGTGTCAGATGGGCGTGCCATCAAGGGACGAAGGAATACGGTTTTAAACTCCCCACCGTCATAGGCGAGATGCCCGTGCGCCTGACCAAAGGCCGGCACGATCTGCGGCATCTCAAGACGGAACACGCCATTTTCATCGGTAAGGGTGGCGCCGTGGCTTCGCTCATCGCGTTCGTGACCCTCGGTGGTGTGGGCCCAGACCTGAATGCGCTGCCCCGCAAGCGGCATGCCGTCGCCCGCGCGCCGCACGGTGCCGGTCATCCAAAACCCGCCGCCGCCGATCCGATCCACAATGGGCGCACCGGCGCGATAATTATTTGAACCACCCCGCATGGATCGCGTCGGCGCAAGCCCCTGCGCCATGGCCGGTGCAATCAACGAAGCCCCAAGATAGGCGCCAGAGGCCACAATGGCGGTACGTCGGTTGATAAATCCTTGGCTCATGGTCGTCTCCTGTGGGTTGCGGGGGCGTGCGACTATGCTAGCGCGACCACGCAATACTAGACAACCGATTGTCCCGAGAACAGCACCACAAAGGGTTCAACTCTGTGTGAGCGGCCTGTGTCAGTCCTTGTTCGCCGCCTTGGCCAGCGCCTGCTCGATCCGTTCCAATCGCTCGACGATGTCTTCGCGGTACTGTTCGGTGGCGGCGTTGGTTTCTTCTTCGTGGGCCTCTTGCATGGTATTCACGATCAGACCAACCACAAGGTTCACAACCGCAAAGGCGGTGATCAGGATGAACGGCACAAAGAACAGCCACGCGTTGGGGTGCACTTCCATCACAGGGCGCACGACGCCCATGGACCAGCTCTCGAGTGTCATAACTTGGAACAAGGAATAGAGCGAACCACCCAGCGTGCCAAACCATTGCGGGAAGGTATCGCCATAAAGTTTCGTCGCCATCACCGCGCCGATGTAAAAGATGATCCCCGTAAGCAAGAACACCGATGCCATACCCGGAAGCGCAAGGATGAACGCCTCGACGACACGGCGCAGCGACGGCACAACCGAAACCACCCGCAGCAAACGCAGGATCCGCAGCGCTCGCAGAACCGAAAGCCCAGCGCCAAACGGCGACAGAGAAATGCCGACGATAAAAAAGTCAAAGATCCCCCAACCAGATTTAAAGAACGACAGCCCACGCGCATAGATTTTGGCGATGATTTCGATGGTAAAAATCAAAAGGCACAGCCCATCCAAAAACGTGATCAACCCACCGATATGCGCCATCACGCGGTCCGATGTCTCAAGCCCCAAAATCACCGCATTAAACAGGATCACACCCATGATAAAGTTCTGGGTAAAGGGGCGTTCAAGGAAGTCTGAGAGCTGTGCGCGCATGGATGTATTTCCTATTAGGCAGAAGATCTGGATCGTACGGCGGCCGTTTCGGGTCCTTGGGCTCGGGTGTGCCTGTTCCGTATAGATCGCTTATTAGAACCAATGCCGGACAATGTCGAGTTACGTCCTTTGACCACAACGCATTCGCAGGCCAAGGTCCTTCCACTCCGTCTGTTTTTTTACCTACAACTCATTTTTCTGGTCACATCTCGCATCAAACCACCGTCTAATAGAATATGATGCCTCCAAAAGGGACCGGAAACACAATGACCCGCATAAGTAACGCAGACATAGAACTTGCCCAAGACGGTAACCCCAAAGCGCTTGAAAACCTTGTACGTGGGATTCAGGACCGTGTTCACAAACTTGCCTTGCGCATGTTGGCCGATCCCAATCTTGCACAAGATGCGACACAAGAAATTCTCATTCGGATCGTGACGAAACTATCGACCTTTCGCGGCGACAGCACGTTTGAAACATGGACCTATCGCGTCGCAACGAATTACCTTCTGACCGCGCGCAAGGTCATCGCGAATGATCCGGGGTTGTCGTTTCAGATGTTCTCGGATGACCTGTTGAACGGGTTGGCCGATGATCAAAATGCGGCACCCGAAGACCACGTTATGTTGAACGAACTGCGTCTACGATGCACGATGGCGATGTTGCTATGTCTGGATCGCGACCACCGCGCCGCCTATGTTCTGGGCGATGTGTTAGAGTTCGAACATGTAACGGCGGCGGACGTGTTGGAGATTACGCCAAGCACCTACCGCAAACGTCTGTCACGTGCCCGCGCACGAGTTCAGGATTTCACGGCCAAGACATGCGGCTTGGCGTCGCCAGCTGCGCCGTGTTCCTGTCGCAAACGTCTACCTGCTGCGATGGATATGGGGCGTATCGGCACCTCTCCGTCTGTTGATTTGGTGGATGCCCCCCATTTTTCGGACATTGAAACGCAGGCGTCAAAAACCCAAGCCGACCTTGTCACCGCCAAGCTCCAGCGGGCAACAGGTCCATTGGCGTCGCCCAAAGACTATGCCGCCGAGGTGCTCAGACTTGTTGAGACGCGCGGCTAGGACTCTCTAACCACCACCAAACCAAAAAGGAAAATCAATGAAACATGCATTTGCATGGCTGACGGCGCTTGCCTTGGCCATGCCTCAAATTTCAACAGCAGAAAGCAACACCATGACCCAAGATCAACAAGATGTACTGACCGCAATCCAAACCATGACCAGCAATTTTCAAGACAATGATATCGCAGGCGTCATGAAGAGTTATGAAGCCGAAGCCACGGTTTTGTTCGAACCGGGGGCGCCCGTTTCAGAGGCCGCTCAACTTGAACAAATGTTTGCCGGCATGGCCGCGGTTAATCCGGTTTTTGAATATGCGGGCCATGAGGTCATCGTGAACAATGATATCGCCGTGCATATTGCGCCGTGGTCGATGACGGGGAAAACGCCCGATGGCCAAGAGCTCGCGCAGAGCGGTCTCTCCATCGCGGTTCTGCGACGTCAGCCAGATGGCAGCTGGAAAATGGTCATCGACAATCCACACGGTGGGCGATTGCTGGCGCAAGACTAACAACGTTTTGGGCCGAGAAACCTGCCTCGGCCCAAAACCACGTCTAACGCCGCTGCCAGATGAACGGCAGCGGCTTTTATCACTGCAACGGCTATGTGGTTGACGCGTCCACAAGGCCGGCTGCGTCACGAAGGGCCGCAACCCGCCCGCCTTCGGGATCGGGCGTCAACAGCGTTGGCTGAAAGCGGACCGGACTGACGTCTTTGACACCTACAAAATCAAGCCACCACGACAAATATTCCGAATGAAAATCACTGCCGTACTGGGGTGCCGCACCTGGCGACCAGACGCCAGATGTGTAAAATACGACGGCCTTTTTGTCCTCAAGCAACCCAAAGTAGCCCGCCTCGGGGTCAAAACCAAACAACAAACCCGGTTGGGTGATGATGTCGATATAGTGTTTGAGCTTGTAAGGAATGCCACCGTTCCACATGGGAACAGAGATCACATAGACATCGGCGTCAGTGAAACGGGAGGTGATGCTGACGACCTGATCCCATGCCGATTGTTGCACCTCGCCCATTTCGCCAACTCCGAAAAAGGTCATCTTGGCCGCGGCTTTGTCTCCGTCAAATTCAGGGAGGTTTTCCGTCCAAAGCTCGAGTGTGTCGATCTCGACCGATGGATCGGCCTGCACGGCGGCTTCTAGATAGGCTTCTGCCATTTTCGTGGACTGTGATGCATCCCCGCGCGGTGATGCAACGATATGAAGAATTTTGGTCATTGGAGGGGTATCCTTATCTTAGTTGGAGAGAGTGAATTGAAGTGACCTAGCGGCTCATGAAACGGCGCACGGTCTCGCCGATTTCTGATGCGTGTGTCTCAAGGGCAAAGTGGCCCGCGTCGTAGAGATGAACCTCGGCAGAGGGCACAAGCGCCTGAAGCGCCTCAACGCCCTTGATCGGGAAAAACGGGTCATTCTGCCCCCAAACGATAAGGGTGTCGGGCTGTTCTTCGGCCAGATACGCCTGCCAGACGGGATATTGGGCAACGTTGTCTTGGTAGTTCCACAAATATTCTAGCTGAATGTCATGGTTGCCTGGACGATCAAGCCCCGCCTGATCGCTTGTCCATGCATCGGGGTTGATCCGGTCGGTGAGGGTCGCGCCTTGGGTATATTGCCATTGCGTCGTCTCGGGCGCGAAAAAGGCGCGTATTGGCGCCTCGGTCTCTTCGTTTCTGTTGGTCCAGAACGGTGCGAACTGGCCGACGATATCTGGGTTCCATCCCTCGGCGTGAATGGTGGCGTTCTGGATGATGATCCCGTCGATTTTTTCTGGGTGTTCAACGGCCAAGCGGAAACCAACGGGGCCGCCAAAGTCCTGCATGAACAAGGTATAGTTGGTCAGCTCAAGCGCATCGGCAAAGTCAGAGACCGTCGCGGATAAGGTGGCAAAATCATAGTCATACGCGGCCGCATCAGGAGATGAGGATTGCCCAAAACCGGGATAGTCGGGCGCGATAACGCGGTACGATTCTGCCAATTCGGGAATCAGATCTCGGAACATATGAGATGACGACGGAAACCCGTGCAAAAGTAAGAGTGTCGGCGCGGTTTTCGGTCCTGCCTCACGATAGAACACCGAGGTCTCACCAACCTGAACTGTGCCAAACGATACCTGACCGTCGTGACCATCGGCCAACACCGGCATGCCAGATGCCAGAGCAAGCACTGCGCTTGTGATCAGAAATTTTGTTTTCATGGTGTATTTCCTTTGTAACCATCTTTGGTAATTTTAGACAGTTACTTCGATCACGAGAGCAATACGTTTTGCAAGTCACGATTATTTGTGCGGGACCGCGACAAAAATAACTTTCAAATATAACTTTAGACAGTTACACTACGAAAGGTTTGACCCAACAAACGATAGAGTGGAGCTTCGCCAAATGTCTGCTGTTCAACCTTCTCCGTTTCTGATCGGAGACAGCCCCGCGCTTGATTTCCTCAACTCTGTTGCCGCTCCAAGGGCGGACGAGATTGAATGGCTGGGGAATGGTGCGGCTGTGCTCGACTGGCTTGTTGCAGCTGGCCTACTTGAGAGCGAAGAGGTCGCCGCGCTGAGGGACCCAAAACATACCGCAGCACTTGATCTGGCTGCCAAAGATATCAGGCTGTTCCGAGACGAATTCCGGTCATTTGTCACGACGATGAGCATGGCAAATTTTGTAGAGGCCGATCACCCGATGATTGGAAAACTTAATCTGTTGATGTCCCAAGGGATACTGACGAAACATCTGTCCCAGAGCGAGACCACAGGCGGTGCCTTTGAGTGCACGGTAAGGCACAAGATACAAAGCGCGGGTGATCTTTTGCCGCGCATTGCCGCGGCGTGCGCCGATCTGATCTCGGACGCCGACTTTACCCATGTAAAACGATGCGAAGGGGCAAGCTGCACGCTGTTTTTCCGCGATGTAAGCAAGAACCGCAAACGTCGGTGGTGTAGCATGCACGTCTGCGGCAACCGCGCCAAAGTTGCCGCACATAGAAAGCGTTCTTAAACCACGTTCCCGTTCGTGGTACTGATATAGATAGCTGCGCTGGTGCTAGGAGCGGTTCACGTTCGCCCGCTGCGCCCGTTGTTCCCAAACCCAAGTTGCGAGCCCCTTAAGACCAATGCCCGTCCGAAACTCGAACTCTTCATAATGAAAACGGCGGCGTGACACGCCAAAACGCAGCAACCCGGTTTGCAATGCGTTTCGCAAAGACACCGGCCCGCAGAACGAGACTTTGGAGCGCGCTAAATCGCCCTCGACAGTTTCGGCAATCATCTCCGCCGAAAGCCGTTTTCCTTCTGTCGATGCGATCAGGTGAAGTCGCAGATTTGGCTTGGCCTTGGCCAAGGCTTCGAGTTCGGCGAGATGCGGCGTGCTTGCGGTCGATTTGACGCAATAAAACAGATCAACCGTCCCGCCATTGGGGTCCAGCGCATCCGCCCATGCCAGAAACGGTGTGATCCCGATCCCGCCCGCGATCCAAACCTCAGAGCCTTTGCCCGACAGGCGGAACCTGCCAAAGGGGCCTTGGATGGACACCGGCTGCCCGACCTCTAGGCGGCCTTCGAGACGGCTCGTAAAATCGCCCAGCGCTTTGATGGTTACGCGCAGCGATCCATCATCATTGATTTTTGAAAAGCTGAACGGGTGCGGCTCATCACTGCCATGGCCTTTGAAACGCAAGACGCCGAACTGACCGGGGGCTGCTTTTAGCCCATTTTTGGTTGGTTTCAGAGTAATCGCAAGTGCGCCACCCGTTTTCTCAAGATCGGCAACCGCGTAGCCATACGATGGCCGCATACGGTCGGGCAGCAACGTCCAGATATACGCAGCAAGGCCTGCCACGCAAAACACGCCAGTAAAGAGACCCGCAGGGTCGGTCATCGAAAAGGGTTTCATAATGAAAAAGAAATGAAACGTAGAGGCGGCAAACAAGGCACCCATACCTTTGTGGGTCCATTTCCACAGATGATACGGGATAAAGGTCGCAACCGAGATCACCACAAGGATCAAAAGACCATAGAGGCTAAGTTCGCCCAATGTCTCTGCAAGTTCATTAAGCACAGTTTCGCGCCCCAACCCGTTCACCTCGGCATCAATCGTGTCATGCAACAGAATGGCGACCATCGCGACGATACCTGCCCATTTGTGCAGAACGTAAACGCGGTCTAGGCCACCGAAAACGACCTCAGTGCCGGGAAGCCGCGTCGCTAGGATTTGTCCCCAAGCCATCAAAATCAACGCGGCCAATCCCAAATACTGTGAAAACAGAGCAACCTGATCAGAGACATTCGTAAGAGAGAACAGTTGATATGCGGGAAAGAGAGTCGATGCGACAATCAAAGTAAGTCCGACGGGATTCATATGGGTTCCTCGTTTGGTCGCATGCTGTGCGTTCATTGAAATCGCGCAACAGTAATACATCCTGAAAACCCCTAAGCAATTGCAAATGACCCTTGGACGTTTGTCTTTTGCAAACTGGTATCGCGCGACTGGTGCGGTTTTCCGACTCTCCTCTTTCTTGTTCTTCTCTGGGCGTGGGGGGAAATGAGGGCTCCCAGAGAAATGGACCCTGTGCAGGATAATCTTCGCACAGGGCGATAGATCACACCGACGGGATACGTTTTTGCGGCCCCTTGCCGCGCAAAATCCGGATCAGCCAAAACAGCATCAGCACGATGATCATGAGTTCAGGGAACGAGAGAACACCGCTGTTTCGCACCGCCTCGGGGAAAATACCCGCCCCTGGCCCCGTGAACGCAGACCCGGCCGCTATGAAAAAGCTCAGGCACATGCGCCACAGGTGTTCAGCGATGCGATGGCGATACGACAGGGTTTTACGCCAAAGCATGTTCAGATCGGTGACAAGCGCGACGCCCGACATACCGGCAAGGAAAAAATAGTCGGTGGCGGCGAACCCCCGCAAGATTTGGTCTGGCAACATAAGGGCACTGAACCCCGCCGCGATCAGTCCTGCGGTGTTGAGAAAATTCACACAGGCAATGGCCACGAACAAAGCACTGCGATGTCCCTTTGACCCACGCGCAAGCAACCAACTGCTTATGATTAAGGTAAGTCCCAGCACGCCCGCGTGAAAGGTGATGATGAAGGTCTCGAACTTGATCAATCCAAGACCCGCCCCGAGGAACGAAGACAGGCCCATCGAAACGGCGAACACGCGGCCGGCCTTGGCATGGGAGGACGCGCCTTTTCGCGCGGCGAGTGCGGTGGCCCCCATCACAACGGCGATGCCGCCGGACATGACATGGGCGATGGTAACAAATGTGATCATTGGGCTTCTCTTCTGTTTTGGCCGGATACCTGTTGGCCGTGAAAGTTGCCCTTGTTTGCCCCGATATTTCGGGCCTGTCGTCCGCGCGGGACGGCGCGGACAGTTTTTTGGCCGAATGCGGACACCCATTGATCGTTGACGATGACAAAGAACTGCGCCTATCAAGTTGTATGTTTGCCGAAGGAACCATTGCTCTCTCTGCCGTTTGTTTGGGTATTGCGCTGGCGGGCGCGATGTCGGCGATACGCGGTGCGCAAACTGGGCCTGCGCGGTTCTGTCTGACCATGGTCTTTGGCGTGTTCGGGGGTATCGTTTCAATGCCTCTGGTGCTGACCTTCGGCCCATCGATCTATGGTTTTTATTTGCCCGTGGTACTGGTGCTGCTTTTGATATTGCCGCCCTCCGTTTTCTATTATGTTGCGGCAAAAACGGCCGAGCTCCCGTCGTTGGCAATCCGGCAGCGTGATGTCGTTTTGCCGGCCGTGGGTGGCGCGGTCATGATCGGGTATTGGCTGCAACCGGCCCAATCAAAAACCGCGATGTTCATCGACGGCGATCTGCCCGCCGGTATTGTACCCGCGACGTTGGTTCTGGTGACGTTTGTCCTGATCTTTTGTTGGGTCATTTCATCCTGTATCTACCTTGTCGCGACATTGAAGCGGCTGCGCGCGTACCGGTCAAAACTCCGGTCGCTCTATTCCAACCTCGAGGATCGCGAACTCAGGTGGCTTGACTGGTTCGTGGTTTCAATCGTGGCCTTGTGGGGCGTGGCGGCGGTCATGTTTGTCGCGGACAATGTGGGGTATGACCGGATCGTTTTTGTTGACGTTGTTTACATCCTGACGGCGTGCCTGTTGTTGTTTGTCATGGCCTTTGCATCGATTGCCCCGCCACAGATCGAACCCAAAGAACCAGAGCAGCCAGAGCCAAAATATGCACGATCCGCACTGACCGAGACGCACGCCGAACAGCTGGCCGCGCGGATACGGACGGCGATGACGCAAGACGCGTTATTCCTTGATCCCAACCTGTCGTTGCAAAAGCTGTCGCGCCATGTGGGCGCCCTCCCCAATCAGGTTTCTCAAACGCTCAATGAACAGATGGGGTCGACGTTTTTCGACTTTGTCGCCCATCACCGGATCGAGGCGGCGAAACCGCTTATTGTTGAGGGCGCGCTGAACACCTTGGCCGTGTCGTTGGACGTCGGCTTCAACTCGCGCTCGACGTTTTACAAGGCGTTCAAACGGGAAACGGGCATGACGCCCAAGGCCTTTCGGGATGCTGCGAGCCGACGCTAAATATGTGAAGCCTAGTCCGTTTAGGGTCCGGTGATCCCAGTGTTAGGATTTAGGGCCATCCAACGGCCGAACGGTATCGTCGAACACCACGTGGCGCTTGCGAAACGACGTACCCTCGAGTGAGCGCGGGTCCTTGATCCGGTCCATGCGGAAATGGCGGAAATCGTCACGGTCGGGGTCCCATGCGACCAGATACCAAAGCGGAGGCAGGATCAGCATCGCTTGTGGCTCAACCGTGCGGATGCTGTGGGCCCCTTTGGCATCATGGTACTCGAACCGAAGATGAAGTCGCTCCAGAAAGGCGGCCTCAAACTCAGGCAGCAAAGCAGGGTCCATCGGGCCGATGTTGGACCGGTTCACCTGCGGAGCGAGTTCCCCGATGTACAAACATTCGAGAAAATCGCGCAGATCGCGAATTTTATCAGCCGGCAGCGCCTTTTCGATTTTGGCCAGCCCCGCATCCGCGAAATTCGCAAACGGAAGGTTCCCCGCTGCACGCATCGACGCAACACTGATCAGAAGGGCGAAAACCTCGGTCACTGAGAGACGGGGCGCGGTTTGCACCGACCGCGGATCAAGCGTCAGCCCCCCGCCACGCCCAGCGTCGGAATGAATGACATAGCCCTGATCGCGCAGCGCACGGATATCACGCAACAGAGTGCTGCGAGAGGCGCCCACCTCTTGGGCCAAGGTGGCGATGGTCGTGGAACCGCTACGGCGCAGGCTGCGGACGATGGCATCTTGGCGGCGATGTACATTCATTTTGGGGTCCATCAAACAAAGGTATCATATTTTGACACTGTTACCCCATATGCCGTGAATGTCGATCCCAGTTGGGCGTTCGACACAGATGAATACCACGCGCGCCGTCAGAGTTGAGTTCACCACCCGACGGCGCAGAATACATACAAAAGGCAATATAATGTTTAATCCTAACGACTTTCCCTCGCCGACGCTGATCGCGGTCAACGGGGAAACGCTCGAAGTTTTTGAAGCGGGCAAAGAAAATGCAGGGAACCCGATCGTTCTATGTCACGGCTGGCCTGGGCATGCGTTTTCGTGGCGCCATCAAATGCAAGCGCTTGCCGATGCCGGTTATCACGTCATCGTCCCCAATCAACGCGGCTATGGTCGTTCGTCGCGACCAGCGGAGGTTGCGGCTTATGACATCACACATCTGACCGGCGATCTCGTCGGGTTGCTTGATCACTTTGGATATGATGATGCGGTCTTTGTCGGCCATGACTGGGGTGCGAATGTGGTCTGGGGCATGGCGTTGCTGCACCCCACGCGCGTGCGCAAGATCATCGCGCTTGCGCTTCCCTATCAAGAACGCGGCGAAACCCCGTGGGTTGCATTAATCGAAACCTTCATGGGGCCCGATAACTACATGGTGCATTTCAACCGCAAGGCTGGCGTGGCGGACGCGGTTCTGGATGCGAACCGGCGGCGGTTTCTGCAAAACCTGTACCGCAAAAACGAACCCTTGCTGCCCCCCGAACCGGGGATGATGATGATCAATCTGGCATTGGCCGAAACGGCCGCCGGAGACCCCCTATTGAGCGACGACGAACTCTCGGTTCTCGACACAGCCTTTGAGACCTCTGGTTTCACGAGCAGCATCAGTTGGTACCGTAACCTTGATCGCAACTGGCATGTTTTGGCAGATGTTGACCCTATCATTCTCCACCCTGCCTTGATGATTTATGGCGAGCGCGACGTGATCCCAAAATCGCCGAGCCTGCGCGATTTTGTTCCAAACGTTGACGTTGTCAGCCTTGATGCAGGTCATTGGATCCAAGAGGAAAAGCCCGAAGAAACCACCCAAGAAATCCTCGCTTGGCTCGCGCACTCCAACGCCTCCTAGCCCCCGCATGGCACCCTGCGTCCGTCATCCCGATGGTGGGCGCAGATCATCTCAGAAGGACCCCAATGGACGACCCTCTCTTTTTCCCCACGCAAGACGCCTTTACCGATTGGATGGAAGGTCACTGTGCCAGCCGCACCGATATATGGGTTGGTTACTACAAGAAAGACACCGGACGTCAGAGCATTTCGTGGTCTGCGTCCGTCGATGTGGCACTCTGTTATGGGTGGATCGACGGCATACGAAAACCCATCGACGATCAGAGCTATAAGATCCGGTTTACCCCACGCAAACCGAACAGCGTCTGGAGTGCCGTGAACGTTCAAAAAGTCAAAATGTTGATCGAAGCCGGACAAATGAAGCCGGCTGGGTTGCGGCTCTATCAGTCTCGAAACGACAGAGAAGGATATACATCCCAAAGCCGAAATATGGTGCTTGATCCCGCGTTTGAGGCTGAACTCATGGCGAATAAAACCGCTTGGGCCTTCTTTTCCGGCTTAGCACCGTCCTACAAGCGAGACTCGATCTGGTGGGTGATGAGCGCCAAAAGGGAAGACACCCGACGAAGACGATTTGCCACCCTGATCTCATCCTCACAAGATGGCCAAAAGATCCCGATGTTGCGGAAGTAGACAATCCGCGACGGCATGGACAGGCAGAACTGGGCAAGCACAGAGGATTGATCCCGAATGCGCGACGACCACCAAGGGCCTGAGTTCTTTTGAAAAGGCCGACGTGGCTCGGGATCGATATTCCTTTCACGTCGTGACATTCATCCTACGTTTTCAAACACCATATTCTGCGGCTTTGGTGGCGCATGATCCGTTCTTGGCGGGTCGCTCTGATGCGGCAAACGCTTTCTCGCGACATTCAAGAAATCCCCTGAGTGTGCCAGCGGAAATCCCAGCGCGGTTGCTGGGATTAGTTTTGAGACTGTGGATCAAACCGTCGCAACACAATCAGGTCCCTCAACGGTCCTAACTGATGTTGGGCAACCGCGGCTGGGTAATGCACCTGCGTGATTTCGACACCGTGGTTTCCACGCGATCCTAGGCGCGCCTCTTGGCAGACCGCGTCATCGTCATGGGCACGCGCCGCGGCAAGATCACATCCAGCACTTTGGTCTAACCCATCACTTTAGGTTCATACCGGACATTCGCTCCCCTTCGCCGCAAGTCGGCCACGAAGGTGATTGGGTCTGATGCTGCTCAAAACACGACACTCCATTAGTCCGCTCTGGTTCGTGTGGCTCACGATCCAAGGTCGCTCAAAGTTGTCTCAATCGCCTTTATCACCACGGGTGTTGCCTCTGCTAGGTCGTTCCCGCGACAAATGGCCGTTGAAAGTGTCTCGGTCAATCGCCGCACGGCCAAGGGGCGAAACGTCAGCTGGCCTGCCTCGACATCGCGGGCCACATCGGGCCAAGTTAAGAAACCAACGCCACGGCCACGCCTGAGAAAGTGCAGGATGGCGGGGACGGAATTGCTTGTGACATGCACGTCTGGGCTGACCCGCACGCTAAGGATTTCCCCAATCAATCGGGTGTGCATCGACAGCGCCGAACTGGGCAAACACAGGGGGAAATCCAGCGCCTCCTTGAGAGAGATCGGGCCATCCCTTGCGGGTCCATATCCCGGAGCGGACACAACACCGAGATGATATTCCTGAGAGCCTGCGACGACCATGCTAGTGAGTTTGGGCAAGTTAAAGGCCACGACAATATCAAGTTCAAGCGCTTCTGCGCGGCTGATGATTTCGGCGGTTGAACCGATGACCAGATCCAGCTCGACGTTGTCGAAACTCTCCTCGAGACGTTCAATCAGGGACGGAATCCATGTGTCGACAAGACCCGCCATTGTGCCAAGCCGCAGGCGCAAGTCCGCCTTTTTTTGATCGCGGTGGAACTGTTTGGACAGGGTGGCATCCTCGGCAAGCCACGCGGTCGCCGCCGTGCGCAGCTGCTCGCCTTCGGCTGACAGAACGACCCCCTCGGAACTGCGGATCAAGAGTTGCTTGCCGTAGCTTTCTTCTAACATCTTGATCTGCCTGCTAAGGGCGGGCGCAGAAATGTTCAGTTTTTCTGCGGCGGCACGGATTGACCCTGAATGGGCAACGACCACCAAGGATTTGATCTCTTTGGAAAAGGCGGACATCGGCTAGTGTTCCATTTTTTCTTACACGGCGTGATTTCTATTCTATTTTTTCAAACACCCAAATCCATCTTATGGCCCTTGTAACCAATCAAATGCCAAGGGACTGAGATGAAACAACGTGACTTAGAGTTACTGCAAGAGACCATCCGATCCGTTTGGCCGACCAATCTCGGGAAAGTGAAAACCATCCCTTTGGCGCGCTTCTCGCGGATGCTGATGGCAAGATCCTCCTGACAAGCGGAAACACCCATAGCACCGATGGGGGCACGGGCCACGCGGAACTGAACGTCGCCCGCGCCGCAGCGGCGCAATTTGCGCCTGAGTTCCTTGAGAGCTGCACGCTTTATACGTCCGTTGAACCCTGCAGCATGTGTGCTGGTGGGACCTATTGGGCGGGCATCGGCAGGCTTGTCTATGGCATGACCGAAGAACGTCTGGCCGTCCTGACGGGCGACAACGAAGAAAACCTTACGATGTCTTTGCCCTGCCGCGAGGTTTTGGCAGCAGGCCAGCGCGACGTCACTGTCGAAGGTCCTATTCCAGAACTCGAAGACGACATTGCACGATCACACAAAGATTTTTGGTGATCCCCTATCCTCCCAACCATGAAGGAAACATCATGAGAAAACAGATTGTTGGCGCACTTGTACCCGCACTTTTCGCAACCGGCGCCGCCACGATGGCAACCGCGCAAGATGCTGTGACTTATCAGCTGGACTGGCTGCCTGGCGGTGACAAATCCCCGATTTACGTTTGCATCGAAGAAGGCTTTTGCGCCGATGCAGGTATCGAAGTGGAAATCGTACCTGGTCGCGGCTCGACAGAAGCCATCACCAAAATCGCGACGGGCACGTCCGACATCGGCAGCGCAGATATCGGCGCATTGATGGCGGCGGCAGCCAGCGAAGACGTTCCCGCAACGGCGGTCATGTCGATCTTCAACACCGGCCCCCACGCATTCTATACCTTGGCGGGCAACGGCATTGAAACCTTCACAGATATCGAAGGAAAGTCAGTCGCGACCTCACCATTCACCTCGTCCAACGTATATTTGCCGCTGGATCTTGCCGATAACGGCCTGTCTGAGGACGCGATCGAGCTAACCAAGGCCGATCCGGGCGCGCTTGCACCGCTTTTGATGACGGGCCGCACGGATGCGATCATCGCATGGCTGACGAACGTGCCCATCTTTGAGGCCCAGGCCGCCGAAGCGGGCAAAGAGTTGATCGTGCTACCTTGGTCCGATGCGGGGCTTGAGTTGTACTCGGCCGCCTTGATCGCCAATGACACGTTCCTCGAAGAACGCCCAGACGTTGCCCGCCGTTTCGTCGAAGCCTTCACGAAGTCCTTGGAATTCGCGAATGAAAACCCAGCGGCGACGGGCGCGGCTGTTGCGTCAATCGTACCCGAACTGGACGCAGCAAAGGTCGAAGCGGCGTGGATGGACTCCTCTGTCTTGGCCTTCAACGAGATCACCGAGGCGTTCGCCCTCGGCTCATTTGATGCGGACCGCGTCGCCAAAACATGGGCTCGCGTCGCCGCCGCCCAAGGCATCGACCCAGCGGCGTTTGACCCAGAGTCCATCATCGACCGTTCCTTCGTCGTGGTCGAGTAAGAGCCATGGCCCGTGCTCAGGATGCAATCACCTTCGCCGACATTGGCCAGACCTTCACAACGCGGACAGGGCCACTTACGGCCCTGTCTGGTGTGGATATCGCCATCAAACGCCACGAATTTGTTGCGGTTCTTGGGCCGTCGGGCTGCGGAAAATCGACGCTTCTGCGGCTTACTGCGGGGCTCGTGAAACCCACTGCTGGCACCGTCAGTGTGTTCGGCATGCCCGTAACACAGCCCCGCGACGACGTCGGCATCGTGTTTCAGCAAGCCACACTTTTTCCTTGGGCCACGGTTGAAGACAACGTCGCCTTTCCGGCCAAACACATGCGCGGACGCATCAGCAAACAGGACCGCGAAGTGGCCCAAGATGTGATCGCCGACTATAAGGTGCCGCTGGGGCGTCCACGTGATGAAAACACTTTGCGTGCGACAGAAATCCAAGACCTTGCCACCGAACTGCGCGACTTGTTGATCGCAAAGGAGACAGTCTGATGTTCCACCCGACCAAAACCAAAGCCCCCATGATGGCCCGTTTGATGCGCACACCCGGCCTATTGCCGGCGCTGACCTTCGCCATTCTCTTGATTGTGTGGGAGGCCTCAACTTGGCTGTTCGCGATCCCCACCTATATTCTGCTCGGCCCCTCACGCATTATCGGCGGCTTTGACGCGGTGCCCTTTACCCGTTGGATAGAACATATTTGGGCGACCCTGCGTGTGGCCATGATTGGATATGTCGTTGCGATCCTTGTGTCGTTGCCCATCGCCGTAGGCCTTGCGAAGTCAGAATTTATGGCAAAAGCGTTTTATCCGCTTTTGGTTGTCATCCAATCCGTGCCTGTCGTCGCCGTCGCCCCCATCATCATCGTTGTGCTGGGCGCCGATGACGCACCGCGGGTTCTGATCACCTTCCTGATCGCGTTCTTTCCGCTGGTTGTGTCAATGACCACGGGGCTGCGCGCAACGCCGCCTGAATTGATCGAACTGTCCAGATCCCTGCGCGCCCCCGCCTATCGCGAAATCACACAAATCCGCCTGCCCTATGCGACGCCCTACATTTTTTCGGGGCTGCAAATTTCCATCACCCTCGCGGTGATCGGCGCCGTCGTGGCCGAATTCGTCGCAGCAGATGCGGGCATCGGGTATTTCATCCAGTTTTCAACATCAATGTTCCGCCTGCCAGAAGCCTGGGCCGGTCTGACGCTGCTTGTCGCAATGTCGCTGCTCTTGTTTCAGAGCGTCGGCCTCGTGCAAAAGCTGTTTATGCCGTGGTCCCTTCCGCCAAAGTGAACCGGCGCGCAGCCCCGAGACCAAAATAGGATGGCAAAAAATTGGGGCGTTTCGTGCGCTTTCGGAAGGACGCAGCGACAGGCCGCTTCGCGGGGCGGAACCGACTTTTAAGGAGCGTCTCTCGCGGTCGGCTGTTGCTAGGGTTGAAACTTCATTCATCACCCTTCTTGACTTGAGGGCGGCCTGATTGGGATCTTCTGCCAAGCTCTTGCGAAATCAGGGTGCCACTGTTCCTTGGCTTGGGACCAGAGCATCGCTCGTAAAGGGGACGAAATATCCAATGATGGTCCGGTCCGAACACCTCTGGCCAAGGCGCTATCACGACCGTTTGCACATCTCAGTCCGTCAATTTCCTCGGATCATCCGCGGTTGGATTTCGTCTATTGGTTCAGAGGTGACAGTTTATCGAACCCCTTCGATCCCCCGCACGAAAATCACCAAGATTTACAATAAGACCGGCAACCTGCCCGCCGTTCAGCTGCTATTGCGACCGACCAAGATGGATGGCACAGAACGCCCTTTGGGCGTTGAACCTGAAGAAATGTGATCGAACTGTAAGTATTTGGGCCGCTCGACAGGGACGGCCCAAAACTTCGACCTATGCCGTCATCCCAACGGCTGCCCGTCCTTCATCTGTTTTAAGTGAGAAGTCAGTGCCAAGCCATCGATCCGCATCCGACGTCATCAGGTATGCGACGCTGCGCGCGACCCATTCTGGTGAAATGTGATTTTCCCAAGGGATCTGGCTGACAGGGTTCAGACCACTGTCTCGGATATGTTCTTGCATCTTTGTTGCCACGGTTCCGGGCGAAAGGCCAATCACCCGTACGCCTTTGCCAAAAGCCTCTTTATGTGCAACACCCGTCAGGCGCAGCACGGCCGCCTTGGAGGCACAATAGTGCGACCATCCTTCGAGAAAGCTGTTCGCCGCGCCGGATGAGATATTTACGATGGTTCCGTAACCTTGCTGGATCATAATCGGCATCGCATAGCGCAGCCCATGGTAAACCCCCTTAACGTTAACATCCATAATTGCGCCCCAAGACGCTGGATCGCTGTCGACAATCCGCGCGACTGGATCGATCAGTCCGGCATTGTTGACCAACAAATCCAGCCGTCCGGTTGTTTCAACGGCTCTGTCGACCAGCGCCGCGAACGCCTTGTGGTCTGAGACATCTGTCGGCACCGCAAGAGCCTTTCCTCCGGCGTCCAAGAGGTCGGACGCAATACGGTCAATGTCACTTTCGGATCGAGCGGCCAACACAACCTCTGCACCAAGAGAACTAAGGTGCCGTGCGGTCGCTTCTCCGATGCCACGAGAGGCACCGGTGATGATGGCAGTTTTGCCGGTTAGGTCGGGTCGGATGATATCTGTCATGGCAGGGTCTTTCATCTGGTGTAACGGGGCGATCCGTGACCGCCCCCTGTTTGTTTGGCAATTAGCCTTCGTTCGGCCCTTTGAAACCGTCCGTATAGCCCCAGTTGCACGGCACGTTCGTCGCGACGACCTCTGAGGGAACGGAACCGCAGTCGACCAGATCAATGTGGATATCGAGGTCAATCGCGGTGCCCGTGGGCGAGCCCGGGAAGGCGATGAAATCCATGCCCCAAGCCGTGCGGTCGATGGTGCCTGTCGCTTCAAAAGAGGCCACGCGGATTTCATCGTAATTGGGGATGAAGTCCGGATAATTACGGTCAGACTTCAGAGTGAAATCCAAGGTGATCGGCGCATCGACCCCGAGCATCGTCAGCGTTCCGGCCATCTGCCCTTTGGTTTCAGTCGCCATCGTAATTGCGCCTGACGTGAACACGACCGTTGGAAATGCGGGCACGTTCAAATAGTCGGCAGCCCGAACATGGTTATCTCGCCCAATATGATTGGAATTGACGGACGCCGCATCGACGACAACCGTAATTTCAGAGTTGGCAGGGTCATCCTCATCAATCAGGAATGTGCCTTCAAAGGCGTCGAACCGCCCCGCGGTGCGGGCAAGGTCCATGTGGTCGACCTCCCATCCGATGTGGGCATGCCCTTGGTCGAGGGTCCATTCCCGTGTCTCGGCAAAGGCTGGATTGGCGAGTGCGAAAAGAACAGCTGTGGTTGTAAAATGTTTCATGGTATTTCTCCATTAGGAAGTATGCCCTGTCGTGCTATCGCACCGATGCTGTGCAAAAAATGCTTTAATGCGCATGATGGCTGTGCGTAAAATGCACACATGGATATAAACGCATTGAAAACCGCTTTGCGCGTTGCAGAACTTGGTAGTTTTTCCGCCGTCGCCCGCGAGGCAGACGTGAACCATTCCTCGGTGTCTCGTGCGATTGCTACTTTGGAGGACCGTCTGGGTTTACGACTGTTTCAACGGACGTCTCAGACCCTGTCGCTCACCGCAGAAGGCGAACAGTACCTGCGTCGCGTCGCCCCGTTAGTTGAGCAATTGGAAGACGTTCGACGAGATGTAAGACATGATCGCACAAAGCCACGCGGCCTTTTGCGCCTAACGGCGTCTGTCGCCTACGGCACGAAACAGATCGTTCCCCATCTGACTGGTTTGCAACGCCGTGCGCCCGAGCTCGAAGTTGAGCTGATCCTATCGGATGCCAATCTTGACCTCATCGCCGAGCGCATCGATCTGGCAATCCGACTTGCTCCTGCACCCGAGGGTGATTTGATTTCGTCCCGTTTGCATTCAACGCGATATCACGTTGTGGCCAGTCCAGATTGGGTGGAGCGAAACGGCTTGCCTGACGGTCCGGATGCCCTTGGTGACATCGCTTGCGTCCGCGGCACGCTTCCAGGCCATAGAGACAACTGGCAGTTTCGGGATCGGAACACCGGGTATGTGCGCCAAGTTGCCATATCGGGCTCTGCGATGATTTCGAACCCATTGGCCCAGCTCGAGGCCGCGCGCACTGGGTTTGGACCTGCTCTGTTGGCGGATTGGCTTTTGCACGAGGATCTGGAAGCGGGGCGTTTGGTCGACCTTTTCCCCAAGCAAGACGTGACCGCAACCAGCTTTGAGACAGCGGCTTGGTTACTTTATCCTAGTCGCACCTACTTACCCGCGAAGGTGCGTGTGGCCATCGATCATCTGAGGAAGGTTCGGCGATAACGGCCCCAACCAGCCATTGGAAATGGCGCGCCCAATGGTTGCGATCACCCATCGGACGACATTGTTGTGGTTGCTAGAAAAACATATCCGCAAACTCTGGCGCGTCTTCTTCTTCGGCTTCCAGCGGCACAAGGTCATCGACCGGTATTAGCGGCAGAACGGGGTCTTCCTCGGTGCTTTCCTCTGGGGCGAACACGAAATCGCTTGCGTTAAACAGGGACACCTCGTCCTCGTTATAGCCGTCGAGCCGAAGCTTCTCATCGCCGTATTGCACAAAGACGCGCTCGCCTTTGCCGTCGGCGAAGATGGTCAGTTGATCAAAGGAGGTCACCCCCCAAGCCGTGAGATCAAGCGCGTCTTCGCCCATCTCGAAATCGCTCACTCGGTCTGTTTCACCGTCTTCGCCCAGAACGAATGTATCCGCACCATCACCGCCATACAGGCGTTCCTGTCCGTCGGCGTCATAAATGGTGTCGTCGCCATCCAAACCACGGACCCGCATGTCTTCGCCTGCGTAGATCGTGTCGTCACAATGGCTGCCGTGCACTCTCTCAATCGAGGTCATCGTGTCGCCCGCGGCAATGCCGGTGCTGTTACCGCCGCCTTGGGCGTCAATCACAAGGCCTTCGGTGCTGGTGCTATAGGTCAGGGTATCCGTGCCGGACCCACCGTCATAGGCGTCGGCACCCCCACCGGCATAGAACAGATCCTTGCCCGATCCGCCCTCGACGATGTCATCGCCGTCGCCATCATAGACGATGTCCTTGCCGCCACCGGCAATGATGTGTTGCCCCGTGTCATTCACGGTGTGCGCCTCATCATAGGGACCTTCGTCGTAAAACGTATCTCGGTCAAAGGTGTCGCGCGTTGACGACCCGCGCAGAATTTGTGGCGGAAGCTCGGTGACTTCGGTCGGGACAAAATCCGTGTCCAGCGCGGCAACAAGATCGATCATCCCGTCGGTTTCACCATCAGCGGCGTCAAGCGCGGCAAAGTTATCCGCCCCACCCATCACAAGAACGGTGGTGTGATCGGAATAGTCGTTCGTTTCCTCAGAATAGCCCGAATAGGTGATATAGAAATCGTTGATCCCATCGCCGTTTTCGTCCCCAGCAAGCTCTGCCCCGACCTCATACTCGAGGCCCGTGTCGGGCGTCAAAAACGTATAGTCGGGGGCATTGCTCTTGTGGAGTTTCGTGCCAAGGTACAACTCAATGTCGGAGCCCGCGATGTTCAGAACATCGACACGACCGTCGCCCGATGCATCCCCCACACCGGCACCGTGCCACAAACGCCAATATGGTGCATCACCGGTGATCTCGACGGTGCGGGCATTATAAAAATCCTCTCCATCGATATAGTACTTGAGGTTGTCTCCCGAGCCATAAGAGCGGAACTCATATTCATCAGAACCCATAACAATATGGCCGAAACTTTCATCCATATGTTCCCAACCGCCGCCGGATTCATCGATCCAAGAACGTCTCGTTGCGACCAAAAAATCGTCGATGCCATCACCGTTAAAGTCGCCGATGCCTCGCCCTGTGAAAAAGGTGTCATCCTCGGTTCCCGAGTAATTAGTGGCGCCGCCACCCAACGGTGGATAGTCGCCGGCGGTGCCGGATGCGTAATCATCGATGCTGTCACGACCTGTGCCACGGTGGAATTCGCCAACGCGGAACATACCCTTGTCTTCGCCGGCAAAGGTGAACTGTTCCTCGGTGAAATTGGCGATGTCATCTTCGGCGTAACCATCAAGCCGAAGCGTGCGATCCTCAAGGTGGCCAAGCCCGTCTTCGCCGTCCCCGTCAAAGCGCACAAAGACGTGTTTGCCGTTGGGGTTGGCGGTAAATGTCAGTTGGTCAAAGCTCGTGACGCCCCAGCTTGAGACATCCAACGTGTCATTGCCAAGTTCAAAGTCACGCACCCGATCATAGGCGTCCTCTAAACCAATCTGAAATGTGTCTGCCGCCTCTGTTCCTGAAATAATCGCCATAATGGATACGCTTTCTTACAATGAATAAATCTATGTCTTCGGGCTGCCTTCGCGCAAAATGCCATGGCCCGAGTGACGTTATTGGAGATATAATATCGGAACTATATAATCAGACCGATTGCATTTTCAATTTCAAATTTTAGCGCAGAAACACCGGAAAGCGGACGCCAGCCCAAAGCGCAGCGCACGACCAATTTGGCGCCGTTTCTATCACGTCCCCCCCCAGTCTGCGATAATCCCACGACATTTCCGTTCGCGATTTCGTACCCCTTAGACCCCAAGGTTCCGGCCGCGGTCATGCCCGCTTTGTAATGTGTCCATGTCGCTATTTTGGACTCCTGCCAGTGAGCTCAGTGTTGGTCTTTGCACTTTTCAGCAAGATCCCATTTTATGGAAAGTTCACTGAGCTGATTTAGGATGACGCGTAGCTCCAGACCACGTTCACTGAGTGAATAAGAAACTTCCGGAGGGATCGTGGGTTTATAGTGGCGCTCGACAAGCCCACAGTTTTCCAGTTTCCTCAATCGTTCTGTGAGCACCCGCGACGAAATTCCAGGGACAAGTCTCTTTAGCTCTCCAAAACGAACTTTTTTGTAGTTGGCGAGACGCCATAAAATGTACGTCGTCCAAGGTCCTGATATTATTTGCAAAAGACTGTCCATTGGACAGGAGATCGACGCGTCCGAAAACTTCATTCCACAAATTCCTCACTTGGTTACTTTAAGATACCTACTTTCATAAAGTTATCACGCTGGCTAGCTGTTCAAAAGAACAAATTTAGGAGACGTTCAAATGACGAAGCAGGCGAAAATCGGAATTGTCTATCACAGCGGATATGGTCACACCAAAGTGCAGGCAGAATCCATACTTGCGGGCGTTTGCTCGGTTGATGGAGTCCAAGGACACTTGATCGAGGCAGAGGCAGCAGCAGCAAACCTTGACCCGCTTGATGATCTCGACGGTCTTGTTTTTGGATCACCGACCTACATGGGCACGATCTCTGCCGCATTCAAAGGGTTCATGGATGCATCTTCATCGAAATGGATGGAGGGCGCATGGAAGAATAAGATTGCTGGCGGTTTCACCAACTCTTCCAGCCAAGTAGGCGATAAAACTGGTACTCTACAAACCATGAGCGTCTTTGCCGCACAGCACGGGATGATTTGGGTCGGACTGGATCTCCCGCCGGGCAACAACTCGTCTTCGGGTTCAGACGAAAACATGAACCGTATGGGGGCCAGTTTAGGTGCTATGGCACAATCAATGGCGGATCAAGGTCCTGATGAAACACCAACAAAATCAGACAAGGACACGGCGCATTACTACGGCAGTCGTATTGCCCAATCGACCCTGCGTTGGATGAACTAAATTAAAGAAGTCGGTGACGTTTTTACTCCTTCGTCACCGGCTTGTGCTGTCAATGCGGACATCTTTGGGGTTCAACCAACAGAAAATAGTTTTTCGAACTCTTTGGCCCCAGTTGCCGTGAATGAAACCACACGCGTTTTCGCATCGCGTTTGGCCCACGATAGGTCTTCAAATCGGCGAAGGAACGCGCGGCCAAGGCCCCCTGCCAGATGTGATCGGCGCTCACTCCAATCCAAACATTCTCGGCAAAGCGGCGATTTATTCTTGCGAAGCTCCGTCAGATCAATGCCCAGCTCTGCTACAAAGGCTTGGCCGGACTGCGTCAGAATGAGATCGTCGCTGATGAGGGTCAGATGGCCCTGCGCGATCAGGCTGTCGAACATTTGCGTGCCCATATCCCCCGCGAGATGATTGTAGCAAACGCGCGCCTGTCGCAATGCGGCGTCTTTTGGCCCTGTGCGTTTGCGCAAATGCCCCGATCCCGCGGCCAGCCCCATCAAAGCCTCAAGGACATGCGCAACATCGTCGCTGGCCAGAGAAAAATACTTGTGCCGCCCCTGTTTGCGCGGACGCAACAGACCACCGTCATCAAGCTTGGACAAATGCGAGCTGGCCGTCTGGATGGTGACGCCCGCTTCCTCGGCCAACTCGCTCACGGTAAGGGCCCTCCCGCTCATGAGCGCCGTCAGCATGTTCGCGCGGGCCGGATCACCGATCAGCGCGGCGATATGTGCAATGTCTGGACCTTCTTTCATAGTTCGACCCTAATCGAAGCATCCGATGATCGCAATCCACTAGGCTAGACAAAACACAGTTAGAGGAGTCCCCTATGTTGACCTGCATCATTCGATACCAGATCGATCCGACCAAGAAGGCGATGTTCGAAGAATATTCGCGCAACTGGGGTCAGGCGATCCCGCGGTGTGGCGCGGATTTGGTTGGATATTACGCACCACATGAAGGGTCTTCGACGCTGGCCTACGGCATCTACAATGTCGACAGCCTTGCAGAGTATGAAGCCTATCGGACACGGCTTGCTGCGGACCCATTGGGCCGCGAGAACTATGAATTCGCCCAGAAAGAAAAGTTTCTGCTCCGCGAAGATCGGACATGGCTCAAGCTCGCGTCTGCGCCGCATGGAGTTGGCGCATGATCGCGGTGATTTTCGAAGTAGAACCCGCCGAGGGCCACAAGGATGAGTACCTCGATATCGCCGCCGAGATAAGACCGATGCTTGATGAAATCGAAGGGTTCATTTCGGTCGAACGATTTCAGAGCCTGACCAACCCGCGCAAAATCCTCTCCCTTTCGTTTTTCAAAGATGAGGACGCAATTGCACGCTGGCGTAGCCTGAGCGCGCATCGCAGCGCGCAAACCAAAGGCAGAGGTGGCGTTTTCGACGACTATCGGCTGCGCATTGCGCGGGTCATCCGCGATTACGGCATGTTTGATCGCGCGGAAGCGCCCAAAGATAGCAAAAAAGCCCACTCATGTTGAACAAAGCACTATGATATCTGGACATTGCTCCCCTTCGATAATGCCCGCAGCGATGGGCCGAGCATTGGCCGGCCTGAACACTCTGTGGCATCTAACGAACGATGGTCACTTGATGCGCCTCCCAGATCTCTGGCGGCTCAAGTTTGCGCGCGAGGTGGTCAAGAACCGCCTCGGGCACAGCATCGGGGCGATCCCTGTTTTGACGGCGCAGTTGCGTCGGGGACACCTCGACATAGACGATCTCGATCCGTGCGCCATAATCACGCAAGAGACGCAGAACTTTGGACCGGTTCAGGCGGGTCACATTGGTCGCGTTCCAGACAAAATCCGTGCCCGCCCGCAGATATTCACGGGCGCGTTCCTGGGCGGCTTGGATCACTGTGCCTTGGTTATCGGTGGGCGAAACGCCCAGTTCGTCACGGATGATATCAAGGCTCACCACCGGATGATCGGGGCGATGTTTCGCAATCCATGTGTCTTTGCCCGCCCCCGGAAGGCCAGACATGACCGTCACCGTGCATTTGAATTCTTCATGCGCGGCATAATGGGGATCGCGGTCTTCTAGATCAAAGAACGCGACGCGGCTTTCGTCATTGGCAAAGACAAACGGCGCGCCGAAACACCCCGCCTCTTCAAAGGTCATCGCCGCAAGGCCCACACTTTCCAAGATCGCCTGTTGGTCCTGACAGATGCGCCCCAAGGCATCGGCCTTGGCGTGCAGACACAGGTGATCGACCCGACACCGCCACGAGGTTTCAATCGCCAGACGCACGGGGTCCGGACGTTCGATCAGCCAAAACGGCAGCTGATGATGAAGGATGAGACCACAAATCGCCTCGCGCCATCCGAAGGGTGACCCAGCATGCCACAGCAGTTCACGCGCAATGGACGCACCGACCCTCGAATGGCCGCGCGAGGAAACCCGCCCATCGTCTTCGATCCTGGTCACGGCCGGTTTGCCCACGTCATGCAGAACCGCGGCCCAGAACAGATTGGTTTGCTCATCGCGGTCCAACATTTGCCAACCCCGATCGGCGATCAAGGCCTCGACCACCAGACGGGTGTGGGTGCCCACGTCGCCCTCGGCATGGTGGATTGGGTCCTGAGGACAGGTATCCAATGTGCCAAGTTCGGGCCACAGCCCCCAAATCGCCGCCCAATCGACCCGCCACTGCGGGCCAGTCGGAACAAGCGATAGAAGGTGGTCATGGGTAACCGCAGGGTTCATTGATCTACGCATCATAGGCCCCCTCGACACCCAACACAGGCGCGAATATATCGACCCCGTCTGCCAGTGCATTCGGCAAAATGGGACGATCATACCAATGGCCGTCCGAGGCTTGGATCGCCTGAACGAAATCCGCGCGCACGTATTTGAACCGATCCAAGACATGTTCCGCATCTTCGTGTTTTAAATACAGGCCTTCGGCCAGATCGCTGTCTTCGGTCTGTTGGTCCACCATATCTGGACGGCTGCCAGATTGCGCGGCGGCGCGTGCCAAGGCATCCCGCCAATTGGCGGATTTGAACGGAGTCGGGCGGGTCATCCCCACCAGATGATCCACCGAAGTGATCTCGCCCTCGTGCAGAACCGGTGCGGGCATGATCGGCAATCCGGCCAGCAATGTGCGCCGCGCAGCCGTGCTTAGGAAGGTACCGGCTTCGCGATCAAGCACGTCAAATTCGATGAAGTAATGCGGCAAACGGTCATAAAACACCGTGTGCTTGGCATACATCCATTCGCCATACATGACATAGCGATGCCCAAGCACACGGTGCAGGACATGGGCATGGGCCGCCGCCCAAGTTTTCAAAAGCGCAAAGTGACGTTCGCGTCCGCCGCCGTTCAAATAGTGGCCCCTGCTCTGAAGCAAAAGCCCGCCATCCATGTCAAAGGACACGGCGGAATTCGCGCCGTCCAGCTTTTCTTCGACAATCAGGTATTCGCCCTGAAGGTCCTTGATGGGTTTGTCATCCGCCATATCGCCCAATTGAAGGCGCGACCCCTCAATGTGCCGCGTCCGCGGGTATTTATAGATTTTCATAGCTGTTTCTCGATGTATCAATCAGTCACACAAAAACACCCGACCCAACTGGCCAAGGTATTTGGGTCGAATTGTGCGCAACGATTACATCGGACTTCCGTGGGGTTCGGGGTTGAAACAGGGTCCTATCGCTAATGGCCCTGAGCGCAATGCTCAAGTGTGGGCACACATAACGAAGAAAATGGAGACTTTTTTGCCACTGCAGCGAAGGTCCGCTTCATTCATCTGACGATTGCTTACTGGATTAAAATTGCGGAGAGCAAGGCTTGCTCTAAGCGCTTAAAGTGGGGTGCAAGTTCTTTGTCGATCTCTGTCCAATTCACGGCGTCAAATTCTAGGGATGGTGCCGAGCGACCGGCGGCTGCGACCACCTCCATGCGATAGCGCGTTGGGGGGTGGCTGCTATCGACGGTGAGCAGCGACCGAGCAGCCTCAGCATATAACTGATCGGCTTGTTCGGCGTCGGGCACACGGACTGCGCGGGCCATGTTTTCAAATAAGCGGATATCCTGTGTGCCATCATAATGAGTATGGTTCAGAGTGTTTTCGGCGAGTGGCGCCAGAATGCATTTCTTTAGCAAAGCGTATTCTGCGTCACCCCCTGCAACCGAAGCAGATGCAACATCAGCCAAATATTCCGCCCTTTGGCTGTCCGCAAAAATCAACCTTTCAAAGCCCAGAGAAACACTCCCAATCATGCCCCCAAAAAGAAGACCAAATAACTGAGCAAACAAACCGCGATCCTCATAGAAAAAACGGCTGTTGGTCTCGTGGTCGACCATCATGGGGGGATGAAATAAGTCCTGCCAACGCGCCAAAGTTCCAAGCGCACCATAGGCAAGTCGGCCTCGCGCAGGGTCTTGGTTGATCAAATGGGCAACCTCATGGGCCAGCAGGGCCAACCGTTCAGATGGTTCCAAAGCCAACCAAAGCGGCGCTCCGATCCCCAAAACGCGCTCCTTCGTTTGAAATTCGGCCATGTACGCATTGAACTCACTGTTGACATGGATGCCGTCAATTTTAGGAGCATCAAGTGAACTTGAAATATCATCCAGAAGTGCAAATAACGTTGGCGCCTCGGGACGTCGCAATGTCATTTGTGTGTTGCTGTGTTTTGGCGTCCGCAAATAATAACCTGCGGCCATGACAATGACCCCAAGCAAAATTAACAGTATGCTATCAAGGTTGTACAAAACGATCGCAAGGCCCAATCCGGCAACACAATAGGGTGTAACCAAAATCGAGATGGCGAAAAACGTTGTAACGCGTCTCATCTTACTTGGGCCAATTGTGCGGCCTTGCGCGATATCTTTCACAACATTGTCGCGAATTGTTTCACCAAAACGTTGATTTAATTCAGTAATATACTTCAATTGAATACGCCATATAATAAGAGAAGGACCCCAAAATGTGGTGGAGCGGTAGACCCAAGAACCTACTTGTGAAGCAGATATCAGGTCAACCCGAGATCAATAGAGCCATGAGATAGGGGACCATTTTTCATCGACTTACGGGGAATCCATCCGATTTTTGTGGTGGTTGATCTCATGCCACACCAGATCGGACTGCGGCATCGCATTTATGGGTGGGTCTGGTAGGATATATGTGGCCCGTATATTGGGCGCGCGGGGCGGACGGTCTATGGCACAACCACGGGGCATTTGCGCGCCACACCACATTCCCTTCACGTCAAATGCACATCTCTTGTGACATGCTATGCACTGCTATTGGGCGGGGCTATTAGATTTGAAGTCGAGTGTCGGCTTGCGCCTATCAACACCGAGATGCTTCAATGCCCAGTGCTTGGACTGTCCAATACAACCTTGATCCGTTGCGCGAGGCACTTGGCGGTTTCATGTTTATCGGTCCAAATGGGGGAGAGGTACACCTGAGCCTCTGGCTTATCTATGCAATCAACCGGCATGCGATCAATATGAACCTGCAGCGCGATCTCTTCAAAGGTCGGAACATCCTGACGGCCAAGGAGCCGAGGGTTCAGGCCTTGTTTGGCCATCCGCCGATATTCAAGGGCCCGATCCCGCGGTTGGGCGTAAGGACGTCCGCACCACCTAAACCGAAATCAGTGCGCAAAGGCCCATCGCGTTAATTTTGTCCTTTGACAGTAGCGCACACGATCCAGCGCCGTGCGCCCGAACGATCTACAGAAACCTGAAGCAGGCGCCAAGACCATAGTACAAAGCCAAAAAGGCCGCCAAAAGCGAGCCAATGCAACCAACGATAATGAGATGGTGGCGGAGACGAAGTCCCCAACTAAAAACCGTTAACTCATTGATATAAAGTATTTAAAATAAATGATCCACTTAGAATACCACACATCATACCACACTATATTATCCAAGCACTCAAATTATCCCCCGCAGGACCCATCCTAAGTCAAATCCGCGCATCCGCTGGTACACTCAAAGCAACCTGCTTCAAAATCACATGCACATCCGCCCCCAAAGCACGTGCTAGAATAACCAGCTCGGGCACATCAATACGGCGCTGACCGGATTCAATCCGCGCAACAAAGGACTGGTGGCATTTCAGGATGCCGGCCAACTCTGCCTGTGACAGGCCTTTGTCTTTACGTGCCTGCACCAACGCATTGATCAATGCGATATGGCCTTCTGATCTGAGAGATTTTGTCATGTGTGCCCATCCGTTGTTCTGGGCACTTCCATTAATCTCAAAATTAGATTATCTAAAAATCAGATAATTTAAGGAATTCTAATGCGCTTATTTCACGCTGCGTGCATCGCCACTGCCCTCGCATCCGCGTCACATGCCACAGATCAGCTCACACCAATTACTTCGGACGTCTCCACAACGGACCACCCCTACTCAATTCTATATATCTTGCCGGGTATGAGCGTTAAGGATGCTGAGATTGCGCTCGCCGAACATTTCCAACGAGAAGAAATGCACCGTGAGCAGGTCTCGCTGAATATTCGCTCGCCAAAGGGCCGTGAGTTCAAACATCAGTACGCTCAGCGTCTCACCACACCGTGGATTGATCCTTTTGTACGGATGGGGCCCGACAGCTACGAGGAGGTAACTGTCGACCTCGCCACAGATGTTCTGAGCAATCGCGTTTTGGCGATCCACCGAACCCTTGTCATGGTTGAGCAAGACCGCCCTGCCCCTGAGGCCATCATAAATCAATTGATCGACACCTATGGGCAACCTTCTGGAATGGAGCTTGGAACTTATGATTCCGAGCTTCTCTACGCCTTTGATACGAACGGGTTCATTGTGGATATCAAGCAGCTCGAAGCAGAAATGCACCCCATCGTCCCGAATGTGCCAAGCACGGCATCACTGTCCCGTTTTGGCAGTCAGTTCCACGACGACGTCCCATGCATCCAAGTCTTTGGTCGCTCAACATTCTATAAATTTCAAATGCCGCGCCAAGAGGATCCCAATACCACTTGTGATATGGCCTTCATCGTCAAAATACGCAGCTCGAGCGGCAAAACAGCGGTCGACTTTCACCTGATGGACTTCCGCCTTATCCGCGCCAACCGCAATGAAACCGATACTCAAATTTTAAAAGCACTCGAAGCCCCACAATCATCAAGCAAGTTGAAACTATGACCTATAGAATTTCACAAATTGCAGCCGACCTTGAAAAAGAGTTGGACCCAATATTTGAGCTCCTAGATGAACGCCAATACTGTTTACTCGGGGTTAAACCGCGCACCAATCATGCGGAGCTAGAGGCAGATGCTATCGCGCTGGACCTTGCTCTCGCTATGCTTTGCAAGCGCATGCCACAATACACCGAAGAGGAGGAAACAAGGTCGATAACTGCAACATCAAAACGTGAGCTGATAGACATGATATCGGGGTATTCATTTAAGGTATCTGTCAACAGACACAAAGGTTACAACCTTGGAATTCACACAAATCAGCAAACACAAGTGTTGCATCATGAGGGGCTAAAACTGCCAGCTGTAATCGCAACGATATGCTCTTTATTTTATTGCGAAACTTTAGCTGACCCTAACGACGTTCACGGCATCCTAAGCTTCAAACCATCCTAACGACATGGAAGCCCCGCATGAATATTTGATACACTGCGGACACCCACTTCGGGCACTAGAATGTTATCAATTTTTTTGCGACAGGCCCTTTCGAGACGTCGTCCAAATGGACGATGTCTTGCTGGAAAACAGGCACGTAAATGTCGGGCAAACCGATCAGCTTTGGATCCTTGGAGATTTTGCCTTCGGCCGCAAAGCCTAAGATTGCACGGATTTTAGACCAGCTGCCAGACGCCGAAAAACAGCTACTCATTGGCAATCACGACCTTGAGCCGACACTTACTCTCTCAGGACCTCTAAATCACACCACACAGAGCTCAGTGCTGGCCCACAGGTCAACTCAACACCTTGTGCCACTACCCGATTACAACTTGTCACTACGCCCACCGTGTCGCGTTACAGCTGTCCGGGCATTTCAACAACAACTGGAAAGGCTCGAATAATTCAGTGAGTGTCGTCGTCGATGTTTGGGATTTTGTGCCCGTGAAATACGACGATAATTTGCGGCATACGAAGACGTTACCACCAAACAAACATTGGGGTGATGTAGAGTATGGGAAGGCGTTTAGTATAAAAGGGTGGAAAGCGGATTTTGCAAAGTCTTCCCTTTTCTGACGGCCCAACCTAGAAAATAATGACATTTACGGGGCAAATTCCACGCGAAGGTATTAGCCGCCGTTGGTTCACCATTCGGCTAAGGAAGAAAATGAGTACTAAGCTAAACCTGCAACAAACTGCGCCAAGGTCAGCACCTTCGGCTTATTCATCCCACATTTATTGAGAATGCTTTTGCATCCTGCTAGCGCTTTTGCATTTGAGACAAGAGAGAGCTTCTGAACTGCACAGACAGCTATCATCTCGAAATATGCAGCTGATGGGCTTCCTCCCCAAATGCCAGTTCCGTGCTTATCCATCAAAGTCTGCTGCATCGCGGAGTGCTTTACGCCTGTCTTCTGATAGACGCGACCCGACTTAACCGCTTGGAAGTCCTTATAAGCGTCCGGATCAACTTCTTTTAACTCTTTACTGAGAGCATGAGGTACCATGATTTCTCCGCTGTTCAAACCATCGATGAACGCCGTTCTGACTTGGTTATTTCCTGTCGTCAGAGCTTCAATAACAGCATGTAAATCAAAAAGAAATTTGGGCTCTTTTTTATCTTTGGGAGGCAAGTTTCTTTATCCTCCCAAAAGCGCGTTTTGGTATTTTGGCTTGATACCCGCCAATCGATAAATATCAATTGCGTCCAATAAGCCTTCCTTGCGAGCTTTTGATAGCTTCGCAAGAAACGTAAAACCATAATAAGTTCTCTTGTCCCTTATTGGGTCTGGTTCTCCACCTCCTCCACCCGATTTAGTTTTTTTGTCTTCTTCTGGAGTCTTGCCTACGAAACGCCCTACCCAACGGGAGTAATCTTCTTTGGGTAAAACCTTCATATCGATAAGCCTTAGGAGACAACATTGCTGGCTAATCCCTAAGTTTTGAGCAAGCAGCCTTATGCTACTATTGTCGATTGATGGCGTGTAGTTATACCTCTCAAGCCCTTGCCGTATAAGTTCTTTTGGCGCGAGAAGGTATGCTGCAAACTGATTGCAAAATACTTCAATCTTATTCTTACGGATTGATGGGTTGGAAAGACCACTTGCTCGTAAAAGAACGTGGCAAAATTCATGTGCAAGAGTGAAGAGCCTGCGTGCTTTGCTACCACTAGACCTATTTATCACGATGGCATGAGGGCCACCATCAATCTTAGTATAAAGACCGGCTACCTTTTCTGTATCCATTGAGTAGTGCAGAACAAAAACACCAAGTCTCTCAATATAGCTGCGCAGATCAGAATAGACGGTATTTGCATTCGCCCAGTCTAACTGTTGTTCATTGGTTATTCCCCAACGTTTCCGCCATTTCGCGGCTAGTTTCTTCGCACTTTTTTTGTCGAGCAAGCCAGTATATTTTGTCAGTTCCTCGTCAGCGCTGAGATCAATTCCTAACGAAGCTAATGACAACGATACTTTTTCCACATACCCAAGGGCCTTAATGACGCCTTGCTCCATGGGTGCAGGGGCTGGTGTTTTCTTGCGATAATCCGGAACATCGGACAATGGCAATACTGCATTAGAGAACAATGCATTAACGGGCAATCCAAGTTCGGCTGCAATTTTTGCAAACTCTTCGTCAGCGAGGTCACCGTCGCCTGCTAGAGAGGCTTCAAGTCGGCTCTGGTCAATCTCAGTCCGTTCAGACAGTCTAAGGAGACTCATCTGTCGTTTCAGAAGAATATTCTCAAAGGCTTTACCAAATATCATGAATGCTCAAATAGATTTTTTGCTTTGCTGGTGCAATCAGTTATCCACAGAACTCGGCATGTTGTCTAGTGTTTCAGAAGTGGGGGTCGGCTTATTCCTCGCGTTAGCTGTTGTACAAGTCGTGGGGTCTGGCGGCATTTCCAAGTTGCGGCGAAAATCGCAATTGATACGGGAAATGGTGTCATCGAACCGAATTGACTCGCAAAGAGACAGTATAGCCTCTGTCGATGCTGAGTTGCTGAGATTAGAAATGCGGCTAGAAAGGTTGAGTGGTTGGTTGTTTGCGATAAGTTTTATCGGGATATTGTTTGTTCTCGGCGGACTGGTTGCCGTGACACTGTGGCCTAATGCTTTGTTGAGTTGCTTCCAAACGATGGCTTTTTTGGCTTTTCATCTCTTCGTTCCAGTTGCAATTTTTGCAGTAGCTTCCATCGTTATCAAACTACGATGCGCGACGGTTAGAAATATGATCGAAGACTGTCAGGATAGGACGTTGAGTGAATTAGTGAACCGTTAGATTGTGTATCTATCCGATAAGCCCTTGCATGTTCATTATCTGGTTAACGGCAACGTCAGTTTCGGGCTGAGAGCGGTCGTTAGACGCGTTTCACTCGAATGGCGGCAATGGGCCGAAAGCGCCGATGGGCACTACGGGCGGAAAGTGTGCATTCGCTGCACGTGCTTAGAGAGTAATTCTGTTCAGCGGAAGCTGACATTGAGATTGCGCTAAATCCGGTTGGATTTCTGAAACACCGCATGGCCTCTCCGAGCACAAAGTTAAAAATGTTGCGCGCTAAATGTACGTCGGCCATACGGACGGAGCCTGACCTTCGACTGAAAAAGTGCGCAATTGTTTCTCACCCTTAGTCGAAACAAGGGGTGTGAAGCGCAGTTTAGCTAGGGGCTATTTCAGTGATGCGGATCATCCCCAAGGGCGATCTGCAAATGATGCGCCTGATGATGCGCGCCAATGGTCATGAGGCCATAGAAGCCAAGTCCAGTCACCCGTGCCAACTCGTTCTCAGAACTCACGGCTATACGCAAAACCGTTCCCGTCGTGGTCTGATCGACGTCGATCTCCCAGCCCGTCTCAGCCGCAAGCATTGATGCATGGGCCGCTGTCATTCGCTGAATTGCCGCAACCGCTTCGCCTTGGCCCGATACAGTGATCGCCACAGTCTTATTGTTCGCTTCTAAGGTTGCCTTGGTTCTGGTGGTCACAAGGTCCATATCTACGAGATGGTTTTGCAGCGCGCCGATATTCACTTTGGTCCAATCCGTTTCAGGATCATCCTCTAGGATCTCTACGATTTCTGAAATCGCGGCGAAGGCCGACTGGCCGACCTCTGTGGGCCCATCTGAGTGGTGGTGCGCGTGTTGAGCAAAAGCAGGAGAGGTGGCGAGCACGATGAAAGCGTAAAGCGAAATTTTGAACATGGCAGAACCGATTTATTGTTGAAGCTAGATCTGTGATAGACCATTCGCGCCAAACCAAATATGATTGAAATCATATGTTGCCAGAACCTTTTGATCTCCTGAATGAAGATGCAAGTACGCCCTTGATCCTTGCGAAGGGCGAGCATGTCTTTCGTCAGGGTGATGAGACACGGGGAGTGTTTTTTGTGGTTTCGGGAGCGATTTGCCTGACCCGTCTGACCGAAGCGGGCGCAGCAGTGACCCTTCACAATGCCAAGGTGGGCGGCATGTTTGCGGAGGCGTCTCTTTATTCGGATCACTACCACTGCGATGCGATAGCGGTCGCGCCTTCAGAAGTTATTCACCTGTCAAAGCGCGCTATTCAGACACGTCAGCGCGAGGACGCCGCATTTTCTGAAGGGCTCACAAGGCGTTTAGCGACACAGGTGCAAGACTATCGTCAGCTACTGACGCTTCATGCCGTAAAATCCGCGAATGAACGGGTTTACCTAGCGGTCGCGAGTGGTCGCTTGCGCGGATCAGTGACACAGCTTGCGAGCGAAATCGGACTGACCAAAGAGGCCTGTTATCGTGCTTTGAAAGAACTGACTGATCAGGGGGAACTGTGCAAAACTGGGCGGGGCGAATATGCTCTGCGCAGGTCATTCTGAGCGACACGCATGGCCACCAAGTAGATCACCCAAGAATGCTCGGCCAATTGCCCAAGCCGGCGGCGATATTTCCCGGAACGTCCCGCAACCAAAGTTCCTGCGCGCGCAAGCTCGCATTTAGATAGAGCTTGCCTTCATAAATGGTCCAGGCCTCAGGGATCGTTGGGGCGAGGTAGCCACGCGACGCCGCAAAGGCACAGTATCCGCCGAACACCGGGGCAAAAGCCTCTGGGTTTGCCGCGAACGTGTTGGCGTTGTTTTCATTGGAAAAGTGCCATTCTGCGCCGTTCCAGCGCATTGCATGTGCGGCTTGGCCGGGTACAGGCTTTTGCTGCTCAAAATACGCGACAGGGTCGATGGCGTTTATCGCGACCGGGTTTTGAAAAACGTCTGGCTCACGCGCCAATGCAACCGTCGGCAAAAGGGTGGCTGCGGCTGGCGTAACGGCCAGAAGACCAAGCGCTCTACGGCGTGTCAGCATCGTTTTGTCTCCTTGTTTGGCCCAAGCTTATACATCACTAAGATGAAAGTCGCAGTAAGGTTAACTTGAAAGTGATATGAAGGTGAGCCGATCCCAACTGCCCTATTCATGCGGTGGGTTTCGCGTGGCTTGGATGTCCTGAACCCGTTCAGGCCAGGTCGAGTGGATGTAGGCGAGAATGTCCCAGATTTCCTCGTCCGTCAGTGTGTCGCCAAATCCCGGCATCCCGCTGGAAAATCCCGTGACACCGCGTGCCGCCAGCGCGGCTTCCCCGCCTAGCTTTGTGTATTCAAACAAAAGATAATTGTCGTGGTGCCAGGTATGCCCTGTTTCATCATGTGGCGGGGCGGGAAGAACGCCATTTTCATCAGGCGTTCGCCAATCCGGCTGCCCCTCCAGATTGGCTCCGTGGCAGGCGGCGCAGTGTTCCGCGTAGAGGCTTTGCCCGTTTGACAGATCTCGATTGCCCAACTCGTGATCCGCGAGAACGCTCGTTGCGACAAAGCACAGGGTAATAGCCCAAAAATGCCTCATAGAACCTCCACCCATGTTTTCATACCACCGGCCTGATGGCCGCCGTCATAAAATCCAAATAAGCGCGTCGCTGTGTTCGCAGTTAGAAAAAAGTCACGTCTGTTCATGATGGGCCTCAGTTTGGCAAAGTGAGCACACTGGTCAGCGTGGCAGTTGCTGCAAGCACCGCCAGAATGACCGCTGTTTCTATTTGAAGCGAGTGCGACAGATGCCGCGCCGCATTGGCGTTCCCTGCCTGCATGGCAGGGATAAAGCGAAGCTTGTTTGCCGCCGCCAGCATAAGGACCACGGCAACAAGTGCGAGTTTGACCATCAAGGCTTGTCCATAACCTGTATTGATCAAAGCCGTCAGGGTGCCGGTCAGCAGCCAGCTCATGACGAGACCCGCGAGTATGAGGGCTGGAACGATGACCATTGCCGCCTGACCAAATTGATGTCCCAGCTGCGACGCTTGGCTAAGGTGCTCTGGCGCACGCGAGAGCCGATGCAAGGGCGGCAAAACGCCGATCCAAAATGCGATGCCAAGCAAGTGCAGTAACAATAGAAGGCGCACATAAAACGGGCCGATGTCCGTAACGTGACCGATTAGGGCAAAGGACCAAAGCAACAGAACACCACCTGCCAGCGCAACCCACCATCCCAAGCGAGGCATCAAGGAGCCGACGATGATCAGCGCGCCCCCCGCGAGCCGGTACAAAAGCGCATCACCAACAGGGGTCTGCCATAAGAGGCCCAACATTTCCGGATCTGTCATTCCATCTGCGCTGCCGGTCAGGGCCGCACCTCGCAGCATGAAACCCAGAAGCGATGCAACCAACGTCAAAGCTGCGAGCGCGATCGTCTGGCTCCGCATGCGCTGGGTCAGGGAAGAAGTGGCATGGGCGAAAACTACCTGAACGATGACCAGCCCGCTCGCTCCCAAAGCACCGATATACAACAATAGTTTCGTCAGAATTTCGGCCTGACTCCATATATCCGGCATACTCATTCCACCGTAAACGTGAATTCGCCCTGCATCGCATGGCCATCGATCCCGAGCCCGCGCCATTCGATGAGATAGATGCCAGATCCCATGCCTTCCAGAGGAAGAATAAATACACGGTCAAAGCTCTTTTGTTCGCCAAGCTCCAGCTGCACCGAAGGGTGAGCTTCATGGGTCATTTCAACCCGCGTCAGGCGAATGTCACTGGCAAAGTCGAAGGTAACTTCTGCTGGGGCTACCGCAAGCACCGCGCCATTCTCAGGTGTTGTCGTGTTCACTCGGGAATGGGCCAATGCACCAGACGAAAGCGTCGTAAGCAAAGCGATTAGGGCAAGTTTCTTCATGGTCGTATTCCTTAGTTGATCCCGTTGGCGCGTTGAATTTCGCGAATATAGTCAATCACCATGGCAACATCGCCACGTGTGAGGCCTTCCACCGGAGGCATATTTCCAAAGCGCCAATGGTGGCTAGTCACACCGTTCGCAACTGCCCGCTGAAAGCTTTCATCGCCATGATGACTGGGCTCATAGATTTTGTGAATCAGCGGCGGCCCGGCCTCTACGTTGCCGACGCCCTGCGCGCCATGGCAGGCCGCACAGATGCTTTCAAAGATATATTCACCGACCTCTGCATTGCCACTGATGTCTGGCATCGAGATTGACACCATTGCCGTATCACCGGTTGAGGCGGCTTGAGCTGTGTCTTGAGGAAGGTCCTGCTTTGGATCGGTTCGTAGAACGAAGAGTGTGCCGGCGGCGGCAATGACACTCGCGCCGAGGAGAAGGTATTTTTTGTTCACGTTGGTTTCCTAACATACTGAAGAAGGCGTCGATTGCCCAATAGGGCGCGACAGATCGCGTTTGCCCAAAGAACAGGGCAAACTTGATGGGCGTGATTCAGCTGTTAGGTGGTCGGTCCAAAGTTCTGGGCCAGTTCACGGCAGCGAGCTGGCCTGCCTGAGACCAAGATGCTGATTGAAGGCCAATGGGGTGTACCATTGTTGGGCCATCAGCCAACGCCACCGCTTGGCAGGTAATCTGGTTACAGCAATTGTGTGTAATTTGATCGCTATCGCTGTCTTCGTGTAAATGGCCAGCCTCACCAGCCTCACCAGCATCATGGAATAACGCATGTTCGTGGCAATGCGCGCCGACGCAGTCAGAGGGTCCAGCATGCGCAGCGCTCTCGATCAGATTTCCGATCAAGAGCATGCCAATCAGGGTGATTGCGAGTATGCCGCGAGGTATGTTCACATCCAGAGCTTAGCTTAAGGTGGTTGGTGTTACAACTGCCTCCAGTCTTCACAGCATGCCAACATCCACACTGACATTGCGGCCAGCAGATTAAGTGATTGAAAGCGAAAAAACCAAAGTCGATTTTGCCCCCGCCAGTTCTGTTCAAGCTTGACGCGATGTTGGAACGAATTCAAATCAACATCCGTTACACACCTCTTTTGGGAACTGAATCGGACTCGTCCACTTCATCTACATTCCGCTTTCAAACAATAGGTTCACGAACACCAAAAATCGTAAAAGTCCCTAAAACTTCTATAAATCGACATGATGACTGCGCCGTTGCAGCGAACGTCCGGTTCAACGCGCTGCACCCAGTGTTCGCTTCGAGCCCAGACCTACCAAGATGCCGCTCCATGGCGAAGGTCTGCTTCTGTAATTAGTTATTTGCCTACAAGAACCGTCGGACCGTTGCCATGTAGTTCTCGAACGGGGAACCGTATTGCTCTTTGAGCCATGGTTCCTCGGCGAAAGGCGCAGCGATTAGAACGGCTGTTCCGGCAAATCCGACAAGCGAAGCGCCTGCCGACGCACAAAGCACGCTCCAACCGACAATCATCGCAATATCTGCAACGTACTGCGGATTGCGGGAATAGCGGTACATGCCGGTTGTTCGAAGCGATCCTTTTGCACCGCCAGTCTGTGCAACACCAAACTTTGCGGCTTCCGACCAAACCACCACGTTCCCTGCGATAATCAGGGGAACGCCCACACCAAACCGCAACCAAGTTGGGATTGGCAGGTTTCCCCATTCCGTAACGCCGAGGGCGATCAAAATCCCAAAGAGAGTGAAAGTCGGAACCCAAACCAGGATAGGAGTGGCAATGGTATAGCGCTTTGGCGGCCAAAGGCGGCGGGCAGGAAATGCGATGGACCAAAGCATCGCGGCGAAGGTAGCCGCTGCGATCATAAGGCCGGTGAAGACTAATAATGTTGGCATCATGGGGCCTCGTGTTCATGCTGGGTCATTTCGCGTCGTTCTTCCAGGGCTTGGCTTAGGATTTGGAACGCCGATGACAGGAACAAACCGGCCATGATGGTTGCCACGATTAGGTCAGGCCAACCCGTTGCCGTGCCCCATACTCCAAAGGCTGCAAACATAACAGCCACGTTTCCAATTGCGTCATTGCGCGAACACAGCCAGACCGACCGGACGTTGGCATCACCGTCCTTGTAGCGGACCAGCAGCATGACACTTGCCAGATTTGTGAGCAGCGCAAGAAAGCCGACAACTCCCATGATCTCAGCTGTTGGCACGCCAACATAAAAGACGCGATAAACTGTTGATCCGAACACCCAAAGGCCCATCAGAAGAAGACTGAAGCCTTTGAACAGTGCCGCATTCGTCCGCGCGCGAAGCGAGGCCCCTATGACCGCAAGCGAAATGCCATAGGTCAGCGCATCGCCCGCAAAGTCGAGAGCGTCGGCTTGCAACGCTTGCGACTTGGCCAGATGGCCTGCTGTCATCTCAACAAAGAACATCGTCGCATTGAGAACAATGACGATCCACAGCCGCCTTTTGTAGTCATCAGAAACACCATCAAACTTGGCGTCATGTGCGCAGCAACCAGCCATCACACGGCCTCCTTTTTTATCGAAATGGACTTAGCTGGCACAAGGTTGCTGTCCCCACCAGGGATACTCGGGACATATCCTGCACGTATCTGCGCAACCCGTCTGTTCATCCAGTGTCGAATGACTAGTCGATAGACTAGCCCGCGAAATCCGGTCAATTGCCGATGGTCTGCATAGAACGCATCTGGGCTATCAAAGACCCCAAAATCCCGGTTGATACCTGTCTTTTGGATGTAGGTGCTCTTACCGCTCCAAGCGACGTTCGGCGCTTGCAGGCAATCGGTTCCAGCTCCGTATGCGCAAAGCGAAGAGCGCTCTGGAAACGCAGCTTGAAGCGCCGTCAAAACACCGAGATCCAGAATGAACCCCTCAAGCTCAAGCCATTCTCCGCGATACTGCACTTCAATCCAAGAGTGGATGATGTTGCGCGGGGCAAGCGGGTAAACCAATTCGGGCACCACGCCACGTTGTAGCCCTTTGTCTATGGTAAAACCGTGAAACCGACATGGGATGCCCAGGGCGCGCAGCAACGCCATGAGTAGCGTGCCTTTGGTGTTGCACTGACCAAAGCCATCCGACAACACCTGTGAGGCTGGCAGGGCATCGTCAGAATTGTAGCCGAACAAGATCTCGTTTCGGACAAAGTCATAGGCGCCACCGATGCGTTCGCCATCTGAGAGCACAGTCCATCCTCGTTGCGCGATGAGCGTTTGTATCGCGGGGCTCTGGTAGTCTAGGAGCGGTGTTTCAGATAGATAATCGTGGGACATTTTGAACTCTTCTTTTGTGGTCCCATTGTATATACAGTCTCTAGTAACTAGAGGTTCAAGAGGTTTCTTTATGTTTTCTATCGGCGAGCTTTCAAAGCGAACAAAGGTCAAAGTTCCGACCATACGCTACTACGAAGAAATGGGGCTTTTGCCCGAGGCGGAGCGCACGGCTGGCAATCAAAGGCGCTACGACAAAGCTGGATTGGAGCGGCTGAGCTTTATCCGGCACGCCCGTGATCTTGGGTTTTCCATTGAAGCGATTTCATCGCTGATCGAATTGCAAAATCATCCAGACCGGTCGTGCGAGGCAGCAACGGATATTGCATCGTCGCAACTTGCGGACGTGCGGGCAAAAATAAAACGTCTACGTACGCTTGAGAAAGAACTTAGTCGGATATCGAAAGGTTGCGACGGCGAAGGGGTGTCAGAAGATTGCTACGTGCTTGCATCATTGGCTGACCACAATTTGTGTGACCACGAACACTAAACATTGAATAGGGACATTGGACTGTCGAGAACGAACGGCAGGTTCGTCCCGCAAAGCAGTCATCGGTTCCATCACAATGCTGCGTGACCTATCAATGGCAGCTTCGGGGAAGCTGCACCGCAGCGTCAGGCTCTAATGCCAAGGTCCGCTAAGGGCCGTTCTCGATCATTGTAGGAACGTAGGAGTAGGCACGGACTGCGTTCTGCTGCGAGCATTGAACATGCGCGTTAGGTCGGTTAGTTGGCGGTTATTTTCTCTTGAATCACTTCAGACAATTTAGAGAAATGCGCTCACATTTGCACTGAGGAGCACCTCAGGATTGGGCCGCGGATCAAGCCGCAAAATTGTTCGAAGAAGTAGGGCCTCTACAGCTGATTTTCCTAAACTTTCCTCTTGCTCAGAGTTTATGAGTATCGTCGAGCTTGCAGCTTGACGATTGTGCCCTTGCCGCTCCAGAATTCGTAGGATGGCGCGACCAAGCCCTGTCAAAGGCATCTCTGATCTGTGTACGCAAGCCATTTGGAACAAGTCGCTTGAGTGTTTCTTGAAGAAGCCCAATCATTGCACTCTGACGCTTTACAGTTTGATGCAGCAGTCGGTTCTCTTCCTTCGTTTCCAAGAATTCTCGGCCGTCGTCATTGAGCATTGAGTAGGTGATTGCCCTGACGTTGACTTCTGCTCCCTCTCGGGCACGCAGGACAATCTCAGCAGCTTCTCCCCGCGCTCCTGCCACCATCTTCGCGATCTGCTCTGCGTAAGGGCTCTCCGCAGCCTGTACCGGTACATCCGAAGCCAATTGGCGCTTCATCTCGTTTTGAAACCTTTCTTGTTCTTGAGTGAGAGCATACTCCTCAGGTGACAAACGGTCCGGATCAGCTCCCTCTTTTCGTTTCCCGCGCTCGACCTCAAATTTGTTGCCTACAGTTTCTTTAAGGTGCTCAAACCACGCATCTTGCAAAGCACGGCCCTGGAAGACATCCGCATCATTCCAGACCTGAACAGGCTTGCCACCCCTATCGAAGACTGGATCAAACTCCCCCGTCTTTCTATTCTTCACGGTTTTCTGCCGCTTGCCATACCGAGCTCGCGCATTCTCCTTGCTGAACTTTGACAGGGAAATCCATTGTTCTACCCCCTTCGACTTGGTGTGTTTTTCATACCTCGGCGCGAAGAAGACATCGACACCATGTTGCCCAACTTCGTCGCGATCTAGCCGCGCATGAAACACGGCATTGCCGCCATAGGTTTCGTTGATGAAATCAACGGCAATGGACAGCATGGCGCGCTGGTTATGCTCCGAGATATTGATATTCGTGGGGAACTGCATGAAGCCGTGAAGGAGTAGTTTGGTTGCAGCTTTGCTTATCTTCGCACCCGCGACGTGCGCAGCTCGGGCGTCCATAATCGTGAAGTTTCGGTTCTTAGGCTTTTCCTCAATCTTCGACCGGATGGCATTGAGCCTAGCCTTCCTATCTTCAGTGCGTTTTTTGACGGTTTCATCGCATGGGCTTGGAGCGCTCATTGATGCATAGGGCGAATATACTAGGGGTGGCGTATCGTTGATACTGCGGCGCGTACCGGCCATATCCAGGCGATCTTCATGATCCTGCATCGCACCAGCATATCCAGCGTCAACCGCTTTGACCCGTGCCGCCCCTGCCTTGCCCATTGTGCGCCCTTTTCTGTTACTCTTTTGAAAAAGAGTAACCCGCTTACCCTTTTTTCATCCTGCCGTTGGCATCCTAAAAAAGAGCGGTCGAGGGCAAACCCTTCGATCCCACTCCGGCTACGCCTGCGCAGATCGTTCCGATCTTTTCGGCCACCCGATGGCTGGCACAAAACCCATTCTCCCCCTGCCTTTTGGCGGGCGATGTCCGAATGGGTTTTGCAGTTGTTGGCTAAAGAAACCTTAGTGGATTGAAGCCCGATTATGGCCGATCTCCATTGAACGTTCGCAATATCATACGGCCCATTCCCGGGCGATCGCTGCTGTCGACTGCAGTACTACCACACTTACAATAAGCCATTCCGACGATAGCATCCTTGGGCGCATGCTTTCGAAACTTTTCATGCCAGCTTTCTGCGACCGTGTCGCAGTGTTGGCAGAGCGCCCTGAAAGGATGAGGCGCAGGATTGCCAAGTGTCATCATCTCAACCCAGCGGCCCTAACTTGAGCCTCAGTCACGAGGCCTGCAGCCAACAGAGAAACCAATTGGAGCTCGGTAATGTGGCGGCACAAAGGATGACGCCCAATGATCCAAGCCGCGAGCTTTTCCAACCCCTTCAATTCGGCCTCTTGTTTTCTAATTCGGCTTGCTTCGATTTCAGCAAGTTCCTTTTTCCAGCGACCGGCCTTGAACCAATTGTCTGAAAAACTAACCTTGCTGCGAGTGTAACCTTTGGTTTCTTCCGCATATGCTCTTACTGCCTCCAGCAAGTCATCAACCAGCACCCCTGAATTTATTGCCGACGCAATCTCGTCGAAACAAGTTTGTTTGTTCCGCAGACGATCACGTGGGTAACACTCGAGGACAGCCTCAATAGCATCAATACTTTCACTCACCGCCTCGCGCTCGCGCGTAAGTGGTTTTTGGGTGGTTTTAGGATGGTTTGGGGCCCGTTCCGGGCCCAGTCCCCCGTCCGCTCTGAGCCCAGTCCCCGGCTCAACGTGCTCCCCGTCCGGTCTGGGCCGGCTTGGATCTTCGACCTTCTCACTTGGTTCTGAAATCAATTCCAACGTTCGTACAAGCTCCAAATTCACCCGATAGACCACAGTGGAACCATGCTTACAGCGACGACGCTCCCCGGTATCGATCAGAACACCCTCACAAACTAGTTCACTTACTGCTCGCTTTACCGTGCTCGCACCGAGCTCAGTGTGCCGGTGGATGGTGCCTTTAGAACACCAAACACCTGACCCATCGTCACTTGCCTTATCCGCAAGAAACATCATGATCTGTTTTCGAACAGGACTGCCGAATTTCCTTTCGGAACAGATTTTGGCGACTACCCAACTCATCTCACACAACCTCAGATTTTCTAGCCCACACAGAAAAGCGCTCACACATGCGAACTAGTTTCTGTCGGCAGGACACGATTTCGTTCAATCCAAGTATTCAGGTCGGAACCAGAATATTTCACACGCCTGCCGAATTTAATGAACGCAGGACCAACTCGACGATGCCTCCATTGAGCACGCTTTGATTTACCCGCGATAACGTTTAGCTCCGGGTCAGAATCGTCGTAAATTCTTTTCGGATCGAATATTTCGACATAGATGGATGACATTCAATTTCTCCCAAATGACTGGTATAAAATTGAATATGAACACTGGCAGTCGCAAACTCACGCGAAACCAACAATACAATTTTTCAAATTTTGCCACTAGGTTGCGCGACGACACCGCGCGCGCATTAGCGGCCAGGCTGCCCTGCATCAAGTTGGACTTACTTATCGGACCTCATAGACAATAGGCCCTTGAGGAGGAGAGGGTTGTTCACTGTAGTTCTCTTGTAAAACCTTGACGTACTTTAGTAATAGCGGATCATCTACCGTGAGATTGCGTGCCTCCCTCGCATAACGATAGAAGTTCACCGGAACACCCGCCCACGAGAAAACTTCTTGCACACATTTTCCATAGTCACCTTCAGGCACCTGCTCAGTAATACCCAAGGTAATGCCCTCCTCCGAATGAACCTCAAAGGCCGCACGCACCACGATCGCCACGGTGCGCGCTCTCAGGTGTCCAGAATCCCCTCCGCGCTCATAGATATATTCAGAAAAAAGGCTATGAATATGGTCGAATAGCTCTGCCCATTCCGAAGATGTCCTACAAGTAGAATTTTCGATCCAAAGTGAGACCGGAGGAGGAAGGTCTTTCATTAAATTCAACGCACACGCCAGTTCAACATCTGCTTCCCTTTGCTTTTTAGCATGTTCGAACTTGACGGCTTTTTTTGCCAGCTTTCTCGCCGTGTGCGCTTGCTTGACCACTTTGCGAATGTCACCAATTTCCTGTTTTTGGTCAGAATGCATCCAAACCGGCCCCTCGTAAGAATTTAGCATCATCGCCGCAGGCAGGAATGTCTGACCGTAATCGAGAGGAACTTTCAACCATCTCTCTAAACAATGCGTCACCTCATACCTCGCACGGTACATTAGATAGTCATAGTTAGGCGAACCGTGCCTCAGGGAGGGCAATTTAATTTTACGCCCATCACTCCAAATTTCACGAGGCAACATACTTACACCAACGCTCCATCAACTGTCGCCGTTTTTCCAACAGATCTGATCGCGCGTAGGCGCGCTCGACATCCGATCCAACCTTGTGGGCCAAGCTCATCTCTGCCGCCTCCCGTGACACATCTGGCTGCTCAGATGCCCAATCTCTAAATGTCGAACGAAAACCGTGAACGGTGACCCCCTCCACTTTCATGCGGCGTAACAGCATCAACATGGCCATATTTGACATCGGCTTGTGACGCTTTTGACCTTCAAAGACGACTTCAGAATTTAACGCTTTCAGAGGTTCGATAATCGCTAGCATCTCTTCTGTTAAGGGGACGCGATGCTCCTGATCGGCCTTCATGCGTTCAGCAGGAACGATCCAAAGCTTGTCATCGAGATCAAACTCCTCCCAGCGGGCGTTCAAAACTTCACTAGTGCGACTAGCAGTCAGGCAAGTGAACATAAGCGCCTTTGCCGCCATTGCATTTTTCGTTGCCACCTCTGCATAAAAGGCAGGCACATCGTTCCAGTGCATCGCTTTGTGATGCTTCACCTTCTGTTTGACCTGAGGAAGCACACGCGCGTCACGGATCGTCGTCACTGGATTTTCGCCGTCTCGGAACCCCTTTGACTTTGCTACATCCAAAACAGCTTTGATCCGTTGCGCCAATCTCTTGGCGGTTTCGTGCTTCTCGGTCCACACAGGCAACAGAACTTGCAACACTTCGGGCTGGCCAATCTCGGAAACCGGAAGACGGCCAATTTTGGGGAATGCATAGTCGGCCAAGGTATTAATCCACTGTTGACCGTGCTTGGGGTTCTTCCAAGTCGGCAAGCGCTCGATATGGACCTGTCGTGCAATCTCCTCGAAGCAAGGGATCTCTTGCCGCACATTGTAGCGCGGATTGATGCCCTGCTTTGCTAGGCGGCGATATTCCAAAGCTCGATCACGCGCTTCGTTGAGGGTCACGACATCCGCACCGCCCAAGCCGAAGTCAGTGCGCAACGGTTTACCTTCGCGATTGCGCTGGCCTTTCACGGTGACGCGTACAATCCATCTTCGAGATCCTGAAGGATCGACTACAAGGTACAACCCACTCCCGTCGCCATGGCGACCAGGGCCGAGGGTTCGTACGAGATTCTTCGTCAACTTCCCGCTTAGAGCAGCCATAAAATACCACAATTTCTACCACGCAATGAATAGAAACGAGCCTAATCGAAGATAAATGAAAAGCAACAACGAATACAGATAGACCAACAAAAACAGCCCCATAAGGGGTTGAATGAGTGCCAACAGAACTGAATGAAAATGGTAGGTGGCGGAGACGAAGGGATTCGAACCCTCGAGACAGTTTCCCGCCTACGCCCTTAGCAGGGGCGCGCCTTCGACCACTCGGCCACGTCTCCACGGACGGGTCTATCAGCGGAGCGGCAGGGGAAACAAGACCAAAAACGACAAAATCCCGCGGTTTGGCGATTTTTTCCGAACCCGCCCCCCAGAAACGCAAAAGGCCCGCCGGGTGGCGAGCCTTTCTTTAACGATTTTCGCGTCTTATGCGTTAAACAGGAAGTGCATGACGTCGCCGTCTTTGACGAGATATGTCTTGCCCTCGACGCGCATTTTACCGGCCTCTTTGGAACCGCTTTCGCCGTTGAATTCCACATAGTCATCATAGGCGATTGTTTCGGCGCGGATAAATCCACGTTCGAAATCACCGTGAATCACACCGGCGGCTTGTGGGGCCAAATAACCCTCTTTGATGGTCCAGGCGCGGGCCTCTTTTGGACCAACGGTGAAATATGTCTGAAGCTTCAACAAAGAGTAGCCTTCGCGGATCAGGCGATCCAAACCCGCCTCTTCTAGGCCCATCTCGCCAAGGAACATCTCTGCTTCTTCGGCTTCGAGCTGGCTGATTTCTTCTTCGATGGCGGCGGAGATCACAACGGTCCCTGCCCCTTGTTCGGCGGCCATTTCGGCGACCTTGGCGGACAAAGCGTTGCCGGTGCCGGCGTTGTCTTCTTCTACGTTACAAACGTACAGGATCGGTTTCGTCGTCAACAGTTGCAGCAGACCCCATGCGCGTTTGTCGTCGTCATCGACTTCGACCATACGCGCAGGTTTACCGGATTCGAGCATCTCATGCGCGGCCTTCAACAGACGTTCCTGTTGAACCGCATCCTTGTCACCACCGCGTGTTTTGCGCGCCAGACCCTGAAGACGTTTTTCGATGGATTCCATATCGGCAAGCATCAGCTCGGTCTCGATGGTGTCCGCATCGGCGACCGGATCAACACGGCCGTCCACGTGGGTCACATCGTCGTCTTCGAAACAGCGCAGAACATGCGCAATCGCATCACATTCACGGATGTTGGCAAGAAATTGGTTGCCGAGCCCCTCGCCCTTGGAGGCGCCTTTTACCAGACCGGCGATGTCGACGAATGTCATGCGTGCGGGAATGACGGATTTCGACGATGCGATTTCGACCAATTTATCCAGACGTTTGTCCGGCACGGCCACCTCGCCTACGTTTGGCTCAATGGTACAAAACGGAAAATTCGCCGCCTGTGCCGCAGCCGTTTTCGTCAATGCATTAAACAAAGTCGATTTGCCAACGTTTGGCATGCCGACGATACCCATTTTAAAGCCCATAGCGCCTACTCCGAGAAAGTTTCGCGCGCATCTAGGCCCGAGGACGCATGAAGGTCAAGCGGGGCATTGATTTTCCCGCCCGTTTCGCGCAAACCAACGGTAATAACCAAAGGAAATGCCCAGATGACTCGGATTGATGATAAATTTGCCGCCCTGAACGCCAAAGGCCAAAAGGCATTTGTGACCTATGTGATGGCGGGTGATCCGAATTATGAGACATCGCTTGAGATCGTAAAGGGGCTTCCGGCGGCGGGTGTGGACATCATCGAACTGGGTCTTCCGTTTACCGATCCGATGGCCGACGGTGGCGCGATCCAACTGGCCGCGCAACGTGCGCTTGGGGTTGGGATGACCTTGGAAAAGACGCTGCAACTGGCGGCTGATTTCCGCAAAACCGACGAAACGACCCCGATTGTGTTGATGGGATATTACAACCCGATCTATTCGCGCGGTGTTCCAAAGTTCCTCGAAGAGGCCAAGGCCGCCGGCATCGACGGTTTGATCGTTGTGGATCTGCCCCCAGAAGAAGACAGCGAATTGTGCATTCCGGCGAATAAGGCTGGCATGAATTTCATCCGTCTTGCGACCCCAACCACCGATGACAAACGTCTGCCGAAGGTTCTTCAGAACACCTCTGGTTTCCTTTATTACGTGTCCGTCAACGGCACCACCGGCGCCGCCGAGGCCAACACAGACGACGTTGGCCCCGAGGTTGCGCGCATCAAATCTCAGACAGACATCCCTGTGATCGTCGGTTTCGGCATCAACACCCCAGAAAAGGCCGAGGCCGTGGCCAAGGTTTCCGACGGTTCTGTCGTTGGCTCGGCCATCGTCGCGAAAATCGGCGACGGCGAATCCGTGGATGACGTTCTTGCCTTTGTGAAAACGCTGGCGGATGGCTGCCACCTCGGCTAACCCTCATGCACCTGTTTCAAAGGCCGCCGATCATCCGATCTGGCGGCCTTTTTTGTTTGCAAATGTCGCGTTCTCTCCTGACAGTAGGGCCAACAGGGATGAGGAATAAAATGCCGACAATTACCACAATCGACGACCTTCGCGTGTTGCACAAACGACGTGCGCCGAAAATGTTCTATGACTATTGCGAAAGCGGAAGCTGGACCGAACAGACATTCCGCGAGAACACCTCGGATTTCGAAGATATCCGTCTGCGGCAACGGGTTGCGGTCAATATGGACAACCGCACCACCGCCAGCACCATGATCGGCCAAGACGTCGCCATGCCTGTCGCGCTGGCACCTGTTGGATTGACGGGGATGCAATGCGCCGACGGCGAAATCAAGGCCGCCCGTGCCGCCGAAAAATTTGGCGTCCCCTATACCCTGTCGACCATGTCGATTTGTTCGATTGAGGACGTCGCCGAACACACAAGCGCCCCGTTTTGGATGCAGCTTTACGTGATGCGCGACATGGACTTTACCGCGCGCACCCTCGAACGGGCCAAGGACGCGGGCTGTTCCGCCCTTGTGCTGACGCTTGATCTGCAAATCCTGGGGCAGCGGCATAAGGATTTGAAAAACGGCCTGACTGCGCCGCCCAAATTCACCATTCCGACCATGCTTGATCTTGCGACGAAATGGCGTTGGGGCATGGGGATGCTGGGCACGAAACGTCGGTTCTTTGGCAATATTGTCGGCCATGCCAAGGGCGTCACGGACCCGTCGTCCCTTTCATCGTGGACGGCGGAAAACTTTGACCCTGATCTCAATTGGAAACAGGTCGAAAAGATCCGCGATATGTGGGGCGGGAAGCTGATCCTCAAGGGAATTTTGGACCCAGAGGACGCTGTGATGGCGACGAAAATTGGCGCGGATGCGATCACGGTGTCGAACCACGGCGGACGTCAATTGGACGGGGCGCTTTCGTCCATTCGCATGTTGCCATCGATCGTTGATGCGGTGGGCGGACAGACCGAAATCCATCTGGATAGCGGCATTCGCACCGGCCAAGACGTCCTTAAGGCGCTGGCGATGGGCGCGCAGGGCACCATGATCGGCCGCGCCTATAGCTATGGTTTGGGTGCCATGGGCGAAGCAGGCGTGACCAAGGCGCTTGAGGTTATTCACAAGGAATTGGACGTCACCATGGCCCTGTGTGGGCGACGTGATGTGCGGGATCTGAACCGCGATAACCTATTGATCCCAAAAGGGTTTGAGGGCGATTGGGTCTAGGCCCGTCGCAAACATCCAAGCAACACGGGCACCAGCAACAACAGCACGGCCAGAAAGGTAAAACTGGCCGTGAGGCTGATCCATTCGGACAACAGCCCCATGATCGGCGGCCCCGCAAAGAACCCGAAATAGCCAATGACAGCGACCCGCGAAATGGCCTTGGCCCGAAGTGCGTTTGACACGCGACGCCCGACCAATGCAAAGACCATCGGCGCCACGACGGACACGCCGAGTCCGACCGCGCCAAACCCCACATAGGCCATCACCGGCGTCACCGCAAAGGCCGCGATCAACGCCCCAATGCCAGAGAGCAACGCCGCCCAAAACAGAACCGTCGCCTCGGACATACGGGTCACAAGCGCCTGACCGCCAAACCGCCCAATGGCCATGGTAAACCCAAGCGACGCTGGCCCAAGCGCCCCCTCAGAGGCGGACCCTCCCAGGCTTCGTTCGATATGAAGTGCGCCCCAGCCTTCGGTCGCGTTTTCACAGAGAAACCCAATCAAAACGATCAAACCGCCCCAGACCACCGCCATGCCAAGCTTGCCGTCCGCGGTGTCGTCGGGGGCATCTTCGGCCACAAAGGATTGGACCATCAACGGCGTCATCGCCAGAACCACCAAACCCGCGCCGAACATATAGGTCGAAATGTCATGCCCCGCCTGCCGCGACAGCCCCGCAAACAGCGCCGAAAACCCAAAGGCCAGCGAAAACACCCCGTGGTTCATATTCATCGCAGATGTGTCGTGGGTGGCCTCGATTTCCGACAGGCGGGCGTTCATCACAACGTCCATCACACCGGCTGCGGCCCCCATCCCGAACCCGATCACCGCGAAATTCACCATGGTCGACACAGCGCCAAGCCCCTGCATCGCCATGAGGTAGATCACAGCCGCCAAGGCCATCGCGAACCGTCCAAACCGGCGGGAGAACAGCGGCGCAAACCACATGGACGTCACCGCGCCAAACGCCATAAACAACAGGCAAAACCCAAAGGCCGCGTCATCGGCCGCAAGCGCGGATTTCAACGCAGGTACATAGGCGGAAAACCCGCCCCACATGATGCCCATCGCCGCAAAAGCGGGTAATGTTGGGCGGCAAATTTTGATATCATTCATCAGTGTCATGGGGGAATCGGTCGCATGGGATATGCCCCAAAGCAACTGTCAAATTCCCCAAAGCCCGCGCCAAAGTCGCGCCCAACCCGATTTCCATCACGATATTACAAAAACCAACGCCAATCCCGCCAGAATCCTCTTTTCAAATTGGGGAAAACCGCCTATACGCGCGACTTCACGTGGCCTTACACCCTTGGAGGAAGGCCCATAACCTAGGAGAATTATTATGGCTGGTGAGATTCCAAATCTACAAGCTACGGCACGCACGGGGACAGGCAAGGGGGCCGCTCGTCAAGCTCGCCGCGATGGCAAAGTACCAGGTGTTGTATATGGCGGTGGCGCAGAGCCAATCGCGATTGAAATGCCTTTCAACGTTCTGTTGAAGCGCCTTAAGCAAGGCCGCTTCCTTTCTACACTTTTCAACCTACAGGTTGAAGGTCAAGAAGACGTTCGTGTGATTTGCCGCGGTGTACAGCGCGATGTCGTAAAAGACCTTCCAACACACATCGATTTCATGCGTCTTCGTCGCACGTCCAAAGTTAAACTGTTCATCCCAGTTGCTTTTGAAAACGAAGACACATCCGTTGGCCTTAAAAAAGGCGGCACACTTACTGTTGTGCGTAACGAGATCGAACTGTTGGTAACTGCTGGCGATATCCCTGATACGCTTATTGTTGACCTTGCTGACAAAGACATCGGCGAAACAATCAACCTTTCTGACCTTACCCTTCCAGAAGGCGTGAAGTCCGTTATTGATCGTGATTTCGTTGTTGCGTCTATCTCTTCCCCATCTGGCATCTCTGCGTCCTCCGACGAAGAAGAAGCAGGCGAAGAAGCAGAAGCTGCTGCAGAATAAGTCGACTGACTTTTCTGATGAATTTGAACGCGCGGGCCTTTGGTTCGCGCGTTTTCTTTTGTTTTGCCCCATGTTAGATTGCCCGTGAAACGACACAGGCGGATGATATGCAACTTTGGGTGGGTCTCGGAAATCCGGGGGCGAAATACGCGAACAACCGACATAACATCGGGTTTATGGCGCTGGATCAGATTGCGGATGATCATGGGTTTGCCCCGTGGCGCGCGAAATTTCAGGGCTATGTCACCGAGGGCAAGCTTGGCTCGGAAAAGGTGATCCTGCTTAAGCCGACGACGTTCATGAACCTGTCCGGCCAATCCATCGGCGAGGCGATGCGGTTCTATAAACTGACCTGTCAGGATGTGACCGTGTTCCACGATGAACTGGACATCGCACCTGGTAAGATAAAGCTCAAACAGGGTGGCGGTCACGCGGGGCACAACGGGCTTCGATCCACGCACCAACACATCACCCCCGATTACGCCCGTGTGCGGCTTGGCATCGGTCATCCGGGGCACAAGGATCGCGTGGCGGGCTATGTCCTGTCCGATTTTGCCAAGGCCGAGGCCACGTGGCTTGATGATATGATGCGCGGGATATCGGACGGTGCGCGTGATCTTGCGGCGGGCGACGGGTCGAAATTCGTGAACGCCGTGGCCATGCGTGTACAGCCCCAGCGCCCGAATAACCCGAACCCAAACATTCGCCCCAAGTCCGAACCCCGCCCCGTTAAGGCCGAGCCGAAACCCGATACGCGCAGTGCGCTCGAACGTCTAAAGGATAAGTTCAAATGAGGCCCCTGCCCCCCGTCAACGTGCTTGGCGCGCCACTTACCCTCTGTTCGGTTGATCCGCTCACGGGGTATTTTCGCGACGGGTACTGCAACACTTGCGCCGACGACGCCGGAAGCCACACGGTCGCGGCGGTGATGACCGACGAATTCTTGGCGTTTTCGAAATACGTCGGCAACGACCTATCGACGCCGCGCCCCGAGTTCGGCTTCATGGGCCTGTCGGCGGGCGACAAGTGGTGCCTCTGCGCCGGTCGGTTCCTTCAGGCGGCAGACGAAGGCTGCGCGCCGAAGGTTGATTTGAACGCGACGCATGAACGGGCGCTCGAGATTGTCACGTTGGACATCTTAAAGTCCCACTCCGCATAGCCCCGTCGTGAAGGGAATTATCAGATGTTTTCTCATGTAAACCTCGGCACTGACTCTCTTGAAACGGCGGTTGCGTTTTACAGCGCGGTTCTCGCCCCACTTGGCCTCGTGCAGAAATTCCATGAACCGGAAAACGGCTGGGCCGCATGGAAAGCGCCGAACCACGACCGCCCCCTGCTTATTGTGAACCTGCCGCTTGATGGAAAACCGCATGTGGCGGGCAACGGACAGATGATCGCATTCCAAGCCGAGACACGGGAACAGGTCGACGCCGCATACGCCCGCGGCATTGACATGGGCGCGTCCGACGAAGGCGCACCCGGTCTGCGCCCGCATTATCATCCCGACTATTATGGTGCCTATTTTCGCGATCTCGACGGCAACAAAATCTGTGTGTGTTGCCACGCCACGCCCTGATCACCCCCCGAGCGTGCAGAACGAAAAAGGCCCCGCAATTGCGAGGCCTTTGTTTTATTCTTCGTCTTCCATCTCGAATTCGAGCGCTTTGGCGACGGTAAAGATGTCCTTGTCGCCGCGTCCACACATGTTCATGACGATGATGTGGTCCTTGGGCAGGGTCGGTGCGATCTTGATCACATGCGCCAGCGCGTGGGACGGTTCCAGCGCGGGGATGATGCCCTCGGTGGTACAGCAGAATTGGAACGCATCAAGCGCCTCTTTGTCGGTGATCGAGACGTATTCCGCGCGGCCAATGTCATGCAGCCAGCTGTGCTCGGGGCCGATACCGGGGTAATCAAGACCCGCGGAGATCGAGTGACCCTCAAGGATTTGACCATCGTCATCCTGCAACAGGTACGTCCGGTTGCCGTGAAGCACACCAGGGCGACCACCGGTCAAGGATGCACAGTGCTCCATGTCGTCATTCACGCCTTTACCGCCGGCTTCAACGCCGATGATGCCGACCTTTTTGTCGTCAAGGAACGGGTAGAACAGACCAATCGCGTTGGACCCGCCACCGATCGCCGCAATCAGGGTATCGGGCAGAACATTGTCGCCTTCGTGTTCCTGAAGCTGTTCGCGGACCTCTTTGCCGATGATGGATTGGAAATCGCGTACCATCGCCGGATAGGGGTGCGGACCAGCAGCCGTACCGATGCAGTAGAACGTGTTGTCCACGTTGGTCACCCAGTCGCGCAAGGCGTCGTTCATCGCATCCTTGAGCGTCCCACGACCAGAGGTCACAGGCACGATCTCGGCACCAAGCAAACGCATGCGGAACACGTTCGGGGCCTGACGCTCAACGTCGTGTGCGCCCATATAGACCACACATTTCAAACCAAAGCGCGCACAGACCGTTGCGGTCGCCACGCCGTGCTGGCCGGCACCGGTTTCGGCGATGATACGGGTCTTGCCCATACGACGCGCCAAAAGGATCTGGCCCAACACGTTGTTGATCTTATGCGCGCCAGTGTGGTTCAACTCATCCCGCTTGAGATAAATTTTGGCCCCGCCAAGTTCATCCGTCATGCGTTCGGCGAAATAAAGCGGGCTTGGACGGCCCACATAATGTTTCCACAGGTCGTCCATCTCGGCCCAAAAGGCGTCGTCGGTCTTTGCGCGCTCGTATTCTTCTTCGAGGCTCAGGATCAACGGCATCAGTGTCTCGGACACAAACCGCCCGCCAAATTTGCCAAAACGGCCGTTTTCATCGGGGCCGTTCATAAAGCTGTTGAATAGTTCGTTCATGTTATTCCCCTTGTGCTGCGCTCACAAACGCAGCGATCATTTCTGAATTCTTTTGCCCAGGTGCCGTTTCCACCCCCGAGGCCACGTCGACTTGGCGCGCGCCGGTTCGGGCGATGGCTTCGGCGACGTTATCGGCGGTCAACCCACCGGCCAGCATCCATGGCTTGGTCCAGTAACGTCCCGCCAAAAGACGCCAATCAAAGGTCAGGCCATTGCCGCCGGGCAACACCGCGTCCTTGGGCGCCTTGGCATCAATCAGCAACATGTCGGCCACCTCGCTAAAGACATCAATCGCAGCAAGGTCGGATTCGTCGGCGACTCCGATTACTTTCATCACAGGAAGACCATAACGCGCGCGGATTTCGGTCACACGTTCGGGCGTTTCGCCCCCATGAAGTTGGATCACATCGAGCGGCACGCCGTTGACGATCGCATCCAGTGCCGCGTTGTCGGCGTTCACCGTCAGGGACACCTTGGCGATGCCCGCAGGCACCTGAAGCGCAAGCGCGCGCGCCTCGTCAACCGAAACAGAGCGTGGGGATTTCGCAAAGAAGTTAAACCCCGCATAGCCCGCGCCGGCATCCGCAACTGCCTTGATGTCTGCATGATTGCGCAGACCACATATTTTTACATTAATTCCAGCCATAGAACGGGTTTACCCCGCCTATTTCAGAAGCGCCAGTACATCGTCGCCTGCTTCGGGCTTTTCTGCCTTCAACTGGTCGACTTCGCGCTCAAGCTTTTTGACGCTGCGCTTGGCGGCACGGGCATCGGAACGGATACGATGTTCACGGAACCATTCCCAAACGAACCCGATCAATAGACCCGCGATGACGCCGCCGAAAATCACCACAAACAGGGGCAATTCGATGGCATAGGAAAAGCCCGAGAACCCAGCCATATCAGCCGGCAACAGGTTCAAAACAACCGTGTCGCGATTGGCCATGGCAACAGTAATCAGACAGATGGCCAAAAGAGCCAAAAAAGCATAGCGGATATAGCGCATGAAAAACCTTACTTATCGTTAAGACGGTCCCGAAGGAGCTTACCTGTCTTAAAGAACGGAACGTGTTTCTCGTCAACCGAAACCGATTCACCTGTGCGTGGATTGCGTCCCACACGTGCGTCACGTTTCTTAACCGAGAATGCGCCAAAGCCGCGAAGCTCAACGCGATCACCCTTGGCCATTGCTTCGACGATCTGTTCGAACACGGTATTCACAATACGCTCAACATCTCGTTGATACAGGTGCGGATTCTCATCTGCTATCTTTTGGACCAACTCTGAACGTATCATCCCCTACCCCTTTTCGTTTAGAAATCATCGATAAACTTAGGTTCAGACTAACCATGGATCACCGTTGACGCAAAACAAATAGAAAACAACACGTTGAGAATGTTGAAAATTCTGCGATTTCCCGCCGTTTCTTGTGTTTTCATTCCATTGAACATGGAATTTCGCACGGATTTTCGAATTGACCCACAGGTCAACCCAGTTTGATTCGGCATAAAAAAACGGCCCCGAATTGCTTCGGAGCCGTTTCTATTTTCAAAGTCAGAGACGAAATTAGTCGTCTGTGCTTAGCGCTGCGCCAAGGATATCGCCAAGAGACGCACCAGAGTCGGAAGAACCGTACTGCTCTACTGCTTCTTTTTCTTCTGCGATTTCGCGTGCTTTGATCGAAAGACCAAGACGACGTGTTTTCGCATCGATGTTTGTCACACGTACGTCAACTTTGTCGCCAACGCCGAAACGCTCAGGACGCTGCTCTGCACGGTCGCGGGATAGGTCGGAACGACGGATGAAAGATTTCATGCCTTCATATACAACTTCTACGCCACCTTCTTCGATTGCAGTCACTTCTACAGTGATGATGGAACCGCGTTTTACGCCGCCCACTGCATCTGCGAAGGGGTCGCCGTCGAGTGCTTTAACAGAAAGGGAGATGCGCTCTTTTTCAACGTCGATTTCGGAAACAACTGCCTTAACAGAGTCGCCTTTGACGTAGGAACCGATAACATCTTCGCCGCGGCCTTCCCATGTAAGGTCGGACAGGTGAACCATGCCGTCGATGTCGTTGTCGAGACCAATGAACAGACCGAATTCGGTGATGTTTTTGACTTCGCCTTCAACTTCTTTACCGACAGGGTTGTTCTCTGCGAACACTTCCCATGGGTTGCGCTGTGTCTGCTTAAGACCCAAAGATACGCGACGCTTGGAGCTGTCGATTTCCAGAACCATAACTTCGACTTCTTGCGAAGTGGAAACGATTTTGCCTGGGTGTACGTTCTTTTTGGTCCAAGACATTTCGGACACGTGAACAAGACCTTCAACGCCTGGCTCTAGCTCAACGAATGCACCGTAATCGGTGATGTTGGTAACGCGACCAGTGTGTGTGGACTCAAGTGGGTAAGCCGCTTCAACAGCAGACCAAGGATCGTCCTGAAGCTGTTTCATGCCCAAGGAGATACGATGTGTCTCTTTGTTGATCTTGATCACCTGAACCTTAACAGTCTCGCCGATTGTTAGGATTTCAGATGGGTGGTTCACACGACGCCATGCCATGTCAGTCACGTGAAGAAGACCGTCTACACCGCCAAGGTCAACGAACGCACCGTATTCGGTGATGTTCTTAACAACGCCGTCAACTGCGTCGCCTTCGGCCAATTTGCCGATAACCTCTGCGCGCTGTTCAGCACGAGATTCTTCAAGGATTGCACGACGGGAAACAACGATGTTGCCACGACGACGGTCCATTTTAAGGATTTGGAATGGCTGCTTAAGACCCATAAGTGGGCCAGCGTCGCGTACTGGACGTACGTCAACTTGTGAACCTGGAAGGAACGCAACTGCGCCACCAAGATCAACAGTAAAGCCGCCTTTAACGCGACCAAAGATTGCGCCATCAACGCGCTCTTCGTCTGCGTATGCTTTTTCGAGACGATCCCATGCTTCTTCACGACGTGCTTTTTCGCGTGAGATAACAGCTTCACCGCGGGCGTTTTCAACACGGTCAAGGAAAACCTCAACTTCGTCGCCAACTGCGATTTCTGGGGCTTCGCCTGGATTTGCGAATTCTTTTACGTCAACGCGGCCTTCCATTTTGTAGCCTACGTCGATGATGGCCTGACCCGCTTCAATAGCGATGATCTTACCTTTTACGACAGAACCTTCTTCAGGTGTGTCAATTTCAAAGCTTTCCTGCAATAGGGCTTCGAATTCGTCCATAGATGATAGAGCCATGTGGTCTATATGTCCTTTACAACGGTTTTTTACGGGCCGAACGGTTGGTTCCGCTGGTCTTTGGGTTACGATTTTGGTCGGCGGGCATCACACCAATTTATGAAACAAAAACAGGCCAGAGGCGTCCCCTGACCGTGCTCGATTCTTGTTTCATGGTGAAAAACACCCGATCAACTCGGGCCTTTTAGACGAATTAGCCGTTACAGGCAAGGGCTGCGCGCCGTTTTTACCCGCTAGGGGCGAGCGTCGGTTTTCGCCGAGATTTCGGTGATGGCCCGCGCGATGGCGTCCTCAATCGACAGGTTGGACGTATCGATGATCACGGCGTCATCCGCGGCGACAAGCGGCGCGGTTGTGCGGTCGCGGTCACGGGCGTCACGTTGTTTCACGTCGGCCAACACACCGTCGCGGGTCACGTCCTGACCGTTGCCGGACAGTTCCAGATACCGACGTTCGGCGCGCACTTCGGCGCTTGCGGTGACGAACAGTTTCACATCGGCCTTGGGGCAAATCACGGTGCCAATATCGCGGCCATCCAAAACTGCTCCGCCTGCACGACGTGCAAACGCCCGTTGGAAATCCAACAGTAACGCACGAACCTCGGGGATCACGGCGGCCTTGGATGCGGCCTGTGCCACGTCAGATGTACGCAGATTATCGGCCAATAGATCCTCTGGCACCAATGCCTCGGCGGCGGCAACGGCGGGGACCCCAATCAGGGTTTTCGCCCCAACCGCGCGGTACAACAGACCCGTGTCCAGATGGGCAAAGCCGAAATGCGCCGCCACGGCCTTGGACAAGGTTCCCTTGCCCGCCGCCGCAGGACCGTCGATTGCAACCGTAAACGACATTACGCGTTGCTGCGCGCGATCTGCGCACCCAAATCGGCCATCAGTTTTTCAAAAATCGGGAAGGACGTCGCGATCGGCCCGCCATCGTTCAGACGCACAGGGTTTTCCGTCGCCATGCCCAAAATCGCGAAGGACATCGCAATGCGGTGATCCAGAACGGTGTCCACCTCGGCGCCGCCTTCGACGGTTTTGCCACCGGTGACGATCCACCAATCTTCGCCCTCATCCACGGATACGCCATTGGCCCGAAGCCCCTTGGCCATCGCGTCGATCCGGTCGGATTCTTTTACGCGCAGCTCTTTTACCCCGCGCATCACGGTGTCGCCCTCGGCAAAGGACGCCACAACAGACAGGATCGGGTATTCGTCGATCATACTGGCCGCGCGGGCTGGATCGACCTCAATGCCCTTCATGTTGGGCGAATATTTCGCGCGCAGATCGGCAACCGGTTCGCCGCCCTCCTCGCGTTCGTTTTCGTATGTCAGGTCCGCGCCCATTTCGCGCAATGTCGTGAAAAGACCGGCGCGTGTTGGGTTCAGGCCGATGTTCGGCACCAAGACGTCCGACCCTTCGACGATCAACGCCGCACAGACCGGAAACGCAGCCGAGGACGGATCGCGCGGCACGACGATGGTTTGGCCGGTCAATTCTGGCTGGCCCTTCAACGTAATCACGCGGCCCTCGTCGGTTTCTTCGACCGAGATATCCGCGCCAAAGCCCGCAAGCATGCGTTCTGTGTGATCGCGTGTGGCCTCTTTTTCGATAACGACGGTGTCGCCTGGCACGTTCAACCCCGCCAACAATACGGCGGATTTCACCTGTGCGGATGGCATCGGAACGGTATAGCGCACGGGCGTTGGTTCCGCCGCACCCACAATGGTCAATGGCAAACGGCCACCGGAACGGCCCACAGATTGCGCACCAAACAAGGCAAGCGGATCAGTGATCCGCGCCATCGGACGGGAATTGAGCGACGCATCACCCGTGAACGTCGCCGAGATATTCGACGTCGCCATGGTGCCCATAATCAAACGCACACCAGTACCGGAGTTACCGCAGTCGATTACATTGTCAGGTTCGGCAAAGCCGCCAACGCCCACACCAACAATCGTCCATTCGCCGTCGCCGTGTTCGGTCACTTCGGCGCCAAAGGCACGCATGGCCTTGGCCGTGTCCAGCACGTCTTCGCCCTCCAACAACCCCGTCACATGGGTTTCGCCGATGGACATCGCGCCCAACAACAAAGACCGGTGTGAAATGGATTTATCCCCCGGAACATTCGCGTCGCCCTTCAAAGGGCCGCATTTACGGGAAATCATCGGAATCGGAGTGCCATGGCCAGACATAGTGGTGCCTCATCTGTTAAGTCGCAGCAGTGATAGCGCAAACGCGTTGGGGGGTCTATCAGGTTTGTAAGGCAACGATGATATTCATTCCCCACGGGGTCGACGCAGACCTATGAGGTCAATTCAATCCGATGCGTCGCGTCCCGCCCATCGGTTCGCGCAAACCCGATTGCCTCGTAAAATGCATCCGCAGCGGCATCCGAGGTGCGTAGACGAAGGGCGGGAAAATGCGCAGAAGCATGGGTAGTGAGGTGCCTAACCAAATCCCGTGCAATCCCTTGGCGACGGAACGGCGGCAGCACGTAAACGTGACGCAGCCGCCCAAGACGGGAATCGCAATAAGGATCGATGCTTATGCCGCCACAGGCGACCAAAGTGCCATCGGCAAAAGCGCCCCAAAAGGTCTCGCCAACACCGTCGAACGCCTGTTCGCTAGCCTTGGCAATCATACGATCAACAAAACGATATCCTTCGGCACGAGACGCCGCGGCCAAGGGGGCAAGCGCCGCGTCATTCACGGCGATTTCGCGATGAACGATACGGGGTGTCATGGTCTAGATTTTCTCAAACGTTAGGTAATGCGGGGTGCGGCCTTCGCGGAATGCTTTTTGTTCGTAGCGTGTGGAAATCCAGTCATCCCATGCATCGCGCCAATCTTCTGGGCCCTCGGCCAGCCATTTGAAACCGGCGGGCGGAACTTCTTCGAGGGTTTGACGTACGTAATCAGGAATGTCGGTCGCTACGCGGAAAATCGCGCCCTTTTTCAACACGCGGTTCAACGGTTCAAGGTGTTCTGGCGTCACGAAACGACGACGGTGGTGACGTTTCTTGGGCCATGGATCAGGATACAGAAGGAACGCTTTGCTGATGCTTTCGTCGGGCAGCACGTCGAACATATCGCGCGCGTCACCGGGGTGAACGGCGACGTTTTCAACGTTGGCCTTGCGGATCTTTTGCAACAACATCGCCACGCCGTTGATATAGGGTTCACAGCCGATGATGCCCACGTCGGGGTTGTTCGCGGCCTGATGCACCATATGTTCACCGCCGCCAAAGCCCACTTCAAGCCAGACATCGCGGTCACCAAACAACGCCTCGAGGTCGATATTGTCACGATTGGGGTTTTCTTCCCACGTCACCTTGCCCGGCGACAGACCGGCAAGATCGGCATCAAGCGCCTCTTCTTGGCTGTTGCGCAGGCCCTTGCCCTTGAACCGGCCATAGAAATTGCGCCAAGGGGCGCCGGATGGGTGATTGCCGTGTGGGTTTTGTTCGTCTGACATGATGGACCTCGCGTTTGATGGCCTTTTAGGGGGTAAGCCGTTCGGCTTCAAGTCGTGTGAGGAATGCGCGGACATCGCGGGTCGTTCGCAGGTGTTCGATACGGGTTTTGTCGCGGTAATCGTGGATCAAACGGACCGGCGCCTTACGGCCCCGTTTATGATAGCGCCAGACGAAATTCAGTATGAAATCAAATTCAAGTCGTTCGTTACAGCCCGCGCCCATATCGGAACGGGTTTGACCAATATGGGTCACGAACCGGTACAGCACACGCCACAACCGCACGTGGCGGGGCAAGTCCAAGAACACGATCATATCGGCGCGATCCGCCCGTCCGGTGAAGGATTTCGAATGATTGCCCTCGAACACCCAAGCGTCCTTGGCCGTGGCGGCATCGATCATCGCCCGCATGTCGGCGCCATCCCGCAACACCCAATTCGGGAGCCAATACATCTGATCGATATGAACGACGGGCAACTGGGTGATCGCGCCCACCTGACGGGCAAGGGTCGATTTACCCGACCCCGAACCACCAATAATCATAATGCGTTTCATGCCAATGCCCCAAATCAAAACGGGCGCCCGATTGGACGCCCGTTTGATGTTAAACTGCTTTTTTCAGGGCGTCGACCAGATCGGTCCGTTCCCAGCCAAAGCCGCCATCCGCGTCCGGTGCACGACCAAAATGGCCATATGCCGCGGTGCGTTGATAGATCGGTTTGTTCATGCCCAGCTGTTCACGAATACCGCGCGGCGTCAGGTCCATCACATCATTGACGGCCTTTTCGATCAGGCTTTCGTGGATGTTGCCGGTGCCGTGGGTGTCCGCATAGATCGACAATGGACGCGCCACGCCAATCGCATAGGACAGCTGAATCGTACAGCGTTTCGCCATGCCAGCCGCCACAACGTTTTTCGCCAAATAGCGCGCCGCATAGGCCGCCGAGCGGTCAACTTTGGTCGGATCTTTACCGGAGAACGCGCCGCCGCCGTGGGGGGCCGCACCGCCATATGTGTCCACGATGATCTTGCGACCGGTCAGACCGGCGTCCCCATCTGGGCCGCCGATCACGAATTTACCGGTCGGGTTCACGTGCCATTTCGTGGCGTCCGTGATCCAGCCATCCGGCAATTCGGAGCGGATGAACGGTTCAACAATCGCGCGCACATCGTCGGACGACAATGACGGGTCCAAGTGCTGGGACGACAACACGATGGTTTCCGCATTCACGGGCACGCCGTCTTTGTATTGTAGCGTCAGCTGGGATTTCATGTCTGGTCCCAAAACGCCCGCGCCAGCTTCGCCGGATTTACGGGCCTTGGCCAGACGTTCCAGCATCTTGTGCGAATAGAAGATCGGAGCAGGCATAAGCGCCTCGGTCTCGTCCACCGCATAGCCGAACATGATGCCTTGGTCGCCGGCACCCTCTTCTTTGGTGTCGGATGCATCCACACCTTGGGCAATCTCGACGGACTGTTCGTGCAGGAAATTATTGACGGTCATGTTTTCCCAGTGGAAACCGTCCTGCTCATAACCGATGCCTTTGACGCACTCACGGGCGATGCCTTCGACGCGGTCCATCACGGATTGCGGGCCGCGAACTTCGCCGCCGATCACAACGCGGTTGGTCGTCGCAAAGGTTTCACAGGCCACGCGGGCCTCGGGGTCTTCGGCGAGAAACGCGTCCAATACCGCGTCAGAAATTTGGTCACAGACTTTGTCTGGATGGCCCTCGGAAACGGATTCTGAGGTAAAGAGATAGTTCTGGCGTGGCATGATATAGTGCTCCAGTGAGTGATTACCTTTCCCGTCAGGAAGCCGTTGGGAAAGTCAGGGGCTACGCATAAAGCGCGGATCGGGTGAATTCAATCGTATTTTCGCGAGAATATGGTTAACGCGCCGAATGCTGTGAAAAGCATTATAAATATGATCCAATCCCCTAGCCGCGCGTATAAGGTTAATGGACGCGCGGCCGGAAGCCGCACATCGCGGTAATCGGCCACCCCCATTGGAATTTGATCGACGATGCGGCCACGGGAATCAATCACCGCCGAAATGCCCGTATTCGCGACCCGCACCACTGGCAGACCGTTTTCAATCGCCCGCATCCGCGCCTGTGCCAGATGTTGATGCGGCCCCGCGATATCGCCGAACCACGCGTCATTGGTGATCTGCAAAATCCAATCGGGGCGCGACGGCATCGCGGCCACGTCTTGGGTAAAGATCAGCTCATAACAAATGAGCGGCAACACCGTGCCAAGCGGGCCAAGGTCGAACACCTCGGCGCCCGACCCCGCCTCGTATCCGCCGGTCATGACCTGCGCCAAACCGGTCAGGCCAAGCCGTTCGGCCAGCGGCCCGCCAGGGATATATTCGCCAAAGGGCACCAGATGGTGTTTGTCATAGACCCAACCCGTCGTGCCATCGGCATTCACCACGGCCATCGAATTGCGATGACCGGTATAACCACGACGTTGGATGCCAATCACCGTTGGCGCACCGGATGCTCGCGCGATTTGTTCAAATGCGATTTCCGAGTGTTCAAGAAGGAACGGAACCGAGGTTTCAGGCCAGATCACCACATCTGCCGCGCCCAAAATCGGATCGGCAGGCTGCGCAGAGAGGCTTTTGCTGCGGGCAAAGAACATGCCGGTTTTATCGGGGTCCCATTTTTCGTGCTGGGCCGCGTTGGGTTGCACCATGCGCACGACGTGGTCTGTGGCCTCGGGGGCCTTGGCCGACCAGCCAGCATAGATGACCGCTATAACGGCGATGGCCACCGCCACCGTTGTCCTTTTTCCGAAGGCAACAACGGATGCGCAGATCAAGATTGTCAACGCGCTCAACCCATAGGGGCCAACAAAGGCGGCAACCTGATCGCCGCCCCAACCGACCCATTGATAGGCCAAAAGCCCCCATGGGAACCCCGTCAGAACATAGCCGCGCAGCGCCTCGGCCAAGGTCCAGCTGAGGGCGAGACCAAAGATTGCGCTGTGCCCCGACATGGCCGCGCGCGCGACGCCAAACCCCAAGCCCCAGAACAAGGCCAAGCCGCCCGCCAGTAACACCCAAGCAAAGGGCGCCATCCAACCGGTCGCCGCCGCGTCGACAAAGAACGGCTCCATGATCCAGAACATCGTGGCCAGAAAATAGCCGACGCCAACGGACCAGCCGGTCTTGGCCGCCGCGCGCGTCGTGTCGGTCAGGGAAAATAGGTAAATCGCCGCGACCAAGCCCACCATCGCCACCGGCAACAGATGTAATGGCGCCTGCCCCAGCCCCATCACCATGCCGGAAACGACTGCCGCCCCAAGCCGTTTCATCGGGCTTAGGGCGGCAATGCGGTTTTCTATGGCCGCGATGGTCATTCGGCGGCTGCAACCCCGGGCAAACGCACCCGAAGCCGTTTGATCCGGCGCGGGTCCGCGTCGATCACGTCAATCTCGGTGCCATTTGGATGGGGAACAACTTCGCCGCGCACGGGCACACGTCCGGTCAGAACAAAGACCAAACCGCCCAACGTGTCGATTTCTTCGTCGTGATCTTCGGGCACCAATTCATAGTCGATCTCGGCCTCGAATTCATCGAGCGGCGTGCGGGCCTGAACGATGTAACAACCGGGGCTTTCTTCGACCCAATTGCGTTCGTCGGCGACGTCATGTTCGTCTTCGATTTCACCGATGACCTGTTCGATCAGATCCTCGATGGTCACCAGACCATCAACACCACCGTATTCGTCGATCATCAGGGCCATGTGGATACGACCGGTCTGCATCTTTTGGAGCAAAATTCCGATCGGCATCGACGGCGGCGCATAGAGCAACGGACGCACCAAGGATTCCACGTCAAAGGATTTATCCCCGCCGTTGAACCCATGTTTCAGCGCGACGTCCTTCAACAGAACCAAACCAAGCGGCGTATCAAGCGTGCCGTTGAACACGGGCAAACGCGACAGGCCGCTGTCGCGGAACACCTCGATCAGGTCGTCGAATGAAATGTCGTGAGGGACGGCGACGATCTCGGCCTTTGGGACCGCGACCTCTTCGAGACGCATGCGGCGCAGGTTCAAAAGCCCCAAGCCCGCCTGACGTGGTTCCGGCAGTGCCGGCGCCTCGATCACCTCTTGTTCTTCGGATTGTCCCGAAGAGAATTTCGATAGAAAGCGGTTCACAAAACCGGTTTCTGCTATGTTTGCCTCTGGCTGCGCGCTTTGCGCTGCACTCGAGGATCCGTCGTTTGAGTCGCCCATTGGCCCTTTCCGATGTGGGGAATTACCCCTCGTTCAATATATATGGGTTAGGTTGGCCCAGATGTTCAAGTATCTCGACCTCTAAACCCTCCATAAGTGCCGCATCTGGGTCACATATGTGATCATATCCCAACAAATGTAACATTCCATGAACCAAAAGGTGCAAACAATGGGCGTCAAATGGCTTGTCCGCGGCGTTTGCTTCGCGTTCGCAGGTGTCAAATGCGATGGCGATATCGCCCAATTCGAAGGGCATTCCCGTCGGATCAGCGGAAACGGGGATAGGATTCCCGCCCTCAACCTCTGCGCCACGCTCTTCGCTTGGCCATGACAGAACGTTGGTCGGGGTGGGTTTGTCGCGAAAATCGGCGTTCAGGTCGGCAATCCGCGCATCGTCACAGCCCATGACGCAGATCTCGAAATCCTTGGGATCATATCCCAAATGCGTCAAAACCGCCTGCCCCGCCGTTTGGGACAGGCTGTCCAACATATCGTTCCACCGGTCGTCTTCTACGACCACATCAACGCAATCAGCCACGTGATTTTTCTTCGGCCTTGCCATAGGCGTCGATGATTTTCGCAACCAATGGGTGGCGCACGACGTCCTTTGAGGTGAAGTAGTTGAACGAAATCCGGTTGATGTTTTTCAACAGATGTTCCGCATCCCGAAGTCCAGATTGCACGCCGCGCGGCAAATCGATCTGGGTCCGGTCACCTGTGATGACCATCCGCGATCCTTCACCAAGACGGGTCAGGAACATTTTCATCTGCATGGTCGTTGCGTTCTGGGCCTCGTCCAAAACGACAAAGGCATTCGACAATGTCCGCCCCCGCATAAAGGCAAGCGGGGCGATTTCGATCTTCTTTTCCTCGATCAGTTTCGCGACCTGTTTCGACGGCAGAAAATCATTCAACGCGTCATACAGGGGCTGCATATAAGGATCGACCTTGTCCTTCATATCGCCGGGCAAATATCCAAGCTTTTCGCCCGCCTCAACCGCAGGGCGCGATAGGATAATCCGGTCCACATGACCACCGATAAACATGTTCACCCCAACAGCCACGGCAAGATAGGTTTTACCGGTACCGGCAGGGCCGATGCCAAAGGCAAGTTCGTTATTGAACAGGGATTTAACATAGGCCTCTTGGGCCTCGGTGCGGGGTTCGATCACCTTTTTACGGGTTTTGATTTCCACGCGATCACCGACGCTCATCTCAAGCTGATCACCGCTTCGAACGCCTGTTTCGATACCGGACGCGCCAAGGCGAATTTCGCCAGTGACATCACCAGGCTCGACACCTTTTCCGGCCTCAAGACGTTGATACAGTGCCTCAAGAACTTCGCGCGCTTTGACAAGGGAATCTTCCTCGCCCATGACCTGAAGGTGGTTGCCTCGGCGCACGATCTGCACCGAAAGGTCTTGCTCGATTTTGGTGAGGTTGCCGTCATACACACCGCAAAGCTCAACCAGCAAACGGTTATCAGCAAACTCGATCGAGATTTTCTTAAAATCTTCGGGCGACGGCGGGGGTGTTAATGTGCTTCCCAATCAAATCTCCACAACATGAGGTATACCCCGATGGTGCCAAGGATAGAGCGTCACCGCAAGCCCACAATGCGAATTGTCACAAAAACTCTATGAAAAACGCCACGTTACGCAAAAAGCCGCGCAAATTTATGCACGGCTTTCTGTAATAAATCATTTTTCCAAAGACTTAGAGTAGATCTTCGAAAGTTGAACCAGATTTGAAGTTCCCAACAGTCGTCTCAGGAAGACCAATACCAGAGCAAATCGGCTTACCGTATTTGTCCAAACGTGGGTCAAGGTAACCTTCGACGCCGTCATCGATGATCCAGTGATCACAGCCGTTTTTGTCAATCCAGATACCGGCCTGAAGCTGGCTTAGGTGTTTTTTGTCAAAGCCACCATCGGTGGTTTTGTTGGCGTGGCCGCTTCCTTCACAGGCAGCAAGAGAGAATGCAGCAGCAACCAAAAACGCGGTTTTCTTAAAAGTCATGTTCATTCTCCTAGCGCACACAGATGATTTCAACGCGGCGGTTTTGACGCATGCCTTCGGCAGTTGCGTTGGACGCGATTGGTTCACGTTCGCCCATCCAGCGGGTGTCGGAAACATATGCACCGGCCTGAACTGCGACGTCACGAACGGCGTTTGCGCGGTTGCGTGACAGGCGCATGTTATATTCATCAGACGCACGGCTATCGGTGTGACCCACGATGATATACGCGGTTGCGCCGGCCTGCTGGAAGAAGCTTGCCAAACGCTGGCGGCCAGATGCGGTGATGTTATAGCGGTCCGTGTGGAACAGCTGATCCGAGTTCATCACAGCGCATGTCTCAAGCTCGTGACAGACCGGACGGCCATCACGTGTGAGGTGGAGGCTCATAAAGCCCTCGACACCGTCATCCATTACAAAGTGTTCACAGCCATCTGGATCGATCCAGATCGTCGCCTCGTAGTTTTCGCTGACAGGCTGTGCCTGCACGCCAACAACAGAAGATGTCGTACCAACCGCAAACGCCGCGGCAGCAAACATCGCTTTAACCATGTGGTTCAAATTCACTGACACAGTGTTCGCCCCTTTATCCCAATCAATAATTTACAGCAGCCCCCCAGCTACACTTTGAAGATAGGGCGCCTTTTTAATAAAAATAGCAAGTTTTGTGTTATCTGGAAACATAAATCCCCAGATATTGTGTTTATATTTGCGACATTGGGCAAAAATTCACGCACTTGTTGCCACTTACGAAACAAGCATATTGCCCTAGCGTCAGTCGAGAAGAACACCTTTGAGCGAGTTCTTCTCCGATTCTACGATCTTAACGCGACGGATATCGCCACGCTCAACACCTGGCGCATCTGCGAACACAGCGTGAAGATATTGGCTTTTTCCGATCATCTGACCTTCGATGCGACCCGGCTTTTCGAACAGAACGCTGACCTCGCGGCCAATCATAGAATGTTGGATTTCGGTCTGTTGCTCGGTCAACAGCGCCTGAAGACGTTGCAGACGGTCGTCGGCCTCGGATTGATCCACAAGCGGACGTGCCGCCGCCGGTGTACCCGGACGAGACGAATATTTGAACGAATAGGCCTGACCGTAACGCACCTGACGGACCAGCTCCATTGTGTCTTGGAAATCGGCTTCGGTTTCTTCGGGGAAGCCCACGATGAAATCACCAGACAACAGGATATCAGGACGCGCCGCACGAATGCGCTCAATCACGCGCAAGTAGCTCTCGGCGGTGTGGCTGCGGTTCATGCGTTTCAGGATCTTGTCGCTGCCGGACTGCACAGGCAAGTGCAGGTAGGGCATCAATTTTTCACATTCACCATGGGCCGCGATCAACGCGTCATCCATGTCATTCGGGTGGGACGTGGTGAAACGAATACGCTCCAAACCGTCAACCTTATCCAGCGCCCAGATCAGGTCCGCCAATGTGTGATCCCCGTTCGGCCCAGCGCCGTGATAGGCATTCACGTTCTGCCCCAACAGGGTGATTTCGCGCACGCCACGTTCGACCAAATCGCGGGCCTCAGTCAGAATGCGATCCACAGGGCGCGACACCTCGGCACCACGAGTATAGGGCACAACACAAAAGGCACAGAATTTGTCACAGCCCTCTTGGACCGTCAAAAACGCAGTCGGCCCGCGCGACGCTTTGGGGCGCTTGGGCATATGTTCGAATTTGTCTTCTTCGGGGAAATCCGTATCAAGCGCCTTTTCACCGGCCTCGACCTTGGCCTCCATCGCAGGAAGTTTGTGATAGCTCTGCGGACCAACCACCAGATCAACCATTGGCTGGCGGCGCATGATCTCTTCGCCCTCGGCCTGTGCCACACAACCGGCAACACCGATTTTCAGATCAGGATTAGCCTCTTTGAACGGACGCATCCGACCCAGTTCAGAGTAAATCTTTTCCGCCGCCTTTTCACGAATGTGACAGGTGTTCAGCAGGATCATATCCGCCTCGTCGGGCGTCTTTACCTCGACATAGCCCGACCCACCCAGAGTTTCGGCCATACGTTCACTGTCGTAAACGTTCATTTGGCACCCGTAGGTCTTGATGAATAGCTTCTTTGGATCGGACATTTGGTGCCTCGGACGGATAAAAACAACGTTAGATGGCTCTGTACCGCGTCCCTGCCCGCCTTGCAACATCACGCATGCATTCGTCGGGCTGTGCGCGCCTCGGCTCTTGCATATTGTTTCCATTTGCGCAACGGTGTGGCCACGGGCAACACAGGCAAAACAATGCGTTACGACTCTTTCTCAGATTTTCAAAAGACCGGTACGGCGGCTTTGGCAAAAGGTCCCATCGCGATGATCTTTATCGAGGATCTGGTCGAAGTCGACACGACCGTGCGCCATCACCTTCAGTTGGGCTTTAAATCCGTGTTGGTCTTTGCCCCCGACGCCATGACCCTGCCCCGCGCGCTTGAGGAAAAAATTCACCGCATTCCCTTTGATGCGCGCGCCTCTGGTGCAGTGCCCGCCGCCGTGGATAAGATCAACGATTTGGCGCCCGGGATTTGGATGTATTACTGTTATAATGCCGAATACCTCTATTTTCCGTTTTGCGAGACGCGCACGATTGGCGAGATGCTTGCCTATCACACCGAGGAGCGTCGCGACGCGATGTTGACCTATGTTGTTGATTTGTACGCCGCCGATCTGAACGAACACCCCAATGCCGTGAACCTCGAAAGCGCGCATATGGATAAATCCGGCTATTACGCGGCGTCCCGTCCCGATCCGGACAACCACAACCACCCCAAGGAACGACAGCTCGATTTCTTTGGCGGTTTGCGCTGGCGCTACGAAGAACACATCGCCCCCACCCGCCGCAAAATCGACCGGATCGCGATTTTTAAATCGAAACCCGAATTGCGGATGCGCGACGATCACACCTTTAGCGACCAAGAATACAACACCTATGCCTGCCCGTGGCACCACAACCTGACGGCGGCGATTTGCAGCTTCCGCACCGCCAAGGCGCTCAAGCACAACCCCGGTTCGACCTTTGATATCGACACGTTCAAATGGCACAACTCGACGCCGTTCCAATGGCACAGCCAACAGTTGCTTGATCTTGGCCTGATGGAACCCGGGCAGTGGTTTTAGGACGCAAAACTGGGCCAATATTTCGGCTAATTGTTTAGAAAGACATTGTTTATGAATAAATTTAGCAAGCAAATTTGGGGCATCTCAGCAATCTTCGTTTTCTTACCATTCATGTTCATTCTTGCGGATAGATCCAAGCTCGCAGTTGCAATAACAATTCCGATCCTGCTGCTTTGCTCTCTGATCTATTGGGGTAAATATGCAATTCGGGTCATCGGATACTTTCGAAAACAGAACCAAAACGCTTGGCCCAAATGGCTCGGACTTTGGACAACTGCCAACATCTTGTGGGTCATCGCCAGCTTTCAATGGGAATTCTTCGTCCCCACAGCGCTTGTCATTTTCTTCGGCCCAATTGTGGGATCATTCACAGTGGTCACAAACATTTCTATCTCACTGCATAAGTACGGCCTCGAAGCCTATCCTGACCTCCTAGGTCGCGACGATATACCATATTTGTTGCTTGCCTTGGTATTCTCGACAACAGCTGCTGGCCTTGTCATAGCATTGAATACTGGAAGACTACGCCAAGGTGCGGCCTGCGCCATCTTAGTCGCAATCAGCGTTGGCGCGGCCCTCGTACTTAACCCTCAGCCGCCATTTAATATGCCTTAACGATACTACGACGGATCGCGCGGGGCCGATTTCAGGTCCGGCGCAGGCGGATGACCACGTCGACCTTGGCGATTTCGGCGCCTTCTGGGGCGTCGGGTACCTGTGAGATCACCAGCTGATCCATCGGGGCGTCGGTCAATTCGGCGCTGTCTTCCCAATAGAAATGTGGGTGATCGGACATGTTGGTGTCAAAATAGCTCTTGGAGCCATCAACCGTGATTTCGCGCATCAGACCCGCATCAACGAACGCCTTGAGCGTATTATACACCGTCGCAAGGGACACTTTTTCGCCCGCGGTCACGGTGGATGCATGCAGGCTCTCTGCAGTAACATGGCGGTCTTGGCCATCGCCAACCAACAGCGCAGCCAGTGACACACGTTGCCGTGTCGGGCGCAATCCGGCCTGTGAGAGCCAGCGCGTGCCTGTGTCGATTGCGATATCCTGCATGGGCTGCGTTCCTTTGTGTTCCATTCTTTTTACGGTGAAAACCGACGTAGTTCAATTGAAAACGCCCCAAGGCGCCCCGCCACACTTGTTCTGCCATGGTGTGGATGTTAAAGCATAGCAAAAGAACATGACTGATAAGGGGGCAAAGCCCAAATGAGCATCTATCCCAACAGCTTTGGTAAAGAAGATCTGATCAAATGCGCCCAAGGCGAATTGTTTGGCAAAGGCAACGCACAGCTGCCCATGCCGCCCATGTTGATGATGGATCGCATCACGGAAATTTCCGGCGATGGCGGCCTCCATGGCAAAGGCCATGTTGTGGCTGAATTCGACATCACCCCTGACCTTTGGTTCTTTGACTGCCACTTTCCTGGCAACCCAATTATGCCTGGCTGTCTTGGTCTTGATGGCCTGTGGCAGTTGACCGGTTTCAACCTTGGTTGGCGCGGCATGACAGGCCAAGGCATGGCCTTGGGTGTGGGCGAGGTCAAATTGACCGGCAAGGTCACCCCAACACGTAAGATGCTGACCTATAAGGTGGACTTCACCAAGGTCATCGATCGTTCCAAGATTAAAGTCGGCATGGCCGACGGTGTTCTGCTTGCCGATGGCGAAGTGGTATACGAAGTGAAAAACATGAAGGTTGGTCTGGCCCCTGCGGAAGAATAAGCAGCGCCAAAAACAATCATTCCAAGGAGACCAATTATGCGTCGAGTCGTCGTAACAGGTATGGGCATCGTGTCGTCCATCGGCAACAATGTTCAAGAAGTCACAGACAGCCTTCTTAATTCTAAATCCGGTATTTCTGCGTCGCCAGAATACACCGAAAACGGTTTCCGGAGCCAAGTGCACGGCATGCCAAAGATCGATGTCACCGAGCACATCGACAAACGCAACATGCGTTTCATGGGTATGGGCGCGGCCTATAACTTCCTTGCGATGGAACAGGCGATTGCCGATGCGGGTCTTGAACCACATGAGGTGTCCAACGAACGCACCGGTCTTGTGATGGGTTCCGGTGGTCCATCCACCATGAACTTCTTCCAAGCGCATAAAATCGTAAAGGAAAAAGGGTCTCCGAAACGTATGGGCCCGTTCATGGTGACACGTTGTATGTCTTCCACGAACTCTGCCTGTCTTGCGACGCCGTTCAAAATTAAGGGCGTGAACTACTCTATCACCTCCGCTTGTACGACGTCCCTCCACTGTATCGGTAACGGCGTTGAGCAGATCCAGTTCGGCAAACAAGACATCGTCTTTGCCGGCGGTGGTGAAGAGCTCGACTGGACCCTGTCCTGCCTATTCGACGCGATGGGCGCGATGTCCTCGAAGTACAACGACACGCCTGAAACTGCATCTCGTGCGTTCGACGCGACCCGTGATGGTTTCGTGATCTCGGGTGGTGGCGGCGTTCTGGTTCTCGAAGAGCTTGAGCACGCCCTTGCCCGTGGCGCGAAAATCTATGCAGAGGTGACCGGTTACGGCGCGACCTCTGATGGCTCCGACATGGTTGCCCCATCTGGCGAAGGTGCGGAACGTTCCATGAAGCTTGCGACCTCCACCATTGGTGACCGCAAGGTTGGCTATATCAACGCCCACGGTACATCCACACCGGCCGGCGACGTGACCGAAGTCAAAGCCGTGCGCAACGTCTTCGGCGAAGGCAACACACCGCCGATCACATCCACCAAATCCCTGACAGGGCACTGTCTTGGCGGCGCTGGTGTGCACGAGGCGATCTATTCCCTGATCATGCTGAATGGTGACTTTATCGCGCCATCCGCAAACATCACGGAGCTGGACCCTGCGATCAACCCAGGCGAAATCCAACAGACCTTCGTCAAAGACGCAGGCCTCGATACCGTAATTTCCAACAGCTTTGGCTTTGGTGGCACCAACGGTACCATCGCCATGAGCAAATACCACGGATAAGATATGTCAAATCAAATGCAGGGCAAACGCGGCCTAATCATGGGCGTCGCCAACGAACGCTCCATCGCGTGGGGCATCGCCAAGGCCATGGCCGAAGCAGGCGCCGAACTTGCCTTCACATACCAAGGCGAAGCCTTCGGCAAGCGCGTTCAACCGCTTGCTGAATCGCTTGGCTCTGACTTTATGGTCGATGTCGATGTGACGGATGACGCGTCTCTTGATCGCGCCTTTGCGGAACTTGAGGCGAAATGGGGCAAGATCGATTTCGTCGTGCACGCGATCGCCTATTCCGACAAAAACGAACTGACGGGTCGTTTCGTCAACACATCCCGCGAGAACTTCAAAAACTCGATGGATATCTCCTGCTACTCCTTTATCGAAATCGCACGTCGTGCGGCGCCTTTGATGACGGATGGCGGCACATTGTTGACCCTGACCTACCAAGGTTCTAACCGCGTGACCCCGTTCTACAACGTGATGGGCGTGGCCAAAGCGGCCCTCGAGGCGACCGTGCGCTATCTTGCCAACGACCTTGGCGTCGACGGCATCCGCGTGAATGCGGTGTCCCCCGGCCCGATGAAAACGCTGGCTGGCGCTGCCATTGGCGGTGCGCGCAAGACCTTCCGCCAAACCGAGGCCAACTCGCCGATGCGCGCAAACGCGACGCTCGAAGCGGTCGGTGGCACGGCGGTGTATCTTGCCTCTGACGCGGGCGCCTGCACGACGGGCGAAATCATCCGCGTCGACGGCGGCTATCACGTTCTTGGGATGCCACAGCCCGAAAACCTGTAAGGTTTTCTCAGACAATATAATAAGAGGGGCGCGAACCATCGGTTCGCGCCCCTCTTGCATTTTAACAACGGAAACGTTGCTTAAACGATTTCTTCCAATGTAAAATCGAACGTCAATTCTTTGCCTGCCAACGGGTGGTTCGCGTCAACGGTGATGCTTTCGTCGTCGGATGCGGTGATCACAACCATCATCGCCTGACCTTCTGGGTTTTGCATCTGCAACTGCGTTCCAACCTCGGTTGGGATATCTTTCGGGATGGTGCCCTTTGGGATCACCTGCGACGCACCTTCGTGGTATTCGCCATAGGCATCCGTCGCCGCGATCACGACTTTCTTCTGCTCGCCCACGGTCATACCCGGGATCGCAACATCAAGACCAGGAATGATCTGACCAGAACCCACAGTGAACTCCAACGGATCGCGGCCCTTAGAGCTATCAAATGTTGTGCCATCGGCCAATGTGCCGGTGTAATGAATGCGAACGGTATCGCCTGATTTTACTTGGGTCATGTGTGACCTTTCACTCTTATTCAACGGCGACAGGCCGATCCGGCCGCCAATCGGGGTGGACCCTAACGAGATTGCGACCAAGGGTAAAGCCGACCCACCCTTTCCTCTTGTTTTTCCGTCAATCTGTGCCACGCTTGGACCAACGACAAGGGACGCGCACATGAAATTCTTCACCGCCACCGACGGCACCCGCCTTGCCTACCGCGATCATGGCACGGGCATTCCCGTGATCTGTCTGGCGGGGCTCACCCGCAATGGTGACGACTTCAATTACCTCGCGCCACACCTGCCCAATGTGCGCCTGATCCGCCCCGATTATCGTGGCCGCGGCGCATCCGATTGGGCCGATCACACCACGTATTCCGTCCCACAAGAGGCCGCCGATACCATCGCCCTCATGGATCACCTTGGCGTTGAACGCGCCGCGATCATCGGCACATCGCGTGGCGGGCTTATCGCGATGGGCCTTGCCGCGATGATCAAACCCCGCCTGATCGGCGTCTGTCTCAACGACATCGGCCCCGAGATCGGCGCAAGCGCGATTGATGATATCATGGGGTATCTCGGCCGCCGCCCCGTTCAGAAAACATATGACGCCGCAGCCATGGCGCGCCCCAAACTCATGACCGGATTTGCCAATGTTCCCCCGTCCCGCTGGGCCCAAGAGGTGCGCATCCATTACCGCGAACAGCCAGACGGGCTACACATCAATTACGACCCTGCCCTGCGCACCGCTGTCGAAAACGCGGGCGTTTCCGCGCCCGATCTCTGGCCCTTCTTCGATGCACTAGGCGGCCTTCCGCTCGCGCTTCTGCGCGGTGAAAATTCAACCCTGTTGACCCAAGACACCGTCGACAAAATGACCACCCGTCGCCCCGATATGCACGTCGGTATCATCCCCGATCGCGCCCACGTGCCGTTTCTGGACGAACCCGCATCGCTTGACGTCATCCACGCGTGGCTCACCGATTTGACGCCCTAGCGGCTTGTCATCGCCGCCCCCATTGGTCATGGTACGCCGAAACGCGCATCCACCTAGGGGTCTGATATGACTGAGTTTACGATTGCATCTTTTAACGTCAAAAACTTGATCGGTGCCGATCAGGAATATTACACCTACGAAAAATACTCCCCCGAAGAATACGCGTGGAAGGAAGACTGGCTCGCCGATCAGACCCTATCCTTGGATGCGGATATCATTGGCTTTCAGGAAATCTTTGACGAAGCCCCCCTTCGTGCCGTTCTGGACGAGGCCACGCGCCGCGGCGATGAGTTGAACGCGGCGGCGGTGCCGGACCGCTCTAAACGCTATTCCAAACGCGCGATTTTCCGTAAACTCGCGTCTCGTGGCTACAAGGACGCAGCCGTGGCCTTTGCCCCCAACGTGAACGATGGCGAACCGGGTCACCGTCGTCCGGGCGTGGCCACCGTGTCGCGGTTCGGCTTTGTCGGCGAACCCGAAGTGATCCAAGACCTGTCGCCAGCCCTGACCATTCCGTTTTCCGATCTGGGTGGCGATGATGGTGGCCATTTCACCCTATCGCGTCTCTCACGCCCTGTGCTCAAGGTGCGCATCCCCGTCGGCGACCGTGTGATCACCGTGTTCAATTGCCACCTGAAATCGAAACTCGGGGAATTCCCGCGCAACAATGGCGGCCCCGCCCCAGAGATCGATTTGACCAAGTACGACGCCGTCGGGCGGGCCTTGGGTGCCCTACGCGCCGCGACCCGCCGCATGGCCGAGGCATGGGTGCTGCGCAAGCTGATCGTCGAAGAAATCGAGGCCGGCAACCCCGTCATGGTTTTGGGCGATTTCAACGATAGCGAACACGCCGTCAGCAGCGAAATCATCACCGGCGAAACCCCGTTCAAGAACTATGCGTGGATGCGCCGCCATGATGCGAAACACGGCGGGGATCGGTACTCCGACGCCGAAAACACCTATATCCGCGAGGCGATTGAGTCCGTCAAATTGACCTCTGCCGAAAAGATGTTCGTGCGCAATTCCGCCCGCGACATGGTCTATACCACGGCCTTTGGTGGGGTTTATGAGAGCATCGATCAGATTTTGATGAGCCGCCATTTCCACCCTGATTACGCAGATCGCATCGGCGAGATGCACTATTTCAGCGTGTTGAACGATCACCTGACCGACGGCAGCCACCCCGAGGCGCCGTATAATAAGCTAGCTTCGGACCATGGTCAGATCATGGCGCATATGCGTTTGATCGACTAATGGAATTCGCGACGTTTGATGACCACACCATCGCCTATCGACGCGATGGTGCGCCCGATGGCCCTTGCGTCGTGTTGGTGCATGGCTTGGGGATGCGCATGGAGATTTGGGATGACATCATCCCACTGCTCCCCTCGCATTTGTCGATTTTGCGTTACGATATTCGTGGACATGGCGCGTCGTCCGCGCCTGACGCGCCCTATTCCATGGGGGCCTTGGTCCGTGACGCAGAACGGCTTTTGGATCATCTGCATTTGCGGGACACCCTATTCGTCGGTCATGGCATGGGCGGGTTGATTGCCCAAGGTTTGGCGATCAAGCGGCTTGACCAAGTTCGCGCGCTGGTGCTGTCCCAGACCGCGGCCAAGATGGGGTATGGGCCGAAATGGCACGCCCAGATCGAAACCGTTCGCGCCAAGGGGCTGGCTGCGATTTCGGCGGATCACATACGCCTTGCCACTGCACCACGCTGTTCCGACGATGTCCGCCGCCACTGGCAACCCGTCTTTGATGCAACCGTGACCGAGGGATATTGCGGCTGCGCAGCCGCCATCGCGGGCACCGATTTCTATACACCGACCTCTGGGCTTCGCCTCCCGACTTTGGCGATTGCGGGCACCAACGATCGCATCGTGCCCGCCGATATGGTGCGCGAAACCGCCGATCTTATTCCGGGCACCGAGGTCAAACTGTTGCGCCAAGGTGGCCACTATGCCCCAGTCGAAGCCCCCGAGGCATATTCTGGCATTTTGTGTGATTTTATTCAGGCCATCGGACACTAGGCCCTATAGTATTCCCCCGACACCGCCCCCACGTATAGGGGACCCAATCGGAGCCGCCCTATGAAAACCCGCACGCCTGTTCTTTTGATTGTCATGACCCTTCTTATCGATGCGATGGGGATTGGGTTGATTATGCCGATCATGCCAGACCTGATAATGGACGTGGGTAACGCCGATTTGGCCAACGCAGCGCTTTGGGGCGGGATCTTGTCGCTGTCCTTTGCGGTGATGCAGTTCTTCTTTTCGCCCGTTGTCGGCAACCTGTCGGATCGGTTCGGACGGCGCCCCGTCTTGCTTGTCTCGCTCGGTGTTTTAACGCTGGACTATGCCCTGATGGCGGTTGCGGGGACCATTTGGCTTTTGTTTATTGGACGTATCATTGGCGGGATTTCCTCGGCCACCCATTCCACTGCGACGGCCTATATGGCGGATATTTCGGACCCCGACAAAAAAGCCCAGAACTTCGGCCTTGTCAGCGCGGCCTTCGGCATTGGCTTTGTGCTTGGCCCAATCATGGGCGGGCTATTGGGGGAATTCGGGCCACGCATGCCGTTCATTGTCGCGATGTGCCTTGCTGGCCTCAACTTTGCGCTCGCCTTTTTCTTTCTTCCCGAAACCCTTAAAGACGAGAACCGCCGCCCGTTTGAATGGCGTCGCGCCAACCCCGTTGGAGCGTTCAAGGTCATCGGCGCGCTTCCCGGTCTTCGTCCGCTGTTGTTCATCAACTTTTTCTATCAGATCGCGTTCTTCGTCTACCCAACGGTCTGGGCCTATTTCACCAAGGCGCGTTTCGGCTGGGAACCTGCGATGGTGGGCTATTCTCTTGCGGCGTTTGGCATCGGGATGGCAATCGTCCAAGGTGGCCTTATCCGTGTGATCATCCCCAAGTACGGCGAAGAGAAGACCCTGATGTTCGGTCTTGTGTTCAACCTGATTGCATTTGCGGCCACGGCGGTGGTGCCGTGGGGTTGGCTGCTGATTGCACTCACTCCACTTACGGCATTGGGGGCAGTGGCCCAACCGGCGTTAATGGGGATCGCATCGCGCAAAACCGACAAGAACCAGCAAGGCGAACTTCAGGGGCTTTTGACCAGTATCGCGTCAATTGGCATGATGTTCTCGACCGTAATCATGACCTCGATCTTCTGGTTCTTCACCCGCGACGGCGCACCGATACATGCGCCAAGCGCGCCATTCGTGGCCTCAGGCGCGCTTATGGGTCTTTGCATATTCATTTATGCAACACATCGAACGCGTTCAGACAAAATCTAGTCGCATTGGGGGATCGAATTGGGGTATCTGAATACTCACTACCACTGATTGAGGTCCCCTTGGAAAATCCCACTGAAACTCTCTCACATCAACAGATCGACAAAACCGCCCCCGAATTGGCCGCATTGTTCAAGGCAATGTCCCATGTCGGACGGCTCAAGATCTTATCGCATCTCGTGCTTGGCGAAAAATCTGTAGGCGCTCTCGAAGGCCTGCTTCAGATTCGTCAAACCGCCGTGAGCCAACAGCTCGCTCGGCTCCGTGAGGACAAACTTGTCCAAGCCCGCCGCGAAGGTAAATCGATCCACTACTCGATTGCCGACGAAAAGGTACGCGCGATTTTGGTCGCCGCACGCGACATCTATTGATGTAAGACCGATAGCAGCCCTCGCTGCTATCACGACATAAATGGCGACCCTGCACCCCCGAGTGTCCCGCCTGATACGACGCTGTGTGGCGGTTCATTCACACAGGTAAGCGCCCGTCTGAACATAACCACCTTGTGTCATATCTCTCCCTTCACGTGTTTGAAGGATGAAGCGGCCATGCGATAAGCGTGCCGTTCAAATTGGCGCAGCACATCGCCAATTGACGACTGAAACGACATTAAGATTGAAATGAGGGGGCTTTGCTGTGGCGACGGGTAAGCACACAACAAAAATTGCTGACCGGATCAACTGATCGATCTGTAGTCCGTTTACTATTTCAAGATGAAGTAAGTAAATGGTGCCTAGGGGCGGAATCGAACCACCGACACGAGGATTTTCAATCCACTGCTCTACCCCTGAGCTACCCAGGCACCTGGTAACGATCTCTCGTTAGGGTGTGTGTCTTCTAGTACTGCCAGCCGGTGGTGTCCAGAGGCAAATTGAAAAAAACATTAATGTTCTGTAACTATTTGTTCTGATGGCTTTTCTGCCTCTTCCCAAACGTCTTGTTCGGCCATTGGGGTGGTGTATGTGCCGTTAAACCACCGCGCCAAATCAACATCGGCGCAGTGCTTTGAACAAAAGGGTTTATAGGCCGCGACGGTGGCTTGCGCGCAGATCGGACAGGCCATGATTATACGCCCTCAATCGGGAGACGTTCGCGTTTACGCTGGAGTTCGTAATGCCCAAGCGGGGTCCAGCCGACCATCGCCGTATCAATAGAATCGGCACGAAACGCAGCGCGGATCGAATGTTCGAACATCTTGCGATCCTTCTTCGGCATCGGTGCCAGATCAAGAGTGATCTGCCCGCCCAGCCCACGACAACGCAACGCCCGCGGCAATGCACGCGCCACAGCCAAGTTCGCCTTAAGGCCAGCGGCAAGGGACATGTCCGTGCCGGTGTTCACATCCACGGCCACAAGCGCGCGGGTCGGTTCGACATACATGCTCGCACCATTGCCAAGCGGCACATAGGCCTCGCCCAGCGGCTCGATCACATCCATCACATTGTGGGATTCGAAACAGCCCTCTTCGGTGACGACCTCATCCGGCTGCCCCCATTCGCGCCACGCAAGGTGGTGCGGTGTTGGCCCTTCCAAGAGCATCTCTTCCTCGGTGCCATCGTCGCCCATCACATCCTCGGCCTGTTCGCGCATGATGGCGATGTCCTCGGACACGTCCTCAAGGTCGACACCATTGGCGGCGGACCGAATGATCAGACCGAAATCACAACCATCCATTTCAACATTCGCCGCCTCAAGCAGGCGATCCCGTTCGTCTTCGTCGTGAATGGAGCGTGAGATGTTCAACCCGGGGGCGTCGGGGGTTACGATGGCGTAACGGCTCTTGAACAACACCTTAGCGGTGATCGGAACGGCCTTGCCGTCTTCGGCGTAACCGGTGACCTGCACCAACATTTTCTGGCCTGGTTTCAGACCCTTGGCCTGTTTCAGGAAGCCTTTGTATTTCCCAAGGCGAAGCGTAACACCGCCCTGCCCCTTCATCTGACGATCCACGATACCGCGGAAAATCGTACCCGGTGCGGGCTGGTCGCCCTTGGGGGTGATCAGGAAATCTTCGAGGTGACCATCAACCACAAGGGCCGCAGCCTCTTGGTCGTTGATGTGATCAAGATAAACGCTACTGCCCTTCATCGGACGCCCTCCACATGGGGTAACCGGCCGACGCAAGCAACGCCGCCGTTTCGGCGACAGGCAAACCCATCACCGCAGAATAGGATCCGCTGATCCATGGTAGAAACGCGGCGGCGGGACCTTGGATCCCGTAACCGCCCGCCTTGCCCTGCCAGTCATTGGTGGCAAGATAGGCGTTCAATTCCAAATCAGACAGACGTTTCATTTGAACGGTCGTGACAACATCGCGGGTCAAAACGCGGTCACCCACGCCAACGGCCACGGCGGTGATCACCTTGTGACGACGACCGGACATAGCCAGCAGAAATTCCGCCGCCTCGCCCGCATCAACGGGTTTGCCCATGATACGACGGCCAAGGGCCACGGTCGTATCGGAACAGATCACGATCTCATCGTCAGCACGGGCAATGGCCGCCAATTTCGACGTCGCCATTCGCATGCAATAGGGGCGCGGCAGTTCGCGCGCCTCTGGCGTTTCATCGATGTCAGGCGAACGAATGTCGTCCGGCACAACGCCGATTTGCCCAAGCAGCTCGCGGCGGCGTGGGCTTCCTGATCCTAGGATCAAACGCATGTGTTTACTTGAAACGATAGTTGATCCGACCCTTGGTCAGATCGTATGGCGTCATTTCGACTTGGACTTTGTCGCCAGCCAGAACACGAATGCGGTTTTTGCGCATCTTGCCTGCCGTGTGTGCGATGATCTCATGGCCGTTTTCTAGCTCGACCCGAAACGTCGCATTTGGCAAGAGTTCCTTAACGACACCTGGAAATTCGAGTAGTTCTTCCTTGGCCATGGTCTCTCCTAATAAATACCGCCCACCTGTTTGTGGGCGCTCATTAAATGCGCCGCCGACGCAGAATTTTCAAGCGCTCATTCGGTCAAACGGGTGATTTTCCGTCGAATACAGTGTTATTTTGGCAAATTTGTTGGCTCACCAAAGCGCGCAATCAACCGTTCGCGAATTTGATCGCGGGTTTGACGATATCCAACCAGACGCGCCTCGCGGCCTTCGCCGATCCCAGTCGGGTCCAGAATCGGCCAATATTCCACATCAAGATGCGCCGTGCGCGTCAGATCAAGCGCGCGACGTTGGCTGGCGGGAGATAACGCGATGACCAAATCATAGGACGACAGATCGTCACCCCAGTCCTGCATCTCGTCAAAGCTGCGAGATTTGTGGCGTGACAGTTCCACGCCCAATTCGGCGCAAACCGCGATGGCGAACCCGTCGATTTCAAGATCGTTACGCACGCCAGCGGATTGAATATAGGCGTCGTGGCCATAGAGTTGCTTCATCAATCCTTCGGCCATCGGCGAGCGAACAGAGTTATGATCGCAGCAGAAAAGCACAGAAGAAGGAAGAGACGCCGCCATAAATTAAGCCCCGAAATGCAGAACGCAAATGAGAGTAAACAGACGACGGGCCGTATCTTTGTCGATCTCGGCCTTGCCTTCGAGACGTTCGCGCAACACGGCGGCGCCTTCGTTGTGGATACCACGGCGCGCCATGTCGATGGCCTCGATCTGGGCGGGCGGAAGACGTTTCACCGCCTCAAAATAGCTCGCACAGATCTGGAAATAGTCCTTTACGACCTGTCGAAACGGGCCAAGCGCCAGCTGGAATTCGCCCAGATGGGTTTCGTCCTCGGCCGAAATATCAAACACCAAACGACGATCACGGATCGCAAGTAACAGACGAAACGGGCCAACAGGTGCGTCATGACCGTCGCGCGCCATTGGGGCAAAGGTGTTATCTTCGAGCAGGTCAAAAATCGCAACTTTGCGTTCCTGTTCAATCTCTGGGGTCGGCGCAATCAGGCCGCCTTCGTCGATTTCAATATGGCAAATGCGATTCTGTGAGGTCATGAATTCAGTTTATCCAAACGCGCACGAATGGAAAGCCCATGCGCCTCGAGGCTCTCGGATTTTGCAAGACGTTCACCGGCGGGACCGATGGCGCGGATGGCCTCGGGGGTCATTTGCGACAGGGTTGTGCGTTTGACGAAATCCATAACCGACAGGCCAGATGAGAACCGCGCCGAGCGCGCCGTTGGCAACACGTGGTTCGGCCCACCGATATAATCGCCGATGGCCTCGGGGGTGAAGGCCCCGATAAAGATCGCGCCGGCGTGGCGGATTTCTTCGGACAGGGCCTCGGCATTTTCGGTACAGATTTCAAGGTGTTCAGGCGCGATACGGTCGGACAGGGCAACCGCCTCGTCCATGTCGCGCACGGTGATCACCGCGCCAAACTCATCCCACGATGGGGACGCAATTTCACGACGTTCAAGCGTTTCAAGCCGCTTATCCACGGCATCCGAAACCGCCATACCGAAATCGGCATCATCGGTGATCAAGATCGACTGGGCGCTTTGGTCGTGTTCGGCCTGTGATAGCAAATCAACCGCGATCCAGTCAGGGTCGTTGTGTTTGTCGGCGATCACGAGGATCTCACTTGGACCCGCGATCATGTCGATGCCGACCTTGCCGAACACACGGCGTTTCGCGGCGGCGACAAACGCATTGCCCGGACCGGTGATCTTATCAACGGCGGGAATGGTTTCGGTGCCATAAGCAAGTGCTGCGACGGCCTGTGCGCCACCGATACGATAGATTTCGTCAACGCCCGCGATCTGCGCGGCCAGCAACACCAACGGGTTCGCGATACCGTCGGGCGTCGGAACAACGATGGCCAAACGTTCAACGCCCGCGACCTTGGCCGGAATGGCGTTCATCAACACGGACGACGGATAGGAGGCCAATCCACCAGGCACATAAAGACCCGCGGCGGAAACAGCCGTCCAGCGCCAGCCAAGGCGCGCGCCGACCTCATCGGTCCACATTTGGTCCTGTGGCATCTGACGTTCGTGATAGGCGCGAATGCGATCCGCCGCCAATTGCAGTGCGGCGCGGTCCTCGTCCGAGACCTTGGCACATTCGGCGGCAATTTCTTCGGGGGAAAATGCCAATGTGGCGGGCGTCAAATCCATGTGGTCGAATTTCGACGTCAGATCAATAACAGCCTGATCGCCGCGCGTGCGCACGTCTTTGATGATCTCGGCAACGATGTCGTCGACCTCGGGGCTGTCTTCGCGTTTGGTGCCCAGAAATGCCGTGAACTTCGCCTCAAAATCGGCGTCGGTGATGGATAGAAACTGTGGCATATGCCTACTCCGGATGGCTGGGCTGGGATTTGGATGGCGCGGTATAAGGGCGCGTGACGTCCTGTAAGGTGACGTCGATGCATTCCACGTCGATGCCGATGGCGCCGTCACCTGCAAGGTTCAGAACGATGCGCCCTGCCCCGTCATTGGTGGCGTCAAAGGTGATAGAAAGCACCGACAGAATGGTGTCTTTGTCGTCGCGCGACACACCCTGGGTCAGGACCTTGGTCGCGCTATCGATGGCCAGAACGGATTGCACCCGTTCAAAGGCACGGCCACCCTTTTGGGCGGCGTCGCGGTCTTCCCAACGAAACCGGTTCATAAGGATACCGAACTGGCCCTTGCCCGACGACCACGACATTTCAGACACGGGAAACACCGCATCCTGCACCAAGGTCGACACGATGGACAGGTCATCGCCATCCTCGGCCCGCAGGCGCAGAGGCTTTTCGCCGCCGTCTTCGAATGTCGCATCCATGGGCATTATTCGCTGATCCGTTCGATGTTCGCGCCAACACCGCGCAGTTTCTCTTCGATCTTCTCGTAACCGCGATCAAGGTGATAGACGCGGCTGACCACGGTTTCGCCCTTGGCGCGCAGACCCGCAAGGATCAACGACGCGGACGCCCGAAGGTCGGTCGCCATAACACGCGCACCGTTCAGTTGCTCAACGCCTGTCACCTTGGCGGTGTTGCCATCAACGTCGATTTTCGCACCCATACGGATCAATTCCGGCGCATGCATAAAGCGGTTCTCAAAGATGGTTTCTTCAAGGGTGCTGGTGCCCTCGGCGGTACACATCATCGCCATGAATTGCGCCTGAAGATCGGTTGGATATCCTGGGAATGGCGCGGTTGTCACGTCGGCGGCCTTTACGACATCACCGCGACGGGCAACCAAAAGGCCACCGTCGGTTTCGGTCACATTGATGCCAGCGGCATCAAGACGTTCCACGAACGCACCGATCAGATCAAGACGACCGCCGAGCAGTTCAACAGAGCCGCCACAGATCGCAGGGGCCACCATGAATGTACCCAGCTCAATCCGGTCGGCGATCACCTCATGGGTGGCACCGTGCAGATGGTCCACACCCTCGATGGTCAGGGTGGATGTGCCCGCGCCCTCGATCTTGGCACCCATGGCGACCAAACATTTGATCAAATCCACGGTGTCGGGTTCACGCGCCGCGTTTTTGATAACGGTCGTGCCCTTGGCCAATGTCGCCGCGGTCACCGCATTTTCGGTCGCGCCAACGGACACGAATGGGAATTCGATAACCGCGCCGGTCAATCCGTTCGGCGCCTTGGCGTGCACATAGCCGCCGTCCAATTCAATCGTCGCGCCGAGTGTTTCAAGCGCCTTGATGTGAAGATCAACCGCGCGCGCACCGATGGCACAACCACCAGGAAGCGACACAATCGCCTCGTTCTCGCGGGCCAAAAGCGGACCAAGTACGTTAAAAGAGGCGCGTAGTTTGCGCACGATTTCATAGTCAGCCTTGCGGTTGGTGATCTCGCGACCGGACAGGGCCATGACCTGACCGTCGTTCAACATCGCCACTTCGCAGCCAAGCGATTCAAGCAAAGTGCCCAGCGTTTTGATGTCAGAAAGACGCGGCACATTGGTCAGCGTCAATGGTTCATCCGTCAGCAACGCCGCAGACATAAGTTTCAGACAGGTGTTTTTCGCGCCTGAGATCTGAATTTGACCATTCAGCTCACCGCCGCCCTGTACAACAATAGAATCCATTTAACTGTCCTTATCCTGCTCGTTACTGGCCTCGGATTGCTCACTGCGCGCGCGGGCCTGTGCCTTGCGACGTTGAAGGTTTGCCTTCATCGCAGCCTTAAGGCGATCTTCGCGTTGCGCGTCCCGTTTCGTGCCGGGGGTGACTGAGGTCTTTTTATCCATGACGCCCTTCTAACGCAGGGCTTTGCGCGCGTCCAGATTGGCGTTTGCCTTCACGGGGGGAATTCTGCGTGTTTTCGCACAGCAACGCCAGATCGGACATTCCGGCAAAGGATCGCAAGAAATTAGAAAACCACGACGAATTCCGCTTGCGTCCCCTGACGATAAATCGTAATCACCGCCTCACAGTGCTGCTGTAGCTCAGTGGTAGAGCGCGTCATTGGTAATGACGAGGTCGGGAGTTCAATTCTCCCCAGCAGCACCAGTTTTCCCACATATACGAATGAAACACCGCCCCGTCGGTGGGCTCCCCTCTCTGGGTCGCCGCGAAACTATCTCTGCGTCTTCAACCCCGTGTGCCAGTCGGTCACGGTTGCAACCCAATCTTGCGGAATTTCATGCCCTCCGTCCCCCAAGACAAGCCGATAGTCCCCAGTCGTTCGGCACCGCGACCAGCGCGTGGTGGTCTCGGCCACGGTCTCTTGGCGCGTGCACCCCGAAGCCGCGGCCAATGCATCCACGGATTCATGCGCGCCCTGCCAGCCGGTCCAAGAACCGCTCCGCTGTGACCCATTAACTGGAACGACTTGGTCCCGCGTGCCATGGGTATGAATGAGGTTAAAGCCCCTGCGGACTTCGGCGCATTTTTCGGGACGACCACGTACCAGTGTTCCGCCAGTCGTCGCGAAATCACGTTGATTTGGAAGCGCCCCTGCACAGGCCATATACCAGACGAATGTCGCGCCGTTGGAATGACCCGCGATGATCAATTCATCCTGTTCAATAGGGAAACGCGCGGTTGCATCCGCAATAACGTCTCGGGCGAACTGATGGTCGTTTCTGGCTCCACGTCGCCCCTCCCAGATCCAACCGCTCGAATTTTTGCCACCTGCATATGTGACATCAAGCGCATCTGGGGCAATGATCGCATACCCCCGTTCAAGCAACGGCTGCCCCACGGTGTTGTATCCCAAGACATCTGCGCCGCTCTGACCCGATCCATGAAAGAAGACGACGGCGGGGAACGGGCCTTCGCCCCTTGGTACCAAAATGTGATAGGTGCGTTCACCAATGGTGCATGGCGTTTCAGGGGCGCCACATGCGTATTCTGTGGCTTCCAAGCCCTCTGTCTGCGGCGGCAAATACCAAACCCATAAGGCCCCGAAAAAAAGAAGAGCAAGCGCAACGCGAACGGTTTTCAATGGAATATCCTAATCAATAAGTCATATTTATCATCAAGATATGAGGGATGGATCACACGACCACAAGCATTGATGCAGACCAACGTCAGTGTGATCCCGATCGCCCCATCTATGACCGCAAGCAGGCGACACCGGATTCCACACGCTGATATGATATCATTTTGGGATCCGTCACGGCCATGCGTCGCAGGACAAATTCATGGGCCTCATGAAACACCGGATGCCATGTTTCATCCAACGCGATTTCAAGCGGCTGCCAAAAGAATGTAAAACAGTGACCATGATCGTCCAGTGTCTCGTGCGCCCAGCCATCAGAGCAGCCCTCAAAAAGCGCTATATAGAATTGCCAACCCTGCCCTGTCGTTTTCATCACCTTTTGGCCGAACGGCGTCATAGGGACCGTGGCACTCAGGCCGCTTTCCTCGAACAGTTCGCGTGTGGCGGCGTCCGAGGGGGGCTCGCCCGGATCAATCGTGCCCTTGACGAATTGATGCCCTGCCGTCGGATGGCGGAAACACAAGATATCATAACCGTCATTTGAAGGGCGCAACACGATGGGGCAAACTTTGACGGGATCAAACATACCCTAGGGGAGCAGACAGGATCGGATCGGTCAACCCGCGGCCGCAGCACCAAAGAGAATCAACCTCCGAATCGCGCGGGTATGATTCGTCGTTGCCCCAAGTGGATCGTTTAAATCCAAAAATATCTCGTTCGAAAAACAACCGCGGCACCTCGGGATTTTGACCAGATAAAACCGTGCAAAACTAGTATGCTAGGCAGGACAAAGCGGCAAACCCGCCCATGCAAAGGGCCCCTCAGACTAATATGTCACATTACAAATATTAACACATTTGTCTTGACTTAGGGGCACAAAACGGACCTCATGACCGCATCCCAAGACGGAAAGGGCGTATGGAGAGCGCCCCCGTTTTTGGAGATAGGGAGAAAGAAAATGACTATTTTTAAAACGACTTCTACGCTCGTAAAAGGTGCCGCCCTTGCTGCGACCTTTGGCGCGACAACTGTATCTGCTGCTGACATCACTCTTCGCGGCGCGAGCATGTTCGACACAGAGCACGCTTACACAAAAACTCTTATGAAATTGGCTGACATCGTTTCCGAAAACTACGATGGCGACCTTGAATTCGACCTGCGCCTGAACGGCGAACTGGGCGATGAATCTGATTTTGTGACATTCCTTCAACAAGGTGTTGCGATTGATTATGCCATCATGGCGCCGTCCAACATGGCGACATTCGCACCAGCGATCCCATTGATGGACATGCCATTCTTGTTCCGTGACCTTGATCACTGGAACGCGGTTCTATCCAGCGACGTTCTTGCGCCGCTCGAAGACGAACTGTTGAAAAATGCGGACATCAAAATCATCGGTTACACCGGTGGCGGCACGCGGAACCTGATTTCCTCCGCACCTATCGAGAACTTTGACGATCTTGAAGGTCACAAAATGCGTGTGATGGGCGCCCCAATTCAGGCGAGCATCTTTAACGCGCTGACTGCGGCCCCATCCGCGATCGCATATAACGAAGTCTACAACGCGATCCAAACCGGCGTTATCGCGGGCTTTGAAAACGAAGCTGCGTCTTTGCAGAACCTTAAGTTCTACGAGGTTGCTCCTCACGTGACCCTAACAGGCCACGCAATCACTGTACGTCCAATCGTAATGAGCGGCAAAACGTTCCGTAAACTCCCAGAAGACCTACAGAACGTGATCCTTGCTGCTGGCGCAGAGGCAGGTGCATACGGTCGTGAACTTGAATCCCGTCAAGACGGCGAAAAGCTTCAGGAAATGATCGATGCGGGCCAGATCACTGTGTACCCATTCGAGGGTCGTGAAAAGATGCTCGATATGGTTGCGCAGACACAGCAGGACTACGCTGACGGTCTAAACGCGACTGACCTTCTTGCGGCGATCCGCGCGAAGTAAGTTACGCACTTCACTTTAGACGCCCGTGGTCCCTAGCCTCGGGCGTCTTTTTCTATTTTTGGGGGACACTATGCTGGGAAAAATCCTAGATACGGGCTGTAACGGATTGCGGGTGCTGCTTGGCTGCTTGGTCGGCGCACTTACAATCCCAGTCGCGATGCAGGTCATTGCGCGCTACACGGGCATCATTCCGGTCTATCTTTGGACCGAAGAACTCTCGACGTTTATCTTTGTGTGGGTTGTGATGATCGGATCGGTCATCGCGGTATGGGATGGGACGCATTTCGACGTCCAAGTCATCCCCGAGGCCAAACGAAAGGGCCTACGGTTTCTGCAACGTTTCATCGTACTCGGAAGCGTCGCTGCCTTTGGCGTCTACTTTGCCTTTTACGGGCTCGACTATGTGGAATTTGGGTTGATCCAACATTCAACCATGATGCGCGCGAATATGGCCGTCACATTCGTCACCGTGCCAATCGCCGGCACGCTTTGGACGGTGTTCTCGCTTTATCGTCTCTATGAGGCATTCCAAGACTTTAAATCCCCCTCGGAGGTCACATCATGATTGACCCGTTTATCGTTTCCCCAGGCCTTGCCTGTTTTCTTCTTGTGGGTGGCTTTATCTTGCTGGTCGCCTTGCGCGTGCCGGTGGCCTTTGCGCTTGGTCTTGCGACCATTCCGGTTATCTCGATTGAGCTGCGCCTGACGCCGTTCATCGTGCTGGACCGGACATTCCAATCCTATAACTCCTTCATCCTATTGGCGGTTCCGTTCTTCCTTTTGGCGGCGAACCTGATGAACTCGGGCAAGATCACCGACAAATTGATTGATCTGGCACGGGTCTTGACCGGCTGGATGCCCGGTGGCTTGGGTCACGTGAACGTGGCCGTATCCATGTTGTTCGCGGGTATTTCTGGGTCATCCACGGCGGACGCCGCGGGTGTTGGCAAAATCCTGATCCCTGCGATGGAACGCGAAGGTTATGACAAACGGTTCGCCATTGCGATCACCGCCTGTTCGTCCGTGATGGGCGTTATTATCCCGCCCAGCATCCTGATGGTTGTCTGGGGCGGTGTGATGAACATCTCGGTTGGCGCCTTGTTCTTGGCCGGTGCGATCCCTGGTTTGATGATCGGTTTTGCCCTGATGGCGACCGTATACGGCTATGCCAAAGTCTACGACTATCCGACCGTGGGGCGTCCAACCTTCAAAGTGTTCTTCGACACGTTCAAGGGCTCGATCCTTGCTCTTTTGACTCCGATTTTCGTGATCGGAAGCATCGTCGCAGGCATCGTTACACCCACCGAAAGCGCGATCATCGCGGCGATCTATGCGCTTTGCCTTGGGATGTTCGTATACCGCACAGTGACGATCAAGGATCTTGGGTTTGTTCTGTACGACACCGGTAAATTCGCGTCGATTTCACTGTTCGCTATTGGGACGGCATCTGCATTCGGGTGGCTCTTGGCATTCTATAACGTGCCACGTTTGATCGTTGATCTGATGACCGCATGGGAATTTGGCATCTTTGGCACGTCGATCATGATCGCCAGCCTGTTCCTGTTCTTTGGTCTATTCATCGATGCGATCCCGACGATCATCATCCTTGGAACCGTGTTGTTGCCTGTAGCACAGGCCGTTGGCATGCATCCTGTGGTCTTCGCGATTATCGGGATTATCTCGCTGGCCTTTGGTTTGGTGACACCCCCTTATGGGCTTTGTCTGCTGATCTCGGCGGCGATTGGGGGACTCAATGTGACGCAGGTTCTGCGTGATGTGGTGATCATTTTGATCCCGATGTTGCTGATCCTGCTGCTGATTATCATCGTGCCCGACATTGCGCTCTGGCTTCCGAAAACATTGATGCCGGCGACGTTTCAATAACGGCATCTAGGCATTCATTTCACCGCGGCCCTAACCGTGGTGAAATGACAAAAAAGGCGGGCCGCATGGCCCGCCTTTTGCGTTTCTAGCACCGATGAAATCAATCTTCGGAATGCGTTTCCCATTTGGATGAGAACTGACCAAGACAGGCCTCGATGTCCGCGTCCGTCGTCGCCTCTGGGCTTTGGACTTGGGCGACCAGACCGCGTTTTTTGCAATCGATCACGGATACGACCGTGGCGTCGACACCGGATTTCACCAGCTCGGCATTGAAAATCCGTTCAATCGCCATTTTCCGCAGATCAGGTTTAAACACCTTGCCCACGGCGGTTTTCGGAAGCTCATCCATGATTTCAAGGTATTTGGGACGGGCCGCGCGTTCCTGCACGTGTTCTTCGCAGTGCGCCATCAATTCGTCGACGGTGACGTCGGCATCCGCCATCAGTTCCACATAGGCACAGGGCAATTCACCGGCATAGGCATCCGGTTGGCCAATCGCACCGACAATCGCCACGGCAGGATGCGCCGAAAGCGCGTCTTCAATCACGGCTGGGTCGATATTGTGACCCCCACGGATGATCAAATCCTTGGCCCGCCCCGTGATCCACAGATAGCCATCCGCATCCATCCGGCCCAAATCACCGGTCCGCAGATGGGTTCCATAATGGTAAAGATCGGCGTTTTTATCCACCTCGGTATAGGTGTTGCCGGCAAATACACCCGCGTTTTGCACACAGATTTCACCGATTTCATCGACCGCACATTCAACCGGCCCATCGGGGGTCATATTGATAATCTTGACATCGGTATGCGGGAACGGAATGCCGACCGAGCCAACCTTGCGATGTTCACTTGGTGGGTTACAGGACACCAAACAAGTCGCCTCGGTCAGGCCGTAACCCTCGACCAAAGTCACGCCTGTCGCCTCTTCAAAACGGCGATACAATTCCACGGGGAACGGAGCCGAGCCCGAAAACGCGGTCTTGAGCGTCGACAAATCGGCGTTTACCGGACGTTGCATCAGCGCCGCCGCGGCGGTCGGAACCGTGATGATAAACGTCACGCCCCAACGTTCGACCAATTTCCAGAAATTGTCCATCACCCCATCGCCGCGATAGCCCGCAGGCGTCGGCAGCACCATATGCGCTCCGGACATGATCATCGACATATAGATCGGTTCAACCGCAAACACGTGGAACAAAGGCAGCGGACAAATCACCGTATCGGTTTCATCAAACAACAACCGTTGCCCCAGCCAGCCGTTATAAACCATGCCGGAATATTTGTGCTGGGCGACCTTGGGCATGCCGGTCGTGCCACCCGTGTGAAAATAGGCACCGACACGGTCGCCGTCGCTATCCTCAAACGCCAATGTTGTGCTGTATTTGGCCATTTCGGTATGGAAATTCAACACACGCGCGGAATGGGTCACCGGATTTTTCGGACGGATAAACGGCACGATCCAGCTTTTGGGGGGTGAAAGATAGCGCAGGAGATCGATCTCAAGCACGGTCTCGACGCAGGGCGCCATGGCGACCGCCTCGGCCGCACGTTGGGCGACATCCGTCTTCACAAAACTCTTAAGCGTGACCAACACCTTGGCGTTGGTTTCCCGCAGGATCGACGCGATCTGTTCAGGTTCAAGCAATGGATTGATCGGGTTCACAATCCCCGCAATCGCCCCGCCGGACAGGGTATAGACCGTCTCCATCGCGTTGGGCAAAAGATAGGCCACGACGTCATTTTCGCCGATCCCAAGATCACGGAACATGTTTGCGGCCTGCGTTGATTTGGCGAACAGCTCGGACCAGGTATCCGTTTCAGCCGCATCCGTCGGGCCAGATGTCAGCTGAAAACTGACGGCGTTCCGGTCACCAAATTTGGTGGCTGCACGTTCTAGGTATTTATAGAATGTCGTCGGCAGGCCGCGGTCGTGCCACGACCCATACTCGGCCTCGATCGCTTTGATGTCATCAAGCGTCTGATATCTGTCCATTATGTTCTCCTCAATCGCGGCACGCATGGCACCGGCTCCCCTTATCCCAAGATGGGAGCAAGCCCCGCATCTTGCAATAGTGACGCTGCGTATTGGGATACTAGTCTAACACTTGACCATCGGTAAACTGCAGTCGCGCAAGACGCGCATAAAGCCCGTCCTCGGCAACCAGTGCATCATGGGTACCTGTCGCGACAATGGCACCGTCTTCGAACACCAGAATGCGGTCGGCCTTTTTGACGGTGGCCAAACGGTGCGCCACGATCAATGTGGTACGACCAACGGCCATGTCATCGACGGCGGCCTGCACCGCGCGTTCGCTTTCGGCATCAAGGGCCGATGTCGCCTCGTCCAGCAAAAGGATCGGGGCGTCACGCAAAATCGCGCGGGCAATGGCGATCCGCTGTTTTTGGCCACCCGACAACATCACGCCCCGTTCGCCCACTTGGCTATCGTATCCATCCGGCAGCGCGCTCAGGAAATCATGGGCGGCGGCGGCCTTGGCGGCGGCGGTGATTTCGTCATCGGTTGCATCAGGGCGACCAAAGCGGATGTTTTCACGCGCCGTGGTGGCAAAGATAATCGGGTCCTGTGGCACCAATGCGATTTGGCTTCGGAAACTTGTGCGATCAAGGTCCGTCAGATCAAAACCATCGATTTTGATCACGCCACGTGAAGGGTCATAGAACCGTTGAAGCAGTTGAATAATCGTCGATTTCCCTGCGCCAGATGGCCCAACAAGGGCAACCGTTTCGCCAGACTCAATCGTGACCGAAACATCCACCAATGCCGATTGCGTTGGACGTGAGGGATAGTTGAACGTGACATTTTCAAAAGCGATCTCGCCCTTGGCGGGGATCGGTAGCTGCGGCGCGGCGTCTGCGTCCTGTACATCATCTTCGATGTTCAACAATTCGACCAAACGTTCGGTCGCTCCGGCGGCCCGTTGTAATTCGCCCCAGACCTCGGACAGTGCGCCAACGCCCCCCGCAACCATGATCGCATAGATCAAGAACTGGACCAATTGGCCCGCGGACATCACGCCCTCGCGCACGTCGCGCGCCCCAACCCAAAGCACGCCGACGACGCCCGTAAAGATCAAGAAAATCACGATAACCGTCATCATCGCGCGGGTGCGGATGCGACGCTGGGCCGAGTCAAACGACGCCTCGGTCACCTTGCCAAATTCGGCGCGCGATGGGGTTTCGTGGGTGAAGGCCTGAACCGTTTGCACGGCGGTCAACAATTCTGACGCACGGCCTGAACTCTCGGCAATCAGGTCCTGATTTTCACGGCTAAGACCACGCAGGCGGCGCCCCAAAACGATGATCGGGATGATGATCGCCGGCACAAGCAACAGGACCAAACCGGTTAACTTGGCCGAGGTGAACAACATCAAAACCATGCCTCCCGCAAAGATCAACATATTGCGCAATGCGACGGACGCGGACGACCCGATCACGGACAGGATCAACGTGGTATCGGTGGTGATCCGGCTAAGAACTTCGCCGGTCATGATCTTTTCAAAGAACGCTGGGCTAAAACCAATCACGCGGTCAAACACGGCCTTGCGGATGTCGGCCACGATGCGTTCACCAAGACGCGTGACCAGATAATACCGCGCGCCGGTGCCAACCGCCAACAGGGCCGCAATGCCCAAAGCCGCCGCGAAATACCCATCCAAAAGATCGGTGTCCCCCAAGGCAAATCCGTCGATCACCCGGCGCACCGCAATCGGCAACACCAAGGACACACAGGCCGTCAAAACCAAAGCAACGCCCGCCAAAATGACCAGCCGCACATAGGGTTTTACGAACGGCAAAAGCCCCGTCAGCGCCCCGATTTTCTTGGATTTCTCGCGTTCTTCTTCGACAGCAGCCATGGCGCAGTTCCTTATTCGTCTGCGACAGACATATGCCGATGAAACGCGCGGAACAAGGGCGATCACTGCGGCAAATAGGATGAATTGGGGAAAATCTGGAGCGGGTAGCGGGAATCGAACCCGCGCCTTAAGTTTGGAAAACTCGTATGATACCATTTCACCATACCCGCGCCGTCTTATTGACTATGCTATGGGAATTCTGACGTCAAGCAACGGGCAGGAAAAAAATGCGCATTCCAGTGGGTTATTCGAAATCGCGCGGTCAGCCGTGGCGTTTATGCGCGGCAAGCGCGATGCCCAAACGGGTTTCCAGCATGGCGATTTTGGCGATGCTGTCGCGCCGTTCGGTGCGGTCGGCGGTGCCCGCCAAAGACGCCCTAATATCGGCGATTTCGCGTTTCAACGACACCACCTCGGGGACGCCGCCATTTTCGCGGATGATGCGGTTCATCATCTCATTCTCGGGGTCATCCACGCGCGGCAAGGGCTTGCCCGCCCCTTCGAGATTGTCAAAGGCGCCGTCTTTTTCGGCATCGGCAATGCGTTTGTTAATCAGATCAATCAGCGGGTGGTCCATGGGCAGATTATATCCCCCATCCCCGCAAAGAAAAAGGGGGCGCATCTGCACCCCCTTTGGCCAATCATGGGATCGGCTTATTTTACGGTGATACGGCCGTCTGTATACGGGGTATACGGTGCGTTTTCCGCAAGGTATTCCGCAGTCACATCCGCAAGGTCAGGACCAAAATCATAAGCGTCAAGCGCGTCTTCGAACATCGCGTAACCATCGCCGCCGTTGCGCACATAGTTGTTGGACACAACGCCGTAGACCTTAGCAAGATCAATCGGCGCGCCGCCAACCATCACGTCGGAAATACGTGAACCAACCTCGGCCGCAGGATCAACGGTGAACGTCATGCCAGAAACCTGTGGGAAGCGACCCGCGCCCTCGTCCATTTTGGACACACCGTTTTCAAGCGCGGCCACCATGGCTTCGCCGGTCACTTGGAATGTGGACAAGGTGTTTTGGAACGGAAGAACCGTTAGAACATCGCCCATGGACACGTCGCCACCCGCGATAGACGCACGCAGACCGCCACCGTTTTGGATCGCGATTTCAACGCCTTGACCCTTGGCCCGTTCAAGCATCGCGTCGGTCACAAGGTTGCCCATCGCACATTCCATAGCACGACATACGTCACGGCTGCCTTCGATGGCGTCGGTCGCAGAGGCAACGATTTTCGCCTTCAGACCCTCGATAGGACCGGCAAGCTCGGCCACGCGGGCTTTGATGTCTGCGTCTTCTTCAACGGAGGCATCCAATAGGATGGTGTCGCCCGTCGCCGCGGTCACGTTGCCTTCGTCATCAAATGTTAGGACAAGGTGGCCCACATATTTTGAAAACGCGCCAGCCTGAACAACCGGCACATCGCCAACCATTTCAGGATAGGCGTATTCCGCACCTTCGTCAGAGTTAGAGAACAACGTGTGCGAGTGGCCGCCAACAACCGCGTCAAGACCGGTCACAGCCGCCGCGATTTCAAGATCCTTCTTGGTGCCAACGTGTGTCAGCGCGATCACTTTGGTCACGCCTGCCGCGGTCAATGTATCAACGTCATGTTGAAGGTTCTCGATCTCGTCAGAGAAGATCACCGCGTCAGATGGGGAAGATGTTTCTGGGGTGTCGACCGCAAGAGCGGACACGATACCGATCTTTTCGCCACCGATCTCAAGGATCACGTGGTCGTTCAATTTACCGGCCAAGATGTTGGATGAGGACACATCAAGGTTGCCAGAAACGATTGGGAAGGAAACGCCGTCGATCAATTTCAACAGACCTTCGTCGCCATCGTCGAATTCGTGGTTGCCCACAGCCATCGCGTCAAAACCGATTGTGTTCATGAATTCGATTTCGACGTCGCCCTTATAAGTCGCATACATAAGCGAGCCTTGGTACTGATCGCCCGAATCGACAACGATGATGTTTTCACCCGCCAGCTGTTCGCGAAGCTCAGCGATTTTGGTGGCGACACGTGCCACACCACCGAAACATTTGCCCTCGGTGTTGTCTTCGGCGCTACAGGTGCCGTCATATTTGCTAATGGGTTCAATGCGTGAATGCAGGTCATTGATGTGAATGACGTTCAATTTGTAATCCGCAGCCGCGGCGCCGGACAGAAGCGCGAGCGCAGCGACAGAGGTTGTAAGACGATGGATCATTGGGATCTCCCTGAGTTATTTTTTCTCAGACTGGTTAATTCTGACCGAAGAGTCAAAGTTTGTTGTTCGAATTACCGCTACGACATGTTGGTAACGCCCAGATGACAAGCACTTGACCAAAAGCCATGCATTGGGCATTTGGGGGTATGCTAGTTTATAAAATCCTCCGCGCCGTTGAATGGGCCGATTTCGAACGTGATGCCGTGACCAAGGGCGCACCGATTGACCTTGCCGATGGCTATATTCACTTGTCTACGGCGAAACAGGTTGCCGAGACGGCCGCAAAACATTTTGCTGGGGCGGATGATCTTCGCCTTTTGGCGCTGGACCCGACACCGCTTGGCGACGCACTTAAATGGGAAACATCGCGCAATGATGACCTGTTCCCGCATCTCTATCGTCCGATGACGATGGATGATGTGCTTTGGGCGCGCGATCTTCCTCTTGGGCCCGATGGCCACGACTTTCCACAGGATATGACATGAAACTGACCGAACGTCTGGGCCTGTTTGCCCTTCACAAAATGGACCCCGAGGCCGCGCATGGTCTGTCGATCAAGGCGCTTAATATGGGTCTTGCGCCGCTGGCCGGTGTGAAAACATCGCCGCGTCTTCAGACAAATATCGCGGGGCTTGAGATCGCGAACCCTGTTGGTCTTGCCGCCGGCTACGACAAAAACGCCGAAGCCGTGAACGCCCTGTCCCGCGCGGGTTTCGGTTTCCTTGAGGTAGGCGCCGCCACCCCGCGCGCCCAAGACGGCAACCCAAAACCACGCCTGTTTCGTCTGACGCAGGATAAGGCCGTGATCAATCGCTTTGGCTTTAACAACCAAGGCATGGAATTGATCGCCGATCGTCTGATCGCGCGCGACGCGGCGGTGCCTGTTGGTCTGAACCTTGGCGCAAACAAAGACAGCGAAGATCGCGCCGCCGATTTCGCACGAGTGCTGTCCCATTGTGGCCCGCATCTTGATTTTGCGACGGTAAATGTATCCTCCCCCAACACCGAAAAACTGCGCGACCTTCAGGGCAAAGCCGCCCTATCCGCGCTGTTGTCGGGTGTGATGGAGGTCCGCGAAGACCTGTCGCGCAAAATCCCCGTGTTCCTGAAGATCGCGCCAGATTTGACCGTGGACGAATTGACCGAGATCGCCGAAGTCGCCACCGAAACCGGCATCGACGGCATCATCACCACGAACACCACGTTGGACCGCGATGGTCTGTCCGGTCCGCACAAGGGCGAAAAAGGTGGCCTATCTGGCGCGCCTTTGTTCGAAAAATCCACTCGCGTTTTGGCGCAGCTCTCGCAACTGACCGACGGCAATATCCCATTGATCGGCGTTGGCGGTGTTGGCTCCGCGGAACAGGCCTATGCGAAAATTCGTGCGGGTGCCTCGGCGGTACAAATCTATTCCGCGATGGTCTATCAGGGGCTTTCGATGATCCCAGATGTGGTGGACGGGCTTGAGGCGTTGTTGGAGCGCGACGGCTTTGCCAACGTCAAAGACGCGGTGGGCACAGGGCGTGGCGACTGGCTTTAACCGGCGACGTCACGTTCAAGGGCGGGGTATTTGACCGCAAGGGTCACGCCCCGCGCCACGTATGAAATCAACAGGGCGATCCACAATCCGTGGTTCCCCAACACGGGCGCCAAGACCCAAAGCACCCCCAGATATATCGCGACGCTCACCATCATCATGTTGCGCATATCCCGCGCCCGCGTCGCGCCAATAAACACCCCGTCAAGCATCCACGGCGCGATCCCCAAAAGTGGCGCAAAGACCATATAAATCAGGTATTGTCGCGCCTCAATGCGGATATCGGGGGCCGTGGTCATCACATCGATGATCATCGGGCCAAACACCCAAAACACCACCGCCAAAATCACCGCCATCACCGCGCACCAGATCGACGACAGGACCACGCCCCTGCGAAATACATCCCGCGCACGGGCCCCGATGGCCTGTCCGACGATGGCCTCAACGGCAAAGGCAAACCCATCAAGTGCAAAGGCCGTGATGTGCAGGAACTGAAGCAGAATTTGGTTCGCGGCCAGTTGCAAATCGCCCAGACGCGCCCCGTAAAACAGGAAGGAAATCATCACCATTTGAAGCGCAAGAGAACGGAGCAGGATGTCACGATTGAGGCTGGCCATTTGCCACAGACGCTCCTTGTCGAACAGACGTTTCGGATCGGCCCATCCCGCAAGCGCAAAGGCGTCTCGGCAAAACCAAAGCCCAATCGCAAGGCCCGCCCATTCGGCGATCACCGTCGCCGAGGCAACCCCCGCCACGCCCAGATCAAGCCCCAGAACGAACCACAGGTCCAACAGGATATTCGCGCCGTTCATCACGATCTGGATCACCAAAACCGCACGGGTGCGTTCGGCGGCAATCAGCCACCCCGTAATTCCATAAAGCGCGATGGCCGCAGGGGCCGACCAGACCCGAATGCGCATGTATTCGCGCGCAAGGGTTTCGACCTGATCCGAGGCGGGCGAAACCGCAAAGGCCCCTGCGAAGATCAAGGATTGGAACGCGATGAACACCGCCCCTGCCCCGAACCCGACCAACAATGCCCGCACAAGCAACGCGGAGACCTCGGGTTGGTTCTTGGCGCCGATGGCTTGGGATGCAAGCCCCGTGGTCCCCATCCGCAGAAAGCCGAAAATCCAGTAGATCGCCGACAAGATAAGCGCGCCGACACCGACCGCTCCGATGGGAGCGGCCTCGCCCAGTTGACCGACAACACCGGTGTCCACGGCCCCCAATATGGGAACCGTCGCGTTCGAGATCACAATGGGAATGGCAATGGACAGGACACGCCGGTGCGACACGGTCTCTTGTTGATCAGCCATGGCTTTGCGGCATCAAAAAACGACCCGAGGCTTGGATGAACGGACGGTCGCGATTGTCTTGCCAACCTTCGACGTGGACGCTTGAATATCGGCGTCCTGCCCGCACAACCCGCGCCCGCGCATAGGAATCCCGTGGCAGGCCCGTGCGCAGATAATCAACGGTAAATCCAATGGTACGCGGCAGCCGCGGAAGCGGCGAATGCCCATCCACCGTCAGGTCGCCTTTTTCGAATTCGGGCCAAATGATCGACCAAGACAGGACGATAATTGAGGTGATCTCAAGAAACGCCGCAGTCGCGCCCCCATGAAGCGCTGGAAGCATAGGGTTTCCGATCAGATCATCCCTATACGGCAACACGGCGGTCAACTCATCCCCGCGACGATCAAATTCCACGCCAAGATAGTTGAGATAGGGAATGCCATCCGTCAACGCTCGAAGTGCGGTATCGCGGCGTTGTTTGACGACTTGGACGGTTTCGGGTGCTGGTCGTTGTGTCATGATTTCCCCGCAAGAGCCGTGACCGTAAAGGTGCCCGCCGCCGACGCGACCGGATTATCCATGTCGTCATCAAATGCAGTCGCGCGCACAAATGCAACGGAATTGGCCATGTGATAGCATTCGGCCGTGGCGACAATCGCCTGCCCCGCCACCGCCGAGCGCATATAATCGATCCGCAAGTCCAAAGTGGCAACGGACATTGGCCCCGCAGGGTGCGACAACACAGCGGCACCACAGGCCGTATCAATAAGCGCAGAAACCGCACCGCCATGGATTACGCCAGTTTCGGCATCGCCAATCAGTCGGGGATCATAGGGCATACGAATGGTCGCGCCCCCGTCTTGCACCGTAACAAGGTCCATCCCAAGCGCGCGGGCATGTGGCAAGGCTGATATGAATTGTTGGGCAACTTGATTGGACATGGCGCACCTGCATAACTTTCGCACAGGTTTCACGGAATAACGATCTAGGTCAATCGCATTCGGTCTGTGACGCTGCGACCCAACGTCATTTGTACCCTGCGGGGAATGAATGTGGACGATTGATCAATTCTCTGACACAGACTAGGCTCATCTGAGGAGGCCCAAAAATGTCCGATGATCGTATCAGTTTTAAAGAGATGTGCGCCAAGTTCGAGGTCACGCCGCGAACCCTTCGCTATTACGAGTATATCGAACTGCTCAGCCCCGAAAAAGAAGGCCGTTCACGGTTTTATACCCCACGTGAAGTGGCCCGCATGGTTTTGATTCTGCGTGGACGCCGATTTGGTTTTAGCCTCGAAGAGATCCGGCAATGGCTGTTGATCTACGAAGACGAAGGCACCGAGGCGCAAAATCAAGCGATGTATGAAATGTCCGAACGACAGCTTGTTTCATTGCGAAAACAACGCGTTGAGCTTGACGAGACCATCGCAGACCTTGAAAATATTCGCGACATTGTCAAAGGCCGCACCGACGCAAGCTAGCGCAAGGTCAGGCACAAAAGTGACGTAGCGTTTCATTTACGTTCACGTCAACTTTGGTTGTAATACTTCGTTATCGGGCGCATCTTATAGATGTAGCAACCGTGTAATGAGGACCAAAGTGATAGACGTCGACCTAACAGAAACAATGGGCATTCGTGAGATGTGCGACACCTTTGAGGTGACCGCGCGTACCTTACGTTTTTATGAATCCAAAGAGCTTCTCTTTCCAATTCGTATCGGGCAACGCCGCCTGTTTACGAAACGGGATCGAGCGCGGCTCAAACTGATCCTGCGTGGCAAACGCTTTGGGTTCAGTTTGGAAGAAATTCGTCAACTTTTGGATCTCTATTCCACGGATGATCAACAGCGGACCCAATTGATCCGCACCCATGAGATCGCCCACGAACGTTTGAATGACATGAAAAGGCAGCGCGATGAGCTGGAGGAAGCCATCGCCGACTTGGAATCTCAACTAGATTGGGCAGATGCCCGCATCCAAGAGCTCCAAGACACCAACGATTAAAAGGGAAGAGACATGCCAAGCTATACCGCACCAGTAAAAGACCTTCAGTTTGTGTTGCAGGACGTTTTGAACGTCACCGCCACATCTGTCCCCGGTTATGATGAGCTTGAGGCCGATTTCACATCCGCCGTCCTCGAAGAGGCCGGCAAGGTTGCGACCAACGTTTTGGCACCGCTGAACCAATCCGGTGACCACGAGGGATGTCGTTTGGAGAACGGTGTGGTCTCCACGCCCAAGGGTTTCAAAGAGGCCTTCGAGGTCATGAAAGAAGGCGGCTGGACCGCGCTTGATTGTGACCCTGAATATGGCGGCCAAGGCATGCCATATGTACTGGGCATGGCTGTGGGCGAGGTGTTCGTTTCCGCGAATATGGCGTTCAACATGTATCAAGGTCTGACACACGGCGCCTATTCCGCGATCCACGTGCATGGCTCGGACGAACAGAAATCGACATACCTGCCAAACATGGTGTCCTGTGAATGGACCGGCACGATGAACCTGACCGAACCGCACTGCGGCACCGATCTTGGTCTTATGCGCACCAAGGCCGAACCACAGGGCGACGGCACCTATGCAATTTCCGGCCAAAAGATTTTCATCTCGGCGGGCGACCACGACATGTCGAACAACGTGATCCACCTTGTTCTGGCGAAAATCCCTGGTGGTCCCGATGGCGTCAAAGGCGTGTCCCTGTTTATTGTGCCGAAATACAAAGTGAACGAAGACGGTTCCGTCGGTGAGGCGAACAATGTCTCTGTTGGCTCTATCGAGGAAAAGATGGGCATCCACGGCAATTCCACCTGTGTGATGAACTATGACGGTGCGATCGGCACCTTGTTGGGCGAAGAACACAAAGGCATGCGCGCCATGTTCACCATGATGAACGAAGCGCGTCTTGGCGTTGGCCTTCAGGGCTATGCACAGGCCGAGGCGGCGTATCAAAACGCGTTGATCTATGCCAAAGACCGTCTTCAGGGACGCGATGTCACCGGTGTGAAAAACCCCGATGGCCCCGCCGATCCGTTGATCGTCCACCCCGACATTCGTCGTAGCCTGATGGACCAGAAATCATTTATCGAAGGCGCGCGCGCATTCGCATTGTGGTCCGCAACCTTGATCGATCAGGGCCACCAAGGCGACAAAGACGCCGAGGGGCTCGTGTCTCTTCTGACCCCCGTGATCAAAGGGTTCCTGACAGACCGCGGTTTCGACATGGCCGTGCAGGCGCAACAGGTTTACGGCGGCCATGGCTATATCGAAGAATGGGGCATGTCCCAATTCGTGCGCGATGCACGGATCGCCATGATCTATGAGGGTGCGAACGGTGTTCAGGCGCTTGATCTGGTCGGTCGTAAATTGGCAACCGATGGCGGCAAACACGTGATGGCGTTCTTTGAGATGGTCAAAACATTCATCAAAGAAAACGCCGATAATGACGTGTTGGCCGACGGCTTCCTTCCGCAACTCAAGGCCGCATCCAAAGACCTTCAATCCGCTGGCATGTTCTTTATGCAAAATGGCATGACGAACCCCAACGCGGCGCTGTCTGGCTCCTATGACTTTATGCACATGTTCGGTCATGTCTGTCTGGGTCTGATGCATGCACGCATGGCCAAGGCCGCGGGCGAGGCATTGGCGAATGGTACGGATGATGTTGATTTCTATGAAACCAAGATCAAAACCGGCCGCTACTATATGGCACGTCAATTGCCGGCAACATCCATGCATCTCGCACGAATCGAAACCGGTGCAGATCCTGTAATGTCGCTCGACGCGGATCAATTCTAAGGGCATCCTGTTCGGGACGGGCGCCAATGGCGCCCAGCCCATTTTAACAGGAGGCAAAAATGCCCAAACGATTCCGACTGACGCGACGTTTTCCTGTCGCCATGACCGAAGATGGTTACCGTAAGCTCAAGGGGTTCGCCAATGAGGCGGGCCTTGATGAGGGGGAGGCGCTGTCGTTTTTGTTCGAAAATTTCAACAGCGTCATCGACCATGACAACCTGACCCATCGGCTTCGGATTTTTAATTCCGAACTTGATGCACGTAAACGCTAGGAGGACCACAACATGACTATGAAACTTCACTGCTTTGGCGAAAGTGGCCACTCTTATAAGGTTGCGTTGGCGTTGAACCTTGCAGGCGTTGACTGGGAACCCGTCTATGTTGATTTTTTCAACGGCGCGGCACGAAGCCCCGAATTTCGCAGCAAGATCAACAACATGGGCGAGTGCCCCGTGTTCATCGATGGCGACACGCACCTGACACAGTCCGGTGTGATCATCGATTACATCACCGAAAAGACTGGCAAATTCGGCGGCACAACCCCCGAAGAGAAACGCGACGTTTTACGTTGGGTTTTGTGGGACAATCACAAGATGTCGTCGCTTGCGGGGATCACGCGGTTCCTGACGAATTTCTTGCCTGCGGACAAACGATCCCCCGATGTAATCGCGTTCCACAAGGGGCGCCTGAAAGTGTCGCTCGACATCCTGAACACTGCCCTTGAGGGACGCGAATGGCTTGTGGGGGACACGATCACCGCCGCCGATCTGTCCTGCTGTGGCTATCTTTTTTACCCAGAAGAATTCGGCTTTGACCGGTCTTCTTATCCGAATATCGACGCTTGGCTTACGCGGATTTCCGAATTGCCGGGCTGGAAACACCCTTACGAATTGATGCCCGGATCGCCTGCCGACCGCGCATAAGGAGGAAAAATGACAGAAGCCTATATCTATGATTCCGTGCGCACCCCGCGCGGCAAAGGCCGCAAAGATGGCGCGTTGCACGAAGTAACCAGCGTCAAGCTTTCGGCGGATATCTTGAACGCCGTTAAGGATCGCAATGGGTTCGAAAGCCGCGATCTGGAAGATGTGATTTGGGGCAATGTGACCCAAGTTGGCGAAAACGGTGCCTGTTTGGCGCGGGCTTCTGTCCTTTATTCTGACTATGACGAACAGGTGCCCGGCCTGTCGATCAACCGGTTCTGTGCCTCGGGCATGGAGGCGGTGAACCTTGCTGCGAACCAAATTCGTGGTGGGTCTGGCATGGCCTACATCGCCGGGGGCGTCGAAATGATGGGTCGCGTTCCGATGGGATCTGATGGCGGCGCGATGGCTGTTGACCCGAAAATGGCGATGGACACCTATTTCATCCCACAGGGCGTATCTGCCGATGTGATCGCAACCGAATACGGGTTCTCCCGCGACGATTGCGATGCCTATTCCGTTGAATCCCAGCGCCGTGCCGCACAGGCATGGGCCGAAAACCGGTTCGAAAAATCTATCGTTCCCGTGCGCGACCAAAACGGCCTGTTGATCTTGGACAGCGACGAATACATGCGCCCCAGCACCGACATGCAGTCGCTTGGCGCGCTTCGTCCCGCGTTCAAGGACATGGGCGAAGTGATGCCCGGTTTCGACAAGGTCGCCTTGATGAAATACCCGCATCTTGAACGGATCAACCACGTGCACCACGCGGGCAATTCATCCGGTATCGTGGATGGTTCTGCGGCACTGTTGATCGGCGACAAGGCATTCGGTGAGAAATACGGCCTTAAACCCCGTGCGCGCATTCGTGCGACCGCGAAAATCGGCTCTGATCCCACCATGAACCTGACCGGCCCTGTTCCAGTGACCGAGAAAATCTTGGCGGAGTCCGGCATGTCCATTTCCGACATCGATATCTTTGAAATGAACGAAGCCTTTGCCGCCGTTGTGTTGCGTTTCATGCAGGCGTTCAACATCGAACATGAAAAGGTCAACGTGAACGGTGGTGCGATTGCCATGGGTCACCCATTGGGCGCGACGGGCGCGATGATCATCGGCACCGCGCTTGATGAATTGGAACGTACCGGCAAAGGCACCGCGCTTGCGACCCTTTGTGTGGCCGCCGGTATGGGCGCCGCAACCATCATTGAACGCGTGTAAGGGAGAGAACACATGACTGATTTTACCACCTCCATTGACGCAGATGGCGTCGCCGTTATCACGTGGGATGTCCCAAACAAATCCATGAACGTCATGAGCCTTGAGGGCTTTGCCGCGTTGGACACTCAGATCGACGCGGCCCTTGCCGATGACGCCGTGAAGGGCATCGTGATTACATCCGGCAAGAAAGATTTCGCCGGCGGCATGGACCTCAATGTCATTGCCAAGATGAAAGAGGACGCCGGTGATGAACCCGCGCGTGGTCTTTTTGAGGGCACGATGAACATGCATGGTGTGCTGCGCAAAATCGAACGCGCGGGCATGGATCCCAAGACAAACAAGGGCGGCAAGCCCATCGCGTCCGCTCTACCTGGCACCGCCGTTGGTATTGGGCTTGAATTGCCATTGTCCACGCACCGCATTTTCGCCGCCGATAACCCAAAGGCCAAAATTGGCCTTCCGGAAATCATGGTTGGCATTTTCCCGGGTGCCGGTGGCACCACGCGTCTTGTGCGCAAAATGGGTGCCATGGCCGCATCGCCCTACCTTCTTGAAGGCAAGCTTTTGGCGCCAACCGCCGCGATGCGCGCCGGCCTGATCGACGAGGTCGTCGCCGACCCCGTTGCCGCCGCTAAGGAATGGGTGTTGAACGCCAAGGACGCGGATATCCTAAAACCATGGGACGCCAAAGGGTACAAAATGCCGGGGGGCACGCCATATCACCCCGCTGGCTTTATGACATTTGTCGGTGCATCTGCGATGGTGCATGGCAAAACCAATGGCGTCTATCCCGCGGCCAAGGCGCTGTTGTCCGCCGTGTACGAAGGTGCGCAGGTGCCGTTTGACACCGCGTTGAAGATCGAGGCCCGCTGGTTCACCAATGTTCTGATGAACCCGTCCTCCGCCGCAATGATCCGCAGCCTGTTCATCAACAAAGAGGCGCTTGATAAGGGCGCCGTGCGTCCCGACGTGGCCGATGAAACCGTCAAAAAGGTTGGCGTTTTGGGCGCTGGCATGATGGGTGCGGGCATCGCATTTGTATCCGCCAAGGCCGGCATCAACGTCGTCCTAATCGACAATTCCCAAGAGGCCGCCGACCGTGGCAAGGGCTATGCCGAGGGTATCCTCGACAAAGGCATCAAACGTCAAAAAGTGACGCCCGAAAAGAAAGACGCAGTTCTTGGCCTGATCAACGCGACGACGGATTACGCCGCGTTGGCCGATTGTGACCTGATCGTCGAAGCCGTGTTCGAGGACATGGGCGTCAAAGCCGAGGTCACCAAAAAGACCGAAGCGATCATCCCAGAGGACGCGATTTTCGCGACAAACACATCCACATTGCCGATCACCGGTTTGGCCAAGGCATCCGCCCGCCCCGACCAATTCATCGGCATCCACTTCTTCTCGCCTGTGGACAAAATGATGTTGGTCGAAATTATCAAAGGCCGCGAAACCGGTGACCGTGCTGTGGCCAAAGCGCTTGATTTCGTTCGTCAAATTCGCAAAACGCCGATTGTGGTGAATGACGCGCGGTTCTTCTATGCGAACCGCTGTATCTTGCCCTATGCGAACGAAGGTATCCGCATGATCGCCGAAGGGGTTGAGCCCGCGATGATCGAAAATGCCGCCACCTTGGTCGGTATGCCCGTCGGACCATTGCAGTTGACCGACGAGGTTTCGATTGACCTTTCGGCCAAGATCCTGCGCGCGACGCGCGACGGAATGGGCGACGCCTATGTGGCCTCGCCGAGCGACGACATCATCGAAAGCATGGAGGCCGATGGCCGTCTGGGTCGCAAGGCAAACGCGGGTTTCTATGAGTATGATGACAAGGGCAAACGCACCGGTCTTTGGTCTGGCTTGGGCGAGGCACACGCCGCCGCCGAAGAACAACCCGATCTTACCGAAGTGCAGCACCGTCTGTTGTTCGCTCAGGCGCTTGAGGCAGTGCGCGCATTGGAAGAAGGCGTGTTGATGGACATTCGCGAAGGCGACGTGGGCGCGATCCTTGGCTGGGGCTTTGCGCCATGGTCCGGTGGCCCATTCTCGTGGTTGGATATCCTTGGTGCGGCCAAAGCCGTCGAAGTTTGCGACGCATTGACCGCGAAGTTCGGCGAACGGTTTACAACGCCGGCGCTGCTTCGGGATATGGCGGATAAAGGCGAAACATTCTACGGACGTTTCGCACCGGCCAAAGCCGCCTAAACAGTTCTGGCGCGGGGCAATGTCCCGCGCCTAATCAAACCGATATCCGAACCGTTCGATATCCGCCGCGCATAGTTCGGCAATCACATCGCGATCCGCGGGCGTATAATACCGCCGATAATCGCGATCCCGCGTTGATGCATTTTCCCGTCCAATCGGTCCGAGATCAAACCCAACGTGGTCGTAAAACGGCGCCAAATCCGCGTCCAAATGTTCAAGCCGCACGAAAACCGCATCCCGTTCCACGCCCGCGCCGTCGGTGACGTAATGCCCATAGGGGGCCATGCGAAACGACGCCTGCGTGTGTTTATGGGCGATGAAATCGGAAAATTCGTGGGTCTTGGCCAAGGTCACAGCGGGATTGTCGAACCCCTGTTCGCGCAGCCAGTGATAGTAGCTGACCATGCGGTCCCACGGATTGCGCACAAGGGTCACGATCATCATGTCATCGAATGCGCTGCGATCCACGATGCCTTCGATATCGGCGAGGGTCGAGTGTTTCCACAAGCGCCCCGCAGGTGTCAGTGTTTTCAGCCGCCCTTTTCGGCGCTTGGCCTTTGGGGTGTCGCCGACCAAAATGTCATCCTTCATCGCCCGATCTTCAAGGGCAATCGACAGGGCCGTGCCCCCCGTTTTGGGTGCATGAACAAAGATATAGCGGCGACCGAGTGAAATAATCATACCAAACCCTAGGCCAACGGCCCCAAGATGGCCAGCCACAGATTGCCGAGGACGATTTCGCGCGCTAGGGTATGGCAAATACGATTGATGAGCAGATTAAAATGACCGCATTGCCAGAATATGAACGGCTTGAAACTTCGGGGATTTGGCGCGAGGGCGACGATGCCCAACGCCGTGACGTCGTAGTGTCATTTGGCGATGCGACCCTTGTTCTGGCGGATCACAATGACACGCCGATCACCCATTGGTCCCTGCCCGCCGTTGTGCGTTTGAACCCCGGAAATCACCCCGCGATCTATTCCCCGGATGCCGACGGAAGCGAAACCCTTGAGATCAGCGACGAAGTCATGATCGAGGCCATCGAACGCGTCCACAAAATTATTGCGAGACGACGGGCGCGCCCGGGGCGGCTTCGGTGGTTGTTGATGGCGGGAACATCGGCGGCCTTGGTTGGCGCGGGTGTGTTTTGGCTTCCTGATGCGTTGATCAACTATACCGCGTCCCTGATCCCCGAGGTCAAACGCAACGACATCAGCCGCTCTCTTTTGGTGCAGACAAGCCGCGTGACCGGTGCGCCCTGTGTCACGCCAACATCCACACGTGCGTTACGGAAATTGGAACAACGTCTGAACCTTGGGCATGAACAGTTGTTCGTGGTCCCCACAGGCGTCAAAGACACGGTCCACCTGCCCAACGGCACCATTTTGATCAACCGCGCCCTTGTCGAAGACTTTGAGGAACCAGAGGTTCTGGCCGGTTTTGTCATCGCCGAAGCCCTACGCGCGAAAAACACCGATCCGCTTGAGACCATGCTGCATGAAAGCGGTCTGTTGTCTGCGGTGAAATTGTTGACGACCAGCGAAATCGACAAGGATACCTTGAATGCCTATGGCGCGGCCCTGCTTCGCGCCGAACACATTCCCGTATCCGACGACGATCTGTTGGCGGCATTCGAGGCTGTCAAAATCCGCGCCGCGCCCTATGCGCTTGCCATCGACATATCGGGTGAAACCACCATTGGTTTGATCGAAGCAGACCCATTCGCCAAGACGCTTCCGACGCCGGTTCTGCCCGATGGGGATTGGATCGGCCTTCAAGCGGCCTGCGGTGCATAGATCCAAATAAAAAACGCCAAGACCGAAGCCTTGGCGTTTTCAGATTTCTATCAGTTCCAGAAATTCTTCTTGGGCGGAGCTGATCCAACCAAACGACGGGGGATCGTGTCGGTCCAAACCATGCGCATTTCGACGTCCCCTTGTGCTGTTCCCACAGCGCGCATGGTGTTCATACGGTCATCATCCCACAGGTTTGTGTACCCTTTTGGCGGTGTGATTTCCGTATACAAAGGCGCGCGATAACTTGCTCGAGTCGGCGCCTTCACATTGGCAGTCTTGCCTGAATTCGGTGTGATCAAAGGATCATAGCTCGTGCCGGTATGACCGATCACGCTGCTTTGTTTTGCATAGTCAGATGGATGAACCGCCTGCGGGCCACAGCGGACAGCGGTGTCGCCACGTGCATTTTTATATGCGGTTGCATAGCTCGAACCGGCACAGGCTCCGGCGCCTGGGAATGTCGGCTGGGTGCGGACAACGGGCGCGCGCAATACTGGCGCGGGTGCGGTAACAGGGGGGCGGGATACCGTCGGGCTTGAATAGCGAACGGGTGGTTGTGGGGCGACAACGGGTGGCGACACAATCGGCGACGCAATTGTCGGCGTGGGGACCTGTTGCGCGGACGGGCGGGTGTTCCACCATGTCCGGCGCGTGGCTTGTGGCGTAACCTGTGGGGCGGTTGGCGTTTGCACCACGCGGGGCGTCACATCGATGGCGGCGACCGTCGGGGTTGTCACACGAGGAGTGGTCGCGAGCGGCACATCGCGTTCCTGCGACACGGCGGCAAATGTCGGGGTAAACCCGCACAGGACCTTGCGGTCCCGCTGCACACGGGGAACCCAGCGCACACCTGCGCCGCTACCGGCGCGCACGAACACACAGCCTGCGCTATCGACGAACTGATTTCCGGAATAACCGCTTGGCGGGAACTCAGACGGCAAGACCCCGTCCGCAAGATCTGCGGACGAAACGCTGGTAGCCGAAATTAAGGTCGCGCATAACGCAACCGCACAATAATTCTTTACACTCATATCTGCCCCCACAGTATATGGTAGAATCATGCAGGATTAAACACTACGTGTAAAGGGAATCTTGTCTTATTTTGTGCCAAACATGCGATCACCCGCATCACCTAGGCCCGGTACAATATATCCATGCTCGTTCAGAGATTCATCCATAGATGCTGTAACGACCGGCACGTCGGGGTGCGCGTCCTTCATCCGCGCCACACCTTCTGGGGACGCCAAAAGGCATAAGAATATGATGTTTTTAGCGCCTGCCTCCTTCAACATATCAATGGCGGCGACCGACGAATTCCCCGTCGCCAACATGGGGTCAACGGCGATAACGACGCGCTCATCAAGGGCCTCAGGAACTTTAAAGTAATACTTGACAGGTTGGAGCGTCTCTTCGTCACGATAGAGCCCAACAAAGCCGACGCGCGCCGATGGGATAAGCTCAAGAACCCCATCCAACAACCCGTTGCCCGCCCGCAAAATCGAAATGAGCGCCAGCTTTTTGCCCGCAAGAACCGGCGCGTCCATTTCTTGAACGGGGGTCGTGATCCGTTTCGTGGTCATGGCAAGGTCGCGCGTGACCTCATAGGCCAAAAGCTGGCTGATCTCGCGCAAGAGCTGGCGGAACTCAGAGGTAGATGTTTCCTGTTGGCGCATCAGGGTCAGTTTATGTTGCACCAAAGGGTGATCAACGACGGTCAAATGGTCCATCTTACTCTCCTATCTTTTTCAAAAGCTGGGCGCGGGTTGCGTCATCGCAAAACGCGGCCTTCGCAGCTGTGATATTGGTGGCCCGAAGCGTTGCCTCGTCCCAGCCGAACACCTGTTCAAGCATCTCATATTCGTGGTTCATCGTGGTGTGAAAGAACGGCGGATCATCGGTGGACACGGTGACCAATACGCCCGCCTCGCGCAGGCGCGCAATCGGGTGATCCTCCCAACGGTTCACCACACGCAGGGCCACGTTGGAACCAGGACAAACCTCAAGGACGGTGCCGCGATCCACAAGTTCACGCATCAGATCGGCGTCCTCGATGGCACCGACGCCATGGCCGATCCGTTCCACATTCAGGTCCGTGATGGCGTCGCGCACCGCACGCGCCCCACCCCATTCGCCGGCATGGGCCGTCAGACGCAGCCCCGCCTCTTTGGCCATGTCGAATTCGTATTTGTAATCCGCAAAGGCGCCGGAGTTTTCATCCCCCGCAAGGCCAAACCCCGTCAGGAAATCACCCGCGGTTTCGGCCCCACAGATCGCCGCCTTGCGGTTCGCCTCGGGCGAGAAATGGCGCACGGCGGTCATGATCCCGCGCAGAATAATACCGTCCTTGGCCTCGGCTTCGGTCGCGGCCTGCTGGATCGCGGACAGGTATTCACGCCACGCGACCAGATCGCCGTCACCGCAGAATTCCGTGGCCAAAAACGTCTCGCAATAGATCACGTTATTCTCGGCACTTTCGGCCAGAACCGCGCGGGTCAGATCATAGTAATCCTCGGGGGTGCTCAAGGCGGCGGTGGCGTCGGTGTAACACTGAAGGAAGCCAAGAAAATCGGGGTAGGAATAGTGCCCCTTGGCGTCAAAAACCCCATCAAGGTTGATCTTTTTCTTGGCCGCAAGCGCGCGAATAAATTCAGGTGGCGCCGCCCCTTCGAGGTGGTGGTGAAGTTCGATTTTGGGAAGATCCGCAACCGTCATAGAAAGCTCCTTCCGGGGCCCTGCCCCGCAATATTCAGATGATCCGCGACCGAGGCCGCGACATCCGCAAATCCGATATGGCCAAGCGCACGCGCGCCGACTCCATGGCATAATACGGGTACCCGTTCGCGGGTGTGATCCGACCCTGTCCATGTGGGGTCATTGCCGTGATCCGCCGTGAAAATCACAAGGTCGTCGGGGCGCAGTTCGGCGAAAAATGCAGGCAGCGCCGCGTCGAACCATTCGAGCGCACGGGCATAACCGGCGACATCGCGCGGGTGGCCATAGAGGCTGTCGAATTCGACGAAATTGGCAAAGGTCAGGCTTCCGTCTACGGCATTTTTGGCGTGATCAACCAGATGCGTCATCAGGGTCGCGTCGCTGCCCTTGCAGACCTCATCAATGCCGCGCATCGAGAAAATATCACCAATCTTGCCAATGGCATAGACATGGCGGCCCGCGTCTTGCACCCAATCACACAGGGTTGGTGCGGGCGGAAGGATCGCGAAATCTTTGCGGTTGGTGGTACGTGTGAACCCCGTTTCTGGCGTCCCGACAAAGGGGCGCGCGATCACGCGACCGACCTTATCCGCGTGAAGCCGAGGCGCAAGCGCGCGGCACAGATCATAGAGCCGTTCGAGCCCGAAACTTTCTTCGTGGGCGGCGATCTGAAAGACGCTATCGGCGGAGGTATAACAGATCGGGTGACCCGTTTTCATGTGTTCCGATCCGAGGCGCTCCATGATCGGGATCCCCGCCGCATGACAGTTTCCAAGGATGCCATCCACACCCGCCGCACGGCACACATCGGCCACCAAATCGGGCGAAAACGCATCGCCGCCCGTCGGGAAATAGGTCCAGTTCCACGGCACCGGCAGGCCCGCCAGTTCCCAGTGGCCCGAAGGGGTGTCCTTGCCGACCGATACCTCGGTCGCGGCGCCCCATGCACCGGTCGGCGTCGCAGTAAGGTTCGGCGCAGCGTCGCCTGAGGCCAGCGTAATCGCCCGCCCAAGCCCCAGCCCATCAAGGTTCGGAAGGTTCAAAGGTCCGCTGCGCCCCACGTCGGCGCGCCCTTCGGCACAGGCCTGTGCAATATGGGCAAGGGTGTTCGCGCCAGCGTCACCAAAATCCGCCGCATCAGGGGCTCCGCCACAGCCGACGCTATCAAGAACAATCAAAAACGCGCGGCTCATGGGGTGATCCTTTTGTGGACAAGGGGCGGTGTATGGAACGCCGTGTCGCCGATGTCAAAGGCGGCGCGCACTTGGTCTGCGGCGCGGCTCGCCTCGGCGGGGGATTGGGCGTGCACACGGGCCAATGGGGTATATTCGTCCACGACTTCGCCTATATTGGCCACATGGGTCAAGCCCACCGACGGATCAATCGCATCCCCATCGCGCAGACGTCCACCACCCAGATGCACCACCGTCATGCCAAGCATCGTGCCGTTCATCCCAACCACGCGCCCCGCAACATTGGGCATGATATCCATCACGACAGGTGCCGCAGGCAGGCGATCCCCGTATTGTTCAACAAAATCGGCAGGACCACCCAAGGCATAGATCATGCGCGCGAACACCTCGGCGGCATCGCCCCCTTTGATCGACTGTTTGATCATGGATTTGGCGTGATCGACCGTGTCATACAGCCCGCCCTGCACCAACAGATCGGTGCCCAGTTCAACCACCAGATCGACCAAACGCCCGCCCCGACCGGTGGTCAGCACGTCCAACACATCCATCATCTCAAGCGCGTTGCCCATCGAGGTCACGACCGGCTGATCCATATTGGTGATCAGAGCCGTGGTCGGGCACCCCGCTTGTGACGCCGTGGTCACAAGAGCCGTGGCAAGCGCGGTGGCCTCGTCCATTTCGGTCATGAATGCGCCGCTTCCGACCTTGACGTCCAACACCAATCCATCAAGCCCCGCCGCGAGTTTCTTCGACAGGATAGAGGCGGTGATCAGATCGATATTATCCACCGTCGCCGTCACATCCCGCACCGCATAGAGCCGATGATCGGCGGGGGCGATGTTGCCGCTGGCCCCGACAATGGCACAGCCTACGTTTTCGACGATACCGCGCAGGGTCGGCTCATCCACCGCGGTCGACAGTCCGGGAATGGCCTCAAGCTTATCCAAGGTTCCGCCCGAATGGCCCAATCCGCGCCCCGAAATCATCGGTACATATGCCCCGCAGGCCGCCAAAACCGGCGCGAGCACAAGCGACACACAATCGCCAATTCCACCGGTCGAATGTTTGTCCAAAACAGGACCATCCAAATCCCACGACATGACGTCGCCGCTGTCGCGCATCGCCTTGGTCAGGGCCACGCGCCCCGCATCCCCGACGCCATTCAGACAGGTCGCCATCGCAAAGGCCCCCGCCTGAGCGTCCGACACCGTGCCGTTGGCCAGCCCCGCCGCGAACCAGCGCATTTCATCGGCGGTCACTTCGGTCTGGGCGCGAATTTTGGAAATAATCGTGCGTGCGTCCATTATGTATTGTCCAAATGGGCCTGTGTGAACACACCTGGCAACAATTCGGACATGGTCATGGTTTGGGAATTCCCTTCGGTGGTGGTCATGGTCACCTTCACGTCCCCGTCTGAAAACTCGGCCAGCTTCTGACGGCAACCACCACAGGGCGACACCGGAAGGGGACTATCGGCGATCACCAGAACCTCGGAGATTTTGGTCTGCCCCGCCGCGATCATCGCCGCAATCGCACCCGCCTCGGCACAGGTGCCCTCGGGATAGGCCACGTTTTCCACGTTCACGCCGGTAAAAATGGTGCCATCCTGCGCCCGCAGCGCCGCGCCCACCTTAAAGTTCGAATAGGGCGCATAAGCCATTTCACGAATGTCAGTCGCAGCCAGCAACAAAGAAGCGGTCAGATCGGGCATGGGAATTCCTTTATCGTTTGGTAAATTTTATACAGGATAACGGCGGGACAAAACCCCAATAATGCATGGGATCATTAAATCATGTGAAACTGTCTTTTGACATTCTAAATCTTACGCATATAGTCGCGACAAAATTAGTTTAATACTAAACCACCCCTCTGGAGGCCCCCATGAGCGATCAACGCAAAGAAGATTTCAGACAAGCTGCTCTGAAATATCACGAGTTCCCCAAGCCAGGGAAACTTGAAATTCGTGCGACCAAGCCGATGGCCAACGGACGTGATCTTGCGCTTGCGTATTCCCCTGGGGTGGCCGAGGCCTGTGTCGAAATTAAAAACGACCCGACGACCGCCGAAAAATACACGGCGCGTGGAAACCTTGTGGCGGTTTTGTCCAACGGCTCGGCGGTTTTGGGTCTTGGTAATATTGGTGCGCTGGCGTCAAAACCCGTCATGGAGGGCAAGGCGGTTTTGTTCAAGAAATTCGCCAACATCGACTGTTTCGACATCGAGGTGAATGAATCCGATCCCTATAAATTGGCCGATATCGTTTGCTCGCTTGAACCCACCTTCGGCGCGATCAATCTCGAAGACATCAAAGCCCCCGAGAGCTTTATCGTCGAGAAACTCTGCCGTGAACGCATGGGCATTCCTGTATTCCACGACGACCAACACGGCACGGCGATCGTTGTCGGCGCAGCGGCGACCAACGCCTTGCGCGTGGCCGGCAAGGCGTTTGAGGACATCAAAGTCGTTTCCACAGGCGGCGGCGCGGCGGGGATTGCCTGTCTGAATATGCTGGTAAAACTGGGCGTGAAACGCGAAAACATCTGGCTCGCCGACATCGCGGGCGTCGTTTACGAGGGCCGCACCGAAGAGATGACCGACCAAAAGGCCGAGTTCGCGCAGAAAACGGACAAACGTACGTTGGACGAGATCATCGACGACGCGGATTTCTTCCTTGGGCTATCCGGTCCAAATGTATTGAAGCCCGAAATGGTCGCGAAAATGGCCAAACGTCCGGTGATCTTTGCGCTGGCGAACCCGAACCCAGAGATCCTTCCTGATGCCGCCCGCGAGGCTGCGCCGGATGCGATCATCGCGACGGGTCGTTCGGATTTCCCGAACCAGGTGAACAACGTTCTCTGTTTCCCGTTCATCTTCCGTGGCGCGCTCGATTGCGGCGCGACTGAGATCAACGACGCGATGGAATTGGCCTGTATCGCGGGTATTGCCGAACTGGCCCGTGCCACCACAAGCGCCGAGGCTGCCGCCGCATACGCCGGTGAGCAGCTGAGCTTTGGCGCCGATTATCTGATCCCGAAACCGTTCGATCCGCGCCTGATGGGCGTGGTTGCCACCGCCGTGGCCCGCGCCGCCACCGAAAGCGGTGTCGCCAAACGTCCGATTGCCGATCTGGATGCGTACAAAGACGGCTTGGACCAGTCCGTATTCAAATCTGCCCTGATCATGCGTCCGGTATTTGATGCCGCCCGCACCTCGTCACGTCGGATTGTCTTCACCGAAGGCGAGGACGAACGCGTGTTACGCGCCGCCTCTGCGATGCTTGAGGAAACCACAGACCGCCCGATCCTGATTGGTCGCCCCGACGTGATCAACGCGCGTTTGGAACGGTCTGGCCTGTCGATCAAGCCGAACACGGACTTTGAACTGGTCAACCCCGAGGACGACCCCCGCTATCGTGATTATTGGCAGACCTATCACAAATTGATGGCCCGTCAGGGTGTCACCCCCGACCTTGCCAAGGCCATCATGCGCACCAACACCACCGCCATCGGGGCGGTCATGGTGCATCGCGGCGACGCCGATAGCGTGATCTGCGGCACCTTTGGTCAATTCGGCTGGCACCTGCAATACGTCAACCAAATCTTGGGAACTGAAACGCTTCATCCCGTTGGTGCGCTGTCGTTGCTGATCCTCGAGGATGGGCCGCTCTATATCGCGGATACCCACGTGAACCCCGAGCCAACCCCGCAACAAATTGCCGAAACCGTAATCGGCGCCGCGCGTCACGTTCGTCGTTTCGGAGTCGCCCCAAAAATCGCGATCTGTTCCTATTCACAGTTCGGCAACGTGGCCTGCACCACCGGTGACGCCGCCCGCGCCGCGATTGATATCTTGGATAGCGAGCCGCGCGACTTTGCCTATGAGGGTGAGATGCACATCGATGCCGCGCTTGATGGCGATGTCCGCGACCGCATCTTCCCCGAAAGCCGCTTTGACGGTCCTGCCAACGTATTGGTCTTTGCCAATGCCGATGCCGCATCCGGTGTGCGCAATATCCTTAAGGCGAAACGCTATGGCACCGAGGTCGGCCCGATCCTTATGGGCATGGGAAACCGCGCCCATATCGTGACCCCATCGATCACCACGCGCGGGCTTTTGAACATGTCGGCCATCGCGGGCACGCCCGTCGATCTCTACAGCTAATGCGACAATAAAGCGCGAGCCCCGAAACCCTCGGGGCTTGCGTGATGCCGATCTCCGCCGTACCGTTCAGATACGGGAGCTACGGGAGGAGAAACCATGCGATACAAAGACATGTATCGCGGGTGGCAACAGGATCCAGATGGGTTCTGGATGGAGGCCGCTCGCGATATTCACTGGACTAAGGTCCCGACAAAAGCGCTTTTTGATGACAACGCGCCGATCTATGACTGGTTTAAGGACGGCGAAACAAACGCCTGTTACAACGCCGTAGATCGCCATGTGGACGCCGGACGTGGCGACCAAACCGCGATCATCTATGATAGCCCCGTCACCGATACCACATCCCAGATCACCTTTGGCGAACTCCAAACCAAAGTCGCCAATTTAGCCGGAGCCCTGACGGCCAAGGGCATCGCAAAAGGCGACCGTGTCATCGTCTATATGCCGATGATCCCCGAGGCCATCGTGGCGATGTTGGCCTGTGCGCGGATCGGTGCGGTGCATTCGGTTGTCTTTGGTGGCTTTGCCGCGAATGAACTGGCGGTGCGTATTGACGACGCCCGCCCCAAGGCGATTTTGGCGGCCTCCTGCGGGATCGAGCCAAACCGCGTTGTGTCCTATAAACCCCTGTTGGATCAAGCGATTGAACTGGCCGATCACAAGCCAGACTTCTGCGCGATCTATCAGCGGGACCAACAACGCGCCGATATGATCGACGGGCGCGACCATGACTGGGACGATTTTCAGACGGGCGTTGCCCCCGCCGATTGCGTGCCTGTAACGGGCGATCATCCGGCCTATATCCTTTATACCTCTGGCACCACCGGCAACCCCAAGGGCGTCGTACGTGCCACCGGCGGCCATCTTGTGGCGCTCAACTGGTCGATGAAACATGTCTATAATGTCGACGCTGGCGATGTGTTCTGGGCCGCCTCGGATGTGGGTTGGGTCGTTGGACACAGCTATATCTGTTACGGGCCGCTGATCCATGGCAACACCACCGTGGTGTTTGAGGGCAAGCCCGTCGGCACCCCCGATGCCGGTACATTTTGGCGGGTGATCCAAGACCACAAGGTCAAATGTCTGTTCACCGCACCGACCGCATTTCGTGCGATCAAACGGGATGACCCGACGGGCGCTTTGGTTGGGGATTACGACATCTCATCGCTGAAATCCCTGTTCCTTGCGGGGGAACGCGCCGACCCCGATACCATCGCATGGGCCGAGGATAAATTAAACGTCCCCGTGGTCGATCACTGGTGGCAGACGGAAACCGGCTGGGCCATCGTCGGCAACCCGCTTGGGGTTGAGCAACTGCCGTTTAAAATCGGCTCACCGACGGTGCCGATGCCGGGCTATGACGTGCAAATTCTGGATGATGACGGCGCGCCTGTCGCCGCTGGAGAACTGGGCGCAATCGCGATTAAGCTCCCCCTGCCCCCGGGCACGTTGGCGACCCTTTGGAATGCCGAGGACCGGTTTCGCGACGCCTATCTGACCACATTTGATGGCTTCTATGAAACGGGCGACGCGGGTTATATGGACGAGGACGGCTATCTTTATGTGATGGCGCGCACCGATGATGTGATCAATGTCGCGGGGCACCGTTTGTCGACCGGCGCGATGGAAGAAGTCCTTGCCGGTCATCCCGACGTCGCGGAATGCGCGGTGATTGGCGCGGCAGACGCGTTAAAGGGGCAAGAACCCATCGGGTTCCTGTGTCTGAATTCCGGTGTGACCCGTGGCGCAGACGAAATCGTCAAGGAATGCGTCGGGCGTATCCGGTCGGAAATCGGCCCCGTTGCGGCGTTCAAACGGGCGGTTGTGTTGGATCGATTGCCGAAAACGCGGTCAGGCAAAATCCTGCGTGGGATCATGGTGAAAATCGCCGATGGGACAGAGTACAAACATCCAGCCACCATCGATGACCCCGCCATTTTGGACGAGGTCAAAACCGCGCTGACCACCATTGGATTGGCAAAATAGCACCGGTTGGGGGCCACGGCCCCCGCCACTTACGAGAACTGCTCGCGGATCAAACGTTCCTCAAGCCCATGGCCCGGATCAAACAGGATCTTGTGGCCGATGCTGGGTTCCGACCGGATTTCCACAGACACGACGTTTTTCACCGACCGGCCATCCGCATCCGCCATCACAGGGCGTTTCTGCGGATTGATCACATCAAACCGAACCTGCGCCGCCTTGGGCAACAGGGCCCCGCGCCAGCGCCGTGGCCGAAACGCCGCCATCGCCGTCAGGGTCAACACGTCCGAGCCAATCGGCAAAATCGGACCATGCGCGGAATAGTTATAGGCCGTCGACCCAGCAGGTGTCGCCACCAGCGCGCCGTCACAGACCAATTCGTCCAAACGTTCGCGCCCATCCACGGTGATCTTTAGCTTGGCCGCCTGTGGACCCGCCCGAAGCAAGGACACCTCGTTGATGGCCAATGCTTTGTGGGTGGTGCCGTCTTCGCAGACCGCAACCATCGACAGGGGGTTGATGATTTCTTCTTCTGCGTCGGCCAGCCGCGCCATCAATTCATAGGGCGAATATTCGTTCATCAGGAACCCGACGGTGCCGCGGTTCATCCCGTAAACCGGCGCCGTCAAATGTTGCGTTGCATGCAGCGTCTGCAACATGAACCCGTCCCCACCAAGGGCAACGATCAAATCCGCCTCGTGCATGTCGACGTTTCCGTGGATCGCTTCCAATGCGGCAAGGGCCTCTTGGGCGTTGGGCGCATCCGAGGCAACAAAGGCGATTTTCATAACGTGGGACACGGCAATTCTCCAAACTGTTCCGATACTTTGCCCGCCACGTGGGGAAACACAAGGGTGACATGAACGAAAAGCATAATGAAGGTGACAAAATATCATACGAAACGGGGTTTTTACGTCGACATTTATTCGTTACATAGGCCGCAACATAGCCAGCCTTTTCAGGGAGAGCCCCATGACTGCATCCGACAACAAACGCGATTTCTTTACCCAAAGCCTCGCTGACCGTGACCCAGAAGTATTCGGCACGATCACAAACGAGCTTGGTCGTCAGCGCGACGAGATCGAATTGATCGCCTCCGAGAACATCGTGTCCGCCGCCGTAATGGAGGCGCAAGGCTCTGTTCTTACTAACAAATATGCCGAAGGTTACCCAGGCAAACGTTACTATGGCGGCTGCCAGCACGTTGACGTTACCGAAAACCTCGCCATCGATCGTGCGAAACAACTCTTCGGTTGCGAATTCGCGAACGTTCAGCCGAACTCTGGTTCCCAAGCGAACCAAGGTGTGTTCACCGCCCTTCTACAGCCAGGCGACACGATTCTTGGCATGTCCTTGGACGCTGGTGGTCACCTGACACACGGTGCGAAACCAAACCAATCCGGTAAATGGTTCAACGCGATCCAATACGGTGTGCGCAAACAAGACAGCCAGATCGACTATGACGCGATTCAAGAGCTTGCGACAGAACACAAACCAAAGATGATCATCGCAGGTGGTTCCGCGATCCCACGTCAGGTTGATTTTGCAAAAATGCGTGAAATCGCAGACAGCGTTGGCGCCTTCCTTATGGTTGATATGGCGCACTTTGCCGGTCTTGTTGCGGCGGGCGAACACCCATCCCCATTCCCATATGCGGATGTGGCGACCACAACCACCCACAAGACCCTTCGCGGTCCACGTGGCGGCATGATCCTGACCAACGACGAAGCCATCGCCAAGAAGATCAACTCTGCGATCTTCCCAGGCATCCAAGGTGGTCCGTTGATGCATGTCATCGCGGGTAAGGCCGTGGCCTTCGGCGAAGCCCTTCGTCCTGAGTTCAAAACATATCAGAAACAGGTTCGTGCCAATGCGGTTGCGCTTGCGGATCAGTTGATGAAGGGTGGTCTTGATATCGTCACCGGCGGTACAGACACACACGTGATGTTGGTTGACCTGCGCCCCAAAGGCGTAAAAGGCAACGCAACCGAAAAGGCATTGGGTCGCGCGCACATCACCACCAACAAAAACGGCATCCCGTTTGACCCAGAATCCCCATTCGTGACATCCGGCATCCGTCTTGGGACACCTGCGGGCACGACACGTGGCTTTGGCGAAGACGAATTCCGCACAATCGCGGATCTGATCGTGAAGGTTGTTGACGGTCTTGCGGCAAACGGTCCAGAGGATAACGCAGAAATCGAAGCAGAAGTTCGCGAAGAAGTCGCGAAACTTTGCGGTGCGTTCCCACTTTACCCGAACCACTAATCATGACGGCTGGGCGCGCATATACCGCGCCCAGCCTTCGCGATTTTGTCCCCGACGACGCGGATGCAATCGCAACGATATGGGAGGACGCCCTGCGCGCCAGCCCACCCCAGTTTGATGACAGGTTCATCGCGGATGAGCGCCACAACCTGTTGACGGTCTATATCCCCAAAACACAAATCACAGTCGCCTGCTTGAACGATGCCCCTGTGGGGTTTATTGCCATGAGCCGACGCGAAATCGCGGGGCTGTTTGTGGCACCTGCGGTGCATGGGCGTGGCGTGGGTCGATGTTTGCTGGATGCGGTTCGAAGCGGGCCATTGACGGTTGAGGTTCTGTTTGAAAACACGCCCGCCCTTGGGTTTTACCGGCATCTTGGGTTCATCGAGACCGGCCAACGGGTTCACGACACCGCGAACCATCCCGTCCTTCAAATGCGCCTAGCGTAGAACGACAATCGCAAGCGCGCCGATCAAAAGCATGGCGAAAACCAAACTGGCCGACAGACGCAGAATGAAATCCTTGCGCCGCTCTGCCGCGCCGACCTTTTTCAAGTACGACACACAGGTCTGATAGGCCAAATCGACCGGTTTCATATCCACCTGACGGGCCAGTTTCGGCACCGCAGCCAGCTCTGCGGCCTCGATAATCACCCGCACCGCCGCGCGTACCTTGTACGGCAGATGACGTTTCGCCCGCTTCACCGCCCGCGCCAAATCCACACGCCCCACCCCATAGCGCGCATGAAGCAAACGCGCCACGTCATCGGCCATGTCTTGGGGTGTCATCTGCGGCATAATTCATCCTTTGAAATCGTGTTCAGGCTAGCGCAGAGGCGGCACTTGCTCAAGACATATGGCGTGGGGTAGAACCCCCATATGTTGAACACTGTGCTGACTGGCCCCGCCACCGACCTTCCTCCTCTTTTGATTGTGCACGGGCTTTATGGCTCGGCGCGGAACTGGGGCGTGATTGCGAAACGTCTGTCCGATGAACGGCAGGTGATCTCCGTTGATATGCGCAACCACGGCGAAAGCCCGCGGTTTGACACCCAAAGTTACGCAGATATGGCCGGTGATCTGGCCGAGGTGATCCGCGCCCATGGTGGCCGTGCCGATGTTCTGGGCCATTCGATGGGCGGCAAGGCATCGATGATCTTGGCCCTGAACCATCCCGAATTGGTGAACCGGTTGATCGTCGCGGATATCGCGCCGGTGGCATACACGCATTCGCAGGTGCAATTTATCGACGCGATGCGGGATGTGGACCTGTCTTTGGTGGAAAATCGGTCGGACGCCGATGCGCAATTGGCCAAGGTCGTGGATGACGCGGGCATCCGTGCGTTTCTGTTGCAGTCTCTTGATGTAAAGGCGCAGAAATGGCGGTTGAACCTTGATGTTCTTGAGGCCGAGATGCCCAAAATCGTTGGCTTCCCCGAGGTGTCTGGCGCGTTTGAGGGGCCATCGTTTTTCCTGTCTGGCGCGACAAGCGACTATGTTCTGCCAGATCATCGCCCCACCATCAAATCCCTGTTCCCCGCGTCAAAGTTCGCGAAAATTCCACAGGCGGGCCATTGGTTGCACGCCGAAAAACCCCGAGACTTCGAAGCCGCGATCCGCGCCTTTTTGAACGCATAAAAAAGCGGCCTCCAAGTGAACTTGGAGGCCGCTTGCGTTTGGGGGCAGCGCGCGTTGCGCGCTGCGGTGTCGCCCAGATCAATCGTCGACATAATCCGTAAGCGGCGGGCATGTGCAGACGAGATTACGGTCGCCAAAGACGTTGTCGACACGGCCCACAGGTGGCCAATATTTATCGACAACAAAGGCCCCCGGAGGGAAGCACGCCTGTTCGCGGGTATAGGGACGATCCCATTCCCCGACCAAGGATTTCACCGTATGCGGCGCATTCTTGAGTGGGTTATTTTCCGCGTCCATGGAGCCGTCTTCGATGGCCGCGATTTCCGCGCGGATCGACAACATGGCGTCGATAAAGCGGTCAAGTTCGGCCTTGGTTTCGGATTCCGTGGGTTCGACCATCAGGGTGCCAGCAACAGGCCAGCTCATGGTTGGGGCGTGGAAACCGCTGTCCATCAGACGTTTCGCGATATCGTCCACGTTGACGTTTGCACTTGCGTCAAAGGGGCGCGTGTCGAGGATACATTCATGCGCGACATGGCCGCCCTTGCCGGTGAACAACACCTCATAGGCACCCTTGAGGCGGGCCTTGATGTAGTTCGCGTTGAGGATCGCAACCTTGGTCGCCTGTGTCAGACCATCGCCACCCATGAGCAAACAATAAGCCCAGCTGATCGGAAGGATTGATGCAGAGCCATAAGGTGCCGCCGAAACTGGGCCGGTTTTGCCGCCGGTTTCAGGGTGCCCCGGAAGGTACGGCGCAAGATGCGCACCGACGCCAATGGGACCCATACCGGGGCCGCCGCCGCCATGCGGGATACAGAACGTTTTATGCAGGTTCAGGTGGCTCACGTCGCCGCCCAATTTACCCGGCTGGGAAATCCCGACCATCGCATTGAGGTTCGCACCATCAATATAGACCTGACCGCCATGTTCGTGGGTGATCTCGCAGACCTGTTTCACGGTCTTTTCGAACACACCGTGGGTCGACGGATAGGTGATCATACAAGCGGCAAGATTGTCGCCTGCGGCCTCGGCCTTGGCGCGGAAATCTTCGACGTCGATGTCGCCGTTTTCCATGGATTTCACGACGACAACCTTCATGCCCGCCATCTGGGCCGTGGCGGGGTTGGTGCCATGCGCGGACACGGGGATCAAACAGACGTCGCGATGCGCGCCGCCGTTTGCCTCGTGATATGCTTTGATCGTCAAGAGACCCGCATATTCGCCCTGCGCACCGGAGTTTGGCTGCATGGACATGGCGTCATAACCCGTGATTTCGCACAGACGCGCGGACAAGTCTTCGACCATTTCCGCATAGCCATCCGCCTGATCCACTGGGGCAAACGGGTGCATCGTGCCGAACTCGGGCCACGTCACTGGCATCATTTCGACGGCTGCGTTGAGTTTCATCGTACAAGACCCAAGCGGGATCATCGCGCGATCAAGAGCCAAATCGCGGTCGGCCAAACGACGCATATAGCGCATCATCTCGGCCTCGGCGCGGTTCATATGGAAGATCGGGTGTGTCAGATAATCAGAGGTCCGTACCTGTGCATCGGCAAAGGCGATTTCGAGGTTGCTTTCACTGTCATAACCCCAAACCGGTGCAGTTTTCGACACGCCAAAAGCACGCCAGACGGCCTCGATGATCGTGTTGTCGACGACCTCATCCACAGAAATCCCGATCTGCGTGGTGCCAACGGCGCGCAGGTTGATGCCCTCGGCAACCGCGTTTTTCAGGATGGCGGCTTGGAACGCGCCGACCTCGACCGTAAAGGTGTCAAAGAAGGTGTCGGTTTCCACTTCAAAGCCCGCATCGCGCAGACCATTGGCCATGGCGACCGTGTTGAAATGCACCATTTCCGCGATGGATTTCAGACCGCGTGGGCCATGGAACACGGCGAAAAAGCTGGCCATAACCGCCAACAACGCCTGCGCCGTACAGACGTTCGACGTCGCCTTTTCTCGGCGGATGTGCTGTTCGCGGGTTTGAAGCGACAGGCGGAACGCCTTTTCGCCGGCGGCATCAACGGACACACCCACAATGCGCCCTGGCATAGAGCGTTTGAATTTGTCGCCACAGGACATAAACGCCGCGTGCGGACCGCCATAGCCAAGCGGCACACCGAAACGTTGCGCCGAGCCCACCGCGATATCGGCGCCCATCGCACCCGGTTCCTTGAGCATGGTCAAGGCAAGCAGATCCGTCGCCACAACGCCCACCGCCTTGGCCGCATGAAGCGCATCCATTTGGGCGGTGAAATCGCGCACATGGCCATAGGTGCCCGGGTATTGGAAGATCGCGCCAAACACGTCCTCGGCGACCATATCGTCGGGGTTGCCGATGATGACTTCGATGTCCAATGGCTTGGCGCGGGTTTGGATCACGGCGATGTTCTGCGGGTGGCAGTTTTCATCGACAAAGAACGCGCGGGCCTTGGATTTTGCGGAGCGCTGCGCCATGGTCATCGCCTCGGCGCAGGCCGTAGATTCATCCAACAACGACGCATTGGCCACCGGCAGTCCGGTCAGATCAGACACGACGGTTTGGAAGTTCAGCAACGCCTCCAAACGGCCCTGTGCGATCTCGGGCTGATAGGGCGTATAGGCCGTGTACCACGCCGGATTTTCCAGAATGTTGCGTTGGATCGCGGGCGGCGTAACGGTGCCATAGTACCCCTGCCCGATCAGGCTGGTCATCACTTTGTTCTTCTTGGCCACGCCGCGCAATTTTGCCAACAACGCATGTTCCGTCATGGGTTCGTGGGACAATGGCGTGGTCTGGCGAATGCTGTTTGGCACACAGGCGTCGATCAATTCGTCCAAGGACGACACGCCAATCGCGGCCAACATTTCGGCCATCTCATCGGGGCTTGGGCCGATGTGACGACGGTTCGCAAAGTCGTAAGAATTATAACCAGTGGTCTGATAGGGCATTGATTTTCCTTAACCTACAAAGGTTTGATAGGCCGCTTCGTCCATGAAGTCGTCCAAAACAGAAGTGTCCTCGATGGACAGTTTAAAGAACCACGCGTTGCCTTCGGCGTCTTCGTTGACCATGGATGGATCTTCGACAAGGGCTTGGTTCACTTCGACGACTTCGCCGTCAACAGGCGCCAGAATGTCGGACGCGGCCTTAACGGATTCGATCACCACGACTTCGTCGTCTTTGGTCATTGTGTCGCCCACTTCGGGCAGTTCAACAAACACAACATCACCCAGCTGTTCAGCCGCGTGTTTGGTGATGCCAACAACAACAACGTCGTCTTCGATGCGAAGCCATTCGTGCTCTTCTGTGAATTTCATGGGGTCTCTCCTGCTAGCGTTTGTAAGTGGCGGGCCGGAACGGCATATCCGCGATTGTGGCTGGCATCCGTTTACCACGGACGTCGGCGAAAATTTGGGTGCCGGTGGCGGCACATTCGGTGGTGACATAGCCCATGGACATAGGCCGTTCGATGCTGGGGCCAAATGCGCCCGATGTCACGGTTCCAATGGGGGTTTCGGCGTCTGCGGTCGCGAAAAGTTCGGTCCCCGCCCGCATTGGGGCACGACCATCGGGCAAAATGCCAACGCGACGACGGGCGGCACCATTATCGAGTTCGGCCAAGATACGGTCGGCCCCAGGGAACCCACCGGCGCGCGCACCACCTGTGCGGCGGACCTTTTGGATGGCCCATTCAATGGCACCTTCGACGGGGGACGTGGTGGTGTCGATGTCATTGCCGTACAAACACAACCCCGCCTCAAGGCGAAGGGAATCCCGCGCGCCAAGACCAATGGGCGCGACATCTTCGATGGCCAACAAGGCACGCGCGAAATCAACGGCATGGGCATCGGCGACGGAAATCTCATAGCCGTCTTCGCCGGTATAGCCAGAGCGCGACACCCAAAGATCACCAAATTCAGAGGGGAAAATCGCCACATCCATGAACACCATATCGGCGGCCGCGGGGATGATCGTCGCCAATGCGGCCTCGGCGGATGGCCCCTGAAGCGCAAGAAGCGCGCGGTCAGTCACCACCTCGATCTCGCAATCGGGCAAGGTCGCCTGCATATGTGCGATGTCGGCGTCCTTGCAGGCGGCATTCACAACCAAAAACAGGTGATCACCACGGTTCGCGATCATCAAGTCGTCCATGATGCCACCGTCATCGTTGGTGAACACGCCGTACCGTTGACGCCCCTCTTTCAATGCCTCAAGCGACACAGGCACAATCCGTTCAAGAGATGTCGCGGGTGCATCGCCGCGCAGGATCACCTGCCCCATATGGGACACGTCAAACAGGCCGGCCTTGGTGCGGGTTTGGATATGCTCCTTCATCACGCCCATCGGGTATTGCACCGGCATTTCATAGCCCGCAAACGGCACAATTTTACCGCCAAGTTCCGTGTGAAGATCGAAAAACACCGTTCGGTTCAGGTCTGACATCTAAGTCCCCTATTTATACGCCGGTCGGAAAACACGGCACCACAACACGCATATCGCGCAACTGATGCCCCCTCTGTCCGTGTGCCTGAGATCGCTATCCCTTCGGCGGGTGCGTCCGCACCACTCTCCAGAGTTTTATGATCAACATCGGTCCTTGTTGCCTGAGAGTTTACCAGGGCGGTTGCTCCTTCGGCACTGGTCTAAACCAGATTCTCCCGTGTTGATGACGCAATTTCTAGCGCCATGGTCGGTTTTGGGCAAGGATTAATATCACTGCTTGCAATTGCAGCAAAATAAATGAAATTAGCGCTATGACAGATCCCTATTTTTTTGGTTACGGTTCACTGGTGAATCGCGGCACGCATAGTTATCAGAACGCCCACCGCGCACGCATTTCCGGCTGGCGGCGTATTTGGCGTTACACCGACGGACACCCCTTTGCGACCCTGTCTGGGGTCCGCGATGAGAGCAGTTCCATCGACGGGTTGATCGCCGAGGTTCCTAATGGGGATTGGGCTGCGCTTGACCTACGTGAAACGGGATATGAACGCCACGACACCGACGCCGTGACCCACCCGCTTGATCCCGCGACGCGGATCAATATCTATGCGGTGGATGCGAAAAATTGCGTGCGTCAGGCCGATGAACGGCCCATTCCATTGTCCTATTTGGACGTCGTAGTGCGCGGATATTTAACCGAATTTGGCGAGACTGGCGTACAGGATTTCTTTGACACCACCGACGGTTGGCACACGCCAATCTTGAATGACCGCGCCGCGCCGACATACCCGCGCGCACAGGTTCTAACGCCCGAAGAAACCGCGCTTGTGGATCACCACATCGCCCGCCTAGCGCCGGAAATTAAACAGCTGTAGCAGCCGCGCCTGACGTTGGAACGGCTTGCGCTTGACCGCGCCATCGGCCGTTTCAATCACCCGAAGCGCAAGCCACCACGCCCCAAGGCCAAACACGATACCGCCGACGTACTGGCCGATCAAAACGCCTTCGGCGCCCCACAGGTATCCGCCCAGCATAACGAATGGGATAGTGCCTAACGTGTGCCGGCCCCAGTTGATCGCGGTCGAATAAAACGGGTGACCAAGGTTGTTGAATGCGGCGTTCGCAACAAAGACCAAAGCGTTGAAAAAGAACATCAACGCGAGCGGACCAGCAAACAGAAACACGATATCGCGTGACAGGCCCGTCGCCCCAAACGCATCGGCAATAAAGCCGCGCGTCACGAACAAAAGCGCCGAAACCCCAACGATATAGACCCCCGCAAAGATGATCCCGTCACGAAATGCGGTGCGCACGCGGGGTCGATCCCCTGCCCCGAAATTCTGGCCGATGATCGGGCCGATTGCTCCGGACAGCGCAAAAATTACCCCGAATGCCACCGGCATCAAACGCCCCGCAATGGCCATGCCGGCCACCGCGTCTGGGCCGTATTCCGACATCGCGCGGGTCACATAGGCCTGACCGACGGGGGTTGCGACTTGGGTCAAAACCGCCGGAAATGCGATGGCCACGATGGTGCCAAAATACCCCAAAAATTCGCGAAGTTTTGGCAATATTAAACCGCCATAGGATTTATAAATCGGATAAAGCGCCATCGCCCCAACCGTTAGGCGTGCCGCCACCGACGCAAGCGCCGCGCCGGTCAATTCAAGGTCGAGCCCAAAGATAAGGATCGGGTCCAGAACCGCGTTGACCACCCCGCCCCAGATCGTCGCCATCATGGACTGACGTGCCGCGCCATGGGCGCGTAGGATCGCACCGCCGACCATACCGACCAACAGGAACGGCAGGCTTGGCACGATGATCTGAAGATACGATATCGCAAGGGTCGCCGTTTCGCCGGTCGCCCCCACAAGCCCGACCAGAAACGGCAAATTCAGCCAGACAACAGCAGAAAAAACGGAGCCAAGCCCAACCCCGTAGAGCATTGTTATCGAAGCACGTTTTTGGGCCTCGACCTTGTTGCCTTCGCCAAGGGCACGGGCAACCAAGGCGCCCGCCGTGATCGCCATACCGATGCCAACCGATGTCGTGAAAAACAGAATAGCGCCGGCATATCCGACCGCCGCCGCCAGTTCCGATTTGCCAAGCATCGAGATGAAAAGCATGTCGACGAGATCGACAAAGAAGATCGCGACAAGACCAATCGACGCGGTCGAGGACATGACAATGACATGCCGCATGAGGTTGCCCTCAAGAAATTTCGCCTGCTCGTTTGCCATATCGCACCCCATTTCGTTGGGGTCGTTATAGCAGCCGAACAGGCGATGGATAGTGTCGGGTTCGCACAGAGGTCTGTGCGTTTATCAACCTTTGGCTTTGATTACCTGCAAAAGAGGCAAAACTGCACCCATGTCTGGACCGTGTGCCTGACCGGTCAGGGCCTTGCGCAATGGCATAAACAGACCACGCCCCTTGCGGCCGGTCTCGGCTTTGACGGCCTTGGTCCATTCGCCCCAAGCGTCTGCGTCATATGGGCCGTCTGGCAACAATGACATTGCGGTGGCAACAAAGTCTTTGTCTTCGTCTTCGATCACAGGGTCGGCGCCATTTTGGAACAGGTCCCACCATTTCGCGAGATCATCGAGAATGGTGATATTTTCACGCGCCACAGCCCAGAATTGTTCAGCCAATTCCGCTGGTACGCCCAGCGCAGCAATGCGGTCGGCAACCTCGGCAAAGTCACGTTCGCCGTTGATTTTCGCGGTCAATGGGAACAGGTCGTTAAAGTCGAATTTTGTCGGAGCCGAACCAAACCGCGAGATGTCAAAGCCCTCGGCAACGGCGCCCAAATCGGTCTGGACCTCAACCGGATCGGACGACCCAAGACGCGCCATCAGGCTGACCAATGCCATGGGGTCAACACCCTGTGCACGAAGATCGCGCAGGGACAGAACGCCCAAACGTTTGGACAATGCCTCGCCCTCGGGGCCAGTCAAAAGTGAGTGGTGCGCGAATTCTGGAACGGTGCCGCCCAGCGCGCGGATGATCTGAATTTGTGTCGCGGTGTTGGTCACGTGATCGGACCCACGCACAACATGGGTCATGCCGTAATCAACGTCGTCACAAACAGACGCAAGGGTATAAAGGAACTGGCCATCGCCACGGATCAACACAGGGTCAGACACGGATGCCGCATCAATCGACAGATCGCCAAGAATGCCGTCGGTCCACTCAATCCGTTCAAGGTCCAGCTTAAACCGCCAGTGGCCATTGCCACGTTCGGCGCGCAAAGCATCCTTTTCGGCGTCGGACAACGCAAGCGCCGAGCGGTCATAGACAGGCGGCTTGCCCATGTTGAGTTGTTTCTTACGCTTAAGGTCCAACTCCGTCGGCGTCTCGAAACATTCATACAGACGGCCCATGTCACGCAATTCCTGCGCAGCGGCCTCATAACGGGCAATGCGAGAGGACTGTGTTTCAACCCGATCCCACGTCAGGCCCAGCCATGTCAGGTCTTCTTTGATCGCATCGATGTATTCTTGTTTCGAACGCTCTGGATCGGTGTCATCGATCCTAAGAACGAATTCACCGCCTGCCTTGCGCGCGATCAAATAGTTCATCAACGCAGGGCGCATGTTACCAATATGCAGGTAACCAGTGGGCGACGGGGCAAAGCGAGTAACAGTCATGAATCAAAGCCTTTGGATAGGGGTTGGCACGTCATACGACGCGGCGCGCCCCATGCCAAGGCCCAAGCGACCCAACGTTACAGGCGCATTCCGTGAACGGTCGCGATAAGGTGCCCAAAACCGGAGGGACCTATGGGCGATAACCCACTACTTAAGATGTACAAAACCGCCATCAAATACCCGTTGGGGCGGACGGTGTTCTCGGCGAAATTCGCGCGGTTCGCCCCGTATTTTCGCACGATCCACCCTGTGGTGACGGAATTGCGGGTGAACCACTGCGAGGTGTTGCTGCGCAAACGTAAATCCGTGCAGAACCATATCGGCACGGTGCATGCGATCGCGATTGCAAACGGTTTGGAAATGGCGATGGGCGGCATGGCCGAGGCATCGATCCCCAAACACCTGCGCTGGATCCCCAAAGGGATGGACATCAATTACATCGCCAAGGCGGAAACCGATCTGATCTGTCACGCCGATGTCGACCCCGAGGACTGGGTCCCCGGTGACATGAACGTCCGCGTGGTGGCACGGGATATGACCGGCAAAGACGTGGTGACCGGTGTGATCAGGTTGTGGATTAGTGAGAAGCCGAAGCGGTAACAGTTTATCCGCGATTACGTATCGGCCGAGATTGTCTCGCGATTATCCCACACATGTATCGTCGTCACACCGCTTTGACGAAACAGATCAATCAGCTCAAGGGCTGCTTCTGCAGGCGCGGTTCCAAAATCGACGGCTATCGTATCGCCACTCAACGTCGCTGAATGTATGACATGGGAAAACAGCTGACGATCTGGCGCATGTTCACCGTCGATATCCATCCAACGATCAAACCATTCTTCAAACCCAATCAACTCATCTGGCGCAGGAGATAGGGTAAAGCTCATTGCGTCCCATGTGACGGGTGCAAGGGAAACCGCCATGTCATTATATGTGAACGCGCGCTCAGAGCTGAAAACGGCGCCCGCCTCAACGACCTCGGCCGCTTCAATATCTTCACCATCTCGAAGGAGGAAATCTATGGTAAACAGCTGCTTGTAAACACTGCCTGAAATCTCAAAGGTGACTTCGGGCGTCACCTGTTCGTGGATCTCGATTTTTTCGCGATAAACGGACTCATACTGAATGAGATAGCCGTCTCGCGTGGCTTCTAGCAAAGCAATCAGTTCCATAAATGCTCCTTACTCGGACAACGTTTCAATCAGGCCCTACCCGTTATCCCGCCACCGGTTCGCAATGGGATAGCGGCGATCAAGCCAGAAGGACCGCTTCGTGAGGCGCGCGCCGGGGGCGGCCTGAAAGCGTTTGTATTCTGAGATATAGATCAGGTGCTCGACCTTTTTGACGATCTCTCGGTCATACCCTGCGGCGACGATCTCGGCGACGGACTGTTCTTCGTCAATCAGCCGTTCAAGAATCGCGTCAAGGATCGGATAATCCGGCAGGCTGTCGCTGTCCTTTTGATCAGGGCGCAGTTCGGCCGACGGGGGTTTGTCGATGATCGCGGTTGGGATCACCTCGCCCTCGGGGCCTTTCATCCAGTCGCGGTGGTTCGCATTGCGCCAGCGGCACGTTTCGAACACCCGCATTTTGTACAATTCTTTAACGGGATTATAGCCCCCCGCCATATCGCCATAAATCGTGGCATAACCCACGGCGACCTCGGATTTATTACCCGTGGTCAGGAGCATCTCGCCGAATTTGTTCGACAGGGCCATCAACAGGAGGCCGCGCAGACGGGATTGGATGTTTTCCTCGGTCAGGTCGGGGGTGGTGCCTTCGAACAAGGGCGCCAGCGTTTCGGTGATCGCATCGCGGCCCTGTTTAATCGGCACAAAATCATACCGCGCGCCCAGCGCATTGGCGCAATCCTTGGCGTCGTCAAGTGAGCCTTGGGAGGTGTATTCGGACGGCAACATCACACAGCGCACGTTTTCCGCGCCCAGCGCATCAACGGCGACAGTGGCGACAAGCGCGCTATCGATGCCGCCGGACATGCCGAGGACGACTTTCTTAAATCCGGTTTTGCCCATGTAATCGCGAAGCGCCAGAACGATGGTGTTGTAGTCCTGTTCCCATTCGTCGGGGTGCGTCACGATTTTCGCGGGTTCGGCGCGCCAGCCGTCATCGGTGCGGGCCAGATCAAGATGGGCGATGTCCTCTTCGAACACAGGCAATTTCATCGCCAGTTCCCCACCGGGGTTCACAACGAATGAGCCACCGTCGAAGACTTGGTCATCTTGGCCACCGACCATATTGAGGTAGATGAGCGGCAGGTCCGTCTCGACGGTGCGCGCCACCATATGGGACAGACGCACGTCGAATTTGTTGCGATAATAGGGCGAACCGTTCGGCACCAACAGGAATTCGGCACCCGTTTCGGCGAGGGTCTCGGCAACATCTTCGTGCCAGCTGTCCTCGCAAATCGGCGAGCCGATGCGCACACCGTTCACCACATAGGGACCGGCCATCGGACCAGAGGCATACAGACGTTTCTCGTCGAACACGTTTTCATTCGGCAGGTGATGTTTCAACACACGGTGCGCGATCTTGCCGCCGGACAGGATGAAATAGGCATTATATAGTTTGCCATCCTCGACAATCGGCCCGCCGATACCCATCGTCGGACCATCTGCGCAAGTTTCCGCCAGTGCGGTGATCTTGGCCAAGGCGTCGGCCTGAAAGGCAGGGCGCATGACCAGATCTTGGATCTGATAACCGGTGATGAACATCTCGGGCAGTGCGACCATATCCGCACCGTTTTCCTTGGCGATTTCCCATGCCTGCGCGGCCTTGGCGGCATTCCCCGCAAGATCCCCAACAGTCGGGTTAAGCTGTGCCAGCGTTAGGCGAAAACGGTCAGCCATAAGGAGCCTCATTTCTTGTCAAATCCGGTTTGTTGGCCCTGTCATACCACGGTGACGCCCAGAGGAAAGCGTGAAGACGCAAAAGACGTTGTAAGGGGGGCAATCCTGCACTAGGTTTTCGCTAACACAGATGACTGGGGGCTATTATGGCGAAATTTGGCGCGACATTCGGATCGGTATTGGCGATCGCTGCGGCATTGGGCACGGTGACCCCAGTTTTTGCGCAAAACGTGACCGTCAAAGAATACGACGACGGCCGTGTCTATGAGGGCACGTTTAAGGACGGCAAACCCCACGGCACTGGCACCTATCGTTTGCCGGATGGCTATGAATACACGGGCGAAATGGTCGATGGCGAGATTTCCGGCCAAGGTGTGGCGAAATTCCCCAATGGGTCCGTCTATACGGGCACCTTTGCCAAGGGCAAACCCGACGGCGTGGGCACAATCGAATTCCCCGATGGCGGAAGCTATTCGGGTGAATGGTCTGGTGGCGAAATCAACGGTGTGGGTCTTGTGACCTATGACACCGGTGAAACCTACGAAGGTGGGTTCCGCAACGGGCTTCACCACGGCGAAGGGGTAATGAAGAACCCCAACGGATACGAATATTCCGGCAGCTGGACCAATGGCGTTAAGGACGGTTCTGGCACCATCACCTATCCCGGTGGCTCGGTCTACGAGGGCGACATGGCCGCCGGTGTGCGTTCGGGCAACGGCACCCTTACGACGCCCGAGGGGCTGACCTATGTGGGCAGCTGGGCCAATGATCAGATCAACGGCAGTGGCACCCTGACCCAGTCCAATGGCGACGTTTATATTGGCGATTTCGTCGACGGCGCGCGTGTTGGCAAGGGCAAGGTCACCTATGCCAACGGCAACACATACGAGGGCGACTTTGCCAATGATGACCGCCACGGCCAAGGCACCTTGGTGGCGGCGGACGGGTATCGTTACGTCGGGAGCTGGATCAACGGTCAGATTTCCGGTGCTGGCGAAGTGACCTATCCTGACGGCTCAATCTATACGGGTGACTTCCTCAATGCGCTTCAGGATGGCGAAGGTGTGATCACCTACCCCGGTGGCAACACATATTCCGGTGAATGGAAGGCCGGTATCATCGAGGGCGAAGGCACCGCGACATATGCCAACGGTTTGATCTATGAGGGCGGCTTTCAGGACGCGAAATACCACGGTCAGGGCAAGATGACCTATCCCGATGGTTACGTCTACGAAGGTGACTGGAAAGACGGCAAACGCGACGGCACCGGCACCGCGACCTATGCCAATGGCACGACATATGCCGGTGACTGGGTTGACGGTCAGCGAAGCGGTCAAGGCACGTTGATCCTGCCGGATCAGTTCAAATACGAAGGTTCATGGACCGACGGCGAGATCGACGGCGAAGGCACCGCGACCTATGCCAATGGCGATGTCTATGAGGGCACATTCGCCATGGGCAAACGTCAGGGTGCGGGGACCATGCGGTATGCAACCGGCGAAGTGGAGTCCGGTGACTGGGTCGATGGCGCATTCGCAGGCGGTCAAACCGCCACAGAAGACAGCGTCGAAGACGTGGCCGAAACGCCAGCCAACGACGGGTAATCACCACACAATCGGGCGGCCATTGTAATCCAAGAACCGCCCCGTTTGTTCGGGTCTCAGAGTATCAATTACATCAAGCAGACGCGCGGCGGCATGGTCGGGCGTCACCACCGCATGACGATCACGGTAATTTTCGGTGAATGTGGTCGCCACGGTCCCCGGATGCAAAGTCACACAAACCGATTTCGGATGACTTCGACGCAATTCAATCGCGCCGGTGTGGACGATTTGGTTCAACGCCGCCTTGGCCGCGCGATAACTGTACCAGCCACCCAAGGCATTATCGCCAATCGACCCTACCCGCGCCGACAGCGCCGCAAACACACCATGGTCGCGTTTCGGCAATAGCCGTGCGGCGTGGCGCATCACCATGGCGGGGCCAATCGCGTTGATCTGCATCTGTTCGATCATTGCATCGGGTGTCACCGCCCGCAGGCTTTTCTCGGGCGGCTGCCCAGCCCCATGAAGCGCACCCGTGGCAACAAAGATCAATTGAAACGAGCCGCTGATATCGGACAAAATGCGGTCGATCTGATCGGGCTTGTTGAAATCCAACCCATCCCGCGAACGAGACACCCCACGAACCGACCAGCCCCCCGCCGTCAATTGACGCGACATCGCCGCCCCAATGCCGCCCGTATCCCCAATAATCAGCGCATTTAACGTCATTTTCGCTCCTCTTTCGTTGGTTACGTCCGACAACGCCCAAAAGATCAGTCGAAAGATGGCAAAATCCGCTTTTCTTTCATGCGAATCTTCGTATGATCCACGCCATGAACACTGGCACGCATCATATCCTGACATCCGACCGCGCATTTCGCGCGGCGCGTCCTGCTGCCCTACTGCTACTGCTTAGCTGCCTCTGAGCGTGCCATTTTGGCGCGCCGCTCAGAGGGATAAAGGCGCCAAACATCACCGCACATTCAAAACAGCTAAGACATACGAAAGAATCCCGATATGACCGATAAGTCCAAACAAGACCGCGTGTTGATCTTTGACACAACCTTGCGCGACGGCGAACAATCCCCCGGCGCAACCATGACCCATTCCGAGAAACTCGAAATCGCCGAAATGTTGGACACTATGGGTGTCGACATCATCGAGGCCGGTTTCCCGATTGCCTCCGAAGGTGATTTCAAGGCCGTGTCCGAAATCGCCCGTCGCTCCAAAGACGCGCAAATCTGTGGTCTGGCCCGTGCGAAATACGGCGATATCGACCGCGCCTATGAGGCCGTGAAACACGCCGCACGTCCGCGCATTCACACGTTCATCGGGACATCGCCATTGCACCGTGCGATCCCGAATTTGAACATGGACGAAATGGCCACCGTGATCCACGACACCGTGTCCCATGCGCGCAACCTTTGCGACAATATCCAGTGGTCTCCGATGGATGCCACCCGCACCGAGGATGACTATCTTTGTCGTGTGATCGAGATCGCGATCAAGGCCGGCGCGACCACCATCAACATCCCCGACACCGTTGGATATACCGCCCCACGTGAAAGCGCGCAGATCATTAAGATGTTGCTTGAACGCGTCCCGGGTGCGGATGAGATCATCTTTGCGACCCACTGTCACAACGATCTTGGCATGGCGACGGCGAATTCCTTGGCCGCGGTCGATGCCGGTGCCCGTCAGATCGAATGCACCATCAACGGTCTTGGCGAACGTGCGGGCAACACCGCATTGGAAGAGGTCGTCATGGCCCTGAAGGTCCGCAACGACATCATGCCATATCAGACCGGCGTTGATGCGACCAAGATCATGAACATTTCGCGCCGTGTGGCCGCCGTGTCCGGTTTTGCAGTGCAATACAACAAGGCCATCGTCGGCAAAAACGCCTTTGCGCATGAAAGCGGCATCCACCAAGACGGTATGCTCAAAAACGCCGAGACGTTTGAAATCATGCGTCCCGAACACGTTGGCTTGACCGAAACCAACCTTGTCATGGGCAAACACTCGGGCCGCGCCGCCTTGCGCAGCAAATTGTCCGACCTTGGCTTTGAATTGTCCGACAACCAGTTGAAAGACGTGTTTGTTCGGTTCAAAGAACTTGCCGACCGCAAGAAAGAGATCTTTGAGGACGATTTGATCGCCCTCATGCGTGCCAGCGACGCGACCGAGCAATCCGACCGGATCGCGGTGAAATCATTGCGCGTTGTCTGCGGCACCGATGGCCCACAAGAGGCCGCCTTGACCCTGACCATCGACGGCAAAGACGTATCCACCACGGCGACCGGCGACGGCCCTGTGGATGCGACATTCAACGCGGTAAAGGCGCTATTTGAACACCGCGCACGTTTGCAATTGTACCAAGTGCACGCCGTCACCGAAGGCACCGACGCCCAAGCCACTGTTAGCGTGCGCATGGAAGAGGACGGCAAAATCGCGACCGGCCAATCCGCCGACACCGACACGGTTGTGGCCTCGGCCAAGGCATACGTGAACGCGTTGAACCGCCTTCTGGTCCGCCGCGAAAAATCCGCGCCGAACGAAGACGTGAAAACCGCGACGTATAAGTCGTAATTATTGTTGAGGTGCGCCATCGAAGGCGCACCTCAACAATCTCGAAGGAAAACGCTGTACCATGCTGGACCAAGTCGTGTTTGTTTTCCTTGGAATGTGCCTCATATTCGCGCCTGCCCTCTTGTTGCTGGTCTGGGTATGTTTTTCAAAGTCGGACCTCGCCAAACGCAGACTTCGTACCGGCTTTGTCATAATCGCTGCTATCCCGCCATTGATGGCCGCTGCTTTCGCTTTGTTCCTGTCGACTTGTGCGAGCGGTGGAATAGACCGCTCTTTCTCGGGCTGCGGATTTGTCCCTGATTGGCTGGCGGGCGCTGTCGTAAACCTAACCTATCCCATTTTACTTTTGGCAGCCGGTTGCCACGTTCTGCTTGCGTGCCGCGCTGAGTTCCTAGATTGGAAGCGGCGACGCCAACCTTAGGGGCACCACGATGGTCCAGTTTCGGCTTGGGAAACCCATCATAAAGTCAAAACAACATTCAACGTTTATTCGTCGAGGACCACCCTCGGTGAACCGCAGCGTTCCACGCCCAGTCAATACCGCTTTTGGCGGCCAGCGGATTGTTCATTAGGCAACCATACGCCTTTGATACATGATCACAAAGAGTCCCCTTTTATATAGCCGCCCGCGGGCCTATAACGAACCGAACCCCGCGCCTGACGAGTCGTGGGTTACGTAACTATGTCAAGGACACGCCTCTTTATGTTTAAAGGTCTCTTTTCAACCGATATGGCAATCGACCTCGGGACCGCGAATACGCTGGTCTATGTCAAAGGTAAGGGCGTGATTTTGAACGAACCTTCCGTGGTGGCCTATCACACCAAGGGTGGCCGCAAAGAAGTGCTGGCCGTGGGCGAAGACGCGAAATTGATGTTGGGCCGGACTCCAGGCTCCATCGAGGCGATCCGCCCCATGCGCGAAGGTGTCATTGCCGATTTTGACACCGCAGAAGAGATGATTAAACATTTCATCCGCAAGGTTCACAAACGCACGACATTTTCCAAGCCAAAGGTCATCGTCTGTGTGCCACACGGCGCGACCCCTGTTGAAAAACGTGCGATCCGCCAATCTGTTTTGTCCGCTGGTGCACGTCGCGCCGGTCTGATCCCCGAACCCATCGCGGCCGCCATTGGTGCGGGTATGCCGATCACCGATCCAACAGGTAACATGGTTGTTGATATCGGTGGTGGTACGACCGAGGTTGCGGTTCTGTCCCTTGGCGATATCGTTTACGCGCGTTCCGTGCGCGTCGGTGGTGACCGCATGGACGAGGCGATTATTTCATACCTTCGCCGCCACCAGAACCTTTTGGTGGGTGAGGCAACCGCCGAACGCATTAAGACCACCATCGGCACCGCGCGTATGCCCGACGATGGCCGTGGTGCTGCGATGCAAATCCGTGGGCGCGACCTGTTGAATGGCGTCCCCAAGGAGCTTGAGATCAACCAAGCCCAAGTCGCCGAGGCCCTGTCCGAGCCAGTGCAGCAAATCTGCGAAGCGGTGATGACCGCGCTTGAGGCAACACCCCCAGATTTGGCCGCGGATATCGTGGACCGTGGTGTGATGTTGACCGGCGGCGGCGCGTTGTTGGGTGACCTTGATCTGGCGCTACGCGAACAGACCGGTCTGGCCGTGTCCGTGGCCGACGAGACCTTGAACTGTGTGGCGCTTGGCACCGGCAAGGCGCTTGAGTTCGAAAAACAGCTTCTGCACATCATCGATTACGAAAGCTAACCTAACGAGGTTCCGTGGCAAACAATCGCGACAATAACGAAGATTTCTTTGGCCCGATCAGGCATATTCTGGTCGGGCTTTTGGTCTTTTTTATGATCGCCATTTTTGTCCTTTGGCGCATCGATAGCCCCCGCGTCGAACGGTTTCGTGCCAATCTGGTGGATCGGTTTGTGCCGTCCTTTGAATGGGTTTTGGCGCCGGTGACGGGGGTGACAAACATGGTCACCGAATTCCGCAGTTATCAACGGATTTACGATCAAAACCAAGAACTTCGCCGTGAACTCCAGCAGATGAAGGCATGGAAAGAGGCCGCCGTTCAGCTGGAACAGAAGAACGCCAAACTGCTTGATCTAAACAATGTGCGGCTTGATCCAAAGCTGACCTATGTCACCGGTGTTGTGTTGGCCGACAGCGGTTCGCCCTTTCGCCAGTCGGTTCTCTTGAACGTCGGCAATCGCGACGGCATCCAAGATGGCTGGGCCACGATGGATGGCATCGGGTTGGTCGGGCGGATTTCTGGCGTGGGCGAACGCACCGCCCGCGTGATCCTGTTGACCGACACCAATAGCGCGATCCCCGTCACGATTCAGCCATCTGGCCAGTCCGCGATTTTGACCGGCGATAACACCGCCGCGCCGCCGCTTGAATTCCTTGAGAATCTCGACACCCTGCGCCCCGGCGATTCCGTGGTCAGTTCCGGCGACGGTGGAGTTTTCCCCGCGGGTCTGTTGATCGGACAGGTGGCCCAAGGCCGCGACCGTCGTCTGCGCGTCCGGTTGGCGGCCGATTACGAACGTCTTGAATTCCTTCGGGTTCTGCGGTCGCACCCTGTCGAAGAAATCACCGACCCCGGTCGTTTGATCGGCACCCCCACCGTGACGCCCCCAACCCTAGAAGAGCCCACCGAGGCGTCAGATGGATGATGGCATCACCAAAAGCCCGTGGTGGTATCGCACGCTTTATGTCGGGGTCTTTGTTGTCATTTTGATGTGGCAGCTGGTGCCGCTTCAGACGGTGCCGCGTGCATGGGCCTATCCCGATTTGATGTTGGCGATGACCTTTTGCTGGGTGCTGCGGCGGCCCGACTACTGCCCCGTATTTCTGATTGCTCTGGTGTTCTTGTTCCAAGATTTCATGCTGCAACGCCCCCCCGGGATTTGGACGGCCTGTGTTATCGTTGGTGCAGAGTTCCTGCGCAGCCGCATGTTGATCAACCGCGACCTGCCCTTTGCGTTTGAATGGCTCTTGGTCACGGCGGTTCTGATCGTGATGGCGGTTGTGTCGCGCGTGGTCCTGAGCGTGTTCTTGGTGCCGCCGGCGCCCGTGGCACTTGACGCAAGTTTGATCGGCTTCACCATTGTCGTCTACCCGCTGATTGTGGTGATATCGCAATACGGGTTGGGCGTGTGGCGACGCCAGCCAGGGACGCTTGATTCAATGGGACATGGCGCATGAGACGGACCGAACAAGACGTGGAACAAAGCAAACGCAAGATCACCCGCCGCGGGTTGATCCTTGGGGGGTTGCAGTTCGGGTTCATGGGGATTTTGGCCCTTCGGATGCGCTATCTTCAGGTGGATCAAGCCGATCAGTACCGTCTGTTGTCCGATGGAAACCGGATCAAGATCGACCTGTTGCCTCCTGCCCGCGGTCAGATTTTCGACCGCAATGGCGCGGTGATCGCGACCAACGAGCAGAATTATCGTGTTGTCATCCGCCGTGAAGATTCCCGTGATCTTGACGAGGCGCTTTATAAATTGGGCATGATCATCGATCTGCCGCCGGAACAACAGGATCGCGTGCGTAAGGAATTGTCCCGCGCCAATCCGTCTGCGCCGATTACCATTGCCGATCGCCTGTCCTGGGAACAATTTTCCAGCATCGCGGTCAACGCCCCCGCCCTTCCGGGGGTGACGCCGGATGTGGGGCTGTCGCGGAGATATCCGCTTCGCGGGGATTTCGCGCATATCGTTGGCTATGTGGGGCCGGTGTCTGACTATGACCTCAGCCGGATCGAAGACGATGATCCGTTGCTGCATATTCCCAAGTTTCAGATCGGCAAATCCGGCGCCGAAAGTAAGCTTGAGCAAGATCTACGTGGCGCGGCCGGCACCGTGAGCGTCGAGAAAAACGCCAGTGGGCGCGCCATACGCGAGCTGTCCCGAACTGAAGGTACAGCGGGTAAAAACGTCCAGCTGACGATTGACTCGGGCCTTCAAAACTATGTCCAAGCGCGTCTTCATGGCGAGAGCGCTTCGGCCGTCGTCATCGACACCGAAACCGGTGATCTGTTGGCGGTTGGCTCGGCCCCGACGTTCGATCCAAACAAATTCGTGCGCGGGATTTCCATCGCCGATTACGCCGAATTGACGGAAAACAAGTACCGCCCGCTTGCGAATAAATCGGTTCAGGGGGCCTATCCACCCGGTTCGACATTCAAGATGGTCACCGCGCTGGCCGCCCTCGAAGATGGGGTGATTTCGGCGCAGGACACCGTGCGCTGTACCGGCCACACCGAGGTCGGCGGACGCAAGTTCCACTGTTGGAAACGGTCCGGCCACGGCAATGTGGACCTGCAAAAATCGCTCCAGCAATCCTGTGACGTCTACTATTATGACATCGCCCAACGGGTCGGCATCGAAAAAATCACCGCCATGGCCCGTCGTCTGGGTCTGGGGGAACGGTTCGATATTCCGATGTCTGCGGTACACGGCGGCCTGACCCCAACCAAGGCGTGGAAAAACCAGAAATACGGCACCGATTGGGTGGTCGGCGATAGCCTGAACGCCAGCATCGGTCAGGGTTATGTACTGGCCTCACCGTTGCAGCTCGCGGTGATGACCGCGCGCCTTGCCACCGGCAAAAGCGTCACGCCACGTCTTCTGAAATCTGTCGATGGCGTCGAAACCCCCTCCGGCGCGGGCGAGAGTCTTGGCCTGAATGAAAACATCCTGCGGCAGGTGCGCGCGGCGATGCATGACGTGTCAAACACCAGCTCCGGCACCGGCTACAAGATGCGCATCGTCAAAACCGATATGTTGATGGCCGGTAAATCCGGAACCAGCCAAGTGCGCAACATTTCCGCCGCCGAACGCGCAAGCGGCGTGGTGCGCAACGCGGACCTGCCGTGGGAACGTCGCGACCACGCGTTATTCGTGGCCTTTGCCCCATCGGACAAGCCGCGCTATGCGGTCGCCGTGGTGGTGGAACATGGCGGCGGCGGGTCCACCGCAGCGGCGCCGATTGTGCGCGATGTGATGTTGCAAACGCTTTACGGTGGCACCCCGCCCCTTGATGCCTATCCGCAAAAAGACCGCGCCAGCGCCAAGGCCCAACAAGACAAAATCCGCGAGCTGTTGCGCGCATCGGATCAAGCAGGAACAGAAGAAACATGACCTATCTTCAGAACAACCTGCAAACGGTGCCGACGGGGCTTCGGAAAATCCTGTTCCTGAACTGGCCGGTGATCGTGCTCATTTCGACGATATCGTCGGTCGGTTTCATGATGCTTTATTCCGTGTCAGGCGGCGATGTCTCCGTTTGGGCCGAACCCCAGATGAAACGTTTTGCGCTTGGAATGGTGTTGATGGTCTGCGTGGCGATGGTGCCCGTCTGGATCTGGCGCAACGTGTCGGTGCTGGCCTATATCGGATCGCTTCTGTTGCTGTTGGCAGTGGAATTGTTCGGCGTCGTCGGCATGGGGGCGCAGCGATGGATCGACCTTGGATTTATGCGGTTGCAGCCCTCGGAGTTGACCAAAATCACGGTTATTTTGGTGCTTGCGGCCTATTACGACTGGCTTGATATCAAAAAGGTTTCGCATCCGCTTTGGGTGTTCATCCCGGTTCTGATCATCCTGATCCCGACGTTTATGGTTCTGCGGCAACCCGATCTGGGGACGGCGATTTTGGTTCTATCCGGCGGTGGGATCATCATGTTTGTCGCGGGCGTCAGCTGGTATTATTTCGGCGCGGTTGTTGCCATCATCGGGGGCATTGTCGCCGCGGTGTTCCAATTTCGCGGCACCCAGTGGCAGTTTTTGAAGGACTACCAATACCGCCGCATCGACACGTTCCTGAACCCTGATGCCGATCCGCTCCGCGCGGGCTATCACATCACCCAATCCAAGATTGCGCTGGGGTCAGGCGGCTGGACAGGCAAGGGATATATGCAGGGCACCCAAAGCCGTCTGAATTTCCTTCCGGAAAAACACACCGACTTTATCTTTACGACCTTGGCCGAGGAATTCGGGTTTCTGGGCGGCATATCATTGTTGGGGCTTTATGCGCTGGTGTTGGTGTTCTGCGCGATTTCGGCCTTCCAGAATAAGGACAGGTTTTCGTCCCTGTTGATCCTTGGGATCGGCGCGACGTTCTTTTTGTTTTATGCGGTGAACATGTCGATGGTGATGGGCCTCGCCCCTGTCGTGGGGGTTCCCTTGCCGCTTGTGTCCTATGGGGGGTCGGCGATGTTGGTGTTGCTGGCGGCCTTTGGATTAATGCAAAGCGCCCACGTCCACCGACCCCGATAGATTATCGAAGGATCGGCGGTTTGCTGGGGTCCATACCGGGGGCCGCGGGGCCTTCGGCGATTTGGGGCACCGGAAGATCGAACCGCAATCCGTTCTTCGCCAAAAGCGCACAGATCGGGTCGGACGCGGCAAAGAACGCCACATCCAATTCACCGGCCTCAACACCCGAAAACGTCAATGCCTCGGCCATCGCGGCGGCAAGGGCGTTGTCCGCACCGGGAAGCGGGTCGATAAAGGCCAAGATATGGCTTTTGCGACCACCAGAATATTCCACACCGGCAAGATAGGCGAACTTGGCCATGCCCTCGGCGGTGGCAAGTTTGCCGTCAATCGCGGTGATCAAGGTTTCAGGCAACCCGACCGGGGCCGAGATGATCTCGGGGGTTTCTTCGACCTCGGCGGGGGCGTTGGACAGGGTGTCCTGTAGCCACGACACCGCGTCCGACGGGATCAAGATTTCCGACGGCGCCACACCAAGGTTCACACCCAATCCAATACCCTGCCCCGCCAACATATCGGCAATCACACGGCCAGACATCGCCGCATAGGGGGCGATTTTGCCAACGAATTTCGCCAGACGTTCTTCGCGGTCGAAAACCAAGACGAATGTGCCGGCCTCGGTTTCGAAAATCTCGGGTTCCACGTTTTCGCCGTCGGCCTCGCTTGCCAACAACAGGAACAGTTCGCTTTCGGCGAGACGTTCAAAAAACCGCAGCCGCGCCGCGTCGTCATTTGGGGCGGCTTCCATGGCCGCGTGGGCCTGATCAAGCAAAGTATCAGTCATCAAGAACCTCTCGCACACGGGATTTCAACGCAGGCAGAACGTCGGTCGAAAACCACGGGTTTCGTTTGATCCATGCAGTATTGCGCCACGACGGATGAGGCAAGGGAAAGACGCGCGGCGCATGGCGTTGCCAGTCAGAAACACGGTCCATCACCGACATTTTGTCGCCCAGATGCCATTTTTGCGCATGGGCCCCGACCAAAATCAACAGCGGCGGCGTCCCGATGTCTTCCATCACTCGGGTGCGCCACGTTCGCGCACAGATCGGCGGTGGTGGCAAATCTGCGCCTTTGGCGTTGTAGCCCGGAAAACAAAACGCCATCGGCACAATCGCGACGCGGGCGCGGTCATAGAACTCTGTGTCTTCAATGCCCATCCAATCGCGCAATCGATCCCCCGACGGATCGGTAAACGGCCGTCCCGACGCGTGAACCCGCGCCCCAGGGGCCTGTCCCGCGATCAGGATTTTGGGCGGCGCACCAAACCAAACCACGGGTCGCGGGACATGGGCAGTTTTGGTCGCGCGAAATCGATCTGCACATAACCGACAGGATTCTATTTCAACGCGAAGTGACAAACGTTTTTCCCTTCCAAGTGATCCATAGCCTATCGTTCCTCGCTCATATTGTCGCGCATCACGTGAATCCCACCCGATCCCCGTCTATTTCCCTCGGATTTACTTGCCCAAAGGCCAATCGATGCCTATTTGTTCCGTTAACAAAAAAATAACAGGAGGAAATGATGTATCGCGTTCGAAATTTCATTTCAGAGTATTCGATCCTTTTGATCGCAGGGGCCCTTGCGGGTCTGCTCTGGGCCAATCTTAACCCGCATGGGTATCACCACTTTGTGGAATATCCAGTGTTGTTCAATGACTATGTGGGGCTTCCATATGAATATTGGACCAAGAAATTCGGCGAAGGATACGATCACTTCCACCCTGATGGTGCGACGCATGTGTTGTCGCTGCACTATCTTGTAAATGACATCCTGATGGCGTTCTTCTTTGCGGTTGCCGCCAAAGAAGTCTGGGAGGCGGTTATCCTGAAGGACGGCTCGCTTCGCGGTAAAAAGGCCGCGACGCCGTTGTTCGCAACCGTTGGCGGTATGGCCGGTCCAATCGCCGTTTACCTTGGTTTGGCCCTGTTCCTTGGCTCTGATGTGTATGACGCGGTGAACCGTGGCTGGGCGATCCCAACCGCGACGGATATCGCGTTCTCATACCTTGTGGGTCGTCTTGTGTTTGGTGCGGGTCACCCTGCGGTGCGCTTCCTTATGTTGCTTGCGATTGCCGATGACGCGGCGGGTCTTGTGATCCTTGCGATCTTCTATCCATCTGGCGAATTGGCACCGGTTTGGTTGCTTATGTCTGTGGCGGCTTCAGCGGTTGTTTACATCTTGTTCAACCGCCTGCCACGCATGATGGACAAGGGCAAAGAGCTTCGCCCGAACTCCACTTGGGTGCGCAAATATCTCTCGTTCTGGCCATACCTCATCGCGGGTATCGTGAGCTGGTACGGTTTCTACCTCTCTGGTCTGCACACATCCCTTGGCCTATTGCCAATCGTTGTGGCGATCCCACATGCGGACCGCGCCTTCGGTATCTTTGCCGCCGCTGAAACCCACATGTCCGACCTATTGAACACCATCGAACACGGGCTGAAATACCCTGTCGAAGTGATCTTGTTGTTCTTTGGCCTTCTGAATGCAGGCGTCGAATTCTCGTCCATCTCCGAGGCGACTTGGCTCGTGCTGGCGGGTCTGTTGATCGGTAAACCGGTTGGGGTTCTGATCTTTGGCGTGATCGGCGCACATATCCTTCGTTTCGGTCTGCCCGAAGGCATGCGTACGATTGACATGTTTGTCATCGGCTGTGTGTCCGCGATTGGCTTTACCGTGTCGCTGTTTGTGGCCTCTGTCGCCTTTGAAACCGGTCCGGTTCAGGATGCCGCGAAAATGGGCGCCCTGCTCAGCTTTGCAGCCGTGATCGTGTCCTTTGTCGCGGGTTACCTCTGTAAGGTTGAAAAGAAGCACCTGTAAAACCGCGATAAATTCACCACAAAAGCCGGCGCAAACGTGCCGGCTTTTTCATTTGTATCGCATCTTATTAAAAACGGATTGGAAACAGTGCCCTATTATTGCTATACTGTTTCGAAATGGATCCTAGAGTTTGATTAATAAAAACCTGCTAAAGGTTATGCTCTTGCGAAATCCAGAGGCAAGGCAATGCTCGAGTTTAAGAATGTAAGTAAGTCATTTTGGACCGGTGTACAGCGCAAGGTTATCCTTGATCGCGTGTCTTTTCGCGTGGAACTTGGCCACTCACTTGGGATCCTTGCCCCGAACGGAACCGGTAAAACGACGCTGGTCAACATGATGGCCGGTCTGGAAAAACCCGACGAAGGCACCATCGAACGTCATAGCCGCATCTCATTCCCGCTTGGGTTTATGGGTGGCGTTTCGGCGAAACACACCGCGCGGGACAACGCCCGCTATATCGCGCGCCTGTACCGTCTCGATCCTGACTATATCGAAGCCTACTGTCGCTGGCTCTGTGGTCTCGAAGAATATTTCGACATGCCAATCGGCACCTATTCGGCCGGTATGCGGGCGCGTTTCACCTTCTCTCTGATGCTTGCACTGGATTTCGATATCTATCTGATCGACGAAGGTATGCCCGGCACAACGGACGTGGAATTCAACAAAAAAGCAGGGGCCATTCTGCGCGAACGGCTCCGCACGACAACGGTGATTATCGTGTCACATGACGCTGGAACCCTTGAGAAATACTGCCGATCGGCGGCGGTTTTGTCCCATGGCCAGCTCCACATGTTCGACACCCTAGAAGAGGCAAAGAGGCTCTATGACTATCAAGCCCAAAGCGAGTAAGTATCGCATTCGCCGCGGCTCATCCGCGGGTCAGCCAAGCGACGCCCAGCCAACTCCGTCCGCCCCCCCGCAGGACGCGGCCACCCCTGATGCCCCACAGGCGCCGGTGCAAGCCGATGCGCAGATGCCCTTGAAAAAACGTCGCAAGGTCGCGCCCACCGCGAAAACCGGCGAAGTGTCGTCCAGCGCTGAGGTCAAATCGGAGACCGACATCGATGCGATCCGCAAAGAAGGTCTGACCGGACGTCAACTGCGCATGGCACGGCGTGTGGCCCAAAAACACGGGCTTCCGGCCACGTCGGATTTCGACGCGGTGCGCCTGTTGCGCGTCCAAGGGATCGATCCCTTCCAGAAATCGAATATGCTCGATCTGGTCCAACCCGGCGGTGACAAAACGCCCGCGGTTCTTGGTGACGAAAACCAGCTTCCACAGACATTTACACCGCCCCCACCCAGCAATAACCCCGAGGCCGAGCTTGGGGATCGCGCCGCCGAGATCATGAAAATTCAGCGCGACATTTCGCGTCGTCGTCGCATCCGCCTTATGCTTTTGTTGGTGCGCTTGGCCGTATTCGTGATGATCCCGACGATGATCGCGGGCTATTATTACCACTTTATCGCGACGCCCATGTACGGGACCAAGTCCGAATTCCAGATCACGCAGGCCACGCCACCCTCGGCCAGCGCCGCATCGTCGTCCCTTTTGGGGAGCTCGCCTCTCGCGACGGCTTTGGATTCGATCACGGTGCAGGGCTATATGAATTCCCTCGCCGCGATGATCCGTCTGGACGAGGAACACGGGTTCAAGGAACATTTCAGCGATGACACGATTGATCCGCTTCAACGTCTTGATGCCGATGCAAGTAACAAACAGGCCCACAAGGTATACGCGAAACGGGTCCTGATCAGCTATGACCCCACCGAGGGGATCATGAAGATGGAGGTCGTGGCCCGCGACCCTGAGACAAGCGAAATGTTCTCAAAGGCGCTGATTTCATATGCCGAGGAACAGGTTGCTAACCTCACCCGTCGCGTGCGCGAAGACACCATGCGCGACGCCCAAGATTCGGTTGATTTGGCCGAAGAGGAAATGAACGCCGCCAGTGCCGCGCTCAGCGCGCTTCAGGAACGCTATAACAGCGCAGGTAGCGAGGAAGAACGCTCAATCCTGATCGCCCAGATTTCCACGCTTGAGGGCACGCGCAACGAAACACGTCTGGCCATCGCCGACCTTGAAACCAATGCGCGCCCGAACGCGGCCCGTATGGATGCGCTCAAACGGCGTCTCACTGGCGTCGAAACGCAGCTTGCTGAACTGCGCTCGAACCTGACCCAAGAGAATGAAAACGGCCAATCCGTAAACGCCATTTCCGCCGAACTTTCGTTGGCTCAGGTCAAGCTCGAGACGCGGATCGCCCAGTTCCAACTGGCGCTTCAGTCCATGGAGACCGCCCGCGTCGAGGCCAGCCGCCAAACGCGTTACCTCTCCATCGGTGTGCCGCCAACCCCACCAGATGAGGCCACATATCCCCGTGCCTTTGAGAACACGCTCGTTGCGTTCTTTATCTTTATCGGCATCTATCTGATGGCATCTTTGACCGCGTCCATTCTGCGCGAACAGATCACCTCATAGGTAAACACAACTTTTCGGCGGGCCCCTGCAAAATCATGTAGGGGCCTGTTATCGTTATACAATATAGCAAGAACCATCGGGCGCCCCTCCTTTGGATCGCGGTTTCAGACCTTTCTCCAAGTAATCGCGGAAACTACGAAAAAAGATTCAGATTTTTGGTTTTCCCCTCTTGCACCCACCAAACGAACGGCGTAAATACTGCCTCACAGTTGGGGTGTAGCCAAGTGGTAAGGCAACGCTTTTTGGTAGCGTGCACCGTAGGTTCGAATCCTACCACCCCAGCCATTTTCCATACATATGTCGTCAATACTGAACCGGAATTTTCACCGGTCCTGCGTTACGCAACCCTATTCACCCGAGCAATAGCCGGGGTTGCACGTTGACAAAATTGATGAGGGACTTCGCCTGTGTGACGAAAATCATCACGGGCACCAAATTTAGGTCAGCCGAGCGCATTCCATAGCATTCTGATCGCGCTCATGGCCAAGAACATCGCAAAGGCGAGCTTGAGCCGACGAGGCGGCAAATAATGTGCCAACTTCGCCCCATAGGGCGCCGTCAGGACGCTGGTTGAAAACAACACGATCGCCGCCGGTAGATTCACAAAACCAAGAGAGCCCGGTGGGCGTCCTTCGACCCCGATGCCGCCCCCGATAAACCCACAGACGGCAGGCACTGCGATCGCAAGCCCAAACACAGAGGCCGTCGCCACCGCGCGATGGACCGGAACCGAAAGCATCGACATCACCGGCACCGACAGGGTCCCGCCCCCAATCCCCATCAACGCCGACACAAACCCAATTGGCCCCGCAACAAGACCCTGTGTTATTCTTCGTTGTGGTGGCGCCGCGGCAAGGGTCAAGGTCTGGGCAAAGGCCAGATTGATCGCCACGACCAATGCGACAGAGCCAAAAATCAGGCTAAGGCCGTTTGAGCCGATGGATTTAGACGCGATCCCACCCAACAGGGCCCCAATGAAAATCGCAGGAGCCCAGCCACGAAGAATGTCAAAATCAACCGCACCGCGTTTATGGTGTGCGCGCGCGGACGATATCGAGGTCGGGATGATCGTCGCGAGCGAAGTTCCAACCACAAGCAGCATTGCAATATCGTCGCTGATGTCGAATATCTCGGCAACCACGATCAGAACGGGCACGATCACGATGCCGCCCCCAACCCCAAGAAGGCCCGCAAGAATACCGGCAATCGCACCCGTAACAAGCAGCCCGAGCGTCAAGCCAGCCAGCGCGGCCACGGAAAATCCAGCAATCATATATCTTCGCCTTTTGGGTTAAGTTGTGCCGTGTTGTGCTGCGCGCCAGCATAGCAAACCCCACGTAAAACAGAACCGCCTCTCTTGAAAATGAGGGGACACTGTCGCTGCCCTTCAACACTCTAGAACCGGTCGGCACCAACAGAAATTGGCAGATCGGGCTGCGACAAAATCTCGGCGAGCTGATCAAAGATCAGCCTGATTTTCCGTGAGGAATGAAGTTCGCGGTGCGTGGTCAGCCAATAGGGAACCGAAATTGGCTCAAGATCCGGAAGAACCTTCACCATCTCGGGAAAATGACAGGCAATGTCGTCGGTCATCGGAATAATCCCAAGCCCCTGCCGCGCCATTTCCCAACCCGCAGGGCCGCTATCGACACAGATTTGTATATTGGCGTCTGTCACAGGAAGCCCCCATTTGAGAAGGAACGGCAAAAGATCCTCCGACGGGCCAATCGTGACAAAGGGCGCGTCCGAAGTATCCGCCACGGTATCAATCGCGCCATGACGCCCCAGAAAACCGCGACTGGCAAAAAGAAAGCCGTGGGATTCGCGGACTTTGCGACAGATCAGTTCGGGCTGGGTTGGGATCACATGACGAATGGCGATATCGGCCTCGCGGCGCTGTAAATCCGACAGGGAATTCTGCGCAATCACCCGAAGCCGAATTTGTGGCGCGATTTTTCGCAGTCGGATGATCACCTGCGGCATCACATATTGCGCCATGATATCCGTAACAGACACAAGGACATCGCCGGACACCGATTCCGTACGCCCCGAGGCAATAAGAGACGCACGATTTGCCGCCTCGCCCATATCGCGGATGTGCTCTAAAATGTCCTGCCCCGCTGGCGTCAGCACAAGCCGTTTGCCGATCCGTTCAAACAGAACCACACCAAGCGCCGCCTCGAGGCCCGCGACCTGACGCCCCAAGGTCGGTTGGGTCAGGTTAAGCGCACGCGCCGCCGCCGAGAACGACCCTGTATCGGCCGTGACCAAAAACGCCCGCGCCTGTGTCCAGTCAAATGATGATGCATCCCAGTTCATACATATATGCATAAGCCATAGCGAAATTTCGTCAATTTTATTCTCAACCATGCACAGTTACGTTGGTTTCAGAAAAGGGAACCAAACATGACTGATGCTGACTTTTGGAATAAAATCGCCGCGAAATACGCCACCGACCCGATTTCGGACATGGATGCCTATGTGGAAACGCTCGAACGGATGCAGGAGATTTTGCGCCCTGAACATCGGGTGATCGAGATTGGCTGTGGCACCGGATCAACGGCTATTACGCTTGCTCCACGGGTGGAAACATATCTTGGGACCGACATTGCCCACGCCATGATCAACACCGCCAAGTCCAAGCAGTCGGACAACGGTCCAGCCAACCTTGGATTCGCCGTCGGCGATGCCCAAACCATTGCGACAGGGGCGCACGATGTTGTGCTTGCCTTAAACGTGTTTCATCTGATCGACGATATTGACGGCGCGCTTGATGCGATTTACCGCGCTTTGCCTTCGGGTGGGCTCTTTATTGCCAAGACGTCTTTGATCAAATCGTCACCTTGGTATGTACGTGCGGCGATTCCGGTGATGCGCTTGCTGGGCAAGGCCCCGCTTGTGAACCCGATTGATGCATATGAATGGACCGACAAAATCGAACGTACAGGGTTTTCGGTGACCGAAATCCTGATCCAAGACGGTCTTGCCCCACGGTGTTTTACCGTCGCGAAAAAACCATAACCGAGAGGAGAAATCCAATGCGGCGTCGATCCGTTTACATCCCAATTACCCTCTACGTCTTCACGTCGCTCACAATTGGTTTTGCCCTCGTGCAGGCGGTGCAGATCGTAACCCAAAGCCTTCCCGAAGACAGTATCCGTCTGTCCTCCATGCCGATTTCACACTTTGCCCATGTGGTCGGCGGGGCCACATTCGGGATCATCGGCCCGCTTCAATTTGGGCGTGTTTTGGCCGGACGATATGGGCGGCTTCACCGGATCATGGGGCGTGTGTTTGTGTTTTGCGGCTTTGCGCTTTCGCTTAGTTCAATCAGCCTGCTTTTGCGGTTTTGGGGTGATGCCCCCCTGTTGGTAAGTACCGGGCGCCTGATCTTTGCGATTGCGCTGGCGGTGGCCTTGACCCTTGGGATGACCACGATTTTCTCCAAGGATATCCAACGACACAAACGGTGGATGATCCGTGCATATGCGATTGGGATGGGCGCGACGGTCGTGTCGGTGGTCTTTATTCCGATCTATGCCATCACGGGTGAACCGCCGATGGGCTTGGCCTCGGACATCTTGTTTATCGGGTCGTGGGCCGTTGCCGTCGGCATTGCCGAGATCATCGTGCGGCGCAACTAGCGCAAACAAAAAGGGCGGTTTGAGTTTCCCCAAACCGCCCTTTTCAGAATTTAGATCAGCTTAGTAGTGAAGCGACGCACCAGCAACAGCGGGTGGAGCGAACTTTGTAAGGTCGATGCCTTCTACTGCTGCGATGTATTCTTCGACTGTTGGGGTGCGGCCAAGGATGGCGGACAACACAACAACCGGCGTAGACGCGAGCAGTGATTCACCTTTTTTGTCGGTTGAATCTTCTACGACGCGGCCTTTGAACAGACGTGTGGATGTCGCAAGAACGGTGTCGCCTTTGGCGGCCTTTTCTTGGTTACCCATACACAGGTTACAGCCAGGACGTTCGAGGTACAGGATGTTTTCGTACTCAACACGGGCTGCGCTCTTTGGTGCAAGATCATCAAATTCAAAGCCAGAGTATTTCTGAAGAACGGACCATTCGCCCTCTTCTTTTAGCTCATCAATGATGTTGTACGTCGGAGCAGCCACAACAAGTGGGGCCTTGAATTCAACGGTACCTGTTTGTTTCTCAAGGTTTTTCAACATCTGAGACACAATGATAAGGTCGCCTTTGTGAACCATACAGGAGCCAACAAAGCCAAGATCGACTTTCTTTTCGGCCTTATAGTATGAGATCGGACGGATGGTGTCGTGCGTGTAACGCTTGGACACATCGTCGTTGTTCACGTCAGGGTCAGCGATCATTGGCTCGTTGATGGCGCTTAGATCAACAACAACCTCGGCAAAGTATTTCGCGTTCTCATCAGGTGCCAGCGCAGGTTTTTCACCGGAACGAATTTCGGCGATACGCGTGTCGGCGATCTTGATCAGACCAGCAAGAACCTGTTTCTCGTTGTCCATGCCCTTGTCGATCATGATCTGGATGCGGCTTTTCGCGATCTCAAGAGATTCGATCAATGTCTCGTCTTGGGAGACACAGATGGACGCTTTCGCCTTCATCTCGGCTGTCCAGTCGGTGAATGTGAACGCTTGGTCAGCAAGAAGCGTACCAAGGTGCACTTCGATGATGCGGCCTTGGAATACGTTGTCGCCATGCTGTTTCAACATTTGCGATTGGGTTGCGTGCACAACGTCACGGAAATCCATGTGGCTCTGCATTTCGCCCTTGAAGGTCACCTTCACGGATTCAGGGATCGGCATGGTCGCCTCACCTGTCGCAAGCGCAAGCGCCACAGTCCCAGAGTCCGCACCAAATGCGACGCCTTTGGACATACGTGTATGGCTGTCGCCGCCGATGATGATCGCCCAGTCGTCAACCGTGATGTCATTCAGAACCTTGTGAATAACGTCGGTCATCGCGTGGTATTCGCCCTTTGGATCACGCGCAGTGATCAGGCCGAATTTGTTCATAAAGGACATCAGTTTCGGAATGTTTGCTTGGGCCTTAAGGTCCCACACAGACGCCGTGTGACACCCAGATTGGTACGCACCGTCAACGATTGGGGAAATAACGGTCGCCGCCATCGCCTCAAGCTCTTGGGATGTCATAAGACCGGTGGTGTCTTGGGATCCAACAATGTTCACCTCAACGCGCACGTCGGAACCGGCGTGAAGTGTTTTACCTGGTGTGGTGCCAACTGCGTTTTTGTTGAAGATTTTCTCAACAGCAGTAAGTCCCTGACCCTCGTGGGAAATCTCACGGGATGGTGCAAAGGCAGATTTCAATTCCTGACCCAATGCAGCGGCCGCGAATGTCTGAAGTTTCTTACCGAAAACAATCGCATAAGAGCCACCAGCTTTGATGAACTCGGCCTTTTGGGCAGTCAAAGAAGACGCGATGTCGACAAGCTCTTTGTCGCCTTCATAAAGCTTCTTGGTTTTGGTGTTGATGGTCAACACTTTGCCGGTTTCAACAGAGTAAACCTGCTCAAGAACCGCGTCGCCGTTTTCATCAACAACAACATTGCCGTCCGCGTCGGTTTTCTTTTCCCAGTTCTGAAGATCGATGCCGATACCGCCGGTCACGCCAACAGTCGTCAAGAAGATCGGGGAAATGCCGTTTGTACCCGCAACGATTGGGGCAAAGTTCACGAATGGAACGTATGGGCTGGCTGGTTTACCAGTCCAAAGCGCCACGTTGTTCACGCCGGACATGCGGGAAGACCCCACGCCCATTGTGCCCTTTTCCGCGATCAACATCACGCGGGCTTCTGGGTGTTTCTTCTGCAATTCTTGGATCTCAACCTGAGCTTCTGGGGAGATCATGCATTTGCCGTGCAATTCGCGGTCAGAGCGAGAGTGCGCCTGATTGCCTGGGGACAGAAGGTCGGTAGAGATGTCGCCTTCGCCCGCAATGTAGGTCACGACTTGGATTTCTTCTTCGATCTCTGGGAGATTCGTAAAGAATTCCGCCTTGGCATAGCTCTCAAGGATATCCGTTGCCACAGCGTTGCCCGCGTCATGCGCGTCTTTCAAACGTGCGGTGTCGGCGTCGTACAAGAAGACCTGTGTCTTCAGAACCTCGGCCGCAGAAGCCGCAGTCGCCGCATCATCGCCCAGCGCAAGATCAAGAAGAACCTCAACGGATGGACCACCCTTCATGTGGGACAAAAGCTCAAACGCGAATTCAGGAGTGATCTCTGCAACCACTTCTTTACCAAGGATAATATCCTTTAGGAACGCGGCCTTAACGCCCGCAGCGCTGGTTGTGCCAGGAAGGGTGTTGTAGATGAAAAACTTTAGGGCGCCATCGCGGTATTCGCTGGATGTGTCCTTGATCAGCGCAACAAGTTCGGCAACAAGATCACCGCCCTCGATTGGCTTCGGGTTCAGACCCTGTGTTTTTCTCTCTTCGATTTCGGTTAAGTAGTCGGTGTACAAGCTCATGACTATCCTGACAAATTAGCGTTAAATTATGCTTGAACGCGTATCTCAGAAGAACTGGCGAGCGCGTGGCAAGCTTGTTGTATGCGTTAGTATACCAAACAGAATTGGCTTGCAAGATTCTCTCTTACTTTATGGCACCCATCACGAATGCCACCATATCCGTTGGTGATTGATCGATGCCGACGGTGACCGATGTTTCATCCGAAGTCGGCATTTCAAGCGTGGCGAGTTGGCTTTGAAGCAGTTCTGGCGGCATAAAGTGATCCGCCCGCGATGATACCCGTTCCCACAACAGCTCTTGCGAGCCATGAAGATAGACAAAACACACCTCGGCCCCTGCGTCGGCGGTGATCTGATCGCGATATATCCGTTTCAATGCCGAACAGGCCATGACGCGCGGCGCGCCCTTGGCCAAGGTTTGCCCCACAAGCGACAACCAAGGCAGTCGATCCTCATCTGTGAGGGGTTGCCCCGCGCTCATCTTATCAATGTTGGATTGGGGATGCAGATCGTCAGCGTCGACAAAATCGCCGCCAAGCGCATCGGCCAACATCTTCCCGACTGTGCTTTTGCCACAGCCGGACGCGCCCATCACCACATAGTGGTGGCAGCGATCATCAATTGGCAGAGCCGTGCGAATTTCAGTGTTGTTTTGCATGGAACCTGTCCCCCTAGGCATGGCGCTGTTATCAAAGGCTTTGCCGGACCTGTCAACACGGGAACAGTCTAGGATGCCGGCCCGAGGCATTTGAGAAACTCGTCATAGGGAACCGGCTGCGAGAACAAATACCCTTGATATTCGTCACAACCATTTTCATAGAGCCAGTCGCGGACCTGCGTATTTTCAACCCCCTCGGCCACCACTTTAACCTTAAGTGCCTTGGCGATGTTGATGACGCTCAGCGCGAGAATTTCATGGTTCTCATTCAAGAACAACGACCGGTCGATTTTAATACAGTGGATCGGATAACGTTGGAGGCTGGCCATGTTTGCATATGCGGTCCCGAAGTCGTCAATCGACAAGCGATAGCCCATGTCGGTGACCTCGTTCAGGATCAGTTTCAACCGATTGTCATCCGCCAGAAGAACGGCCTCGGTGATCTCCAGCTCAAACTGCTCGGGTTCGAAATCTGCCATCGACAGGAACGAACGAAGCAGCGGCACAAAGTTCGGATCCAAGAACTGTTTCGGAGAGACATTCACCGACAGTTCGACATTGATGCCCTGACGGCGCAATTCAAGGTGGTGCCGCGCGGCGTCTTCCAGAACCCAACGGCCCAATTCGTTGATCAAACCCGTGGCCTCGGCGACGGGGATAAAATCATTCGGGTAAAGCGTTCTCCCATCGGCGGTATGCATCCGCAGAAGCGCCTCGGCGCCAACGACACGGTCAAATTCAAGGGACACTTTAGGTTGGAAATACAGCTCAAGCCGGTTGTCCTGCAACGCGTCTTTCAATTCGGTTTCATAACGCAGGAAGTCTGAACTTTTGTCGGCAAGTTCAGGGCGGAAGATGCTGGTGCGATTGCCGCCATTTGCCTTGGCATCAAACAGGGCCAAATCGGCCTGCTGCAACATGGCATCAAAGGTGCGGCGCACGCCGACGCTTTGGCTCATCCCGATGGACGCGCTTAGGCGGAGTTCGTGATCTTGGACGAAAATTGGTTCGCGGATTGAGGCCAAAACCTTGGCACAGATGGTGTGGGCCTGACGTGAATATTTCGGACCTTTGACAAGGAAACAAATCTCGTCCCCGCCAAGACGCGCGGCGATGCTGTCCTCGGGAAGGAAGCTATTTAACCGGCGTGCGATTTCGATCAAAAGATCATCGCCCGCGGGATGCCCAAATGTATCGTTTATATATTTAAAGCGGTCGAGATCCATGAGCGAAAGGAACACCGCCTGTCCCTGCTCAAACGCATCACTGATAAAGTTGTCGGCGTTCTTCGAAATATAGGTCCGGTTTTTCAGATCGGTCAACGTGTCGTGGTTGGCCAGATAGATCGTCTCGGCCTTGGCGCGCTCTGACTCTGTGACATCGTTTTCAGTCAGCAAAAGAGACCGCTCGCCCGTCGCCACGTCAAAGCTCAGCTTGGCCTCGATTTGGTGGAGCCGCTCGCCTTCTGTGGTTTTCACACGGCTAAGCGAGGTTCCCTCGTATTCGATTTCCTCGAAATTCAACAGTTTGTGGCGCAGTTCGCGATCCAGAAAACGTTCGGCGATATCGATGCCGTTTGGCGGAAAGGCACGACGTGCGGCAGGGTTCGCATAGAGGCATTTCCCATCAGACGAATAAGTCGACACCATCACGCCCGTATAAAGAAGCGCTTGCGCCCCGCGTAACAATTCGGTCGGTTCCTGCTCAAGGATTTGCCCCTCGCAGAGCATCCCCATGCGTCCATCTTCAAGGGTACACCCACGGAAACGGCATAAGAGTTTGACCGGTTTCCCATCAGGATACATCGTCCACATCTCGTCAAAGATGGCTTCTTCCCAGAAATCGGTTTGAAATTGTTTAAGCCGCGCCTTGACCGAAGACGACATACCGGATTGCATGCTACGTTCGCGCAGGATTTCCACGCTTTCGGCACGCCAAAGGTCAAGACCCACCGGGTTGGCCCAGGTCACACATGTATTGTCGATATCGAAAACCCAAAACGGAAATCGGGATTGTTCGACAAGACGAAGATCTTTGATGCTCAGAAAATTGGGCTTCATCTTGATGTCCAGAGTTTCCGAGTAGCTGTGCATGGGGTCCACATCCAGTTCCTTGCGCGTTGCAATTTCATAAACTATATCGCCCCGTTCCTGACCAATCATTAACATCCTAGGGCTCAGGTAAAGAGATAATTCTATTTTGTTGAAAATCCTATAGTTTTAGCACCCGCCGCGCCGCTCAACCCTAGCGTGTGTCGCATTTTAGCACCATCTTATATTGAAGCCAGCAACCTGCCCAAATTTCTCGCGTTTTCTCATGCTTGTGGCCCTGTTTTTTCTACGCTACACCCCGCGTTCTGACGAACCCAGTGAGGCAAACCATGACCCATCCAGTGACCCTAGGCATCGATTTTGGAACCTCAAATTCTGCGGCTGGGATAATGATTAATAATACACCGTTTTTGATTGAAATCGAAGCGGGCGAAAAAACGTTGCCGACGTCAATCTTTTTTGACGCGGCCAAGCAGAGAACCGTTTTTGGCAGCCAAGCAAACCGCGCCTTGATTGATGGGGCCGAGGGGCGGTTCATGCGTGCCCTCAAGAGCGTCCTCGGAACGTCCCTTATGCATGAAACCCGAATGTTCTTGGGCCAAAAGATGACCTTTGTGGATATCATCGCCGCCTTTCTGAGCGAGGTGAAATCCAAGGCCGAAGCCGCCTGTTATCAAGATTTTGACTATGGGCTTTCGGGGCGGCCAGTGTTGTTCCATTCTGATGACGAAGCGCGCAACGCGCAGGCTCTCGGGGACCTGAAACTCTGCTATCAAAAGGCGGGTTTCAAGGACGTCGCCTTTATGTTCGAACCCGAGGCCGCCGCCGTAACCGCAACCCATGGCAAAGACTTTGACGGTCTGGGTCTGATCGTAGATATCGGCGGCGGGACATCGGATTTCACCGTGTTTCGCAAGGGCGCCGATGGGATCGATATCTTGGCATCGCATGGGGTGCGCGTCGGCGGGACCAATTTCGATAAGGCGCTTAACCTTGATCACGCCATGCCGTTGTTGGGCCGTGGTGGGGATATCCGCATGGAAATGGGCACCGGTTTACTTCGCGCCCCAAACGCGATTTTTAACGATTTGGCCACTTGGGAACGCATCCCGTCGCTTTATTCCCATGCGACGCGACGCGACGTCGCCCACCTCGAACGAATGGCGGTTGAGCCCACCCTGTTCCACCGTCTGTCCGAGGTTCTCGAACACGAGATGGGGCATGACCTTGCCTTTGCAGTGGAACGTGGGAAAATTCAGATAAACGCCGCCGACCGCGATCAAAGCACGATCAACATGGGATTTATTGAACGCGGCCTTCAGGCGCCGCTCACGACAGATGACCTGACCACATCCCTTGCGGGTTTGGTCGCACAGGTGCGCGACGCCGCACAGGAAACCATCACCATGGCCGAGACCACCAATGACGCCATCGACAAAGTGATTTTCGTCGGCGGCTCGAGCCTCATGATTGATGTGCAGGCCGCCATGACATCCCTGTTCCCGCAGGCACGTCTGGAACATTCGGATGCGTTTACGGCCGTGGTCAATGGCCTCGCGATCTCGGCACAGTCGGCATTCGCGCACTGACCGTTATTCGCTGGTATTTTCGGGCCGATGGGTGAAAGATAGGGGACTTTTTTAACGAGGGGCCAAGCATTTGAAAATCCTCCATACTGCTGATCTGCACTTGGGTCGCCAATTCTATGGCCAGTCCTTGTTTGACGAACAACAACACGCGTTGGATCAGATCATCGACGCCGCCCTTTCCCACGTGCCCGACGTTATTATAATCGCGGGGGATGTGTTTGATCGCCCCGCGCCGCCGGCATCCGCCGTCCGTCAGTGGAGTGATTTCGTCACCCGCCTTCATTCCGAAACCAACGCCGCCATTGTCATCATTGCCGGCAATCACGACAGCGGCGACCGCGTGGCGGCAAATTCCGCCTTTGCCGATCCGAACCGTGTGTTGATCCGCGGACCGCTGACCCGCGAGAACCCACCGCTGATCATTGCAGACGACCATGGTCCGGTGGCGATATCTGCCCTGCCCTTTGCCAATGAATTTGCCGCGCGCGCCTGTTTCGATGACCGCACGATCGCGACCCCTGCCGATGTCCTCGCCGCACAGGTCGCCGCTGCCCGTGCCGAAGTCCCAGATGGCGTGCGCTGGATCGTGGTCGCGCATGCCTTTGTCACTGGTGCCGATCCAAGCGAAAGCGAACGCCGCCTGATCGCCGGTGGTGTCGAAGAGGTCAGCGCCAGCACATTCGCGGGCGCGCATTACGTGGCTCTTGGGCATCTGCATAAACCCCAAACGGCGGGCAGCGACCACATCCGATATTCCGGCGCGCCGATTGCATTTGGTTTTGACGAAAGCGGGGCCGAGAAATCCCTGCTGATCGTCGATATGGATGCCGACGGCGGCACCGAGATCACCAAAATCCCATTCGTTCCCCTGCGTGGCGTCCAAAGCCTTAGCGACAGTTTCGCGAATATCCTTGCTGCGGCGCGCACTGCGCCCTCTGAAGATTTCATGCGGTTTGAACTGACCGATACGCATCCGGTGATTGACCCTATGGGTCAGCTGCGTCCCTACTATCCCAACGCGATGGCCCTCACATATCTGCGGGATGCGGCCCCCGAAACCCAGATCGACACGCCGACCGCACAAGCCCACACAGACCCTGCCGATCTGATCACCGATTTCATCTCGGCCCTACAGGATACCCCCATCGACGCACGCGAAAAGGCGGTGATCACCGACACCCTTGCAACCCTCAATCATGAGGCCACGACATGAGACCGCTTCGCCTAACCGTTTCGGCATTTGGCCCCTATGCCGGCACGGAAACCGTGGATTTCACCGATGCGCTGGCCGCCGGTATTTTCGGCATCTATGGCCCGACGGGCGCTGGGAAATCATCGATCTTCGCGGCGATTTCATTCGCGCTTTTTGGGCGGTTACCCGACGCCGGACGCGACGCGAAAACCGTCCGATCCGACCACGCCGCGCCTGATCTATTGACCACGGTTGAGCTGATCTTTGAACTCGGTGCGAAACGATATTTGATCAAACGCCGCCCCGACCAGATGCGCCCTGCAAAACGTGGCGGCGGCGAGACAAGCGAAAAACATCACGCCGCGTTCTTTGACGTGACTGGACTCTCGATTGCGGACATCGACGCGGGACAAACAGGTACCGTGATCGCCGAACGCAAAGTGTCGGACGTCGACCCCGAAATCCAAGCCCTGCTGGGATATGGCCCAGAACAATTCCGCCAGATCATCCTGTTGCCGCAGGGCGAATTCGAAACGTTTCTTAAGGCCAAGACCAAGGACCGGATGGACGTCTTGCGCCAACTGTTCGACGTATCGATCTATCGCCGGTTCACCGAGACCCTCAGGGAAACCGCCCACGCCGCCGAAAAGGACATCAAGGCCGGTCGCGCCGCCGTCACCGCCCGCCTGTCCCAAGAGGGGCACGACACCCGCGAATCCCTGACCGAGGCGATCAATGCGGAACAAGCCAGCGCCGATGCCGCCGCCGCCCGCGCCAAAACCGCGAGGGCCGCAAGCGAAGCATCCCTTATCCGCCTAACCGCCGCCCGCGCCACCGAGGCCCTGTTCGTTGAACAGGACGAGGCCGCGCGTGCCCTTGCCGATCTTACCGCACGCTCCGCTGAGATTGACGTGCTTCGATTGCGCCACAAGGAGCTGGGCGCCGTGGCGCAGGTCGTCCCATATAACGATGCGCTGGCCACGGCACGCGCGGCGTCTGCCAACGCAGAACGTGGATTGGACGAAGCAACGCAACATGGCGCGGCAACTGTAACGGCCCACGCCACCGCCCAGACCGCCCTGAGCGAAATCGACAAAACCAAACCTGCGCGCGCCAACTGGCAGGACGATAAACTGCGCCTTGAACATCACAAATCTGCCTTGGCCTCTGCGGCGCCGCTAGCGGATGTCATGGAAACCGCGGCGCGTGATCTGGTGCATGCAACGGCCAAACTGGCGGCGGCAACACAGTCCCACGAACGGGCACAGGCGGCGGTTGAAACCGGCCAAACAGCTCTTTCCGCTGCTCGTACGCTGCATGAAACCCATCGTGCGCTTGAAACGAAACTGCGCGCAGCCGAGACCGAAGCCCAGACCGCGCACGCCTATGCCGCCGCCAAGACCAAGATCGAAGCGACCGCCGCAGAATGCGCCAAGGCCGATGCCGATCTTGCGGTTGCAATCGCCAACACAGCCGCCGCCGACCGTGCATTGTCCGAGACCGAAATGGCCCTTGCCGCCGTGCAAGCCGTGCATTTATCCGCCAAGCTACAGGACAATGCGCCCTGCCCCGTTTGCGGATCCTGCGACCACCCCAATCCCGCCAACGGCAACCCCGAAAGCGCAGGGTTGAATGCGGCATTTGAACAGACGCGCAAGGCCCGCGCCGCCGTTCTGATCACCGAGAAAAAGGCGACCACACGTGCAACCACCGCCAAGGCGCATCATGAAACGGCCCTGTCGCAGCTGCACGAAATGGTCACCCCCTCTGCCGGTTTTGTCGATCAAACAGTAGGCATTCGCGCCGAAATCACCGCACTTGGTCCCTTGCCCGACATCGATGCGCTCGCGGCACAGATCACCCAAGACGCGGCCACGGCAACCGCACTGACCGCTGATTTGGAACGACAACGGCTGGCAGAACAAGAGGCGCGCGTGGCCCATGCGTCGGCGCAGTCGTCCTATGCATCGGTGGTGGATACCCTGCCCGAGGACGCAAATACCGTGACCAAGGTCAACGCAGCCATCGCCGCCGTTCAAGCCAAGATTGACCGATTTGACGCCACCCTTTTGGCCGCACAAACCCATGAACGGACGGCACGTGACGCGATGATCTCGGGCCAAAAATCGCAAGAACTGGCGGTGATTGCGTTCCATGATGCCAAGGGAAAAACCGACGCGGCTCAGGCGGCGTTCGACACCGCGTTGGCGGATGCGGGCCTGTCGACGGATCGTTTCCAGACCATGCTGCCGGATGTAAGCGCACGCGACACCTTGGGCCAACAGATCACCGATTTCGACACCCGCTGCGCCGTTGCCAAAACCCGAGTGGACAGAGCAAACACCGGCGTGATCGGCCAAACCCGCCCCGATATCGCGCAGTTTGAACAGGCCCACAGCGCGACCGAAGCCACCGCGCGCACCGCCCTGTCAGAACAGGCGACACAGGACGCGCGGCTTGCGCAGCTGACTGCGCTTCGGGCTTCAATCGATGCAGAAACCGCCGCCTTTGCCGAAAAGGAAAACGAGATCGCGCCGCTCTTGGCCGTCGCACAGGCGGCCGCCGGCAACAATCGCGCCAAACTGACGCTTGAGACCTATGCCATCGCGGCCATGTTCGATCAGGTTTTGGTGGCGGCGAACCTGCGCCTGCGGCCCATGTCGGGCGGGCAATACACGTTGAAACGCGACACCCGCGCGCCCAAAGGCGGGGCGAAACAGGGGCTCGATATTGTCGTGCATGACACCCACACGGGACGCCTGCGTGATGTGGCAACATTGTCCGGCGGCGAAACATTTATGGCAGCGCTGTCGCTTGCGCTTGGCCTTGCCGACGTCGTTCAGACGGTATCGGGGGGCATCCGATTGGATACGATTTTCATCGACGAAGGGTTCGGGAGTCTGGACGCGACCACCCTTGATCAAGCGCTGCAGACGCTTCAGGACTTGGTCGGTGAAACGCGTGCGATCGGCCTGATTTCGCACGTAGATTTGGTTAAGGACACAATCCGCACCGGCTTTGACATCACGAAATCTACGGTCGGAAGCACGATCAAATCGCGGGTTTAAACGCCTGCGACGATTTCAAATTCGGCGCCTGCTTTGGTCAGTGCGGCGGTGATCGCGTGCGCGGCAGGATCGCCCGCGGCCAAGACCACCACACGATCAGAAGACGTCAGGATGTCGTCGGTCATCGCAGGCGTGAACGGAATGCGTTCGGCGTCACGACGGGCAAGCTCGAGCACATCGCGATCAAGCGTCGTGTCATAATAAATCACATCCGCCTCTTGCAGGCGCTGCACCCCACGCAATGTCATCAAATCGCGCGTGCCATCCGCCGCACCGACAACCGCGACCTGCGCGGTTTGGGTGATGGTGAATTCGCCGGTCTGAATGGCGTTCTTGATCATCTCAATGCCTTCGCGTTCGGCCCCACGGGCAAAGGCCCGACGGGGCGCGTCGCCAAACACCCAACGATACAAATCACGCCGTTGACGTGGGCCAAGCCGCGCCGCCGCCGCATCCCGAAGCCGTCCTACCGTCGCGGCCAAATCACCCAGACGGGGTTCCAACATGGTCTCCATGCGGGTCTTGATCTGGCGGGCCAATACGGGGGCGGTGCCCTCGGTTCCAATGGCCACAACGACGGGGTCGCGGTCCACAATCGATGGGGTCAGCGCGTCACACAAATGCGGCTGATCAACCACATTGACCAAGGCACCCGCGTCCACGGCAACCGCATGGATCGCCGCATCCGCACCGGGGCAACCCGATCCGATGAACACAAGCGCAGTGTCCTTGAACGCGTTCGCAGTGACCCGTTCGGTGTTCCAGTGAATTTTCTTCTCCGCCGCCAGCGCCGACAGTTCGTCATCAATCTCGGGCGCCATCACGTGGATTTCGGCCTCGGATTTCATGATCAAGCGGGTCTTTTGCGCGGCCTGTTCGCCCCCTCCGACAATCACCACACGGCGACCGTTCATTCGTAGAAACATCGGGAAGGTCTTCATAGTGTGATCCTAGCTATTGGCTTGTATCGCGGTTTGCCCATGCTTTGTGGGCCATTTCGTCGGCCTCTGCAATCGTTGGTGCCATGCCAAGGGTCCAAAACGCCAAACCTGCGGTCGCAATCACAACCGACGTCGCGAATGGCGCGTCAACATCGCCACGCCACAGGGCGGCCAAATCGATCACGGGTTCGGACAATTCATGAAGCTTGCGCGTCGCATCGATAATCGGTTTCGCGGTTTCGTCGATCAACGCGCCGTTGGACAGACCATAGGCCGCCGTGCCCTTGCCGGGGTGACGTTCAAATTCGCCGCCGCCGCCCTTGATGACGGTGATCGTTTTACGACCAAGCAACGCGCCGGCATCCGACTGAAGATCGCGATAAGACGGGTGAAATACGCCCTGCGCCGCAGCCGTCGCATTGGTCGGGTTCATCATCCGCAAGACGGTGTTGAAACAGGACCGAAGCCCCAAAACATCGCGCAACCGCAAAACGTCGTAGGCCGGTTTCGAGAGGGTCTCGAGCGGGATGTAGCAGATGTTGTTGGCCACAAGGGCCGCGCGCGCCGCATCGGGCGTGTCGACGGTTGGGATATCCAATGACGGGACCGCCTTGGCAATCGACGCACGTTCATTTTGGTGGGAATTCCAACCGTGCAACACAATCGAATGACCGTTCTGCGCCACCAGTTTCGCAGCAAGCAAAAAGAACGGCTCGCCTCGGGTGCGCCCCGCCGCATAGGTCGGCCAATCAAGCGCGCCGCCGACGGTCGTCCAGTCGCCCAATTGGTCATGAACCGCGTCAACGAAACCGGCGATTTCCGGCGCCGTTTCCCCGCGGAACCGCATGAGCATAAGCAACGCGCCCACGGCCTCGGGGGCGGCCTTGCCCGACAGGACAAGGGTCATCGCCGCGCGGGCTTCTTCGCGGGTAAGATCGCGGGACCGTCCTGGGCCGCGACCTAATATTTGTACATATTTCGCAAGTGTCATTCAGCAGCTACCGGAGTTTTTAACTCCGCAAGTAACGCCGCCAGCTCGGGTTTGCAAGAACCACAGTTGGTGCCGGCCCCCGTGCATTCGCCCAATTTGTCGACCGAATTCGCGCCGTCGGCAATTGCCGTACGAAGGGTATTCACCCCAACATTCAAGCAAGAACAAACAGTTGCACCAGGATCAGGCATATCCGCCGATGCACGTCCCGCAAGCGCGATGCCCGCAGAAATGTCCGTTCCGACAAGCCCAACAATATGTTGGCGCGCCACCGCGACCGGTGTGGACGCCGCATAGAACAACGCCGTGATCACGCCGTTTTCTGTGATCGCAACGCGGGCGGTGCCCGATGCCGGATCGTTCATCATGCTGACGTCGCCGCCAGTGATGCCGGTCACGGAACGGGCCTCGGCCTCCCAATCCGTCGGAATTTTATAGCCAGCGATTTCGGCCTGTGACCCTGTATTGGTCCGCGCGATGGCGGCATAGGGGCGCGTGGGTTCCATCTGTTTTGTCGACACGGCGAACCCGTACCAACCGGCGTTGAAGCGTTCGATTGACACGTTGGTCGCCTTAAGCGCGGGTTGACCGGAAACGGGGTCCGTGTTCGGTGCAACAAGCGGGTTCACACGGCCAGATGAGGTCAACTGACCGGTCCAATGCATCGGCGCAAAGACCGACCCACGTTGGACCTTTTTCGACACAAGAACGCGCATGATGGACGTGCCCTGATCCGAGGTCAGACGCACCAAATCTGCGGCATGTACGCCCAGTGCAAGGGCGTCCTCGGGGTGGATTTCCACGTACGGTTCGGCCAAATGTTGGCTTAGACGCGCGGATTTGCCGGTACGGGACATGGTGTGCCATTGGTCGCGAATACGACCGGTGTTCAGACGGAACATGTCATCCGGTGTCGCCGCGAATTCGGGTGCCGAGACGGCCAGCATCTTGGCCTTGCCATCCGCGTGATAGAACCCGCCATCGGCAAAGAACCGTCCGCCGGTTTCGGCGTTTGGTTTCATCGGCCACTGGACCGGCGCCATGGCGTCGTAATCTTCGTCCGAAATGTCCTTTAGACCGCTGATGTCAAAGTCGCGGTTGAACGTCGTGCCAAGCGCCGAGAGCGCGGCATATTCGCGGAACACGTCTGCCTCGCCCGCGTAGTCAAACGCATCGGACCACCCCATACGCTTGCCCACTTCGCAGATGATCTTCCAGTCCGCCATCGTGCCCTCGGGCGCAGGAAGGAATGGACGTTGGCGTGACATGCGACGTTCGGAATTGGTCACAGTGCCGGACTTTTCGCCCCAGCCCGCAGCAGGCAACAGAACATCGGCCAGATCGCCGGTATCCGTGCGCGCCATGATGTCAGAGACGGCAACGAACGGCACGTTCTTGATCGCGTTCACAACCCCATCGGCATGCGGCATGCTGACGGCGGGGTTGGTGGACATGACCCAAAGGGCCTTAATGTCGCCACGTGCACAGGCGTCAAACAGGTCAACCGCCTTGAGGCCCGCAGTGGAACACATCGTTGGGCTGTTCCACGCGGATTGCACGGCATCACGGTGATCGGCATTTTCGATATCAAGGTGACAGGCCAACATATTGGCAAGACCACCGACCTCGCGGCCACCCATCGCGTTGGGTTGACCAGTTACGGAAAACGGTCCCATGCCCTCGCGACCGATACGGCCTGTGGCAAGGTGACAGTTCAGGATTGCGTTGACCTTGTCGGCGCCGCCCTCAGATTGGTTCACCCCTTGGGAATAAATCGTGACGACCTTTTCGGTGCCAATCCACATGTCATAGAATTCGTTCAGCTCGGCGTCGGTCAGGCCAGACGCGGATGCGTCGCCCGCCTGCGCATTGGCAACCGCCACGTCAAAGCCGTTCACATGCGCCTCGACGTAATCGGTATTCACGGCGCCACGCGCGGCGATTTCCGCGAGCAGACCGTTGAACAACGCCGTGTCGCCGTCGCCCTTGATCGCCAAATGCAGGTCGGCAAGGTCGCTGGATGACGTCACACGCGGGTCAATGTTGATCACACGCATCTCTGGACGGGCCGCCTTGGCCGCTGCAACGCGTTGGAACAACACAGGGTGACACCACGCAAGGTTCGAGCCAACCAGAACCAACAGATCCGCCTGCTCAAGATCCTCATAGGTGCCCGGAACTGTGTCGGAGCCAAAAGCACGCTTGTGCCCCGCAACCGATGACGCCATGCAAAGACGGGAGTTCGTGTCAATGTTGGCCGAACCGATATAGCCCTTCATCAACTTGTTCGCGACATAGTAATCCTCGGTCAGCAACTGACCCGAGACATAGAACGCGACGCTATCGGGGCCGTGCTCATCGACGGCCGCGCGAAATTTGTCAGCAACCAGATCAAGTGCCTCGTCCCAACTTGCGGAACGGTCACCGATCTGCGGTGCGAGAAGACGACCCTCGTGATCGAGGGTTTCGCCGAGCGCCGACCCCTTGGAACACAAACGCCCAAAGTTTGCCGGATGATCAACATCCCCCTTAACGGGTTCTCCGGCCTTGGCCAAAACACCACATCCAACACCACAATACGGGCAGGTCGTCTTCGTACATGTCATTAGGCGGCAACCTTCGCCCGAATAGCAGACGCAGCCAACATGATCCGGCCGTCTTCGACCTTCACGTCATATGTTGGGATCACGTCATCTTCGGTGCCCACGGTTTCGCCCGTGGTCAGGTCAATAATCCAGTTCCGAATGGGATCCGTCACGCTATTGCCGTGCTGAATACCATTTGAAAACGGGCCAGCCTTGTCGCCAAGATATTCGTCAATCGCGAATACAGCATCCGCCGCCGTGCGGAACACCGCAATGTCTCCACCGTGGGTGCGCACAATCCGTGCGCCCCGTTGTGGGATATCTGTTAGGGCTCCGATATCGATAAACTGGCTCATTCTGCTGCTACCTTTGTGAAATCTGCGAGAGGTTCGAATTCATGTGCGTCAACGCCTTTCTTGGCGCGTTCGGCCCATGGATCCACTTGATAGGTCTCTTGCGAGAACCGGAACCGTTCGCAAAGTGCTTTGCGGTTCTCAAGGTCGGCGATCTGCTCTTTGACCCAATCAAGCCCAACTTTGGCGATCCATTTGTACGGACGATGCAGATACTGCGCACCTTCGCGATACAGTTGATAGAAGGCGTTCGAAACTTCGATTGCTTCTTCTTCTGTTGCCACCTGGCACAAAAGATCGGTTTCGCGCACGTCCATACCAGCCGCGCCCCCAACGTGAATCTGATAGCCAGAGTCCACACAAATCACACCAAGATCCTTACAGGTCGCTTCGGCACAGTTGCGCGGGCAACCAGAGACCGCGATCTTAAATTTATGCGGTGACCACGCACCCCACATTTCAGATTCGATCTTAATCCCAAGGCCGGTTGAATCCTGTGTCCCAAACCGACAGTGATCGGTCCCAACACATGTTTTCACCGTTCGCAAACCCTTTGAGTAGGCCTGACCCGAAATCATACCGGCCTGACCAAGGTCATACCAAACCGCCGGAAGGTCTTCTTTTTTCACGCCAAGCAGGTCGATACGCTGACCGCCCGTGACCTTCACGGTCGGGATGTTGAATTTGTCAGACACATCCGCAATGGCGCGCAATTCGTCCGGTGTAGTGATCCCACCAAGCATCCGTGGAACAACGGAATATGTACCGTCTTTTTGGATATTCGCGTGCACGCGTTCGTTGATGAAACGGGATTTGCCATCATCCACGTATTCCGCGGGCCATGCGCAAACCATATAGTAGTTCAGGGCGGGACGACACACGTGACAGCCACAAGACGTGCCCCAATCAAGCTCTTGCATCGCCTGTGGAATGGACTTCAATTCCTTGGCAATAATCAGTTTGCGAACCTCGTCGTGGGACAGATCAGAACACTTACAGATCGTTTCTTTCTCTGGCATTTTGAAGTCATCGCCAAGCGTCAGACCCAAAACTTGGCCCACAAGACCCGCACATGTCCCACAAGACGTTGCCGCCTTGGTGGTCGATTTCACGGCATCAAGCGTGTCTGCGCCTGCGTTGATTGCGGCGACGATGTCGCCTTTGGAAATGCCGTTGCACCCACAGATTTCTGCATCATCCGGTAAGGCTGCAACGGCCGCCATGGGGTCCACGGGGGCGCCCCCTTGGAAGGCTGGGCCAAAGATCAACGTGTCGCGCATTTCGGCGATGTCTTCGCCGTCTTTCATCATGCCAAAGAACCAGTTGCTGTCGGCGGTATCGCCATACATCACTGCGCCTATGATCTTGTTGTTTTCAAGAACAAGACGTTTGTAAACGCCACGCGCAGGGTCGCGGAAAACGATGTCTTCGCGACCTTCGGCCTCGGCGAAATCACCAGCAGAGAACAGATCACACCCTGTCACTTTCAGCTTAGTAGAAATCTCTTTTTGAACGAACTTGTCTTCTTGACCAACAAGGGTCTTCGCAAGAACCTTAGCTTGGTCATAAAGAGGGGCCACAAGACCAAAGATAGCACCGTCGTGTTCAACACATTCGCCAACCGCAACGATGTTTTCGTCGGATGTGATCATCTGGTCATCTACGTGGATACCTTTGCCAACCATCAAACCGGCGTCCTGCGCAAGCTTCACGTTCGGACGGATACCAACGGCCATCACCAACAAATCACATGGCAATTCGGTGCCGTCACCCAGCGCAAGCGCCTTGACCTTACCGTCTTCGCCAAGAATTTCCTTGGAGTTGGCGTTACACAGAACGGTAATGCCTTTGTCGATCAGCGCCTTTTTCAAAAGGTAACCCGCGGCTTCGTCCAATTGACGTTCCATCAGGTGGCCCATGATGTGCACAACGGTCACGTCCACACCACGAAGTGCAAGACCAGCGGCCGCCTCAAGACCCAAAAGACCACCACCGATAACCACGGCTTTGGCGTCTTTTTTGTTACCAAGATCGATCATCGCGTTGGTGTCTTCCAGATCGCGATAGGCAATCACACCGTCCAGATCGTGACCAGGAAGCGGGATGATAAACGGGTTGGAACCCGTACCAAACATCAGCTTGTCATAGGCCACTTCATCGCCGTTTTCGGCAACAACAACCTTGCGGGCGCGGTCAATGGAAACGACCTTTTCGCCAAAGCGACAGGTCACACCATTTTCTTCGTACCATTCGGCGGTATGGGTGATGATTTCTTCGAACGCTTTGTCGCCAGACAATACAGGCGAGAGCATGATGCGGTTGTAATTCCCGCGTGGCTCGGCGTTGAAAAGGGTGACGTCATATGCGTTTGGATCAAGCTTGAACAGCTCCTCCAAGGCACGGCCAGAAGCCATGCCTGCCCCAATGATTACAAGTTTTTTAGTCATGATTTACTCCGCAGCGTCGCTATAAGCTGCACTGATCATCACGCCTGACAGCGTGGTATATGCGGTTGTCCAAGCCTCTTCGACTTCGCCGGTGAAGTCGTCGCCTAGCCCAGTTTTAAGTGTGTAGAGCAACGCTGCTCCTACTGTTTCATAGTGTTCGGCGGTAACGCCGTAATCGATGTGCTTCACAGCCAATTGTTCGGCAACGGGAACGATTTTATCCAGATCACGAAGTCCGTTCACAACCACCCCAAGGGTCGTCATCAACTTGGCGCCTTGGTCTTTCATGTCGCCTTTGAACATCGGCTTGACCGCGGGGGCCACTTCGAAAAGACGGTTATAAAAGATCTCTGCGGCGGCCTCTTTGATGGGCACAACCTTGGCAAAGCTTTCCTGGACCAATGTGATCTGGGTATCGTTCATGTCTTACTCCGCTGCGATGGGTTTGGCTTTGGGCTTTGGCTTGGCGCCGTGCTCGTATTCCTCAAGGAAATCAAGGACTTCTTGGCGATACGTGTAATAGTCTGGGTGCTCCAACAGGGCCTTACGGGTGCGTGGACGAGGAAGATCAACGTCAACGATTTTACCGATGGTGGCCTGTGGGCCGTTGGTCATCATCACAACGCGGTCGGCCATTAGGATGGCTTCGTCAACGTCGTGGGTCACACAAACGGCGGTCACTTTGGTGCGGGACCAGACTTCCATGAGAACCTCTTGAAGTTCCCAGCGTGTAAGGCTGTCCAACATGCCGAATGGCTCATCCAGCAGCAACAATTTCGGCGACAACGCAAAGGCGCGCGCGATACCAACACGTTGTTTCATGCCGTTGGACATGGACGACGCCATCTTGTCCATGGAATCGGCCAGACCCACACGTTCAAGATAGTATTCAACGACGTCCTGACGCTCGGCCATGGACGCTTTGGGGTACACACGATCCACACCGATGGACACGTTTTCCTTGGCAGTAAGCCATGGGAACAGGTTCGGCGATTGGAACACAACGGCGCGTTCTGGATCGGCCCCCTGCACGTGACGACCGTCAAGACGGATCGCACCTTTGGAAATTTCGTTCAGACCCGCAGCCATGGTCAAAACCGTGGATTTACCACAGCCAGAGTGACCAATAAGCGAGATGAATTCGCCGCGGTTCAGCTTGAGGTTAAAGTCCTCAACAACGGTCAGTGGGCCCTTGGGTGTTGGGTACACTTTGTGAAGTTGCGAGAAATCAAGGAAGTTGCGGTCGATCATGCCTTCTTGTGCCTGTGCAACCGCCGCAGGAACACCGTGGATCGGTGTCACATTTGGAAGTTCACGCGTGCCTTCGGTTTTGGCGTCGATGCCCACATCCATAAGGTATTTTGTCACCTCAACCCGAAGCTTCTTAAAGCCCTCGTGGTTGTTCATTTCCATACGATCCCGTGGACGTGGAATGTCGACCATAAACGCGTCGCCAAGCGTACCATCAGGGTTCAACGGAATGATGCGGTCGGCAAGTTGGATCGCTTCGTCCACATCGTTCGTGATCAAGATCACAGTCTTTTTCTCGTGGGCCCAGATCGCTTCGATTTCGTCGGCAAGGTTCGCACGGGTCAACGCATCAAGCGCAGAGAGTGGTTCGTCCAACAAAAGAAGTTCAGGGTTCATCGCAAGCGCACGGGCAACGGCAACACGTTGACGCATACCACCGGACAATTCCGCAGGACGACGTTCAAGAGCATGCGGAAGACCCACCATCTTGACGTAATGTTCGACCTTTTCGGCGCGCTCGGCTTTGGACAGTTTTGGGAACACCGCATCAACCGCAAGACCCACGTTACCGCGCACGGTCAACCAAGGCATAAGCGAGTAAGACTGGAACACAAGACCACGTTCAGGACCAGGACCGGCAATCGGTGCGCCCTTGAATTCAACGGTGCCTGTGTCTGGCATTTCAAGACCAGCCACAAGGTTCATCAGCGTGGATTTACCCGTACCCGAGAAACCAAGGATCGCCAGAAATTCGCCCTCTGGCACCTCGAGGTTGATGTTTTTCAGAACCTCGGTGCGGGCAGTGCCCTCACCGAAGCCTTTGTTTACGTTATCAAACTTAAGGAATGCCATGATTAACGGTTCCCGCTGAATGTGAATACGGATTGGATGGCGTACATCAGACGATCAAGCATGAAACCGATGATACCGATGGTGAACACAGCAACCATGATCTTTGCCAAGGATTGAGAGGAGCCGTTCTGGAATTCATCCCAAACGAATTTCCCAAGACCAGGGTTCTGCGCCAACATCTCAGCCGCGATAAGAACCATCCAGCCCACACCGAGGGACAGACGAAGACCGGTAAAGATCAACGGAAGCGCAGATGGCAGAACCAATTTGGTGATCTTAGTCCATGTGTTCATCTTAAGAACCTTGGACACAGACACGAGGTCTTTGTCGATCGCAGACACACCAAGAGCGGTGTTGATAAGCGTTGGCCAAAGCGAACAAAGGGTCACAGTGATCGCAGAGGTTAGGAAGGATTTGGTGAACCAGCTGGCGTCTGTTGTGACATAGGTCGCGGATACGATCATCGTCACGATAGGAAGCCACGCAAGTGGAGAAACTGGTTTAAAGATTTGGATCAACGGGTTGATCGCAGAGCTGAGCATCGGGGAAAGACCCGCGCCGATACCCAATGGGATGGCAACCACAGAGGCGATCAAGAAGCCAAAGAACACGGTCTTAATCGATGTCCAAATCTGGCTGTAATATGTCGCAGCACCAGTATAGATGCGCTCTTTTACTTTGTCGGCATTGCCGTCCGCGATAAGTTTCGCGTTGCGCGCTTCTTGACGTTCATAGAAGGCGTCTTCTTTGTCTTTGATACGGCCAGCTTCTTCGTGAAGCGAAACAGCCTGCTCCCATACTTGGCCAGGGCCAGGGATCGCACCAAGAGATGTCTGAACCTTGGGGGCCATAACGGACCACGCACCAAGGAAGATAGCGATCGCCAGAAGAGGAACACCCAACAGGCGCCAGATTTCCTTACCTTGGGCGCGCGGGTTGTCCCCTGCAACGACCTTTAGGATCGGGGTAACCCATGACAGGCCAAGCGCCTGAAACCATGCGTCGGCTTTGTTAATCCGCGTAAAGAGGCGCGCTTTGCGGGCTTCTTTCTCTGCGTCCATTGAAATGCTGTCTGGGTCGATGGCAGTCATCTGATTGTGTCCTAGTCGGGAAGTAGAATGAAAAGGAGCCCGCGGCGCAAAGGGAGACGCGCCGCAGGCAAGGGAGAAATTAACCTTTGACGTCGGTACCTTCGACCATTTGGCCGGATTTTAGACCGATTGGTAGGCTGTCAATATAGGCGTTAGGTGTGCGGCCGTCGTATGGGATGCCGTCGATGATGTCTTCTGCTGGTGTCGCAACTTTGTAGCCATCGCTGTCCCATGGGAAGTCAGCTTCGTCTGCTAGACCTTCGTCTACTAGGTGCTTCGCAGCCTCTAGGTAAATCGCTGGTTTATAAACAGATTTTGCAACTTCGTCATACCATTCATCTGGTTTGGTGTCTGTGATCTGACCCCAACGACGCATCTGTGTAAGGTACCAGATCGCATCAGAGTAGAATGGGTATGTCGCATTGTGACGGAAGAATACGTTAAAGTCAGGCACCTCACGGATGTCGCCTTTTTCGTATTCGAACGTACCAGTCATAGACGCAGCAATCACGTCACGGTCAGCACCCACATATTCGGAACGTGCAAGCATATCCACAGCTTCTTCGCGGTTTGCGTTGCCGTTTTCGTCAAGCCACATGGCCGCGCGGATAAGAGCTTTGGTCAGCGCGATTGTGGTGTTTGGGTTCTCTTCAACGAACTCGTTAGAAAGACCGAAAACCTTCTCAGGGTTGTTCTTCCAAAGTTCGTAGTCAGTGATCACAGGAACACCGATGCCTTTGGCAACCGCTTGTTGGTTCCAGGGCTCACCCACAGAGTAACCATAGATTGTGCCAGCTTCCATTGTCGCAGGCATCTGGGGAGGAGGTGTCACAGACAAAAGAACGTCGGCAGCGATCTGACCAGAGATGTTCTCTTGTGAGTAGTAACCTGGCTCAATCCCACCAGCAGCAAGCCAGTAGCGGATTTCATAGTTGTGTGTGGATACTGGGAAAACCATACCCATGTTGAATGGCTTACCGGCGTCGGCATATGCTTCAACAACTGGCTTCAGGGATTCAGCGCCGATTGGGTGCTGTGGACGCCCATCTTCCATCAATGGAACGTATGGCTTCATTTCTTCCCAGATCTCGTTGGAAACGGTGATGCCGTTGCCGTTCAAATCCATGGAGAATGGTGTCACGATGTGGGCTTCTGTACCGAAACCGATTGTCGCGGCCAATGGCTGACCCGCAAGCATGTGCGCGCCGTCAAGTTGACCGTCGATCACGCCATCAAGAAGAACTTTCCAGTTCGCTTGGGCTTCTAGAGTAACGAAAAGACCTTCGTCTTCAAAGTAACCGTTTTCATATGCAACAGCGAGCGGCGCCATGTCGGTCAGTTTAATGAAACCGAACTTTAGCTCGTCTTTTTCAAGATCAAGTAGCTCAGCGGACGCCTGACCAGCAAGCATAGTGCTGCCGAGAAGTGCGATTGTAGCTAGTTTTTTCATCTTCTATTTCCTTGTTGTAACCCGTTGGAGGACGGGGTCCCGTTGGTATTTCGCCCCTCTTTGTTGGGGGCTGAAACGAAAAAAGCCGCACGATCCAACCCTGAAAATCAAGGTGGCTCGAGCGGCATTGCTCCGAATGTTTCCCCATCTGCGGGGAAAAAGTTAGCGTTGAAACATCATTGCTTCGCGGCGTTGTATTCTGGATACGACCTGTCTGGCCGAGTCGCGAGTCATCGAAAAGGATTTAACGAGTCATTAAGTAGAGTCGCCTACTTTTTAATCATTCGGGCGAAGTTAGATCAAAAACTGAGCCATCAAAGAACGCATCCGGCCCCAAAGACATCTGCCCCACCATTGCCGGCACTGGCGTCGATGTCTCAAGCGAGCCTTCAATTTTGTCGGATGACGGTGGCATTTGGTCGGTCACATGCGACAGATTCTGCCGATAGAGATCGCTTCTGAAACAGCCGCGCGCGATTTCAATCGTGTCATCCCCCACAAGCCCAAGACGGTTTTTCATCTGGGTTGCGATCCACGCGGCCTGACTGCGCCATGGGAAATGCGCTGCGCCTTCGTGGAACCGAAGGAAATGCGGCACATCAACCGCCATGGACCGCGGGCTTTGGATCAGACGACCGGCAAGCGCGCGGTCAATAATATGGTCCGGTAGGCCCAAATGTTCGCTGCGTGCCAAGACCTCAGAGGCAAGTGATCGGTTGCTTTCGCTCGAAAGCCACGCGGATGCCCGATAGACCGCGCGCATAACCGCCGCCGTCTCTGTTGGGTTCTCTTCGATCCACTCACGGCGCGCGCCCAACACCTTTTCCGGGGCAAAGGCCCAGATCGCCGAGCCCGGCAGGATCAGCTCCCCGACCTGATCTTCGACGGCGATAGACCCCCAAGGTTCGCCGACGCAGAACGCATCGATTTCGTCATTCGCAATGGCCTCGGCCATCATGGGCGGCGGAATGGTCACGATCTTGAACGCGCCTTCGCCAAAACCCGACAACCAATAGTGCAAAAGCTCGGTGTGCATCGAAAACGGGAACGGCACGCCGATCCGCACGGGCCCCTCGGCCGACTCGATCAACGCCTGACCGGTCTCCACCGGCGTATCAAATGCACCGGACCAGCCGTTCGCGCGCATCTTCGCCGCAAGCGCAGTCGAGGCGCCGATCACATTGCCGTTGCCGGACAGAACCATCAGGGCGTCAACTTGTGCCGACATACTTCCAAGCCCCAAGGACATGGCGATCGGCATCGGCGACAGCATATGCGCAACGTCCAGATGGCCCAGAGCCAACAGATCCCGCATGGCCGACCACGATGGCTGTCGCAAGAGGTTGAGCGTAATGCCCTCTTCCTTGGCAAAGTCCAACTCGCTCGCAATAATAAGGGGGGCACTATCCACCAGCGGGACAAAACCGCACTGAAGTGTCTTTTTCTTCATCGTAGCAAATCCGATGCCGTCACAAGGGCCTCGGCCACGTTAATCACTTTACGCCCCTGATCCATCGCGGTTTTGCGCAACAGACCATAGGCCTCTTCTTCATTGATCCCTTTGGCCTGCATCAACAGACCCTTTGCGCGGTCAATCGTCTTGCGCTCGGTCAGCGCAAGCTTGGCCGCGTTCAATTCGCTGCGCATCTGGCTGACCATCTGGAATCGCGCGATTGCGGTCTCAAGAACCGGCTTGATCCGGTCCTTCTTCAACCCGTCCACAACATAGGCCGACAGGCCCGCACTCACCGCGGCGCGCGTCATGTCATCATCCGAGCGATCCACAAACATCGCCACAGGGCGTTGATTGGCGCCGGACACTTCGGATAGGTTTTCAAGAACGTCACGGCTTGGGTTCGCAAGATCAATCAGAACCAGATCAGGTTCAAGATCGTTCAGAGTCCGCGCCAATGCAGATGTCTCGGCGATCACCGTCACATCGCGCCATCCAGCGTCGTTCAGACCATCGATGATATCAATCGCCCGCTCACGGTCTTGCTCGACCACAACAATTTTTAAATCTTTTTGCACAACCACCTTCTGCACCCCCTAGGCCAAAAGGAAAAGAAACCTCCGCATTTTTACGCGAAGGTTTCTCAGTATTGCTTATTTTCTAGGCAAATGAGCTGCGAATTGCGCGGATATTCTCGCCATAGGGCGCGGGGTTCGCAACGGAACCACCTTTGAACACGGCAGAGCCCGCAACCAAAACGTCTGCACCGGCCTCGACCACCAATGGTGCGGTTTCTGGCGTCACACCGCCGTCAATTTCAATGTGAATGGGACGATCCCCGATCATCGCACGCAGTTTGCGCACCTTTTCGACTTGGCTGTGAATGAACTTTTGTCCACCAAACCCAGGGTTCACGGTCATCACGCAAACAAGGTCCACCATATCCAATAGGTAGTCGACGCTTTCAACGGGCGTCCCAGGGTTCAACGCAATGCCCGCTTTGACGCCGGCGCCGCGGATCGCTTGCAGGGTGCGGTGCGTATGCGCGCCGGCTTCGACATGGGCGGTGATCACATCGGCCCCAGACGCGGCGAACGCCTCGATATAGGGATCAACGGGTGCGATCATCAAATGCACGTCCATGACACCTTTGATATGCGGGCGGATCGCCTTGCAGGTATCCGGACCAAAGGTGATGTTCGGCACAAAGTGTCCATCCATCACATCCACGTGGATCCAGTCGGCGCCTTGCGCCTCAACTGCGGCACATTCAGCGCCAAAATTTGCGAAATCCGCGGCCAAAATGGACGGGGCGATTTTTACGTTGCGATCAAAGGTCATAGGGCCATTCCTCTTGTTTCACCTCCTGATACCGCGTTTTGATTTGCGGGGAAACGGCGAAAGATTTACCAAATGATCAAACCTTGCTAAACACGCCCAGAAATGACAGGTTCCCTGTAACAGAAAAGGGGGTTTTCCTTGGAAAGTGAAACCAAAACAATGGCTACGGCCACCGATCGTGCCCAATTGCCGCAGGTGACCGAACCGCGCAATCCGGGCATGCCGCTTGATCTTGATTGGGTCATGCGCCAACAGGCCAATACATCCGCGATAGAGCGCCGCGCCGCGAGTATTTCTGGCCGCCGCAGCGTGAAAAAGGAATACCAAGCCGCGTGGCTGTTAAAGGCGATCACGTTGATCGATCTGACCACCCTTGCCGGTGATGACACATGGGGCCGCGTGCGCCGTCTGTGTGCCAAGGCCGCGAACCCCGTGCGTCCCGATCTTTTGGCTGCGATGGACATGCCGCCCATCACCACCGGTGCCGTTTGTGTTTATCATGACATGGTGGAAACCGCCGTGGATGCCCTGCGCGGCACCGACATTCCGGTCGCCGCGGTGTCCACTGGCTTCCCTGCTGGTCTGTCCCCCCTTCACCTGCGTCTCGAAGAAATCCGCGAAAGCGTCAAGGCAGGTGCCAAAGAGATCGACATCGTGATTTCCCGCCGTCATGCCCTCACTGGCAATTGGCAGGCGATCTACGACGAAATGAAGGCCATGCGCGAGGCCTGCGGTGATGCCCACGTCAAGGCGATCTTGGCGACTGGCGAACTTGGCTCGCTGCGCAATGTGGCGCGCGCGTCCATGGTCTGCATGATGGCCGGTGCCGATTTCATCAAGACCTCGACCGGTAAAGAACCCGTCAACGCCACCCTGCCCGTCTCACTTGTGATGATCCGTGCCCTGCGCGATTACCATGACCAAACGGGATATCGCATCGGCTATAAACCCGCCGGTGGCATTTCCAAGGCCAAGGACGCGGTCACCTACCTTTCCCTGATCAAGGACGAACTGGGCGACCGCTGGTTGCAGCCCGACCTGTTCCGTTTTGGGGCGTCATCATTGCTTGGCGATATCGAACGCCAACTCGAACATCACGTGACGGGCGCCTATTCGGCCGCACACCGTCACCCAATGGGATAAGACCATGACCGTAAAAGATATTTTTGAAACCATGGATTATGGCCCCGCCCCTGAATCTGCCGCCGATGCCCTTGCGTGGCTGGTGGATCGCGGCGGGATTGCTGGCCCCTATGTGGATGGGAAATGGGGACCGCTGCGCGATGATTTCGCGTCGACCAACCCCGCGACCGGCGAAAAGCTGGCCGGTGTCACCAAATGCACCACGGACGAGGTCAACGCCGCCGTCAAAGCCGCACGTCTTGCCCAACCCGAATGGGCCGCGCTTGGTGGGCATGGCCGTGCGCGTATTCTGTACGCCATCGCGCGTCTGATCCAGAAACACAGCCGTCTTTTGGCCGTGATGGAGACCTTGGACAACGGCAAGCCGATCCGCGAAAGCCGTGACATCGATGTGCCATTGGCCGCGCGTCATTTCTATTATCACGCGGGCATGGCCCAGTTGATGGAGGATGAACTCCCCGACGCCGAAGCGATTGGCGTCTGTGGTCAGATCATTCCGTGGAACTTCCCGATCCTGATGCTTGCGTGGAAAATCGCGCCTGCGCTGGCGATGGGCAACACGGTTGTGTTGAAGCCCGCCGAATTCACCACCCTCTCCGCGATGGTCTTTGCGGAAATCTGTGAACAGGCCGGCGTGCCCGCAGGTGTCGTGAACATCGTGACCGGCGACGGCGAAACCGGCGCGGCCTTGGTCGCCGCCGAGGTCGACAAAATCGCCTTCACCGGCTCGACCGCCGTGGGTCGCGAAATCCGCAAGGCGACCGCCGGTTCGGGCAAATCCCTGACGTTGGAATTGGGCGGCAAATCCCCATACATCGTGTTCGACGACGCCGATATCGATAGCGCGGTCGAAGGGTTGGTCGATGCGATCTGGTTCAACCAAGGTCAGGTCTGCTGTGCCGGTTCGCGCCTGTTGGTGCACGAAGGCATCGCCGACACGTTCTATGCCAAATTGAAGCGCCGCATGGACGGTTTGATCATCGGCGACCCGCTGGACAAATGCATCGATGTGGGCGCGATTGTGGACCCGTCACAGCTCGCCACGATCACCGACATGGTCGACGGCGCACGTGGCGAAGGCGAGGTGTATCAACCCGCCTGCACCCTGCCAGAGGGCGGCTGTTATTACCCGCCCACGTTGATCACGGGGCTACATTCCGCGTCGACCTTGATGCAGGAAGAAATCTTTGGGCCTGTACTGGCGGCAACCACATTCCGCACCCCGTCCGAGGCCATCGCCGTGGCCAACGACACGCGTTATGGCCTTGCCGCAAGCGTCTGGACCGAAAACGTGAACCTCGCGCTTGAGATCGCGCCAAAGATCAAGGCCGGTGTGGTTTGGGTAAACTCGACCAACCAATTCGACGCCGCCGCCGGTTTCGGTGGTGTCCGCGAAAGCGGGATCGGCCGCGAAGGTGGCTGGGAAGGCCTGTCGGCCTATACCAAACCCAAAACCGTCACCGCACCGCTCGCGCCATTGGCCGCGGTTGAGGCGCCCGAGACGGCCAAAATCGACGGGCTTGATCAAACCGCGAAATTCTATGTCGGCGGCAAGCAGGCACGTCCAGACAGCGGCTACAGCAAAGCCGTTTGGTCCACCGACGGCACCCAACTGGGCCATGTGGGAATCGGTAGCCGCAAGGACATTCGCAACGCAGTTGAGGCGGCTCATGCGGCCAAAGGATGGTCCAAGACCACCGGTCATCTGCGGGCGCAAATCCTGTATTACATCGCCGAAAACCTATCGGCGCGGGCCGATGAATTCGCGACCCTAATTGACGCCATGACCGGCGGCCAAGGCGGGGCGCGCGAAGTCGACACCGCCATCAGCCACCTGTTCACCTATGCCGCTTGGGCCGACAAATTCGACGGCAAAGTCCACGATGTGCCGATCCGTGGCGTGGCCCTTGCGATGAACGAACCCGTTGGCGTCATCGGTGCGATCTGCCCGAACGAGGCCCCCCTTCTGGGTCTGGTGACCATCATGGCGTCAAGCATCGCGATGGGGAACACCTGTGTCTTGGCCGCAAGCGAGGCCTTCCCGCTGGCCGCGACCAAGTTCTATCAGGTCTTGGAAACCTCTGACGTTCCTGCGGGCGTGGTGAACATCATCACCGGCCCCCACGGTGATCTGGCCAAGACCCTTGGCGATCACCTTGATGTGGATGGGGTTTGGTGCTTTGGCGCGGCGGATCTGTCGAAACAGATCGAACACGGCGCGGCGGGCAATATCAAACGCACATGGGTCAACAACGGCCATGCGCGCGATTGGTCAAAACCCGACGCCAAGACGTTCCTCGCGCATGCGACCGCGGTCAAAAACATCTGGGTGCCCTACGGCGAATAAATCAAAGGGCCGCTGAGATATTTCAGCGGCCCCTATTTTATGGGTTATTTGTATTTGCGCGGTTTGCTGCGCCAGCTGCTGAACCAACCGCTGATCCGCCCGCGTGTCGCGTCCACCTGATCATCGGCGGCGTTCCATGCGGCCTCGGCGTCTTCCATCACTGGGTCGATCTTGCGTTTACGGAACATCACCCAGAACCGATAGAGCGACAGGATACCGAACACAGTCAGCACGATGATGATGATATTCATCCAAGGGAAGAATTTAACATCTGGCCCGTCAACCGGCTTCACAGAAACCGCATTCGGGAAGATCGAGAAAAACTCGCTCCGCCAGCCATAGTGTTTCAGGGCGACCCACTGGGGCTCGTCCTTGGTTGATGCAAGATCGCTCGCTTCGGTCTGCAGGTTCGAGCTGTCGAGCTTAAAGTATGGCGGCCAGCCCCAACCCGTGTCCTCGTTGCGATAGACCATCGGTTTCCCGTTGGCGCGGATCGTGTTGACGAAACGCACATCGCGGTTCGCCACGGTTTCCGTGCCCGTATCCGCCGACGCCCAGAACAGGGAATTTTCGCCGAAATCGATCCGACGGTTTTCGACCTCTACGATCCGCACGATGTCGCGCTGTGGCAGGGTGTAATGGAAAAACACCGCCCCAAACAAAACCAACAGAACCAGAAATCCAAGTTTGATATAGCGCATCATCGCCTCACATAAAATTCGTTACATAGACCATCGTCACGACGATCAAAAAAGGAACCACATAGATCCCCACAAGAAGTTTGCGCCGCGTGGATCGGTAATACACCTGCATGCCCTCTTCGACATAGGCGTCGCGTGTCCCCGGTTGCCCACCCGCATCCCATTCCCGTTCAAGCCGCGCCCGCGTTGCCATGCGCATATAAAACGCCGCCAACAAATAGACCACCGACAAGAGCAAAAATCCAAGCGCACCAACACGCAGAAATCCAAACATTACCGGTCCCCTATCCGACCCCATGGGCCAACGCGCGCGATTTTGCGTTCTGACACGTGTTCATGGCGTTCTGGGGCGTCTTGCCTCCCGAACAAGGCATCGCGCGCCCCTGCTTTGTCTGCTTGATATTCCGAAACAAGGAAATCGACAACGAAATCCTTCTTGGAATCGCTCCACGTGGCGTATTCTTTGTAAAACCGTTCCTTGTGACAGATGAACAGTTGCAGGATATCCATCCGCGTCAGTTCCGCCAAAAGCATGTTCACAAGGTCGCGGTTGTCGTGGTTCTTTGCGCGCACGGTATAGAAATAGGCCGGATGATCCGACGTGATCCGCGGCCATTTCCCGCCCCCCTCGGCCCAGCGCAGCATTGCGGACAGGCCATCAAATTCCTTGGGCAAATCACGGGCATGACGTCGGGCAAGCGCACGGATATCGCGCCGCGTCGCCCCGCGAAGGTCATCGCCGTTGCGGGTGGCGTGATCGATCACGATGAAATCCATCTTTTGCTGGATGATCCCCGTCGCATCGATGCCGCGCACCTTAACGATGGGTTCGACCAGATCGTTGAGCTGAAGGAACTTGGCGATGCTGTTGCGGTCATTCAGATCGAACACATGTTTGATCGGCAACCGCCCCGTTGGTTTTTCACCCGCCGCAATGATCGCGGGATGATCGAGGTTTTGGAACACGAACAGCCCGCCGAAATGCGACGTCCACATGTTTTCCTGCACAAAACGGCGCGACTTCAGCCGCACAGGGTGGCGCGTCACATCACCGGTTTTCTTGGCCAGCCCGATCATCTTGGCGATCAACACATCATCCCACCAGCCGTCCTTGGACGTCTTGAATTCGGTGATCATCTCGGCCAGCTCTTCGGCATTTGCCACGTGGCTTTGGGTGGTGTCGGCCTCGACCGTGATGTTACGGATGTCAAACAGGGCCGCCGCATCGGGCAGATCATAGACCGAATTCAACAGTTCCCCGCCCACCGCGTCCTGCGCCGTGAGGGCAAAAATCTGGGCGCTGTTTGCCTCCATGAAGCGGCGCAAAATCCGTTGGGTGGTCGAGAATTTCGCGTTCAACACCGGCGCGGTTTTTTGGTCAGCCGTCAACAGGATGAACTGACGGTTACAGCCGTTTTGGTTCAGATATTGATCATCGCCGAACTCATCGCCAATTTCCGGGGAATAGCCCGTCATGTCGATGTAAAATTCCGTCAACGTCGTTTCGCGCCCCGTCTGGTGTTTGAGCGCACGGTTATACCGCGCCACCATCACCGGCGAGGACACCTCGATCAGGTTGCCAAACATCAATCCATGTCGGATCAGACGCTTCATTGTTTGGTCTCCAGATACCGGCGTTTTGCCTCTTCCATGCGGCCCATATCACGCACGGCATTTTCAATCGCGACCTCGTCGGATTTGTCGGCATAGCGGAATTCGCTGTCGGCATATCGGTTGATTTCCTGCACGACCATATCGACGGTGATCGGTTGGCGCAGATCGGAAATCATCGCCAATTTGGTGTCGTAATCGCGGTGCATGAACAACGCGGGGTCTTCCATCCATTCGTCCGGCAATTCAAAGTCCATCGCGCGCACCTTCACCGCATCGGTGATGTTTTTGATCGCACGACCGGTGAACCGCGGATCGGCCTCTTGGATCCCCTTAAGATAGGTGCCGAGTTTCGCGATGGTATCAAGCCCGCCGACCTGTTCATGCACCCGGTCAAAGACATTCATCAGACCAGGTTCATGGGGGCGCGAATGCCCCTCGAATGACGCGGCGACGGCCTTTTTGATCTCTTGCGCGCTGAACAATTCATGATCGCCCACGGGGATATCGTGGTTCTTGCCCATCAAAAGCGACAGAATATCGATGTAATCTTCGCGCGTTTGCGGCCCATCGACAAGGAACCGCGCCCCTGCCCGTTGCCGCAGCGCATCGTCAACATTTTCCGGATAGTTCGAGAACATCCCAAACGTACAATTCCCGCGCACAACGGTGTTGGCACCCGCAAAGCTCTCCATCAAAACGGCGGTGATCTCAAGCTGACCCGCCGAGCTTTGACGGTCCCCGCGTTTACCGGCCAGCTGATCGATATCATCAATCGTGCCAAAACCGATCACATTCGGGTCGATCACATTGTTGATGAACGCCTTGGCGTTTTGGCCCGACTTGCCCTGATAGCTGTCGATGTTATCCGTCGACAGGTTCTGATACCGGAACGGGTAATCCGCGACCTTACAGTAATCGTTGATCATCCCCGCCATCATCTGGATCAGGGTCGTCTTACCCGTCCCCGGTTTGCCGTCCCCCATAAAGGTAAAGATGAACCCGCCAAGTTCGGCGAACGGGTTCAGCTTGCGATCAAAATCATAGGCCATCACCATCTTGGCCAGTTTCATCGCCTGATATTTGGCGATGTGGTTACCGACGACTTCGTTTGGTTTCTTGAACGACATGGTCAGGGACGCGCCCTTGCCACGGCGGGCGGGGGTGAACCCGTTGATGGTCAGATCATCCGCCTCGACACGATAGGCGGCGGCGGTGAATGGCGCGACGGATGGGGTATTCTGCGCACGTAGGGCCAGCTTCTCCATCAACTGTTCGGCAAAGGCCAAACAGGTCGGCACGATCTTATCCTCGGTATCCGCGAACGCCGCGAGATCCTGATCAAGTTCCCACAAGGCACCATGAAGCGCGAGGGGCGCGTTGTCGGTCAGTACCTCTTCGACCTCGCCGATTTCGACGGTGGTTTCGCCCGCATGTGACGCCAAAAGGAACGACAGAGCATTGGCAAAGACATGCGCGGTGATCAAGGCCTCGGCGGTCAACAGGCCACCAAACTGGGTCTGTTTTTCGCCCTGTAATCCACGGGCAAGATTGTCGCGTTTCATGCCCGAAAGCGCGGTGGTCTCGGCGAATTGTTCGCCCGCGGCCTGCCCGATGGCGATGGCACGGCGCAGCGTCTGCAACACCGTCGCCTGTACGGGTGACACCAACGGATCATCGTTATCGCTTGCCTCGATCCGCGCCATCAATTGCACACCTTCGGGGCGCGCGCTTGATTTCGTCACAAGACCCGGCGTGGTCGACCGAAACCGGCGACGTGTGCCCATACCGGATGAGCGTTCGGCGCCCGCGGTTTCCTTGCCCTTGGCAATCCGTGGCGTGTGATCGAAACCCTCCAAAAGGGCGGCGGCAGCGGTGTAATGTTTGGTGATGGCGTCTTCTGTCAATTCCATCAAATCGTTTGAAATACTCATGATATTTCCTTTCAACGTGGCGGCGCGGGGCGCTCTACCGGTAACTCAGGACGCGTCCGCCTTGGCCGACGACAAATTTGCGGATGTTCGAAAACCCAGCGGGGGCCAGTTCATCCAAGGCCTGATAGGGTCGTTCTGGTAGGATAAGTGCACGTTCAATCGAGGTCGCACCTTGGTCGGCGACAACGGCGAATGGGTCGATCTTGAAAATCTGGCGTTCGGCTTTGCTGAACCAACCGGTTTTCTCCATCTCGATGCGTTCGGACACCAGCGTTTCCACGGTCCACGCAAGCGCCCAATCCTCTCCCTCGCGCGATTGCGCGGCGGCCAGAACATCGCGGATCGGACCGGCCTGTTCCGTAAAGGCCGAGGAATACATCGGGCCAATGTGGAACCGCCGCAACCGTTTCGGATGTAGGTCATCAAAGTCCTGATCAAACCCCTTGGCGATGGTCAACACCTTAAGGCCGCCGACCGATTGCGCCATCAAATGACGTTGCACCTCGGGCCAGCGACGGCTGTCCTTGGGCAGTGCGGTTTTGCCAGTGTCCTCGACATCCATCAGGTAAATCACAGGCAGGTTCGACTGGCTGTCATAGACCGCCCAGCTGATCACATAGCTCTTGCGATCATCGGTGCTTTTTTGCCAAATCGCCACCGGATCATTCTGCGCCCAGAACATATCCTGTTCCAACAACGCCTCATAATACAGCCGCTGCGACAGCGCGAATTGAAGCCGCGTCGGGATCGCCAAATCACCCACAATCGTGCGCACCATGTCATCCTTGATCTCATCGCTGCTGGGCATATTGCGCAGGTGGGTCGTGGATTGCTGGGCGTCATTCGCCATGGTCAGGATTTCCTGATAGGTGGGAAATCCGCTCTCGACGCGATCAATGGTGAGGCTGCCGAAAAACGTGCCGGTGTCGCGGCCCGTCATCATGTATTTATTGGCCAACGCGGAAAAGGTATTGCCAATCGCCGCCAGATATTCGCGCAGGATTTTCACGTCCAATTTCGACAGGCTGCGTTCGTTTTCCATTTCGGCCGCCACCCGAACCAGATGGTTCGAGATCGCGTCGAATTTGGCGAAATACCGGCGTGCGGCATAGGTGTCGGTCAGGCCGGTGTGGGTCTGGGTAAGATCGAGATCCGCCACTTAGGCCCCATAAAGGTTTTTGTCGTGCTTTTCGACGATCTTCTCAAACCGGCGGGCAAAACGTTCGTCGGCCTTGGCTTTTTGTTCCAACACATCGCGGGCAAAGACCATGTGATCTTCGTGGGACTCAAGCATATCCGCCATACGCGCATTCGTCGCCGAACCAATCGCCGCCATCGCGGCCTGTGCCTCTTTGTCGGTTTCAACGCCGATTTCGTTGATGCGGTGCGCAACGTCTTGTTGCTGGGCGGTTTTCAACGATTTGGTAAGCGCATCGTAAAGAACCACACGTTGTTTCGTGTCTGTTTTCAGTTTGTTAATCAAAACCATCTGCGTCGCCGCTTGGTTTTGCAAACTGTCGACCCAAGTTTTGCCCTTTTCGATATAACGTTCGAGGGTCTGGGAATTGGCCAACATGACCTGCTCGTTCTGAACCTTTTCGTTATACTCGGCGTTCAGCTCGGCCAACTGGGTTTCCAATTTGGTACGCTCCGCGGCATCCTGTTCCACGGAAATCTTGTTCTCGATCTCGATGATCTTGGGATCCATCGCAAGGATATCCGCCCGAAGCGCCTCGAGCTCACCCACGAGCATCTCACGTTCATCAAGGGTCTCGATCAGGTTGCCTTCGACCTTGGTCTTTTGGTCATTCAACACTGCCAATTGCCCATCCAGCAATGCAACGATGGTGTCAGATTTCGCGATCAAATCCTGTAGCTTGTCATCAATAGACGCGGTGCGCATACGCTCCTGACGCATGCTTTCGGATTTGCCACGCGAAAAGATACCGATCAATTTCTCGGTGGTGGTCTTGGTGCGCATCTCGTCGAAATCTTGGCTGAACTGGCTGGTTACATCGTCCAGCCCCATGATCAATTCAGCGATATTCGCGTTCATCGATTCCGTATGGGCGTGTACATCGTCCAGTGACGCGTTCTCGATGTCGATGGAGATATCATCGCCGGTTTTCAACTTTGCATGGGCGTCGGCAATTTTTGACGATACCTGTTCGATTTTTGATTGTGCCTCTGCGACTTTGGCGCGGCTCTCTTTAATCTGTGCGTTGAAATCCGACATGGTTCTCCTAACCTTTGAATACGTTGACCATTATATAGGGACTCTTAACGGATTTTGTAGGGCTGCGTCATGTTAATTCTTCAAACATTCGGCGAATTTGACGTTGAGGAAGGCCAGCCAAGCCACAGTTCATAAAACCGATACAAAACTGTCACCGTGGCGTTGTCATCATCGCGCAAACCCCGTCGGGAAATTAATCCAATGGGAGCTTTCCAAATGCCTACGCGTTTTCTTTGCCTTACCTCTGTCATTGCATTGACAGCAGGCGGCGCCACCGCCGAGATGAACTTTAACCGCATTTCGTCCTTTGCCACGCACCACAACATGGCCGCGGGCGAAGACACTGCGCGCGAAACATCGCCCGAGATCATCGATGTGACCGCCGACGGTATGACATTGGTCTACACCGATAGCCCCCTTGGCGCGCTTGGTTTGGTGGATATCACCGATGCGAAAAACCCTGCCCCACTTGGCAATATTGACCTGAACGGTGAGCCAACATCCGTGGCGGTTGTTGGCAACGTGGCCTTTGCCGGTGTGAATACTTCAGAGAGCTATACCGCCCCATCTGGCCGTCTGGATGCAATCGATATTCTGTCCAAAACCACCACCGCGTCCTGTGATCTTGGTGGTCAACCCGATAGCATCGCCTCCGCCAAAGACGGCTCCTTCATCGCGGTTGCCATCGAGAACGAGCGAGACGAAGACCTGAACGACGGCGAAATCCCACAGATGCCAGCCGGTTCGTTGATCATGGTGAATATTGAAAACGACACGCTCGCCTGTGACACGCTCAAAGTTGTTGATCTTACCGGTTTGGCCGAAGTTGGTGGTTCCGACCCCGAGCCAGAATTCGTTGACATCAACGGCCTTGGCGAAACTGTTGTAACCCTTCAGGAAAACAACCACATCGCAATCGTTGCCGCCGACGGCACTGTTGTGAACCACTTCTCTGCGGGTTCTGTGACGCTGAACAATGTCGATGTTGCAGACGACGATCAGCTCACATTCACCGCGACCCTGACCGACGTCGCGCGCGAACCAGATGCGGTGAAATGGATCGATGACACGCATTTCGCCATCGCCAACGAAGGCGACTATCAGGGCGGTTCACGCGGCTGGTCCATCTTTAACAAAGACGGCACGCTTGTTTACGACGCGGGCATGTCCTTTGAAAACGCAGTTGTGACCGCGGGCCACTTCCCAGACAAACGCGCCGATAACAAAGGGGCCGAGCCAGAAAGCATCGGCTTTGGCGTTTACGGCGACACGCCCTATGTGTTCGTTGGGTCTGAACGTGGTTCCATCGTTGGCGTTTATGACGTGACCGACGTTGCGAACCCAGTGTTGAAACAGCTTCTTCCATCCGGTATCGCCCCCGAGGGTTTCGTTCCGGTTCCGGCGCGCGGCCTTATGGTGTCAGCGAACGAAAAGGACCTTGTTGAGGACGGCGGCGTGCGCGCGCATGTCATGACGTTTGAATTGCAGGATGCGGCGGCGACCTATCCGATGTTGACTTCTGCAGGCATGGACACATTGACCGGCTGGGGCGCGATTTCTGGCATGGTGGCCGGTGAAAACGGCATGGTCTACGCGGTGAACGACAGCTTCTATGCGATGCAGCCAACCATCTTTACCATCGACACCAACGTGACGCCGGCGTCCATCGTAGCGGCGACGCCTGTGACACGCGGCGGTGTACCTGCGCAAAAACTTGATCTCGAAGGGATCACATTGGACGGCAAAGGTGGCTTCTGGCTGGCCTCCGAAGGTCGCACAGATCGCGTTATCCCGCACGCGCTTTACCACGTGAATGCCGACGGTGAAATCGAGGCCGAGGTTGGTCTTCCGGCGGACCTTTTGGCTGTTGAGAAACGCTTTGGTTTCGAAGGTATCACGATGGTGGGCGACACGCTTTGGATGCCAGTTCAACGTGAATGGAACGACGACCGCAAGAACCACGTGAAATTGGTGGCCTATAACACGGACTCTGGCGATTGGGGTGCGGTGCATTATGCCAAGGCAGAACCAAAAACTGGTTGGGTTGGTCTGTCTGAAATGACCGTCCACGGCGACGCCGCGTATATCATTGAGCGCGACAACCAGATCGGCGAAGCAGCCGTGACCAAGAAGATCTACAAGGTTGCTCTGTCTGACCTTAACCCTGCGCCTCTTGGCGGTGACCTTCCGGTTGTGACCAAGGAACTGGCCTATGACCTGATCCCTGACATGCTATCCACTGGCGGCTATGTTCTGGACAAGGTCGAAGGTCTGTCCATCGACGCAAACGGCACGGCCTATGTGTCCACAGACAACGACGGCGTTGACGATCACTCTGGCGAAACCATGTTCTTTAAGGTTCCGTTGATCGGCGTTGGCGGCTAGGCCAATCCAAATCGAATGACAAAGGGGCGTCCGTCTGGGCGCCCCTTTTGCATATAAATAAGGGCGCCCAGACGGACGCCCTTTCTCTGGATCATTGGTGGGAGGGACCTTTGATCCCCGCTCTCTGGAGGGAGGAGAGCGGTGTTTCGTTTGGTCCTAGGCCTCGATGGTTTCGACCGGTTTGTTTGTCGAAATCGCGATCTGACGCGGTTTCAATGCCTCGGGCACTTCGCGTTCAAGCGCGATGTGAAGCAAACCGTTTTCGTTCGTCGCACCCGTCACCCGCACATGATCGGCAAGGTGGAATTTGCGTTCAAACGCGCGGGTCGCGATGCCGCGGTGAAGGTACGTTTTATCCGCCTCATCACCCGCCTTTTGGGCCGTCACGATCAGGGAATTTTCGCGCTGTTCCAGACCCAATTCATCGTCGGAAAAACCGGCAACGGCAACGGTGATCTGCCACGCGTCTTCGGCGGTTTTCACGATGTTATATGGGGGGTACGATGGGGTGGCGACGTCCTTGGTCAGCACACGATCCAACAGATCGGTGATCTGGTCAAAGCCAACTGTAGAACGGTAAAATGGTGTCAAATCAACTGTACGCATGGTGTTCTCTCCTGAGCAACATCTGTGTTTACGGCCCCCCATTTGGGCGGACCAATGTGAAATCAAAACCCAGTCATTGGCGTTTCGATACAGATGATGTGGGAATGGTTTTTCGGGGTTTCAAGCCCGAGCATGCATTTTTTACGGACGGACGAATTTTGCGCCAGTGGACGACCGGTCGACCTGTGTCGACAGACGATTGAACGACGGGCCCGACAGATTGATCAAACGGTCGTCGCGCTCCAACAAACCCATGATGTCGGCGATGGGTTCCTCGACCGATGCACCCAGCGCAAGACGGTCGCCAGACGCGGATGTGGCCTTGGCCGAGATGACCGACACGATACGCCGTTCACCGTTGATCATCGCAAACACCGGCGCGCCGCTTGATCCGAAATCAACGTCACAGTTCAAAACAACCGCGTCGGATTGGCGGCCCAGAACGCTACAGACTTCTTGGATCGACGGCACATTCGCGCGGTCATGGGCATAGGACACAACGCCTACCTCGGTGCCACGTTTGACCGGCGATGGGCCCGTTTCGAACGGAACGATGGACGGGTTGCGCACGGGCTGCGACAGACGCAAAATCGCGATGTCATTTTTCACACGGACCGAAGTTTTCTGCGCCTCATAGACGTAATCCGGATGCACCACCGCATAGCGCGCCCAGCGATAGGCCGATGCGCGCCCGTTGCGAAAACCGGCCAGAAATTCGATGTTTGACGGATCGACACGTTGTTCTGTGTCCTTGTCAAACAGGCAATGCGCCGCGGTCAAAACCAAATCCGGCCCGATCAAGGTTCCGGTACAGAGACCCTTTTTGTTGATGCTCAGACGGCCAACGGCCTGCCATCCGCGGCTATCGTCTGCGGTCACCATCTCGCGCAGCGGCGTTTCCGCGCTGGCGGGTAGTGCGAAAAGCAAAGCAACACAAATGAAAAATAGTCTACGCATAAAGGCTCCGATCGATGGTGAACGCAGTGTTAACCGGCCCATAGGGCAAGATTATGGCAAGCGGCCCAGATTGCCCATCAAATTTCAAATTGCGTGTTTTTTGTGGCCTGCATGGACGATCTTCGATATGAAACCACCATGGAACTGATTGAACGCATACAACATTTCGACCCTCTGGATGGGATGGCCATCGCATTCGCGATCCTTGCTTGGATCGGGATTGGGTACCGAATTGAACATTCATCCGACAAATATCCGTCCGTGTCGCGGCTTATGTGCCAGTATCGCCGCGATTGGATGGTGAATTTTCTGACGCGCGAACCCCGCATTTTCGACGCGACCATCATGACCATCATGCGGGACGGCACGACGTTTTTCGCATCGACCTGTATGATCGGGATCGGGGCTGGATTTGCGCTTATTGGCAATCAGGAACGTCTGCTCAATATCGCCGAAGACTTGTCCATCGAGGGCGTGCCCGCCTTTGTTTGGGACATCAAAATCTTGGTCGCTGTTTTGTTCCTGACCTCGGCGTTTCTGAAATTCGTCTGGGCGCATCGGTTGTTCGGATATTGCGCCGTGGTGATGGCCGCAGCGCCAAACGACAACGGCGAACAGGCGTTGAAACGGGCAAATCAGGCTGCTTCTATCAATATAACCGCCGCGCGGGCGTTCAACCGTGGTCTGCGGACGGTATATTTCACCCTTGCCATTTTGACGTGGTTTGTCGGTCCCGTGCTGTTGATCTGTGCGACCTTGGTCACTGTGTTCATCATCTGGCGTCGCGAATTTGCGTCTGAATCCCGTCGCGTTTTGCTCGACTCGCAAACGTCCTAGCGACGCGCTTCGCGCAGCCACGCGCCGATCATCAGGCCCGCAATCAGCAAAAGATAGACCCAGACCGGCGCGATCGGCGTAAGGGTCACGCGCGTGATCTGTTCGGCATCGCGTGGCCAGACGCCGAACCATCCACGCCCTGTCGCAACACGACCCGCCCGCACATCCCGTACCCGCGGAAGGCCGTCATCGATCCGAAACACCCCGCCACGATGTTGCGCCAACATTGGTAACAAGGACGTCTCATCCGCGATGGCCCGTTCATATTCAATGGCCGCGTCCGAGCCTGCCGCGACGACAACAGATTGCCCCCCATCCGACAAGCGATATAGCCCGGCCGCACCCCGCGTCACCGTCCCGCGAAACAGACCATTGCCCGCGCGCGTCAACGGCACGTCAACCACCGTCCCGTCGGGCGCGGTCACCGTGACGTCATCCGCCGTGTCCGCAAGGCTCCTGCGCCAAATAAAAATCGCATCGTCCTGCGCTTCTCCCCAGAGCTTGTCTTCGTCCAGCTCGGGTTCCTTCATCATCCAGTGGGCCAAACGCCGGAGCAATTCGGCCTGTGGTCCGCCGCCTTCGAATCCTCGGGTCCAAAGCCACGCATGGTCCGAGCCCAAAAGCGCAACACGCCCCTCGCCCACCCGTGCGAGTTGAAGCAACGGACGGCCGTTGTCGCCGGTCATCACGGTTTCCCCCGCTGTCGGTGTCAGGGCGATTTGGCGCATCCAGCGCCCCCATTCACCGGTCAAGGTCTGGGTCACGGGATGGCGCTCACCGATTTCAGAAAGCGCCGGAAGATAGCCGTTTTCGATCACCTCGCCCGTGGGTTCCGCCGGAAGAATATCGGCCAGCGGAGAGTAATACAGGCTATCGGCCGAGGCAAAGTCTGGACCCGCCGCCACCAAAACCGCGCCGCCGTCGCGCACGTAATTCACAACGTTTTCAAGATAGATCCGTGGCAAAATCCCGCGCCGTTTGTAACGGTCAAAGATAATCAGATCAAAGTCGTTGATCCGGCGATTGAACAAATCATTGGTCGGGATCGCAATGAGGGACAGTTCATCGCGCGGCACAAAATCGTTCTTACCGGCGGGCCGCAGAATGGTGAAATGCACCAGATCAACGTTGCTATCGGCCTTGAGCAAATTACGCCAAGTCCGTTGCCCAGCGTGGGGTTGCCCCGACACCAACAGCACCCGAAGCCGGTCGCGCACACCGTTGATCTCGGCCACGGCGCTATTGTTTAGACCGGTAATTTCCCCTGCGATGGCATCGACGCTGAATTCTATCGTGTTGGTACCGCCATGGGTCAGGCGAACCGGCAGGGTCAGTTCCTGATCCGTTGGAACGGGAATGCGCAATGGGTCCGCGTCGCCCACTGTGACCGACAAAATAGCAGTTCCTTGTGTATCGCGTGGCACCGCACCGATATCGTTGATGCGCAGGATCACCTCGATCTCTTCGTCGATTACACCGAATTTGGGGGCGCTGATGATTTCAAGATGGCGGTCCCAATCCGATATCTCGCCGGTCAGAAACAGCTGGGCGGGTGCTGGTAAATCCGGCAGGGTCTTGGCGTCGTGGACCTGCCCATCCGAGATGACAACGATGCCCGCGATGCGGTCCTTTGGCAGGTCCACAAGCGCGTCGACCAGCCCATCCACAAGCGCCGTTCCACCACCGTCGGGCGCGTCACCAATCCGCACAACATGCAGGTCGGTCGCGCCGCGGGACGCGGTAACTTGCTGCAAATGCTCCAACGCGGCGGCGGTTTGCGCGGTCCGATTTCCAAGGGTTTGGCTGGTGCTTTGGTCGACCACGGCGACGATGATGTCGTTCAGGGGTACCCCATCGCGATGCTCGAGCGAAGGGTTCAACACCGCAAGCACCGCGATCATCAACGCCCCAAGCCGCATCGGCCACCCCGCCAGTCGCCAGTACATCGCACATGCCACAGCAAGGCATACAAGCACCACGCCAATGCCCACGACAGGCATGTCAATCAGGGGATCAAACACCAAACCGTCGATCATCATTCCCCCAGTCGTTCAAGCAATTCAGGCACATGGACCTGATCGGTTTTATAGTTGCCCGTAAACACATGCATGATCAGGTTCACCCCAAACCGAAGCGCGATTTCCCGTTGACGTTCCCCTGCGAACCCACGCCCCACCGCATAGAGGGGGCGCCGTTGATCATCCATCGCCCAGGCAGCGGCCCAATCGCCGCCGCCCATCACGACCGGCGACACACCATCGTTCTGGTTGCGCAGGGCGTCGCCTGTGCCGGTCTCGGTGCTGGGGCGCGTGGCCTCAACCCAAAGGGTGCCACCAGAATAACGGCCCGGAAATTCCTGCAAAAGATAGTAAGACCGCGTCAGAACATGGTCGCGGGGCACGGGCATCAATGGCGGGATATCAAGCCCAAGCGCGATGCGTTGCAGATGCCGCCGTTCGGGCGATAATCCATCCGCACCAAACAGACCGTCGTCGCGGGTGTCGAACAGGATCATTCCACCTCCGCGCAGATAGGCGTTAAGCTTGCCATAGGCGGCGCGACTGGGCACGGGGGCTGTTGCGACCACCGGCCAATAGATGAACGGATAAACCGACAGTTCATCGGTTTCGGGATCGATCGCAATGGGATCAATGGGTTCAACAGCCGTGCGCCGGAACAGCGTCACGCCCAACCCATAGAGACCGGCACGGCTGGAGGTATCGACCGCGACGTCGCCGGTCTCCACATAGGCAAGGACGACATTGTTGGTCGCCTCAAGGATGCGTGTGTCATCGGCGCGAAGGTCGCCGCTAGTCGCAACGGCGATCACCGCGACGGCCATCGTCGCCGCCCCGCGCAGGCGCCCCGCCGCCCAAAGAGACGCGAAAATATCGACCATCATCAACGCAATTGCTGCGGCAATAAAGGCACCACCAAAGGCGCGCTCGGTCGTTTGGCTTTGGCGTGCGACCGGCACCCAAGCGGGCCAATCCATTGCCGCAAGGGTATCGGTCGCGCCCATCGCATTGATCGCAATTTCACGCCCTTCGGCCACATAGGTTCCGAAGGCCGCGCGGCCGGTCGTAATCTGATCCAACAACGTGGGACCATCAATGCCAGCGGCGGCATCTGCGGCCACACGCGTGCCGAACCCATTCAGGAACTGTTGCGGCTGCCACGTCTGCGCCGCGATATCATCGTCGGAGGGGGGCACGCCACGCGGGGCAATCGACAGACGGTCGAGCATATCAACAAACAACCCCGTCAACGGCAGGTTCGACCATTCCGCATTGGCCGTCACATGGAACAAGATCACCTGTCCCTGACCCAAATCCCGACGTGTCACCAACGGCGTCCCATCCGACAGCGCCGCCAGTGTACGCGCGGCAAGCTCGGGGCTTGGCTCGGCCAGAACCTGTGAAACGACGGCGATGTCTTCAGGCACCGTCAGACCGGCAAAGGGCGAATTTGGCGCAAAGGGCGCAAGGGTTTTGGGCGCGCCCCAGCTCATCGCGCCCCCAAGATCGCGCCCCCCCGCCCGAAGGCGGACGGGAAGCAGCGCGGTGTCATCCAAATCCGCGGCCGACGCCGCAAGACGTGGCCCCGCGAACCGAAGCAACACGCCGCCCTCTTCGACCCATCTGCGCAGCGCCGCCTCGTCACCGGTAAGGCGCGCGACATCGGCCAAAACCACCACATCGGGGTTCGCCGTCAACGCCACGGCAAGGTCCGAGGTGATCAAATCAGAAGACGGCGACAGCGCCGCCCGAAGGTAATGCAACGGATCCAAAAGGCGCAGAGCCTCGCCCGTTGCGGCACCCCCGATCAGGGCGATGCTGCGGCGTTTGGCCTGTCCATCCAATACGGTGACGGCACCGGTGCTTGGATGCCCTTCGATGGAAAAATGGGTCAGGCGATTGCGCAATTCCGACTGGATCGAAAAGGTCACCGCCGCCTCGGTTTCGCCCGTGGCAAAGGCAATATCATATTGTCCCAGAACGGCGGTACGCCCCGCCGGATCGGTGCCACTTGCGTTAACGCGATAGGTCGCGGGCAAGGCTGCATCACTGCGAATAGCGGCGACGCTGATGTCGACCCCATCGAATGTCACGGGACGAAGCGCCACGGTGTTTTTGGTTGGCTCAAACACATTTACCGTGCCCTGCCCCCGCAGAAACGCGGCAACCGCGTCGCGCGCCTCATGCACCAAACCGTCGGAGATCCAAAGCGTATCGAACCCCACGCTGGCATCCTGTGCAGCCAGCCATGCGGCGATGTCATCCGCGTTGGGTAGACGTGGCGCCGGAACGGCAGTGGCTACTTGGGACGGCCAGTTTTTTGCCGCGTCAAACGTGATTGCCGTGGCATCGACCGACGCAAGGGTCACGACCGCAACCTGACGCCCCCGCAGGGACGCCGCATCCAAGGCCTGTGAACTGCGGTCCTGTCGGGTTTGCCAAGTGGGCGCCGCGGCCCAACCTCCGTCGCGCAAGATCAGCAAAGGGCGGTTCCCGTCGGCCACGGGCGCAGGGTTCAACACAGGCCCCGCAAGACCGATGATCACCGCCGCAATCGCCGCAATCCGCAACAACAACAGCCAAAGCGGCGTGCGATCGGCAACGGATTCGCGGTCCTTAAGCCCCAAGAGCAACACAACCGCCGGAAAAAATCGGCGCACAGGTGCCGGAGGTGTGGCGCGCAAGATCATCCACAACACTGGCAACCCAAGCCCCGCTAACAATACCCAAGGGGTGATAAATCCGATGCCGCCGATCAATGGGGTCACAGGGTTCCCCTTTGCGACAATACGGTGTGGAGCCAGACCAAAATCGGCTGGGGCGGTTGATCGGTTATATGTGTCGAGAACGCCCAACCGGCGGACTGTGCCATATCCGCCAAGACATCCTGACGTTCGCCCAGACGCGCGACGTAATCTTCGCGCAGGGCCGATGCCTTGTGCGTTTCAAATCGGTGACCAGCCGCGCGCGCCTCAAAGATGCTGCGCCCTGTAAACGGAAAGGATGTCTCGGCTGGATCAAGCACCTGTACCAATGCGCCGCGCACGCCGTGATCCATCGCATGGGCCAGCGCGGATTGCACCACATCAAGATCGCCCAAGAAATCGGAGATCATCACCATTTGCGCGCCACGACGAACACCATCGGGGTGCGGCACGCCGTAAGAGGCATCATTGATTTCGGCCAAGCACGCCGCGATTTTGACGATCTGATCGCCACCGGTTTTCGGCGGACAATCATGTCCCAACAAACCAACCCGTTCACCGCCCCGCACCAAAACCATCGCAAGGGCAAGCGACAGGATCGCCGCGCGGTCGCCCTTGGATAATCCATGGCTATCAAAGCCCATGCTTTGGCTGCGGTCCGTCCAGATTTGCACGTTTTGCGCCGTTTGCCATTCGCGTTCGCGCACATAGGATACGTCCGATTGCGCCGAGCGCCGCCAGTCAATCGCGCGGGCTTCGTCACCGTCAACGGCGGGGCGATATTGCCAGAATTCTTCGCCGTGGCCCGAACGACGACGACCATGCGCCCCCAGTACCATGCTGGCTGCCAAGGGTTCGGCAGCCGCCAACAGCGCGGGCAAACGCGCGGCGGCATCCGCCGCCCCGTGACGCATGCCCCGCGCAGAAATCATAGGTCGCGTACCGTTTGTTCAATCAACTCAACCAAGTCAACACCGCGCGCCTTGGCCCCAAACGAAAGGCCCATGCGGTGCGACAGAACCGGCACGGCCATTGCGGCAACGTCGTCTTTGTTGGGCGAAAACCGCCCGTCGATCAAGGCCTGCGCGCGAACAGTCAACATCAAGGCCTGCGCCGCGCGTGGCCCCGGACCCCATGACACGTTATTGCGAATATCATCGGATGCGGTGTCGTCATCGGGACGGCAGGCCCGCACAAGATCAAGGATCATATCCACCACCCCATCGCCCATCGGCATCCGCCGAAGCAAAGCCTGCGCGGCGAGCAATTCTTCGGCCTCGAACACTTGTTCGACCTCAGCCTCCTCGACGCCCGTCGTGGCCAAAATGATGTCGCGTTCCGTTGCACGGTCAGGATAGTCCACGTTGATTTGCACCAAAAACCGGTCCAGCTGGGCCTCGGGCAAGGGGTATGTGCCCTCTTGCTCAATCGGGTTTTGGGTGGCGAGAACGTGAAACGGCGTGCCCAGTGGCCGCTCGGCAGCGGCAATTGAGACGACCTTTTCCTGCATCGCCTGAAGCAACGCGGATTGCGTGCGCGGGCTGGCGCGGTTGATCTCATCCGCCATCAACAGCTGGCAAAACACCGGCCCTTCGATGAACCGAAACGCGCGTTTGCCGTCGGCGTTTTCCTCAAGAACCTCGGACCCTAGAATATCGGCGGGCATCAGGTCCGGTGTGAACTGCACCCGATTGGAGGACAGGCCCATCACCGTCGACAGCGCCGCAACCAAGCGCGTTTTCCCAAGGCCCGGAAGCCCGACCAGAACCCCATGCCCACCCGACAATAGGGTCGCGAAACACAGATCAACCACGCGGGTCTGTCCGATAAAACGACGCCCAATCATGGCCTTGGCCTCAGATAGTTTCTGGCCAAGTGCCTCGATCTCGGGGACAAGGTTTTCTGGTTCAGTCATGGAATGCCTCACTTGAAAATGCTATGGTCCCATTAAAGGCCTATTTGGTGCGACGAACAAATGACAAAACAGAAAAATGATGAAAATACTGTGATACCCGACGCCAACGGCATCATGGAGGCGGTCAAACGCGCCAAGTCCAAGGGCCCCGCGCCGGTCCATTTGTGGAACCCACCGTTTTGCGGTGACATTGATATGCAGATCAAACGCGACGGCACGTGGTTCTATGAGGGCACGCCGATGGGTCGCCCCGAAATGGTCAAGATGTTCTCGTCGATCCTGCGCCGTGATGGGGACGACTATTTTCTGGTCACGCCTGTGGAAAAGGTCGGGATTACCGTCGACGACGCGCCCTTTGTTGCCACGGATTTTGAGGTCACGACCCAAGGGCCCGATCAGGTCATCACATTCACCACCCATATCGGCGAAACGACGGTCGCGGGGCCAGATGCGCCCATCCGCGTGACCTTTGACGATGCGGGTGAACCCTCGCCCTATGTCCTTGTGCGCACCAACCTTGAGGCACTGATCGACCGCAAAAGTTTCTATCGACTGGTGGATATCGGTGAAACCGAAGGCGATTGGTTCGGTATTCGGTCAAACGGCGCATTTTTCCCGATCATGCCCGCCGCCGACCTTGAATAATCGACAATCCTTGCTAGCTTAGTGCGACCCATCCAAAGGAAACACCTATGATCCCCGCACGCTTTGCCCCTATTTTGTTCGCCTTCCTGTTATCAGGCATGATGTCGTTTTTGGTATCAGGCGTCGCGACCTATGGGGCGCTGGGGATGGTCGACGGGTTCGTCGGGAAATGGATTCTCGGTTGGACCAAAAGCTGGCCGGTGGCCTTTGCGGCGGCGCTTGTTGTTGCGCCGTTTACCCGCAAATTGGTCGCGAAACTGACCAAACCGGCCTAGTGGGCCTCGGCCCAGTTCGCGCCAGTCCCCGCATCCACGATCAATGGAACGTCCAATTTCACCGCAGGGTTCGCCGCGTTTTCCATAATGCCGCGCACCACGGACATGGTTTCGTCCACCGCGCTGTCGTTGACCTCAAAGATCAATTCATCGTGGACCTGCAACAACATTTTCGCCGGCAGATGTGAGATCGCGTCGGGCATCTGGATCATCGCACGGCGGATAATATCGGCCGCTGCCCCTTGGATCGGCGCGTTGATCGCGGCGCGTTTGGCAAAGCCCGCCTGCGGTCCCTTGGCCCCGATCTCCGGCATGTGGATTTTGCGGCCAAACAGGGTCTGAACGTATTTGTGTTCCTTGGCGAATTCGACGGTCTGATCCATATAGGTCCGAATACCGGGGAAGCGTTCGAAATAGCGGTCAATGAACCCCTGCGCCTCTTTGCGAGGGATACGTAGATTGCGCGCAAGGCCGAACCCAGAAATGCCGTAGATCACACCAAAGTTGATCGCCTTGGCCTGACGGCGGATCATCGGGTCCATCCCATCGAGGGGGACGCCGAACATCTCGGAGGCGGTCATCGCGTGAATGTCGTGGCCATCATGGAAGGCCTGTTTCAACGCGTCAATACCGGCGACATGGGCCAAAATCCGAAGCTCAATCTGGCTATAATCGAGGCTGATCAGGGTCTTGCCCTCTTCGGCGATGAAGGCCTCGCGGATGCGGCGACCTTCGTCGGAACGTACAGGGATATTCTGGAGGTTCGGGGAGTTCGACGACAGGCGCCCCGTGTTGGCCCCCGTGATCGAATAAGACGTATGAACGCGACCCGTGTCAGGGTCGATATGTTCCTGAAGCGCATCGGTATAGGTCGATTTCAACTTCGACAGGCTGCGCCAATCCAGAACCCGCGCGGGCAGATCATGCCCCTCGGCGGCGAGGTCGGCCAAAATATCCGCACCGGTCCCATAGGCCCCAGTTTTGCCCTTTTTCCCACCAGGTAGACCCATCTTATCAAACAGGATTTCACCCAGCTGTTTGGGCGAGCCAACGTTGAATGAATCCTCGGCGATTTCGTGGATCTCGGCTTCGAGACCAGCCATTTTCTGGGCGAACGTGTTGGACATGCGTGACAGCACATCGCGGTCGACTTTGATGCCGTGCATTTCCATCTGTTTCAGCACAGGCACAAGCGGACGTTCCATGGTTTCATACACCGTGGTCACCTGTTTCTGGTGCAACATCGGTTTGAAGATTTCCCACAGACGCAGGGTGATATCGGCGTCCTCGGCGGCGTATTTCACGGCCTCGTCAATTGCGACCTTGTCAAAGGTGATTGCGGATTTACCGGTGCCCAGCAAGGGTTTGATCGGGATCGGTTCGTGATCCAAGTACCGTTTCGACAGGACATCCATGCCGTGGTTATGCGACCCCGCATTGAGCGCATAGGACATCAACATCGTGTCGTCGATCATCGCCACATTCACACCATAGCGCGCGAAAATCTTGCTATCGTATTTCATATTTTGACCGATTTTGATGACGGTTTCGTCCTCAAGAAGCGGTTTCAACATGGACAGACACAGGTCCAAACCCATCTGCCCCTCGGCAAGGTTGGACCCGCCGAACAGATCGCCCTCGCCGTCCTTGTGGGTCAGCGGGATGTAACAGGCACGCCCCGCCTCGACACAAAGGGAAATCCCGACCAGATCGACCTGCATTTCATTAAGGCCGGTGGTCTCGGTATCCACCGCAACCCAGCCCCGTTCATAGGCCCAGTCGATCCATTTCGTCAGGGCGTCGGCGTCCTTGACCCACTCGTAACTGTCGGCATCAAATGGCAACGCGTCCGGCGTTTCAACGGTTGTCGCGGCGGGCGCGGCCATCGCGGGCGCCTCGACGCCATACGCCGACGAAATCCGTTTGCTGAGGGTGTTCATCTCCATCTCTGACAGGAACGCCAATGCCTTTTCGGCCTCGATGTCCTGAAGCTCAAAATCGTCAAGCGAGAAGTCCAAATCCATTTCGCAATCAAGCTGTACCAACTGTTGTGACACGCGGATCAGTTCGGCGTTATCGATCAACGTTTGGCGACGTTTCGGTTGTTTGATTTCCTCGGCACGACGCAAGAGTTCGTCAAGATCGCCATATTCATTGATCAACAAGGCGGCGGTTTTGATCCCGATCCCAGGAGCACCGGGAACGTTATCGACACTATCGCCCGCAAGCGCCTGAACGTCGACGACGCGGTCGGGGCCAACGCCGAATTTTTCCTCGACGCCTTCGACATCAATGCGTTTGTTTTTCATCACATCAAGCATCTCGACGCCGCCACCGACCAGCTGCATCAGGTCCTTATCGGATGAAATGATCGTACAACGGCCACCGGCATCGCGGGCCTGATGGGCAAGGGTTGCGATGATGTCGTCGGCCTCAAAACCTTCGACCTCGACGCAGGCAATATTGAATGCGCGGGTCGCATCACGGGTAAGCGGAAACTGCGGGCGCAGGTCCTCGGGCGCGGGTGGGCGGTTGGCCTTGTATTCGGGATAGATATCGCTTCGGAAGGTCTTGCCCTTGTGGTCGAACACCACGGCGACGTGGGTTGGGGCGTCGGGACCTTTGTTGTCCTGCACCTGTTTGTACAACATGTTACAGAACCCAGAGACCGCCCCAATCGGCAGACCATCGGATTTACGCGTCAGCGGTGGAAGCGCATGATACGCACGGAAAATAAACGCCGACCCATCAATCAAATGGACGTGACAGCCCTTGCCAAATTGCATGCTCATACCGGCATCTCCCGCTTCTTCTTTTTCATGAAATACATCGCATGAATCGCGCCGACCTTCTAGCCGTTCTTTGCGGATTGGTGAAATCAGTCGCGGTGGAAATGGCGCAATGATGCCGACACGGACAGAGGGATCGGGGTCCATACGCCGAACGGCACCCCTGCCCCGCGCAACATCTCGCCAATCCAGACATTGCAGGTGCGCAGAATGTTGAACCGGCCCGCGCCATGAAAAAACACGTCGGTCGGGCCAAAACCGTCAAGCGCGAGCGGCGCGGTTTGGTCCGCGACCGATCCAAGAATGCCGTCGATCAAGACCGCGTATTGGGCATCGGACAATGTCAAACGATGGTCGATCACATCCTCGGGCAATGCGCCAACAACATCGAACCGCACGACCGAGGTGTCGCCAGTGATGCCATCAAAAACCGATTTCATCGACAGATCAGAGTATCCCCCAACCGTGGTATAGAACCCACGCGCGCCCCACCCGACAACCAACCATTCGGCATTTGGATGGTCCAACGGCACGGGGACAAAGGAAAACGTAGAACGTGTTTCGGGGGTCAAAGGAAGTAAGAAATCAAAGTGGATCGGGCCGGACACCAGCCCGATTTCAACGCTGGGTTCACCCGCGGGCACATCCGCCATTGGGCCGCGCATAAAGGCCCCCACACCCGCAGCCACAACATAGCCGCAGATCACAACCATCAAAAGCGCCAAGACAGACCGTATCAGCGCCTTCATATTCGGTGATTACTCGGCGAAATCTTTGTGAACGAATTTCTTGTCGCAATAGCCGCATTCCACAAAGCCGACCTCTTCTGCGATTTGAAGATAGACACGTGGATGACCCAAGGCACCTTCGCTTCCGTCGCAAGAGACTTTGTATGTTTCAACGATGACGGTTTCTGGTGCTTCGATTGTCATTTCGACCTCAATGGTGTTGCCTGCGGTGCCAAGGCACCCTAAGTCTTTCCATGATAACAGCGCCAGCCGTGCGAACAAGGCCCCAAATTTGGCCGAAAGGGTAAAGATGTCGAAGAATGCAATTGAAATTCGCGATTTAAAAAAAACCTATGCGCCCTCGGGCAACCAGCCGGCAAAAACGGCGCTTCATGGGGTGGATTTGGACATTCCTGCGGGCTCGATCTTTGGTCTTTTGGGGCCGAATGGCGCGGGAAAATCCACTATGATCAATATCATGGCGGGTCTCGTGAACAAGACATCCGGCAACGTCACCATCGGCGGATTTGATCAAGACGTGAACCCACGACAATCGCGAGCGGCCATCGGTGTGATGCCACAAGAGCTCAACCTTGATCCGTTTTTCACCCCTCGCGCAGCGTTGGAGGTCCAAGCCGGTCTGTATGGTGTGCCTGCCCGCGACCGGCGTTCGGACGAGATTCTTGAGATGATTGGTTTGACGGACAAGGCGCACGCCTATGCGCGGACCCTGTCGGGCGGTATGCGGCGGCGTCTTTTGCTGGGCAAGGCCTTGGTCCACCATCCGGAGATTTTGGTTCTGGATGAACCCACCGCCGGTGTGGATATCGAAATCCGTCAAATGCTTTGGGAAAATGTGCGCAAGCTGAACCGCGAACGTGGCATGACGATCATTCTGACGACGCATTACCTCGAAGAGGCCGAAGAGATGTGCGACGAGATCGCCATTATCAACCACGGCAAGGTCATCGTGCGCGACAACACCGCCGCCTTGATCGGACGTATGGATCAGAAAACATTGGTGATTTGGCCAGACGGCCCCGCGGCCGCGCTTGATCTGCCGTCGAACGTGGCGCTGGAAACGCGCAATGACGGCGCGCTGGCGTTCACCTATCGCTCAAGCGAAACCAACGCCAATGCGGTTCTGGATTGTGTGCGAAATGCGGGTGTGGTGATCGGCGATGTCCGCACGGAACAGGCCGATCTTCAGGATGCGTTCTTGGCGCTGACGACGGCGGGTTAAACCGACACCATCGGCCCCATGTTTTTGCCAGCCAGAATGTGCACATGCAGATGCGGCACCTCTTGGACGCCATGTTCGCCCGCATTCGCGATCAGACGGAACCCATTGCCCGGCGCAACCCCAAGCATCTCGCACACCTTGCCGACGGCACGGGTGTAATCCACAATCTCGGCGTCGCTGGCGGCGGTGGCAAAGTGGTCATAGCTCATGTACGGGCCCTTAGGGATCACCAAAACATGGTCTGGCGCCTGTGGCGCGATATCGCGAAACGCAAGGCTGTGATCGGTTTCAAGCACCGTATTGTTCGGGATTTCACCCCGCAGAATTTTCGCAAAGATGTTTTGATCGTCATAAGCGTAAGGCATAGGGTCCCCAAATATCAGTCGACAAAAAGATAATCTGTCGAAGCAATATCACGGGACGCATCGAATGACAGCCCAAGAAACTGTGAGATAAGACCGGCGTTCTTTTCGACGCTATTGGATTGGCGCATTTTGTACCGATAGGGGAATTCCGCATCACGGATCGCGTCGGCCTCAAAGGCCATATCCTGACGGATGGTTGGCAACAGAGACGCCATGGTGTCAGGCGGCGTCTTTTCCCCCGCAAGCCCAACGCGCATCGCATGCCCCGTCAGATATTCGTCCGTCATATCGCATTCGATTTCCAACAATTTGGTGGTCGAGCGGTCGGAATAGAAATCCTTGAGCAAGTCCATTGCGCTTGGGTCCAGACAGATAATCAGGCTGTCGGTTTCGTAGTAATCGAACAACATCCGCATAAGCGCGCGCCGGTGGCGCGTGCGTTTTTCAAGCGTCGCCTGAATGCCGCCGAGATCAGGCAGATCGGTGTCGGATTCATCAAACAGGTATTCAATCGCGGGGACGTTGGTGTGTTTACGCACCTGATCCAACAGACGTTTGGCCACGTGCCATTTCTTGCACGAGATAATCATTAGTTCGCGCTCACGTCCAAGGGTGCTCTCTGCCTCCCAGAAACGGGGGGCGAAACGGCGACCTTCGCGACCACGACCGGACATGAATTTATAGAGGCTGCGTCCCTCGTTCGAGATGGCAAAATCCACATCTTCGGCGGAATAAAGCGCCCCAAGGCGACGTTTAAGATCCTTGGCCTCGGGGGAGATTTTGCGCGCAAAGAGGAAATCTTGGCTCAGCAACAGGTCATAGTGATCGTCGTAAAACGTCACCGGCATCCCGTAATCCGAGAACATCAAGAACGTCAGCGTCCGCGTCACGATTTCATTTTCGGGCACAACATGGCGCACGAGAGTCTGGAAAAATGTTTCGTCCGGAATCCACGTGGTCTTGAAAAACCGCATCACGTCGGGACGGTTGCGGGTGAAATCCAAAATCCATTCGATGGTTCGACGACGCAGGCACCACCACTGGCTCCCGATCATAATCTGCAAATCGGCAGGGATTTCACGCGTGATGTTGAATTTCTTTTGCATGTTATATGACGTATAGAACCGCCATTTCTGGGTCCGCTCATTAAAGAAGTGGCGGTAAATCAGCCGCTCTTCCTTCATGCCGGTCTTGATCCAGTCGCTTTCGAAATAGTCAAAGCTCTCGACGTAGTCGACATCTCGGCTGTCCAAAAATTCGTGCGCGTATTCGGCGGATTTGATCGCCATGCAGTCGCCGGACAGCATATAGAAATGCGTCGCGCGCGGGAATGCGTCCACCGCCGCCTCGACCGCATAGAGGGTCGCCTGCACCAAGGACCATTCGCCCCAGCCACATTTGATGCGTTTTTTGGCAAAGGTCACGTTGGGGTTGTCGGCCAAGGCCGATTTCATCGCCGCGAAATGTTCAGGATTCGCACGCGCATCAAAATGGATCGACATAAAGTCGCCCGTCGCTGTCAGACGTTCAGCCTGCTGAATAATCGCGTCAGGATCTTTGTGACACAACAATATGTAGGCGATTTTTGCCATTTCGGAACCTAAGTACGTAAAAACATAAGATTGTTTACCTAGATAGCGTGAACAGTCATTGAATAAACAGAGATTCTTTGCTTTTTTATGCAGAAATATTAATTGGTACGTGATTTAACGATGCCAACACCTTTGGAGGCAAACTAAATGGGCTTTCCCGGCACTTGGATGACCGAGAGTGAATCTGTTGCATATCGCGTTGTACCGAAATGCGCATGTTCGACGATCGGACAAATCATGTACTATTCCGATCAGGGCGAATTTTTCGACGGCGATATCCATGACGCAACTGGCGGCATGCATAAATGGTCAATCGAGGACAGCCGCCCCAAGATTGAGGCGAACGTGAAGGCGCATAAATCCTATGCGTTCACATGTGTGCGCAATCCGTACACGCGTATCCTCAGCTCATTCTTTGATAAGATTTGCGGCATTCAGCGCAACGGTAATCGCTATCGCGGTAACCTTGTACCGCAGCTCGTGCATAAATACGGGATTGAGGTCGAGGGAGAGTTCGATCAGATCGCGTCCTTCCGCCGGTTCCTGTTGTTTGCGCGCGACACCATCAAATACCGTCGCCCCATGGACCCAGACATTCACTGGTCCGCCATGTCCGGTCACATCTCGACGTTCATCGTCAACGGTGGCCGCTATGACGAGGTGATCTTTACCGAGAAGTTCAACGAAGGCATGGCCAGCGTTCTGGGCAATATCGAAACGCCGCACCCTGTTGATCTGGAACAAATCCCGCGCTTCAACGAATCCGAGGGGCACGGACCAAAACGCGCGCATCCGGTCGAAGACTACTTTGACGATCTGTCGATGCACTTGGTTTACGAAATCTACAAAAAGGATTTCAAACTGTTCCAATACGACTTTGAGAACCCAGCGAACAAAATGCCAATCGGCGAGGTCGATCTGGACGAAGTTCACGCCAAGCTTGGTCAGTAATTAAAAAGCCCCGCCAGTTTCCTGAGCGGGGCTTTTTCTTACCTTGCGGGGCGTCTTATAGAACGCCCTCTTTTTGGAACAGTTCCTTGAGGCTCACCTCGGGGCGCGCGCCAAAGTGGCTGATGACCTCGGCGGCGGACACACAGCCCATCTTGCCACAGGTTTCAAGCGATTGCCCCGTCGCCACACCATAAAGAAAACCGGCCGCGAATTGATCGCCAGCGCCGGTCGCATCCACAGGCACAACCTTTTTCACGGGAACGCGCACGGTTTCGCCACCTTTGGACAGAACAACCTCTTCGCCGCCACGGGTACACACGATCAGACCGTTCGCCGCCGTCGCAAGCGCGAGCGCCTCATTCAGGTCTTCGACCTCATAGAGGGATTTCCACTCGTGCTCGTTGCCAATCACGAAATCAAGCTGACCAACGAGACGTTTGAAATCTTCGCGGTGACGGTCCACACAGAACGGGTCAGACAGGGCGATACCGGCCTGCCCACCGTTTTCACGACACAGGCGCGCGGCAGTTTCGAACGCCTCTTTGCCCTTTGGTTTGTCGTATAGATACCCTTCAAGGAACAGGATTTCCGCCTGCCCAGCCACGTCGCCGGACACATCCTCTGGGCCAAGCTCGGCAGAGATGCCAAGATATGTGTTCATGGAACGCTCGCCGTCAGGCGAGACGAAAATCATCGAACGGGATGTGGGCAATTCGCCGCCAGCCACAGGTGGGTTCACGAAATCGGTGCCACCTTGGGTCATCTGATCCGCATAGAACCGACCCAGCGCGTCATCATGCACACGCCCGATAAAGCCGGTTTTCAAACCAAGGTTCCCAAGACCCGCCAGCGTGTTCGCAACGGACCCACCAGGCGCCTGTGTCGGGGATGTCATCGCGCCGTACAACACCTCACCGCGGTCCTTTTCGACCAGCTGCATGATGCCCTTTTCAATTCCCATCAGTTCAAGAAATGAATCGTCGGACTGCGTCAGCACATCCACAATCGCGTTGCCGATACCGACAACATTATAGGTCTTCGTCATAGTTCTTTTTCCTCGAACAGGCACAGATCACGGATGATGCAATTGCCACATACCGGTTTGCGCGCCTTACACACATAGCGCCCATGAAGAATCATCCAGTGATGGGCGTGGTGTTGGTATTCGGCTGGGATGTGATCTTCAATAGCGCGTTCCACCGCGACCACATCTTTCCCCACGGCAACCCCGCTTCGATTGCCAAACCGAAGGATATGCGTGTCGACGGCCTGTGTCGGTTGCTTGAACCACATGTTCAGAACCACATTGGCGGTCTTGCGCCCCACCCCCGGTAGGCTTTCCAACGCGGCGCGGGAACTGGGCACGACACTGTTATAATCATCGACCAAAATTTGGGACATCTTCATGACGTTCTTGGCCTTTTGCCGGAACAGCCCGATGGTCTTGATATGTTCGGTCAACCCATCAAGCCCAAGCGCCAACATTTTCTCGGGCGTGTCCGCAATCGGGAACAGGTTCTTGGTCGCCTTGTTCACCCCCACATCGGTCGCCTGCGCCGACAGGGCCACGGCCACCACAAGGGTATAGGCATTCGTATGATCCAGTTCACCTTTTGGTTCTGGCTCGAGGTCCTCGAAACGTCGGAACATCTCGGAAATCGTGTGATAATCTAGCTGTTTAACCATACCCAACATATGCCGCAGGGCGTCTTTCAAAACAATCCGCAAAATTCTGGTCGCCGTGTTGCGATGTTTGCCCTAGCGTAGAGGCAACAACGGAGCCACGCATGACTGAAGACAGCTATCACTATGGGATTATTCGCCGCGCCATCGATGTGATCGATGCACAGGACGGCGCGCCCCTGCCGCTTGATGAACTGGCGCGTCAGATGGACATGAGCCCCGCGCACTTCCAACGTGTGTTCAGCAGTTTCGCCGGCGTCTCGCCCAAGCGGTTCCAACAATACCTGACCCTTGGCCATGCCAAAACAATGCTCCGCGACCGCTTCACCACGCTTGAAACCGCCGATGCGGTTGGTCTGTCCGGCACAGGGCGGCTTCACGATCTTTTTATTAAGTGGGAGGCCATGAGCCCCGGCGAATATGCCCGCAAGGGGCGCGGCATGACCATCAGCTATGGCTGGTTTGACGGCCCCTTTGGCGACACTCTTACGATGGGGACCGAGCGTGGGATCTGCGGCATGGCCTTCGCCGCCGAGTCCACCCGCGAGGCGACCTTTTCCGACATGTCCGCGCGCTGGCCCAACGCCACCTTTATCGAAAACGCTGACCTGCTGCGTGAGTGGACCGGTAACGCCTTTGGTGGCACCGGCGACACGCAGCTCTTTTTGATCGGCGCACCCCTGCAAATTAAGGTCTGGGAGGCATTGCTGTCCATCCCAACGGGCCACGTCAGCACCTATTCCGAACTGGCCATTGCCGCCAATGCCCCACGTGCCGTGCGCGCCGTCGGCACCGCCGTTGGCCGCAACCCGATAAGCTGGCTCATCCCCTGTCATCGTGCCCTGCGCAAATCCGGCGAACTTGGCGGATACCACTGGGGCCTGCCGGTGAAACGCGCCATGCTCGCCTATGAAAGTGCCCTTACCGATATGGAACCGTCAACGGATGGGCGAAAACCCGCCGCACAAATGGGTCTTGGCCTTCGCCAAACCGACGGAACCCCTGTATAAAGGGGCCATAACAGCATTCATGAGGCAAAAATGCGTAGCACAAAGACACTTCTTATCGCGTTGGCAGGTACTGTCGCGCTTACCGCATGTACCCATCCCGACTATGTGACGGGCACACCTGAACAGAACAAAGCCACCCAAGGCGCGATCCTTGGCGGCATCGCTGGGGGTTTCCTTGGCGCGACCCGCGAAGGTGACAACAAGCTCGGCAAAGTCGCCATTGGCGCGGCCGCAGGGGCGATTGTCGGCGGCGCAATTGGTACCGCGCTTGATCGTCAGGCCGAAGACCTGCGCGCCTCTGTTGGCGATGACGTGGGCATCGTGAACACCGGCGACAGCCTGATCGTGACCATGCCACAGGACATCCTGTTCGCGACCGACAGCGCCGCCCTTACCGGCAGTCTGCGCAATGACCTGTTCGCCGTGGCACAGAACTTGGTCGACTATCCAGAGACAGACATCGACGTTGTGGGCCACACCGACAACACCGGCGAGGCGTCCTATAACCAAAACCTTTCCGCACGTCGCGCCGATGCGGTTGCGGCTGTTCTGTCAGATGGCGGGGTGTCCTATTCCCGTCTGCGGTCCTATGGCCGTGGTGAAGATCAACCCGTCGCGTCCAACCTGACTGTCGAAGGGCGCGAACAAAACCGCCGTGTCGAACTGATCATTCGTCCACAAACCTACTGATCCTAAATCTTTGGCCCCTGCGTTCCGCGCGGGGGCTTTTTCATTGCAAAGGCGATCCCATGTCCGTCAAACGTATCGTCGTCAACATCCCCACAGCATCCGTCGAAACCACCCGCGATTTTTACGCGTCGGTGTTTGGCCTTGAAACGATCATGGACTTTGGCTGGGTCGCGACCGTTGCGGCGGATGTCGACGCCCCCGTACAGCTGAGCATCGCAAGCGAGGGTGGCTCGGGCACCGAGGTTCCCGACATCTCGATTGAGGTCGACGATGTGGACGCCGTTTACGCCCGCGCGAAATCCCTTGGCCATACCATCCCCTATGACATCACGGATGAGCCATGGGGCGTGCGCCGGTTTTATCTGTTGGACCCGACGGGCAAGATGCTTAACGTGTTGTCACACATTCAATAACAAACGGGTTTTTCAATGTTCATTGGTCACATGCCATGTTCAAGGTCGAGGCGAAGCATGATCACTGGATCCTGTCGTTTGTGAACCATTGGTATTTCAAGATTGAGGTGGTGATCACCGCCATGGCCGCCGCCGTATTGATCTGGCGCTGGCGCAATAAGACATAAAAAAAACCCAGCCAAAGGGCTGGGTTTTCTAAGTCGTTTTGAAGAACAACATTAAAGCTGTGCTTCTACGTCCTTGATGGCTTCGTCAATCAACTTGTTGCCTTCGGCAGCCGTCAATTGTTTGCCAATCACATCGCTTGCGGCTGCGACAGCAACCGTAACAGCGTGGTCTTTGACGTCCTTAAGGGCAGATGCCTGTGCGCTTTCAATCTGCTCTTCAGCAGCTTGCAAACGACGTGCGATCGAGTCCTTTAGGTCCACTTTGGCCTGTTCTGCCGCCGCTTCTGCATCTTTTTTGGCGTCTGCCACGATGCGGTCTGCTTGGGCCTGAACTTCTTGTTGTTTACGCTCATAAGAGGCAAGCAACGTCTGCGCTTCTTCACGCAGGGCTTTGGCTTCGTCTAGGTCAGATTTGATATCATCCGCGCGTTTGTCCAACAAACCACCCAACATTGAGGGTACTTTGAAATAAACCAACACACCGATAAACAAAAGGAACGCCAGCAAAACGATGAAGTCTGTGTTCTTCAAAGAGAAGAACGGACCAGACGCAGCGAACGCGGGGGTTGCTGCAAGGGTAGATAGTGCAACTAGATATTTCATGTCTCTACCCTTTCAATTTTGCTGTCACAGCAGAGGTTACCGTCTTAGCGTCGGCTTTCATGCCAAGCGCCGCGAGGATCTCTTTTGTTGTGTCTTTTGCCACAGTCTTAACTGCATCCATTGCGCCGTCGCGGATTTCCGCGATTTTTGCATCGGATTCAACAGCCTTGGCTGCAATCTCAGCATCGGCTTTGGTGATCGCAACGTCCAGTTCCGCTTGGATCTGTTCTTTGGTCTCGCCAACGATACGTGTCGCTTCTGCGCGCGCATCTGCCAGTGCCTGATTATAGGCGTTTTCCGCTTCTACTGCTTTGAGACGAAGCTCTTCTGCAGCAGCGATATCATTTGTGATTGTCCCGCTACGCTCGGCCAAAACGGCACCAAGACGTGGAAGGGCAATACGCGACAAAAGGAAATAGATGACAACAAGCGCCACCAACAACCAGAAGATCTGGTTACCAAATGTCGTAAAGTCCAGCTGTGGCAAACCTGCGGACTCAGCGTGTGCTGCGCCGTGCTCTGCCACTGCGTGGGATGCATCATGTGCATCAGTATGAGTAGCGGTTGTATTCGCCATGTTAGCCTCCAGGAAACCGATTACATCAGGCGGGCGTTGGCCCGCCTAACAGTAAGGATGGTCTCGCGGATTAAACTGCGAACATCAACAGAAGTGCTACGAGGAACGAGAAGATCCCCAAAGCTTCTGCGAACGCCATGCCGATGAACAAAGTCGCTGTTTGCGAAGCTGCTGCGGATGGGTTGCGAAGTGCACCAGATAGGAAGCTACCAGCTACGTTACCCACACCGATGGCTGCGCCACCCATGCCAAGTGCTGTTAGGCCTACACCGATGTATTTACCGAGTTCTGCGATATCGCCTTCCATGAGACTTCTCCTTGAGTTGTATTATATCAGATTACGTTGGTTACTTAGTGTGCAGGATGCAGAGCATCTTTTAGGTACACACATGTGAGGATTGTGAACACGTAGGCTTGGATACCGGCCACGAGGACCTCCAGGCCATACATTGCCGTGATCGCAATGATGGATACAGGGGCTACGGCGCCGATGGCCGCAAACGCTGCGAAAACTTTGATAACTGCGTGGCCAGCCATAACGTTACCCGCCAAACGAATAGAGTGGGAAACAGGGCGAACGAAGTAAGAGATAACCTCGATCACGGCAAGAACCGGACGAATGGCCATTGGGGCAGAGGACACCCAGAACAGCGCCAAGAATTTGGTGCCGTGTTTGACAAAGCCAAGAACAGTTACGGAAACGAAAACCAGAAGAGCAAGAACAGCAGTGTTTGCGATCTGCGCTGTGGTTGCGAAAGACATTGGAAGAAGACCAAGGAAGTTCGCGAAAAGGATAAAGATGAACAGCGTCATGATATATGGGAAGTATTTGACGGCGTCTTTGCCAGCCACATCTTCGACCATTTTATGTGTGAAACCGTAAAGGATTTCGCCGATGGACTGTGTACGTGTTGGGATTGTTGCACGTTTGGATGTACCCAAAACCAACAAAGCACCAACAGCAAGAACAACAAGCGCCAACCAAAGGGTCACGTTTGTGATTGTGTACCAGTGAACCGCGCCATCGCCAAACAGCGGGGACACGATGAACTGATCCATTGGGTGAAATGTTAGTGCACTGCCAGTTTCTTCTGCCACGACGACTTCCTCTTATTCATCTGCGGGCGGACCCGCGACATCCTCTTGGATCTCTTTTGACGTTGCGATCATCGTTTTGATCCCAGCCGCCAGACCCAGCATAATAAATATGACCATCAAGATGGGCGTCGTACCAAAGATGGTATCCAACCCGTACCCAATGCCAAACCCGATCCCAAGACCGGCAACAAGTTCGATCACCATGCGCCATGCCATATTGGCGGTGCTAAAGTGTTCGTCTGATCTGGTGTCGTTGGTCGTCGCCTTCTTCAGGTCCTTGATCTTGGTCTCAAGCTTGGCCAGCTCGTCCTGATCGTTTGCCTGTGTCATGCGATTTCGCTCCACCTACAGTTCACGGGCAAACTATGAACAGGGGGCATCAGAGTCAACAGGATTTGATGATGATTTTATGTCGTGCAACTTATTGAAATACAACAATAATAATAATGCGCTATGATTCAATCCGGCCTTCATTCACGGCAAAATCTGCCATTCTATGCCAAACCCGTTATTCAACCATTTGGTTGACGATTGATGCGGGCTTGCCTACTCATTCCTTATGAGCACCCGTCTGGACACCACATTTGCCGCCCTTGCGGACCCTACACGCCGCGCGATCCTGTCGATGTTGCTTGAGGATGACATGGCCGTCACCGATGTTGCCGAGCCATTTGATATGTCCCTCGCCGCAATTTCCAAACACCTCATGATCCTGACCAAGGCGGGATTGATCAGCCAAGAAAAACGCGGTCGGGTAAAGTGGTGCAAGATTGAACCAGACGCCATGCGCGATGCGTCGATCTGGATGCAGGGGTTTGGCCAATTCGAAGCCGTCAACCTTGACGCCTTCGAAGCCTTTCTCGCGACTGAACTACCGGACTAGGACTGCCAGTCGACCGCTGCCTCTTTGAGGTGTTTAAGGAACGCCTGCACCTTCAATGTGCGATGCAGATCCACATGCGTCACAAGCCAGCTTGGAACCTGCCAGTCGTCTTTGGCAGGCATTACTTCGACCAAACCGTCGCCCTCTTCGACATAGGTACGGATCACAAACCCCAAACCGGCCCCCGCTTTGATGCCATCATAGATGCCTGGTGCGCCGCCAACCCGATACACCGCACGGTCGGTTGGCACACGTTCCCACAACCATTTATAAAATGGCGCGCGCGTCCCAAGATCATCAAAGGAAACGAACCGGTGATTTGCAAGATCGGCCTCGCTGTTTGGCATGCCATGCTCATCGATATAGCTTTGATGCGCATAGAGTCCGACCTGCTCTTGGAAGAATGGCTGTACGACATTGTCGGGCTCTTCTGGCGGCGCGCCGACTCGGATCGCGATATGGGCCTCGCCATATTCAAGCCGGAACACGCGCGCATCCATCAACAACCGCACGGTCAGCTTGGGGTGTTGTTTTTGAAAGCTGGTCAACACCGGCGCCAACCGTGGCGACATGGACTGCAAACACGTCACCAATAGTTCACCGCTGACCTCGTCCCCCTGCCCGCGAATACGCCCCGACAGTTGGCCCAGTTGGTCGTCCGTCGCCTGCCCAACCCGCAAGAGATCCTCGCCGGCTTCGGTCGGGGTGTACCCCCGCGCGTGCCTTTGGAACAACTTTACCCCAAGGTTCGTCTCGAGTGAATCAACATGACGAATGACCGTTGCGTGGTGCACCCCCAATGCCTCGGCTGCGCCCGACACCGTGCCTGCTTTGGCGACCTGATACGCGGTGCGAATTTCATCCCAGCTGTCCATATTCGATTTCTCTCCGCTCGTGCAAAAATGCACACTCAGTGTTATTTTGATGCGATTGTGTTAATTTTCGCAAAGTTTCAGTGTGCGGTCAACATCATCAGGAGACGACCATGACACAAACACTTGTTATTCATTCTACGGCCCGCACAGAGAATTCCGTCACTCGAGATCTAGCACATCAAGTGATCGACAAACTTCGCCCAACGCAGACTGTAACACGGGACCTAATCACGCCGGTCTCACAAATCAATGAGGACTGGGTGAATGCCAATTTCACACCGGCAGAGGACCGCACAGAAACACAGAAGACCGACCTCGCGCTCTCGGATACTTTGGTCGCAGAACTTCAGGCCGCAGACACGATTGTGATTGGCGTGCCCATCTATAACTTTGGTATCACCGCGAGCCTTAAGGCGTGGATCGACCAAATCTGTCGTGCCCGCCTGACGTTTAAATACGGCGACAACGGCCCCGAAGGGCTTTTGACCGGTAAACGCGCGATATTGACCGTGGCCTCTGGTGGGGTGGCGGTTGGATCAGAGATGGATTTCGCGACACCTTATATACGTCAGGTTCTCGCCTTTGTGGGAATCACCGATGTAACCGTCATCGCAGCATCAGGCGGCAAAACAGACGGCGCCCTCGAACAAATCGCGGCACTATAGTATAGTCACGCAAAACCATCTGCTTTTCGCCCTGTCACAGGGGCGCAAGGCTTGACTCTCCTCTGCTTGCCTTATATCCCCCACCCAACTTCCGGGAGTCTGTCAAAACTTCCGGTCCTGTGATGATCATAGGATCGCCCTCCGTCAGCGCGTTGCGCCCACGGGGGCATTGGCATATGGGCCGGTCTTACATATGTTAAGGCCAGAAATTGGAACGGTTAGGAGCCGAGACGCATGTTTGAAAATCTATCCGAACGCCTCTCGGGCGTCTTTGAAAAACTTACCTCTCAGGGTGCATTGTCGGATGCGGATGTATCCACGGCGTTGCGCGAAGTGCGCGTTGCCCTTCTTGAGGCCGATGTTTCATTGCCCGTCGCACGTGACTTCGTCAAAGCGATCCAAGACAAGGCCACCGGCCAAGCCGTCACAAAATCCGTTTCCCCTGGTCAACAGGTCGTTAAGATCGTTCACGACGAGCTTGTGCATTTCCTTGCTGGGGACGAGGCCGAGATCGGTGCGCTGAAAATCGATAGCCCACCCGCGCCGATCCTTATGGTTGGTTTGCAGGGTGGTGGTAAAACGACCACGACCGCGAAACTCGCCAAACGCCTCAAGGAAAAGAACGGCAAGCGCGTTCTTATGGCGTCTCTTGATACCCAGCGCCCTGCGGCGATGGAACAGCTGGCCGTTCTTGGTGTGCAAATCGGCGTCGACACATTGCCGATCGTCAAAGGCGAAAACGCAGTTCAGATCGCGAAACGTGCCAAGCAACAAGCGACGCTTGGTGGCTATGACGTTTATATGCTTGATACCGCCGGTCGTCTGCACATCGACACCGAACTTATGGACGAAGTCCAAGCGGTGCGCGATGCGACAAACCCACGTGAAACCATGTTGGTTGTCGATGGCCTAACCGGCCAAGATGCGGTGAACGTTGCCGAAGAATTCAACTCCAAGGTCGGGATTTCCGGCGTTGTCCTGACCCGTATGGATGGTGACGGTCGCGGTGGTGCGGCGCTTTCGATGCGTGCGGTCACTGGCAAGCCGATCAAATTCGTTGGTCTTGGCGAAAAGATGGACGCCTTTGAGGAATTCCACCCTGAACGTGTTGCCGGCCGTATCCTTGGCATGGGTGACATCGTTTCATTGGTCGAAAAGGCCCAAGAAACCATCGAGGCCGAACAGGCCGAACGCATGATGAAACGCATGGCCAAAGGTCAGTTCAACATGAACGACCTTCGCATGCAGTTGGAACAGATGCAAAAAATGGGCGGCATGGAAGGTATCATGGGAATGATGCCTGGCATGGGCAAGATGGCAAATCAGGTCAAAGAGGCCGGTTTCGACGATAAAGTCATCGTGCGCCAGATCGCCTTGATCCAGTCCATGACCAAGAAAGAACGCGCCAACCCTGCCCTGTTGCAGGCGTCCCGCAAGAAACGTATCGCCAAAGGTGCGGGTCTTGAAGTGGCCGACCTTAACAAACTTCTTAAAATGCAGCGCCAGATGAGCGACATGATGAAGAAGCTTGGCAAAAAAGGCGGCAAGGGCCTGTTGAAACAGGCGCTTGGCGGCATGATGGGCGGCAAAGGTGGCCCACAAGGTCTGGCCGATATGGATCCTGCGAAAATGGCCGAGGCGACCAAAGCAATTCAAGGCGGTCTTCCAAAAGGCATGCCCGGCATGGGCGGTCTTCCGGGGCTTGGTGGCGGCGCATTGCCCCCCGGTCTCTCTGGCTTTGGGAAGAAGAAATAAGTGACCCAAGTGTTTGAAACCTCACGTTTGATCCTGCGCAAACCCGCAGAGACCGACCTGACTGCATTGGCGACGTTTTACGCCGATGAGCGGGCGTCTTTTGTCGGCGGTCCGCAGAATACCGAACAGACGTGGCGCACCATGGCCGGTATTCTGGGCCACTGGGATATGCGCGGCTATGGTTTCATGTCTGTTGATCTGAAAGACACCGGTGAGACCATCGGCTTGGTTGGCCACTGGTTCCCCTATGGCTGGCCCGAACCCGAATTGGGGTGGATGATGTTCGACGGGTTTGAGGGCAAGGGTTTCGCCCATGAGGCCGCGATTGGCTGTCGCGACTATGCGTACAACACGCTCGGCTGGACCACCGCCATCAGCCTGATCGCCGCCAAAAACGCCCGTTCTATCGCATTGGCCACCCGTCTGGGCGCCACATACGAGACCGACTTTACCCATGACCGTGTTGGCACGGTCGGAATTTATCGTCACCCCGCAAAGGAGACCGTACAATGACCGACGCCGTAACCCGCGCCCAAGAGATCCTTTCCGCTCACCGCGAAAGCATCGACCGTCTTGACGCGATCCTGATTTACACGCTGGGCGAACGTTTCAAACACACCCAAGAGGTTGGCGTGTTGAAGGCCGAACACAACCTTCCGCCGTCTGATCCCGCGCGTGAAGAAAAACAAATCGCCCGTCTTGAGGATCTCGCAGACCGCGCGAACCTCGACCCCGAATTCGCTAAGAAGTTCCTGAATTTCGTTATTCAGGAAGTCATCCATCATCACAAACAACATCAAAAATAACAGGGTCACGACCCTGAATTAGCTATCTATAGGAGATACTCATCATGGCTATGAAAATTCGTCTTGCTCGCGGCGGCTCTAAAAAGCGTCCATTCTACCGTGTTGTTGCTGCGGATTCCCGCATGCCACGCGACGGTCGTTACATCGAAAAATTGGGCACATATAACCCACTTCTTCCAAAAGACTCCGAAGAGCGCGTAAAATTGGACATGGAACGCGTTCAGCACTGGCTTGACCAAGGTGCGCAGCCAACAGACCGCGTATCCCGCTTCCTAGAAGCTGCTGGTGTTCTTGCGAAGAAAGAGCGCGCGAACATGAAGAAAGCTGTTCCAGGCAAGAAAGCCCAAGAACGTGCTGAAGAAAAAGCTGCGAAAGCCGCTGAAGCTGCAGAAGCAGCTGCTGCACCTGCAGAAGAAGCAGCAGCAGAATAAGATATGGCAACTGGACCTGACTTCTCAGACGCATTTCGCGACGAGTTTGGCCAGTTGATGGAGTGGCGCCGTGATGTGCGCCGCTTCAAAACCGATCCGGTTGAGGGCGCATTGATTGATCGTTGTCTTGCAACGTTCAATCTGGCGCCCTCTGTCGGTTTATCGGAACCTTGGCGCATTGTGCGTGTCGAAAGCGACGTGGCACAGACCAAGGTCCTTAAGAATTTCGAGGCCGCGAATGATTTCGCCCTGTCGGGATATACCGGCGAACGGGCCCAGACATACGCGGGTCTCAAACTGGCGGGGATGCGCGAAGCCCCCGTACAGCTGGCCATTTTTTGCGACGACGGCACCGACAAAGGGTCGGGGCTTGGTGCGGGCACGATGCCCGAAATGCGCCGCTATTCCGTTGTGGCGGCCATTACGCAGTTTTGGCTTTATGCCCGTACATATGGGCTGGGCGTGGGCTGGGTGTCTATTTTGGACCCAAAACAGTTGTGTCTTGATCTGGATGTGCCGGAATCGTGGTCTTTGGTCGCTTATCTCTGTGTGGGCTGGCCGGAACATGATAAATCTACCCCCGAACTTGAGCGCGCCGGCTGGGAAGCCCGCGCCAAGTCGCTTGATATTACCTCGCGCTAGGAGATGACCGTGAGCGACGAAAAAATTAACGTAGGTGCGATCACTGGCTCGTATGGGCTTCATGGTGAAGTCCGTTTGAAAAGCTTTTGCGCCGATCCAGAAGCGATTGGCGATTACCACCCGCTGACTTCGGCGGATGGTACGGGCGTGTATGCGATTGAATTGACCGGTATCATCAAGGGTGGTTTTACCGCCCGCGTGAACGGCATCCAGAACAAGGAAAAGGCCGACGCGTTGAAAGGTGTGAAACTATTCGCGCGCCGCGATCAGCTCCCTGCTCTGCCGGATGATGAATTCTACCACGCCGACCTGATTGGCCTGACGGTTCTGGACACCGGTGGTGCGACGCTTGGACGTGTGCATGCGGTGGAAAATCACGGCGCGGGCGATATCCTTGAGGTGACCGCCGCGGGTCTGTCGACCACTGTGTTGTTGCCGTTCACCCGCAACGCCGTGCCGACCGTTGATCTGGCCGCAGGGCGCATCATCGCCGATCCACCGGCGGGTCTGTTCCCAGAATGACCTCGGCCCTTGTTCCCGAATTGATGGTGCAAAACGCGATAAACAGCGTGAAATTCTACACCAAGGTTCTGGGCTTTCACATCAAATATGACCGCAAGGCTCAGGGGTTTTATTACCTGCGCCGCGAGGACGTTGAATTGATGATCGAAGAGGTCGGCAATGACGTGGTGATGGCGAATGAAACGCCCCCCTTTGGCCGTGGGATGCATCTGCAGATCACCGTGATCGGTGGGTTGTCGTCCCTTTACCAAGACTGCCACAACGCCCGCACCCCCATCGTGCGCGATATCGAAGAAACATGGTATCGCGTTGGCCGCGAATACCACGGTCAGGCCCAGTTCGCGATTTCCGACCCCGACGGATACGTGCTGCGGTTTGCAGAAGACATGGGCGTGCGCGACACACCCCCAACAAGCGGAAGAATAGTGTCATGAAACCGACCAAATCCCACGGACGTCTGTCCATCGGGGCCACCCGTAAACCACGTGATTTGATGACCGAAACACCCCGCCTCAAGGGCGCGTGGTGCGCGAAGATCGTGACCCTGTTCCCCGAAATGTTCCCCGGTATTCTGGGCGCATCTCTTACGGGTAAGGCGTTGAAAGACGGGCTTTGGGCGCTTGAAACCGTTGATCTGCGCATGTTCGGCGAAGGCAAACACAAGAACGTCGATGACACCCCATCTGGTGGCGGCGCGGGCATGGTGTTGCGCGCGGACGTTGTGTCCAACGCCCTTGCCACCGCCGCACAGGGCGCGCCGCGTGACCGCAAAAAATGGCCCGTCGTGTATATGTCGCCCCGCGGCAAACCGTTGACACAGGCCATGGCCCAAGAGTTTTCCGAGGCCGACGGCATGACCATTTTGTGTGGCCGGTTCGAGGGCGTCGATGAACGCGTCATCGAGGCATATGACATCCAAGAGGTGTCTTTGGGCGACTTTGTTTTAACCGGCGGAGAGATTGCAGCGCAGGCCTTGATTGATGCGACGGTTCGGCTTATACCGCGCGTACTTGGGAATCACGCCAGCACCGAAGAGGAATCCTTTTCGCACGGTTTGCTTGAACATCCCCAGTACACCCGCCCCGCCATATGGGAAGGTCGCGCGATACCGGAAATACTTCAGTCCGGTCATCACGGGAACATTGATCTCTGGCGTAAGGCACAGGCCGAAAGGCTAACTAAGGAACGTCGACCTGATCTCTGGCGGGCTTATTGTGATCTTCACGATAGGGACCCGGATGAAGACCAAGAGCTCTGAGGACGCGCAAAACTCGGTGGAACAACCACTGGCACATTTAGGAGAATAGCGATGGATCTTATCGCACAACTGGAAGCCGAGCAAATCGCTGCTCTTGGCGCTGATCTTCCAGATTTCAAAGCGGGTGACACCATCCGCGTTGGTTACAAAGTGACCGAGGGCTCCCGCTCTCGTGTACAGAACTACGAAGGCGTATGTATTGCCCGTAACAACGGTACAGGCATTGCTGGCTCTTTCACAGTTCGCAAGATTTCCTTTGGTGAGGGCGTTGAGCGCGTATTCCCGCTTCACTCCACCAACATCGACAGCATCACAGTAGTGCGTCGCGGCCGTGTACGTCGTGCGAAACTTTACTACCTTCGTGATCGTCGCGGTAAGTCTGCTCGTATCGCCGAGCAAACAAACTACAAACCTAAATCCGCTTAATCGGAAGGTATCGAGATATGAAAAACGACATTCACCCCGATTACCACTTCATCAACGTGAAGATGACAGACGGTTCCATCATCAAGATGAAATCCACATATGGCGCAGAAGGCGATCAAATCGCTTTGGACATTGACCCATCCGTGCACCCTGCATGGAACGGTGGTTCCTCTCGCCTTATGGATACTGGCGGTCGCGTATCCAAGTTCAAATCCAAATACGCAGGTCTTGGCTTCTAATCAGCCGACCTTGTTGGAAAAAGAAAAGCCCGCAGTTCTCTGCGGGCTTTTTTGTTGTCTACTCCAGAACGACGTTCACAAAGGACGGGATCTGCCAGCGGTTCTTCGATCTGGCGACGCCAATGATCGTGGAGTGCATCGCGAGCTCAATCGAATTGGTTGTTTGGGCATCTGGGTTGATCCCGTTAAAATGGGGCTGGGCCACAAATGTACCCGTTTGTCCACCGTACGTACAGACCACGACCAATTCATCTGGCTCGCCCGTAATCACAGGGAACGTCACCTGCGCCGGCGTGATAACCGATCCCGAGAAATCATCCGACGAATAGGTACAAGTTGCGGCAAGCTCCCCCCGCTTACCATCAGCGCCAAGACCATAGGCGCGGAAACTAGACACCGGCGGTTTCTTGTCCGTTGCGATACGCGCTTGATTAAAGCCATCGCGGATTTGCGCCTGTGCAGGCGGGCCGGTCATTTCGAGGGGGGCACACAGCCAGCAAGCAAGGTCACGCCCAATGCTGCGGCGACGATTGTTTTGGTCTTCATGAAATTGGTCCTAGAATTCAAAATATAAGTCGTGCACCCAAGCTACTGTTGTTGAACCTATTCACCAAGCACGCAGATTAAATTCGTTCACCTTTTGAAACCTGTGTTTCCAACACATTGCGGCATCCGCCTAGCAGTCGTGACCTGGATGCGACTTTGGCAAAGCACGGCCCGTCGAACAGAGTGCAACAACCCCATCCCCAACGGATCGTTCATTCGTGTTTGATCCAGCTGCGTCGTAATCATCGTCGTCGTCATCATCATCGGCGCCTTCCGCACGCTCAGTTTCGGACTGCGCCGCACCCGCGGATGACGACCAAGTCGGTGCAAGAGGTGAACACCCAGACGTTACCCCAGTGAACAGCACCAACACCAATAGAAAAAAATGTCTCATGATCATCCCAGCTTAAAAGAACCTGAAGCGGATTTTATGGCCGATCCGTAAATATTGCACGAATTTAACGACTTTTTCGACCACTTATTCACCCACGTATGGTTTCTACTGGGAACTGTGCTTCACATCCGATTTCACCGCCCATATAGTCCACTCAACCCCGCTTCTCACGGGATGTATTTTTACAAGGATCGCAAACGTGGCGCATATTATCGTTGTCGGGAATGAAAAGGGTGGTTCGGGAAAATCGACCACTTCTATGCATGTTGCAACTGCTTTGGTGCGGATGGGGCACCGTGTTGGCGGGCTTGATCTTGACCTGCGTCAACGCACCTTTGGGCGCTATGTGGAAAATCGTCGTGCATTCGCCGAACGCGAGGGCATCGAGCTGGCCTGTCCGTCCTATATGGAATTGCCCGAGATCGACAATTCCACATTGAACGAAGGCGAGAACATCTATGATCACCGTCTTTCGGCCGCCGTGAGCGCGCTTGAGGCGGATAATGATTTCATCCTGATCGATTGCCCAGGCTCGCACACGCGCCTGTCACAGGTGGCGCATTCGCTTGCCGACACATTGATCACCCCGATGAACGACAGCTTTATCGACTTTGATCTTCTGGCCAAGATGGACCCCGAAACCCACGATATTCTGGGCCCATCGGTCTATGCCGAAATGGTCTGGAGCGCACGGCAACTGCGCGCGCAGGCGGGGCTTCCTCCGATTGATTGGATCGTGGTGCGCAACCGCTTGGCAGCGCAGAACATGCACAACAAAAAGAAAGTCGGCGAGGCGCTCGAGAAGCTCTCGAAACGGATCGGGTTCCGTGTCGCTGCGGGCTTTGGTGAACGGGTTATTTTCCGCGAACTGTTCCCGCGTGGCCTGACGCTTTTGGATCTGCGCGATGTAGGTGTGACCCAGTTGAACATCTCGAATGTCGCCGCCCGACAAGAGGTGCGCGAATTGATCAAGTCGCTCAATCTGCCGAACGTAAACGTCAATTTCTAATGCAAAAGGCCGCCTTTCGAGGGCGGCCTTTTCGTTTGGTGGGAAGCGATTAGGCGGTTTGCGCCATCACTTCGATTTCCACCTTCATTTCGTCATTCACCAATTCGCACACGATCATCGTCGCGGTTGGGTTGATGCCCGCAAACACTTCGCCCAGCACTTCGAACACAGGTGTCACATATTCGCGGCTGGTCACGTAATACCGTGCGCGCACGACATCGGCCAATGTGGCGTCACCCTCTTTGAGGAACTTCTCGATGGTCGCCAAACAGTTGCGTGTCTGTTCCTTCACGTCTTCTGGCATGGTCATGGTGGAATAGTCATAGCCGGTCGTGCCGGACACATGGACGAAGTCACCCTGACGGATCGCGCGGCTATAGGCGGCGGATTTTTCAAACGGGGATCCAGATGAGATCAGTTTTTTGTCGGTCATGTCGCGTCCTTTTCAATGCAAGCGTTTCCCATGGTCTAGCCCCAAGCCCCAACCCGTTCAAGCAACGCAGATGACAATTTTGACCGACTGTCATCCCTGTGACATATCTTGACCCTATAGGAGCGCCCATGACCGACTTTATCCGATACGCCGTATATTTCGCCCTTGATGCGGGGCCCCTTGCAACCTTTGGCGCGTCGTGGCTTGGCTATGATATGGACACCGGCGCCTTTGTCGCCCACCCCGATGTTGATGGCCTTCCCCGCCCGATATCCGAGATCACCCAGACGCCGCGCAAATACGGGCTTCATGGGACGATAAAACCGCCGTTTCGTCTGGCCGAGGGCACGTCCTTGGACGATCTGAATGCGGCGCTTGATACGCTCTGTGCCGAACAACCCATGATCATGTTGGATGGGCTTCGGCTTGCGCGGATCGGGCCGTTTTTGGCCTTGGTGGTGGATGGCGATCAAACTGCTCTGTCGACTATGGCGTTTTCGATGGTTAAGGGGCTGGACCGGTTTCGCGCCCCCGCGACCCCTGCCGAATTGGAACGCCGCCGCACCGCCAACCTGACAGAACGACAGGACAAGCGGCTTCTGGAATGGGGATACCCTTATGTGGGGGATGAGTTCAAATTCCACATCACCCTGACCGGCAAACTGGATCGCACAGAATTGGCGCGGGTTCACGACGCTCTTGTGCCCGTCATTGACCCGCTCCTGCCGACGCCCTTGGTCGTGCATGACCTGTGTTTGATGGGCGAGGACACAGCGGGCCAGTTCCATCTGATCCGTCGCGTACCCTTCGACGGTTAATCAAGCGCAAGCTCAAGCCGTTGATGATAGGGACGGTCGGGACCAAAGATCGGGTCGGGAAAATGGGGATGATTGACCGCATCGGGGAAATTCTGTGGCTCCAGACATAGACCGCTATGCGCGTCATATGTTCGCCCATCAAGACCACCCTCAAGCGGCCCCAACCCGCCGGATGAATAGACCTGAAGCCCCGGCTGGTCCGACCAAAGCCGAAGCCGCGTGCCATCCGGCGCCGTCACCGTGGCCACGGGGTTTTGGCGATCAAAGCCATCCGAAATCACAAAATTATGGTCAAGACCCAGCCGCTCACGGTCCACCGCACCAAGCGTATCGCGCCCGTCCAAAGTCATCCGTCCGGCGGCAGGGGCAAAGACACCGCTTGGTAAGGCTTCGTCGGTTTTCTCGGTGAATGTCTGGGCCGCGACGGCAACGCGATGATCCCAAATATCCCCCTGCCCCATGAGGTTATAATAGTTATGCTGCGCAATGTTAATCGGGGTGCGCGCATCGGCGGTTGCGTGAATGTCATAGCGAAGCCGCCCGTCATGAAGGGTCACGTCGATCCAAACATCCACAACCGCAGGAAAGCCCCCCTCGCCATCGGCCGCGTGATAGGTCAGGCGCACGGTGTTGGTCGCACTGTCGCATTCCATCGCAAAAATCTGTCGCTGAAACCCCGCCGCGCCGCTGTGCAAGAGGTTGCGCCCTTCGTTCGCCGGCATGGAATACCGCACCCCATCCACGACAAACGACGCGCCGCCGATGCGGTTCGCGACAGGTCCGACAAAGGCCCCAAGCGAATAGCGGTTGTTCAGGTATCGCATCGGATCATCGAACCCCAACACCACGGGCCGACCGTTCAGCCGCCAATCTTGGGTAACGGCACCCGCCCCCAACAGTGTGACGGATTGGTTCCCGTCCTCAAGCGTGACTTGGTCAAGCGCCACGCCGTCCACATGGGTAAGTGTCTTGGATTGCATAGTCTGGTCTCGTTTCGGTTATTTGGTAAGGCGGCGGATCGCGGGATAGAAGGCGCGATAATCGCCATATGCGTCGTCATAGGCTCCGCACAAATCATCGCGCGGATCAATCATTTCGGCGATTTCGGGGCGGATCATCACGTCATCCGCATGGGCACCAGTGTCGCCCATCATCGCCAATCGCGCCGCCCCAAGGGCCGCGCCGAAATCCCCATCAACCGGCAAATCAATTGGCACCCCAAGGATCGTCGCAAGGAGTTCAACCCAGTATCGTGACCGTGCCCCGCCGCCGATGGCCAGCAGACGATCGACCTGTGTCCCCGTGTTTTTCAACGCTTCAAGATTATCCCGCAGGGCAAAGGACACGCCCTCCATCACGGATTGTGTCAGGTCGGTGTGGCAGGTTCCGATCTCAAGCCCCATGAATGATCCACGGATACGGCTGTCGTTATGGGGCGTGCGTTCGCCGGACAGATAGGGCAGGAAACGCACGGAATTTGGTCCGGCGATCTGGTCCCCCAACAGGCCCGATAATTCGGCGGGGCTTGGCCCCAAAGTGCGCGACAGCCAGTTCATGCAATCGGTCGCCGCCAATATCACGCCCATCTGATACCAGCGGTCGGGCACCGCATGGCAAAACGTATGAATGGCCGATGCGGGGGCTGGCGCGAACCGGTCCTTGGCGGCCAGCAACACCCCAGAGGTGCCAAGCGACACAAATCCGTCGCCCTCGGACAAACAGCCAACACCACAGGCCGCAACCGCATTGTCGCCACCCCCACCAACAACGGCGACCGGATGGAAAATGCCCCATTCGGCGGCAATCTCGGGGCGCAATTGACCGGACACCGCGCTGCCTTCGACAAGGTTGGGCATCTGATCGCGTCGCATGCCCGACGCCGATAGAAGGTCATCGGACCAATCCCGCGCGCCGACATCAAGCCAGCTTGTTCCGGCGGCATCGGACATGTCGCTGACGAAATCACCCGTCAGCCAAAACCGTAGGTAGTCCTTGGGCAGCAACACCTTATGCACACGCGCAAAGACATCGGGTTCGGCGCGGGCGAGCCATGCCAATTTCGGCGCGGTGAACCCGGGAAAGACGATGTTCCCCGAAATTTCGCGCACGCCTGCCGTTTGGTCCAACATCGCCGCCTCGTCCATCGCGCGGGTGTCGTTCCACAGGATACATGGGCGCAAAACGTCGCCCCCCGCATCGACCAAGGTCGCGCCGTGCATATGGCCAGACATGCCAATCGCGCGCACAGAAGACAGTGCCGACGCATGATCCGCACACAGGGTCGCGATGCAGGACTTCACCGCATTGATCCAATCATTGGGGTCTTGTTCGCTCCAACCGACATGGGGATGGGACACGGCACACGGGGCCTCGGCCACGGCAATGGCATCGCAAGCGCCGGTCATCAAAACCGTGCGCAATCCCGATGTTCCAAGATCAAATCCCAGATACATGATGTCCCTCCCGACATGTGTGATCCCTGTATCGAATGAGGGTCACAGCCACCCAGAACTGTCAACACATGGGCGCAAAAAAAGGCGCCTTCGAAACCGAAAACGCCGCATGTCATCACAGGGGAATTGGGATTACTGAACCGACTTGAACCACGCCACGATCTGGTCGCGCTCTTCTGGTTTCATCAGGCTGACATTTGCGGGGGGCATCGCGTTGGTCAGGCCAGAATGTTCATAGATCCGCTTGGCCTCGGATGCGATTTGTTCTGGGGTTTCAAGGCGCACGCCCTTGGGGGCCCACAGGATACCGTCCCAAAACGGTTCCGCCGCATGGCACATGGAACAGCGCCCCAAAACGATGTCGTGGACCTTATCAAAGCCCGGGGCGGCGGCGAATTGGGCCGCCTCGGGGGAGAGGGATGCCTCGTTTTGGCGATGGAACTGTGGCGCAGTGGACAGCCACGAAATGACGATCATCAAGATCACAGTCACCAACCACGTCCATGTAGGGTTGCCGGCGCGCGCGTGGCGGCTGTTGAAATAGTGGCGGATGGTAACGCCCATCAGGAATACCAAAGACGCGATCAGCCAGTTGTATTCGCTCGCAAATGCCAGCGGATAGTGGTTCGACAGCATCAGGAAAATCACCGGTAGGGTCAGGTAATTGTTGTGGGTCGAACGTTGCTTGGCGATTTTACCGTATTTGGGGTCTGGTTTGCGGCCCGCGATCAAATCAGCCACCACAACACGTTGGTTCGGCATGATGATCAGAAACACATTCGCGCTCATGATTGTGGCGGTGAATGCGCCAAGATGGATAAGCGCCGCGCGGCCTGTGAACACCTGTGTGTATCCCCACGCCATAACCACCAAAATCACATAAAGCAGCACCATCAGACGGGTGTTATTGTCGCCGAACCGGCTTTTGCACAGGGTGTCATAGACCAGCCAACCGCCCGCCAATGACGCCAGCGAGATCACGATTCCCTGCCAAACGGCGATATCGGCGATGTTCGGGTCGACCAAATAGAGGTCAGCGCCTAAATAATAGACAAGGAACAGCATAGCAAAGCCCGAGAGCCAGGTCGCGTAGCTCTCCCATTTGAACCAAATCAGGTGTTCGGGCATTTCCTTGGGCGCGACCAAGTACTTGCGAATATGGTAAAATCCGCCGCCGTGGACCTGCCACTCTTCGCCATGCGCCCCTTCGGGGAGGTCATCGGATTTACGCAATCCAAGGTCCAAGGCTATGAAATAAAAGGACGATCCGATCCATGCAATTGCCGTAATAACGTGCAACCACCGCACAGATGTCTCAACCCAAGCCCACATTACTGCTAAATCATACATCGCGTTCCCCTATCTGTTGTCCAAGGCTATACCCGTTCGCCATTCTTTGTTAATCCTTGAAAAAGAAGATCACTTTCAAATATTGGATGATAATGCCGTGGCCTATGTGAATAACGTCAAAATGTTCGTCCGCGTCTATGAATTAGGCAGCATGAGCGCCGCAGCCCGCGACCAGCGCACCAGCCCAGCGGTGGCATCCAGCCGGATTTCCGAGCTGGAGAAACATCTGGGTGTGCGTCTGTTCAACCGCACCACACGTGCCTTGCAGCCCACCGAAAATGGCAAGATGTTCTATGACGGCGCACGGCGGATTTTGGAGACCATTTCCGACGCCGAAAGCGAGGTGATCGAGGCCAATGAAAACCCACGCGGCACCGTATTTGTCGCGGCGCCCCTAGGCGTCGGGCGGCGGTTCATTGCGCCCAACGTCCCCGAATTCAAGGCGAAATACGACCAGATTAACCTGCGTCTGCGCCTATCTGATCGGGATGTGGACATCGGGGCCGAGGGGCTTGATGTGGCGTTTCATTTGGGGCCTTTGGCCGACAGTAGCCTGAAGATGCGGCATGTCGCGACCTGTTCGCGGGTGCTTTGTGCGTCGCCCGATTATATCGCGCGGCGTGGTATGCCCGAAAACGGTGAGGCCCTTGTCGACGACAAACATGACTGTTTGAACCTGCGGTTTCCGGGGTCTTCCGAATTCCAATGGACCCTTGAAACCGACATGGGACCGCGCAAATTTTCGATTAATGGACCCTATGAATCCGATGACGGCGATGTTCTGACCAATTGGGCCATCGCTGGCCATGGCGTTGTTATGAAACCAAGATTTGAGATCGCCGAACATCTGCGCAGCGGTGCCTTGGTCCCCGTCGCCACGGCAACCCCACCCGTCGAGACACAACTTGTTTGTCTCTATCATCCGCGCAAGATGAAAGAGGCCAAGGTCCGTCTGTTCGTGAATTTCATGATTGAACGCTGTAAAACCGACATGCGCGCGGCCATCGACGGCGTTTAGGAGCCGCGATAGGTGCTATAGCCGAACGGCGACAGAAGCAGCGGCACGTGGTAGTGCGCATCAACGTCCGAAATGCCGAACCGCAACGGGATGACGTCCAAGAACCGTGGCTCGGCATCGCCTGCTGCGTCCAAATAATCGCCCGCGTGGAATTCAAGCTCATACGTCCCAGTCGCGAATTCCGCCGCCGGTAGGATCTGTTCATCCGTGCGCCCATCCGCATTGGTCACAAGACGGCGCAGTTCCGTGCGCGTCAAACCATCCAAACGGAACAACACAACGGTCATTCCCGCCGCCGGAAGGCCCAGCGCCGTGTCCAAAACATGTGTCGTCAGATATCCGTTTGCCATTGGTCTTGCTCCTTGTGTCGGACCATCATTAGCATATCCACAGGACATACCAGCGTTTTCACCGCGACAGGTCCTTTCGGAATTATTTGAAAACCGATTAACCGCTTTTGCAGTAGCCTGTAAAAAACACAAAGGAAGATGCGTGTCACGATACCCCCGAAATATGCTTGGATATGGGCAAACGCCCCCAGATGCCCAATGGCCCAATGGGGCCAAGATCGCCGTACAGTTTGTGGTGAACTACGAAGAAGGCGGCGAGAATTGCACTCTTCATGGGGACCGCGCATCCGAGGCGTTCTTGTCCGAAATCGCAGGGGCCGCCCCATGGGAGGGCAAGCGCCACTGGAACATGGAAAGCATCTATGAATATGGGGCGCGGGCCGGTTTTTGGCGTCTGCACCGCATGTTCACCGCCGCCGATATCCCTGTGACCGTTTACGGTGTGGCATCCGCCTTGGCGCGGTCGCCATCGCAGGTCACCGCCATGCAGACCGCCGGTTGGGAGATCGCGTCCCACGGGTTGAAGTGGATCGAATACAAGGACATGTCCCCCGAGGACGAGCGCGCCGATATGGAGGCCGCGATTGCGCTCCATACCGAGGTCACAGGAGAGGCCCCGCGCGGCTGGTACACGGGGCGCTGTTCGGAAAACACCATTGCCTTGGCGGCGGAAAACGGCGGGTTTGCCTATCTTTCGGACACATATGACGATGATCTGCCCTATTGGATCGATGTCGATGGGCAGGATCAGTTGATCATCCCCTATACGCTTGAGGCGAACGACATGAATTTCGCCACCCAAAACGGGTTCACCTCGCCGGATCAGTTCTTCACCTATCTGAAGGACGCCTTTGACACGCTTTATGCCGAGGGTCAGGCCGGAAGCGCCAAGATGATGTCCATCGGACTTCATTGTCGTTTGATCGGGCGCCCGGGCCGCGCGGCGGCGTTACAGCGGTTTATCGATTACGTGAAGTCGTTCGATGATGTCTGGTGTCCGCGTCGTATTGATATCGCCGATCACTGGGCCGCGACCCATCCGCCCGTACAAATCCTGCGCCCGTCCACAATGGAGCGCGCGGCGTTTGTCGAGATGTTTGGCGGGATTTTTGAACATTCCCCATGGATCGCCGAGGATGCCTTTGACGGTGAACTTGGCCCTGCGCATGACTGTGCGCTTGGGATGCACAATGCCCTTGCCCGTGCGTTCCGCCGTGCCGATGGTGATGCGCGTCTTGGCGTGTTGCGCGCCCACCCCGATCTTGCGGGGAAACTGGCCGCCGCCAAACGTCTGACCGAAGAAAGCACCGCCGAGCAGGCCGGTGCGGGGCTTGATGCACTTACCGATGCCGAACGTGCGATGTTCACCGAATTGAACACGACCTATACGGATAAGTTCGGCTTTCCCTTCATCATCTGTGTGCGCGACCACGATAAGGCGTCGATCATTGATGCCTTCCACGCACGGATCAACAGTGACCGCGATGTTGAATTCCGCGAGGCCTGCAAACAGGTCGAACGGATCGCTCTCTATCGGTTGGGGGACCTCTTCGCATGAGCTATGCCACACCGGCTGGCGGCCTTGCGCCCCAGACACAATTGACCACGGATCGCGCGCAGTTCACCGACTGTTATGCGGTGATCCCCAAGGGCACCATGTCCGATATCGTCACCTCCAACCTGCCCCATTGGCACGGCGCGCGGGCTTGGGTTTTGGCGCGCCCGATGTCCGGCTTTGCCGAGACATTCGCCCAGATGATTATTGAGCTGACCCCCGATGGCCATAGCGACACCCCAGAACCGATCGACGGTGCGCAGGCGGTTTTGTTCGTGACCTCGGGCGTGTTGACCCTGACCTGTGGCGACACGCATACCCTGACGGCGGGGGGCTTTGCCTATGTCCCGCCGCACACGGATTGGTCGGTAAAGAACGATACCGAGGAACCGGTAACCTTTCACTGGATCCGCAAGAAATATGTCCCCGTGGATGGGATCGATGCGCCCGATTTGATCATCAGCCATGATGACGACGTTGCGCCCGTCGCGATGCCCGACACCGACGGGAAATGGGCCACAACGCGGTTTGTGGACCCCAACGACATGCGCCATGATATGCACGTCAACATCGTGACATTCGAGGCGGGCGGCGTCATCCCATTTGCCGAAACCCATGTCATGGAACACGGGTTGTTTATTCTCGAAGGCAAGGCGGTTTATCTGCTTAATAAAACGTGGGTAGAGGTAGAGGCCGGTGATTTCCTTTGGCTGCGGTCCTTCTGTCCGCAGGCGTGTTATGCCGGTGGGCCGGGTAAGTTCCGATATCTGTTGTACAAAGACGTCAACCGTCACGCGGAGCTGTCGCTGTGATGATCCCTGTCCGCCGCCTGACCCCTGACGCCTTTGCACCGTTTGGCGACGTGATCGCGGTTGATGGCGCACCGGATATGATCATCAATCAGGGCAAATGTGGTCGTTTCCATGACCGCGCCACCCTTGCCTTTGACGATGCCCGCGCGGGCGTCAGCCTGTTTAAGGCCGAATGCCGCGCCCTGCCCTATGAACTGGACCTGTTGGAACGGCACCCGCTGGGATCACAGTGTTTCATCCCCATGACCGATGACCCGTTTTTGGTGATCACCGCCCCCGATAACGGCGGCATCCCAGACACCCCTGTTGCGTTCATCACCGACGGTACACAGGCCATCAATTTTCATAAGAATACCTGGCACGGGGTCCTGACCCCACTGTCAGGCAGCGGGCTTTTCGCCGTGATCGATCGGATCGGCGATGGCCCCAACCTTGAGGAACATTGGCTCGCAACGCCATTCCTTATCACCAAAGACTAGAGCCCAAAAATGGGCCATTTCATTCACCAGGAAGGTAACAAAGAGGATAATATGACATGACAGATACATCCATAGGGACGCCAGAACAACGGCGCGACCCCAACTTTACACCGCCCCTCGGGACCGCGATCCCGCTTGGCATTCAACATATTATGGCGATGTTTGCCTCCAACATCACCCCCGCAATCATCATCGCCGGTGCCGCCGGTTTCGGTTTTGGCGCACCTGGCGCAGATATCCCGTCCCTTATTTACATGATCCAGATGGCAATGTTCTTTGCCGGATTTGCGACATTGATCCAAACCATCGGCATGGGCCCAGTGGGCGCGAAATTGCCCGTGGTCCAGGGGACAAGTTTCGCATTTTTGCCCGTTATGATCCCCGCCGTTGTGGGTGCGGGCACCGCCGGTATGGCCGGTCTGATGACTGGTGTTTTGATCGGTGGTATCTTCCACTTCTGCCTCGGTTTCTTTGTGAAAAAGATCCGGTTCGCGCTTCCGCCGTTGGTGACAGGTCTGATCGTTTTGATGATCGGTCTGGCGTTGATCAAGGTAGGTATCGAATATGCCGCCGGTGGTGCCGGTGATTTCAACCGTGGCAAACCCACATGGGGCAGCCTGAACAACTGGCTCCAAGCCTTGACCGTGGTGGTCGTGACCCTTGGGGTAAAGTTCTTTGCCAAGGGCTTTCTCTCGGCTTCTGCTGTTATGATCGGGCTTGTGGCGGGGTACGTCCTTGCACTTATTATGGGCGACGTAAGCTTTGGCGGCCTTGGTAACGCAAGCTGGTTCGCGCTTCCGTCTCCGTTCAAGTTCGGGTTCGAAATCAACTGGGCGATCATCGTTGGCATGTGCTTGATGTCGGTCATTTCGGCCATTGAAACCGTCGGCGACGTGACCGGTGTGACCCGCGGTGGTGCCGGTCGTGTGCCAACAGACGAAGAGATCACCGGCGCGACATACGCCGACGGTCTTGGTACCGCAATCGCTGGGATCTTTGGCGCGATGCCAAACACATCCTTCAGCCAGAACACCGGCCTGATTGCGATGACGGGTCTAATGAGCCGCCACGTTGTGACCATCGGTGCGATCTTCCTGATGATCTGTGGTTTGATCCCCAAGGTCGGCGCGATCATCAACACCATTCCGATCACTGTTTTGGGCGGTGGTGTAATCGTGATGTTCGGCATGGTCGCCGCAGCAGGCGTGAGCATGCTGTCCGAGGTGAACTGGAACCGTCGCAACATGTTGATCTTTGCGATCTCATTGTCCGTCGGTCTTGGTCTGCAACAGGTGCCAGATGCGCTACAGTTCATCGGTGACACACCGCGCATTCTGTTGACCTCTGGTCTTTTGCCCGCGGCGTTCCTTGCGATTGTTCTGAACCTTTTGCTTCCAGAAATCGAAGACTAAGCCAATGGTCCGCGCGGTCGTTACCGCGCGGACACGCCCAATTCACACGGTATTTGTGTACGCCGCAACAATTTAACCAATTGTTAAAAAACAGATTTAACGGCCCCATTCACAAACTGAATAGCACATCCATCATTGGCATTGGTCAGCGCGCCAATGGCCCCCTAGGGTCTTGTCATATAACAAAAAATAAAATCAGCATGGGAGCTACCAATGAAACGTTTTGGAACATTTGCGTCGGTGATTGCACTGACGGCAATGATGTCTGCGGGCGCGCACGCGACATCAATCAAGATTGCATATGATGCGGATCCCGTATCGCTTGACCCGTTTGAACAACTTTCCGGCGGCACACTTCAACTGTCCCACATGGTGTTCGATCCGCTTGTGCGTTGGACGCAGGATCTTGAATTCGAACCCCGTCTCGCGACGAGCTGGGAACAGACCGACGAACTTACCACTGTGTTCAAACTCCGCGAAGGTGTGACCTTCCACTCGGGCAACCCAATGACAGCCAAGGACGTTGTCTGGAGCTTTGAGCGCCTTAAGGCATCGGACGATTTCAAAGGCATCTTTGCCGATTTCGAATCCATGACCGCGATTGACGACTACACCGTGGAACTGAAAACGGCGAAACCCTTCCCGCTTGTGCTTCACACGGCCACATACATCTTCCCAATGGATAGCGTGTTTTACACAGGCACCGACGAGAACGGCAACGACAAGGGCGCCATCGTTAAGCACGGCGACAGCTTTGCGTCGCGCAACATGTCCGGCACTGGCCCATACATCGTGACCGAGCGCGAACAGGGCGTGAAGGTCGAATTCGACCGCTTTGATGGCTACTGGGACACCGCATCCCCAGGCAACGTTGACGAAATCACCCTGACCCCGATCAAAGAAGACCCGACGCGCGTTGCGGCGTTGTTGTCTGGCGACGTTGATTTCATCGCGCCTGTGCCGCCAACCGATCTTGATCGTGTGGACGCGGACGATTCCGTTGATCTGATCACATTGGCCGGTACGCGCATCATCACGTTCCAAATGAACCAATCCCGCAACCCCGCCCTTGCCGATCCAAAGGTCCGCATGGCGATTGATTACGCGGTGAACAACGCCGGCATCGTGGATCGCATCATGAAGGGGTTCGGCACCGTTGGCGCACAGGCATCCCCTGCGGGTTATCTGGGTCACAACCCAGAACTCACCCCACGTTTTGACGTCGAAAAGGCCAAGGCATTGATGGCCGAGGCCGGTTACGCAGACGGGTTCAGCCTGACCATGATGGCGCCGAACAACCGCTATGTGAACGACGACAAAATCGCCCAAGCCGTTGCATCCATGTTGGCGCAAATCAACATCACCGTTGATCTGAAAACCATGCCAAAGGCGCAATACTGGCCCACATTTGACGAACGCGCAGCGGACATGATGATGATCGGCTGGCACGCAGATACCGAAGATTCCGCGAACTTCCACCAGTTCCTATCGGCCTGTTTCGACGCGGACACTGGCAACGGCCAATACAACTCCGGTGGCTACTGTAACCCAGAAGCCGACGCATTGATGGTCGCCGCCAACAGCGAAACCGACCCTGCAAAACGCGGCGAATTGTTGGTGGAACTTGAAACCATTCTGTACAACGAGGCGGCGTTTATTCCGCTTCACTGGCAGAACCTGTCATGGGGTGCGCGCAAAGGCGTGGACGCAGGTCCAATCGTGAATGCGTTGAATTTCCCTTACTTTGGTGATCTGGTCGTATCTGAGTAACGACTGATCCCTTTTTCGGCGGCACGTGTCCCTCGTGCCGCCGTTTTACCCATAAAAGGTCCGCGCCAAACGGCGAGCGGCCCTATACAGGAAGTGTTTTATGTTTGCCTATCTCGTCAAACGCCTCTTTCAGGCGGCGGCCGTGATGTTCGTTATTTCGCTCATCAGTTTCGCAATTCAGGATAATCTGGGCGATCCGTTGCGCGAATTGGTTGGGCAATCCGTGTCCGAAGAAACCCGCGATGAGCTACGGGACGAGCTGGGTCTGAACGATCCGTTTTTGGTGCAATATGGACGGTTCCTTGGCAATGCGGTGCGTGGTGATCTTGGCACATCATATTTCTTCAAAGAACCCGCCCTTACCGTTATTTTGAAAAAGCTTCCCGCGACGCTTGAACTGGTGGCCGGTGCGACGATCATCATCATTGGTCTGTCGATCCCCCTTGGCGTTTATACCGCGATTAAACCCAATTCGATCATGTCCCGTTTGATCATGGGCATCTCAATTGTTGGGATTTCTGTGCCGGTATTTTTGACCGCGATTGGGATGATTTTTCTGTTTTCCGTTGAACTCCGGTGGTTACCGTCCTTTGGGCGGGGCGACACCGTTGATGTGATCGGATATTGGTCAACGAATTTCCTGACACTTGATGGCTGGCAACATATTTTGCTGCCGTCTGTGGCGCTTGCCTCGATCATGTTGCCGCTGTTTATCCGTCTGATCCGCTCTGAAATGATGGAGACCCTGCAGTCGGAATACGTCCGCTATGCATACGCCAAGGGCATCGCGCCGCGTCGTATCTGGTTCGTGCACGCGTTGAAAAATACCCTTCTGCCGGTCATCACGGTGGGTGGCGTTCAGATCGGCACCATGGTCGCCTATACGATTTTGACCGAGACCGTGTTCCAATGGCCCGGCATGGGGTTCATGTTCCTTGAGGCCGTGAACCGCGTCGATACCCCCTTGATCGTGGCCTATCTGATTGTCGTTGGATTCATCTTTGTGGTGACCAATACCATCGTCGATCTGATCTATGGCCTTGTGAATCCCACCGTTAAATTGTCGAGGATGGGCGCATGAATTCCCTGTCTGATCCCCATATGGAACCCAGCCGCCTGTCCAAGGCGTGGAATTCCAACATGGCCTATAGTTTCCGCAAAAACCCCGTCGCGGTTGTGTCTCTGATCATCTTTGCCGTGATCTTTTTCATGACATTGTTCGCGCCGTTGATTGCGCCGTTTGACCCGTATGATCCGCGGTCATTCGACATCATGTTGTCGGAAATCCCGCCCGCATGGTCCGACGGCGGCGAGGCCCAGTTCATCTTCGGCACCGACGATCAGGGTCGCGATCTGTGGTCAGCGATCCTTTATGGGACGCGCATTTCGATCTTTATCGGCCTTGCGGCCGTTGCGTTGCAGGCCGTGTTGGGCATCACAATGGGCCTGATTGCGGGCTATGTGGGTGGCCGTGTCGATAGCATCCTGATGCGTGTCGCCGATATTCAGTTGTCGTTTTCGACGCTTATGGTGGCGATCATTTTCCTTGCCATCACACAGGCGGTGTTTGGGTCCGAAACGTTCAACCAATATGCGATTTATATGCTGGTGGCGGTGATCGGTATCGCCGAATGGCCGCAATACGCCCGCACGGTGCGCGCCACGGTTTTGGCCGAGAAGAAAAAGGAATATGTCGACGCCGCTCGCGTCATGGGCTTTGGTCCCTTGCGGATTATGGTGCGGCATATCCTGCCCAATTCCGTGTCGCCGATCTTCGTCATCTCGACCGTACAGGTCGCCAACGCGATTATATCCGAGGCGTCCCTGTCCTTCCTTGGCCTTGGTATGCCCGTGTCACAACCCTCGCTTGGCTCGCTGATTTCGTCCGGCTTTGACTATATTTTCTCAGGCAGCTGGTGGATCACCACGATCCCCGGCGTCGTTCTGGTGGTCTTGGTTTTGGTGATTAATCTTCTTGGGGATTGGCTGCGTGATGTGCTTAACCCGAAATTGTACAAAGGATAGCGCCATGTCATTGCTTTCTGTGCGCGACCTTGTCGTGAAATTCGCCATGCGGAACAACACCGTGACGGCGCTTAATAAAATCTCGTTCGATCTGGCGCGCGGTGAGCGGATCGGGATTGTCGGGGAATCCGGCGCGGGGAAATCCATCACGGGGTTTTCCATCCTGAACCTGTTGTCGAAACCGGGCTATATCGACAGCGGATCGATCACGTTTGACGGCGAAGACATCACCCAGATGACCGATCCGCAATTGCGCGATATCCGTGGCAACCGGATCGCGATGATCTTTCAGGATCCGATGGTGACGTTGAACCCTGTTTTGACCATCGGCCAGCAGATGGTTGAAACCCTTCAGGCGCACCGTCGTCTGTCAAAATCCGACGCGGAACAGATCGCCATCGCCAAACTGCGCGAAGTATACATCCCCGCCCCCGAGGAACGTCTGGCCCAGTATCCCCACGAATTGTCCGGCGGGATGCGGCAAAGGATTATCATCGCGATTGCGCTGTTGCTTGATCCCCAGTTGATCATCGCGGACGAACCCACGACCGCCTTGGACGTGACCATTCAGGCCGACATCATGGAGCTGTTACTTGAACTTTGTCAGTCGAACAAAGTGTCGCTCATCCTGATCACCCATGACCTTGGGGTGGTGTCGCAAATGACCGAACGCACCTTGGTCGTTTATGCCGGTCGTATCATCGAGGCGGGCCCCACCCGCGAGATCATCAACGACCCCCAGCACCCCTATTCCCAAGGGCTGATCAACGCCTTGCCGCAACAAACCCCGCGCGGCGAAAAATTGAAGCAGATCCCCGGTGCAATGCCGGCCCTTTCGGCGGTGCCGGACGGCTGTGCGTTCAATCCACGCTGTAGCTTTGCCACAGACACCTGCCGTAAAACCGTGCCCGAAGTCACCCGCATCGACCATCTTGAGGTCGCCTGCCACGAGGTGCGCCGCCACCATGAAACAGAAGAGGTCGCAGAATGACCCAAGCCCCATTGTTGAATATCTCAGGTCTGCACAAGCAATTCGATCTGGACCAAGGTTTCCTTGAGACCGTCAAATTCAAAGGCGGCAAAATCACCCGCGAGGCCCGTTCCGTCCATGCGGTGAATAACGTCGATCTGTCGATCAATCGAGGCGAGGCGCTGTGTGTTGTTGGGGAATCTGGTTGCGGGAAATCCACCGTTGCGCGTCTGGTTGCGGGGCTGTTGCAACCGACGACCGGCGAGATTTCATATGACGGAACCCGCATCGATACCCTGCCCGCGCGCGATATGATGCCGTATCGGCGCAAGATGCAGATGATCTTTCAAAATCCCTATGCGTCGCTTAATCCGCGGATGACCATCGCGCAAACGCTTGAGGAACCGGTGCGGTATCACAACCCTTCCTTGGACCGCGCCGAGGTTCATGACAAGGTCGCCTCGGTCATGCGCGCAGTCGGTGTCGATCCCAGCTGGGGCGTGCGATACCCCCACGAATTTTCCGGCGGCCAACGTCAACGGATCGCGATTGCGCGTGCCCTGACCGTCGACCCCGAATTCATCATCGCGGACGAACCAATCTCGGCGCTTGATGTCTCCATTCAGGCGCAGGTTCTGAATCTGATGCTTGAGGCCAAGGAAGAGCGCGGATTGACCTATATGTTCATCACGCACGACCTGTCGGTGGTCGAACATTTCGGCACCAAGGTTGCGGTTTTGTATCTGGGATCGGTCTGCGAATTGGCGGACACGCGGACCCTGTTCGACAATCCGAAACACCCGTACACACGCGCGTTGTTGTCGGCGGTGCCCCAGTTGAAAGACGACCGCCCGAACCACATCCGGCTGCGGGGCGAAATCCCGACACCGATTAATTTGCCAGCGGGTTGCCCCTTTCAAAGCAGATGCCCATCCGCAAATTCACGATGTTCTGCCGAAAAACCGCGCCCTATGATACAGTCGGACGGCTCGACCGTGGCCTGTCACGCCGTCGAAGAAGATCGACTGACGTAACGCAATCGCAAGGGTGGACCCAGCTTGGATATTCTTTGGCTTAAGGATTTTGTGTCTCTCGCGGCGCTGCGCAATTTTTCGCGCGCGGCCGAAGATCGCAATGTCAGCCAACCCGCGTTCAGTCGACGTATTCGATTGCTTGAAGAAGACATCGGCGTGCGGCTGATCAATCGGCAGACCCTGCCGTTGTCGATCACCCCTGCGGGCGAGGTATTTCTGGATCAGGCCCGCAAGATTTTGCGCACCTACGATGAGGCCGTTGAACGCTGTCAGGCGATTGATGCCGCCGACGATGATGTGGTGCGGTTTGCGACGACCCAGTCGCTTTATCTGACCCTTTACAAGTCGATGATCGAACCCTTGGTGAACGAAGGCACGGTAGATATCGACCTGAATTCAACGACTTGGGTCGCGGATCAATTCGTCACGGCCCTGCAACAAGGGTACTGTGATGTGATCCTGACATACTGGCATCCGTCGATGGATTTTCTGGCCCCGCTTGAGGTCGCGAAATGCGAATACATCACATTGGCGACGGACCGTTTGGTGCCCTTGTCGCGGGCGAACCCTGATGGGACACCCCAATTCCCGATCCCGAACGCGGGACGCAAACCGACCCCCGTTTTGACCTATGGGAGCAGTTCACCCCTTAGCCAAGTGGTGGATTACATCATGCGGCAACAACTGCTCCCGCCTTCGGTTTTGGTCGTCAGCCGCAACAGCCTTGCGGTTGGGCTTCGGGCGATGTTGGTCGAGAGTTTCGGCATGGGGTGGCTGCCGATGCAGGTGGCGAAGGACGAGATTGAACGCGGCACCCTTGTACGCGCGGGGGATGATGGGCTGTCGGCCGATCTTGAAATTCGTCTGTACCGGGACAGCGCGAACAAGAAACCATCACTTGAAACGCTGTGGCGGGACATCAAATCGTCAATGCGTTAAGGGGTCCGCACGAAAATCCTTGCGAAATGATCATGCACCACTAGAACCTTTTATATACGAGTAAGAGGTAAGATCATGACCACAGAGACCCCCGCCCCAACCGACGACGCGCTGCCAGAGATTGTTGTCACGGCCATTGGATATGCACAGACCGCTTGGGAATTCGCGCTTGGCTGGTTGCTTAGCCCCGCGGCGTGGTCGCAGTTTGGTCTATTGATCGTGGCGTTCGCATTGGCGTGGTACATTACGCGCCGTATCAAACCCGTGCTCACTCGGCTTCTTACGCCAGCCGAGGAACAGACCAATATCATCGCCCGCGCGCGCCGGATGGCGTTGCCGTTTCTGACGTTGACGCTGCCGCTTTTGGCTTATGCCCTTACGTCGGCGGGCGAGGAAATCACGCGGTCCCTGTTTGGGTCCGGCGCGGTTATCGCCTTTGGGAAACGGGCTTTCCTGTTCCTTGCGGCCCGCCTGTTTGTTCGGGATATCGTCACCGATCCGTTCCTGAAACTGATCGGAAAATTCGTTTTGGTGCCGGCGATGGCATTGAACGTCGTTGGATTGCTGGACCTAATTGTTGGGTATCTGACGGTCACTAAAATCGCGCTCGGCAACATCTCATTCTCGATCATCTCGCTTGTGCGCGGTGTGGTTGCGGGTGCGATCCTGTTTTGGCTGGGCCGCTGGTCCAATGAACAAAGCAGCACATATATTGAATCCCAAAAAGAAATGCGCCCCGCCACCCGCCAATTGGCGGCAAAGTCGGCCGAAATGGCGATCTTTGGCCTCGCGTTCTTCTTGCTGTTGAACATCGTCGGGATGGACCTTTCGGCCCTTGCGGTTCTTGGGGGGGCGATTGGTGTTGGTCTTGGTTTTGGTCTGCAAAAGATCGCGTCCAACTTTATCTCGGGCGTGATCCTACTACTTGAAGGGCAAGCGACCGTTGGCGATTTCGTGGAACTAGATGGGGGTGAGGCCGGCACGATTGTCAAAATGACCGCCCGTGCCGCGATCCTTGAGACATTCGACGGTCGCTGGATCGTTGTTCCGAACGAAGATTTCATCGTCACCCGTGTGGTGAACTATTCCGATAGCGGGTCCGCCAACCGGTACGAGGCGGCCTTCTCCGTGAGCTATGACACCGATATCAACCTGATCCCCGATATGATCAACGAAGCCGTGTCCAAGCACCCCGATGTGGTCGATGCGCCCTATCCGCCTGATTGCGAGCTGCGCGGTTTTGGCGACAGCGGCATCGATTTCGCGGTGGAATTCTGGTGCAATGGTCTGGACGACGGGCCTAACAAATATACGTCTGATGTGCTGTTCATCATTTGGAACACCCTTAAGGACAACAACATCGAGATCCCCTATCCGCACCGTGTGGTGGAAATCAAAGGCGGTCTTCCCCAATAAAAACGGCGCCCCAAGGGGCGCCGTAAGTCGTTTAGGGGAGGAAGAATTAGACCGTGCCGCCAAGTGACCCTTCGAGCGTGGCAAGTTCCTGACCACCGGCCATCATGTCCTGAAGCTCTTCTGGAGAGACTTCGTCTTTCATCGCCGTGCCATAGGTTTTTCCGCGATTGAGAACGGTGAACCGATCCCCAACGGCCATGGCGTGGCGCACGTTGTGGGTGATGAACACCACGCCGATGCCTTGGGCGCGAACCTTATCAATCGTCGACAAAACATTGGCTGTCTGACGTACACCAAGCGCCGAGGTCGGCTCATCAAGGATCAACACCTTGGCCCCGAAATGCACGGCGCGCGCGATGGCGACGGTTTGACGTTCACCACCGGACAGGGTGCCGACCGCCTGATCCGGCCCACGAAGGTTGATGCCCATTTTGCGCATCTCGGTCATGGTGACCTCATTCGCGTATTCATGGTCGAACATCGAAATGGGGCCGAATTTCTTGATCGGCTCATTCCCCATAAAGAAGTTCCGGCTGACCGACATCAAGGGGATCATCGCAAGGTCTTGGTACACGGTGGCGATGCCCGCCTCGATCGCGTCACGGGGACGGGCAAAGTTCAAGGGTTTGCCTTCGAACAGGATCTCGCCCTTGGTGGGTTTGTGGACGCCCGACATGGTCTTAATGAACGTCGACTTACCGGCACCGTTGTCCCCCAGCAAACAGTGACATTCGCCTGCGTGGATATCCACCGACACCCCCGCCAGCGCAATCACCGAGCCAAAGTGTTTTTCGATGTTTTTCATTTGGATGATGGGTTGTGACATATCATTTCTCCCCCGTAATCATGCGACGGATATAGGTGTTAAGGATCACCGCAAGGAGCAAGATCACACCAAGGAACACGCGGAACAGGCTGCTTTCGACACCCGCAAAGAACAGACCCTGCTGGACCACGCCAAAGATAAGCGCACCAAGAGCCGCACCAAGCACCGAACCATAACCGCCGGTCAACAAGGCACCGCCGATAACCACGGAAATGATCGCTTCGAATTCCTTTAGGTTCCCACGGTCAGCACCGGCAGAACCGAACTCCATCACCTGACAGACGGCGAAAACGGTGGCACAAAAGGCTGAGAACATGAACATCGCGATTTTCACGCGGTTCACAGGCACACCCACATAACGCGCCGCTTGGGCGTTGCCGCCGGATGCGAAAATCCAGTTGCCGAACCGTGTGCGGTTCAAAACAAAGTGGCCCACAAAGATCAGAGCAAGCGCCCAGATCACAAGCATCGGAATGCCGTCCACAACAGGTTGGCCCGCCTTGGTGCCACGCTCAAACGTCGAGATCAGACCGATATCACCGAACCACTGAAACAGACCTTTGAACACTTTGCCGCCGAACAATGCGGCCAGCCAATCGCCATCGGAGACGTCACGAATGCCACCAATGATGGTTTTGCGTTCAATGGTTTGTGGAAGAAAGATGGTAAAGCCACGTAGGATAAACAGAAACGCGAGGGTCACGATGAAGCTGGGCAAACCCGTTTTCACCACGATATAGCCGTTCAGCGCGCCAATCCCGATACACAAGACAAAGGTCACAAGGATCGCAATCCAGACAGGCCAGCCAAGGGTCACCGAGAAAATCGCGATCATCATGCCGGCAAAGCCGATCATCGAGCCAACCGACAGGTCGAATTCGCCCGCGATCATCAACAAACAGGCTCCAACGGCGATGATGGCGAACTGGGCGGACACGATGGTCCAGTTCATGGTGCCTTGGGCGTTGAACATGCCGCTGTCAAATGCGGTCAAAAGAAAGAATGTAAACACCAGCAAGGTGCCGCAGATCCCGCCAAGCTCGGGGCGGATGAGGGCCTCTCTGAAACGGGATCTGGTTTTGACCCTTTCATCAGGGGCAGCGGTTTGGGGCGTCTCGGTCATTTCGGGCCTCGTTCAGACTATCAATGTGGGGAAATTAGAATGGGACGGCCGACCATATGCGGCCGCCCCAGATCAAACTAGCGGTATTCGCCAGCGTATTTTTCAACAAGCGTCAGCGCGTCTTTGGTTACGAAACCAGGACCAGAGTTGATGTTGTTGCCAGGCAGAACGCCGTAACGGTCATAGTTGGCAAGGATCACAACTGGGAGATAGGCCTGTAGGAACGGCTGTTGGTCGATACCCCATTGAATGATGTCGCCCTTGATCGCCTTAACGATTTCGTCACCAAGATCGAAGGTGCCAAAGTAGATATCACCGGCAAGGCCCATTTCTTCGAGGGCAATGATGGTTGGATCAGCAGACACAGGACCAAGCGTCAGAACAGCTTCGGTTTCTGGGTTTGCTGTCAGGTATGCTTTTACGCGGTTTTTGATCTCGGATGGATCTTGGCCCGCATCAATCATAGACGAACCAAGGTCGATGCCCAGACCATCCGCAAAGCCGCGGCAACGTTCGGCCACAACCGTGTTCGAAATCACGTGGTTCACACAAACGAACGACCCAACGCCGTCGCCTTTGGCGCGAAGACCAGCTGCGTAGCCAGCGTCATATTCTGGCTGACCTACAAACATAAGCGCGCCAACTTCGCGTGTTTGCTCTGGTGTACCCGAGTTCATGATGATCACGTTAATGCCTTGATCAACCGCCGCGCGGATCGGACCGCTTAGCACGTCGAAATCGGCAAGCGTCGTGATGATGCCGTCTGGACCAGAAGCCGCGGCCTGTTCGATGATACGCGCCATATCAGCCAAATCGCCGCTGGTTGGGTTGCGATACTCAACTTCGACGTTCATCTGTTCACCAGCAAGCGCGATGCCGTTTTTAACTGTGTTCCACCAGCTGTCGCTGTCGGGCGCGTGGCTGACCAATACGTAACGTTCGCCTTCGGCGGACGCCGTTGTCGCCGTCATCAGCGGCGCCGCAACAAGCGCGGTCGCCATTGCGAATTTTTTAAATAGTGATGTCATTATTTCCTCCAAGTTTCTCTCGAGTGAGACAAAAGAACGGTTCCTCCCTGTTCTTCGACATAAACTAATCATGTTTCGCGCCACTTTGCAACCGGTTGCAAAATGAATCTTAAAATTATTGCTGCGACGACTGATAGAATAGGATATCAACGATACCCAAGAACAACCGGAGTCATCAGAATGCCCGCCACCCTAAAGGACGTCGCAGAACGCGCAGGCGTATCCACATCAGCCGTTTCCAGAACCTTTACACAGGGGGCGTCGGTTTCCGACAAAATGCGCAAGAAGGTCGAAAAGGCCGCAGCCGATCTTGGCTATAGCCCGAACTTCTTGGCCCGAAGCCTGACAACTCGGCGCACAAAGTTGATCGGATTGGTATCGAACAACTTCCATAACCCTATATTTCTAGAGGTTTTTGACCGTTTTACCCGTGGCCTACAGGATCGCGATCTACGACCTCTTTTGGTGAACCTATCGGATGAAACAGACCCCGCCCATTCCGTACAGATGTTGCGGCAATATTCGGTCGACGGTGTTATCGTCGCCTCGTCGACATTGCCCCCTGAATTTGCCCTCGCATTTCGTGACGCAGGCGTACCGGTTGTCCACGCGTTCGGACGCCATTCAAGCGCCCCACAGGTCCACGTGGTCGGAATCGACAACGCCGAAAGCGGGCGTATTGCAGCGCGTGAATTAATTGAACACGGTTACAAAAATATCGCCTTTATGGGCGGGCCAGAGCACGCGACATCGACCCAAGACCGGCACAGAGGATTCGCCGAAGAAGTCTCCAAGCATGACGGAATCACCATGAGCGCGTCTTTCGCCGAGGCCTATTCCTTTGATGCGGGACGCAAAGAGATGTTGCGCATTTTGGACGGAACACCCGCCGAAGCCTATTTTGGCGGGGACGATATTCTGTCCGTCGGTGCGCTCAGCGCGATCAAGGACCGCGGCCTGGATGTACCCAATGACATCGGCATCATTGGACTGAACGACATGGAAATGTCACGTTGGGAATCTATCAATTTGACCACGATCCACCAACCGATCCAGCAGATCGTTAACTCTTCTGTTGAACTGATGGTGGCGATGCTGGACGAGCCAGACAGGTATCCCGAGGCACGTCTATTCCCGTGTCGGATTATGCGCCGAGGGACCCTGCGGCCCCTCGACTAGAATGTTTATTTAAACATCTCGGGACGCGCATCGACCCATGCGCCGTCTGCCTTGCCCGACTCAGCAACGGCAAACACCGCCGCCATCGACCGAAGCCCGTCCGCCGCGCGCGGATAGAGGTCCGCCGCAGGATCCATCGGGCGACCCGCCTTCTGTGCCGAGATCGCCTCGGCCAAGTCGGTATAGATATTCGCAAAGGCAAGCGGCATGCCCTCGGCATGGCCGATCGTGACACGACTTGTGCGATCTGCCTCGGGCGAGAGGTTCGCTTCGCCACGTTCAATCACCTGAAGGCGTTCATTTAATGGCATGTAATACAACTGGTTAGGCTGCTCTTGCGACCACCGAAGCCCACCGGTTTCACCGAACACCTGGATGCCCAAACCGTGCTGTCGACCGATGGCAATCGACGATGTCCAGAGACGCCCAACGGCGCCGCCATCCATGCGGAAACTGACCATCGCGTCGTCTTCAAGAACCCGACTATCGATGCAGGACACACAATCCGCCGACAGGTTTGTAAGCTCTTGACCGGTGACAAAGCTGGCCATGTGCATGGCGTGAATGCCGCAATCGGCGAACTGGGCCGACACACCAGCCTGCGCCGGATCATAACGCCAACGTACACGCGGGTTATCCGCATCCGCCGCGTCCGCATGGTGGCCATGCGCGAATTCCGCATTAACCAAGCGGACCTTACCGATGTCACCGCGCGCGATCATCGCCTTCATGTGGCGCACCAATGAGTACCCAGAATAGCCGTAATTCACCGCGCAAATCTTGCCCGTCGCCTCGGAAATCTTAACGATTTCGACGCCCTCTTCGAGGGTCATGGTCATGGGTTTTTCGCACAACACGTGAAAGCCGTTTTCCAAGAACGCCTTAGTGATTTCAAAATGCGTCGAGTTCGGCGTCGCGACGGTGACCAGATCAACCCGATCCTCGCGCGCCGTTTCACCCGCCAACATTTCGCGCCAGTCGCCATAGGAACGATCCGCCGCAAGGCCAAGACGCTGACCGTATTCGCGCCCTTCTTCGGGACGGTGATCCAACGCGCCAGCGGTGAATTCAAACAAGCCATCGACGCTTGAGCCAAGCCGATGCGCAGGCCCGATTTGGCTGCCTTCACCGCCACCAATCATACCCCATTTAAGTTTTGTCATATCAGGGTTTCCTTATTTAAAACCGATAGATTCAAGAAATTCGCGATTCGAACCCGCATCTTCGAGTGGGGTGCAGGGAAGTGTCGGATCGATGTCCTGCTCAACAGTGCACCAACCCTCAAAACCAGCGCCGACAAGAACATCGCGCACTGCGTTGAAGTCGACATCGCCTTGGCCAAGGTTGCAGAAAATTTGTCGACCACAGGCATCATAGAAATCTGCACGTTCGGCAACGACGGCGGCCTTGACCACGGGATCGATGTCTTTGAAATGCATATAAGAAATACGGTCGATGTTGCGTTTCATGAACGCCACCGGATCAAAACCAGCATAGGAATGGTGGCCTGTGTCGAAGCAGATTTTAAGGTGCTTCTCGTCGACCTCATCCAACAGTCGATCAAGCTCGGGCTCGAAATCCATGAACCCGCCCGCGTGGGCATGAATGCCGACCTTAAGGCCGTATTCCTCGGTGCCCATTTTGGCGATGGTCGCGAATTTATCGCGATATGCGGTCCACTCGGCCTTGTCCATTTGTTCGGCCTCGGTGGCACGGCCGGCCGTTGGGGCGCGGCGCGGCGAAATTGAGTCGATGAGAACAAGATGTTCCGCCCCATGCGCAGCAAGCGCCTTGCAGGTGCGCACCGCACCATCCATCACGTCATGCCATTGATCGGGAGCGTGGAATGGACGGAAAACAACGCCGCCGATCAGCTCAAGATCGTACTCGGACAGGGCGTCGCGCAGGATCGCGGGATCCTCGGGCATATAGCCGATGGGGCCAAGTTCGATCCCCTTATAGCCAGCCTTGGCACAGTCACTCAGGACAGTTTTCCAATCAGGGTTACGTGGGTCATTTGCAAATTCAACCCCCCAAGAACAGGGGGCATTTCCGATTCTGATGCTCATGTTTTTGCCTTTCAAACGTCAGAATGTTTCGACGGACAACCAGCGTTTTTCCTCGGATGAGGCAATCGCGGCTGCAACGATACGGTTCACTTCCATCCCGTCACGGAACGTAGGCCAGACGGGGGATTTGGTTTCGATGGCCGTTAAGAAATCTTTGGCCTCGATGATAATTTGGTCTTGGTATCCGGTGCCGTGACCAGGCCCCAGACAGAACGGCTTGTAATCAGGGTGTGCGGGGCCAGTCAGAATTTTGCGAAAACCCGCCTCGCGCTCGGGGCCATCGATTTTATAAAGCCAGATCGCGTTTTGATCTTCTTGGTCGAAACGGATCGCGCCTTTTGTTCCCGTAATTTCATAGGCATAGCCCATCTTTCGTCCCGTCGCGATGCGCGAGAAATACATATGACCCATCGCGCCATTATCAAAACGACACATCATTTGGGCGTGATCGTCATTGGTAACCTTGGCCGTGCCGGTATCGGTTGGGCGGGTTTTGTGGACGGTTTCAACCTCGGCAATCAGACCCGCGATTGGGCCGATCAAACCAAGTGCTGCGTTAATCATATGCGGCGCAAGATCGCCCATTGTGCCGTTCGCCATACCGGTCGTGCGCCATGTCGCGGGCGCATTTGGATCGGAATAGAAATCCTCGGTATGTTCACCGCGGAACCACGTGATGTCACCAATTGCGCCCTCGGCGACAAGGTCGCGCGCGAACTGGCTGGCCGGTGTACGAAGATAGTTAAACCCGACCATGTTGGCCGCGCCGCTTGCCTCGGCGGCCTTGGTCATGGCACGACTATCTTCGATGTTCGCGCCCAACGGTTTTTCGCACATTACGGGTTTGCCAAGCGCAAAGGCCGCCTCGGCGATTTCGCGATGCGTTTCTTGGGGGGATGCGATCACGATGGCCTCGACCGCTGGATCATTCACCAAAACGCGCCAGTCGGACGTCGCGCGGTTAAACCCGTAGGCCGCACGATAGCGTTCCGCCGAATCATCTGTGCTTGCGCAGATCATTTCAAGCGTCGGCCGAAGCGCCGTATTAAACACCGCGCCAACAGACGCCATAGCGACAGAATGAGCCTTACCCATATAGCCCCCGCCGATGATCCCTATTCCGATTTTCGTCATTGTTTGCGCCTTTTTTGAAATTCAGTTTGCAACCGGTTGCAAAACTTGTATCCTGCCCATAGACCCTATGCAATATGAAATCGATTTGGCGCGCAAATTGTGCACCAGTCAGAGGATAAGATGACGAAGACAACACAAACATATCGCCTAACCACGGCGCAGGCGATCATCCGCTATCTTGCGAACCAGTATATAGAGATAGACGGCGTGGAGACACGACTTTGTGGCGGGGGATTTGGAATATTTGGCCACGGTAATGTGTCCTGCCTTGGCGAAGCGCTCTATAATCACCGCGAAGAATTGCCCCTATATCGTGGGCAAAACGAACAGGGCATGGGGTTTGCCGCGGCGGCCTATGCGAAACAATATTTACGCCAACGCTTTATGTTGTGCACCGCATCGGCTGGGCCCGGCACCGCCAATCTTTTGACCTCTGCGGCACTTGCCCATGCGAACAGATTGCCCATGTTGTTGTTGTGTGGCGACGCCTTTGTGACCCGCCTACCCGACCCTGTTTTGCAACAGCTTGAACACTTTGGCGACCCGACGTTTGGCGTGAATGACTCGTTCAAAGCAGTGTCCCGTTATTGGGATCGGATCACCCATCCAGCGCAAATTTTGCAATCGCTCCCGAATGCAATCGCGACGATGATGGACCCCGCCGATTGCGGACCAGCATTCATCGGCCTGCCACAGGATGTGCAGGGCTGGACCTATGACTATCCGACGTCCTTCTTTGACAAAAAGGTACATCGCATTCGCAGCGTTGCGCCCGACGAATTTGATGTGGCCGATGCCGTCGCCATCTTGAAAACCGCCAAACGCCCGATGATCATCGCCGGTGGTGGTGTGCAATATGGTCGCGCGGTGGATGAATTGACCGCCTTTGCCGAAACGCACCAGATCCCCGTTGTCGAAACCATCGCGGGCCGCGCCAATATGTTGGCGACGCATCCGCTTAACATCGGACCATTGGGCGTGACCGGTTCCAACAGCGCAAACGCCATCGCCGAACAGGCCGATGTGATCGTCGCCGTCGGCACCCGCCTTCAAGATTTCACAACCGGCAGTTGGACCGCCTTTGCGGCAGACGCCAAAATCATCACAGTCAACGTCGGTCGTCACGACGCGGGCAAACATATGTCGACCCCCGTTGTGGGTGATGCCAAGCGCGCGCTCCCTGCGCTGGCATCGGACCTGTCGCCCTATGTTGCCCCGACCGACTGGGTTGCCACCGCGCAGGACGAGCGCGCGAAATGGGACGCTTATGTCGCCGACAACGTGTCCCATGGCAACCGCCCTAATTCCTATGCGCAGGCCATCGGCGTCGTGAACGACCTCTGTGATCCGCGCGACCGTGTTGTGGCCGCGGCGGGTGGCCTTCCGGCCGAGGTCACCGCGAATTGGCGGACCTTGGACATTGGCACCGTCGATGTGGAATTTGGCTTTTCCTGTATGGGGTATGAGATCGCTGGCGGCTGGGGTGCGCGCATTGCGCAGGCCGAACGCGAACCCGACGCAGACACCATCGTGTTTGTCGGCGATGGCTCCTATATGCTCATGAACTCGGACATCTATTCCGCGATTCTGTCGGATAAAAAGATGATCATTGTGACGCTTGATAACGGTGGGTTCGCCGTGATCAACAAGCTCCAGAATAACACCGGTAACGAAAGCTTTAACAACCTGATCGAGGACAGCCCCACGATCACCCGCCCCTTTGCGGTTGATTTTCACGCACACGCCTCGGCGATGGGCGCAACCGCGGAAACCGTCGCCACCCCTGCGGAATTGGGCGAGGCGTTCAAGCGCGCCAAGGCCAGCGACAACACCTATGTGATCTGCATGACCGTCGACGCCTATGAAGGTTGGACCAAAGAGGGCCACACATGGTGGGAGGTCGGCACGCCACACATCACCGAAAGCGACAAGGTCCGCGACGCCCACATAGAATGGGAGGCCGGACGCGCCCCTCAACGGAAGGGCGTGTAATGGGCGATCTTTCACGGCTTTCTGGCAACTCATTTCTGATCATCGGGCGTGCGGGCATGGACCTGTACCCCGATCCCCCCGGCACAAAAACCGAAGAGGCGACGACGTTCTTTTCCTGCCTTGGTGGGTCATCCGCGAACATCGGCGTTGCTCTGACCAAACACGGGGGCAAGGCCGCATTGGTCACCCGCGTGTCGGACGATTCCATCGGGCGGTTCGCAATCAATCAGTTGGATCATTACGGCATTGATCGCACCCACGTGAAATTCGAAGGCGGCGAGGCCCGCAATTCCCTCGCCATTGTCGAAACCCGCATCGAGGACCACCAATCGGTGATTTATCGCAATGGCGCGGCCGATTTCATGATGCAGATCGAGGACTTCGTCGGCGTGACCTATGCCGATTACAGCGCCCTAATCACCACGGGCACAGTGTTCGCCGCCGAACCATCGCGCGGCGCGGCACTCCATGCCCTCTCCCACGCCAAAAAGGCCGGTCTACCGATCATCTTTGACGTGGATTACCGCCCCTATAGCTGGGCTTCGGCGCAGGACGCGGCGGACACCTATTCCCATGTTGCGTCCATGTGTGACGTGATTATCGGCAATGATGTGGAATTCGGGTTTATGGCCGGAGATTACGACCAAGGCCTCGATAAGGCCCGTAGTTTGGTCGCCGATGGTGCCGACATCGTCGTCTATAAGATGGGCGAAAAGGGCGCGATCACCATCACCCCTGAAGGTGAATTCCGCACCGGTATCTATCCGGTCGAGGCCCTCAAACCGACCGGTGCCGGCGATAGCTTTATGGGCGGATTTATCTCATCCCTTGCCAATGGGCACGCCATCCGCGACGCGGTTTTGCGCGGATCAGCCTGTGCCTCAATGGTGGTCAGCCGCGTCGGCTGCGCCCCCGCAATGCCCACGACAGACGAACTAGAAGACTTCTTGGCCAATCACTCTGGCCCCATCGAAATTTGAAAGGTAGCCCATGCATATCGCACCCTATGACAACCAGAATAAGCCGATCGTGGACTCCAATAACGAATGTGTTCCCTTGAACTATTTCAACATTGTGAAATTGAAAAAGGGCGAGGCCTTTGAATACCAAGTCCCCGGATATGAGACCTGTATCGTCCCCGCGACAGGCACAGTTGACGTCGAGGTAGAGGGCGTTTCCTTTGCCACCGTCGGCAATCGTACCGTTGATGTGTGGGATGGCGAACCCGAGGGGGTTTACGTGCCCGTCGGTGCCAAGGTCACGTTTTCCTGTGTGACCGACACGACCGAGGTCTTCATCGCCGGTGCAGCCTATGACAAGGTGCTAGAGCCATTTGACGTACGTGCTGCCGACATTGATTTCGTGCAATACGGCTCCGACGACACGAAAACACACCGCAAAATCAAACACATCCTTGGCTCGGCCTATCACGACCGCGTTGGCCGTCTGTTGGTCAGCGAACTTTATACCGTCGGTCAGGGCGGCTGGTCCGGCTTTCCAAGCCACAAGCACGATACCGACAACCTGCCCCATGAAACGCGCCATGACGAAACGTATAACTTCCGGTTCAAACCGAACCACGGCTCGGGCGTGCAGATGCTCCAGCGGGTCGATAACGAACCGGGGGATGCCTATCATATCGTGGATGGATCGACGATTTGCTTGGATGCGGGCTATCATCCGTGTGCGGTTTTGCCGGGTTATGAAATGTACTATTTCACCATTTTGGGCGGTCTGTCCCAGCGGTCGTTGAAACAGTTTTTCCAACCGACCCACGCGTATCAGGTTGAAACGATCCCTGGGATCAAAGACATGGTGGCTAAGTTCAAATGACAATTGCGACACTTGCAGAGGTTCTGCAACCGGCCCTGAAACAGGGCTATGCGGTGGGCGGTTTGGTTTGTCTCGGATGGGAGGACATGCGCGCCTATGTCACCGCCGCCGAGGCCGAAAACACCCCCGTCATTCTTCAGGCAGGGCCTGGGTGCCGTGCACACACGCCCCTCCCTATTTTGGGCAAGATGTTCCGCCATTTGGCCGAGAACGCGTCGGTCCCCGTGGTCGCCCATCTTGATCACGGCTACACCGCCGAGGACTGTCGCATCGCGATTGACTGCGGGTTCACCTCGGTGATGTTTGACGGGTCGCGCACGCCTTTGGCCCAAAACATCGCGGACACCGCCGCCATCGTCGAAATGGCCCATGCGGCCGGTGTATCCTGCGAGGGCGAGATCGGCTTTGTTGGATACGCGGGCGGTGAAAACTCGGCCGGTACCGACCCTGATGAGGCCGCCCAATTCGCCCGTGAAACCGGTGTCGATGCCATGGCGATTTCGGTCGGGAATGTGCATCTGCAACAGGACAAAGACGGCGGACTTGATCTGGATCGGATCAAGGCGATTGATGCCGTGACCGATGTGCCTTTGGTGATCCACGGCGGCTCGGGCGTGCCCATGGCCCAGCGGACCCTGCTGTCCCGTCAAAGCAGCATCTGCAAATTCAACATCGGAACCGAGCTGCGCATGGCCTTTGGCGCCGCGCTTCGTCATGCGGTGAACGTTGATCCGTCGCGGTTTGATCGTGCCGAGATCCTGAAAGAAACGCACGATCCGGTTGTCGATGCCGCCCGAACTGTTCTTCGTGCCTTTGGCGCCCCGAGATAGGATAGAACCATGATTAACATCGGAATTTTGGGATGCGGACGCATCGGCCAAGTCCACGCCAGAAGCGTGCGCAACATTACATCTGCCCGTGTGGTCGCGGTGTCGGACGCCTTTGAAACATCGGCCAATGCCCTTGCGGCAAAAACGGGTGCCGAGGTCCGCACCACCGACGCGATCATCGGCAGCGACGACATCGACGCGGTGATCATCTGCACGCCCACGGATACCCATTACGACATCATCCATGCCGCCGCGCGCGCCGGTAAGGCGATCTTTTGCGAGAAGCCCGTCGACATGTCCGCCGACCGCATTCGCGACTGTATCAAGGTCGTCGAGAACACCGGCGTCGCCTTTATGACGGCGTTTAACCGTCGGTTTGACCCGAACTTTGCCAATGTCCGCGCGCGGATTGAGGCCGGTGAAATCGGTGAAGTCGAGATCGTGACGATCCTGTCGCGCGACCCGAACCCGCCGCCCGTGGAATACATCAAATCATCCGGCGGCTTGTTCCGCGATATGATGATCCACGACTTCGACATGGCGCGGTTCCTGCTGGGCGAAGAGCCCTTGCAAATTCAGGCCGTTGGTGCCGCCCTTGTGGACCCTGCGATTGGTGAGGCGGGGGATGTGGATACGGCGGCGGCGACCCTGACCACCGCATCCGGCAAGATCTGTCAGATCACCAATTCACGTCGCGCCACCTATGGCTATGACCAACGGATCGAGGTGCACGGCTCCAAGGGGATGCTGCGGGCCGAGAACATATTGGAAAACACCGTTGAGGTCGCGACCGAGACGGGTTTCAGCCGCGCGCCGGCGCAGAATTTTTTCCTTGAACGGTATGAGGCGGCGTATCTGGCCGAGATGACCCACTTCGTTGATGCGCTCAACGCGGGGCAACACCCGACCCCAACCATCCGTGATGGCCTACGCGCGCAACTGATGGCGGACGCCGCAACAGCGGCGCAACAAACCGGCACACCACAGTCTCTGTAACGAACTTTCCCTATCGACAGAGACAAAAAACGCCGGTCAGAGCAATCTGACCGGCGTTTCTTATTTGGTGATAGGCGAACCTACCAAGCAAACTTATGCAAGTGCTAGGTTACCAGCAGATTCACGACCATCACGGCCGGATTCTAGATCATAAGTCACTTTTTGGTTGTCAGCTAGGCCAGTTAGACCAGCGCGCTCAACAGCAGAGATGTGTACAAACACGTCAGAGCCGCCATTGTCAGGTGCGATAAAGCCGAAGCCTTTAGTTGAGTTAAACCATTTTACGGTGCCGTTAGCCATCCGATTATCTCCTATAGAATGTCACCCGCAGAATGCGGTGACTGTGGTGCAGTGCGATCTTAGTTTGAAAACCGTCGGCTGCAGGGAGACATCGGAAAATTCGGTGAAAGATTACTTCACACCACCCAGATAGGGGGCATTGGCCCACATTGCAAGGAGGCAATGAAAATAACGCCTAGTTGCCCCCGCGTACCATGGCGAAAAACGTCTGCTCACCGATGATGCGGATGTCTTGGCCCTGTGCGATCAGGTCCAGCGCGGTTTGGTGTTTGCGGCTGGGCGCGGGCTCGATCAACAGATCGGGGTGCGGGTCACCCACCACCAGAACCGTCACTGTGCCGTCCAATTTGGGCACGACGGACATGCCCTTGGCCGATGCCATTTCGGCGGCGCGTTTGCGGGTGATCGACAAGGGGCCGGTAAACACCGCCACCTGCCCTGCCAGTGGGCCGTATGGATCACCAATCGCGGCCACGGATTTATTCGTCTTGCGGGGGCTGCGTTTTTTGGCGGGCGTGGTCAGAACATCAAACGGTTTGCCGGTCTTATCCTCGGCCAACAGAACCACCTCGGCGGCGGCACGGGCATCTTCGACCGCATCGTGGTGGTGGAAATCAAGCGACAGCGCCTCTTTCAAATGACCAAGCCCATGCCCCCCATTGCCGCGAAATTCAGGCCATGCGGCGCGCGCGATCTTGACGCTATCGAGCCAGGTGATCGGCGGCATCTCGATACCGTACCGCGCGGCGGCCTCGCCCATGGCGCGTTCATCAAAGTTGCTGTGCTGGATCAAGGTATGGCGCGACAACAACGGCGCCAAAATCGCCCATGCTTCGGGGAAGGTCGCGGCGCCGCGCACCGTGTCGGGGCCAATGCCATGGAGTTCGATGTTGAATTCGGCAAAACCCACCTCGGGGTCGACCAAAATCCCAAAGGTCGTGATGTCCCCGTCCTCGGCCACACAGGCGATCCCGATCTGGCAGATGCTTCCGGATGCGCGACTGGCGGTTTCCACATCAAGCGCGATGAATTTATAGCTGCCCTCTGGCACGGTCATAGCGGGGCCCTTTGTCCAATCTTTTCATCACCATACCATTCTGAAACCCCGATAAAAGCACATTCCACGCGTGAAACCAGACGACACAACATCGCGCGACACCGTGACGCATCCCTTTGAATTAAAACAAATTTCCCCTGAGACAGAAGATCGCACACCTCCGATTTTCATTGTAAACCGCGCAAAAAGGTCCATCCTAGGATCAATCCAACCAGAGGTGACCCCATGTTAGACGGATTCTCTGCCGAAACCCTTGCGCGCGCACAGTTCGCGTTTACCGTTTCGTTTCACATCGTATTCCCCGCGTTTTCCATTGGCTTGGCCAGCTTCCTTACTGTGCTGAATGGTCTGTGGCTTCGCACGCGCAACGAAACCTATCTGACCCTGTTCGAATACTGGAAAAAGATCTTCGCCGTGGCGTTCGGCATGGGCGTCGTGTCGGGCATCGTCATGTCCTATCAATTCGGCACCAACTGGTCCGTGTTCTCGGACAGGGCCGGCCCCGTGATCGGCCCGCTTATGGCCTATGAGGTTCTGTCGGCGTTTTTCCTTGAGGCCGGTTTTTTGGGCATCATGTTGTTTGGCCGCAAACGTGTGGGCGATCAGCTGCATATGTTCGCGACCGCGATGGTGGCGTTCGGGACGCTCATGTCCGCCACGTGGATCCTGTCGGTGAATTCATGGATGCAGACCCCTGCGGGCTTCAGCATCACCGAGAACGGCCAATTCTATCCCGAGGATTGGTGGGCCATCGTGTTCAACCCGTCCTTCCCGTACCGTTTGGTGCATATGGTGTTGGCGGCCTATCTGACCACAGCCCTTGTGGTGGGTGCCGTCGGCGCGTGGCATTTGCTCCGCAACAGCATCGACGCCGCCGCGGGCAAGATGTTCTCGATGGCCATGTGGATGTTGTTGCTTGTTGCGCCGCTTCAGATTTTCGTCGGGGACGCGCATGGGTTGAACACCCTTGAACATCAGCCGGTGAAAATCATGGCGATGGAGGGCCATTACGATAGCCATCCGCACGGCGCGCCGCTGATCCTGTTTGGCATTCCAAACCCCGAGGAAAAGCGCATCGATTACGCGATTGAAATTCCGAAACTGTCCAGTCTGATCCTGAAACACCACCTTGATGCGCCGCTGGATGGGCTCGATACAATTCCGGACGAAGACGAGCCCCCCGTCGTGATTGTCTTCTGGAGTTTCCGGATCATGGTTGGTCTTGGCTTTGCGATGCTGGGCCTTGCGGGGTGGGCAGCGTTCGGACGGATGCGCAAACGGTTCTATGACGCGCGCTGGCTTCAACGGGCATCGATTGCGATGGGGCCCATGGGGTTCGTCGCGGTCCTTGCGGGCTGGGTCACAACCGAGGTCGGGCGACAACCATGGACGGTCTACGGCCTGTTGCGCACCTCAGATTCACTTGCCCCTGTGGCGGCCCCAGCCGTCGCCGCCTCGCTGATCGCCTTTATCGTCGTCTATTTCTTCGTCTTTGGCGCGGGCACGTTTTACATCCTGCGTCTCATGGGCAAAACCCCAACCGCCAAAGGAGGCACCCATGCTGCTTGATCTTCCGTTTATCTGGGCGGGCATCATCGCCTTTGCCGTGCTGACCTATGTGATCCTTGATGGGTTTGATTTGGGCGTGGGAATTTTGTTCCCCTCGGGCAAATCGGAACAGGACCGCGACGTGATGATGAATTCAATCGCCCCTGTGTGGGATGGCAATGAAACGTGGCTGGTGCTCGGTGGCGGCGGGTTGTTCGCGGTATTTCCGCTCGCCTATGCGGTTGTCATGCCCGCGCTTTATATGCCGATCACGATCATGCTGCTGGCGCTTATCTTTCGCGGGGTTGCGTTCGAATATCGCTGGCGCACCGAGCGCTGGAAATGGGTTTGGGACCGCGCGTTTTTCGGCGGCTCCCTTGTTGCGGCGTTCATGCAGGGCATATCGCTTGGCGCCTTGGTACAGGGGATCAAGGTGGTGGACCGCGCCTATGCGGGTGGCTGGTGGGATTGGTTGTCGCCGTTTTCCATCATAACAGGCGTCGCGGTCGTGGTGGGCTATGCCCTGCTTGGGGCGACGTGGTTGATCCTGAAAACCGAAGGTCAGCTCCAATATAACATGCGCCGCATCGCCCGCCCGACCGGCATTGCCCTGCTTGGGTTTATCGGACTGGCCAGTATCCTGACCCCGCTTCAGGACCCGATCTATGCGCAACGCTGGTTCAACCTTCCTGGAAGCATCTTTAGCGTCATCGTCCCAACCCTTGTGATCGCGGCCGCCGTCGCGCTTTGGCACGGGTTGCGCACCGAAAAGGACGCCATGCCGTTCGTCGCCACCCTGTCGTTATTTGTGCTCTGCTATATCGGGATCGGCATCAGCTTTTATCCCAATATCGTCCCCCCGTCCCTTTCCATCTGGGAGGCCGCGGCACCCGACAAAAGCCTTGCCTTTGCATTGGTTGGGACCGTTGTGTTGGTGCCCATCATCCTGATCTATACCGCCTATGCATACTGGGTGTTTCGCGGTAAAATCGACCCGAACGAGGGGTATCACTAATGGGAAACGGACTGCGCAAGATCGGCTGGTTTGTGGCTCTATGGCTTATGGGGGTTCTGGCGCTTGGCGGTGTGGCATATGTTATTCGCCTCATGATTTTCTAGGCCAAACGCCACCATGATACGAATACCGTGAAGAAAGTTCGCCACCCCGCGACAGAACATGCATAGTCAGCCGTAAAAGACATATCGCACACGATAGTTTTCACACAAAGCGAGGTCCCATGCTCTGTCGATCAGTTCTTCTTTCTTCGGCTATAATTGCCGCAGCTTACACCCCTGTACACGCCACAAACGATATTGAATCTGTGGCGAGCTTTTTCCACGACGCACAGATTATTTCTGGCCCAACGCTGGTGGATTGCACCTTGTCAGCGGGGACCAAAGCCCAGTGTTTCCAAATCACCGTAAAGGCAGAACCCACGGCATACACCCCAGGCCCGTGGTGTCCGACCTCGATCGATGATGATGCAAGCGCAGGTGGTATTTGGCTTGAGGAAAACACTGTCAATGATGTCGACGGATCCTTTATCAAAAACCTTGCGACGTTTTACAACGACCCGAATTGGCAGCTTTATGACGACGAAACCGGCAAGATACGTGTGACAGATACGCTTGAATCTTGTGATGCGGCGGCCCGTCCCGATGTCGACGAAGCCTATCAGAATTACTGTGTTCAGTGCTTGCCGGAATATATGGAGGAAGGGTCATCCGTGACCTATACGATCCCCGTAACGCCCCAGCCACTTGATGTGCCGACGGACCGTTTAATGGCAGGCGCGGGCCTTGCGTGGAACGGTATCCGACTGGATGGGCCTGCCCCCGTTGACGCGATCCTTGGGGCCTATACGGTTGCGCCGTTTGACGATTGCGGCGGTCACGTGAATCTTCATGTCGGATATCATTATCACGCGGCGACCGACTGTTTGGTGGATCAGACCAACGACCATGGCCACGCCGCCGAAATTGGCATCGCGATGGATGGATATAAAATCATGGCAAACACCCTTATCGACGGCACAGTTCCAAGCGATTTGGATGCGTGTAACGGTCATGCGACGGACGCAGATGGGTATCACTATCACGCGGGCGAAGCGGGCTCTAACCAGATTCTTGGATGTATGACTGCCGAATTTGGGTGTTCCTCTGAAGACCCTGATCAAACCTGTGACGCATCGGCGCGACGTCCGCGCCCATAAACAAACACATCAACGGCACCGCCCGAATTGTGGTGCCGTTATCCAACGACCTCGGCGGTCTCATGACCGACTTCGCTGCGCTCCACATGGGCCTTCCATTTGCCGTGAAGCCAGACGAGACACAGAACAATTGTCGTACCCGCCATCATCACACCAAAGAAATTGCTGAGGATTCCAGCCACCAACGTGAGCTGTGTCGCAAAGATAAACCCAAGCCCCACATAGAAGCAGGACCAGATAAACGCACCGGTGATGGCGGCGACACTAAAGCGGGCCCAGTTCATGCCGCCTGCCCCGCTCAGGTAACTGACATAAGGACAGCTCGGGCTTAGGATCGTGTGGCTGATCACCACCGCGCTTTGACCGCGGCGCTGAATAAGGTCTTGGCTCTTGCTGATCAGGGGTTCCATGCGCGGGGATTTCGCAAGCCACGCCAAAAACGGCGCGCCGGCCCATCGCGCAATCCCAAATGCGGTTTGGTCGCCAAGGACATAGGACACAAAGGCAACCGCAAAGACCTGCCACAGCACCAAATCCCCCGTCGCGACGAAACTGCCTGCGGCCAAGACAAGCATCGACGACGGAATAGGAATGGCGAGACAGGCCAAGAAACCCGTAACGAACAAAAGAAACAACCCATAGTGCGGGATAAGGTCCAAAAGTGTGTCGGTCATTGATTGCCCTCGCGGTGGGCATGGGCCGCATCACGCACCAGATCCGTCAATTCGGGCAATGTCATGCCCAAGTCATCCGCGATTTCGTGCATACGGCGTCCCTTGGGTCCATCCTTGGGCAGGTCAAACAGGTCAACAACGACCTCTCGCGGCAGATCAAAAGACATGCTGACATAGCGTGGCGTCATCCAGCCCCGTATAGGTTCGTCCTGATGGCGGGGATCGTTAAAATACACCACATCCATCACGATACTGATCGCAAACCAAAGCGCCGCAACCGAGGCAATCACCAGAACGGATACGATCTGCCAATTCTGTTTTACGAATGACTTAAAACGCTGCGATGCCATGGGTTGATCCTTTGAAGTGGTCTGATCAGTCAAATTCAGGGTTTGGCGTACCAGAAAAACACTTCAAAGCATATGGGTAGTCTGCGGTCACGTAATATCCGTACTGGCCGTCCACTGTCATGCCGTTGCATGCGTCCAAATCCCCAGACCCCGCAACGTATTCATGGTCGCCGATGAACTGACCATCATATTCATCCCCCAGAACATTTCCGACCGCATAGGGCGTCAGATAATCACCCACGTCTTGGCGTTTGCCCTGCTTGATCTCATAGCTGCTTTGGGCGGCGCGCACGGTGCCGGTTTCGTCGGTAAAACAGGGGCCAAACAACGGAAAACCATCCCCTGCAAAACCAATCACAGGCGAGACGACACCGGTGTCACAGATCATAGCATCGCCCAGATCAGGAGAACCAGTATAGAGAACACGCGGGGTTGAGTGATAGTGGTACATGCCGGTGCGTTGAACATGGGCGTGGTAAATGTCAAAACTGAAACCGGTGTTCAGAGGCGACCCAACATTGTAGCGCCACGGGTGGTCGATCATGCGCGGACCGCATCCGATGGCCTCGGTCCCAAGACCGCCGCGCCCACTCCCTTCGTCAAAGCACGCGGCAGGATAGGCCTCCCACTTAACCCCATTAAGCAACAACGCAGCCGCCCCAAGTCCCAATGCTGTGGGTTCATCTGCGATTTCGGGATCCCGTGGAATCGTCAGGATGTCTTGGACCTCGCCGACCTGATGCGGCCAACGGGACCCTTCGCCCGTGTCGTGATTGGGGATTTGGTTGACCTCAAAACGGCAGGACGTTTCGGTCGCAACAATCGTAACAGACCCAGTGAATTCGGTATCGGTCGGACTGTTCAGGCTGTTGGAGGAATAGTCGCCGACATAGGCGGCACAGTCCCCGTCGCGTTTATCCAAGGTCGCACCGGTCAAATCGATCGCCGTTTGGGCCAAGGCCGCACCGCCGAGCGCGAGGCAAACAGTGGTGCACAAAATGGACGCAGAGGGTGTAAGGATCGGCACGTGGGGCATTGTCATAACTCGTTTAGATGAAACATTGAATGTTATACGACGGCGCATTCCTTTTCCGTCGCCCTAACTTTCCTGTGCCGCGCCAATGTCTGCTTGTTCCTTGGCCAGTTTCTTGGCCGCGACACCCGGTGCTGCGCCCCACACCGCGACCCAGCGATAAAATACTGGGGTCAGAAATAGGGTAAACACCGTCGCAAATCCAAGCCCACCGACGATCACCCAGCCCACGGCGATGCGGGCCTCGGCACCGGCGCCCGAGGTCATGATCAACGGCACGCCGCCAAAGACGGTCGACACCATGGTCATCATAACGGGACGAATACGCATCCGCAGGGCGTCACGGATCGCGCTATCGATATCCTGCCCTGCCTCGCGCAGTTGGTTGGCGAATTCGACGATCAGAATGCCGTTCTTGGCCATCACCCCGATCAACATCACCAGACCGATCTGGCTATAGTAATTCAGCGACCCGCCCGAAATCACGATCGCCATGACCGCCGCCGCAAGGCCAAATGGCACCGTCATCATGATGACCACGGCGCTTGCCATGCTTTCAAATTGGGCGGCGAGTACAAGGAACACCACGATGAATGCCACACCGAACACCAAGATCATGCTGTTCTGGCTGGACTTCAACGCCGCCGCTTCGCCCAAGAACGTCAAACGCGTGCCATCCGGAAGAACCTCGGCGGCGATATCTTGGAGTTCTGCCATCGCATCGCCGATATCCACGCCCTCGTCCAAATTGCCCTGTGCCGAAATCGCCAAGGCCCCGCCTTCGCGCACGACACCCGAGGCACCCACCACCGTTTCAAGCGACGCAAGAACCGAAAGAGGCACATATTGGCCGTTTGGGCTTTGGACAAAAATGGATTCGATATCCGTCGGATCGTCAATCGACGTGTCGCCGGGGACCAGACGGATGTCGACCTCGGTATCATCCACGAACACGGATGTCGCGGTGACACCTTGGGTCATTGTGCTGATGTTTGATGTGACCTGTCGTGGGGTCAGGCCAAACAGCGCCGCCATGTCGGAATCCACCTCGACCTGAAGATAGGCCTCGACGGCCTGCGCCCCAAGCTGTGGGTTCACGAACGTATCGCTCTGACCCATTTCGGCGACCAGATCACCGGCGGCTTCGGTCATGAGGTCAAGGTTGTTCCCCGAAACCGCGAATTGCAGACCACTGCCGCCACCGCGAATGTTCAGGCTATTGCCCGAGCGCGCAGAAACCGTCACCCCCGGTATATTCGCCAAGCTCCGGCCAAGTTCCGCCATCAACTCCTGTTGCGACCGGTCCCGTTCCGACCAATCCGCAAGTCGCGCAATGATGAACGCACGGCTGGTGCCACCGCGCCCCAAGAGGCTCTGAACGGCGGCGATTTCACCGCTTTCGATATAGGGGGACAGGATCTCTTCGACTTCGGTGACTTGGGTTTCCATATAGGCAAGTGTGGCGTCATTCGCCCCGCGCACCGGAATAAGGAAAAAGCCGCGATCCTCGGTCGGGGTGATGCTGGACGGCAGGTTATTCGCCGCCCCCATGGTCAGGATCACGAACGCCGCCGCAACCGCAAGAATGACCGACGGGGTGCGGATCGCAAAGTCCATCGCCTTATCAAAGGCACGCACGGCGAAATTGTCCTCGGGCTTGGCGGCACGGGCCTCATCCATCGCGTTCTTACCGGGATCAAGGAAGGCTGCCATGACGGGCGTCAGCGTCAAGGCAGTAAGGGATGATAAGGTCACCGCAAAGGCCAGCACAAAGCCAAATTCGCTAAAGACTCCGCCCGCCTGACCAGGCAGGAAGGAAATCGGGATAAACACGGCCGCAAGGGTCGCGGTGGTGGAAATCACGGCAAAGAACACCTCGTTCGTGCCGGCAACCGCCGCCGCATAGGGCCCCATGCCATCGCGCCGTTTACGCACGATGTTTTCGATGACAACAATCGCGTCATCCACCACCATGCCGGTGGCAAGCACTAGTGCCAGAAGGCTGATGGTGTTGATCGAGAACCCCGTGATCCAGATCGCAGCGATGGTCCCAACCAACGCAATGGGGATCGTCGCCGCAGGGATCAAGGTCGCCCGCAGGGACCGCAAGAACAGGAAGATCACCGAAATCACGATCAAGGTCGCAAGGCCGATGGATTTCAGTACCTCGTTGATCGAGCTTTCGATAAAGACCCCATCATCCGAGGCCACGATCAATTGCATGCCGTCAGGGATGATCTTCTGCAACTCTTCGATCTCGGCGCGGACGGCCTTGGAAATCGACAGGGTGTTGCCCACGGATTGGCGGGTGATCTCGATGCCAATCGCGGATTCCCCGTTTACGCGCGCCGAGGCGCTTCGGTCCTGCGGGACGTATTGCACATGGGCGACATCGGACACGCGCGTGGTGTCGTTGATCAAGACGTTGCCGACGATTTCCGTTGTCACGGTCGGGTTGGCAGAGCGCAACGAAATGCTCTGATTGGTGTTTTCCAAATCCCCAAGCGGCGTGTCATCCCGAAGTGTCGCAATCGCATCAGAAAGGTCATCCATGGTCAATCCGCGGCTCAGAAGCGAGGGCATCGCCACGTTTACGCGGAACTCATAGGCCTGATTGCCGCGCACGGTAACCTCGGCGATACCGTCGATGACGGACAGCCGATCATAGATCGCGCCCTCGGCAAAGGCGGTCATTTCCGCAAGGCTCTTGGTCCCCAAAAGAGCCAACCGGATGATCGGATCGGCGTTTGAATCGCTCTTGGTGACGGTGGGGTCGTCCACATCATCGGGCAAACGACGGGACACTTGAGACACGATTTCGCGGGCCTCGTTGGCGGCGATATCGACGTCGGTGCCCTCGGTCAGATCAATGGTTATTCGGCTGCTGCCGGTGGATGAGCTCGAGGAAATGAACGCCAACCCTTCGAGGCTGCTGAGGGCGTCTTCGAGGGGTTGGGTGATTTCTTGGTCAACGGTTTGGGGTACCGCACCGGTATAGGACGTGCGCACCGACAGAACGGGGCGATCCACGTCGGGCATTTCACGCACATCGACGGAATTCAACGCCGCCAGCCCCGCAATCAGAACCAAGACGTTGATCACAAGACCAAAAATCGGACGGGCAACAAATATGGACGCAAAGCCGGACTTACGTTGGATCAAGGGCGCTCTCATTGTGCTATTCCTTCGGCTGCGGCACGTGGGCCGCGATTTGGACGTTCACCGCCTTCGGCGCCTGGGCCGGATCGCGCACCGGAGGGCCGTTCACCATCGCCTCGCTGGCCGCCTTGTCGCGCAGGCCGTGCCTCAGGTGTTTCGGCAACCTCGGCGACGACGTCGTCATCAATTGGCACCGCACGAACCGTTGCGCCCCGACGAAGCTTTTGGGTCCCTTCGACCACCACTTGGACGCCTGCGTCCAGATCGCCTTCGATCCAGGCTTGGTTTTGGTCGCGGTGGATAATCGTAACCGGAACCGACACTGCGGACGTGCCGTCGACACGCCAGATACTTGATCCGGATTTGTCCCAAACGATGGCCGTGGACGGCACAACAAGCCCCTCGTCGCCTTGGCTTGTTAGGGTCACGGCAAAGCTCATGCCCGACCACAAAAGCCCATCTTCGTTGGCGATTTCCGCGCGGACGGTGACGCTTCGGGTCACGCTGTCAACGCGGCTGTCAAAGGCGGTGATTTTGCCGTCAAACACCCGCCCCACAAAGGACGGCGTGCTGGCCGTGACCACGGTTTCACCCCCCAAAATCGCAATCGCGCGTTCGGGCAATTCGAATTCAATCAACAAGGACGATGTGTTGTCGATGCTTACGATTTGGGTTCCGTTTGACACGGTATCCCCAACGGACACATCGCTTAGCCCCAGTTTCCCCGAGATCGGCGCGCGAATGGTGCGATCTTCTACGGCGGATTTCGCAAGCTCGGCACGTGCGCGGGCAAGCGATAAATCTGTCCGCGCCTCAGAGAGGGCCACGGTCGTGATTGTCGAACTGCCGCCGGACTGAAGGCGTTCATAACGGTTCAACGTATCCACGGCCTGTTCCAACTCGGCGGTCGCGATGGTCAGATCGATCTCTTGTTCTTGGCTGTCCAGACGCACCAAAACATCGCCCGCCGTGACCTCGGTATTTGACCCAAGGTTGGTTTCGACAACGCGTCCGGCAACGTCGCTGGTGACCTCTGCGCTTTGAATGGCAACCGCGCTTCCGATGGCATTCAGAATGTCCTCAAAGGGTTCGATCTGCACAACGCTTGTGGCAACGGTGGTTTCGCGCGACCCGCCGCGCCCGCCTTGGGGGCGGCCCCCGCCAGCAGCACCGCCTGCGCCGGCATTTGCCTGCGTGCCGTCGGTGACCTCGTCATCCGACGACAAATACGCTTGGATCTGCTCGGGCACACCAAAGGTATAGACATACGTCCCTCCAACGATGGCAATAGCGACAATGAGGCTCAGGAAACTACGCATAATTGGGTCCTAAAATGAGGCAATAAATGGACGGCACACGCCCGTGTTACAAATACATACGAAGCAAAAAGGGATTTCCGTCGCATAAAATGAAATTCTTTTTCAAAAACCTGTATTTCATTTACGCCCGATGAAAATTCGCCCGTTTTCGTCTTAGAAATATAAGGGTTTGACGGCGGTCCAACCGATGAAGCTTTGAAAAAGCCTACATCTGTATTATCTATTATTTAAGGCATTGATTGCAAAAATCGAACAAAGGACACAGAATGGCCCGTATTTCCCCGCTCGACGTTGACGACCTCCCAGAAGAGCTTCACGCCTCGGCGCAAAATTATCAGAAGACCATGGGCGGTGTGCCAGCGTCGTTCCGCACGATGGCGCGCAAACCTGCATTTGCCCAAGCCTATGGCGCCCTGCAAAAGGCGATTGCGTCCACTCTGACCATTCCCACAGAACTGCGCAGCATGATGTTCCTAATCCAAAGCCAGAACAATGGCTGTATGTATTGTCAGGCGCATTCGGTCGGCGCGCTTGTGAAAAACCCTGATGTCGCCCCAGAAAAGATCGACGCCCTTTGGGAATTCGAAACCCACGCGATTTTCAACGATGCCGAACGCGCGGCCCTTGCCTTGGCGCTGGCTGCATCATCCACCCCGAACGCCGCGACGGACGAACATTTCGACGCGCTCAAGGAGCATTTCTCTGAGGATCAGATCGTGGAAATCGTGGCGTCCTTGTCCATTGGCGCGTTCCTGAACACATGGAACGACACCGTCGCCACCCAGCTTGAAGATGCCTCGGCCGCGACCGCCGAGGCGACATTGGGCGCGCGCGGCTGGTCCATCGGCAAACACACCTAGGCGAAATCCGGCAGCGCTGCGGTCACGCCTGTTTGATCTTCATAGGCCTTGATGACCGCGGTGCAGCCTTCGTTTCCGAACCCCAATTCGGACGCCAATTCATAGGCCCGATGCACCGCATCCGCCATGAACGACGGCAGCCCCGCCTCGGCCATCCATTCCGCATAATACCGCACGTCCTTGGCCGCGTTATCAAGCGACATATGCGGTGTGAAATCCCGTTCCAGCGTCAGTTGCCCGTACAAATCCATCATCCCCGACTTGCCCCCCGCCGCCGAGATGATGTTGATCACCTTGGTCATATCCAAGCCCTCTTTCGCAGCCAGCGCAAAGCCCTCGCAGAAGGTCGCGACATTGGCAAAGGCGATGTAGTTGTGGATGAGCTTAAGGCGGATCGCGTGTCCCGCCGGCCCCACGTGGAATAGGTTTTCGGCATAGGTATCGAACAATGGGCGCAACTGTTCGAGCTGGGCCTCCTCGCCACCAAACAGGATGTTTACCTCGCCGCGTTCGGCGTGAATGGGCGTGCGGGTCATGGGGGCCTCGACATAGGCGACACCGGCCTCGCCGCAGGCGTCGCGCATAAGGTCGACATGGGACGGAGACACCGTGGTGTGGTCGACCAAAACCGCGCCCTCGGTCATTACGGCAAGGATACCATCGTCGCCCAAGGTGATCTCTTGCACCACCTCGGCGGTGGTCACGCAGATCTCGACGACATCAACCATTTTTGCCATCTCGGCGGGCGACGCCACGGCCTGCGCGCCACGTGAAACCGCAAATGCTACGCGGTCCGGATCAATGTCATAAACCCAAAGATCAAACCCATGGGCCACGATGTTTTTGGCAAGCCCCTGCCCCATACCGCCCAACCCGATCAATCCAACACGCATATTAAAATCCTCATTTTGGCAACTTAAAATCCTCATTTTGGCAACAGCCCATCAATGACGCCAAGGGTAGTACAATCCGCCATTGGCGCACAGGCGAAAATCGCCCATATTCGCGCAACTATTTGTTCAAGGGTGTGATCATGGAACCGCTACTTATTTTGCTTGGGTTTGTTTTTGGGGCCATGTGGGTCATCGGTGTGCCCTATCTGTTAATTTCGCATATGAACCTGAAATCTAAGGTGCGTGATCTCGAGGACATCATTTCGCGGATTGGTGCACGCACCCCAAGTCCAAAGGCCGAGTACGAGCCCATTTCAGAAGAAGACGTGTCGAAACTGGCCCCGGCGCCCAAACCCGTCGAAAGCGGCCCCTGGAGCGCAGCCAAGGCCCCAGACAAAACACCCGCCCTCGCGACCGAGACGGTCGACGAACCAGACCTGACGCCAGTACAGGATGCGTTTGTAATGCGTCTCGAAAACGTCGCCCGCCTTACCACATGGCTTCGGGAAAACTGGGCCCTTGCGGTGGCGGCGGTGTCGCTTGCGCTTGGGGCGATATTCATGGTGCAATACGGCGCGGAAAACGGATTACTCAGCCCATTCTGGCGGGTGATAGGCACCCTCACAATTGGCGCGGCACTGATCGCAGGGGGCGAATATATCCGCCGCCGTCACGGCGATGACATCGCGGAAACCGCGACACGGTATCTGCCTTCGACCTTTGCAGGCGCAGGGATTTTCGCCCTATTCGCGGGCGTTCTGGCCGCACGTGTTTTGTATGATTTGATCTCCGCGCCGACGACATTGATCGGCCTTGTCGGGGTCAGCGTGATCGCCATTGTCCTTGGTTGGTTCTATGGGCCCGTTTTGGCCGCGATCGGGATCATCGGCGCGACCACCGCCCCGTTTTTGGTTGGTGGTGCGTCCGAAAGCGCATGGATTTTCTACTATTACTTCGCCGCCCTCACCATTGCTGGCCTGACCGTTGATACGGTGAAACGATGGGCTTGGACGACGGCGCTTACGCTTATCGCGACGGTTGGTGCGGCCACGCTTCTTTATGAGGGTTTGGGGCAGGCCGAACACTTCATGGCGTTTTTCCTGATTGCCTTTGTCGGGTCAATTGCGATCCCCGTTCGGGCGGTTTGGCCGTGCCACGATGGTATGCGCACCCTTGATGTGATTATGGGAAGCCGTACCTCCTATGAATTCCCAACCCGTGTCGCGGCGGCAATGGCCATCGCCATAAGCATCGCCGGTTTCGTCGTGACCTATGCCGCATCGACACCTTGGATCGGAATTGGTGCCTTGTTCATCGTGCTGATGCTATGCTTGATCTGGATGCGCTTTGCCCCCGCGCTTGAGGATCTTGCCGCGGCGCCCGCTACCGCGTTTGTGGCGGCCGTGGCGTTATTCCCCCAGACGGGGTACTTTAGTCAGCTGCTGTTCGAGGGCGGGACACTCATCGGGTCTGCCCTTCCGGTGGTGGTTGGGGCCTCAGTCGCGTCTGTCGTTGCCTATCGCCGGATGATGCTGGCCACGGGTGAAACACGCGTCTTGGTCTGTACCTTGGCCGCGGCTGGGTTTGCGCCCTTGATCGTGTTCCTTGTTGAATTTATGTGGGTCCCCGATTTGATGTCCGAATGGGCGATGATCGTGATCGGCGTCGCCGCCGTCATGACAGTTCTGGCGACGAAAACCGCGACTGCCCCCGCATCTGACACGCGCCAAATGCAGGTCGCAATCTTTGCGGCCTCGGCAATTGTGATGATCGTGTTGTCGTCCTTTATCCTGCTGACGAAATCTCCGCTCACCCTCGCGCTTGGCGGCGTGTTGATCCTATCTGCGCTGTTGGATCGCCGCTTTGACCTGCGGATTTTGACCTATGTTGCACAGCTTGGGGTGGCGGTCATTGGCTTCCGCTTGATCGTCGATCCCGGCTATTTCTGGGCCACAGAAATCACCAGCCTAATGCAGGCGACCATCGCCTATGTCGGGGCGATGGGATGCACGGCCGTGGCGTGGGTCTTGTTCGGCCAACGCGACCGCACGGCCACACGTGCGACCCTAGAAAGCGGGCTTTGGACCTTTGGCGCGGTGTTCGTCTGTGTTCTACTGCACCGCGCCCTTGGCCCCGATTTCAACAACCACGCGGCCGTGGGTCTTGTGGCCTGTGTCTGGGCGGTTTCGATGATGGCCCAGCTCTATCGTTTGTCGGTTTCAACGGGCATCGTGCGGATGTTCCGGATCGTTCTCGCATCGATCTTCGGCCTGATCACGTTGGGGATTTTGGTGGCCATGGCCACCACGGCGAACCCCTTGTTCGTGCCCCATCAAATCGTGCGCGGGCCGATGGTTTTCGATAGCCTCGCGGTCGCATACCTTCCGCTTGCAGCCATTTTGGCATTTGGGGCGTGGCGCATTCCAGCGCTTCACCCAAACCTTCGCCTTGGGTTTATCTGCGGGGCAGCCACATTGGCCGTGACCTATGTCGGCCTTGAAATTCGTCGTTTCTGGCAGGGTGACCGGTTGTCGGTGCCGACCGTGGGCGACGGGGAACTCTATACCTATACCGTGGCGATGTTGCTGGCGGCGGTGGCTGTACTGTTCATCGCGTTCTTCCGTCGGTCTGATCTGTTGCGCAAGGTCGCGATGGGCGCGGTTGCGGTGACCATCGCCAAGGTGTTCTTGGTCGATATGTCGGGCCTGACGGGGTTGATCCGCGTGGCATCGTTTATGGGATTGGGGCTGGGATTGGCCGGTTTGGCGTGGCTCAATCGCAAGATGACCGCGCAGTGGGATCAAGCGCCCGACCCAGACGCATAATCCACGGCTGGTGGGGGCATTGCCGCCCCCAACCACGTCTTAGTCCAGATTGATGAACCCGCCGGACTGGTGTTTCCACAGATCGGCATAGAGGCCACCCTCGGCGATCAGGTCATCATGTGATCCCTGTTCGACAATACGCCCCTGATCCATCACCAGAATACGGTCCATCTGCGCCAGCGTCGACAACCGGTGCGCAATCGCCAGAACGGTTTTGCCCTCCATCATTCCGTACAGAGTCTTTTGGATTTGGGCCTCGACCTCGCTGTCCAGCGCGCTGGTCGCTTCGTCCAAAATCAGGATAGGCGCATCCTTCAGGATCACCCGCGCAAGCGCCACGCGTTGACGTTGCCCACCGGACAATTTCACGCCCCGCTCACCGACCTGCGCGTCATAGCCGGTGTTGCCAAAGCTGTCCTCGAGATCGAGGATAAAATCATGCGCCTCGGCCTGTTTGGCGGCGGCGATGATCTCGGCCTCGGTCGCATCGGGACGGCCATACAACAGGTTGTCCTTGATCGAGCGATGCAAGAGCGAATTGTCCTGTTGCACCATGCCGATGTGGCGCCGCAGGCTGGCCTGTGTGACGCTCGCTACGTCGACACCATCGATCATCACCTGACCGCCCTCGGGATCATAAAGCCGGAGCAACGCCTTGACCAAAGTCGACTTGCCCGCGCCAGAACGGCCAACCAAACCGACCTTTTCGCCGGCAGGGATCGACAGGGAAATGTTGCTTAGACCGCCGCTGTCACGACCATAATGGTGGGATACGGATTTCACTTCAATCGCGCCTTTGCATTCGTCCAAGGCCCCCGCATCATCGCGGTCCTTCATGTGGATCGGTTGGGCAACGGTTTCCATCCCCTCGGAAATCACCCCAAGGTCACGGAAGAACCCAGAGAGCGCGCCCATGATCCAACCCGACATCCCATTGATCCGAAGCGCAAGCGCACCAGCCGCGGCAACGACACCCACCGTCGCGCTGCCGCCGGACCACATGGCCATGGCCCAGCCGACAACAGCAACGATCAGAATGCCATTCAGCGTCACGAGACCGATCTCAATCGTCGTATAAATCCGGTTTTCCTTGGCATAGGTGGTGCGGTGCACCTCGAGAATGTCCTTGGCGTAATCGGTTTCACGATCCGTATGCGAGAAGAGCTTGACCGACTGAATGTTGGAATAGCTGTCCACAATGAACCCAAGCGTCTTGCTTCGAGCGGCGGAACTGGCGCGCGAAGCAGGGCGAATGCGCTTGAGCGACCAGCGCAGCAAACAGACGTACAAGATGAACCACGCCATCAGCGGGATCAACAAACGCGGATCCGCATTCATCAACAGAATTCCCGCACCGATGACATAGGCAATGCTGAATGCGATCGCATCCATCATGATAAAGAACAGGTTCCCCGTCGCCGCTGGCATCTGGGTGACGCGGTTGGCGATACGGCCTGCAAAGTCGCTCTCGAACCAGCCAACAGGTTGATTAAGAACATGTTTGTGGGACCGCCAGCGGCCAAGGGCGGCGATATTCGGTTGGATTGCGTTCTTGATAATCGCTACATCCAAGATCTGAACCAAGGGTCGCAGAACCAACACAAAGATCAAGACAAAGACCAATTCCGCGCCGTGATCCGCCCAGAAAATGGCGGGCGTCGTATCCCCCATCAGATCCACAATCCGACCAAGATAATAGATCAAACCGACCTCGGCCCCCGCCGCCGCAAACGAAATGATCAGGTTCAAAATGATCAATTTGCGGAACGGCTTGGCAAAGCGCATCAGAAATGGCCAGATTTTCGACGGTGGCGTTTCGCCCTCATGTTCATCGACATAAGGATCAACAAGGCCTTCAAGGTACTTATACATAGCAGACAACTTTTTCGACGGCGAATTGCGGCCCGAAAGGGGGCCGTGCGGTCACTGAAATTTTTGATATGTTAGTATGGTGCCGCAAACCAAGAGGAATGGCCAGAGGGGTTTTTACGATTTCTTACAAATTATCGATAACGCCCTGATCGCGCGAGATAAAAAATCAAACGGATTGTTCGGTCTGGCGCGCAACCATATTCGCCCGCACAAAGGCCGCAACAAAGATGACGGTCAGGATCAAAATGATCGTCGGCGCAGGGGCGCTATCGATGAAAAAGCTGATGTAGATGCCCAGCATGGATGACACCATCGTCACCGCGACCGCGATGGGCAACATCAGGGTAAATCGCTTGGTCAACAAAAACGCAATCGCCCCCGGCGCAATCAAAAGCCCGATGGTCAGGATGATCCCCACCGACGAAAGCGTCGCCACGATGGTCATCGAAATAAGAGTGAGCAGCCCATAGTGAAGCCAGTTCACCGGCAGGCCAACCGCCTGTGCCTGAATGGGATCAAAGGCATGAAGCAGGAAGTCCTTTTGTTTAATCAGAACCACTCCCGCGACCAGTGTCGCGATGATGCCAGCAGTCCAAAGGTCGGGCGCCTTAATCCCCAGCATATTGCCAAAAAGAATATGATCCAGATGTACGGCGGGCGATATTTTCGTATAGAGAACAATGCCAAACCCGAACATCCCCGAGAACACGACCCCCATCACGGTGTCCTGTTTGACTCGGCTATTGCCCGCCAAGAACCCTGTCGACACCGCACAGACCATCCCCGCGCAGAACGCCCCGATGATCAATGGAATGCCCAAGACATAGGCCAGAACCACCCCCGGCAAAACCGCGTGGCTGATGGCGTCCCCCATCAACGACCAGCCCTTGAGAACAAGGTAACAGGACAAGAGGCTGGTTGGGATGGCGACAATCGCCATGATCATAAACGCGTTGGTCATGAACGCGAATTGGAACGGCTGAACGAGGGTCTCAATCATGATGGTTCCAATGCGGCTTTGGCACGGCGACGCGTGGCGCGATACCCGTGTTTTGGCGCGAAAAAGAACGCCGCCAGAAACACCACGGTTTGCAAGGTCACGATCAAACCACCCGTTGCCCCATCAAGGAAAAAGCTAAGGTAAGCGCCAAGAAAGCTTGTGCCGGCGCCAAGCGCGACGCTGAGCGCCAAGAGACGCGGAAAACGGTCCGTCAACAGATACGCGGTGGCCCCTGGGGTCACGACCATCGCGATAACCAAAAATGCCCCGACGGTCTGAAGCGCGGCCACGCAGGACGCGGACAACAACATGAAGAACACCACCTTGAGCAGGTCAGGTTTCAACCCGATGGACCGCGCGTGGTTTTCGTCGAAAAACGTGACCATCAGGTCCTTCCACTTGGCCAAAAGGATCGCAAGGGTCACAAAACCGATGATCGCCAATTGAAGGGTATCGGACGGCGAAATCGCCAAGATGTTGCCCATGGTGATGGTTTGAACGCTGACCGATGTGGGCGACAGGGACACCATAAACAGCCCCAGCCCAAAGAAGGACGTAAAGATCAGACCGATGATTGTGTCTTCTTTCAAGCCCGACCGTTGGTTCAAAAACAACATCGCACCGGCCGCCAATCCACCCGCGGCAAAGGCCCCAAGCGCAAACGGAAGCCCCAACATATAGGCCCCCGCAACCCCCGGCACGATCGAATGACTAAGCGCGTCACCAATAAGCGACCAGCCCTTAAGCATCAGATAAGCCGACAGAAATGCGCAGACACCGCCGACAAGGGCGCTCACCCACATGGCGTTGAACATGTACCCATAGGTGAATGGCAACCAAAGCGTTTCGATCATTTGCCCGTCTCGTCGCCGTAGACAACAAAGGGCCGTTCGTCATCGGTGATCACGCGTATCTGACGGGCGTCGTCATCGTCATGAAGGTCCGAGCCGCCCAACACAAAGTGACGAAGCACACCGCCAAAGGCAATTTCGAGGTTCTCGTGGGTAAAGACCTCTGACGTCGGACCATGGGCCAAAACGGTTTCCTTGACCAACACGGTGCGGTCGCAAAATTCGGGCACCGATCCAAGGTTATGGGTCGAGACCAACATCACCCGCCCTTCGTCGCGCATTTCGCGCAGCAAGGCGATGATCGCGTCCTCGGTTTGGACATCGACGCCGGTGAACGGTTCATCAAGCAAAATGACCTTGCCCTCTTGGGCCAAGGCACGGGCCAAAAATACACGTTTGCGTTGACCGCCCGACAGTTCGCCGATTTGACGGTGACGGAATTCGGACATGTTGACCCGGGCAAGGGCATCGGTGACCGCATCGCGATCCGCCTGTTTTGGGCGGCGCAGCATGCCCATGTGGCCATACCGCCCCATCATCACCACGTCTTCGACCAGAACGGGAAAGGTCCAATCGACCTCTTCCGCCTGCGGAACATAGGCGACGACGTTCTTGCGAAGCGCCTCTTTGACGGGCATGCCAAGCACCGAAATCGCGCCCTTGGCGGCGGGGACGAACCCCATGATCGCCTTAAACAGCGTCGACTTCCCCGCGCCATTCACCCCAACAAGCGCCGTGATCGTGCCCGTCGGAATATCGAATGTCGCGTCCCGAAGGGCCGTATTCCCGTTGCGATAAGTGACCGTTACGTCGGTCGCGGAAATGCCAGCCCCTTGGATCATTTTGTCAGACCTTCTGCGATGGTTTCCGAGGTGACCCGCAGCAGATCAATATATGTGGGCACCGCGCCGTCCTCTTCGGTCAGGCTATCGACATACAGGACACCGGCGTATTCGGCGTCCGTCTCGCGCGCCACCTGTTCGGCGGGGGTTTGTGACACTGTACTTTCGCAAAAGACCGCCGGAATGTCATGTTCGCGCACCCCGTCGATCACCTTGCGTACCTGTTGTGGCGTGCCCTGTTGGTCGGCGTTCATCGGCCAGAGGTACAATTCCTTCATCCCGAAATCGCGGATGAGATAGCTGAACGCGCCCTCGCATGTCACGAGCCACCGCTGGACCTCGGGGACCTCTTGGATCGCGGCACGAAGGGGCGCGATAGCCGCGGTGATCTCGGCCTTATAGGATTCGGCGTTGGCGATATAGGTCGTGGCGTTGTCTGGGTCATGTTCGACAAAGGCGTCGCGAATATTGTCGACATAGATCACCGCGCTGCTCAGGCTCATCCATGCATGGGGGTTCGGCTTGCCGTCGTATTCGCCCTCGGTGATGCTCATCGGAACGATGCCATCGGTAAGGGTCGCGCTTGGCACATCGGATAGATTGCCAAAGAATTGTTCGAACCAAAGTTCAAGGTTCAGGCCATTCCAAAGGATCAGATCGGCGTCTTGCGCGCGAATGATGTCACGCGGGGTCGGTTGATATCCGTGGATCTCGGCACCAGCTTTGGTGATGCTTTCGACCACGGCGACGTCACCGGCCACGTTGCGTGCCATATCGGCGATCACGGTGAATGTGGTGACTGCTTTGAATGCTTCGTCCGCAGCGACGGCCCCTGTTGTCAGGGTCAGTGCAGCCACGGCGCCGGTCATCATCTTTGTCAAACTCATCCAGTCAATTCCCATAAAATGGTTCCTGTTAAGGCCCCTTTTATGAGAATTATTCGCAACTGTAAATGTTATTGCGAATTATTCGCAATATAAGACAGGGAACCGCCTAGGGTTTAGGCGTCCCCTATTTTGACCCAGCGCACACCCGCCGCCGCAAGCGGAGTACCGTTCAGATTAACTTCATGATTTGCATAGTTAAAATAGAACCTATGAGTTGTTGTCTCCCGCATACGCACCCCTTCGGGGAGGGCGTGGATGGCAATGCCGGCCTCGTTACAAGCGCGACGTAAAATGCCGTCGAGCGCCAACGGATCGGGCCACCCACCCAAATACGACAGGTTACCGTAACGCATCATCGCGGGTGATTCATCCGCCCGTTTCATCGTCACATCCCCTTGACCGACAAGCGCTTCGGCCCAATGAACAAACGCCCCGCCATCCGCAAGCGGCACAGGTGCCCAGTCGCGAAGGCTCTCGACGAAATCGATGGTGCAATCCAGCCCAGTGATCGCGGGCGGCAGTGGGTTCGGGATCGACAACTCATCAGTCTTGGAACCGCTACGTGGCCCGACGATCACTTGGCCGCTTGTGGTGCGAAGCGCGGCCTGAAGATCGGAGCCAAGGGTCAACAAACCCGGCGCAAAGGTCAGTTGATACTGTGAGAAATCCGTCGTGGTCGATGGGACGATATCAATCGAGAGGCCCAATTTTCGCAGCCCCCGATACATCTGAAGCAGTAGCTCGAAATACTCGAACTGCTCACTTTGCGGGTGGGCCTCCCATGCCCATGCGGACGGGTAATCGAACACCAACGCCACGGGCGACGCCCCCGCATCCACGTCCGGCATAGCGGCCAATTCACCGGCAACCTCGACCGACGCGTGGAACGCGGCAGCAGGTTCGCTATCGGGGCGCAACATGCCCGCGTGCATCTGTTCTTGTGCAAACGGCGCCTGACGCCAGCGGAAATAACAAACCGCCTCGGCGCCATGGGCGAATGCCTCCCACGCCCAAAGACGCTGCATTCCGGGCAGAGGTGCGGGGTTATAGGGCGCCCAATTCACGGGCCCCGGCTGTTGCTCCATCACCCACCAACGGCCCTTGCCAACGGCGCGGTACAGATCGTGATGAAAGGCCTGAAAATCGGGATCACCTTGGCGCATATAGGCCTTTTTGTGGGCCAGATCGCCACGGTTCTTTTGGTCCAAAAACCCAAGCGGATAGGAATCCCAGCTTGAGATATCGAGGTCCGCAGCCACGTCGAAATGGTCAAATTCCACCGTCTTGCCCATATAGTTATGCGCGAGGGGCGTGTCGGTATATTCGCGCAGGATCTCGGTCTGAAGGCGGTTAAACGCCACCACTTGGTCCGACGAAAACCGGTAGAACGCCAAGACGTGGCTGGGATTGGGTTCGGTCACCGTCAGGATCGGCAGGTCCACATCGTCAAAGGACGCGTATTCCATCGACCAAAACACATTGCCCCACGCGGTGTTGAGCGCATCAATCGTACCATAGCGATCCGCCAGCCAAATCCGAAACGCCGCCAGTGCCGCGGGCGAATAAGAACGCGCCGTTTCGTGGCATCCGTATTCGTTGTCGGTCTGCCATGCGGCGACAAATGGATTGCGGCCATAGCGTTCGCCCAGCGCCGTGGTGATCCGCGCGCATTCGGATTTATAGGCTTCGTGGCTAAAACAATAATGCCTGCGTGATCCGAATTTGCGCACCACCCCATCGGGGCCATGGGCCAACATATCGGGGTGTTTTTGCACCATCCAAACGGGCGGCGTCGCCGTTGGCGTACCCAGCACCACCTTGAGGCCCGCCTGCCCCAAAACGTTGATCGCATCGTCGAGCCATTCGAACGCATATGTGCCCTCGACCGGTTCAAGACGGCTCCATGCAAATTCACCGATCCGCACCCAAGTAAGGCCCGCGTTGAGCATCATTTTCGCGTCGGCCTCCCATTGGTCGCGGGGCCAATGTTCGGGATAGTAGCAGGTGCCAAGGGTACGTTTTAGCGTCATAGAATTACTCGGTGCTCGGGCTGACCTTGGATGTCAGTCTGGATAAAATAGGTCTGTCCGGCGGCGGGGGCATTTGTCAGACCCACCTGCGCCGTGGTGCAAAACAACGTCCGCAGATCATCGCCGCCAAAGGCGGGACAGCTGGCCTGTGTTGCGGGCAGATCGACCACCCGATCCAGCGTCCCATCAGGGGCATAGCGCGCCACACGGCCAAGGCCCCATTGCGCGGTCCACAGATAGCCATCGGCGTCGACAACGGCCCCATCGGGGTTGATGGCGTCAGCGGTAAGATCAACAAAAACAGACGGCGCGCCAACGGGCCACCCATCGTCAGGGGACAAGGTTTGCTGCATGATGATCGACGTAGTCGTGTCACAGAAATAGGCGGTCAAACCATCAGGCGCGAAACAGATCGCGTTGCTGATGGTGATGTCGGAAAACAGCTTGCGCAGCTCACCGCGATAGTACCGGTAAATCGCACCGGCATTGGGTTCGGCATTGACGCCCATGGTCCCGATCCAGAATCCGCCATGGGCATCGGCCCGCCCATCGTTGGAACGGGTAATTGGGTTGTTCGCCTCAAGATCACACAGCGGGGTCGAGGCGCCAGTGCCCAGATCAAACCGCACCAAGGCCTTGGCGGTCGCGACGATCAACGTATCGCGATCAACCCAGCCCGCCGCCGAGACATAATCGTCAAACGTCCAGCTTTGCCCCTTGGAATGAAGCGTGCGCCCCATAATGTCGAACCAGAACAATTCGCGCTGTTCTGGATGCCACAATGGCCCCTCGCCCAATTTACACACACGGGTATCATACGGGGTCATCATATCGACCGCGCCGCATCATATGCCGCAACCATTTCGCGGGCGCGCGGCGTCACATCCGCCGCCGTGAACCCCGGTTTATAAAGGGCGGAACCGATGCCAAACCCGTCGGCACTCGCATCCATCCACATGCCGAAATTTGACGCATCCACACCGCCAACCATGAAGACGTCCGTGCCACGGGGCAAAACCGCACGGATCGCCCCCAGCCCATCGACGCCCATCTGAAACGACGGAAACACCTTGAGGCCATCTGCGCCGTATTTCAACGCTGCGAAGCATTCCGTCGGCGTCAGAACACCGGGAAAGGACAACATCCCAAGGGATTTGGTCGCACGGATCACGTCTTCGTCGACATTGGGCGATACGATCAGTTGGCCGCCGACGTCATGCACGTTTTTCACATCCTCGGGCGTCAACACCGTGCCCGCCCCGATGGTCGCCACGTCGCCAAAGGCACTCGCCATCTGTTCAATGCTGGCAAAGGGATCGGGCGAGTTCAGCGGAACTTCGATCTGGGTGATGCCAGCCTCCACCAAGGCCCCCGCGATGGATGTCGCCTCGGACGGTTTGATCCCACGCAGGATCGCAATCAGGTTGCGGCTCATGCACCGACCTCCTGCATTTTCTTACGGGCCGCGGCGAGACCGATCAGGGCTGTGTTGCCGCCTTCGGCCAAACGCACCATCGCCCCTTGGGCAGCAAGCGCCGTTTGATAGGCCGCACAAAGATCGCCGCCGCCGATCAACACCACATCTTGGCCCAGCCAATAGGGCCGCGCCGACGCGATTTCACAGCCGATCAACAGACCCGACAAACGGGCACGCGCTGTATCAGGGGACAGGTCGGCAACCAAGCCACCGGCGCGCAAGGTGAACAAGCGGGCAGCGATTTTCTCGGGTTTGGACATGGCCTCGGCGACGGCGTCTTGGAACGCGCCTTGATCCCAGCCATCCCCGATCATGTGGCGCAGAACCGAATTTTGGGACAGCAAACCAAACATCTCGCCGGTCATATAGGTTTCAAAGCTGACGACTTCTTCGGCGCTGATGCGGACCCATTTCGTATGCGTCCCAGGCAGGCAAAGAACCCCGTCGAATTTCGGATTGTTGGCGACGAAACCGGCAATCTGGGTTTCCTCGCTGCGCATGACGTCGGGGGGTGTCATTTGTTTGATCCCCGGAATGATGTGCACCGAAAGGCGTGGATCATTACAGGGGACGGTGACCATTTCGCCCTTGTCAAAGACGGCGCAGGGGACGGCGCGGTACGGTGCCTCGGCCCAGCCTTGGCGCGACCCCACCATGCCACAGGCGATCACATCAACGCGGCCCGTGTCGGGTAGCCAATCACCAACCAGATCAATCAGCGTGGATTCAAACATATCAGGTGTCAGTTTCGACATGCCTTGGTCATTGTCGGCGTTCGCCAAAACGGCACCTTCGTCCGATACCAACCACGCACGCAGATGGCTTGTGCCCCAATCAACGGCGATCCAATTCCCGTGTGTCATCTCTGTGCTCATCCTGTCACCACTGTGCCGCCGTCAACGACGATGGCCTGTCCTGTTACCATTTGGCTGGCTTTTGATGCCAAAAACAGCGTTGCGTCAACCACATCGCGCGGCTGGATCAAATCCGGCAGGTTCTGCGATTTGAGATGCTCCTCAAGCGCCTCTGGCGTCGCCCAGAGCCGTTTCTGCCGTTCCGTCATCACCCAACCCGGCAACAACGCATTGACCCGAATGCGATCCGGCCCCAATTCGGCCGACAAGGCCCGCGTCAAGCCCACAATCGCCGCCTTGGACGTCGCATAGGCCGGATAGCCCGCGTTGCCCATCATATAGCTGATCGAGGAATAGTTGATGATCGACCCACCGCCCACGCGGCGCATCCCATCCACCACGGCTTGTGCGGTAAAGAAATGCGGACGCAGGTTGACGTTCATGCCCGCGTCCCATTGGTCGACGGTATAATCATCCAAGGTATGGCGTGTGTCGTTGGCCGCATTATTGACCAAAACCGAGATGTCGCCGTTGGTATCCACTGCCTGATCGATTGACGCCTGCAACGCGCCCACATCGGTGATGTCACATTGTATGAACGTCGGCGCGTTGCCGTATGTCTCGCCCATCTTATACACGAATTCCGAGGCATCCTCGCGCCCGACAAAGGCCACCTTGGCCCCCGCCGCAAGGAAACCCTCGGTCAGGGCCGCGCCAATGCCCGAGCCGCCACCGGTGATATAGACGCTCGCGTCCTTGAGGTCATGAAAGGTTACGAATTCAGACATTTAGTGGCTCTCCCGTGTGACTGGGCGTGTGTCTTTGCCGACAAGAAAATCAAGGTCCGCGCCTTTGTCGGCCTGCAAAACGTGATCGATATAGAGTTTCGCATAGCCGCGAGTGTAGTGAGATTCCTCTGGGGTCCACGCCGCGCGGCGTTTGGTCAATGTCGCCTCGTCCACCAACAATTCCAATTCGCCGTTTGACGCGGAAATGCGGATGCGGTCTCCGGTTTCAACGATGCCCAGCATGCCGCCTGCGTTGGCCTCGGGGGCGACGTGCAGGATGACGGTGCCATAGGCCGTGCCGGACATCCGCGCGTCCGAGACACGGACCATATCGCGCACGCCTTGTTGCACCAGAACCTTGGGGATCGGCATATTGCCGACCTCGGGCATACCGGGATATCCCTTGGGCCCACAGCCCTTAAGGACCAAGATCGTGTCCTTGGTCACCGGCAAATCATCGCGGTCGATATTGGCCTTCATGTCCTCGATGTTTTCGAACACATAGGCCTCGGCCTCGTGTTCCAGCAACTCGGGCGTGGCGGCGGATGGTTTCACAATCGCGCCCAGCGGCGCAAGGTTCCCGCGCAACACCCGCAAGCCAGCCGCAGGTTTCACCGGATCATCATACGGGCGGATCACGTCGTCGTTGTAACATTCCGCGTCCTTGGCATAGGCCGAAATATCCCCGCCCAGCGCGGTTTTCGCGGGGCGCAGTTTGTCCGCCAGCTGGTTCAACACCACGGGAACGCCGCCCGCATAACAGAAATCTTCCATCAAGTATTTGCCCGACGGCATGCAGTTGACCATCAATGGGATTTCACCGCCGATTTCAAAATCATCCAACGTCAGATCAACGCCGACCCGCCCTGCCATCGCCAAGAGATGCACAACCGCATTGGTCGAGCCCCCCACCGCCGCATTGGTCAGGATTGCGTTCTGGAACGCCTCTTTGGTCATGATGTCGGACGGCTTCAGGTCCTCTTCGACCATCTCGACGATACGTTTGCCGGTCAAATGCGCCAGCGCCATCCGCCGTGCATCCACCGCAGGCAGCGCCGCGTTTGTCGGAAGGGACATGCCCATCGCCTCGACCAGTGACGCCATGGTGGACGCGGTGCCCATGGTCATGCAAACGCCCTTGGATCGGCTCATGCCGCTTTCTGCGTTCATGAAATCCTGTAGGGTCATGTCGCCCGCGCGCACCGCCTCGGAGAACTTCCAAACGTCGGTGCCGGACCCGATGTCCTTGCCCTTGAATTTTCCGTTCAACATGGGGCCGGATGATACCACGATTGACGGCAAATCGACCGACGCCGCGCCCATCAATTGCCCCGGTGTGGTCTTGTCACAGCCGCCCAGCAACACAACGCCATCCATGCCATAGGCGCGGATGCTTTCTTCGACGTCCATCGCCAAAAGGTTACGGAACAGCATGGCGGTGGGCTTCATCTGGGTTTCACCCAGCGACATGACGGGGAATTCCACGGGGAAACCGCCCGCCTCCCAGACGCCACGTTTGACGCCCTCGGCCAGTTCGCGCAGACCCGAATTACACGGCGTCAATTCGGACCACGTGTTACAGATGCCAATGATCGGGCGCCCATCGAACACATGATCCGGAAAGCCCTGATTTTTCATCCACGATCTGTGAATGAACCCGTCTTTGTCCAGCTTGCCATACCATGCGCGATTGCGCCGTTTATCGTTTGTCATAGTCTTGCCCTGCTGCGCCACTGGCGCGTTTCGTCCCGTCGTTTTCGTTCGAACGTCTATTGTTTCTTACCCTCAAGGACCCACATCATGTCTGAGAACCCCCATGGTATCGTGATCCCGTGGGTCATTAAATACTGCCCCGAAAGGGTCACCGGCCCATATGCCAACGCGGTATCGCCACGCGACAAACGCGGTGCCTGATCGCGATTGGTCAGTTCGATTTTATACTGCGCCGCTGGGTCCAGTTCGGTCAATCGGATCGGACGTGGAACGATCTGGCGCGACGTCCCCGCCTGCCCGATGAACGCCACGAACCGTGTGCCATCAGCGGCCAGTTGTTGTTCTGCGATCACTGCGGGGTCCACCGTGTCCAATCGCAAGATATCCGCGCCCCGCATCCAATCCCGATTGGCCTTCCACCATGTGGTGACGTCGGTCAGAACCTTGGTTTCGGTGTCGTCCAATTCGCGCGGGTCCATTTCGAACCCCATATGCCGCTGGGCCGCAACCCATGCGCGGAACCGGATATCATGTGTGCGGCCGGACGTGTGACACACCCGCGGTCCAACATGGGACCCCGTCACCGCAGACGGCAAAAACAGCGCGGCGTTGTGTTGAATGCGCAAGCGTTCCAGCGCGTCGTTGCTATCCGAAAGCCAAACCCGCTGGGTATGTTCCATAATACCAAAGTCAATACGACCACCACCGCTTGCACAGCTCTCGATCTCGACCTCGGGAAAATCACCCCGCAGCGCATCAAGCAACATATAGGTGCCCCGCGTCTGGGCCGCATCTGGCGTCGGCAGCACCCGATTGTGGTCCCATTTGATATAGTCCACATCGTAGTCCGTCAGGATCGCCGCGATACAGCCATAAAGATAATCGCGCACGTCATCGCGCGCCATATCCAACACATATTGCCCACGTCCAAGCGTCTGATCCACACCGCCCAGAACCCAATCAGGGTGGGCGCGGAACAGGTCGGATTGCGCGTTGATCATCTCGGGTTCAAACCAAATGCCAAAGGTCATGCCCGCCGCGTGGATGTGATCAATCAGCGGTGTCAAACCATCGGGGTATTTGCGCGGATCAACCTGCCAATCGCCAAGCGACGTGGTGTCATCATCACGTTTGCCGAACCAACCATCATCCAGCACGAACCGTTCCGCCCCAAGGGCGGCTGCGCGGGTCGCGATGTCACAAAGGGTCGGGATATCGTGGTCGAAATAGATCGCCTCCCAGCAATTGTAATGCACGGGACGCGGCGTGTCGGGCTTCGGCCATGTGACGATGTGATCGCGCAGATGCCGTTGAAACGTGGTCGCACAGCTATTGATGCCATTCGGCGCATAGGTCAGATAAAGCGGCGCGGTTTTGAACTTGGTTCCCGCCATGGTTTCGGTGTCGGTCGCATGGCCAAATTGAACCTGACGACGGCCATCGGGCAGTTCCTCGGCAATCATCGTGTGACCTCCGGACCAGCCATAGTGAAACGCATAGGCCCCGCCCGATGTATTGGTCGTCCCCATATTCGGAACGATCAGCGCGGGGAAATGTTCGTGGCCTGTCCGACCCGTGCGGTTTTCACGCATCCGAATGCCCGCCGACCACGGGGTGCGGTTTTCCTGAAACTCGCCAATCCAACGGCCTGCGAAATCGATCATTTCCGTGGCGTGTTGCGGGGCGCGAAACACGGGCGCCGCCAACCATTGAAGGTGCACAGGCGCATCGCTTTGCAGCTCGTTCACCGCGGTGATCATATCGCCCACGACAGTAAACCGCGCAGTCAGCCGAAGCCCCGCGGCGGTGTCGGAATAGTGAAAGGTCAGGCCATCCGTTTCGTCCACCGACGTGAACCGAAACGACGGCAAGATGGCGCGCCCGTCGCCTCCGCGAAGCCGCATCCCAGGTTGACCGGCAAAGGTCTGGCTGGCCTCCGGCACGATGCTGAGGTCGGGGATCGCGTCAAGCATGCCGCCAGTCACATCAATCCGCGACGCCGCAACAATCGATGACAATTCGTCATCCATCGCCAATGCTTCGCCCCAATAGACAACACAGGGCAAACGCCCATCCGTCACCGTCAGAACCACGGTCTGACGGGGGGTATCAAGCCGGAACACAGACACTATTTCACAGCCCCAAGGGTGAGACCCGCGATAAAGTGTTTCTGCATCAAGAAGAACATCGCGACCGGTGGCAGCGCGGCGATGATTGATCCCGCCGATACCAAATGCCATGCCGATGCCCATTGGCCGTTCAACGAATGAAGACCGGCGGTGATGGGCTGGGCATCCGCCCCTTGGGTCAACACGGTGGCCCAGAAGAAGTCGTTCCAGATGAAGGTGAAAATCAACACAGCCAGCGCCGCAAGCGCAGGTTTCATCAACGGCAAGACCACGAACCAATAGATGCGCCATTCGGCGACGCCCTCGACGCGCGATGCCTCGATCAATTCATAGGGCAGCGCCTTGATGAAATTGCGCATGAACAAGGTGCAGAACCCCGTCTGGAACGCCACATGGAACAGAACCAGCCCCGTCGCCGTGTTATAAATCCCCATGTTCACGCTGAAATCGCGCACCGGAACCATCAAGATTTGGAACGGGATAAAGTTGCCCGCCACAAAGATAAAGAAGATCGTCATGTTGAAACGGAACTTATAAATCGCGAGCGCAAACCCCGTCATCGACGACAGCGCCACGGCAAAGATCACCGTCGGGATCGTCACGCGGAAGGAATTCAGGATGTATTGCCCGATGGGCGTGTTCTTGAAAATCTGGGTATAGTTTTCGATCATGTCAAACGACGTCGGCCAGCCCCAGTAGTTGCCGGAATTCAGATCCGCCGCCGGCCGCACCGACGTCAGCGCCACCGCCAACAACGGCAACAGCCAGACGATCAACGCAATCGGCAGCGCGACGTTATACATCAGGCGAATAGAGCGGGGTGATTTTTCAATAGGTGTTGGAAACATGATTAACCCCGTTCGTCGCGGTACATTTTGGTCAGGAAGAAGGCGATATAGACAAGCATGATCAGGAACAGAACCACGGCGATGGCCGCGCCATACCCCATGCGGAACCCGTATTCCGAGAACGCCTGTTCATACATATAGAACGCCAACACGCGCGAGGATCCCCATGGGCCGCCGGCGGTCATGATCGCGATCAAATCGAATGAACGCAGGGCGCCAATCACCGTCACGACAATGGCGATAAACGTCGCGGGTTTGAGCTGTGGCAGAACCACATACCACAACATCCGCCAGCCCTTGGCATTGTCCAAACGACCCGCTTCGATCTGTTCCGGATCAACGGCATTGAGGCCCGTCAGATATAGGATCATACAGTACGCGGTCTGCGGCCACAGACCCGCGGCGATGATCCCATAGGTCACATAACGTTCGTCCGCCAGAACGGCGATTGAATCGATCCCAAAGAAGTTGAGCATCACATTCATCAGGCCAAAGCTTGGATCGTAAAACCAGCTAAAGACCAGACCGACAACCACTTGTGAAATCACAAATGGGAAGAAAAACAGTGACTTGTACAGGCGGATGCCAAACACGGTCTGGTTCAGAAACAGCGCGATAAACAACCCAGCGGGGATCGCAAGCATGTAAAGAACCAGCCAAATGATATTGTTCTTGAGAGAGGTATAGAACGCTTCGTCATCGAACAGTTCGACATAGTTATCCATGCCGATAAACGTCTTTTCGCCCAGACCGTCCCAGTCATAAAGCGAGATGTTCATCGATTGAAATACGGGGATGATCACATAGATCAGAAACATCAACATCCCTGGCGCAAGGAAGAGCCATGGGGCGATTTTCTTTTGATCGAATTTACGGCGCGCGTTCATATCTTGTCCTTAGAAATCTAGCGCCCCGATGGTGTTCCACCGGAGCGCGAGGGAGGTATCAGTAAGCGCGTGCGCGTACTTTTTCGAGACGTTCAAGGATCGCATCCAGACGTTCAGGTTTTACCATGAATTCTTGGAAACCTTCCATGCCCGCCTTGGCCATTTCCGCAGGTGCGTCACGGTCAAAGAACTGGGCGATCCCGCCAGTGGTATTGGACAACATTTCCGCGCCGGCCTGAAGGAACACGTCATCCGCAACTTCGGAGTTCTTGTTCACAGGAAGCTGACCCAGTGTCTTGTTCACCTCGGACTGAACGTCCGCACGGGCAAGATAGGCAAGGAACTTTTTGGCGTCTTCTTTGTTCTTCGCACCGGATGGGATGTGGAGCGTGTCGGTTGGCGCCTCTTCGGCCACTGGGATGGATGGGTCGATCACGGGAAACTGGAAAAAGCCCAGTTGCGTGTCCACATCAAGACCCGCGACTTTGAACTGCTCAACCGAGAAGTTGCCCATCACGTACATCGCCGCGTCGCCTTGGACCATCGGCGCGAGGGCCTCTTGCCAAGAATAGGCCGCGTGATTTTCAAGGAAGAAATCACCGTCGATCAATGTCTGCCAGTTGGCCATAGTTGCGCGGACGCGGTCGTCGGTCCATGCCACTTCGCCTTTGGTCAGCGCCATGTGGAAATCGTAACCGTTGGTGCGCAGGTTCAGATAGTCAAACACACCGCCAGCGGTCCAAAGGTATTTGGTCCCGATGGTGATCGGCGTCACGCCGTTCGCCTTGAGCGTTTCACCCGCAGCAAGGAAATCATCCCATGTGGCCGGTGCTTCGATGCCATGCTCGGCAAAGATGTCTTTGCGGTAATACACGCCCCATTGGTAATACGTGTATGGCACGCCCCAGATTTTGCCGTCGATGGTCATGGAGCCTTCGGCAGAGGCCAAGGATTCTGACAGACCGTTTTCTTCCCACACGTCGTTCACTGGCTCAAACAGGCCCGCGTTCACGTATGGCAACATGCGGTTGCCCGCGTACCAGTTCGCAACATCAGGCGCATCCGCCGTCAGGAAGTTGCGGATCGATGTCTTGTACCCTTCGTGGTCAAATAGGTTCCAGGTCACCGTCACGTCTGGGTTCTCGGCTTCGAACCCCGCGATAAGCGCCTCGAACGCCGCTTTTGGTGCCGGATCGGATGTGTCTGTGTTGATCACCAATTCCCCCGCAAACGCCGTGCCTCCCAGCAACGTTAGTGCGGCGACTGATGTCAGTGCCGTTTTAGTAAATAGAGCCATGTCTCTCTCCCTAAGTGGTTCCATTATTTGAAAACTGTTTTCAGCTATTGAAATCATGCCCCGAAACTCGTAAACCTGTCAACACAATTCATTGGACCCCCGCGGCGACGCAGGGGAACGGAGGACAGGATGAAGCAAGATACAGATGCAGGCGGAACAGTCGGTAAAGCACTGGCGTTATTGGATATAATAGCAGAGGTTGGTCGGCCCATTCGGTTTACCGATCTCCTGCCCCTGTCGCCACACCCCAAGGCGACGCTCTATCGATTGCTTCAGACGTTAACGAATCAAGGGATGCTTTCGTACAACGTCGAGACCCAACAATACGGGCTTGGCATGCGTCTTGTGCGGCTGGCGCACGGCGCGTGGCAACAATTTTCCCTTGCCCCCCTCGCCCGTCCGATCATCGAAGACCTGTCCCGCACCCTTGCCCATACGGTCCATTTGGCCCAGCTTGATAACGGTCAGGTTCTGTATGTCGACAAACGCAACGCCGCCGACCCAATCGAGATGTATTCGCAGGCAGGCAAGGTCGGCCCCGCCTATTGCACCGGTGTCGGCAAGGCGATGTTGGCCTTTCTGGATGACGACGCGTTGCAACATGCCATCGACCGTCAGGCGTTTAACTCCTTCACGACATTTACCCTATCCACCCCCGAGGACCTTCGCGAAGAGCTCGGACATATCCGTGAGCGCGGCTATGCGTTTGATCGCGAGGAACACGAACCGACGATCATCTGTATCGCGGTGCCGATCCTATCTGCTGGGGGGCAGGTGATGGGCGGCCTGTCCGTCACAAGCAACACAAGCCGATCCAGCCTGAAAGAACTTGAAACCATGGTGCCGCATCTGCGCCGCGCCGCAAAATCCATCGCAGACGCCGCCGACACATGGCGTTTTCCTGACCAAACACAAAACTAGGAACCAAATATGTCCGGTGTTTCTCTGAACAATGTTATCAAAAAATACGGCGCCGTGCAGGTTGTGCATGGGGTTGATCTGGAAATCCAAGACGGCGAGTTCTGCGTCTTTGTGGGCCCGTCGGGCTGTGGCAAATCCACTTTGCTTCGAATGGTTGCGGGGCTTGAGGAAACCACGGGCGGCGCCATCAACATCGGCGAACGTGACGTGACCCATCTGGATGCGTCCGAACGTGGCGTGGCGATGGTGTTTCAGACCTATGCCCTTTATCCCCACATGACCGTACGCGAAAACATGGGCTTTGGGTTGAAAATGAACCGCTTCCCCAAGGATGAGATCGCCAAGAAGGTCGCCGAAGCCAGCGAGATTTTGAAGCTTGGCCCGTATCTGGATCGCAAACCCAAGGCATTGTCCGGTGGTCAACGTCAACGTGTCGCCATCGGTCGTGCGATTGTCCGCGGCCCCGAGGTCTTCCTGTTTGACGAACCTTTGTCCAACCTTGACGCCGAGCTGCGCGTTGAGATGCGTGTCGAAATCGCACGTCTGCACAAGGAAATCGGCGCCACAATGATCTATGTGACCCACGATCAGGTCGAGGCGATGACCCTTGCCGACAAGATCGTCGTGCTGCGCGATGGGCGTATCGAACAGGTCGGCGCGCCGCTTGAATTGTTTAGCGACCCTGACAACAAATTCGTCGCTGGCTTTATCGGTTCGCCCGCGATGAATTTCGTCGACGGCACTGTCGAAAACGGCGCGCTGGCGGTGAGTGGTTTGGGGGGAAACGGTGTGACGCCCAATGTGAACCTGCCGGCCAATGGCACGAAAATCGCGCTTGGCGTGCGGCCACAGGACATCACCATTGATCCGAGCGGCAACACCCACGGGGTCGAGCTCAGCGAACATTTGGGCGGGGTGAGCTATGTCTACCTGCGGGCGAAAACCGGCGAACGGGTGATCGTGGAAACCCACGATGGCCAAACCTATGCCACCGGTGCCGAGGTCGGGATTAAGGTGTCCGCCGACGATATGATGGTGTTTGACGCGAAAACCGAACTGCGTCTGCGCTAGATACAAATAAGCCACGGCGCGGGGACACGCGCCGTGGCAGACGGTCTGGCTCAAAACTGACAGGCGTTGAACCAGTCCTGGGGAACTGTGTTATCGGACCACGTAGACCGAGCACCGCGAATGGCGCACGACCCGCGCGGCGTTCGGCCCAAGCAGGAAATCACCCAACTCGGGCGCATGGGCCCCAATCACGATCATGTCGGCCTTGGATGCGGCGGCTGTTTTCAGAATCTCATCATAGACCTTGCCGGTGGCCACAACGTGACGCACCTTGGCGTTCACCTCATCGCCCAACACAGTGGCGCAAATGGAATTGAGCAACGCCTTGGCCTTGGTCAGGGCTTCGTCGTGGTGCCCTTGGTCAAAGAACGACCCAACAAGGCTTAGGCCGAAATCGGGAACAACCGTGACGATATCAAGCTGGGCCTCTTCGAGGGCGGCCATTTTCGCCGCCCGTTCAAGAACCTGTTTGTCCTCGGTTGGGTCCGAAATATCGATGGCACAAAGGATGGTGTTGATCATGCTGTTACCTCGTCGTTGCGGCGTACCCGCAGGGTTTGCAGGAACGCGATGAATGCCAAGAGAAGAAGCGCTGGGATAAAGACCAACTCTTTTGGCGATTGCTTGGATGGGGCCTCGACCGAGGTCAACGTCACAGGGTCGTCCCCGTAGAAATCAAACCCAGACAGGGTCTCGGCGAAGGGCGTGCCAAAGAACGGTTCCTCCAACAGAACGTTGTCGCCGTCTTCCATGATGGCCAAGCCGAATCCATCTAGACGTTCGTCACCGGAGCCACCTTCGGGCACATCCAGAACAAGGGTCGTGGATTTGGCGTCGCCCGTGTCATAGTCCGGCCCCGACACAACCACACGCACCTGATCCCCCGCCGCAGCGGTATCAAGTGTGGCGGCAATGGCGGCGGGTTCAACCGTCGCAAATGGCGGCTGAATGCGGTTCATAAAGTAATCTGGACGGAACAGCGCAAAGGCCACAAAGATCAACGCGAGGCTCTCGTACATACGGGATTTCGTCAGGAACCACCCCATCGTGCCCGAGGTGAACACAAGGATCCCGATGGTCGCCGAAACGGCCACCAGAATGCCACCGGCCCAACCCACATCGATCAGCAACAGATCGGTGTTAAAGATGAACACAAACGGCAGGGCCACGGTGCGCAGCGAATAGAAGAACCCGATAAAGCCCGTCTTGATCGCATCGCCCCCAGACACGGCGGCGGCGGCAAAGCTGGCAAGACCCACCGGCGGGGTCACGTCGGCCATGATGCCAAAGTAGAACACGAAGAGGTGCACCGCGATCAATGGAACGATCAGCCCGCTTTGCGCGCCCAGCTCCACAACGACCGCCGCCATAAGAGACGACACAACGATATAGTTCGCCGTGGTCGGAAGGCCCATGCCCAAAACAAGGCTCAGAAGACCAACGCACAAAAGAACAAACACAAGCGTCGTACCCGTCATATCCACCGCACGATCGGCCACAGAGGCATAGTCCGACGTAAGGCCCAGAACGCCCGTGATTGGATCAATCAGATGCACGACACCCGCCGCGACATAGGTCAGACCAAAGGCCATGCTCTCAACCAGATCGGCCATCACTTGACCAATACCGGTAAGGGTCACGGTGCCCACGATCACACCCGCCGTCGCGGTCGCAAGACCGATACCGATCATGTTGCGCGCACCGGCAATAAGCCCCTGCCACAGATCAACGGCCCCATCGACAAAGGCATTCGCCATCTGGTTTTCACCACGGAAGATCGCCTTGAGCGGCTTTTGCGTGAGCAAGATCACGAACAACAACATGGTCGCCCAGAACGCCGACAGACCGGGTGATTTTTGTTCAATCATCAGGAAATACACCAAGACGATAATCGGCAAAAGATAGTACAAACCGGCCTTGTAGATTTCGCCGATAACCGGCAGCTCCACGTCTTTGGCGTTGGGGTCATCCGCCTCAAGATCGGGCACAGATGACGCCATTTTCAAGAGACCCACGTAGAGGGCAAAGATGATCAAACTCATCACGATACCCGCCGCCGATGGCACCCAAGTGGTGACCGCGTTGACCGGATATTGCGACCCGAAACACAGGCCCGCAAAGACGATAAAGAACGACAGCATCCCAACGACTGTGCGCGCGAGCTGAACCTCGCGGTTGCCGATGGTCGGCATGTTGCGCTTCACGGCTTCGAGGTGAACGATATAGATCAACGCGATGTAAGAAATCGCCGCAGGCAGGAACGCGTGGGTGATCACCTCGACATATGAAATGCCGACATATTCCACCATCAGGAACGCCGCCGCGCCCATCACGGGGGGCATGATCTGACCGTTGACGGACGAGGCAACCTCGACCGCGCCGGCCTGTTCGGATGAGAACCCGACGCGTTTCATCAAGGGAATGGTGAATGTGCCGGTGGTCACAACATTGGCGATGGAGGACCCCGAAATCAATCCCGTCGCAGCGGACCCAACAACCGCAGCCTTGGCCGGACCACCCCGCAGGTGACCGAGCGCGCCAAAGGCCATTTTGATGAAATAGTTCCCCGCGCCCGCCTTATCCAGCAAGGCGCCGAACAACACGAACAGGAACACGAATTTGGTCGAAACGCCCAGCGCGATGCCAAAGACGCCCTCGGAGGTGATCCACATGTGGCTCATCGCCTTTTTCAGGGACGCACCTTTCCATTGGATGACCTCGGGCACCCATGACGCGGAACCAAAGAACACATAGGCCAAGAAAACCGTGGCAATAATCGCCATCGCTGGGCCAAGCGCACGGCGCGCGGCCTCAAACAACAGCAACAGGCCGACAAGCGCGAACCACTTGTCCATGTCATCGGCAAGACCGCCGGAATTCACGATCTTTTGGTAAAAGAAGTACCCATAAAGCGCAGTGAAGACACCAAACAAACCCATAGCCCAGTCTTGGATCGGGATGAAATGACGGGGGCTGGTTTTCAGCGCCGGATAGGCCATAAACCCGAGGAAAATCGCGAACGCCAGATGGACCTGACGCGAGTTATTAATCAGAGATCCCGGAAGGATGTAGTTCGCCAGAGGCGACGCAAGGATCACCTGAAACAGCGACCAAACCACCGCGACAATCGCAAGCACAAGGCCAATTGATCCCGCCGGATCGCGCGAACCCGCATCGCTGGAGGCAACTAGCTCCTGCAGTTCTTCTTCGCTCAGAGGCCTATTTTCGGCCGACTTATCTACCATCGTTCCATCTCCCTGACATGCCGATTTTTTCGGCTTTGTTCATTATGGAAAGGGGCCGGAAAACCGGCCCCTTCGTCGTCAAAACGTTAGATTATTCAATCCAACCTTTTTCTTTGTAGTACTTGGCCGCACCGACATGCAGTGGCGCAGACAGGCCAGCGGTCGCCATTTCCTCGGGGGAAAGGTGCGCGAAGGCAGGGTGTAGTTTTTTGAAGTCTTCAAAGTTGTCGAAGACGCCAGACACAACCGCATAAACCGCATCCTCGGACACGTTTGCGGATGTCACGAATGTCGCGCCAACGCCGAATGTCGCAACATCGGCATCGTTGCCACGGTACATGCCACCTGGGATGGTCGCAGAACGATAGTAAGAGTTGTCGTTGATCAGACCGGCAACCGCGTCACCGTCAACCGTCACAAGAACAGAGTCACACGCGGTGGTCGCTTCTTGGATGGAACCGGATGGGTGGCCAACGGTGTAAACCATTGCGTCGATCTGGTTGTCGCAAAGGGCGGCGGACTGTTCTGCGGCCTTCAGTTCGGTCGCAAGACCAAGATCGCCAGTGGTCCAGCCTTTGGCCTCGAGCAACACTTCCATGGTGCCGCGCTGACCAGAGCCTGGGTTGCCGATGTTTACGCGTTTGCCTTTGAGATCGTCAAAGTTGGTGATGCCCGCATCGGCACGTGCCACAACGGTGAAGGGCTCAGGGTGAACCGAGAACACCGCGCGCAGGTCTTCGAATGCGCCGGCTTCTTCGAAACGGGACGTGCCGTTATAGGCGTGGTACTGCCAATCGGACTGGGCAACACCGAATTCAAGCTCGCCTTCGCGGATCGTGTTGATGTTGTACACGGACCCACCGGTGGATTCCACGGAACAACGGATGCCGTGCTCTTTACGGCCCTTGTTCACAAGACGACAGATCGCGCCGCCTGTTGGATAATACACGCCGGTCACGCCGCCTGTACCAATGGTGATGAATTCTTCGGCCATAGCCGCCGGTGCGGAAACCGCAAGCGCCATAACAGCAGCCGCAGCAGTTGTGAATGTTTTCTGAGACATCTCAGTTCTCCCAATGTTGATTACGTGTCTTTGTGAGCGCCCCGTCCATCCGTCGGGTTGGCACAAAGAATCCGGGGACGTTGCCCCGATACGAGCCATAAGGGTCACGTATCGGCCCGCGTTTTGTCTATGCGCGTAACTACCTATATGGCGCCGATCGGGATTATGGTATTTTCACCGTCACGCTGCGCCACGTATCCGGCGGCTGGCTCTTTTTAGATTATTTAAGAAGAGGTTAAGCCCGACTCAGCCCAGATGACGGGGTTTTGGCGCCATGCTCGGTGAAACCGATTTCGACCGCACGCTGGGCCTTTGGGCCGCTGTGTCGCCCAAAATAGCAGCTCTCCTGCGCCACCGCAAAAGGACCGTATGAAGTTTTCTCTCGCAACGATATTGGCCATCAGCCTCGCCGGATTGCAGTTCGTTGCGATCCTGCTTGTGGTGACCACGTCCTATGTGACGTCCGAAACGGCGATGTTGAACCATGCGCGCGGGCAACTGGAAAAGGCCAGCCAGAACACGATTGAACACACCCGCGGTTTTCTGTCCCCAGCCCGCGAGGCCGCGGATTTCATCAGCCGCATCGTCGAAAACACGCTGATCTCGACCTCTAACACCGCAGAGCTGGAACAGTTTCTGTTCGACTATCTTCAGACGGCCCCTGATATTTCGGGCGCGTTTTTCGGCGGTGAACAGGGCGATTTTGTCTATGTGACCCGTCTTGAAACCGACGATATTTACCAGACCAAAGTCGTGTCCATCGACGGCGAAATCCGCACGACGAAACTGATCCAACGGGATCCGGACTTCACCATCATCGACACATGGTTCGACCCCAACGACACCTATGATCCGCGTACCCGCCCGTGGTATCAAAGCGCGCGGGCCGAACGCAGACATGTCTGGACCGACCCCTATATCTTTTTCTCGTCACAGGACCCCGGCATCACGGTGGCCTCGCCAGTTGAAACCAAAACAGGTGACCTGATCGGCGCGGTTGGGATCGACATCAAAATCCAATCGATCTCGGAATTCCTTGCGGGTTTAGAACTAAGCGAAAACGGCGCGGCTCTTATTTTGAACCGCAACGGGGATATCATCGCCCACCCCGACCCCAGCCAAACCCAAACCACCAATGACAATGGGGAGCAGGCGTTTGTGAACATCAACACCATGGAGAATTCGATTGCCCGCGCCGCCTTTGCGAGCGACCGCGCCGATGGGGCGAATGGCGAATTTAAGTTCGGGTCGGACACGTATATCTCGGCGCTTTCGCCGATCTCCATCGATGGGTTGCCGTGGACCATCGCGACCTATGCGCCCGAGAATGACTTTACCCAAGACATCAAAGACAACCGTCGGCGCAACACGTGGATCGCGGCGATTGTGTCGATCTGTTCGGCCATCGTTGGCGTGGCTCTTTCGGAACTGATCCTGCGTCCGGTACGTGCCTTTGCCGTCCGCACCGCCCTTGTCTCCCAAGGGGAAATGTCACCGCAGGCCCCCTTGCCGCAGACCTATCGTGAATTGGAGCGCGCCAACGCAACCCTGATCGACGAAATCGCCCAGCGGCGCGAATCCGAAAGCAAAGTCCAAGAGTTGAAACACGACCTATCCCATGCCGCGCGGGTCAATATGATGGGCCAAATGGCGACCGGCCTCGCCCATGAGCTGAGCCAACCGCTTACCGCGATCACCCAGAACGTGGATGCCGCGATATCGACCGCGAAACATCACGGCGGCCAAAATGATGAGCTGTTGGAAATCCTGCATGAACTCGACGATCAGGCCCATCGCGGTGGCGATATCATCCGCGCCCTACGCGGGTTTGTCCGCAAAGACGAAGGCGCCGTAGACCCCTTTGATCTGGACGAATTGGTCACCCAGACCTTCTCGCTTATCCGGCAAGAAGTCAAAAGCCACCATGTCGCGACCACCTTTGATATCACCGATATTCCGCCGATCATCGGCAACCGTGTTCAGATCGCGCAGGTTCTGGTCAACCTGACCCGCAATGCGATTGAGGCCATGGAAACCGCCCAAAGCCCGAACAGAGCAATCCATATCAACGCCACCAAAAAACGTGGCGGCGTGACCGTCCGCGTCACCGACACCGGCCCCGGTGTTGCGCCCAACCTTGATCTGTTCAAACGCTTTGAGACCAGCAAAAAGGACGGCATGGGGCTTGGGCTTTCGATCTGCCGTACCATCGTCGAGGTGAACGGGGGGCGCATGTGGTACGATCCCGACACGGGCAGTTTTTGTTTTACGTTGCGGACCTAGTTTGACGAAGAAGAGACCTGATATGAATGACCCAAGCCAAACCCACGGCACCTCCATCGTCTTTCTTGTTGATGACGACGAGGCCATCCGAACCACCCTGTCGCGCGCCTTGAGCAAACGCGGTTTCGTGGTGCGCACCTATGAAACGGCGCAGGGGTTTCTGGACGATTACACCGGCGATGAGCCGGGGTGTTTGGTGTTGGATTATGGCATGCCGGGGCTAAACGGGCTCGAGCTTCAGACGCATCTGATTGACCACAACATCATCATACCGATCATCTTCATTTCGGGGCACGGCGGCATTCCCGAAACCGTTCAGGCCATGAAGGCGGGGGCCGTGGATTTTCTTGAAAAACCGTTTCGACAACATGTTTTGGTCGACTGTATCAAGGCCGCCTTTGTGACCGATTTGAACACCCGCGCTGCCCAGCAAGAGATCGAAGCGACCCGCAAAAAATTCGCCAGCCTGACGACCCGCGAACAAGAAATCGCACAGTTCATGATCGACAACCCGTCAAACACCGCCAGCAAAGAAATCGGCCGTGCGCTTGATATCAGCCCGCGCACCGTGGACCACCATCGCGCGCGGGTTTTGGAAAAGATGGGGACGAAATCGATCGCCGAGCTTGTTCAAATCCTTAGCACGATCTCGGGCTAGGCCCCTCCTAGTCCGGAACTGTTCACCTGTCCCGTTTCTGTGCCAGACGATCAAACATTCCAGACGCGCCACCCGCAAGGGGCAACAAGGCCGCCTGAAGCGAATGATAAATGTCGGGTTTTCCGTGGAACTGCCGCGCAGTGGGGGCGCCCTTCGCGTCAATCTCGGGGTACCATCCGCCCCGCGTTTCATCGACAAAATGCCGTTGGGCAAACTGCCAAAGCCGATCATACCATTCGGTGTTTTGATCCGTAGGGTCCAGTTCGTTCAACACCGATATCGCCCCGATGGCCTCGGCGACGGGCCACCAATATCGGTCCCCCACAGCAACAGCACCGTCGTCATCCAACGTATAGGCAATCCCGCCATCAGGCAGCCAAGCATCAGAAAAAGCGCCATAAATAAGCGCGCGCGCCTTGCCCAAGGCCCCCGTGTCAGGTCGCCCCGAAAGGTCCCAATGCTGTAACAACAGCCGCGCCAGTTCAAGCGAATGCCCCGGCGTCGTCCCAGTAGGTCGGAACATCGGGTCACCCCGATAGGCGGGATCAGGGGTCCAGTTTTCGTCAAAATGTTCGATGATGCGCCATTCATTTTGCGCCGCGATCTGGTCGATAAAGAACGTCAAAATCCGTCCCGCACGCGCAAGGTATTCGGTGTCGTCTGTGGCCTCATATGCGGCCAACATCGCCTCGGTGCCGTGCATGTTGGCATTCATGCCGCGATAGGTCGAAAATGGGGTCCAGTCGGCGTTGAACTCTTCGCGAAGCAACCCACGGTCATTGTCCCAGAACCGATCATCAAGCACCTGTGACACATCCGCGATCAACCGGTCCGCATCCCCGTGCCCCGCCTGTTTCGCGCTGGCACCGGCAAGCAGGGTAAACACATGCCCATAGGCCAGTTTGGTCCGGTCGCCCGCGGTGCCACGATCCACAGACCAGACATATCCGCCATGGGTTTGGTCACGGTGTTTGCCCCACAAAAACGCCATACCAGCATCGATCATCGGCTCGCAATCCGCCGCCCCAAACGCATGGCCCAGCGCAAAGGAATGCACCATCCGCGTCGTGGTGTGCAATTCCTGTGGCGCATCGGGCAAGGCCGCACAGCTCCAGTCCAGCACATCAAACCCACCGTCGCCACGCAGGCTGGGACGAAAGAAATCCAACTGTCGCAGAGCATCACGCCGCAACCATGCCTGATGTGGCTCATCCCGTGTGGGGGTCAAATGATCTGTCACTGGCTGCTCCATCCTCGGGCGGTTGACGGTCGGTCGTTCAAGGAGTGACGTTATATCACCTGCGCTGACTTGCCCATCAAATCCGTCGCCGGCAATCACCTAAACCTTGTCGGCCAATGCCTGATAGGCGTCATATTGACAGAGAAACACCTGACCTGTCAGATCAGATAGGAAATGTTCCTTGGCCAAACGGTCCATCACTGGCCCCTTGATCTCGGACAGATGAAGCGCCATATCCGCCGCGCCCAACCGTTCGTTGATCGCCTCAAGGGTTTCAAGCGCACTTAGGTCGATTTCATTCACCGCCGAGCATTTCAGAACCACGTGTTTGATATCGGGACAGCCCGCCAGACGGTCGTAAATGTAATCCTCAAGGTATTTTGCGTTGGCGAAATAGAGACTCTCGTCGATCCGAAGGCTCAGGACATGGTGCTGGGTTTCGACACCGTGCCGGTCGATATTTCGGAAATGTTGGGTGTTCGGGATCAAGCCGATCTCGGCGATATGGGGCTGGGTTGTTTTGTAAAGATGAAGCAGAACCGAAAGGATCACCCCCGTCGTCACCCCCGCCGCCACGCCGACCAACAACGTCAGAACAAGCGTGGCGAAGACCGCAAAGAAATCCGCCTTGGAGTAGGACCAGCTTCTTTTGAGGATCGAGAAATCCACAAGGCTGAGAACGGCAACGATGATCGTCGCGGCCAAGGTCGCCTGTGGAAGGAAATAGATCAAAGGCGTCAAAAACACCGCGGCAATGGCCAAGCCCACGGCGGTGAACGCGCCTGCGGCGGGGGTCTGTGCTCCGGCGTCGAAATTCACGACCGAACGGGCAAATCCGCCCGTCACCGGAAAGCCCCCCGTAAAGGCCGCGCCCATGTTTGCAGCACCCAGCCCGATCAATTCCTGATCTGGATCAATACGTTGGCGTTTCTTGGCCGCAAGGGTCTGGGCCACCGAAATGGATTCCACAAACCCGATCAGAGATATCAACGCAGCAGGCAATATAAGGGCCGACAACAGGTCCATCGACAGGTTCGGCATGGTCAGTGGCGGCAGGTTCTGGGGCACCTCGCCGACGACTTTGACGCCGTGGGTCGTAAGATCGAACGCCCAGACGATCACCGTCGTGATGATCACCACGAACACTGGCCCCGCCTTGGTCAGGACATCGGCAATCCCCTGCCCCATGCCCGCCGCAACAAGAGTCGATTTCATGCCATAGCGCACCCAAAATAACGTCGCCGTGGCCCCCGCACCAAGGCACAGCGTCGTCCAATTGATCGTATCAAGCGCCCCCAAAAGCGACAGGATCAACGCGATCAGGCTATGCCCAGATGCGTCGACGCCAAGGATGTGCTTAATCTGACTGGCGGCGATGATCATGCCCGAGGCAACGATAAACCCCGTGATCACCGGATGGGACAAAAAGTTCCCCAAAAATCCCAGCCGAAACACCCCCATGACAAGCAAAATACCACCTGACAAAAACGCCAAGGTCAGCGCCGCCACCGCATATCCAACCGTTCCTTGGTCGGCGATTTGCCCCAAGGTTGTCGCAGTCATAAGCGACACAATCGCGACCGGCCCCACGGCCAAGGCGCGGCTGGTCCCGAATATCGCATACAGGATGATCGGCACGATTGACGCATAAAGCCCCGCCTCGGCCGGCAGGCCAGCCAACAATGCATAGGCCAGCGATTGAGGGATCAACATGATCGTCACAATAACCGCCGCCATCATATCACCGGAAAACTGTCCGCGCGAATAGTGGCGTCCCCAGTCAAGGACGGGAACATATTTTTGAAACTTTGACGTCATCATATCCTGCTACTATTGGGGATGTCGTGCATCGGCACAAGCCTGCACGGGCGGTGGGGGTTAAAACCGGTTTAGCGGCACTTTGATCACTGGATTGCCATCGTCATCGGTTGGCACCTCGCCCGCGCGCATATTCACCTGAAGCGATGGAATAATCAGACGGGGCATGTCCAGCTCCGCATCGCGCGTGGTGCGAAAGGCAATGAATTCATCCCGTGTCTTGCCTTCGCCAACGTGGATGTTATGGGCCTTTTCGTCGGCAACGGTGGTTTCCCACCGAATGTCGCGCCCATTGGGGCCGTAATCGTGGCACATGAACAAACGCGTTTCATCCGGAAGCGACAGAACCTTTTGGATGCTGTCATACAACATCCCCGCATCACCCCCCGGAAAGTCGGCCCGCGCCGAGCCCCCGTCCGGCATAAACAACGTGTCCCCCGTAAACGCCGCATCCCCCGCCACATGCACCATGCAGGCGGGCGTATGGCCGGGGGTGAACATGGTGAACACCGTCATCCCGCCAACCTCATAGGTGTCGCCGTCGCGAAACAGCGCGTCAAACTGGGATCCATCCCGTTGGAATTCGGTGCCCTCGTTGAAGATTTTGCCAAAGGTGTCCTGCACGACCATGATGTTTTCGCCGATACCAATTTTGCCTCCAAGCTGACCCTGTATATAGGGTGCGGCGCTCAGGTGATCGGCATGAACATGGGTCTCGATGATCCAATCCACAATCAACCCGCGTTCCTGCACGTCCTTGATCATCGCATCGGCGTGGCCATAAGTGATACGCCCCGCAGCGTAATCAATGTCCATCACGCTATCTATGATGGCGCAATGGGCACTGTTTGGGTCTTTGACGATATAGCTGATGGTGTTGGTGGCCCCATCAAAATGGGCAAACACTTCGGGCTTGGTTACAAGGTCGACGGGATATGTCATGCCTTCGTCTCCGATAAAAAACTGCGTTGAATGAATTTGGCCGCTATGATCCCCGCGATGAGGGCCGCGACGAAAACGAACACTTCGGTGCGCCCTGTTCCCAGCGCCGGAAGCGCACCACCGGGGCAGAACCCCGCAATGCCCCACCCCACGCCAAACAGGGCCGAACCACCAATCAAAGGCAGATCAAAGTCACGTTTGGTTGGGATTTGGAACCTATCCCCCATGATGGGTGCGGGGCGACGCAAAACGACCCGATATCCCACGAATGTCACAGCAAGGGCGCCGCCCATGACAAAGGCAAGGCTGGGATCCCATGCGCCCGCAATGTCAAAGAAATTAAGGACTTTGGCCGGATTGGCCATGCCGGATATCGAAATGCCGACACCAAAGATAAGCCCGATGAGATAACTGATGATGATACGCATGCTAGGCCCCCAGAACATGACGAATAACGAAAACGGTGATGCCCGTGGCCACCATGAAAACGCCGGTCGCAACGATGGAGCGTGGTGACAAACGTGCCATGCCACAGACCCCGTGGCCCGAGGTACAACCGCCGCCGAACGTCACGCCCAGACCCACGATGAAACCTCCAAACGCCAGCATCGATGTGGACACCGGAACCGCGACAGCAGGCATTTCGCCCGAAATCGCCAACACCGCAAGCGGGCCGGATATCATGCCGACCACGACCGCAGCGCGCCATGACCAATCGGAGAATGACGCTGGCGCGATGACACCCGCAAGCACTCCGGTGGCCCCCATGATGCGCCCCATAAGCCCCATCAACATCACCGCCGCGATCCCAATAAGCGCCCCGCCTGCCAAAGACGTCAGCGGGGTAAATGTGGTTTCAATGATCATTTTTTACAGGTCCGCAGGCCGAATAGACGATAGAGCGGACAGAATTTGATCGCTGCGGTCACCACCAGAACGATGCCGACAACCACGGCAATTGCGGCACCGGATTGAAATACGGTCAGGCCGGCGATGATCAACACAGCGCCAATGATAAGACGGATCAAACGATCAAGATTTCCAAGATTAATGGGCATAGGACAGCTCCCTTTTTGATGTGCTGTCCCTTATTTAGCGAGCGGCGCAAAATCCCACGGTGACATTGTCACCATAGCCATCATTTATACGCCGCGATGCCCCGCCAGCCGTGCAAGCGCATCTTGGTCCATCAAATCAACCACACCGCGCGCCTGTTCAACCCAGCCACGACGCTGAAATTCCTGAAGCTGGCGCGACACGACCTCGCGGGCGGTGCCAAGTTCAACAGACAGTTTTTGGTGCGTCGTCGAAACCCGATCCTTGCCTTCGGCCAAAACCAAAAGCCGATCCGCCAGCCGCACATCAATCCGTTGAAACGCGACCTCGTCGACCATCAGAAAAAGATCGGTAATCCGTTTGGAGAACGCGGCGAACACAAAGTCGCGGAACGGTTTCGACTGGGCGACCAGATCGTCAAACACGCCACGGGGAATGGCGGCGGCTTGGACGGTTGTTTCGGTGATGCCCTCGGCGGAATAGTCATCATAGGCCAACAAACAGGCCGTGGTCAGGACACAGCTCTGCCCCGCTTGGATGCGATAGAGAACAATTTCGTGACCCGTGTCGGACACCTGCTGAACACGCACCGTACCTTCGAGAAGGAACAACATATGTTCTGGCGAATTTCCGGGACCGAAAATAGTCGTGCCCGCATCCACATCAATGATCGCGCTTTGGCTGCGCAGGATGTCCTGTGTCGGTGGGTCTAGGCGGGCAAGACCCGCAAACCGTTCAATCCAATTCATAGCAGGCTGTGTCATCAAGGGTCCGTTCCGTTCTTTTGATCCATCACCAGTTTGCCATTCGCCCCAACAAAATCCAACCGCTCCTATTGGATAATCGCATTTTCCCATTCTTTTATGAATGTTCGCCGCTTAAGCCGATCAAGATAGGTCATGAGCGCGGGCTCAAGGTGGATGGTCGGCCTTGTGATACCGGTGTCAATTGGCCGAAGCCCCCCTTCGGTCATTGCCGTATTCGTCTGTGTCGCGATCAAATGGCGCACAAAGGCGGCGGACGCATCAGGGTGCGGGGCGTGATCCGACACCATGGCGGTGCGCATCATTGTGGTCGGAAAATCCGAGGGCAAAATGATCTGGATCTTGTCCGCGATGTCGCTGCGCGCTTCGGCATAGCTCCCTAGGACATTATAGGCGACGGCGATGTCACCTGACGCCAGATCATCCAGCATTTCGCCCGAACAACAATAGAGCCGCGTGCCCAGCCCGCCCATGACCTCCATCAGGCGCCAATAGGTTTCTGACGCCCGCGCATCCTGCGTAGCAAAAAGATAGCCAAGGCCGGATCGACGCACATCATATGTCCCCAAATTATGGGCAAAGAAATATGGTCGGTCGCGCAGTGCTTTGATCAGTTCCTGACGGGTCTGTGGGACATCGCGGCCCTGAAACGCGGCCCGATTAATCACGATCGCGGCGGGTTCCACCGTAAAGGCGAACAGGCTTTGACGCCATTTCGCCCAGTCGGGCAACACCGTTTCCGTAACCTTGGCCGCAAAGCCGTCGTTCACCAGCTTAAGCTGAAGGTCCATCGCGCTTGAGATGACAACATCGAACGTGTCGGGGGCGGCGCGGAATATGCCATCAATATCCGCCGTTCCCATGACCAGATATTCAACCGCGACCTCGGGATTCAGGGCGACAAATTCATCGATGATCGGCTCAAGGAATGCGGTGTCTGTGCTGGAAATAATTCGAAGCGAAACCGCCGGCTCGCCTGACTGGAAAACGCGGCGATCCTCCCATATTTGGGCATTTGCGATTTGGGCGCAGAATAGAAACGTTAAAAGGACAAGGTAACGCATGCGCCCCCCTTTTCGGTGTTGGAGAGGGTCAAGGCGCCGTCATGGGCCACGGCGACGTCCTTGGCGATGGTCAAGCCAAGCCCGGAACCGATGATGCCACCCGCGTTGTCACCCCGCGCAAACCGCACCGTCAACCCGTCCATATCTTGCGTTGGAAAACCTGGTCCCTGATCGATAATTGACACGGCGGGACGCGGCGCATGTTCAACCCTGATCGTCACGACGGTCTCGTGCGGAGCATATTTGAGCGCATTGTCGATCAGGTTGCGAATGGCATTCTGGATCAAGATCTCATCCCCCGACACCGCAACCGGCCCCTGAGTTTCGAAGACCAAATCCACATCTTTCATCTCGGCAATGGGGGACAGTCGCATGACAAGGTCCTCAACCAGCGCCCCAAGATCAAGATCCTTGCGTTCAAGGTGATCCGCGCGAAAGGTGATCATCGCATGATCCAAAAGCTGGGTCGCGGCGCGCGAGCTTTCGTCAATCGCACGCACCATGGCGCGCAATGCGTCGCGGTTTTCCTGACGGCTTACGCGTTGCAATGTCGATTCCGCATATGTGCGCACCGTCGCCAAGGGCGTGCGGACACGGTGCGCGGCCTCGGCGATGAAATCTTCGGAGCGGGTCAGCGATTGGTCCAACCGCCCCATAAGACGGTTAAGCGAAGACACAAGTGGCACCAATTCGGACGGCACCTGTTTTTCAAAGGGGCGCAAATCCTGTGGTCCACGCCGCGCCACCGATGTCGCAAGGCGGCTCAGAGGATCGATTGTTGCCGAGGCCGCGACGACCGACAACGCCGTAACCAGCCCAAAGAACAGAGCACAAAACAGGGCGACGGTCCGCGAAATGTCCTGCAACGTTCCGGCAAGCGCGTCCTGCGTTTGCGCCACTGTGACGGCGATGCGGGTGCGTTCGCTTGCGCCGATCAGCATACGGGTCGCGCTGGCCTGCCGCACGACGGTCCCGTCAACCAATGCGGTGGAAAACTGGGCCTCGTCCGCAATCCGGCCGGCCGGAAGCGGCAGATCCGCATAGCCCGACAACAGGCGCCGGTCCTGATAAATCCCGTAAAAAACGCGGTCGTCACGGTCGGTGTCCAGCATGGAAAAGGACGCATAGGGGAAGTCGACCTCGACCTGCCCATCGCGGATCACCGCCGCATCTAAAATCGACGACACCGAGGCGCGCAAGATGCTGTCTTGGCTGTCTTGGGCGATCTGGGCCGCGTAATGGCGCACCACGAAAAACAGCAAAACCGATAGGATCGCCGCCCCCGAAATCAATGAAATCATCAGCCGGCGGCGCAGGGATCCCGAGACGCGAACCAGATCATCCATCATCAAGCCGATAGCCAAGACCACGCATGGTCGTGATCGTCAGGGAGGTGTTCTCAAGATGTTTTCGCAGACGCGCGATATAGACCTCAATCGCATTTTCCGACACGTCAACGTCATAGGAAAACAGCCGGTCCACCAGTTTCTGTTTCGAAAAAATCTGCCCCCGCGCATTCAAAAGCACCTCAAACAGGCGCAGTTCACGGTTGCGCAAATTCACTACTTCGCCGCGCACGGTGAGCTGTCCCGCGAGGGTGTTAAACGACACATCCCCGAAATCCAAAACGGGCTGAGACGTCCCCCCATTGCGCCGCAAAACGGCACGACAACGGGCCTGAAGCTCGGCGTGATCAAAGGGTTTGGTGACGTAATCATCGGCGCCCAGATCAAGCATGCTGATTCTGTCAGAAACCTGCGAACGGGCGGTCAAAACGATGACGGGCGTGTCTTTTTGACGGGCGCGGTGGTGGCGCAGAAAACTGGTGCCGTCCCCATCGGGCAACATAATATCAAGCAGAATAAGATCGTAATCCCCCGTATCCGAGAACGCGATGGCATCTTGAATTTTATCAGCATGATCAATGACATGACCATCCATCGAAAACCGTGAAATCACGGCGTTCGCCAATTCAATATTGTCTTCGACCAATAGAAATTTCATAGGGCCTTCGCTCTGATTTTTCGGGGATGACAGGTTTGTGACAGGTTCGTTTGTTCTGGTGTCAAAGCTGGCCACAGAAGTGGCGAGTTGTCAAATGGGAGGACATTATGAAGAATTTTAAGCTGGGCCGACGCGCCCTAATGGCTGGCGCTGCCGCAGCTCTTGCGTTCACGTCACCTGCGTTTGCAGATGGTCACCAAAAGGTCGATAGCATCCATTTCCTTATCCCCGGTGGTGCCGGTGGTGGCTGGGATGGCACGGCGCGTGGCACCGGTGAGGCGCTGACCAAATCCGGTCTTGTGGGCAATGCGTCCTATGAGAACATGTCCGGCGGCGGGGGCGGCAAGGCCATTGGTTACCTTATCGAAAACGCCGAGAGCAACCACGGCACATTGATGGTGAATTCCACCCCTATCGTGATCCGCTCCCTGACCGGCGTGTTCCCGTATAACTTCCGCGACCTGACGCTTGTCTCTGGCACAATCGGTGACTATGCGGCGATCGTTGTGGGTAAAGACAGCCCGATCAATTCCATGGACGATCTTTTGGCGGCCTATGACGCGGATGCGGCTGGCACGGCCATCGGTGGCGGCTCGGTTCCGGGCGGCATGGATCACCTTGTGGCGGCGATGGTATTTGAGGCCGCAGGCAAAGATGCCTTGGGCGTGAAATACATCCCCTATGACGCGGGCGGCAAGGCCATGGCGGCGCTTCTGTCTGGTGAAATCGCGGCGCTCTCGACTGGCTTCTCCGAGGCGGTTGACCTTGCGGCGGCGGGTGAGATCAAGATCATCGGTGTGACATCGGACGAACGCGTTGACGCATCCCCCGACGCCATGACCATGAAGGAACAGGGCATCGACACCACCTTCGTGAACTGGCGCGGGTTCTTTGGTGCGCCTGATCTGCCGGCGGAAGAGGTTGCAGCATATCAAGACGCCATCTCGGCGATGTATGACACCGCCGAATGGGAAGACGTGCGCGCACGCAACGGTTGGGTCAACATCCACAACTCTGGTGCCGATTTCGAAGCCTTCCTTGAGGCCCAAGAAACAGTCATCGGCGATCTGATGAAAAAGCTCGGCTTCCTATAAGGTCGACGATTTCTACCGGCCAAGCGGCGACCCCGCTTGGCCGATTTTTTACATTTGGGGGGACTATGTGATGGCACTTGATCGTTGGATCGCGCTCATCTTACTCGGATTTTGTTTGGTCTATGGCTATACGGCTTGGTTCACGATGGATGCATCCCTTGCACCGTTTATGAAACGCAATCCCGTCTGGCCAAGCACATTTCCAAAGCTGTTGTCGGTGATGGGCATCGGCGCATCGTTGATCATTCTCTTTGGTCTGGAAAAGAACGAAGGGCCAAAACCCGTCGAAATCGATTACCGGCGGTTGCTTGACTATAACCTTGGTCAGGCGGTCACGTTGCTGGCGCTTATGGTGGCTTATGCGATCTGTCTGCGCCCTGTTGGGTTTATCATTTCCACCGGCGCGTTTTTGATCCTTGGCAGTGTGGTTCTGGGCGAACGCAAGTGGCACGTCATGATCCCCGTTGCGGCGATTGCGACATTGGTCGTGTGGTATTTGGTGCAACAGGTTCTGGGCATCTACCTGCGCCCGCTCCCCGGTTTTCTAGGAGGATAACATGCTAGAAGGCATTCTTTTGGGCCTGCAAACGGCCTTTTCCATTCAAATGTTGGCCATGGTCATCGGCGGCTGTTTGATCGGCACATTCATCGGCATGTTGCCCGGTCTGGGCCCGATGTCGATCATCGCGATCATGATCCCCGTGGCGATTTCCATGGGCGACCCTGCGGCGGCGGTCATCCTGCTTGCGGGTGTGTATTACGGCGCGATTTTCGGCGGCTCGACCTCTTCGATCCTGCTTAATGCGCCCGGTGTCGCGGGCACCGTCGCCACCAGCTTTGACGGCTATCCCATGGCGAAACAGGGCAAGGCCGGCAAGGCATTGACCATCGCCGCCATCGCAAGCTTTTGCGGCGGCACCATCGGCGCGGTCTTGTTGATGGTCTTTGCACCGGCCCTGTCGTCCGTCGCTCTGTTGTTCCATTCGGCGGAATATTTCGCGCTGATGGTTGTGGGTCTGTCGGCCATCGCGGCGTTTTCCGGCGCAGGTCAGGTCGCCAAGGCGATGATCATGACCCTTTTGGGTCTGATGCTCGGCACTGTTGGCGAAGGCACAATGTTCAGCCTGCCGCGATTCACCATGGGCATTATGGATCTTCAGTCGGGTCTGGGATTTGTGACCCTTGCCATGGCGATGTTCGCCCTGCCCGAGGCGCTTTTCCTTGTTCTGAAACCTGCCGAGGCGGGCCAAGGTCAGGCCGAAGCCATCAAGGATCTGCGCATCACCCGCGCCGAGGCAAAATCCATTGCCCCCGTCATCGGGCGCCAATCGATCCAAGGTTTCTTTATCGGCGTTCTCCCCGGTGCGGGTGCCACAATCGCGAGCTTCCTCGGCTATGCGGTGGAACGTAACATCGCCACCAAGGAAGAACAGGATCAGTTCGGCAAAGGGTCAATCAAAGGCCTTGCCGCACCCGAGACCGCGAATAACGCCGCCTGTACGGGGTCCTTTGTGCCGCTTTTGACGCTGGGTATTCCGGGGTCTGGGACCACGGCGATTTTGCTGGGCGCATTGATCGCGTTGAACGTGACCCCCGGTCCGCGTTTGATGATCGATGAGCCCCAGATTTTCTGGGCGGTGATTATTTCGATGTATATCGGGAACTTTGTTCTGTTGGTTTTGAACCTGCCGTTGATCCCATATATCGCGAAAATCCTGTCGGTTCCGCGCAACTACCTTATCCCGTTCATTTTGTTCTTTACCCTGATGGGGGCCTATATTGGACAAAACAACGCGACCGAACTGTTGCTGCTTGTGGCGTTTGGGATTTGCGCGACGGCGTTCCGGTTTGCGGACTACCCGCTTGCGCCGCTTTTGATCGGGTTCATCTTGGGCGGCATGCTCGAAGACAACTTTGCCCGCTCGATGCAGCTTTATGATGGGATTTCGTTCATCTGGGAACGTCCGATGACTCTTGGCCTTTTGGTGATCGCTGTGGCCTTGGTCATCCTGCCCAGCTATCGCGCGCGCCGTGCCCGTCTTCGGGCGGCTGGTGTGGCCGACGGCGATTGATGATACAAACGCCCCTCGCCACTGGCGGGGGGCACGCCCTATTTCGCGATATAGGTGATCCCGTCCATCTTGGACAAGGCATCACAATCCGCGGTATATTTATCCTGCAAAATCTGTGACTCATCCGCCGTGAATTCTGCGAACCCATGCGATGTCGTGTCAGCGGCGTGCTCGGCAATCACCTCCGCCCATTGTGCACGGCCAAGGGTTTCGCCTGCCGCATAGCGTTCCTGAAGCGCGATCATACCCGCATCCGTCGCCGACAGGTTCATCGTGCGGGCCGGTTCAACGAACCCCGTTTGATCCAGTTCAGGCACAAGATGTTTCAACAAATTGCGGCTGTCGCCCCGCGCGGCCATGGGCACAACGGCGCATTCCTCGGGGTTCAACACATCGCGCATCATCATCACAAATTCGGGCCAGCCCCGATCCATCCGCATGATATTCACGCGGCTTTTGTCAAAAGGATCGACTAAATTGTCCTCGGCGCGTTTACGATGGGCCGACACATAGAGTTCCTCATAGGACCGCACCACGCAGAGCACCCGTTTGGGCCGTTCACCCAAGGCATCCGCGATGACCTTCATCCGGTTTTCGGCAGCTGGGTAAAATTTTCCGCTCAGAAAATGGATCATGCGACCGGGTATATTTTCCTCGGACAGGATAAACCCACGCCCCTCGGGGGACATGCGCCGCCCCAGTTCCTTGCGCAGTTTACGGGTGAAATGGCCCTGTTTTGCGTCGCCATGTCGTGGGCTTGGAAGACGCAGACCCAGATCACCGCTTGGGATGCCATCACGCCCCGGATAGGCCATGTCAAACCCGCGTTCGGCAATCAATTCGCGGTTGTCATGCAAACACATCTGAAGCGAGGACGTCCCCGTTCTATGCGCCCCCACATGAAGATAAACAGAGTTCCCAGAAGCCATACTTGTTCCACACCAGAATCACACGCCCAACCGTTGGACGTGTTCCGTATAGGTCATAATCCGCGTTGGATCGACTGCTGAGGCGAACTATTTTACCCCACGCGCGGCGGCCTTTTCGAAGAACTCATAGGCGTAACCCGTCCACCCCGACGGCCAACCATGCCCGCCGTCATGCACCACAAGGCTGACGGGGGCGCCAGAACAGGACGCGTCCCAGGTGCGCGTGCGGACATCTTCGCCAATCGTAATATTGTCGGGGTTTGTGCGGCATCCGTTGGCGTCGCGCGCACGTTCAAGGCTGTCCCAGATGCTGCCTTGGTGCCAATTGCCGATGGCGCGGCCCTCAAACGGGACCTGTGCATCGGAAAACCCGTGGATTTGCATCACAGGCAGATCAGTCAGCCCCGCGCATTCCGTCGGGTTTGGTGACCGAAGTGCGCCCGCGACGCTGACCATACCGGCAAAATGTTCGCCCGCCTCGCAGGCCAGTAACCACGCCATCGATCCCCCCGCCGAAAACCCCGAAACATAGATCCGGTCGCGGTCAATCGCGACGGTGTTTTCGATGTCATCCAGTACATCCAAGGTGAATTTCACATCATCGCGCGGCGCCCCTTCGCGCGCCGGATAAGAGCGCACCGATTGGTCCGAAATCGCACCGTTCGGTCCAACGACGACATACCCGTTGTCAAAGAAATCCTGTTCAAGCCCGCCGCCCCCCAGCACCGGCTTGCCGTTACCACGATGACCGTGGAACCAGATCATCACCGGATGGGGGCCATCGCCCGCCGGAACGCGCATATGGTATTCGCCATTCGCAATCGTACAGGGGGCGTCGGGGCCACAGTCGTTGGCCATGGCCATCGGCGCGGCCAAGGTAAAAGTCGCAATAAGAATGGGTCTGATCATGGGAAATCCGTTGAAAAAGGAGCGCTCTCTTTGGCTAGCAAGCCGGTCGATATCGGTCAATCATGCGGCGGTCACGATCCCGAGATCAGCAACCGCCGCATGGGTCTTAGTTGGGCCAAAGAACCGTGTCGGGGTGGAACTGTGACCACGCGAACCAGAACGCTTGGTGGCTACCGATATCGGAGCCGTCCACGTCGGTCGCGCGCACCCCGCCCGCATCAAGACTTAGGCGGATATTCTCGAACGTGATCTCGTCGCCCCGTTGAAGCGCAACCACCGCGGCGCTGCGTTGAAAGGCGACCGGCACACCCGAGGCGGTCTTTACACCGATGATGTCTTCATGGACGGGCAAGCGTGGATCGACGTCACCCACAGGAAAGATCGGACCATCCGCATCACGGCCATTGCGGAAATCTGGGTCACGGCCCAGCGCAAGCGCCTCGGCCAGAACTGTGGTCTCTGGGTGGGTTTTCTTCCATGTGCCCCAGTCCGTCGTCACCACGGTCGCCTGCTCAAGTTGGATGTTTTTGCGCGCCAGTGGACCGGTCACCGCATGGCCCAAAAACGTATCAAACACGGAATAGGTGTTCAGGTCATACATCACCTTGTTCGAACGACTCAAAAGCCCCGAGGTCCGCAAAATCGGGCGTTCAACCCCATTGGGCAGGTTGTCGGTGAAATAGGCCTGCGCCGCACCACAAAGGGTACAGTACGGAATGCCCAGATCACGCCCGCCAAGGGTGTCGTTGACCATCTCGCGTACTTCCATGATCTGACGGGGATAGGCACGGTATTCGCCGTTCACCTCGACGCCGAACACGATATCGCTGTCATCAAGCCACGTCGCCTCCTCGGCGCTCGTGACCTCGGGGTTGTCCGCCGCGGGGATACAGTTGCACGGGTCATCCGTCGTGTCATAGGCACGGTCGTCAATCAGAACCCCACCCCATGACACCAACCGCCAATCGATATCGCCTTTGACGAAGATCTTGTCCCAGCTCGGTGCGACCGTGGTGAAAATCTCGCGCTTGAATGTAAGGTAATTGGGCGGCTCGGGGATGTCCCATGCGATCAGATGATCGGTCACAACGCCCCAGTGGTTTTCATTCGGAAGCTCCTTTTGGAACAGTTCGGACGCCGCGGCAGCAAGGGTCGCGTTCAATTCGAATGAGCCCGAAAACCGCATAAGGTCGCTGATGATCCAGCCAAGACGCGGGTCGCCCGATCCGGCGATTTCATCAAGCGCAATGACCTGATCCGGCCCCCAGCCCGATTGTTGGATGCTCTCGACGAATGCGGTTTCGACCGCTGTGCGAAGATCGCCCGAAAGTCCCCCCGATGGCACAATCGGCGGTGTGCCAAATTCAGCAATGACATAGTCCGGCAGATCATCGCCACCTGCGGCAAGCATGCCCTGCGCCCCAAGGGTTGACATGGAAAGACCAATCGCCATCGCCACCCCACGTGATTTCATTCCCAATTTGACCATTTCAAACGCCCTCTCCAAAAACCGCTGTGTCCTTGGCGAGTATAAGGGCGAAACACGCGCGCCCTGATCACGTTTGCATCAACGGTTGGTGATCCGCTCGTCTTTCAACTTTGGGTCAAATAAAGATACCCCCTCTGGATGCGACAAATGCCCCACCGTTACCGGAAGGGCATTTGTTCCAAGGGTGTCATTGCGCGATTAGGCGAAATCGATGCTGTCATAAACGGCGTCGGTATCCGTGACACCAACAAGCGTCAGGACATTGCCATTGCCGTATTCGACCGAGGTGTCACCGTCCGATGACGTAACGTTGACCGCACCTTCTGTGACGCCGAAGAGGGTATCGATACCATTGCCACCGATGACCCACTCGTTGCCATCGCCCGCCATCAAGTACATCGTGGCCGACGCCCCCGAGCAGAGAATTCACGCCAGCACCGCCGGAAACGATGCCATCTCCCCCCTTGCCATTGTAGGTGTCATTGCCCGCCCCAAGATCAACAATCTTAGCAAGTCCGTTACCAGAGAAATTGTCACGCTCAGAAACCGTTGCAATACCATCAAGTTAAATGTCATCTCCTTCCTCAAAGCCCGCGGGCGGTGAGAAACTTTCGCCGGTTATCCCGTCAACAAAGGAATTAAAATCGGCCGCGCTTGAAATGTCTCCGAAGTCATCCCCAGCAAGCACAAATACAACGTTGATCGAATAATAGGTATCGGTGTTTTCATCGTAATTTTCTGAGGTGAGGTTCAAGTAGGTCGTTTCATTGCCATCCCCCCACTCGAGGGTAGAAATAAATGCATAGATGTAGTCAGGGTTTTCAATGAACGCGTCGGACAGACTATTATTACCCAAATCTATATCAAGAACCGTGCCATAGTTCCCGGAAATGCTCACCTCTACGCCGTCGCCATAGTCATAGTCGACTGGGTAGCTAAAGCTCGGAATCGTTGAATCGATCACACACGATACGTTGCCTGCATTGACGCATCCCAACACATCATCATCGTCATCAAAGGAATAGGTCGATTCAAAAAAAGCTCGTCAAAAGTGTAAGTTGTAGTTATCGCTCCCCTTAAATTAGTAATGAATTTACTGCATATTTTATTGATCAATTGCGCTTTTTTCAAACATTTTAATTTGTGAATGCGCACGGCAATCGCGCCTTTCGCTCGGTCTTGCGCCCCGCCGAGATTGCCAGCCACTCGAGCCAAAGGGCCCATTGATCAGGTGCAGTGATATCTGCGGGCCATGGTCCAAACCTGTGATCATTCGAGATGGTAACCCGAAAACTCTTTTACCGTGGACACCGTAAGCAGTGTCTTCATCTCGGCGACCGACGGAATACGCGACAGACGGTTGCGATAGAGATGCTCATAGGCCTTGGTGTCACGCGACGCGACGCGCACGAGGTAATCGAATTCCCCCGAGATCATATGACATTCGAGAATTTCGGGCATATCGGCGATCGCTGTTTCAAACGCCTCCATGTCACTACGGCGCGTACTAAGGATTTTGATCTCGATGAAAATCTGGAGTTCAAGCCCGATTTCGACGCGATCAAGTCGGGCCGCATAGCCCGCGATTTTTCCTGATGCTTCCAGTAATTTGACCCGTCTATGACAGGCAGAAAGGGACAGTCCCACCTGTTCAGACAGGCGCGACATAGACGTTTGTCCGTCACCCTGCAACGTTTGAAGAATCTTCGCGTCAATCGCATCCATCGGAAAATTTCCTACTTTGACCCATATAATTCTTAAATATTCCAAAAATCTTCCGAATGAAAGCCGAATTAGAACACCTTTTCTTCTAAAATTTATGCCAAACTTGAATTGCCCGAAGAGGCCAACAGAAAAACGAGGAAGAGAATATGACCAAAACAATAGTCGTGGGATACGACGGAAGTAAAAGCGCAGAACGCGCGCTCGAATTCGCGGCAGCACGCGCGAAATCACAAGGGGAAACAGTGACCGTTGCGCACGTTCTGGAATGGTCCCCCTACACATTCCTAACCCCAGAAGAGCTTGAAGAACGGCACGCCCGCCGGACCGAAGAAATGGCACGCGCCGAATCTATGGTTATTGCTCCTGTCTTGGAAAAGCTCGCAGCCCAAGGTGTCGATGCGACGGCAGATATCAAATACGGCCACATCGCCGATACGATTTGCCAGATCGCCAGCGACAAAGACGCTGCACAAGTCGTGATTGGCCGGACCGGTCACTCGAAACTTGCATCCCGCCTTTTTGGCTCGGTTGCGGGCACATTGGCACAGGCATCTCCGGTGCCGGTCACAATCGTTCCATAAAAAATCACGACAGGGAAAAAAGATGAAAAATACATTTCAAATGTCTGCGCTCGCAGCAACAGCGCTGGCAGCGACCGCTGTTCCGGCTCTCTCACAATCCATTGACGAAAAAGTAAACGCGGCCTTCTCAAGCTCAACCGGTTGGTTCGTGAACTTGATCTTTAGCCCATTCCCAGGGACCAGCTTCCCTTGGATCGTAGCATGGTTGGTGGTCGCCGCGTCGATCTTTACCATCTACTTTGGTTTGATCCAGTTTAAGGCGTTCGGCCACTCCATCTCGCTTGTTAAAGGCGACTATTCTGACCCAAACAACGCCGGTGAAGTCAGCCACTTCCAAGCGCTAGCAACGGCTCTTTCGGGTACCGTTGGTCTGGGTAACATCGCGGGTGTTGCGGTTGCCGTTGGCATCGGTGGCCCTGGTGCGACGTTCTGGATGATCTTTGCCGGTCTTTTGGGCATGGCATCCAAGTTCACCGAATGTACGCTTGGTGTTAAATATCGTAACGAATACGCAGACGGCTCGGTTTCTGGTGGTCCAATGTATTACATCACCAAGGGCTTTGAAGAGCGCGGCGTGCCAGCAGGTAAATTCCTTGCGGTTCTTTTCGCGATCTTCTGTATCCTTGGCGCATTCGGTGGCGGCAACATGTTCCAAGCCAACCAAGCACACGCACAGATCACCAACGTTGTGGGCGATTTCCCAGGTTGGATCACAGGCGTTATCTTCGCGGGTATCGTGTTTGCAGTTATCGTTGGCGGCCTGAAATCCATCGCCAAAGTGACCGAAAAAGTCGTTCCAATCATGGGCGTTCTTTACGTTCTGACTGCCTTGGTTATCTTGTTGATGAACTTCAACATGATCGGTTGGGCCTTCGGTGAGATCTTCCGCGGTGCATTCACCGGTGCGGGTGTTGCTGGTGGTGTTGTTGGTGCCTTGATCCAAGGTTTCAAACGCGCGGCTTTCTCAAACGAAGCGGGCGTTGGTTCTGCTGCGATTGCGCACTCTGCGGTGAAAACCAATGAGCCAGTGACAGAGGGTTTCGTTTCCCTTCTTGAGCCGTTCATCGATACCGTTGTGATCTGTACCATGACTGCCCTTGTGATCATCATCACCGGTCAACTTGTTATGGACCCGAACACAGGCATGTACCTCTTGGATGAAGGCGCAAGCACAATCCAGACCATTGACGGCAACAAAGGTGTGGCACTTACTTCTGCTGCGTTCTCCTCTGCTGTACCTGCCTTTAAGTACATCCTAGCGATTGCAGTTATCCTGTTCGCGTTCTCCACAATGATCTCTTGGTCCTACTATGGCCTCAAGGCTTGGACCTTCCTCTTTGGTGAAGGCAAGACCAAAGAGCTCGTGTTCAAAGTGATCTTCTGTATCTTCGTTGTTATCGGTGCAGCTGCAAGCCTTGGCCCAGTCATCGACTTCTCAGATGCGGCGATCTTTGCGATGGCGGTTGTGAACATCACGGCGCTGTATGTTCTGATGCCAATCGTAAAAGAAGAACTGAAGAGCTATCAGTCTCGTCTAAAATCTGGCGAAATCAAAAAGTTCCACTAGTCTTTTTGACCTAAGCCAATCAGGGGGCCGGACGCATGTCGTCTGGCCCCTTTTTGCATATCACCACTCCATCTTCTGATTGAGCTCGCGTCCGATCCCCCCCATAGTGATCCGGATATGACCCTTTTTGCATTCCTTGACTACGCGTCCGTATTTGTTTTCGCCCTGACTGGCTCGCTTGTGGCAAGTCGCGCCCAGCTTGATGTTGTGGGCTTTTTGTTTTTTGCCTGTCTTACGGCGGTTGGCGGCGGGACCCTGCGGGATGTGTTGCTGGACCGGAACCCGATCTTTTGGATCGATGCGCCGTCCTATCTGGCTGTGGCCTGCGCGGCGGGAGTGTTTGTGTTCATCACGGCCCATTTGTTCGAAAACCGGTATAAACTTCTGCTTTGGCTCGATGCCTTTGCCCTTGGGATTGCAGTGGCCGCGGGATCGGGTGTGGCACAGGCCCTTGGCCATACGCCCCCGATTGTTTTGGTCATGGGCGTCATTACCGGAAGCATGGGCGGGTTGATGCGCGACGTCGTTTCAAACGAAGTGCCACTGGTTCTCAAACAGGGCGAACTTTATGTGACGTGCGCCTTTCTTGGATCTGCTGCCACGGCCCTCGCCGGCCACCTTGACCTTACCCCTGGGATCGCGGCCATGGCCTGCGCCGGCGTCACGTTTGTGTTGCGTGCAGGGTCGATGTCATTTGGTTGGTGCATCCCCGTTTACAAATCCCGCCCCCCCCGTCAGTGACCCTGCGCGCGCCATTGACGCGAAACACCCCAACCATTTCACGGGACGCGCACAGAATTGGTCATCCATAGGCTATTTGGCGGGCGGCCAAACACAGTGACCGCGGTTTTTTCGTCTTCTGCACCATTCCCCACGCGACCTCTGGTCGTTAGAACCCCACAAGGTCTGCGCAATCCGCGATGGTCTATATTCCCTCACGCCTGATTACGTCTTCTTCAGCTTCAAAATCCGCTATGCGGTGCCGAATACTCAATCTAAAACATAATTCATTGGCACTCCAATGTTCTCAATACGTCCTGAAAGCCGCTTTCCGTTGCGCGCGAAATCATCGCGGCGGACGCTAAACGCGCGGTCGTGCAATTGAAGGTTTCGTCCGACATCTGGGGCACCAATTGGCGAACCGCGAGTACAAAAGTGACCTGAAACTGATCTCCGCCAACCGTCGTGACATCTATCACCTTCACATCAAAGGGCTTAGTAGGAATTTCGCTTACGTCAGAGCCAGCCAGAGCTTGTGGTAGAAAAGTGATTTATGAGGGGGAGCCAATAACATAAACCATGACGTCTGAATTCAATGGATGAAATGCAGACGATATATGCACACCTGAACCCTCCATAAGTGTTGAAGTCTTTTCCTGTACTTCACTTGGAACATTGAACGTCAACAAACTTTGTTTTTCCGTACTGGCCACCGTGGGCACACCCCACATTAGGCTGATCACAACCAACAACGCCTTTTTTGAAAACATCACCTGTATCCCTGTCATATCTATTCCCTAATGCATGTACCGAATTTATCCGATTGGACGGTACCTAAGCTCCCACTTGTTTCCAACAACATAGATACATGTGTTGGAAATTCATATCTTTGCGGCCAAAACAATAGCCCACGAAGAATATTGTCATCCGGCGCAAAAGTAACATGTTGTAGAATGTTGGGTGATTTGCCAAAATCGGCCCTTCACGTCACTCATGGTTTGATCCGCTGAAACATGGAAACACTGTGCGCCAAAAATCGATGGGCCAAAGTTGGGGCCGTTGTGGGGCGCTAAAGATGGAGGAGGATGGCTTGCCCCCACCTTCCTACTCCCCAGCTGGGAAATAGACACTAGTAATGGGATACCTCCTTACTCTCCCCCCTAGATAGAAGAAAGGAAGATGGACTAGCCATAGTCTAGATAGTCGGGATCGTGCTTCCGCTCGTTGGCCGCCCGCCACGCCGCCAATCGTGCCTCGTAGCTAGCCGTCTTTACGAGTTGCGCTGGGTGCACATGTTTGCCGTCATAGACTGGGTCATGGCATCGCCTCCCGTGCGTCACGGTGGTCTTGAACGGCGTTCCGAGGATCCGGCTCGTCGCGGCGTCCATCTGGGCTTGAAGAAAATCCTGATGCTGCTGATCCACGATGAAGCTGTCATGGATGCACAGGACCGGAATGCCCGCCGCCGTCATCATGTCAATCACCGCTCGCGCCACCTCGCTGTCACGCCACATCAAACGGATCCCCTCATCCGCGAACATACAGTCCGTCAGCTGCGGATGCATCTCGGTGAACTTATCCACCGCCGCCTGCAACTCGATGTTGGTCAGGGTTGCCTCCGGCGCGCCTTTGCCGAAGCCGTCCCTGAACGCGCTGAATGCCGCGCTGGCGCTCTTGGCGTTGATGGCCGTCAGCACCAGCTTTTTCATCGCACCCCGTTGATCTTCGACCGCCGCCGGAAACGGAGGCTCGGCCAGCGTGTAGGGATCACCGGTCAGCTGAACACCCCGCTCAAACGAGAGGATCGTCACGTGCAGCCCTTTGAAGTCGATCTCCACCGTGGGTTGGTCGTTGATGTGTATCTGCTGTCGGATCTCCTTTGACATCATCTGCCACCAGCCGCCGTAGAAGCGACCATTCCGCTCCCAGCTTGCGCGACTGAAGACACGGCGCACCGCATACTGTTTGCCGCCGACGGCGACACGCTGCACCTGCCTCGCACGTGAGCCATCCGTGAGCGGGTGCTCGACGAAAGGAACACAAGCGTCGGCACATAGATGAACGAGGACCACAGCAGAGAGTTGTAGGCCAGCAAGGCGTCTCGCAGCGCGTGGCTCTCTTCGGTATCCTCGTAGTCAAGTTTCTTGTTGTCGTCATCGCGCAGAATTATCAGCTCCTGACGTTGAGGCTCCTCAAGCTCAGTTCAATCAGCGCGAGGCCGCGGGACTTATGGACTAACTTTGGCTCAGTACAAGACGAGATTAAGTGATGTTTCTCGGTGTCCAACGTAGCCCCTTCTTTTCAAGTAACCTAGAGCGCACACCACCCCGTACTTGATGCGGGGGAGATTTATGGCTCAGCATTAGACACTGTTCTGTATCATTTCATATAGCATTTTGTTGACCCTTCGCCTCTTCTCAGAGACAATGGTGGGCATAAACTTTTGGTGTCTAATTTGAGGTCCAATCATGCCACGCCTTCCCTTTATTGCGACCGCTTTTTCGCTCGCATACTTGTCTCCTCTACATGCTGAGGAACTCACTCCAAGAGAAGCCTTCGTAGAAGCCAATATTCTGTCCATTTATTATCACGAACTTGGCCATGCGATTATCGACCTGATGGAAGTCCCCATGTTCGGCCAAGAAGAAGACGCTGCCGACGTTCTGTCGGTCCTGTTGATCAATTGGCTGTTTGATGAGGAAACAGCCGTATCAATAGCTTATGATGCAGCGTTTGGATACATCAACGACCCTGAAGGGGTGAACGAAGTCCAATACTGGGATCTGCACGGCCCCGATGAGCAACGCTACTATAACCATGTCTGCATATTTTACGGTGCAAACCCCGATGAACGCGAAGACATCGCAGAAGAACTTGGCCTGCCCGACGACCGCGCCGATTGGTGCCACGTCGAATATGAGCAGGCCGAGAACAGCTGGGGCATGATTTTTGATGAAATGGACGAACATGTCGAAGGCGTCCCAATGGTGTTCGTCCCAGGGGATGATGCGGATGTGGTGAATCGGATCCTTGAGAACGAAGTTGCCAATATAAATTCGGTGGTGAAACTGCCTGATGAGGTAACCGTAAAGGTCGAGGCCTGCGACGAGGCGAACGCCTTTTATGACCCATCGGATATCTCAATCACCTTCTGCACAGAATTCATAGCGCATCTCGAAGACCTATATGACCAAACGGGTGAGAACTAAGCACAAATGATACGCGTTATTATGACAGGTAACCGGAGTGGCGCGTGGGGCCCAATAGCCCTTGGTGTTCCACAGCAAGAGTCAACAGAATGAGCTGGCTTTCACGCCAGGCCGAAACGATCGAGGCTGCTGCCGCAACTCTGACGGCTCTGGTCGCAGTTGCCGCTTTGATTGGTGTCAAATTCCAGTTGGATGAAACGGAACGACTGCAAAAGGCCCAATCCGCGCGAGAAACCTATCGTGCGCACCTTGCACTTGCGGCGCCTCCCCAAACTTTGCGCAGCCCACGGATACCTGTCAGTTGATCCAGTCCGATCAAGGCGGCGCGTACAGGGCATTCGTTGATCATCTTCCGTATTCTGCCGAGCAAATGTTGGAAGTGAGTGATGGATGGGAAGATACGTTCCTGAAGGAACTCGCTGTCCACAGCGACTATATCTGTTCCGTAGATGGACCTGTAGGCGAGACCGAAGACACGCTTCGCCTGATTGCTCGCTTCAATATCTTAAGCTACCCAAGTACGCCGGTCTGTTCAGGAAGCCAATAAGCGATAAAGTGGCTACAATTAACTGCGGTACCGCGCGCGGCGGTAGGCCTGCGCCAGCTGGTGTTACACGGCACACGCAAATGGTTCATCACGCAACGCGAACGCCCCGGCGTGCCTGAACACTTCACGGCGTCTTTGGTGGGGCACAAATCCGCGCGGTCGGGCAACGGCATGACCTACGCCATCTACTCGGGTGGGATCGGCGACAACCATAAGCGTGAGATCATCGATCAGATCCGCCGGCCCCAACAACTTCTCTCCCTCCGGCCGTGCGCGGGTCGGGGGGAGCCCACCCTTCTTGCTTTTTTATCGCCACGGAGAGGAGCGCTGCGAGCAACTAGGGGCTCTGTTACCGTAGCGCAACCTTGCTCAACTGCAGGGGTGCGCTTGAGCGACTATTGCTTCCAATATTGAAACCTTAAACTGAACCCACTGACCCACACCCCTATTTTCTCATGGTTACGAACAGAAGGGTATCGAAATACGACTGCCATGGACGTTTCGAAACGTGGCTTGCCGCTCACCACGAAGTCCACTATTTTTGCGGTGAGTGATTTATAGAAAACTAGAGAAGTTTAATAAGGTATTGATCTATAGCGAAGCTTTTAAAAATCGTCACTTTTGCCTTGGCGTGTGCTCTATCGTCGCCCGTTCACGCTGAGGATTTTCATTACGACAACAACATGCTCTATGTTGAAAGTCAGCTTAACAGAGGCGGGCATTATGAACGCGGTACAGTTCAGCCAGGCGGCACGCCAGCCCTATATGGACATAGCAATTATTCGATATACACGTATTAAATTCGTGTTTTCTTTCGCGATTGCACCGTCGGTGTCGGCTGCAATGGCCTAGAGCTGCGCGCAAGTTTCGACCCTAAAAATTTCACACATAACGCAGAGCGCCTAACTGCTTTTAGTCAGGCCTATAAAGCTGTTGTCTTTGTCGATCAAAAAGGGCTTCTACGTGTGTCACGTAGTGTATCATTAGAAGAACACGTATCGCAACGTGATATAAAAACTGCGATACGCGACTACCTTCGCTTACTTGGGCATGCCAACGAAGAGCTCTTATTGCCCAACATCCGGCGTGAAGACTCCAAAGCACATTGAAGGCGTGTCAGGCTGACCAACGGCTGGCTGTCTCGTCTCGAACCGGCGATGTGTTTTCCAAGGACAACGTCTAGGGAAAACGGCTTGTTGGAGCTCGGTTGATTGTCGTTAGCAGAGACTAGACCCGCAGCGAACGGCCCCTTGCCGCCCACACCCTACCACTCCCAAACCTCGGTTTTCGACGCATCTAAATCGAAAGAACTGTCTCTCTCTTTTTGATTTAGGAGCAAACACACATGTCTATCGTAACAACTCTAGGTGCCCTCGCGGGTGCCTTTTTTAATGGCTGGACCGCAGCCAAAGTCGGGCGCAAAACCAAGCGCGGTGGCTGGGAGGACCTCGCCGCCATCCTCGCCATTCTGGTCACGCGGGGGCTCCACAAATGAGCATCGTCCCCAGCACCCTTCGCGTCGGGTCAGTCGTGCGTCTCGCCCCGCTGGACGACCTCCCCCGCCACCTGTTCAAGGTCCACAGCATCCACGACGGCTTCGTCACCGGAGTGGCCCTCACCGGTCCTCTGCGTGACACCTACGGCGAGCCTGAGACCGACCTGATCGAGGAGGTGGTCACCCCATGAAGTACGCCACTCTGAAGCAGAACACATGGATCTACCGGCGGCACTACCCCAGCGACGTCAAGGCCATCCTCGGCACCGCCGCTCTCAAGCAGTCCCTGAAGACCGGCGACGTCAAGGTGGCGCAGGAACGCGTCGCCGAGATCAACGTCCGCTTCGACGAGACCGTCAGGCGGATCAGGGCGGGGCTGGACGCGCCGACGGAACGCCCGAACTGGAGCAAGGAAATGGCCGCCACCGTCAGGGCCATTGACTGGTCGCCGGTGCCCTTTGCCGACCTTCGCAAATCCCCGTCGGTTGGCGTGCTGGGCGAGGCGTATCTTAGCCTGAAGGAGGATACCCTTGAACCCAGCAGCTACAAGGCCGTTCGATACTCGGTCGGGTTGTTCATCTCGCGGCACGGGGACACGCAGGTGGGGGCCATTGACCGGCAGGACGGCAAGGCGTTCTTGCGCGACATCGCAGGCCTGTCGGCGTCACTGGGCAAGTCCTATCGCCATCACCGTTGGTCGTTGGACGCGCTGCTGTCGGCCTCGGTTGGGCAGGACGACCCGATCACCGTGGTGACGCAAAAACGGATTTGGTCCTTCGTGAAGGGGTTCATGGAGTGGGTCCTGCAGGAGGGGCACATCGAGGTGAACCCGTTCCGCTCGGTGCGGTTTGAGGGCAAGGGCGGCTACAGGTCCTACGCCGTGCCGACGGACGCAGAGGTGGCGTTGCTGTTGGCACAGGCCCGCGATCCTGACGTGGCGGCCCTGTTGCGGTTGTGTTTGTTGACGGGGATGCGCCTTGGCGAGGCCTGCGGTCTGACGCGCGGTGACATCGTCGCCAAGGGCAATCTTGGGCTCTTCGCCCTGATCCGCCCCAACGCGGTTCGGGGCCTGAAGACGCAGGCCGCCGAGCGTGAGGTGCCCCTCCACGGAGCCCTGAGTGAGGTCTTGGCCCAGTTGCCGATGTCGGGTCCCTTGTTCCCCAACCTGACGGTCAACACCGTGACCAAGCGCTTTGCGGTCCTGCGCACGGCGGTGGGGCTGGATCACTTGGTGTTCCACGGGACGCGCAAGTGGTTCATCACGCAATGCGAACGGACGGGCGTCCCCGAACACTTCACCGCGTCTTTGGTGGGGCACAAGTCGGCGCGGTCGGGCAACGGCATGACCTACGCCATCTACTCGGGCGGGATCGGCGACGACCAGAAACGCGACATCATCGATCAGATCCGCCTACCCCAGTAACCTCTCTCCCTCCGGCCCTGTGCGGGTCGGGGGGATCCCACCCTTCTTGCTTTTTTATCGCCACAGAGTGGGACGATGATATTGGGATCAAGGCGTTGGATGGGGAAGGCTATGCGGCAGGGTGGAGCTGCGCCCAGCGTGACAGACTGTGGCTCTCTGGGCAGGCGGGGCGCAACACGGCCCCACAAACGGCCCCAAGGTTGCTCGGTGGCGACAGAACCACCATCAAAACAACGCCGGTCAAGGTCTCGGTAGGCCCCTGACTACGGGCTGCAGGGAAATAGACACGAGTAATGGGATACCCCCTGCTCTCCTCCCTAGATGAAGGAAGGAATGGAAGAACAACTACTCCCTAGCTTCCTAACTCTCCTCATCTCTCAATCTACTCCACCAGTCACCGAGCCTCCCATTACTCGTGTCTATTGCCCACATCGCAAAGGAAGGTGGCACCGACGATCAGAGTGAAGGAATGTAGAGGCGCGTGTTCCCCACACCGCAATGGCGGTCATTGTGCTTTCGGACGGAACGGACCTTGACGTTCATCGCAGCGAATGGCTGGTATGAGCCCAATGCGACCAATGCTGCAATGCGCACGAATGGCCGAATTTTATGTGAGATGCCTGAGAGGCTATGTGAATAATATGACATTTATTATCTAATATACTTGATTAATATTATACTAGTATATAAGTATTCTGCATATGAAAGATAGGAGAGGCCTAATGGAAGTATTGATGCTCAACACCGGCGATGATCCGAAGCAACTACGCAGGCAGGCATACAGTGGCAGCTGGTCCCTAAAAGCCACTCGGGCGATTGCGTGTGACTATGTCGTGATATGCCAAATTGGAACAGGAAAAGCTGTTTTGGTCGCCGAACTGCGCGGCATAATGAAGGCCGGAAATCGAAAGTTTGATGTGCATTTTGGAGAAACAGCCCTGGTTGAGTTCCAAGACATTTGGACGCGAAAGTCTCAGAATCCAGTCGGCTATACTAATGCTTCCGACTTGCCATTTGATCCCACCAAAATCGAGTGGGATAACCGCTAGATTATCTTCTCGAAGACTAACACTAACCCGCCAAGTTTACGAAAGGAAAACAAAAATGGGAAAAGCACTACACGTAATTTGCAAAGCTCGAACTGGGGGAAAAGCCGGGCGCGAAGGCGTTGATTTAGTGGACAACAAGCGGATGCTCTTCACTAGCGATGCTTGGGTGAAAAAGGGCTGGACACCAGAGACAATCGTAGGTGCGATTCTCTACATGCATCAAACCCAAGACGAACCGAGCGCGTTTGGCGGTGAGATATTGGCATGCGAGCTGATTTCACCGAAAACCGCAGATCAGCCAAATGATCGGTATCAGTTTACACTCTCGGCAATGCACGAAGGCCGCGGCGTCAAGTGGCGTGGTAACCGCGGACCAACTGAACAAGGTGGACTGATTGAGGTTTGAAAAAACTCCTCACTACGGTTTTGAGCGTTTCCACATCCTTGGGTTATTTGGAAAACAACGGTCTGCGCTTGACCTGCAAAGCAGACCTTGGCACAAATTGCAGCGAATGACAGGTTCGAGCCCAATCAAACCGATGCTGCGCACTGCATTGATGTCTGCTATAGACAGATTGATCTGCCTGTCGCGAGCAAAAGTTAAGAACGTTTAAGGGACCTGCTACGGATGCTGAAGTTATTCAAAAATTTCAAATACATACTTCTAATGACTATTGTCGGATGCGACACGGTCGGCCCTCTGCAAAACATCGCGCCCTTTCCTGATCGCCCAACTGAGATCTATACATTTCAATACACTGCCGTACGCGTCTCGGGCGTCGTTTGGGGATTTGAGCGTGACGGCAGCCCCATTATTTATGGTGGTCCTGTCGGGCTGATTTATGAAAACAGTATAGTGCCTGCTATTATGATATCCGGGACAGGCATAGACCTTCTGACTGCCTCTGATGTGACTAACACAAACCCCGAACAAATTAATGCTTTTGCGAGGGCAGCGGTTACGTTTTGCGCCAATGAGAGCTTTACTGTTCGAGGAAGTGGCGCTGTTAACATTTACACGGATCAAGGTGCGTTATACCTCGTCGACTTCTGTGTTCCCGAAACCTGAATATTGCGGCTTCCTGAGTAAGAGCCGCCGCTTGCCTAAAATCAACCAAGGTCGGGAAAGTCCCGCATGGCAGAAGTTAGTGTAGGTTGCGGCGAATGTCCGGTTTCCAACAACACAGACACCTGAACCGCGACCCCGAACGAAGCATCCCCCCCGTCCTGACCGGCAACCTCACACGACCACAACAAAACCGTGGGGCCACAGTTGGGGCCGAAAGGGGCCGCGTGGTGTGGCGGTGTCGTTATTCACATGCGCGGAAAGGTCATGGCAGGGGCTGAGGGACTCGAACCCACGACCCTCGGTTTTGGAGACCGATGCTCTACCAACTGAGCTAAACCCCTATGACCGAGACATGGAGTATTCGTAATCGGACGCGGGTTCAAGTGCTTTTTAATGCAAACCGTAGAATTGGTGTGAGGGGCTGGATCATGGGCTCGACGACCTGGAAGGGTGGGGGTCGCGACGCGCCTGAAAAACGCTTACCGGCCCTATCCCATTGTCCAATATAACTGATTGTGACAACGGCAGGCCACAATGCGAAAGGGGCGCCCGTTCTGGACGCCCCTTTGTTAGATTAATCCGGTGAGGATTAGTCTAGGATTTTGGATACAACACCAGAACCAACTGTGCGGCCGCCTTCGCGGATCGCAAAGCGTAGTTTTTCTTCCATCGCGATTGGAGCAATAAGTTCAACTTCGAACTTAAGGTTGTCGCCTGGCATTACCATTTCTGTACCTGCTGGCAGGTTAACAGTGCCGGTAACGTCAGTTGTACGGAAGTAGAACTGTGGACGGTAGTTCGCGAAGAATGGTGTGTGACGACCACCCTCATCTTTAGTCAGAATGTATGCTTCTGCTTCGAACTTGGTGTGTGGAGTAACAGAACCTGGCTTACAAAGGATCTGACCACGCTCGATGCCGTCACGGTCGATGCCGCGAAGAAGCGCACCGATGTTGTCGCCAGCTTCACCAGAATCAAGAAGCTTGCGGAACATCTCAACACCAGTACAGGTTGTTTTAGATGTGTCTTTAAGACCAACGATTTCGATCTCGTCACCAACGTTGATAACACCGCGCTCAACACGACCAGTTACAACAGTACCGCGACCGGAAATTGAGAACACGTCCTCGATTGGCATCAAGAATGGCTCGTCAATCGCACGTGGTGGCTGTGGGATGTACTCGTC
>CANNCD010000002.1 GCA_947503035.1 uncultured Halocynthiibacter sp.
CAGAGACCTGATCCATCGAAATGAAACCAAACCGCCCGCATATCTCTTCAGATATATTACAATGTCAAAGAACTAAGAGACAAAAACTCGACCGAAGCGCCTCAGGTTTCCCTTGGCGCGCCCGCCTCACTAAATCTCTTGGTGACCGTTCAGAGCGTGTCGCCCTGCCGGTGAAGTGGGTTTTAGTGTTAGTCGCCGGAAGTCGCAAGCCCTTTTTTCAAGAAAATGCATTTTTGTGCGATTTAATTCCCGAAGCCCTATTTCTTGGGCATTTTGCGCCTGATGCCCCTCGCTGAACCTAGTCGAGAAGGTCCTTGAGGACGGAATTCGCGGTCGATGGACTCATTGCAAGCGGCGTATCGTAATACACAGCCAGCCTCAGAAGTGATTTAACATCAACATCATGAGGCAATGCGGACAATGGATCCGTAAAGAAGATCAGCCCATCGAGTCGTCCTTCGGCGATCATCGCGCCAAGTTGAGCGTCTCCCCCAAGTGGGCCGCTCTTCATGCGCTCTACATTCAGACCAAGTTCATCATTGAGACGCTGCCCCGTCGTCCCAGTCCCAAGCAGGTGGACCTTGGACAGTTTTTCAACATGAGGGCGCGCCCAATCAATCAGCAGATCCTTCTTTCCGTCATGCGCCACGAGGGCAATCCGAATATCGTTTGTCATTTATCGTTCTCCATGTGGCGCGTTGGGTGAATGCCGCGACGGCGTAGGATTGTGCCCACACGCAATGATGTCCCTGTTTCGAACCGGCTTCGAGTCCGAAGCACCGGCGTATTCTCTGACGTATCGCCAGTGCTTTCACGCATTAGGATATAGATGCCGGACATAATAATTACGGTTGCTCCAATCATCGTTGGCACATCAACGGTTTCGTTGAACAACATGATACCAAAGATCGTCGCCCAAATGATTTGGCTGTATTGCATGGGCGCTACGATCACGGCCTCACCATTGCGATATGCAAAGATAAGAAAGTTCATCGCGATAAACCCAAAGGCCGCGACGATCCCCACCTTACCAAGGTCCTCGATCGGCATTGGGATGTAGATGAACGGCAAAAGGATCGCCATCAGGACAAAGTTCACAATCATCGGATAGATCAACAGAACCACCGTACGTTCTTCTTGGCCGATCTTACGCATGATAACGGCGTTCACCGCATTCCCGACCGCAGACAGAACCGCCGCGCCGTGGCCAAGCGTCAAGGGTTCATCCCCAGGGCGCAAAACGATCAGCACCCCAACAAGCCCCGCAACAACGGCCGCGCCACGATGCAGGCCAACCTTTTCACCAAGGATCGGGATCGACAGAAGCGTAATCAGCAAAGGCGAGGCAAAGAAGATCGCATAGGCCTGAGCCAGCGGTAGATGCCCGAACGCATAAAACGCACAAAGCCCTGTAATAACAACCGCCACGGTACGCAGCGCCATCCACCACGGATGCACGGGGCGCAGGTTCCCGCGCGTTGGGTCCTGCATCAACATCATCGTCAAAAGAGGGAAACCAAAGAGCACGCTAAAGAACATGATCTGAACGGCGCCGTAGGACGCCCCCAAAGATTTCACCACGACATCATGTGTCGAAAAGATCGCGAATGCCGTCAGGGCATAGGCTGCACCGCGCATATTAGAAGGGCTAAGCGCCATAACACTGCTCCAAATGGTTTGTTACCAAAAAGGAGTGCAGCGTTATGGCGCTAAATGCAAGCCGCCGTATTACGCAGACTTTTTGGCGAACAACCGCTTGAGCCCAAGCAAAGGCAAAAGAAGCAGCACACCGAACTTTTTAAGTAGCGTCAACAGCACCACAAGGAAGCCCGTTTTCGCAAGCACCTTACCGGCGATCAGACCGCCGATCCCGACGGCGGCAACCTTATCAATCGAGGAATCGAATTCGTCATATGTATTGCCGGGGGTAAATGCCGCCATATCAAGCGCAACAGGCACCGCGGCGTTGATTTCGTCCAGCGAGTCGATGTCGGCGATAAACCGGAACACCATCACGCCCTGACGGCCAAGAACGCGAATGTCATAGTTCAGTGTCGCGATATCAGACCCCGAGAACATCAATTCCTTGGCCCAGTACAGGCTGCGTTGTTCTTGGTTATAATATGGCTCGGCGGCCCAGCCGATCAGATCGACGGTCTCATAGCCATTTTCAATGTTCCACGCGTTGCTTTCTTCGGTGTCGGCCTGCAAGGTTTTCAACAGATCGTCGTAATCATAATCCGCCGCATCTTCGTCCGACACATACCCGATATCTTCGTACTCAATCGTCATCCCCCATGACTCACTCGCAAGGGGGGAATAGGAGACGGGGAAGATCATGCCCAGTTCGGGCACTCCAGGAGGGTTACCCCACGCTTCGGTCAGAATGAACTGTGTGTCGTCTTGATCAAGAAAGTAGAACCCTTCGGGCACATCAAGCTTAATCTTGCCATCCGCAAGGAAAACCGTGGTTTGTTGAAAATCGAGACTATCAAGCGCGGCCTGCCAATCTTCGTTCAGCTGGGCGTGGATGTCGGGGAACATCTCGCTATGGGTTGCAGAGAATACAGGTTGCACAAACGCGAGCGTGGCGCAGGTCATCAAAGAGAATAGCTTCATCATAAATTCCAAATAAAAAAGGGGGCCGCATGGCCCCCCCAAACTATCTAAATTTGTAAAAGCCCTAGAGGCTTGCGTCAAGCGCGGCCACAATCGCGTCGCCCATTTCGCTTGTGCTGATTGGGGTTTCGCCCTCAGCCGCAAGAAGGTCCGCCGTACGTGCGCCGGATGCAAGAACCGCTTCGACGGCTGCTTCAAGACGATCCGCCTCGGCACCTTGGTCAAAGGAGTAACGCAACGCCATCGCAAAGCTTAGAACACACGCGATTGGGTTTGCTTTGCCTTGGCCAGCGATGTCAGGTGCGGAACCGTGTACCGGTTCGTACATTGCCTTTGGGCGACCGTTTGCCATTGGCGCACCCAAGGATGCAGATGGCAACATGCCCAAAGAACCGGTCAACATCGCCGCCGCATCGGACAGGATATCACCGAACAGGTTGTCGGTTACGATCACGTCGAACTGTTTCGGGTTACGCACAAGCTGCATCGCGCCGTTGTCCGCATACATGTGGGACAATTCAACGTCGGAATATTCCGCCTGATGCACTTCGTTCACAACGGTCTGCCATAGAATACCGGATTCCATAACGTTCGCTTTTTCCATGGAACACACGCGGTTGTCGCGCTTGCGGGCCAATTCGAATGCGGAACGTGCAACACGTGCGATTTCGGATTCGGTGTAACGCTGGGTGTTGATACCAACGCGTTCGTTGTCGATGGTCTCGATGCCGCGTGGCTCACCAAAGTAGATGCCAGAGGTCAATTCGCGCACGATCATGATATCAAGACCGGCAACGATGTCTTTCTTAAGAGAAGAGAAATCCGCAAGCGCATCGAAACACTGCGCCGGACGTAGGTTCGAGAACAGGTCCATTTCCTTGCGAAGACGCAAAAGACCGCGCTCAGGTTTTACAGAGAAATCAAGAACGTCGTATTTTGGACCACCAACGGCACCCAAAAGAACCGCGTCGGCCTCTTGTGCTTTGGCCATTGTGTCGTCGTGCAACGGTGTGCCGTGCGCGTCATAGGCCGCACCACCAACAAGGTCTTCGGAGACGTCGATGTTCACGTCGCGCTTGTCGCCAAACCAAGTGATGATCTTCTTCACTTCGTCCATCACTTCGGGGCCGATGCCGTCACCGGCGAGAATCAAAAGAGAAGGGTTGCTCATGTCTGTATCCTTGGAATGCAAAAGTCCGTCGCGGCATATCGTGTAAACCCCAAGAATTCAAGACGCGACGGTGATATCCTAGGGCAGATCGATATCAACCCAGACAGGATGATGCCGCGACGCGCCACGAGGGCCGAGGCCGGCGCCGATCACGGTCAGATCCACGGACGGCAAAACATAATCGACACGTTGTTGCCCTGCCCCCACATCGCCCCAATCCACGGTCACCTGATCCGGTAATGGATCCTGTAATTGCGGATGCGCCAGCAACGCGCGGATCGTATCGCGCAGCCCCGCGCCCCGGTCAGGATCATTGTTCGCATCACCCACAATCAGGAACCGATCGGGTGGCGGAGTATGGTCCAGCCCCCCGTCCAAATAGGTGCGCCACAGATTGATCTCGTCGCCATTACGTTTGCCGTTGCGATCCTCGGGGCCATCAAAAACCGGCGGCGTGGGGTAAAACGCCATGATCGTCACGCGCGCATCGCCGACCAGCACCGGTACAACCCAGTGACCGCCCGATGACAGGCGTTGGATATCCCAAACCTCATCCGTAAAGAACGGCCCGTCGTTGGTCATGGGGATATTCGCATTGGGAAAATCACGCCACAGCAGGTCCGAGAAATCCACGACGCCCGCGCGGTCAATCGGGTGGCGTGACAGGATCGCCATGCCCCCCTGCCCGCGAAACCGACCATAGGCCTGCGTGTCGCGCGCATTATCATCGTACCCATCGCGGTCCATGTCGATACCGGTCCGCATTCCAAAATTGGACGACAGGGCAAACCGATGGGGATAGCCGCCAATCGCATCCGCAAACGCGCCAAGCGCCACACCATCAAGATCATAATCGATGCCCTGAAGAACAAGAATATCGGCGTCAGTTTCGCGAATAACATCAATGGCCGACAGAATATCGTCGGTCTTTCCGCGCAACACATCATGCAGGAATATCCCCGGCCCGTTGGCCCCAAGTTCGGTGTTATATGTCGCGATGCGCACAGGATCGGCCGCGGCAACCGCGGCCCAGATCAACGAAAGAAGAACGGCTAAGCGAGCTGCCATGTTTCACGCGGCGAGGCGATGCTCACCTTTTCACGTTTGGCGCGCAACATATGCGCAAGCCGTGCAAGCGCGAGGCCGCGCATCATCAGGCTGAGCGGGATAAACGACCATGCCGCGATGATCCAAACCAAGGTTTGGCTGGTCGTGCCGGCACCTTCGCTGATCAATCCCTGAAGCAGGGGAAACACGCTTGGGGAGACAAAGGGGAAAATGATGCCCACAATAATATTGGCCCAAGAATCACGGACCATACGGCGGGCCACGTCATCGCTTGTGGTGGGATCAAACGTTGGCAAGTTCACCCACATGTTAAACTGCATGTTCCGACCGGGCCAGTGTGCCAGCTGCATCGAGCCCGCGAAACAAACAAGTGCAATCAACGCCACGAAATACGAAAGCCCAGCGCCGGCACGGGCGATCCGCACCTCTTGCGCAGTTAGAGTTTCGGGAAGCGCATCAAGGAACATCCAAACGGGGCTATAGCGGAAATCAAGAATATGACCGACCACATCGCCCAGCGCCCTCACGAACAACGACATCGTCGTCGGAAACATATGCGCCGAAGCCACATGCGACACGCAGAACACCACAAGCCACAGGGAAATGAAACGCGTCCGGTTGAACGGGGCCGCAAACCGGAATTCCACAAGGCTTGGCATCGAGGACGCATATTCGGCAAAGGTAAAAAGACCCGCGACCAAGGCAATAAGGACAACGATCTGATTTGCATCAGCGCTTCCTACTGACAACAAAAGCGCAGGTGTCATGACAAGAATCATCACCAAAACTGCGCGCATTGCTGCGCCTATTACACGAGAAATCACGTTGCTCTGCCCTTTTGTGGATCGATTGCGATGCTTTGCCGCCGTCGTATCCGTTAAAACCGCTCTTTTGGCGGCTTGCCTTATTGTTGCCTTAATTCTGCCTTTTTTCAATTCATCCATCAAGCGTTTGTTGAAATCACCTGTTTTTATGGGGGTTTACTGGCGAAACTGGTGCCACATTGCATCAAAAAAGGGGCCCCGCGCACGGAGCCCCCTATATATTGTGGTCGGTCGTAACCGAGTCGCTAGGCGATTAGACCCAAGGACGCAGCGCGCCTGCTTCGGCTTCGAATGTGTCGATGGACGCTTCTTTGGCCATTGTCAGACCGATGTCATCAAGACCTTCGATCAAGCAGTGTTTTTTGAACGCGTCGACTTCGAATGAGAACTTCTCGCCGTCGGACGATGTGATCTCTTGATTCACAAGATCCACAGTCATACGTGCGTTTTCGCCTTTTTCGGCGTCTTTCATCAATGCATCAACTTGGTCCTGCGGAAGAACGATTGGCAAGATGCCGTTCTTGAAACAGTTGTTAAAGAAGATGTCGGCAAAAGACGTTGAAATCACGCAACGCACGCCAAAGTCTTTGATCGCCCAAGGTGCGTGTTCGCGGGATGAGCCACAGCCAAAGTTATCACCAGCGACGATTATTTCAGCGTTGCGATACGCAGGTTTGTTCAGCACGAAATCAGGGATTTCAGAGCCGTCACGGTTGTAACGCATCTCGTCAAACAGGTTCACGCCAAAGCCAGTGCGCTTGATCGATTTCAAGAACACTTTTGGGATGATCATATCTGTATCGATATTCACAAGCGGCATAGGAGCCGCAACACCGGTAATCGTTTCAAACTTTTCCATGGTGGCTCTCCTTATGCGAAGTCGCGGATGTCGGTTAGATAACCGGTTACCGCTGCTGCTGCTGCCATTACTGGGGACACAAGGTGCGTACGACCTTTGTAACCCTGACGACCTTCAAAGTTGCGGTTCGACGTTGCCGCGCAACGCTCGCCTTCGGACAACTGATCAGGGTTCATCGCAAGACACATGGAACAACCGGCCATACGCCATTCGAAACCAGCCTCTTTGAAAATCTCAGCGAGACCTTCTTCCTCGGCCTGTGCGCGCACAAGACCAGAACCAGGTACGATCATCGCACGCATACCGTCGGCGATTTTCTTACCCTTAAGAACGCCAGCCGCCGCACGAAGATCTTCGATACGACCGTTGGTGCAGGAGCCGATGAACACAGTGTCGATCTTGATGTCGGTCAATTTCTGACCTGGCTCGAGGCCCATGTATTCGATCGCACGCTCAGCAGCGGCAACTTTACCACCTTCGAAGTCAGTTGGGTGCGGAACAGTCGCCGTGATCGGCAGAACGTCTTCTGGGGATGTGCCCCATGTTACGCTTGGCGCGATGTCTTCGCCCTTGAGAGTCACGACCTTATCAAAGTGCGCGCCTTCGTCGGTGAAGAGGGTCTTCCAATATGCAAGGGCTGCTTCCCACTGTGCGCCTTTTGGTGCGTGTGGACGGCCGTTACAGTATTCGAATGTCTTCTCGTCAGGCGCAATAAGACCGGCACGGGCGCCGCCTTCGATGGCCATGTTACAGACGGTCATGCGACCTTCCATAGACAAATCTTGGATCGCAGTACCACAGTATTCGATCACGTAACCTGTACCGCCACCGGTACCTGTTTCGCCGATCACGGCCATGGTCACGTCTTTCGCGGTCACACCTGGTTTAAGGTGACCGGTGATTTCGACCTTCATGTTCAGAGACTTCTTCTGAATAAGGGTCTGAGTCGCAAGAACGTGCTCAACCTCGGATGTACCGATACCGTGTGCAAGCGCGCCAAACGCACCGTGTGTCGCGGTGTGGCTGTCGCCACAAACAACGGTCATGCCTGGCAATGTCCAACCCTGCTCTGGGCCAACAATGTGTACGATACCCTGACGAACGTCGGACACTGGGTAATAGTGTACGCCGAATTCTTTGGCGTTGGTATCAAGCGCGTTCACCTGAATGCGGCTCTCTTCGGTCATCGTGGCGGGATCCGCACGGTCCAAAGTTGTCGGAACGTTGTGATCCGGAACAGCGATTGTTTTCTCTGGTGCGCGCACCTTGCGGCCAGCAAGACGAAGACCTTCGAAGGCCTGCGCGGACGTCACTTCGTGTACAAGGTGACGATCGATATAAAGAAGCGTGGTGCCGTCTGCGTCTTCGTGCGCAACATGGGCATCCCAGATTTTATCATAGAGTGTCTTCGGGGCGGTCATTTTGGTCCTCTCCCGTGGATATTGATGTGAAATTGATGGAAAAACGCGCGCAGCTGCGCCATCGCCGCCCTACAGGGCTGCGGTAATCGACAAGGATTGACCGTAAAACCGCCAAGGCAACAAGGCGTGGTCATCGATTCCAATAATGCGTTTCATGGGGGTGACATAGCCCCTTTGTCCCGATCTCGCAAGGTCGCATCCCCCACGCATCACGTAAAACAAGGCGTTTCTGTATCGAAACTGTGGAATCCCCTTGCGACGCCCGACAAAATAGGTCACATCCGCGCCTTCCATTGAGGTATGGCACATAGGGTGCTATGATAATGGAAGGCCCAGCGCCCGGGTTTGGCGGCGTATTACCTAGGAGGACACGGTCCTGTCTTACTCATCAGACGCAGCCAACAACGGCGCTGCACCGACCACTGCCAAATCTGGTACGTCGGGTGACTTTACTGTTGATGAACTATACGCACGCATTTTGCTTTGCCTCGAAGAGAACAAAGCAGAGGAAATCGTAGAAATCGACCTACGCGGAAAATCAGAAATCGCCGACCACATGGTTGTGTGTTCGGGTCGCTCCACACGTCAGGTTATGGCGCTTGCGGAACGCATTGTTGCCGACGTCAAAAACGACTTTGGGGTGTACTCCAAACTCGAAGGCAAAGGCGGCGGGGACTGGGTTCTTGTCGATACTGGCGACGTTCTTGTGCATATCTTCCGTCCTGAGGTTCGCGATTTTTATCAGCTCGAAAAAATGTGGCTGCCAACAGGCGACGAATAAACCATGCGCGTGCATATCTGTGCGGTGGGGCGGCTTCGGGCCAGCCCTGAACGCGAGTTGATCGAAGACTATAAGACACGTTTTGATCGCACAGGCCGCGCGCTTGGGCTTGGCCCGCTGACCATCCACGAAGTCGAAGATAAGAAAAACGGTGGCCCCGACGCCGAGGCCGCCCTTTTGGAACGTGCATTGCCCAAGGGCGCGTTGATCTGCGTTATGGATGAGCGCGGCAAGATCATGAAAAGCCCCGATTTCGCGAATGAACTGGGTGGCTGGCGCGACAATGGCCGCAGCGATGCGGTGTTTTTGATCGGTGGCGCCGATGGCCTTGCCAAATCATTGCGGGCCCGTGCCGATTTCCGCCTGTCCTTTGGGGCGATGGTTTGGCCACATATGTTGGCGCGCGTTATGCTCACGGAACAGCTTTATCGTGCGGCATCTATCCTGTCTGGCTCACCTTATCATCGCGCTTAAACTTGCCCTTTTTGCCTGTGGTCCCTAAACAAGACCCAAGCGCAATCAGGAGCGAAAATTATGTCTGCACCCAAACCCGTTGTTCTCTGTATTCTTGATGGTTGGGGGCTGTGTGATGACACCGGTGCAAACGCACCTGCCCTTGCCGATACCCCGAATTTTGATCGCATCATGGCGACCTGCCCCAATGCGACGCTGATCACACACGGGCCTGATGTTGGTTTGCCCACGGGGCAGATGGGCAATTCCGAAGTGGGCCACACGAATATCGGCGCCGGCCGCGTTGTTGCGATGGATCTTGGCCAGATTGATCTGGCGGTCGAGGATGGCAGCTTAGGCAAGACTGACGGCATCCAGACATTCATCGCCAACCTAAAGGCATCTGGCGGGACCGCGCATCTGATGGGGGTTGTTTCGGACGGTGGCGTACATGGTCACATCAACCACATGGTGGCTGCGGCGCAAATTTTGGCCGATGCAGATGTGCCAACCGTTATCCACGCGATCACCGATGGCCGCGATGTGGCCCCGAAATCCGCAGATGTATTCATGGCCGATTTGGTTGCCCGCCTGCCCAAGGGGGTTTCCATCGCAACGGTAACCGGCCGGTATTTCGCGCTTGATCGGGACAATCGTTGGGAACGTGTGCAGACGGCATATGAGGCGATGATCAACGGCGAGGGGAACGCCGCCCCAACGGCCATCGAGGCCGTCGATGCGGCCTATCGCCAAGATGTGACCGACGAATTTGTGCCCGCCACCGTGATCGATGGGTTCAAGGGCGTTGCGGATGGCGACGGCATCTTCTGTCTGAATTTCCGTGCGGATCGTGCACGCGAAATCCTTGCGGCGATTGGTCAGCCTGACTTTGACGGGTTTGAAACCGGCACACGTCCGACCCTCGCGTCCTTCCTAGGAATGGTTGAATATTCCAAAGACCACAACGCGTACCTTGAAACCGTATTCCCCAAACGCGCCATCGTGAACACCCTTGGCGAATGGGTGGCCAAGCAGGGCAAAACACAATTCCGTTTGGCCGAGACCGAGAAATACCCGCACGTCACGTTCTTCTTGAATGGCGGTAAGGAACAGCCCGAGGTCGGCGAAGACCGCTTTATGCCCAAGTCACCCAAGGTCGCGACCTATGATCTTCAGCCCGAAATGTCAGCGCCAGAAGTGACCGAAAAGTTCGTCGAGGCCATTCACGCCAAATACGATCTGATCGTCACCAACTATGCGAACCCCGATATGGTGGGGCATTCCGGCGATCTTGCCGCGGCGATGAAGGCCTGTGAAGCCGTTGACCAGGGGCTGGGTGAAGTTATCAAAGCGCTAGAGGAAACCGGCGGCACAATGATCGTGACGGCCGACCACGGGAACTGTGAAACCATGGTGGACCCCGAAACCGGCGGGCCGCACACGGCGCATACCATCAACCTTGTGCCTGTTGCCCTGTTTGGTGGCCCCGACGGCGCAAACCTTGCCGCTGGCCGGCTGGCCGACCTTGCGCCGACCTTGCTTGCGCTCATGGGGTTGGATCAACCGTCTGAAATGACCGGTCAAAGCCTGCTTCGCTCATGAGATTTGCGACGGCCCTGACCTGTGCGTGGATTGCCCTGTGTGGTGCAACCCACGCCCAAGACACCACAGGTGAGGGCGCGCGCCTTGCGATTGAGAAACTGAACCAAGCGGCCACGGCGCTTGAAAATGCACAGGGGGCGAGTGACCGCGTCGCGGCCCTGACGCAAACCGTGCAGGCCTATGAAGATGGGCTGGCCGTGATGCGCGACGGGTTGCGCCGCGTGGCCATCCAAGAACGCGCGATCCAAGCCGATTTCGACAGCCGCAGCGAAGAGCTCTCGCAATTGCTTGGCGTGTTACAGTCGATGGAAAAATCCCCCGCGCCGCTGTTGCTTTTGCATCCGAATGGGCCGATTGGCACGGCGCGCTCGGGGATGCTTTTATCCGATATCACCCCCGAACTGGCCGAACGCGCCGCCGCGCTTAAGAATGATTTGGACCAGATCACCCTGTTGCGCAGCCTCCAGGGAAATGCGGTCGACGCCCTTCAAGATGGGCTGGTGTCGGTACAGGCCGCGCGCACAGCATTGGCGCAGGCGATTTCGGATCGCTCCGACCTGCCGCGACGCTATGTCTCCGACCCAAATAAAATGGCACGTCTTCTGAATGACTCAGAGACGCTTTCAGCCTTTGTGACCGGCCTGTCCCAGATCGACATTGCCGGCCCCGCCCCACGTACCGCGGATTTCGCCGCAGCCAAGGGTGCGCTTCCGCTACCCGTCGCAGGGCGCCTATTGCGTCGCTTTGACGAACCGGATGCCGCGGGCATTGTCCGCCCCGGCATTTTGATCGCGGCGCGTCCGCTTTCGGTGGTTACGACACCTTGGCCTGCCACGCTTCGCTATCGCGGGCCGCTTTTGGACTACGGGAATGTGATTATTCTTGAACCCCAAGACGGTTATCTTTTGGTCCTTGCGGGGCTATCTGATGTATACGGAGAAGCGGGACAGGTGCTTGATATCGGAGCGCCCGTCGGCCTAATGGGCGGAACCACGCCAAATTTAGGTGAATTTATCGAAAATTCTGTGGAAGGGAGTGGAAACACGCTCTCGGAAACGCTTTATATAGAGCTAAGAGATGGGCAAAGCCCTGTGGACCCCGCAAACTGGTTCGCATTGAACAAGGAATAAACATCGATGAAAAAATTCGTTTTGGCCGCACTGGGTGGCACCTTTGCCGCTGTTGTTGCTACCACTCAGGTCGCGGGGCCACTATTGGCACAGGACGCAGCCGACACCCAAACCAATGTGTACGAACAGCTTGATTTGTTTGGTGATATCTTTGACCGCATCCGCGCCGAATACGTGGAAGAAGCCGATGAACGCGAACTGATCCGTGCGGCGATCAACGGCATGTTGACGTCCCTTGATCCGCATTCCAGCTATCTCGCGCCAGAAGATTTCGAAGATATGCGCGAACAGACAAGCGGTGAATTCGGCGGTCTCGGCATCGAAGTGACCCAAGAAGAAGGATTCGTAAAAGTCGTTTCCCCAATCGACGGCACACCGGCCGACATCGCAGGTATCGAATCCGGTGACTTTATCACCCACGTTGATGGCGATAGCGTGCTTGGCCTGACCCTGAATGAAACCGTCGAACTGATGCGCGGCCCCGTTGGCAGCGAAATCATCATCACCGTTGTGCGCGAAGACACCCCCGAGCCGTTTGACGTGTCCATCATTCGCGACACCATTAAATTGACCGCCGTACGCACCCGCACCGAAGGTGACACCGTTGTGCTTCGCGTGACCACGTTCAACCAACAGACCTTCCCGAACCTCGAAGCTGGTCTTAAGGAACAGGTCGAAGCGGCTGGTGGCATCGACAACGTGAACGGCTTTGTGATTGACCTTCGCAACAACCCCGGTGGTCTTCTTGATCAGGCCGTAAAGGTATCAGACGCCTTCCTCGAAAGTGGTGAAATCGTATCCACCCGCGGCCGTCATCCGGTCGATGCGGACCGTTACAACGCGACCGCTGGTGACCTTGCCCAAGGCAAACCGATTGTGGTTTTGATCAACGGCGGTTCTGCCTCGGCGTCCGAAATCGTTGCGGGTGCGTTGAAAGACCACCGTCGTGCGGTTGTGATCGGCGAACGTAGCTTTGGTAAGGGGTCCGTCCAAACCATCATGCCACTGCGCGGTGATGGTGCGATGCGCCTAACAACGGCGCGCTACTACACCCCATCTGGTCGTTCGATCCAAGGTCTAGGTGTTGCGCCAGATATCGTTGTGGCCCAGCCGCGCCGTGATCCATTGGCCGAGATCGAAGGCGAAGAAGAAGAGACCACAGCACAACGTCGTTCAGAGGCGGATCTGCGTGGGAGCCTCTCTAACGACTCGATCACCGAAGAAGAGCGCCAGCTTCTTGAGGAAGAAATCCAAAAGGCTGAAGACGCCGCCGCCCTGCGCGACGATGATTTCCAGCTGTCCTATGCGATCGATATTCTTCACGGCTTGTCCGCACTCGAACAGTAATACAAGGGGGCCGGCGGTATAACGTCGGTCCAATTCCCCAACATGTCCAACGAAAACAAAGAGCTCAAGTATCGCCCGAATGCCGGTGTGATGCTGGTGAACCAAAACGGCCTGATCTTTGCCGGCCAACGTCTGGATAGCGGCGATGAAACACCCGCATGGCAGATGCCCCAAGGTGGGATCGACAAGGGCGAGGAACCCCGCGCCGCCGCCCTACGCGAACTGACCGAGGAAACCGGTGTCGACGCCAAACACGTGGTGATCGAGGCCCAGACCCAAGACTGGCTTGCCTATGATTTCCCGCCCAAGATCCAAAAGAAAGTCGGGCGTGGCAAATACCGTGGGCAAAAACAGTTGTGGTTCTTGATGCGGTTCAATGGGACCGACGCCGATGTGAATATCGACACCGACGAACCCGAATTCGCCGCGTGGAAATGGATCAAACCGGACGATCTGCTTGATTCAATCGTCCCGTTCAAACGCGATATCTATGAAAAAGTGATCGCAGAATTCCGCGATCACCTCTGATCAACGCAGACGTTTCAAAATATCAAGGCTGGCGTATCCATCGGTGATAAGCCCGACGCTAGCCTGATATGATTTCACCGCCGCAATCGTGTTTGGCCCGATGATCCCGTCATTGCCCTGGGTATCAAAACCGGCGGATGTCAAACGTTGCTGGAGTTCGACCTTTTCTGACCGGCTGAGGGATCGATCCGCACGGGGCCAGTTGGCCTGAATGGCGGGGCCGCCGTCGATGCGGTCGGACAAATGCCCAACCCCAATCACATAGGCATCCGCCGCGTTATACCGCTCAATCACGTGGAAGTTCTTGAAAATCATAAACGCCGCGCCCTGCGCACCTGCGGGCAGAAGGATCGAGGCCGCTCCATGGTCAGGAACCGGATTCCCGTTCACGTCCCGCACACCCAGTGCGGTCCAATCCGCCACGGATTTCTTCACCTTGGCCGATGTCAGACCATAGTTGAACCGCGCGGGCAGTTGCACCTCAACACCCCACGGTTGGCCCGTGACCCAGCCGGATTTTTTCAAATACGCCGCGGTCGACGCCAAGGCATCGGTGGGATCGTCGCTCCAAATGTCGCGTTTACCGTCGCCGGTGAAATCCACCGCATAAGCAAGGTACGACGTCGGTATAAATTGGGTGTGGCCCATCGCGCCCGCCCAACTTCCGGTCATGTTGCGCGGTGAAACGTCGCCCGACTGAATGATCTTTAGCGCAGCAAGCAGCTGTTGTTCAAAAAACCGTCCGCGCCGCCCATCATAGGCCAAAGTCGCGAGCGCCTCGATCACACGGGTGTCGCCACGGAAGGAACCATAAGCGCTCTCAAGGCCCCAAACCGCTGTCACGAATTCTTTTTCCACCCCATAGTGGGCTTCGATTTGTTCAAGGGTGCGACGATGTTTACGCAGCGCCGCCTTGCCATTTTTAACGCGCGTGTCGGACACGGCGCTATCAAGGTATTCCCAGATTTGTTTGGTAAATTCGGACTGGTTCCGATCACGCCGAATGATATCCGCATCATACCGCACCCCCCGAAACGCCGCATCAAGCGTCGCGTTGCTGATGCCTGCGGCACGGGCGCGGGGTTTGAACCGCTCAATCCACGTCGCAAGCCCTTGCGTGGAGACGTCTACTGTCATCGGAGACCCTTTGGTTACCGGCGCAAAGGACGCGCCCTGTTGCCCAGCAGCATAAGCCAAACTGGGAAGAGAGAAAATAAGGCCTGCACAGAGAATACGCTTAATCATTAAACCACCTACGTTTTTCTCTAGCCTACGACAGAACGGCCAAGACGCAAGCAGAGTTTCCCGACGCGCAAATGTCCGCCGAGATGGGCGCTATTTCTCGCGGCGGGTGCGGCTGACCTTACGTTTTACCTTGGCGGCTTTGGCTTTGTTTTTGCCCGTCTTGCGGCCACCGTATTTCTGCTTACCACGACCACCGTTGCCCGCTCGTGGAAGGGGTTTGCCTTCGACCTCAAGCAATTCAAACGCCATGCCGCCCGTCACCGGCGCGGCCTCGGCCAAACGCACCAGAACGCGCATCCCGAGACCGATTTGCAGACGGGAGCGTTCACCGGTGATGGTCTGGGCCTCGGCGTCGTGGACGAAATATTCGCGTCCAAGGCTCGAAATCGGGATAAGCCCATCGGCGCCCGTTTCATCGAGCCGCGCAAAGGCACCAAAACGGGCGATGCCGGAAATCCGCGCGGGGAATTCGGTGCCAATCCGTTCGGACAAATAGGACGCCAGATACCGATCCGTCGTGTCCCGTTCGGCAACCATGGACCGACGCTCGGTCTCGGAAATCTGCTTGGCAGTTTCCTCAAGGGATTCGACGTCCTGTTCCGACAGACCATCATCGCCCCAACCATGCGCGGTGATCAAAGACCGGTGCACGATCAGGTCAGCGTACCGACGAATGGGCGACGTAAAGTGCGCATAGTTGCGCAGCGCCAGACCAAAGTGGCCAAAATTATCGGGGCCATAGTATGCCTGCGTCATGGAACGAAGCGTCGAGATGTTGATCAGCTCGGCCTGTTCGGTATCCGCCGCCTTATCCAACAGTTGATTCAAGTGACGCGTTTGCAACACCTGCCCCTTGGCAAGGTTCAGACCAGCCGCCTGCGCCGTTTCGCGCAGGGCTTCGATCTTGGTGTCGCTTGGCTCCTCGTGGACGCGGAACAGAAGCGGTTGTTTCTTGGCAATCAAGGTTTCCGCGGCGCAGACATTTGCCAGAACCATGAATTCTTCGATCATCTTGTGGGCGTCGAACCGTTCGCGGAAGTTGACGCTTGTCACCTTGCCATCATCGCCCAATTCGATCCGACGTTCCGGCAGGTTCAGCTCAAGCGGCTGGCGCGCGGAGCGGGCGGTTTTGAGAGCAGCATAGGACGCATACAACGGGCGAATGACATCGGTCATCATGTCGGCGGCGCGGTCGGTGGGGTCACCGTCCATGGCCTCTTGAACCTCTTCGTAACTGAACGAGGCGTGGGATTTCATCATCGCACGCACGAATTTATGGGCGATCTTGTTGCCCTCGGCATCCAGAACCATCCGCACGGCCAAACAGGCGCGCGGCACCCCTTCGTGAAGCGAGCACAGATCGCCAGACAGACGGTCGGGCAACATCGGCACAACACGGTCAGGGAAATAGGATGAGTTGCCGCGCTTACGCGCCTCGCGGTCAAGCGCGGAACCTGGCGTCACATAATGCGCCACATCGGCAATCGCGACCCAGACGACATGGCCGCCCTCGTTTTTCGGATCATCATCGGCATGGGCAAAACAGGCGTCATCGTGGTCACGCGCATCGGCGGGGTCAATCGTCACCAACGGCATGTCACGTAGATCAAGCCGTTTGCCAAGCGGCGCGGGTTTCGCCCCATCGGCCTGTTTGATCACCGCCTCGGGGAAATCATCGGGAATGCCATGTTCGTGGATCGCGATCAGAGACACGGCCTTGGGCGCGGCGGGGTCGCCCAAACGGGCGGTGATTTTGGCGCGGGCCAGACCCAAGCGCCCCTTGGGACCGGTCTGACGACCTTCGACCAATTCACCATCCTTGGCGCCCATGGTATCGGCGGCGGAGACGGACCATTCCTTGTCGTTGCCCTTGGCAATCGGGGTGATGCGGCCACCCTCGGCCATTTTGCGATAGATGCCCATCACCGAAATCGGCGTCGCACCCAGCACGCGAATGATGCGACCTTGGTACATGTGATCGTTGTTGTTGACCTCGGTCAGGCGGGCCAAGATGCGGCTGCCCTTGCCAACGGCAGGATCAGACGAGGACAGGTTCAGCAGGATCCGCGGCGCAGCACCTTCGCCATGCCATTCAAGCGGATGCGCGAAAATATCTCCGTCATCATCGGGCGCGAGAACCTCAAGCACCGAAACGGGCGGCAATTTATCAGGGTCGTTATAGGACTTCTTGCGCTTTTGCAGATTCCCCTCGGCCTCAAGCTCGCGCAAGATACGTTTGAGATCGATGCGCGCAGCACCTTTGATCCCGAACGCCTTGGCGATGTCGCGTTTGCTGGTGAGGGTCGGGTTATCTGAGATCCACTGAAGGATGTCTTCTTTTGTCGGAATACGTGCCATGCCCTGCCCTAGCACGGCAAAACGGCGACGTCACGCGATCTTCGCGAGGTCGGCGATGGTGTCGACATCTTGCAACGTTTCGATTTTCCCGACGCGCATATCCCCAAGACTCGCGATCGTATCGGCCAGCGCATGTTCGGTGGACCAGCGCACATCATTGAACAGGGTGATCGGCGGACGCGCCATGCGTTTCAGGCCAACCAACCAATAGCCACCGTCCGGCGCGTGGCCAAACACCGCGTCATGATTGCCCAGCGTGCGGAACGCGTGATCGATGTGATGTTTGCGAATACCGGGGATATCACCGCCAATGATGCAAACGGGGCCGTTGGGCATGCCCTGCATAAACCGCCCCATACGGTCGCCCAAACTCCCGTGCCCCTGTGGAATGCGGGCGAAATGACGGGGCCACACACGGCTGGCCAGACCTTCTCGATCCGGCGCCACCGCAAGGGTCACGGTCCAGCGAGGATCATCCAGTTCGCGCAGCAATCGCGCGGTTTGATGACGGAACCACCACGCCGCCGTCGTCATCCCGATGTCGCGTCCAAGGCGGGTTTTCACACGCCCAGCGCGGGGTTCCTTCAACATGACGACAAGGTGTTTGGTCACAGGTCGCGCTCCATATCCATATGGGGAATGCCCGCCTCCATGTATTCGTCGCCATAGGCCTTGAACCCTGCCTTGGCATAGAACGGCACGGCATAGGTCTGGGCCGAGAGATAGCCGCGGGTCAGGTGATCATAGGTCTGGAGTTCCTTGATCGAAGCATCGAGTAAAAGACGCCCAAGCCCCGTGCCCCGATGCGATTTCACGACACAAAACCGCCCGATCTTGCCGGTTTCACCACTGAACAACAGGCGGGATGTGCCGACCGGCTCGCCGTTATACGTGGCCAGAATGTGGACGGCCTCATCGTCGTACTCATCCAGTTCGATGTCCTTGTCGACGCCCTGTTCATCAACAAAGACCTCAATCCGAAGGGCAAAGCAGGCCTCGCGGTCGTCGGTTACCTTGATCTCATAGCTCATGCGAAATAGTCCTTAAGAATGCGCCCATAGATGGATTTCAACACGGGTATTTGTGCGACCTCGACCCGTTCGTCGACCTCGTGCATGGTTTTGCCAACAAGGCCGAATTCCACCACCGGACAGTGGTTTTTCACGAACCGCGCATCAGACGTGCCGCCAGATGTAGAGAGTTCTGGCGTGACCCCAGTTTCGGCAACGACCGCCGCACCGATGATATCAGACAGCAAACCGGGAGGCGTCACAAAGGAATCGCCAGAGACCGATACGGACATCTCGACGGTCACACCGGTTTCGGCTTCGATCTTATCGCATTCGCCGCGCATCCACGCGGTCAGATCATCGGCGTTATGGGCGTCGTTGAACCGGATATTCGCCATCGCGGTGCAATCGGCGGGGATGACATTCGTCGCAGTATTGCCGGTATCAATAGACGTGACCGCAAAATTCGACGGATCAAAATGATCGGTGCCCGTGTCCAAAACATGCGTCGACAGACGATCCATCAGGCGCGCCATCACCGGCACCGGATTGTTCACCCGATGCGGATAGGCCACGTGCCCCTGCACGCCCACCACGCGGAACCGGATATTCATCGACCCACGACGGCCGATTTTCATCATCTCACCCATATTTGCAGGACAGGTGGGTTCGCCGACCAAACAATGGGTCATCGCTTCGCCGTTCTCGGCCATCCAATCCAAAAGGGCGACGGTACCATCCTTGGCGGGGCCTTCTTCGTCGCCGGTGATCGCAATCACAACGGCGCCATCGGGCGGGGTATGCGTCACAAAATCAATCGCCGCCGCAACAAAGGCCGCAACGCCGGATTTCATATCCGTCGCACCGCGCCCCCACATGAACCCGTCCTTGATCTCGGCCCCAAACGGATCGACGGACCACGCATCCAAATCGCCAATCGGCACGACGTCGGTGTGACCATTAAAGCCGAAACTCTTGTTCGCGCCCTTGGTCCCCCAACGTGCATAGAGATTCGGCGTATCGCCGCGATCAACGCGGGTACATTCGAATCCCGCATCGCTCAGAAGCTGCTCCAACAGAATCAGCGCCCCACCTTCGGTTGGTGTCACAGAAGGACAGCGGATCAGGTCCGCAGTCAGCGCGATGGGGTCGACGAAAGTGGTCATTTTATTCTCCTTATGCCCAAGATGTAGACGCGGATGCCCTGTCTCACAAGGTTCAGGGCGCGAATACTGCGGCAAAAACAACGCGCAAGGCGATTTACAAAAAATTAACCTCTTAACAAGTGCACGTATATTTGCCATCGTGAGTATACAAAATGACCCGAGGCAGAGTCGCACAAGGCCACAAAGGCCAGATCAGAGCAGTCCCAAATCATATGAACCCAAAAGGGTCGATGAGATGGATTTGATCCCGAATTGACAGGATACGTATCCGTCAATCATTGTGTTTCGTTGTCTCGCAAGGGCGAGGACAGGCACATGCCACGTATTGATGTGAACACGAACGCGGACGCCATCACCATGGCGGAAACGATTTTTGGCGACGATATCCAAGTTGTGGGTGCGTCCTATACTGGGAACGCACGCGCGTCGGGCACGTTTTCCGATGGCGAAGACGATGCCCCGGGCTTTGTCCCAAGCGATTCCGGCGTGATCCTTTCGACGGGCCGCGCAGATCGCGTGTCACAACGCAACGGCGACTATAACCAAAGCAACAGTCAAACCACCAATTCGGCACAGGGTAACAGCGACCAAGCCGTGGACAATGATGCCGCCTTCAACGCTCTTGTCGGAACCAATACCTATGACGCGGCGTTTTTGGACGTGGACATCATTCCGACGGGCAACGTGTTGACGCTCCAATTTGTCCTGTCGTCCGAAGAATACCCCGAATATATCAACTCGACCTTCAACGACACCTTTGCGGTTTGGGTCAACGGTGAGGTCGCCGATATCAGCGTCGGAAGCGGCAACGCATCGATCAACACGGTGAACTCGGAAACTGCGGAAAACCTGTTCATCGACAACACCAACGATACGTATAACACCGAGATGGACGGCTTTACCGTTACGTTGTCCCTTACGGTGCAAGTGGAGGCAGGCGAGGTGAACTCGATCCGGTTCGGCGTCGCGGATGCCACGGACTCGAGCTATGACACCAACGTGTTGATCGCGGCCGAGTCCGGTCAAAGTGTCGTGGTCGCAATGGATGACGCAGGCACAGCCTATGTCGACGGAACAACGACCCTTGATGTTCTGTCAAACGATATCAACCTGAACGGCCCCACGCTTACTGTGACGCAGATCAACGGGATGAACGTCGTCGCAAATCAGACCATCACTCTTCCATCGGGGCAGCAAGTGACCTTGAACGCCGACGGGACGTTCACGTATCACGCCGGAAGCTCAGAAGAAGACGTCACGTTCTCCTATACGATTCAGGACACGACCACAGGCGTCACCGACACCGGTTATGTCACCGTTGATACCATCCCATGCTTTGTAGCTGGCACAATGATTGCAACGGTCGATGGTGAGCGCCCCGTTGAAACCCTCTCCGAAGGCGATCTGATCCTGACCCACGACAACGGCGTTCAGCCGCTTCGTTGGATTGGCCGCCGCACCGTCGAAGCCGTCGATAATATGGCGCCGGTGCACATCAAAAAGGGGACCTTTGGCAACCACGACGCCCTCTCTGTTTCGCCGCAACACCGCATTCTTGTGACCGCAAGCTTTGCCGAACTGTGGTTCGGTGAGCCAGAAGTGTTGGTCGCGGCCAAGGATCTGGTCAATGGTCGCGATGTGACCATTCAAGAAGGTGGTGACGTTGAATATGTTCACCTGTTGTTTGACCGTCACGAGGTCGTCTACTCGGCTGGTCTCGCCACCGAGAGCTTCCTTCCTGGCCCGCAAACAGCCCTCAGTTTCGATCGCGCCATTATCGATGAGATCTCTGCGATTTTCCCCGAAATCGACGCCACAACCGGCGAAGGCTATAGCCCCGCCGCACGCCGTATTCTGAAAGGATACGAAGCGCGTATCCTGTCAATCGCAAAGGCCGCCTAGGTGATCCGAATTTACGCAAAAAATGGACGCCGCCCATGACGTGGATTGCCGTATGTGAATTTGGCAACGACCCCTTTATTGCGCCACGTCTACGGCGTGCCAAAGGGAACACCTCCGTGACCAACCTAAACCGCGGGAGCTTTGTGCTTGAATTTGAATTGGCTGCGGATATTTCGCATCCGTTGATGTTGATCGACTATAATGCCGTCACGGATTGGAACATGAAATTCGGGCTTCGGTTTGTGCCGGGCCAAGGGATCACGCTTTATCTCGCCTATGGGAACGCGACGTTTACCGTGATGACCGAGGTCGAGCCCTATGATTTTACGCGGACCGCGCGCCTTACATATTCTTGGGATTACGAAGGCGATCAGGGTCTGCTGACTCTGGAAACATTGGAGGATGGCGCCGTGTCCCAAAGCCAGTTCCGCGCTCCGCTTCCGATGCCCGCCCATATCGTTGACCGTCTTATGGCACAGAACCTTCGGACAAACTGTGCACGACAGGTCCGTTTCTTTGGCTTTAGCGACCAGATCGAGCCAGTCGGCCTTCAAACGACCATTGCCGAAGGGTCGCCCATATCCACACCACATGGCTTCCAACCCATCGAAAAACTGCGCGTTGGGGACTATGTTATGACCCGCGATATGGGGCCGTCTCCCATTCGCTGGATCGGATCGCGGCTTGTTCCGACCCAAGGCGGCTTTACCCCAATTCGGCTTTCTGCACCGTTTTTCGGTCTGATGCATGATGTCTTTGTCGCGCCAGAACAACGCATTTTGTTTGATGGCGACGCCGTTGAATATATGCTGGGCGAAGACGAGTTTCTGGTCGAGGCCCGCCATCTGGTCGATGGGCGCCGCGCGACATATGACGCGAGCCGCACGAGCATCTCCTATTATCAAATTCTACTCGACTCTCATGGGCTGATAAACGTCGGTGGTTGTTTGATGGAAAGCCTCTTTGCCGCAGATATCGGCGCCGACCCAGAGATGTTGCAAACCACCATCTTGCGCGACATGGATGCGACTGCGGTACCTGAGCACCACCACGTTGTGCGTCCTCTTATGGATCGGTCCGCTGCGGTGACGTTGCGCTCTATGAATATATAGAAATCAACCGATTGCAGCGTCCCGCATTGCTATGCCATACTGTGGCAACGCGACTTAGGGGACGAGTCATGAAATTAATAGTAATTGCCTTAGGCTTTCTGGGGCTAATGTGTTCGCAACTCGCTGCACAGGATCTGCGCGTTGCGACCGTCACACGACCACCATTTTCCATGGAACAAAACGGCGAAGAAACAGGGTTCAGCCTGGATCTGATGAATGCCCTTTCCGAGGACCTTGGAAAATCGATTGAGATCGTGCGCGTTGAACGGTTCTCTGAGATGCTGGATCTTGTGAAAACCGGCGAGGTCGATGCCGCCACCGCGAATATTTCCATTACCGCGCAACGTGAAATGCAAATGGATTTCACTCAACCGATTTTTGAATCTGGCCTCCAAATCATGATGCCGGCGGATGCGCTTGAGACGCAATCGATCTGGCAGGCGATCCTGTCGGTTGAACTGCTTTTGGCGATCATCGCGGCCTTTGCTGCGCTTTTGGCGGTTGGTATGCTCATGTGGTTCGTGGAACGCAACAAACAGCCCTACTTTGACATCCCCGCCCGCGAGGCACTGTTCCCCGCGTTTTGGTGGGCGCTTAACCTTGTCGTAAACGGCGGCTTTGAAGAACGTGTTCCGCGTTCTCGGCTTGGGCGCGTGTTCGGGGTTACGCTTGTCCTAAGCTCGTTGTTCATCGTGTCGGTTTTCGTGGCGCAGATCACCGCGTCGATGACCGTAAGCGCCATCCAAACCAACGTATCATCGATCAACGATCTTCATGGTCATGTGGTTGGCACGACTGCGAACTCAACGTCTTCGGCTGCTCTTGAACGACGTGATATCGACCATCACACGTTTGACGATCTCGAGACGATGTTCGCAGCCTTTGAGGCCAGCGAGATTGAGGCAATCGTGTTTGATGCCCCAGTTTTGGCCCACTATGTGACAAGCCATCCCGCGCGCGAACCCAGATTAATTGGGCCCGTGTTTAGCCGTGATAACTATGGGATTGCACTCCCAACCAATAGCCCCTTCGCAGAGGACCTGAACCTGTCGCTGCTGAATCTGCGCGAAAATGGCACCTATGACGAGCTTATTCAGAAGTGGTTTGGGATGAACAGCGGGTTCTAGTGAACGCGCTGCTCTGGGTCGTCGTAAAAGGGCGTCATCTGCGCCACGACAACACTGTTTTCATCAAGGGCGCGCTGCATCAAAGCGCGATCCTCGTCGCCGATATCGTGGCCCTCGGCCTCGCGTTCGGCAAGGGTGCCGTACCCAGACACATCAAGCGGTGCCAAATCGGCCTGCTTAAGGATCTTGACGGTTTCGCGCACGGCTTCGGCCTCATCCACGCCACTGGCATAGATCATAAGCGCACCGCCGGTCGCCCCCTTGGGCAGGCCATCGTTTTCCGCGCGGCCCACCTCAACCAGCAGGGTATAAACCTGCTGGCGGGATTTTTTCTTTTTCGGCTTATCAGTCACGAAGAAGCTCATTGATGCCGGTTTTGGAACGGGTCTTTTCGTCAACGCGTTTCACGATCACCGCACAGTACAAAGACACGTTGTTTTTGCTTGGCATAGAGCCGGCAACAACAACAGAATACGGTGGGATTTCGCCGTAGGACACGTTGCCCGTTTCGCGATCAACGATCTTGGTGGACTGACCTAGGTAAACACCCATGCCCAAAACAGACCCTTCGCGAACGATACAACCTTCGACAACTTCGGAGCGCGCACCGATGAAACAGTTGTCCTCAATGATGGTTGGACCCGCTTGCATTGGCTCAAGAACGCCGCCGATGCCGACACCACCAGACAGGTGAACGTTTTTACCGATTTGCGCACAGGAGCCAACAGCCGCCCATGTATCAACCATTGTGCCTTCGCCAACGTTGGCACCAAGGTTAACGAATGATGGCATCAAAACCGCACCAGGTGCGATGAAAGCAGACTTACGAACGATGGCACCCGGAACGGCACGGAAACCCGCAGCTTTCCACTGGTTGTCGCCCCAGCCTTTGAACTTGCTATCGACCTTGTCCCACCATGTGGTGCCCTGCGGGCCGCCCATTTGCTCTTCCATATCTTGGATGCGGAAGCCCAGAAGAACGGCCTTTTTGGCCCACTGGTTTACGTGCCAGTCGCCGTTTTCACGACGCTCTGCAACACGCAATGTGCCGCTATCAAGGGCATTCAGCGTATCTTCGATGGCTTCGCGTGCTTCGCCGGTTGTGTCCGGTGTGATGGTGTCGCGTGCATCCCACGCGGCTTCGATTGCGGTTTCAAGTTGTGCGTTAGACATAAGTGCCCTCATAAACGTGTATGGCGTCAGTTGGGTACAGCGTATAGACCTTTGAGAGAAACGGCGCAATGAACGAAGGACCAAGTTAATGAGCGATAAAAGCCGCAAACATAAATTCCGCGACAGCCAACAAGACGTGGAGAGCGCAAGCAAGACCCCAGACACCCCCCAAACGCGGGCGCCGGCCTATCGCTTGGCGTTCAATGATTCTGACTTCATGTGTAGCGATGAGCTTCGTCCGGTGCGGATGCAGTTGGAATTGCTTAAGCCGGAAATCATCATGGACGAACGCGGGATCGAATCGACCATCGTGATGTTCGGCGGCGCACGCATCCCCGAGCCGTCGAAAAAAGACACCGCGCGGACCAAGACATTGGCCGACCTGTCGTCTTTCTATGACGAAGCCCGCGAATTTGCCCGTCTGATGACGATGAAATCCATGCAGAGCTATGGCAAGGAAGACGTCATCGTGACCGGTGGTGGCCCAGGTGTGATGGAGGCCGGCAACCGCGGCGCTATGGACGCAGGTGGCGCGTCGATTGGTTTGAACATTGTTCTACCGTTCGAACAGGCCCCGAACGAATATGTGACGCCAGAACTGTGTTTCAACTTCCACTATTTCGCGATCCGTAAGGTGCATTTCCTGATGCGTGCCAAGGCGATCACTGTGTTCCCCGGTGGGTTCGGCACGCTTGATGAGATGTTCGAGGCGCTTACCCTTATTCAAACAAAACGGATGGAAAAGGTTCCGTTCATTCTGTTTGGCAAAGACTTCTGGAACAAGATCATCAACTGGGATGCCCTGTCTGATGCGGGCACGATCTCGGCCGAGGATCTTGATCTGATGCATTTCGTTGACACCGCGGCCGAGGCCATCGAGATCATCGAAAACTGGGAAGGCTAGGCCATCTGCGGCAATGCTGGCTCGTCAAATGAATGGCGGGCCAACCACGCATGGCTATGCCCTGGGAACGGGGCCCTGAATGTCTGCAACAGCAGGCGATAGGGATAGCCAAGCTCTGCCAGCGTGCACTTTACATTTCCCTTGTCGGACACAAGCAAAACGAGTTCGCCGCCGCGTTCGGCGACCTCATACCCATAGGGTCGAAGCTGTGATTGCAGTCCGTGCCAGCCCGATGCCCCCTCAAACACAGGGCCAAGAAGTTCAATGAGCGGCTCTAGGAATTCGGGATCGGCGTTAATATCATCGACCACCCCATGGCGTTTTTTCAATTCATTGTTCATGGCCAACCGCAAAAACTGGCCAACGGTAATGTCTTCGGCTCGTGCGATTTGTTCAATCGCCTCAAGCGCCTCTTCGGGTAATTTTACGGATACAGAAACATAGGTCATACCCGATGTTTCGCGCCAAAATGTTAATAGAGAATTAACTCTGACAACCTCAGGAAAACTATTTAAGTCCAGCCTCTTGTTCGATTTGCTTTCGGCTTTTTCTTGCGCGTTCTGTCTCGGATTTGAGCTGTCCGCAGGCGGCCATGATGTCCTCGCCACGGGGGCGACGCACTGGCGATGAATAGCCCGCGTTATGTACGATATCCGCAAAGGCACGAATGCGGTTATTCGACGACCGTTCGTAATCGGAACCGGGCCAAGGGTTAAACGGGATCAGGTTAATCTTGGCTGGGATACCCTTGATCAGACTCACCAAACGATGCGCGTCTTCGTCGGTGTCATTAACGCCCTTGAGCATCACATATTCGAACGTAATCCGCTCGGAATTCGATACCTTGGGGTATTCACGAAGGGCTTCGAGAAGCGCCTCGATGTTCCAGCGTTTGTTGATCGGCACAAGCACATCGCGCACCTCGTCCGTCGTCGCGTGGAACGACACGGCCAACTGACACCCGATTTCCTCGGCGGTGCGCCAAATCGCGGGCACAACACCGGACGTCGACAGGGTGATCCGACGACGCGACAGGGAAATCCCCTCGGGGTCCATGGCGATCTTCATCGCGTCACGCACATTGTCAAAGTTATAAAGCGGCTCGCCCATGCCCATCAAAACGATGTTGGACAACAGACGTGTGGTTGGTGGGTTGGATTGACCCAACACCGGCCATTCGCCCAAATCATCGCGCGCCACCATCACCTGACCGATGATCTCGGCGGCGGTCAGGTTGCGCACCAATTTCTGGGTGCCCGTGTGACAGAAAGTACAGGTCAGGGTACAACCAACCTGCGACGACACACACAATGTCCCACGGTCGGTTTCGGGAATGTAAACGATCTCGACCTCGTGACCGCCAGCGATCCGCACCAGATATTTACGCGTGCCATCTTCGGAAACCTGTTTTGTCACCACCTCTGGAACGCGAATTTCAAAGTGTTCTTTCAACAGCTCGCGGAACGGTTTCGCGAGGTTGGTCATATCGTCAAAATTGCGCACACCCTTGGCATAGATCCACTGCCAGATTTGGCTCGCGCGCATCTTGGCTTGCTTTTCTGGCGCGCCGGCTTCGATCAACACATCGCGCAGCGCAGGACGCATCAAACCAACAAGGTTCGTCTTGGCGACCTCGTCATCCTTGCGGGGGACGGTCAAAAGATGTGGTGTGATCGGCGCGTTGGCTGACATGGTGTGGCTCTCCGGTGATGGGTAGATCGCGTCATACACGAGTCGAATGAATTTGAAAATAAGGCGTTTGCGCGGATTTTACGGTGATAGCCGCCATTTCGCGGCACCAAAACGCAAAAAGGCCCGCCGAGGCGCGCCTTTTCTTCATAGATTTCGTGACGCTTATTGCGCGCAGCGTTTCTCGGCCTCGGCCACAGATGCCGTAAAGCCCAAAAGGCTAAAGGTGTCGGTTGTGTCAGTGCCACGCGTCGAACGCGCCTTAACAACTGCGCGGCTGCCGCGTTTCATCGCGGCGACAATTTTCGCATCATCCGCAGCCGAAGACGACCAAGCGCGTTCACCCTCGGGAACGAAATCAAAGGACTCGCTACCGATGGTAACATTCACAAAAGAATCTGTTGCAAAGGGGTACCCGCCCATAAAGGACACGACACCTTTTTCACCGATGCTTGGCGTATAGGACACGAACATCGCGATCTGACTGCGATTCACAGACGCGAGACGGCCGTTCTTTTTGTTCTCGGTTTCTTTGGGCGAAGATACGGCGAAACACTGTGTCGGGTTGCTTTCAACGAAAACGCTCCAATCGGTGTTTGCAGCCACTCGGTTTTCTGTTTCTTGCGCGACAACGCCCGTCGCCGCAAACGCAAATGCCATTGCCCCAATGGTACGCGTAACTAATGTATTCATCATTCGCAGCCTCCAGCTGTCTTTTTGACGGAACGCCATGCCAGTTTTCTCTGGCGGCCTCTTTTTCTACTCGATAAGGAAACAATAGACTAATTGTTGGCGGCGGTTAATCCCCTGCTTGGCGGAAATTCGCTATTACAGACGAAAAGGTATTCCAGAATGGCAGAATCACACGGCGCACCTGTCCCCTTGGCCGAAGTTTGGCGTGGCGGCATTCTGGAATGTGTCCACTACGGGCATGCGGTAATTTGTGACTCGGCCGGTCAAATCATGGAGGCATGGGGCGATCCGGACCAAGTGATCCTGCCCCGTTCGTCCTGTAAGATGATCCAAGCCCTGCCGCTGGTGGAAAGCGGCGCGGCGGATGCGTTTCATCTGGCAGACCCTCATTTGGCGCTGGCCTGTGCGTCGCATCAGGGCGCTGGCATTCATACCTCGAGCGTAGAGGCGTGGCTCAGTGACATTGGCCTTCGCGAACAAGATATGCGCTGTGGCGTGCACGCACCGTGGGATAAATCCACCCGTGCCGACCTGATCAAGACCGACGATTCCCCCTGTCAGTTCCACAACAACTGTTCCGGCAAACACGCGGGCTTCCTGACCTTCAACACGCATCTTGGGCTGGGGTCGGAGTATCACGAAATCGACCACCCGCTACAGGTTGCGATTAAGGCGGCGGTGGAAGACGTCACCAATCTAGAAAGCCTCGGCTATGGCATCGATGGCTGTTCTGCGCCGAACTTTGCGACCACCGTTCACGGGCTTGCCCGCGCGATGGCGTTCTTTGCCGCGGCGGATGTTGATTCTGGGTCCATGCGTGTTCGTGCGGCGGCCCGTCTGCGCGATGCGATGCGGGCCTATCCGGATTTGGTGGCGGGCGAAGGGCGCGCCTGTACCGAATTGATGGAGGCCATGAACGGCCAAGTCGCGATCAAAACCGGTGCCGATGGTGTTTACACGGCGATCATCCCAGCGATGAAAATCGGCGTCGCGCTTAAGGTGACCGACGGCGGAACCCGTGGGTCAGAATGCGCGATTGCGGCGCTGTTGGTGCATCTTGGTGTGCTGGACGCCAACCATCCCGCGACCCTCAAACGGATGAACGCGCCGCAGTACAATTCCAACAAGATCGAAACGGGAATCATCCGCCCTGCGGCTGGTTTTTGTTAAAACCAATCCAGCAATAGCTTTATCGCCAAGGCGGTCGAGGTGATAACCAGCAATGGTTTGATCACCTTTGCCCCGCCGCGCATTGCCACGCGTGCGCCACACATCGCACCCGCCATTTGTGCCGCGCCCATGGCCAGCCCCGTAAACCACCACGGTGTTGCCACCAAAGAAAACGCGACCAACCCACCGACGTTAGAAGCGAAATTGAGTAGCTTGGTATAGGCCGTCGCGCGCAGCACCCCGTATCCGGCGAGCATGACAAAAGCGATCATAAAGAATGATCCCGTCCCAGGCCCAAGCAACCCATCATAGCCGCCGATCAACGGCACCACGATGAACATAAACGCCACTGGCCCCATGCGCGCAACGCGATCAACATCATCAAGGCCCGGTTTGAACGCAAAAAACAACGCCACTGCGATCAACAGAAACGGCAGAACCAATCGGATCCAGCCAACCGGTAGAACGGTGATCAATATCGCGCCAACGAACGACGCTCCAAAGGACAACAGCGCGGGCTTCCATTGGGTACGCAAATCCACCAGCCCTTTTTTGGCATAGGTATATGTGGCGGTGCCCGATCCGAAAATGCCTTGGACCTTGTTGGTGGCCAACGCTTCGACTGGTGCGCTTCCGGCCAGTAACAAAACCGGCAGGGTGATCAAACCACCGCCGCCTGCGATTGCGTCGACAAAGCCCGCGATAAAGCCCGTCAGGATAAGTATCAGAAGAAGGTCAAATCCGACCTCAAACACCAACGAATTCCGATTTGGAGTAGCCTTGGACATAGAGAAGAGCCGTTAGGTCACCGTGGTTGATCCGGATGTCGCATTCCGCCGCAACGCTTGGTTTCGCATGAAGTGCTACGCCAAAACCAGCGCGGCCAAGCATCCCCAGATCGTTGGCACCATCGCCAACCGCAACTACGTCGTCCTCGGTAATCCCAAGACGTGCGGTGATTTCCTCAAGCGCTGTAACCTTGGCCTCGCGACCCAAAATCGGCATGCCGACGGTGCCGGTCAGCTTGCCGTCCTCAACATGAAGCGCATTCGCCCGATTTTCGTCAAAACCCAAAAGCTCGGCGACTCTGGCGGTAAACGCAGTGAACCCACCTGAGACAAGCGCCGCGTACGCACCATTCGCCTTCATCGTAGCAAGCAACGCGGCGCCACCGGGCATCAATGTGATCCGTTTCTCAAGAACCTCACCGATCACCGTTTCGGGCAGCCCTTTCAACAAACCAACCCGTTCAATCAGCGCGCCGTTGAAATCCAGCTCACCGTTCATGGCGCGTGCGGTGATGTCTTTGACGCGCTCGCCAACACCGGCCTCATCGGCCAGCTCATCGATGCATTCTTGTTGGATCATCGTGCTGTCCATATCGGCCAGAACCATTTTCTTTTTGCGACCATCTCGTGGCAGAATCACAAGGTCGACACCCTGTTCCTGAAGCGACGCCCAAACCTCCCACTGATTGTCGGGGATCGCGGCCAATGCGATCTCGGCCGCTTCGCCGGTGGCCAGCCACTGTGCCTCACCGCCTCCCCACGCATTGCGCAGGTTTTCGACCAAGTCACGGTCAAGGCATGGTTTTTTCGGATCAGTCAAAAGAACAGCGATATACATAATGCGTAAATTCCTATGCGGTGTGGGCCATGGGCCATGTGCGTTATGCGACCAATTATCTCAATTTTGCGTCTTGCGCCAGCCGACTTTGCCCCCTATGTGTTGCGGCGGGACACCCTTCCCCAACGAAGGGCATTATATCTGTGAGGATACCAGTTATGACGACGACACAACCCGCAACGCGGCCAGAAAACCCACGTTTTTCTTCCGGCCCATGCACAAAACCCCTCGGTTACACCCTAGACAAACTTGCTGATGCGCCTTTGGGCCGCTCGCACCGCGCAGCTGTTGGTAAATCCAAATTGCTTGAGGCAATTGAAACCACACGCGACGTTCTAGGCATCCCCGCAGATTATAAAATCGGCATCGTACCTGGTTCTGACACTGGCGCCGTTGAAATGGCCATGTGGAGCATGCTGGGCCAACGCCCCGTTGAGATGCTCGCTTGGGAATCATTCGGCGCAGGCTGGGTCACCGATGTTGTGAAACAGCTTAAGATCGACGCGGTTACCAAGATTGCGGACTATGGCCAGATCGTTGATTTCGACACTGTGAACTTTGACAACGACGTTGTGTTCACATGGAACGGTACGACATCCGGTTCGCGCGTTCCAAACGGCGACAAAATCCCAGCGGGCCGCGACGGCCTGACCATCTGTGACGCGACATCTGCTGCGTTTGCCATGGATCTTCCATGGGACAAATTGGACGTGACCACCTTCTCATGGCAGAAGGTTCTGGGCGGCGAAGCGGCTCACGGCATGATCATCCTGTCCCCAGTGGCGGTTGAGCGTCTTGAAACATACACACCTGCGTGGCCATTGCCGAAGATCTTCCGCATGACCAAAGGCGGCAAATTGATCGACGGTATCTTTAAAGGCGCGACAATCAACACGCCTTCTATGTTGGCTGTTGAAGATTACCTTGTGGCGCTTGATTGGGCGAAATCCCAAGGCGGCCTTAAGGGTTTGATCGCACGTGCCGATGCAAACACCGCAGAGGTCGAGAAATTCGTCGAGGCACACGACTGGATCGCGTTCCTGTCTGACAAACCAGAAGAACGTTCCAACACATCCGTATGTGTAAAGTTCACAGACGAGCGCATCAAAGACGGCGCAGCCTTTGCCAAAGCCGTTGCAAAGCGTCTTGAAAACGAAGGCGTTGCCCTCGACATGGGCGCATATCGCGACGCGCCTGCCGGTCTTCGTATCTGGTGCGGTGGCACCGTAGAAGCATCCGATGTTGCGGCTCTTATGCCATGGATCGACTGGGCGTTTAACGCCGAGATCGAAGCGCAATAATTCCGGCTGGCCCTTCGGGGCCGCCACCCCACACCCCATTATAACCCTTTGAATGGAGCCCAAACCAATGGCACCCAAAGTACTTGTATCCGATAAACTGTCTGAAACCGCTGTTCAGATTTTCCGTGACCGCGGCATCGACGTAGATTTCGAACCAAACCTCGGCAAAGACAAAGACGCGCTTCTTGCGAAAATCAAAGACTATGACGGTCTTGCCATTCGCTCCGCGACCAAAGTAACCGAGAAAATCTTGGCAGAAGCAGACAACCTTAAGGTTGTTGCGCGCGCCGGTATCGGTGTGGACAACGTTGATATTCCTGCCGCGTCCCAAAAAGGTGTGATCGTCATGAACACACCATTCGGCAACATGGTGACAACCGCCGAACACGCGATTGCGATGATGTTCGCCGTTGCCCGTCAATTGCCCGAGGCATCCGCATCTACCCACGCTGGTAAATGGGAAAAGTCCAAATTCATGGGTGTTGAGCTTACCAACAAAACGCTTGGCGTTATTGGTGCGGGTAACATCGGTGGTATCGTTTGCGAACGTGCTGTTGGTCTTAAAATGCGCGTTATCGCGTATGATCCCTTCTTGTCCGACGAACGCGCCGCGAAACTTGGCGTGACCAAGGTTGAGCTTGACGAACTGCTTGAACGTTCCGATTTCATCACAATGCACGTTCCATTGATCGACGCGACACGCAAGATCATCAACGCTGACTCCATCGCCAAGATGAAAGACGGCGTTCGCATCATCAACTGTGCCCGTGGTGGTCTGGTTGACGAGGCGGCTTTGGCTGATGCGCTTAAGTCTGGCAAAGTTGCCGGTGCTGGTTTCGACGTGTTCGAAGTAGAGCCTGCGACAGACAGCCCATTGTTCGGCCTTCCAAACGTTGTGTGTACGCCACACCTTGGCGCGTCCACGACAGAAGCCCAAGAAAACGTGGCGCTTCAGGTTGCGGAACAAATGTCCGACTACCTTCTGACTGGTGCTGTGACCAACGCATTGAACATGCCATCCGTAACCGCAGAAGAAGCGGCCGTGATGGGTCCATGGATCAAACTGTCCGAGCACCTTGGTGCGTTCATCGGTCAATTGACAGACGAGCCAATCAAAGCAGTGAACATCACATTCGACGGCACCGCCGCCGAGATGAACCTTGCTGCGCTTGAATGTGCTGCTATCGCTGGCATCATGCAGGCGTCCAACCCTGACGTGAACATGGTGTCCGCACCTGTGATCGCCAAGGAACGTGGCATGCAGATCGCGAAAACCACACAGGACAAATCTGGCGCGTTCGACGGTTACATCAAATTGACCATCGTGACAGATACGCTTGAGCGTTCCATCGCTGGTACTGTATTCTCAGACGGCAAACCACGTTTCATCCAGATCAAAGGCATCAACATCGACGCCGAGATCGGTGAAAACATGCTTTATACCACCAACAAAGACGTTCCAGGCATCATTGGTACGCTTGGCGGCGTTCTTGGCGAAAACAACGTCAACATCGCGAACTTTACCCTTGGCCGTGCTGCCGAAGGCGAAGACGCAATCGCGCTGCTTTATGTTGATGGTCCAGTTGCACCTGCAACTCTTGACGCACTGACCGCGACTGGCCTGTTCCAGTCCGTGAAACCACTTGCGTTTGACGTGGCGTAGGCCCACCCGCCATACCCGTTAGGGACGTCAAACACGAAAGCCCGCCGTACAATCGGCGGGCTTTTTACGTATTGCCCCGTGGCATCGCCCGTGCAAAAACACCCCATGACCCGCACCATTCTGTTCAACAAACCCTTTAATGTCCTGTCGCAATTCACCGACAAAGGCACCGAGGGCAGCACCCGCAAAACCCTGTCCGAATTCATCGACGTCCCCAAGGTTTACGCCGCGGGCCGTTTGGATCGCGACAGCGAAGGGTTGTTGGTGTTGACCGATGACGGACGTTTACAGAGCCAAATCGCCGATCCCAAACATAAACTCCCCAAGACATATTGGGTGCAGGTAGAAGGCGAACCTGATGACGCCGCCCTTGATGCGCTGCGACAGGGCGTCATGTTAAAGGACGGTAAAACCAAGCCCGCCAAGGTGCGCCGTATGGCCGAGCCCAAGGGCCTGTGGCAACGGGACCCGCCCGTGCGGTTCCGCAAAACCGTGCCGGACAGCTGGCTTGAGATCACCATCAAAGAAGGCAAGAACCGTCAGGTCCGCCGCATGACTGCCGCCGTCAATGCGCCGACCCTTCGGTTGATCCGCTATTCGGTTGGGGCGTGGTCGATTGATGGCATCAAAAACGGCGAATGGCGCGACGCCTAGGCAGGGCGCAACTATTTCGCACCAATCTAGTATGTTAGCGCCAACACACCCTTGCCCTGTGACAGAGGCGGTGTAATCAAAGGGCAAGCAACACAGGATAAAATTTATGCGCACCTATGCCATCGGCGATATTCACGGACAACTCGAAGGCCTCAAGGCCGCACACGCCCAGATCGCAGCGGACCGCGCCCGTACCGGCGATAGCGAAAGCCCCGTGATCCACCTTGGCGACTACCTTGATCGTGGTCCCGATAGCTCGGGCGTGGTGCAATATATCATGGACGGGATCAAAGCGGGCGAACCGTGGCAGGCGATCCTTGGGAACCACGATCTATTTCTGTTGAACTTCCTTGATCACGAGACCATTCATTCGAAACACATCCCGCCGGAACTCACGTGGCTCAACCCGCGTCTTGGTGGCAACGTTGCGTTGGCGTCCTATGGTGTAACAGCCGTTGATGGCGAACCTCTTGGTCCGATCTTGGAAGAGACCCGCGCCAAGGTGCCCGCCGACCACATTCAATTCTTCCGCGATCTACCTCTGTATATCGAGCGTGACGGCATGGTGTTTGTGCACGCGGGCATTCGCCCCGGTGTGCCGCTGGCCGAGCAGACCATGGATGACCTTTTGGAAATTCGCCCTGGCTTCTTGGATGACGGCACGGACCACGGCGCATTGATCGTACACGGGCACACCGCCGTGGTTGAGGCGACGCATTATGGCAACCGCGTTGATCTGGACACCGGTGCGGGTTACGGCGCGCCGATCACCGCCGCCGTGTTCGAAGACGGTGTGTGTGAGGTTCTGACAGACACAGGTCGCAAGCCGATCAACCGCGCCCCTGTGCCGACGTCGGTTCCCGTGCCGGAAGACTATAAAAAGAACGTCCGCGACAAGAAAAAGTAATCAGTCGTTTCGAATAACACCGGTGATCGCCGCCGCACCAAGGGCGGTCACCATCCAGCCAATGACCTTGGCGAACCATCTGATCCACCACCCCGCGCGCCCCCAATCCGATCGCGAAGTGGACGGGGCCCATGCGCCCTCTTGTCCCAGATTGATGATCGGAATCACCAAATCCGCCGCATAGGCATAGGCGTTGAAGGTTTCCCAATCCTGCCCTGCCTCCCCGACACTGGACCAGAACGCACCAGGATTATCGCCGTGTTCAATCGTCGCCTGCACCCATGGCTGTGAGATCAAAACAGGCGCGGAATTCGGCGTCATATCACCCGCATTCCATGTCTGTTGAAAGAACCAGCCCAGCGCGACAATCAACACCGCCGCAAGACCAACCGCACGTGCGGGCCGATAGCCATAGCCGACCAAGAACCGCATTACGGGATCGGCTATCGATTTCACCCGATGCAAAATATGCTGCCCCCGCAGCTTCATCAGACGACGGTTTTCTTTGCGCAAGAGATCCTCTTTGCGCATCAACGTCGCCCGCGCATCAAGCCGATGCCCCAGATTGCCCAACACCGACGCCAATTGTTCATACGGCTGTGCCACAAACCCCATACCGGCCGGACGACGTTCAAGCCAACTTAGGCGCGCCTCAAGGCTAATGTCTGCATGGCGCGAAAAATCATCGTACCGGAACCCATCCAGACGAATAGGATAGCTTGCTCCGGGCCCCTCTGGTTCGTCCTTCAATCGGGCGGCATAAGCCCCAGCAAGATTGACGATGCCGCGCGTGATCTGGTTGTCCTCAAGATAGAGCACCCCCCCAACACGCCCCCGCGCCAGAGACAGCGCGATGTCGCTTCCGTGTTCTTCTGTGTCGTCGAACGTATTGTTGCCCACAGCGTCCTTTGCACCAATGGCAAGATGCGTGGCAAAGACATCATGGTCCACCCGTGCCGACGACAGGAATATCGCCCCATTCGCGACCAATGCGGTCTCACCTTCTGAGTACGGATAGTTCCCCAAAAACACCGATCCCTCGACGCGCAACGACGGAGCAAAAATCGCGTCCTGTGCAGGGCTCTCGATTTCGACCTCACAGATCTGAAGATCGCCTGAAATACGGGTACCGGACAGGGATATTTCGCCGGCGATATAACTCTTGTCGCGCAGAAACACCGACCCCGAAAACCGCGCGTTGTCCGCCGTGATCGTGCGCATGTGGCAGCCGCTAACATGAAGACCGCGCAGCTGGGCATTGATCATGTTTACGCCACTGAGCTGACAGTTGGAAAAGGTAATATCCAACCCGCAATCGGCCCCCTGAAGATCAAGCGTGCCGGCAACCCACGCCCCCCGAATCCGAAGCCCCTTGGGGTCAACCGCATGTGACGTCAGCCCCAGCAACAGCGCCCGAAGCAGCCCCGCACGAACCGTGTTGGTCGGGGACTCGACGGCGGGCAATTCACCCTCATCAAACGCGATGCGATCAGATGCGCCACACAGCGAAAGAAGCCGATCTTCGGCGGGGCTAAGGGGCGCGAACTCGTCAAAAATATCCATGCGCAACCGTCGCATGGCGGTCAAGACCGTTGCAAGCCTCTTTATGATCGCGATTTTTTGAGAATTTTGCCTCTGATTAAACTCGTCTTCACCTTGTTGCGCCAATGATGTCTCGAACACATGCGACAAGGGTGCACTATGGACATCGTCAAAAAACTGGCTCAGGAACGCCGTGCCCGTCTCGCCGCCGAGCGTCTATTGCAACAAAAACAGACCGAATTGTTTGCTGCCAACAAAAAACTGGGTGCACATGCGCGGGCGCTTTCGGATGATTTGGTTGATAAGCAGGCCGAGGTTCAACAGGTCCGTTCCGAGGCGCAGGCGCTGGCGGGCGAGAACACCCGCGTCAAACAAAACCTTGCCGTTGCCGAATTCCAGGTTCAGGTCGCCGAACGCCGTTTGTGGAATTCCATCCAAACGGTCGAGGATGGCTTTGCCGTATTTGACCAAAATAGCAAACTTGTTTTGGCCAACAACGCCTATATCGCCGCCTTTGATGGTCTCGAAGAGATGTGCGAGGGGATCTCTTACCCAGATGTTTTGCGGCTTTTGACGGACGAAGGAATCATCGACCTCGAAGGGCGCGCACCCGCAGATTGGCGCGAAGACATGTTGGATCGTTGGCAATCAAACGCACTTGAACCGATGGTCGTTAAATTATGGAACGGCATGTATATTAAGGCCATCGATCGGCGCGGAAGCGAGGGCGACACCGTCTGTCTGGCGCTGGATATTACAGACACCATTCGCTACGAGGCCCGTCTCGAACGCGAACGCCTTAAGGCCGAGTCCGCGAACCGCGCCAAGTCCGCCTTCCTTGCAAATATGACGCATGAGCTGCGCACCCCAATGAATGGCGTGGTCGGGATGGCCGAGCTGCTGGGTGACACTGACCTGAATGACGAGCAGATGCTTTACCGTGACACGATCCACAATTCGGCAACCGCCCTTTTGAGCATCATCAACGACGTGCTGGATTTCTCAAAGATCGAAGCCGAACGTCTGGTCCTGCGCCCTGACCCGTTTGATATCGCGGGATCGATCCAAGAGATCTCAACGCTACTTTTGCCGAGCACGACTGAGAAATCTCTCAAATTCTATCTTTATATCGATCCCAATTTGCCGGGCACATACCATGGGGACAGCGGACGTTTCCGCCAAATCCTTACCAATCTCATCGGAAACGCGATCAAATTCTGCCCAAGCGGCCACGTCATGGTCAGCGCTACGGCCGTCGACGAAGAGTTGGTGTTTGATATCACCGACACGGGGATCGGCATCGAAAAATCGATGTGCAAACACATCTTTGGCGAATTTAATCAGGTGGAGGACGAACGAAATCGGCAGTTCGAGGGGACCGGCCTTGGTCTTGCCATCACTAAAAAACTCATCGAGCAAATGGGAGGATCCATTTCCGTTGAATCCGTCGTGGGCGAAGGCTCTTGCTTCACCTTCCGGCTCCCAAACCGTCGTTCTGCGGGCTCAACCCCGCCAAAGGAAGTCCCTCAGTACAATATTAAAGCCATCGTCATTGAACCTGATGAGATCAGCGCAAGAGTTATCACCAATTACCTTGGTCACTTTGGCATCCAATCAACCCTCCTCAAGACGTGGGATGAGCTTACGGATGAGCATCAATTTGAAGTTGCCTTTATGAGCGACGCTTCCCAGATGGCGCCCCCCAAGGGCCGTCTCTCGGAGGCCCATGTTGTCCAGATCATTACATCCAATCGGTCCAGCATGGTCGGCATATCCCACCCATTGTCCCTAGGTGACCTAAACCATGTGTTAGCGAATTATGCTCCACTCCCTGCCCCGATTGTTCCCGTCGAAGAACCCGTTGACGACACACCAGAGGACCTTCGTAAACTGCGCATTGTCGCTGCTGAGGACAATAAGACCAATCAACTCGTCCTGCGCAAAATGCTTAAAACCTTGGACATCGACCTCACGATTGTGAACAACGGACAAGAGGCCGTGCAAGCATTCCAAGACATCAGTCCCGACTTGATGTTCATGGATATTTCCATGCCAATCATGGACGGAAAAGAGGCAACGGGCCAAATCCGGGCTCTCGAAGCAGAAGCCGAACGTGATCGAACCCCTATTGTGGCGCTGACGGCGCACTCCATGGAGGGCGACAAAGATGCCATCCTCGCGGCGGGTTTGGATCACTATTTGACTAAACCCCTGCGTAAGGCTGCAATTCACGACAAAATTCGCGAACTTACCCCGCAAGATATCTGCCGACCTTTCCCTGATGAATCGCCCTAAGATTCTCGTGAGAATACAATAACGTCACCCGCCGATTGGCGGGTATCAACAGCATAGCCCCCAACTTCAAACTCTCTGAGAACTTTGATTGTCGTCACACGGTTCTCCATCACAAACCGTGCCAGCGCACCACGTGCTTTCTTGGCGTGAAAACTGATCACCTTTGCGGTCCCATCACGCAGCTCATGAAAGACGGGCGTGATCACGCGTGGCGCCAACGCATCTGGATCTACCGCTGAAAAATACTCGTTTGAGGCGCAGTTAACAATCATGTCGGTTCCCGCCTCGTCGGCAGAAACATTCAGCGCATTTGAAAGGGATGCGCCCCAGAATTCATATAGATTCTTACCTTTTTCCGACGCCAGTTTACTCCCCATTTCAAGACGATACGGGTGGATTCCATCCAGTGGGCGCAACAGCCCATAAAGCCCTGACAAGATCCTAAGATGCCCCTGAGCATATTCCACTGTGTCATCGTCGAGTGTCTTGGCATCAAGCCCCGTATAGGTGTCACCGGCGAACATATACATGGCCTGCTTGATGGCACCTGGCGCGGGGTTTTCGGAATAATTCGCAAACCGAGTCACATTCAACTCCGCGAGTTTTGCACTTATGCCCATCAGTTTCTGTAGGTCAGCCGCATCGAGGTTGCGCGCAATTTCAACAAGCTCTTGTGCCTGATCCAAAAACGCGGGCTTCGTCATATCCCGCTCCGCGACCAAGGCCATATCCAGTTTCTTTGCAGGAGAAATCACCGCTAGCATCGTCAGTCCTTTATTCTGGGGCAGAAAGCACTTCGAGGAAGGCCTGCCCAAATCGTTCTGTTTTTTTGTCGCCAAGAATGCGCGCCATCGCATCGATGTTTGTTGGGCGTTGTGATGCAACCTTTGCAAGGGTTCCCGCAGAACAGCTCATGGGTTTATCAAGCCCTTCGCGCCCGCGGGTGAGATCCGCCTGAATTTCAAGTAAGCGATCATAGACAGTACCTGCGGCGCGTCCCGCAAGTTTTTTGCGTGAGGGATGGTCGTCAATTGGCTCCGCCCCATTGATAACCTCAAGGAATGCGTCACCATAACTGTCGAGTTTCTTTGCGCCAACCCCGCCGACGCGCGCCATCTCGTCGCGGTTTTTGGGGCGGGTTTCAGTCATTTCGATCAAGGTGCGGTCATTAAAAATCATATACGCCGGAAGGCCAGCTGCCTCGGAAAGCGCACGGCGCTTGGCCTTGAGCGCAGACATCAGCGGCATGTTTTCTTCGCTAACCAACGCCTTAACTGCGGGGCCACGCTTGGCCGCTGCGCGATTAATGGTGTCCTGACGAAGCTCAATCGTTGCCTCTCCGCGCAGAATTGGGCGCGCTGGTTCCGTCATCCGAAGCGCCCCGTGCCGTTCGGGGTCGGGGCGCACCAAATCATGCCCCATCATTTGGCGAAACACGGCCTGCCATTGGCGTTTATTCAGGTTTTTCCCAACAGCAAACGTCGGAAGCGCATCGTGCCCCCGTTCGCGCACCTTATCCGTCATGTTGCCGACAAGGATGTCGATCAAATGCCCAGCGCCGAAATATTCGCCCGTTCGTAGGATCGCAGACAATGCCTTGCGGACCGATTCCGTGCCGTCAACGACCGTCGGCGGACTATCGCAAAGGTCACACTTTCCGCATGGCTCAGACGTCTCGCCAAAATAGTTCAGCAATGTCGTCCGCCGACATTTCAATGCCTCGCACAGCCCCAAAAGCGCATTCAGGCGCGCATGATCCGCGGCGCGACGCTCCATTGGGGCAAGACCTTCGTCGATTTGTGTACGACGCAGGCGGATGTCTTCTGGTCCGAACAACGTCAGCGTTTCAGCAGGTGCACCATCGCGCCCTGCCCGCCCGATTTCCTGATAATATCCTTCGATGGACTTGGGCAAATCGGCATGGGCGACCCAACGGATATCGGGCTTATCGACGCCCATCCCAAAGGCGACGGTCGCCACAACGATCAACCCGTCCTCGCGCTGAAAGCGGGCCTCGACGTCGCGGCGATCCTGCGCGTCCATGCCGCCGTGGTAAAAACACGCACTGTGCCCCGCATCGTTGAGCGCCTTTGACAAACCTTCGGTCTTGGCGCGACTGGCGCAATATACGATCCCAGACTGGCCTTTGCGCGCAGCGGCAAAATTCATGATCTGGGTACGCGGGCTGTCTTTGATATCAAAGGCAAGATGAATATTTGGGCGGTCGAAACCATGCAGGAACACCTCGGGGGTGGAATCCCCGAACAGCCGGTTGATAATTTCGCCGCGCGTCTCTTCGTCCGCTGTGGCCGTAAAGGCAGTGAGCTGAACGCCGAGCGCATCGCGTAATTCACCAATCCGAAGGTAGTCGGGCCGGAAATCATGCCCCCACTGCGAAACACAGTGGGCTTCGTCCACGGCAATCATCGACACGCCGATCCGGCGCAACATATTCAGCGTTCCGCCCGCCCCAAGCCGTTCGGGCGCCATATACAAAAGTTTGAGCGTGCCCGCGTCCAGTGCAGCAAAGACGTCAGCGGTTTCCTGTTCGGTGTTGCCAGATGTCAGCGCGCCGGCAGAAACGCCCAGTTCGCGCAACGCTTGCACCTGATCACGCATCAACGCAATTAGCGGTGAAATGACAACTGTCACTCCATCCCGAGAAAGCGCAGGCAATTGAAAACAAAGGGATTTACCCCCACCCGTGGGCATAATGGCAAGCGTATTTTTACCCGCCGAAACCGCGTTTACGATTTCGGATTGCCCTGGCCGAAATTCATCAAAGCCAAATACGGAAGAGAGAAGCGCCTGTTCTTTTTGCATAGTCCCTTGGGGGCTGCGAATGGTTTCGGGCACCATCCCACAGCCGGAATCTGGGAACAAGTCCTAGAAGAAGAACCCAGCGTTGTTCCGAAGAATTGTCTGCAGCGCAATCAGAATGAAAAACGCCACGAGCGGCGCAAGATCAAGCCCGCCCATGTCGGGAAGAAACTGACGAATGCGACCGTAAATCGGCTCCAGCAAACGATTAAGTCCGTACCAGATTTGCGCGACCAAGGGTTGATGAAGGTTCAACACCTGAAAGTTGATCAGCCAGCTCATGATGATGTGGGCGATCATGATGAACCAAATGATATCAAGAAGGCTCATGAGGATTTGAAAAAGAGACGTCATGGGTATGTCCTATATTCTGCTTTCATCTGATCTATGTGCTATTGCGACGCATGGCAAGCACGTGCCGTAGCGTCACATGTTGACGCGCACGCCGAATAACGGTGTTCTCATCCCAAAAAGGCATTCCATGTATCCTATATTCCGCGTTGTCAAAGAAGTCCTAATCAACAAGAGGGCACCCAAGATCGGTGCGTTCGACACCCATGTCAGCGAACACATTTGTTGGCCGTGGGATTTGGACATGTGGCTAGAGCTCAACAACGGGCGCACCCTTACCCTGTTTGACTTGGGGCGTATGGGGCACGGCATGCGCGTTAATCTTTTCCCTGTTATGAAACGGGAAAAATGGATGGTTACCGTCGCCGGCGCAACGGTACGATATCGTAAGCGTACGCGGGCCTTTGCGAAATTTGAAATGCGCACGCGGATGTTGGGCTGGGATGACAAGTTTTTTTACATTGAACAATCCACATGGCGCAAAGGCGACTGTATCGCGCATATCGTTCTACGGGCTGCTGTGACGGATCACGATGGGCTTGTGAGGGCGGGTAATGTCGCTGCTGCCATGGGCCTTGATCACTCTCCCGATCTTCCGGAATGGGTCATCGCTTGGAGCGACGCTGATCAGCTCCGGCCATGGCCGCCGATCAAGTAATCGTTGCACCCCAGTGATTTAGTCGTTCATATAAAGGAAACCATTGGGGGCCGTATGTCTGAGATTTCTGAACGCAAACGCATCTGGGGCTGGATGTTCTTTGACTGGGCCAGCCAACCGTACAACACCCTTCTCCTTACATTCATCTTCGGCCCCTATTTCGCCGAGATCGTATCGAACGGCTTGATCGCCGAAGGCATGCCCCAAGACGCGGCCAAGGCACGCGCGCAGGCGCTTTGGGGATATGGGCTTGCCGCGACGGGCATTACCATCGCGTTTGCCGCCCCTATCCTGGGGGCCTTTGCCGATAGCACGGGCCGGCGCATGTTATTCATCAAACTGTTCGCGCTCCTCTATATTGTCGGGTCATGCGGAATTTGGATCGCCGATCCGGACGGGTTCAACGTGGTCCTCGTTCTTGCACTGTTCGGGATTGGTTTCATCGGAATGGAATTTTCGACCATCTTCACCAACGCCCTATTACCGTCTCTTTCCTCAAGCGAAAAAACCGGCGAGGTGTCTGGCACGGGCTTTGCCTTTGGGTATTTGGGGGGCGGTATCGCCCTTGTTATCATGTTGCTTTTGTTCGCAGAAAACAGCGCGGGCAAAACCCTTTTGGGCAACGCACCCGCATTTGGCCTTGATCCGGTCGCCCGCGAAGGCACCCGGTTTGTCGGACCGTTCTCGGCGCTTTGGTTTATCCTCGGCATGATCCCGTTCTTTCTTTGGGTCCGCGAAGAACCGACGCCTTCAACAGCTGGCGTCAAAACCACCCTGGCTGATTTGGCGCGAACGATCAAATCCCTCCCGCAACGCCGCAGCCTGTTTTCATTCCTCGGGGCAAGCCTATTCTATCGCGATGCGTTGAACGGGTTGTTCGGTTTTGGCGCGATTTATGCGTTCGGCGTTCTTGATTGGACCGTCACCGATATCGGAATTTTTGGGATTGCTGGGATCATTTCCGGCGGTATCTTTTCCTATCTCGGGGGTCAGTGGGATTCAAAATCGGGGCCCAAGCCGGTTCTCGTGACCTCGATCATCGCACTGGTTGCCGTCTGTGTCGTCGTCGTGTCCATGACCCGCGAACAGATATTCGGCATCCCATTTGCGGACGGCTCCTCTATGCCAGACATCATCTTTTACGGCTGTGGGATTGTGATCGGAGCGGCGGGCGGGGTGCTTCAGGCCAGCTCGCGGACGATGATGGTGTTTCACGCCAACCCAGATCGCCCCGCCGAGGCATTTGGCCTGTATGCGCTGTCGGGCAAGGCGACCGCGTTTCTTGCCCCGGGTCTGATCGCGATTGCCTCCGACCTAAGCGGAAGCCAGCAAATCGGGGTCACTCCGTTGATTGCGCTTTTCATTTTGGGGCTAGTGTTGCTAGGCTGGGTGAAACCCAAGGGAGATTTGGTATAGTTGTGCGTATTGTCAGTGTTGTTCTTTGTTCGCTCCTTTTGACGGGTTGTGGCCCCAAGGTCGCATCTGTCGCAGAGAAGGTTGTCGCGCGCGTCGGTATCGCCAAATCCCTTTTTGGTAGCGAAACGACAGCGTCGCGTGACGCCCCCAACCCGCTTGGATTTTACACCAACGGCTGCATCGCGGGTGCAGAACAACTTGCCGAGACTGGACCGACGTGGCAAGCGATGCGCCTATCGCGCAACCGCAACTGGGGGCACCCAGAAACCATCGACTTTATCGAGCGTCTAAGCAAAAAAGCAGCCCAAATCCCTGGTCGCGAGGGTCTCTATGTTGGAGATATTTCGCAACCGCGCGGCGGCCCAATGACAAGCGGACACCGATCCCACCAAATGGGTCTGGACGCCGATATCTGGCTGGTTGCACCTAAACGGCTTAATCTGACCCGCACGGAACGTGAAAACATCTCGGCGACATCGATGCGCCGTGCGGGCGGGGCCTATACCAATTCCAACTGGAACGAAGGCCACCACGCTCTTCTCAAAGCCGCGGCCCAAGATCCCCGCGTTGCGCGCATTTTTATCTTTCCAGGCGCCAAAGTCGCCATGTGCAATGCCGAAAAAGGCGACCGGAGTTGGCTCAATAAAATCCGACCGTGGTATGGACACCACTATCATTTTCATGTGCGCCTCAAATGTCCGGCCGGTGCGAAATGGTGTGAAGATCAAGACCCGCAACCCGCAGGTGACGGTTGTGCAGATGCCGAACAATGGGTACGCGACATTTTGAACCCGCCGCCCCCAAAACCGGTGGACCCCAATGCGCCCAAACCGCAACCTCGACGTGACCTAACTATGGCGGATCTTCCCCAGCAATGCTCAAATGTGCTCTCACCTCCGCGCTGATTTTCCTAGGCGCCCCGATCAGCGCAGCTGAGCTTTTAGGATCGTTCACTTGGAGCTGGCCAACCGAAGAACCCAGATTTGGCGGCGTGTCTGGAATCGAAGTGTTCGCCGAAGGACAAGAGTTCTTGGCCATCTCCGATCACGGATTTATTCTTAACGGAACGATCAATCGTAACGGCGATCAAATATTGTCTGTCGCGGCAACGATCAATCCCCTGCTGACCACCCAAAGCAAGGCAGTTCGCGGTGAAAATCGGGACGCTGAGGGCATCGCCATGTCGTCAAACAGCCAAGTTTTCGTATCCTACGAAGGCAACCATCGTGTCGCGCGCCACGATGCAAACGGAACAAAAACGGTCCTGCTTCCTCGACATGAAACGTTCTCAGGGTTTCAGCGCAACAGCGGCCTTGAAGCGCTTGCGATGAATGAAGCGGGCGCCCTTGTTGCTTTGCCCGAGCGCTCGGGCAGTGCCGACCGTCCATTCCCGTTGTATCAATTTTCCAATGGCCAGTGGTCCATTGCCCATACAATTCCGAGGCGCGGCGCCTTTCTTCCGGTTGGGCTTGATTTCGGGCCCGACGGCACATTGTATCTCCTTGAGAGGCACCTTTCGATCTTTGGATTTCAATCTCGGGTAAGATCATTTCAGCTTGATCACGCTGACCTTGGAGAAACAACCGTTCTGAAAACTAATCCAGGGCAGTTCGACAACCTTGAAGGAATTTCTATTTGGCGCGCCCCAAGCGGCGACGCACACATGACCTTGGTTTCTGACGACAACTATAAGATTTTTCAGCGTACCGAGCTTGTTGAATATCGCCTCGACAACAGCGAATGAGAGCGCCGCCTCACTGAGCAGTAACAAAAAATCTAACCATATTTTGCGTAAAGTGTTTTGACATCTACCAAATATATGCAACGCTAGAGTTACGATTATAACCAGAAAGGAGGTGCCTATGATTATTGAGAATAGAGAGCAGCTGGTAAGGAATTTGAGCGGGGTGACGGTATAGGGGGCAGCCCCCCTGGACACAAACTCGGCTTTGGGCCTCTCGGTTCCATCTAAGCCACCTCCACTTCTCGAGGAGAGCCTCTGCGTGTGACGCAGGGGCTCTTTCCGTTTTTAGAAATCTGTCCTAGGGTACGGCCATGTTGTACATCAATGACCAGATTCAGCTTGCCTCGTGGGAGCTCTCGGAAACTTTCACAAGAAGCTCAGGGCCCGGTGGCCAGAATGTGAACAAGGTTTCCACCGCAGTAGAACTTAGATTTGAGGCAGAGCGCTCTCCTCACCTTTCTCCAGCTGTTAAGGCACGACTGCGAAAGATCGCTGGGCGGAAATGGTCCAAGGATGGCGCGATCATCATCCGAGCCGAAGAAACACGAAGCCAAATCCGGAATCGCGAACTTGCTGCGGAACGTCTTGTTACCATGATCCGTCAAGCTCTCGAAAAGCCTAAATTTCGAGTTAAAACCCGCCCAACTCTTGCTTCAAAGCGTAGGCGCCTCGAGGGAAAATCCAAACGATCAAATATCAAGTCTCTTCGCGGAAAAGTCACAGGAGACGACTAAACTACTGCTGGCGTTTGGGGGCGTATTCGGCAATCCCTTTTAACAGGTCTCGCTTCTTTATCGGCTTAGTGAGAAACCCATCCATTCCGGCAGCAATGCACTCGTCTTTGTCGCTCTGAAATGCATTCGCGGTTAGTGCGATTATCACAATCGACGCGCATGTCGGCTCTTTCCTTATTTGGCGGGTCGCTTCATGACCATTTAGTTTCGGCATCGAGATGTCCATCAAGATAACATCTGGCTGAATAGATTTTGCCGCAGCAACCGCCGCTGCTCCGTCTTCTGCGAAGGTAAGTTCGCAATCGTATTTTGAAAGATACTTATCAATCAGCAATCGATTGGTTTTGTTATCCTCCGCAACAAGAATTTTCAGACCTGTCAGAACTTCGACATTGGTCTCTGCCGGCGGTTCCTCTTTATTGTCTTGAACTGATGCTACCTCAGTCAGCGGCAGAGTAAGGAAGAAAGACGAGCCTTCGCCAAGTGAGGATTTTGCCGTGATGTTTCCGCCCATCTTTTCCGCCAACAACCGCGAAATCGTTAGCCCAAGCCCCGTGCCGCCAAATTTGCGCGTCGTGTCTGATTCCGCTTGGGAGAATTTCTCGAAAATGGCCTCGATACGTTCAAGTGCGATCCCAACCCCAGTGTCCCTCACCTCAACTGACAGTTCATGTGAGTTTTCATCCCACCCGACCAGAACGTGCACTTCGCCTTCGCTGGTGAACTTGATCGCATTTCCGAGTAAATTCAGCAGTATTTGGCGCAGTCGGCCGGGATCGCCGGTAACGGTAGAGGGGATCGGTGATGTCTCTGAAAATCTTAGCTCAAGTCCCTTGTCCGACGCGATGGGCCGCAAGAGAGAAAGGCTCGTTTCAAAGCAAGACATTAGAGCGAAGGGAACCGACTCTACATCAAGCTTATCAGCGTCGAGTTTGGTTAGGTCGAGAATGTCATTGATGATCTGGACGAGAGAGTCACCGGATTGAATGATGGTTTCCGCGAACACCTTCTGTTCATCGTTGAGACCCGACTGAATAAGAAGGTCGGCCATTCCGACAATTCCATTCATAGGCGTCCTGATCTCGTGACTCATGGTCGCGAGAAAGTCGGTCTTGGCCCTCGCTCCTTCTTCTGCGGCTACGCGTGCTTGTGAGAGCTGTATCTCATGCTCTTTCTGTGCGGTGATGTCGCGCTCAACATTGATGATCATCGAGATCTCGCCCTGATCGTCAAGGATTGGAAATATGCTCACCTCTACCCATTTTTTCTCACCGCTTTTCACGTAGTTGATGAGTTGGGTCCGAATTGGTTTCTTTGTTTCGATCACTCCAATGATCTCTTGGACTGCTTGTGGATCCGTTTCTTCGCCATTCAGGAGATCACCCATACGTCGCCCGATGGCCTCTTCGCTTGTATAGCCAGTCGCGCGGCAAAACGTTTCATTCACCCATGTAATAACCCCCCTGGGGGTCGAGATTATCACCGAATCATTTGCGTTCTCCGCAACCAAAGCGAGCTTGCGCGCGTATTTTTCTTTCTCCTCAAGGGCATCATTCATCCGCTCGAGACGCACTTTCTGTTCCGAGAACTCCCGCTGTTGCGCCACGATCATTTTGCTTTGGCGCTCCATGGCTATGAGCCCGATGCCGATGAGATAGGATGCCAAGAGTACCGCCAAGAATTCATTGATCTGACCTGGTGTTGGCGTCGCGCCAAACGAAAGCTCGAACAGGTACATCGCCATTACGGCAGCGCAGTAGACACAAATGTGCACCATTGCGATTTGCCTGTTATAGCCCAACGACATTCCCGCATAAACCGTCGCGGCGCCCCAGAAGGCAAGCGCATAAAGATGGCCGCTTGCCCCTGGTGGCACGACCCAAATTATCGCGATGATCACGGATGACGCGATGGCCTGTACCAAGGCAGAGATCGTACAAAGTTTTCGAAATTTCCGATAGTTACCGAGGCTCAGACCCGCGCGCGTCACATCGCGTAACAGGTATAGGTCCGCGGCTTCGGTCACAGTTATCAGCACAGCCGCGGCCAAACCAATCCACACGTTCGTGTGGTGAATAACAATGCTTATACCGACGAAAAAGCACAAAGACCGCGCCGTTGCGCTCCGTTGTCGAAGTACAGCGTGGCATTGCAAGAGTCGTAACGCCTCGGCACCTGAGCGCCGCGTTGTCGATCGCAGATAGTCATGACTCGTATTCATTATTCCCCCTAGCTGATCACGACGATATCTAATGCGTTTGAACAATTAATTAATCGGCCTTCGACTTTGGCCACCATGCGCAAGAGGCTTGAAAGGCGCGCCTGTTCGGCGTAATTGAGGGCCATGTATACTATTGCCGCGCTCTATCACTTTACCCGCTTCGAAGACCCTGCAGCGATCCGTGGACCTTTGCTTGACCTTGCGACTTCGCTTGGCATCAAGGGCTCTTTGTTGCTCGCGCAGGAAGGTATTAACGGGACGATTTCTGGGCCAACTGCCGCGTCCGTCGACCGTATTTTGGCGCACATCCGCTCCCTTCCTGGCTGTGCCGATTTTGAACACAAGATCAGCCATTCCGAAGACGAACCGTTCGGCAAGATGAAGGTCCGCCTTAAAAAAGAAATCGTTACCATGGGCCAGCCCGATGTGGACCCCACGGCCAACGTTGGGAACTATGTCGACCCTAGTGACTGGAACGAGCTGATCACGGCCGAGGACGTTGTTGTTATCGATACCCGCAATGATTACGAAGTTTCGATCGGCACATTCGAGGGCGCGATTGACCCCAAGACCAAGAGCTTTGGCGAATTTCCAGCGTGGTGGGAAGAAAACAAAGATCGGTTCCACAACAAACGTGTCGCGATGTTCTGCACTGGCGGCATTCGCTGCGAAAAGTCGACCAACTACCTTATTGGTCAGGGCGTTGAAGACGTTTACCACCTAAAGGGTGGGATCCTTAAGTACCTCGAAGAAGTTAAGCCCGAAGAAAGCACATGGGACGGTGAATGTTTTGTGTTTGACGGCCGTGTTTCGGTCGGCCACGGGCTTGTTGAGGGGCCCCATGTCCTGTGTCATGCCTGCCGCCAACCGGTTGCCCCCGAGGACACCAAGCGAGAAGAGTTCGAAGAAGGTGTGAGCTGTCATCAATGTTATCACACCACGGACGAAGATCGCAAAGAGCGGTTCCGCGAACGTCAAAAACAGATCAAGCTTTCAGAAGCACGCGGCGAAAAACACTTTACCGCACATCATTAAATACAGGGCGCAGAGGTCATACTCTGCGCCTTTTTCTTTTCCTGCTACAGCCAGCCTCACAGGGCGTATTGGGAGTGCGCCGCCACTTTTCGCCATTGGGTTTTCTATGCCCCAACATTATCGGCCAAGGTGTTACTTGCTTATGTGTCGACCTCGAAACGATGCCGTACCACGTTGAACCCTTCCGCGGGAGAAGGCGCAACGAAGTGTTTTGATATCCGTCTAAACTGGGCCTCCGTTGCCGCGAAAGGATGATCACCCTGCGCATTCCGTTTGTGAAGCCGCGCGACACAGATTTCATCAGGGACGTCCAGCACATGAAGTTGGTGTGTAGCCTGTGTCTGCTCCAAGATTCCGCGCAACCGGTTTCCTCGACATACGGAGCGGCCAAAGAATGAATAGTCTGAGGCGCACAGTTTTAGCGCGCCTCAGCAATTTCTAAAAGTCGAGGTTCTCGACGCTTAGTGCGTTCTGCTGAATGAATTCGCGACGCGGTTCAACGACATCGCCCATCAGTTTGGTAAACAGATCATCGGCATTGGCGACATCGTCGACCTTCACCTGCAACAACGTACGGGCATCGGGGTCCAGCGTCGTCTCCCAGAGCTGATCTGGGTTCATCTCGCCCAAACCTTTGTAGCGCTGTAAGGACAAGCCTTTTTCGCCTTCGTTCAAGATCGCCTTCAACAGCTCACTTGGACCATGCACGGTGATCTCTTTGTCTTTACGCACCAATTTCGATGGCTTGCCGTACACCTCGATCATCGACTCGGTAAAGGTGCCCAATTTGCGCGCCTCGCCTGAGCGAAGAACGTTGCCATCAAGTGTGCGCACTTCTTCGACACCGCGAAGCAAACGCGCGAGGCGAATGCCTTTGTCTTGGGTCGGGCGACCGGTCCAGCCGCGCTCGTATTCGACCGCAATGCTGTCCAAACGCGAGGCAATCGCGTCGGCAACACCCTGAAGGTTCTGATCAACGGCACCCGGAACAAAGGCGGCGGCAATCGCGGCCTGTTCCAAAATGTGCTGTGGGTAATGCGTTGGGAAGGCTTGCAAAATGCGGCGCACCTGACGGGCTTCTTCGACAACACGGCGAAGATCGGCACCGGCGATTTCTGCACCACCGGACAGACGCAACACCGCGCCGTCGATCCCCTGATCAATCAGGTAATCGTCCATCGCAGCTTGGTCCTTGAGATAGACCTCGGACTTGCCGCGGCTCACCTTATACAGCGGCGGTTGCGCGATATAGAGATATCCGCCTTCGATCAATTCCGGCATCTGACGATAGAAGAAGGTCAACAGAAGCGTCCGAATGTGCGCCCCATCGACGTCCGCATCGGTCATAATGACGATCTTGTGGTACCGCAGTTTGGAGATATCAAACTCATCCCGCCCGATCCCAGTGCCAAGCGCCATAACCAAGTTACCGATCTCTTGGCTCGCCAACATACGGTCAAACCGTGCGCGTTCGACGTTCAGGATCTTACCCTTCAGCGGCAAAATCGCCTGTGTCTGACGATCACGCCCCGTTTGTGCAGAACCGCCTGCAGAGTCACCCTCCACAAGGAAGACTTCGGTTTTGGACGGGTCTTTTTCGGAACAATCCTTGAGCTTTCCTGCCAAGAAGTTCACATCCATCGCCGTTTTGCGACGGGTCAATTCGCGGGCTTTGCGCGCCGCCTCGCGGGCAAGCGCGGCCTCGACGATTTTACCGACGATTTGCTTGGCCTCATTGGGGTTTTCTTCAAACCACTCAGAGAGCTTTTCGTTCACAAGGCTTTCGACCGCTGGACGTACCTCGGAGGACACCAATTTGTCCTTCGTCTGAGAGCTAAACTTGGGGTCCGGCACCTTGACCGACAACACACAGGTCAGGCCTTCGCGCGCGTCATCGCCGGTAAAGCTGATTTTTTCCTTTTTCGCGATCCCGCTGGTCTGGGCATAGTTGTTGATCGTGCGGGTCAACGCGCCGCGCAGACCGGCCATATGCGTCCCGCCATCACGTTGGGGGATGTTGTTCGTAAACGGCAACACATTTTCATGATAGCTGTCGTTCCACCACATCGCGACCTCAACGCCGATGTCGTCCTTTTCACCGATCATAAAGATCGGCTCGGGCATCACAGCGGTCTTGGAGCGGTCGAGGTATTTAACGAATTCCTTCACGCCACCTTCGTAAAACAGAACCGTCTCAAGCGGCTCAACGGGGCGTTCATCCCTAACGATAATCTTCACGCCAGAGTTTAGGAACGCCAATTCGCGCAGACGTTTTTCAAGTATCTCAAAGGAATATTCGAGGTTTGAGAAGGTGTCAGTCGAGGCAAGGAAACGCACCTCGGTCCCCTTGCGCCCATTGGCATCGCCAACAACACGCAGATGTTCAACGGTCTCACCAATGGCGAACTTGGCGTAATGTTCTTTGCCGTCGCGCCAAACGCGCAGCTCAAGCCAATCAGAAAGCGCGTTCACAACGGACACACCCACGCCGTGCAAACCGCCGGACACCTTATAGGAATTGCTGTCGAATTTACCGCCGGCGTGGAGCTGGGTCATGATGACCTCGGCTGCGGACACGCCTTCTTCTTCGTGCATACCAACGGGAATACCGCGGCCGTTGTCGCTCACGGATACGCTGGAATCCGCGTGGATTGTGACACTTACGTGGTCGGCATGGCCAGCGAGGGCTTCGTCGATGCCGTTATCCACGACCTCATACACCATGTGGTGAAGGCCCGACCCGTCATCTGTGTCACCGATGTACATACCTGGACGCTTACGAACGGCCTCCAACCCTTTGAGAACCTTAATGGAATCGGCGCCATACTCTTCTGGAGCTTGTTCGTTTTCGGACATGTACAACTTCCTTTTTACTGCCTAGAAATTATACGCGTTCTGATGGGGATTGTCACGCAAATGACCGAAGTTTTTGGTTTGATTTCAAGCGACTTAGAGGGGAGTCATCCTAGCTTGAAAATGCGATAACGACCGCAACCAAAAGAAGCATAGCACCTGCGCATCGGTTCATGCGGCGAATGGCATTCGGGGACGTTAGTGCCCCGCGAATTTGCCCAATGAGCGCCGCGAAAAACAGGTTCCCTACGAACGGCACCAACATCGACAACCCGACGATCGCCGCAATGTCCACCCTCGTCAGCATGGTCAGATCAAAGAACCCCGGCAACATGCCCATATAGAACAGGATCGCCTTGGGATTCCCCAGAATAACGGCGACCCCCGCCACAAATCCCGCCACCATTCCGGGCCTCGTCAGACGGCTATCTGCGCTTATACTGTCCTTGTCTGACCGTAGCAGAGCGATTCCCATAAGGGCGAAAAACGCAACCGCGACCCAGCGCATAATACCAATCAGGCCTTCGTACTCGCCTGCGATCCAGCTCACCCCAAGCACCGCGACCAAAGGCCAAAGCGCATCACCAACAGCAACCCCAAAGGCCAAGGGCCAAGCCGACCTGAACCCGCCAGATAGCGCGCGGGCCACAACAGCAACCCACACCGGCCCCGGCGTGAGAAACAAAACAAACAGCGCAAAGGCATACCAGCCAAGATCAACCGCACCCAATGTCATCCCTCGATAACCCTTCCATCTTCTGAAAGCGCAATGATATTGGCCCGTGGCCCGAGTTCATTGAACAATTCAGGTCCAGTGCCCGTCATCCATGCCTGCGCGCCAAGCGCGATGATCTCGTCATACAGGTCTGCGCGACGCCCCGCGTCCAAATGCGCGGCAATCTCGTCCAAGAGCAGTATCGGTGGCGCGCCGAGCTCATCAGTCAACGCGCGCGCGTTCGCCAAGATCAACGACACCAAAAGCGCCTTTTGCTCACCAGTGGAACAATCCTTGGCTGGGGTGTCCTTGGCAACAAAAACAGCTGCTAGATCGGCACGATGCGGCCCCGCGAGGGTACGCCCCGCCGCCATATCGCGCGACCGTCCCGTGGCAAAGGCGTCAAGCAGCTCACCTTCGACCTCGGGGCCCATTGTCGCGCCATCTGCAAACAGAATATCAAGACCTGCGGTAGGGAACCGTGTCTCGGCCGCGCGCTGCGCTTGTGTTAGGGCAGAGACGGCGATGTTGCGATTGGCGTTAATTTCGGCACCAGCTGCCGCCATCTGAGCCTCGATGGCGCGGTACCAATGCACATCAGTGACTTGCTCCTTAAGTAGCCGGTTGCGCTCGCGCATTGATTTTTCGTATTTAAGAACCGCCTCAGCGTGGGCTGGAACAAAGCTCATGGTGGCGCGATCAAGGAAACGACGGCGCCCTTCGGCACCTTCTATCCACAACCGGTCCATGGACGGAATAAGCCAAAGCACGCGGTTCACGCGCCCCAAGGTGACCTGCGACGCGGTCTTGCCATCAATGCGCAACTGGCGCGCGTTTCCATTTTCGGACCACGTTTCAATGTCGTACAAATGATCCTGCGACGAAAGTTCGGCGCGCACCTTCCAGCCGAGGGACTCAGGGCGGCGCGTCATGTCTTGTGCGCTTGCACGGCGAATGCCACGCCCAGGAGACAGCATCGAAACCGCTTCGAGGATGTTGGTTTTGCCCGATCCATTCGGCCCGTGGATCGCCACGGGTCGTCCATCAAGCGACAATTTAAGCGCCTTATGGGACCGGAAATGGGAAATCGATAGGGAAGTCAGGGCAAGCGTCACACCGCATACCCCTTAGGTTGGGTGACGACCACCACTCGTGTGTTAAACGCGCATCGGCATCACAACATAGATCGCAGAGGTATCGTTGCCTTCGCGCATCAATGTCGGATCACCGGCAGAGTTAAACATGAACACAGCATTTTCGCGGTCCACTTGGCTTGCGATCTCAAGAAGATACTTGGCGTTAAAGCCGATCTCGAGACGTTCGTCGCCATAGGCCACGGCCAATTCTTCTTCGGCAGCACCGCTATCTGGTGAATTCACGGACAAGACCAGACGATCCTCATCCAGAGAGAGCTTCACCGCACGCGAACGTTCCGAAGACACAGTCGCCACACGGTCAACTGCCTTGGCGAACTCGGCTGCGTCTACTTCGAGCTTGCGGGTGTTGCCAGCAGGAATCACACGTGTGTAATCGGGGAAGGTCCCGTCGATGACCTTAGAGGTCAGGGAAATCGTTGGGGTCGCGAAACGGATCTTGGTCTCAGAAACGGACACTGCGATTTCCGCATCGTCGTCGTCCAAAAGCTTGCGAAGTTCGCCCACAGTTTTGCGCGGAACGATCACACCGGGCATGTCAGACGCGCCTTGTGGCAGCCCCGCGTCGATACGCGCCAGACGGTGGCCGTCGGTTGCAACGGCCCGAAGGACTTTGCCTCCATCGGCCTCGGCGACGTGCAGATACACACCGTTCAGGTAATACCGTGTTTCCTCGGTGGAAATCGCGAATTTGGATTTATCGAACAGACGACGAAGCTCTGGCGCTTTGGCCGAGAAGTTCGCGGAATATTCAGAAGACGCCATCACAGGGAAGTCTTCGCGCGGCAAAGTCGCGAGCGAGAAGTTTGAACGCCCCGCCTCGACGGTCAAGCGGCCGGTTGCGGTGTCGTCGGTCAATTGCACCAATGCACCGTCCGGCAGCTTGCGCACGATTTCATGCAACATCACCGCGGAAACGGTTGTCGCACCAGCGCGCTCCACTTGGGCAAGGGTCTTATCTACGACTTCGATATCAAGGTCGGTCGCGCGAAAGCTCACGTTTTCGCCCTCGGCCTCGATCAACACGTTCGCCAAAATCGGGATGGTATTGCGACGCTCGACAACAGATTGCGCCTGCGAAACGGCCTTAAGTAGTGTACCGCGTTCGATGCTAATTTTCATTCCCTGACTCCTACGGACAGTTGCGCGGGCGTTCAGATAAATCCAAAGCCGTCGCGAGATATTTTAATTGGAATGTCTGATGGTTTTGGCAGGGCGTCAAGACCTGACGCCCCAAAATCATGCTTCTAGGCTGCGACGCAACAGTTCGAGGTCTTCTGCGATCTGATTATCCACTGTTTTCAGCTCTTCGATGCGTTTCACGCCATGCATCACCGTGGTGTGGTCGCGACCGCCAAATCGACGCCCGATCTCAGGAAGGCTGCGCGAGGTCAGCTGTTTCGCCAAATACATGGCCACCTGACGCGGCCGCGCGATGGTGCGCACACGCTTGGGGCCGATCATTTCGGACAGGCGAATGTTGTAGTGTTCGGACACGCGACGTTGAATTTCTTCGATGGTGATCTTGCGATCAGAGGCACGCAGAATATCCGCAAGACAATCTTGGGCGAGGTCCATGGTGATTTCGCGACCAACCAGCGACGCGAATGCAAACAGACGGGTAAGCGCACCCTCGAGGACACGAACGTTGGTCGAAATGCGGTGCGCAAGGAATTCAAGGACACCATCAGCAATCACAAGGCCCTGGTATTGAGTGCGATAGTGTTCGACCTTCTGCTGCAGGATACCAAGACGAAGTTCGTAGTCAGTTGGGTGAAGATCGACGACCAAACCACATTGCAAACGGGATTTGATGCGGTCTTCGAGATCTTTGATCTCACCTGGGGCGCGGTCGGCCGAGATGATGATCTGTTTGTTCTGATCCACAAGCGCGTTGAAGGTGTGAAAGAACTCTTCTTGGGTGGAATCTTTGCCAGCGATGAACTGAACGTCGTCGACCATCAGAATATCGACAGACCGGAACAGGCTTTTGAAGTCCATCATCTTGCGATCGCGAAGGGCCTGAACAAAGCGGTACATAAATTGTTCGGCAGAGAGATACACAACATTCAGATCAGGGCGAGACTGGCTCAGCTCATGAGCAATCGCATGCATCAGGTGGGTCTTACCCAGACCAACGCCGCCATAAAGGAACAGCGGATTAAAGGTCACTGGTCCGCCCTCGGCGACGCGCTTGGCTGCGGCATGGGCCAATTCGTTTGGCTTACCAACAACGAAACCGTCAAATGTAAAACGCGCATCAAGAGGCGCGCCAGGTAGGCTCTCTTTGGTCTTGGCTGCAACCGCATTCGCAGGAGTCGAAACGGCTGTCTCTTCTTTGGCCACAGGGGCAGTGCGCGCTACGACGTTGAATTCTACACGATCAACGGCGGCACCGGTCTTGGACAAAAGATGCTTGATCTGTTCGCCATAGTTGCGCGACACCCAGTTTCCCATGAAGGAAGTCGGCACACAAAAGGTCGCAACACCATCCGAGATGCGGTCAAATTCAAGAGGTTCAATCCAGCTTACAAAATTGCTCTGGCCAATTGTGCCTTGAAGCTCATTCCGGACTGTTCCCCATTTTTCGTTCGTCATAATTCTTTGCACCCGCGCGCTCTTGTATTTTCCCACATTGATGTGGGCTTTCCTCTTCCACGATACAAAATCCAAGAACGGGCAATAGAATATCGCTCTCGAAAGCATAACCTTCAAGCTCTTCTGCCAGATAAGACAGAAGTCGATTTCGCCGCTGTAATCAGCGGCCCTACAGAGTAGGTATTTGGACATGTAAAACATCATGTAGAACACATGACGCGTACCCCGTGCCATCCTCCGTGATGCAGATCACGGTGATCGACACTGCAACGTACATCAGCAAACATCCGACGCTCTTTGGCGTTTTGGTCTGTTCGAATCTGTATTGCGCTGCATGCCCCCCAAGGACGATGTGAATCGCTCAGTTAAACTAGCAAGCTGTCAGGCGGCGGCGCAACTGATCTTCGATCTTGACTCTGACTTTCCTGAAACGAATCTACAGCGAGTCAAAAGTTGCCACTTTTCAACCATGGCGTGTATTGCGGAAAACAAAAAAGGCGTGGATAAACCACGCCCTCTTTAAACTTTTTGTGCTGTCTCGAAGCTTAGCCGAGTGCCTTCACGCGAGAAGACAGACGCGACATTTTGCGCGCTACTGTGTTCTTGTGGAAGATACCTTTGGTAACGCCACGTGCCAACTCTGGCTGAGCAGCGCGAAGAGCTTCAGTAGCTACTTGCTTGTCGCCGCCTTCGATTGCTTCTTCTACTTTACGTAGAAATGTGCGTACGCGTGAACGACGTGCTTTGTTTACTTCGAAACGGCGCTCGTTTTGACGTGCGCGCTTTTTTGCTTGTGGCGTGTTTGCCATGTTGCGAGCTCCCGCTTGAGATCATTGAATTCTGAGTTTTTGCCTTCTAGGTCCGACTCGCCCCCGAGTCAACGGCCCCTGTGCATATTTTCTTATTTATCGCGGAATTGCGGCTCTCTTTTTTCCAAAAAGGCCGCCATCCCTTCTTTTTGGTCCTGTGTGGCGAACATTGAGTGGAATGCACGTCGCTCAAACAAAAGCCCCTCGGCCAAGGGAACCTCATAAGAGCGGTTCACCGATTCCTTGATCGCCATGACAGATATCTGTGATTTCTCGACAATTTTGTGCGCGGCGGACATCGCCTCGTCCATCAACTTTTTGGCGGGGACAACGCGACTCACAAGGCCAGAGCGCTCGGCCTCTTCGGCATCCATGAAACGGCCGGTCAGATTCATATCCATGGCCTTAGCCTTACCGACATAACGTGCAAGACGTTGCGTGCCGCCCATCCCGGCTACAATGCCAAGGTTCACCTCAGGCTGGCCGAATTTGGCGGTATCGGCGGCAATAATGAAATCACACATCATAGCCAGCTCGCAGCCGCCGCCCAGCGCATAGCCTGCAACCGCAGCGATAATCGGTTTGCGTGATTGAGTAAGGGGCTGGGTCGAGGCGCCAAAAACATCATCCGAAAACATCTCGGCATAGGTGCGCTCGGACATGTCCGCGATATCTGCGCCGGCTGCGAATGCCTTGTCGCTGCCAGTGATCACGGTACACCGCACTTTGGGATTTTTCTCAGCACAACGCACTGCATCGCCAAGTTCCGCCATGAGCTCGGCGCTGATTGCATTAAGCGCCTTGGGACGGTTGAGTTTGATCAACGTTACATGATCTTCGACTTCGACGATGATGGTTTTATAGGCCATTGGGTGCTGCCATATTGTTTCAATTAGATACAATGGATGCCCAAAGGGATCGGCCGGATCAAGCTATCTTTGGCATTGCAAACAGCAAAAAGTTGATCTTCCCGACTGGACGATTCGCTCGATTCGCGCGTCGCACCCCTCGGTAACACAGGGCTCTCCCTCGCGGCCATAAACGCGGAATGCGTGTTGAAAATAACCAAGATCGCCGTCTGCCTGACGAAAATCCTTAAGCGACGATCCCCCCGCCTCGATGGCCTCATTCAACACATCTCGAATCATCGGAACAAGTTTCGCGACGTCGCGTTCGGTTATATCTTGGGCAAGACGCACAGGAGATATGCCCGTACGAAACAAAACCTCGCAGACATATATATTCCCAAGCCCCGCGACGATTCCTTGATCCAAAAGCGCCGATTTAATGGGGGTGCGCCGTCCAGCAAGGGATTTGACAAGATGCGTTTCGCTAAAATCATTGCCAAGAGGTTCGGGCCCCAAGACCTTGATGAACTTGTGATCATCCAATGCATCCGTTGGCGCCAAATCCATCGCCCCAAATCGACGCGCATCGTTGAACGCAATCCGCGCGCCATCCGCCATGTGAAAGATCACATGGTCGTGCTTCAACGGCGTAGGGGCCACATGATGGAATTCCCCCACGGGCGCGCCAGACACAATCATACGTCCCGACATGCCCAAATGAATGATCAACGTTTCCCCCCGATCAAGGTCCAACAACATATATTTGGACCGTCGCCGCATCCCCGTAATCCGCGCCCCAGACAAGCGTTCGCCCATGCGCTCGGGAAACGGCCAGCGCAAATCGGGACGGCGCACATCGGCCCGTTCAATAATCTTTCCATCCATTGACGGCATCAATCCACGCAGAACGGTTTCGACCTCTGGTAGCTCGGGCATGGCACTATATCCTTTGTTCGTCGTCGCTGCGGCATAATGATGGTTTGTCAGTCGATGCCAATGGGTATATTCGATGTGTGTACAACGATAGGCGACATATCATGACCGACAACACGACAAACAAAACGCATTTTGGATTTCAAACCGTTGACGAAGACGCCAAGTCCGGAATGGTAGAAGGTCTCTTTAGCAATGTCGCCTCAAAGTACGATATTATGAACGATGTCATGAGCGTCGGCATCCATCGCATCTGGAAAGAAGCGATGATGGACTGGCTGAACCCACGTGAGAACCAAAAGCTGCTCGATGTGGCAGGCGGCACCGGCGATGTGTCGTTCAAATTCATCAAACGGGCCGGCGTCGCGCACGCCACGGTTTGCGATCTAACCGAGGGCATGTTGATCGAAGGCCAGAAGCGCGCCGAAGCAAACGCCATGGGCGATCAGCTCGATTGGGTCGTTGGCGACGCGATGGACCTGCCGTTTGAGGACAATACCTTTGACGTCTACACCATTTCGTTCGGCATTCGGAATGTCACCCGCATCGACGAAGCCCTGTCCGAGGCCTACCGTGTTCTGAAACCCGGCGGTCGCTTGATGGTTCTTGAATTCAGCCAACTCCCGAACCCCATGATGCAAAAGGCCTATGACCTGTATTCTTTTAACGTCATTCCCAAAATGGGCCAGATCATCGCCGGCGACAGCGCAAGCTATCAATACCTCGTGGAATCGATCCGCAACTTCCCTGATCAGGACACATTCGCGACGATGATCCGTACCGCAGGCTTTAAAAACGTGAAATACCGTAACCTATCGATGGGCATCGCGGCGCTTCATTCTGGGTGGAAGATCTAGATGCGCGGCCCTCACAACCTTTGGCGATTGATCCAAACCGGTGCAACCTTCGAACGCACCGGCGCGATGAAGATCATGCTCGATGCGATGGACGCCCCCCCCGCGCTTCGCCTCGTCGCACGTGTGGTGGGCTGGCCTCTCAAATGGTTGGGACTTAAGGGCGACCCCGATCTACCACCAGTGGTGCGCGCGATCGCGGCTCTTGGGCCTGCCTATATCAAATTCGGTCAAATCCTGTCGACTCGGCCAGACGTCGTGGGCGCAGATTTGGCGCAAGACCTGCGCATATTGCAAGACAAACTGCCGCCGTTCCCGTTGGAGCAAGCAAAACAAGTCATCGCGGCCGAACTCGGGGCTCCGACCGAAGAGATTTTCTCAGAGATTTCGGAACCCGTCGCCGCAGCGTCCATCGCACAAGTCCACAAGGCAACCTTGCGTGAAACCGGCAAAACCGTCGCCATCAAGGTTTTGCGCCCAGGGATCGAGAACGCGTTCCGTAAAGATCTGAATGCGTTTTACTTTGCGGCATCGGTTATCGAATTCCTGTCTCCGGCATCCCGCCGTCTGAAACCCACCGACGTCGTGGCCCATTTCGATAGCGTCGTGATCGGCGAACTTGATCTGCGCCTTGAAATGGCGTCCTCGGTTGAATTTGCGCGCAACACCGAAGGCGACCATGGGTTTTCGGTCCCAACCGCCATGTGGCCATATTCTGGGCGCACAGTTATGACTATGGATTGGGTCGACGGCGTAAACATGGGCGACAACGATGCGCTTGACGCCGCCGGTCACGACCGCGTTGCACTGGCTGATCGTATCCTTACCCTCTTCCTTCAACACGCCCTCCGTGATGGCTATTTTCATGCAGACATGCACCAAGGCAACCTCAAGGTTGGACCAAACGGCGACATCGTTGCGCTCGACTTTGGCATTATGGGGCAAATTGATGAATATACCCGCAAGGTGTATGCGGAGATACTTTTTGGCTTCATTCAACGGGATTACATGCGTGTCGCAGAAGTCCACTTCGAAGCAGGCTATGTACCCGCCGATCGCGATATGTATGCGTTCGCCAAAGAAATTCGCGCTATCGGCGAACCGATTTTTGGCAAGGATGCGACTCAGATCTCAATGGGTAAACTTTTGTCGCAACTCTTTGATGTTACAGAACGTTTTGGGATGGAGACTCGCACAGAACTTATTCTACTTCAGCGCACAATGGTCGTTGTTGAAGGCGTATCTCGATCACTTAATCCTGCAACTATGGATATCTGGGTGGCCTCACGTCCGGTGGTCGAAGCCTATATTGCCGAGAACATCGGACCAAAGGCGTTGGCAAAAGATCTTGTGAGAACCGCGCGCATTTTGTCACGTCTCGGCCCAAGGCTGCCTGACATGGCGCGTGATTTGCTGATCCAAAGATCCGCCACACCAACGCAACCCGCAAAAAAATCTGGTTCTGCTCCCGCTTTTTTTGCAGGAATTGGCTGCGCTGTGCTTGCATGGCTGGTGCTAATCTTAGTCTAATAACGTCTAAGATGGCTCACGAAGGGCCGTTACAGAATCGCGGAGGACTTCGACGCCTCCCGTCATGATCAACGTCGAGCTTCCGTTGTTATCTCTCACTTCTGAAATCGGAGAATAAACTGCAGCTGTGGAAACCGTGCTTAGCTCACCATCGACATAGCTTTCGATCTCGAATGAATACAGACCTTCCGCAAATGTGGCGCCCGTATCGGAAATTCCGTCCCACTCAAACTGATCAGAGGAAATCGCGATCTCCTGATGATCTATGATATCACCATCGCGATCCCTGACAGTAAGAAACACCTGATCAGCTCCACTTTGTGGGCTAGGATCAACGCTTATGGGCGCACCATCAAAGTAAACAGGCGTCGAAACCCGGGCCTCCATACCAATCAGCCCAGCCATATCAACGAGACCAGAAGAGCCGAGTTGAGAAAGTAGAGCCGTTAGCAGCTCGTTGGTCTGTACTTGCTGCTCGACTCCTGAAAATGTTGCGAGCTGTGTTGAATAATCCGCAGAATCCACCGGGTTGAGTGGGTCTTGATTTTCCAACTGTGTCGTCATCATCGTCAAAAACGTTTCAAAATCTGACGCAAGCGCGGCCGAAGTGTCTGTTGTTGTGCTAGTTGACGTAACTGTGGCCAACGAATTTGTAACTGAGTCTACCATATTCACCTTCTTCTATATGCGGATATCAAGGCCCGTTTGGCTCAATATTGTTTGGACATTTTCATCTGTCGATAGCTCAAGCTCATGCAGTTCAACACTTGCTCCGTCACCGCTTCTCGATGAACCACTGTCAGAGTTGGAACCGCCATCGGCGCCACCATTTTCGTTGTGAGAAAAGCTAAAACTCACATTTGAGTATCCGATGTTTTTAAATTCTTGGCTCAAGGAATCAATGTGACGTCGCATCAAATCAATCGTGTCAGCGCGTTCCCCGACAATCGTCACGACCAGAGTATTTTCATGAGATGTGAACGTAAGCTTAACCCGACCAAGCTCTTCGGGATTTAATGCAAGCTCAACCGGCCCTCCTGGCTGACTCTGGGCCACCCTCGCAATCTGCTGAGACGCATATTGGGCTGTCGATGCTGTGGTGAACGTGGTGCTACTCACGCTCGTTTGCACGGAGTCAAGTTTTGGGAGCTCTGCATAGCCGCGCTCAAAATCACCGAGTGAGGAAAACCCGATATCGACCTTAAAAGCCTCTTGGTTTGCCCCTAGCACTGCTGCGGAGTTTTGCCATGGTTGTGCAGGAGAGTTGTTCGCAGGCAATTTTATTTGCGAGTCTTCACTTTTTCGCTCTTGGTCAGATTTAGCACTTCGGGGGTGCTCTGCATCAACAGTTTCGTCGAGCGCAGCTCTTACTTCGACTTCTGCGGATTGCTGATGTTGAACGGGCTGGTCGGGGGGGGACGGCACATTTGGCCGACCCAACTGCTTCTCCGAAGAAGCTGATGTATTAATTTGCCCCGAAGGCAAAATTGCATCGGCCTCTAACTTATCCACAGGGCCTTCTGACTGTGGTAACGTTCTACTTTGCTGTAGAATCCCAGTATCCGCCAAAGGCGCCGTTCGGACCAAACCTCGAGCGAGCGTATCGTCCGATGGGATGAGGTCTGCGTCTGCTACAACGTCCCGAGACTCGACGTCGGTGCTGGGCGCCCTGTTAGGATGGTCGTCTAGGCGTAGTGTCGTTTCGACCTCGGACGAATCGACGCTTGTCCGATTTATATCTCGCCCTACTGATACGTGAACTTTCGCCTCCACCACTCCTTCATCTATGGAATTAAGGCCGGGCTCACCGGACAGCGTTTCGCGCCCAGAAACCACGTCTACAGCTTCAGTAGAATCTGTAGAGTTTACGAACGAAAATGTTCTTCGATCATGAGGATCACTGAGGCGCGCATCCCCTTTGTCAGTGCCTTGAGGGTCTGGAAGGCGACCTTGGGTTTCATATGGGAAAGCGGTGACACTCGGCTTTGCCGTTTCCACGATTCCATCCACGATATCGACATCATTTCGGTGTTCGCTGGGAGTGGCGGCCTCTGTTTCAGAATTCTCACCGTCACCCGCTTCCGTCTGCAACTGCGGGGCGGCGTCTGGTATTTGCTCGGGCTCAATCTCTGGGTCGAACGTTGCGACCGCTAGCGCGTCCAGAACCTCGCCGAACACCTCAACGCTTTCGCTACCAGCGCTCCGCTCAGCAATACTAGATGTTGCCGCAGTTTTGAGCAGGCCTGCCAAAGGATGGGTACTTATCGTGTCTTGCGTATGTGCGGTCATTTGATTCATCCAGGATTTCTTCCGTTACGAATCTTTGTACCTACCTAAAGTTACCGCTTCTTTACTTCCGTCAAATATTCTCTGGAAAGTGAAGCAAATTTGAGGAATTCAGAATGAACGCCATATCTTCGTTATCCCAGGGGTCTCAAGCCAAACAGCCCATACAGTCTCCCCAAGATGAAAAACTCATGCAAGTCGCAAAAGACCTCGAAGCGACGTTTCTATCGGAAATGCTAAAGTCAGCTGGGCTTGGTAAATCACGCGAATCATTCGGCGGGGGCGCCGGCGAGGAGCAATTCGGCTCGTTCCTACGAGATTATCAAGCACGCGGCATGGTCGAAAGCGGCGGCATCGGCCTAGCACAGTCAATTTTCGAATCCTTAAAGGAGCGCAGCAATGTTTAAACCTAGCAAAACAAAACTCATTAAAGATCTTCACAACACGCTCGAAGAAGAACGCCGTCTCCTATCTATTGGAAGCCTAAGCGAACTCACACCGCTTTCAATCAAGAAGTCTAACTTGGTCGAAACCCTATCAAGCCGAGCTGATCTAGCTAAAGGTGACTTAGACGATTTAAAGCCTTTGATGGATCACAATCAGAAGTTATTGACGGCTGCTGTTCGTGCCGTAAGGCGTGTCTCTGGACGACGCACCAAAACTGCGCCCCTCAAGAATGCATATGAAACCTACTCTCCCGACGGAGACAGGCACCGTATTGGGGATTCGCGGCGCTCTACGTTCGAACGTCGGAGTTGATTCAAAATTGAACTAAACTCGACCAAAGAGAACTGGCGCAATTAGCAATCTATTAGGCCTTACCCCTCAAAGTAATTCATGCATCCGACGAGATGGCGCAGGTCCACAAATGTGGCGCATGCAACTGTCAGAAAGACAACGGAAACCGCCAATTCTGGCGACCATGAAAAACGCGATGCAAAGCATCACTTGAGTAAAGGAATGGATATATGTCCAGCATTCTCACAAACAACAGCGCAATGGTTGCGCTACAAACACTACGCTCTATCAACTCCAACCTCGAAATGACGACTGAGCAAATTTCGACTGGTAAAGAAGTCGGTTCCGCAAAAGACAACTCCGCGGTTTGGGCGATTTCTAAGGTGATGGAGTCTGACGTGGCCGGTTTTGATGCGATCTCTGATAGTCTTTCACAAGGTGAAGCAGCCGTGTCCGTTGCGGCAACTGCGGCTGAATCCGTGACAGACTACCTAAACCAAATCAAAGAAAAGATCATCTCTGCTCAGGATGAAACATCAGATCGCAACATCCTTCAAACCGACATCAATGCCTTGGTTGATCAGATTTCAACAACGGTAAACGCGGCCCAGTTCAACGGTCTTAACTTGGTGGACGGCTCTGTTTCTTCCACCAACGCGAACTCTAATACAGGTGTGAACGTCCTCGCTTCTCTAGATCGGGATTCGTCTGGGAACGTCACTGTTTCCAACATCGCGGTAGACGCCCAGAACCTTTCTACATCTGGCGGCTTGGATCTAACTGGTATTATGACCGAAGCTGGCGATCTTGACGCAGGGAACACCCTAACTCTGAACGCAGCAGTATTTAGCGATGCCGCTGGTGGCGCAAGTGGTGCGGTAGCGCTTGCCACAGACACATCAGGTCTAGATCCAGCCCTCACAACTGGCCTGATGGCAGGTGACTCAATTGAACTAACAGTCGGTAGCGTCACAGGCAGCTACACAGTACAGGAAGGCGACACAACTGAAGCTCTAGTAGCCGGTCTTAAGAACGCAATGCAAGCGGGCGGGTTGGATGAAAACTCTATCAGCATCGACGCTTCATCTGATGCGACAGAAATCGTTTTTGAAAACTTGACGAATACAGATTCTTCGTTCTCGTTCTCTGCATCACGAGGCTCCGGTGGATTGACCGACTTGGATTCCCTTGACGTAACAAGCGCAACCTCGGCTGCGACTGCCCTTCAAGACATCGAAGCGATGATCCAAACAGCGATCAACGCCGCTGCGGACTTCGGCTCGGTACAGGGTCGCATTGAAAACCAAAGCGATTTTGTAAGCAACCTATCCGATGCCCTCACCAGTGGTATTGGCTCTATGGTTGACGCTGATATGGAAGAAGCATCTGCCCGTCTAACCGCGCTTCAAACTCAGCAGCAGCTAGGCACTCAGGCGTTGTCCATCGCCAACGAAGCTCCAAGCAGCATCATGACTCTGTTCCGCTAGGACACAACAACGCTGGGCGCCTGAATGGCGCCCAGTAGCCGCGGAAAATCCGTGATGAATTAGTCGTTGGAAGGACATGACGTGTACGCAAATTCGAATGCACAAACAGCTTACTCAAATGTATCGACTCCTATCCGCACTCCGCGCGGAACCGAGTACGAAGCATTTTCCCGCGTAACCGCGAAACTCAACGAAGCCAAGGAAACTGGTCCGGTCGCTCTAGCAACTGCAACCTATGAAAACCGCAAGCTATGGCGCCTTTTGGCAATTGATCTAGCAAGCGACAACAACAAGCTCCCCATCGGGCTCAGAGCCTCTTTGCTCTCACTGGCAAATTTCACAGACAAACATTCTCGCTTGGTCCTTAAGGGCGAAGCCCCCGTAGATGTTCTGATCGATATTAACACTTCCATAATGCGCGGTCTGCGCGGCGAAGGGGGCCTCAAATGAGCGGACTAGTATTGAAACTTGGACCCAAAGAGCGTGTTCTAATCAATGGCGCCGTAATCGAAAACGGCGACCGCCGTAGTAAGCTCGCGATTGTCACACCAAACGCCAATATCCTTCGACTGCGAGATGCAATCCATCCTCATGAGGTAAACACCCCAGTACGCCGTGTGTGTTACATTTCCCAACTCATTCTGTCGGGCGAAACGGACAAGGACGTCGCACACAAGCAATTGATTCAAGGAATCGAGCAGTTGAGCCAGGTCTTTTTGGACATCGACAGCAAAAAGATCCTCGAACAGGCGACCTCAACCGCTCTGGCGGGAGAGTACTATAAGGCACTAAAAGCTTTGCGCTATCTTCTACCGCGGGAAGAGCGCCTCATGGCAGGGAGAGCCTGATGTCCTACCAACCGATTGTACCCCTCTCCGGATACGCGGGGTGGAAGCTACTCAACACCACACTCGAAGTGCAAAAAGAAGCGTTTGACAATGATCCAATCGTGGATAGAGAACTTCAGTACTTTAAGGAAAACATTGGATCAGTCACGTCCGCAGAAGAACTCGTTGGGGACTACCAGCTCCTCAAGGTTGCGCTTGGCGCCTTCGGACTTGATGCTGATATTGGCAACAAATATTTCATTCAGAAAATTCTTGAAGAGGGCACGATCAACGAAGATTCCCTTGCCAACAATCTAACAGAGAAGGCCTACTACAATCTGTCAGAAGCATTTGGCTTTGACCAAACCCCGCCGAATACTACGGGGGGCGACAGCTTTATTGACAAGATATCCGATTCCTACACCAACAAGCAGTTTCAAGCAGCCGTAGGCGACCACAATGAGAATTTTCGCTTGGGATTGAACCTAGCAGACGAGCTTGATGAGCTGGTTTCTGGCGATACAACAGAAAACGGAATGTGGTACAGCATCATGGGGAATGAGCCACTGCTCCAAGTGTTTAGAACTGCCTTTGGCCTACCAGAAAGTTTTTCATCGCTCGACGTGGACGACCAACTGGACCGTTTCAAGGCGAAATCCGAAACCCTGTTTGGAGGTAGCAGCGTCACGCAGTTCACTGATCCCGACACACAGGAGAAATTACTCCGTGATTTCTTTATCCGCTCCCAAATCAACGATCTTGGAGCAAGTAACAGCCCTGCTCAAAACGCTCTAGCGATGCTTCAACGTCTTTAACTTGGATTGGGAATCCTTCCCAAAATGAACGCAAGTCGGCGAAAACTCTGACGCGTATCACGCGCCTCGTCCTCTGCCATGAAACCGTCTAGGTTAGGCCAACGTATGATTGCCTCGTCCACGTCTGGATCGCTCCCTCTTACATATAGCCCAGCTTGTATCGCTAGCTCACTCCGACTGTAGGCGCCCAATATTCTCCTAGCCGACAAAATAAGTTCGTTTTCTTCGCTCGTAGCGGCGCCAGGGAGGCTTCGCGATACCGAACGTAGCAGATCGATGGCTGGGTATCGTCCCCGCTCTGCAATTTCTCGATCCATAACAATATGACCATCCATCACCCCTCGCAAAATATCAGCAAGCGGTTCGTCCATATCAGACCCTGCGACCAGCACGGTAAATACCGCAGTAATATCTCCACTATCCCCTCTCCCGGGGCCCGCGCGTTCACAGAGCGACATGATCATATGGGACATCGATGGCGGGTACCCGCGCAAAGACGCACTTTCTCCGGATGCAAGAGCGACCTCTCGATGAGCCTCCCCAAAACGCGTAATCGAGTCAGCGAGCAAAAGAACATGGGCTCCCTGGTCTCGGAAATGTTCGGCGATGGCCATGGCTGTAAATGCACAACGCCGACGGATCAAAGGAGACTGATCAGATGTTGCCGCAACCACGATGGCCCGCTTCATCCCTTCAACGCCAAGGGTCTCCTCCGCAAACTCTCGAACTTCGCGCCCTCGTTCTCCTATCAACGCGATAACGATGACATCTGCCGTGACGCCTGTCGCCAGTTTTGCAAGGAGCGTGGACTTACCGACGCCTGAACCCGCAAAGATACCAACCCGCTGTCCCCGCACGATTGGCAGGACCGTATTAAAGACCGTCATACCAGTCTCAAGACGCTCGCCGAGGGGTTTTCGACTGGCCGCAGGAGGCGGGGCACCAACCAAGGTACGCGGCTCTCCACTATGCATTGCTGCCCCTCCATCGATTGGCTTACCCGACGGATCGATAACCCGTCCGATCCAACTTTCGTCTGGGGAAATCATCTTTACCCCGAGATGCCGAACTGCGTCGCCAACCGAGATCCCATCTAACGGCTCATCACACAGCACGCGAATCGCATCGCGGCCCACCTCAATGATTTCACCTTCAAACCCAGCGCCACGAGAGGTCAACACTTCAACGCTGTCTCCTAGAGCGGCGATTTCCGCAAGCCCGCCGACCGTGACCGCGCCGTTGGCAACGCCAGTAACGCGGCCAATCGGATAGCCCCTCTTGATATCGCGAACCTCCGTCAAAAGCGCATCAAACCCTGTCTGCATTTTTTTCCTCCTGCCGATGTTTGCTAACCCCTTTTAAAGGAATCAACGTTAATCCTTGGTTGACAAGCACGAGGGAGAAGCCCCGATGTACGATAATTTGGAAATCATGCGCATGGCGCAGTCAATGGCCGTTCACGCAAGTGCGCGCCAAGAGGCTGTTGCGCAAAATATCGCGAACGCGGACACACCTGGGTATCGGGCCCAGGATGTAACGCCATTTAACGACACTTATGAAACCACTGGGACGCATTCGATGCGCGCAACGCGCAGCGGACACTTTGGCGAAGCGACGGGAACCTCACGTTTTTCTGCGAGTCTCGTGGACGCGGATGCCGCAGAGTCTCCGAATGGAAACACGGTGTCGCTTGAAAACGAAATGGTCAAATCAAGTCAGATCAAGTCGCAGCATGACAAGGCCTTGGCGATCTACAAGTCATCCCTCGACATACTACGCGCAAGTCTCGGCAGATAAGAGGAGAATAGGATGAGCGATCTACTAAATTCACTTTCGATTTCGGCCAGCGGTATGAAAGCGCAGTCATCTCGGCTGCGACATGTTTCTGAAAACATCGCCAATGCTGACACCCCCGGGTATCGCCGCAAGACAGTATCGTTCCAAGATGCCATCGAATCTGGCGAGCGAACAGGGCAAGTTCGCACCGGACCAGTTAATCTTGATAAGTCGGAACTAACCCAGATTTTCGATCCGTCACACCCGCTCGCAAATGCGGATGGGCACTACGATGGGTCGAACGTGGATTTGATTATTGAAGTCGCAGATGCCCGAGAGGCCCAGCGCAGCTACGAAGCAAACCTAAAAATGTTCGATCAAGCACGGCAAATGTCGTCAAGCCTGCTCGAGTTACTAAGAAGATAATTAAGGAGTATTTCCAGAATGGATACGCAATCAACAATAGCGGCTCAGGCCTATGCAGCTGTACGCCCTGCTACCGCAGCAACCCCTTCGCAGGGAGACCTGTCATCATCGGTCGCAGACGTAGCCACCGACTTTGCAGCGACATTGCAATCGGCCGAAATGACGGCGCAGGGCGCAATGCAAGGCGACGCAGATTCTCACTCACTTGTTCATGCCCTTGCTCAAAGTCAGCTTGCAGTGGAAACCGTGGTAACCGTGCGCGACAAGGTCGTTGAAGCATATCAAGAAATCTTGCGAATGCCCGTCTAAATGAACGAGCTCATCTTCTATGACACCCTACGCCAAGGCCTATGGGTTGCTGCGGTAATCGCGACACCGATTCTCGTGGTCGCACTCTTGGTTGGGATTGCCATCGGCCTATTCCAAGCTTTGACGTCGATACAAGAGATGACGCTCACTTTCGTCCCGAAACTCGCCGCAATCATCGGTGTGTTTTGGATCACCATGGCTTTCATGACCGAAACGCTCGTCGGATTTTTTCAAGACGGTATCGTGCCACTTATCGCCGGAGGTTAACTTTGGAAAATACTAGCTACACAACCCTGTCTCGACAATCTGGTCTCATGCAGGAAATGCAAAGCGTCGCAAATAACATCGCGAACGCCGCGACGACAGGCTATCGAAAAGAAGGCATTATTTTCTCCGAGTACGTACAGGACGTCGGCAATAACGACCCGTCTCTGTCCATGGCTCGCGCGAGTATCCGGAACCTAGACGACAGCCAAGGTGCGCTTGCATCGACTGGGGGAACTTTCGATTTCGCGATCGAAGGCGACGGGTACTTTATGGTCGAAACTCCGAACGGGCCAAATTTAACCCGCGCAGGGTCATTTACACCCAACGAACAAGGCGACCTCGTTACCTTTGATGGCTATCCCGTTTTGGACGCCGGCGGTGCACCGATTTTTATTCCTACCGATGTAGGTCAAATTGGTGTCGCATCCGATGGAACGATTAGCGCCGAAGGCACCGCAATATCGCAGATTGGTATCTTTCAGCCAAACGACACAACCAAGGTGTCCAGAACCGGCTCGACCCTGTTTGATCCCGGTGGTGACGTCACACCCGTCGAAAACCCTGTGGTCGTCCAAGGTTTCGTCGAAAAATCCAATGTCAATCCAGTGTCAGAGATCGCCCGAATGATCGAGGTTCAGCGCGCTTATGAATTCGGCCAATCGTTCCTCGAGAAAGAGGATGAACGCCTACGTGGTCTAATGCAGACCCTCGGTAAGTAACACAATAGGAGTAAAGTAATGAGAGCATTGAGTATTGCCGCAACCGGCATGAGCGCCCAACAGATGCGCGTCGAAACTATTTCTAACAACTTGGCCAATATGAACACGACCGGATACAATGCCCGTCGCGCCGAATTCGCGGACCTTCACTACCAGCAGGCGAGCCGCCCTGGCACCGTCAACGCTTCGGACGGCACATTGCTTCCTACTGGGGTGCAGCTGGGGCTTGGAGTCCGTGCAACCTCTGTATCTGTAGAGATCCAACAAGGGGCGCTTGAACAAACTGGCGGCGACCTTGATCTAGCCATCGAAGGTAGCGGCTTCTTAGAGGTTACCCTGCCCTCGGGCACGGCCGCATACACCCGAGATGGCGGTCTCAAACGGTCAGCAGAAGGGCTCATCGTGAGTTCAGATGGTTATGCCGTTGCTCCGGAAATTACGATACCCGACGACACAAAATCCATCGCGATCAATTCTGAAGGCGAAGTTTATGCCTACTTTGATGACGCAGTCGAGCCCGAGCTTCTTGGGCAAATCACCTTGGCAAGCTTCTCAAACACCAAAGGTCTCGAGGCGATCGGATCAAACCTCTTCTTAGAAACGGGCGCCTCGGGCAATGCTACTGTTGGTACCCCAGGTGAAGACGGTCTCGGCACATTGCGCCAAGGATATTTGGAAAGCTCGTCCGTCGATGCTGTTAGAGAGGTTACCGAACTTATCGAGGCACAGCGCGGCTATGAGTTGAATGCCAAGGTAATTACCGCCGCCGACCAGATGCTCAGCGCGACGTCGCAAATCCGATGAAATCACTAACGATATCCTTTGTTGCGCTGACACTTTTGGCCAGCGCGGCCTTCGCGGACGTATTGGTTCCAGCTCGCACGATACGTGCGAAATCGATTATCATGTACGAAGATCTAGTGATGAAACCTACAACGGCCGCAGGTGCGATAACATCGTACGAGATGCTCGTGGGGAAGGAAGCGAAAGTGGCGCTCTACGCTGGACGCCCGATCCGAGCACAGGACATTGGCCCCCCGGCAATTGTTGATCGAAACCAAATTGTGAAGATTGTCTACGTTGGCCCCGTGTTGACGATTGCCACAGAGGGAAGAGCTTTGGATCGCGCAGCAGTAGGAGAACGCATCCGCGTTATGAACCTATCGTCAAAAACGACGATTTTCGGAACAATCTCACCAGACGGCTCAGTCATCATAGATTAGAAAGCCAGAAAATGAACATCAAGATCCCCCCCTTCATCTTGCTGAGTACGCTTTTGTATTTTCCGGCGTGTGAACGTGTACAGAATATTGGGAAAGTACCAGAGCTCACCACGGCCGTCGGAGGTGATGAGTATTACGCGCTCATCTCACCCGATCTTCCCCAAACCATTGAGAGAAGCCGGCCTGTGGACCAGGCATCGCTGTGGAGCAAAAATAGAGATTCTCTTCTTGGGGATCGACGCGCGAGTGCACGGGGTGACATCCTTACGGTACTTATCGAGATTGATGACAGCGCAGAATTTTCAAACACCTCAAACCGATCCCGTTCTGGTAGCGATAGCGTCGGAATCACCGACTTATTCGGCATTCCCCAGCGCATAAACGAGGACCTTCCAGAAGGCGCCAGCCTGGACAGCGCCATTTCGACCTCCGGTACGAGCAGCTCGACCGGAACAGGTTCTGTGCGTAGAGGAGAAAAACTTACGTTGAGTGTTGCAGCAACGATCGTGGACGTTCTGCAAAATGGGGTGCTCTCGATCCAAGGGACGCAAGAAGTCCGCGTAAACTACGAGATTCGGGAGCTGATTATTACTGGCTACGTCCGCCCTGAGGACATTTCTCGCCAGAACCAAATCACATATGAAAAAATCGCATCCGCACGGATTTCGTACGGTGGGCGCGGTCAAATTAGTGACGTTCAGCAACCCCGTTACGGTCAGCAGATCGTCGATATTATTTCTCCATTCTAGAGGCATTCCATGGGAAAACTATTACCAATTATCTTAGCCCTCGTCGGTGTCGGTGCAGGCGTCGGTGCAGGTGTCGTGTTGAAGCCCGAACCCGAAATTGTTGAAGCAGCGGTCGAATGTATGCCAATCGATGGTGAGATGCATGCTGAGAAAGCTGAGATGCCTCCAGCTCCGGAAGAAGACGTTACCGATGACGAAGGATTACCGACCCACGACTACGTTAAGCTGAACAACCAATTTATCGTTCCGGTGGTCGCGGACGAACATGTTTCATCGCTTATTGTGATGTCGTTAAGTCTAGAGGTTGCGTTGGGGCGCGCAGAAACGGTCTATGCGATTGAACCCAAGCTGAGAAACATCTTCCTTCAGGTCATGTTCGACCATGCAAACATGGGGGGGTTCGATGGTGCGTTTACTTCGAGCAACAAAATGACCCTACTTCGCAACGCACTTCTAGAGGCTGCACACAAGGCGCTTGGCAGCGATGTGAATGATGTACTGATAGTCGATGTCGTCAGGCAAGATGTTTAGATAGTCCTAGAATTTTAATTTCTTGATTGAAGCTGAAAGAGCCTCGTCACGCCCGAAAGCGCGTGACGCTTTTTTCTTTTGAGTTTCTATTTTGGCGCGGACCTTAGATCTGTCGCGATTGATTTCAGCGATCTGACGCGCCTTCCAGGCGCTGACAGTATGTGCACGAATTTCATGGGCGACCGACAAACGATCTGTTGCTCCTCCTAAGAGGACAAAACCAATGTCTTCGGCTTTGAGTTCACGTAGTTTCGATTGCAGCTCTTCGTCCTGTCTTGACAACTCATTCAGCTTCGCGAGCTCGGCCTCGCGCGCAATCTGTGTCAGCTTTTTCAACTCTTCTAATTTTTTCTTCATCGACTTGGTATCCTTATTGATTTGGCTCGGATTTCCTCTGAAAACCGTATCGCTGCGGCGACCGCTCTGTACAAATCAGGCGGCACCTCGTCCCCAACTTCCACCGACGCATACAATGCACGTGACGTTGGCGGGTCACTGTGAATGGGGACAGCGTTTTCATTCGCAATCTCCCTAATTTTATGCGCTACCTCGTCGACCCCTTTGGCAACACAGGTTGGGGCACTTCCCTGATCACGACTCCACGTCAGAACCACGGCATAGTGGGTCGGGTTAACAATCACCACATCGGCATCTGGGATCGCGGACATCATTGAATTCATAGCGATATCATAGCCCTTTTGGCGCCGCTGCTGTTTGGCATGCGGATCACCCTCGGAGCTCTTGTGCTCATCTTTGAGGTCTTGCATAGACATCCGGTTTTTGCGGATATGTTCTTGAGTTTGCCACATAAAATCCACGCCGCCCAAGACGAGTGAAATACCAAATACAATAGACAAAAATTGGATACTAAGAACCGCGAGCATACGCCCCGCCATCGCAGGGCTTGCCGACAGGGAACCGATGATCTCTGGTAGCTTGTAGGACAAAAATAACGCGAGAACCGCCGAATAAATCAACAATTTGGACATGCTTTTGACGAATTCAAAAAGCCCACTTCGACCGAACTTATTCTTCGCGTTGGATACAACCGATATTCGAGATAGCTTTGGTGTAATTTTGTCAGGCGCAAAAACAATCGACCGAGTGGAAACGAGCAATACAATTACCACCGCACCAGGCAAAACAAATATGGGGATGAGCGACTTTGCTAGTTCGACCAGAAACCCGCCCGCTACGGAGGTTCCGCTTTCCGCAAAAACCAAATCTGAAAGAACATCTGGACGATCAAGCATGCTCATAGTGAGCCCACCAAACGTCGCAACAACCTGTGCACCAAATCCAACAATGGCAACAAGGAAACCCGCGTACATTCCGGCTGTGGTTAGATCTTGGGAACGGGGAATCTCGCCCTTTTTGCGCGCATCATCAAGCTTCTTTTGACTGGGGGCGTGCTCCTTTTCTTGGTCGTTATCCTCGCTCACGGAACTGCACCGAGCGGAGAACTCAGGAACACAGAAAATGCGTCCCACCACAGAGCAAGCATCACCGGCATCGCAACAATCATCAGGATGATCGAGCCCAGTGTTATTGCAGGCGCACCAACCATCGACACCATCAGTTGTGGCATCGCCTTATTAATGATGCCCAGTGCGACATTGTACACAAATGCCGCGATGATGAAGGGTGCCGCCAGAGAAAAACCCAATGAAAATGCATGCGCAGCCCGCGTAACACCCCATTCACTGATCCAGCCAGAGTAAACTCCACCTACGGGCAGGAAATCATAGGATATAACAATGCACATCGCGATCTTCGTATGAAGACCCGCCATAGCTGCGAGCGCGAGGCCACCGTAAACAAGAAGGTGCCCAACAGCCGGTTGGGGATCCATCCCCGCACTTCCGAAAATTTGCGCCAATGAGGTGGACTGCGCGGCAATCGTGCCTGCGATCTGCAACGCAAAAATAAACATGCGAAGAGATATGCCGAGCACGAGCCCCGCGACCACTTCAAAAATCAAATAGTATGATAGGGCCCCGTGCTCGACCACATAGCGCGATATATTAGGCTCAACTATTGGCAGGATAATCGCAGCGAAGGCTATGGTCAAAACAAGCCGCACGCGCGCAGGGATGACCTGCTCGCCGAAACCAGGCATTATCGCCATTATCGCGCCCACGCGCAGGAATACCGCCAGCGTTGCTGGCGACCACGCCTGCGCCGTTTCGAATATTGCCAACCAGAGTTCATTCATGCAGGGACCAGCCCTACAAGCGATGGACGCGCATCAAGGCCAATTTCGTCGAACGACAATACCGGGTTTTGCAAACCTTTAGCGGCAAGGACAGTCCGCACAAATCTTCGACGCTGCTTAGAGGTCACCACGGCTGGGTAAACCCCGGTCTCCCCAGCAGCAAGGACCTTTTCAGCGACTCCAGCGGCGAGCTGTCCGAATTGTTCAGCTGGCAAAGCAACATCGACATTTCCACGGTCAGCTTCCAATTGATATTTGGTAAAGATCTGCTCCCATTCTGGGGCAAGTTGCACAAGTGGAATGGTGCCATCCTCACGACGAAGCTCCGCAACCAACTGAAAGCCCAGCCGTTGACGCACATGCTCACAGATTTGTTCTGGTGAACTATGCGGTGTTCGAACTTCTGATATTGCCTCGAGTACGAGCGCCAAGTTCCGAATTGAAACTCGCTCATCAAGAAGCAGTCTAAGGACGGAAAGCAAGACTTCTGTCGGGACTTTATCCGGTATCAACTCCGCAAGCGTCTTCCTATTTTCTTCTGCTTTATTTGCGTCGCTGAGGTTTACAAATTCGTCCAAGATTCTACGCAACGCTTTAAGAGTGAGCAGTCGAGAGAAATTTCTCTTTATGATTTCAAGCAAGTGAGTTGCCAAAACTTCTGCTGGAAGCACTACTGTTGTTCCTCGCACCGCGGTTTCTTCATGTGCGGCCTGTGGAATCCAGCGGGCTGGCGCGCCATAGACAGGTTCACTGACGTCTTCGCCTTGCGGAAGGCTGTTTTCACCCTCAGATCGAATGGCCAGCACCTGATCAGGGAACAGGGTATCACGAACCTGCTCGACACCTTGAATTCTGATTACGTAGGTGCCGGGCAGTAGGGCAGCGTCATCAGTTAACCGGATTTCTGGAAGTACCAACCCAAATACAGTTGCTACATGATTGCGCATGTTCTCGATACGAGCATCGAGACCTGTCGCTGGATCGAGAACCATATTGACCAAGTTTGGAGCGAACTCGACGTGGATGTCGTCCAGATCCAAGATATCACCCATGGGTGTTTTAGTTTCCGGCACAACCTCGTTGGTCTTAGCAATCTGTGCTTGTGCGCGCTCTTTCTGATTGCGTTGATGAATTGTGAAGGCACATGCTCCCAGAACAATGGCCCCTCCAATAAACGGAATGAACGGCAACCCAGGAACCAAAGCGAACAGCCCCATCAATGCCCCGACTGTCCCTATCGCTTCTGGGTGCTTTCCGAGTTGCGCCGCAAGTGCCGCGTCTGCCGTGCCCGATGCCCCTCCTCGTGAGAGTAGAAGAGCCGCGGCAATTGAAATGATAACAGCCGGAATTTGCGAAACCAATCCGTCTCCAACCGTCAAAATAGAATATGTTTCAAAAGCTTGGCCGAAGGGCATACCATGGACGGCAACCCCCATGAGAAGACCCACAACCAAATTCAAAAGCGTTATCAACAGTCCGGCAACGGCATCCCCTTTTACAAACTTTGATGCCCCGTCGAGAGAACCAAAAAATGTAGTTTCTGCTTGCTCAATTTCGCGCCTGCTCTTGGCTTCCGCATGATCAATGGCGCCTGCCGACATATCCCCGTCGATTGCAAGCTGCTTGCCCGGCATCGCATCCAATGCGAAACGTGCACCGACCTCGGCCATCCGACCTGCACCCTTGGTGATCACGATGAAGTTGACAATAATGAGAACGCAAAACACTACGAGACCAAGTAGAACATTCCCGCGCATCACGAACATCGCAAAGCCCTCAATCACCCCGCCTGCAGCATTCGTCCCCGTATGACCATCCCCGATGATTAGTTTGGTAGAAGACACATTTAGAGACAGCCGCAACATAAGAGAGGCTAAGAGAACGGTAGGGAACACCGAGAAATCCAAAGGCCTCTCAATGAACAGCGTGACAGTAAACATTAAGATGGCGAGAGCAAACGAAGCAGCCAAGCCTACATCTAAGACCCAAGATGGCATGGGTAGAACCATCATGACGATCACGGCCAGCAAACCCATAGCCAACAACACTGTCGGACCTACAGGCGAAACAGATTTATTCACGACCATCATAGCACCCCGCGACCTGTTTGCTCACATAGGGGATATGTTTATCCACTCTTTGACAGGCTGAATGCGCGATATCACATGCACTCGAAAACTTCATAGGTCACCCAAGTTAGTTAAACTTTAATCCAACTTTGACCGAAATCTATTTACAAACGATTACCTGATAAGAGACAAAAGAGACGCAATGTCTTCACGAGCGGATTTACTCTGTGAAATTATGCCCGCTCCTCGAACAACCAAGTTTTCCGAGAGATCCGAATTAGAACTGGTCGCTAGTTCAGCCGCAGAATTTACCACACTTATTGGGGCTTCCGCGTCGCTAGCCTCATTGCCTGCAATCCCAAGTTTTTGTGCCTGCAATGCAAATCCAGCATCTGCGAGGGCCTGCCCCACATGTGTACGGATCGAGTCTGATCTGACTGTCTCCAAAAAATATCTCGGGTTATGAACATATAAATTGACCAGTTCCTGCGCTGTTAGTTCTGCAGAAAATGTGCTAAATAATAGCTGTTCAAGCTCATCCTGATCAGGTTCGCTAATGTCGCGATTACTCATTTCATCGATCGCTGTGTACAACCGCTCCTCAAGAATCAAACCTTTGATCATGGCCGAGGTCAGCAAGCGACCGTCATCCGTACCTTGGTACTCAAATGACAGAGCGTCGATCAATTCAGTCGTCCCTTTAGATAAGGTGCCATCGCCCTCTGATGCCATTTCCACCAAACGCACAGCAACTTTAGGGGCCTCTACCTCCCCCGCTTGCAAAATATCATTATAGATATCTTTTGCCGGTTCCGCCTCACCAAGTTCATCATACATGCGGGCGTATGCCGCTTTCAGCTCTAAGGAAGCAGGGATGTCAAGCCTATCCAGTGACGAGCGAACAAGGCGCGCGGACTCCATGTCTTGATCACGAACAAACGCGTCAATCAGCGCCGGCCCCAGTGAACTGCGAAGATGGGCTGGCAGGCTCGAAAATTCTGCCAGAGCGCTATTCTTGTCGTTTGTGTCAAGCTCGCTTCCAGAAAGGACCCGCCACATTGTCAATCCGGTGTGACACTCAGAAGTAAAAAAGCTGTTCTCTAAATCTGGGTAGGAAGCGCTACCGGTATTTAGCTCGACCAATCGAGCAATAGAACTCAACGTTTCATTATTTTCAATTGATGGAAACGAAGAAAGAATTGAATGCGCCTCTCTACCTTGCCCCGCATAGATATGAGAGAGGACCAATTTTCGCAACCAGCTCAAGTCTACTTGCCCCGCTTCATCAATCAAATTTCGACGCGCAGTCGAAATGCCGGAATATATAGAATCTGCGTTTCCCCAAGAGGCAATGGAGAAGTCCGACCTATCTTCGCATACCGCTTCTTCGAGCTCTCGTGTTGCTAGATCCACTCGTTGATTGAACGCATCTCGCGACAGCCTTATTTGCTCGGAAACAGCCGCCAACTCTTCGCTAGCACTTCCCCCCCCCGCCATCTCAAAGTTTTGCGTCGCTAGCAAACCTCCTTGGGTAGCTGCGGCGGCCACTTCAGACACAAGCGTGCTTGGCATGGACGCAGAGGGGCTTTGTGACTCGCTCAGGTTTTCTACAAAATTCGGCGTTAAATTTCTGTTGGGCGACTTGGGCTGACTACGATTAACCTTCCAGTCAAGCTGTCCCAGTTGAGCACTTGTGGCCTGCGGGTCCCGCGCACTCAGCTCAAGGGGAAATTGTTCTGAAATATCGATAACCAGACCTTGACTAGTGATCGGGAAGCTCCGCACGCCACACTCACAGTTCAAAGATATTGCAAGCCCATCACGGCTCTGCTCCATGCCCTCAATTCTGGCGCGATCAATCCGGTCGAAGACATTGCTGAGATCCACGTCAGTGCCATTTGGTAATTCAATGAAGAACCCCTCTGCGTTCTCCTCGAGCTGCCAAGTGGTCGCTTCCTCTCCAGAAAGAAAGATGCGTGTAAAATTTCCATGCTCACCGGTTCGGACCACAACATCAGCGCTTTGTGCCGCCGCCCCGATCAAAAGGAATAACAAAGTTAGAGCTCTAATCATGCTGCGAAGTTCTTCGCTTCTTTTAACGCGGCCTCAAGATCGACAAAGGACGGTCTGCAATGGCCAGGCGTATTTTGACGCCCAACCTCGATACAGATGTTTGTTGCGTGGTTGTGGAGATTGGCCACCATGACCTCACGAATAAGGTGATAGAACTGCGCGTCTTCTTCAACTACGGTTTTCACCTTGGTAGCAAATGGCCCTACCAAGCCGTAGGCTAGGAACACACCCAAGAACGTTCCAACCAGCGCGCCGCCAATCATTTTCCCCAAAATTTCAGGAGGTTGGTCGATCGACCCCATCGTTTTGATAACCCCAAGAACCGCCGCTACGATTCCTAGCGCTGGTAGGCCATCTGCCATTGCTTGAAGCGCGTGACTGGAGTGCAAGGAATGATGAACGTTCGCATCGAGCCGCTTTTCAAGAACTTCTTCGACCTGATGTGGGTCATCATAGTTCATAGTCGCAGACCTAAGAGTATCGCAAATCAGTTCGACAGCTTCGCTATCGCCTGCAATTTTTGCGTACCGACCGAAAATACTAGAATCGGCTGGGTTCTCAATGTGCTCCTCCAGCCCGACAGGGTTTTGTCGGGCGAGTTGAATAAGCTCAAACATTAAGCACAAGAGATCTCGGTAATCATCGTGATGCCAGCTCGGCCCCTTAAAGACCTTTCCAACATCCTTGATCGTATGCTTGACCGACGGCATATCATTCGAGATTAAGAATGCCCCCGCAGCAGCCCCCCCAATCATCGCGAACTCAAAAGGAAGGGACTTCAAAATAAGGCCCATCGTGCCACCAGACGCCAGATATCCGCCAAAAACCATAACAAAGATAACAACTATGCCAACTATGCCAATCATACCGATTCTCCCAATTTCCTATGACCAACTTGCACCAAAGGGCCTTAACAATTACTGAGTGATGATTGAATTTGTGGGGACTTCGGCATTTCGCCCCGCCAAAATCACGCTAATTGCATAAGCGGTCTGAGGTTCCAGACCTGCCATTATTGCCGCCGCTGCTTCGGGTCGCATGCGCGCTAAGAAGCCGGAGGAGAATTCGGGGTCCATTTCCGCGAAGAGGACCGCGGCATCCTGAGGCTTCATGCTCTCATATAAAGTTGTGAGTTGAAGCAGGTCATTTTCGGCTGCCGAATTTGCCATAGCCATAGTCGCGGCAAGTGCCGTTTCAGTTTCGACCATTACTTCAATCTTGCTCTCAATCTCGACGCGAGCCGCCGCAAGTTTGTTCTCAAGTTCTTCGAGTTCCGCCTTTCGAGAGACGAGTGCAGAATCGCGTGCCTTGATTTCCATCATCATCTCGGCAATTTCAGACCCAGGAGGGCAAATCATCGGCTCGACATCGGTCGCACCCGGAGCCTCTCGCCCAATGTCTGCCATTTCTTTTGCAAGAACCGTGCCAGTTTCACCCGTCAACCTAAGCACACCTGAGCTTACGAGGAGGAGTACAATGATTCGGAGAACCCATTTTCGTGGTCGATAACCTGCCTGAAGCGCCATTACACCGCCTCCTCAAGGTTGGAACGATGGCGAAAAAACATCGTATCCGCTTGCACTTCTTTGGCTTGCGCCGACTTGAATGACGCAACCGGCTCTTCAACTGGGACAGACACCTCAACGGGCACGTCGTGCATCGCTGCCATCAAAAGCTCGAGCCGCTCAGATGCATCTTCCGATTTCTGCGTTATCTCTTTGAGTTTCGCTCCAGATTCCAGCGCTGCGACCTCTGCGCGAGACAAGGTTTTGCTTAGGTCATCTACCTGAGCAGACAAAACGGCGACTGCACCGCCGACGCCTTTTTCAAGGTCATTAAATTTGGCCAGTCGACGCGAAAGAACCATACAATAAAGGGCTGCGCCAAGAGCACCCGCAACCAATAGCATGTCAGCGATAAGTGTCATATTCTTCTCCTAGTTTAACACGAATTCCATGACCAATAAGTCATTCACTCGATCCCGCCCGACAACGGTTTGAATTCTGCGAAGCATCTGCGCGCGCAACAAAACAAGTGACGATGGCTGCTCAAGGTCTTGGACGTCGACCGCGCGCAAATAACCGTTCAGCACGTCCGCAACGCGCGGCAATACTCCTTCGACATCGGCCTGATACTCACTCCCGACTTCGAGTTGTGCTCCAAATCGCAAGTATTGATATTTGGAGTTCGGCCCAAGCGTCACAACCAGGGGATCCAGCGGCACGAATACAACGTCTGGCAGATCCTCCATTGGCTCTTCTTCCGCGACCTCTTGCACGTCCCCCTCGGTGTCAGACCCAAGAATCATGCCCGATTGCACGGCGAAGAATCCGGCGCCGCCGCCCACAAGAGCCAACACAACCCCAATGATCAGCGGGAGTTTGGATTTTTTCTTAGGTACGTCTTCACCAAGTTCTTCTGTTTGATCTTCGTCAGCCATAGCGCCACCATTTTTCTTGCTTCATCGTTTTATAACCCATGGAAAACTAACCGATTGTTAAGGCTGTTCAGGGAAAACTCTATTTATCGGTCGTGCAGAAGGCGCGGCCTACTACTTAGGAGCAGAACTCGTGCAGCAATTAATTTCCCTTTGGTCGTCCCTCGAGCCGCGCCGTCGGGTAATGGCCGTCGTCGCAAGCCTTGCAGTCATTGCAACCGTTGTCGCTATGTCCAAAATCGCGTCCAGCCCAACCATGTCTCTTCTATATGCCGGTATGGAGAGCGAAGCGGCTGGCGAAGTCGTTGCTGCGCTTGAGCAACAGTCCGTGACCTATGAAATTAGGGGCGATTCGATATTTGTAGAAGCGACAAGGCGCGATGAACTACGGATGATTCTTGCCGGCGAGGGGCTTCCTGCGAGCGACGCCAAAGGGTACGAGCTGCTCGATTCGCTTTCTGGTTTCGGGACCACTTCCCAAATGTTCGACGCCGCATACTGGCGCGCAAAAGAAGGTGAGCTCGCACGCACGATGGTCGCAAGCCCCTTTGTTAAATCCGCACGCGTTCATATTTCGAATCAATCCAACGTACCATTCCAACAGGCGGCACAGGTAACAGCATCCGCATCTGTTACGGGGGCACGTGGACCAATTTCGGCGCAGCAAGCACAAGCGTTACAGTATCTAATCGCATCCGCGGTTTCAGGCCTAAATTCGGATGAGGTATCCATAATTGATGCGCAAACGGGGGCGATCATCAACTCTGATACCGCCAATTCCAGTGCTGGGCAGACAGATCGAGCGCAGGTTCTTAAGGAATCGGTCGAACGCATTCTCGCGGCTCATGTTGGCCCCAACGGCGCCATTGTCGAAGTCTCCGTGGAAACAGAGACATCACGCGAAACAATCTTGGAAACGGTTGTCGATCCTTCAAGCCGTGTGGCAATCAGCACAGATACCGAACAGCGAAACAATACCGCATCTGACAGCGGCGCGAACGGGGTAACCGTCGCCAGCAATGTTGCAGAAGGAGATGCCGCCGGCGACGGAACATCAAGCAGCCAAAACAACGAGAGCAGAGAACGAATCAACTACGAAGTATCCGAAACCCAGCGAGAGATCTTAAAAGCACCGGGAACGACAAAACGTATTACAGTCGCTGTCCTCGTAAACGGGAGCATGACGACAGATGAAACAGGTCGCGAGGTATTCGTGCCACGCGATGCAGATGAGCTCGCAGCGATAGAAGAGCTGGTGGCTTCTGCGGTGGGCTACGACGAACAACGCGGCGATGTGATCACCATCAAGTCACTTCAGTTTGAGCCAGTCCAATCACTTGGAACCGAGGCATCATCGGTTTCGTCGGCGCCTCTTGATATGATGTCCCTGATTCAGCTCGGTGTGCTGGCCGTAGTTTCGATCATTCTAGGACTATTCGTCGTTCGCCCGATTTTATCGTCTGGCGCAGCACTCCCCTCCGAAGGCACGGCCATTGCCCTTCCGCCAGCCAATTTCGGTTCTTCATCGCAGGTTCAGGACGCAATGTCCCAACATCAACCAAATGGGCTGACTGGTGAAATACAAGACGGCCCATTTCCACCCCCGTCAACAATAGGCAACACAGCCCAGTCCGCGGGTCATCCCGCTCTCGTCGATCCTGCGACCACGGAACAGCAAGATCCTGTGTCACGCCTAAAAGACTTAATCGACGAGCGTCAGGATGAAACCATCGAGATTCTTAGAAGTTGGATGGAAAACGACAAGGAGGAAGCATAGATGCCGAGCCCACTCATGCTAGATGACTTTTCTTCAACTGTAATCGCCAACTCGGCTGGAGACAGCGGTACCCTATCAGAGGATGCTAGGCTTGAAGCTTTCGAAGAAGGCTACAAGGCTGGCTGGGACGATGTCGTCGCCGCACAGCAAAAAGATACACATCGAATTGGCGAAGATCTGGCTCGGAATCTTTCTGACCTATCTTTCACTTATCACGAAGTTCGTACAAATATTCTTCAGGCTCTACGCCCTCTTCTTCATGAAATTTTGGGCAAGGTTCTACCTGTTTCGGCTTCCGCGGCCTTACCGGAGTTGATCAACGAACACGTGAGCGACATCGCAGATTCAGCCACGCATCTCCCAATTTTGATAACGGTGCATCCTGACTTGGTCGAAACAGTTGGTGATCTCATCCCAGAGTCATCTTCTCTTCCCGTTTCTACCCATGCGGATCCCTCACTCACGAATGGACAGGCCATGATCAAATTCGCGGATCAAGAACACCAAATCGACCTAGACGGGGCAATTGCGAATATGAACGCCGCCCTAAAAGATTTTTTTGAAGCAGAATTCAAGGAACGCGCAAATGGAACAAACTAATGAGACAGCCGCCGGTAAGGACACCCCATTCAACCAAGTCCCAATTGAGATCATGGTATCCGTCGGCAAGGCACACCCAGCCGTAAAGGACCTTCTGAATCTGGGGCCAAATTCGGTGCTCGCGCTCGACAAATCGGTCTCCGACGCGGTGGAACTCTTTGCGGGCGGTCGACTTATCGCGCGCGGCGAACTTCAAGAAAACGAGGGGCAGCTTGCCGTACGATTGACAGAAGTGGCAGAAATTGAAAGCGGCATTTAATATGATAACTCGGCTCGCGTTTTTGATGGCGCTGATCTCGATAGGCGCGCCTTCATTTGCGCAGGACGTTTCGATAGATTTTGGCGATCAATCATCACTGTCCGCCACTTCGATTCAGCTGATGGCCCTAATCACAGTGCTAAGCATCGCACCAGGCCTGGCGATCATGATCACCTGCTTTCCCTTCATCGTGACCGTCCTATCGATCCTTCGACAAGCAATAGGGCTACAACAATCTCCGCCAAATATGCTGATCGTCAGCCTCGCTTTATTCCTAACCTATTTTGTAATGGATCCTGTTTTCACCCAAGCATGGGAGACCGGTATAAAACCCCTTCGGGACGGCGTTGTTGAATTTGATGTCGCCATTGACCGTACCCTCGAGCCGTTTCGAATATTCATGGCCGCCCGTATTGATCCAGATACGTTTAATACCTTGGCAGAGTTGCGCCCCAATGCCGCCACCGCGGCCCCAGCACAAGAACAGCCGCTCTCACTGCTGATCCCGTCGTTCCTGCTAAGTGAGGTCGAACGCGCATTTCAGATCGGTTTCCTCGTCTTCCTGCCGTTTTTGATCATCGATTTGGTGGTTGCCGCAGTGCTTATGTCCATGGGGATGATGATGGTTCCGCCTGCAATCGTATCCCTCCCATTCAAGCTGGCGTTTTTTGTGGTTGCAGATGGCTGGAGCCTTATTTCGAGCGCTCTCGTCCGGAGTTATTTTTGATTGCTCGGCGGCTATCCCCCATATAGACCCTACTTCGGGTCAAGGGGTTGGTCTTGGCGCCATCCGTGCTAGATTACCCCCTGAAGGGGCAGCGGATAAATGGCGACATACGACAATAGGCATTCAAGATTTGTGGCCCGTGCCAAGGTGGTCTTGCCGCTTCTTGCGCTTGGATTACTGTCAACATTATTCCTTTTTTACCAGGGAACTGTCGATCCGAATGATACGATCATTTATGCGGATGTTGATGTCTCTGACCTCGCACAAGACGAGAATATCAAAAGCCCCCGCTATGCAGGGGTCACCGAAGATGGAACGGCGATCAATGTAAGCTCCGCGACAATCGCCCCATCACAATCTCAGGCATTGGCACACCGCGTTGAAACACGTTTCGAAACCCAGTCTGGCCTTGTGGTAGACATCCGCGCGCGCACCGGAAGCCTCGACACGGCTCAACGTACCGTTACTTTATCAGGCGGTGCGGTGCTGCAATCGTCTTCGGGGTACGTTATTTCGACGGATACAATTGCGTCATCGCTTCAGAGGACCGAAATCTCCCTACCCTCACACGTTACCGCAGTCGGGCCGTTCGGAAGAATCGAAGCCGGCTCAGGAGAGCTCATGGATCAAAATGGATCCTATGTTCTCGATTTCCAAGGCGGTGTAAGACTGCTATACACTCCGAGCAATTAAGGACAAAAGAATGCGTATTATTTTTCAAGCGATTTTCGCGACTTTTGTCGCCTCCGCGGGGCTCGCCCAAGGCACCGAAATCGCATTTGGCGGTGTCGAACACGACACGACCGCCCCCGTAGAAGTCACAGCGGATGGGCTTAGCGTTGATCAGTCCACGGGACAGGCCGTGTTTTCTGGCTCAGTTTTGATCCTTCAGGGCGCGCTTCGTCTGAGCGCGGACAAAGTCAGCGTCGAATACGGAAGCTCAGACGGCACATCCGACATCACGACGCTGACCGCCAATGGCAACGTTCTTTTTGTGACCGCCTCTGACGAGGCCCAAGCCGAAAACGCGGTATATGATGTTGCAAACGGCACTGTTCAAATGACCGGCAACGTTCTTTTGAGCCAAGGCCCAGCAGTGGTGTCCTCGGACGCGATGTTCATCAACCTTGATACGGGCGCCGCAACATTAAGCGGACGCGTAAAAACAACGTTGCAGTCCAACACCAATCAGTAGTGAGATCACAAGTGGCGAGTTCCGAAAATACCACAGGCCTACAAGTTCAGAACCTGCGTAAAAGCTATAAGAAAAAAACGGTCATCCGCGATGTCAGTATTGATCTTAAACAGGGTGAAGTCGTTGCATTGCTCGGCCCAAACGGATGTGGCAAATCGACGACTTTTTATTCCATCGCTGGGATTGTCGCGCCCGAAGCGGGCCGCGTGATCATTGATGGACGCGACGTCACCTCGCTTCCGATGTATCGCCGTGCTTCGCTGGGCATTGGATATCTGCCGCAGGAAATGTCTATTTTTCGCGGTATGAACGTCGAAGACAACATCATGGCCATTCTGGAAATTTCGATTAAGGAAACCCAAAAACGCCAAGAGCGCCTAGAAGAGCTTTTGTCCGAGTTTTCGATCACGCATATCCGTCAGGCCCCTGCCATGGCATTGTCGGGTGGTGAACGTCGCCGTGCCGAAATCGCGCGCTGCCTTGCTGCGAACCCGAAATATCTCTTGCTCGATGAACCTTTTGCCGGCGTCGATCCCATCGCGGTGAACGAAATTCGGGTTCTGGTGGCCGACCTAAAAACCCGAGGGATTGGTGTGCTTATCACCGATCACAACGTACGTGAAACCCTTGAAATTGTCGACCGCGCCTATATCATCAACGAAGGTACTGTTTTGATGAGCGGCACCACAGAAGAGGTTGTGCGTGATGAAAACGTTCGCAAGGTTTACCTCGGCCAAGATTTCAAATTTTCTTAATATTTACAATTTGTTAACAATTTTTTTTCGGCCCATTTTCGCTCATTTCGATTTGATTACTTGACAGGTCGGGTGATTTCATCGCCAAATGAAGGAGATGAATGACATGAACCCTTCCATATATTTCGAAGGCTTTTAACAAGCCAATCGACGGCCACGCATCGCGTCACAGCCCGTCGTTCAGCGCGTCATTCATCCATGAGCCCAACACAGGTCGGGCTCATCTACCGGCAATAACCAAGGAGGTGTCATGCGGTACCAAATCAGTGGAAAACAAATTGATATTGGAGAGAGCCTACAGGCTCATGTGAAGACGGTTCTTGACGAAATCGTCGAGAAATACGCAGAGCGTCCCACGGACGCACAGATTATCTTTTCACGTGATGCCCACGAATACGTCTGCGAATCCACTGTTCATTTATCCACTGGGCTGACTGCACAGGCACGCGCGCGCGCGACGGAAATTTATGCGGCATTCGATTCATGTGGCGAGAAAATGGAAAAGCAACTGCGCCGCTACAAGCGCAGGTTGAAGAACCACCACAAGGATCGCGAACAACCGGTTGAACATTTGGGCGTATCCTCGTATATCCTCGCCGGGTCCGATGGCCCAGAAGATGACGAGCCCGAAACCCTTGCACCCGTTATCATCGCCGAGATGCAGACGAATATCCCGTCGATCTCTGTTGGTGAGGCTGTGATGCAGATGGAATTGACGGGGGCCCCGGCCCTTGTGTTTCACAACGAAGGGCACCAAGGCGTCAACGTCGTTTACAAACGCGATGACGGTAACATTGGCTGGATTGACCCTCAGTCTGCAAAATAGCGCGCCCATCTTGGGTGCATGAAAGCGAAGATAGATGGAACTTTCGAGCATCATAAAGCCCGAAGCCATAAAGGTTATTTCTAACGTAACCTCGAAAAAGCGGCTCTTCCTTGAATTGGCAGAGCTGACTGGTTCGTGCCATCAAGTAAGCGTCGCCCGCGCCGCAGAAGCCCTTCAGGAACGCGAGAACCTTGGGCCGACCGGCGTGGGAAACGGTGTTGCTTTGCCTCATGCACGCCTTGAGGGGCTAACCAAAGTTGTGGGTGTGTTCATGCGTTTGGAAACACCCATCGACTTTGACAGCCCAGATCGACGCCCTGTTGATCTGGTGTTTGGATTGTTTGCGCCGGCAGAATCAGGTGTCGAACACCTTAAGGCGCTCGCTGCGGTATCACGTACAATGCGCGAAGAAGCGGTCTGCACGAAACTGCGCGCGAATGCAGATGCCGCCATTCTCTACGATGTTCTCACCGAAACCCGTACTGCTAAGGCTGCCTAGGACCAGGGCCCCCAGCCAAACGTCATATAATCACGCTGATAGGCTGCCTTTACGGCGGCCTCCACAGCGTCATCGTAAATCTCAGCAAGACTATAAGGCGTCTCGTCGGGAATTGCTGGGAACTCGGTCGCGTCGATTCCACATGTATGGCAGAGATATGCGAGATCATCTTGCAGGTTCTCTTCGCGAATGAGGAAATCCGGCGAGGCAAATCCGGAATAGTCCTTAATCAACTGCGACTGAGTGGCCCAATTGGCATCCACACGGATCGCATTTTGCCCACCCAGATTCCCTTTTACGAACTCCAGAAATGCAATAAACGCCGCGCGGTGGTCGTCCTTGGAATATGCGTCGTCCGGCATCTTCTTGGGGACGGGTAACCCGTAAACTTGACGAAGAGTCTTGCGAATTTCCTTAAAGCTACCCTCGCCTGTTTGCAGGATAAGATTGCAGAACGCCGCATGCGCGCGACGCGCTGGGTGCCGCAACACAGAAAAACTTCTGTGACCACGGCTTTGACGTTTCCACTGTCGGAGTGTTTTCTGCGAGAACTTCGGTGCAAGCCCTGCATCATCCCCCCCCAATGACGCAAGCCAAGTATTGATCTGGTCGGTCGGACCAGAGGGCACCGGCATGTGCAATAACGGCGCACCCAATGCGGCAACATATCCGGGGACCGCTGCGCCACGACGCGGCTCAAAATTTGGCGTTCGGTTCAGGCCAAAATGGTCGCTATCGCCAAGTGCCGCAGCCATTTCCTCAAAGTTCGAGACCTTTTCTTCGAGACTCGCTGGGTTCTGCTTCTTAAGCTTACTGTCCAGTCCCGCAAGACGCCCCTCAACTCCAAGCCATTTGGCGATACCGTTCATGACGTCGACGTCCTGCAGATCCTCATAGGCGACGTAATATGCAGTTTGACCTGCACGCTGCATTTCCGACAAAATGCGCAGCTGCTGCTGCTGCATTCGCCCAAGGAACCCTGAGAACTCGGCCGGATTGAATTTTACCTTGGCGGTTTTCTTAAACTTATCATTCGTCAGTTTCCACTGACCGGTTTCCTGCGCGATTTGCCACGAGACGTAGCATTCAAGCGGATTGCGCGTCAGCACGACTTTCCCACATTTTGGATCACGCAGAAGAGGTTCAAGAAGTCGTGGGTCGTGGTCATGGAAATATCGAAAGCCCGCCAAACCATCGGTTTCGGTCTTCATCTTTTCAAGGAACCGAAACGGATCTCCGTCGCGCATAGATTGGGTCACGCCAAACAGTTCAGTTGTATTCGGATAGCACAGGAAATGCGGGTTAAACGCCTCACCATGACAGGTTAGTCCGTCGATCGCGTTTAGGTTTGCCTCGAGGAAATTTGAGCCCGTCCGCATCTCCGCCATCACAACGAAATAATCAAAATGTGCCATTGTCTATTTTACCAAATAAGGTTTGCGCCGCTTTGGCGTGTTGGGTTTGGGGTCGTTCCCAACAGGGAAGTCCCCCATGAGATATGGATGCATGCCCTGATTTTTGAGGTTCTGCAAGAACTGGCCAAAACCAGTAAGGTCCACCATCCGCGGTGCCTCGGTCAGGCGCCGCTTGGAACGTGCGCCCATGCTGTCAATTATCGTCTGAAGCGGCTCCATCGGTGCCTCGATAAATTCGGCCATTGTCCAAATATTGACGCGCGCCTTGCTGTAATGGGACGTCAAAATCTTGATGTGCTCGGCCTCGATCTTTTGCAGGCGTGCGGCCTCTTTGCGCAGCTCTGAGAAGTTACGGTTTGAGTTGAAAAGAGGCACGGCCCAAGCGCCCGAAACGATCGAAATGCTCGCATTTGGATCACCGGCCATCATCCATGTAATGTCTTGGGTGTCATCGGGACCAAATTGAAAACACTGGGTTTTCCCGCGTGTATTCCAAATCAAGTTCCGCAAGAACGCCTTGGGATTATAGTCACGCGCCTCGAGGCTATTATACAAACAACCGCCATAGGTGTCCTGATCGCCAAGGAATTCAACGCCCGTCGGCGAAAACAGATGCCCGTGCACCTCGGCCTCGCAGGCCCGTGAAAGCCACGGTTCGAAATCGTGGAACAGTTCGGTCAGGCCCTGCACAACCCCATATGGCGCGCAGGTCATGCCGTTTTCCCAGTTGTGATTGGGATGGCGGCTCTGCATCACAAGACCGGCACGCCCCTTGGTCCGTCGGTCAATCGCCTTTGAAAAAATGCGGTCGATCTTGCTTGGGGTTGGGGCTGCGCGTTTTGTGTCGGCTTCGTTTTGGTGAAGAAACACATCATACAGCATATTCGCATCGGGCCAGATTTTGCGCGCGACAAAACAATCGGAGCGACGCAAAAGTTGTAAGTGATCGTCATAAAAGATGTGCGGCTTACCCTGAAAGTCGAATTTTGACAGCGTAAGTGAACGGCTTTCGATTTTATGCGAATAAAGCCGAGCGAGCGTTTGGTAGTAGGATTCATCGGGAATCCAAACCTTGGAAAAGTATTTGTCAAACAGATCGCGCTGCGGATCCTCAAGAATCGCGGACAAAGTGTGGCGCGTGAGGCACCACCACTGTGACCCCATATGCGGGACAAGCCCCATGGGGATGCGTCGTTTGACGCCAATGCGTCGCTGTAATTTCACGTACCCATCGAACAACTTTCGATGACGGCGCCATGAAAACGGAAAACGCAGGGTAAACCGTTCTTCGTCCAGGCCGCCAACGGTCCATGGCACATCGTTGGTGGTTGCGCTTTCGATGAAATCGGTACGGGGGCGTTCTTCGAGGTATTGAACAAGCTCGGAAACGGGGCGCAACGGGAGGCAGGTCCCCGAGGCCAGATAGACGTGTTGGATGTCCTTGAATTCCCGCAGGATCAATTCAGACGCGGTTTGCGACGCCTGAACCAGCGACCACGCCCCCCACTCGCACCTGTGGCGTTTGCTAAACAAGACGTTATCAAGGTCAGACAGGCTTTGGACAAAGGCGGCGTATGGCTTTTGTTCCACCCGCTTATCGACGTGGATCACCACCGGACATCCCGACGTCGCCCAATACCGCGCGACCTCCGACGAACGCGCAAGGTCGCCGTGGGTTAACATGACAATACCAACCGTCATGCCCAGTTCCCCTTTGACATAAGGCCCAAGATTTCGAGCTGACGCCAGTTGATGTATTTTTCGCTCCAGCGGGTCCAAATCACAGGGCTGTCTTCAAGCGCGGCTGCGTACGCCTTGTACTCAACGCTTGCGGAATAATGCTGGCCGCGACGCAACTCTTCTTCGGCCTTTTCGGAAAAGGTGTTCAGAAACTTTGCATGAAGCAAACAGCCCGATGTTTTTTCACCACCCCATTCGTCATACACAAGGTTCAATCCGCGCGGCAAAAGCATATGCGTCGAGCTGGCATAGACATAGCTCCGGTCCCATTTCACCAAAGGCGTTTTGTTCAGAGCGGGCGCAAGTTCGGGTTTATCCCGAAAGAACATGCGCGCACGCGGCCCGCCCTGTATCCAAAGGTTGCCGAATTTTTTGTTGCGTTCGATCGTATAATTGCCCGCGTCAAACCATGAGGCGATCTCCATGGGGTTCTGGCCGGCGCGGTATGGTTCGGCGTTGATCGGCCCCTTGGGGTACATGTCCAATAACATCGCACCGAACGACCGGATCGACGACGCATCAAGCCAGTCGGTCAACGCTCGCAAGGGCCGCGTATCGCAGAACGGATAGACAAAGAATTCGTCCACATCGACCACAAGCGACCAGTGGCCGTGCGCGTATTTCATCTGAAGCCAGTTGAGCCAATCAACGCCAAAACGTGAGCGTTTATAGCTATGTGAGGTCGAAAATAGCGTTACATCCGGCTGATCGGCCAAGAATTCGCGGCTTCCGTCATCGCTATTGTTGTCGACCATAATGAAATGGGACACACCAAGGTCGCGATAGTACCTAAGGAAATACGACAGCCGAACTCGTTCGTTGCGCAGGGTAGAAAAGACGATGATGTCGTTCTTTTTGATCGCCTTCGTACGATCGGCAACAGGCCGCAGTTCGCGACGCTTGCGAAACGCGCGAATGCGCCATCGTTTGCGCAAAAGCCGAAGCCGATAGGACCGAATGAAACCCAAGAAACCCCCTAATAATCCCGAACAATTGTTACGCTCTGTCCGACACTATCAAGCAAGGCTTAAAACCTGATTGAAATGTGTCTCCCAAGTTGGGAGGGATATCACATCGCCAATTTGTTTCTCGTATCTGCCTGATTGCACCGACATTTCGCGTATTGTTTCCAACCAAGAATAGCTGTCGTTCGGGTCTAGGTAAACGGGGGAGTTCCCTAAAAACTCCCTGTAGACATCTAATTTTGTACAGATCACAGGGGTTTGAAGCAAAATCGCCTCGGCTGGGGGCAGACCGTAGCCCTCGACGAAGGAAGGGAATAGAAATCCTGCCGCCCCTTTAATAAGGGCCCCGACCTCGGCATCAGATAAATTGCCCCACTCGAATACGCCTTCTGGCCCCGCGTCGAGACGATCAAATACCGCAGAATTCTGCCAACCGCGTCGCCCAACGATGTGCAAATCCGCCGCCCCCGCCATCTCCTTCCACACATCCAAGAGAAGCACGTGATTCTTGCGCGGTTCAATCGTACCAAGCGTCACGAAATAGGGCCGCGGTGTAGGAATATCATGTTCGCCAACCACCGGATCTTCGATGCCAAGATGCGCAACAATTCCGTCGGGCGCACCACCCCAGGATGTGAAATACGCCTCGGCGCGATCACGGGAATACTGCGAATTATAGATCACCCGATCCGCCCGCTTGCCAATTTTATAGAGCTTGGCCTCAAATGCCTTCACCGTTTCGGGACGTTGATATTCGGGATAATCAAGCGGGATCACGTCGTGGACCAAAACGTTGGTCACACCTGTAATGGCACCAAATACTTCGTCGCTTAGATTTGAGTGGCCAACATTGAAATACGGGGCATCCTTGGGCACGGTGCGCCTGATCAGGCCCGCCAGCCGCCCCACCCGTGCGCGCCCGATGGAAAACCGACGCACATCGGCCTCGGCAGCATGTCGAAGCGACGCGCGACGACCACGAAGTCGCGCCCAGATGTCGGGACCACCCCAAGGCGTCTCACCCCGCAACCGATCATGGATCGCGCGTGTCCCATCCGGCCCAAGAACCGCATAGCCAAGTGTCGTACGGACCAAAGAATAAAGGGGAACGGAGGCATCCAAGAGATGGCGAAGATAGGCAAATTCAACCCGATCCACGCCCGTCATAGGACCGCGACCGACCCGCGATATAAGGCGGGTCAGGTCAAGCAAACGCGCGTCGGCGTTATTTTTCGTAATGTCCGTTTTGGTGCCAGCGCCATGCATCGGTGATCATTGCCTCAAGAGTTGAACGGGCAGGAGTCCACCCAAGTTCATTCTCGGCTCTTTCACTTCCAGATACAAGCTTGGTGCAATCGCCGGCGCGACGGTCACCGTCGACCATTGGGACCTCTTTATTGGTGACGCTGCGGGAATGATCCACAACCTCACGCACCGAGAAACCCTTGCCAGTACCAAGGTTGAACACACGGCTGCCTTTGCCATCCTGAAGCCACTTAAGCCCCAAAACATGCGCATCAACCAGATCACACACGTGAACATAGTCACGAATACAGGTGCCATCCGGCGTGTCGTAGTCGGTACCAAAGATGGTCAACGCGGGGCGCTTACCCTCAATCGCGTCAAGCATAAGCGGAATGAGGTGCGTTTCCGGCTGGTGGAATTCACCCACTTCGCCATCTGGGTCACCGCCAGCGACGTTAAAGTAACGGAAAATCACGTGGTTCAAGCCATTGCTTTCACCAAAGTTATTCAGGATATCTTCAACCGCTCGTTTCGATGCACCATAGGCGTTGATCGGCATTTGCGCGCTGTTTTCATCAAGAACAACGTTATCCTGATCACCGTAGGTCGCACAGGTCGAAGAGAACACAAAGTTCATGCAACCCGCATCAACCGCCGCTTCAATCAGGGTCAAAGACCCCATGACGTTGTTGCGCCAGTATTTGGCCGGGATCGACATGCTCTCGCCGACTTGGGACAGGGCGGCGAAATGCATCACCGCAACGGGTTTGTGTTTCGCGAACACCTCATCAAGACGCGCACGATCCAAAAGATCACCTTTTTCAAAGGGACCAAATTTCACAGCATCTTCCCAACCGGTGACAAGATTATCGTAGGTAACGGGTTCAAATCCAGCAGCGCGGAGCGCCTTGCAGGCGTGCGAGCCGATATAGCCCGCGCCGCCTGTGACTAGTACTTTTTCCAAGGTCATTCCTTATTGTGCAACTTTTTGGGCTGCGACAACTTCTGTTAGATATTCGGTAAGCTCGTCGCGGAATTCGTCACGTGCCAAGCCAAAGGACACGGTCGCCTGCAAGAAGCCCGCTTTGGTCCCGCAATCAAAACGCTGACCTTTAAAGCGAAGACCGTGCACATCGCGACCCTCGGTGATTTCATTCGCGATCGCGTCGGTCAGCTGAACTTCGCCGCCCGCGCCCTGCTTAAGCTTGTTCAATGTTCTAAGAACATCTGGCGTCACAATATAGCGACCAATAACCGCAAGGTTAGATGGTGCTTCGTCCGCTGGTGGCTTCTCAACCATGCCCTTAACAGATACAAGCGAACCCATGTCTTCTTTTGGATCAAGAACACCATAGGAAGATACACGATCTTTGGGCACTTCCATGGCGGCAACCATACAGCCACCAGTGTTTTCATAGGCTTCGACCATCTGAGACAGACAAGATTTTTCCGCCGCGATCACATCGTCCGGCAACATAACCGCAAATGGTTCATTACCGATAAGGCGACGTGCACACCATACAGCGTGACCCAGACCCATCGCACGGTGCTGACGCACATATGCGATTGCACCGGACTCCATGTTGGTCGCTTTTAGTGTCTCAAGAAGGTCGGTCTTGCCGCTTTTGCGAAGGGACGCCTCAAGCGTTGGGGAGTGATCGAAGTAATCTTCGAGCGCACCTTTACCGCGAGATGTCACAAAAATGAATTCTTTGATGCCGGCTTCGCGGGCCTCGTCGATGGCGTACTGCACCAAAGGGCGATCAACCAGTGTCATGATTTCTTTGGGAACCGACTTCGTCGCCGGAAGGAAACGCGTCCCCATGCCAGCAACTGGAAAAACCGCTTTGGTAACTTTACGTTTCATAACCTCTATATTCCTTCAAATAATGCAGTAATTGCACAGTAGTTCGACAGTGTTTTTACAACACTTGCGCCGGATGATGCGAGTGCTAACAGAAGAATAAGATCAATTTATGAAAAAAATTAATCATTCGAGGATTTTCTATACAATTAAGGCAGCGATTGAACGCTTTGACGCAACTTTACCGCGACAACCCACGAACCGCGGCGCATCGCGCAACCTCGCGACGCACGCGTGACGCAAAGCCGAAAAAGGACACTAGGGGGCCTGAACGATCGGAACGCCCCCAAATCCCGCCACGCTGCACCCAATACCCATCGGGATGGAACATAACATGATGGAAAAGAGCGGTCGGGCTCAGGATGAACAGGCTGGTGATGTGTCCCGCTGCAACCTGTGACCGCGCACCAGAATGAGCAGTCTTGGCGCCCCAAGCACGTGCACTGATATGCCCCGCACCACCACAGGACACCTGTGGCACAAACGCCATAAAAGGTACTTCAGAAGGCGTGATCGTCCGAGGGGTTGATAACTGTTTTTGCGCACCCGCACTGTAGCCCCGCGAAAACCCAGACAGCAGCTTAGGAATATCAGTGGGAAGAAGCGCCCCGTCGACCATAAAGCGCAACAACCGCTGACGCTGCTCGGTCTTTGCCCGACGTTTCGCGGCCTCGATCTCTGAAGCAGGCAGGTATTTCCGATGATACACCGCGAGGCTCTCGCCGATCAAAGTCAGGTCACGGGGCGCACGATCTCTGCGGCGGCGCGCACTGGCGGCATAACCATGATGGACCTGCGCCAAAGGCACGATAACGGTATCGCCGCCGGCCTTGGCGATACGCATATTCAGATCGCTTTCGTCCAAATAGAACCGGTAGGCCTCATCGAAACCACCGAGTAACTCAAAGACTTCGCGCCGAAACGCGCAATTTGTGCCTTGGGTTTTGATCGCCCGTTCAGAGGTGGGATGAAACAACATCGCCTCATCTCCCTTCATCCGAAGGCGACGTGATACCCCTGCACCATCGATGCTGTCTGCCTTCCACTGAAAAGAAATGCCATTGCGCCCACGCACATATCCACCCGTGGCGGCGACGGTGTCGTGCACAAAGGGCGCGACAAGATAGGCAAGCCATGTGGGTTCCGGCACGGCGTCATCGTCGATAAAGGCAACGACTTCTCCAGCGGCCTGATCAAGCCCCAGATTACGCGCGACGGAAATGTTCTCGATTTCGCAGGAGACGGTCTTGATGCGATCCTCGAGCCCCTCGGCGTGAACAGCATCAAGCCCAGCGCGATCGGCAACAACGATGATCTCAAAGCCGTCATACTGTACCTGCGCAAGGGCGCGCAGACACAGTGAAAGTTCAATAGGGCGCCCGCGGCTGACCACGATAACGCTTACCCATGGGGAAAACGTCCCGCGTGATCGGGTTTGGGGCGCCCCAGTCATTAGGCAGACTGAAGCTTAACGCCAGGTGCGTATGCAATGAAGAACGGGTTCGCGTAATCTTCTTTACCGTAGGTCAACGGTGAGTGATCGTCGAAACGAACAACATCACCACCAGCACCGTTTAGAACGGCGTGACCAGCGGCAGTGTCCCATTCCATGGTGCGACCAACGCGCGGATAGATGTCCGCCTCGCCTGTCGCAACAAGACAGAACTTAAGCGAAGAACCCGCGCTCTTGCTGTCTTTTACGCTGTATTTATTGATATAGTCTTCAGTCGCTTGGTCGCGGTGAGACGCGGACGCAACAATCATAAGGGCGTCGTTATCTGGCGTGGACACGGACAAGGGCTTAACTTCGCCAATCACATCTTTGTCGAACGCGCCGGTTTCTTCGAAGGTTTTACCAGACGCGTCGGTATAGAACAGACGTTCGCGGTATGGCGCATAGACAACACCGCGGATCGGCACACCATCCACAACAAGCGCGATGTTCACAGTGAAATCGCCGCGACGTTTGACGAATTCTTTGGTTCCATCAAGCGGATCAACAATGATAAAGGTCGACGCTTTTTCGGTGTGGGAGGCGGACTGTTCCTCGGTGATCAAAGTGATCTCAGGAAAGGCTTCGCGGATACCGGCCGAGATGATCGCATCCGCGGCTTCGTCGGCCTCGGTAACGGGACTTTCATCAGACTTGAGTTTCACCTCAAACGTATCTGAGTTATAGATCTCCATGATCTTCTCGCCACCCTCAATTGCAAGGCGACGGAATACTGTTGTAATGCGTTCAAAGTCCACGGAAACTCTCCTAGGTGGTAATAATTGATAAGCCAGTCATTAACTCTTATGGTGATATAGTAAAGGGCCATCAAGAATTCCTTGCAGTACTGATGCAATATCACAAGTTCAGGGCAGAACCAGATGTTTGAAATCCGAAAAAGACGCAGTAATATCGTCGTTGCATTCGAAATGTGCGAATTGATATTTCACGCAACTGCGCGCGATGTGCAAAAGGCGCACACCAATGCGTTCTTGGCGGTGCTGAAAAACCTGCTTCAGGTTTTGACCATGCTCTTTGCCTTTTACATCATGATCAACGTGCTTGCGCGTGGTGCGGGTAAAATTCGCGGCGACTTTCTGCTTTATCTGCTGTCGGGCATCTTCCTGTATATGACCCACATCAAAAGCATCGGCGCGGTTGCTGGGTCCGAGGGGGCGTCGTCCCCGATGATGCAACACGCCCCGATGAACACAGTGATCGCGATTTCCGCCTCGGCGTTGAGCACGCTTTATGTGCAAACTCTGTCCGGTTTTTTGATCCTGTTTGTGTACCACGTTGGCGTGAACCACGTGACGTTTTACGACGCCAAAGGTGCGTTCGGAATGTTCCTTATGGCGTGGTTCACGGGCTGTTCGATAGGTATGGTTTTCCTTGCGGCGAAACCCTGGGCACCCAACTTGGTCAGCGTTATTTCAACGGTCTATCAACGGGCGAATATGCTTGCCTCGGGCAAGATGTTCTTGGCCAATACCCTGCCGAGCTTCATGCTCGCTATGTTTGACTGGAACCCCTTGTTTCACTCAATCGATCAGGCGCGCGGCTTTACGTTTATCAACTATAACCCGCATTATAGCTCGGTGATTTACCCTCTTTCCTTTGGTATTATTTGCCTCATGATCGGCATGATGGGCGAATTCTTTACCCGACAACGCATTTCTCAAAGCTGGACAGCCGGCAAATAGCCCCGTCCTGCGCGACCCAGATCGCGCGGGACCGCGCCTATTTCGAACTATTCAGTCTCTCGCCTAGCGTTAACAGAATCTTCGGAAAACCTACTGTTTTGCAAAGACGGCGCCAGTAAATCGAACGTTTCAGACCTTTTCTTTGCAATGACTCGCATAATTACGCCAAATTAACGAAAAACCACGTACCCAGCCGCTTGCAGGGGCGATTTTCCGTCCTTATATACGGCTCGAAGCATGACGGGCAGATGCCCTGACGTTGTTAATTTGGGATCAGAGGCGAACGCCGAAACGGGTTCTGTCTTTGTAATATCGCCTAGAAGAGGAAATTGAGTATGGCTAAAGTCATTGGTATCGACCTTGGGACCACAAACTCTTGTGTTGCCATTATGGATGGTTCGCAACCACGTGTTGTTGAAAACGCAGAAGGCGCGCGTACAACGCCGTCTATCGTTGCCCTTACTGACGATGAACGTCTGGTTGGTCAGGCCGCGAAACGTCAAGCGGTGACAAACCCTGACAACACAATCTTTGCTGTAAAACGCTTGATCGGCCGTCGTTTTGACGACGCGGATATCGCGAAAGACCTTAAGAACCTGCCATACGATGTTGTCGATGGCGGCAACGGTGACGCATGGGTTGCTGCGAACGATGAGAAATACTCTCCTTCGCAAATCTCTGCCTTCATCCTTGGCAAAATGAAAGAAACCGCTGAATCTTACCTCGGCGAAGACGTAACTCAGGCGGTTATCACCGTTCCTGCGTACTTTAACGATGCACAGCGTCAGGCGACAAAAGACGCCGGTAAAATCGCTGGCCTCGAAGTTCTACGCATCATCAACGAGCCAACAGCAGCCGCGCTTGCCTATGGTCTTGATAAAGAAGAAACACAAACCATCGCTGTATACGACCTTGGTGGCGGTACATTCGATGTGACCATCCTTGAAATCGACGACGGTCTGTTCGAAGTGAAATCTACCAACGGTGACACATTCCTTGGTGGTGAAGACTTTGACATGCGCATCGTGACTTACCTCGCGAACGAGTTCAAAAAAGAGAACGGCGTTGACCTAACCAAAGACAAGATGGCGCTTCAGCGTTTGAAAGAAGCTGCTGAGAAGGCGAAGATTGAACTTTCTTCTGCACAGCAGACTGAAATCAACCAGCCGTTCATCTCTATGGACCCTAAGGGCGGCCAGCCGCTCCACATGGTTGTGAAGCTTACACGTTCCAAATTGGAAAGCCTCGTTGCTGACCTGATCAAGAACTCTATCAAGCCATGTAAAGAAGCATTGAAAGACGCAGGTCTTTCCGCTGGCGACATCGACGAGATCGTTCTGGTTGGTGGCATGACACGTATGCCAAAGGTGATCGAAGAAGTTTCCAAATTCTTCGGTAAAGAGCCAAACAAAGGTGTGAACCCAGACGAAGTTGTTGCGCTTGGCGCGGCGATCCAGGCCGGTGTTCTTCAGGGCGACGTAAAAGACGTTGTTCTTCTTGACGTGACGCCTCTGTCTCTTGGTATTGAAACGCTTGGTGGTGTGTTCACGCGTCTTATCGACCGCAACACGACAATCCCAACGAAGAAATCCCAGATTTTCTCGACTGCGGAAGACAACCAAAACGCCGTGACACTTCGCGTGTTCCAAGGTGAGCGTGAGATGGCTGCGGACAACAAAATCCTTGGTCAGTTCAACCTTGAAGAGATCCCACCAGCGCCACGTGGCCTGCCACAGATCGAAGTGACCTTTGACATCGACGCCAACGGCATCGTTGAAGTAGGCGCCAAGGACAAAGGCACCGGCAAAGAGCAGCGGATCACAATCCAAGCCTCTGGTGGTCTGTCCGACGACGACATCGAAGCAATGGTAAAAGACGCCGAAGAGAACGCTGACGCCGATAAAGAGCGTAAAGAGTTGATCGAAGCGAAAAACCAAGGTGAGAGCCTCATTCACTCCACCGAAAAGGCGCTTGAAGAGCACAAAGACAAGGTTGATCCAACCACTGTCGAAGCGATCGAACTTGCGATCTCTGCGCTTCAGGAAAACCTTGAATCCGAAGACGCTGGCAAGATCAAAGCGGGCATCCAGAACGTGACCGAAGCTTCTATGAAGCTTGGTGAAGCGATCTACAAAGCGTCCCAAGAAGACGGTGAAGCCGAGCCAGCAGCGGCAGACGAAGCGCAAGCGGATGACGATGACATCCTCGACGCCGATTTCGAAGATCTCGACGACGACAAACGCTCGTAAACCGCAACCAAACGATGTGATCGGCCCCCGCGCGGGGCCGGTCCGCGTTTAAGGCAAGGAATAATACCATGGCAAAACGCGACTATTACGACGTTCTTGGTGTGTCCAAAGGCGCGTCCGCGGATGAGATCAAAAAGGGCTTTCGCACAAAGGCGAAAGAACATCACCCAGATCGCAACACAGACAACCCAAACGCCGAAGCAATGTTCAAAGAGGCCAACGAGGCCTATGACATTCTAAAAGACCCCGAAAAGAAGGCCGCCTATGACCGCTATGGTCATGCTGCGTTCGAAGGCGGAACAGGCGCAAGCGCTGGACGCGGTGGCGGCGGCTTTGGTGGCGGTCAGGGCGATTTCTCCTCCGCGTTCTCTGACGTCTTTGATGATCTATTCGGCGACTTTATGGGTGGCCAACGTGGTGGCGGACAACAACGGTCTCGCGCGACTCGCGGCTCTGATCTTCGGTATAACCTTTCGATTTCCCTCGAAGAGGCGTTCTCGGGCGAACAGAAAACCATCAACGTTCCGACCTCAGTTGGCTGCGATGGCTGTAACGGCACCGGTGCCGACGGCGGCGCAGAACCCGTGATTTGTCCGACCTGTTCCGGTATGGGCAAGGTCCGCGCGCAGCAAGGTTTCTTTACCGTTGAACGCACCTGTCCGACCTGTAACGGCGCCGGCCAAACCATCAAGAACCCATGCGGTTCGTGTGGCGGCCAGGGTCGTATCGAGAAAGAACGCTCCCTATCGGTGAACATCCCTGCGGGTGTCGAAACCGGTACGCGCATCCGTCTTGCTGGCGAAGGCGAAGCCGGCCTTCGTGGTGGTCCAAGCGGCGATCTCTATATCTTTATCGAAGTTGCAGAACACGATCTGTTCCAACGTGACGGCAACCACCTGTTCTGTCGCGTCCCCGTAAGCCTAGCGAGCGCGGCTCTTGGTGGCGACATCGAGGTGCCGACGATTGATGGTGGCCGGTCACGGGTCAAGGTACCAGCCGGTTCCCAATCTGGTCGTCAGATGCGCTTGCGCGGCAAAGGTATGCCTGCGCTTCGTGGTGGTGCCAGCGGCGACATGTTCATCGAGATGGCCGTTGAAACGCCGGTCAATTTGACCACGCGCCAAAAGGAACTGCTCCGCGAATTTGATGAGATCAGCGCCGATAACAACCCCGAGGGAAACACCTTCTTTAAGAATGTGAAATCCTTCTGGGACGGTATGAAGAACTAGAAATTGGGGGCCTTGGCCCCCTTTTTCGTTTCTGGCGGCGTTAACTATATCTTTAGCAAGTTTCGACAGGCTCAAGGTATGAGCCATCCGAACCACTTTGCCGAAGGACCCGTTCTGCCCCTCTGGGGGAACGACGAGGCACAGATTACGGACGCGGTCCCCACTGGCAAACAACCCTCCTATATCAAGGACCATCGGAAACGTCTGCGGGATCGCTTTATGACGGGGGGTGCCGATGCAGTGCCAGATTATGAGATGCTTGAACTTATCTTGTTCCGTGCCATTCCGCGGCGTGATGTCAAACCGCTCGCTCATAAACTGATCGAAACCTTTGGCGATTTTAACCGCGTTCTTTCGGCCCCCATCGAACGGCTTGCGGAGATCTCGGGAGTCGGCGACGCTGTGATCACCGAACTGAAGATCGTCGAGGCCGCCGCGCATCGCCTTGCGCGCTCCAAGGTTATGGAGCGGCATGTGATTTCAAGCTGGGACGCGATTTTGGATTACTGTCACACCACAATGGCCCACCGAGAAACGGAACAATTTCGCGTCCTCTATCTTGATCGCAAAAACGTTCTGATCGCAGATGAGGAACAGGGAAAGGGCACCGTTGACCACGTCCCCGTTTACCCACGTGAGGTCGTGAAACGCGCACTCGAAATCAATGCGTCGGCGTTGATCCTTGTACACAACCACCCGTCGGGCGATCCAACACCATCGGAATCGGACATCATCGTGACCAACCAAATCCAAGACGCCGCCGAGGCGCTGGGACTTGTGCTTCATGATCACCTGATCATCGGAAAATCATCCGAGCTCAGCTTTAAGGCGTCGGGCTACCTATAAAAAAGCAGCGCCGAAGCGCTGCCTTTTGAATTTAAAGTGCACCGTGACAGTGCTTGAATTTCTTGCCCGATCCACAGGGACACAGATCGTTGCGCGATGGGTTGCCCCATGTTGAAGGATCGTTTTCATCGAACCCATCCACCAACGGCGCCGGCGCAGATGGCAGGGTTACTCCGGCGGCTGCTGCCTGTTGGGCAAGGATCTGTTCCATCATGCGCTGCTGTTCTTCTGGGGTCACCATCCGAACCTGCGAAAGCTTTTGGGTCACATCTTCACGCAGTGACGTCATCAGGCCCTCGAACAGTTGAAACGCCTCGGTCTTGTATTCGGACAGTGGATCACGCTGCGCATAGCCGCGGAAACCAACAACCGAACGAAGATGTTCAAGCGTCAACAGGTGTTCACGCCATTTGCCATCAATCGTCTGAAGCAGAACCTGCTTTTCGACATTGCGGATGTTCTCAGGACCGAACTCTTCGGCCTTATCCGCCATCATCTTGTTCGCGTTTTCGGACAGGCGTTCGCGAATGACTTCGTCGTCCACGCCCTCTTCTGCGGCCCATTCCCCAATCGGAAGGTCCATCGACATGGTTTCGCGCACGGCCTTGGTCAGACCTTCGGTATCCCACTGCTCGGCATAGGAACGCGCTGGAATATAGGTGTCGACCAGATCATCGATAAGCTCATCGCGCATGTCTTCGACGATCTCAGACAGGTCCTCGGCTTCCATGATTTCAAGACGTTGACCAAAGATCGCCTTACGCTGATCGTTCATCACATCGTCAAATTTCAACAACTGCTTACGGATGTCAAAGTTGTGGCCTTCGACCTTGGCTTGCGCGCGCTCAAGCGACTTGTTCACCCATGGGTGCACGATGGCTTCGCCCTCTTGCATGCCAAGAGACGAGAGAACCTTGTCCAGACGTTCGGAGCCAAAGATGCGCATAAGGTCGTCTTCCAAAGACAGGAAGAAGGATGAACGCCCTGGATCACCCTGACGACCGGAGCGACCGCGCAGCTGGTTGTCGATGCGACGGGTTTCGTGGCGTTCTGTGGCCAGAACATAAAGACCACCGGCGGCCTTTACCTTTTCTTTTTCCTCGGCAACCAGCGCGGTGAACTTCTCACGAAGCTCGTCCACGTCGGCTTCGGGGTTTTCGGCGAGCGCCTCAAGGACCTGCATCTCGACGTTACCGCCAAGCTGAATGTCGGTACCGCGGCCCGCCATGTTGGTCGCGATGGTCACCGCACCCAATTTACCGGCGTCGGCCACGATCTGGGCTTCGCGTTCGTGTTCGCGGGCATTCAGAACATTGTGTTTGATCCCAGCGTCATCCAGCATCTTGGACAGGAATTCGGATTTCTCGATCGAAGTGGTGCCGACCAAGGTTGGTTGGCCTTTTTCGACGGCTTTCTGGATCGATTCCACAACCGCCTTATATTTCTCGGCGCCCGTACGGTACACTTTGTCGTCGTTATCAACGCGCGCAACCGGACGGTTGGTTGGAACCTCAACCACACCAAGATTATAGATCTCGGCAAACTCTTCGGCCTCGGTCAACGCGGTACCGGTCATACCAGACAGTTTTTCGTACAGACGGAAGTAGTTCTGGAATGTCACGGACGCGTGGGTCACGTTCTCTGGCTTGATCTCGACACCCTCTTTGGCCTCAAGCGCCTGATGCAGGCCTTCGGACAAACGGCGACCCTCCATCATGCGGCCCGTGAATTCATCGATCAACGTCACGGCGCCATCGCGCACGATGTAATCCTTGTCCCGCACAAATGACACGTGCGCCTTAAGGCCCATGTTCACGTGGTGAACGATCGTGGTGCTTTCTGGGTCATAGAGCGACTGGCCCTCGGGAAGGATGCCCAGTTCATGCAGACGCTCTTCGAGGAACTCGTTGCCTTCGTCGGTAAAGGTCGTGTTCTTGGTCTTTTCGTCGCGGGTATAGTGTTCCTCGCGGAGGTCAGGGATCATCGCATCAATCGTGGTGTACAGTTCCGAACGGTCATCAGACGGGCCAGAAATGATCAGTGGCGTACGCGCCTCATCGATAAGGATCGAATCCACCTCATCCACAATCGCGAAGAAGTGATCGCGCTGCGCCATATCCTTACGGTCAGAGCGCATGTTGTCGCGCAAATAATCGAACGCCAATTCGTTGTTCGTCGCGTATGTGATGTCGGACGCATAGGCGCCCATCTTTTCGTGATCGGGCTGCTGTGGGTAGATAACACCGGTGGTCATGCCCAATGCGCTGAACACTTTGCTCATCCATTCAGCGTCGCGCTTGGCGAGGTAATCGTTCACCGTCACCACGTGCACGCCGCGACCAGCAAGCGCATTCAGATATGCAGGAAGGGTCGCAACAAGCGTCTTGCCTTCACCGGTTTTCATCTCAGAGATGTTGCCCTGATGGAGGAAAATCCCGCCCATAATCTGTGTATCAAACGCCCGAAGACCCAGCGCGCGACGCGCACCTTCTCGTGCATTTGCAAAGGCTTCTGGCAAAAGGTCATCCAGCGTCTCGCCTTTTGCAAAGCGTTCTTTGAACTCTGCGGTCTTGGCAATAATGCCCTCATCCGACAGCGCCTCAAACTCAGGCTCAAGCGCATTAACCTTTGCAACAAGAGGGCGTGTCGCCTTGATCTTGCGATCATTTGGCGTGCCAAAAATGGTCTTGGCGATTTTTCCGATACCCAGCATGTTATCTCCGCTCACGGTCATTTCAATTTATCTATGGTCGAACCGCTTGCCCGTTTCTCCGTCTATGCCTAAATAGGTTGAAACGGCGCGATTATCGACTAACCTATAGCGATGTAAGCGGCCACATACCGACTGTCAATGTTGCGTGCCACAATGGCCGAAACTGAGGAAGAATAGATGTCTAAACGCCATAACATTTTGCTATCAACTGCACTCGCGATCGGTCTGGCTCTACCTGCCGCCGCGCAGCAAACAAGCGACCCAGATGCGGTTGTTGCGACCGTAAACGGCGTTGAGATCACCTTGGGTCACATGATCCTTGCACGTCAGGCGCTTCCGGCGCAGTTCCAAGAGCTACCGGATGAAGTGCTCTACAATGGCGTGATCGAAAACCTGATCCAGCAAACTGTTCTGTCTCAGTCCCTCGGCGCGGAGATTTCCAAACGCGACGCGATGCAGATCGAAAACCAAAGCCGCGAGATCCTAGCGGGAAGCATCATTGACCGCGTTGTCGAAGGTGCAACAAGCCAAGACGCCGTCGAGGCCGCGTATAACGAACGTTTCGCAGATGCCGAGCCAAGCCGCGAATACAACGCGTCTCATATTCTGGTCGAGACTGAGGACGAGGCCAAGGCCATCGTCACCGAACTTACCGAAGGTGCGGATTTCGCAACCCTCGCCCAGGAGAAATCTACTGGTCCATCTGGCCCTAACGGTGGCGATCTGAGCTGGTTCGGCCCTGGCATGATGGTTGCCCCGTTCGAAGAGGCCGTTGTCGCCCTTGAAAAAGGCGCTGTATCTGCCCCTGTTCAGACCCAGTTTGGTTGGCACGTGATTAAGCTTAACGACACCCGCCTGACCGACGCGCCAACCCTTGAGCAGGTCCGCGGCGAGATCGAAGAAGAACTCCAACGCACGGCTGTCGAAGATCTTATCCAAGAACTCACTTCGGGCGCAGATATCATTCGCGCCGAGGCCGGCACGATCGATCCATCCGCCCTCAGCCAGCCCGAACTCGTTCAATAAGAGAAGCACATGTCAGATTCCGTTTCCCCCCTTGCCCCCAAAGGGGGCTTTCCGTCCCTGCCCGTCATTGATGGTGTCGAATTTGCTGCGCTCGAAGCGGGCGTCCGGTATTCGGGTCGCCCCGACGTTATGCTTGCGCGTTTGATCCCAGGTACGGCGATTGCCGGTGTGTTCACCCGCTCAAGCACCCGTGCCGCCCCTGTTCTTGATTGCGAAGCCAAGCTTGGCGGAGCAAGCGATGCGGGCGCTGCGATCATTGTGAACGCGGGTAACGCAAATGCCTTTACCGGTCGCAACGGCATCGAGGCCGTTGCCGCCGTGACCAGCGCGGTTGCGACTGAGCTGTCGCTTCCAGAAAGCCGCGTGTTTTCTTCCTCAACTGGTGTGATCGGTGAGCCCCTCAAACATGACCGGATCACCGCCAAGCTGTCCGAACTGCACGCCCAGCTGTCGCCCCATTCGGCCGAGGCCGCGGCGCACGCGATCAAGACCACCGATACCTTTGCCAAGGGCGCGTCGACGACCCGCGGAAACGTCAATATTGCCGGTTTCGCCAAGGGCTCGGGAATGATTGCGCCTGATATGGCGACGATGCTGGTGTATATCTTTACCGACGTAAAGATCGATCAGTCCCTACTACAGACCGCGCTTTCCCGCCTTACGGATCAGACATTTAACTGTATCACCGTCGATAGCGACACATCGACGTCGGACGCATTGCTGCTCGCGGCCACGGGTACTGGTGACGAAATCACTTCGCTTGATGATGAGGCTGGCCGCGCATTCGTCGAAGACCTCCATAGCGTCATGCTTGATCTATCACATCAAGTTGTGCGTGACGGAGAGGGCGCCACCAAATTTATTGAGATCGCCGTCACCGGCGCCGCGACAGACAAAGAGGCCCACACAATCGGCATGGCCATCGCCAATTCGCCGCTGGTTAAAACTGCCATCGCTGGCGAGGATCCCAATTGGGGTCGCGTTGTCATGGCTGTTGGGAAATCCGGCGCACAGGCTGACCGCGATCTTCTTTCGATTTCGTTTGGCCCGTTCTTGATCGCCGACAAAGGTTGGGTTTCACCCGAGTATTCCGAAGACGAGGCCGCTGCCTATATGAAGGGCGAGGACATCGTTATCTCTGTCGATTTGGGCATTGGCGCGGGTGCCGCGACCGTTTGGACCTGTGACCTTACCCATCGCTATATTGAAATCAACGCGGACTATCGTTCATGAAGACTGTTCTGGTGTCCGCCGTCGCGCTTATTGATGTCGACGGTCGCGTTCTTTTGGCGCAGCGTCCCGAAGGCAAGTCCATGGCGGGCCTTTGGGAATTTCCCGGCGGCAAGGTCGAAGTCGGTGAAACACCCGAGGCGGCGCTCATCCGCGAGCTCGAAGAAGAGTTGGGGATCAACACATGGCAGAGCTGCCTTGCGCCGCTCACCTTTGCCAGCCATTCCTATGAGAACTTTCATCTGCTGATGCCCCTGTTCGCTTGCCGCAAATGGGAGGGCACCCCAACCCCACGTGAGGGGCAAACGCTCAAGTGGGTTCGCGGGACCGACCTAAGGAATTATCCCATGCCCGAGGCCGACATCCCCCTTGTGCCTATTATTCGGGACTGGCTCTGACGGTTTGCACAACATTTGTGCGCAATTTATCCAAAATGTATCGTTTTTGTGTAGCTGTTGTTAACCATATGTGGCTAGTCTGAGTGCAGTGCAACGCATATATCCTGGGGAGGATACGGTACATGCTTAGAACTATCACTGTTGGAACTCACATCTCGGTTCAGGGCAATTTTGTTAGCCAGCACGACGATGGTCGCATCGTTGTTCGTGTCGGGGAGCAACTCTATGTTGGTCGCCCAGTTACCGCGCCCGTCGGCGCATAACGAACCCAAATAATGACAAAGGGGAGAGCATCGCTGCTCTCCCCTTTTTTTGTTTTAGCGAAGTTGCGCAACCCTTACAGGTTACGCTCCACTTCTTCGCGCTCAAAGATCTCGATGACATCATCAGGACGGATGTCTTCATAGTTCTCAAACGCCATACCACATTCTTGACCGGACTGTACGTCTTTGACTTCGTCCTTAAAGCGCTTGAGCGTCTTAAGCGTACCTTCGTGGATAACCACGTTGTCACGAAGCAAACGAACACCCGCAGAACGACGCGCCACACCTTCGGTAACCAGACAGCCAGCCACGCGGCCAACGCCAGTAACCTTGAACACGTCTTTGATGGTTGCGTAGCCGATGAAGTTCTCGCGAATTTCGGCAGACAACAGACCAGAAGCGGCCTTTTTCACATCATCAACAAGGTCATAGATCACCGAGTAGTAGCGGATCTCGACGCCTTTTTGGTTCGCAGCGTTACGCGCAGCAGAGTTCGCACGTACGTTGAAACCAAACACAGGGGCACCGGATGCTTCGGCAAGACCGATATCGGATTCTGTGATCGCGCCAACGCCAGAGTGAAGAACACGAACGCGGACTTCGTCGTTGCCGATCTTCTCCATCGCCTGAACGATTGCCTCGGCAGAACCCTGCACGTCGGTTTTCACCAACAAAGGTAGCTCGGCCATGTTTTCGCTTTGCTTGGCTTGAACCATAAGCTGTTCAAGGGTCGTCGCAGCGCCAGCAGCGGCACGTTTGTCCTTGGCAGCCTGTGCGCGGTATTCCGCGATCTCACGGGCTTGGGCTTCGGTCTCAACAACGTTCAGAACGTCGCCGGCCTCGGGTGTGCCGTTCAGACCAAGAACCTCGACCGGTACAGATGGGCCAGCCTCGTTCACACGTTCGCCTTTGTCGTTGATCAACGCACGGACTTTACCGAACTGTTCACCCACAACAAAGATATCACCGCGGCGAAGCGTACCGTTCTGAACCAGAACCGTCGCAACCGGACCACGACCAACGTCAAGCTGAGCCTCAATCACGGCACCAGACGCGGCGCGTTCTGGGTTCGCCTTAAGGTCAAGCAATTCCGCCTGAAGCGCGATGTTTTCAAGAAGCGTATCAAGACCTTGTCCAGTGTGAGCGGACACTTCAACGTCAAGAACGTCACCAGACATGGCCTCAACGATCACTTCGTGCTGAAGCAATTCGGTGCGTACACGCATGGCGTCGGCTTCTGGTTTGTCACATTTGTTGATGGCAACAATCATTGGAACGCCAGCCGCTTTGGCGTGGCTGATCGCTTCGATTGTTTGTGGCATGACGGAATCGTCGGCCGCAACAACAAGGATAACAATGTCGGTTACCTGCGCACCGCGGGACCGCATGGACGTAAACGCCGCGTGGCCTGGGGTATCGAGGAACGACAGGATCGCGCCGTCGTCTGTCACAACCTGATACGCACCGATGTGCTGGGTGATGCCGCCGGCTTCTCCAGACACAACCTTGGCCTTGCGGATCGCATCCAAAAGAGATGTCTTACCGTGGTCAACGTGGCCCATCACGGTCACAACAGGAGGACGAGAAACCAGCTTGGTCTCATCATCTTCGACGTTGTCGATCACGTCCTCAACATCCGCGTCAGATACACGAACCATCTTGTGGCCGAATTCTTCGATGATCAGTTCCGCAGTATCCGCATCAATCGGTTGGTTCTGCGTTACCATCATACCCATGTTCATGAGCGCCTTAACGACGTCAGCAACACGTTCCGCCATGCGGTTCGCCAATTCGGATACAACGATCGCCTCAGGAAGCTGCACTTCGCGAATAACCTTTTCGCGCTCTTGCGTGCCACCCATCATCTTTTGACGTTGGCGTTCCTGTTTGCGTTTCATCGCGGCCATGGAACGGTGACGGTTGTCGCCGCCATTCATGGCTTGGTTCAACGTCAACTTACCGGAACGACGACCGTCGTTGCCACGGTTTTTGTTGTTGCGCTGCTCACGTTCGCGATCTTGCTTGCGTGGGGCATTTGATGGACGCGCTGCAACTGGGCTACGTTGATCAACGGTTGGATCATGTGCCGCAGGGGCAGAGGACGCACCGCCCGTTTTCTTCTTCGCAAGAGCCGCGTCTTTTTCCGCCTTGGCGCGTTCTTTCGCGATTTCGGCTTCTTTGCGAGAACGTTCTTCGTCGGCTGCCTTTTGAGCAGCGCGTTCGGCACGCTCTTGTTCTTCGCGTTCTTTTGCTTCCATTTCCGCACGGCGACGTTGACGGTCCGCGGCGCGGGCCTCTTCGTCTGCCTTACGTTTGGCTGCATCTTCTGCTTCGCGTGCTTTCGCAACCTGAAGCGCCTTCATACGGCGATCCATCTCCACATCGGAAATGCCCGCTGGACGACGTGCTGGGTTACCGCCAACCGCCCCACCTGCAGGTTTCGTCGCATCAGGTTTTGGAACAACAACGCGTTTGCGCTTTGTTTCCACTACAACATTTTTCGTACGCCCGTGGCTAAAGCTCTGCTTTACGTTGCCGCGTCCGCCGGCCGCTGGGCCGCCGCGTACACCAAGGGGTTTTTTGCCGTTCTCATCGCTCATGTGGTCTTCGTACCCTTCCCGGCGAAATCATCGCCGACTTTTAAGCGCAAGCCAGAAAGCCGCTGTGCTTCCTCTACTACACGTGGTGTCAGACCACCAGCCGTGAGCGCGCCATGTATCACATTTTCCCGCCCGAAAGCCAAACCCAATTCTGATGATGTCAAAACACCAATAAATCGGCCACTTCCCGGTGGATTCCGAAGCTTGGATTTTCCGCGCTCCGATCCGTCCGAAGATTGAATGAGGTACTCGGCCTCTTCGTTCCACAGACTTGTTTTTACTTTTTCATATCCACAAATCGCCACGCCCGATTTCCGAGCAAGCGACAGTAGATCAATCACACGACGCGTAAGCGCCTTTTCTACGTCATCAGTCAGCGTCTCTGGAGCCTTCACCGCGCGCTTTGCACCGCGCGAGAAAAGACCCTTTTTCACTGCCAAATCGATGGCGGCACGATCGGCCGCCACCCAAATCCCGCGACCGGGCAATTTTTCGGCGACGTCTGGATAAACAACATCGTCCGGACCGATCACAAACCGCACAAGACCGCCCTTTGGCTGGGTCTCGCCCGTCGCGATGCAACGGCGCTCTGGCTCGTTGTGGTCCTTTTTTGATCTACCCCGTGTCATTCCGGTTTGTCTGAGGCCTAAGCCTCAGCCTCCTCAGATGTTTCGACGTCTTCTAGCGTTTCTTCTTCGGCAACCTCAAGTTCGGCTGGATCAACCCAACCAAGTTGAATGCGCGCAGTCATAACCATGTTTTGCGCTTCTTCGAGGCTTACGTCGAATTTTTCAAGCAGACCTTCGTCCTTGATGCGCTGGCCATCAACGGTGGTCCAACCACCCGCCAATTCCCAGTCCGCACAGGTTGCAAAGTCTTCAAGCGACTTAACGCCATCTGCGGACAATGCCTCAAGCATCTGCGGTGTAAGACCGTCGAACGCGATAAGCGCATCTTCGACACCGGCTTCGCGCGCGGCATCAAGGGCCTTTTTGTTGATCGCATCGATGTGTTCGCGGGCACGTGTCTGAAGCTCACTTGCGGTGCCTTCGTCAACGCCGTCGATGACCAAGAGCTCGTCTGCTTCAACATAGGCAACCTCTTCCAAGGACGTGAAGCCTTCGGACACAAGAAGCTGAGCGAAGAATTCGTCGAGATCGAGTGTTTCCATGAAGAGCGCAGTACGTGCTGCGAATTCTTTCTGGCGACGCTCGGATTCGTCGGATTCTGTCATGATGTCGATATCAAGACCGGTCAACTGGGACGCAAGACGTACGTTTTGACCACGACGGCCAATCGCAAGCGAAAGCTGCTCATCAGGAACAACAACTTCGATGCGCTCTGCATCTTCGTCCAGAACAACCTTGGTCACCTCAGCAGGCTGAAGCGCGTTCACAAGAAACGTTGGCTGATCTTCGTTCCAAGGGATAATGTCGATTTTTTCGCCCTGAAGTTCGTTCACAACGGCCTGAACGCGGGAACCACGCATACCAACACAGGCGCCAACTGGATCGATGGAACCGTCGTTAGAGATCACAGCGATTTTCGCACGTGAACCTGGGTCGCGGGATACCGCTTTGATCTGGATGATGCCGTCGTAGATTTCTGGAACTTCCATCTTGAACAGCTCGGACATGAATTCCGGAGACGTACGAGAAAGGAAAATCTGTGGGCCGCGCACTTCGCGACGGACCTCTTTGACGTAACAACGCACACGGTCGTTCGGGCGATAGCTCTCGCGGCCGATCTTTTCGTTGCGACGAAGGATACCTTCGCCCGCGCCAAGATCCACAACAACATTGCCGTACTCTTCGCGTTTAACAACACCGTTGATGATGGTGCCAGCGCGGTCTTTGAATTCTTCGTACTGACGATCACGCTCGGCTTCGCGGACCTTCTGGAGGATAACCTGTTTCGCGGATTGCGCCGCGATGCGCCCCATTTCCACTGGCGGTACGATATCAACCAATTCGTCGCCAACAACGGCGCCGGCTTGGTAATCCTGCGCCTGTGCAACAGTCAGCTCGGCTTGGTGGTTTTCGACCATGTCGTCTTCGACAACGGTACGAACACGTGTGAATTCCGCGCGGCCGGTTTTACGGTCAATCGCAACACGAATGTCCATTTCCGCGCCATAGCGAGACTTGGCAGCCCGCGCGAGGGATTCTTCCATCGCCTGAACAACCAGTTCAGGATCGATCATTTTTTCGCGCGCAACGGCTTCGGCGGTCTGCAGAAGCTCAAGCTGGTTTGCTGAAGTAATTGCCATGGTCACTCCTCCTCAGAAGCGTCGGTGGTTTCAATAGTATCGAATTTGTCTTCGTCAACGATGCCCGCGTCTTTGCGTTGCTTAAGCATCTCTGCGATCAGTTCGTCGGTCAGAACCAGTTTCGCGTCCGACAACCATTCGAAGTTAAGGCCAATCGTGCCTTCGTCGATTGTGATCAACACTTCGTCGCCCTCGGTCCCTGCAAGAAGGCCCTTAAAACGGCGGCGACCGTCGATCAATTCTTCTGTCTCGATTTTGGCTTCATAGCCATTCCACATGTCGAAATCTTTCATCCGCGTGAGCGGACGGTCGATCCCGGGGCTGGACACCTCGAGGCTGTATTCATCTTCGATGGGGTCTTCGACGTCCAAAACGGCCGAAACCTCAAGCGAGATTTTCGCGCAATCATCGACCTCGATCCCACCTTCGGGACGTTCGGCCATGATTTGCACGGTTTTATGTTTACCGCTCATCAAACGAACACGAACAAGCTCATAGCCCAAGTCTTCGATGACTGGGGTGATGATGCCGGCAAGACGACGGTCGATGGCTGCTTTTGCAATAAGATCGGACACTGGGTGACCCTTTCATCAGAGCACAAAAAAACGGGCGCGCGGCCCGTTTGAAATCTCGGTGGAGGTTTGTTGCCAAACGACCGCTGTTGGGGGTGATATACGCCCATGATCCCAAAACTGCAAGGGGGTTTGGCGATTATACCCCAAGTCGTGCACGGCTATGCCCAAGACGATCCATAATCCGCACCAGTTCACGGGTAATTCCGGTTTCAGACAGGGCGTGACCCGCGTCCCGCACCATGACCAATTCGCAGGTCGAAATGGAATCAGCAATCTCGTAGGCCGCGCGTGGCGGCGTGATCATGTCATATCGCCCCTGAACAATCGCGGTGGGGATATGGGAGATCTTGGGCATATCGCGCAGGATTTGCCCGTCGGTTTCCAGAAAGCCCCCATTAAAGAAATAGTGGTTCTCAAGCCGCGCAAAGGCCCGCGCGTACTCTGCGCTTGGCACACCTGACACGCCGTTCGCACCAATGGACGCCAATGCGTTTTCCCATCTACTCCAAGCCTGCGCGTATTTCACCTGCGCGGCGGGATCGTCGGAAAACAGCCGCTTGTGATAGGCTGCGATCATGTCGTTCTGTTCATCCGCAGGAATTAAAGACGCAAAGGCATTCCATTGATCCGGCCAAAACGCCCCTGCACCACCGCCATAGAACCAATCAAGTTCACGCTGCATCATCAGAAACACACCGCGCAAAATCAGATGCCCCACGCGTTCGGGATGCGTCTGCGCATAGATCAACGCAAGCGTGGCGCCCCAGCTTCCACCAAAGACAAACCACCGCTCAATGCCCAGCGCCGTGCGAATGCGTTCAATGTCCGCAACAAGGTCCCAAGTGGTGTTGTGCTCAATTGCGGCATGGGGCGTTGAACGACCACAGCCGCGCTGATCAAACAAAATGACACGATAAATCGCAGGATCAAAAAACCGCCGCATCGCGGGGCTACAGCCGCCACCTGGCCCGCCATGCAGGATGATCACCGGAATGCCATCGGGCGCGCCGCATTGTTCAACATAGACCTGATGGCCGTCGCCAACATCCATCATCCGCTGATCAAACGGATGAATCGCGGGATAAAGATACTCGGATGCGCTTTTTTGACCTGCAGTTTTGTTCATAACATCACTATATAACCATAAAGAACGGGCCGCTATGCCCAGAAGACATCGGAGCCCAAAATGACCAACACCGTCGATCCAGCCGAAATCGCCAAGTTCGAAGCCATGGCCCAAGAGTGGTGGGATCCAAACGGAAAATTCAAGCCTCTTCATATGCTTAACCCTGTGCGGCTCGACTATATCACCTCGCAAATTTGTGCCGAATTTGGACGTGACATCGACGAGGATCGCCCATTTGACGGGCTTTCACTGATCGATGTTGGCTGCGGCGGGGGTCTTGTGGCGGAACCGATGGCGCGGCTTGGTGCAACGGTGACTGGCATCGATGCGGGTGGTCAGAACATTCCTGTGGCGCAACTTCACGCCGAATCGCAGGGGTTGGAGATCGATTACCGACACACCGCGGCCGAGACGCTGGTGGAAACGGGCGCGCAATATGACGTGGTTCTTGCGCTTGAGATCATCGAACATGTCGCCGACCCAGTTGCGTTTTTGACGGCTTGTCGTGCGTTGACGAAACCGAACGGTTTGCTGATTTGTTCGACCATCAACCGAAATTTGAAAAGCTATGGAGCGTTGATCATTGGTGCCGAGTACATCCTGAACTGGCTACCAAAGGGGACCCACGAATGGTCGAAATTCATCACACCCGAAGAGCTGTTCGAACAGCTCCGCACGGCGGGTGTCGATCCCGTGGACAAAAAAGGGTTTGTCTTCAACCCGATCCGTTGGGACTGGTCCCTTTCAGATCGCGATCTATCTGTGAACTACATCACAAGCAGCATCAACCGCCGCTAGTCCTCTTCCCCAAGGCGTTCGCGCAATTCGCGTAACACAGGCAGGGCGCCTTTCACCTTGTCCCCGCCAATCGAATCGACCACCTCACCCACAATAGGCGCGATTGCAGCAAGGGCTGCATCGCGGGCCTGCTTGCCCGAAGGGCTAATCGCGACGAATTTACGGCGCGCATCATCCCAATCTGGGCGGATATGGATATGACCGGCCCACTCAAGCTTTGAAAGCGTGTTGGTCATCGCACCGCGGGTCACGTGAAACGCCTTGGCCAGTTGCGCCGGAGAACGTTCGTCACCCGAACGCGCCAAATGGTTGAGAACCGAAAAGTGAGAAATTTCCATACCGTTTGGCAACGCCTTCGTCAGGCGCGATCTGGCCAATTGGTCAGCCATAAAGATTTCGCTAAAAAGCGCGATCGCAAGCTGGTCTGTTTCCGGCATTTTGGGGCCCTAAGTCTGAAAAAGGATGCAACATCAAGATGCTGCATACCTAATCACAGGAATGTCCTTCATAGCAATGGGGCAGACGCGCAAAGGGCGTTTAAAACGTCTAGCCAGCCAAGAGCGCATCAAGTTTTCCGGCATGCTCAAGCGCATTCATGTCGTCGAAACCGCCGACATGTGTTTGGCCGATATAGATCTGTGGCACAGTACGGCGACCCGTCTTTTGGATCATCTGCTGTTTTTTCATAGAGTCGCGCGACACGTCGATTTCGGTGAACTTAACGCCCTTAGATTTCAACATGCGCTTGGCCGCGTGGCAATAGCCGCAAGTTGGTGATGTATATAGATGTACTGGCTGCATGGTCTTCCCCTTGTTCAACTGGACTATAGGGATTTATGCATTCGGTGCAACGCGCGCCAGAGTGATCACGCAAACGTCATGGGCCCCCGCCGCATATGCCGCACGGGAACAGGCCGAAAGCGTTGCGCCCGTCGTGAACACGTCATCTACCAACACAACATGTCGATCCGCCATAAGGTCACCCCGCCGCGAATGTGGCTCAATCGCGCCACGCAGAATGTGCTCCCGCGCCTCGCGCCCCAATGCATCAAGAGAATCGGTTGGGCGAACCCGAACCAACGCATCCAAACAATATCCATTTCCCGTCACACGTGCCAATTCGCGCGCAAGCAGGGCAGACTGGTTATATTTTCGTCGCAAAAGGCGCGCTCGATGAAGGGGTACAGGCACCAATAGGGTGTCTGGCCGCAAAATATCGGAGGCCGCGCCGGCCATCCACCCCGCAAACGACCGCGCAAGATCAAGCCGATCCCCGTGCTTAAACCCCAAGATCATACTGCGGGCCTGACCACCATAAATCACGGCAGAACGCCCGCGCGTCCATGCACGTTGTTCGGTCATGCACGTATCACAAAGCAATGCGTGGCCGTCGCTTTCGCCGGGGAGCGGAACACCGCAACAATCACACATGGCACCCGAGACAAACTGCGTTTCAGACCAGCAGCCACCGCAAAGCGCTCCCTCATCGGCGACCAAATCGCCGCAGGAGAGACATTGAGGGGGGTAAATCAGTCTCAGAGCACTTTGCATCCGGTTAGAACCCTTCTAGATTAGCGACAACAAAGGACGCCTCATGAACCAGCCACCTGCACTTACGGATCGAAAACAGCTTGATCGCCAACGCGCGCGGGCCGCGACGAATCCTGCGTTGTTTTTGCAGGAAGACGCCGCATTTGAGATCCATGAAAGACTGCTTGAGGTTAATAGGCCGTTTACACGCACCGCAATCGTGACGCCTTTTCCGTCTGTGTGGCAGAATATCCGCCCCGATGCGACATTCGTAAGCGACACCGACAGGCTCGATCTAGAGGTTGGTGCCTTTGATCTGGTGATTCACGCGATGTCTCTTCATTGGGCGAATGATCCTGTCGGACAGCTGATCCAATGTCGCCGCGCGTTGCGTCCTGATGGGATGTGCATTGTCGCCGCGTTTGGCGGGCAGACCTTATCCGAACTTCGCTCCGCGATGGCCGAGGCAGAAATCGCGATCACCGGAGGCATATCCCCGCGCGTTGCGCCCATGGGGGAAATTCGAGATCTCGGCGGGCTTTTGCAGCGGGCGGGGTTTGCCCTGCCGGTTGCCGACGGCGCGACCAAGACGGTGACCTATCGGGACGCGCTCCATCTTATGCGCGACCTGCGGGCCATGGGCGAAGGCAACGCGCTGAATGCGCGCCGCAAGCAGCCCATGTCGCGACGCCTCTTCGACGAAACCGCCAAACGATATCATGCCGCATTTGGCACCAATGACGGGCGCATCCCCGCGACCTTTGAGACCATATTCCTGACCGGTTGGGCCCCAGACGAAAGCCAGCAAAAGCCCCTTCGACCTGGGTCAGCAAAGACGCGTCTTGCGGATGCGCTTGAAACAACCGAAACTCCTCTTCCGAAATTTTGATCGATGACCAAGATCACCCAAGAAGCGAAAGCAACTCGAATGACATCTGACCGACTGGCCCATGCGGGCGCTGACCATCCCCCCGTTAAACCGGCAAAAATCGGGGTTTTGCTTGCGAATCTTGGGACGCCTGATGCGACGGATTATTGGTCTATGCGCCGGTACCTGAACGAATTTTTGTCCGACAAACGTGTTGTGGATTTGCCCCGTTGGCTTTGGCTGCCGCTTTTGCGGATCGTCATCCTGACCAAACGTCCGTTTGCGTCCGGGGCAGCCTATGCAAGCATCTGGAACAACGAGGCGAATGAGAGCCCGCTGTTAACCATTACCAAGGCGCAAACCGCCGCGATTGAAGCCGCCTGTGCCGAGCATTATGGTGATGATGTGATGGTTGATTTTTGTATGCGCTATGGCAACCCGTCGGTGAAATCAAAGGTAAAAGAGATGACCAAAGCCGGCTGTGAGAAAATCCTGTTTTTCCCTCTCTACCCGCAATATGCCGGCCCAACGACGGCGACCGCAAACGATGCGTTTTTCCGTGCCTTGGCCGAGGAAAAATATCAGCCAGCCGTGCGCACCGCGCCGCAATACTTTGATCTTCCTGAATATATTGATGCACTGGCCGCATCAATCGAACGCGCCTATGCGGATATCGAAACGCCCGATAAATTGGTCGTATCCTATCACGGTGTGCCAACACGGTATCTGATGGAGGGCGATCCGTATCATTGCTTCTGTCAGAAAACCACGCGCCTGTTGAAGGAACGTTTGGGCTGGGATGACACGCAAATCCTTACGACGTTCCAGTCGAAATTTGGCCGTGCAGAGTGGCTGACGCCCGCGACTGTGGATGAGGTAGCGCGCCTTGTGACCGAGGACAAAGTTAAGAAAATCGCCGTGGTTGCCCCTGCATTTTCTGCGGATTGCATCGAGACGCTCGAAGAGATCAACGAAGAGATCAAAGAGAGCTTTGAAGAGGCCGGTGGCGAGCAGTTCACCTATATTCCGTGCCTCAATGATGAACCCGCGCATATCGATGCATTGATGAAGGTCATCAAAACCAACCTCGCGGGCTGGGCATAAAAAAGGGCCCCGTTTGGGGCCCAATATTCCGTCAAATCAAGAGAACCTGTGTGCCGTTGTTGGCCAATGCGAAGAGCTCTTCGATGTGATAATTATACAGACCAATACAGCCCGACGATGAACGGCGACCGATCTTGCGCGTGTCGTGGGTGCCGTGAATCCGGTAATAGGTCCAACTTAGATAAAGCGCATGCGAGCCAAGTGGATTGTCTGGGCCAGGACCAACGACGGCAGGCAATTCTGGGTTCCGCTTCAACATGGACGGGGTTGGACGCCATGTTGGCCCGACGACCTTTTGGGTGATCGATGTGCGACCGCGGCGGGTCAGATCATCGGTCATAGGCACAGATGTCGGGTACAGTTTGTAGATGGATTCGTCTTCGTTCCAATAGTGCAGCGCGCGGGACGAAATATCGACCAAGATCGCACCGTTCTTGAGGTTGTCGAAATACGGTTGCCATTGAAGCGAGCGGAAGGACGACGCGTTACGAACCACGGATTTGCTAATCTCTTGTTCGAACTCGACGCTCTCGGTGCCGGTCGCATCCTGTGCGATTGCAGGTGCCGCCAATGTGGTCGCAGCCGCAGCCGTGGTCCCAAGGAACCGGCGGCGGGTTAGAAAACGATCGTTCGTATTACTCATGACGTGAATCCATTCAGAACATTCAATTTCACTAGTATATATTGCGTTAATGCCTCAGTCGCAATTCAAACAAGCGTGAGATCGCCTAGTTGGCGACATTCGCGCTTGGCATGTTCGAATTGCACGCTATAGACAGGTCTATGTCCACTTTAAGGGGTAGAACACATGAAAAGCGCGCTCATTCTGGCACTTGCAACAACGATTGGTTTGGCTGCCTGTACAACAACGACCCCAACGACGTCTCTTGGGCCGAACGGTTTGCCTCTCCCTCAGGTGTACAAAATCCGCGCCGGCCAAGAGGCCAAGATCCAGTTCCGCTTTCTTGATTCGGTAAACACGTTGCGCTCTGCGGCAGGTGCATCGCCACTTGCTCTTAGTGCACAACTTAATGCGGCTGCGTTGACGCATTCCCGCGATATGGCCGTTCAGAACCGCGCTTGGCACTTTGGATCAGACGGGTCTTCGCCGCTTGATCGCGTTGCGCGCACTGGATACATCGGCACGCTGGCCGGTGAAAACATCTCAGAAACGTATGAGACCGAGCTTGAAACCCTGTCCGCATGGATGGACGACCCAAACACGCGAGCCGTGGTCCTGAACCCTGAGGCAACCGATCTGGGCTTTCAGTGGGTTCAAGAGGCAAACGGCAAAATCTGGTGGACAATGGTCACCGCGACCAAAGCCACCATCGCATCTGAGTTTGGATTTTAAGGTTTCGTCGGGAAGATCGAAATCGGCGTCCCAACGCGTACCATGGAATAGATTTCCTCGATCTCGTCATTCGTGACCGAAATACAACCCCACGTCCAATCACCCACGCGGCCGATTCCACCTTGGCCGTGGATAAAGATGTCTCCGCCTGGGCTTTGGCCCAGCGCACGCGCTTCGGCTCTGTCCTGTGCATTCGGGTATGAGATTTTCAACGACAGATGATAGCGCGATGCGGGATTCAAGTAGCTGATATAGTAGGTGCCTTCAGGCGTTTTTCCATCGCCCTCGACCTTTTTGTCGCCAACAGGCGCAAACCCGAGATCAAAGTCGTACTTCCGTAGAACCCGTTTATCATGCATCAGGTACATCTTACGTTCGTCTTTATAGACAACGATATGTGTCACCTCTGCGCCAGAGTACTGACGGAACTTTCCGCCACAACTCGCCAAGATCGAAATCAAAGCGAGGGTCGCGATTATTTTTACTGCTCGCATCTAACTGCCCTTATTTTTTGGCTTCGTGTACACGAATTGCCTACGTTGGGCTAGAGTGAAGCAGATCACTTTTTCGCGCGTGTGAAACCGGCGGCGACTTCGGTGTGCGGCGACCAACGGAATTGATCCACCACTGTCACGGGGCCCATTTCATATCCCGCATCGACCAAAATTTTCGCGTCGCGGGCAAAGGTGACAGGATTACAAGACACTGCCGAAATGATCGGCACGGCGGCCTCTGCTAAAATGCGCATCTGGGCCTCGGCGCCAGCGCGGGGTGGATCGATGACCACGGCATCAAACCCTTTGAATTCATCCTCCAAAAGGGGACGACGGAACAGATCGCGCGTTTCCGTTGTCACCCGTTTCAGACCCTGCGCACGACGCCAACCGGTATCAAGCGCCGTCATCATATCTGCCACGCCTTCGACGGCGTGAACCTCGGAATGCGCCGCGATGGGCAACGAAAACGTGCCGCAACCGGCGAACAGGTCGACAACACGCTTTGCGCCGGAAACCGTCTCTAATACGTGGGAAACAAGGGTATTTTCACCGTGCTCGGTCGCCTGAAGGAACGAACCGGACGGGGGCGTGACATGCGCGGCGCCGAACGCCTGAGCAGGGGCGGAATTTGTTGCAACGGCCTCGCCATCCCACGCCAACCGCGCAAGACCCGCCTGCCCTGCAAACACGGCCAAATCAATCCGAAGCTGCCCATCAAGCGGCTTGCCACCCTTCACAGCGACATCCAGACCAGACAGCGACCAAGTTACGGAAATGCTAAGCTCACCCTTGCGGGAGCCGAACGCCACCGCGAGCTTTTCAAGGATCGGCATTGCCGCCCTAAGTTCGGGCTTCACAAGTGTACAGTCAGGCACATCTATGATCGTATCCGAGGCGCGTGCATGAAACCCAATCAACGCGCCCTTTTTGGTGCGTTTTGCAGAAAACGTAGCGCGACGGCGGCTTTGGGCAGGGGATGTTTCAATATCAGTCAGCGTAAACGCAAGGCCCTGCGCGGTCAGAGCGCCGGCAACGATCGACTTTTTCCAATCTGCTACGAACGACTCAGACGCATGTTGAAGGCTACATCCGCCACAGCTTTTGTAATGGCGGCAAGGCGCCTTAACACGATCATCTGACGGTACCAGAATACGCGGAGCGGCCATTTTCCCGTCCACGACCTCGCCTTCGACCTCTTCACCGGGCAGGGCCATGTTGACGAAAACGGGGCCGTCGGGGCCCTGTGCAATTGCATCACCTAGATGCCCAAGTCGTTCAATCGTCAGTTTCATGTCGCGGCCTCGTCTATTCCGATGAAGCCCCCTGATTGCCTGTTCCAGTACCGCGCGTAAAGCCCATCTTGCGCCAAGAGGGCGTCATGCGTGCCGATTTCGACGATTTTCCCCTGATCCATCACGACAATTCGATCCATCCGCGCAATCGTGGACAGACGGTGCGCAATGGCCAGAACGGTTTTGCCCTCCATAACACGTTCCAGAGCCGCCTGAATAACCGCCTCGACTTCGCTATCAAGCGCGCTTGTCGCCTCGTCCAGAACAAGGATCGGTGCGTCTTTCAGGATCGCGCGCGCAAGAGCGATACGTTGACGTTGCCCACCAGACAGTTTCACACCACGTTCTCCAAGATGCGCTTCATACCCTTCGCGCCCCTTAAAGTCGCGGAGGGTTTCAATGAATTCATCGGCCTCGGCGCGGGTGGCGGCATCAATCATTGCTGCATCATCGGCATCGGGATTGCCATACAGGATATTGTCACGCGCCGAGCGATTGAACATCGCCGTTTCTTGGGTCACCATTCCGATATGGCGGCGCAGGCTGTCTTGGGTCACGTGTTTCACGTTCTGACCATCTATCAAAACCTCGCCCGCTTCGACATCATAAAGACGAAGAAGCACCGAAACCAACGTGGATTTTCCCGCACCAGACGCGCCAATAATGCCAAGTTTTGCACCGGCCTCAATCGTCAGATCAAGCCCGCGCACACCGCCGGCATCGTTCCCATAGGTAAAATCGACGTTTTTAAATTCGACGCGCCCGTTTGGCACCGCCAGATCGACCGCGCCCGCGTCATCCGTCAAACCATAGGGCACGGCGAGGGTCTTCATGCCGTCTTCGGCCTCGCCGATACCGGAATAAATTCCCATCATAGCAAAGCTCACCCAACCGGTCATTTGCCCCAGCCGGATCGCAACTGCGCCTGCGGCAGCGATATCGCCCTCGGTCGCCTGACCATTGGCCCATAACAAGAGAGCGCCGCCAATCATCAGCACCGGCAAAACCCCAGCAAGAGAGGTCAGGCCGAACCGGAACAGGGACGACAGCTCTCCGAATTTCAGAACCGATTGGCGAAGATCGGCCATCGCGTTGGTGGCGGCCATATCCTCGTGGGACGAATGTGCAAAGAGCTTAACGGTTTTGATGTTGGTGATCGTGTCAACGATTTGCCCGCTTAACGTGGCGCGCATGCCGGCGCGATCAGCGGCACGGATGCGGATACGAGGCATGAACCAACGGATCAACGCGATATACCCAACCAGCCAAATACACAGAACACCCCCGATGCGCCAATCAATCGCCACCACCAGAATTGCCGAGCCAATCAATGACGACAGGGCAAAAACCCCAACATTGATAAGCTCAACCACGGTTTCGGTGACCGCGCGTGATGTCTGCATTTGTTTTTGGGCAATGCGTCCGGCGAAATCATCGTCAAAGAACGAAACCGATTGGCCCAAAGTCCAACGATTAAGGCGCGATTGGACCTGTGTTCCTAGATTCGGCGCAAGGCACACCTGATTGACATAGGCCGCAACACCTCGAAACGCAGGGCCAAAAAACATAAAATAGAGCGCAATCCCGACTGCGATTGCACCCTTTTCTGGCCAAAACGTATCGGGCGTCGTCATCGTCGCCGCATCAATCACCCAACCAAGAATAAGCGCAGTCAGAACCTCCATCGCGCCGACGGTTCCCGACAAAAGCGCCGCAAGCGCGATCACGCCAAATGAACCGCGCAGCGCCCATATCATAAACCGCCCGAATGTCTGTGGCGGAGCATCCTTCACGGGAACAAAGGGATCAATAATGTCGTGAAATCTCATAGCGCCGTCCATTTCTGAAAATATACGTGCAGCACGTCAAAAATGGGCGCACCTTCGGGTCTAACATACGTGCGGGCGACGACTATTCAACCCCAAGGAAACACAGGACGTCGGCCCGACTGGCCTTAAATCCGCTATCGATCCAGTGCTGCTCGCCCGTTCGAAGCGCCTTGCCCAGCGCGGGGCCAGAGTGAAATGCCATAAGGTCGGCAGCCACAATAGGATAGGTCGCGTTTTCCCCCAGATCGATCTGGTCAGCCACATCAGGGTCGACAGGTTGTTCAAACATCGAGGCGCGTAAAATCATTATGGCCTCGGCGATGGCGCAACCATGACGATAAGCCAGTTCGCCGGCACCCGTCGTCGTCCCCATTTCGGAGCGCAACAGATCGTATTTCCGCCCCTGCGCGCGCGACAGTCGCAAGGCTTCAACCACGTCTTGGCCACCTAAACTGACGAGACGAGAGATCACATCGGGCGTGACCCCCAACAGAGCCTCGCCGTGCACAACAAGCGGTAACAGACGTGCATCCGCCCCAGTCAGAAGAGTGTTGAGCACCCCCGTCTGGGCCATTCCCGCGATGGCTTGGGATGGGTCATTCGCACCAAGCGTTTTCAAAAATTCGGCACCAATCCGTTCGCGGGCGACTTGGGCCAACCCCTCTTGGAACGCCGCACAGCCGGCCAGCCCCTCGGGGTCAAGCCCCGCGTCTTGGTCGCCGTACCACGCAAAAAACCGAAAGAACCGCAAAATCCGAAGATAATCTTCCTGAATGCGTGCACTTGGATCTTGGATAAAGCGCACATGCCGCGCCCGCAGATCATCCAAACCGCCAAGCGGATCAACAACCACGCCATCGGCATCGCAATACAGGGCGTTCATGGTGAAATCACGTCGAACCGCGTCATCAGCGATGTCATCAGAAAAGGCCACGACCGCGCGCCGCCCATCGGTTTCGACGTCATTGCGGAACGTGGTGATTTCGTGCGGAATGCCACCTGAGACCACTGTGACAGTTCCGTGATCTATCCCCGTTGGAATGACGGACAGGCCCAGTTTTTGCGCCAACTTCATGACTGTCGTGGGGCGGGCGTCCGTGGAGATATCAATGTCATTGACTGCCACACCAAGAACCGCGTTCCGCACACATCCCCCAACGCCATAGGCCAGATAACCCGCATCCGTCAGCATGCGAAACACCTTCTGTGTCGCATCATTGGATAGCCATTCGCCGGTTACCCGCATCGTGACATCCGATCCGCCAATCCATAAAGAACCCGCGCAGTGGCCCCCCAAATATAATATGGCCCAAAGGGGACGGCATAATAGCTTCTCCAGACACCACGCCAGCGTCGGGACTGCACCTGATATTTCGACATATCCGCAAGATACGACAGAGGCACATAGAAGATTTCTGACACTTCGCCCTCAGACAGAACAAGGTCGATTTCGCCTGTAATAGAGCCGATAATTGGGGTCATGTCGAAATTGGTAACGGTCCGATGCGCCGGAAGTTGCCCCAAAATATCCACCGCACCCATCGACAGGCCGATCTCTTCGTTTGCTTCGCGTAGGGCCGTTGCCACAAGAGACACGTCCTCCGCATCGCGTTTGCCGCCGGGAAATGCGATTTGCCCTGGGTGGTGTTTCAAATGTGACGCACGTTTTGTGAGTATGACCTCAAGCCCGCGGGAGGTTGAGACAAGCGGCACGAGAACAGCCGCGTCTCGCAACTCAACATCGGGGCGCGTGGGCAGATCTGGGTTCAGATCAAAATCGGATGATCCCGCGCCGGATAAATCCAGCGCGGCCATCACGTGTTCAATGCTGTTACGCGTCGCCATTCGGCTTTTCTGTTGCTTGGAACCCAAGCGTTTTAGGGTCGAAATCGTAGTGCGAACCGCAGAATTGACAGTCTGCGGTAACACGCCCCTCTGCTGTTGTCATATATTCGATGTCTTTCGCAGAATAGATCGACAGGCTTTCGCGCACCTTTTCGTCCGAACAGCTACAGCCGAACTTCACCGATTGCGCCGTATAGACGCGCGGCTCTTCTTCGTGGAACAGACGCGTCAAAAGAGTGGTCGGATCGACAGTCGGGCCGATGAGCTCAAGATCCTCGACAGAATCAAGAAGAATGTTGGCGCGGTTCCAGTTTTCTTCTTCATCAGCACCCAACAGATCGACCGGCGCAAGAACGCCGTCTTCGCCACTGCCGCCTTCTCCGGTCGCAAATGGGGACGCCTTGGGCATGTGTTGAAGCATAACGCCACCGGCACGCCATGTTTCAGCCCCACCCGCAAGCGTTGATTTGCCGTAAGACAGCTCAAACCGAGTCGGCAGCTGTTCCGACTGAGCGAAATATGTTTCCGCACATTTGGCCAACGAACCGCTCGAGATCGGTGTAATCCCTTGATATGGCTTGGTTCCTGACCCCTGATCGATAAGGATCGCAAAATACCCCTTACCAAGCTGGGTGAAGGCGTCAGAGTCTTTTTCAAGACGCTCTTTATCATAGCTCGCATAAGCGCGGATACGCGCGGGTTCGCCATCCTCGGTTGGGCCATAATAGTCAGTCGCGAGAATCCGAATTGGACCATCGCCGCGCACCTGAAGCGACAATTTCCAACGCAGATCAATGGTTTGACCGATCAATGCCGTCAGCAACGCCATCTCAGCGACAAGCGTTTCAACCACATGTGGATAGTCATGCTGTTCCAGAACGCGATCCAAGACACCATCTAGACGCGCAACACGGCCTCGGATGTCAGCGCGATCAAGCTGAAAGGGGAGGACTGTGTCGTCCCATGCAATTTGTGTTGTAGAAGTCATTGGGCTTTCCTTACGCATCATCCCTTGGCATACCTCGTTGATATATGTGCCGCAAGCGCGAGACCAAGGGGGAGTTTGCAAAATGATGCGTCGATATGGAGATAAGCCACGCGAAGGTCAAGCCTATACCCCCCGCCCTGGTGTTTATGTGTTGCTTCCGCGAGGGGATGAAATCCTATTGACCCGCCAGAATGGCACCGTTGTCGATATCCCCGGTGGCGGCATCGACGCAGGTGAAAGCACCCTGCCCGCGCTTTATCGTGAAGTCCTCGAAGAAACCGGTTGGTCCATTGCGGCGCCGCGCCGGATGGGCGCCTATCGGCGTTTCACGTATATGCCAGATTATGGGTTCTATGCAGAAAAGATCTGTCACATTTATGTGGCTCGCCCCGTGCGGAAAATGTGCAGCCCTCTTGAGGCAAACCACGAACCGTTTTTTCACCCAATTACGGCCGCGGCATTTGATCTCGAAAACACTGGCGACGCGGACTTTATAAAAAGGCTACTTGGTCTTTTGTAGCTCAAACAAGATCGCCGAAAGATCGTCTGGGAAATCGTCCTCGCCCATAAAGGCCTGAAGGTCCCACACAATCGTCTCCAGCAATGCCTCTCCCTTGATATCTTGATTTGCGGTTAGAATATCCGACAAACCTTCCTCATCCAGAAGTTCCTCTGAGGCATCGGGGCATTCGGTAATCCCATCCGAGTAAAGCAACATGCGATCACCTGCTTCAAGGTCGAAGCTAAAATCGGTGAACTCTGCCCCTTCGATTAGGCCGACAGGCAACCCGCCCTCACCCAGATATTCAACAGAGCCTGATGAGCGTTGAATTGCGGGATGTGGATGTCCTGCTTGACACATCGTCACATGTCCGGTTTCAAGGTTCACATTGGCGATGATGATCGTGAAATAGTTTTCTGTATCCATCTCGCTGAGGATGCGCTCGTTCAAGATGAACGTCGTTTCGGCAGGAGATCGCGCAACAAAGCCACCCTTGACGGTGCGCAGGGCGACATTGGTTTCCGGAGTTGTTCCTGACAGATAACCCGCCAAACGCGCAGTCATCAAAGCGGATGTAATGCCGTGACCAGAGACGTCGATCGAAAACAGCCCGATCTCGGTATCGCTGACCTTATACTTACCAACCAAATCGCCCCCAACGTGACCACTTGGGCGAAGCATCATGGAAACCTGTGAATCCCCGTAATCGCGATACCGCTCTGGCACCAAGGATTGCTGAAGTTTCTTCGCCTCAAGGAGATCGTGATCAAGCGTGTCATAGAGATGCTGAAGCTCCTTTAGGGTGGACGAAACAAGTTTGTTTTTCTCGGTCAGTTCACGCTCCATCCGAACGATCCGCTCGGCGGCCGTAATTCGTGCGCGAAGCTCGCTCCCATTGACTGGCTTGGTAAGGAAATCGTCAGCCCCCGCCTCAAGGCCATGCGCGACCTCGGTCTTATCGCTCTTCGACGTAAGAAGAATGAAATAGACATATTGCTTCAATTCAAGCGCACGAAACGCATGGCAAAATTCAAGCCCATCCATTTCGGGCATAACCCAGTCGCTTAGAATAAGGTCGACGGTTTCATTTTTGCAAATTTCAAGTGCTTGCACGCCAGAGGCTGCTTCGATCGTCTCATACCCCCAACGACGCAGCATGGTTTGTATCAGGCGGCGCTGGGCGCGGCTGTCATCCAAGACCAAAATACGTGTAATCGCACCTAGGTTATTTTTAGTGTGAGGCTGTCGATCGTTTGCGGTGGCCAACATAGTGATTCCACGTATTGTTCAAATTGAGTTCCCTTTTTCGCAGCAAGCTCTTAACGCGCTATGAAGGGTAAAATTTGAAAGAACTTGCTGGATCTGCTTACGGAATTTTAAACATCTGCGCTTAACCATTAAACAAACGAATGGGGTGCCCAAATGATTGATTGGTCAAGAGTAGAAGAATTGAAAGACGAAGTCGGCCAAGAAGACTTTGTTGAAGTTGCGGAAATGTTTCTTGAGGAAGTTGACGAAGTTGTGGCGCGCTTACAGACCAGCCCGAACCCCGACAGCCTAAAAGATGACATGCATTTCCTAAAGGGGAGCGCACTTAATCTTGGTTTTGCTGAGATGGGCGTGTTCTGCCAAAAAAGCGAACAAGCTGCGACAACTGGTGACCTCGACAGCATCAATATTGCCGAGCTCGTAAAGATATATTCGGCCTCAAAAGAAATCTTTGAAACCGCAGGGGCGCAAGCCGCCTAGACAATGAGTTCTGACAAGGTGTCATCATCCGTGATGTCTCGATAGCCAAACCCTGCTTCTTCGAGCTTTCTCACCAATATCTTAAAATTGTCGGGTTCAACCGTTTCTATCCCGATCAGAACAGACCCGAAATTTCGGGCAGATTTCTTAAGGTACTCAAACCGCGCGATATCGTCATTTGGTCCCAGCATACCTAGAAACTCTTTGAGCGCACCGGGACGTTGGGGCATCCGAAGCACAAAATATTTCTTCACCCCGGAGTAGCGCTGAGCGCGCTCCTTGACCTCTGGCAGGCGCTCAAAATCAAAATTACCGCCGGACGAAATACAAAGAACCCGCTTGCCTTCGATATCTCCAATTTCCTTCAAGGCCTCAATGGACATGGCACCAGCCGGCTCAAGAACGACACCCTCGGTATTGAGCATGTCTAGGATTGTGGTGCAGATTTGGTCCTCAGACACGGACACGATATCACCAGCGCAAGTGCCTTTCAGAACCTGATAGTTCTGTTCTCCGATACGCGCGACGGCTGCCCCATCCACAAACGTGTCGACATGATCAAGCGTGGTCAATTGCCCCGCCTCGATCGACGCGGCAAGACTCGCTCCGCCTGTAGGTTCTACAAAAACCAGCCGCGTCTCGGGCGCGTTTTCTTTAAAGTATTGAACAAGCCCGGCGCCAAGACCACCGCCCCCAACAGGGAGCACCACGATATCAGGCGCAGAAGTCATAGAATCAAGAACCTCGACCCCGATGCTGGCTTGGCCTTCGATCACGTCCGCATCATCAAATGGCGCAAGAAAATGACCGCCAACCTCGGCGCAGTATTCTTGGGCGGCAGCAAGCGTTTCGTCGAAATAATCCCCAACCAGACGGATTTCGATGTTATCGCGGCCAAATACCTTGGTCTTGTGGATTTTCTGATCTGGTGTGGTGATCGGCATGAAAATCACACCTTTGACGCCAAAGTGGCTACAGACATATGCCACACCTTGGGCGTGGTTTCCCGCACTCGCACAAACAAACGTGTCTTGGTCCGGCTTATCCGCCAGCACCTTGCGCATCGCGTTCAATGCACCCCGAATTTTATAGGACCGCACCGGCGACAGGTCTTCGCGCTTAAGCCAAATTTCCGCGCCATGAAGCGCAGAAAGGTGGTCGTTGCGTTGAAGCGGCGTCGCTGGGAACACGTCGCGCATAGCCGCCGTGGCGGCGCGGGCTTTGTCGGTAAATGTGGTCATGCCACAGGTTTGGCGTGATTTGCCCCCAACGGCAAGCCCCTAAACCAGTTCGCGTTTTTCAATGAAATGACCGTAAAGCGTAGTCAGAACGCTAATGCCGGTCATGATTGAAACCCAATAAAGCGCAGCTTGGAGAATGCCAAAGACAACCAAGTAATCAAGAAGAGGCAGCGCGCTCAGTTCCGCCACCAAGCGAACAACCGTTGAGAAGGCTGCCGTCACAATAAGTAGAACAAACAGGCTTAGCCATTTTCCAGAAAACGCACTCTGGGCCTCTCGGAACGACATTTGCCTTCCAAGCGCACCCGCCACGAGTACGGGACTAAGGCTGAAAAACACCATCGAAAACACGATGTTCAGTACGAGAGGCACCAACATCATCCCAATAGCGCCAACAGTTATTCCATTTGGAAAAACGGCGAACAAAATTGAATTAAACAGAAGCCAAATGATCAAAAGTACGGCGGCAATAAGAAAGAACACCAAAGCAATCAGTAGGCCACGAAAAAAATAAGAGGCGATATTTTTTCCATGAAATTTAGGAAGGACCGACCGAGGCGTCTCGTTCAAGAGAACATAACGGTGCCATGCAACGGCGATCCAAAGGAATCCAACCATCCAGAGAGTGATCAAGAGAACAACAAGTAGTGTCTCGCGCGCCCCAAACTGAACGAAGTTACCAAAGTCCAACGCCCAAACAACGGCATATGAGCATGCAAACAGGATGAAATAGATCAGTCCAGAAATCTGGAGCGCTGCACGAAAATTTCCAAAGACCTGCCGCAACGCATGTATAAAAATTCTCAGTCCAAGCACGCATTCTTCCAATCAATTGTATTAAAATCGCCCATTCCTAACAATTATCCCCTATCACATGCAAATCTAAACCACCGCTAAGCTTGCCCCGAACGTAAAAACCCTGTAACGCCACGGCGATACCTTCGACCTTGGAGAAACACATGTCTGCGCCTAAAAAAGTAGTTCTGGCCTATTCCGGTGGCCTTGATACATCGATCATTCTGAAATGGTTGGAAATTGAATACGGCTGTGAGGTCGTGACATTCACTGCCGATCTTGGCCAAGGCGAAGAGCTTGAGCCTGCGCGCAAGAAAGCCGAGCTTTTGGGCGTGAAGCCTGAGAACATCTTTATCGAAGACGTGCGTGAAGAATTCGTTCGTGATTTCGTATTCCCAATGTTCCGCGCAAACGCCCAGTACGAAGGTCTATATCTTCTTGGTACGTCCATCGCGCGTCCGTTGATCTCCAAGCGTCTTGTTGAGATCGCGGAACAAACTGGTGCGGATGCTGTTGCACACGGCGCAACCGGCAAAGGCAACGATCAGGTTCGCTTTGAATTGGCTGCCTATGCGTTGAACCCAGACATCACTGTAATCGCCCCTTGGCGCGAGTGGGATCTTCAGTCGCGCACGAAATTGTTGGAATTCGCCGAGGCGCACCAGATCCCAATCGCAAAAGACAAACGTGGCGAAGCTCCGTTCTCGGTTGATGCGAACCTTCTGCACACGTCTTCCGAAGGTAAGGTCCTTGAGGATCCAGCGATCGACGCACCAGATTACGTTTACCAGCGCACGGTAAACCCAGAAGACGCGCCAAACACACCTGAGTTCATCGAGATCGGGTTCGAAAAAGGTGACGCGGTTTCCATCGACGGCGTTGCGATGTCCCCAGCGACACTTTTGGCAAAGCTGAACGAACTGGGCGGCAAGCACGGCTGTGGCCGTCTTGACCTTGTTGAGGGTCGTTTCGTTGGCATGAAGTCCCGCGGCATTTATGAAACTCCTGGTGGCGAACTTCTTCTAGAGGCGCACCGCGGTATCGAATCCATCACCATGGACCGTGGCGCGATGCACCTAAAGGACGAGCTCATGCCGAAATACGCTGAGCTGATCTATAACGGTTTCTGGTATTCCCCAGAGCGTGAGATGCTTCAGGCGGCAATCGACAAGTCACAAGAGCACGTGACAGGTACCGTTCGTTTGAAACTCTACAAAGGTCTTGCGCGCACCGTTGGTCGTTGGTCCGATCACTCGCTTTACTCAGAAGCACACGTGACATTCGAAGACGATGCCGGCGCATACGATCAGGCGGACGCCGCTGGGTTCATCCAGCTTCAAGCGCTTCGTTTGAAATTGATAGCAGCCCGCAACAAGCGCGTAGCTAAATAAAATCAAAAGGCGTCGCTCTTGCGGCGCCTTTATTCCATCCGATCCCGTTTCCGTGAGCTCACCTCCCTGTGAATTGCAGTCCTCCGGAACCCCGATCATAGTTCCCTCAACACAGAGGAGAACACCATGTCACCACTCAAATACATTCGTATCGCTGCGCTTCTTGGGGCAACCATTGCCGGTAGCACCGCGCAGGCCGAAACCATCGAAAAGCTCATCGTGGCTGGCGGCTGTTTCTGGTGTGTCGAAAGTGATTTCGAAAGCGTCGATGGCGTGATCGAGGCGGTGTCTGGGTTTTCGGGCGGTGAACGTCCAAACCCGACGTATAAGCAAGTATCACGCGGCGGCACCGGCCATGTCGAAGCCGTTGAAATCACCTATGACGCCGATGTGGTCAGCCACGAACGTTTGATCAATCTGTTCCTTCGGTCCATTGACCCCACAGATGCGGGTGGTCAATTTTGTGATCGGGGTGAACCCTATAAAACCGCTATTTTCTATTCAGGTGCCGGTGAAAAAGACACTGTTCTTGCCGAAATCGCCACCGCCGAGAAAACGCTGGGCAAAGATATCGTAACCCGTGTTGAGCCTGCTGGGGCGTTTTATGCCGCCGATGAGGGGCATCAAGATTACTACAAAAGCGAGTCACTCATCGTCAGCCGGTTCGGCCCGATTAGCAAAGCCAAGGCGTATAAACGATACCGCGATGCCTGTGGACGGGATCAGGCGGTTACAGCGCTTTGGGGCGCAGAGGCCCCATTTGCCGACGCGCACTAAAGTTTCGCGATAAACGCATCGACCTCTGATCGGGCTGGAATTGCATCTGCGGTTCCGGCCCGTGTCACTTTTATCGCGGCTGCGGCACTTGCCAATTTCATCGCTGATTTGATGTCGAAACCCTCATCCCGCGCGGCGGCGAAATAGCCTGCAAAAGTATCCCCCGCGGCGGTCGTATCGACCACATCAACGCGATGACTTGGGACGCTCGTCACGGTCCCCGCGTGATGCAAGTCGGCCCCAACGCCGCCCTTGGTGACAATGACTTCATCCACAGGAAGGTCGGCGATATCAGTCTCTAACGCTGCCAAAAGTTGGTCTTTTTCGATCTCATTCATCGCCAGAATGGACACAAACGGCAAAACATCTCGCACCGCATCCACATCAAACGGCGCGGCGGAATACATCACACGCGCACCCCGTTCATGGGCAATTTTCGCCGCGATTTGTTGGTGTGTTGTTTCGTTTTGAATCAGCAAAATGTCGTCGGGCCCAGCGCCCGATAGTGCCTTGCGAACAGCGGCCTCATCAAATGCATAGTTCGCCCCGCGATACAGAACGATCGCATTTTCACCGTCTGCGGCCACATTGATAATCGCGTGACCCGTGGGTTCCGAAGATTGCGAAATATGGTCGACGCCCACGCCATAGGACCGAAGTCGATCAAGCGTCCAATCGCCATCGGCACCAATGGCACCGATGTGGTGAACGGTCGCCCCAGCCTTAGCCGCGGCAACCGATTGATTTGCGCCTTTACCCCCTAGGCCCGTTTTCACATTTGTCGCCGCCAGCGTTTCCCCCGGAGAGGGCAGAACAGGCACCGCATAGAAATGGTCAACGTTGATCGAGCCTAGATTGTAAATCGCCATTACTTTTCCTTACATGCCGCCAAAATCGCCATGTTCAGAATGTCATTTGTGGTTGAGCCTGTCGAACAAATTTGGATCGGCTTATCCACACCTGCAAGGATCGGACCGATCACGGTCGCGCCGGCCATTTCCTGCATCAGTTTAACGGAAATCGACGCAGAGTGACGTGCGGGCACAACCAAGACGTTCGCCGGACCAGACAGGCGCGAGAACGGATATTTATCCATCGCCTCCATGTTCAGGGCTACGTCGACGGTCATCTCGCCTTCGTATTCGAAGTTCACGCCGCGCTTGTCCAAAACCGCAGGGGCAAGGTGCATTTTCTCGGCGCGCTCGGACACAGGATAGCCAAATGTCGAGAAGGACACGAACGCCACCCTTGGTTCAAGCCCAAGCGTGCGCGCAACATCTGCGCCACGTTCGGCAATGGTGGCAAGATCGTTTTCATCCGGCCATTCCTGTACCAAAGTATCAGAGATCAGAACGATCCGCCCCTTGTGCAACAGCGCTGTCACACCCACCGCGCCATCGGCGGCCGATGCATCAAACACATAATTGATGTGGTTCAAGACGTGCGCAGATTTACGCGTTGCACCGGTAACAAGCCCATCGCCGTGTCCGTGCGCCAACATGAGCGCCGAGAACACATGACGATCACGCGCCGCCAGACGGTGAATATCGGAACGGTCATAGCCCTTACGTTGCAGACGATTGTACAAGAAATCCTTGTACTTATCGAGATGCACGGTGTTCGCGGCGTTGACGATCTCAAGCTGACCAACAGCGTCACCCAAACCAGCGGCGGTCAGTTTCTCGGCCACATCAGTTTCACGACCCACAACGATTGCCTTACCCATACCGTTGCGTTGGTAATTCACAGCGGCACGTAGGACGCGGATGTCGTCGCCCTCGGCGAAAATCATGCGGGCCTGACGGGCGCGAGCACGGGCGTTGATGCCGCGAAGAATGCTGGCTGTTGGGTCCATGCGCGCCTTGAGGCTGTCCTCATAGCCAACCATGTCGACGATTGGACGACGTGCGACACCGGTATCCATGCCAGCCTTGGCAACCGCTGGCGGGATAAGCGAAATGAGACGAGGGTCAAACGGCGTCGGAATAATGTAGTCACGACCAAAGGTCAGCTTGCGACCATAGGCCATCGCCACCTCATCCGGCACATCTTCGCGGGCAAGTTCAGCAAGCGCCTCGGCACAGGCGATCTTCATCTCGTCATTGATCGCACGCGCATGGATATCAAGCGCACCACGGAAGAGATACGGGAAACCAAGCACGTTGTTTACTTGGTTCGGATAGTCAGAGCGGCCCGTCGCAACAATCGCATCATCGCGCACGGCGTGGGCTTCTTCTGGTGTAATTTCGGGATCGGGGTTCGCCATGGCAAAAATCACCGGATCTTTGGCCATGCTTTCAACCATCTTCGGCGTCAAAGCACCCTTGGCCGACACACCAAGAAACACGTCGCAACCGTCAACAGCATCCTCAAGGCTGCGCGCCTCGGTCTTCACAGCATGTGCAGATTTCCATTGGTTCATGCCCTCGGTACGACCTTGGTAAATCACACCCTTGGTGTCGCACATGATACAGTTTTCATTCTTGGCACCCATGCGCTTGATCAGCTCAAGACAGGCAATACCCGCCGCGCCAGCGCCGTTTAGAACGATCTTTACATCTTCGATTTTCTTACCGGACAGGTGAAGCGCATTGATAAGGCCAGCGGCGCAAATCACCGCAGTCCCGTGTTGGTCATCGTGGAACACTGGGATGTCCATGACTTCCTTGAGCTTCTGCTCGATGATGAAACACTCGGGTGCCTTGATGTCCTCAAGGTTGATGCCGCCAAAGCTTGGCCCCATCAATTTAACCGCGTTGATGAATTCATCCGCGTCCTCTGTGTCAAGCTCAAGGTCGATAGAGTTCACATCCGCGAAACGTTTGAACAGAACCGCCTTGCCTTCCATCACAGGTTTCGACGCAAGCGCACCAAGGTTCCCAAGACCAAGAACCGCGGTACCGTTGGAAATCACCGCAACCATGTTGCCCTTGTTTGTGTAATCATAGGCCGTCTCGGGGTTTTCCGCGATGGCTTCGCAGGGCACAGCAACACCTGGGGAATAGGCAAGGGACAGATCCCGTTGCGTGGTCATCGGCGTGCTCGGCGTGACCTCATATTTACCCGGCGTGGGTTCCATGTGGTATGCGAGCGCTTCTTCTGCGGTAACTTTATTATTCGAGGACATTGGGGCCTTATCCTTTATTGCAAACGAGACCCTTATTAGCCTTTGTCCACACCCTTCGCAACATTCGCCTTTTATCGCGTCGCGCCTGTCTTTAATGTTCCCCCAAAGAGCGAGGAAAACATGAGCGCAGCGAGCCAAAAAGTCACCCCAATGATGGCACAGTATCTTGAACTGAAAGAGCAATATGAAAGCGCTCTTTTGTTCTATCGGATGGGCGATTTCTACGAGATGTTCTTTCAGGATGCCGTGGACGCCGCAGCCGCGCTTGATATCGCCCTGACGAAACGTGGAAAACACGACGGGGTTGATATCCCAATGTGCGGTGTTCCGGTTCATGCGGCCGAGGGATATCTTCTGACGCTCATCCGCAAAGGGTTCCGTGTCGCCGTCTGCGAACAAATGGAAAGCCCCGCCGAAGCCAAAAAACGCGGCTATAAGGCCATCGTGAAACGGGATGTTGTGCGCCTTGTGACACCTGGGACACTGACCGAAGAGTCCCTCCTTGATGCGCGCCGTCACAACTATCTCGCTGCTTATTCCGAAATGCGTGACGAGGCGGCGCTGGCATGGGCCGATATTTCAACCGGCGCGTTCCATGTGATGCCCTGCCCGCCCACGCGGCTTGGGCCAGAAATCGCCCGTCTTGCCCCCCGCGAATTGGTGGTGAGCGAGGCAAAAGAGCCCGATTTGTACGAGTTAGAGACTGATTTCGGTCTGTCCCTTACCCCATTATCCCGCGCAAGCTTCGACAGCACATCATCGGAAAAACGGATCTGCGATCTGTTCAACGTCAAAACGCTCGACTCATTCGGTCAATTCAGTCGCGCGGAAATTTCCGCGATGGGCGCGATCATCGAATACCTTGATATCACCCAAAAGGGCCAACTCCCGATGTTGCGTCCGCCCATGCGCGAGGCCCTTGGCGGCGCGATGCAGATCGATGCCTCAACGCGGCGGAACCTTGAACTCACTCAAAGCCTATCTGGTGGTCGTGACGGCTCGTTGCTTGCCGCGATTGATCGGACAACCACTGCGGCGGGTGGGCGATTGCTGGAACGTCGCATTTCAAGCCCCTCACGTGATCTTGCCACCATTCACACCCGTCTTGAGGCCGTCGATCACATGGTCGCCGATAGCGTGCTTTCGGCTGATCTTCGCGATCATTTGAAACGTGCGCCAGATATGGATCGCGCCCTTTCACGTTTGGCCTTGGATCGCGGTGGCCCCCGTGATCTTGCCGCTGTGCGTAACGGATTGGTTCAGGCGGGTGCCGTTGCCGAACGTCTTGCCGGTGATCTCCCACAGCTTCTTCGCGACGAGGCGTCCGCCCTTGTCGGTCACGACGCGCTACTCGCGCTTCTTGAGGCGACACTGATTGCGGAGCCACCACTTCTTGCCCGTGATGGTGGTTTCATCGCGGCCGGTTATGACGCCGATCTCGACGAAGCACGTAAATTGCGCGACGAAGGTCGCAGTGTCATCGCCGCGATGCAGGCCGAGTACGCCGAGGTCACAGGCATCACTGCGCTCAAGGTGAAACACAACAATGTCCTTGGCTATTTCATCGAAACCACCTCAGCCCATGCGAATAAAATGTTGTCTGAGCCGTTGTCCGAAACCTTTATTCATCGCCAGACCACTGCCAGTGCCGTGCGGTTTACGACAGTTGCCCTGTCCGAGATGGAGACCAAGATCCACAACGCCGGGTCCCGCGCGCTTGAGATCGAAAAACGTCTCTATCACAGCATAAGAGAGGCAATTCTCGCCCAAGCCGCCCAGATTGGTCAGACTGCGCGCGCCCTTGCCGAGATCGATTTGTCGACGGCCTTTGCCGACCTTGCGCTGGGTGAACGATGGGTGCGCCCCACCGTGGACGGGAGCCGCGCGTTTGAAATCACCGGCGGCCGTCATCCCGTCGTTGAACTTGCCCTGCGTAAGCAGGGCGGCGATCCGTTTATCGCCAATAGCTGTGATTTGTCCGCACAGGACGGCGCGGCGATTTGGCTTTTGACCGGTCCGAATATGGCGGGTAAATCAACGTTCCTTCGTCAGAATGCGTTAATCGCGCTTCTTGCCCAAGTCGGGAGCTATGTCCCCGCCGAATCCGCGCATGTTGGGCTTGTGTCACAGCTATTCAGCCGCGTTGGCGCATCCGATGATCTGGCCCGTGGACGTTCGACGTTCATGGTAGAAATGGTCGAAACCGCCGCGATTTTGAACCAAGCGGACGACCGCGCGCTCGTTATTCTCGATGAAATCGGACGTGGTACGGCGACCTATGACGGGCTTTCGATTGCTTGGGCGACGCTTGAACATCTACACGATGCGAATAAATCCCGAGCTCTGTTCGCGACGCACTATCACGAACTCACCGCGCTTTCGGCAAAGCTCGACGGTGTGGATAACGCCACCGTTGCTGTGAAGGAATGGGAAGGCGATGTGATCTTCCTTCACGAAGTGATCAAAGGTGCCGCGGATCGGAGTTACGGGGTGCAGGTTGCGAAACTTGCCGGTCTACCGGATGCGGTTGTGGAACGTGCGCGCGTGGTGCTGGATGCATTGGAAAAGGGAGAACGCGAGGGCGGCAAGAAACAAGCCGTTATCGACGATCTACCCCTATTTTCCATGGCTGCGGCCCCTGCCCCGAAACCCGTTGCGACCAATCCAGCCATAGAAAAGCTCGCCGAGGTGATCCCCGACGAGCTAAGCGCCAAACAGGCGCTTGATCTTATTTATCAGCTTAAGGATCTAAGCCGGGTTTGACGAAACGCCAACCTGCGCCGCACGCAACAGACGGTCGTGAAGCATAAAGCCCTCGGCCATCACTTGGATGATGTCGCCGGCCTTGGTGTTTGGCACGGGGGCCTCGAACATGGCTTCGTGCTCTTTCGGATCAAACGCATCGCCCACTGCAGGGGAAATGATGTTGATGCCGTGCTTGGCGAACACAGTCGTCAATTCGCGCATGGTCAATTCGATCCCTTCGATCAACGCAGCATTCGCCTCGCGCTGTTCGTCGGTGATGGTTTCGACCGCACGTTTCATGTTGTCATACACTGGCAACATATCGCGCGCCAATTTGGAGCCGCCATAGTTCTCGGCCTCTTTGCGATCGCGATCGGACCGCTTGCGTGCGTTTTCCGCATCCGCAAGGGCCCGCATGAAACGGTCGCGGTAATCATCACGCTCGGCAATGATCGCATCAACGTTGGCCATGGCCTCGTCTTCTGGTGTCATTTCCTCTGCGGCGTCCATCGCGGCTTCGATGTCCTCGATGTCATCCAAAAATTCGTCGTTCTTTGGCTCTGCCATATTCTCTTCCTTAGCCCTGATCCGAGATCAGTTTCCCGACCAGCTGTGCCGTGTAATCCACGATCGGCACGATCCGCCCATAATTCAGGCGAGTCGGACCAATTACGCCGACCGCACCCACTATCTTACGATCAGCGTTCATATAGGGAGATACCACCAAAGAGGAACCCGAAAGTGAAAAAAGTTTGTTCTCAGAACCAATAAAAATGCGCACACCTTCGCCTTCGTCGGTCAATTCAAGGAAATCGGCGATATCCCGTTTGCGTTCGAGGTCATCAAACAGGGTCCGGATGCGTTCAAGATCACCCTCTTGCCCCTCCAAAAGATTCGCGCGCCCACGTACAATCAACCTCTCATGCGGGTCGCCTTCGTTTTCCCAGATGGCGAGGCCGCTTTCGACCATAGCATGGGCAAGCGTGTCGATCTCTTGGCGCCGCGAGGTCAGCTCGGTTTTCATTCGCAACCGGAGTTCGGAAAGTGTCAGACCCTCGGCCATGGCATTCAGGAAATTCGCCGCCTCACGCATGGACGAGGGGGTTTGGCCCATCGGTGGCGTGAACACGCGGTTTTCAACGTGACCATCAGCAAAGACCAGAACAACCAGCGCGCGGTCGGCGGCAAGGCTTACGAATTCGATATGCTTGATCGCCGCCTCGTGCTTGGGCGTCAGAACAAGGCTCGCCCCATGCGTAATCCCAGAGAGCGCGGCCCCGACGCTATCAAGCATCGTCCCAACGTCCCGTTCATTTGAGCCAAGTGTCGCGTCGATCTTTTCGCGATCTGTAATGTCTGGGGTGTTCACCTCAAGCAAACCATCCACAAACATCCGCAGACCAGATTGCGTCGGGATACGGCCCGCGGACACATGCGGCGCCTCGAGCAAGCCGAGGAATTCAAGATCCTGCATCACGTTGCGAACCGTCGCGGCGGACACCTTTTCGTTCATGGTCCGCGTCAACGTCCGCGAACCCACAGGCCCACCGGTATCAAGATAGCCCTCAACCACGCGGCGAAACACTTCGCGCGACCGGTCATTCATTTCAGACAGTATTTCACTATGATCATTCATATCCCCATTAAAAGCGATCTTGCGCCAACGTCAATCGGGCTTGCGTTTGTTGGGGTGTCATGGGTATCTGGACACAACAATCTGAAAGGAATTCCCATGCGCCCATCTGGCCGTTCTGTCGACGAAATGCGTAGCATTATCATTGAAACCAATGTGACACGTCACGCCGAGGGATCATGTATGATCAAAATGGGCGACACGCATGTGTTGTGTACCGCGTCGCTTGAGCCACGCGTTCCGTCCTTTATGAAGAATTCCGGTCTTGGCTGGGTCACCGCCGAATACGGTATGCTGCCCCGCGCGACCAACACACGAATGCGCCGTGAGGCCAAGAATGGCCAATCTGGCCGGACCCAAGAAATCCAACGTCTGATTGGTCGTTCCCTACGTGCTGGGGTTGATCGCGTTGCTTTGGGTGAGCGTCAGATTACCATCGATTGCGATGTTATTCAGGCCGACGGCGGCACGCGTTGTGCCTCTATCACTGGTGGTTGGGTCGCTTTGAAGTTGGCCGTTCAGAAATTGATGAAGGCCGGTGATGTAATCTCCGACCCGCTTATCGACCCTATTGCTGCGGTTTCTTGTGGTATTTACGCGGGGCAACCTGTTCTAGATCTCGATTACCCCGAGGATTCCGAGGCGGGCGTCGACGGCAACTTTATCCTGACCAGCTCAAAACGTCTTGTTGAGGTCCAGATGAGCGCCGAGGGTTCTACCTTTGATCGCAGCCAGATGAACACGCTGCTCGACTACGCCGAAAAGGGTGTTGATGAACTCGTCGCGGCACAATTGGCGGCGGTGGCGTAATGCGCAAACTGACCGAAAAGAAAATCGTTCTCGCGTCCCACAATGCGGGCAAGTTACGTGAGATCGGCGCGCTCTTGGCCCCTTTTGGGATCGAAGTCGTCTCCGCCGGTGATCTTGGTCTGGACGAACCGGAGGAAACCGAAAACACATTCGCTGGAAATGCGCGCATCAAGGCGCATTACGCCGCCAAGGAAACTGGTCTTCCTGCGCTTTCGGATGACAGCGGTCTGATGGTCGATGCCCTTAATGGCGCGCCTGGCGTCTATACCGCCGACTGGGCTGAAACCCCAAGCGGGCGTGATTTCCCGATGGCGATGAAAAAGGTAAACGATAAACTCGAAGCCCTTGGCGATGACGTTGATCGTTCCGCGACCTTCAACGCGACGCTGTGCATCGCTTGGCCCGATGGTCACGACGAGATTTTCGCAGGACAAGTGCACGGCGAACTGACATGGCCGATGCGCGGCGATCGCGGATTTGGCTTTGATCCAGTATTCATCCCGAATGGCGAAACGGAAACCTTTGGTGAGATGGATCCTGCCCGCAAAAGCGCCATGAGCCACCGAACCGTCGCGTTCCAGCTTTTAAAAGATAACGCATTTGAATGATATCGTAGCAGACTGGCAGGCAGGCGGCTTTGGGCTTTATGTCCACTGGCCGTTTTGTCAGGCCAAGTGCCCCTATTGCGACTTTAACAGCCACGTTTCCGATCACATCGATCAGACACGGTGGCTGCGATCCTATCTCTCAGAGCTTGACCGTGTTGGCGCCGAGGTCGGCCGCCGCCCGCTTCGTTCAATTTACTTTGGTGGCGGGACCCCGTCCCTTATGGCGCCTGAAACAGTCGCCGCGATTATCGAACGCGCCGGCGCACATTGGGATTTCGCCAACGACATCGAAATCACGCTCGAGGCCAACCCAACCTCGATAGAAGCAAGCCGCTTTGCCGGATATCGCGACGGTGGCGTCAGTCGCATCTCGATGGGCTTTCAGGCTCTCAACGACGAAGACCTTCGGAAACTGGGCCGCCTTCACAACGTGGCCGAAGGCCTTAAGGCGTTCGAACTCGCGCAATCATTCTTTCCAAGGACAAGTTTTGATCTGATCTATGCGCGTCAGGATCAAACCCTTGTGCAATGGCAGGCGGAGCTCGCAACGTCTCTTAATCTTGCTGCCGATCACCTGAGCCTCTATCAGCTCACCATCGAGCCTAACACGGCATTTGGTGCAAGACATGCACGCGGCGGGCTGCGCGGATTGCCAAACGACGATGTTGCGTCCGACATGTTTTTCAAGACAATCGAGATGTGTGCCGATGCGGGTCTTGAACATTACGAAGTTTCGAATTTTTCCCGTCCTGGGTCCGAAAGCCGTCACAACCTTATCTATTGGCGATATGGAGATTTTGCCGGTATCGGCCCTGGTGCTCACGGACGCTTAACCCTTGCTCAGCGCAAATTCGGGACGTCTACACACCTGATACCCGAAACTTGGCTTCACAACGTCGAGAAAAACGGCTCTGGTGAGCTGATTAGAGACGAAATTACCCAAATCGAGCAAGCGGACGAATATGCGATTATGGGATTGCGTTTGAAAGAGGGTATATCTTTGTCTCGGCTCGAAAATCTACGCGGAAACCGCATAGATCGCAGTAAGATCAAAGACTTATCTGACATGTCTATGGTATCACTTGAAGACGACACGCTCCGCGCCACGAATGATGGGCGCGTCGTCCTCAATTCGGTTCTAAAGGAACTTTTAAGCTAGCCTTCGCGCTGTGACGAAAGCAGCGCGCAAATCTCATCAAGCTGGTCAAGAGACTTGTATTGAATAGAGAGTTTGCCGCCACCCGAGCTCGCCTTGTGGGCAAGATTAACCTTCATTCCAAGCGTCGCCGAGAGGTCCCCTTCGAGCGCCTTGGTATCCGCATCCTTAGTCGACCCCGGAGCAGCAGCTTTTGGTTTATCAAGCTGTCCCTTGGCCAACGCCTCGGTTTGGCGCACCGATAGACCCTCTGAGACGACACGCTGTGCAAGGCCGGACGGATCGGAAGACGTAATCAACGCACGTGCATGTCCAATGCTTAGCTTGCCATCATGCAAAAGATCCTGAACATCCTGTGGAAGCTGCAACAACCGCATCAGGTTCGCGATATGGCTTCTGCTTTTGGAAAGCGCCGCCGCCAGCTTCTCTTGGGTATGGCCGAACCGCTCCATGAGTTGTTTATAGCCTTTTGCCTCTTCAATCGCATTCAGATCAGAACGTTGAATGTTCTCGATGATCGCGATTTCCAGAACCTCGGTATCAGTCATCTCGCGAATAACAACGGGCACCTCATGAAGCTGCGCAAGCTGTGACGCACGCCAGCGGCGTTCCCCTGCTACGATTTCATAGATGTCGTTTTCGCGCGGATGTGGGCGCACGATAAGCGGTTGAATTACTCCCTTTTCGCGGATCGAATTCGCAAGCTCCTGAAGGGCGTCTTCACTGAAAAAGCGGCGTGGCTGATCAGGGTTTGCCTTAATTTTTTCAATCGGGAGTGTCGCGTCGGATTTTTTTTCGCGCACGTCTGTTCTCGGCTGGTCGGCTTCGATGTTTACATCGGCCATAAGCGCCGACAAACCACGACCAAGACCACGGCGTTCATTCTTTTTATCTACCATTTACTGGGCTCCTTGATTGGCGGCGGCGTGACGGCGAACCAATTCACCTGCCAAATTTCTGTAGGCAACGCTTCCCTTAGATTGCGTATCATAGGTCAAAACCGGCTGAGCGAACGATGGTGCTTCGCTTACTCGAACGTTACGCGGAATAACGGTATTGAATACGAGTTCTCCCAGGTTCTCACGCGCATCGTTTTCGACCTGCAGGCTCAGATTATTTCGTTTATCGTACATAGTAAGGACGATACCCTCAATCCGAAGGTTCTTATTGGCGGACTGACGCACGTCACGCACGGTAAGCATAAGCTGCGATAGACCTTCTAGCGCAAAAAACTCGCTTTGAAGCGGAACCAGAACTGAATGTGCTGCGACCATAGCATTGACAGTCAAGAGATTGAGAGATGGCGGGCAATCGATCAGCACATAGTCAAGATCATATTCGTCAATCGCATTTTGCCGAAGAGCGTCGTGAAGTAGGAAGCTGCGTTTTTCATTCGAAATAAGCTCAATGTCTGCCGAGCTTAGATCCGTCGTCGCAGGAACAATAATGAGGTCTTCGATATCCGTTTGCTGGACAACCTGCTCAAGAGACGCATCACCCACAATAAGATCGTAGGTGGTAAATGTGCGATCGGAGCGAGACACACCAAGGCCAGTCGAGGCGTTTCCTTGGGGATCAAGATCCACAAGCAAAACCCGAAATCCTTCCTCCACAAGGGCGGCAGCAAGATTTATTGACGTTGTGGTCTTTCCCACCCCTCCTTTTTGGTTTGCGATAGCAATGATCTTTGGACCGGTTGGACGGGTATAGTCAGACATGTTTCACTTCGCCAATTTTCAAAATTACACTATTTGTATCGACCTTACTTGGAATAACCTCACAGTCAAAGTTCCATTTTCTTTCAGCAGCTTCGATTTCTTCGCGAAATTTCAGCCCCTTCGGGAATATGGATATGCCGTGCCGTTGTCTGTGACGAACCGTAAAGTCAAGAAGTACGTCGAGCGGGGCCAGGGCCCGCGCGCTTAAGATATCTGTGTTTTGAGGAGCCGTTTTTTCGATCCGTTCAGTAATGATATTCACACGAATACCTGTTTCACGTGAAACATTCCGTAGAAAGGAAGACTTTCGCCGATCCGACTCAATCAATGTAATTGTGCTAACTGGGCTTCGCTCAAGGGCAAGTATTCCGATCACAAGACCAGGAAAGCCGCCGCCAGAGCCAATGTCGGTCCAATCAGTGAAGGCTGGTGCCACTTCAAAAATCTGTGCGGAATCTGCTATGTGCCGCGCCCAAGCGTCGTCGAGCGTCGATTTCGACACAAGATTGATTGCAGGGTTCCACTTATGGAGGAGACGAACGTATTCAGATAGGCGATCGAATGTTTCACGTGAAACATCGACCCCAATGAGATCGGAAAATTGATCGGGTGTCATGCGGATTTTGCAGCCTGTTGCCGGAGATTTGCCAAAATGAGCGTCAAAGCCGCCGGCGTTACACCCTCAATTCTCGATGCTTGTGCAAGAGAGCGCGGGCGGATCGTGGAGAGTTTCGACTTCAATTCGTTTGAAAGCCCAGCGAGGTCGGAATACTCAAAGTCATCGGGAATTTTATGCCCTTCGTCCCGTGAAAGCGCATCAACGTCTTTCTTCTGACGAGAAATGTAGTTTGAGTAGGTCGCGTCCTTTTTTAGCTGCGCCGAAATATCCGAAGGAACAGACGCAAGTTCAGGTGAAAGCGCGACCAAGTTCGCAAATTCGATATCAGGGAACGAAAGAAGTTCAAGTGCCGAGCGGGTAGGCCCGTCCTTTTGAATTTTCACGCCCTGCTCAGCAAGAGAGCGAGCGGTGAACATTGCAGAACCTAGTTGAGTTCTCGCAGAACTTAGTGCATCCATCTTAGAGATGAACGCCGATTTCCGCGTATCAGAAACACACCCTAGGTCAATTCCTCGCTGTGTAAGACGCTGATCGGCGTTATCTACACGAAGCGAAAGCCTGAACTCGGCGCGCGACGTAAACATACGATAGGGTTCAGAAACGCCTCGTGTAATGAGGTCGTCAATCATCACGCCGATATAGCTCTCGGAGCGCTCAAAGATCGCCGGTTCAAGATCATAGGCTGCGCGCGCCGCGTTCAAACCAGCAACAAGCCCTTGGGCGGCTGCTTCTTCATAGCCGGTCGTCCCATTGATCTGTCCCGCAAGATATAGACCACTTACGTTCCGAAGCTCCAACGATGCACGAAGTGCCCGCGGATCAACATAGTCATATTCAATAGCATAGCCAGGTTGTAGGATCGTCGCATTTTCCAACCCAACCATCGAACGCACGTAATCGTGCTGTACGTTTTCGGGAAGCGACGTAGAAATCCCATTAGGATATACAACATTATCCGAAAGACTTTCGGGCTCAAGAAATACCTGATGGGAGTCTTTGTCGGCGAAACGAACGATTTTATCCTCGATCGAGGGGCAGTACCGCGGCCCTACCCCGTCGATATGACCGCCGTACATCGCAGATTTTTCGAGATTTTCTCGGATAATGTCATGCGTCTTGGAGTTTGTATGAGTTATCCCGCAAGATATTTGCCGTGCTGATGCCTTATTATTAAGGAACGAGAACAGCACCGGATCATCATCACCCGGCTGCATCTCAAGTATGTCCCAGTTGATTGTGGTGGCATCAAGGCGAGGCGGCGTACCGGTTTTCAAACGACCAAGCGGTAGATCAAACGAGTCAATCCGTTCGGCCAGCTTGATCGACGCGTTATCGCCCATCCGACCGCCAGAACGTGACACATCCCCAATATGGATTATTCCACGAAGAAAAGTGCCAGTCGTCAGAACAACTGCCTTGGAATTGAGAACTGTTTCATCTGCAAGAACGACACCACGAACGGCATCACCCTCCATGACAAAATCGGCCGCTTCACCCTCAATCACCGTTAGGTTTGGCGTATTGAAAATCTCCGCCTGCATCTCTTCACGATAGATTTTGCGGTCGGCTTGCGCTCTCGGCCCTTGCACCGCGGGTCCCTTGCGGCGGTTTAGTAGGCGAAACTGAATTCCTGCTTTATCTGCGACACGCCCCATGACACCATCAAGCGCGTCGATTTCACGAACAAGATGCCCTTTCCCAAGCCCACCAATCGCCGGATTGCATGACATAACCCCGATTGCGTCTTTGCGTAGTGTAACCAACGCTGTGCGCGCGCCAAAACGAGCGGCCGCATGCGCCGCATCCGTTCCGGCATGACCGCCGCCAACGACGATGACATCAAAATCTGAGTGTTTCACGTGAAACAATCCTTACTTACCAAGGCAAAAACTTGCGAATATTTCATCAAGAAGATGTTCGACATCTACGCGACCGACAAGAGAATCAAGAGTACGAATCGCTGTTCGAAGCTCTTCTGCGGCAATCTCGGCGCGTTCTGCACCATGAGATACCTCAATCTTAGCGATTCCCAAAGCCTCAATTCCGCGCTCAACCGCGATCCGGTGGCGTTCGTGCGTCGCTGTCGCTACTCCAGATGCGCGCCTTTCGAGAATACCGGTAATCAAATCAATGAGATCAGCGACTCCTTCGCCAGTTTTTCCCGAAACTGACAGACCATCTGTCGCAGCCAAGTCTGACTTGCCGTGAACAACAACATCGTCGTCTCTGGGCTCAATAAGCGCAATATCGCCACTAGACAGCAGAAAAATACGCAAATCGGACGCAGCAGCGCGATCAAGCGCGCGTCGGATACCGATGCTTTCAACAACATCGTCTGTCTCACGAAGACCGGCGGTATCCAAAATGGTGACTGGGAGACCACGAAGATCCATGCGCACCTCGATCACGTCACGAGTTGTTCCTGCGATATCCGAAGTAATCGCAGCATCTCGGCCAGCGAGCGCATTAAGCAGCGTGGACTTACCTGCGTTTGGCTCACCAACAATCGCAACTTCGAAGCCTTCGCGAATCCGTTCAGCGACAAACGAACCCGACTTCTCACGCTCAAGTTCAGCCAATACATCGTCGATAAGCGCGTTTACCTCGGGCGAAACATCCACAGGAACATCTTCGTCCGCGAAATCAATCGTCGCTTCCAAAAGAGCAGCTGCACGGATGAGTTTGGTGCGCCAAACTTCTGCGAGATCACCAAGTGCACCAGAAAGTGTTTTCAGTGCTTGGACTCGCTGCGCCTCGGTGTCCGCCTCGATCAAATCGGAAAGCCCCTCAACCTGTGCAAGATCAAGACGGCCATTTTCAAGCGCTCGACGCGTAAATTCGCCAGGTTCAGCAAGCCGAAGCGACCGATCCGTCGAAAGGACGCGCAGAACGGCGTTCACAGTTGCGATTGACCCATGGAGTTGAAGCTCAGCAACGTCTTCACCGGTAAAGCTCGCTCCTTTTTCAAAGAAAAGAACCAGTGCTTCGTCCAAAGGCGTGCCGTCAGCAGATTTAAGTAGCCGTAAAACGGGTTTACGAGGAACAAGGTTCCCTGCCCCAAGCCGCGTCACCGCCGCATGAGAATTAGGCCCTGAAAGACGAACGACCGCCACACCGGCTTTGCCGCGGGCAGTCGCAAGAGCATAGATCGTATCCATATCTAAACCATTGTAAATGAACGATAAGTTAAGTGTTCATTGAGTCGAAGAAGTCCGCATTGGATTTCGTTTGCTTGAGCTTGGAGATCAGGAATTCGATACCGTCAGTTGTCCCCATTGGGTTCAAAATACGGCGCAGAACGAATGTTTTCTGCAAATCGACCTTATCAACCAAGAGATCCTCTTTACGGGTACCGGATTTAAGGATGTCCATCGCAGGGAAGACGCGTTTATCGGCAACCTTACGGTCCAGAACGATTTCGCTGTTACCGGTCCCTTTGAATTCCTCAAAGATAACCTCATCCATGCGAGATCCAGTGTCGATCAATGCGGTCGCGATGATGGTAAGCGAGCCGCCCTCTTCGACGTTACGCGCCGCACCAAAGAAACGTTTCGGGCGTTGAAGCGCATTCGCGTCCACACCACCAGTCAAAACCTTGCCGGATGATGGAACCACGGTGTTGAACGCACGACCAAGACGCGTAATCGAATCCAATAGGATCACAACATCGCGTTTGTGTTCCACAAGACGTTTGGCCTTTTCGATAACCATCTCGGAAACGGCAACGTGACGTGTCGCGGGTTCATCGAAGGTTGACGAAACGACCTCGCCCTTCACGCTGCGCTGCATGTCGGTCACCTCTTCTGGGCGTTCGTCGATCAAAAGAACGATCAAGTAACACTCTGGATGGTTTTTCTCGATGGAATTGGCAATGTTTTGCAACAGAACCGTTTTACCTGTGCGCGGTGGCGCAACAATAAGTGAACGTTGACCCTTACCGATTGGTGCAACCAGATCGATAATCCGTGCGGAACGGTCTTTGATTGTCGGATCTTCGACTTCCATCTTAAGACGTTCATCGGGGTAAAGCGGCGTAAGGTTTTCAAACGCAACCTTGTGACGCGCCTTCTCAGGGTCCTCAAAGTTGATCGAGGCAACCTTGGTCAGCGCAAAGTAGCGTTCGTTGTCCCCAGGGGCCTGAATCACGCCCTCAATGGTATCGCCGGTGCGTAGGGAATACTGGCGGATCATGTCAGGCGACACGTAAATGTCGTCCGGACCAGACAGATAGTTCGCGCTTACGGACCGAAGATAACCAAATCCGTCCTGAAGAACCTCAAGAACACCATCACCTGAGATTTCCCAACCGTCCTCGGCGCGCTCTTTCAGGATCGAGAACATGATCTCGCCCTTGCGCATCGTGGACGCGTTTTCGATATCAAGATCCTCTGCCATAGACAGAAGGTCTTTGGGGTGTTTCGCCTTTAGATCGGCAAGGTTCAGTTTCTCAACTGTCATAGCATACTCCAAACGGCCTTGCGGCTGATGGCTCATATATAAATGGAAAATGTCCCATCGGACGACGGGCTTAATTCCTCATAGTCAATGAAGTCTAAGGAGTCAATTTCTTAGAACGGCCGCACAACAACCGAGACCACGATCAAAATGACCAAAACCGTTGGGACTTCGTTCATCAATCGATATTGGCGTCCCGTTAGGGTGTTTGTCCCATCGACGAAATCTTTGCGCCGTTTCTCTAGCCAAGAGTGAAACGCTGACATCCCCACGACGCTTGCGATTTTAACCCAAGCCCAGACAGATCCGAAATCAAACGCACCCGTGGCCAACATGATCAAACCACAAATCCATGCCACTCCCATGGCTGGAGACATGATCGCTTTGATCAATCTGCGTTCCATGTCCTGAAACATTTGATCTGTCTCAGAATTTTTAACGACTTGTTCAGTATGATAGACGAATAATCGAGGGAGATAGAAGATCCCAGCCATCCAAGCAATCACAGCGATAATGTGAAGTGCTTTTATCCATGGGTAGATATCATAGATGAATTCCATTGGGTTCTCCGCGCTGATTAGCTCTCTAATAATAATATAAGAATTATAAAGATAGAAGATTATGTAGTGTCGCAGTTTTCTGTGGATTATTGATCCATCCAAGATTTCATCCACAGACGGGATAAATTGTATAACTCGAATTCGCGATTAACATATTATTAACTCATTGTTCGATTATAGCTTATTTTCAAGGATTATTCTGATTTTCCACCTGTGGATAACTCTGTGTGGAAAATTTGATGATTTTGTTCATTGACGATTCCTACATGAAATCCGTTTGTTCTTCCCCACACCGTATAACCCGATCCGAACCGCACGAAAAAAACGGTGGAATTCGCGTTCTGGCCCTTGGAAAAAGTTGTCCACAGAGTTAACCCATTGCTTACACCTTTAGTTGTCCACAGGCGGAAACATGGCAGATCGTATCATTTTGGCATCCGGATCAGAGATTAGAAGGACGCTTTTGACCAATGCAGGCGTTGAATTCGAGGTCATCAAGCCGCGTGTCGATGAGGACGCAATTAAGGAAAGTCTCCTCGCAGAAGAGGCCAAGCCGCGCGACATCGCAGATACTTTGGCGGAATATAAGGCGCTACGTGTATCCCAAAAAGAGCCGGGCGCGCTTGTGATTGGGTGCGATCAGGTCCTTGATGCCGGTGGGACACTGTTTTCAAAACCACGCGATATCGATGAAGCACGCGAACAGCTTTTGCGGTTGCGCGGCGGGCGTCATCAACTCCTGTCTGCCGCGGTCATCTACGAGGATGGGAAGCCCGTTTGGCGCAATGTCGGCGTGGTGCGTCTCTTGATGCGGGATTTCTCAAACGAATTTCTGGACGACTATCTCGCCCGAAACTGGGACAGCATTCGCCATTCCGTTGGCGGCTATAAACTAGAAGAAGAAGGCGTTAGACTTTTTAGTCGCGTTGATGGCGATTATTTTAACGTTCTCGGTCTTCCTCTGCTAGAATTGCTATCATACCTTACTTTGCGCGGGACTCTTTCAAAATGAGCGATTCAAGAATTCCATTGGCGGGCGTTATTGGGGCCCCTATTGCCCATTCAAAATCTCCTATTTTGCACGGTCATTGGCTAAAACGTTACAACATTGCGGGCCATTATGTGCCAATGCACATCGAACAAGCCGATCTTGGACATGTGCTTGAGACGCTTCCAAAGATGGGGTTTGTCGGGCTTAACGTGACATTGCCGCATAAAGAACAGGTCCTCGCGCTTGCTGATGTAGTATCCGATCGCGCCTCGATTATTGGCGCCGCAAACACGTTGATCTTTCAAAAAGACGGCCGTCTGCACGCGGACAACACCGATGGATATGGGTTCATCGAAAATCTGCGCCAAGGTGCGCCGAACTGGGATGCCAAATCGGGGCCGGCCGTTGTATTCGGGGCCGGTGGTGCCGCGCGTGCGATTATTTCTGCGTTGCTGGATGCAGGTGCACCCGAAATTCGCCTAACCAACCGGACGCGCGCGCGGGCGGATGCGCTTCGGGCCGATTTTGGTGCCAAGGTTCAGGTCGTCGACTGGGTTCAATCTGGCAATATTCTGGGTGACGCAGCCACGGTCGTGAATACCACGTCCCTTGGGATGGTCGGCAAGCCTGAATTCCGTGTCCCACTTGATGGCTTGAACCCGAACGCTGTCGTAAATGATCTGGTTTACACGCCGCTAAAAACGCCCTTCCTCCTCGCTGCCGAAGCCGCTGGCTGTACGGTTGTGGACGGCCTTGGGATGCTTCTTCATCAGGCCGCACCTGGTTTTGAACGTTGGTTTGGTGTCCGTCCCGAAGTCGACGAAGATCTTCGAACAACGGTTCTAAACGCGTGAATAGACCCTATTTAATCGGACTCACTGGCTCAATTGGAATGGGAAAATCCACGACATCTCAGATGTTTCGCGATCTTGGCGCGGATGTGTGGGATGCAGATGCAGCCGTGCATCGGATTTATGGTGTTGATGGCGCGGCGGTGGCGCCAATGTCAGATGCATTTCCAGAGGTTATCGTCGATGGCGCAGTCTCGCGGGACCGAATTAAGACCCTGATAAGCGCTCATCCCGACGCACTTTCGCAGATTGAACAGATCGTTCATCCCCTTGTGCGCGCAGATCGTCAGGCGTTTATCGCAAAATCAGATGCGGAAATTGTCGTTTGCGACATCCCTCTGTTGTTCGAAACGGGTGGTGACGCCGAAATGGACGCAACCGTTGTCGTTTCGGCCCCTGCAAGCGTCCAGCGCGAACGCGTATTGGCACGAGAGGGGATGTCCGAGGATCTCTTCAAAGCCATTTTGGACAAGCAAATGCCAGATATGGAAAAACGCGCGCGTGCTGATTATATAATTGAAACAACTACGATGGCCGGGGCCTGTGCCCGCGTGTCCGAAATCGTGAAAGAAATAAGAGCCAAACATGCGTGAAATCGTCCTTGATACCGAAACAACGGGTTTTGACGCCCATGACGGAGATCGCATCGTTGAAATCGGCGCGGTTGAGCTCTGGAACCATATGCCGACCGGCAAACATTACCACGTTTACATCAATCCTGAACGTTCGATGCCCCAAGGCGCGTTCGAGGTTCACGGCTTGGGCGACGAATTCCTGAAGGATAAACCGTTGTTCGCGGATATCGCGCAGGGGTTTGTGGATTTCGTCGGCGACAGCTTGATGGTTATTCACAACGCTAAGTTCGACATGAAGTTCCTGAACGCCGAACTTGCGCGGGTGAACCGCCCTACCCTTCCGATGTCGCAATCGCTTGATACGCTGGCCATCGCACGTCAGAAATTTCCGGGCTCGCCTGCGACGCTTGATGCGCTCTGCCGGCGTTTTGGGATTACCACCGAACGTGCGCTTCACGGCGCGCTGCTCGATAGTCAGATTCTTGCGGATGTGTATCTGGAATTGATCGGCGGACGTCAGCCGGATCTTGTTCTTGCGTCGGACAATGCCTCGACGGATGACAATACGGATACCGGTGATGGTTGGAGACCTTCGAAACGGCCGACCCCGCTTGGGTCACGCATTTCAGAAGAAGAACGCGCCGCCCATGCCGAATTTATCGGAAAGATGGGCGACGACGCGATTTGGAATAAGCTGAAATCCTAACTTAGGATTTCGTTGCTTTTGCTGCTTCGGCCTGAACGCGACGCGCAAGTTCTTGGCGATACAGTTGAACAAAGTCGATGTTCTCAAGGTTCAATGGTGGGAAACCACCGTCGCGTGTCACGTCAGAAACGATGCGGCGCGCGAATGGGAACAACATGCGTGGGCATTCGATCATGAGGAACGGGTGGATTTGTTCCTCTGGGATGCCTTCGATCTGGAAGATGCCGCTGTAATCCAGCTCAAGCATGAACAGAGTTTCTTCTGCGTTAAGCTTGTTTGTGGATTTCACCAACAGCTTCATCGCTACTTCGAACTGGTTCTCAGCTGTGCGTTTTTTCGCGTCAAGGTTCACTTGTACGGACACGTCTGGCTCTGCGTTGCCCTGAACACCCTTTTGCGCCACGATGTTTTCAAAAGACATATCGCGGATAAATTGCGCAAGGATTTGCATTTTCACAGCGGGTGCTTCTGGTGCTGCTGCAGTTTCGTTTTCGGCCATTGTGTACTCCAAAGAATATTCGTTTTTTGTATGCTTAACAGGGGATCAGTGCTTGGTCCAGCCGGACGGTCCATCGTCGTCTGACTTCTGATCTGTGATGTCTGCGTATTCCGTTTCAATCGTGCCATCGTCGCGGTGAACGGGCCCCTGCCCGCCCATGGAAAACGACTGAATGTTGACGCGCTGGCGCAGATAATTGAACGTCATGGTGCGGAACGCGGGGATCAAAAGAAGAAACCCAACCGTGTCCGTAAAGAACCCAGGCGTAAGCAAAAGCGCACCGGAAAACAGGATCATCGCTCCATGTGCGAGGTCCTCGGTTGGGTCCTGCATCTGGCCCATACTATTGCGCAGGTTGTTCATCGCCATCGCGCCCTGTGCCCGCATCATCGATGTTCCGATGAACGCGGTCGCGACCACGATCGCCAATGTCGGCCAAAGCCCGATAATCCCGCCGACTTGAATGAACAAACCGATTTCAATAACCGGAACGGCAACAAATAGTACAAAAAGCCACATGTATCCCTCAATTCATTTGCCGCCAGAAGGTGGACTTGACGACTTGCCCACCCTACATATGTATCTGAAACGAATTTTTCCATCCTCTTACGCAAGCGAGGCATAAATGAACGGATCCTTTATTGAGCTTTTGGCACTGGCGGGCATCGCCGTGTTTCTTATTCTTAAGCTCCGCGGTGTTCTTGGAACGCGCGAGGGTTTCGAAAAACCGCCAATCGTCCAAGACCGAAGCCCAGAACAACGTGGCGAGACCAAATTTGAAGTCATCCAAGGCGGCGTCGATCTGGACATCGCCGACCACGCTGCCGAGGGGTCCGATACCGCTGCGGCTTTGACGGCAATGAAACGAGCCGAGCCCTCGTTCAACGTTGGCGAATTTCTCGGCGGAGCCCGTGGCGCCTATGAGATGATCCTGATGGCGTTCGAGGCCGGTGATCTTGATGACGTCGTGCCGTTCCTGTCCCCAGAAGTGTACGAGAGCTTTGCGACCGTTGTGACTGACCGCGCCGACAAAGGTTTGATCGTCGAAGCCGAATTTATCGGCGTGCGTGAACTGACCCTTCAAGAGGCGACTTTTGACCCAATCAGTGGCTTTGGCGAAGTGACTGTGAAATTCATCGGTGAACTGACCGGCGTTGTTCGCGATAGCGCAGGCGACATTGTCGAAGGCGATCCGAAACAGGTGAAACGTCAAAAAGACGTCTGGACCTTTGGTCGCACAATGGGTGCGGATGACCCGAACTGGCAACTTGTTGCGACGGGTGGCTAGGGATGCGCGGACTGGCCGGGGCTGTCTTTGGTCTGTGGCTCGTCTTGGCGGGCACAGCCGTTTCGGCGAATTACACCATTGTGGATTTCAAATCACTTAAGGGTTGGGCAACGGATGATCATTCCGCGGCCCTTTCCGCGTTTTTGGTGACCTGTCCCCAACTGACGTCCGGCGAATGGCCAACGATTTGCGCCGCGGCGCAAAAGACCACCAACGCGCGCCGTTTCTTTGAAACCCATTTCCGCGCGGCCCGTCAAACCGGAACTGAAACTGCGCATTTCACGGCCTATTACGAACCCGAAATCGAAGGGTCCCTGACCCCGACATCGAAATACAAATATGCCATCTATAAACGTCCCCCCGAGGCACGCGGGACGTGGCTCACCCGTCGTCAGATCGAAGATCGCGGGGCCCTAAAGGGGCGCGGGCTTGAGATTGCTTATGTCGAAGATCCGGTCGAATTGCTGTATCTTCACATCCAAGGGTCCGGTCGTATTCGTTTGACGGATGGATCGGTTCTTCGTGTTGGGTACGCGGGCAACAATGGATACAAATTTCGCTCGGTCGCGTCTGAAATGGTCCGCCGTGGGTATCTGGCAAAACATCAGGCGTCCCAAGCACGGATTTCAGCGTGGGTGAAACGCAATCCCCGCGACGGTGCCGATGTGATCAAAACGAACAACCGTTATATCTTCTTTAAGGTTCAGGAAAAACACGCCGCGTCCAAGGGACCGATTGGTGCCATGAACCGCGCGATCACCGCCGGAAGAAGCATCGCGGTTGACCCGAAACACACCAAACTGGGCAGTCCGGTTTGGATCGAAAAACGCGGTGCGGTACCGATGAACCGCCTGATGATTGCGCAAGACACCGGTTCCGCGATTAAGGGAGCGGGCCGCGCGGATATCTATATCGGAAGCGGCGACAAGGCCGGCGCGACGGCGGGCAAGATAAGCGACGCGGGCGCAATGGTCGTCCTGCTTCCCAAGGGGCAGGCGTTGAAATACGCCTCGGCGCAGTAATGGTGCGCAAAACACGTACCCTTCGACCCGAGGAAAAAGAGCTTTGGGATAAGGTCGCCGAACAGGCGGTGCCTCTTCATGCCAAGCCCAAGAACAAAGCCGTCGAGCCACCGAAAAAACGTATCATTTCGACGCCACTTGCCAGCCATTCCATTCCGTCGTTTGCGATTGGTCAGAAATCGAAAACACCGCCGCCAAAACACGATCTTATGCCGGCGATTCATGACCGTCTGTCCGCTGCTCCTGTGCGGATGGATCGTAAATCCTTTGGCAAAATGAAACGCGGCAAGCTTGCGCCAGAAGGGCGAATCGACCTTCATGGGATGACGCTTGATCAGGCGCATCCTGCATTGACGCGGTTCATCATTGCCTCGGCGACGCAGGGCAAGCGACTTGTTCTGGTGATCACCGGCAAAGGCAAGGACCGCGACGAAGTAGGTCCCATTCCAGTGCCGCGTGGTATTCTGAAACATCAGGTGCCGATGTGGTTGTCAGATGGGCATCTTGGGCCGTTAATCCTTCAGATTGCGCCCGCCCATATCAGTCACGGCGGGTCGGGCGCATATTACGTCTATTTACGACGCGGGCGTTAACGCTTTGATTTGGCGTGGAATTGCCAAAAGTCCGATCACCACGGTTGATGCAAAATAGGCCGCATAGCCCGCCAGCTGTGCGCTGATACCGATGCTGTTGTCCATCAATACGCCGGACAATACGGGCCCAATGGCCGATCCAAACACGGCAATTGATGTCATAAGTGCCTTAATCGACCCGATGTGTTTGGTTCCGTAAAATTCAGCCAATACTGACGATAGAACGACGTTGGATGCACCTATTCCTATGCCCACGAAACACATCGAAATTAGGGCAAACCCAAGGCTTGTGCTGGCTGACAAAGATGCAAAACCAATCGCCATTGGAAGGCCGATCAGTGGAAACAGACGCGCCGCGCCAAATCGATCAACCGCTATTCCGGCTCCCGCAAGCGCGACGGTCGATACCAATGTGAATATCGGAAAAAGCGTTACAAACCCCATGTGCGACCACCCCTTTGCCTCGGTCAGGGGAACCTGTTGAAAGAACAACGCGGTCACAAATGTTGGCGGCCCAATCACCAGCGGCACGCAGATCCAGAACAACGGGTGCCGTATCGCCTCTGAACGCATCCAGTGGCGTTTCCCCAGCCCGAGTGTTTCGTTGGCTTCCGCCATGGATTGCGGGGTGCGTTCCTGTGTCAAAAGCCGTCGAAGCACTGGGATCATCGCGAACGCCATCACGGCGATGACAACCCAAAGTGTGCGCCATGACGCAAACCCCAACGCGAACACAAAGATAAGAGGAAGCGTCGCCTCGCCGAATTTAAGGCCAAGGGTCGCAATAGAAAGGGCCTTGCCGCGGCTGGCGTCAAACCAGCGGGACATAGAGACCATGGCGATATGTGTCGACATGCCTTGGCCCAGAATGCGTAGTCCGAAAATAATAATCGGTAGAACAACCAAAAATGGCGATACCGCCATCGCAAGGGCCACAAGTCCAAGACCCGCAAGGACAAGCGCTCCAAGATCGCGGGACCGAAAACGATCCGTCAGCGTACCGGCCCAGACCATCATAAAGGCCGAAAGCATGGTGCCGAGCGCATAGATTGACCCCCACGCGCCATGGGACAGCCCGAATTCGGCGCGAATTTCGCCCGAAAACACCGATACAAAGAACGTCTGGCCAAAACTTGACGCGAACGAAAGCAACGCGCCCGCGCCAAGCCAACGGGCATTGGCCCGCAAAAATGTGGTAAATGTCATTAAGAGATCCTATTCGACGCCACACTAGGCAGGGCGCGGGCCGTTGCCTAGTGCAAATAGCGTCGTGTTTGGATCAAAGCACGTAGCGGCTTAGGTCGGTTGAGCGCGCAAATTCGCCAAGATGTTCTTCGACGAACGCCGCATCAACGACAACCTCGTCGCCCGCACGATCCGGCGCGGTGAATGACAGCTCCTCGAACACGCGTTCCAGAACGGTATAAAGACGTCGCGCACCGATGTTTTCAACGCTCTGGTTCACCTCGGCGGCGATTTTGGCAAGCGCTTTGATACCGTCCTCGGCAAAGGTCACAGTGACGGATTCCGTGTTCATCAACGCAGTGTATTGACGTGTCAGCGCGTTGTCGGTTTCCGTCAGAATACGAACGAAATCGTTTTCGGTCAGGGGCTGAAGCTCAACCCGAATGGGCAAACGACCCTGAAGTTCCGGAAGCAAATCGGACGGTTTCGCGATGTGGAACGCGCCGGATGCGATGAACAGGATGTGGTCGGTTTTGACGGCACCGTGTTTCGTTGACACGACGGTGCCTTCGATTAACGGAAGTAGATCGCGTTGAACACCCTCGCGGGAAACATCGCCGCCGCGGGCATCAGCGCGGGTGCAGACCTTGTCGATTTCGTCCAAGAACACGATGCCGTTTTGTTCAACGGATTCAAGCGCGGCGCGTGTGACGGTTTCGTCATCCAATAATTTGTCCGCCTCTTCGCCGATCAAAATCTCGTAACTCTGTGCGACAGTCATGCGTTTGCGCGTGGTGAGGCCACCCATGGCTTTGCCAAAGATATCACCAAGGTTCATCATCCCCATGCCGGCGCCTGGCTGACCTGGGATTTCCATCATCGACAATGGGTTGCTTTGATCGGCAAGGTCCAATTCGATCTCGGTGTCATCAAGTTCGCCGTCTTTCAGTTTACGGCGGAACATTTCGCGGGTTTGTTCACGGGCATCTGTGCCGGCGATGGCCTCGATCACGCGTTCCTCGGCGGCGGCGTGGGCCTTGGCCTTTACGTCTTCGCGCATGTGTTCGCGTGTCATGGCAATCGCGCTATCCAATAGGTCGCGGATGATCTGTTCCACATCACGGCCGACATAGCCGACCTCGGTGAACTTGGTCGCCTCAACCTTGATAAACGGCGCGCGGGCTAGTTTCGCAAGACGGCGGGAAATCTCGGTTTTACCAACACCGGTTGGCCCGATCATAAGGATGTTTTTCGGGTACACTTCATCCCGAAGATCATCGCCCAATTGTTTCCTGCGCCAGCGATTGCGCAGGGCAACGGCGACGGCGCGCTTGGCGTCGTTCTGGCCAATGATAAAACGATCCAGCTCAGATACGATTTCGCGAGGGGTCATATTTGTCATGATGGCTCCGTGTATGGGGGTAGTCGTTTTTTATAGGGGGCGTCGGGCAGGGCCGACATGATTTTTGCGCGGATCGGGGTCCACCATGTGCCGAGGCCGGTGATGAATACACCCAACAGCAAAAGCATGGTGACCATGCTGGACTCGGTTTCACCAAAGACCCAAATCATGATGGCACCAAGATATCCGATACCAGCGGTAAGAAAGGATCGGCGATCAATGATCAGGGCCAGAAGGCAGACGAACAACAACACAACGGTCGTGAACAGATACCCAGCGGCGCCATCAATGGCGAGCGTCGAAATCGCGATGGTATTCACAAGGGCAGGGGCCGCGAGAATATGGAGCCAAAACCCCGTCGCAGAGTAGCGCCCAACGCGGTGCGGGTCTTTCATGTCGAAATACATCCCGCCGATAAAGGCCAAGATGCCGAACACGATCGATGCATAGGCGTAGGTCGACCCAGAGGTCAGATCAAACGGATTGCGCAGTTGGAACAGGATTTCCTGTCCCGCAAGCACCGCCGCGGCGGACGCGATTGTCACGATCCCGAACAAGCCAAAGACAAAGGCCGAAAACGGCAAGCGGAATGTCACAAAATACGCAGCCATCGCCGCCATTCCAAGTAGACCCAGAAATATACCGTGGGCGGCGTCGAATGTATCCATATTGGGCGCAACCACGGCGACATAGGCCATGGACAAAAACGCCCCGAACCCAAGCGAGAGCGCGATGCTTGGAAGGTTCATACGACGTTTTTTGGTAAAGTAGAGCGCAAGAAGCCAGCAGAGCAGGGCAGACACAAGCGCGGTCAAAAGGCCGGAACCAGCGAGGGCGAACCCAATGCCGAGCCCGCTGAACAATAGGATCAGACCAAGGGTAATGAAAATCTCTGAGAAACCGTTGAAAAATTCAAACGGTTCATCGTCGGCGGGCATGTGATCGCGGCTGCCTTGGCGGGCCTCGGCGATGGCAATGACGTTCGTGGCCTGCGCCTCGGTCAATACACCTGCGGCGACGGCGGCGCGTATGTCGTCGCTGTTCATCTGGCCCATCTACTTGGCCTTGATCGTTTCAACGGTCAGGTTTCCGTTGGTATAGACACAAATATCAGAGGCAATTGCCATCGCCTTGCGGGCGGTTTCCTCGGCGGATAGATCGGCCTCAAGCAAGCCACGCGCAGCAGACAGCGCAAAGTTCCCGCCAGAGCCAATAGCCGCGATCCCGTGTTCGGGTTCAAGCACATCGCCCGCACCGGTGATGATCAACAATTCAGTGCCATCGGTGACAATCAACATCGCCTCAAGCTTTTGCAGATATTTATCGGTGCGCCAATCCTTGGCCAATTCAACAGAGGCACGTGCCAGCTGACCGGGTGTCGCCTCGAGCTTGGCCTCAAGACGTTCAAGCAGGGTAAACGCGTCGGCGGTTGAACCGGCAAACCCGCAAATCACATCAAATCCACCGGGGGACAAACGCCGCACCTTGCGCGCGGTGCCTTTGATGACGGTCGGCCCAAGGCTGACTTGGCCATCGCCCGCGATCACGACTTCGTTGTTCTTTTTCACACCAATAATCGTGGTGCCGTGCCAGCCTGGGAATTGATCGTCTGCCATGTGGGTCTCCGGTTTGTTCATACCTTATATGGCAATGGCGAAGGCATTCGACAAGGCGTTTCCATTGCGCATAAAAAAGGCGCCCCTAATGGGACGCCTGATTTCGAATTCTAAGTGCGGGTCTTAAACAGAACCGTCGATCCACGCCTTAAGAGCAGCCTTTGGAGCGGCGCCGCTTTTGTTGGAAACAACTTCGCCATCCTTAAAGATGAACAACGCAGGAATGCCGCGCACGCCCATTGCAGATGGGGATTGTGGGTTTTTGTCGATGTCGACCTTAACGATTTTCACGTCTTCGCCGTATTCGGCAGCAAGCTCTTCAAGCGCTGGGCCGATTTGCTTACATGGGCCACACCATTCCGCCCAAAAGTCCACGACGACAGGCACGTCAGAACCCTTAACGACAGCGTCAAATTCGGCGTCTGTTACTGCGATAGTTGCCATTGTTTTTCTCCTAACAGGGGGCAGCATTTGGAGTCAGAACCTAAGGACGCCCCCCAAAAAGGTCAAGGTGTAGGTGTTCGAAGAAGTGCGTCACGCATGATCTTGTGTGGGATGTGGATCAACTTTGCGTGACGCGTCCATAAAACAGCCGCTTTGATTTCGCGATCTGGGTAAATTTTGCTTAACGCCGCATGATAGGCACCCATCTGGCGAAGGACACCTTCGGGGGTTGATTCTGGCCCGTCGGGGACAAAAATATTTGACTTGAAATCGACCACGGTAACCGTGTCATCGGTGATCAAAAGCCGGTCAACCGTGCCGAAAATACGCCGCCCAGACAGATCATCAACCGGCGCGGTGATGTCAACCTCGGCCAAGGCATTGCCGTCAAACAGATACGCCAGCTCGGGGTCGGTAAGAACCTTAGTGACCTCGGCCAAAATATCGGCGTGATCCGTTGGGTTGGTCACAAGGTCGGCGTTTTCCAATAGCCGCTCGGCCATGTCGGGCCAATTGGTGGCATCGTGCGATGGCAAGTGTTCCAGCAAAAGGTGGATCTGAAGCCCACGTCGAAGGGACTCTTCTTCGGATTTTTGCGTGTCCCCAGCCAAAGCCTTGGCGCCACCCAGATCGCTTGGGGCGAGGGTGCCCAAAGGGGCGGCGGGAACGGGTGCATTTGTATCTATCCATGCGGGAATACGCACGGGTGCGGGCGGTTCGGCGTCCGCGGCGTCGATCAACGGAAGGGACCAGTCGCCCACGGCATGACGTTTTCCAGCCCCCAGCGCGAAATCATGATCCACGGCCCCGACATGCGACATGCCTTCGCCGATGATATCGTACCACGACGGTTTTCCGTCGCGCTGTCCGCGGGCGCCAGCAACGATCAACCATTTCTCGGCACGGGTCATTGCCACGTACAACAGTCGCATGTTTTCTTGTTCCTGCACGACCTTTAGCCGGTCATGCGCAGCGGCCATCGCGTCGGGGCGTTCGCCTGCTGGGACCTTCCAGAACAGGGCGCCATCGTGGGTCAAGATTTCCTCTTTTACGCTTGGGCCCGCGCCGAACGTATCGGGCAAAATCACGATCGGCGCCTCAAGGCCCTTGGACCCGTGCACCGTCATCACACGGATCTGGTCCGATGCGCTATCGATTTGGCGTTTGATGGTCATCTCGTCACTGTCGAGCCACGCAAGGAAACCGGTCAGGCTGGGCGGTTCAGATTGTTCATAGGTCAGCGATTGCGTCAGAAGCGCATCGACCCCATCGACACATTCCTCGCCCAAGCGGCCAATCAATTTGCGCCGCGCGTCATGCACGGTCAAAAGCCGCTCGATGATCTCAAACGGCCGTAAGAAGTCCGCTTGGTTCAACATATCACCCAAAATCGCACGGGTTTCGGCATGGTCTTCGCGTTTGCGCAACGCCTCCCAGAGGTACTTTTCGCTGCGCCCTTGGGCGAGATCATAGAGGTCGTTTTCGCTCCACCCGAAAATGGGGGATCGAAGCGCGGCAGCAAGCGAGAGACTATCCTCGGGCAGGGCTAGGAACCGAAGCAAAGCTGTGATGTCTTTGACCGCCAATTCCGCGCCGACCTTCAGGACATCAGCACCCGCGATATCAAGCTTCGCCTCCTTACAGGCGCGAATAATCTCCGAGAATACACCCGACCGTTTCCGAACAAGGATCAAGAAATCACCGGGGCGTACGGGGCGCATTTCATAGGTGCCAGAATGGCCAATTTCCTGGGGCAGAGGGACCTTTTCGTTGATCATGCGTTTGATTTCGGCGGCGATGCTGCGGGCGAGAACTACCTTAGGGTCGCTTTCGGATCGCTGATCAACCGTGTCCATCCAATCGCGTGGCGGCGGCGCGTCGGCAGGGTCAAGCGCTGGCCAAAGATCAACGCGCCCCGGCATGTCGTATTTGAACGCACGGTGCTTCGATGTTTCGCCGAAGCCCTCGTCATAGGGGGCATGGAACGTGGCATCCACAAGCCCCAAAATCGCGGCGCTCGAACGGAAGGAATATTCCAATTGCAGGTTGTTTAGGCTCTGATCAACCGCCGCAAGACGCCCCGCGAATTTGTCCTTCATCCTACCAAAACCGGCGGGGTCGGCACCTTGGAACGAATAAATCGACTGTTTCGGGTCGCCTACAACAAAGATCGTGCGTTTTTGGTCCGCGCGCGCACCTTCGCCGGCGGTGAATTCATGAGCCAGCTGTTCGATCACGGCCCATTGGGTGGGGCTGGTGTCTTGGGCCTCGTCGACGAGAATGTGATCGATCCCGCCATCAAGACGGTACAGAACCCATTGCGCCACCATCGGATCGCTTAACAACCCCTTGGCCGCAAGAATAAGGTCGTCAAAATCCAGCCAACCGCGCAGCTGTTTTGCGCGGTGGTAGCGTGGCAAAAACGCGTCGGCAAACCGATGAAGCACTAGCGACCGTTCAGCCGCTGCAAGACCGATCCGTTTGGCGCGCGCGCCCTCGATCCGCGCCATCAGATTATCCAGCGGGCTGTCCATGGCAATTGCTTCTCGGGTTTTCTTAGTCGGGAATTTACCGACCTTGGCTCCAAACGGCGAGGCCGCGCTGGGCCCATAAAGAAAGATACCCTCAAGCGTTCGAATGTCGCTAACCCGAAGGTTTTCAGGGTCTATATGGGCGATTTTTGCATATGCTTTCTTGTCATTCGCCCCGCCCAGCTGCAGTTCCCGCAACAACGCATGCAACACAGCGGCGGTCCCAGGTTGGCAAACATCGGCAAGGATCGCATCAAGGCTATCCTCCTCGGACAAACCAAAATCGGCCCAGATGGCCGGGCGGGATCGTTCAACGGCGAATGTTCCGCGATGTTTCGAGACCTCGTTCATCATGCCGTTGAAATCTTCGCCGGAATAATACCGCGCAAGCCCGTCGATTTCGTCGCGGGCACTGCCTTCGGCCATTTCATCGATGATGGAAGTCCGCAACATCTTGGCCGACCGATCATCCATCTCGGAAAACTGTGGAGAGACGCCCGCCTCAAGGGGAAAACGCCGCAATAGAGACGCACAGAAGGAGTGAATCGTCTGAATTTTCAGACCACCCGGGGTCTCAATCGCACGCGCAAAGAGTTGGCGGGCGCTGCGCAGGGTGTCTTGATCAAGGATCAGATCAATACCCAACCGCTCAAGGTCATTCACGAGCGCGGTGTCTTCGGCCATCGCCCATTGCCCCAAACGTTGGAACAACCGGTTCTGCATCTCGCTTGCGGCGGCCTTGGTATAGGTCAGACACAAGATTTTCTCGGGAGCGACCCCATCAAGCAACATCCGCGCAACGCGGTCCGTCAACACACGGGTCTTGCCCGATCCCGCATTCGCCGAAAGCCACGTGGATGCGCGTGGATCGGCGGCTTGGATTTGGCGTTCGCTGGCTTCGTCGCGTTTGATCATCCGACGTCCTCCGGATTTGGGTCGTCGGCTTGGTCCCATTCGCCATAGCGGGCGAGATGGTCAAACCCATAGGCATAAGACATTTTCTGCATGGCACGCCGTGACGTATAGCCCTGTTCGCGGTCGGAAAATGCGCGGACACGTTCATGGAGCTGATCCCACACCTCTTGCGCAGGCAGAGAGTCCAGTGGCGCACGTTTGTTTTCGGGGCTTGAACCCAGTCCGATGTAAACCGCGTCACGGACATTTCCGCGGCCAAGGTCCTTGAAGGCGCCATTTTCGACCATCGCTGCCTCGAGAAGAAGCTGGCGGTTAAAGTTCTTTTGGACATCATCGGATGGCGGCTTGCCGGTTTTGTAGTCGTAAAGATAGATCGCGCCATCGGCGGCGACATCAATGCGATCCACGGTACCTGTGATCTCAAAATCGAGTCCATTCAGCTGTTTTGTGCCTTTTTCCTCGAAAAAGCGTGGCTTGGCGATGGCCTGACGTTGGATTTCGTCCGAGATGAATTGATGTGCGATACGCCGAAGCTTTGAAAGCCAAAGACGCTGCGCAGTCGGCCACGGCACCTCTTGTTCAAAGACCTCTTCCGCCGTGCGGATTAGGCGATCAAATGCGTCCTGCGCGGGTTCGTCGCGCCATTCCTTAATGAAACGCTCGAACACGGTATGGATTACGCTTCCGCGCAGCGGCGCATTTGGGGTTTGCGCAACCGGAGAAAGTTCGCGAAGGCCAAGGATATATTGCGCATAAATCGCATAGGGATCACGCACTAAAGTTTCGAGCCGCGTCACAGCAAGGCCTTTGGGGCGATGTTCCACGGGCGGGCGTGGAGAGGGACGTGTGGCGGCGGGCAACCGTTCCTCCGGTTCGTCCAAAGTCGCCGCAAGCGCAAGCCAATGATCCCCTCGGCGGGCCATGGATTGCACAACGGCGGGGCCGTTTTGCCCCTTGAGACCATTCAGAAGATTGAACAGACGGTTCACCCAACGGGATGGCACCGTTTCTGCCTCGGCGTTGCGTATGGCGCGGCTGATCCAGATTTCCTTGGCGCCCATGGCCATTTGAAAATCATGCGCAGACAGGCCGATTTGCCGTTCCGGAAGCAACAGGCCCGCGTCATGACGCATTCGACGGTTCAGCCACGGATCGGGTTTGGGGGCTTGCGGCCAGACACCATCATTCAGGCCAGCCAATATCACGATGTCGGCAGACAAAACACGTGCCTCAAGTGTGCCCCAAATCAGGACGTGAGGATGCGGAAGATCGGGATTGCGTACCTCGCCTTTGGATAAAACTGTGCGGAATAGAGACGTATAATCAGCGGCAGAAAGGTTTCCGGCATGATGCGCCTCTTCAATAAGCTCGCCAAGCGTAGTCTTGGCGGAACGTCCTGCATTTTCGTCCCAAAGCCGCCCTGATCCGTCGTTGTTTGGACCCGCGCAAATTTGTTCCGTGGCACGAATGTGGCCTGCGACATGATCGGCAAGGGGCGCCACGCCGATGTGTTCAAGTGGGGCAAGGGTCGAGACGATCCACTGGGCCCAAATCATCACCCCGTCGTCGTTTTTTTCCTTCGATGCCCATTCCAAAAGGGCGGGGCCAGACGGGTACGGCATACCCACGCGCCTGATGAAAAGCTCAAGCCGACGGGTGCGCAGGAGGTGGGCGTTCCGACCCTCGACGCTGTGGACCAAGGGGTGTTTCAAAATTGACAAAAGCCCCTCAGCGGTGAGCTTTTGCCCGATAAGCGCGCCGATCTGACGGAAAATCCGACCAGGGGCCGAAAGGTGCAGAGGAAGCCCCGCCGAGTCATCGGGAATGATGTCCCAGCGTTTCAACGCAGCGCTGACTTGGCGCGTCAAATTCCGGTCGGGGGTCACCAGTGCGGCGGTTTTCCCGTCCTCGGCTGCCATCCGCAAACGGGTCGCGATGGCAAGCGCCTCGGCTCGCCCCGACGGAGCGTTGATTAGGGTTATGTCCTTGCAGGCCTTATCAAGGTCGGCCAAACGCGGCCCGTCTTCCAGCCACTGATCCGTCACAGGGGCAGGGCGCAGTGCAAGCGAAACAAGCGCATTGCGCGCTGGATGCGGGGCAGGGGTGTCGTCCCACAAACGCACCTGTTCTGGTGCCATACCGAGATTGTCGATCAACGCTTTGTATCGGTATTGCGGGTGATCCTCAGACACGAGGGCACCCTCAAGACCATCCCAAACATGGCGTGGCATATCGGTGTCAAAACCAGGTATGACAACGGCACAATTTGGTTGCCGAGCGATGGCGGTCATAAGGGCATGCGTCGCCCCCCGCGAACCGGTGGACCCGACGACCAAAATCGGATCCCGCGGTGGGGTGTGTTGCCACATTTCCGCAAGGGTATTGGCGACGATGCGCTGACGTGCCTCGGCGCTTGGGGCGTTGTCGTTGAGGTCAAAATAGGCACTAACAATGCTCAAAAAGGTTTGCGACCGTTGCCAGTGTCCCGATTGATCCGTCACATCAAGTGCGGCAATATCGGCGGGCGACACGTCTTCGCCCTGCATTTCATCCATCAGGCGCGCAAGGCTGTCGGCGAGGTCAAAAATCGCCTCGCGACCGGCCAAGTCGGGCTGTTCGTCGAGCAGGCGCGTGATCATCTGCGTCAGCTCAAGCCGGTGTCGAAGCGAAGAGGGTGGCGCGCCCAGATCAGGTAGATCAGATCCGACCTGAGTGACGAGACGCAGCTTGGGCAGGAGCAATGCGCCCTGTTTGAGAAATACTTCTTCGAGGCGTTTTTTCATCCGTCCACTGTTCGCGTAAACCGTGGTCCGCGCGAGGGTCTCTGGATTGGGGGTCCGTGCCAGAAGGCCGTTGACGATACAGGTCGCGAAATCGACGCCACAGGGAACCCCGAACAGATTTGGCGTGTCGCTTGCCTTAAACATGATTTGGCTCTCCAAGCATTTCTTCGGCTACGGCAATACCTTGGGGATGACCGACATCACACCAACCGCCATCATGAAGCACGCCGAAAACGCGGCCCTTTGCCAGCATGTCGTCCCACAGGGTGTTCAACGAAAACGCCTTGTCGTTGATCTGGGCAAGGCCGTCGGTGCGAATGATCTGTGCACCTGAATAGACATCGCCGGCGCCCCGCGAGATTTGGCCATCGGGTCCGATGATAAAATCGCCATCTCGTGTATATCCACGTGCGTTGGCACGAGGAATAAGAAGCAATAGCGCATCCATTTGGATCGGGTCCCACATTCCACAAAGGGTCGAAATAGGGTTTGAACCCGTCCAAACGGCGTCAGAATTCAGGGTAATCACGGGGTCATGCCCCAAAAGGGGGAGGGCGTTTTTCAACCCGCCTCCGGTCTCCAAGAGCTCATCTTCGTGGATACAGGTGACGTCGCGGTTTTCTAGGTGGGCGTGAATTTGGCGACCAAGATAATGGGTATTCACAACCGTAGTTTGCACACCAGCCGCGTCGATCAGGTCAAGCGCATGATCCAGAAGTGGACGATCTCGAACGCGGATCATCGGTTTCGGTGTAGTCGCAGTAAGCTGCCCCATTCGGGTGCCTTTTCCTGCGGCGAAAACCATCGCGGATTTTGGTGTCATGGCAAAAGAGCCCCTCGGTTGGGCGGAGAAATGGTCGAAGTGACGGCATCGCGCAGATCGGATAGATCAGGGTGCGCAAGATTGCGCATAAGATGCCCCCAAACCCGCGGCAAAAGATCAAGATATTGTGGTTTGCTCCGCGTGTGTGCAAGGGACACGAAAACCCCGAGAATGCGCATGTTGCGCTGCGCACCCTGAACGGCGACTTCGCGTTTCAACACGGCCGGCGCAATGTCCGCGATGTCCGCAAAATGTTGAATACTCAGATCTCGGATTGCGTCCGGAACGTCACGCCGCGCATCATCAATCAGGCTCGCCAGATCATAGGCGCGATGCCCGATCAGCGCGTCCTGAAAGTCGAGCAACCCAACCGATTTTTCATTTGTCCGTTCAGGAAGCCAGATCAGGTTGTCCGCATGAAAGTCGCGCAAAATCATCACGGTGCAATCAGGCGTCCATCGATTGAGGGCGTCCAGCATCAGATCGTTTATCCGTTCGCGTGCGGTCTGCGACGGGGCCGTTCCGTTCCGCATTTGGTATGCGTCAAACATCGGAGCGACAAAGTTCGCCATCATATCGGGGGCGTATTCGGTTAGTCCGTCTGTCGGCACATCGCGCAACGCATAGATTGCATCACAGGCGCGCGTGTAAAGGATCGGCTCGCTGGCGGGATCGGATTGGATTGCTTTGCTAAAAAGGGCGTCTCCGAAGTCTTCGATCAAAAGGAATCCACGGGTGACATCATGGGAAAAAATGCGCGGCGCGGACAGGCCAGCGTGTAGCAAAGCCTTGGCCACGTGGATAAAAGGGCGGGTGTCTTCGCCGGTTTCTGGAGGCGCGTCCATCACAATGCGGGTTTCGCCATCGGCTTGTGTCGCGCGAAAATATCGACGGGACGACGCATCCGCCGCGAGCAATGAAACGGATGCGCCCGGCCAATTCTGCGCGACGAAGTCTCGGGCCATCTCGGCACGTTTATCCATAGATCAGATCCATTACCGCGGCCCAACGTGGGTTGTCCGTTTCTGCGACTAGGGTGCGGCTGTCTTGATCCGGTGCATCAAATGTCAGAACAAGCGCGCCATCTGGGATTTCCTCAGCAAGACGGTCTGGCCATTCAATTAGACAGAGCGCGTCCTCGAACGCGTCATCAAGCCCAAGCTCAAGCGCCTCGTCCGGCGAGGTAAGACGGTAAAGATCGCAGTGCCAAATTTCGAAATCTGGCGCATCATAGGTTTGGACAAGTGTGAAGGTCGGCGACGGCACGTCGCGCTGATCGGGTATCAGCGATTGAATGATCGAACGCGCAAAATGGGTTTTCCCAGCGCCGATATGCCCCTGAAGAAGAATAACATCGCCGACGCCAAGAATGGGGGCGATTCGTTCGGCCAATTTTTGTGTGGCTTCTGGGGACGGCAGGACATGTTTCATCGCGCCATATTGGCCTGATGGCGCGACGCTCGCAACCGCTAAAGGTCGGTCGTTATTCGAATGCGTTGATCTGTTCCTGGTGCCGGTGGTTTACGCAATTTTGGCACTGGTTTAACCGAGAAGCTAACACGCGTGCTTCCCCCTGCGAGCGCGGTGCAGGAGCATTGCAACATCGTTCCGTTGCGCCCGTGGACCGTTGCAGTCAGGGTTTCGCGTTCACCCACAGTGGTGGTGAACGCTCGGATGTCGTCCCACACTGGGGACGGCGCAAATGTCTCTTGCCAACTGCGCGCAGCATCCGCGACGGTCATTTCCCCAAATGTCGTAGAAGGATCGATGCCCCAAAGGCGTGTGTATGCGACATTCGACAGCGTCAAAAGCCCGTTTGACGAGAACACACATATAGCGTCATCAAAGCTGTCGAGCAGGGCTTGGCTTACTTCTAATTCGGCGCGGAAGTGACGGGTAAGTGAAATTTCCGAACTAATATCTTCGAAGAGAAACGCCACGGCCCCATCTGGATGTGGGCGCCCTGTTACCCGATAGGTTTGCCCAGCCGGAAGGGTCCATGTTTCCTCATATGTTCCGTCGGACGCCGCGGCTTCTAGGGCGACCATATGTTGGCGCCATGATTTGTAATCCTTGGGCTCCGGCACCATTTGGCGTTCGCGCAACCCGTCGAGAAAGCTGAAAAACGTTGGCCGAGAAGAAAGAAAATCCGGCGGGAGGTTGGTGAGGTCCGTGAGCGCGGGGTTGAAGAGGGCCAGTTGGCGATCACGATTGAATATGGCAAGGCCGATCGGGATATGCGCAAATGTCTTGGTTAGCGTTTGAACAAAGTCGCGCAGGGCGGCTTCGGCACGAACGACGGCGTCGGCATCAACCGCGAAGTGGACCGAATGATCGCCAACCTCGGCGGAATAACAATCAAACCAATGCTCTTGTTTTCGTTCTGGGAATTGAACCGATGCACGGTGCGCGCGCCCCTCTGGTGAGCCTTGCGCAAGGGATATCGAATGGAACAAACGCTCGGGGGGGCAAGTATTGATGCCGCCGTCCGACAGTTGGCGCATTTCCTGAGAGTGTTTCAGGTATGATTGGTTGGCCCACGTGATCGATCCATCGCGGGTTTGTTGCCACACCATATAGGGGGCGTGCTCGGTGGTGGCACGCAGCGTCCGAAGCTCGTCTTCAAGGGCGCGCAGGTGATCTGGATCGATGGCAGGTTTATGTGTGTTTTCGGCAGGATGGCAGATCTCGATTTTTGCGATTCCATCCCAAAGCTCGGCGACGAGGAAAACAGGATCGCTTGCGTCGCTTGGATGCATGGTCAAACGGCCGGTTTCGCCCAGATTGGCGAGTTCGCCGTGAAGGTCGGGAAATCGTGGGCGCAATGCGGCCAAAAAGGTCTGATAGGGCGTGTTTGCCTGTGGAGCGGTTTTCAAAAGGCGCTGAGCCGAAGGTGACGCGTCGATGATTTCTTCGTCGTCAAACAAGAATACAATTTCGGATTCCGCACTTCGGAGGTGGTGTCGGGCTGCAATGTGTTTCGGTGTATCCCGAAGTGCAAAGGCCCACAGCGCCGCACAGGCCGCGGCAAATGACGCCACAGCGATAAGGAGGAAAATATACGGATCAACTGGCATCATACGACGTTCCAATCCTTCAAAAGACGATATGAATAAGATTGGAGATAAAAAGTTAATTCGCCATTAATCCTGATTACGGCACGATATTTTGGTTATTTCCAAGGGGGCCAAGGTCGGTTGCTCCCTCGGCTATCAACGATTTCGCGTTCCAAATCACCTCTACGACGGCACCTATCCTGTGATCGCGGTCTTGCATCGCGGCTGCTGAATTATCCGCATTAAAGAATCGAAGCTCGGCCGACGTCCTTTCAAGAAGCGTCTTCGCAATGAAAAGCCCCAGACCCATGCCTTCGTAGGCGGGGCGTTTGGGGCGTTCGATGATGGTCAGGCGTTCGCGCATAAACGGATCGCCAATGCGCCCCAAAACCGTTGGCGCAAAGCCGCCGCCATCATCCACAATCCGTATCTTGATGGTGCTTTCGTCCCAGAACACCTCGACCCAGACAGTTGTCTTGGCAAAGTCCACGGCGTTTTGCACCAGATTGCGCAGACCGTGAATGATTTCGGGGTGGCGGCGCACCACGGGTTGACGACCTGTCCCTGATGAGATCGGAACGATGTCAATGATCAGATCCTTGCCGCGGTTTTTGTGCGGTTCAGCGGCCTCATTGATCACGGCCTCAATTGGCGCGGATTGAAGGTGGATGTCGTCCTTGCCTGCGCGCCCCATGGACCGCAAAATGGTGCGGCACCGATCGGCCTGTTCGTTGATCAAAAGCGCATCTTCGCGAAGCTCACCGTCCAGATCATCCAACATTTCGCTACTGACAAGTTTGATCGTGGCCAAAGGCGTGCCCAGCTCATGCGCAGTGGCAGCAACAACGCCGCCCAAATCGGTGAGCTTCTGCTCGCGGGCAAGGGCCATCTGGGTTGCCATCAACGCCTGTGTCATGGCCTGAATTTCCGAACTTACGCGGCGGGCATACAGCCCAAGAAACACAATCCCGATGACAATCGCGATCCAAAACCCGAACAAGAACAGATCGGGCATCTGATGCACAAACCCTTCTGCCGTGCGCAGCGGGATATAGTACCAGGCCAAAATCGAAACCGAGACCATCGCCATAGCGCCCAAGAACAACGCCGACCGCAGGCTCAGAATTGAGGCCGCGATTGTAACAGGGGCCATAATCAAAAGGATAAACGGGTTGTTCAGCCCACCCATCAAATAGGTCAGCAGCGAAAGCTGGGTCATGTCGAACAACAACATGCCCGTGGCCTGCCCATCCGTAAGCCGCTTGGCCTCGGGATAGGCGATTTGGCTGGCAACATTAAACAGAACCGATGCGCCAATCACGGTGAAGACCAGATCAAGCGGTAGATTGAGGTCGTAAACCAAGCCCGCAACAGCGATCGCGCCAAGTTGTCCGCAGATCGCGAGCCAACGCAGATAGATCAACGTCCGAAGCCGCACCCAGTTCCCCGACGCAATCGCAGGAATCACCATTTCGTTATTCGCGGCCATTCTGATGTCTCCTTATTGCGTCATAGTGTTACATTGTTATTTACAACAGATAACCCGATTAAGTGCGACAAATAGCCAAGGACAAACGATATGAACAAGCTTTACATTGGGGCCGCATCGATTGCCGTCGCTTCTATCTTGGGTGGTCTTGCCTATACCTCTTATTCCAGTGATCCATTCGCCGATTGTCGCGTGTCCTCTGTTGCAGGCGGCGCAAACGTCATTGGTGGCCCGTTTGAACTTGTTGATCATCACGGTAATACGGTGACCGAGGCGGATGTGATGGACAAGCCGTCGCTCGTTTATTTCGGCTATACCTTCTGCCCCGACATCTGCCCGCTTGATACCGCGCGCAATGCGGATGCGGTGTATATGCTTGATGACCAAGGTATCGAGGTTCAGCCCGTGTTTATCACCATTGATCCTGCGCGCGACACCCCCGAGGTCGTCGCCGAATACGTTGAGGTGTTCCACCCCCGTATGATCGGCCTTACTGGGTCCGACGAACAGGTTAAGGCGGCGTCTCAGGCCTATAAAACCTATTACCAGAAACAAGATAGCGACGATGAATATTACCTCGTGGATCATTCGACATCGGCGTATTTCATGATGCCAGAGATCGGATTCATCAGCCATTTTGGACGTGCACACACATCAGAAATGATCGCAGAGACGATGGCCTGCGTAATAAATAATGCCTAACATCTTTGACCCGCGTTCGCGCTGGGCCTAGGGTGATATAAACGCGAGATAAAAGGGGACCCCGAATGTCTGAACGTGAATTGCAGGATATAGGCGAAGACAAATCGCTTTTGCTAGTGGATGATGACGAACCGTTTTTGCGTCGTCTGGCCCGCGCCATGGAAAAACGCGGGTTTGAGGTCGAAACCGCAGACAGCGTCGCTGGCGGCAAGGCGATTTCGACGGCGCGCCCACCGGCCTATGCGGTGATTGATCTTCGGCTTGAGGACGGCAATGGCCTTGATGTGGTGGAAACGCTTCGCGAAAAACGTCCTGATGCGCGGATTGTGGTTCTGACCGGATACGGGGCGATTGCGACGGCGGTTGCTGCGGTGAAAATCGGCGCAACCGATTATTTGTCCAAACCTGCGGATGCGAATGATGTGACGGCGGCCTTGTTGGCGATGCCGGAAACATTGCCTCCACCGCCCGAGAACCCGATGTCCGCGGATCGTGTGCGTTGGGAACATATTCAACGGGTCTATGAATTGTGCGACCGGAACGTGTCAGAAACCGCGCGTCGTTTGAACATGCACCGCCGCACGCTTCAACGTATTCTGGCGAAACGCAGCCCGCGTTAAAGGGTTGCAATCAATGCGTGGTGACGCGCCGTAAAATCGTTGCGCACCTCCACTGGCGGGCGCAACCGTATCTCAAGGCCATTGATCAAATCGGGGTCCATGCGCCCGAAAATCTTGTTCGCCTCAAACTCGGTAAAGCCGGCGATCTGTGTCGCCTCAAGCCATGCGGACACGGTGTCGGCCTTTTTGATCTGACGTTTGACGGTCGCTGGAATTTTCGCGGGCAACCCAAATCGCACATGGATTGCAGTCACCAGCCGTTCGTCGAGTTCCTCGTACCCTAGACCAACCGCGGCCTTTACCGGCGAAATCATATCCCCAATCACGTATTCCGGCGCATCGTGCAAAAGCGCAGCAAGTTGCCATTTCACCGGTGCCTTGGGATTCATCTGGGTAAAGATCGATTCAACCAACAATGAATGTTCGGCAACCGAATAGGCAAAATCCCCGTGCGTCTGTCCGTTCCACCGCGCGACAAAGGCCAAGCCATGCGCGATGTCTTCGATTTCAATGTCGACCGGTGTGGGGTCCAACAGATCAAGACGGCGCCCCGAAAGCATACGTTGCCAAGCACGTTTTGGTTTCACGTAAATTCCTTTCGCAGGGCGATTTGTCATATTGCGGCTTACTTGGTGTCATATAGGTATCTGAAACGCCGGTAAAGCAGGGCAATGTGCCATAAACCTTGCCCCGCTGGGCCTGTCTTGATACGAGGCCGCTAAACGCTATGGATGAAAGAGTGATCCCATGACCACTGACTATATTGTAAAAGACATCGCCCTTGCAGGTTTTGGCCGCAAGGAATTGGACATTGCCGAAACCGAAATGCCGGGTCTTATGGCGCTTCGCGAAGAATACGGCGAAAGCAAACCGCTGGCCGGTGCGCGTATCGTTGGGTCGTTGCACATGACCATCCAGACCGCCGTTCTGATCGAAACGCTTGTTGCGCTGGGTGCCGATGTGCGCTGGGCGTCTTGCAACATCTTCTCGACCCAAGACCACGCGGCGGCGGCGATTGCCGAGGCTGGCGTTCCGGTTTTTGCGATCAAAGGTCAAACATTGACCGAGCACTGGGATTACCTCGACAAATCATTCGCCTTCCCCGAGGGCGCGAACCTTATTCTGGATGATGGCGGCGACGCGACATTGTACGTTCTTTTGGGCGCACGTGTTGAGGCGGGCGAAACCGATCTGATCGAAGTTCCGACATCCGAAGAAGAAGAAGCGATCTTTGCGCAGATCAAAAAGCGCATGGCCGAAACCCCCGGTTGGTTCACGAAAACCCGTGACGCCATCCTTGGTGTGTCCGAAGAAACCACAACCGGCGTTCACCGTCTGTATGAATTGCAGCGTGACGGCCAGCTTCCGTTCCCTGCGATCAACGTGAACGACTCGGTGACGAAATCCAAGTTCGACAACAAATACGGCTGTAAAGAATCCCTCGTGGATGGCATCCGCCGCGCGACCGACACCATGCTGGCCGGTAAGGTTGCCGTTGTCTGTGGGTATGGCGACGTGGGCAAAGGCTCTGCTGCGTCTCTTGCTGGTGCTGGCGCGCGCGTCAAGGTGACCGAGGTCGATCCTATCTGTGCGCTTCAGGCGGCGATGGACGGCTTTGAGGTGGTGGTTCTTGAGGACGTCGTGTCATCCGCCGACGTGTTCATCACGACCACAGGTAATAAAGACATCATCCGCATCGAACACATGCGCGAAATGAAGGACATGGCGATCGTTGGCAACATCGGTCACTTTGATAACGAAATCCAAGTGGCGTCTTTGAAGAACCACAAATGGACCAACATCAAAGAGCAGGTCGACATGATCGAAATGCCGTCCGGTTCGCGCCTGATCCTTCTGTCCGAAGGTCGTTTGTTGAACCTTGGTAACGCAACGGGCCACCCATCCTTTGTGATGTCCGCGTCCTTTACCAACCAAGTTTTGGCCCAGATCGAACTTTGGGTGAATGGCGATGCGTATAAGAACGACGTGTATATCCTTCCGAAACACCTCGATGAAAAAGTGGCGCGTCTGCACCTTGATCGTATCGGCGTGAAACTGACCGAGCTGAGCAAAGATCAGGCGGATTACATTGGCGTCACACCCGAGGGCCCGTTCAAGCCCGAGCACTATCGCTACTAGTACCGGCGACATATGATTTTCAAAGGCCACACCACTGCGTGTGGCCTTTTTGCGTTTAGGGGGAACATTCCCCGATAATAGTCCTTTGTGCCGCGGGAATTTGGCGCTAGCGTATCGACAAGGCCCGAGATGGGTCATGATTTTCGGGGGCGACCCCATATATTAGTGGGAGAAAACACATGGGCAAACGTGATGATCTGATCGCGCAATACGCGGACGATTTGAAAAACAAATGCGGCATCAACGCAGATATGGATCTTTTGACAAAGGTTACCATCGGTTGTGGCCCTGCGATTTATAACGCGGACGCATCCACCGTTGCTGGCTCTGATCCGTCCGAGCTTGAGACCGTAAAAAAGAACTTCCTTATCAAGAAACTTGGCCTATCCGACGGTCCACAGCTTGATGATGCGATCTCTGCTGTGATCGAAACTTATGGCAAATCCGAGCGCAACAAATACCGCGCTGTGGTGTACTACATGCTGACAAAACACTTTGGCAAAGAAGCCATCTACGGCTAATTTTACGACCGACTATTGGATCAGGCGCGGTGATATTGCCGCGCCTTTTTCGTGCGCAGACACCGGTAAGCACCTTATTTAGCTAAGGTTGTCCATACTTTGGATTTGCAATGAACGGGGTTCTCGACGTACCTTAAACCTATCGGGGCAGAAGTCCGGATCCAGAGTTTTATCAACACGTGGTGCCGTCAGGGTGCGTGTGGGGTGAGAGGAGGGTTCCGGGGGCGGAGCCCTCCATTTTTTCAAAACAGTCCGAGAACAATGCCCATGACGGTACAACCGCCAGCGGCATAACCGCCATCAATAAGCGCGAGCTTCATCGGGCGATCCCCAAACCCACAATTGGTCACGATCCACGGCGCGGCGATAAATGCGCCCAGACCAAAGCCAGCCATCGCGCCCATGCCAAAGCCGTTGATGCCCGCAAGTCCGAAAATATGACGCATCATGCCGGCCACAACAATCGCACAGACAAGGGCGATAATATACGGTTTAGGGTCGCTTGAGTTGGCGGGACGACCGTCTTCGCCCACCTCAATACCTGCCGCCGCCATCCATGGTTTGGCCAGCGCCATGTACCAAATCGCGCCAAAGGCATAGGATGCAACACCCGCGACAATCACAGAAATAAGTTCCATAGGTCCCTCCTTGGTTTCCCTTTGGGAAGTATGCCAGTATTTTGTGCGTTTTCTAGGGGTCAATTCCCGCGAGACCACAAACAATCGCCCATTCGTCGTCGGTCACGGGCTGCACCGACAGGCGGGAACTTTTGACCAGCGCCATGTTTTCGAGGTCTGGGTGCTCCTTGCACATGGCAAGCGTGACCGGAGTTACAACGGGCTTCACTGCTTTGATATCTACACATTCCCAGCGGGGATCATCTGTGGTGCTATCGGGGTGGGCTGCGCGGATGACTTCGATCACACCAACGATCGATTTCTCCTTGAGCGAGTGATAAAAGAAACCGCGATCCCCGACCTTCATTGCGCGCATATTGTTACGGGCCTGATAGTTGCGGACACCGTCCCATTCTTCGCCTACATCACCACGGGCGACCTGTTGGTCCCAACCCCATGTGTTTGGCTCTGATTTAAAAAGCCAATATGCCATTACCCGATCACCCGATTCCACGCGATCAATTCAACAGATTCGAACAGACCAGCATGCGCATAAGGGTCGTTCTTAGCCCAGTTTTGTGCGTCTTCCATGGTCTCGACATCCAAAATGATCAACGACCCACACATGGCACCGTCATCGTTCAAGAACGGGCCGGCCTGTTGGACTTCTTTGGAGGCCTTCAGATAGGCAACGTGATCATTGCGGGTATCCAGACGGATCTGAAGCGCGCCTTCTTTGTCTTTGGCAATAAGAGAAACGAGCATGGTTATTCCTTTCGTAGAGGACGAGAGAGAAGGGCCGACATGGCCTCTTGGACTGTGATGGACTGGGTTAGGATCGCGGCGACAACGCGAGTGATCGGCATGTCGATATTGTTGTCTGCGGCGATCTGGGCAACGGCACGCGCGGTTGCGGCACCTTCGACGGTTTTCACCGTTTCCAGGCCATCGCCAGCCCCAATTTGAAGACCGTACGAATAATTTCGGCTGTTCGCAGAGGTGCAGGTCAGCGTCAGATCGCCAAATCCAGAAAGCCCCGAGAGGGTCTCGGCCTGACCGCCCAAATGTTCGGAAAATCGCACCAACTCGGCATAGCCACGAGTCATCAATGCGGCGCGTGCGCTTTCACCCAGACCCGCACCGATGGCGATGCCAGACGCGATGGCGATCACGTTCTTAAGGGCACCACCAACCTCTGCGCCACGCAGATCATTGGTGAGATAGAGACGCAACATATCCGTTGATAGGGTTTCTTGCAGGGTTTCGGCACCGTTGTCCGCGCAGGCAAATGTAAGCGCAGTCGGAAGACCCTTGGCGATATCAATCGCGAAACTCGGCCCTGTGATAATCGCAGGAATAGACGCAGGACAGTGGCGCGCGATCACGCCCGTGGGGCCAAGACCAGATGTTAAATCGACACCTTTACAGCATGCAATGAGGGTCTTGCCGTTCAAAATGTCGCGGTTCGCTTGAAGAAAATCCGAGAGCGTCTGCGTCGGTACCGCAAGCAAAAAAACGTCGCAATCAATATCAGAAATCGACCCTACTACACGCAAACTGTCCGGAAAATTTGCATCAGGAAGACGTTTGACGTTGCGCCGTGCGATCTGCATTTCTGCGGCTTCGTCTGGGTTGCGCCCCCACAGAACGACATCGGTTCCGCCGCGTGCAATCGCGATGGCCATTGCGGTGCCAAATGCACCCGCTCCGAGAACTGCGATGGTCATGCCTTTGCTCCTTTTTTGCCGGATCCAAGCATGGACGGGCTTGTGGTATCAAGGGGCCAACGTGGTCGCGCAGACAAAGACATATCGTCAAAGGGCAATTGCGCCAAAAGACGTTCGATCCCCGCCCAAGCAATCATCGCGGCGTTGTCCGTGCACAGCCCAAGAGGCGGCGCCAAAAACGCGGTGTCATGGGCAGCGGCAACCGACATGAGGGCGTCGCGAACGGCGCTGTTTGCCGCGACGCCACCTGCAACAGCGATGGTCGGCGTTTGTGGTTCAAGGGCCAGATATTGGTCCAAGGCGCGACGGGTCTTTTCGGCCAAAACATCGACGACGGCGGCCTGAAAGCCGGCGGCAAGATCGGATTGATCCTGCGGGGTCAATCCACCCTTGGCAGAGACAACATCGTCACGGGCGCGCAAAATCGCGGTTTTTAGACCCGAAAATGACATGTCACAGCCCACGCGATCCAACAGGGGGCGTGGCATGTGGTGGGTTTTTGGGTTGCCGGTCTTGGCTGCGTTCTCGACACTTGGCCCACCGGGTTGTGGAAGGCCAAGAAGACGCGCGGTTTTGTCGAATGCCTCGCCGGGGGCATCATCGATGGTGCCGCCAATTCGGGTGAACTCATCAGGACCATGCACAATCAGAAACTGACAATGCCCACCGGACACCAACAACATCAAATAGGGGAACGGAACCTGATCAGTAAGACGCGGCGTAAGGGCATGCCCGGCCAGATGGTTCACCCCGACAAGCGGAATGCCCGATCCGGCGGACAGACCCTTGGCGCACATTACGCCGGACAGAACGCCGCCGATCAAACCAGGCCCTGCGGTGACGGCAATTGCATCCATATCGCGCAGAGTTAGGCTCGATTCCGCGAGCGCCTTTTCAACACAAAGGTCCATCTTTTCGGCATGGGCGCGTGCGGCGATTTCCGGAACCACACCGCCAAACGCGGCATGCAGATCGGTTTGCCCAACCACGACAGAGGACAGGATTTCCGGCGGTTGACCCTCGGAATACCGTACAACCGCCGCGGCCGTATCGTCGCAGCTGCTTTCTAGCCCGAGAAGTGTGAGATCTTGTGTCATTGCTCTGCCCGTTGCGATATCGTTTCCACGGGGGTATCACCGTCAGAACATGTAGACAATCCTAGCAGGCCCAAGATGCCCATGCAGACGCCCCTTATTGTGATCACGCGACCGTTGCCGCAAGGCGACCGGTTTGCTGAAATGGTGGCCGACGCCTTTGGGAGTTCCGTCGATATTCTGGTCGCGCCTGTGATGCGCATCGACCCTATTCCGGTGAATGTTGACCCGACCTGCGATGTGATCTTTAGCTCCGCGAACGGTGTCACCGCGCTTGGTCAGTCTGGGGACGGGCGTGTTGCGTTTTGTGTCGGCAATCGGACGGCTCGTGCGGCCCAAAAGGCTGGTTTCGAGACACGTATCGCCGGTGGAAGCGCAGAGCATCTGATCAAGCTCGTGTTGAAGAGCGACGCCACGTCGCCGTTGGTGCACGTGCGCGGCGAACACAGTCGAGGCGATATCGCGACCACATTGCGCGCGCACGGGCGAACCGTGGACGAGGTCATCGCGTATCAACAGTCCGAGATTGCTCTTTCCGGCGATGCGCTGTCGCAGATTTGCGCCGCAGAACGGGTCATTTTCCCCATATTTTCCCCGCGAACTGCGGCAATTTTATCGAAACAATTGGAAACACGTGAAATCAACTGCGCTGTGGTCGCCCTGAGTGACGAAATCGCGGCAGAGGTGCATTTCGCAAAAGAAATAGACGTCGCACCGTCGATATCGGCGCAATCAGTGATTATATCCCTAGAGCGCCATATCGCCGCATGACCCACGCTTGAGGAAGCGATGACGGCATACTAAGGTGGGGTAACTGCGGCGCGAGCCGTGAATGTATTAAAGATTCGGAAAGTGAGTGTTGGCAGTGACCGATAAGAAAAGTGATATTATTGAAGATGTTAATGATGCAGAGACGGCCGTTAAGGCCGTGGAAGACGTCGTTGAAACAGAGGCCACAGACATCACCGAAGAGCTCCTTGACGAAGAAGTCGAGACTGAGGTCGAGGAGGTCGCCGAAGCTGTCACGCCCGCGCCTGTTGTCGTAAAACGCGGCGGATTTGTTCCTATGGTCTTGGGGGGCGTGATTGCCGCCGGTCTTGGGTATGGCGTGGCGCAATATGTTCCGCTTTCGACTTTTGGGATTTCACTTCCGGCTTCGGAACGTGACACCGCAATTGATACACAGTTCAAGGACCTGACCGATCAGATCGCCGCGCTTCAGGGCGCGATTGATAACGCGCCTGCGGTTCCAGATTATTCTGCCGATATAGCCGCGGCGCAGGATGCCGTTGCCGGTGTTCAGACCGAACTGGCCGAAGGCCTTGCGACTGTGAACGCAAAAATCCTTGAGATCGAAAAACGCCCGCTTGCATCTGGTGATGCTTCTGGTGCCGTCGCCGCCTATGAGGCCGAGCTCAGCGCGATGCAGGATCGAATCACTGCCGTTGCAGATGAGGCGACCGCGAAAATTGCCGCAGCCGAGGCCAAAGCGACCGAGCTTGAGGCAAACGCATCTGCTGTTTCCGACGCGGCGCTCGCGCGTGCTGCTTTGATGCGCGTCGAAACCGCTGTCGCACGTGGCGGCGCCTTCGATGAGCCGCTTGCCACCTTTGCCGAAATGACCGGCTCTGATGTGCCAGAGGCGCTTCAATCCGCATCCATTTCTGGACTCGCGACCCTTCCTGAACTTCAGGCCACCTTTCCCGATGCAGCACGCGATGCACTTGCCGCGTCACGCAAGGAAAACGCCACCGGTGATGCGCTTGGTCGTGTTGGTGCGTTCCTGAAAACGCAGGTTAACGCCCGTTCCCTTACGCCTCGCGAAGGCGCCGACCCAGATGCGGTTTTGTCCCGCGTCGAAGCCGCGCTGCGTGACGACCGTTTGGATGTGGCCTTGACCGAAATTCAAGGGCTTCCGGCGTCTGGCCAAGAGGCGCTCGCGACTTGGACTGCCGCTGCACAGGCTCGGCTTGACGCGGTTTCCGCGCTTCAGGCGATTGCCCTTGGCGAGAAAGGCTAGGACAGACATATGATTTGGTCTCTTGCAAAAATTCTAACATTCGTTGTTCTCGTTGCGGCACTCGCCTTTGGCGCTGGGCTGTTGAACGACGCCACTCTTAACTTTCGCCTCGCGTTCGGTGGGCTTGAGCTGACGCTTGGTCCGCTCCAAGCCGTTGTTCTTGCCGTTGTTTCCATCGCGGTGCTTTGGGTTCTGTTCAAGGTTGCGGGCTTCATTATCGCGCTTGTTCGTTTTCTGTTGGGCGAAGAAACCGCAATCTCGCGGTATTTCGACCGCAACCACGAACGCAAGGGGTATCAGGCGCTTGCCGATGGTATGATGGCGCTCGCCTCTGGCGAAGGTCGCGTGGCGATGTCCAAGGCCGCCAAGGCCGAAAAACATCTGCGTCAACCCGAACTGACCAATCTTGTGACGGCGCAGGCCGCCGAAATGGTCGGGGATCGCGCCAAGGCCGAGGACGTCTATAAACGTTTGGTTCGCAGTGATCGTACGCGGTTTGTTGGTGTGCGTGGTCTGATGAAGCAACAGCTCGACAAAGGTGAAACCGTAACCGCGCTTAAACTCGCGGAAAAGGCGTTCGCGATTAAGCCGCGCCATGTTGAAACACAGGACACGTTGTTGTCCCTTCAGGCCCAAACCGAAGACTGGGCCGGTGCGCGTCGCACGCTTGGTGCGAAACTCAAATACGGTGCATTGCCGCGTGATGTGCATAAACGTCGCGATGCGGTTCTTGCCCTCACTGAGGCGCGCGAACATCTGATCGATGGCGAAGAAGAGGCCGCGCGTGATCGCGCCATCGCCGCGAATCGTCAGTCGCCCCAGCTGATTCCGGCGGCCGTCCTTGCGGCCGAGGCATATGTCCACCGTGGCAAACCGCGCAACGCGTCCAATGTGATCAAGAAAATCTGGGCGACCCGTCCGCATCCTGATCTTGCGGCGGCGTTCGCCGCGATTGCACCGGATGAAACACCAGAACAACGCATCAAACGGTTCCGTGTTCTGACCAAATCGAACCCAGACCACGCCGAATCGCGCTTGGTTATGGCCGAGCTGTTTATCGCAGCAGAAGATTTCCCCGAGGCGCGTAAATCCCTCGGTGAACTTGCCGAAGTGAACCCGACTGCGCGTGCATTGGCGATTATGGCGGCTGTTGAACGCGGCGCTGGTGTCGATGACGCGGTTGTCCGTGGCTGGCTGACCAAGGCGGTTTCCGCATCGCGCGGCCCACAGTGGGTCTGTAACAGCTGTGATACGGTTCATGATGAATGGCAGCCGCTTTGTGGTCACTGTCAGTCCTTTGATACCCTTGCGTGGGTTACCCCCAAAACAAGCGGTGTCGCGATGCCGGCTGGGACGGCCATGCTTCCGGTGATTGTTGGGGCCGATGACACGACAGATTCCGTGACCGAGGCCGAAGTCTTAGATGAACCAGAAACCGTCGATGTGACGCCTTCGTCGGCCCCTTGATATCCAAGGGAATCTAATGGAACCGTCGAAACGCGAATAATGGGAGCACCGGTTTCGGTGCTCCTTTTTTGTTCTGGCTGGGCGAGAATCCGCTTTGATTGCGACGAAACATCCGGATTTCTCGGTTTGCGGTGTGAAAAGTGCGGTTTTTTTGCATCTTTTCTGTGTCGCTGCGTTGAAAACCTTTTCACAAAACGCGGATTGTGTAGTATCGCGACTGTAAGTGGTGTCACGTGGCCCACACGAGTTTACTTGGAGATAACGATATGAAAAAGATTGCTTTGATCGCTGCTGCTGCTGCATTCGCGACTGCTACAACTGCTACTGCTGGTACATACGGCGAAGCTGCCCCAACATCTGAAGTTGATGCACCTGTGATTCTTCCACCTGCTTCTTCCATCTCTGGCCCAGTTCTTGGCCTACTTTTGGTTGGTGCTGTTGTTGCTGCTGCTTCTGCAAGCAACTAAGAATTTTCTCTGTTCCAGAGAACGAAAAGGCCGGCAATTTAGCCGGCCTTTTTTATTGGATATGTGTTGTCTAACCGCGTACGTGGTTCACGATGACATAGCCGATGCCGCCGCTGACCCATTGGCGTGATTGAAGGGTTTTTCCAGATCCATTGACCCAGAACGTGTTCTCGACCTCGAACGCGCCACTGACACAGCGTTCAACCATCTTTGTTGTGCCCACAAGCCCATTGAGCGTCTGAACGTTCTCGCGCCCTGCTGGCGTAACCGTACAGGGAATGACATTGCGATAGTTCGTGTCGCTCCCGTCATTGAAGTACATCTCGCGATTTTGCGTGCCGCTTTGACGTTTGGCCAATAGGGAAATGATCTCGGGGCTATCGTTCGCCATAAGGTCATGACCATAGCCGCGGGTCGCGACGATCATACCGCCTTTGATTGATATCGTTTGACGTGCCCCGTTGATCCAGGTCTGTACGGGCCCATTGCGCCCAGCCTCAACAAACGGCAGAGCAACGCCCTGCGCTTCGATGGCGATGGCCGCTACGGGGCCCGATGTGGACTGGAGCGTTGCGATCAACGCCTCTTCTGGGGTTGGGCCGGTTTGGACCTCGCCGCGCGAAAATACAGCCTTGGTGATGGCTTTGACTTGGGACAGGCCCGCCTGTGCCTCAGGATCACTGCCACAGGCCGTGAGGCCGAGCGCGGCGATGCAGATGAGCGGTGTAAGTTTTTTCATGATCATCTCCAGAACCGACCCCAGCGTTCTTCAAGTTGCGGTGTATGGGTTTGGCGAACTTCGTCATAGAGGCGGCCGTCAACAGACAGGCGGGCACCACCGTCACGAGCCAAAGACCGAAGATCGATATTTGAAGTCTTGCGCGTAGAGCCGCCTGATGCCCATTGGATCGGGACCGTCATCGTGATCCCCTTATCAAAGGAGCCCTCGCCAAAATCATCCGCAGATACATCGGTGGCCGTTGCATAGAAACCGACCTTCCAACCGTTGCTGAACTCTCGGTTCAGGGAAATGGTCGCGCCATAGTCGCCCGCCAAATAGCGTCCAACATCAAGCTGGGCGTGGTAGCCGTTGTCGAACCGGTAATAGCCGGACACATGGCCCATCAAAATATCATAGTCTTGGAATCCAAGAAGTTGGTCATAATCGCGCTGCGCGACATAGTTAAGTTCCGCGCCAAGAGCGAGGCGACTGTCGACAGGTTTCCAAAGGACTTCGCCCGAGACACCGCCGAACATAGATTCAAGATAACCAGCTGTGACCCGTCCATAGAGGTTCGTCCCAAGCCGCGAGTAATGCGCCAGAGTGAGGCTCTCGAGGGCGCTTGCCCCCTGTTCGTCATAGAGGTTCACATCCGAACGGACATGCGGAAGGGTTGAGTTTGAATCACGCGTGCTACTGCTGAGATTGCCAATAAGTTTCTGCCGGACCGACCCGCTTAGGACGAGATTGGGCGAAAATTCGTAAGATGCCTTTAAGCGGACACCGAAATCGGCGCGGACCGGGCTGTCTGGATCAAAGATGTTCACGCGGGCAAATGGCCCAAGATTCCACGTCAGCCGCGGGAAAAGATCGTCACTAGGACGAAGCGCAGACTGGCGCGTATTCACGGTTTCGCCGATCTGAGCGCGATCTTGGATCACGAATGACGGCGCGAATTCGAGCGCCTCAAGATCGGAACGTTTCACGGTCGTCGTCGATGACGGCACACCGTGGGCGGTTAGGGTAATGTCAAACACCTCAACAGAGGCGGGCATAAGGCGCGACATCATACGTGCAGTCCGGCCAATGGCCTGAGGGTGCGCACCGTATTTGGTGTTGCTGATCCGAAGCTCTACGCGCGTCGGAGCCATCGACATCGCGTGGACCTCAATACCCTCTTTGGCCAGTTCAGCAGTGATTTGCGCCTGAACGTCCTCATGGGCGGTGGTGTCTGTCACGAACCAATCCGTGGAATAGGTCTGCGGGCTGCTTGTGCGGCTTGGGCGCGGTCTGATCGAAAGGGGCGCCGGATCGAGACCAGATGTCGTCGCGGGCTCATTGATATTAAGGTCAAACGAGAACTTAAGCCCAACCTTATCGCCGTGAAGATAATAGGCGGATACCGATTGACCCTTGCGATAGGCATAGTCGATACCGATGTTGATGGGCGTTTGCGTATCCAAAACCGTACCGTTCAGCGCGCTTTCATATTCATCTGGCGAATACTCAATCTTCGCCGTCAGCTTGTCCGTGGCTTTCCAGCTCACACCACCAAAGGGCGCGATGTTTCCGCTGAAAAGGTTTTCGAAGTTGACGTTCCCGCCGTTCCCGAAGTCAAAGTCGCGATACGTTCCGCCAAGTCGCCCCCAACCAAGGCCAAATGTTGCCTCGATGGTCGGCGTAACAGATTTGGTGGCAACGATATATTCGGACGAATACACGCCGGTGCCGATGATATCACGCAGACCAATCGCCATGGACGGGCGGTATTTACCTTCGTCTGCGAACCGATAGTGGACGTCGAACGAACGGTCGAAATAGTCGGTGCCGTCTGATTCCAGACCCTCAAGACGCGAATAGCGAAAGCTCCCTGTGAGGCGATCCGAAATCTGAAAGCTGAGCGTCGAGCGATTGAACGTATCAAAACGGGCATAGGTGCCAACGATGGTCGCATCGGGCAAAGACCGCGCGGTTGGCAAATCCACCAAGCCTGGCAAGCCATAAGTCGACGTCGACAGTGAGGTGTCGTTTGCCGACGTTGCCGTCCCCAAGAGCGTACTTGAAAGAAGGGTCGCAAGGCCGATAGAGCGGGTCATGATGCTGCGCGCGGAGTGGGTCACGGCGTATCCTTATTAATAAATGTATGCGGTCGAAACCGCATAGCATGTCTAGTTCGCGATGTTCTGAACAACCCCAACCGCCCCTAGAATGGTCTGGAGCGCGGTGAGGGGGGACTCGGTTACAACAACTGTATCTTCTGACTTGATCTCAAACGCGCCTGCGCTGAACAGGCCATCGGCGTTGGTCAAGTCGATGGAGAACACCGTGCGTTCGTGTTTCGGGCCTGCGATACCATCGCGGACTTGGTTCGCGTCATATTCACGAAGCACCAAAATTCCCTGAGGGTTGGCGCGGCTGTCTTGCAGTCCTCCGATCATCGACATCGCATCAAGCGCGGTGATCGTTTCCTTGTTAAAGGGAACGATCGTTTCGGTCTGAGACGCGCCAAGGGCACGGAAAAACCGGTCGTCGTCTTTGATGATGATTGTGTCGCCGCCACGAAGGATCGTATTCATCGACGGTGTTTCATGGATATTTTCAAGCGCAGTTTGGTGTGTTTTCCCGCCGCGCACCAGACGAACCTGAGGGTTGCTATCCGTGTTGGTCACGCCGCCTGACGCGCTTAGGGCGTTCAGGACCGAAAAGTGCGGGTCGGTGATTTTATGAGAACCGGGATTGGCAACGGCGCCGGTGACATCCACAGCACTTCTGGTGCCGCCGGTAGATTCGACAATAACCTGCGCCGAGGGAATGACGCGTTCAATTTCAGTTTGGATGTGGCTTCTGGCGTGTTCGATGGACTTGTTCGCAACCGAAATGTGGCCCACGTAGGGGATGAATATTTTTCCATCTGCGCCAACGGTAACGTTATCGAGCCGTGTGTTTTTTGTGGCTGGGGAGGTCAAAAGAGAGACATCGCTGTTGTCCCAAATCTGGACCGAAAGAACATCATAGGGCGCGATGGTGACGACTGCGTTTTGATGCCGGTGAGATGGCCAGTCATAAGAGGACGTCTTGTCGCTCGGCCAGTTGGCATAGATCGGCAGCTGTTCACGGGTCACAGAGTGGACGCTAAATTCTGCTGGTTCAGTGCCCGAGTTTGCCAGAATTTCAGATTGAAGTGCCGACCCGCGCGGCAGCGAACATGCCGACAGAAGAATGAAGATCAAAGACAGCGCGCGTGTGTTCATATCGACCCCAAGAGTCCAGTCAGTATACAAGTTGTTAATGTTTTGGCGCATCAAGCGCACGTAAACAACTTATTTCTTTACTTCTGGGCAGGATAGGCGGCAAGCGAGTCATAATTACTACGATACCATTCGAGCGTTGCGAGCACCCCTTCCTCAACGGAGGTTTGGGGGAGGAACCCCATGACATCGCGGATCTTTTGGGTATTCGATACGTTATGGCGAACCTCTGCCGGCAGGCCATCAACGTGAGAAACAGTTAGAGGCGCGCCCGGAAAGGCCCCTCGATAGATCTCTGCCAATTCGTTGATTGACGTCGCGATTTCAGTGCCAAGCTGAAACACGCCTGAGTGATCAGAGGTGATGAACGCCAAAATCGCCTCGCAGATATCTTCTGAAAAAATAAAATCGCGCGTCTGTTCCCCGTCACCTGTAATTCGCAGCGTCCCTGTGCCTAGAGCGGATTCACAAAACAAGCTGATGACATTTTTCGCGCGCGGACCGCGCGGCCCATATACGTTGGAAAACCTGAGCGATGCACAGGAAAAGCCGTAAGATCGAGAAAAGGAATCCAAAATGGCCTCGGCGGCAAGTTTAGAGGCGCCATACGGAGATTTCGGGTGTGCGGGGGTGGTTTCGTCGATTGGTCCATCGAAATCGCCAACAATCGCGCCACCCGTAGAGGCAAATATTATCCGTGGTGAAAGATCGTTGCCGCGTAAAAATTCCATTAGCGTAAGGACTTTGGTCGCGTTGTTGTGGAATGTCTCGAGCGGCTGATCCACGGATTCTTGGACGGAAACGCTTGCTGCGAGATGAATGATCACATCAGCATCAAGATACGCTTCGAGTGCGACTGGGGACGCAAAACAGGCCGAGATGTGTTCATCGAAAATCTCAGTCTCACTTTGGGGTGGATTGGACAGCCAGTCGATGGAGGTGAGTTTCGCCTCTACTTCGCTCTTGCGGATAATGTGTGCAAGGTTTTGGCCGATCAGGCCAAGTGCACCAGTGATAACGATTTTCATAGTTCAACCTCAGAGAGAGTAAGTCGATAGTATCACTGGGTGCGGCAGTGTCCATACTGCATCGCGGACCTACGCGCGTTTCGATTTCTGCTGAAGTCGCCGAACACGTTTTCCGGGAAGTGGCAGGAGTTTGGATGCTGTGAGGTAAAGAATATAAATGTCCAGAGGGACCGATTGATTGTTCTGATACAACATATCGAGCGATGCCTTGCGCGGAATTGATCGCCGCACATAAATCTGGTCGGTCTCCATCGCGCTGGAAGATTCTCGCAAAATCATCTCTTCGTGCGAGTGGAACATCACAGAAGCGAGCCCAGTGATGCCAGGTTTGTTTTGCAGAACAGTCGCATAGATGTTGGGGAAGCGTTTGACGTATTCTGGGGCCGGTGGACGCGGACCGACAAAACTCATATCGCCCATAAGAACGTTGAACAGTTGCGGAAGTTCGTCGAGGCGGCTTCGACGAAGGACGTGCCCAAGAGGCGAAATACGGTCGGCCTTGTCCCCGCCAGATACGCCCGCATTTTCGCTTTCGGGGACCGTCGACATCGTGCGAATTTTGTACAGATTGAATTCTCGGTTCAAGGTTTTCATACGTTTGTCGGAATAGATAAACGGGCGACCCTGTTTTAGGACAACAATCACATATAGGACCGCCAAAAGCGGAAGTGCAATCACCAGCAGGATCAGCGCGAAAACGATATCGAACATTCGCTTGCTGCCGCGCGTTCGGCGCGTCTCGGGAGAAGTTGCTATGTAAGTCATCACTCTATTCCGTCAATCAGTCACTACTTTACGAACACGTAACAGTTTAATATCTGTTAAATATCATCCCTTATAACCGCGAAAATGCTTCGATCAACTCCTGCAGGTGCAGAAATAGGGCGATATCCCGCTTAGTTTGTGTGCGTGCGATTGAACATTAAGCGTTTGATCAGTTGAATGTAGTGGGAAAAAATCGCAAACAACATCATGAAAAATCAATCTCAGTTTGATACGATTGTCCTTGGGGCAGGTGCTGCGGGCATGATGTGTGCAATTCATGCGGGCGGGCGCGTTGCTGTGCTCGATCATGCCAAATCTGCGGGCGATAAAATCCGCATTTCTGGCGGCGGGCGGTGTAACTTTACCAACATTTATGCTGGGCCCCAAAATTTCATATCGCGCAATCCGCATTTCTGTAAATCTGCGTTAAAGCGTTACACGCAATGGGACTTTTTGGATTTGGTTGTCAAACACGGTATCCCGTATCACGAAAAGACCCTTGGGCAGCAATTCTGCGATAACAGCGCAAAGGACATTATCAAGATGTTGCTCGACGAGATGGCGGATGCCGGCGTTGATTTGCACCTTAAGACCGATATCCTTGGCATAACCCATGACGATGATCTGTACACTGTGTCGACATCCAAGGGCGCCATGCACGCCCCCAATCTTGTGGTGGCGACGGGCGGTAAATCCATTCCCAAGATGGGTGCTACTGGAATTGGCTATAAGATCGCAGAACAATTTGGTCATTCCATCATCGAAACCAAGCCAGGATTGGTGCCTCTTACCTTTGGCGACGATCTTAAGGCTCAGTTTTCGAGCATGGCGGGAATCGCCTCGGACGCGCAAGTCGCGACTGCGGATACCACATTTGATGAGGCCGTATTGTTTACCCATCGGGGCTTGTCTGGGCCTGCGATCCTGCAGATCAGTTCATATTGGCGCGAAAGCACCCCGATCATTGTTGGCTTTGGCAGTCAATCCGACATTCTTGATACGTTGCGCGCCAAGCGTCAGGAAAACGGGCGGCGCGCCATTCATAACGTTATGGCGGATATCATCCCCAAGGCGCTTGCGACGTATTTCTGTGATGCGGCGGGGCTTGCGGGGAATATCGCCGACCTGTCCGATAAGCGCCTGAACGAACTGGCGCAGGCGGTGACCCACTGGACCTTGGTTCCGACCGGCACCGAGGGGTATCGCACCGCCGAGGTGACGCTGGGCGGCGTGGATACCGATGGTCTAAGCAGCAAGACAATGGAATCGAAGCATACACCAGGGCTCTATTTTATCGGCGAAGTCGTCGATGTGACGGGCTGGTTGGGCGGATACAACTTTCAATGGGCGTGGTCGTCCGGCTGGGCAGCGGGTACTGCTATCGCGCAAAATAGTTCACATTTGAAAGGTTAAACCGGTGTTCATCCCTCTTTGATACTCATGGTCTTGGGTGAAATATGAGGTGGTGAAATGTCTGGGGAACTAGCTCCGATAATAATTAAGAAAAAGAAGGTGTCCGGCGGCGATGGGCACCATGGCGGTGCGTGGAAAGTGGCCTATGCCGACTTTGTTACGGCGATGATGGCGTTCTTTCTGTTGATGTGGTTGTTGAATGCAACCACGGAACAGCAACGCAAGGGTCTTGCGGATTACTTTTCTCCGACGATTCCTGTGAACCGAATTTCCGGCGGTGGCGACGGTGCGTTTGGCGGTGACGATATGTTCGCCGAAGAGCGGCTTGCCGAAAATGGTGAGAACAATACCAAGGTCGAGCCAGAGTTCCACGACGCAGAGGCGGCCGAAGGAACAGAAGACAACAGTTCGGCGTTAAACGAAGATACGATCAAACGAGTAGATGAGCTGCTCCTTGGACGCGGCGGCGAAAGCGAATTCGGTGACCAGGCGCTTCAGCATATTATCACGCGCCTAACGGATGAGGGGCTTGTTATCGAGGTGTTTGATCTTGAGAATCGCCCTCTGTTTGTCGCAGGCACGGCCACGCCCGAACCGATTTTACATGAAATTTCTTCAATTGTGGCCGAGGCCGTATCGATTGTGGCCAATGGGATTGCCATCAACGGGCATGTTCAGGCGCAACCGGTGGTCCTGACCAAGAACATCAATTGGGACCTTTCGTCTGAGCGCGCAGGCGCGATGCGGTTAAGTTTGGAAAATCAAGGGATTAGTCCGGATAGAATGGCGCGCGTATCGGGGCACTCTGATCGAAAACCCGTGACCGAGAACCCTATGGAGGCGCGAAACAGTCGCCTTGAAGTGGTCCTACTCCGATCGGATTTAGATCGAAATTGAGGACGATTTTAAATGTTAGGGGCCTGTTAAGAGGGGATAGCTAAAACAAAGGAAGATTTTTAGTCGTGTAGCAGAAAGGCTCATAATGTCTATTTCTTCCTCCCTCAGCGCCGGCGTGGCAGGCCTCTCGGCAAACGCCACTCGATTGGCAACCATCGCAGACAATATCCAAAACTCAAGCACCTCTGGGTACAAGCGTGCCTCTGTGGATTTTCAGTCCTTCGTCATCGATGGGAGTGCAAATAGTGGTTCATACACCGCAGGGGGGGTAACGGCGACCGCCACGCGAATTATTGACGAGCGTGGGCCCATTGAAAGCACAGGAAATGCGCTGGATATCGCCGTAACCGGCCGCGGGATGCTGCCTGTTACAACGGCTGCTGCTCTTGGTGAAACGGGCGGTTCAGATCCGTTGATGATGACGACGACTGGGTCGTTCGACACAGACGAAGATGGCGTTCTGCGTACCTCGTCGGGCCTTGTCCTTCTTGGATGGCCGGCTGACTCGGATGGCTCCATCCCCACATTGCCCCGCGACACGGCGACTGGTCTTGAGCCCGTTGTTGTTAACGTCAATCAAACGGCAGGTGATCCAACCACTACTGTTAATCTTGGGGTGAACTTGCCTGCTACCGCGACCAGCGACGGGGCGACTGGGGATGCATTGCCGCTTTCCATTGAGTATTTCGGCAATCTGGGTACGTCCGAGACGCTTGAAATCACGTTTACGCCAACCCTGCCGGCCCTCGCGGGTGATCCCGACACCAATACTTGGACTATGTCTATTGCAGACTCGGCCCAAGGCGGCGCGCTCATCGGAAGTTATGAGCTCGAATTTGACGATTCTCGCGCTGATGGCGGTACGCTATCGAACGTGACAGATCTATCTGGCGGCACGTCATACGACGCCGCGACAGGTGAGCTCAGCCTTACCGTTGCCGGTGGGCCGATCACGGTTGTTGTTGGCCGACTCGGTGACCAAAATGGCCTTACTCAACTGTCCGATAGCTTTTCTCCGACCTCGATTACCAGCGATGGTTCCCCAGTTGGCAACTTGACCTCGGTCGAAATCGACGAAGGCGGCTATGTCACGGCGACATATGATACTGGTTTCACCCGCACCATCTATCAGGTGCCTTTGGTGGATGTACCAAATCTCAACGGTCTGACGTCGCTGAACAATCAGACCTACCAAGTTTCACAAGACTCAGGGTCGTTCTTCCTTTGGGATGCTGGTGATGGTCCGACTGCGAATATCGCTGGGTATGCGCTGGAAGGTTCCGCAACAGATGTTGCCTCCGAGTTGACCGCTCTCATTCAGACCCAGCGCGCATACTCCTCGAATGCCAAGATTATCCAAACTGTGGATGAGATGCTTCAGGAAACGACAAATATTAAGCGCTAGGTAAGCCGCATTTAAGGAGATAGAAATGTCACTCTCGAGCTCACTAAACAATGCTCTTTCGGGGCTCAATGTAGCGTCGCGCGCGGCAAGCGTCGTGTCCTCGAACGTTGCGAACGCGACGACCGAAGGCTACGCACCACGTGAAATCGAGGTGTCGTCACGTGTCGTGGGACAAGTGGGGGCGGGCGTAGCCGTTGATGGTGTAACTCGCGTCGTGGATGCTCAGCTTCTGCAAGATCGCCGCCTTGCCGATGCAGATGCCGGCGAAGTACAAGTCCTGAACGGTTTCTACTCTTCTCTAGAAAACTTGATCGGTGAGCCCGGAGAGGCGGGCTCACTTAGTTCCGCAGTGAGCAATGTGGAAACGTCTCTGATCTCTGCAGCGAGCGCGCCTGAATCAGAGGTTCGCCTGCTGGAAGTTGTCGATAGCCTCAATGACTTGGCGTCTAAGCTGAATAATACAACAAGTGAAATCCAAGAGATGCGACAGCAGTCGGATGGTGACATCGCGTCCCAAGTGGAGACCCTAACTGATCGACTTGCGCAACTGGATGAGATGAATGAGTTGTTTGTAAAACTGACGTCAAGTGGCGAGGACACAAATGCGCTCGCCGACAAAAGGCAGGCGCTCATTGATGATATTTCTTCGATTATTCCTGTTCAGCTTCACGAGCGAAGCCACGGGCAAGTTGCGCTCTATACCCCTGGCGGAGTGAAGCTCATTGATGGTACTGTTGCCGAGATAGAATTTACTAGCACTGCAACGATCGTCCCAGAGATGTCGATAGAGGCGGGGTCCCTATCGGGAATCGTATTTGATGGACGAGAAGTGGACTTTTCGTCTAACTCGGCGGTCGTGGATGGGGGGAGTCTTTCGGCGGCTTTCCAAGTGAGAGATGAACTCGCCGTTGATGCTCAGGCTGACATTGACGCAATCGCACGAAACTTGATCGAGCGGTTTGCGGGGGCGGACGCCACGACAACTGGCGGGCTTCTAACCGATGGCGGGGGCGATTTTGACCCAGCAGACGAAGTCGGTCTCGCGGGTCGAATCTCTTTGACGGACACTGTTGTTCCGTCAGAAGGTGGCGATCTTTGGAAGGTCAGAGACGGCATCGGTACCGCGGTTTCTGGCAGCGTTGGGGATGCATCTCATCTCAATAGTCTAATATCTGCCCTAACGGACGCAAGCGTTGTGACTTCGGGAAGCTTCTCGGGAACCACCGGAGCGTCACTTGATCTAATTTCGGACGTTCTATCACAGGCCTCATCGATGCGGCAAAGTAGCGAAGTTAATCTGAGCTTTTCTGTTGCGCTTCAGGAAGGTCTGCAAGCCCAGGAGCTGGAGAACGGAGTCGATACGGATCAGGAACTTCAGAAGCTTTTGTTGATTGAGCAGGCCTTCACGGCAAATGCAAAGGTTATGCAAACCATTGATGAACTTATTGGACAATTATTGGAGTTATAATAATGGAATTTCGATCCATCGGCGACCTCGCAAGTTCAATTCAACTTAGTAAAGGCGCCACAACAACCAAGGCCGAAATCAGCCGACTAGTTGAGGAGCTGACATCCGGTATATCAAGTGACACAGGTCGCGCGGTATCCGGTGACTTTGGTTTGCTAAGCTCACTTTCGGCGGACGAAGCTCGCTTGGCTGCATACCAAAATTCTATCACCCATGCAGAGCTCTTTTCCGCCACCGCTCAGCTAGCGTTGGAAACTGTACAGTCCTCTTTAATCGAGATGGGAACAGGTTTGATGGGGGCGGCTGCAACAACAAATTCGCTTCAGATTGATGCAGCCGTGCTTGGGGCTGCTGACAGGCTCTCGAGCGCAGTCAACGCGCTTAATATTGATGTCGGAGGGCGAAAGGTGTTTTCAGGGAACGCAACGGATACGGCTCCCTTGGTCTCGGCGTCTGAGATGCTTGACCAGCTACGGACGTTGGTTGCCGGACAGACCACGGCTACTGGTGTTCGCTCGGCCGTCGAAGCTTGGTTTGGCGCGTCCTCGTATGTTGGTTCAAGCGATACGCTGGCGCCCTTGCAGCTAAGTGATGACATGGAGGTTTCGTTTGAAATTACCGGATCAGACGACGGTATCCAAGACGCATTAATTCATCTAGCGACTGCGGCACTGCTCGAAGCTGACAGCTTGCAGTTGGCTGATGATGAATTGGCGTTGCTCGCGATGTCAACTGGCACGGGGCTAGCGGATGCGGATGGATCACTTACATTGCTTCGTGCGAGTGTCGGCAGTGTGGAGGCATCGATTGAAGAGGCTCATGTTCAAAACGAGTACGAGACTTCTTCAGTAGAGATTTGGAAGAATGAAATTTTAGGAGTGGACGAGTATCGTGCAGCAACAGAACTGCAGGCAGCTGAGACGCAGTTGCAACTACTCTACACCTTAACTTCGCGTCTATCTCAGATGTCGTTGGCGGGCTATCTGTGATGAGATTTTTCTCCATATTTATTGGTCTAATTTTGATCTTTGCGACTCCGGTGGTGTCATCATCGATACGGATAAAAGACCTGGTCGAATTCGACGGAGTGCGTGAGAACGATCTTGTTGGCTATGGGCTCGTAGTCGGTCTGAACGGGACCGGAGATGGGATCCGAAATGCGCCGTTCACCGAAGAGATTATGTCCAATATCCTTGAACGGCTCGGCGTGAATATTACTGGCGAACAGTTCAGTCCCAAAAATGTATCCGCGGTTATCGTGACGGCCACGCTTCCGCCATTTGCCCGCACAGGGTCAAAGATTGATGTTACGGTTTCCGCAATTGGGGATACGACGAGCTTGCTCGGTGGAACGTTGGTGATGACGCCCCTAACGGCCGCTGACGGTGAAATCTATGCCGTGGCGCAGGGTGCAATCATTGCAGGAGGGGCGTCGGCAGAGGGAGATGGTGCCAGTGTCGTGCGTGGGGTTCCTACGGCAGGTGGAATTCCCGCAGGGGCGAGGATCGAAAGAGAAATTGCATTTGATTTTGGCTCACTCACCGAGATTCGGCTCGCACTGCGTTCGCCGGATTTTACGACCGCGTCGAGAATTGAGAGCGCAATCAACCGATCGTTTGGCCGTCGCGTTGCGCTCATGCTTGATTCAGGCACCGTTGAAGTCGATATAGAAAGCACCCGCCTTCCCTCTCCGGCGCATGCGTTGGGTAAAATTGAAAACATTTTGGTCGATCCGCAGACCCGAGCACGTGTGGTTGTTGATCAGCGCTCGGGAACGATTGTCATGGGGGAGGATGTTCGCATCTCTAGTGTTGCTGTGGCTCAAGGAAATCTTACGCTTAAGGTGCAAGAGGCGCCACTTGTGGTGCAACCCAATCCGTTCTCTTCTGGGGAAGCGGTTGTGGTGCCACGAACGTTGGCTGGCATCGATGCAGAGCCGGGAACGGGGCTCGCCGAGGTTCGTGAGGGCACCTCGCTCTCTGAGGTGGTGGCTGGTTTGAACGCTCTGGGAGTTGCCCCGCGGGACATGATCGATATTTTAAAATCCATCAAGGCCGCGGGAGCACTGCATGCCGACTTTATCGTGCACTGATTTATCGGGGCATGGGGCGTCAGGCGTTGGCGGGTAATATCGCTTCAGCTATTTGTTCTATTGTCGCTGATTGGCTCATCGGAGCTTGTTCGACTCCGGTTTGGACTGTAATGATGGGACCGCAATCGTTTTGGAGGCTGTTTATGTCTAAGCTCGTCACAATATATGGTGGATCAGGATTCATAGGGCGATACATAGCTCGTCGCATGGCCAAGGCGGGTTGGCGTGTGCGTGTTGCGGTTCGTCGTCCCAATGAGGCGATGCACGTCAAGCCATACGGCGTCGTTGGCCAAGTTGAGCCAATCTTGTGCAACATCCGAGATGATTCAAGTGTCGAGGCCGCCCTTCAGGGGGCAGACGCAGTTGTAAACTGTGTTGGAATTCTTGCTGAAACGAAATTTAATAAATTTGTCGGAGTGCAAGTCGAGGGCGCCGAGCGCATTGCCCGATTGGCCGCGAAAAACGGTATTGAACGTTTGGTTCACATGTCAGCGATTGGTGCTGACGTTGACGGGGGCAGCGATTATTCTCGCACGAAGGGGAGCGGAGAAGCTGAGGTTCTGACTCGTTTCCCAGACGCAACTATTCTGCGCCCGTCTGCTGTATTCGGGACCGAGGATGCGTTCCTAAACAAGTTTGCCAGCATGGCGAATTTTGGTCCGTTTTTTCCATTGGTGGCGGCAAGCACTAATTTTCAACCCGTCTTCGTTGACGACGTTGCTGCGGCCGCAGAAAAGGCCATTACTGGTGCCGTGCCGACGGGTATTTATGAGCTAGGTGGTCCGGAAGTTCGTTCTATGCGTTCTATTGTAGATGAGATATTGACGGTGATACGAAAAAAGCGTGTCGTGATTTCTCTTCCAAATGGCGTAGCGGCACTGATGGGTATGGGGTTTGATCTCTTGCAAAAGTTATCTCTCGGCCTGTTCCACAACTCCATTCTTACGCGTGACCAAGTGCGTTCGCTTCAAGTGGACAATACCGTATCCGATGAGGCGCTATCGTTTAAAGAGCTTGGGATCACCCCAACCGCGATGGGGGCAATCATTCCAGACTACCTTTGGCGTTTTCGTCCGTCCGGTCAGTATGACGCTATTAAAGAGTCTGCTGAGAACTTAAAAACCTAACTGTAGGCAATAAACAAAAGCCCTGCTCCGAGAACAATCCGGTAGATCACGTAAGGTGTGAAACTTACCGAGCGGAGCAGGCGCATCATAAGCGTAAGCGCCAATAGTGCCGAGAAGAATGCGAAGATCGCGCCTATGGCGGCATCTTTAAGGATCGACGTTTCGCCGTTAAGGATGACCTCGGCGCCGAGAAGCCCGCCGGACGCCAAGATGGTCGGGATCGACATAAGCATTGCGAGCTTCGCGCCATGTTCACGAGAATACCCAAGGGCCCGCGCGCCCGATATCGTCGCACCTGACCTTGACGTGCCTGGGATAAGGGCAATCGCTTGCCAAAGACCCATGATGATCGCGTCTTTTGTGTTCCAGTCTGTATCCTGTTTTGTGGTCGCGCCGCGTTGATCGACGACATAGAGGACAATACCGAATACCAGCATTGTCCACCCGATGACCTTTATTGATCTAAGTGCGTCGTCCAATCCCGTAAGCTTGAGCGCAAGACCCAAGAGAATAACGGGAATTGTCGCTATCAAGAGGAGAAATGCCAACCGTGCACCCGGGACGTCAAGATTGCCGCGTAACATGCTCGGGGTGCCGCGTGCGGCTAGGTATACATCGGATCGAAAGTACAGAATGACAGCACCGAGTGTGCCGATGTGGACCGCGACATCGATGGCTTGGCCTTGGTCAGACATCCCCGTTAACTGTGGGAGTAGGATCAGGTGACCAGATGACGATACAGGAAGGAATTCAGTGATCCCTTGGATAATTGCAACGATGAGGAGATGAAGCAGGGACATGTTTTCTATTCCGTCTGGTCGATTTGAGGGCACAGTAGTGAACGGCCCAGAAAAGGGAAGCTCGATTTTAGGTATGCAATTGTGACCTTTATTTATGAGTTTCTCATGATAAAAACGCGATACCGGTCAAAAAAAAGGATAATACGTCAGCAGTTGTGACTTTTCTTCTGCGGCAAAGAAAGCTATGACCATATTCTAGCGAGATTCTGTATGAGGTCCAGTGATGGCAAAACAACCAATGCTAAAGTTTGTGAACGTTGAGCGCGCAATGCCCGAAAAGCGTACACCAGATCTTCGGAAAGAAGATTTTGACGAGATTTATGCACGGTTTTCTGCCCCAAAAGCCGACGAGCAAGCGAGCCGCTGTTCGCAGTGTGGCGTTCCATACTGTCAGGCGCACTGCCCGCTTCACAACAACATCCCAGACTGGTTGCGCCTAACGGCCGAGGGTCGTTTGCAAGAGGCATATGAAGTGTCTCAGGCGACGAACACCTTCCCAGAAATCTGTGGTCGCATTTGCCCGCAGGACCGCCTGTGCGAAGGCAACTGTGTGATTGAACAATCCGGCCACGGCACTGTGACCATCGGTGCGGTTGAGAAATACATCACCGACACTGCATGGAAAGAGGGCTGGGTCAAAGGCGTGAAGCCGACCGTCGAGCGCGCCGAGAGCGTTGGCATTATCGGTGCCGGCCCAGGTGGTTTGGCCGCTGCGGATAACCTGCGTCGTCAGGGTGTTCAGGTGACTGTATATGACCGGTACGATCGTGCCGGCGGTCTTTTGACCTATGGTATCCCTGGTTTTAAGCTTGAAAAAGACACAGTGATGCAGCGCGTTCAGCAGCTGGAAGATGGCGGCGTTGAATTCGTTCTGAACTGTAATGTCGGCGAAGACATCACATTCCAAGACATCCGCGCGAAACACACCGCTGTTTTGATCGCGACCGGTGTTTACAAAACACGCGACCTGTCTGGCCCTGGTGCCGGTGCGGGCGGCATCGTTCGTGCGATTGATTATCTTACTGCGTCAAACCGCGTGAACTTTGGCGACACCGTTGAAGAATACGAAAACGGCGAACTGAATGCGGCCGGCAAAAAAGTCGTCGTGATCGGTGGTGGTGATACCGCGATGGACTGTGTGCGCACAGCGATCCGTCAGGGTGCCGAGTCCGTGAAATGTCTCTATCGTCGTGACAAGGCAAACATGCCGGGTTCCCAGCGCGAAACGCAAAACGCCGAAGAAGAAGGCGTGGATTTCGTTTGGCTGGCTGCGCCAAAAGGCTTCACCGGTGGTGAAATGGTCGAAGGCGTGATGGTTCAGAAAATGCGTCTTGGCGCGCCTGACGCATCTGGCCGTCGTTCCCCCGAGGTTATCGAGGGTTCCGATTACGTCGAAGATGCGGATCTTGTGATCAAGGCACTTGGCTTTGAGGCCGAGGATCTTCCGACATTGTGGAATGAACCTGCGCTTGAAGTGACCCGTTGGGGCACGATCAAAGCTGCGTTCAACACGCACGAGACATCAATGGACGGTGTTTACGCCGTGGGCGATATCGTTCGTGGCGCGTCCTTGGTCGTTTGGGCGATCCGCGATGGCCGCGAAGCCGCAGACAGCATCATGTCCTACATCGATGCATCGGCAACCGTCGCAGCAGAATAATCATGTCATCCCGCGCCGCCGTAGAAGAGCTTGTCGAAGACAACTTTATACGGCTGCGTTGGCTGCCCGGCACGGGCTCTCGCATGGTTGTGTCATTCACCAGCCTTCAGAGCATGAAAGACGGACAGCCAAGGGATGAATTTCTAGGCGCCGCCTCACAGGGCGGGAAAAACAACGTCCTCTTTGTGAGTGACAAAAAATGGAGTTGGTATTCAAAGCCGGACACGATGAACCGGATTGTGGACTATGTGAAACAGATTTCCGAGCTTGAGGAAATCACAGAGACATATTCCATCGGCAACAGCATGGGCGGATACGGGGCGATGGCCCTTGCGCATTTTGTACCGATCAAACGGGTCGCGGCCTTTGTTCCGCAGATTTCGTTGGACAGTTCGATCATCGATGAACCCCGCTGGATGAAGCCTCGCGCGCGGCATGGAACCTATCCTGTTGCTTCGGTCGCGGACATCATCGAGGGGAACGGCGCGGAATTCTTCGTCTCTTTGGGACGGAACCAACGATACGACATGGCGCAGGCGGATCTTTTGCCTGATGCGAAAAATTTGAACCTGTACCGGTTGGCGGGCTGTGCGCATGACGCAGCGGAGAAGCTCAAGGATGCAGGTTTGTTGAACAAAGTCGTTGCGGCCAAATTGGCGGGCGACAGGGGGCAGCTAGACGCCCTGTATGATGAATTTCAGCGGCCCAGCCGCGAAACCGAAAGATAAGTGCCCAGTCGGGCCAAACGTGGAGTGAAACGCATGACCAAGTATGATGCAGCGTGGGTTGCAGCAGAAGAAGCTAAGCGCCAGTGGCTTGCCGATAACGGACTATACACCGAAGAAGAAGAGCATTCGTCTTGTGGTGTTGGCCTTGTCGTATCCACCAAAGGTGAGGCATCTCGGGCTGTTGTTGAAAACGGTATTGCCGCCCTTAAGGCGATTTGGCACCGCGGTGCGGTTGATGCCGACGGTAAAACCGGTGACGGCGCGGGTATCCACGTGCAAATCCCGACACCGTTCTTCTATGACCAGATCGAACGCACAGGTCACACACCGAACAAAGACGAGATGATCGCGGTTGGTCAGGTGTTCCTGCCACGCACAGATTTCGGCGCACAAGAAACATGTCGTACCATCGTGGAATCCGAAGTTCTGCGCATGGGCTATTATATCTATGGATGGCGTCACGTTCCGGTGTCTGTTGCCTGTCTTGGTGAAAAGGCGAACGCGACACGCCCTGAGATTGAACAAATCTTGATCTCAAACAACAAAGGTGTGGACGAAGAAACATTCGAGCGCGAACTCTATGTTATCCGTCGCCGCATTGAAAAAGCGGCGGCTGCGGCGCAGGTGAATGGTCTGTATATCTGCTCGTTGTCTTGCCGCAGCATCATCTACAAGGGCATGATGCTGGCCGAGCAGGTCGCAGAATTCTACCCTGACCTTATGGATGAGCGTTTTGAATCTGCATTCGCGATCTACCACCAGCGCTATTCCACAAACACCTTCCCACAGTGGTGGTTGGCCCAGCCGTTCCGCATGCTTGCGCACAACGGTGAGGTGAACACCCTGAAGGGCAACGTCAACTGGATGAAGAGCCACGAAATTCGTATGGCGTCATCTGCGTTTGGCGAAATGGCCGAAGACATCAAGCCAATCATTTCCTCTGGGTCTTCTGACTCGGCGGCGCTTGATTCCGTGTTCGAAGTTATGGTCCGTGCTGGCCGCAACGCGCCAATGGCGAAAACCATGTTGGTTCCAGAAGCATGGTCCCAGCAAGCGGTTGAATTGCCACAGGCGCATGTCGACATGTATTCCTATGTGAACTCTGTGATGGAGCCATGGGATGGTCCTGCTGCGCTTGCGATGACCGATGGTCGTTGGGTTTGCGGTGGCCTTGACCGTTCCGGCCTGCGTCCAATGCGCTACGTTGTGACTGGCGATGACCTTCTTATTGCGGGTTCCGAGGTGGGCATGGTTCCAACCGACGAAGCCACCGTTGTTGAAAAAGGCGCGCTTGGCCCAGGTCAAATGATTGCCGTCGACATGCAAGAGGGCAAACTTTACCACGACACCGAGCTTAAGGACGAGTTGTCCGCGAGCCAGCCGTTTGGTGACTGGGTGTCCAACATCACCAACATGTCGAGCGACCTTGATGCGCTGACTGAAACTGCGATCTATTCCGGTTCCGAGCTAAAGCAACGTCAAATCGCTGCTGGTTACTCTATCGAAGAACTCGAGCAGATCCTTGCGCCAATGGCCGAGGACGGCAAAGAAACACTTGCCTCTATGGGCGACGACACGCCGTCTGCGGTTCTGTCTGAAAAGTACCGTCCTCTGTCGCACTTCTTCCGTCAGAACTTCTCTCAGGTGACCAACCCTCCGATTGACTCACTTCGTGAATTCCGCGTGATGAGCCTGAAGACACGTTTCGGTAACCTGAAAAACGTTCTTGATGAGGACAGCAGCCAAGCAGAAATCCTTGTTCTGGATACGCCATTCGTTGGCAACGCCCAGTACGCTGCGTTGATGACGCACTTTGGTTCTGCGGTTGTTGAAATCGACTGTACCTTCCCTGCGAACGGTGGCGACACTGCGCTTCGCGAGGCGCTTGATCGTATCCGCTCTGAGGCCGAAGACGCCGTTCGTTCCGGTGCTGGTCACCTTGCGCTGACGGATCGTGCACAGGGCACTGACCGCGTTGCGATGCCGATGATCCTTGCGACATCTGCGGTGCACTCTGGTCTGACACGCAAAGGTCTACGGACGTTCTGTTCGATCTCTGTTCAGTCCGCTGAATGTATCGACCCTCACTACTTTGCCGTTTTGATCGGCTGTGGTGCGACGGTTGTGAACGCATACCTTGCCGAAGATTCCCTTGCGGATCGTATCGAGCGTGGTCTTTTGGATTGCGATCTAACGACGGCTGTTGCGCGTTACCGTGCGGCGGTTGACGCTGGCCTTCTGAAAATCATGGCTAAGATGGGTATCTCTGTGATCTCGTCCTACCGTGGTGGTCTGAACTTTGAGGCGGTTGGTCTGTCCCGTGCGATGGTTGCGGAATTCTTCCCTGGTATGACGTCGCGCATTTCCGGTATCGGTGTAACCGGTATCCAGAAAAAGGCCGAAGCGGTTCACGCACAGGGCTTTAACGCGTCCGGCGTTCTTCCGATTGGTGGCTTCTATAAGGCCCGTAAATCTGGCGAAACCCACGCATGGGAAGCGCAAAGCATGCACATGATGCAGGCGGCGTGTAACAACGCGTCGTTTGAGCTGTGGAAAACCTATTCCGCCAAGATGCAGTCCAACCCACCGATCCACTTGCGTGATCTGTTGGCGATCAAACCATTGGGGGATGCGATCCCATTGGAAGAGGTCGAATCCATCACATCCATCCGCAAACGTTTCGTGACACCTGGTATGTCCCTTGGTGCCCTGTCACCAGAGGCGCACAAGACATTGAACGTTGCGATGAACCGCATTGGCGCGAAGTCTGACTCAGGCGAAGGCGGTGAAGATCCAGCGCACTTTGTTCCAGAGCCAAACGGCGACAACCCATCTGCGAAGATTAAACAGGTTGCCTCTGGTCGCTTCGGTGTAACCGCCGAATATCTGAACCAGTGTGAAGAGCTTGAGATCAAAGTTGCCCAAGGTGCGAAACCGGGCGAGGGCGGTCAGCTTCCTGGTATGAAGGTGACTGATCTGATCGCGCGTTTGCGTCACTCGACCAAAGGTGTGACCCTGATTTCACCTCCGCCACACCACGATATCTACTCGATCGAGGATTTGGCTCAGCTGATCTATGACCTCAAGCAGATCAACCCAACTGTGAAAGTGACCGTGAAATTGGTTGCCTCTTCTGGTGTTGGCACGATTGCGGCGGGTGTTGCTAAGGCCAAGGCCGACGTGATCCTTGTATCCGGTCACAACGGCGGCACCGGTGCGTCCCCTGCGACGTCCATCAAATTCTGTGGCCTGCCATGGGAAATGGGTCTGACCGAAGCGCACCAAGTTCTGTCCATGAACAACCTGCGTGATCGCGTGACATTGCGCACCGACGGTGGTCTTCGCACCGGTCGTGACATCGTCATGGCGGCGATGCTGGGTGCCGAGGAATACGGTATCGGTACCGCTGCGTTGATCGCGATGGGCTGTATTATGGTTCGTCAGTGTCAGTCCAACACATGCCCTGTTGGTGTATGTACACAGGACGAAGCGCTACGCGACAAGTTCACTGGTAACGCCGACAAGGTTGTGAACCTGATCACCTTCTATGCACAAGAAGTGCGTGAAATCCTTGCGTCCATCGGTGCCCGCAGCATCGACGAAGTCATCGGCCGCGCCGATCTTCTTTCGCAGGTGTCACGTGGTTCCGCGCATCTTGATGATCTTGATCTGAACCCAATGTTGATCACCGTCGATGGTGCGTCTGACATCGTTTACAACCGCGACAAGCCACGCAACGAAGTGCCAGATACACTTGATGCACAGATCGTTCGTGACGCGGCGCGCTTCTTGGAAGACGGCGAAAAGATGCAGCTTCAGTACGCTGTGCAGAACACGTCCCGTTCCATCGGTACACGCACATCGTCCCACATCGTGAAGAAGTTCGGCATGCGCAACGCGCTTCAGTCCGATCACCTCACGGTGAAACTGAACGGTTCTGCCGGCCAATCCTTGGGCGCGTTTGCCGCCCCTGGCCTTAAGATCGAAGTTTCCGGCGACGCGAACGACTATGTCGGTAAGGGTCTGTCTGGTGGTACGGTTGTTGTACGTCCTCCGATGGCGTCTCCTTTGACGGCTGCCGACAACACCATCATCGGTAACACTGTTCTTTATGGTGCGACCGACGGTTACCTCTATGCGGCGGGCCGCGCGGGCGAACGTTTCGCTGTGCGTAACTCTGGCGCCAAGGTTGTGGTTGAGGGCTGTGGCTCTAACGGGTGTGAATACATGACCGGTGGTGTTGCGGTGATCCTCGGGACCATCGGTGCCAACTTTGGTGCGGGTATGACCGGCGGTATGGCGTATCTCTATGACGAGAACGGCGATACCGCGGACATGATGAACATGGAAACGCTTGTTGCGGGTCCTGTTGTCATGGACCACTGGGAAGCCCAGCTGAAAGGTCTGGTCGAGGCGCACGCCGCCGAAACCGGTTCTGTGAAGGCCAAGGAAATCCTACAGCGTTGGGACACCGAAAAGGCCAAGTTCATTCAGGTTTGCCCAATCGAAATGCTCAAGCACATCCCAGTGCCACTGAGCAACGAAGATGCGGCAATCCCTGCTGAATAAGCCGGATTAAATCAAACGAAACGCCCCCATTTGCACCGCATTTGGGGGCGTTTTGCATTCATATTTCCATATCTTTGCCTAAATTTTTCCACAAATGAACGTCATCTTTCTGCCAAATGCACCCGAAATAGGGGCGATCCAAGGCAGGAGGCAGAACAATGGCGAATACGTATACAGACCAGTTTTACATCATTGACCCTGCGAATCCGCCGGCGTCTGGAACGACCCTATCCGTCTTTATCTACGAGCTCGTTGATCAAAACGAAGATGACGACGTTGATCGCCGTAACGGCGATAGCGTAAATGGATCCGACGTTACGCGGTCGTGGCCGGGCGACACGGTCACCGTTGATCTCCCTAATGGGACCTCCATTACCTATACTGGTACAACATTTTATCTGGCTGATGGGAGCCGTGTGTTCACCCCGACCGATGGCCAGCGTCTCAAAGAGGGAACCTTTGATGACTCAAGCTATGTGACCGATCTGGGGCCGCTTGATGTGGGTGAGCTTGGCCCTGTGTGCTTTACCGCGGGCGCGATGATCGAAACCATCGACGGACCACGCCCCATCGAAGATATCCGCAAGGGCGACATGGTTCTGACCGCCGACCGTGGATTTCAAGCGGTGCATTGGATCGACACAAGCACCGCTGTTGGTCGCGATAAATTTGCCCCTGTCCGCATCTGTAAAGGCGCGCTTGATAATGAGCAGGACCTCATCGTGTCACAGGAACACCGCATGGTGATTTCCGGTTGGCGCGCCGAGCTTTTCTATGGTTGTGATGAGGTGTTCGTCGCCGCCAAACATCTGGTCAATGGCGATACGATCTATGTCGCGCCGTGCGAGGAGGTGACCTATTTCCACCTGATGTTTGAACGCCACGAGGTGATCTATGCCGAGGGTATCCCAACCGAGAGCTTCTTTGTCGGTGGCCACGTCGGCGAAAATACGCGCGGTGCGCAGTCGGAACTTTGTGCGCTTTTCCCTGATATCATGGAAGAGGCCCACAAACGCGCTATGGTCACGGCGCGCCGCACCCTGCGAAAATACGAAGCGACAGTTTTAACCTACTAGGGCTTTTTCACACGCGCTTGGACGGTTATAGCTAGGGTATGGCAGGTAAATCGACGAAAAAGAAAACCAAAATAACCAAGCCCCCATTGTTACGGCGTGTGCGTCGGTGGGTGTTGCGTGGCTTGTTGGCAATGGTTGTACTGGCGTTCGCATTGGTTGCGTTCTTTGGCGTCGTGGATACCCCGACAACGATCTACATGCAGAAAGAACGCGCGCGCCTTGAAGGCGTCAAACATACGTGGGTCGATTTCGAAGACGTATCGGCGCATATGCCGCGAAGCATCGTCGCCGCCGAAGACGCCAATTTCTGTACCCACTTTGGATTCGACATGACCGCAATTCGCGCTGCCATCAATAGCGGAAGCCGACGCGGCGCATCGACCCTGACCCAGCAGGTCGTCAAAAACCAATTCCTCTGGCAGGGGCGCACATGGACTCGCAAGGCGCTTGAGGCCACCCTTACCCCCATCGTGGAACTGTTCTGGAGCAAACAGCGCATCCTTGAGGTTTATATGAACGTTGCCGAATTCGACACGGGCGTGTTCGGGGTGCAGGCCGCGGCGAAACACTATTTCGGGAAAACCGCCGCCGACCTTTCGGCGCGCGAGGCATCGTTGTTGGCCGCGATCCTGCCAAACCCCAAGGGACGGAGCCCGCTCCAACCGACGACCCAAACCGCGAAACGCGCAGTGTCCATCGCTGATGGGGCCGCCACGATCAAGGCGGACGGCCGCGCATCGTGTTTTGAGGATTGATCACCGTCGCGTTTCGCGGCAATTAGGTTGAAACCATATGAGTACCGTTATTATGAATCGTCTGTTTCACGCCCCCCTGTCCCCGTACTGCCGCAAGGTGCGTCTGAGCCTTGCCGAGAAGAAAATCGAAGTAGAGCTGGTCGATGAAAAGTACTGGCTTCAGAGCGGCGAACTGTTGCGTCGTAATCCAGCGGGCAAGGTTCCGATCCTGAAGATGGACGGGATGATGATGGCGGAATCATCTGCGATTTGTGAGTACCTTGAGGAAAAACACCCCACGCCGTCGCTGATGCCGCGCGATCCTAAGGGCCGCTTTGAGGTGCGCCGTCTGGTGAGCTGGTTCGATGATAAGTTTCAGCACGAGGTGACGTCAAAGCTGCTCTATGAACGTGTGAACAAAAAGATGACGGGAACGGGCTATCCAGATTCCAAGAACGTTAAGGCCGGCGCCAAGGCGATTAAGTTCCACATCGATTACATGGGTTGGCTGTTGGATCAACGGCGTTGGCTGGCGGGCAATGACATGTCGCTTGCGGATTTCGCAGCGGCGGCGCATCTGTCTTCGCTGGATTACATCAGCGACGTGGATTGGAACCGCAACGCCAACGTCAAAGATTGGTACGCCAAGATCAAATCACGTCCTGCGTTCCGGTCCATTCTGGCCGATCAGGTGCCCGGTTTCCCACAGCCGCCCCACTATGCGGATCTGGATTTTTGAGCGCAGACCTCAAGGCGAAATTACTTGATAAGGCCCGCGAAGAAGGGTTTGCCGAAATGGGTGTGTGTCGTCCGACCGACGTGCCCGAGATCGCCGCGCGGCTTGCGGAATTCGTCGACAAGGGCCGCCATGGTCAGATGGGCTGGATGGCGGAGAGGATGCATTGGCGTGGCGCGCCAGATGCGCTTTGGCCCGAGGCGAAGAGCGTCATCATGTTGGCCGAACCCTATTCGCCGGACGTCGATCCGCGCGCGATCTTGGAGCACCCCGACCGCGCCGCCATCAGCGTCTATGCGCAGAACCGCGATTACCACGACATCGTCAAAAAACGTCTGAAACGGGTGGGGCGTTGGTTGATCGAGCAGGCCCCCGAGGCCCAGATCAAGGTGTTCGTCGACACCGCCCCCGTGATGGAAAAACCCCTTGCCGCGGCTGCGGGTCTGGGGTGGCAGGGTAAACACACCAATCTTCTGAGCCGCGATTTGGGGAACTGGTTTTTCCTTGGCTCGATCTTTACGACCATCGAATTGCCGACGGACGCGCGCGCAAAGGGCACCTGTGGGTCGTGTACATCATGCCTGACCGCATGCCCGACGGATGCCTTTCCCGCGCCGTATCAATTGGATGCGCGGCGCTGTATTTCCTATCTGACGATTGAACATCATGGCCCTGTCGATCTCGATCTGCGCGAAAATATGGGCAATCGAATTTATGGCTGTGACGATTGTTTGGCCGCCTGTCCGTGGAACAAATTCGCGGTGGAGGCGAGTGATATCCGCTATCACGCCCGCGATGACCTGCGTGCGCCGAAACTGGCCGAGCTGGCCGTGTTGGACGACACTGCGTTCCGCGCGTTCTTTTCCGGCAGCCCGATCAAACGGATTGGGCGTGATCGGTTTGTGCGCAACGTGCTCTATGCGATTGGCAATTCCGGCGACGCCAACTTGGCGCCCTCTGCCGCGATGCTCACCTCTGATCCCGATCCCACGGTTGCCGAGGCTGCGACATGGGCCCTAGGGCGTTTGAAAGGTCAGTGACGCCCACGAACTTTGCCAGACGGCATCGCCGGCCGTGGGCTCAAGGAAAACCGCATCCAGCAGATATTCGGTGTTCGGCGTCATGGGGATCACCGCAATTCCATCCGCATCCGTGCGAGTCAGGGTTACCGTAACCGCATCGTCGCGTTTCGCGAAAACCTCAACCTGCGCATCCACACGCGGCTGACCTTGGCGCAAAATCTGCACCCGAAGCCCATCGGTCAGGTCGTCCGTATATGGGTTTGCCAGCGCGACGATCTCGGTCTTCATGCCGGTCTCGACGTCATTGCCTGCGCCGCTACCCACGGCCACAAGGCTTTTTGCATAGCGCACATAGCGTTCCACGAACTTCTCCTCGGGCAGGCCGCGTTGTCGATGGATGTCTTGGGTGACGGCCAGATCCTTGTGATCGACAAAGGTCTGAAATTTTTCCCAATTGGCATAGGTCAGGCGTTCGGGCGTGGTTTCATGCACCAAAACCGCCAGCCCATCGCCCGCCGTCGTGGTCAAGGCGGGCCGATCCCCAAGTTGCCCCGCAACCGGTGTCGTTTCGCCGTTGCGTATCACGTCAAACCGCGCAAAGGTGCTTGGAATAAATGCATAGGCCGCGCCGTTGAACTCTTGCCCGATGCGGATGTCGGCGACGATATCCTCGTCTGGCGAGACGGTATAGGTCACAGGCGAAATCCAAAATTCGTGGGCGCTTGCGCTGCTCACCAAACCACAGATCAAAAGAGTAAGAAGAATACGCATGAGACAGATACCTTTGTTGAACGCCCTGTTGAAGGTGACGCAGTGGGCCGTGTTGTCAACCCTTTTGGCCATCACGCCTGCGTTCGCACACGAAGTGCGCCCCGCCATCGCCGACGTCGAGGTGGGACAGAATGCTGTTAAGATTGAACTGCAACTGACCACCGAGGCGTTGTTGTCGGGGGCGGATTTGTCGGTAGATACCGATGAGATTTCGGAAGAAGCCACCGCCACCTATGACAGTCTGCGCGCGTTGGATGACGCCGAAATTAAGGAGCGTATGACCAACCACTGGGAGACGTTTCAGAACAGCATCACCGCCACCGCAGGGAATGACATCGTCCTTAGCCTTGACGAGGTGACGGTTGTTCCTGAGCCCGAATTCGAGTTGCCGCGCGATACGATTCTACGTCTGTCGGCTGTGCTTCCAGCAGGCGACGAACCTGTCGTGTTTGGTTGGGATCGCGTGAATGGTCCGCTGATTGTGCGCCAAAACGACGGCGACGAGACCCCCTATGCGGTGTATCTGCGCAATGGCGATATGTCTGCCCCTATGCCGCGCACCGGTGCGGCCGAGGTCAGCGCGCTTCGGGCCTTCTATGATTATATGATCATCGGTTATGAACACATTCTGCCCAAGGGTTTGGACCATATCCTCTTCGTTCTTGGCCTGTTTTTCTTTGCTCTACAGCGTCGCGCGTTGTTGCTTCAGGTGACCGCGTTTACCCTGGCGCATACGGTGACCTTGGCGCTGGGAATTTTGGGATGGATCGCTGCGCCCGCGCATATCGTCGAACCCCTTATCGCGGCGTCGATTGTCTATATCGCCATCGAGAACATCCGCGGGGGGGCGATTTCGCCGATGCGGATCGCCGTGGTGTTTGCCTTTGGTCTGCTGCACGGTTTGGGCTTTGCGCTTGTGCTGGGTGAGATTGGCCTGACGCCTGCGCGGTTCATTTCGAACTTGATTGCGTTTAATATCGGGGTTGAGCTGGGCCAGATTTCGGTTCTGATCTTTGCCTATGCCGCTGTTGGGTACTGGTTCGGGGATAAGCCGTGGTATCGTGCCCGCATTGCCATTCCGGCGTCGATCTTTATCGGTCTTGTCGGGGCGTATTGGACCATTGCACGGGTCTTTTTCTAGAACTGGAATATATGATGAATCCCTCATTGGGCATCGCCTACAAGGTCGTCTCGGTTTGTCTGTTCGTCGCCATGGCGTCCTGCATTAAGGCCGCAAGCGACGGGTTGCCCACGGGGGAATTGGTATTTTTCCGTTCGGTCGTCGCGATGCCCGTGATTGTCGTGTGGCTCCTGTGGCAGGGAAAACTTGCCACGGGGCTCCGTGTCAAAAGCGTCTTTGGCCATGTCCTGCGTGGCGTGATGGGGACGTCCGCGATGGGTTTGATATTCTATGCGATTGGGGTTCTACCATTGCCCGAGGCGACAGCGATTGGCTATGCCGCACCTTTGTTGGTGGTGGTGTTTGCCGCGCTTTTCCTCGGGGAAAAGGTGGGCGTGTTTCGCATGACCACGGTCGCGATTGGTATGGTTGGCGTTCTGATTATCCTTGCGCCGCGCATGACCGTTTTCGGCGATGGTGAACATCATGAGCTGGCCGTCGCGGCGATTGCGGCGGTTGTCGGTGCGTCCCTTGCTGCGCTTGCGCAAATCCAAATTCGCAACCTGACCCGCACCGAGGAAACCGCCGCCATCGCGTTTTGGTTTGCAATGACCGCGACGGGGCTTTCGGCGCTGACGCTACCGTTTTTCTGGGTCATGCCATCGGCGGAACAATTCGCGTTGCTATTCGCGGCGGGGGTCTTGGGCGGCGTCGCGCAGATTCTGTTAACATCGGCGTTCAAGGTGGCGGATGCGTCATTGGTTGCGCCGTTCGAATACACCTCGATGATTTTGACCATCATCGTTGGCTATGTTTGGTTCGATGAAATCCCGACGGTGTTGATGTTGATCGGGGCGTCCTTGATCATCGCGGCGGGGATCGCAATTGTTTTGCGCGAACGCCACCTTGGTCTTCAGCGTGGCGCGGCGCGTCGTCACCGCACACCGCACGGATAAAACGCAAAAGGCCGACGCATGCGCCGGCCTTTGTCTACTCAAGTGGGGCGAGGTTATTCGCGCACAAGCTTTTCGTAGGATTCCGCGATGTCGCGCGCCATGGCGCCAACTTCGAAGGTGAAGTCTCCGATAGACCCAACCGGCGTTACCTCGGCGGCTGTACCAGTCAACCAGCACTGTTCGAACCCTTCGAGCTCGTCCGGCATGATGTGACGTTCGATCACGTTGATGCCTTTGTCCTTAAGCATACCGATCACGGTTTGACGGGTGATGCCGTTCAAGAAACAGTCGGCCTTGGGCGTGTGCACTTCGCCGTCTTTTACAAAGAACATGTTCGCGCCGGTCGCCTCGGCAACGTAGCCGCGGTAATCAAGCATCATCGCATCGGAGCAACCTTTGGCCTCGGCGGCGTGCTTGGACATGGTGCAGATCATGTAAAGACCGGCGGCTTTGGCCTCGGATGGGATGGTTTCGGGGGATGGGCGTTTCCATTTGGAAATATCAAGCTTGGCGCCCTTCATCTTGGCGTCACCGTAATAGGCGCCCCATTCCCACGCAGCAACTGCCATGCGCACAGGGTTGTTCGCAGATGCGACACCCATGTCTTCGCCCGCACCACGATAGGCCAGAACGCGGATATATGCGTCGGTCAGGTTGTTGGCTTCCATCACGGCGGCTTTGGCGGCTTCGATTTCGGCAACGGTTTGGGTGATTGGCATATCAAGAAGCTGACCGGATTTGATCAGACGTTCTGAGTGCTCAACCGATTTGAAGATCTTGCCGTTATAGGCGCGTTCGCCCTCGAATACGGAGGACGCATAGTGCATTGCGTGGGTCAGAATGTGGACGTTCGCATCGCGCCAGTCGACCAATTCGCCGTCCATCCAGATTTTTCCGTCGCGGTCGCTATATGCTGTCATGATCGTCGTCCTTCCAATTTTTCGTTTTATTGCGGCAATTAGGTCCGTATGGGACATAAAATTTCACTTTTCGTCGCTTTTGCTACTATTTGATTCTTGGAATGTCAACAACACTGACATAAAGTGAAGGGCGAATTAACGAGGTCCACCATGAGCGATAGTCCAAGAAGTGAAAATATGCTGTTCCTAACGGATGAGCAGCTCCGCAAGGGGATCGAGGCGATGTTCTTTGCTTATCGCGGGTTTACCGCCGACCCTGATCGTATCCTTAAGAAATACGGGTACGGACGGGCGCATCACCGCGCAATTCACTTTGTGTCGCGCGCACCGGGGACAACAGTTAACAATTTGTTGTCCATTCTTGGTGTAACCAAGCAATCACTAAACCGTGTGTTGCGCAGTTTGATCGCGGATGGTCTTATAGAAAGTCGAGTGGGAACGCGTGACAAGCGAGAGCGCCATTTGTACCTGACGGAGACGGGAAAATCGCTTGAGGCGGAACTCTCGGATTCGCAACGTGAACGGATGCGAGATGCCTACCGCAAGGTTGGCCCAACCGCAGTGAGCGGTTTCCGTGAGGTTCTTGAGGCGATGATGGACGAAGATTTGCGCCGTCACTTTGCACCTGCTAAGGATAAGAAATGACCGACCTACAAGACGCGCATATCCTTATTGTTGATGATGACGAACGCATACGCGGTTTGCTTCAGAAATACCTTATGCAAAAGGGGTTTTGGGTGTCCGCCGCACGTGATGCGAAACACGCGCGCTCGATCTTGTCTGGGCTTGAATTTGACCTGATCATCATGGATGTGATGATGCCTGGCGAAGATGGCATTAGCCTGACCAAGGCGCTTCGTGCCAGTATCTCGACGCCGATCTTGCTTTTGACCGCCAAGGGTGAAACCGAGGACCGCATTGCGGGTCTTGAGGTGGGCGCCGATGATTATCTGTCCAAACCGTTTGATCCCAAGGAATTGTTACTGCGGGTGAACGCGATTTTGCGTCGCGTTCCGAGCACGGCCGAAGCCGTGGGGAGTAAGGTCGTTCGCATGGGGCAGGTGCGATATGATGTTGAACGTGGTGAGATGTGGCAGGGCGACATTCAGGTGCGTTTGACCGCAACCGAAAGCGCCTTGATGAAGATTTTCACGGCCAATCTGTCCGAACCGATTTCCCGCGCCAAGCTGGTCGAAGACCTTGGTCGCGACAAAGGACAAGCCCAAGAACGCGCCGTCGATGTGCAAATCACCCGTCTGCGCCGCAAAATCGAAGCCGATCAAAAGCAACCAAGATATTTGCAGACCGTCCGTGGTGCGGGCTATATGTTAGCACCGGAATAGGTTTTGGGTCGACTTAGGCCCGATGATATGGTCTGACGGGGCCAAGATATGCGACCAATGGAGCGGACGAATGACTGACGCAGAGGTGAACGAGCTGAGCTTTGAGGCGGCGATTGCCGAATTCGAACAAGTGGTGGGAAAACTTGAGCGGGGCGATGTGCCGCTTGATCAGTCAATCGCCTTGTATGAATTGGGCGCCAAACTCAAAAAACGCTGCGAGACCAAGCTTAAGGAAGCCGAAGAAAAGGTTGCCGCGATTAAGTTGGACGAAGCGGGCGCACCTGCGGGTTTGACGTCGGTCGAAGGTCTCTAATGTTTCAAGATGTACTGGCCAAGGACGGCGCTCGCGTTGGCGACTGCCTTTTGTCCGTGATGGAGCCGCTTGGCGATGGGCGCATTGCCCAAGGCATGCGTTATGCCACGGCGGGCGGTAAACGGTTGCGCGCGTTTCTTGTGATGGGCTCCGCCCGCATGTTTGATGTGCCGTCCAGTCAATCCGTCTATGCGGCCGCGGCGATCGAGGCGATCCATGCCTATTCGTTGGTCCATGATGATCTGCCGTGCATGGATGATGATGACCTGCGACGCGGGCTTCCGACGGTGCATGTGAAATGGGACGATGCGACGGCCGTTTTGGTTGGCGACGCGCTTCAAACGCTGGCCTTTGATGTGTTGTCCCGCGACGTTGTGTCGTCTGACCCAATGATCCGTCTTGCGCTTGTGTCATCGATGGCGCGGGCCGCCGGTGCCCAAGGCATGGTTCTGGGCCAAGACATGGACATCGCCGCCGAGACCGCCGAGACGCCGCTTAACCTTGATCAGATTACGGTTTTGCAGAACAACAAAACCGGTGCCTTGATCGAATGGTCCGCCACCGCCGGTGCCGTTTTGGCGGGGCAGGACCCAACACCCCTGCGGCACTATGCGCGCGCACTGGGCCTTGCGTTTCAAATCTGGGATGACATTCTGGACGTCGAAGGTGACGCAGCGCTAACTGGCAAACGAGTGGGCAAGGATGCCGACGCCGGTAAGGCGACGTTTGTATCGCTTTTGGGGTTGGATGGGGCAAAAACACGCTGTTCTGACCTGATAACTGAGGCCCAAGACGCACTGGCCCCTTTCGGTGCGCGGGCGGATGATCTATGTGATGCGGCGCGGTTTGTGATCGCACGCAATAGTTAACGACAGCCGGAGCGCGTCATGAGCCAAAGACCCATCACACCCGTTCTGGATCGCGTGACCGTTCCTGCCGATATCAAATCGTTGACCGATGCCGAGATTTCGCAGTTGGCCGATGAGGTTCGCGCCGAAACGATTTCCGCCGTGTCCGAAACCGGTGGGCACCTTGGCGCTGGGCTTGGTGTGGTCGAATTGACCGTGGCGCTTCATGCGGTGTTTGACACGCCCAAGGATCGTCTGATCTGGGATGTGGGCCACCAATGTTACCCGCATAAAATTCTCACCGGTCGCCGTGATCGTATCCGTACCCTGCGTCAAAAGGACGGCCTTTCCGGTTTCACGAAGCGCAGCGAAAGCGCCTTTGATCCGTTCGGCGCGGCCCATAGTTCTACGTCGATTTCTGCCGCGCTTGGCTTTGCCGTTGCGCGCGATTTAGGCGGTGCGCCCGAACACGGTATCGGCGACAGCATCGCGGTGATTGGCGACGGCTCTATGTCCGCCGGTATGGCGTTTGAGGCGATGAACAACGCGGGCCACCTGGGCAAGCGGATGATCGTGATCCTGAACGACAACGAAATGTCGATTGCGCCGCCAGTTGGTGCCTTGTCGTCATACCTATCGCGCCTCTATGCGGGCGCGCCGTTCCAAGAATTCAAATCCGCCGCCAAGGGCGCGGTAAGCCTGTTGCCCGAACCGTTCCAAGAAGGCGCGCGTCGGGCCAAAGAGATGCTCAAGGGGATGACCGTTGGCGGCACCCTTTTTGAGGAACTCGGCTTTAGCTATCTCGGCCCCATCGATGGCCATGACATGGAACAACTTTTGTCCGTGTTGCGCACCGTCAAGGACCGCGCGAGCGGCCCGATCTTGATCCACGCGATCACCAAAAAGGGCAAGGGATACCACCACGCCGAAGGCCGCCCCGACAAAGGCCACGCCACCGCGAAATTCAACGTCGCCACCGGCAAGCAAGCCAAAGCGCCAAGCAACGCGCCAAGCTATACGTCTGTGTTCGCCAAGACGCTTTTGGATTTGGCCGCAGAGGACGACAAGATCGCCGCCGTGACGGCAGCCATGCCCGACGGTACGGGTCTGAACCTATTCGCCGAACGTTTCCCGAGCCGGTGTTTCGACGTCGGTATCGCCGAGCAGCACGGCGTGACCTTTTCTGCGGCACTTGCCGCCGGTGGAATGAAGCCGTTCTGTGCGATGTATTCCACATTTCTTCAGCGTGGTTATGATCAGGTTGTGCACGATGTTGCGATCCAACGTTTGCCTGTCCGGTTCGCGATTGATCGCGCCGGTTTGGTCGGTGCCGATGGCGCCACCCACGCAGGGAGCTTTGACATCGCATTCCTTGCCAACCTTCCCGATTTTGTCGTGATGGCCGCTGCCGACGAGGCCGAGCTGGTGCATATGGTTGCCACGGCCGCGTCCATCGATGACCGTCCGTCGGCGTTCCGTTTCCCCCGTGGCGAGGGCTGTGGTGTGGAAATGCCCGAACGCGGCGTGCCGCTTGAAATCGGTAAGGGCCGGATGATCCAACAGGGCAAACAGGTTGCGATCCTGTCCTTTGGCACCCGTCTTTCCGAGGTTCAAAAAGCGTCCGAGGCGTTGTCCGCCAAGGGCATCACGCCAACGATTGCCGACGCGCGTTTCGCAAAGCCGTTGGACCGTGACATGATCCTTGATCTGGCCCGCAACCACGACGCGTTGATCACAATCGAAGAAGGCGCCGTTGGCGGTTTCGGAAGCCACGTTGCGCAACTTCTTGCGGATGAGGCGGTGTTCGACACGGGGTTGAAATTCCGCTCAATGGTTTTGCCGGATACATTCATCGATCACGCAAGCCCCGCCGATATGTATGCCGACGCCCAGCTGGACGCCGCCCATATCGAGGCCAAGGTTCTTGAGGTGCTTGGTGTGGCGCAGATCGGCGTCGCCTAGGCGCCGGTTTCCCGCGCCAATAGATCGGCCAACCCCGTGCGATAGTCGGGGTATTTCAATACAACGCCCAATTCAGATTTGATCCGCTCGTTGCTGACCTTTTTGGACTCGGAGTAAAAACTGCGGGCCATTGGGGTCATGTCCGCGGTTTCGTAATCCATCGCGGGCGGCATTGGTGCGCCCAACAATTCGGCGGCATGCGCGATCACGTCTTCGGGCGGAGCGGGGTCGTTGTCACACAGGTTATAGATCGCACCGGCGTTCGGTTGGGCGATGGACGCCGCCAGAACCTGTGCGATGTCTTCGACATGGATGCGCGAGAACACTTGGTTCTTTTTGATGATCCGGCGGGCAGTGCCCGCGCGTACCTTGGCAAACGGTCCACGACCGGGACCATAGATCCCAGCAAGTCGGAAAATATGAAGCGGCAGGCCCAAGGATTGCCAATCGGCCTCGGCAGCCACACGCATTTGGCCGCGTTTGGTTGCGGGGGTCAGCGGGGTGGTTTCGTCAACCCACGCGCCACCGTGATCGCCATACACACCCGTCGTCGACAAGTACCCAACCCAGTCGGGTTTCGCCGCAGCGATTTGATCACGCAAATGCGCCAGCACAGGGTCGCCGTTTTCATTCGGGCCTGCCGAGATCAAAATATGCGTGGCGGATGAAATCAATTCGGACATTTCCGCATCGGGCCAAACCACCGCATCAATGCCTGTGGCGCGCAGGGCGTCTGCCTTGGCCGCGGTGCGGGTGGTGCCGGTGATTGACCACCCTTGGGCAAGCAAATTAGGCGTCAATGCTTGGGCCGAATATCCATGTCCAAATGAAAGGAGACGCATGTTAATCCCCGACCTTATTGCCATTTTTGTCGATCAACACCTCACCATTGGCAAGCGCATAGGGGGCGTCAGGCCAGTTTGGCATAATATCAAGGATATTTCTGGTGGGCCGCCCCATACGTGCGCCCATATCGGTGACGACCAGTGGCCGCTCAACGATCATAGGCTCATCCACCATGGCGTCCAAAATCGTGTTGTCATCCATCCCGTCAAAACGCGACTTTTCTGAGCTGCGCAATGCGTCGAACGGGGCGATCCCCGCTTGTTCTAGGGCATCAGAAAGAACATCTCGATCCCATCCGGTTTTCTTGTACAGGATGACTTCGGGGTCCAGCCCCGCATCCGTCAAAAGAGCGAGCGCAGCGCGGGATTTGCTACAGGACGGGTTGTGAAAGATTTTTGCTTGGGTCATGTCTCTGATATAAGTGGGTGCTAGGTGAATGTCATCCGCTTGATGTCGTTTAAATTTTCATGAAACTGTTTCCTGTAAACTTCGAAGATGACCTTGGGTGTAACCCCTTGCGCGTTCACCGTTTCTGGTAAAGATTGGTATATGGAAAAGACATTTAAGACATGGCCCGAGAGCGCGGCCCGATTGATTGCTGTTGCTGCTGGACGTGGCGCGGCGGATTTGGTTCTAAAGGGCGGCACATGGGTGAACGTCCAAAGCCGCGAGACGCTTGAACATCATGACATCGCGATTGCCGATGGGCGGTTTGCCTATTGTGGGCCCGACGCGTCCCATTGCATTGGTCCAGACACCGAAGTGATCGAAATGAACGGGCGGTATGTGATGCCCGGTCTGTGTGATGCGCATATGCATATCGAAAGCGGGATGCTGACGCCCGCCGAATTTGCCGCCGCCGTCATTCCCCACGGCACGACGACGATGTTCACCGACCCGCATGAGATTGCGAATGTTCTGGGTCTTGAAGGTGTGCGTTTGATGCATGACGAGGCCATGTTGCAGCCCGTCAACATCTTTACCCAAATGCCGTCCTGTGCGCCCTCCGCCCCAGGGCTTGAAACCACCGGCTTTGAAATCACCCCCGAGGACGTCGCCGAAGCAATGACGTGGCCCGGTATCATTGGGCTGGGCGAGATGATGAATTTCCCCGGTGTTGTGAATGCGGATCCCAAGATGTTGGCCGAGATCGCTGCGACCCAAAACGCGGGGAAAACTGTGGGCGGGCACTATGCGTCGCCTGATCTGGGACCTGCGTTCCATGCCTATGCGGCCGGTGGCCCCGCCGATGATCACGAAGGCACCTGCGAGGTGGACGCCATCGCCCGTGTGCGCCAAGGGATGCGTCACATGATGCGGCTTGGGTCGGCTTGGTATGACGTTGAAACACAGATTACTGCGGTGACCGAACGTGGTCTTGATCCACGGAATTTCATCCTCTGTACGGATGATTGTCATTCGGGAACCTTGGTCAACGATGGGCATATGAACCGTGTCGTGCGCCACGCGATTGACTGTGGCTGTGATCCGCTGATTGCGATTCAGATGGCGACGATCAACACCGCCACCCACTTTGGTCTGGAACGGGAATTGGGGTCCATCGCCCCCGGTCGTCGGGCCGATGTGATCGTGACGTCGGACCTTCGGACATTGCCGATTGATATGGTGTTTGCCCGTGGTGATCTGATCGCCCAAGGTGGCGAAATCAAAACCACCTGTCCGCATTTGGACTGGCCAGAGCATGCACGCGCGACCGTGAACCTTGGGCGTGATCGTACTGCGGCGGATTTCGAGATCACCGCACCTGCGGGTGCCGCAACGGTGACCGCCCGCGTAATCGGTGTTGTGGAAAATCAAGCCCCGACCAAGGCGCTGACTGCGGAATTGAACGTCACCGATGGACTGGTGAATGGCGATCCAGCGCAGGACGTTTGCCAGATCGCGCTTGTCGAACGGCACCGCGCGACGGGCGAGACGACCAACGGCTTCGTGTCGGGTTTTTGCTATACCGGTGATATGGCGATTGCCTCGACCGTCGCCCATGACAGTCACCACATGATCGTGGTGGGCACATGTCGTGAAAACATGGCGCTGGCCGCGAACCGATTGGGCGAGGTTGGCGGTGGTGTGACCGTGTTTAAGGACGGCCAAGAAATCGCGCTTGTGGAACTGCCGGTCGCGGGGCTTATGTCCGACGCGCCCGCCGTCGATGTCGCCGCCAAGGCCGACCGCATGGTTGCCGCCATGGCCGAGTGTGGCTGTACCGTCAATAACGCCTATATGCAGCATTCCCTGCTGGCCCTTGTCGTTATTCCCGAACTGCGAATAAGCGATCTTGGCCTCGTGGATGTGACGAAATTTGAACTGACTGACCTGTTTGAGGAAAAACAATAATGAAACAAACCCTCTCGAACCTTCCGATTATGACGCCGCCCCACACGCCGCATAAATCGTTCTCTGATGCCGCGGTCGCCGTGGCCCATCTTGAAAAACTCTATGCCGAGGCAACGGCGTTTCTGAGTTCGCATTTCTCAAGCACGGTGACCGGCGCCCAGCCGTCGTCACGTTACCGCGCCTTTTATCCAGAGGTTCGGATCACCACGACTAGCTTTGCCAAAACCGATAGCCGTCTGTCGTTCGGTCATCTCGCATCACCGGGGCGCTATGCCACCACGGTCACGCGCCCCGATTTGTTCCGAAGCTATCTGACCCAACAGATCGGCCTGTTGATCGAGAACCACGAAGTCGAGGTGTCCGTTGGCCCGTCGATGACGCCGATGCCAGTGCATTTCGCCTTTGCGGGCAACGACGATATTACAGTGCCGCAGGACGGCGCGATGCAATTCCCCTTGCGTGATGTGTTCGATGTGCCGGATTTGGCAACGACCAATGACGACATCGTCAACGGCTATGACGTAACCAACGAAGACGGCTCGATGCCGCTTGCGCCATTCACCGCCCAGCGTGTCGATTATTCCTTGGCGCGTTTGTCACATTACACCGCAACCGATCCGTCTCATTTTCAGAACCATGTTCTGTTTACGAACTATCAATTCTACGTCTCCGAATTCGAGGCCTATGCCCGTGAGGTTCTGTCCGATCCCAACAGCGGCTATACATCGTTTGTAAGCACCGGAAATGTGGAAATCACCGACGGCGACACCGAAATCGCGCCGACGGAAAAGATGCCTCAGATGCCGACGTATCATTTGAAACGCGCGGATGGGTCTGGGATCACCTTGGTCAATATCGGCGTCGGTCCGTCCAATGCCAAAACGGCCACTGACCACATCGCGGTGCTGCGTCCACACGCGTGGCTGATGGTTGGCCACTGTGCCGGCCTGCGCAATTCCCAGTCGCTTGGCGATTTCGTTTTGGCGCATGGCTACCTGCGCGAGGACCACGTTCTTGACGATGACCTTCCTGTTTGGGTTCCGATCCCCGCCTTGGCCGAAATTCAAATCGCTCTCGAAGAGGCCGTCGGCGAGGTCACCCAGCTCAAGGGATATGACCTTAAGAAAATTATGCGGACGGGCACCGTTGCGACCATTGATAACCGCAACTGGGAGCTTCGCGATCAATCCGGCCCCGTCCAGCGGTTGTCGCAATCCCGCGCCGTTGCCTTGGACATGGAAAGCGCCACAATCGCCGCCAACGGTTTCCGGTTTCGGGTGCCCTATGGCACGTTGCTCTGTGTCTCAGATAAGCCGCTCCATGGCGAGCTGAAACTCCCTGGGATGGCGTCTGATTTCTATAAAACACAGGTCGCGCGCCATTTGAAAATCGGAATTCGTGCAATGGAAAGCCTCCGAGAGGAGCCTCTTGAGCGCATTCATTCACGGAAACTCCGGAGTTTTGAGGAAACGGCATTTCTTTAACCTCTGGTCAAGATGCAAAATTTCGCTGAAAACTGTGGATAATGCGTTGTTTTGCACCAGTTATAGTTGTGTCAGGTCACAATTTACCTTTAAATGCCCGCAATGAGCCCGAACAATGGGCAGAACGAGGAGACCTGTAATGGCACGACCAATGACAAAAACCCAACTTGTTGCCGCTTTGGCCGAGGAAATGGGTTCTGACAAAAAATCCGCAAGCACGGCGTTGGATGCTGTTGTTGCGATCATCACGAACGAAGTATCCGGCGGCGGCGCTGTGACTCTTCCTGGTGTTGGCAAAATCTATTGCCGCGAACGTCCAGAGCGTATGGTTCGCAACCCTGCTACAGGCGAGCAAATCAAAAAAGACGCTGACAAGGTTGTTAAAATGACAATCGCGAAGGCGCTTAAAGATAGCGTAAACGGCTAATATCGTTTCGGGCTTCGCCCCGATAATGATGGTTCTAGGGTCGCCTCCGAGGCGGCCCTTTTGCTTTTCTAGGAAGACATAATGGATTTTCGATCGATTTTGATGGGGCTCGCATTCGCGTTGATGTGGTCCTCGGCGTTTACGTCTGCGCGTATCATTGTTGCCGATGCGCCGCCGCTTGCCTCGCTTGCGTTTCGGTTTCTCTTGTCTGGCATTATTGGCGTTGTCATCGCGCGGATGCTTGGCCAGTCGTGGCGTTTGACCCGAGACCAATGGCGCGCAACGGCCATTTTCGGCCTGTGCCAGAATGCGCTTTATCTTGGTCTTAACTTTGTGGCGATGCAGTCGATCGAGGCGTCTTTGGCGTCGATCATCGCCTCTATGATGCCGTTGATGGTTGCGTTTGCCGGTTGGGTTATCTTTCGCGACCGACTGGCACCGATTGCGGTGCTGGGTCTGATGGCTGGGGTTGCTGGGGTGACGCTTATTATGGGCGCGCGGATTTCCGGTGGCGTTGATCTCATGGGGATCGCGCTTTGTGTCATCGCGGCGATGGCCTTGACCGTGGCGACTTTGTCGGTGCGCGGTGCGTCGTCCGGGGGCAATGTCATGATGATTGTGGGTCTTCAGATGTTCGTTGGGGCGGCTCTCCTTGCGGCGGCGTCACTGGCTACGGAAACGTTGGTCTATACCCCCAGCTGGCGTCTGGGCGCGGCGTTCGCCTATACGGTTCTGATCCCGGGGGTGTTGGCGACATGGGTCTGGTTTGCGCTTGTGGGGCGGATCGGCGTTGTACGCGCATCGACGTTTCACTTTCTCAACCCGTTCTTTGGGGTCGCGATTGCTGCGGCCTTGTTGGGCGAAAAACTGGGCATTACCGACGTGATCGGCGTGGTGATTATTTCGGTTGGGATTTTGATGGTTCAGCTGTCCAAGGCCCGCGTCTAGCGCTTCCAATATTCCGGTAGCGGAGTGTCGAGTTCACCCGCGAATTGATCAAGAAATCCATACATAAGGTCGAGGCGTTTCTGCGCCTCGGCCTTTGCTGTTTCTGTCAGAAAGCCTTCGCCCAGTCCCAGCAATTTGACCCGCCAGTGATCCATCGCGAATCGCTTGTCGTCGAGCGGACGGTTTGCTGCGAACGGGTCATCGATATCGTACAACGGTGTGTCCAGCTGCCCAGCGATACAGAAGGTGCGCGCGATGCCGATGGCCCCAATCGCGTCCAGTCGGTCCGCATCTCGAAGGATCGCCGCCTCTTTGGTTTCAATCGGTAGGTTCGCGGAAAAGCTATGGGCGGCGATGGCGTGTTGGGCCTGTTTGATCTCGCCCAGAGCATATCCAAGCCCCGCCAAAATTGGCGCGGCAGCCTCGGCGGCCATGGTGGAGGCGCGGCGGCGATCTGGGCTGTTCTTGGGAAGGTTCACGAGGTCATGAAGATAGGTCGCGGCCAAAAGGACACGCATCTCGCCCGTCCCTTCGCCGGCAACGATGTTCTGAACGTTGGCCCAAACCCGATCAAGGTGCGCAACATCATGCGCACCGTCGGTGTTCATCTGATCAATCGCGGCGGACCGAAGTGCATCGCGAAGGGTATCCATTACCCGATGTGGCCTTGGTTCTCACCGATCTGACCACGGTGCAGCAATAGGTGATCAAGGATCACACATGCGGCCATGGCTTCGCCCACAGGCACGGCGCGGATGCCGACACAGGGGTCGTGACGACCCTTGGTGATGATCTCGGCCGGTTCGCCCGCCTTGGTGATCGTCTGACGTGTCTTCAGGATCGAGGACGTCGGTTTCACCGCAAAACGCACGACGATGTCCTGACCGGTGGAGATACCGCCCAAGATGCCACCGGCGTGGTTGGATGAATAGGTCGGCTGACCGTCGTTGCCCATGAAGATTTCATCGGCATTGGCTTCGCCTGTCAAAACGGCGGCGTTCATGCCTTCGCCAATTTCAACGCCCTTAACGGCATTGATCGACATCATCGCGGCGGCAAGATCGGTATCAAGCTTGTTGTAAACCGGCGCGCCAAGACCCGCAGGGGCGCCCTTGACGACCACTTCGATGATCCCACCAACCGAGTTACCCGATTTACGCAGACCGTCCATATAGTCGGCCCATGTCGTCGCGGCGTCCGCATCCGGCGTCCAAAACGGGTTCTGATCGATCTGGTCCCAATTGAATTTCGTGCGATCAATCCCATGTGGGCCGATCTGGGTCATGTAGCCCTTAATCTCAAGGTTTGGAACAAGCGCCTTGATCGCCTCGCGCGCAAGACCACCCGCCGCAACACGCGCTGCGGTTTCGCGCGCGCTTGATCGACCACCACCGCGATAATCGCGGATACCGTATTTCTGCCAATAGGTGATATCGGCGTGACCGGGGCGGAATTTTTCCATGATGTCGCCGTAATCCTTGGACCGTTGATCGGTGTTCTCGATCATCAGCTGGATAGGCGTACCGGTTGTTTTGCCCTCAAACACACCAGACAGGATTTTAACCGCATCGGGTTCACGACGTTGCGTGGTGTATTTGTTCTGGCCAGGTTTGCGTTTATCCAGCCAGTGCTGGATCATCTCGGGCGAAATCTCAACGCCAGGAGGGCAGCCATCAACAGTCGCTCCAAGGGCAGGGCCATGGCTTTCGCCCCAAGTGGTCACACGAAAGAGGTGTCCAAAACTGTTCATTGACATACGCGGTCTCCTTTCAGACGGGTCTAACGGCACAGGACGCGTGTCTCAAGGGGTTTTGGCTTGTTTTTGTGCGGTGCGGGGCGTATGTCCAAGGGACCTCGGGGTGCCTTAGATGGCTGAGATGCGTAACTGCGGACCCGTTGAACCTGAACCGACTAACATCGGCGGAGGGAAGGTATGGAACGCTCCAGCACCGACTCCGCCCGCTGCATTGGAGACAAATATGAAATTCCCCATTATTGCCGCGGGTATCCTTATGGCCACTTCGGCCGTTGCTGATACCCCAGTATTAACCGTTTACGCCCCCGATTATTTCGGGTCCGAATGGGGCCCCGGCCCGTCGATTGAGGCCGCATTCGAAGAAACCTGCGCCTGTGATTTGCAATATGTGACCGGAGACGTGTTGCCGCGCGTCTTGCTTGAGGGCGAACGCACCAAGGCGGACATCGTCATTGGCCTGAACACCGACGTGACCAAAAAGGCCCGCGAAAGCGGCCTGTTCGCGACGCACACATTGGATCTGTCGCCAATGACCCTGCCGATTGAATGGTCCGACGACACGTTCCTGCCGTTCAACTGGGGCTATAACGCTTTCGTTTACGACAACACCAAACTCGAAAACCCACCAACCAGCTTTGACGAACTGTTGGCCATGCCTGACGACGTAAAAATCGTTATCCAAGACCCACGCGCGTCTTACTCTGGCCTGACTTTGCTGCTTTGGGTGAAATCGGTTTATGGCGATGACGCCGCCGAGGCATGGGCCAAGCTCGCGCCGAAGGTTTTGACCGTGACCAAGGGCTGGTCCGAGGCATACGGCATGTTCACCGACGGCGAGGCCGACATGGTGCTGTCCTATACCACGTCGCCCGCCTATCACATCATCGCAGAAGAAGACCTGTCGAAATCCGCAGCGATCTTTGACGAAGGTCATTACCTGACCATCGAATTGGCGGCCAAGGTCGCGACAACCGAGAACGGCGATCTTGCAGATGCGTTCATGGCGTTCATCCTGACGCCTGAGTTCCAGACGATGATCCCAACGTCCAACTGGTCCTACCCTGCGGCGTTGCCCGAAGATCAGTGGCCATCGGTTTTTGTCGAACTGAACTATCCGGAAAAGGCGATCTTTTTGTCCGAGGACGAAGCCGCCGCCGTTCGTGATGAGGCGCTTGCCGAATGGCAAAACGCGTTTTCTCAGTAAAACCTACATCGATTTTGGGGGGCGCGGTTGCGTCCCTCATTTTGTTTTTGGTGCTTGGCACCCTTGGCGCGGTCATCTGGCGGGCGGATGATATCGCTGGCCTGTCGACTTATGACTGGGCCGCAGTCCGGTTCACAGTGTTTCAGGCGTTTTTGTCCGCGCTCCTCTCTGTCACCCTTGCGATCCCCGTGGCGCGCGCATTGGCGCGTCGCCGTTTCTGGGGGCGGGGCGCATTAATTACCCTGCTTGGCGCACCATTCATCCTTCCCGTCATCGTCGCGGTTCTCGGCCTTATTTCCGTATTCGGTCGCAGCGGTATCGTGAACGAATTCCTGTCGGTTTTTGGCATCGACCCCGTTTCGATCTTTGGCTTGCGTGGCGTTTTGATCGCGCATGTGTTCTTTAACCTTCCCCTTGCGACGCGGCTGCTGTTGCAGGGGTGGTTGTCGGTTCCCTCGGAACGTTTCCGGCTGGCCGCATCCCTTAACTTTGACGCCCGCGCGATGTTCATGCGGGTTGAGATGCCTATGCTGCGCGATGTGATTCCTGGGGCGTTTATGCTTATCTTTCTGATCTGCACGACCAGCTTTGCAGTCGCCTTGACCCTGGGCGGAGGGCCCAAGGCGACGACGATTGAGCTCGCGATCTATCAGGCGTTTCGGCTCGATTTTAACCTCGGCAAGGCAGCGCTGCTCGCGATCATACAGTTCGGGATTTCCGCCGCCGCCGCCGGTTTGGCCTATTGGGTGTCTGCGCCTTCGGGAATCGGCGCGGGCTTGGACCGCAACGTTAAGCGTTTTGACCGCTCGGCGCGCTGGATCGATGCCACTGTGATCGCGGCTGCTTCGCTCTTCCTGATCCTGCCGCTGACGATGATCCTGCTGCGCGGCCTCCCAATGATCTTGAGTCTCCCCACGGCAGTATGGCTGTCTGCGCTGCGCTCCGTCTGGGTGGCGCTTATGTCTACAGGGCTGGCCGTATTCGCAGGGCTTTCGTTGGCGCTCTGGATTGTGCGGGCCCAACGGATTGGTGCGGGGATCATCGAAGGCATCGGCTATCTCACGATCGCGGCGTCGCCGCTTGTCATGGGAACGGGGCTTTATCTGATTTTGTTTCCATTCGTGAACCCGTTTGATGTCGCCCTGCTTGTGACCGCTGTCGTCAACGCCGCGATGGCGCTTCCGTTTCTACTTCGGGGTCTCGTGCCCGCTTTGCGTGACGCCGAGCTCCATTTTGGCCGTCTCGCCGACAGCCTTGGCATGCAGGGCTGGGCACGCGTGCGGTATCTTCTTATACCGCGTGCGCGGCGTGCGCTGGGATTTGGGGCTGGGTTGGCGGCGGCGTTGTCCATGGGGGATTTGGGCGTGATTGCTCTATTTTCGGATGGGTCTGCGCAGACATTGCCGCTTCAACTTTATGCCTTGATGTCCGCATATCGGATGGAGCAGGCGGCCGCCGCGGCCTTGGTGCTTGTGGCGTTGTCTCTGTTATTATTCTGGATTTTCGACCGAGGAGGGCGCACTGATGCTTAGACTTGATGGGCTTAAGGTCACACAAGGGACGTTTGAATTGGTGGCGGATGTCGCCTTTGAGCGTGGGCGCTGTACCGCGCTTATTGGTCCGTCCGGTGCGGGCAAATCAACGGCTCTGGCTGCCATCGCAGGGTTTGTTCCGTTGACCCGAGGGCGGATCATCTGGTGCGACGAAGACCTGAGCGACCTCGCTCCGGGTGAGCGCGGCATGTCGATGTTGTTTCAGGACGGAAATGTCTTTCCCCATCTGACTGTGTTTCAGAATGTCGCGCTCGGGCTTTCTCCGCAGCTTCGATTGGATGCGGATATGAAGCGCCGGGTTCACGCAGCGCTCGAACGTGTCGGGTTGGCTGGGATGGGGGGACGTAAACCGTCGGCGCTTTCTGGTGGGCAAATTGCGCGCGTTGCCTTAGCGCGGAGCTTGGCACAGGCGTGTCCGATTATGGTGTTGGATGAGCCCTTTGCCGCGCTTGGCCCCGCGTTGAAAATTGAGATGTTGTCGCTTGTTCAGGAGGTGGCAGTGGATACCAATGCGACTGTTTTGATGGTTAGCCACGATCCAGATGATGCCAAGCGTATTGCGGACAACTGTGCATTGGTCGCCGACGGAGTTGTTTCGGCACCGGTCCCCAAGTCCGAGTTTTTTGACAATCCCCCGCCCGCGCTTCGGGCCTATCTAGGGACATAAAAAAACGCGCCCTAGGGCGCGTTTTTCATTTCTTACTGTCCAAAGCAGTTAGTGCTTTTTCTTTTTGCCTTTTACACCAGCCCACAATTTCTTGTTGGTGAAGTATAGAAGGATGGTCAGCAGACCAAGAAGAAGAACGCCAACGAAACCGGCTTGTTTGCGTGCCATCATTTTTGGCTCGGCTGTCCACATCAAGAAGGCGGTTACGTCTTCTGCCATGTGGTGCAGGTCGTTTGCGTGGCCGTCGTCGAATTCAACGATTTCATCAGAAAGCGGCGGCGCCATTGAGATCCAGCCACCAGGGAAGGCGGTGTTCTCATAGAATGTTGTGCCCGCTTGCTCTTTTGTTTTGCCGGTATAGCCGGTCATAAGCGAAGCGATGTATTCTGGCCCACCGATGCCGTTTACGAACTGGTTGATACCAAGACCGTATGGGCCGTGGAAACCAGAGCGCGCCTTCGCCATCAAAGACAGGTCAGGTGCGTTTTCAAGGTTGGACGCAGGGAAGAAATCCGCTGGCTTTGCTTCACGATAGTCATCGAGGTCGGTGTCGAATGTTTCGAAGTTTTTCGAATATTCGATCACTTGCTCTTCTGTGAAGTGTGGGCCGCCTTCGTCCGCAAGGGTGCGGATTGGTACGAATTTCAGACCGTGACAGGCTGAACATACTTCGGTGTAGACTTTGAGGCCACGACGAAGCTGCTCTTGATCGTAGGTACCAAATGGACCTTCGAAGGAGAACGCAAAGTCTTCGATGTGGGCGTCGCCACCACCGGCTGCCATTGCGCCGCCGGCCGTAAGGCCGAGGGCAACAAGTGCGGAAAGGGTCAGTTTCTTAAACATTGTCATTGATCCTCTCACTTCGCGTCCGCGTCTGGCGCGTCGTAGTGGGAATTGAAGTCTTCTTCGATTGTCGCAGGAAGCGGCAGTGGCTTTTCGATCAGACCCAAAACAGGGAGGATGACCAAGAAGTAACCGAACCAATATGCGGAGGCGATCAAAGAAATGGTTGCGTATGGTTCGTCTGTTGGCATTGCTCCAACCCACATCAGAACAAAGAAGTCCACGACGAGAAGGTAGAAGAACCACTTGAACTTGGGACGGAATTTACCGGAGCGAACCGAAGATGTGTCCAACCAAGGAGCAAGAGCCATAACAGCAATCGCGCCGAACATGGCAAGCACACCAAAGAATTTCGCATCGATGATGCCGCCGGAAACCCAGCTTACCAATTGCACAAGCCATACATCGGCCGTGAAGGCACGTAGGATCGCGTAGAACGGTAGGAAGTACCATTCAGGAACGATGTGCGCAGGCGTCGCAAGGGCGTTCGCTTCGATGTAGTTGTCTGGGTGACCAAGGTAGTTTGGCATGAAGCCAACAACTGCGAAGAACACAGTCATCACAACACCAAGGGCAAACAGATCCTTCATTACGAAGTATGGCCAGAATGGGAGCGTGTCTTTCTCGGCTTCTGCTTTGGAACCACGGCGGACTTCAACACCAGTTGGGTTGTTGTTGCCTGTTGTGTGGAACGCCCAGATGTGAACGGCAACAAGGCCAGCAATCACAAATGGCAGAAGGTAGTGAAGCGAGAAGAAGCGGTTCAGTGTGGCGTTATCAACCGCTGGCCCACCAAGGAGCCATGCCTGAAGAGGTTCGCCAACGAATGGGATCGCGCCGAACAGACCTGTAATAACGGTCGCACCCCAGAAGGACATTTGGCCCCATGGAAGAACGTAACCAAGGAAACCAGTCGCCATCATCGCAAGATAGATCAACATACCGATGATCCATGTCACTTCGCGTGGGGCCTTGTATGAACCGTAGAACAGACCACGGAAGATGTGGGCGTAAACAGCGATAAAGAACAAGGACGCACCGTTCGCGTGCAGATAACGGAGCATATAGCCGCCGTTCACGTCGCGCATGATGTGTTCAACAGACGCAAACGCAAGATCAACATGCGGCGTATAGTGCATCACCAAAACGATGCCTGTAACGATCTGAAGAACGAGACAGAACGTCAAAACGATGCCCCAGATCCACATCCAGTTCAGGTTTTTAGGTGTTGGGATCATGAGCGTGTCATAGAGCAAGCCAACAATCGGCAGACGCTTATGAAGCCATTTTTCCGAGCCCGATTTGGGCTCGTAATGATCGTGAGGAATTCCAGCCATTACTCTGCTCCTTAACCGAGTTTAATTGTAGTTGGGTCAACAAAGGCAGCAACCGGAACGTGAAGGTTCTCAGGTGCTGGGCCTTTGCGGATACGACCGGCGGTGTCATAGTGCGAACCGTGACATGGGCAGAACCAGCCGCCGAATTCACCGGCGCCGTCACCCAATGGAACACAACCAAGGTGCGTACACACACCCATCATCACCAACCATTCGCCATTTTCGTCAAGGGCGCGGTTTGCGTCAGTCGCGGGAACTGGTTCGCCAGACGGAAGGTTGTTGTTGCGTGCTTCTGCATCGATCAAATCGGTTGCAGTGTCGTCGGCGCGCGCCTGTGTGATTTCTTCTTCGCTGCGACGGCGAATAAAGACCGGCTTACCAAGCCATTTCACAGTAAGTTGAGTACCTACAGCCACACCAGAAATATCAACGCGGATAGACGCAAGCGCCCGTACATCCGCCGAAGCGTTCATCTGGTTGACCAGCGGCCAGACTACTGCACCGGCTGTAACAGCCCCTACAGCACCGGTCGCGTAGTACAGGAAATCTCGGCGGGTGCCTTCGTGATCATCTGCGTGGGACACGAGCGTTTCTCCATTCCAAGACCCGTTGATTCGGGTCAAATACGACGTATAAGGCCACACGAAATGCAGCCTCCTCGGGGCGCTTTTAGCGACCTGATTGCCCCCAGTCCAGCGGACAATAGGGCGCAGTTGCGTTTTTGGCACGTAATTCGAAAGAAATCATTACTGTTTTTTTGTGCGTGACCTGTGTTAGTTATTCAAAAAACAAGGTTATCACATGAATTTTATCCGCCGGTTTCGAAATTCAATCATCGTTCTTTGTCTGGGGCTTGTTGTGATCACTTGCTCTCCGTCTGCTGAAAAATATGGCGATAGATTGCAGATCGCCCTTCCTTTGCTGGCTTTGGGCTGCAACGTCGCGACGGGCGGTGCCGGCGACTATGCCGTGCGATATTTTTCGATGCTGTTTTCGGTCCATGCGAGCAAGAACATTTTGGGAGACGCCGAAATCAACCAGCGACCCCGTGGTGGCGGTCATGGGTTCCCGTCCGCGCACACGGCATCTGCGACAATAGGCGCATCGAATCTGGTGCACGAATGTATCGGAAACAGTCCTGCCCTAAAGATCGGAGTCGTCGTGACGGCTGCTTTTGTTGGCACATCGCGGGTCGATGCAGGGGCGCACACGATTTGGCAGGTTCTTGTTGGGGCAATTTGGGCGCTTATATTTGACAGAGCGTTTCGCAAGCGCCGCCTTCGTGACAGCTGGCTGTGGCGCACATGCGCAGGGCGCTTTGGAAGAAAAAATGGTACTTCAACCTCTAACAGCGAGTAGATTTCAATGAAAAAACTTATGATGCTCGGTGCGGCCTTTTTTGCCCTGACCACAACTGCATCCGCCGAGACGCAGCTAAGCTTTTACGGTGGATATCAGGCGGCGCCGCATAGCTCGGTTGCTGGGACCTATCCTGGTGGCTCGAGCTATGATTTCGTCGCAGGTTGGGAGGGGCGCTCCTTTGATCCGCCGCCCTATTATGGTTTGCGCGCGACGTTCTGGCAGAACGAACGTTTTGGCTGGGGATTCGATTTCAATCACGCCAAAGTTTATGCAAACGACGACACCCTTGCTGCGAGTGATTTTACAGCGCTTGAATTTACCGACGGGCTTAACATCGTCACCATAAACGGATACCGCCGCTGGCAAGACGAAGCGCGAAACTGGACCCCTTATGTCGGGGCCGGTGTCGGGCTTGCCGTTCCGCATGTCGACGTTGAACACGCGGGCGGTACGACGTTTGGATACCAAGTTACCGGTCCGGCTGTGACGTTTCTTGGTGGGGTGCAGTATGATTTTAACGCCCGTTGGGGGGCTTATGCCGAATATAAGGCGACCTATTCGACCAATACGGCCGACCTTGATGGTGGCGGCACCCTAAGCACAGACGTCCTGACCCACTCTGCAAATATTGGCATCACCTATAGCTTTTAGCCGTTCAACTGGCTCATGAGATCCGCAAGCAGTCGGGTCTCATACCCTATGCGATGCGCGCGCATTTCGTTGGCAGCAGCCACACCAACGGCGTCGGGCTTGTTCTGACCAAGCTTGTGCGTGCCTTCGACCGTTTCAATCACAAGACGAAACGGAACAATCATTCGCATCATCTTTTCAAGGACCTCGTCGGTCATTTTGTCGGCGGTCCAAGGTGTCTTGGGGAGTAATTCCGATTCGAAACGCGCCGATAGGCGATCAAGAACGCCGCGAAGGTGCTCTGGCCCAAGCCGCTCGATATGTCCGCGCAGATGTACCGCGACGTAGTTCCACGTCGGCACCTGATCTGGGACGCCATACCAATCCGGTGACACATATCCATCAGGGCCCGAAACCACCAATGCCGCGCGGGTTACGTCGCCGCGTGCAATCGGGTTAGAACGCACAAGGTGAAATTCAGCAAATGCGCCATCCTCAGAGACCAGAAACGGGATATGCGACATCATTGGCCCATCATCCCCGTTGGTTGTCAAAACCCCAAAGCCGCGCCCCCGCGCAAAGTCGAGATTCGTTTCGCGGCTGGCCTGTCGGAATGTCTGGTTTGGATGCATAATAATTTTCCCGCTACGTTACGCGTTAATGGGGCTTTTCTGCGTTGCAGTAAACTCCTATAGAGGGGCTGTTCTCAGGGCGGGGCGAAATTCCCCACCGGCGGTAAGCGCAGTGCGTAAGCCCGCGAGCGCTTTGAAGTGTCAAAGGTCAGCAGATCTGGTGCGATTCCAGAGCCGACGGTCATAGTCCGGATGAGAGAGAACGCCGTGATCCCCATAAGTGGGAGGTCGTGGCGTGATCGCGCCTTGGTGACGTGTCATGCCCCGCGATGCGGGGTGATCGTTAAGAAAGGAAGATTATGACACAGACCCGATACGCTTTTATCAAAGCTAACTGGCATTCAGATATCGTTGATCAATCCCTTGCCGGATTCCGCGAAGAAATCGGCGCCGACGCGCAGATTGACGTGTTCGACGTTCCGGGTGCATTTGAAATGCCGCTTGTTGCCAAAGATCTGGCCGCGACGGGGTCTTATGACGCCATCGCCTGTGCCGCATTTGTTGTGGATGGCGGGATTTATCGCCACGATTTCGTTGCCCAAGCCGTTGTTGACGGTTTGATGCGCGCCGGTCTTGATACCAATGTGCCTGTGCTGTCTGTGTCTTTGACGCCGCACGCCTATCAGGAAACGGATCACCACAACGAAATCTATCGTGCACATTTCATTGAAAAAGGCCGTGAGGCCGCGCGTGCCGCGAAAATGATTGTGAAAACACGGGCCGCTATCAAAGCTGCCTAACAGGTATTACCGTCGCGCAATTGCTGCGCGGCGGGCTATTCCGGGAACGATTTGGGTGCGTCGCCCTCGGCCCATGGTTTGTGTTTCTGCATGATTGCCGCAAACCGATCCGATTCAAGAAAATCAACCAGCCACCGAAGCAGATGCGGCCAAGGCTGTGCGTCAAACCATGTGCGATCCACGTTGGCATATTGGCGCACAAAGGTGACCGTCCCCATATCCGCAAGCGTCGGGGTATCCCCAAACAAATAGCGCGAATCGGCCAAGCGATCATTCAGGCGCATTAGATATGCGGCGGCGATGTCGCGCTGCTCGGTGCCGTCGACATCTTCGTACCGGCTGGCGTATTTGTATTTATCAAGTGCGGATTTGAACGGACCATCATTGTCCGCGATCACGGCGTGTGCCTCGTCGGGAATCGCCAGCCAGCCCTCGGGGTCATTCTGCCCCAAGGCCCACTTCATAATATCGAGGCTCTCGTCGATCACGGTGCCATCGTCAATCACTACGGGCACGGTGCCCTTGGGCGACGCGGTCAGCATCGCGGCGGGTTTGTCCCGCAACAGGATTTCACGAAATTCACAGGTCACACCGGCGCTTGCAATCGCAAGGCGCGCGCGCATCGCATAGGGGCAGCGGCGAAAGCTATAGAGAATCGGTTGGGTCATGCGGTCAGCTGATTCCGGATAAGGCCATTGATCTGGGCGGTCACGATGTTGCCCTCGGTTTGTGGGGTATCGAACACGACTTCGGTGAACTGCTGGGTGCGGCCCATATGTGGGTTTTCCATCAGAATGTCGTGGGTCTTGCCCAGCTGCGCATGAAGATGGCGCAGAACCTGAACATCACCAGCGGCCCGAAGACGCGCAGCGCGATCCTTGATCAGATTGCCATTCACGGCGGGCATTTTCGCGGCGGGGGTGCCTTCGCGTGCGGAATACGGAAACACATGCAGCCACGTAAGATCGCATTCTTCGACCAGACGAAGCGAGTTTTGGAACATCTCTTCGGTTTCGGTGGGGAAGCCCGCAATGATATCGGCGCCAAAGGTCATCTCGGGGCGCAGCTTGCGCGCGTCCTCACAGAACTTAATCGCATCATCGCGCAGGTGGCGACGTTTCATGCGCTTTAGAATCATGTCATCCCCCGCCTGAAGCGACAGATGAAGATGCGGCATAAGACGAGGTTCGGTCGCAATCGCTTGCATCAGGTTTTCGTCAACCTCAATGCTATCAATCGATGAAATTCGAAGACGGTTCAGATCAGGGATCAGTTTTAGGATCCGCATGACCAAATCACCCAACTTGGGTGTCGCAGGCAAATCCGCGCCCCAGCTGGTCAGGTCAACACCGGTCAGGACAACTTCGTTATAGCCCTTGTCCACAAGGCGTTTGATTTGATCGACCACAACGCCCGCAGGGACCGACCGCGAATTGCCGCGGCCATAGGGGATAATGCAAAAGGTACAGCGGTGATCACAGCCGTTTTGCACCTGAACATAGGCGCGGCTGCGTGTGCCGAACCCATCGATCAGGTGACCGGCGGTTTCGGTAACGGACATGATGTCGTCGACCTGCACGCGTTCGGTGGTGCCGATGAAATCGGGTCCCTTGGCAAGGCCCTGCCATGTGTCGGCCTGCATCTTTTCGGTATTGCCGACAACCACGTCGACCTCGTCCATATTGGCAAAGGTCTCGGGCTCGGTCTGGGCGGCACATCCGGTCACGATCAGCTGTGCGTCGGGATTGTCACGGCGCAGTTTGCGGATCTCCTGACGGGCCTTGCGCACGGCCTCGGCGGTCACGGCGCAGGTGTTCACGACCACGGTGTTTTCCACACCGGCGGCTTCGGACAATTCCTTCATCGCCTCGGTTTCATAGGCGTTTAGGCGACATCCAAGCGTCGTAAACTTGGGCGCGCTCATCCGATGGCCCCAAGGAATTCTGGCGTCAGCGTTGCGTTAAACCCGTGTGCGGTTGGACCGGTCATATAAACACCGTCATCGCGCCAATCGATGATCAACATGCCGCCGTCGGTGACGACCTCGACCTTGCGGCCAGTCAGGCCACGACGCGCGGCGGTCACGGCGCTGGCGGATGACCCAGACCCAGAGGCAAGAGTCGGCCCAACACCGCGCTCCCAAATGCGCATGCGAATCCGGTCCGGCGCGAGAAGCGAGATGAACTCGACATTGGTGCGTTCCGGATAAAGCGGGTGATGTTCCATCGCGGCGCCGATTTTTTCCAAATCTACGGCCTCTGCGTCATCCACAATGAATGTCATGTGCGGGTTGCCCATGCCACAGGCAGTCGGGACGCCGTCAATCGGCAACGACAGGGTATCCATTTCAGACGCAAGCGGTACATCGGACCAGTTCAACAGCGGCGCGCCCATATTAACAGTCGTCAAACCATTGCCCGCATTAGAACAGGCCAGCAGACCGCGTTCGGTACGCAATGTAATGTCGGATTTGCCAGTTTCATTAATAAGGTGTCGCGCAATACAACGCGTTGCATTTCCACAGGCGCCAGAAATCGACCCGTCGCTGTTGAAAAAGATCAACTCGGCATCGGCGTCGGCACAATTGCGAATCTCGGCAAGCTGGTCGAATCCCACGCCACGATGACGGTCCCCGATGGCACGCGCCAATTCTGGCGACACAATTGGATCCATATCGCGGGAATCGATCACCACGAAGTCATTGCCCAGCCCGTGCATTTTCATGAACGGCAGGCCAGATATAAGAAAACGGCTTTGCATATAGGGCGATATAGTCCTCTTGAAAACTTTTTACCAGAAGAGTCGAAAAAAACGTCGATTCCCGCTTGACCCTACCGGCGCACATCCTTAGAGAACCCGTACACAGAGTGTGGGCCGGTAGCTCAGTTGGTAGAGCAACTGACTTTTAATCAGTAGGTCCCGGGTTCGGATCCCGGCCGGCTCACCACTGTATAACTTCCTGAAAATCAGAACAGTATATACAGTGGTGAAACACCCCTAAGTGTTTGGTTTTGCATCATTATCTATTTTTTTCCACGCCACGCGTTTTCCGCGACCTGCCGTTGGTTGACTGTGCCGACGGTTGATATGAGGCGCGAAATGTTTAACGTTATGTTCAACGTCACCATCCCAATGAGGCCGCCATGTACGAGAACATCAAAATCGCACGCGACCTCGAAGAACTCCTGAATTCACGTAGCGAGATTACGAACGCCCAAGTCGTCGAGGTCCTTAAGGGCGGAAACCAGAACCACGTTTGTATTGTCGAAATCGACGGAACGCAGGTGGTGGTCAAGCGGTTCTTGGGCGACGGCGCCGCGGAAACGGTAAGCTCCCTCCAAGCTGAGCTTCGCTTCGTCGCGGGCATCATGAAAACGGGGCGGAACCGAATCAATGAATGTGTGTTTGCGTTCCCCGAGCAGGGCCTAGTTGGGCTTAGCTTTGTCCCAGGGCGACGCTTGGGCGCAGTTTTGAGCGAGACGCGAGGGGAAGAACGTGGTGCGCTAATGGAGCATGCCGGAGAATGGCTTGGTCAATATACCGCGTCACGGCGGCGGGTTGGTTCGTTCGCTCCGATACACTGGCTGGGGCGGTTGTCGAAGCTCGGTGAATGTCGCCCCGAGGATGGTGCGTTGCTGGCTGGTCTACGGAAATCCCTTGAGAGCCAAGCGCCGCGGATACAAGGATGTCAGGTCACCCATGCGGCGACCCACGGAGACTATGTTGGTCTTAACGCGCATTACCATGAGGGCGTCATCTACGGCGTCGACGTGCAGGGCGAATCTTGGCTGCCTTTGGCGCGTGATATAACCGGTTTTCTTGTGTGGGAGGGGCTGCGTTCGCGGCCGGCGCCAGAAGATATGTGGCTTGGGCTGCGGCGGCAGGATAGCGAGCGGTTTTTGGTTGGGGTGGATCTGCCCAGCGTTGAACACAACAGCGTTCTACCGTTTATGATTGGGGTCCAGCTATACAAGCGGATCATTGAGCGTAGTAACAACCTCAAGAAGTTGGACCGTTTGTCCCATGCCGTTGAAAACTATATTTCAACTGCTGCCTGTCTGCCTGAGACTTGAACCGTGCCAAGAAAACGCGTCATCTGTTCCATGGGCATCGGTTTTCCTAGGGCGAACCCCTGAAGCGCATCACACCCAATTGTCCGCAGAACCCTTGCCTGTAGCTGGCTTTCGACGCCCTCGGCAAGAACTTGGATATTTAGGGCGCGCGCCATTTCCACAATGGATCGGAGGACCTGACGGTTTGCATGGTTTTCAAGGACGGGCGACACCAACGAGCGATCAATTTTAAGACGGTTCGGTTCAAGCCGCAGCAGGCTAACAATAGACGCAAAGCCCGTACCGAAATCATCGATCTCAATATCAATCCCAAGTTCTTTGATACTGCGGACATTGTTTATGAGTTGATCGTCGTCTTCGCCGACGAAAATGGATTCGAGAAGCTCGAACGAAAGGGTGCCTTTCGGAATGCTCAGGGTCCGAAGTTCGTCGATTAATTCATCGCTGCAAAGGCGCCGTGGTGAAATGTTGACGGCAATTTTTGGCACCTGAAGACCCAATGTACGCCATGTTTCGATGTCACGCAGTGTGTGCTCCATGATCTGAGCATCTATTTCTGCCTCAAGCTTGAGCTGCTTGGCCGCCGGCATAAACGCCTCGGGGGTTAGGACGCCTCGGATTGGGTGGTGCCAGCGGGCCAGTGCCTCAATACCAACCAGACGCTGGTCGCTTGCGTGGAACTGTGGCTGATAGGCGGGGATAAATTGGCTTTGTTCAATCGCCGAAAAGATGTCCTCGGTGCTTCTGATGAGTTCAAAGGATTCGGGGGCTTGGAGGCCGGTATGAAAGGCATAGCGATTGCGACCGATGCCCTTGGCCTGATAGAGGGCTGCGTCGGCTTGGGCAAGAAAGCCAAGCCATGAGGTCGTGGTCGTCTTTACTGGTGCAATCCCAATGGAAACCGCGGGTTTATAAATTTTGCCCTTGATGATCATGGGGTGTTGTACGGCCGCGATGATGCGTTGCGCGAGGCGTGCGAGTTCGGCATCAAGATTGGCCGCGTCGCCAAGGTCGCGACAGCAAAAGAGCACAAATTCGTCACCCCCGGTGCGTGCGACGAAGTCTTCGTCGCGACAACACCGATCAATGGCGCGGGCGGCATGGGCGAGGACTTTGTCGCCGGCGGCATGCCCATGAGAATCGTTCACTTGCTTAAAGCTATCGAGATCGATCTGAATGATCCCGACCACCCTCTTGCCTGTGGTCCGAGGTACCCCAAGTTCCGCTACATACTCTTCAAAGTAGCGTCGGTTCGGGAGACCCGTCATCGGATCATGAAGCGCCATATATTCAAGTTGGTCCTTGGCACGCAGAAGGTCCTTGTTGCGTTTTACCGCCACGCGATGCGCATGGATGAGCTCCTCTGTTTTCTTGTTTTCCGCAGTGACATCCCATTGAGCATTCAGAAGAAGTCGATCCCCGTCGGTCTGGACACTGGACCAAATTGATCGGACGTGTCTTTCGGAATGGTCGGGCAAACGGATGCGGAATTCGGACTCCACACGTGGGCGCCCGCCCAGAACCACACGAAAATCATTGATGGCCCGCCCGCGATCCTTTGGGTGGATCTTTTTCCACCAACTCCGAAGTGACTGCGCATCGTCCGAGGGGGACATAGCAAACAGTTCATACGTCCTGTCATCCCAGCTGACCTGCCGTGTATTGGCGTCAACTTGGAAAATCCCGATGTTTGATGCCTCAAGCGCGATCCCAAGCCGTGTCGTCAGCGCCTCAAGGCGCTTTTCTCGGCGGCGGTCCACGAGCTGACTGTGATGTTTGGTATGTAACAGGTGACAGACCCAAGCGGTCGGTCCAATGACAAGCAAACCAAGGATGCCAATAGAAAAATGGGAAATGGAGCGTGTGACGACTTCGTTCCCGTTGACGGCGCCGGTACGGATGGATTGTAAAACCCAGCGAAGGTCTCCGACGATCAACATCTCTGATATTGCATCCGTCATATCTATCGTGGGCGTGCCAAAGATGTAGGTTCCGCTTGTGGCATCCTTAATGGTTACTGTGTGGTTTTTGATGTGAAGCGCACCCGCCTGTACGAGAACTTCCTCGATGTTGATAAGCACCACCACCGATGTCGCCAAACCAGTTTCAATAGGGGTTTGGAGCACGATCCACTTACGACCGTTAGGTTGACTAACAATATTGCTGAAGATGGTGCCGCGCAGTGAGCGCCCAGCCGTCGTGATTGCGTTGGACGTTTTCCAATCATCAAAGGACGTGCCAACACTAAGAGTGTGCGTGCCGTCGCGAGAACTTCGATTTGTCACGATTCCATCCTGAACAATCGCAACTTCGTCAAAACTATTGGAAAGGGCCAGCAGGGCTTGCGTGGCGGTATCAAGCTGGTCTGGCGTGTTGGTGACGCGCTCTGACATGGTTTGAGAAATGCTTTCGACAACATACATGTCATGCTCAAGCCTGCTCTCAATGCCTAGATGCAGCTGTGTCAAAAGTCGTCGTGAATCCTCGCCATTTGTGCGATTTTGAAGAGTTTGGTCTTGTTGGAATATGAACGCAATGCCGAGGATTACGAATACAGCAGCGAAAACGGCCGGAGCATAACTGAGGTACAGGTCTGACGGTCGCGTGTCAGTTTCGAAGCGGCCTGTTTTGTACACATGATTTTCCTAAAAGCAGCGAATTCAATGGGAAACGCGATGAATCATATTCAGTTATTGCAATACTAAGTGGGCATTGTTCAGGCAAATTCTTACCAAAAGGTTAACGAACATGTGCCATTGGGGGTGGAAGTTTGTAATCATGTGATTACATGGATGGAACCATCGGAGGAGGCACCCATGAAAATCATTGTAAATGGAATTGAGCACACCCTAAGCGTTGAGCCCGAAATGCCGCTGCTTTGGGTGTTGCGAGATGAGTTGGGCATTACCGGCCCAAAGTATGGGTGTGGCATTGCCCAATGTGGTGCGTGTTCTGTGATGATTGACGGGCGCGCCACACGATCCTGTTCGGTTCCTATCGGTCAGGTCGATGCCCCCGTCACCACAATCGAGGGGCTGGGGGCGCCGGATGCACTGCACGTCGTTCAAGAGGCTTGGATTGCACATCAAGTGGCCCAGTGCGGCTATTGTCAGGCAGGCCAAATTATGGCCGCTACCGCGTTTCTGGCCAAGACCCCTGATCCCACCGATGACCAAATCGACGCCGCCATGAGCGCAAACCTCTGTCGTTGCGGGACATACCCACGCATTCGTGCGGCTATGAAAACGGCTGCTGCCGCGCTGCGGGGCGATGCAGCATGAGCAGAATAGGAACGATCACCCGCCGAACCTTCATGGTTGGCACAGCCGCGATTTCTGGCGGGATTGCCCTTGGGTTCTACGCCTATAAAGAACCAATCGATAACCCGCTCCTTGATGGTCTTGGGGCGGGCGAAGCGGCAATTACCCCCTATGTAAAGATCGATCAGAACGGCGTCACGATTATCACCCCTCGCGCCGACAGCGGGCAGGGGGCCTATTCGGTTCAGGCCGCTCTGGTGGCAGAAGAGCTTGATGTTGATCTGGGCGCCATCACGATCGATCCTGGTGTGCCAAGTGCCGCGTATTTCAACGGCAAAGTCATCGCCGAGGGGCTTCCTTTTGCGTCGACGGATATGGGGACCCTGGCCAAAGGGGCGCGTTCAATGGGACAGGTGTTGGGCAAAATCATGGGGGTGCAGGTGACAGGCGGATCATCCACGGTCGCCGATGCCTATGAAAAACTACGCATCGCGGGTGCCGTGGCGCGTGAGACGTTGAAACAGGTTGCGGCGGACAAAACCGGCCTTGCGGCTGATGTGCTTCGGACCCAAGACGGGCGGGTTCTGTTGCCGGATGGAACGTCAATTGCCTATACCGCCTTGGCCGCGTCCAAGGTCGAGCCCATTTCCAAAGTCACCCTGCGCGATCAAAGCGATTGGCGCTATCTGACCAAATCGATGCAGCGGATCGACATGGTCCAAAAATCCACGGGGACGCTGACCTATGGGATTGATCTTCGGTTCGATGGCATGGTGTTTGCCACAGTGCGAACCAACCCACGCCTTGGCGGCGGGGTCCGTGGGTTCGACGCAATTGATGCACGCGCCGCGCGTGGGGTCATCGATGTGATCCCCGTGACCGGTGGCGCAGCCGTTGTCGCCGACAACACGTGGCGGGCCTTTCGCGCCGCCGATATGATTGAATTCGACTGGGGCGATGCCCCGTACCCCCACGAACAGGCGGATATGTGGGATACTGTATCGCAGTCGTTCACCAAGGCTCATCAGGACAGCCAGTTCAAGGACACGGGCGACGTCGACGCCGCCTTGACCACCGGTGAAACGTTGTCCGCAGAATACCGGATTCCCTATTTGGGGCACGCGCCGCTGGAACCGCTGAACGCCGTGGTGAAATACGACGGTACGCGGCTTGATGTATGGACCGGCACCCAGATCCCGCTGTTTATGGTTGGTAATATCGAGCGACTTCACGGTATTTCCGCCGATAATATCCACATTCAGAACCAATACATGGGCGGAAGCTTTGGGCGGCGTCTTGAGGATGACTATGTCCAACAGGCGGTTGAGATCGCACTTTCTATGCCGAACGTCCCGATCAAAATGACATGGTCCCGAGAAGAAGACATGACACATGATTTTCCACGCCCAATGCAGATTGCGCGCGCGAGTGGGGCGGTCGAAAATGGGGCGGTGACAGCGTTTGATTTGGCCATCGCGGCGGCGTCCACAACCGCGTCGCAGATGTCACGGATTGGCCAGCCGGCCTTTGGTCCTGATGTGGCAATTGTCGCGGGTGCGTGGGATCAACCGCTGGCGATCCCGAACTATCGGGTGACAGGCTATCGCGCGCCCGCGCTTGTTCCGGTGAGCTCTTGGAGATCCGTTGGCGCGTCGGGCAATGCGTTTTTCCACAACGGCTTTCTGGATGAACTGTTCCATAAGGCGGGCGCGGACCCGCTCGAAGAGCTGCTGCGGCTGTGCGATCACGACCTGTCGCGCAAGGTTCTGCAGGCCGTGGGTGAGATGTCCGACTGGGGCACCCCGCTTGGGGCGAACCGTGGGCGCGGCATTGCCTTTACCGTAGCCTTTGGTGTTCCAACCGCCGAGGTGGTCACCGTCACCAACACCCCGCAGGGTATCAAGATCGACGAGGTTTTCGTCGCCGCCGAAGTGGGCAAGGTCATCGACCCCGTGAATTTCCAGAACCAAGCCGAAGGCGGTGTGATCTGGGCGCTGGGCCATGCGATGAATTGCGAGGTGACCTTTGCCGATGGGATGGCCGAGCAAACAAATTTTCATGCCTATGAGGCGATGCGCATGTATCAGACCCCAAAGGTGACGGTGCGCGCGTTGGAAAACGGTCCCGACGTGCGCGGCATTGGGGAGCCTACCGTGCCCCCTGCAGCGCCTGCTTTGGCCAACGCGATTTACGCCGCAACCGGTCTGCGCATTCGCGAAATGCCTATGAACAAACATATCGACTTTGTATGAGGCGCCTATGAAATATCTGCTACTCGCCTGTGCTGTGGGGCTCGCTACCGGCGCAAACGCCCAAGAAACCAGCCGCGCCGCCGGTCTTGAACATTGGACCCGCGTTTATGAGGTGCTGTCAAATCCACGCTGCGCGAATTGTCACGTGGGTGCGGATAACCGGCCGATGTGGTCGGGGCCGAACTATCGGGTCGCGCGGGTGCATGGGATGAATATTAACGCGGGCGACAGCCGCAAGGGCGATGAACATATCCCATGTATGACCTGTCACGGCTCGGAAAATGGGGCGTTGCCGCATGCGCCCCCGGGGGCCGATGCGGAGTGGCGATTGGCGCCGGTTGAATTCGAATGGTTCGGTAAAACGGCACGCGAGGTTTGCGAACAAATGCGCGATCCCACCCGAAACGGGGGCCGCAGCGCCGCCGACCTTGCCGACCACGTCAGTCACGATGCCTTTGTCGGGTGGGGATGGGCGCCGGGGCTTGGCCGTGCGCCGGCACCGTTTTCACAGTCCGAACATGAGCAGGATATCTTGGGCTGGGGCGCGGCGGGCATGCCTTGTCCAGACTAAGAGCGGTTGTCTGATCGTCGTGCGCCGATGATTGCGGTGACGATGAACAGGACCGACGCGACACAGACGATGGATGGGCCGGTTGGTGTGTCAAATTGGTACGACGACCGCATTCCGCCCACAACCGCCAATGTCCCGATTGCCGCAGCCCAAATGGCCATGGCCTCGGGGGTGCGGGCCAGTGGGCGCGCGGCGGCGGCGGGGATGATCAACATCGCCGCGATGAGCAACACGCCCACGACCTTAATCGCGACGGCAACCACAACGGCCAGCGCGAGCGAAAGAAGCATTCGTTCGCGGTTGGGGTTGATCCCACTGGCCGAGGCCAAATCGGGGTTCAGAGTGGCGATCAACAATGGCGACCAACGCCAGATCATCAGTACGATGACCGACAGGGCACCGCCCCAAATCACCGTCAAATCGGTGCGCCCCACCGCAAGGATGTCGCCAAAGAGATAGGACATAAGATCAATGCGCACCCCCTGAAGGAGCGACACTGCCACGAGGCCAAAGGCAATCGCTGAATGCGCCATCACCCCCAACAGCGTATCCATGGCATATCCGCGACCGCTTAGGGTCGAGACGATAAGAGCCATGATCAATGCCACGGCCAAAACGCCGACAAAGATCGACGTAGAAAGGGCAAGCGAAAGCGCCACACCAAGGATCGCGGCATGTGCGGTCGCATCGCCAAAATACGCCATCCGCCGCCATACGACAAAACAGCCAAGCGGCGCGGCCGCGAGTGCAACACCAATGCCGGCGAGCGTCGCGCGGATCAGAAAATCATCCAACATGGCCGTTATCCCCAGAATGGTCGTGGCTACAGGTTTCGTCATGACGGTGGTTGTGGTCGTGACGATAAAGCGCCAACGCCCCCTGCGTGCCTGACCCGAACAACGCACGATATTCGGGGGCGGATGCCACGATATCGGGCGTGCCGTGGCAACAGACATGCCCGTTCAGGCAGATCACCCGATCGGATGCCGCCATGACAACGTGTAAATCGTGGCTGACCATAAGAACAGCACAGCCAAGGCGCGCCCGTACGTCTTCGATCTGACGATAGAACGACGCCGCACCTGGTTGATCAAGCCCCTGCGTCGCCTCGTCCAAGATCAACAAATTGGGCCGATCCAAAAGCGCACGCGCCAGCAAAACCCGCTGCAATTGCCCACCAGACAGGTCAACGATTTGACGCGCGCCGATGTCATCAACGCCCGCCGCAGCAAGTGCCGATTGGGTGTCGGGTGCGCTTCTACGGCGCGGAAGGCTTAGGAAACGGGAAACCGTCATCGGCAAAGACGCGTCGATTTGGAGCTTTTGCGGAACATAGCCGATCCGAAGGTCATCGGCACGCTTGATGCCACCGCTTGTTGGGGGCAATGCACCGATAATCGCCCGCATTAGGGTCGATTTTCCCGATCCGTTCGGGCCGATCACGGTTACAATTTCACCTGCAGATATCGAAAAATCAACATGAGACAACGCCGCATGCCCGCCCAGATTGACGGACAGGTTGTTTACATTCACAAGGCTCATGCAGCAGGCGTTTCCACACAATTCGGGCAGATGCCTTCGATCTCGATGGTAGATTTCTGGACCGTAAAACCAGCCTGTTTTGCGATCTGATCAATCTGGCCTTGGGTCGGGTCGGTGTGGGCCTCGACGACGCTTTCGCAGCTGGTGCAAATCAGAAACGCGGGCGTGTGTTCGTTGCCGGAATGCGTGCAGGCGGTATAGGCATTGCGGTTCTCGATCTTGTGGACGAACCCGTGGGTCACCAAGAAATCCAACGCGCGATAGGCGACCGGCGGCTGTGAACCAAGCCCCTCGGACGAGATAACCGCAAGGATATCATAGGCCCCAAGCGCCTTGTGATCATTCAGCAGAAGTTCAAGCACCCGACGACGCACTGGCGTAAGTTTGAGCTTTCTCTCACGGCAATAGGTCTCGGCTGCGGTCAGCGCGCCAGAGATGCAGACAGTGTGGTCATGGTGTTCAAAGCCGCTTTGGGACATGGTCGCTCCTGTGCTGTGCTTGATATAATGTAACAGAGCGAGCGGGCGATGAAAAGCACCACTTGCCTTGTGAATAACAAGTTGCGACAACGTTCCCATGATCACCAAAGAACACACTGACTTGATGTCACAATCGACGGCGATTTTCTCGGATTGTGAGAAATATCGGTACTGCCTGACACGCACTTGGGATCCGACCTTGCGGCGGGTGGCATTCGTGATGTTGAACCCGTCCACCGCCGACGAGATCAAGAACGACCCGACGGTGGAACGGTGCGAACGTCGGGCGCGCACGCTTGGCTTTGGGGCGTTTCGGGTGTGCAATATCTTTGCGTGGCGCGACACCGATCCCAAGTTGATGAAGGCCGCAGCGGACCCCGTTGGCCCCGAAAATGACGCCGCGATTTTGGAGGCTTGTGAATGGGCCGATATGGTTGTCTGTGCATGGGGGGCGCATGGCGATCATTTGGATCGCGGCGCGCAATGCGAGGCGATGATGCGGGCAACCGGTGCGCCGCTCTATCATGTTGGCCTGACCAAGGCCGGCCTGCCGCGCCACCCGCTTTATGTGGCCTATGCGGTGCAACCGACCGAATGGAAAATAGCATGACCGACGATGAACTTGCCGCCCTTCGCAAAGAAGTTGCGCGATTGAATGAACACCGATTTATCGGTATTTTGAACAGTCCTTGGAAGGGGATTGGATTTCAATTCTTGCGGGGAATCGCCTTTGGTCTTGGCTCGGTAATTGGGGCGACGTTGGTGGTTTCAGTGCTGGGCTATGCGCTTTCGACGGTGAATTTCCTTCCGATCATCGGCGATTGGGCCAGTGAAATCGCCAATCAAATTGAGCTTGATCGCTAGAAAACAAAGGGGGAACGATTGATTTCCTGCGTTCTGGCGAAATTTGACTAAAATCCGAAATAGTTCCCAACAGATTATTGAGGTGATTTATGCTTTAAATATGGGATGCATATGTGTGTTGCGTCCTTTGAGGGTCCCTAAATGTTTGGTTTGTTCGGGTTAGTTGGTCTGTTGTTTGCTGGCGTCATGTCAGAGGCTGTGGTTCCTATTGAAGAGGAAAAAGAACCCGTCGAAGGTGCTTCTTCGAACGCTGCCGAGGATCTCGGCAGCGAGGTCGACACGACGATCGAAGGGACCTCTCTCGATGATATTCTGAACGGCACTGATGCCGCCGATGTCACTAATGGTGGGGGCGGTAACGACATTATTGGCGGCGATGACGGAGCAGATATTCTGAGCGGTGATGGCGGTGACGATGGGATCGTTGCGGGGAATGGTGACGACATCCTTTTTGGCGGCGACGGCGATGACGAACTTCATGGCGAACGCGGCGACGATGAACTTTACGGCGATGCTGGTGATGACCATCTGTATGGTCATGTCGGGGATGATACCCTCGACGGCGGTATAGGCCACGATACGCTTCATGGGGGCGATGGCGCAGACGTGGTCATGGGCGGTGATGGCGATGACTCTGTTTCTGGCAATAGCGGAAATGACACACTTATCGGCGGGCTTGGTTCGGACACCCTGATGGGCGGCTGGGGCGATGATATCGTTGCTGGCGTCGAGTTGGATGAAAATGGCCAGGACGTGGATGGCCAAGACTATCTTAATGGCGGTGGAAATGACGACACGTTGATCGTGGGCGCAGATGACATCGCAAGCGGAGGAACAGGCGAGGATACGTTTGTTCTTGGCGGGTGGATTGGCGATGGCCGCGCAGCGCAGATCAGCGATTTCGACGGCGAAGAAGATACCATCATCGTGGAGGTTGAAAGCGAGTCCCTGGATGCTGCAGAGGTCACAATCGAACGTGATGCGGGTGATCCTGCCACGTCCTACGTGGTTCTGGATGGTGTGCGCATCGCAGAAGTGGCCGCGTCTCCCAATCTCACTGCGGATCAAATCACAATCGTCGCGGCCTAACTGCGCTACCCCCTTTCATTTCTTCCCAAAATCGCCTATACGCGCGCATCGGTCCGAGTCTCTTGGGCCGATTTCTCCATGGGCTTTGCTGGACGACGTCCCGGCTTGTGCCATTAACCTTATCTCTTAAAGGAGACCCCGATGTCGATTACTGCAGAAGAAAAAGCACGCCTAATGAAAGAATTCGCAACGAAAGAAGGTGACACTGGTTCACCTGAAGTTCAGATTGCTATCCTTTCCTCACGCATCTCTACGCTGACTGAGCACTTCAAAACCCACAAAAAAGACAACCACGGTCGTCGTGGTCTTTTGAAAATGGTTGCTCTTCGTCGTAAGCTTTTGGACTACCTTAAAGGTAAAGAAGAGAAGCGCTACCAAGACCTCATCGCACGTCTCGGCCTACGTCGCTAATCTACAAAGTCGCGCCCCATTCGGGCGCGACTTTCATTTCTACTGTCCACATGTCTACCAGACGGGCCCGCCTCGGTAGATGGATACGAAAAGGGCCACGGGGATACGCCCCGTACGCAAACGGCCTGCGGGGATACGCCCCAATACGGCCAACATTAGGAAACGTTAATGTTTAACGAAGTTAAAAAATCCATGCAGTGGGGCGAAGAAACGCTCACACTTGAAACGGGCAAAGTGGCCCGCCAAGCCGACGGCACAGTGATTGCCACCCTCGGCGAAACATCTGTCATGGCGAACGTGACATTTGCACGCAAACAAAAGCCGGGCCAAGATTTCTTCCCGCTGACCGTGCACTACCAAGAAAAATACTATGCGGCTGGTAAAGTTCCAGGTGGCTTCTTTAAGCGTGAAGCACGCCCAACCGAAAAAGAAACACTGACTGCACGTCTGATCGACCGTCCGATCCGTCCGTTGTTCGTTCCTGGTTTCAAAAACGAAGTTTTGGTGATGTGTACTGTTCTGTCACATGACCTTGTAAACGACCCAGACATGGTTGCGATGATCGCGGCCTCTGCGGCGCTTACGCTTTCTGGTGCACCGTTCATGGGCCCAATCGCCGCTGCGCGCGTTGGCTTTGAGGATGGCGAATACATCCTGAACCCAGAACTTGATGACATGCACGATCTTCGCAACAAGCCAGAGCAGCGTCTCGACCTTGTTGTTGCCGGCACAAAAGACGCCGTGATGATGGTTGAATCCGAAGCATACGAATTGTCCGAAGCAGAGATGCTTGGTGCGGTGAAATTTGCCCACGACGCGATCCAGCCTGTGATCGACCTGATCATCGACCTTGCAGAAGACGCTGCAAAAGAGCCGTTCGATTTCCAAGCACCTGACTACTCTGAGCTTTATGAAGCTGTGAAGGCCGCTGGCGAAACCGAAATGCGCGCCGCGTTTGCGTTGTCCGACAAACAGGAACGCACTGCTGCTGTTTCTGCTGCGCGTGACGTGATCACTGCTGCGTTGACAGAAGAGCAACTCGAAGATGCGAACCTTGGTTCTGCAATGAAGAAGCTCGAAGCGGGCATCCTTCGTGGTGACGTTGTGAAAACGGGTAAGCGTATCGACGGTCGTGCGACCGACGAAATCCGCGCCATTGAATCCGAAACTGGTTTCCTTCCACGGACACACGGTTCCGCATTGTTCACACGTGGCGAAACACAGGGTCTTGTTGTAACGACTTTGGGTACTGGCGACGACGAACAAATGATCGACGCGCTTCAGGGCACATACCGTTCGAACTTCATGTTGCACTATAACTTCCCTCCCTACTCTGTGGGTGAAGTTGGTCGTGTGTCTGGCCCAGGTCGTCGTGAAATCGGTCACGGTAAACTTGCATGGCGCGCGCTCCAGGCGGTTCTGCCTGCGGCAACTGATTTCCCATACACCGTTCGCGTTGTATCCGAGATCACTGAATCCAACGGTTCCTCCTCTATGGCGTCCGTATGTGGTGGCTCCTTGTCCATGATGGACGCGGGCGTTCCACTTAAGGCACCAGTTGCGGGTGTTGCGATGGGTCTGATCCTAGAAGAAGACGGTTCCTACGCGATCCTGTCTGACATCTTGGGCGACGAAGATCACCTTGGCGATATGGACTTTAAAGTTGCGGGTACCGAAAACGGTATCACGTCTCTTCAAATGGACATCAAAGTTGCGGGTATCACCCAAGAAATCATGGAAAAAGCATTGGACCAAGCGAAAGCCGGTCGTCTGCACATCCTTGGTGAAATGGGCAAAGCGCTTTCTGAGACTTCTGAATTCTCTGCACACGCACCACGCATTGAAACAATGCAGGTTCCAACAGACAAAATTCGCGAAGTTATCGGTTCCGGCGGTAAAGTGATCCGTGAGATCGTTGAAACATCCGGCGCCAAAGTTGACATCAACGACGAAGGCATCATCAAGATCGCATCTGCAAACGCAGAGTCGATCCAAAAAGCCTATGACATGATCCACTCTATCGTAGCTGAGCCAGAAGAAGGCGTTATCTACAAAGGTAAAGTTGTGAAGATCGTAGACTTTGGTGCGTTCGTGAACTTCTTCGGTAAACGCGATGGTCTTGTGCACGTGTCTCAGATTGAGAACCGTCGCCTGAACCACCCATCCGACGTTCTTAAAGAAGGCCAAGAAGTCTTCGTTAAGCTCTTGGGCTTTGACGATCGCGGCAAGGTACGTTTGGCCATGAAGATGGTTGATCAGGCCACTGGCGAAGAGATCAAAGAAGAAGCAAAAGAAGACTAAACCCTTCTTTGCACAAATAGAAAAGGCCCCGCAGTGCAAACTGCGGGGCCTTTTTTGTGTCTGGTGACCAACGCTTACTTCGGCTGTTTGGCCGTGCGCAGATACGGAAGTTTGATGTCGAAACCATCGTATGTTTTCGCCGCGTCTTCGTCGGAGACGGACAGGGCAACGATGATGTCTTCGCCGGGGACCCAGTTCGCCGGAGTCGCGATAGGTTTGCCCGCCGTCGCCTGAAGCGCGTCAAGCGCACGCAGGATTTCCGCAAAGTTGCGGCCAACGGTCATTGGGTAGGTCATGGACAGTAGCAGTTTCTTCTCGGGCGAGATGATGAACACGCTGCGCACGGTTGCGGAATCCGCCGGTGTGCGCCCATCGGGCAAATACGCCTCGGCAGGGAGCATGTCATAGAGTTTCGACACAGTCAGGTCGTTGTCGGCCACAATCGGGAAACCCGCGCGCGCGCCGGAGAACGATTCGATGTCGTCTTTCCATTTAAGGTGCTCTTCTACGCCATCGACGGAAATGCCGATCACCTTGGTGTTGCGTTTCGCCCATTCGTCATTCAACTGCGCAACCGCACCGAATTCTGTGGTGCAGACAGGCGTGAAATCTTTGGGGTGGGAAAATAGGATCGCATAGCTGTCGCCGATCCAGTCGTGAAAGTTGATTTCGCCGTCTGATGACTGTGCGGTGAAATTTGGAACAACGTCGTTGATACGTAGTGACATGTGGCAATCTCCTGTGGGGTAATCTTTGGTTCCCTTACATATAGGGGGCGGCGATGCGTTCTGCCAACCCCACTTGTATCTCCCTTGGATCGGTGACAGGTTCGCGATCTGAAATACGAGAGCATGCCATGATAGAGAAACGCGATTTGTATATCGATGGCAGGTGGAGTGCGCCCTTGGTCCGGTGCGATATGCCTGTGATTGATCCGACAACCGAATTGCCCTTTGCGGTGGTGACCCGTGCGGGTGCGGACGATGCGGACGCGGCTGTGCGGGCCGCGCGACGCGTGTTTCCCGTGTGGTCGCAGACGCCGCCAGCGCTTCGGCGGGATTTGGTGGTCCGAATTCTTGAGGAATTCGACAAGCGTCAGATTGATCTTGCCACAATGATTAGCCGCGAAATGGGTGCGCCGATTGATCTTGCGATGACGCGACAATTCCGCGGCGGCCGTAAGCATATCGAACAGTTTATTGCCGCGTTTGATGACGTGGAATTTGAACGGAAACTTGCGCCAGATACACCACAGGACCTGATCCTTAAGCAGCCCATTGGGGTGGTTGGGTTGATCACCCCGTGGAACTGGACCTTGAATCAAATCGCGTTGAAATGCATTGCGGCACTGTTGGCGGGCTGTACGATGGTGTTGAAGCCGTCCGAAATCACCCCGCAAACCGCGATGATATGGACCGAGATTTTGCACGATGCGGGTGTGCCTGCTGGCGTGTTCAATCTGGTGAATGGGGATGCGACGACGGGGGCGGCATTGGTCGAACACCCTGATGTGGATCTGATTTCGTTCACCGGTTCGACCCGAGCGGGCATCGAGATCACCAAATCGGCTGCGGAAACCGTGAAGCGTGTGGTGTTGGAAATGGGCGGCAAGGGCGCAAATTTGATCTTTGCCGATGCGGACGAAAATGCGGTGCGTGACGGCGTCGAGGATTGCTTTGCGAACTCTGGCCAGTCTTGCAACGCACCAACGCGCATGTTCGTTGCGCGGTCCCGTTATCGCGAGGCTGTTGATCAGGCCCGCGCGGTGGCCGTGGCGACCAAGGTCGGTGCGTCGCATATGTCCGGTGATCACATCGGCCCCGTCGCGTCCAAAGAACAGTTCGACAAGGTTCAGTCCCTTATCCAGTCTGGGATTGATCAGGGCGCGCGCTTGATCGCGGGCGGTCTTGGGCGGCCTGATGGGTTTTCGACGGGGTATTACGTGCGCCCGACGGTGTTCGCCGATGTGACGCCGGATATGGATATCGCGCGGCGCGAGATCTTTGGACCCGTCCTGTGCATGGTGCCGTTTGACACCGAAGACGAGGCAATCGCGATGGCCAATGACACGCGGTTTGGTCTGACGAATTATATTCAGACCGCGGACACCGACCGCCAAATCCGCGTCGCCCGTCAGTTGCGGTCAGGGATGGTCGAGATCAACGGTGTCGCCCGTGGCCCCGCCGCGCCGTTCGGCGGTATGCGTCAGTCCGGCAATGGCCGCGAGGGTGGCGTCTGGGGGATCGAAGAGTTCCTCGAGGTGCGCTCAATCTCGGGCTGGACAGTCGTTTAAAACGGGCACTTCGCGCTAAAGGACATGCCTTTGCCGCCCTCAGGGTGGCGCAGTTGCAGTTTTTCCGCATGAAGCATCAGGCGCGGCGCATCGCGTGCCTCGCCGGTTGCATAGAACGGGTCACCCATGATCGGGTGGCCGATTTCACGCATATGGACGCGCAACTGGTGGCTGCGACCCGTCTTGGGGTACAAACGCACCCGCGTGGATACGTCTTCGTATTTCACAACGCGCCAATCGGTGATCGCCTCTTTGCCGTTTTCATGATCCACATGTTGCAGTGGACGATTGGGCCAATCCACGATCAATGGAAGATCAACGGTGCCTTCGCGTTGCTCAACCCGTCCAAAGACACGCGCGATATAGGTTTTCTTGGTCTGACGTTTTTCAAACTGTAGGCCCAGATGCCGTTGCGCGTGTTTGGACAGGGCAAAAACCATGACGCCCGATGTGTCGCGATCCAATCGGTGGATCAAAAGCGCCTCGGGGAACGCCGCTTGCACCCGCGCAATAAGACAATCGGCCAGATGTTCACCCTTACCAGGGACCGACAACAGCCCGCTTGGCTTGTCGACAAGCAACAGGTGGTGGTCGGAGTGAATGATCTTCAGCGGATCTTGCGGAGGGTTGTATACGTCGTCCATGGCTGTCCCTACGACGGGTATCAATATTTCGCAAGCTGTTCCGGCCCGTCTTCGATGTCATAATAGTCGCCCTTGTCTTTGACGAAAATATGTTTGGACGTGGTCAGGCCGGTGTCACCATCCAAGGTGCCGGTCGCAATAGAAGTCGTGTCTTCGCCGTCCATGGTCCAAAACAGGCTAGAGCCACAGCGATTACAGAACGCCCGTTGTGCGGTCTCTGATGAACGAAACCATGTCAGGCCCGTGTCGTTGGTGATGAGAAGGTGGTCTGTGGGGACCTGTGTTGCTGACCAATAGTGGCCGCTTGTCTTGCGGCATTGGCTACAGTGACAGGCCACGGACGGGCGGAGCGGGCCGTTGAGCGAAAAGGCTACGGCGCCGCAAAGGCATGATCCTGTGTGCATCGATGTCTCCTTAGATCGACTTAAACGCGTTCTGTAAAATTTGCGACATTTCCCGCGCGTCGGTTTCAGTGAACGCCGCGGGCTGGTCGCTGTCTATATCAAAAACGCCGATCAGCCGTTCATTTGCGCCATACACGGGGATAACGAGTTCAGATTGGGTAGACGTCGCACAGGCAATATGCCCATCAAAGGCGTCCACGTCGTCGACCAATTGTGTTTTGCCTGTGTCGGCACAAACACCGCAAACCCCTTTGCCAAATGGGATTTTTAGACATCCATGACCGCCCTGATATGGCCCGATCTTAAGGGTGCGTTCACCCACGTTCCTGTAAAAACCGGTCCAGTCAAATCGATCATCCGCATGATGGATTTCGCAGGTGACGGTCGCCATCAAAGCGATCTCATCGGTTTCGCCTTGGGTCAGAGCGGTGATGATCTTGGAGATTTCGTCATAGTCGATGGCGGTTTCCGGCATGGTCGTTCCAATTTGAAATGTCTTTACAACCGATTGGTAAGGAATGAGCCGTAACATCACAAGCATTGACCACTAGGAGAATGCTATGAATCTTGTTTCAGAAAACATGCAAGATGCGCTGCTTGTCACGACAGAAGACACACGCATCGATGCCGCCGTCGCCATTCGGTTCAAAGACCAAATGCGCGCAATTACCGATGACGGGCCCAAGCGCGTGGTTCTTGATCTTCAAAATGTACAATTCGTCGATAGTAGCGGCCTTGGCGCGATCGTCGCGGCGATGAAACAGGTTGGCTCTGGTCGCCGACTTGAATTGGCTGGCCTGACGTCCTCAGTCAAAAAGGTTTTTGCGCTGACTCGCATGGATTCTGTTTTCACCATCCATGGATCCGTTGAAGACGCATTTGGTCATACAACCGCCAAAGCATCTTAGTCGCGCCCGAGGAGGAGAATAGTGCTCATGCACGAAGAAGGACCAAATACAGTGATTGATCTCGCTCTCAAAAATGATTCTCTTGCCGTTCGCACCGTCCTTGAGGACCTGAACACGCAGTTGGGGACGCTTGGTTTCTTGGAGGACACCGTTCAAAATGTTGAGCTGGTGATGGCCGAGGTTCTGAATAACGTTGTTGAACACGCCTATCCAGAGGGAGAAGAGGGGGATATCGAAATTTCGGCAATTCCATCGGGTGAAGGAATTCAGTTTCTTGTTCAAGACAAGGGGGTGCCAATGCCAAACGGCACGCCCCCAAGTGGCGAACAAGGGAGCCTTGATTGTGAATTGGATGATTTGCCCGAAGGCGGATTTGGCTGGTTCTTGATCCGCATAATGGCGCAAAATCTGGAATATCGCCGAAGTGACGGTTATAACCGCCTGTCCTTTTTCATGGCGCAAGAAGCCGCATAAATAGATGTCACGAAATCGCCTTAGTTCGTGCATATTGTCGTCGTAAATAGGTGGGAAATTGAGCGCATAGCCAAACTGGCTTTTCTCCGGTGGCGCGTTCAACAGCCCCCACCGTTACGCGCGTCGCCGGAGGCAAATATCAGTTCATCTGGAATTGAAGTGTATATGCGCCATCATTCAAGTCTCCGAAAAGATCAGGAATGTCAGGGTGCGTGACAGGAGTGCCAGTATAGTCCGCAACTAAGTTCTGCTCGGACACATAGGCGACATAGTAACTCTCATCATTCTCCGCCAATAGATGATAGAACGGCTGCTCTTTCTCTGGGCGGTTTTCGTGGGGGATGGCATCGTACCACTCGTCCGAATTTGAAAATTCCGGATCTACATCAAAAACGACGCCCCGGAACGGGTGTTTCTTATGACGGACAACTTGTCCTAGCCGGTATTTCGCGCGTTTTTTTAGCATAGTATTACAGTCCCCTATCTTGTTAGTACCGTTCTTGCATGCAACATGTCTATGCAAACCGGTAAAATCAGGAGAAACAGTCTGTGGCGTTAATCTTAACAGTATTACAGATTGTCGCGCCGGTTTTCATTCTTGCCGCTATTGGATTTGCATGGGTACGCTTTGATTTCGAATATCGGATCGAATTCGTTACGCGCCTTACGATGACAATTTCCGTTCCATGTCTGATATTTAGCGCATTGGTGAACGCCGACATTGGCCGTGACGAATTCGCCGTACTGCTGTGGGCGTCGGCCCTATGCTATATCGTACTGTTTGTCGTGTTTGGCTTGGTATTGCGGGCGGGCGGGCTGAACATTCGAACATTCTGCGTCCCTCTCGTGTTTGGAAATACGGGAAATCTGGGCCTTCCGCTTGCTTTGTTTGCGTTCGGCCCCGAGGGGTTGAGCTATGCGATTGTCGTATTTGCGGTTATGGCGCTTATGTCATTTACGATCGGCATCTGGATTGTGGCCGGCGGCGGGAACCCCATCGCGACGCTGAAGGAGCCAATCGTCGGGGCAACACTTCTGGGGACGGTGTTTCTGTGGAACGGTTGGGAGACACCAAAGTTCCTGACGGACACAATTGAGCTGATCGGGCAAATGGCGATTCCGTTGATGCTTTTGTCGCTCGGGGTTGCCTTGGCGCGCCTCAAACTCAACGCGGTTTTCCGCGCGAGCTGGTTATCAATATTCAAGGCTGCGGCCTCGATTGCCGTTGCCGTCGTGATCGGTCGTTGGCTCAATATTGAAGGGGTCGCTTTTGCGGTTCTGGTTCTTCAAATCGGCACCCCCGTTGCCGTAACGTCGTATTTTCTGGCTGCCAAATATGGGGGCGAAGCAGATGATGTCGCCAGCCTCGTGGTCATTTCGACCCTGATTTCGGTGCTTGCCTTGCCGATCACATTGGCGTTTTTGATCTGATCCTGCGGCAATGCCCATTTCCATGTGGGGCGAAATTTGTTATGGGTAAAGAAAAAATAATAACATGAGGCAGATATGAGCAAACGTCTTTTGGCACTTGTTTTCGTCGTCGTGGTCGCGTCTTGTAGCGGCGGAAATAATTCCGCGCCGCGCAATTTGGACAACGCCTGTTCGATCCTAGACCAACGTCCCAGCTTTCTTCGGGCGATGAAGCGCACCGAACGTAAATGGGGTGTTCCCGTGCACGTCCAGATGGCCGTGATTCACCAAGAAAGTAAATTCATCGCAAATGCGCGCACTCCGGTTCAGTATACGCTGGGCGTGATTCCGATGGGACGCCAATCCTCGGCCTATGGCTATGCACAGGCGCTTGATGGCACTTGGGATGACTATCGCAAGGCCACCGGCCGTATTGGCGCACGTCGCAATGACATCGGCGATGCGACCGACTTTATGGGGTGGTATTTCAACAATGCGACCAGCCGCCTTGGCCTGTCTAAATCCGATGCGCGCAATCAATATCTTGCGTATCACGATGGCATCACCGGCTATTCCCGCGGGAGCTATCGGAGCAAGGGCTGGCTTGTGAATGTTGCGAACCGCGTTCAAAGCCGTGCGAATACCTATCGCTCACAGCTTGCGAGATGTACCTAAATTACGAAGGGCGCGCGTTAATTCGCGCGCCGCTTTTCTTCTGCGCTTGCATTGAAGAATGTGCTGTACGGGAACTTTGATATCTCGTTCACATTGCCCAAATCGATGGTCGTTTTGCCACCTGCGTTATCGGTGATCACCCACTGACGCAGTGAAACCGGATTGTTCGAAAACACCAGTTTGATGTTGCCTTGTTCGGGTTCTGCGGGGTCTTGTGCCGTCACGACGGTAAAGTCATCGTTCCCATCATGGCCGGTCACAATCTTTTCGTCGGTCAGGTCCACATTTCGCGCCAGAAGAAGTTTGAGCGGCGTATGCGAAACTTGGTACTTTTCGGGGCCAGTGTTGGACCGCCCGTCAAAGACGTTCAGGACGCCGCCCTGTGCAATCACCAAATCCCGCGAAGGCGCATCATATTCGAACCGCATCCGGCCGGGGCGGTGAAGATACAGCTGGCCGGTAGACGATGAGCCGTCCCCGTTGATTTGGGTAAACGACATCTGTGCCCGCGTCAGACCATTGATATAGTCGGACAGCGCGGTCAAAGACAGTTTCTCGGCAGAAGCCGGAAGGGCGAAGGTCAGCGCAAACAGAGGCGCAAGAAGAATACGTTTCATATCTATAACTTAATGCGTCTGTTGATGATTTTAACCCCCCGCCACGCGGGGCAGGGGGGATTGGCGACGGATCGCCTATTGTGGTTCAGGAAGCAGGATCTCGCGTTTTCCGACGTGGTTCGCGGCACTGACCAGACCTTGGTCTTCCATTTGTTCAACCAAACGCGCGGCCTTGTTATAGCCAATCGCCAGTTTGCGCTGGATATAGGAGGTCGAACATTTCCGGTCCTTGGCGACGATTGCGACGGCTTGATCATAGAGCGCGTCTTCGCCAGTGGTGTTGCCACCAAGACCAAGAACAAGATCGATGTCGCTCTCGGCGGCCTCATCTGGACCTTCGACAACGCCGCTCATGTAATCGGGCGGGCCGAAGGATTTGAGGTGGGTCACGATTTCTTCGACCTCTTCATCGGAACAGAACGGACCGTGGATACGCGTGATTTTCGCGCCACCGGCCATGTACAGCATGTCACCCATGCCCAACAATTGTTCCGCACCTTGTTCACCCAGAATCGTGCGGCTGTCGATTTTCGATGTCACTTGGAACGAAATACGGGTCGGGAAGTTGGCCTTGATCGTGCCGGTGATCACGTCCACGGACGGACGCTGGGTCGCCATGATCAGGTGAATACCGGACGCACGGGCCATCTGGGCCAGACGTTGGATACAGGCTTCGATTTCCTTACCGGCCACCATCATAAGATCGGCCATCTCGTCAACCACCACCACGATATAGGGCAGGATTTCCGGCTTGGTCATTTCGGTTTCAAAGATCGGATCGCCGGTTTCCTCGTCAAAGCCGGTCTGAACAGTGCGTTCAAACATCTCGTCCTTGGCAAGGGCGTCTTTCACGCGGCCGTTATAGCCGTCGATGTTGCGCACACCCATTTTCGACATCTTGCGATACCGGTCTTCCATTTCGCCCACGACCCATTTCAACGCCACAACGGCCTTTTTCGGGTCGGTCACAACGGGTGACAACAGATGCGGAATGCCGTCATACACAGACAATTCCAACATCTTTGGGTCGATCATGATCATGCGGCATTCTTCTGGCGAAAGCTTATAAAGCAGCGACAGGATCATCGTGTTGATCGCAACGGATTTACCGGAGCCGGTTGTACCCGCAATCAAAAGGTGGGGCATCTTGGCAAGGTTCGCAACGATGGGATCACCACCAATGTCCTTACCCAAGGCAAGCGGTAGCTTCATGTTGCTATCGCCGAAATCACGCGCCGATAGAATTTCGCGCAAAACCACCATTTCGCGGTTCTCGTTCGGCAATTCGATTCCGATCACCGACCGACCAGGGACGGTGGACACACGTGCGGCAAGCGCAGACATAGACCGTGCGATATCATCGGCAAGGCCAATAACGCGGCTGGCCTTAAGACCCGGCGCGGGTTCGAGTTCGTACATGGTGACCACGGGACCCGGGCGCACAGATACGATTTCGCCTTTGACGCCATAGTCGTCCAACACGTTTTCCAACATGCGCGCGTTCTCTTCGAGGGCCTCGTCGGACAGGTGATGACGGTCAACGGTGTCAGGGCTGCGGAGCAAGTTCAGCGGCGGGAATTCGAACGCGGAAATGGTCGATTCCTCGAACTGCAACGCCGGCTGGGCCTCTTGCTGGGCACGGGCGGATGGCTGAACGGGCTTGCGCTGTGCGTGCTGAACCACTGGTTTTGCAACGGGTGCCGCGGCAATCGGCGCACGGCTTAGGATGCGACCGGCTGGGTCCGCTGCAACGGGCTGTTGTGCTGGTTCCGGTTGGAAATCCTCCAACACAGGCGCCTCTGGCTCTGCGTATTGCGGCACGACCTGCTCCATCATTGGCGCGGAGAGCGCAGCAGCGGGGGCAGGCTGTGGCGTGGTATTCGCGATAAGCGGCTCTGGACCGCGACGGGTCAGGCGTGGTTCGTTGCGCATTGCGGCACGAACATGGGCATTGCGGGCGCGGGTTTTGATCGCGTCGCTGATTTTGCCTTTGATCCGGTCGTCACCATCAACAGGGGCCTCGGCCTCCATCATTGGTTCGGCGTAATGAACCTCTTCTGGCTCGGCACGTTTCATCAAGGACGGAACGCGGGCCAAGAGACCACCGCGTGGTTGTGGCGCGGGTTCTGGTTCGATCACCGGTGCGGCGACGGGCGCGGCCAATGGCTCGGCGCGCTGCACGCGTTGAACGGGGGCCGCGGGCTCTTCGAACATTTGTTGGTTGGCATAGTCATAGGCCGCCTGTTCTTCGGCGGCGATACGTGCAGTTTCACGACGTTCGGCGCGGTTATCACGCGCGGTCTGTGCGGCAACCGCCGCCCCACGTGCGCCACGCCCCGCAAGGGTCATGATCTGCGCATAGGTCATGATAACGCCGACAATCAAGAAACGCATGATGGTTTGCAGTTCGGGCTTGATAAAGCCAAGCGCAAACAGCGCCATCGCGATCATACCAACCCCAAGAATGGCGGACAGAAGTTTAAACAAGAATGCGTTCTGGAACGGCGAAACGTTCAGGATAAATCCAAGAACCGTGTCGCCCATCAGGCCACCCATGCCCACCACATTATCCGACGTCAAAGTCGCCGCATAGATCGCCGCAACGGCAATCGCGATGGGCACGAAGATGCTGCGCTGAAGGGCGCGTTCGGACCCAGAATGGAACATGAACCGCGCGGCCCACCCCAGCAGTGCAATCGGCAGACCCCATGCCGCATAGCCAATAATCAGGAACATCATACCCGAAACAGTCGCGCCAAACGAACCCAACCAGTTCTTTACCGGCGTGCCCGTTTCCGTCAGCCAGCTGGGATCCTCTGGCGAATAGGACCAGATCATCATCGCTGCCAAAATACCCGCAATTGCCAGACCAGCGCCCAGCAATTCCTTGCCGCGCTTTTCAATGGCTGCTTGCATATTCGAATCCAAAAGCGGATCTCGCTGTCGTGTCGGATAGGCCATACTGTTCGTCCTCGTTATGTGTAGATGCAGTCGCGCAGGGTGGTCAGTGCGCGCCGCATCTCTTCTATTGGGGCAACCATGGCAACACGAATGTAACCTTTGCCCGGATTTTGATCGTTCATATCATCGCGGCTGAGGTATTCGCCCGGAAGGACGCGTACGCCTGTCTCAGTCCACAATTTCACAGTTGCTTTGACGCCGTCTGGGACGGGAAGCCAGAGGAAAAAACCGGCTCTGGGGCTTTGATAACCCTCTACACCGGCAAAGATTTCGTCCGCCGCGTCAAATTTCGCCTGATACAGGGCGCGGCTTTCTTGGACGTGTGTTTCGTCGTTCCACGCAGCCGCAGCCGCATGTTGCAACGGAATAGGAAGCGGGGCGCCGGCATAGGTACGCATTTGTTGGATGCGGGCGATGGTCTCGGGGCCGCCACAGACAAACCCCGACCGAAGGCCGGCAAGGTTGCTGCGTTTAGACAGGGAATGAAACACGGCGACGCGTTCGGGATGCGCGCCGAATTGTTTCGCGGCCTGCAACGCGCCCATCGGGGGCTCATCGCGGTAGACTTCGCAGTAACATTCGTCCGCTAGAATTTGGAAATCGTACTTTTCGGCCAGCGCGAGGAGGTCGCGCCAGTAATCCGCATCCGCCGTCGCGCCCTGCGGGTTGGCGGGGGAGCAGATGTAGACAAGCGTGGTGCGGCGCAACAGGTCCTCGGAGAGGCCAGCGAAATCGGGGAGGTGCCCCGTTTCGGCGGTTGCGGGCACGTAAATAGGTTCGGCATTCACCGACATCGCACCGACGGAATAGGCCTGATAAAACGGGTTCGGTGTCAAAATCACCGGACGTTCACCGTTTTTCGTCTCAGGGCACAGCGCCATCGCGGCGTTATACAGCCCCTCGCGGGTGCCGTTCAGAATCGAAACATGTTTGGCGTATTCAACATCGACATCATAGCGACGTTTGAGCCAGCCGGCGATGGCCTCGCGCAGCACAGGAAGGCCCTCGTTTGGGGGATACCGACGGAAATCGGCGGCGTGTTTTGTGATCTCTTCGGTAATGAAATCAGGGAAATCATGCTGTGGTTCGCCAATGGTCAACGCCACAGGCGTACCACTAGGCGTCAAGCCGTCAAGAAGCGTCCGCAAACGCGGAAACGCATATTCTGGGAGGTCCGAAAACCGCTCAGGAAACACCATATCTACCTCAAATCACGGGATCATTATCGCCCCATTTCTGATCAGGATAACGAAATAATGATGCGCGGTCTAGTGATCGTCGTGCTTTTCCATCTTCGTTCCCGAGAAATGTGTGGCATTTACGCCAGCGCGGATTCGAGGGATTTCCCAATCGCCAGAAGCCGCTCTTCGGTGTTGGGCGGTGACATCAGCTGTATACCCGTCGACGCGATCCCCGTCGGAATGGTTAACGCAGCCAGACCCATGATGTTGCCGATCCGCGTATTGCGCAGGGACAGAAGGTTCTCGGTAACGTAATAATCGCGATCCGACAAAAGGCGTTCGACGTTGGGCGGCAAAATGGCCGAGGTGGGGGTGATGACCACATCGTAATGTGCTGTCGCCGCCGCGTATTCCGCGCGCAATGCCGTCAGCCGTCGCCACGCCGCGACATAGTCCGCGCCGCTGTACTGAGCGCCGCTTCGGAACCGTCCAAGGATTTCTGGGAACATCAGGTCAGGCGTTTCTTCGATCACGTCGCGCCATGTGCCATAGGCCTCGGTGGTGAACAGAATACCAGTTAGGTCCATCGCCGATGTCACCGCGTCACATTCAAAACGCTCGATGGCCGCACCCGCGTTCGTCATAGCATCGAGACCACGTTGAAACCCGCGCATTGGCGCATCGCGCACTTCATCCAGCGCGATGGTTTCCAGAACTCCGACGCGTAAACCGGCAAGCGAAACAGGCTCTAACATGGCGAAATCGCGCCGTTCCATGGCGGCAAGGGCGGCGGCGGCATCATCCACAGATCGGGCCAGTGGCCCCACAGTGTCAAACCGTTCGCACAGGGGCACAACCCCCGTCAGGCTAAGACGCCCCGAGGTGGTTTTGAGGCCCACAAGGTCATTCCACGCGGCGGGGATGCGGACGCTCCCTCCGGTGTCGGACCCAATCGCCAGAGGGGCCAGGCCAAATGCTACCGACGCCGCCGCCCCCGACGATGACCCGCCCGACACCGCCATGTGGTCGTTCACACAGGGCGATGTTTCCATCACTGGGTTCAGGCCAAGCCCCGAAAATGCCAGCTCCGACATATGGGTTTTGCCCAGACACACCGTGCCCGCCGCCGTCGCCGACGCCAGAACCCGCGCGTCACTTGTTGGGGTGCGTCCGGCCAAGATTTTCGATCCCGCTTCGGTCACGATATCGGCGGTGTCAAACAGGTCCTTCCACGACACGGGCACCCCATCAAGCGGGCCAAGCCGTTGATCCGCCTCTGCGCGCCACTTGGCGACTTGGGCCTCGGCGCGGGCGCGATCATGGGTGATGCGAGCGTAAATGCGGTGCGACATGGGGTGCGCATCAATTGCGGCAAGATAGGTATCGGTCAATTCCACGGGGCAAATCTCCCCCGTTTCGATCCCGCGCCCAAGGTCCATCGCCGTCATCGTTAACCAAGCATCCACGTCACACCTCATTTCATTTTCTTCTGTGTCACTGACGCACATGGACAAATCCGCCGCAAGGGGCATATTGGCGCCATGACACATGATACAGATATTCTGATTGTTGGTGGCGGGCTGAATGGGCCTGCTTTGGCGCTTGCTCTTGCGCAGGGCGGGTTTGACGTGACAATCGTTGACACACTCCCCGTTGATACGCGATCCGAGGATCTGTTTGATGGGCGCTCTTATGCGCTTGCCTTGGCGTCGACGCGGCTTTTGGGGGCGATTGGCGTTTGGGACGGGATTGCCGAGCACGCCCAGCCGATGTTGGAAATCAAAGTCACCGATGGGCGCGCCGGCGAAGGGCCGTCGCCCTTTATGTTGCACTTTGATCATGCCGAGATCGAAGAGGGCCCGATGGGGTTCATGATGGAGGACCGCTATCTGCGTCGCGCGTTTTTGGCGGCCATGGAAACGCACCCGAAAATCACCCAAATCTCGGGCGATAACGTCGTGGCGCAAACCATCGCGCCCTTCAGGGCGACGGCCACGCTCGCCTCGGGCAAAACCATTTCAGCGCGTCTGATTGTGGGCAGTGATGGCCGCCAATCCGGCACCGCCGAACGCGCGGGCATCCACCGTGAGCACAAGGATTACGGTCAAACCGCATTGGTTGCAGCCATCGCGCATGATCTTCCCCACGGTGGCATCGCACATCAATTTTTCATGCCCGCCGGCCCGCTTGCCATTCTGCCGCTGACCGGCAATCGGTCATCCATCGTTTGGGCCGAAACACACGCACGTGCCGCCGAAATTCAGGCGATGGATGACGACGATTATCTTGATGCGCTGCGCCCTGCCTTTGGCAGTTTCCTTGGGGATATCTCCCTAACCGGCGCGCGGTTCAGCTATCCCCTCTCCCTTAGTGTGGCGACGTCGTTCACGGCGGATCGCGTGGTTCTGGTTGGCGACGCGGCACATGGGGTGCATCCGATTGCTGGGCAGGGGCTTAACCTTGGGCTTCGGGATGTCGCCGCATTGGCCGAGGTTCTGGTCCTTGCGCGACGTCGCGGCGAAGACATCGGGGCATCAAACGTTCTGGATCGATATGCGCAGTGGCGTGGGTTCGACGTGATGTCATTGGTCGCGGCGACGGATTCGTTCAACCGATTGTTTTCAAACGACAACCCACTTGCGCGCACCCTTCGCGATGTGGGGATGGGTGTTGTGAATGCACTTCCAAATGCGCGGCGTCGGTTTATGCGCGAAGCGGCGGGCCTGTCCGGTGATCTACCCCGATTGATGCAGGGCAAATCGATCTAGTCGAGCTTGCGCGCCTCATCGATCAACAGGATCGGAATGCCGTTCCGAATGGGGAATGCTACGCGGGCGGCGCGGCTCACCAACTCCATGTGTTCGGGGCAATAGCGCAGCGTTGATTGCGTCAGCGGACACACCAATGCCTCGAGCATACGGGGGTCAAATTCGCCACTGTGGTTCATTGTCGTACCTCGTCTGTTTTGCCGACATGCATCGCAAATTCCAAAAGCGTCACAAGGGTTTCGCGGCGCGATGCCAATGATGGTGCCTCAAGCAACGCCTGTTTATCCTCGGGCGAAAGCGGGCAGAGCATAGATAGCGAATTGATCAACAATTCGTCCTCTGCGCTTTGCATCGCATCCCAATCTGTATCAAGCTCTTCTGCCGCGAAATACCGTTCCAGTAGCGCGATAAGACCCGCGCGATCCAATGCCGCATCGGTTTCTGGCTTGCCCATATCCGCCGCGAAATCGTCCCATGACACGGTCGCCCGACGATAGGGGGTAAACCCGTCTTCTTCGGATTTGATGCGGAAACGCGACACACCTGTCAACGACACCATGTATCGCCCATCATCCGTTTCGGTAAAGCTCGTGATCCGCCCAACACAGCCGATGGAATGCAGAACATCATCGCCCGAGGGCGTCTTGTGTGGTTGAACCATTCCGATCAACCGGTCGTCCGTTTTGATCGCGTCCTCGATCATCGCAAGGTAACGTGGCTCAAAAACATGGAGCGGCAACCGCCCCCGAGGCAGCAAAAGCGCCCCGGACAGCGGGAAGACCGGAATAGTCGAAGGAAGATCGCGAAGTCGTTTCATGGACGGACCTTAGCGCGAAATCATGGTTACACAAAGATCATTGATGTGAGGCGGCGACGACCGTTCAAAACGATAGGGTCTTTTGCCTCGAGTGAATCGAAGATCTTGAACAACTGTGCCTTGGCTGCGCCATCATTCCATTCGCGGTCACGGCGGAACAGTTCAAGCAACTGATCAACGGCACCCTCGGTGTCGTCTGCGGCAACCATCGCGGTTGCAAGGTCAAAACGCGCCTGATGGTCGTCGGGGTTGGCGTCAACCGCGCCGGTCAATTCCGCAAGCGGACCTGCGTCTGCGGCCTGACGTGCGATGTCGATCTGGGCGCGCACGGCTTCGATGGCCGCATCAAGTGACAGATCGGCAGGCACACCGTTGATTACGGCCTCGGCCTCATCGATGTTGTCCTGTGCGATGTGGCAACGGGCCAGACCGGCATAAGAGGCGACGTTGTTTTGGTCTTCTTCAAGGATCGCAGAATAGGTCTGTGCGGCGTCTTCGAATTCACCGGCGGCGAACATTTCGTCTGCGGCCTCGACGGCTTCGGACAGACCACCGTCACCGGCAAGCGCGCCGACACGTTCGACGAACGCTTTGATCTCGGATGGGGGTACCGCACCTTGGAAGCCGTCAACCGGCTGACCTTTGTAGAAGGCGAAGACGGTCGGGATCGATTGCACCTGCATCTGCGCGGCGATCTGTTGGTTCTTGTCCACGTCGATTTTGACCATTTTGACCGCGCCACCGGCCTCGGTGACCGCTGCTTCAAGTGCTGGTCCAAGCGTTTTACATGGGCCACACCAAGTCGCCCAGAAATCGACGATGACCGGAACTTCGGCCGATGCGTCAACAACATCCGCCATAAATGTGGATGCGTCGGTGTCTTTGATAAGATCGCCGGCTGCGGCGTCGGGGGATTGGCCAAATTCAAGCATGTCTATCGTCCGTAAATTGATCGGTTTCGCCCTATATGGGGGTTCAAACGTTAAAGGTCAAAGGTTGCGAAAACCGGTGCGTGGTCGGATGGCTTTTCCCAGCCGCGCGCGTCGCGGTAAATGCGGGAGGAATGACCGGATGCGGCGATGTCGTCCGTGGCCCAGATGTGATCCAAACGGCGACCTTTGTCGGCGGCGGACCAGTCCTTGGCGCGGTACGACCACCAGCTATATACCTGACCCTCGGGGATATCTTTGCGTGTGATATCGACCCAATTTCCGGCCTCTTGTACCGCGGTCAGGTGTTCGACCTCAATCGGGGTGTGGGACACGATTTTGAGCAGGGACTTGTGGTTCCAAACGTCGTCTTCGCGCGGGGCAATGTTCAAGTCCCCCACAAGAATCGACCGTTTGGGCGGCGTCGCGCTGTATTCGTCCCGCATCTCGGTCAGATAGTCGAGCTTTTGACCGAATTTCTCGTTGATCTCGCGGTTGGGTTTGTCGCCGCCCGCAGGGATATAGTGGTTGTGGATCGTCACGCCATTGGGCAATTCGGCGGCCACGTGGCGGGCATGGCCAAGGGATGCGTAATCGACGCTACCTTTATCGATCAGGGGCAGGCGGGAAATGATCGCAACGCCGTTGTATCCCTTTTGGCCGCGGGCCACGATGTGTTCGTAACCCAGCGCGGCGAACCCTTCGGTGGGGATCAGATCAACGGGGGACTTGCATTCCTGAAGGCAAAGAACATCTGGTTTCTCTTCTTCCAACAGTTTCAAAACGATGGGCTCACGCAGGCGAACCGAATTGATGTTCCAAGTGCAAAGCGTAAAGGCCATGGGGCGTCTCCTGTTGGTTTGGGGGGACTGTAACGGGGCGCGCGGCGTCGCACCACCCGAATCCCGCGCAAAAAAAATCCGAGCACAAGGCCCGGACAGTTCAACAGGGAGGTTGCGTATTCGACCCCCAATACGCAGGGGGGAGGAGATGGGCGAAACCTGTGCAAATCTCGCCCTGGAGGAATTAACTAGCCAATCTATAACCGCCAGATTCGGTCAAAAGAAGGCGGGCCTGTGACGGATCTGGTTCGATTTTCTGACGCAGGCGATAAATGTGGGTTTCCAACGTGTGGGTTGTGACACCGGCGTTGTATCCCCAGACCTCGTGCAACAGAACATCGCGGGCCACCACACCGTCACTGGCGCGGTAGAGGAATTTAAGGATGTTGGTTTCTTTTTCGGTCAGACGAATTTTCTTATCGTCTTCGGTTACCAACATCTTGGTTGCGGGTTTGAACGTATATGGGCCGAGCTGGAAGATCGCGTCTTCGGATTGTTCATGCTGACGCAACTGGGCGCGGATGCGGGCCAAAAGGACAGGGAACTTGAACGGTTTGGTGACGTAATCATTCGCACCGGCATCCAGACCCAAAATCGTGTCTGCATCAGAATCATGACCCGTAAGCATAAGGATCGGACATTTCACGCCTTGTTTGCGCATCAAACGGCACAATTCACGGCCATCTGTGTCTGGCAAACCCACGTCAAGAATGACCAGATCATAAAGCGCCTCTTTGGTGCGTTCCATGGCTTCGGCACCATTGCCGGCTTCGAACACATCAAATTCTTCTGTCATAACAATCTGTTCTGACAAGGCTTCGCGTAGGTCTTCGTCGTCATCGACAAGTAGAATTTTCTTGAGGTTGGCCATTGGGCTGTCCTTTCGCTCTGTTGGTATTAAGATGGAAGCGATTGAGGTTTTCTACAAGGCTCCGTTATATTATCTCACGTTCTCGTGTCACATTGGCGCGAAATGTTTCATATTCCTCTAAAACGGGCTAGGGATTGGCGCGTTTGTTACAAAGGTCACCGCATGAGTCTTCTTCCCACGATCGTTGAGCTTCAGTCCCGCGCCCGCGCAGATTTGCGTATGGGGGTGCCGGTGGTGTTCGGTTTGGACGGTGATTCCGTGATCCTTTGCGCGGTCGAGACTCTGACCGAGGAACGTTTGAATGACATGCGGGCGCTGGGCGATGTCGTCTTGGCGCTTACGACGCGGCGGGCGGATACGTTAAAGGCGCGTTCCTATGATGTGGGCGTGGCCCGTTTGCGTCTGCCAGATAGCGCCGGAATTGACTGGCTGCGCTGTGTTGCGGACCCAGCGGATGATCTGAACATGCCGATGAAGGGACCATTTGTGTCCGAACGTGGCGGGAATGTGGGGCTGCATCGCGCGGCTCTTACCTTTTGCAAGGCATCGCGTCTGTTGCCCGCGGCGGTGGTCGTGGCGGTCGTAGATGGCGTGGCATTGGCCGCCGAGAACGGTCTGACCTATCTGGATGCCGGTGCCGCCTATGATGTGATGCACACCACCAGCCCTCATAATGAGGTGATCCACGCCCGTCTGCCGATGGTGGCGTCGGACGCGGGGCGTCTGCATATATATCGTCCCGAGGACGGCGGCGAAGAACACTATGCCGTTGAAATCGGCAAGCCCGACCGTGACGCCCCCGTGTTGGCGCGGCTGCATTCGGCCTGTTTCACGGGGGATGTTCTTGGATCGCTCAAATGCGATTGCGGGCCCCAGTTGAACGCCGCCCTCGCGCAGATGGGCGAAACCGGTTCTGGGATTCTATTGTATCTCAACCAAGAGGGGCGTGGCATTGGTCTGGCCAATAAGATGCGCGCCTATAGCCTTCAGGATCAGGGTTTCGATACCGTCGAGGCCAACCACCGTCTGGGGTTTGAAGACGACGAACGGGATTTCCGCATCGGCTCCGAAATTTTGAAAAGCCTCGGTTTCTCGTCCGTGCGCCTGCTGACCAATAACCCAAAGAAGGTCGCCATGATGAATGCCACCGGTGTTGAGGTGACCGAACGGGTTGAGCTTCGCGTGGGCGAGAACGACCACAACACGGCGTACCTTGCGACCAAGGCGGCCAAATCTGGGCATCTGCTGTGACGCCTTGGGATATGGTTGTGACCCCGCGCGGTGTGCGGTTCATGGGGCGGATGTTTCCCTGTGCGATGGGGCGTGGATTGATCCGTTCCGACAAACGCGAAGGGGACGGTGCGACCCCCACCGGTGATCACTCTATTATAGGGATGTATTATCGCCCCGACCGCATGGCCGCACCGACCCCTTGGGCGATGCCCATCGGGCCCAGCGATCTGTGGTCTGATGATGTCAAAGATGACGCCTATAATAGTGCCGTTCGCGCACCTTATATATATAGTCACGAAAATTTGCGTCGCGCAGACCCGCTTTATGACCTGATCTTGGTGACGGACTATAACTATGATCCGGCGATTGCGGGGCTGGGTTCGGCGATATTTATCCACCAATGGCGCCGCCCCCATTTCCCCACCGAAGGCTGTGTGGCGTTTTCCCGCGCTGATCTGCGGTGGATCGCGCGCCGGATCGAAATCGGCACGCGTCTTATTGTGCGCTAGCCATAGTCCCGTTCGCCAAACACGGCGGACCCAACACGGACATAGGTCGCACCTTGGGCAACCGCGCTTTCAAAATCACCACTCATCCCCATGGACAGCTCGGACAGATCGTTGCGCTGGGCGATCTTGCGTAGCAGCGCAAAGTGAAGCGAGGGTTCTTCGTTTGCGGGCGGAATACACATCAACCCAACAAGCGGCAGGTTAAGCGCGCGCACCTCGGCGATGAAATCATCGGCGTCCTCGATGGCGATCCCTGCCTTTTGGTCTTCGCGGCCCGTGTTGATCTGAATGAATAGATCGGGACAGTGGCCCAATTCGTCCTTTAACCGCGCAAGCGTCGTCGCCAGCTTGGGGCGGTCCACGGAATGGATGGCCTGAAACAGCTCCATCGCCTGCCGTGCTTTGTTGGTTTGAAGTGGCCCAAGAAGATGTACGTCGATGTCGCCAAACTCCTCACGAAGGGCGGGCCACTTGCCAGCGGCCTCTTGGACCTTGTTCTCGCCAAACAAGCGGTGTCCCGATTCCACCACTGCGCGGACCCGTTCGATTGGCTGAACCTTGGAAACCGCAATCAAGCGAGTCGACTCGGGCGCGCGATTGGAGCGTTTTGACTGAGAGGTAATGCGGGTTTGAATTTCAGAAATCGACATTCTGCGAGGTCCTTATCGTGGGGCGTGCGCCGTGTTTGGCGGATTTGCGCCCAATATAGTGTAATATTTCAAGGGCCGGAACCGCATGTGTGTTCTGTTTGCATCATTTTGCGGGTGAGGGATCGCTTACCCCGTCTGCAAACTTGAACGAAATCCCAGTTCAGTGCATTTCAATGGGCAGGTGTCGGGAAACTGACATACTGTGCAATTCTCAAACGAGGAAAAAAGAATGAAAAACCTTCTTCTCGCATCCACAGCGCTTGTAGCGTTCGCTGGTGCAGCATCTGCTGAAATCTCCCTCTCCGGTACCGGCAAAATCGGTTACAACGACGACCACGAGGGTGGTGTTTACACTGACCTAGACGTAGACTTCAAATTCTCCCGTGAGCTAGACAACGGCTGGACCGCTGCTGGTCGTTACGGTTTCGAATTTGCTGACGGCGCTGGCGCTGACTCCAACTCCGACTTCGGTTCTTTCGACGACAACAACCTTCAGCTGTCTTTGACTTCTGACTTTGGTGGCGTTTACTACGGTGACTACGAATTCGCAGCTGCGACTTACTGGTCTGGCGTTTCCGACATGGACACAGACGGTTTCTCCGAGCAAGACGGCGAAACAGTACTTCGCGCTGAAGCAATCTTCGGTGATTTCAAAGGCGGCGTTTCCTACGCAGTTGACAACGGCACTGGCGACACTGAGCAGCTTTCCTTGGGTGTTTCCGGTTCTGTAGCTAACTTCACAGTAGCAGCAGCTTACCAAGAAGAAACAACATACGACTCTGGTGAAGACGACTGGAACGCAGCCGAAGTATTCGGTCTTGCTCTTGGTACTTCCTTCGCTGGCGCAGACGTAACATTTGCTTACTCTTCTTCCGAAGACGAAAACTCCATCGGTCTTGGCGCTTCCTACGCTGTTTCTGACGCGATCACTGTTTCTGCATCTTACGTTGTAGAATCTGCTGACGACGCAGACGCATACGGCTTCGGCGTTGAGTACTCTGAAGGTCCATTCGCTGTATCTTTCGAATATGACCGCAACAACGAAGAAGACGAGTTCTTCCTCGAAGGTTCTTACGAAGTATCTGACGTTGTAACAGTTTACGCTGGTTACGTTGACGACGAAGGTAACGGTTCTTCCGAAACTTACGTTGCTGCTGAGTACGACCTAGGTTCCTCTGCTTCCCTACTTGCTTCTTACGGTTCTGTTGGTGACGACTACACTGGCGACTCCGACGAAGTTGGTTCTGACTACGAAGTATTCGAAGGTGTTACACTTCAGCTAACACTTAAATTCTAATCTGACCTTTCAGATTTGAGTTAAAGCGAGAGCGGTGCCTTGGCATCGCTCTTTTCTTTTGTCCGCAAGGTTTCGCTGGTTTTGAATGGTCTCTTGTTCGGATCGCGCGCCTCGGCTAGATATATGTCCAACGACAATGAGGGCATGTGATGACGAACCTTTTCAAAACCACGATGATGATCGGACTAACCGCTGCCCTTGGGGCCTGTGGCATTGGCGACAGCTTAAGCGGCGGAAGCGGATTGTTCGGTGGATCATCCACGAAAACCGCATCCGTGAACGAGGTTGAGGTCGGATCGCAAACCGTTGTGATTGAACAATCGAACAACGCGGGCCGTCGCAATGACAGCAACATCACCCTTGAGGTGAATAAATACATCTGGGAAGCCGCGCTTGATGTGTTGGATTTTCTACCGATCCAAACCGTTGACCCGTTTTCCGGCGTGATCGTGACCGGTTATGGCACGCCTCCTGGTGGTGGACGTGCGTATCGCGCCACGGTTTTCGTTCAGGACCCTGCGCTTGATGCGCGGTCTTTGTCTGTTGCCTTGGCGACCCGCGGTGGTGCGGTTTCCGATGAAACCACCCGCGCCGTCGAAGACGCCATTCTCACACGGGCCCGCCAGCTTCGCATCAGCGACAGCAAACTGTAACCCGCGCCCCATATTCAAATGATCGCGCCGGGCATCTGACCCGGCGTTTGTACGACAAGGACGAAAAATGTCTGCCTATACCCCGACCGACGTAGAACAAAAATGGCAAGCCGCATGGCGCGACGCCGAGGTTTTCACCGCCAAACGTGATGAATCCAAGCCGAAATATTATGTGCTTGAGATGTTCCCATATCCTTCGGGGAACCTCCACATGGGCCACGTGCGCAACTATGCGATGGGCGATCTTGTGGCGCGGTATAAAATGGCCAAAGGGTTCAACGTTCTGCACCCGATGGGCTGGGACGCGTTCGGTCTGCCTGCGGAAAATGCGGCGATTGAAAACAACCGTCATCCCGAAGAATGGACCTATGCGAACATCGATTCGATGAAGTCGCAGTTCCAGACGCTTGGCCTGTCGTTGGATTGGTCCCGTGAATTTGCGTCCTGTGACCCCGATTATTACGGCCAACAGCAGTCCATGTTCATCGACTTTATGGAGCAGGGTTTGATCTATCGTAAGAATGCGATGGTGAATTGGGATCCTGTCGACATGACCGTTCTTGCGAACGAACAGGTTGAGGACGGCAAAGGTTGGCGTTCTGGTGCGCCGGTTGAGCGCAAAGAACTGACGCAGTGGTTCTTTAACATCTCCGACTATTCCGATGAACTTTTGTCCGCGCTTGGCGATCTGAATGACTGGCCGGAAAAGGTTCGCACCATGCAGGCGAACTGGATCGGTAAATCCCGCGGTTTGCAGTTCTCGTTTGACCTGACCGCCCCCGAGGGCGACGTGAAAGACATCGAAGTTTACACGACCCGTCCTGACACCTTGATGGGCGCGTCCTTTGTTGGCATTTCGTCCGACCACCCATTGGCCAAGGCGCTTGAGGCCAAGAACGCCGATGTTGCGGCGTTTTGTCAGGAATGTCGTGCGCTTGGCACATCCGAGGCCGATCTTGAAAAAGCCGAGAAAAAGGGTTTCGACACCGGTCTGACCGTGCGCCACCCGTTGAACCCTGATTGGGAGCTTCCGGTTTGGATCGCAAACTTTATCCTCATGGATTACGGCACGGGCGCCGTGTTCGCGTGCCCTGCGCATGACCAACGCGACCTTGATTTCGCACGCAAATACGACCTGCCGGTGAAGAACGCCTTCCACGTCATTGGCGATGAAACACCGGTTGGTGACACCGCATTGGTGCCATTGAAATCCGAAAAAGTTATGTTCAAGGACCACTTTGCCGGCCTGACCGAAACCACAGGTGAGGACGCCGTAAACGCGACCATCGACTGGATGGAGGCCAAGGGTTACGGCAAAGGCGTGACCAAGTTCCGTCTGCGCGACTGGGGGCTATCCCGTCAACGGTATTGGGGTTGTCCGATCCCGATGATCCACTGTGAAACCTGTGGCGTTGTCCCCGAGGCCAAAGAAAACCTACCGGTTGAATTGCCCAAGGACGTGTCGTTCGACCAGCCAGGCAATCCGCTTGATCGTCATGACGCATGGCGCGCCTGTACCTGTCCGAAATGTGGGGCCGATGCGCTTCGCGAAACGGACACGATGGATACATTTGTAGACAGCTCATGGTACTTTGCCCGCTTTACCGCGCCAAATGCCGAGACCCCAACAAACGCCGAAGACGCGGCCTACTGGATGAATGTTGACCAATATGTCGGCGGGATCGAGCATGCGATTTTGCACCTGTTGTATTCGCGCTTCTTTGCCCGTGCGATGAACATCGTTGGGCACCTTCCCGATAGCGCCAAGGAACCGTTCAACGCGCTGTTTACCCAAGGCATGGTGACCCACGAGATTTACCAGACCATGAACGACGCTGGCCGTCGTGTGTATCACCTTCCGTCTGATGTGGACACCGCCACCGGAACGTTGAAATCCACCGGCGAGGCCGTTGAAATCGTTCCATCCGCCAAGATGTCCAAGTCCAAGAAAAACGTTGTCGACCCCAAGGATATCATTACGTCCTTTGGCGCCGATACCGCGCGTTGGTTCATGATGTCCGACAGCCCGCCCGAGCGCGACGTTGAATGGACCGCATCCGGTGCCGAGGCCGCGTTTAAACACCTGTCGCGCGTCTACCGTATCGCGTCTGAAATCGCCGGTTCGTATTCCGCCGATATCGCGGGTGACGTTGCCGATGTTCTTGCGGGTAAAACCATGGGCCAGAACAAGGCCGACGACGATCTGATGCGTGCCGCGCATGTGACGATCCAAGACGTGTCTGCGGGCATCGAGGGCTTTGCCTTTAACACCTCTGTGGCGAAACTCTATGGTTTCACCGCGACCCTTTCGAAATCCAAGGCGAGCGCCACAACCAAGATCGCAGCGATGCGTATCCTGTGTCAGTTGATGTCGCCAATGACTCCGCACATGTCAGAAGAAATCTGGACCATGCTGGGCGGCGAAGGCCTTATCGTAAAGGCTCCTTGGCCGGTTGCGGACGAGAAAATGTTGGTTGCCGATACGGTTGTGATGCCGATCCAGATCAACGGTAAACGTCGCGCGGAAATCGAAGTCGCCGCGGATATGTCAAAAGAAGAGATTGAAAAAATCGCGCTTGCGACCGATGCTGTACAAAAGGCTTTGGATGGGGGTACCCCGAAGAAGCTGATCGTTGTTCCAGGACGGATCGTGAATGTCGTTGTTTAATCGTCGCTTCATATTGCTTGCGGCACTGGCCCTTGGGGCATGTGGGTTCACGCCCGCGTTTGCGCCCGATGGGCCAGCGGCGGCGTTGTTCGGTGACGTGTCCCCCGCGGCACCCACCACCGAAAACGCCTATGATTTCGTTGAGCAGATTGAAACACGGTTGGGGCGCGCCGACGCGGGGCGTTTTGCCCTTACCTATGATATCAACACGTCCGAGGATTCCTTGGGCGTGACCACCGATCAGGAAATCACGCGGTATAACGTCGTTGGCACGGTTGACTATGTGCTGACGGATACGACCACTGGCGCGGTTGTGCGTTCGGGACAGGTGGATGCGTTCACCGGTTATCTTGCGACGACCACACTGCTTGCGGCACGTACCGCACAGGCGGATGCAGAGCGCCGTTTGATGATCATTCTTGCGGATAAGATCGTGACCGAACTGGTTGCCCACGCCAAGGCGATCACGCCGTGAAACTGGGTGGGCGCGAGGCCGTCGGATATTTCGCGAAACCGGACCCCAATAAGACCGGTTTGCTGATTTATGGTGCCGACGCCATGCGCGTTGCCCTGCGCCGCCAAGAGGTGATCAAGGCATTGGTTGGCCCAAACGGTGACGACGAAATGCGCCTAGCACGGATTTCCGCCGCCGAATTGCGCAAAGACCCCGCATTACTGTCAGACGCGATCAAGGCACAGGGGTTCTTTCCGGGCCCGCGTGTGGCCTTTGTCGAAGATGCCGCCGATGGTCTGACCAAGGTGATCAGTGACGCGATGATCGATTGGCAGTTGGGCGATGCACAGGTCATCGTTACCGCGAAACAGCTCCCTGCGCGATCCAAGCTGCGCAAGCTGTTTGAGGGGCACAAAAACGCCTTTGCGGTGGGGTTGTACGATGATCCCCCGGGGCGCGACGAAATCGAAGGCATGATGCGCAGTGCCGGTTGCGGTGCGGTCGATCGTGACGGAATGGATGCGTTGACCGCGCTGTCCCGCGAAATCGGCCCTGGTGATTTACGGCAACTGATCGAAAAACTCGCGCTGTTTAAGCTCGGCGACCGCACGCCGCTGACCGCGATGGATGTCGAATCCCTTGCGCCGCAATCCACCGAAGCGGCCTTGGATGATGTGATCAATATCGTCGCCGAGGGCCGCACCGCCGAGATCGGCCCCGTCATGCAAAAACTACGTGCCCAAGGTGTGCAGCCCGTTGGCCTGTGCATTGGGGCGATGCGCCATTTCCGTCAATTGCATGCGGCGTCGTCTGATCCGATGGGCGCGGCGGCTGGTATGGGCAAGATGCGCCCGCCGGTGTTCGGTCCGCGACGTGATCGGATGCTACGTCAGGCCCAAGGCTGGGGCATGCACAAGCTCGAGACCGCGATTGGCATGTTGACCGACACCGATCTACAGCTGCGATCCACAAGCCGTGCGCCACAAATGGCAAGCGTCGAACGGCTCTTGGTGCGTCTGTCTATGCTCGCGCGGCGATAATCGCCTTGGCCGCGTGGCGCCCCGTCGCAAGGGACGCGGTGATCAAATAGCCGCCTGTCGGGGCCTCCCAATCCAACATTTCGCCGACGCAATATGTGTCGGGCCGCGCGCGTAACATCAACCCATCGGTCAGGGCGTCAAATGGCACACCGCCTCCGGTGCTTATGGCTTCGTCGATGGGGCGGGGCGCGCCAAGGGGGACGGGTAGGGATTTCACAAGCGTCGCTAGCGCGGCGCCTTGGGGCAGGGGGCGCGCGAATTCTTGCAGCAACGCCAGCCGAACCGGATCAAGCCGCAGCGTTTTGCGAAGGTAGTTCGACACACTCATTTTACCGCGTTTGCGCATTAATGCGTTCGCGACCTTGTCCGCGCTCCAATCGGGCAACAGGTCAATCGCCAGCGTCGCACCGTCGCGCAATTCGGACGAGATTTCATAGATGCCGCCGCCCTCGATGCCGCGTTCGGAAATCACGAATTCCCCACGATGCAGCACGTCGTTCACCCACAGGCCACAGCCCTTGACGGGTGTGCCAAAGAATTTAGCCATATGCGCGGACCACGCCATTTCGAACCCCATGTTCGCGGGTTTGAACGGCGCCAAGGTCACGCCCAATTGTTCGATATGCGGAGCCCATGCTCCGTCCGATCCAAGCCGCGCCCAACTGCCGCCGCCCAGCGCAAGGACGGTGGTGCGTGGGGTGAGGGTTTGCACCCCGTCGCGCGTGTCAAAGGTGCAGGTATTCCCGTCCCATCCGGTCCAGCGCCAGCCCGTGCGGATGTCGACACCCTGCGCCGCCAATCGCGTACTCCACGCCCGCACAAGCGGGGACGCCTTCATGACCTTGGGGAAGACGCGACCGGTGGACCCAGTGAACAGATCCTGATCCAATTCCGTCGCCCAGCGCATGACCGCATCTGGACCGAAATCGCGCACGGCGGGATGCACCGCGTCGGTGTCAAAACGGGACAAAAACGCCGAAATAGGCTCGCTTTTTGTCAGGTTTAGACCCGATTTTCCCGCCATCAGGAACTTGCGGGCTATGGACGGTTTGGCCTCGGTGATGACCACCGAAAACCCCGCCGCAGACAGGGTGTCCGCCGCCATAAGACCTGCAGGCCCCGCGCCAATGACGAGAACGTCTAGGGAGTTTGGCATAGAGATTTTATTCCAGAAATATGATCGCGCGTCGCCGCCAAGACATCGGGGGTCAAAGTGCCAATCGTCGCCTCAAGGTCGTCGGTGATGACATCAATCAGTCCAAAATCATAGGCCTGATCGGCGGGGATTTTTTGCCCCCCCATCAAGATCATCTTGGTGCGCGCGGGGCCGATGAGGGCGCGCATGCGCATAGGATCAGAGGGCTGTGGCAGAAATCCGAGCTTCATCACCGGATAGAACACCTTGGCCGTTGGCACCGCAATCCGCATGTCGCAGGCCAGAATAATCCCAAGCGAGCCCCCCGCAGAGGTGCCATTGAGCGCGGCAATCGTCAGGCCAGTGTGGGCCGCAATCGCGCCGGACACTTCTTCCCAAACGGTATCCACTGCCAAGCCTTCGGCGGCTTCTCTCAGGTCGGCGCCCGCGCTGAATACTTTGCCGGTTCCGGTGATGACCAGAACCTTGGCGTCGGCGGCATCGATAACCGCATCCCGAAGCGCGACAAGCATCTCACGGCTGAGGGCGTTTGCCTTGTCGGGGCGGTCGATGGTGATGGTGGTGCGATCGCCGGTACGAGTAGTGGTAATCATACGAGACCCAACCGTTTCTGGAGCGCAGGGTCGCGCATTTTCACGATGCCGCCGCGGTGGGCATCCGCCTCGTGGGTGCACATCCACGCCATCGCCATTGCGGGCCATTCGGGCGGGAAGTGATCCGACACCTCAAGTGTGCTCACGGGGTTCACGCCACTTGCCTTGATCTCGCGCTGCATCTGTGTGGCGACGGTGCCGGGGGACAAAGACAACGCGCGAATGCCGTTGCCGCCGTTCTCGGCATGAAGGCAGGACATCATCATATCAACACCGGCCTTGGCGGTGCAGTAATGGCTCCAACCCTCATAGGGGGTCGTGGCCGCGCCCGAGGTCACGGTGATCACCGTGCCGCCCCCGTTTGCCTCCATGTGGGGCACGACGGCGCGGATGCCGTTATAGACGCCCTTGAGGTTGATATCGACCGTATGGCCCCATGCGTCTGGGTCAGACGATGTCAGATGGGAAATGGGTTCAAGCGCACCGGCGTTGTTGATCAAGATATCAATCGGGCCAAAGGTCTGGATCGCGGCTTCGACGGCTTTGGACACCTCCCAGTAGCGGCTGATATCGCAGGGAACCCCAAGCGCAGCGGGCCCAATTTCGCCCGCGAGTTCCGCAACCGCAGCCTCAGAACGGGCCAAAAGAACGACATTGGCGCCATATTGGGCAAACTTTCGCGCAGTGGCGGCACCGATTCCACGGCTGGCGCCAGTGATGACTACGTTTTTTCCTTTAAAATCAAACATATTCGTCTCCTGTTGGGGCGGTGGACCCGTGTCGTGTCGAAACGGTCTTGGTGTTTCTCTTGTATATTGTAACGCGAATGCCCATGTTATTCGGGAAAACATTGATCAGAGGGTCTTCTATGACTTATTTTAAATCCGTCGGTACGGCTACTGCAATTGCGACTTTGATGTCCACGACGGCAGTTTACGCAGATTTCACCCCCGAGACGGCATGGGACGCGTTTGTGTCCATGGCCGAGACCCAAGGGGCGACCGTCACCGCGGGTGCAACGACAACCACCGGCACCACGTTGACCGCAACCGATGTGGTTATGAACTTTGACACGATGATCGAAGCGGGCGATGACGTTGCAGCCGAAGATATCCCTACGGTGAACTATACCAGCCCAAGCGTCGTGTTCACCGACAATGGCGATGGCACTGTTGCGATGACATTCCCTGATGACTCGACCTTCACCATCAGCTTCCCGGATGCGGCGGAACTGGAACGTTTGTCTTTGACCGTCTCCACGCCAGACCAAGTTTCAACGTTCTCGGGCGAGCCTGCTGATTATACAGTTGCAACCATTGCGGATACGATGACGGCGACTTTGGACCCGATCACCGTGGACAGCATCACGCTTGATACAAAAACCGCGATTGTGATCGAAGGTCTGGACACAACCACGTCCTATAAAATTGGCGACCTGATCGAACAAACAGCCGAGTGGACCCTCGCGTCTATCAAGGCGACCTCTGACTTTACCATCCCTGGGGACGAAGGTTCGTTCAAACTGGACGCGCAGTTCAACGACATCACATCCACCGGCGCCGGGACTTTGGTCTCAGGTATCAGCGCCCAAGACACAGTGGCGCAATTGTCCGGTGGTATGACGGCCAAGGGTGACGCGACCGTTGGCGTCTCTGCGGTGAACTTCTTTGTCGATACGCCTGATGGTGTTCTTGATTTTGTGGCGACAACCGGTTTGTCCACCATGGACTTCGTGATGGACAAAGACGCGTTCCTGATCTCTGGTACATCCTCTGATATTGTTCGGACCTTTACCGTTCCAGGGATGCCTTTGCCACCGCTGACCATTGCAGCGACTGGCGGTGAATTTGGTCTCGCGGCCCCCCTAAGCAACACCGAAGCGGGTGATTTCGCCCTTGTGACGAAATTCGCCGGCCTGACGATCGACGACACCCTTTGGGGCATGTTCGACCCACAGGCGATCCTGCCACGTGATGCCATCGACATCACAGTTGATACATCTGGCTCGTTCAAATGGTTGGTTGATCTGTTTGCAGACGACGTAGAGGAGCAATTCCTGAACGCAGAGATGCCGGTTGAGCTGAACTCCTTCCAGCTCAATGAACTGCTTGTATCTGCCGTTGGTGCCAAGGCGACCGGTTCTGGCGCGGTTGAATTCGACCTGACCGACACTGTGACCTATGACGGTCTGCCCGCGCCTGTTGGCAAGTTCTCATTCTCGCTTGAGGGTGCAAATGGCGTTCTGGATAAGATCGTTGAGATGGGTTTCTTGACTGCCGAGGACGCGATGGGCGCACGGATGATGTCTGGCATGTTCATGAAAGCGGGCGAAGGCGACGATGTTCTTTTGTCTGATATCGAACTTACCGACGAAAAGCAGATTCTCGTAAATGGTGTGCGCGTTAAATAAACGCCGTTCACTTCACCGTAAGGGCCGTCTGTTATCCAACGGGCGGCCCTTTTTCTGTTTGAACTGTTGATCCTTGCGGGTCTGGGCGCTAGTCCAGAGGGCAAGTCAAAGGAATACATCATGGCACAAGATCTTGCGAAACTGACCGAGGCGTTGTTGGACGCCGCCACACGTGCGGGGGCCGATGCGGCTGATGCGCTGGCGGTGGATGGGGCGTCCATCTCGATTGATGTGCTGGGCGGTAAGCTTGAACATGCGGAACGTTCCGATGGTGTCGATATCGGCCTGCGGGTTATGGTCGGCCAGCGTCAGGCCTGTGTGTCCGCCTCGGACGTGAGTGAAACGACGATTTCCGTTATGGCCGAGCGCGCCATCGCCATGGCCAAAGAGGCCCCCGAGGACCCGACCGTGGGGCTTGCCGATCCATCACAACTGGCAACCGACCTCGATTCCTCCGCACTCGAACTGACCGAAGGGGGTGATGAACCGTCCCCCGCCGCCCTCGAAGAATTCGCCAAACGTGCCGAGGCCGCCTGTCTCGCCGTAGAGGGCGTCGACATGGTGCAATCCGCTTCGGCCGGTTATGGGCGGCAACGGGTGCACCTTGCGGCGACCAACGGGTTTCAGGGCGGCTATTCCAGAAGCAGCCACGGGTTGTATTGCACCGCCATCAGCGGGACCGGCGCGAACATGGAACGCGACCATTATGGCGACGGACGTGTGTTCGCCTCTGACATGATGTCCCCCGAACATATCGGCCAGATCGCCGGTGAACGCGCGGTCGAACGTCGTGGCGCGATTAAACCCAAAACGGGTGCCTATCCTGTTCTGTTTGACGAACGTATTTCATCCTCTCTGATTGGGCACCTCTTGGGCGCCATCAGCGGCGGATCGATTGCCCGCGGGGCGTCTTGGTTGCGTGACGCATTGGGCGACGACGTCCTGCCCAAGGGCATGTCTCTGATCGAAGACCCACGCCGCGCCCGCGTGTCCGGTTCGCGGATGTTCGATGCCGAGGGGCTTCAGACCCGTAAACGCACCATCATCGACGACGGTGTTCTGACCGGCTGGACGCTTGATCTGGCCAATGCGCGTAAATTGAATATGGAAAGTACCGCCAACGCGTCGCGTGGTCCAAGTGCGCCGCCTTCGCCAACCGTCGGCAACCTGACCCTGACTCCCGGTGACAAAACGCGGGCGGAATTGATTGCGGATATGGGAACTGGCCTGTTGGTGACGTCTTTGATTGGGTCGTCCATCAACCCGAACACGGGCGATTATTCCCGCGGCGCCAGCGGGTTCTGGGTGGAAAACGGCGAAATCTCCCATGCTATGAACGAATGCACCATCGCGGGGAACCTGCGCGATATGTTGGGTGGCATGATCGCGGCGAATGACGCGCGCGGCCACCTGAGCCGTGTGATCCCGTCGCTCTTGATTGATGGGATGACGCTTGCCGGTGACTGATCTTGATCTCATCACAGATGCGGCCCGCGCAAGCGGCGACATCGCCCGCCGGTTCTGGAAACAGTGCCCCGAAACGTGGGAAAAATCCCCCGAGGCGGGCCCTGTGACCGAGGCTGATCTGGCGATTGATACCATGCTGCGGACCGAGCTGATCGCGGCACGGCCCGACTATGGCTGGCTGTCCGAAGAGACCGAAGACAGCACCGAACGTCTGGCCCATGACGCGGTGTTTATCGTTGATCCCATCGACGGGACACGCGCGTTTATCGAGGGTTCGGACACCTTTGCCCACTCTATCGCGGTTGCACGTGGCGGGGTCGTGACAGCGGCGGCCGTGTATTTACCGATTCTTGATCTGATGTTCACGGCGACGCCGGACGGGCCGGCAACGGTGAACGGCGCGGCAATGTCCCCGACCGACACGACCGACATTTGCGGCGCGACCGTTTTGGCGCATCAACGCAATTATGACCCTGATAATTGGTGCGACGGCGTTCCTGATGTTGATCGTCAGTTCCGCTCCTCCCTCGCCTATCGGCTTTGTCTTGTGGCCAAGGGTGACTTCGACGCGATGCTGACCCTTCGCGGGACATGGGAATGGGACGTTGCGGCCGGTGGTCTTATTGCGACGCGGGCAGGTGCAACGGTTACGGATAAATTCAACACCACCCCCGTGTATAACCAACCGGACCCCCGCCATCGGGGCATGGTTGCGGCGGGCCCACGGCTTCATTCTGAAATCATTGGGCGGCTTCGGACGTCGCCTCTTTCAACGGTTTAGAACATCCACTAGGGTGATTTTGAACGCTTAACCAACGCGGAGATTACGATGACACAACGTTTGCACCTTGTATTTGGCGGTGAATTGGTCGACCCCACAAAAAACGTTTTCAAAGACGTGAACGACATCCACATCGTGGGCATGTTCCCCAACTACGAGGCCGCGTTTAACGCATGGAAGGCCGAGGCGCAGCGCACAGTCGACAACGCCCACATGCGGTATTTCATCGCGCACATTCACCGTCTGCGCGACGAAGAGGCGGCGGCCTCTTCAACAGAAGAACTCGGCCACTAGGCTCACTTGATGTCAGTCGCGCTTCGTCTCTATTTGTCGACACGTCGGTCTGAGGGCGCGACTGACACCCCCGATTTTGCCCCCCGTCCCGAGGGTCACGTCATGTGGTTCCACGTGGTGTCCGAGGGCGATGTGTTCGCGACGCTGGAATTGATCCGGTGCCTGCGCGAAGACAGCTTTGGCGTCACTTATGTGGTGACCTCGCCGGTGACTTTGGCGCTTGGCCAAGATTGGGACGACGTTTTTGTTTACATGGGTATGGGGGACGGTGCGACCGTGGTCGACGCCTTTCTGCGGCACTGGCGGCCCAGCCATCTTGTCTGGGTGGGGGAAACCCTTGATCCGGTGTATTTGATGGCGGCGGTGCGCGATGGGGTTGGGGCCACCTTGATCAATGGGCATATCGACCGCAAACAGCGATCTCGCTGGCGTATTATTCCAGGGGCGTTGACGTCCATGGTTGGTGTGTTTTCCCGCATTCTTACCACCGATAACGAAAAAGCGCGTGAATTTTTGCGTTTGGGCGCGGATGAGGCATCGGTGGATGTGGTAGGCGCTCTCCAAGAAGGCACGACCGCGTTGCCCTATTCCGAGGTGGATCGCGCCCATCTGGCCGAAGGATTTGGCGGCCGTCCCGTTTGGCTGGCGGCGCAGATCCATGAAGGCGAGGAAAAGGCCGTGATCGAGGCCCATTTACGCGCGACACGTCGGGCGCATCGGCTTTTGCTTATTGTGGTTCCCCACGACCCTGCGCGTGGGGTCGGGCTTGCCAATGAATTGGCGGCGCGTGGCGTTCGGGTCTTGCTAAGGTCCAGCGGCGAAGAGCCCCGTGACGACACCCAGATTTATATTGCCGATAGCCATGAGGCGATGGGGCTTTGGTATCGATTGGCGTCCGTGTCGTTTCTTGGGCAATCTCTGGTGGGCTTTGGCGGGATCAACCCGTTTGACGCAGCCGCGCTTGGTTCCGGTATTATTCACGGGCCGCATGTCGGGCCATATGAGCGATCCTATGCGCGTTTGGCCGCGAATGGAGCGACCAAAGTTGTGCGCAACGTCAACGATCTTGCACGCGCGGTCGAGGTTCTTCAGGCGCCCGATGTCGCCGCCCTTTTGGCGCATGAGGCGTGGAAAGTATGCACCTCTGGTGCCGAGGTGACAGATCGCATTAAGGATTTGTTGCTGGATACAATTGATATGTTCGAAGAGGTCCCATAATGCGCGCTCCTTTGTTTTGGTACACCGATCCCGCGCGGCCATCTTTGCCGTCTCGTTTGTTGGCGCCTTTGGCGAAACTCTATGCCCGTGGAACCGCGCGCCGTTTGCTGCGGCAACGGGGGTATCGGTCCAAGGTGCCGGTGATCTGTGTCGGTAACATCAACGCAGGCGGGACGGGAAAAACGCCGTCGACCATCGCGATTGTACAACATCTTTTGGGCATGGGCCTGTCGCCCTATGTCGTGTCGCGCGGCTATGGCGGGACGTTGGACGGGCCGGTTTTGGTCGGTGCGCAATCCGCGGCCGAGGTCGGGGATGAACCGCTTTTGTTGGCCGCGTTTTGTCCCACCATCGTCGCCAAGGACCGCGCCGCGGGCGTGCGAATGGCCGAAGACGCAGGCGCCGATGTGATCCTGATGGATGACGGATTTCAGAACCCATCGGTGCACAAGGACCTGTCGATTGTCGTCGTTGACGCCGCCCGTGGGTTTGGCAACGGACGTGTGTTGCCAGCGGGGCCGCTTCGTGAGCCGGTGCATGTGGGTATGTTGCGTGCGGATTTGGTGTTGTCCATTGGGGGCCCACAGGCACAGGCGACATTCGCCAAGGACTGGGCCCATGCAATCCCCGTGCCGCATATCACTGGCGCGCTGGAACCTTTGCAGATGGGGTATGATTTTACGGATACGCGGGTGCTGGCGTTCGCGGGCATTGGCCACCCCGAGAAATTCTTTGCCACACTGCGGGCGATGGGCGCGGATGTGATCCGAGGCGAGGCGCTTGCCGATCATCAACCGTTGACCGATGCGCTTATGCTGCGTCTCGATAAAGAGGCCGCGCTCCATCAGGCACAGCTGGTGACCACCGAAAAGGACGCCGTGCGTCTGCCCGAACAGTTCCGCACACATGTGTTGACGGTGCCGGTGCGGCTGGTCCTAAACGACGAAACGCCGCTTGTGGCGGCGCTTCGATCCATTGGTTTGGGGCGCGATTAAAGCGCGGCGTCGAGAACTTTCTTCAGCTCGGTATAGTTCACGTTTGCCTGTGGTTTGCCGTTGATCACAAAGGACGGCGTGGCGCGCACGTTGTCCTTGGTCGCGTTCTCTTGGTACCAAGCGATCAATGTCTGGGCCTTGTCGGTGTCTTCGAAACATGCGGTGATTTCGTCTGCGGTAAAGCCAGCAGACAGACCGATTTTGTTCAGATTCGCCGCGATGGAACCGTCTTGGCCACCGGACAACCATTCGCTTTGCTTGCTGAACAACAGGTCGTTCACGCCAAAGAAACGTTCTTGGCCGCCACAACGGGCCAACATGGACGCCCAAAGACCAAAGCGGTCAAAGTACACTTCGCGGAACACGAATTTCACCTTGCCGGTGTCGATGTAATCTTTTTGCAGATCGTGGAACACGTTGTTGTGGAAGCTCGCGCAGTGCGGGCAGGTATAGGACGCGTATTCGATCATGGTGATTGGCGCGTTTTCGTCACCCAGAACCATCTCTTGGATCACGGATGTGTCGATGTCTGCGGGTGCGTCTTGGGCATTCAAGCGGGCGAACCCGTCGTCCACGGACGATGTCTGTGATGTGTAGAATGCGTAGCCACCTGTTGCGACGGCAACGGCACCAGCACCAATAACAAAATCTCTGCGGTTCATGGGGTTATCCTTGTTTGGTCTTTGTTTTTAATATGATCGATTGTCCCAGCGCTTCAAGGGCTGCGCGCAGACCTTCGTCGCCAATGGGGGCCACGGCGGCCTTGGCGGCGGCTTTCTGCTCAGGGCTTGGCTCGGGACGCGCGGGTTTCGGCGCATCGATGAACTGGGCCTGACCCTCGGCGAAACCGGTGGGCGCGGTCTGGGTGATGCGAATCCGCGAAATGGCGTTATAGCCATAGCACGCGTTCACGCGGTCTTGGATGCGGGGCAGGTCGGCCTGCAACATGGGGGCCTGCGCGCCGGTTGTAAGAATGGTCATGGTCGCGCCAAAGCCACCTTGGCCATAGCTGACCTTGATTGGTTTCGCGATTTTGGCGGTGTCTTCGCCCACGATTTCGGCCCAATGGGTCAACAAACGGGATACGGCAAAGCCCCGTTTTTCGCCCGCTTTGCGGATCTGTTTCTGAAGGAGTCCAGACGTGCGTTCAAATCCGCGCTTACGGCGGTGGTTTGACGCGTATGATGTGGCCTTTTTCATCTGTCATTCCTTGTGGGTTGCCCTATCTTAGACGCAACGGCGGCGGGTGCCAGTTCAATTAAAGTTAAGGACGGATAAATATTGCGTGATCCAAGTTTCTCAGACGTGCTTTTGGCGTGGTACGACGTGCATGCGCGCGAAATGCCGTGGCGCGTTGGCCCAGCGGATCGTATGGCGGGCGTGCGCCCCGACCCCTATGCGGTGTGGATGTCCGAGATCATGTTGCAACAAACCACCGTTGCGGCGGTCACGGAATATTTCCGCAAGTTCATTGCCGCATGGCCGACGGTTGCCGATTTGGCGGCGGCGGATGACGCCGATGTCATGGCGGCATGGGCGGGGCTTGGATATTATGCGCGGGCGCGGAACCTGTTGAAATGTGCGCGGGCTGTGGTGGCGGACCACGGCGGCGTGTTCCCGTCGACCTATGACGCATTGCTCAAATTGCCGGGCATTGGGCCCTATACGGCGGGGGCGGTATCGTCGATCGCCTTTGATCAGGCATCGGTCGTGGTGGACGGAAATGTGGAACGGGTCATGGCACGATATTTCGCGGAACTGACCCCATTGCCCGCCGCCAAGCCCGCGTTGACGGCGCTCGCGGCACAGGAAACACCGGACAACCGCGCGGGCGATTACGCGCAGGCGGTGATGGATTTGGGCGCGACGATCTGTTCGCCGAAATCGCCGGCCTGCGGCATTTGCCCCGTGATGGAGTGCTGCGCCGCCCGCGCCCAAGGCATCGCGGCCGAACTCCCGCGAAAAACACCTAAGAAACCCAAGCCGACGCGCACCGGAACCGCCTATGTCGTGCGGCGAACGGACGGCGCGTGGTTGTTGGAAACGCGACCGGAAAAGGGATTGCTGGGCGGGATGCTCGGCTGGCCAACGACCGACTGGGCCGAGGGCCTGCCCAAGGTTGATCCGCCAGTTCCCGCCGATTGGCGTAACACCGACTTGACCGTGCGCCACACCTTCACGCATTTTCATCTGGAGTTGGATGTGAAGTTGGCCGTGGTCCCGATGACCGCCGAACCGACACGGGGCGGGTTTGTTGACGCGTCAAAATTTAGCCCCAAAGATCTGCCAACTGTGATGCGCAAGGCATATGACGCCGCCGCGCCCTGCTTTGAAACGGAGACCTAGATGTCCGATACCAAGATCGCAAAATTCACCACTGCGCTGCCGTTTTGGCTGTCGCTAACGACCGTTCCCCTTGCGATGGCAGGTGCGGCGTGGGGCGGTGTTTGGGTCTGGGCACTGCCGATCTATGGCTGGATCATGTTCTCGGTTCTGGATGCGCTGATCGGTCTTAACACCGACAATCCTGACCCGTTGACGCCCGATGCCGACCTGTTTTGGTACCGGCTGGTGACGATGTTGTGGACGCCGATCCAGATCGTGCTGATCTTTGGGATGATTGCCTATGTCACCGCGACGGACCATTTGACGGTGTTCGAACGCATCGTTGTGTTCTTTGGGGTTGGCATCGCGTCGGGGACGGTTGGCATCAACTATTCCCACGAATTGATGCATCAACAAAGCAAACTTGAACGTTGGATGGGCGATATCCTGTTGGCGTCGGTGCTGTATAGCCATTTCCGGTCTGAACATTTGCTGGTCCATCACCGCTATGTGGCGACCCCGCGCGACCCTGTGACGGCGCGTTATAACGAAGGGTTCCACCGGTTCTTCCCACGGGTTCTGCACCAATGTTTCCGTTCGGCGTGGAATGCGGAAAAGGCGATGCTGGCGCGCAAAAATCTTGGCCCGATGCACCCAAGCAACCCGTTCATGCGCTATGCCGCGTTGCAGATCGGGTTCCTGATCCTTGCGTTTATCGTCGGCGGTTGGCTGGGTGTGGCGTTGTTCCTCTGGCAGGCCTATATCGCGATTTGGCAGCTCGAGCTGGTGAACTATGTCGAACATTATGGCCTGACGCGCGAACACCTTGGCGACGGGAAATACGAACACGTCAAACCGCACCATAGCTGGAACGCTGCGCATCGGGCGACGAACTGGTTGCTGATCAATCTGCAACGCCATTCGGACCACCACTATAAACCCGACCGTCGGTTTCCGTTGTTGCAAACCTATGACGAAGACGAGGCGCCACAGCTCCCGTTTAGCTATCCTTTGATGACATCCGCGGCGATGTGCCCTCCGATTTGGAAGCGCATCATGAACAAACGGGTCAAGGCGTGGAGGGCCAAATTTTACCCCGAGATCGAGGATTGGCATCCGTATAATAAGGCGCTTAATCCGAAGCCTAGGTAAGGTGTAGAGCCGATTTCATAGAGAAACCTCGAGTAAATGCTCGATCCTCTGCGAGTTTGTTTATTCAGCGTCATGCTCGATGGATATCACGTAGCCCCCTAGTGGCCTCCTGTCTGAAACAAAGTAAATCGCCTCCAGAACGACAACTAGACCCTGACTCTGAAATGTGCTTCTCAGCCCGTCGGCCTGTGCCTCAGGGGAACCGTCAACCGCTGCCTTGCTATATTCAGGGTCGCCAAACGCCTCGCTCGCCTTTTGTGAAAGCGATTTGAAATGCGGGGTGATCTCGTCCACGGTTAGGTCCTTTGACGATACATGGCAAAAGTAGCGGCCTTCGCCCCCTTCAGGCGGAAGCTTATACTGCGGCCTACCCACAAGTCCTGCTCGCTTAGCTTTGGAAGCAACCTTCGCGAACTGGCGGTCCGCCTCGGCCGCTGCCCTTACTCCCTCATCTATTGAAGATCCTGACCTAAGCTCTAGCGCCAGTTTATTTAGGCAAGCTCGTTTGAAAATTCCTGCACCCGTACTTGCTGCGTCCGCAAATGCTGCTGTGGTCGAAAAAAGGCACATGCAGAAAATAATTGAAATGACTTTCAAGCTTTTCTCTCCTTGTAATTCGCGAGATCATCTAGCCTCGATGAGAAAATTCGTACAAAATCCTGATAACTTTCCTTAATGGGGCATTGTCACACAGACTTGCACACCACAAAAGGCAAAAAGCCCTGCCAAGCTAATGGCAGGGAAGTCGGGTGTCAGCGTTTGACCGCCGACACCGGCGGTAATCGCTGTTATTAGTTCGGGCGTTCAGACATTTCTGCGCGGATCTTTTGGCGCAAAAGGTCGATCGGAACGGTCTCCCCTTTTTGTTCGTAACACCAGTAGGTCCAGCCGTTACAGCTTGGGGCGCCTTCGAGGGCTGCGCCGACCTGATGGATGGAACCTTTGGTTTCGGCCGCGACAAGCGTGCCGTCGGCGCGGATGCGCGCCTTGTGACGGCCATTCATCGAGCTAAGCTCTTGGCCGGGGGCCAACATGCCGCGTTCAACCAGCTGCCCGAATGGGACACGTGGTTCGGCACGTTTGGATTGGGTCACTTGGATTGACTCTTTGTCGAACTTGCGCGTGTCGGCCAGACGTTTCGTGGCCACCTTGCGATAGGCCTCTTCGCGTTCAATCCCGATGTAATCGCGCCCAAGCTTTTTGGCGACGGCGCCGGTGGTGCCTGTGCCAAAGAACGGATCAAGCACAACATCGCCCGGGTTCGTCGTCGCAACGATGATCCGGTGAAGGAGGCTCTCTGGTTTTTGGGTTGGGTGGGCTTTTTCGCCCTCTTCGTTCTTCAGGCGTTCGTTGCCATTGCAGATCGGAAGAACCCAATCGCTGCGCATTTGAACACCGTCATTCAGCGCCTTGAGCGCGTCATAGTTGAATGTGTATTTGCTTGCTTCTTCTTTTGAGGCCCAGATCAGGGTCTCGTGGGCGTTGGTGAAACGCTTGCCGCGAAAGTTCGGCATCGGGTTGGATTTACGCCACACGACGTCGTTCAACACCCAGAAACCGGCGTCTTGGATCGCGGCGCCCACACGGAAAATGTTATGATAAGAGCCAATAACCCAGATCGCACCGTTTGGTTTCAAGATGCGGCGCGCCGCCTTGAGCCAAGCTTTGGTGAAATCGTCATAAGCACGGAAGGACGAAAATTGGTCCCAGTGGTCATCGACGGCATCAACCATGGAATTATCCGGCCGGTGCAACGCGTTCTTAAGCTGTAGGTTATAGGGAGGGTCCGCAAAGATGAGATCAACCGAATTTTCCGGAAGTCCGTTCATTACGTCAATGCAATCCCCATCAATAATGGAGTTCAAAGGGAGCTCGGGAGCCCCTTTCGTCATAGATTTCTTCGTCATGTCTGCCTCGATTGTGCGCTCTTTAGCGGCGCTACATTGACGACCAACATGAGTCATGACGGATTCGAGGTCAATTTGTTTTTTGAAACAAACTGTTAATTCTCTTCTTGATACAAGATGTTGTGTACCGGCTTAAAGGAACGACGGTGATGCGGCGTTACCCCTAGTTTTACAAGGGCTTCGCGGTGTTTTGCGGACGGATAACCGGCGTTTGTCTCCCAACCGTATCCGGGAAACTGTTGCGCTAAATCCACCATGATGCGGTCGCGGGTGACTTTTGCGACAATCGAAGCGGCGGCGATTGACATGGATTTGGCGTCGCCCTTGATGATGGTTTCACTAGATATAGTAATGCCCTGCGGGGTCATGTTGCCATCAATCAAGATATGGTCCGGCGAAATCGCCAACCCTTTGATGGCGCGCTCCATAGCGAGGTGGCTGGCGCGTAGGATGTTGATCTCGTCGATCTCTTCGACGGTGGCGTGGGCGATGGAAACGGTGGCCTTGTTCATGATCTCATCAAACAAGGCGTCGCGCTTCTTGGCCGTCAGCTTTTTGGAATCGTTCAGCCCTTCGGGAATGTCGCTGGGGTTCAGAATAACGGCGGCGGCGGTCACCGGTCCCGAAAGGGGGCCGCGTCCCACCTCGTCCACGCCGGCGACGGTTGATGCGCCTTGGTCATGGGCGGCGGTTTCATAGGAAAAGTCTGGGCTTGTTTTTGTCATGGGGGCAGATGCCCAAATATCTGCCCCCCATGCAAGGTTTAAAGTTCGAAACCGTTGTCTTTCAGGCAGCGAGGCGAGAACACCTCGCGCTTGCCGCGTGACGACCAGATCGTGGTCTCACATTTCTGTGGCAACTTACGGTAGTCGTCATAGGTCTTTTGAAGACAATATGAGCCAAAGTACCGCTCTACCCCCTTGGAGGTGTGGAACTGTGTCAGACATTGTGCTGGCAACGGGTCAATCCGCGCATAGGTCGGGCGTTTGCGGGGATCAGGGCGATGTGGGGAAACATGCGGCGTTTTCGTGTGAGCGTGACGCTCGTGGCGGGGCTCTGCCTTGTTGTTTTTGCTGGCTTGGCTGATTGCGATGATTGCTGCAGCACCCAAAAGGAACTTGGCAAAGTCCTGATTATTGTTCGCCTGTACGGGGGCGGCGGTCATGCCGGTCAATGCGATTGCCGCGGCCATTGTGGTCATCGTGAATTTCTTAAGCATCGGTATATCCTTTGGTTTGGGCACGTTCGGATCGGTGCCGTGTGTTGATGACCAAGGATGTGTTGAACCCGCCAAGTTAAACAATATCGCCCGCCTGATATGGGATAGCAGCGCCGTTGTTATTGAATAGCATGTGGGTTTTCGTCATGGTGACCCCATGAAACATGCCCTTATTATATGTGCGCTTCTTTGCGCGTCGCCCGTATCGGCCACCTGTTATGCTGACTATAAGGCCAAACAGGATTCCCCACTGAAACTTGATTATGGTGTTGTGCGCCTGTCTGATAGTCAGTGTAATATGTCCGATGCCAAACGTGTCGTTGATCGTGTTCTTGCGAACTCTGGTTGGACGCTTTTGGGGGTACAGTCCGTGTTTGACGATGCGGGCCTCGCAGAACGAAAGAAGAGAGCCGGTGAAAACATCCTCCGCAACTGATCTACGCCGCGCAGGTAGTCGGATCGTTATCATTGGAATCGCGGCGATTGTCGGGATCTTGTTGGCGACTGCGATTTTCCTTGTTTTGACCCTACCGGACGCCAATGCGTTTAATGCGCGGGTGGAACGGATATTTATCGAGAACGGCGGCCTGACGGGCAGCGACGAAATCAAGTTGTTGGAAATCCTTGCACAGTCTGGCACTGCCTTTTCCGAGACCCTCGCGTCATACCGGATCATCGTGTTCATTCTGCTGACCTTTGCCGCGTCGTTGTTGATTGCGGCCTTGGTGTTTTTGGTGACGCTGTTGGGGATGAACCGCCGGATGGGCGAAATCGAACGGGCCGGAATTCAGGTGTCATCCCTATTGATCAGTCGCGAAGAAAAGACCGTTTTCCTGAACAACATGGAATTCAAACTGACCGATGCGGCGATTGAAACCCTGTCCGTCTTGGCCGAGGCCCGCATGGACGAGGACGTCCTGACCGGCGCCGAAATCGAAGGCATCGTGTCGGGGCGTTCTGCTGCGGATTGTGATGAATCGGCGGGGGCGACGCGGATCAAACGTCTGCGCGATTCTCTTGGTAACCAGATGGTCAGCGAACTTTTGGTAAAAAACATCGCTCGTCGCGGCTATATGTTGGCCATCGACAAGGACGTCATCCGCGTTCTGTGATTTCTGATTTTCCCGTTTTGTTCCCTGTGGTATCATGGGGCATGAATCAGAGCTTTGACACCCTTTTCCCATTGCGTAAGGGCCGCACCCATGAGGTCTGCGGACCAGCGGCACCCGCCTTTGCCTGTGCCCTTGCGGGGCAGGCGCGGATGCGGGTGTTGTGGATCACGGAACACTGGCAATCGGCACAGATCAATCCGACTGGCTTTGGTGAATATTGCCCGCCCGACAGGGTGTTGACCGCGTCGGTTAAGGACCAAACCGATGGGCTTGCCAGCACAGAAGAGGCCCTGCGGTCCGGTGCCGTGGGTCTTGTGGTGATCGAGCTGACTAAACCGCTCACTTTGCTTGCGGGGCGTCGGTTACAGCTGGCCGCCGAGACGGGCCAATCCACCGGCCTGTGCATCATTCCCGACGGCATGGGAAGCCACGCCGCCGAAACCCGTTGGCGATGTTCGCCGGTTTTTGCCTCTGGGGACTCGACTCTGACGCGCTGGGAAATTATTAAGAACAAATCAGGAACATTAAGCGGTTGGGATGTAAAGTGGGATGCAAAAACGCATCGTGTCAGTGTGGTTTCCAAGGTTGCCCAGCAATAGGGTTCTACGCGCACGTCCTGTCGATGGGCCATTTGTCGTCACGATCCACCACAAAAACGCCGACCGGATTTATTGTCTGAACGCCGCCGCCGAAGGGCAGGGGCTGAGCCATGGAATGCCCTTTGCCGATGCCCGCGCGTTTTGCCCCGATGTGACAAGCGACATCGCCGACCTTGATGCGGATGATCGGTTTCTACGGATGCTGCTGCGCTGGGCGAAACGGTATTGCCCGTGGGTGGGTCTCGAGGGGCGCGATGGTCTGACCCTGAACATAAGCGGCGCGGCGCATTTGTTCGGTGGCGAGGCGGCCCTGTTGGATGACCTGCGGATGCGTCTGACGCGCGCGGGTATCGAGGCGCGCTTGGGTCTTGCGGATACGCGTGGCGCGGCGTGGGCCTTGGCGCATTTCGGGCAGGGCATCGCCGCCGTGGGGCAATCCAAATCACGGCTTGCCCCGCTTCCGATTGCGGCGCTGCGCCTCAAGGAAAAGACCTGTGTCGCGCTGCAACGGCTGGGCGTTCGGCGGATTGGTGACCTTAAAACCCTGCCAAGATCGACCCTAACAAGGCGTTTTGGCACAGAAGTGGTGATGCGGATGGATCAGGCGTTCGGCCTTCAACCCGAACAGATCACGCCCGAACTTGACGCCCCGCATTACGGTGTGCGCATGACGATCCCCGATCCGATTGGGTTGTTTGATGATGTGATGGAGGGGGTGAAACGGTTGCTTGATCGGCTCTGTCCGAAACTGCATCGACACGAACAGGGGGCGCGGATGTTGGTTCTTGAACTGCGGCGCGTGGACCAAGCGCGTGAGCGGGTCACGCTGCGGCTTGCGCAACCTATGTGTGATGCCGCACGGATTTTGCCTCTGTTCGAACGCGGGGTACAGGACGTTGATGCGGGGTTCGGGATCGACCAACTGCGTCTTGTCGCGACGCAAACCGATGCCCTTCCGGCGCAACAAATCACCCATGCGTCGAACGCCCCTGATACGGGTCTCGAGGATCTGATCACGCGGCTTGGCACACGTATCGGATTGGACAATATCAAACGGTTCCTGCCCGCCGAGAGCCACATCCCCGAGCGGAGTTTTATCACCGCCCCTGCCGCCGTGACGCAGCCCACAGATGGCTGGTCGACGGACCGTTCGCGGCCCATGGTTCTATTCCCCCCCGAACCCATCGCGGGGGCGGGGCAGCAACCACCGTCACGGTTTCGCTGGCGGCAAATGGCGCTGACCACGGGCCGCGCAACAGGCCCCGAACGGATTGCGCCTGAATGGTGGCTGCCCGATGACGAATGGCGGTCTGGTGTGCGCGACTATTGGAAGATCGAGACGACACAGGGGCGGCGGCTTTGGCTGTTTTACACCCCGCAAAAACCGGCGTGGTTCGTGCAGGGGGAATTCGCATGAAGACCATCTCAACCCGCCCAGTCGTCGCGGGGCAGGTCGGCTATGCCGAGCTCTGCGTCACCAGTAATTTCACCTTTCTGACGGGTGCCTCCCACCCCGAGGAACTGATCGCCCGCGCGGTTGAACTGGGACTTGAGGCCATCGCTATCACCGACCGAAATTCGTTGGCGGGGGTGGTGCGGGCCTTTGCGGCGCTGCGGGAAATTCGGCGGGATGTGGGCAACGATGCGGTGCTGCCGCGGTTGATCGTGGGCGCACGGATTGTTCTACGCGACAGCCCCGTTGACTGGCTGGTCCTGCCACAGGATCGTCCGGCCTATGCCCGCCTCAGTCGGTTGTTGACCCTTGGCAAACGGCGCGCGGCCAAGGGCGAATGCCACCTTGATATTGCCGATCTGTTGGAGGGCTGCGCGGGGTCGATTTTGATCGCCCTACCGGATGGCGGGGCGGATGGTCATACCATTGCCAACCATATCCACGCCGCCGTGTCCCATTATCCGGGGCAGGTGTTCGTCGGCGCCGCCCCCCGTTACGACGGAAGCGATCAGGCCTACTTTGATCACTGTGCGGGGCTGGCGCATCGGACCAATGCGCCGATGGTTGCCGTGGGCGATGTGTTGATGCACCACGCCAGCCGCCGCCAATTGGCCGATGTCCTGACCTGTATGCGCCACCACGTGACGATTGATCTGATCGGGACGCGGGCCTTACCCAATGCCGAACGACGGCTCAAGGGCGCGGGGGATATGGCGCGTCTGTTCCGCAACCACCCCGCCGCTCTGCGTCGAAGCGTCGAGATCGCCGCGCGCTGTGGCTTTGATCTGTCCGAGCTGTCCTATGAATATCCCGACGAAATCACGGGGAGTGAGGCCCCACAGGACCGTCTTGCGCGGCTGGCCCACGAAGGTCTGGCGCGGCGTTACCCGAATGGCCCCACGCCCAAGGCCATCGCGCAGGTCCAAAAGGAATTGGCCCTTGTCGAGAAGCTGGATTTTCCGGCCTATTTCCTGACGGTGCATGATATCGTTCAATTCGCCAAATCGCAGGACATCCTGTGTCAGGGGCGCGGCTCGGCGGCGAATTCGATCCTGTGTTATCTGTTGGGGATCACCGATGTATCGCCGGAAACGATCACCATGGTGGTCGAACGGTTCGTGTCCGAACATCGCGGCGAGCCGCCGGATATCGATGTCGATTTCGAACATGAACGCCGCGAAGAGGTGATCCAGCATATCTATGAAAAATACGGTCGGCACCGCGCGGGCCTCTGTGCGACGGTGATCCATTTCCGGTCCCGCGCCGCCATCCGCGAGGTGGGCAAGGTCATGGGTCTGTCGCAAGATGTGACGTCGAACCTGTCCGGCCAAATCTGGGGCATGTCCAACGGGGGCGCCGACCCCGAGCGGCTGCGCGAGATTGGGTTGGACCTGAATGACCGGCGGCTGGCGCAAACCATCCGGCTGATTGGCGAGATCATCGGATTTCCGCGCCACCTGTCACAGCACGTCGGCGGATTTGTCATTACCAAGGGGCGGCTGGACGAGATGTGCCCGATTGAAAACGCGGCCATGGATGACCGCACGGTGATCGAATGGGACAAGGACGACATCGACACGCTTGGCATTCTTAAGGTCGATATCCTGAGCCTTGGGATGCTGACCTGTATTCGCAAAAGTTTCGATTTGATTGAACAGTTCGGGGGCGATGCGATGACCATTGCAGATGTACCACAGGGCGACAGTGAGACGTTTGATATGCTGTGCGTGGCCGATGCCGTTGGGGTGTTTCAGGTCGAAAGCCGCGCCCAGATGAATTTCCTGCCACGGATGAAGCCGCGCGAATTCTACGACCTTGTGATCGAGGTCGCGATTGTCCGCCCTGGCCCCATTCAGGGCGGGATGGTCCAACCCTATATCAAACGTCGTCAGGGGCTTGAGGCGGTTGAATTTCCGTCCAAGGAATTGGAAGAGGTGTTGGGCAAAACCCTTGGCGTGCCCCTGTTTCAGGAACAGGCGATGCAGATCGCGGTTGTCGCCGCGGGGTTCACGCCGTCGGATGCGGATCGGTTGCGTCGATCCATCGCGACGTTCCGGCGGATGGGGACCATCGGCACCTTTCAGGAGCAGTTCGTCAACGGGATGTTGGCCAATGGCTATGACGCGGAATTCGCCGAACGGTGTTTTTCCCAGATCGAGGGGTTTGCCGAATATGGCTTCCCCGAGAGCCACGCCGCCGCCTTTGCGATGCTGGCCTATGTGAGTGCGTGGTTGAAATGTCATCACCCTGCGGTCTTTGCCTGTGCGCTGCTCAATTCACAGCCGATGGGGTTTTACGCCCCCGCCCAGATCGTGCGTGATGTGCGCGAACATCAGGTCGAGGTCCGCCCCATTTGCGTGAATTACAGCACGTGGGACAATCAACTGGAACGTCGTGCGGACGGGACCCTCGCGCTTCGGCTTGGCTATCGTCAGATCAAAGGGTTCCGGCAGGAGGACGCCGATTGGATCGTCGCGGCGCGGGGCAACGGATATCCCGACCCCGAGAGTCTGTGGCTACGCGCGGGGATACGCCCGTCGGTTTTGGAGTTGCTGGCCGAGGCAGATGCGTTTTCGGACATGGGGCTGGGACGGCGCAATGCGTTGTGGCGGGTGAAGGCCATTCGCGGACCATCCCCGTTGCCCTTGTTCAGCAATCCGATGGACGGCGAGGGGATATTGGAACCCGACGTGCAATTGCCCGCCATGCATCTGGGCGAAGAGGTGGTCGAGGATTACGTTGCCATGCGTCTGTCCCTACGGGCGCATCCCATGGAATTGATCCGCCCGACGATGGAGGGCCTAACCCCGCACGGGAACCTGTCGACCACCCCGATGGGGCGCATTTCGGTGTGCGGTTTGGTCATCACGCGCCAACGGCCCGGCACCGCGTCGGGGGTCGTGTTTCTGACGCTTGAGGATGAGACCGGCGTGTCCAATGTTGTCGTCTGGAAGAAGGTCTATAAACAATTTCGCCGCGCCGTGATGGGCGGGCGCTTGTTGCGGGTCACGGGGTATCTGCAACGTGAGGGCATCGTGGTGCATCTGATTGCGCAGAACATCGAGGACATGTCGCATAAGCTCTCTGAACTTGGCCACCCCATGGACGAGGTTCTGGGCATGACCCAACCACAGGCCGACGACGCCCCACGCAAAACCCGCCAGCCATCCCGCGCCATGCATCCGCGCGAACAGGCCAAACGGTTGTTCCCAAGCCGCGATTTCCACTAGGAAGAGGTTTCGTTTTCGCGCCGCGTCGGGTATCTGGGGCAAAACCCCAAGGAGACCGCCATGATTGATATGACTTTGCCGCCCGTAATCGCGATGATTATCTTTGTCATCGGCTGTCTGGCAGGCGCGCGGTATCGCCACGTCTGGAAGGCCGAAGGCCCGACATGGCAGCTGTGGCTTTATGGTGGGATTGCGGGGGCGGCGATTTTGACGGTCGCGTTTATTCCGCTGGCTTCCTAGGTTTCGATATCGTCGAGACCGGCGTTTTCCAACATCTTACGTGCACGTGGGCATGCAAGACGGTCGCGCAAGGGGCTATCTGGGTCGATGTCTTTTTTACAAACCAAACATTGGTCGGCATCCGCGATGGCATTCAAACCACCGCAGCTGCCTTTGATTGTGCGGCCCGCCATCATCACACCCGTCGCCATGCCCAACATAATGAGCATGAGCAAACCAAAGGTGAAAAGAAAAGTCGTCATGGCGTGGCCTCTTTAATCGATCTTATGCGTTACGCAGCGCGTTGAAACGTGTGCTTGCTGTGGTTGAGAAACCATTAGCAGAATTTTCATCACGTGCAGTAAACAATACCGCGAGGTTCTGAGCCTCGGCGAGGGCTAGACCCTCTTCTTGGCCCATGATGTGGAACGCAGTTGCCCATGCATCCGCAAGCATCGCGTTTTCAGCCAATACAGTTGTGGACGCAGTTGTGTGTGTCACAGGACGACCGGTGCGTGGGTCAATAAGGTGCGAGAAACGCTGACCGTCGGCTTCGAAGTAGTTGCGGTAGTCGCCAGAGGACGCAAGACCGTGACCTTTGACGGAAACAACATCAAGAACGCCTGTTGTGTGGGCCTCAGGTGTTTCGATACCGATCTGCCATGCAGAACCAGAGGCGTTGTGACCGGATGCATAAAGGTCGCCGCCGATTTCAACCATATAGTTGTGGACGCCGATGTTTTCCAAAGCACGACCAATAAGGTCCGCGCCATACCCTTTGCCGATCGCAGCAAGGTAAACAGTCGCGTCCGCTTGGGTCTTCTGAAGCGCACCAGGGGCCACACGCAATGTGTTGCCGTGCCCGGATTTCGCCTGAGCCGCAAGGATAAGGTCATCGCTTGGCAATGTGTTGGTTTGCGCGTCTGCACCAAAGCCCCAAAGTTCAATCAGAGGGCCGAGGGTTGTGTCAAAGCTGCCGCCGCTTGCGAGGTGAACGGATTCTGCTGCGGTCATTACTTCGGACAATTCTGGGGAAATGCTCTGGGCGGTGGTGCCAGCAGACGCATTGAAACGAGAAATCTCAGAGTTCGCGTCCCAGTTGGACATTTGTTGGTTCACAGTGGACAGCGCACCGTTGATTGCATTCTGCACATCGGCCTGCGTTACGAAACGCGGCGCATCAACCGTAGCGACGTTATAAGTCGTGCCCATTGTTTGGCCGGATGCCTTGATTACAGATTCGCCAGATTTACAGGCAGCAAGGACAAGCGGCATAACAATAAAGCCACGACGCGATAGTTTGACTGGATTAGACACAATTGTACCTCAATTTTTGATCAGCGCCCGTCTAGCATGACATTAAGACGGTGTCTCGCGCCTTTTATACCTTTTCATCAGATTTTACCTCGGTTATCCACGCAAATTGAAGCGCGAGGGTAAGCTTGGGAAGGCTTGTGCCGGATTCGGCGACCTGTCGCGTTAAGTATGATAACAAAATAGTCTCGACGAGGTCAGCATTGCAGCGATTCGCACTAAATAAAGGCTTGAATGTATCAATTTCGGGGGCTCCAACTGGCGAACCCGAAGCCGCACCAAAGGTGCAGACTGTCGCAATCATCGGTGAGGACTATATTGGCCTCAAGCCACGGCTTGCCGTTGCAGAAGGTGATAGCGTAGCAGCAGGTACGCCCATTTTTTCACACAAAGACACGCCAGACGTAAAGGTGGTCTCACCTGTCGCTGGTCGCGTTAAGGCGATCAACCGCGGTGAGCGTCGCAAGCTGATCAGCGTTGAGATCGAATTGGGTGGCGATGCTGCTCCGGTCGATTTCTCGAACGTTGGTGATGTTTCGACCCCCGAAGGTTTGGCCGAACGTCTTTCTGCCGCTGGTCTGTGGACATCGTTCCGCACGCGTCCGTACTCAAAAGTGCCCGCGCCCGATACACGCCCCGCCGCGATTTTCGTCAGCGCAATGGACACAGAGCCATTGGCCGCAGACCCCGCGCCGATCATTCGCAAGAACGCAGATGCATTCGTTGACGGCCTAAAGGCCATCGCGACATTGACCGAAGGCAACACATATCTATGTCACGCCGATGGTGCCGATGTACCTGGCGGCGATGTTGCCGGTATCACTGCGTCCGCCTTTGCTGGTCCGCACCCTGCTGGTCTTGCTGGTACGCACATTCACTTCTTGGATCCGATCTTTGGTGACAAGACAGTTTGGACCATTGGCTATCACGATGTGATCGCGATTGGCCGCCTTCTTCAAAACGGTATCTATGACGCGTCCCGCACAATCGCGGTGACTGGCCCGATGGCCAAGAACCCGCGTTTGGTCGACACCATCGTTGGTGCGTCCATGGCCGATGTCGTGTCCGCCGATGCGCCGTTTGATGCGCCGGTTCGCATGATCTCTGGTTCTGTCCTAAGCGGTCGCATGGGCGAAGGCGTGAACGGCTATCTTGGTCGTTACGGTCGTCAGATCACGTTGATCGAAGAAGATCGCAAGCAGATCCCAATGGGCTGGATTCGCCCAATGATCAGCAAATACGCGATCCAGCCTGTTTTGGGGTCCGCACTGTCGCGCCGCAAATTCCCGTTGACGTCCAACCTGAACGGCGGTCGTCGTGCGATGGTTCCAACGGGTACGTTTGAAACGCTGATGCCGCAGGATTACCTGCCGACCCAGCTTTTGCGTGCGTTGATCACAATGGATACCGATCAGGCACAGGTGCTTGGGGCACTTGAACTTGACGAAGAAGACTTGGGCCTCGTGGGTTTTGCCTGTCCGGCGAAATACGAATACGGTCTCGCGCTGCGCGACTGTTTGGCCACCATCGAGAAAGAGGGTTGATCCATGGGTTTGCGAAATTTCTTTGACCGGATAGAACCAGACTTTGAAAAAGGCGGTAAGTACGAGCGTTATTTCCCCATCTACGAGATGATCGAAAGCTTTATCTACACGCCAAAGACTGTGACAACGGTTGCGCCACACGCGCGTTCCTATGTGGATATGAAGCGCATCATGACTTATGTTGTGCTTGCGACGATCCCTTGTATTTTGATGGGCCTTTATAACGTTGGCCTTCAAACAAACACCGCGATTGCAACGTTTGGCCCTTCTGGCTGGCGTGCTGCGATCATCGACGCGCTTGGCATCGGGTTTAACCCCGCCAACCCAATCGCGAATATCCTGCACGGGGCGATGTATTTCCTTCCGATCTATATCACGACCCTTGTGGCCGGCGGTATTTTTGAGGTGGTGTTCGCCACCATTCGTCGCCACGAAGTAAACGAAGGCTTCCTTGTGTCTTCGATGCTTTATGCGCTGATCCTTCCTTCAACCACGCCACTTTGGCAGGTTGCATTGGGCATCATCTTTGGTGTTGTGATCGGCAAAGAGGTATTTGGCGGCACGGGTAAGAACTTCTTGAACCCTGCGCTTACTGGCCGTGCATTCTTGTACTTTGCCTATCCTGCGCAACTCTCTGGTGACTCTGTTTGGGTTGCTGTGGACGGGTTCACCGGCGCGACTGCGTTGGCGGTTTCCGCTGCAGAAGGCTATCAGGCATTGGCCGCGAATGGCATGAACTGGATGGATAGCTTCATCGGCTTTATTCCGGGCTCCATCGGCGAAACATCCACCATTGCGGCGCTGATCGGTTTGGTCTTCTTGCTTGTCACTAAGATCGCGAACTACCGCATGGTTGTTGGCTGTATGGCGGGCATGATCGGGTTCTCGTTCCTGTTGAACGTGATCGGGTCTGACACCAACCCAATGTTCGCGATGCCGTGGTACTGGCACCTTGTTGTGGGTGGCTATGCCTTTGGCCTTGTGTTCATGGTGACCGAGCCTGTTTCCGGTTCGCACACCAACATGGGCCGCTACATCTATGGCGCGCTGATTGGCTTTATGGTCGTGATGATCCGCGTCGTGAACCCAGCCTTCCCCGAGGGGATGATGCTCGCAATTCTATTCGGTAACGTGTTTGCTCCTTTGATCGACTACTTCGTCGTTCAGGCAAACATTCGTCGCAGGGCTAAACGTCATGTCTGAAGAAAATAAAGACCTCCAAACCACGAACAAAGGCCCAATCGGCCGGTTCCTCGCCTTGCCAACAGATTCGGTACCAAAGACGGTTTTCGTCGCGGTGACCCTATGTCTTGTGGCATCCATGATTGTATCGGCGGCGGCGGTTTCGCTTCGTCCCTTGCAAGAAGTAAACAAGCTTAAGGACAAGCAGATCAACATTCTGCAGGTCGCGGGTATCTATGACCCAGAGGCCGACGTGATCGAATCCTTTGCGGCGTTTGAACCACGTGTTCTTGAACTGGCGACAGGCGAATTCACGGATGAATTCGACGCAGCCACGTTTGATGACCGCGCCGCAGCGAATGATCCGGCGACATCTGTTGCATTGGATGATGACCCAGCGGGCATCGTACGTCAGGGTAATTACGCGACTGTGTATTTGCTTCGGGACGACGCCGGTGAGATCGACAAGCTGATCCTACCGCTTCACGGTTACGGTCTGTGGTCGACCCTTTACGGCTTTATCGCCCTCGAGGAAAACGGCAACGACATCTTTGGTCTTCAGTTCTATGAGCACGCCGAGACCCCTGGTCTGGGTGCCGAGGTGGACAACCCACGTTGGAAATCGCTTTGGAGCGGCAAACGTTTGTCTGACGACGACGGCACGTTGCAAATCCGCGTTTCTAAAACGGCTCCAGCTGCCGGTGCAGACTTTCACATTGACGCGCTTGCGGGCGCGACGCTTACCAGCAACGGCGTAGACAATCTCGTTCGGTTCTGGATGGGCGAGGCCGGCTTTGGTCCGTTCCTTACCAACCTTAAGGCAGGAGACATCTAATGGCACATAAACGTAGAGAGCTGTTGATTGACCCAATGGTCGACAACAACCCGATTACGCTACAGGTTCTGGGCATCTGTTCTGCCCTTGCTGTGACGTCTTCGTTGCAAGTTGCGCTTGTTATGTCGATTGCGGTGACATTGGTTACGGCGTTTTCATCGATGTTCATTTCGATGATCCGCAACCAAATCCCCGGTTCGATCCGCATTATCGTTCAGATGGTCATCATCGCGTCCTTGGTGATTTTGGTTGATCAGATGCTTAAGGCATTCGCCTTTGAGATATCTAAAACCCTTTCGGTATTCGTGGGTCTGATCATCACCAACTGTATCGTGATGGGCCGCGCCGAAGCCTTCGCCATGAAGAACACCCCAATCGATAGCTTTATCGACGGTGTGGGCAACGGACTTGGCTATGGCTTGATCCTGATGCTTGTTGGCGTCATCCGCGAACTGTTCGGTTCAGGGAGCCTCCTTGGCTTTACCATCCTTCCAACCGTGAACAACGGTGGCTGGTATGTACCAAACGGTCTGCTTTTGCTGCCACCATCGGCGTTCTTTATCATCGGCCTTTTGATCTGGGGCTTCCGCACATGGAAGAAAGACCAAGTCGAAGACCGTGAATACAAAATTCAAGTTGTGGAGTCTCACTAATGGAAGGCTTGCTCTCTCTTGCCGTAAAGGCAATCTTCGTCGAGAACTTGGCGCTGTCCTTCTTCTTGGGCATGTGTACGTTCATCGCCGTATCCAAAAAGATCTCAACTGCGATCGGGCTTGGTATTTCGGTTATGGTTGTGCAGGCGATTACGGTTCCTGCGAATAACCTGATCCTGACCTATCTCTTGGCGCCTGGTGCGCTGTCTTGGGCGGGTTTCGACAACGTTGACCTGACCTTCCTTGGTTTGATCTCCTATATCGGTGTTATCGCCGCGTTGGTGCAAATCCTTGAGATGGTTTTGGATAAATACTTCCCGCCGCTTTACAACGCGCTTGGTGTTTTCCTTCCGTTGATCACGGTGAACTGTGCGATCCTTGGTGGGTCGTTGTTCATGGTGGAGCGCAGCTACAACTTTGCGGAATCCGTGACCTACGGTATCTCGTCTGGTTTCGGCTGGGCCCTTGCGATTACCGCGATGGCTGGCGTGCGCGAAAAGCTCAAGTATTCCGACATTCCTGATGGCCTTCAGGGTCTTGGGATCACGTTCATCACCGCCGGCCTTATGGCTATGGCCTTCATGTCGTTCTCCGGCGTGAAACTTTAATAGGAGCGAACTCTTGGAAACCTTTGGTCTCGGTATCATCCTATTTACAGCCATCGTTGTGGCGCTTGTTACCATCATTTTGGCAGCACGCAGCAAGCTGGTCTCAAGCGGTGACGTCAACATCACCATCAACGGCGAAAAGACCATCTCGGTCCCTGCCGGTGGTAAGCTGTTGCAGACACTTGCTGAACAAAAACTCTTCGTTCCCTCCGCATGCGGCGGGGGCGGTACATGTGCGCAATGCCGTGTGAAAATCCACTCTGGTGGTGGTTCTATTCTTCCAACAGAAGAAGGCCACATCACCAAGCGCGAGGCGTCTTGCGGCGACCGTCTATCCTGTCAGGTTGCGGTCAAACAAGACATGGAAATCGAAGTCCCAGAAGAGGTCTTCGGTGTTCAGAAATGGGAATGTACGGTTCGTTCCAACGAAAACGTTGCGACCTTTATTAAGGCGCTTGTTCTGGACCTTCCAGAAGGCGAAGACGTGAACTTCCGTGCGGGTGGCTACATCCAAATCGAAGCCCCAGCCCATGCGTTGAAGTACACTGAATTTGACATCGAAGAAGAGTACCGCGGTGATTGGGATCGCTTTAATCTGTGGCAGTATGAATCCAAAGTGGATGAGCCAGTAGAGCGCGCCTATTCCATGGCGAACTATCCAGACGAAAAAGGCATGATCATGCTGAACGTTCGTGTGGCATCTCCTCCTCCCGGTTCTGAGGGTATCCCTGCGGGTAAGATGTCGTCGTACATCTTTAACCTTAAGCCTGGTGATAAGGTCACGATCTCTGGTCCATATGGTGAATTCTTTGCACGCGAGACCGAAAAAGAGATGGTCTTTATCGGTGGTGGTGCGGGTATGGCGCCAATGCGGTCGCACATCTTTGACCAACTCAAACGTCTCGAAAACCGTGATCGCAAGATCTCATTCTGGTACGGTGCGCGTTCAAAACGCGAGATGTTCTTTGTTGAGGACTTCGACCAACTGGCCGAGCAGTTCGACAACTTTGAATGGCACGTCGCGCTATCTGACGCGATGCCCGAGGACGACTGGAAGGGCTATACCGGCTTTATTCACAACGTCCTTCTCGAAGAGTATCTGCAAAATCACCCTGCACCTGAGGATTGCGAATTCTATATGTGTGGTCCGCCCATCATGAACCAATCGGTCACGAATATGTTGATCGACTTGGGCGTAGATCCAGAAGACATCATGCTTGATGACTTTGGTGGCTAATTGAAATGGCGGGGCATGTCCCCGCCATTTTTGTATCTAACGCGTGCCGAAGATGTCGCCCACGCGAAGCGCTGGGGCGGGTGTAGAGTGCGTTTACCGAAATCTGTGTGTGGATGGTGACCCCGACTGGATTCGAACCAGTAACCTGCCCCTTAGGAGGGGGCTGCTCTATCCAGTTGAGCCACGGGGCCATAGGCACATTTTGCCGTAAATTCCGGTACGTACAACCTGAAATGATGTTGGGATAACAGGTTGGGGGAGTGAATTTGGCCCACCACTCCCCCTTCGTTCAGATCCGTCTCGAGATAGAGAGCTTGCAGGACGTATATGAACGACTGTTAGCGTTAACATACCCAATTATGGGGTCTTGGACAAGGGAAAAATTATAGGTTAGAGATGTCTTAGAAAATCTTCACAAAGGTAGTGCGCTTTGACCAAACCAGCCCCCCCTGCGAATCGTCGTCCACTTACCCTTCGTGATGTGTCCGAAGCCTGTGGAGTGAGCGAGATGACGGTGTCTCGTGTCTTGCGCAATCGGGGGGATGTCTCGGCCGCGACACGTGAAAAGGTACGGGAGGCGGCGAAACGTTTGGGCTATGTTCCGAACAAGATCGCAGGCGCATTGGCCAGCCAACGTGTGAACCTCGTGGCCGTGATCATCCCGTCGATGTCGAACATGGTATTCCCAGAGGTGATGACCGGAATTTCCGAAGTTCTCGACGAAACGGACCTTCAACCGGTTGTGGGGATCACCAACTACTCCCCTGAAAAAGAAGAAGAAGTTCTCTATGAGATGCTGTCATGGCGTCCGTCGGGCGTGATCATTGCGGGTATTGAACATTCGGACGCGGCACGGGCGATGTTGGCCAATTCGGGTATTCCTGTGGTCGAAATCATGGATGTCGATGGCACACCCGTGGATGCAATGGTGGGGATTTCGCACCGCCGCGCTGGCCGCAAAATGGCGTCGGCGATTGTGAAGGCCGGCTATAAACGCATCGCATTCCTTGGCACCAAGATGCCGTTGGACCACCGAGCGCGCAAACGGTTCGAAGGCTTTACCGCCGAGCTTGCCAAATCTGGCCTCGAGATCGCGGATCAGGAATTCTATGACGGCGGCTCAGCTCTGAAAAAGGGTCGCGAGATGACTCAGGCGATTCTTGAACGTACGCCTGATCTCGACTTTTTGTATTTCTCAAACGATATGATTGGCGCCGGTGGGTTGCTCTATCTTCTTGAAAAAGGCGTCAATGTTCCTGGTGAAATCGGGCTTGCGGGTTTCAATGGGGTTGAGTTGTTGCAGGGTCTGCCGCGTCAACTGGCGACCATGAACTCTGGGCGTGATGAAATTGGGCACCGCGCGGCCGAGATCATCGTTGCGCGTGTGAATGGCGAAGAGATCGATCAGATTGTTGAGCTGTCGCCAAAGCTGGCCTTTGGCGACACTCTGAAACGCTAGTTACGTGTTGAACACGCGGCTGGGGTGCAATTCTCCGGTCTTGTAAACGCCGACTGCGACCGCTTTGCCGTCCAGTGACGCCCAGCATTCATCGCCGTATTCCACGTTTGATGCGAACACCATACCTGGGTTGCCGTTGCGAATACGCGTGGCCCCTTCGACGGATGCGCGGATTTCAGGAAGATCCTCAAGACCCACCTCAAGCGGTTGAATGTGACCATCCAGCTCGGTTGTCTTGGCGTGTTTGTCGAGGTCTTCGATGGAAATCCCATCCTTGGCATCGAATGGACCGGACCAGATGCGACGTAGGTGATGCACGTGCCCAAGACAGCCAAGGGATTCGCCCAGATCACGGGCGATCGCGCGCACATAGCCGCCCTTGCCACAGGTCATCTCAAGCTCAACGGTGTTTTCATCGGGGCGACCGGTCATGATCAATTCTTCGACCCAAAGAGGGCGCGCAGCGATTTCAACGTCCTCGCCATCACGCGCCAATTTATAGGCCCGCTCACCGTCGATTTTGACGGCGGAAAACTGGGGTGGCACCTGCATGATATCGCCGACGAACTGGCCAAGCGCGGCCTTGATCTCGTCGTCGGTGGGGCGTTTATCGGACGTCGCGATAACCTCGCCTTCGGCATCGTCGGTGTTCGTTGCCGCGCCAAGCGTCACGGTGAACGTATAGGCCTTGAGCGCGTCGGTGATATAGGGGACCGTTTTGGTGGCTTCACCCAATGCAACGGCCAGAACGCCGGTCGCCTCGGGGTCAAGCGTACCTGCGTGGCCCGCCTTTTTGGCATCAAGGGACCAGCGGACCTTGTTCACCACGGCGTTGGATGTGATCCCCGCCGGTTTATCAATGATAAGCCAACCTGAAATATCGCGACCTTTGCGTTTACGTCCCACGCCGTTCTCCGTCTTATGAATGAAGGGGTCTGCTAGCGCCAGTTCGCGGCGAGGTCAACGATTTATGACGGTTCCAACGATTGGGCCCATCCGCGCACCGCCATCGTGCCGCCCGATGTCCGGCGCATAGAGCCGTGAAATCGTCCCGTCGATGAACAAGGCGTTGGGCGTGTTCAGGGAATCGCGAAACAGGCGGGCAAAGCTGTGGAAGTTTACGGTATTGTTGGAAATCGCGAAATATGTTGTGCCGTCATCCGCGACACCAACGCCATTGCGAAACTTGCGCGAGGTCGAATCGGGCATGAACCGCGGGTGCAGGTCGCCGTCGATCACCAACATGGGGCCGGACTGCATCGCAAATTCGCAGGTGGGCCGCGCCGCATCATAGGCAAGTGTCTCGATCACGGAGTTTTCACCGTCGCCGATGCAAAACACCCCATTCGGCAACAGCCCGAAATTCCCCGGCCCCTCGCGCGTAACAAGACCCTGAACCTCGGTTCCGTTTTCAATGTAATGGCCGACGGGCCGACGGTCTTGGTGGTACATGCCACCGTTCATCGCGAACCCAAGGGTCTGATCACCGTCGCGCAGATCGGCCAAAAGCGGCAGGAAATCCCCAAAGATTTCGCCGTCATCGGATGTATGAAACAGACGAAGGTCTTCGTCGGGGGCAATGTCACAGACGGTATAGCGATCCTCGTCAAAGCTCAGGTCGCGACAGTCGGCCTGTGCCATCTGACCTGCCATGGACGCGGCAAACGTGAAACATATGCCGCGAAACCAATGCATTAGGCGTCGTCGCCTTCTGGACGGTCCAAATCGCGAAGCACGTCTTCGTTTTCGAACATGCGACGGCTTGCGTCCATTTGATCAAAGGTCTCATCGATCAGAAACCGGATCTCGGGGGAATGTTTAAGCGGAAGCGCCCTGGTCACCGCGTGGCGGATCTCATAGCGGTTCTTGCGCATCAACGACAGGGCCTCTTCTTTGTCCTTACCACCCAGCGGCAAGACAAAGGCCGTCGCAACCCGAAGGTCGGGCGACATGCGCACCTCGCCCACGGTGATGGACAGACGGTTCAGGTCTGCGTCGTGGATTTCGCCACGTTGAAGAATTTCGGACATGGTCCGGCGGATCAATTCCCCGACGCGCAGTTGGCGCTGATTTGGGGCCTTGGAGGAATGTTTTGCGTTTTTAGCCATATCTTTCGTGTAATCCCCTTCTTCGCGCGGGGCAATGGGATTTGCCAATTGGCGTGTCTCGGGCTAGACCTTGCGCAAATAGGAGTGCCGCCATGAGCAAAATTACACGTATCGCAGTCACTGGTGCATCGGGCCGTATGGGTCAGATGCTTATTCGCACGATTGCCGAAAATGATAAGACGGTTTTGGCGGGTGCGGTGGAACGCGAGGGCATGGACTGGGTTGGTCAGGATGTTGGGGTGGCCATGGGCGGCACGGCGAATGGCGTGATTGTGTCGTCGGATGCGGCGTCGGTGTTTGCGGATTGCGATGCGGTGATCGACTTTACCGCGCCGGTTGCGACTGTGGCCTTTGCGTCCCTTGCGGCCAAGGCGGGCATCGCCCACATCATCGGCACCACCGGCATGACCGATGAAGACATCTCATCCCTTGCGGATGTGCCAAACGCGCGGATCGTACGCGCCGGTAATATGAGCCTTGGCGTGAACCTCTTGACGCAGCTCACCAAAAAGGTCGCGGCGGCATTGGACGAAGATTTCGACATTGAGATCATCGAAGGCCACCACCACCACAAGGTCGACGCCCCATCGGGCACCGCGTTGATGTTGGGCGAAGCCGCCGCCGAAGGGCGCGGAGTCGAGTTGAACGACGTCCGTGATTCTGGCCGTGACGGGATCACCGGTGCACGCAAACGTGGCGACATTGGTTTCACCGCGATCCGTGGTGGCGACATCGTTGGCGAACATGACGTTCTGTTTGCGGGTGCGGGCGAACGTATCGTTCTGCGTCACATGGCAACGGATCGCGGCATCTTTGCGCGCGGCGCGGTTAAGGCAGCGATCTGGGCGCAGGGCATTGAGGCCGGCGAATATGACATGATGGATGTGCTCGGCCTTTGATCCGAATTTGATCCGACCCGCCCTTGGCTGCGTATATATCGTAGCCAAGGAGGTCGGATATGAAATCAATCATCGTGATATGCATCTGCGTTTTTTGCGCGACCTCGGCGGCTGCGTTCGAACGGGTGACGGATCGCAGTGCATTCGCCGCGCTTATGGCGGGCTATGATATCAAACGCGCCCTAGTGCGGCTCAATGTATCCCAAGACGATCAAATCACGGGGCGCGGTTTCGGGCGCGCCATTACCGGCGAATGGGATTGGCGCGACGGGTATTTCTGTCGATCGATGAATTGGGGACGCGAACCGCTCCCCTATAATTGTCAGGCGGTCTATAGTGATGGCATGACCATCCGGTTCCGCTCGGATAAGGGCACGGGGGATTATGCCGATTTCAAACGTGTCCCCGCGCAATAGCCCCTAGAAATCGACGGCGATTCCCTTTTTCTCATAATCGCCATAGCGCACTGGCTCGGGACCATCACGGCCACCCAATTCAATTGGCAATTCGGTTTGTTTGGCGTTCTTACGACGTTCTTCGGCCTCGGCGAGGGCGCGTTTCGCCGCCTCGGGCAGATCGTTTTGCGTATCGGACATGGGCGTTCCTTGTTTTATGCTGCCCTATGATATACGCCCCCGATGATCATGAACAAGTCAGGACAGTCCTAAAATGAGCGATAAAGCCCTTTTGCCACGCCGCGCCGCCCTTCGGATTATGGATGGGGTGATCGGAGACGGTCGTTTGATGGCGGAACTGTCGGGTCCAAAGGGGCCGCTTGGTAAATTGGATGGCGCGGATAAGGCACGCGCGATGCGTCTCGCGACCGAGGCCCTGCGTGGTGCTGACCGTGCCGACCGCATCTTGGGCCCGTTCCTGCGCAAGCGTCCTGAATTGACTGTGCATAATGTGTTGCGTCTTGCCGTGTTGGAGATGTGTTCCCACGGTGCCGCGCCGCATGGGGTGGTGAATTCCGCCGTGTCGTTGATGCGCGAAGGCCGTGAAACGGGTCACTTTACCGGTTTGGTCAATGCGGTTTTGCGCAAGGTGTCCGAACTTGATAGCGATGCGTGGGACAAACTTCCGCCCGCTAAGATGCCGAAATGGCTTCGGAAACCGTTGTTGGCCGATTTCGGCAAGGCGGCGATTATGGGGATCGAGGCCGTACAGGACGGCGTTCCGCCGCTTGATCTGACGCCAAAGAACGGCGATGCGTCCGCACTTGCGGAACGTGTTGGTGGGATTGTTCTGCCGACGGGTTCTGTGCGTCTGAACGATGCGGGGCAGGTGTCTTCGCTTGCGGGGTATGAGGACGGCGATTGGTGGGTCCAAGACGCCGCCGCTGCGATGCCGGTTCAGGTATTGAAACCGCAAAAGGGTGAACGCATTCTCGATGTCTGCGCCGCCCCCGGTGGTAAAACCATGCAGATGGCCGCCGCCGGTGCCGATGTTGTTGCGCTTGATGTTTCGAAATTCCGTATGGAACGCGTGGCCGAAAACCTGACACGCACCGGATTGAACGCCGAGATGGTCGTGGGCGATGCGCTCGAACACGAAGATGGCCCCTATGACGCGATTCTGTTGGACGCGCCCTGTACCGCGACAGGTACGATTCGCCGTCACCCCGATCTTCCCTATGCCAAAGACGGCAGCGATTTCCCAAGCCTGTTTGAGCTTCAGGAATATATGATCGACCGCGCGCTTGGGCTGCTGAAACCTGGTGGTCGTCTGGTGTACTGTACCTGTTCCCTTATTTGGGACGAGGGCGAAATCCAGATCGAAGACGCGCTAAAGCGCCACCCAGACGTGAAAATCGACAAAGATGCGGTGCTCATCGACGGTGTCGATCCGGCGTGGGCATCCCCCGAAGGGGGGCTTCGACTGCGGCCTGATTATTGGGGCGACATTGGCGGTATGGACGGTTTCTATATGGCCTGTTTGCAAAAGCCCGCCTAGATCACGCAATTGGGCGGTGACAGCCGCCACTGGTCTCAGTATGCTTTGGGCAACTGCACATAAGATGCATACAACAGACGAGGCAAACCGTGGCTCCATCCGAGGGATTTTCTGAACGTAGAACGCGCTGGGCAAACCGGCTGCATGCGCGTGCGGCGCGCTATGCCACGCCTGCGACCGGTTGGGTGACTCAGCCAGAACCTCGCACAGTCGGGTCCTTTGCGCGTGGTCGCCAGCTGTTGGCAGGGAATTTCCAATTCTCGGGCTATCTGGTCGAGGACAAGAACGCATCGATCTGGGCACTTGATCCACCGTCCCCTGATTTCGCAGAAGAGATCCACGGCTTTGCTTGGCTGGATGACATGGCCGCCGTTGGCGATTTCCGTGCGCGCAAACGGGCGCAGGATTGGATTATCGAGTGGTGCAAGAAATACGGAAACGGAAGCGGCGCCGGTTGGACGCCTGATCTGACGGGGCGTCGTGTGATCCGTTGGGTCAACCACGCGCTGTTCGTTCTGAACGGCATGCGCAAACGTGATTCCGAACTGTTCTTTCAGGTCATTTCCCGCCAAACGACATTCTTGTCCCGTCGCTGGTCGGTCGCCGTTGCGGGATTGCCGCGGATTGAGGCGTTGACGGGTTTGATCTATGCGGGGCTTGCGCTTTCGGGGAAAGAGGAACACGTGCCCGTGGCCGTGCGCGCCCTGTCGCGCGATTGCGATAGCCAGATCGACGCCGAGGGCGGCATTCCGACACGTAATCCAGAAGAATTGCTTGAGGTGTTCACCCTGCTCAATTGGGCCGCTGCCGCCCTAAGTGATGCCGGCCAAAGCGCCGAGCCATCCCATATGGCCGCGATTGAACGGATCGCCCCGACCCTGCGCGCGCTTCGTCATTCGGACGGTGGATTGGCCCGTTATCATGGTGGCGGGCGCGGATTTGAGGGGCGCTTGGATCAGGCGCTTGCCAATGCCGGTGTGCGTGCCGCCTCGAACACCAATCTTTCGATGGGATTCGCGCGGATGCATGGGGGGCGCACAACGGTGATTGTCGATGCCGCCACTCCGCCCGATGGATTGGCGTCCTATAACGCCCATGCCTCGACCCTTGCGTTTGAGGTCACTTCGGGCCGTCGTCCGTTGATCGTGAACTGTGGATCCGGTGCGCCGTTTGGCGAAGAATGGCGTCGTGCCGGTCGTGCCACGCCATCGCATTCGACCCTTGGGATTGATGGTTATTCATCCGCACGCCTTGCGCCGAAGCGTCTTATTGGTGGGCACCAACGGGAATTGCTTGTGGATGTGCCGCGCGATGTACGGTTGCAACAATCCACCTCGGCCGAGGGCATGTCGCTTTCGGTAGCCCATGACGGGTATCGCCAGACGCATGGTCTGACCCATGCGCGGCAATTTGAACTGTCAACGGATGGACGTGGCCTAACGGGGGTGGAAACCCTTGCGACGTTGAATGACGCCGACGCCAAACAGTTTGACCAAATGATGGATCGCCTCGCGCTTCAGGGCGTGCCCTATCAGCTTCGATTCCATCTGCACCCCGAGGTCGACGCCGCCATTGATATGGGGGGCGCTGCGGTGTCTCTTGCGCTTCGAAGCGGCGAGATTTGGGTGTTTCGCCACGACGGAAAGGCCAAATTGACGTTGGAACCGTCGGTTTTCCTCGAAAAAACACGAATAAAGCCCAGATCAAGCAAACAAATAGTTCTATCTGGTCGCGCAATGGAGTATGCGAGCCGCGTGAGCTGGACGTTGGCCAAGGCACAAGACACGCCGAACGCGTTGCGTGACTTGGAACGGGACGACCTGCCACCCTTGTAAACGAACCATCTGGGGATACCTACATGACCAACACCGTGCAAATCCGTCGCGCGCTTCTTTCTGTTTCTGATAAAACTGGCCTTGTGGCGCTGGGCACGGCATTGGCCGCGCGTGGGGTTGAATTGCTGTCGACGGGTGGCTCTGCTGCGACGTTGCGCGATGCGGGTTTGACCGTCAAAGACGTTGCCGACATCACTGAATTCCCAGAAATGATGGACGGTCGCGTGAAAACGCTTCACCCACGTGTACACGGCGGCCTTCTTGCGCTGCGTGACAATGAAGATCACGTTGCGGCAATGGACGAACACGGCATCGGCCCGATCGACCTGTTGGTTGTGAACCTGTATCCGTTTGAGGAAACCGTTGCCAAGGGTGCCGACTATGACACCTGCATCGAGAACATCGACATTGGCGGCCCTGCGATGATCCGAGCCGCAGCCAAGAACCACGGCTTTGTGGCGACTGTTGTTGACGTTCAGGATTACGACGCGCTTCTTGCCGAGCTTGAGGCAAACGACGGTGGCACAACATATGCCTTCCGTCAGAACCTTGCACAGATCGCATATGCGCGCACCGGTGCCTATGATGCGGCTGTGTCCACTTGGATGGCTGGCGCAATTGGCAATGACGCCCCACGTCGCCGTGTGTTTGCTGGCGAAATCGCTCAGGGTCTTCGGTATGGCGAAAACCCACATCAGAGCGCCGCGTTCTATACCGACGGCACATCCCGCAAAGGCGTTGCGACCGCGACCCAGCTTCAGGGCAAGGAATTGTCCTATAACAACATCAACGACACCGACGCGGCGTTCGAATTGGTGTCCGAATTCCCAGCAGAAGACGGCCCAGCCGTAGCGATCATCAAACACGCGAACCCATGTGGCGTGGCCAAGGGCGACACTGTTCTGGACGCGTACCAATCTGCGTTCAACTGTGACAGCACCTCGGCCTTTGGTGGTATCATCGCGTTGAACCAACCGCTTGATGGTCCAACCGCCGAAGAGATTTCCAAGATCTTTACCGAGGTTGTGATTGCCCCATCCATCGATGACGACGCCCGCGCCGTTTTCGCACCAAAGAAAAACGTGCGTTTGCTTGAAACCGGTGGTCTTCCGGACACCCGCGCCGCGATCACGTCCTACCGTCAGGTGGCCGGTGGTCTTTTGGTGCAGGACAAAGACGCCGGTTTCATTGGCATGGATGACCTCAAGGTGGTGACGAAACGCGCCCCAACCGAGGAAGAAATGCGTGACCTTCTGTTCGCATGGAAAGTTGCGAAACACGTGAAATCCAACGCCATCGTATACGTCAAAGACGGTGCTACCGTCGGTGTCGGTGCCGGTCAAATGAGCCGTGTTGACAGCTGTCGCATCGCGGCCCGAAAAGCCGAAGACATGGCCGAAACGCTTGGCCTTGAGACACCATTGACCAAAGGGTCCGTGGTTGCGTCCGACGCGTTCTTCCCATTCGCGGATGGTCTGTTGACTGCTGCGGCTGCGGGCGCGACGGCTGTGATCCAACCGGGTGGTTCCATGCGTGATGACGACGTGATTGCCGCCGCAGACGAGGCAGGCCTTGCCATGGTGATGACCGGCATGCGCCACTTCCGCCACTAAGGAAACTGATATGCGCCTTCTATTGACCACCGCCTTTTGGACCTTCGTCCTTGACCAAGCGACCAAATGGCTGGTGGTTCAATATCTCAATCTGAAGACCATCGGCGAATTGGACGTGTTCGATCCGCTGTTGGTGTTTCGGATGGTGTGGAACAAGGGCGTTAATTTCGGTCTTTTCGCATCCGCAGCAGAATACATGCCATATATCTTGGCGGTGCTGTCGGTTGCGATCTCTCTTTGGGTTCTGCGCTGGGCCCATACCGACAAATTCGGTCGCAATGCGCAGATCTCTGCCGGTCTGCTGATCGGCGGTGCGCTTGGAAATGCCATTGATCGGCTTGTTTATGGTGCAGTTGCGGATTTCATCAACATGTCTTGTTGTGGTTTTTCAAACCCTTACGCGTTCAATGTCGCCGATATCACCATTTTCGTCGGCGCGATTGGGCTTGTTCTGTTTTCCGGAAACAACAAACAGGCGTGACGCGGCAAATCCGATAGGGTAAACAGTCCTCACGACTAAGGGGGCATGTTGATGCGTAGCGTAAAATGGATCTTTGTGGTGATGCTGGCCGGACTTGTGTCTGCCTGTGGCGGAACCAAGAACGAAGGCTTGCTTGATCTGCGTACGAATACGGCGGGTCCGGATGAATTTGGAATTCTGCCCAACAAACAACTTGTCATCCCCTCTGATCTGACCACGCTTCCTGTGCCGACGACCTCTGGTAACTTGGCTGATCCGACACCACAGGCCGATGCGATTGCCGCGCTTGGTGGTAACGTTGCTGCGCGCAGCGGTGGTGCCGACGGTGGCATCGTCAATCACGCGTCGCGCTATGGCGTACAGGCGGATATCCGCGAAGTCTTGGCCGCCGATGACGCCAAGTTCCGCAAGACCCGCACGTTCTTTGGCAACAAGCGCAAAGACCAGTATTTCAAGGCGTATCGCAAGTTCTTCCTTGATCAATACGCCGAACTATTGCGGTTCCGTGCGGCGGGTGTGCAAACTCCGTCGGCCCCACCAAACCCGAAATAACGTCACGCCCCTTCACATCTGTGTATGACGGCTTGCGACGGGGAATGGATCGGATAGGGTGACGTTATAGTCAACCAAAGGATCATCCATGTTGCGATCAATCGCTGCGCTTGTTTTGATGGCGCTGCCGCTATCTGCGGCCCCTGTGACCACCTACGAATTGGACAACGGTCTGGAAATCGTCGTGATCGAAGATCACCGCGCCCCCGTTGTCGTACACATGCTTTGGTATCGGGCCGGTGCCGCCGATGAGACCCCCGGTGTGTCGGGGATCGCGCATTTCCTTGAACATCTTCTGTTCAAGGCGACGGATACGCTGGCCTCGGGCGAGTTTTCCGAAATCGTCGCGGCCAATGGTGGCACGGACAATGCGTTTACCTCACAGGACACCACCGCCTATCACCAACGTGTGGCAGCCGACCGTCTGGGTCTGATGATGCAGATGGAGGCCGACCGGATGCGCAACATCCGCCTGACCGAGGATGATATCATCACCGAACGCCAAGTGATCCTTGAGGAACGCAACCAACGCACCGAGAGCAGCGCAGGCGCGCTTTTCGGTGAACAACGTCGCGCGGCGCAGTATCTCAACCACCCCTATGGCATTCCCGTCATCGGCTGGAAGCACGAGATGGAAGAGCTATCGCTTGAGGATGCGTTGACGTTTTACCGCAAATATTATGCGCCGAATAACGCGATCCTGATTGTGGCCGGCGATGTGCAACCGGACGAGGTGCTCGCGCTTGCGAAAACCCATTATGGCCCGCTGGAGCCGACGGTTGGTCTGACCCGTCGTGACCGCGTGACCGAACCACCCCAGATCGCCGAACGCCGCATCACCTATGCCGATCCGCGCGTGTCGCAACCCTATGTGATCCGCACCTATTTGGCCGCTGAACGCAACCCCGGTGCGCAGGAAGAGGCCGCCGCTCTTATGATGTTGTCCGAGATTTTGGGCGGCTCTGGCGTGACCTCGGTTCTGGGCAATAAGCTCACGATTGAAACCCAACAGGCCGTCCACGCCAGCGCATTCTATAGCGGCACGTCGCTTGATAAGACCACGTTCGGACTGATCATCGTGCCGACGCCAGACAAGACATTGGAAGAGGCCGAAGCCGCCCTTGATGATGCCATCGCCGCCTTTATGGAAGAAGGCGTCGATGAGGCCCATCTTGAACGGATCAAACGACAGGTGCGCGCGGGTCAAATCTATGCCGAGGATAACGTTGGCGCGCTTGCGCGGCGCTATGGCACGGCGCTGACCTCTGGCCTTACCATTGCCGATGTAGATGCATGGCCCGACGTCATTCAGGCCGTGACCGCCGACGACATCATGGTCGCCGCCGCCAAAGTATTCGACCGAACCCAAGCCGTGACAGGGTACCTGACCAAACCACAAGAGGTGACACAATGAAGCCGTTTCTTGCCGCTACCTTTGCGATCTGCGCCACGCCCGTTTGGGCGGTCGAAGTCACAACGCTGACAAGCCCGGGCGGCATCAACGCGTGGCTAGTCGAAGAACCCAGCATCCCGTTCACCGCGCTTGAAATCCGGTTCCGCGGTGGAGCGAGCCTTGATGCCGACGGAAAACGCGGGGCGATCAACCTGATGACGGGGTTGCTGGAAGAGGGGGCGGGCGACCTTGATGCCCAAGGGTTTGCCACCGCCCGCGAGGACCTTGCCGCCACGTTCGACTTTGATGTCTATGACGATGCGCTGACGATCTCGGCGCAATTCCTGACCGAGAACCGCGACGAATCCATGGACCTGTTGCGCTTGGCACTGATGGTGCCCTCCTTTGATGAACCCTCCATCGCCCGTGTGCGCGGTCAGGTCGAAGGCATCATTCGCAGCGAATTGAACGATCCCAGCGACATCGCATCCGACGCCTTTTCCGCGATGGCCTTTGGCGCGCATCCTTATGGCAGTTCGTTAAACGGCACCCTCGAAAGCGTCGCGTCCCTTACGCGTGACGATCTTGTTGCGGCCAAGAACGCCGTGATCGCACGTGACCGTCTGTTTGTCGGCGCGGTTGGCGATATCACCGCCGATGAACTGGGCGTGTTGTTGGATGACCTGTTGGGCGGCTTGCCTGAAACCGGTGCGCCAATGCCGGACCATGCGGGATATGCCGCGACGGGCGGTGTGACGGTGATCGATTTTGAAACGCCGCAATCCGTTGCCATTTTCGGCCACGAAGGCATCGAGCGGGATGACGATGATTTCTTTCCGGCCTATGTGATGAATGAAATTCTGGGCGGTCGCGGGCTTGGATCGCGCCTCAATACCGAGGTGCGCGAAAAACGCGGGCTGACCTATGGCATTTCGTCTTTCCTTGGGCCCAAGGATCAGGGCGCGCTTGTGCTTGGCTCGGTTGCGTCATCGAACGACACCATTGCCGAGGCCATCGAAGTCGTTACCGCCGAATGGGCGAAGATGGCCAACGAGGGCGTGACACAGAACGAATTGGATAAGGCCAAGACGTACCTGACGGGGGCCTATCCGCTTCGGTTTGATGGGAATTCGACCATCGCGAATATCATGGTCGGGATGCAGATGACGGGCCTTAGCCCCGATTACATTCGCACGCGGAATGATAATATCAACGCCGTGACCTTGGACGATATCAAACGCGTGGCGAAACGAGTTTTGCGCCCTGATGATCTTCGATTTGTGGTGGTTGGCAAACCCGAGGGCCTCTCCACCGCCGAGTAACCATTTCTGCGATACCCGTTTCAGAATCAGCGGCTGGCGTGCTACGGATAGTGTCATGCCAGCACAAAGCCCCAACATAGACGATTCTCGTCCCGTTATCCGTCAACTTGACGATGCCGCCATTAACCGAATTGCCGCCGGTGAGGTGGTCGAACGTCCAGCCAGCGCCGTCAAGGAACTGGTGGAAAATGCCATCGATGCGGGGGCGCGTCGGATTGATGTGTCGATTGCCGATGGGGGCAAAACGTTGATCCGGGTGGCCGATGATGGTTGTGGGATTATGCCCGACGATTTGCCGCTGGCCCTGTCGCGTCACGCGACGTCGAAAATTGACGGCACCGATCTGCTGGACATTCATACGTTCGGATTTCGTGGCGAGGCCTTGCCGTCCCTTGGCGCCGTTGGCCGTCTGACCATCACCAGCCGTGTGCGCGGCGAAGCAGGCGCGACGATATCCGTGTCCGGCAACGACATGTCCCCCGTGCGCCCTGCGGCGGGGGCCTTTGGCACCGTGGTTGAGCTGCGCGATTTGTTCTATGCCACGCCCGCGCGTTTGAAGTTCATGCGCACCGACCGGTCGGAATCGCAGGCCATCGGTGACGTGATCAAACGTTTGGCTATGGCGGAACCCTTTGTCGGCTTTACCCTGCACGATGTGTCCGGTGGTGGCGAAGGGCGCGTGACCTTCCGCGCCGATGCGGAAAACGGTGATCTGTTCGATGCGCTTCATGGGCGGTTGCGTCGTATTCTGGGAAATGATTTTGCCGAAAACGCATTGCTGATTGATACCGAACGCGACGGGATCACCCTGACGGGTTACGCCGCGTTGCCGACCTATTCCCGCGGCTCATCCGTGGCGCAGTTCATGTTCGTCAACGGCCGCCCCGTGCGGGATAAACTGTTGATCGGTGCACTGCGCGCGGCCTACTTCGATTTCCTGAGCCGTGATCGTCATCCCGCCGCGGTGCTGTTTCTTGAGTGTGACCCGCATCGTGTCGATGTGAACGTACACCCCGCCAAGTCCGAGGTTCGGTTCCGCGAACCCGCTGCCGCGCGCGGGTTGATCGTATCCGGCCTGCGTCATGCCCTGACCAACGCCGGCCACCGCGCGTCGACCACGGTCGCGGATGCGACGCTTGATGCCTTCCGGCCCGAGGCGACCCAACATACCCCGCCTGTCGCGCCCATCTACCAGATGGATCGCCCATCGCTTGGGGCGCGCACCACGGCGTATCAGATGCAGACACCATCGCCGATGGGCTTTGCCGAGGCCCCGTCCGCGCGTGTTGAACCGGTCATTGATGATGTGGAGGCCGGCCCCGCGACGCACCTACCGTTGGGGGCGGCACGGGCGCAGGTCCATGAAAATTACATCGTCGCCCAGACCGAGGACGGCATGGTCATCGTCGACCAACATGCCGCGCATGAACGCCTTGTCTATGAAAAGCTCAAGAACCAGATGGCGGAAAACGGTGTCGCGGCGCAGGCTTTGTTGATCCCAGAAATCGTTGAGATTTCCGAGGGCGATGTGGCGTTGATCATGGGCGTTGCCGATGATCTGGCCAAGCTGGGTCTGGTGATCGAACCCTTCGGAACCGGTGCCGTTGCAGTGCGCGAAACCCCCGCGATTTTGGGAACCGTTGATGCCAAGGGCATGATCCTTGATATCCTCGACGAACTTGCCGATCTGGGCCAAAGCCAAAACGTGCAAGCGCGGATTGAGGCCATCCTAAGCCGCGTCGCGTGTCATGGATCGATCCGATCCGGCCGTCGTATGCAGGCCGAGGAAATGAACGCTCTCTTGCGCGAGATGGAGGCCACGCCGCATTCGGGCCAATGCAATCACGGGCGTCCGACCTATGTGGAACTCAAACTGGCGGACATCGAACGTCTGTTTGGTCGCACATGATCGAAATCAATGGCACAGCCTACGCGTTTTCGGACCCCATCGTTATGGCGTTTCTGGCCGGTGCGGCCCTTATTATTCTAATCCTTTGGCTGTTGGTCGCGGCGGTGCGCGCGGCGGGTCGATCCGCGCGTTTGGCCGAACCGCTGGCCTATCAGATGGGGCAACTGGGCCACCGCGTCGAAAGCCTGTCCCAAGGGCAAAGCCGCCTTTCCGGTGGGCTGGAAACCGTGTCGCAGACCCAAAACGCCGCGCAGACTCAGATGCTCCAGATCATGGAACGCCGTCTGGCTGAGGTCCAAAAAGGCATGACCGAGAGCCTCTATGGCTCATCCGTGAAAACCACCCGATCCTTGGTGGAATTGCAGGAACGTCTGGCCACCATTGACCGTGCCCAAGAGAACATCGAAAAACTGTCGGGAGACGTTCTTGGTTTGCAGGATATCCTGTCAAACAAACAGACGCGCGGTGCCTTTGGCGAAATCCAACTGAACGACATCGTCACCAAGGCCCTACCCAGCGACGCCTATTCATTTCAGGCGACCCTCTCCAACGGCAAGCGCGCCGATTGTCTGATCCATCTGCCCAATCCCCCAGGCCCCATTGTCGTCGATAGTAAATTCCCCCTTGAGGCCTATGAGGCCATTCGCGCCGCCGACAGCAAGGCCACATTGACCGAGGCGAACCGCATGATGCGCACCGCCGTACGTGCCCATATCCGCGCCATCAGCGAAAAATACATCATCGAAGGCGAAACCGCCGAGGGCGCGTTGATGTTCCTGCCCTCCGAGGCTGTGTACGCAGAGCTGCATTCCAATTTCCCCGAAGTGGTGCGCGAAGGTTTCGCCGCCAAGGTTTGGATCGTGTCGCCGACCACTTGCATGGCAACGTTGAACACTATGCGCGCGGTGTTGAAAGACGCCCGTATGCGTGAACAGGCCGGTGCGATCCGCAAAGAGCTCGCCCTTCTTTATTCAGATGTGGATCGTCTGGGGACGCGTGTTGAAAACCTTGACCGGCACTTTGGTCAGGCGGCAAAAGACATCGCCGAGATCAAGGTGTCTGCCGACAAAGCAGGGCGCCGCGCCAAGCGATTGGACAATTTCGATTTCGAAGAAATCGCTGCGCCCGAAAATGTCGTGCCTATTAAGTAGGGCGCGACAAGATTACCCTGCCGTGTTGTGGCGATTGTAGTTGAAATCTCCCCCTGAATTCCCAAATGTAATGGGCGACAAAGGGATTGTATTTTTCGCCCCTGAGATAAGGAATTAAAGACGTGAAGACTTGGCAAGGTAAGCGGTATTGGTTGGTTGGTTCAAGCGAAGGGACTGCGCGTTCGCTTGCACATCTGTTGTCGCGTGCCGGTGTCGAAGTCGTGGTGAGCGCAAAACACGAAGCCCGTCTTCAGGATCTTGTCGCCGAACTTCCGGGTCGTGCGTCCTATGTCCCCTGTGATACCGCCGAACTGGACAGTGTCCGTGATGCCATCCGTGAGGTCGGCGCCATTGACGGTGTCGTCTATTTGGCTGATGTCCACTGGCCGATGAACGCGAAACGTATCACCACCGAAGATGCTGTTGAAATGTGCAACGTGAACCTTGTTGGTGCGATGCGTGTGATCGGCGATCTGTTGCCCGATATGGTTGCTGCCGACAGTGGTCACATTGTTCTGACGGGTTCGATGGCCGGTTTCCGCGGCGAGAAAAGCACAATCGGATATGGCGCAAGCAAGGCGGGCGTGATGACCTTTGCCGAATGTCTGGCCGCCGATTTGCGCGACACCGATATTCAGGTTCAGTTGGTCAATGTCGCGCCGGATGGTGTGGCCGACAACGCAGGCGAAACCGCCGCACGCGCGATCTTTGAGCACATGGGCACCGACCAATTCCGCGGCACCGAATCTTTTGTGACGACGTTGCGCAAACGTGTGGAGCAGCTGACACCGGATTGGCTGATCGACGCTGTTAGGGCCCGCCGCCGCTAATCACCTACTGCTTCATGATAAAACGTCCCCCTGCGCGCGGCGCTGGGGGATTTTTGTGACCGATTGATGAACTTCGGAGCGGCCTAGCCGCGTTGATAGCCTCGGCGCAACATGCGGTTGCGCGCACGGTCTGCGGCTTTGGATGCCGCGCGTAAATCCGAGAAAAGCGCGATGCGTTGGCTTCCGCGGCGACCGCAGACCCCCCATTCTCGAAGAACAGACCATTCCCCAAACAGATTCGCCGCAATTTCCACACGGTAGAACCGTGGGCGGGGCGATGTCGTATGAAGATAACAAACTGGCATATAAACGATTCTATGCACTCGCGATTCGTTGCGCAAGATAGAACCCGCGATTTACACCTGAGACGTCCTGGTGGGTTCTCTGGGCGCAGGCAAAAAATAAGGCCGCCGGAAAAACCGACGGCCTTTATTCTGTTTTAAAACAGTCGGGGATTAACCCTGACGTGCCTTAAAGCGAGGCTGTGTTTTGTTGATCACATAAACACGGCCCTTGCGACGCACAATGCGACAGTCGCGATGCCGGCCCTTAAGAGAGCGGAGCGAGTTCTTAACCTTCATGGCTATCTCCTCAGTTCGCGGCGCGCTGGCGCCTGTTAAAAATTCGTGTCTTCCGAGGAAGACGGTGGTGGGCACGACTGGGATCGAACCAGTGACCCCTTCGATGTCAACGAAGTGCTCTACCGCTGAGCTACGCGCCCCACACATCCGAAACATCTGACCCCGAAAGGAATACAGGCGTTACGTCTGTTCGCAGGTCTATAGAAGGAGTCGAACCGGTGTTCAAGGGGTTTTGGTGAAACAAAAAAAGAAGCTATACTGGTTTTAACCTCGGAGACCGGATGACAACGCCTTATTTTGAAATCAAACAGCCGCGAAAGCGCACATCGGCAGTGGTTTTCGCGTCTCCGCACAGCGGTCGCGTTTATCCCGAGGCCTTCTTGCGCGAATCGATTTTGGACCCGCTTTCGATTCGGATGTCCGAAGATGCCTTGGTCGACAAACTCTTTGCGACGGCACCGGACCACGGAGCGCCATTTTTAATGGCACATGCGCCGCGTGCCTATGTGGATTTGAACCGTGACGCGGACGAGCTCGATTCGGCGGTGATTGATGATGTGCCGTCTGGCTCGATCAATCCACGGATCGCCTCGGGGCTTGGGGTGATCCCGCGCGTTGTGGCGCAGGGGCGGCCGATCTATTCTGGTAAGATCCCCCGTCTGGTCGCGCAGCGGCGTATCGCCGACGTGTGGGGGCCATATCACAATGCGCTGATGGATTTAATGCGTGGCGCGCGCGCCGATTTTGGTCGGGCGATTTTGGTCGATCTGCATTCAATGCCCCACGAGGCCCTTGATGGTGTTGTCAAAAAGGGCGCGCCCAGACCCGACATCGTGATCGGAGACCGTTTTGGGCGCACCGCCGCCCCAGATCTGGTCGCGCAGGTCGAAGAGGTCTTTCGCGATGAGGGTTTCGTCGTGGCGCGCAACACGCCCTTTGCCGGTGCCTATGTGGTTCAAAAATATGGCCGGCCCTCCCGCGGGCATCACGCGATGCAGATTGAAATCGACCGGTCGCTTTATTTGAACAGCGAAACGATTTCCCCGAACGAAAATTATGTGGCGTTCAAACGGGCTATGGGGCGCGTGACGGTGCGCATCGCGGACATTGGCCGCGAGGGGGCCGCGCTGGCGGCGGAATAATCACCGAAGCGAACGGCCCTTTTTGATCGCGTCTTTGCCAAATCGTTCACGTATCGCATCCGTCGCCCGTTCGGCGGCGGCCCGTTTGGTGGCGTTGGGGTCCAAGAGGTCCTGCATGATATCTGCGTCATTGGCATGTGACAGCCCGCTTATGCCGACGCCAATCAACCGATACGGCCCCTTGTCGCCCACCTGGTCAAACAGCGCGCGCGCGGTGCGGTAAATCCGGTCGGCGATCTGTGTCGGATCGGTCAGGCTTGTGCGGCGCGTCAGGGATTTGTGGTCCTTGGTCTTCAATTTCAGAGTCACGACCAGCCCTGCCTTGTCACGGGCCTTGGCGCGGTCAGCGACCTGTTCCGCCAGACGCCAGATGTGCCCGTCCAGAATGTCGGGGTCCGAGGTGTCCTCGTAAAACGTGGTTTCCTTGGAGATCGATTTGACCGGTGCGTTGGCGGATACGCGACGCACGTCCTCGCCGCGCGCCAAATGCCACAGACGCGTGCCCATGGACCCGAACCGTGCGGTCAGGTCCTGTTTGTCCCAGCGGAGCAGGTCGGTGAATGTGCGTATGCCGGCCTTTTCCAGACTTTCGCGGAATGCAGGGCCAACGCCCCAGATCAGGCCCACGGGTTTGTCATGGAGAAATGCGGGGGTTTCCCGCGCGCCAATGATCGCAAAGCCGCGGGGTTTGTCCAAATCCGACGCGACCTTGGCGAGGAATTTGTTGTGGGACAGACCAATCGATCCGGTCACGCCGACCTCGTCCTTCATTCGTTTCACCAGCCGCGCCAACATCACCGCGGGCGGATGCCCATGAAGCCGTTCGGTGCCGGTCAAATCCATAAACGCCTCGTCGAGCGATAGCGGTTCGATCTTTGGGGTCAGTTCGTCCATCAACTGGCGGATCTGTTTTGACGCCTCGGCATAGGCGGACATGCGCGGTGGCAGTACCACTGCTTCTGGGCAAAGCCGTTTCGCCATGAACGCCGGCATTGCCGAACGCACCCCCTTCATCCGCGCGATATAACATGCGGTCGACACGACGCCCCGTTGCCCGCCACCAATGATCACCGGTTTATCGTTCAGGTCTGGATTGTCGCGTTTTTCCACGCTCGCATAAAACGCATCGCAATCCATATGCGCAATCGAAAGGGAAAACAGTTCGTCATGTGCAAGCACCCTCGGGCTGCCGCATTTTGGGCAACGACGGCTGGGGGTAAACGTTTCAAGACAATCGCGACATAGGGCTGGCATAGGGGCAATCTAAGGGGCGATGCGGGCGATTCCAACCATATTCCCCTTTAAAAACGTGTTGTTGATCCCCATATAGGGAATAACTCATTTGGAGGTTTGATTATGAACATTGAAGATATTCTTCTAGACTTTGCCGGTGGAAACATCGTGGCGCTGCTTTTTGCTGCCTTTATTATTATCTGTATTCTCAAGGGCGTGCGCATCGTGCCGCAGTCCGAAAAATACGTGGTTGAACGGTTTGGCCGCCTGCATTCGGTGCTTGGGCCGGGGATCAACTTTACCGTGCCGTTTTTGGATGTGGTGCGTCACAAGATTTCGATCCTTGAACGCCAATTGCCAAGCGCGTCGCAGGATGCCATCACCGCCGATAACGTTTTGGTACAGGTCGAGACCTCCGTGTTTTACCGCATCGTTGAGCCAGAAAAGACCGTTTATCGTATTCGCGATGTGGACGCGGCGATTGCAACGACTGTTGCGGGCATCGTGCGCTCTGGCATTGGCCGGATGGAGCTGGACGAAGTGCAATCCAACCGTCAACAATTGATCTCTGCGATCAAGGTGCAGGTTGAGGACGCCGTCGAGGATTGGGGCATCGAAGTGACCCGAGCCGAGATTTTGGACGTGAACCTTGATGCCGCCACCCGCGAGGCGATGCTGCAACAGTTGAACGCCGAACGCGCCCGTCGTGCCCAAGTGACCGAGGCCGAAGGTACCAAACGTGCAGTTGAATTGAACGCCGACGCCGAACTTTATGCCGCCGAACAGGCCGCCAAGGCACGCCGCGTGTCCGCCGATGCCGAGGCATATGCCACCGGTGTGGTCGCGGCAGCGATCAAGGAAAACGGCATCGAGGCCGCCCAGTATCAAGTCGCGTTGAAACAGGTAGAAGCCCTATCCGCCGTGGCCCAAGGCGAGGGGCAGCAGACCGTGATCTTGCCATCAAGCGCGGTCGAGGCGTTTGGAAATGCCTTTGGTCTTTTGAAAGGGAAATAGGATGCTTTGGACAGAATCTTGGATTTGGCTCGCTGCTGCGTTTGGTCTCGCAATTCTTGAGGTCGTGGCCCCCGGTTTTATCTTTCTTGGCTTTGCCGTTGGTGCGGCCGCGATTGGTATTATCATTGGTGTGACGGGGCTTTTGACCTCGTCATTCCCTGTGACCTTGGTGGTGTTTGCCCTGATATCGTTGGCGGCATGGATTGTGATGCGCCGCGTGTTTGGGGTGCAAAAGAACCAAGTTAAAACCTTTGATCACGACATCAACGACACGCCGCGGGCTTATACGCCCGTTGATACTTCTGGTGGAGATTTCGGCGGCGGTGGCGGCGGGGACTGACGGGGGCTGTTCATTTTGCCCGTTTCGCGTTAGATCATCCCAAACCAAAGGAATTGCGCCATGACAACCCGTCCGCCTAAGAAACCGAAACCCGTAAAAAAGACCGCCGAGGCCGCGCCTTGGTATCAGAATATTCGTGGCAAGGGTGGGGCCCGCGGGGCCAAGCCGGACAACAACTCTGGTAAAAAGGCCTCCAGCAAACCTTGGATGAGCCGCTAACAAAAACGCCGCCTCAATGGGCGGCGTTTTGCGTTTCTGGGGGTGGTGCCTATTTGGCGAATGTGGAATTGATCTGCGGCGCACGGGCCATATCATCAAGAACCACCTGCGCGGCCTCTTTGGGATTAGCGGCCTGCCAAATTGGGCGACCGACAACGATGTGGTCTGCGCCGTCGCTGATGGCCTGTGCCGGTGTCGCGATACGTTTCTGATCACCCTTATCTGCGTTCGCCGGACGCACACCTGGGGTCACGATCAATTTGCCGGCCGCCACCGGAAGGGCACGGATCATCGCGGCCTCTTGTGGAGAGCAAATCACACCATCGGCGCCGGCCTCAAGGGCGCGGCGGGCACGTTCAACGACCAATGTCTGGGTGTCGCCATCGATGATCATCGCACGATCCATGTCGTTGCGATCAAGCGATGTCAGAATGGTCACCGCAAGGATTTTCAGGTTGCTATCGCCACGGCCTGCAACGGCGGCCTCGACCACATAGGGGTCACCGTGGACGGTCAGGAAATCAAGATCATGGGCCGCGATACCGGCAACCGCCTTTTGCACCGTCGCACCGATGTCAAAGAACTTCATGTCCAAGAAGATCTTCTTGCCGAATTCCTGTTTCAACTCATTCGCAAGCGCAAAGCCACCACCGGTCAACATGCCCAGACCGATTTTATAGAAGGACACAGTGTCGCCAATGTTTTCGGCGACTTTCATTCCGTCCAAAATATTCGGGACATCTAGGGCAACGATTAGACGATCATCAGACATGAGGGGGCTCCGTTTGCTTGGGTTTCGTCTATGTGGACGACCATGGGCAAAGGGTCAAGCCTAGGGCACAACAATGGCGTTGTCGGACAGGTCTTTTGCGATGCTTTGGTATTCGGGCATGAACCGACACTGGCGCTCTGCATGCCGAAGCAGGGCCACCTGAATGGCGGCAAGCGGCGTTTCCCGTGGAAGATTGGCCGAACACGTGAAATGAACCGATTTGTGGACATTGTCCACATCATCATAGGTCAGACACACATCTGCAATATATCCGGCGCGTTTCTCGTCGTAGGAAAGGCGATTGAACTGGGCCTCTGGGCAAGTGGGACTCATTACGAATACTCCTATTACTTGCTCTAATTGTACCTATTATGACGGAAAGGAAAGGGGGAAATCCCGTGAAATATTACCCACACTTAACTTTGGACGGAACTTCGCTGTCCCTCTTGAAATCTTAGGCAAACGCACACATTTTAGGCCTAAGGTGACGACCACAGTTGTGCCAAAATGGGCAACATCGGGCGTGACGCTTATAGAAGGAGAGATGAAATGAACCTTGAAAAGTTCACAGAGCGGGCGCGCGGTTTTGTACAGGCGGCCCAAACGATTGCGATGCGCGAAAGCCACCAACGTGTATCGCCCGACCATATTCTTAAGGCACTTCTTGATGACGAACAGGGGCTGGCGTCCAATCTGATCGCGGCCGCGGGCGGTGATGCCGTGCGCGTACGCGAGGTTAACGACGCCGCACTGGCCAAATCGCCCAAGGTGACCGGCGATGCCGCGCAGGTCTATGTGGATGCCCAAACTGTTAAGGTTTTGTCCGAGGCAGAAAAGATCGCGCAAAAGGCGGGCGATAGCTTTGTCCCCGTTGAACGGGTTCTGATGGCGCTTGCACTGGTGAAATCCAAGGCCAAGGATGCCTTGATTGGTGCCGGTGTGTCCGCGCAATCTCTGAACGCCGCGATTGATGACGTCCGCAAGGGGCGCACCGCCGATTCCGCGACGGCCGAGGATGGCTATGACGCGTTGAACAAATACGCGCAGGATCTGACCGAACTGGCCCGCGAGGGGAAAATCGACCCTATTATTGGCCGTGACGAAGAAATCCGCCGCGCGATGCAGGTGTTGTCGCGCCGCACCAAGAACAATCCGGTTCTGATCGGTGAACCCGGTGTTGGTAAAACCGCCATCGCCGAGGGGCTCGCGCTTCGGATTGTGAACGGGGACGTGCCGGAATCGCTTCGGAACAAACGTCTTATGGCGCTCGATATGGGCGCCCTGATCGCCGGTGCGAAATACCGTGGCGAATTTGAGGAACGGCTGAAATCGATTTTGAATGAGGTCACCGCCGCCGCTGGCGAGGTGGTTCTGTTCATCGATGAAATGCACACGCTTGTTGGCGCGGGGAAATCGGACGGCGCGATGGATGCGTCGAATCTGTTGAAACCTGCGCTGGCACGCGGGGAATTGCACTGTGTCGGCGCGACCACGCTGGATGAATACCGCAAATACGTTGAAAAGGACGCGGCGCTTGCCCGCCGGTTCCAGCCGGTGCAGGTGGATGAACCAACCGTCGCCGACACCATCAGCATCCTGCGCGGCATCAAAAGCAAATACGAACTGCACCATGGTGTGCGTCTATCGGATAGCGCGCTTGTCTCCGCCGCGACGCTCTCACACCGCTATATCACAGATCGGTTTTTACCGGATAAGGCCATCGATTTGATGGACGAGGCCGGATCGCGTCTGCGCATGGCCGTCGATAGTAAACCAGAAGAGCTTGATGCGATTGACCGCGAATTGTTGCAAAAACAGATCGAGGTCGAGGCCCTGCGCAATGAAAGCGACAAGGCAAGCGCCGACCGTCTGGTTAAGCTTGAGGCCGAGGTTGCCGAGTTGCAGGACCAAAGCGCCGCGATGACCGCCACATGGCAGGCCGAACGCAATAAGCTGGAGGGGGCGCGCGACGTCAAAGAACGTCTTGATCGCGCGCGTGCCGAATTGGATATCGCGAAACGCGAAGGCAATCTCGCCAAAGCGGGTGAGCTGTCCTACGGCGTTATCCCTGAGCTTGAGAAACTTGTCGGTGCAGAAGAGGATGCCGACGATGATCTTATGGTGGCCGAGGCCGTCGGCCCCGAACATATCGCGCAGGTTGTCGAACGCTGGACCGGTATCCCGACCTCGAAAATGCTGGAAGGCGACCGCGAGAAACTTTTGCGGATGGAAGAGGAAATCGGACGTCGTGTGATCGGTCAACGTTCTGCGGTGACGGCAGTTGCCAATGCGGTACGTCGTGCCCGTGCGGGTCTTAATGACGAGGCGCGCCCACTTGGCTCGTTCCTATTCCTTGGGCCGACCGGTGTCGGGAAAACCGAATTGACCAAGGCGGTCGCGGATTTCCTTTTCGACGATGACAACGCGATGGTTCGGATCGATATGTCCGAATTCATGGAGAAACACGCCGTGGCCCGTCTGATTGGCGCGCCTCCCGGCTATGTTGGCTATGACGAAGGCGGCGTGTTGACCGAGGCCGTGCGTCGCAAACCCTATCAGGTTGTTCTGTTTGATGAGGTCGAAAAGGCCCACCCAGATGTGTTCAATATCCTGTTGCAGGTGCTGGACGATGGTGTGTTGACCGATGGGCATGGTCGCACGGTAGATTTCAAACAAACGTTGATCATTCTGACATCCAACCTTGGGGCGCAGGCCCTGTCGCAATTGCCCGAGGGTGGCGATACCGCGCCCGCCAAACGCGATGTGATGGATGCGGTGCGGGCCCATTTCCGCCCCGAATTCCTGAACCGTCTGGATGAAACCATCATCTTTGACCGACTGGGCCGCGAAGATATGGGCGGGATCGTTTCGATCCAGCTGGATCGCCTTGATCGTCGTCTTGGGCAACGGGGCATCCAGATCGAACTGGACGACGCCGCGCGCAAATGGTTGGCCGACGAAGGGTACGACCCCGTGTTCGGCGCACGTCCATTGAAGCGCGTGATCCAACGTGCGCTGCAAAATCCGCTGGCCGAAATGTTGTTGGCGGGCGATGTCGGCGACGGCGATCTGATTGAGGTGTCAGCGGGCACCGATGGTTTGATTATCGGCGATCGGATCGCGGCATCGAACCGTCCGACACCCGACGACGCGGTCGTTCACTAATTGGTGGGCCCTTCGGGGCCCATCTCACCATTCCACACGTTGGCGTGAGCCATATTGCGAGGCGACGCCAAACCAGTCATTGTCCCGAAAACGAATTCGGAGAAAAACATGGCATTTGTGAGCTGGTTCCTAGAAACCCTAACCTATCTATTTGTATTCGCGGTTGGGTTCGCGGTTCTTGTCGTGATCGGTCTCTATATCATTGACCGTCGCCAATCAGGCGACGCGATCCGCCGGAACTATCCGGTTATTGGCCGGTTTCGTCATATCTTTTCGACCTTGGGCGAATTCTTTCGCCAGTATTTCTTTGCCATGGACCGCGAAGAATTGCCGTTCAACCGCGCCCAGCGGGAATGGATCGGCCATTCCGCCGCCGGCAAAAGCAACACGATTGCGTTTGGATCGACCCGCAACTTGGGTGTGCCGGGCACTCCGATCTTTGTGAACGCGGCTTTCCCACCGCTTGAGGACCAATTCGCCAAGACCGCCCCGATGCAAATCGGCCCGAATGCGCGCGACCCCTATGTGGCGAAATCGATCTTTAATCTGTCAGGTATGAGCTATGGCGCGCTGTCTGCCCCAGCGGTTCAGGCCCTGTCCAAAGGGTCCGCCAAGGCTGGCATCTGGATGAATACCGGTGAGGGGGGCGTTTCCCCCCATCATATCGCAGGTGGCGCGGATATCGTGTTCCAAATCGGCACCGCAAAATACGGGGTGCGTAATGAAAACGGTGACCTGTGTGATGAAAAACTGCGCGAGGTCGCCGCGATCCCGCAGGTTAAGATGTTCGAGATCAAACTCTCCCAAGGTGCCAAACCCGGCAAGGGCGGGATCCTGCCGGCGGAAAAGGTAAGCGCCGAGATCGCCGCGATCCGCGGTATCAAAGAAGGCACGCCCAGCCTTTCGCCCAACCGCCATGCCGAGGTGGATACATTCGAAGACCTGCTTGATATCATGACGCGCATCCGCGAGGTCACTGGTAAACCAGTTGGCTTTAAGACCGTTGTCGGCGGGATTGAGTCGTTTCGCCCGTTGTTCGAATTGATCCAAGAGCGTGGCGACGAATGTGCGCCGGACTTTATTACCGTTGATGGCGGTGAAGGGGGTACCGGTGCAGCGCCGATGCCGTTGATGGATTTGGTTGGCCTATCGATCCGCGAGGCGCTGCCGCTTATGGTGAACCTGCGCGATGAATTCGGCCTTAAGGATCGGATCCGTGTCGTGGCAAGTGGCAAGCTGGTGAACCCCGGTGATGTGGCATGGGCGCTTGCGGCGGGGGCGGATTTCGTTGCTTCGGCGCGGGGCTTTATGTTCAGCCTCGGCTGTATTCAGGCGCTCAAATGTAACCGCAACACCTGTCCGACCGGCATCACGACCCACGACGAAGGTCTGCAAAAGGGGCTGGTGGTCGAGGACAAATACGTCAAGGTGGCCAAATATGCCCAGAGTGTCGTGAAAGAACTTGAGACCATCGCCCACTCCGTCGGCGTGGCCGAACCGCGTAAGATGCGCCGTCGACATGTTCGGATCGTACAGGCGGACGGCACGTCTAAGCCCATGAATGAAATCATCCCGAGTCTGGTGACCGATTGAAGCATTTCCAACGCAAACGTGAACCGACTTTGTTTGGTGGTATGTCAGTTTTGAGGTATGCAGAATAAAAATGAGCCGGAGGCCCCACATGTTTAAGTCATCAAAATCCCGTCTGTCATGGGCGGATGTCACGCCCAAGTCTGAGTTCCTCAATCGTCGTCAGATCATGGCGGGCATGGGGGCCGCTGCGGGCATGGCCGCGCTTCCGGCTTCTGCGGCGACGTTCCCAGCCAGCCAATATTCCACTGACCTTGAGCCGAACTCGCTTGAGGACATCACGAGCTATAACAACTTCTACGAATTTGGCACCGGCAAGGGCGATCCTGCACGCTATGGTCACTTGCTGAACACTGATCCATGGTCCGTGCAAATTGACGGCCTTGTTGACAAGCCAGGTGATTATGATCTGGCCGATATTCTGGATAACGCTGACCTCGAGGAACGCATCTATCGGTTCCGCTGTGTCGAGGCATGGTCCATGGTTATCCCATGGGTCGGCTTTGAACTGGCGTCATTGCTGAACCGTGTTGGTGTGCAGTCGTCGGCGAAATACGTTGCCTTTGAAACGCTGGTTCGTCCAAGCGAAATGCCGGGGCAGGCGCTGGGCAATCTGAATTACCCTTACCGCGAAGGTTTGCGTCTGGACGAGGCGATGAACCCTCTGACGATTTTGGCGTCGGGACTTTATGGCGAGGACCTTCCGAACCAAAACGGCGCGCCGCTTCGTTTGGTGGTGCCGTGGAAGTACGGCTTTAAGTCGATTAAATCCATCGTGCGCATTACGTTGACTGACACCCAACCCGAAACGACTTGGAGCAACTTGAACCCGCGTGAATACGGTTTCTATTCCAACGTGAACCCGAACGTCGATCACCCCCGTTGGTCCCAAGCGTCCGAGCGCAAGATCGGCGGTCTGATCGCCAAGCGTCAGGAGACCCTGATGTTCAACGGTTACGAAGAGCAGGTTGCTGATCTGTACGCGGGTATGGACCTGTCGGTGGACTACTAGAATGCAAGTGGTTCAATCTGTGAACACTGGGCTGCGCCGTATTCCGGCGTGGCCTCTCTATATCCTCGGTGCGCTGCCTGTGGTTCTCTTGGTGGTTCAGCTCTTCGCGGGCCAACTGGGTGCCGATCCGGTAAAGGCGCTGGAACACAAGATGGGCGAAATCGGGCTACAGCTCTTGGTGGCGGGTCTCGCGATCACCCCCCTCCGTAAATACCTCGGTCTAAACCTTCTGAAATTCCGCCGTGCGATTGGCGTGTTGGCGTTCTTCTATATCCTTGGTCATCTCGTCGTCTGGCTTGCCTTGGATATTCAGTTCCTCTGGGGCGAGATTTGGACCGACATCACCAAGCGTCCCTATATTACCGTCGGCATGCTTGGCTTTCTGCTTCTGCTGCCGCTGGCGATCACGTCGAACAACCTGTCGCTACGCAGGCTCGGTGGGATGAATTGGCGCAAACTGCACAAGCTCACCTACCTCGCGGTTCCTCTTGGGGCGATCCACTTTGTGATGTTGGTCAAAGGCTGGCAGATAGAGCCGCTTATTTATCTAGGGATCATCTTGGGCTTGATTGCGCTTCGGTATGTGCCGCGTCGATCCTAGCTGATGCCGTTCAGATGGCGTAAACATCTCCAAAGCCCCGCCATAGAGCGGGGCTTTGTGCGGTTTGGGGCCAGTTTCGGTGTTCGTCATTATTGAAATCCAACTAACCTTTTGAAATCATTGTTATTTTGATCTTTTTTGTATTTTTGTGAGTTTTTATTGATTTAGGTGTTGCGACTCTGTGCGGGTATGACTAGAACCCACTTCACCGGCAGGGCGACACGCTAGTCGGTACGGCGGGCTGAGCGGAAGTTTGGTTGGTCGGGGCGAAAAGATCGAATGGTTTGAGTAGCTTAGTTCTTTGACATTGTAATATATCTGAAGAGATATGCGGGCGGTTTGGTTTCATTTCGATGGATCAGGTCTCTG
>CANNCD010000003.1 GCA_947503035.1 uncultured Halocynthiibacter sp.
CGCTCAGCCCGCCGTACCGACTAGCGTGTCGCCCTGCCGGTGAAGTGGGTTCTAGTCATACCCGCACAGAGTCGCAAGGGCTTTTTTCACAAAAATGCAAAAATCGTATTTTTTCTTCGAAATCCCGATTTTTTACATAAATTGAAATACTTATGCCCCTCCCACATTCTGCGTGACCACAGAGGGGACGGGGCATAGGTGAATCGATCTCTAGAACTTTGCGATCAGGTTCAGGAACAGACCTTGGTCGTCATAGGTGAGGTCTGTGAGGTCATCTGAGAACTGGCCAAAGTTATAGCCAAGGCCAATTTTGGCATTCTGACCCACGTGACGATAGACGGCACCAAGAACCGACGCCTCGTTGATGCCTGCTTGCTCGGCCTCAAGGTAACGTCCTTCAAGAAGCACGTCCCATTTGTGTGTCACATGATAGCGTGCATTCACCACGCCGAGCCACGCATCATTGTCGGCAAAGGCCACACCGAGGCTTGGGGAAGATTGCGACCAACGCCCACCCAGTTTCGCGCCAAGCGTCCATTGCGGGTTCAGATCATAGGAGCCATCGACAGAAACAACGTGGCTGCGTTGACGTGGTCCGGTTTCATCCGAGCCATCGATATTCTGGCCGAACATGTCATTCAGGTAGCTGTACTTGAACAGCAGGTTCAGACGATCATCCAAAACAGGACGGACCGCGTACCCGACGCTGGCTTCTGTATAGCGACCACCGGTGGCGGTGGACACGGCGCTGCTTGCGTCGGTGTGATCAAAGGCAAAGATCAAACGCCGCGCGTCATCGATTTGATAGGTCACATCGGATGTGATCGCGATGGAATCCGCGTCACTTACCGTGCCAGACAAAAGCCCACGGTCGCGGCGCAGTTCAAGACGCGCTTTGGCGGACAGACCCGCGTCGTCTTTATACCGCAACCCAAAGGACAGCGCCTGACGATCAAAGTCGCCGCTTGGATCGGACACCTGTCCCAGCTCATAAGCGACGGAATATGTCATCCGGTCGGTCGGTTCATATTGCACACCATATGTCCCCGTCAGCGCGCGATAGTCGCCAAACATGTCATAGGTGTTCTCGGCAAAGACCTCGGTTTGATCGGACACGACCCGTTTGCCTCCGACAACAAACCGTCCGGCATCACGACCCGTCAGGTTCACGCCGCTGATGGAGCGATCCCCCTCAAGGACATACCCAAAATACGTCGAGCTGCCATCGTCGCGTGTATGTTCAAAGGTGATATCCGCCTCAACACCTGTGGTGCCGTCGGAAATCTCGGCTGCACCGCTCCAGTTATTGCCAAGCTCATAAGTCGCGCCGACACCGAAACGATCATTGTCGGACAGACCGCCGGACCGTTCCACGCTTGATTGACCAAAGACATAGATCGAGTTGCCGTCATTGGTCGCATAGCTCGCCCGAAGCGCAACATCCGTGCGCGTCCCCGTTTCGGTCGCGTCGCTTGGGGTGACCTTATCGACGGCCTCAATTCCCAAATCCAAGGTCCAGCGCGGATCGATCTGATATCCGACCTCAACCCCGCCTGTGCGCAGCACCTTACCGGCGCTGTCTTCAAACGCATCATAATAGGCGCGGTACGACAAACGATCCGATGGCTTCACCGAAAGCGCGAGCCCCCAGAGGTCTTCGTCCTCGGTTGTTTCATAATCAAGCGTCGAGAAGCCGGCGGTTTTGCGTTCGACATAACCAGAGAGTGTACCCTCAACACCAAAGCCAAGATCGCGCAGATCCCCCTGCCCGCGCAGAATGATTGCCTCGCCACGGGTATCCGCCGCACCTGCACTCGCGGTGTTTTCAATCGTCAAACCACCATCGGACGATTGGCTTGATCCGAAACCGGGGCCTTCGGTCTGGGCGATTTCCAGATCGACAAAGGTCTTTTCGCTATATTCATAGCGCAGATCGGCCTCCAATGCCTTTTGATCGGCCACATCGGTTTGCTCGACGAAGGCGGAAACCCCAACGCGGAAGTTGTCGCTCAGCCATGCTTCGGCGCGTCCGCCATAGGACAGACCATCAAGATCACCGGTTTCGGGGGTGTATTCATAGTTCACCACAAGGTTCACATCGTAATCGCCGCCCGTGTCGGAAATCACATCTGCCGATGCAACCTGCCCTGTCAACGGATCGGCAAGGGTCACGATGCCCTGAATATAGTTAACGCTATAATCCACCCCATAGGTCAGCGTAAGCGTTTCCAGCACAGAACCGGTGTTTGGATCGCGGATTTCAACCGACACCGTTTCCGAGCCAAGCGAGATATCCTGACGTTGAAGGAAATAGACAGACCCGCCCGTCCCAAGAAAGGAGTCCCGACCCGGAAGGTTATCGGGCTGGGCGGCAAAACCTTCGACGCTCACGCGGGCTTGGCCGCGGCTGGTTTGTTCGGCGGATCGATACACGCCCTGCGCCCCATAAAGAGACCGTTCATTGCGAAGATAGATAGAGCCATCGATGGAGGATTTGTAATTCCCCCAAAGCACATGGTTCCCGCCGTGTTCCGCCCGCAGATAGAATTTGCCGCTGGTGGGGGCCTGATCCACGATGGACGAGTCATCACCAAAAGTCGGATAGCCATCATGCGCATCCAGACGCAGGAACAGATCATCGGGGTCGGTGTCGTTCAGGTCGCGAAAGATATCGCGCAGATCGCCTTCGCCGGTATCGATGCTGGCGGTGATGTCCCAACCGTTCTGGGTTTTGCCATCGGCAAACCCCGCGATCCGGCCTGTGGCATAGGTGCGGTCAAAATCGCCACCCGCCGCCGCGACTCCGCCATCAAACCGATAGCCAAGCGTCACATCCGCCGTCCCCACATAGAACCATTCCGATTTCGGAATATCGATGGGACGTTGCAGCGACACGTTATGCCCTGCCCCGCTGATGTTCACATCCACAAGCTGTTGGCCCGCGGGCAAAATCCGTTGCACCACAAAGGCGCCATCTGCATCGGGTTGGGTCGATGTGCCAAGCGTGCGCACCCGCGCGCCCTGTCGAAGACCCGTGCCGTGAACCGTAACCGCCCCGCCGCGCACCGGAATGCGACGCCGCGCTGTGGCATCGGTGCCGGTTTCATATTCGGAACGCGCCGCATCATGGATCGCAACCGGACGGGTTTCATCATAGCGCCCATTGGCGTCGTAAACCCGATGCACCACCACGATATCATCGCCCACAGGCAGGTTAATCGTTGCCCGCCCATTTGGCGCAATCGCGACCACCTCGCGCAACCCCGTTTGATCAAGCACCCGCACCTCGCCGCGCGTCACATAATCGGGGTAATTCATCCGGCTTTGGACAACAGCGGTCGCACCGACATCGCCAATGACATCCAACGCCAAACGCGGCGTCACACCAAGCCCGTCGAACTTGACCTGCACATCCGCCTTGGCAAGCGCGGCATCAATACGTTGGGACCGCGCCGCAACCGAAGGATCACCAGCGATGGTTTCACCCCCGACTGCAATCGAAAACCCAAGGTCCTGTGCAGATGCACCCACCGTCAGGGCCAAGACCGACGTCGCCACCAAGAGGCCAGATTTCTGCGAAAAACTCATGACACTCATACCGATTACCTTGCCCGCTTAATGGTTTTTTCAATGATCAATTTATACGTGCCGCGCCCACGCCACAGACGTTTGATTTCGCGTTCAACCGCGTTCAAACGGGCCTGTGCCGAAATGGCGGTTTCCTGTGCCTGTCGCACATAGGCCAGCCGGAGCGTCGACGGGCGATCCTTGATCTGGGTCAGAGCCGTATCAAGCCCGTTGATCAACGCCGCAGATGGGGTGGATTGCCCCGCAACAAACGCCGTCGCCGTCAGGTCGATATCCACGACATTGCCGATAGATGCGCCAAAGTTCATCTTGACGAACTTACCCGCCGTCAGACGTTCAACCCGTGGGTTTTCGGTCGTGACCCGATAGCCCGTCGGCAAACTGCGCGTATCCAGTTTCAGGATAAAGTTGCTTCCGATGGATTGGGGCAATGCGGCGCACGGCACGCTATAGCGACCGAATTCATCGGTGGTGATGGTGGTCCCATCAGGCGCGACCAAACGCACACCGGCCAAACCAGGTTCCGAATATTCCACGGGATCAGGCAGCGGCGCGAATTTCCCACCGTCATATACCGTGTCATCCGTCACCGGACGGTACGGCGCATCCTGATATCCATTGCCATTGCGATCATCGAACACTTTGCCGATCACATCGGAACAATCGAACACATGTTCGGCCTCGAGGGTGATTTCGGCCGTGGCGGTGTTGGATATCTGATCGCCGTTTTCGTCTTCAAACCATGTGCGGTTGATGAGGGTGCCGATATTGGCATCCCCGACAACGCGCGCCGACAATGTAATCGTCACGGTTTGCGCCGGAACAAGGGCGCCGTCCCATTCCAAACGACGGCCTGTGATCGTCGGCTCAACCGCGGCACCATCCACACGCGCAGAATTCGGCGTATAGAGCATCCCCGCCGGCAGCAGATCAACAAAGGTTGCATCCGCATAGGTCAGCGACGTGTTGTTGGTATAGCTCAGGGTAAAGTTCACCGTTTCGCCAAAGACCGCCGAGGTACGATCCGCCGTCTTGGTGGCCAGAACATTGGTCACCGCCGCGCAATGCTGAAGCGGGATGTTGTTGTTCAGGATCGCAGGATCGCCCGCCTCGATGACAAAGGTCGTGTAGAACGGATTGTTGCCAGGGGTGAAATCCGCCAAGACACCCGTCGAGCCAAATTCGTTCGAGCCAAGCGAGGCAGGGTTATCCGGCAACAACGTGGTTGCATCAACCGTGCCAAGCGTCACGTGATCAACCGACGCGATCCCCGCAGGTGGATAGGTCACGGCCATGGTATATGTGCCCGCCGCGGTTACGAAGAACTGGAAATGCCCATCGGTGCCGTCTTGGACGATATTGATCGGACCGTTTGTCCCGACGCCCGTTTGCGTGAACCCATTGCCCGAAACCGCAACCGAACCACCAGACAGGATTTGCCCGTTTTCCTCACAATAGAAGTACCCCGTCGGATCATAGTCGAGGCTATCGACAATGCCGTCACCATCGCGGTCCTCGGTGCTGCTTTCGAGGGAGTCTGGAACGCCGTCGCCGTCGGTATCGACAAAGCTCACTTCGGCGGTGTCGGTTGTCGCCTCACCCAATTGGTCGGACGTGACCGACCCCACATTCGCCGCCGCAGGTTGCCCCGTCGCCGTGGAATATACCGTGGTCACAACAATCGTGCCGATCGCATCGGGTGCAAGTGTGGCGTTGCCCGCCAATGTTTCGGTCACCGCGACACCATCATATGACGCGTTCGCGATGCCGTCGCCAAATCCAGACGCCGTGACCGTCACAGGGAAATCTGTCGGCAAAAGCGTCGCAGGCGCAACAAAGGCCGCCAGATCATCCAGAACCTGAATACCGGTTTGGGTCACGTTGCCGGTGTTTTGCACCGTGATGGTAAACACGACTTGGTCAACGGTTGGGAACAACGGATAGGGATCCGCCGCCGTTTTCACGATATCAAAGGACGGCGCAGCGGTGATTGGCGCAACGGTCGGATCATCGATCCCGTCGCCGTCATCGTCGGACACGTCCACCAATGTCCCACCCAAAGGCGTTTCCACCGAGGCGCTGACTGTGTTGCTCAGACCGCCGGAATCCACGTCGGTTTGGGTCAATGTATAGGTCGCCGTATAGGTCGCCGTTTCCCCCAAGAGCAAATCGCCCTCGCTTGACCCCTGATCCGCGTCAACAAATTCAACCGTCACTGGGGTCAACACATCCCCGTCAAAGTTGCTTAGGGTATCGACAAGCGCAAGGTCCGACAGGGTCACATTGCCCGTGTTCGTAACCAAGATCGTGAACACGGCGTCTTCGCCAGCGACCACGGGAATGGTCGTCGCCTGTTTGATCACCTCAAAGCTTGGCGCGGGTGTGATGTCAAATACGGTGACGTCATCGGTCAGATTTCCGTCAAGAGTATCGTCATCGGCCGAAACATCAGACACGACATTGTCGTCGATATCCGTGCCCGCAACAGTGGCCGTATTATAGATACCACCCGCGTCCACATCATCCTGCGTCAGGGTATAAGACACGGTCCATGTCGCAATATCACCAGGCGCAAGCGGCGCAGGCACATCCACAACAACCGGCGTGTCAGGCACAAGAAGCGTCCCATCCGCACGGCGCAACACATCCGTCACCGCCAGATCGTTCAGATCAACGTTCCCCGAATTCTGCGCAGCGATTTCAAAGGTCACAACATCATCCGCCGCCATGCCCGTCGCGGACTGAACGGATTTCGTCACGATCAACGATGGTTCTTGGGCGATCTCAAAGACGGTCGGGTCGTCCTCGGTATTGCCGTCGCCGTCGATACCGTCATCGGAGTCGTCATCGACCGGCACGTTGTCCGGACCAACGCCCGCGATGCTGGCCACGTTTGACACGCCACCAACATTCAGATCGGTTTGCGTCAGGGTATAGCCCGCCGTGTAAATCCACGTCTCGCCCACATCCAAACGGCCATCGCCATCTGTGTCACTGCTTGCGATCAAGGCAAACGGCGCATCAAGCGTGATGGGGTCGCCATTCAGACGTTCCATCGTATCCACCGGCGCATCCAAATCGATGGTCACATTGCCGGTGTTTTCCACACTTAGCTGATAGGTCACAACCGACCCAACCGCGGACCCCGACGGCAAAACAACCTTGGTCGCCTCAATCGAAGGAAGACGATCTGGGCCTTGGGTCGTGATGGTGTCATCATCCGTCACGGTGTTGTCGCGCGCATCCGTGCCAATGGCGGACGCGGTGTTTTCGATCTCGCCGGCGTCCACGTGGTCTTGGGTCACGGTGATCGCATAGCTACAGGAATTATCCGTCGCATTTGGCGCAATCGATGTGATCTCACAGGCAAAGCTTGGGTCCATCACATCGGTCACGGTGATGTTCGACATGGTCACGTTGCTTTGGTTTTCGACGGCAAACAAATAGGTCAGGGTCGACCCCACCGGCCCAAAGGGCGTCGGCGTTGCGGTTTTCGTCAACACAAGATCACCGGACACATCTGGCATCGGTGTTGTGACGCTATCCATGACATCATCCAAACCGGTACCTTGCGGCGTCACACCCGTGGCGCTGGCGGTATTGGTGAATGTCCCCTCGTCCAAGTTGTCTTGGGTCACCGTGTAACTGCCGGTACAGGTCAGGCTTTCGTCACGCAACAAGGTCGCGATTTCACAGGTAAACCCTTCAATCGCGGGGTCCGTCACCACGACATTCGTCAGGGTCTGATTGCCCACATTGGTCGCAACCAACATATAGTCAATCGTCTGCCCCACGGCGGTGATCGCATCCGAGGTCACTGTTTTCTCAAGCGCAAGTTCGGGGTTCAGCGTCGCGTCAACGGTTTCCGTCACAGGCGCCGAAGTCACAGGGGTATCATCCGCGCCGAATTCCGTCTGCGCATAGGCTTGGTTCACCACCTCGCCCGCGTCCAGATCCAGTTGGCTGACGATATGGGTGCCGGTACACTCAACGATTTCGCCCGCGCTAAAGTCGTCGGTCGCGGTTGGGGTGAAACAGGTGATCTCGCCCAGCTTATCGTCATAGACCACAATCGGGCGGACAAAGGACTGGGTCCCCGAGTTTTCAACCGTGAACAGATACTCAATCGTATCGCCAACTTCGGCAAAGCTTGCGCCGGCTTCTGCGGTTTTGGTGATGGTCAGGGACGGCGTGCCCTGATCCGGAATGGTCTCGGATGTCAGTGGTGTGTCGGTGGTCCCGTCACTGGCAGATGCAAGGTTCGTGACCGCCTGAAGATCCACATCCGTGGCATCCACGGTATAGACACCCTGACATTGATAGGTCCCGTTCGGCGCAATACCCGCCGTTGGGAATTCATCACAGGTGATCCCTGTGTCCTCAATCAGGTTATCGGTGACGACAATCGGCTCGGTGATGGTCACGTTACCGGTGTTGGTCACAGTATATGTATATGTCACCTCGGCCCCGACCACGAATTCGGCCGCGGGCACCTCTTCTGCGACCTTATCGATTGTCATCTCAGGAAGCTGAAGCGCGTCGACCGTGATGACATCATCGGCCTCGACCGCGCCATCCGCCGCAGTGGCCGCATTGTCGAACGAGCCGTTATCAAGATCGTCTTGGGTCACATTATACGCGCCGGAACAGGTCAAAGACGCAAGCGGCGCAAGGACCGTGAGCGGACAGACCACCGCCCCGCCTTGATCATCGATCAAAGCATCGGCAACCGTGAACGGCCCCGCGAGGGTGACGTTACCGGTGTTGGTGATTTCAAATTCAAAATTCACCACCTCGTCCAGCACAGAATAGGTCGGATTTTGACCGGCGGCCAAACGTTTGTCCAAGGTGATCGACGGGTCGGCATCGATCACAAGACTGGTGATTTCGTCGCCCGTATTCGGGTCACCGTCTTGGCCGCTATCGGTGATATCGGTGACGGCAGAGCCAACAGGCGGCGTCCCTGTGACAGTCGCCGAGTTGGTGATGCCACCGGCGTCGATATCGTCCTGCGTCAATATATATGTCGCAAGATATGTCGCAGTTTCCGTCGGGATCAACACGCCCGCACCCGATCCAAGGGACGCGCCCGTGAACACAGGGTCAGAGGTCAGTTCAAGACTGGTTCCATCCGCCCGCAACAAGGTATCGCTGGCGACGCCCACATCCGTAAGCGTCACGTTACCGGTGTTTTGCGCGGTGATCTTAAAGACAACGATCCCGCCCACTTCGGTTGTGGTCGACGTAATCGTCTTGGTGCCCAAGATCGACGGCGCGGCGGGGAATTGCACAACGGTCGCATTATCATCGCCATCGGCGGGGCTGCCTTCGTCCGAGATATCCTCGACCGCGTCGCCCTGTGGGTTTTCGGCCGTGACAAGCACGCTATTAGACACACCACCGGCGTCGATATCATCCTGTGTAATGGCGTATTCGGCGCTATAGGTCCAAACCTCGTCCACCAACATAATCCCGTCATCACCGGCATCGCCGCCGGTCAATGTCGGCCCATCATCAAGCGCAAGCGGCGTGCCGTCCGTCTGTTGGAACGTATCCACAAGCGCAATGGTATCAAGCGTCTGGTTGCCCGTATTCGTTACGGTGATCTCAAACGTCACGGTTTCGCCTGCGACGGGTGGATCAGACAAGGCCGTTGTATCCGCCGACTTCACAACGGTCAGTTCCGGCGCGGCAGTTTCTGGGGTGACAACTTCGGTCACCTCTGCGGTGGGCGGTGTGGTTCCGCTTGGGCTTTGGGATGTCAGGGACACGGTGTTTTCAATCGTATCCTGCGCGTCCACATCGTCCTGTGTCACAACATAGGTCGAGGTAAACGTCACAACATCATTCGGACCAAGGCTATCCCAGCCACCATCAACGGCGGCATCAATGGAGTTGTCCTGCTCATCGGCATCGGTCAACAATGTATCGCCCGCGATGGTCTGGGTGACAGTGCCCGCCGTGCTTGTGTGCAGATCGGTCAGGGCGATATCGGTCAGGGTCACATTCCCCGTGTTCGTCACCGTATAGGTATAGGTCACGGTTTCACCGGCCGCCGCACCCGTATCCGGATCGGCAATTTTCGTCAGCGTCACCGCAGGGGTGCGTACCGCGTCAACCGTTGCGGTGGCCTCGGCGGGGGTTGTGACCTCGTCCGAGGTCACCGTCGCGATATTCGTCACAAAGCCCGCGTCGATATCGACCTGCTTTACGTCATAGGTGGCGGTACAGGAAATGAATTCCTCGGGGGCGAGGCCACCGGCCGGAATCGTCCCGCAATCGAAGGTGCCGATTTTGTCGTCAACAACAACCGGCTGATCAAACAGGGTGATGTTACCCGTGTTCGCAACCACATAGGTATAGGTGATCGTTTCCCCAAAGGTGTCAAAGCTCTCAAGATCGGCGGTTTTGGCCAGACGGAATTCCGGTTCGTGCTCTGGTCCCTTGGCAAAGACCTCACCGTCGTCGGTGACCGTGCCTGCACCCGGATTGATCGGGGTCGAGGTTGCGGTGCCGGTGTTCACAAAGCCACCGAAATCCGTGCCGCCCGAATTGTTCACGGCGTCAAAGTCGTCTTGGGTCACCACATATTCGACGACACAAGAGTTATCGATTTCACCAGGGGCAATCGGGCCAAGCGTACAGCTCGCGGGTGTTGTGATGCGGTCATCGGTGACCACAGTGGATTGGAGGGTGACGTTGCCCTTGTTCTCTACGCTCAGAACAAAGGTGATCGCCTGCCCCACCGCCGAGAACGCATTGTCCGGCCCCGGTTCTGGGGTGATGGTTTTGACCAATTCAACCGCTGGGGCTGGATCGTCCAATGGGTGGGTGTGCGATGTTGTGCCGGTAACGGTGTCGCCCTGCGGATCGGACCCGCGCGCATCTGCCGTGTTCGGCAGGGTGCTGTTGGATCCATCGGCCGGAACCGCGTCCATATCATCCTGCGTCACCGTATAGGTGCCGGTACAAATCATCGACTCAGCTGGCGCAAGGATCACATTCGCCGGCGCCGCCGCACCATCGAACAAACAGGTCAGGGTCGGGATCAAGGGATCGGATACCGTCACACCCGCAAGGGTCTGGTTCCCGTCATTCGTCACGGTAATCTGATAGGTCAGGACATCGTCCAAATTCGCAGGGTTGTCGCCCGCAATCACAGTTTTCGCGACGCTCAACACTGGCATGTCATCTGCACCAACGGTCACGGTCGCATTCGGAGACACAACCGGTGTTGGGCTTTCGCCTGCCGCGGCATAGATCGTTTCCGCCGTCGCGTTGTTGACGATCTCGGCATTGTCCAAATCGGTCTGCGTCACGTTATAGGTAAAGTCACAGGTGTAAACGCCAGCGGGGCTGGTCAGAGTTGCCGCATCAAGAGCGGTCCCCAATGTCGTCGCATCGCGACACAACAGGGGTGCGGGATCAAGCAAGGCATCATTGATAAAGATGTCGTCGCTCAGACCCACGTTACCCGTGTTGGTCAGGGTAAAGCGATAGACAACAGGGTCGCCAACGGCGGCAAAATCCGCGCCCGACACAACCGATTTCTCAAGCGACAGCGCAGGGTTCGCATCAATCGGATAGATCGCGTTGTCGCTGGGCGATGTCACATCATCCCCGTCAAACGTCCCCGTCACCGAGACAACGTTTGTCGACGCGCCAAGATCCAGATCGTTCTTGGTCACAGTATACATCGCCGAACAGGTAAAGCTCTGGGTTGGGTCAAGCGTGGCGGGCACCGAGGTACAAACCGGCGTCGTCAGATTATCCTCAAGCGTAAACGGCGCAGAAATCGTGACGTTCCCGTCGTTGGTGATCTCAAAGCTATAGGTCAGGATATCGCCGATGTTAAAGGCGCTTGGGTTGTTGCTGCTTACGAATTCCTTATCGATCGCAAGAGACGGCGTTTGGATCGCGGTCACCGTCGCCGTGTCATTTGGCGATGTGATCGTTGAACCATCAAACAGAGTCGACGCCGACGCCGTATTCGTCACCTCGCCCGCGTTCAGTGCCGCAAGGTCAGCGGTCCAAACAAGGGTACAGGTCACGGATTCATCTGGCTCGATCAAGGTCGCGGAACAGGTATGCGTGCCAGGTATCTGGTCATCGACAATCGTAATGTCCGCCGTCGTGGTCACGTTACCGGTGTTGGTCACGACATATTCAAACGTCACCTCATCCCCAACCGCGCCATAGCTGGAGGGCGAAGTGGACAAGACATGTTTATCAAGCGTCAAGGCAGGAAGCTGGTTCGCATTGATGGTTTCGGTCGCGGTACCGGAATCCACGCTCACGATCCCTGCCCCACCAAGGGTCTGGGGGATCACGGCTTGGCTTGTTGTGGCTTCGGCGATGTTGGTGATGAACCCGCGATCCAGATCTTCGAGCGTGACCTCGTGTTCACCGGTACAGACATGCATCGCCCCAACCGCAAGACCAGCAGTCGGCGTCGCCGGACAGGTCACCGTATCGATTTTGTCATCCGTCACGGTAAAGTTGCCGGTCAATGTGATGTTGCCCGTATTGGTGATCGTAAAGGTATAAGGCACCATCTGACCAACCGTATCAAAGGTCGCGCCAAGCGTCTCGGCCTTGACCAATGAGATCGCAGGAAGTTGGGCCGGACCGGTGATCGTCACAATGTCTTCGGCCTCAACGGCGGTCGCAAGCCCCGCGGTTTCGCCGGTTACCGTCGCCGTGTTGGTATAGCTCCCAAGGTCGATTTCGTCCTGCGTGATGGTTTTGGTCGCCGTCAAAGGCGCGCCACCGGTACAGGTCGTCGTACTTGCCAAGGGCAAGAGATCATCAAGCGCACAGCTAAAGCCAAGCTCGGTATCGGTGAGGGTCAAACCCGTCAGCGTCACGTTACCGGTGTTGGTCACCTCAAAGGTGAACACCTCGGAATCTGGCAAATTGGAATAGGCGCCATCGGCCGCGGTTTTCACGATCTCGATGCTTGCGTCCTCGGCCGGACCATCAACGATGACTGTCGACATCTGATCGGCGGGGTCACCGACACCCGCAGGCGCATCAACCGACATGGTCGCGGTGTTGGAAATCGAACCCGCGTCCACGTCATCTTGGGTCACGGTATAGGACACGCTACAGCTCGTGTCGGTCGCGTTTGGCGCGAGCGTCGGGATCGTACATGTGAACGGCGTGCCATAGAACGGATCGGTGATAACCAAATTGGTCAGCGTCGTGTTGCCGGTATTTTCAACCGAGAACCCAAAGGTCACGACATCATCTTTGGCGGTGAAATCGGCGTCGGCGGATTTCTCGAACTCAAAGCTCGCGATGCGGGTCGGGCCTGTCACCGCTTCGCTATCTGTCACGGCGGTGATCTCGGAACTATCGGCGGTGGCGGTGTTGTTCACAACACCCGCGTCGATATCATCCTGTGTCACTGTGTGGGTAAAACTACAGTCGGTGTTGATCTCATTTGGCGCAAGTGTCGGGATCAAACAGCTATAGGTTGGATCAAGAACATCGGTCACGACAACATCGGTCAAGGTCTGAAGGCCCGTGCTTGTCACCGTCATAGTATATGTAATGACATCACCCACGGCGGTGAACTCCGTCACATCGGCCATCTTATCAAGCGTCACAGATTTGGTCTGCGATGACGGCACAAGCGTCGCGGTATGCGTATCGGTTTTCACCACATCGGCGTTCAACGTGGTTTCGGCGGTTGCCGTCGCGGTGTTGTCGATGCTTTCAAGATCGATGTCGTCTTGGTCGGCCGCATAGGTGCCAGAACAGGACCGCGTCGCCATCGGCGCAACATCGGTAAACGTACAAGACAGGGTCGGAATAAGAGGGTCCGTCACCGTCAGCGTTTCGATCGTCACGTTACCGGTGTTCTCAAGATCAAACGTATAGGTCAGGACATCATCAACAAGCGCATAGGTCGCCGGACCGGATTTGTCCAAAGTGAAATCGACGGTCTGTACCACGGGCACTTCTGCCGTTGAGGCAGCAGATTCAATCGGAACGGTCACGCCATTCTGTGTGAAATCAAAGCTTGCCGTAGCCGTGTTCACCACCTTACCCGCATCAAGTTCATCTTGGGTGATCGATGAATATGTCCCGGTACAGTTAAAGAAATCACCGGGGTTCAGGATCGCGGGCTGGGCGGAACAATCAGCGGCCAGAAGGCTATCGTCGATGGTGATCGGTTGGGTTGCGGCCAAAATCTGGGTGTCACCGGTGTTGGTGACTTTGAACAGGTAATCGACGCTATCGGTCAGGGCGGCAACGGACGCGGTGGTCGATGTTTTCTCAAGGGAAATCGCGGGCGTCAAAACCGGCGCAATCGTGGCGGTGACCTGATCGGAAATGGTCGTGCCCGCAGTTGCGGTCGCGACGTTCACGACAACGCCTGCATTAATATCGTCGGAGGTCAGGACATAATCGGCACTACATTGGACAGTGCCCCCCACCAACAGATCGGCGGTGCTACAGGTGAAATCCGTGATCTTGTCGTCTTGGATATCAATGTCCGAGGTCAGATCCACGTTCCCCGAATTGGTCACGTCATAGGTATAGGTCACCGTCGCACCAACGACAAAGCCAGCGGCCGAAACGGTGGGCGCGGTTTTCACAAGCATCAGCTCAGGTGTTTGGACGGCGGGCACGGTCACGTCGTCGGTGTTGGATGGGACGGCGGTTCCGGTCACGGCCTCATTCGCGGTGGCGCTTGCGATGTTGGTCACACCACCATCGTTCACATTGTCCTGCGTCGTGGAATAGATCGCGGATGTACAGGTGATCGACGTCTGCGGCGCAATTTCCGGATCGGTACAGGTCACCGCCACGCGGTCATCGGTCACAACAGGCGTTTCCAACGTCACGTTGCCCGTATTCGTCAAAACATAGTCATAGGTCAGGCCAACGCTTGGCGCGTCAAAGTTAACCGGCGATCCCGCGGCCAAGGATTTCTCCAAGGTCAAACCGGATGTGCGTACCGCAGGGACCGTCGCGGTGTCGTCGTCCGCAGCCGTCAGCGCGCCAATGGTGATCGTCGCCGAGGCTTCGTTCAACACTTCGCCCGCATCGATGTCGTCCTGATCAACGGTATAATCGGCGGTACAGGTGATCGACGCCCCGGGGGCAACAGGCCCCGCCGGACAGGTCGCGCCCGACGTCAAATCATCGGTGACCGTCGGCGTCGCCGGATAGGTCACGGTGCCGGTATTGGTGATGACGATGTTGAACTGAACCGTATCGCCCACCTCGTCATAATCATCCGTGACGGCGGTTTTGGCGAGGAACATGGAAACCGTGGGCGCGCGGCCCGGGATGGTTTCGGTATCTGTGTCGCTTACGGATTGGCCTTGGGGCGCATCTGCGTTCACTGTTGCGGTGTTGGACAATTCTGTGCCGCTTGTGGCGAAGTCATCGATGTCGCTTTGCTTTACGGTATAGGACCCCGTGCAGCTTTCCGTGTCATCCGGCAACATAGACGCGAATTCACAGCTTAGGGACGGGATCAACGGATCGGTCACGATGACATCGGTCAGGGTGGTGTCACCCGTGTTGGTCACCTCAAACGTATAAGGCACCGAAGAGCCAACCGCGCCAAATTCCGTGCGCGTTGTGGATTTGGTCACCTCAATCGCCGGTGCGATTGTCGGACCGGTCACGGTCAAGGTATCGGTCAATTCACCCAGTGTCCCAAATTCTGGCACACCGATGGCCTTGGCGATGTTGGTCACCTCGCCTGCGTCGAAATCTTCCTGTGTGATTTCATAAAGACCGGTACAGGTCGCGAAATCCGCAACACCCCCGTCCGCCTCCGAAAGTTCGGTATCGGAGATCGTTGTCTTATCACATGTGACGGTCGCGATCTTATCGTCGGACACCTCAAGCGAATTGATCGGGACAGACCCGATGTTCGTCACGATATAACTATATTCGACTTCATCGCCCACCGCCGCAAAGGTCGGCACGTCAGAGGTTTTCTCAATCGTGTAACCGGGGGCAACGGTAACGATGTCCTGATTGGTCAGGCTGTTGCCACGGGTAAAGTCCCAATAGTTGTCGTTGGGGTCATCATCAAACACCTGCGTCGATGTTTGTCCCGTGGTCAGGATATTCGCCAGCAACGCCGAGTTGGTCGAAGAAAACCAACCCGTGTCAAACGTCCGGTTACCAAAGCCCGTGCCGAACCCGAAACTCGTGGTGCCTGCGGTATTGGTCGCCTCGGTCGTCAGACCGGACCAGCTCCCGACATCAAAGCCGTTCAAACGCAGGGTAATGTCGTCTTCGTCAAAGCCGCCCGGTTGCGTGTCCCCGTCATAGGCCGAGAACCGGATGTGCACCTCGGCAAGCGAGCCGCCAAAATAATCGGTGCACGAGCTAAAACCGCAATTCAGCGCAATGGGGTCGTTAATCGTAAAGGGGTTGCCGCGAAACGCCCGCGGCGAGCCGTTGTTCTGAAACCCGACAAATGCGCCGTCAGGATCGGAAAATTGAAAATAGCTATTGCCGTTGGCGCCGACCATCACAATCGCAACACCACCGGCCTCGGGGTATTCAGAAGGAAGGGTCAGGCTTGTGCCAGGGACATTGGTTGTGAAGGTGGTCGCAAGTGCCGGCGCAACAGCCAAAGCACCAAAAACAAAAGATGTCGACCGAATAAGTGCTTTAATACGCACGCGGAACCCTCACTAAAACAACCAGTTACCTGAGCACATTAATAAAATTAGTGTCGATTGGAAGGGGAAATCCTACAAATTTGCGACCCATACCCACCCAGCCCCCGCAGAAACGTCTGAGGGCACGGGGCAAACCTATAACTTTGGTTCATGCCCAATGGGCTGGGAATTAGCTTTTGCTGCTGAATTTTACCTGCACGCGCATCACCGCGCCGTTGGGTGTCGGGGCAAAGGGACCGGCTCGTTTTATTTGTGCAAGCGCAAGCGTATCAATCGAGGCGTGTCCCGATGATTTTACGATTTGAACCGACGCAATCGCGCCGGACCCCGCGATTGTGATCCCAACAAAGGCATCCCCCTTGGCGCCTGCGCTTCGTTTTGGCACGCGACTGATCTTGCGGTGGATTGCGGCGTGATAGGTCTTGATCGCCCGCGCGCCAACCTTGGTTGCGGTGGTTTCGGCGGGTGTCTTGGACGCCTCTGCGACGCGACCCGATGTGGTGCCGGTGGTTTGGCCCTTGGCGTTGCCCCGTGATGCCTCGACCGGCTTTGGCGCAGGTGGTGTTTTGGCCACGACGCGCGTTGGTTCGGGCGCGACCGGTTTCAGGGTCTGAGCGGTGGCGGTGATCTTGGACGTCGGGGCCGTGGGTAACGCGGGCGCAACGGCTGGAACGGTCGCGGTCTTGGTGACCGGCGTCATTTTGGCGGGCGGCGCAACGGATGCGGTTTTCGTGGGTGTCGCCGTCATGGTCGCATCGGGGGTCACCGCTGTGCCGGTGGCCACGCCCGTCACCAAATCCGCAAACCCAAGGCCAAGCGCGATTTCACCGCTCACCTCTCCTCCATCAAACGTTGGGGTTTCGGGCGCAGACCCGATTGACGCCCCAAGGATATGCACCCCAACAGATGCAACGATTGCGCCGACCATCAACTTCATTTCAACGCCCTTTCTGTAACGATTACGATCCGTTCCGCATCCGTGTCGCGCTGAAACGCGCGCACAACATTCATGACGTCGCGCGCCGATGCATCACGGTCCGGCAAAATACGCGCGGGCCCGACATAGCCCTCGGCCGCCAGACCGTCGAACGCCTCGCGCGGGGTGGCGGGGATGCCGCGCCACATGGTGCGCCCGTCCTGATGGACCACCAAAACATCCGCAGGCGGCACAACATTGGGGTCATCGGTTTCGACCAAACGCAAATCCCCATCGATGGGGCGCGCGACCTGTGCGGCGACCAAAAAGAACACCAACATCAGAAACACGATATTGATCAACGGCAGGGTCGGCTCGCTCTGACGGGGGCGACGAGTGTTGGGTTTTCGCATGACCTACTCCAACACCGCGAATTCGGCATTCGGCACCAAGGCCAAAATCCGAAGCGCATCCGCAAGCCCTTGGGCGCGCGCGCCATCGGTCACCGACAATAGAAGCTTCACCGAACCACCGCGACGCTGGGCCTCGACGGCGGGGGCGATGGTCGTGGCATCAACGGGGCGACCATTGACCGTCAAACCGGTGGCGCCCAGGCGGGCGAATACAATCGGGCTATCGGCAAAGGGGGCCGCCCCGCGCGATCCCGAGGTGATCGGGATTTCGCCGAACTTGGAAAAGGTCGACGACAGCATAAAGAACAACAACAGCAAAAAGATCACGTCGATCAACGACGTCATCGAAAGCCGCCCGCGCCGCGCCCTAGCCACGTGTGGTTCCACCTTGGGCAAAGACGCTGGGGGACAGGATGTCTTCGACCTGATCCAGAATGTGGGAACGATGACGATCAAGCCGCGCATCGAACCACGTCAAGGCAACCGAGGTCGGCATCGCAACCACAAGCCCCGCGGCCGTCGTCACAAGCGCAACCCAAATCCCGCCGGCCAAAACCGCAGGGTCGGCGGTGCCGCCCGCCTCTTGCAATGTGCGGAACGCATCGATCATGCCCAGAACCGTGCCAAACAGACCCAACAACGGCGCGATCTGCGCAATCATATCCAAAAGCCGAAGCCCCGTGCCCGCCCGTTCAAATCCGATCTCGAGCCGCGCCGTGACCCGTTCCCGAAGCGCATCGCCCGCGTGGCCCTGTGTCTGAGCAAATCGCATTTCATTCAACGTCGCACCCGCATGTCCGCGCAAACGTCGCGCGCCGATGCCTTCGATTGCGAAGACGGCGCATTTCCAAAGAACACAGGACAACGCGACAACCGACAACACCATAAGCGCGGCAACGACCGGCCCACCAATGTCCACCAAACCCGTGATACGACCAAGGGCAAGATCCATCATTGTTTGACCTCCACCGCATCAACCCGCGACGAAAACACCGGCGTCACATCGCAGGCGACGCCGTCAGCGGTTTCGCAACGCTCCACCCCGTTGAACAGCACAAGCGCCACATCAGAACACGGCGTCTGCGGCATATCGAATTGACGCACCCGCAACCGGTTGGCGGGAATGGCGCCGAAATCAAACACGGTCAACATCCGCACGGCCCCTGCCCCGTCAAACAACACGGTTTGGGTCTCAAGCGCGGAGAGGCGGGTGTCGGTTTCAACCGTAAATGTCATGCGGCAGGCGTCGCCCTGTTGGGCAATGGTGTTCAGATCAACTTTGGTCTCGGCGGCCCCGATGGTCGGCAGCATCACAAGTGCAAAAGCAAGATATTTCATAAGGAACCTCTAGCAAAGCGCCGCAGGTGCGGGGCCTTCGGTGTCAGATCGCCCAAACCGCAAAAGACAGCCATGGGGATCAGAGATATAGAATTCGTACATGCCCCAGGGCTGATGGCGAAATGGTATCAACCCCGCGACATCACGGGTGACAAAATCATCATAAAGCGCATCGATCCCCGCCCCGCGAATGTAACAGGTCGACGGGTTTTCGAGCGCCTCGTGCCCAGGGTCGGGCGGGATAAAGTGGAGCTCAATCGCGCCACGGCGCACAATCAAATGGGTGTCGCCGGTGGCGAAGGTCTCAAAGCCAAGCTGTTCCGAATAGAACCGCGCGGTCGCGGCCAGATCGGGGGAACGCAGGATCGGGATGGGTTGGATATCGGTCATTGGATGGCCTCGGGTGTCAGGATGGCGGATTGCGGCAAAATCCACGGCGCGGTTGACGTGGGCGCGGTATTCGTTCGAAGCGGACAGCCGTAACAGGCCGACAGATCGGTGTCGTTGAACACCACGTCGGGCGCACCGGAGACGCGCACTTGGCCGTCGTGCAACAGGGTCACGTGATCCGCAAACATCGACGTCAGATTAAGGTCATGCATCACCGCAACCACGCCACCGCCCGCCTTGGCAAAGGCCCGCGCGATGTTCATCACCACCAGTTGATGACCGATATCAAGCGCCGAGACCGGCTCGTCCAAGAACAACCAACGCGGCGTGCCATCAAGAACCGGTTCCCAGACCTGCACCAACACCCGAGCGAGCTGGGCGCGTTGCCGTTCACCGCCGGACAGGCCTTGGATAAGCTGCCCTTCGAACCCGTCAAGGCCGACGCGTTTCAGCGCGGCGTGGGGCAGATGGTCCAGCATCCGCAGATCGGCCACCGACCGCCCCGCCGTCAGGCCAAGCCGCACCAGTTCAAGCACCGTAAACGGAAAGGCCACCGTCCCCGATTGCGGAAGAACCGCGCGCACCGTCGAAAGGGCGGCAGACGACATCGTTACGGTGTCGGTCCCGTTGATCGCGACCGTGCCGGAGTGTGCGATTTCGTCGGTAATCGCCCTGAGCAGCGTGGTCTTGCCCGACCCGTTCGGGCCGACGATGGCGGTGACTTTGCCCGCCGCGGCGTCAAAGGTCACGTCGTCCAGAATTTTGCGCGCGCCGATGGTGACGGTGATATTTTTGGCCGAAATCATATCATATCCCCAACATGGAACGGTTCTTGATCAGGATCCAAAGAAAGAGCGGCGCGCCAATGATCGCCGTCACGATCCCAATCGGAAGTTCGGCGGGGGCAACGATGACCCGCGAAATCATATCCGACAGGAGTAAAACGATTGCGCCAAGAAGCGCCGCATTCGGGAGCAACATACGATGTTCCGGCCCTTGGGCGAGGCGCAACATGTGCGGTACAATGATACCGATAAACCCAATGCCGCCGGTGATCGCGACGCTTGCGCCGACGGATGCGGCCACGCTCATGATGGCGATGCGTTTCATGCGTTGCACATCGATCCCCAGATGGGCGGCAACTGGTTCACCAAGGGCCAGCGCATCCAGCGCGCGTGCCAAAAACGGAGCCGTGACCAAAGTGGCAAGGATCACCGGACTCGCGGAATAGAGTTTCACCCAATTCGCGCCACCAAGCGACCCCATGCCCCAAAACGTAAGATCGCGGAGCTGATCGTCGGTGGCCGCATAGACCAAAACGCCCGTCACAGCACCGGTCAAACCACCAAGCGCAATCCCCGCAAGCAACATCGTCGCGACCGAAGTCTGTCCCCCATTGGTCGCCACACGGTAAAGCAAAAGCGTTGACGCCCAGCCCCCCAGAAACGCGGCCAAGGGGATCAGATATCCGCCGGTGATCTGTTGCACCGCGACGGGCATCAACCCGCCCAAAACAATCGCGGCAACGGCGCCAAGACCAGCGCCCGCACTTACGCCGACCAGACCCGGATCGGCGAGCGGATTGCGAAACAGCCCCTGCATCACGGCGCCCGACACGGCAAGGGCCGCGCCGACCAAAACGCCGGTGATCATGCGGGGCATGCGGATGTCCCAAACGATGGTCATGTCGACAGGCCCCGCCTCGGCCAAACCAAGCCGCGCCAAAAGCGCGCCGATCACATCAATGTTCGACGCCGCGCCCCAGCCAAGGCTGAGCAACATCGTCAGAACAAGCGCACCGCACAGCATCACCTGTGTGACGCGGGCGCGGATACGACGATCCCCCGCCATCGGCGCGGCCTGTTGAAAGGCAAGAGTGTGACCGACCGCCATGGCTAGTGCTCCGATTTCACGGATGGATAAAGGTCACCCAGTAACGTCATGGCAAATTCGGCCGTGCGCGGACCAAAGCCAAGGGCCGCACCGTCGATCAACACAAAGCCCCCGTTTTCACCGGCAGGCGTTTGGGCAAGACTGGGAAGGGACAAGATGTCATCCTTGGCGCCCGAATGATCACCGCGCGACGTCATCATGATCACCACATCGGGGGCGGCGGCGATGATGGCCTCATCGTTCATGATTTTATAGCCGTGGAATTCATCCGCCATGACATTCACCGCGCCGGACAGGTTGATAATCCCATCGGCACCGGTGCCCAGACCGGCGATATTCAAACGCCCCCCTTGGTTCGACAGAACAAACATCGCGCGCACCGGCGTCGTGATCGCGGCGCGCTGTTCGGCAAGGGTGGAGAATTGCGCATCGACCGTTTCGGCAAGCGCGGTCGCGGCGGTTTCCTGATCCAACGCCGTTCCAACGGTGTGGATCGCGTCAATCACGGACTGGGCGCTGAACCCGTCCTTGACCTTCACAAGCGGCACGGCGGCGGCGTCCAACTGCTCCAAAACCTCGGGCGGGCCGGCGGTATCGCGGGTGATGATCAGATCGGGTCCGACGGATAAAACCCCCTCGGCCGAAAGCGCGCGCAAATAACCCACATCCGGCAATGCATTCGCCGCCGCCGGATAGGTCGACGTGGTGTCGCGCGCCACGATCCGATCCTGTTGATCAAGCGCATAGATGATCTCGGTCACAGGGCCGCCAATGGACACGATCGCGTCCTGCGCCGCCGTGGAAAACGGCACAAGAGCCGCCAGAACACAAATGAAACGGTGCATGTTATTCCCCCTTGTACGATGGAAGCGCAGCCAAGATATCAACCCATTGAGACAGATCATCGTCATCGGTGCGTTGTCCGAAACATTGGAAGATGAGACCGCCATCGGCATCGAAACATTCAAGCGAAATCGCAGGCCCACGTTTGGTCGGTTTTTCCACGACATAGGTCTCGGCAATGTGATCGCCGCGCAGGTGCAGATTGAACATCGGGTCCAACACATTGAGCCACGGCCCCATGACCTTGATCGTATCAAGCGTACCCCAGTGGATTTGGATGTTGCCCTTGTTGCCGACAAACAGAATGACCTTTTGGCCCTTGTCGGATGTGTCGTTCAAGAACGCCTCGACCGCTGTATTTTCCACGCGACGCACCCATCGTTCCTCCAGTGCCATATGATAGGCGCCCAAACGGTTCATCCCCAAACGCGACGTGATGCGGTTGAATTGGTGCGTATCGGTCAAGGCCGCCCATTCGGCCAGCAGTTCGTCACGCTTTTCGGGGTTGGTCTTGGGACCCTCAACGGCGGCACGGTCTGCGACTTCAATCCGTGCCGATTGATCGGCAAGGGTTAGGGTTTCGACCAAAACGTCCCATGCATCAACGTTGGATGTGTCGCGCAGATAGATCTTTTGAACCGCGTCCCCTGCCCCATCGAAAAACTGAAGGCTGCGACGCGTGCCCTTGTCGGTCTGCGCCTCAACCGCAAAGCCAAACGCCCAGTGTTTCGGGAAAATCCGTGTGTCGATATCAGGGCCCAGAACCATCGAAGCGTGCTGACCTGAATGATATTTCAGGAACGTCCCCACCCGTTCATGCACACAGGATTCGTTGCGCGTAAGGGCCATGACCTCTCCCAGTGCCAGCAAAAGAGGCATGACATCATCCGGCGCGGGTTTGATCCGCGTCACACCGTCGCCGACATGGGCGGCGACCAATTCTGCCTCGGAAATCCCCAAGCTCTGGGCGAGATCACGATCACGCATTTGGGTGTTATCGGTTTTTGCGGCACGAATTTCGGCGGCGGACATCGGCTTGTTCATGGGTTTGCTTTCTTTGAATTGAGAGGGCGGGCCGGCAACCGCGGGGGACGGACGCCGACCAATGTGACGTTTAGAATGTTTTGCTAAGCGTCAGCTTGAGGTTGCGACCAGATGCGTTGACGGTCGACAGATACGGACGATAGGTTTCGTCAAAGGCATTTTCCAACGCGACACGGAATTCCATGCCCTCGGCCCAACCGTGGTCCGGCGTGTAACCGGCGGCCACGGTATAGGTCGTGTACGCATCGCTCGCGCTTGTGGCGCTACCCTCTGTCGTGGTGGTGGTGCGATCATTGGCCCATGCGTGGGTGGCCTCGATGCTCAGATCAAGGGTCTCATTCAGGAACCGTTTTCCAAGCGTGAGCTGGGCGCGATCCGCAGGCGCATAGTTGAAATAATCATCCGTACCGTTCACCGTGCCACGGGTCTTTGACGCATTGAAATCGGCATAAAAGGCAGCGGTCACATAGGACAGCTCAAGCTCAATCCCCGACAGATCAACGGTATCAACGCCGCTATAGGTGGTGACGTCCCAAATATCGGTCTGAAAGCCCGTCAGCTTAGCGCGCAGCGCGTCCCCTGCCCCGAACACGTCGGACCCATCATAAGAGAACCCGATCTCATAGGTGCGGCCCTTTTCCGGCTGCTCGATATAGGTCGCATTGGCCAAATCATCAAGGATCGGCAGGTTTTCATTATATGCGGCGGTCCCGAACACCGCAAAGCTATCGGAAATCGCATAGCGCGCGGACAGGGCACCGACCAAGGCGCTTGCCTCATAGGTCGTGCCCTCGGCAATGGCGGCGTTGTTTTCATCGGCGGTCAGGGTCTGATGCTCGTAACGCAATTGCGGCGTCAGGGTCAGGTCACCGACCTCCATCTTATCCGCGGCATAGATCGCGATGTATTCATCGGTCCCACCAGGCGCAGAGGCGGCGTTCAGGCCGTCATAGGCGATGCTGCTACGGGTGCGACGACCGATTTCGATGCCTGTGGTCGCAGAGTGGCCCACGGCGCCTGTGACGAACTCGGCTTGGTTCTCCAATGTGAACGCCAAACGGGTGGTTTCGTGGTCGGCTGTATAGATGGTGGACGCGACGCTTTCGGAATCCAGATCAATCTGTTCATCGGAATAAGACAGCTTTGCCGTCACGTTGATCATATCCGTGTGGCTTGGCGTATAATCCAGCGCCACATAGGCCGTCGTGTCCTTGGTATAGCGATCCACACGCGCCCAGAAGGCCGCCGCGCTGTAGGCGTCATAGGACACGTCCTGTTCGTCGTTCTCGGTATAGGAATAGGACGCGGTCAATTTCAACGCATCTGACAGGGCGTAACCCACCTTGAACAGAGACGAAGGAAGGGCAAAGGCGCTATCGGCCTGTTCCGTCCCGTCCCCATCCGTACGGTTGCCCACGTCGCGGTAACCATAAAAGGCAAGCACATCCAATTTCTCGTCGGGCGCCCATGCAAGGATGCTGGTGGACAGCAAACCGTCGCCGTTGCTCTCGTAACCGAACTTCTGACGGAACGCGAAGGTATCGCCGTCCTCAAGGAAATCGGCGGCGTCTTTGGTCACGGCCTCAACCGTGCCACCAATCGCGCCAGCAGAAAAGCGGAAGCTCTCGGCGGGGCCACGGGTGACGCTGACCTGTTTGAACAGCTCGGGCTCCATCGTAAGCAATCCACCGGTGCGATAGATTTCCTCTTGGCCTTTGCTGACACCATCGATGACCACGGACACTTTGCCGTCCGCGCCGTAAGTGCCCGCAACCGAGCCAAAGCCGCGAATGTTGATCGCAGACCCCTGTGGCGTCGACCCATTCACAAGCGTCACACCTGGCACGGTGTCGAGATATTGCGCCAAGGTCGACGCCTGCCGTGCGTCAAGTTCCTCTTGGGACAATTCGGTCGTTGCGGCGGCTGTAGCGGTCGCGACGCCCCGACGGCTCTCGCCAAGAAAAATCGTGCCGATATAGTCCCCAAACGTAGGATTAGTGTCTTGTGCAAAGGCTGGATGTGCAAGCGCCGGCAATGATACCGACGCCACAAGCCAGGCCCGCAGGCCAAAGGATGCGGTCATAGTGAGTCCCCAAATTTCCGTGAAATGCTGGCGACTCAGATGGTGGCTTGCGTGGTTTGGCGCTGTCTTAGCGATTCCTAAGTGATTTAGTCAAGTATTATTTGCAGTTCCTTAACACTTCTACTCAATCGTCTTAAGAACCTCGGCCAAAGTGCCGAAGAGTTGCTGAATTTCAGCCTCGGAAATGATCAACGGTGGGGACAGGGCAATGATGTCGCCGGTGATGCGGATCATGATGCCCGCGTCCCATGCTTTCTTCATCGCCTCAGTGGCCCGCGCACCCACGGCATTCGGGCGGCTCTCAAGCTCAATTCCGGCCACAAGCCCAAGGTTGCGCAGGTCCTTCACATGCGGCAATCCACGCAGGCTATGCACCGCCTCTTCCCAGATGGGTGACAGGGCCGTCGCCCGCTCAAACAAGCCGTCCTCGGCGTATGTATCGAGCGTCGCTAGCGCCGCCGCCACGGCCATCGGGTGGCCGGAATAGGTGTATCCATGGAACAGTTCGATCGCGGCATCGGCGTTCTCCATCGCCGAGTCATATATCTTTTTGTCGACCATCACCGCGCCCATCGGGATAATCCCATTGGTCAGCCCCTTGGCCGTTGAAATGATATCCGGTTTCACCCCGAAATATTCCGCCGCAGACGCCGTGCCCAAACGGCCATAGGCGGTGATGACCTCGTCAAAGATCAGCAGAATGCCGTGCTGATCGCAGATCTCGCGCAAGCGTTGAAGGTAACCCACGGGTGGCAACAAGACCCCCGTCGACCCCGCCATGGGTTCGACAATCACCGCCGCGATGGTCGACGGATCATGCAGTTCCACCAAGCGGATCAGATCATCCGCGCGCTCGGCCCCATATTCGGGACAACCGCGCGAAAAGGCGTTGCGTTCCAGATCGTGGGTATGACGGATATGATCAACGCCGGTGAGGAGCGAGCCGAAATGCATCCGGTTTTTGACGATCCCGCCCACAGAAATGCCACCAAACCCCGTGCCGTGGTATCCGCGTTCGCGCCCAATCAAACGGGTCCGCGCACCGTCGCCGCGCATGCGGTGGTAATGCAGCGCGATCTTGAGAGCCGTGTCGACGGATTCCGACCCCGAGCTGGTGAAAAACACATGGTCCAAACCATCGGGAAACATCCCAGACAAACGGTTCGCCAGCTCAAACGCCTGCGGGGTGGCAAAGTTAAAATGCGGCGCAAAGTCGAGCGTTTCGACCTGTCGTTGTATGGCCTCAACGATCCGCGGCGACCGGTGCCCCGCGTTCACACACCAAAGCCCCGCCGCACCGTCCATGATCTGCCGCCCGTCGGCGCTTGTGTAATACATCCCATCGGCCCCGACGATAAAGCGCGGGTCCTGCATGAAGTCGCGGTTCGGGGTAAACGGCATCCAAAAGCGGGACATGTCATTGGGCGTGGGCTGGGTCATCATCGGGTCCTGTTCATCTGGGTTTATTTGATGGTCCCCCTGCCCCGTTTTTGGATCAAGCCTGATTTCTTCAAAAAACTTTTCACTAGGAAAATCAGGCCATCGCGAACATAGTGCTTTATATCGAGAGCAGCAGAGCACAGGAGAGCCACAGATGGCACGTAGCGATACAGGGCACGATCACATGGTAGCGCGACGCCTACGCGCTGTACGACTCTCTCGCGGGCTGTCGCAGCGGGAATTGGCGCGCCGCACAGGCGTCGGAAGTGGCACCATCAGCCAGATTGAATCCCTGACCACACAGCCCTCTGTTTCCGTCCTTAAGAAAATCCTTGATGGCGTCCCCATGGACCTCGCCACCTTCTTTAGTTTTGAGCTTGAGACTGCCGACGCATCGGTGTTCCGCAAAGACAGCCACATTGATATCGGTGTGTCGGGTATCCAGTACCTCTTGATCGCGGCGCAAAAGGCCGACCGCGCCATCCAGATGATCCATGAATTCTATCAACCGGGCAAAGACTCGGGTCGTCGGCGCCTGACCCACGAGGGCGAGGAATGCGGCATCGTGATTTCAGGATCGTTGGATGTGACGGTGGGGGATGAAAAATTCACGTTGAAAAAGGGTGACGCCTACTATTTTCCAAGCACGACGCCGCATCATTTTCGAAACTCTGGGGATGTTGTTTGCGAGGTGGTAAGCGCCTGCACGCCGGCGTCGTTCTAGGCGCCCTGCCCCGTTCGCCGATGGTCGTAACCCGCGGCGAACGGTTGGTTTACATCTCGGTAACCCGTGGGTTACCCGTCCTTGAGGGCCGCTTCGAATGCGCGAATGGCCTTGGCCAGCACATCGTTTGGCATCGAGGCATAGTCGCTTTTGCTCACGATCCGGCATTCACCATCGCGGGCGGTGACCTTAATATCGCCTACGTGGAACTCGACCTTTTGCTTGGGCTTGACTGCGGTGGTCGGCGCGGCGACCTTGGGTGCGGTGACGAATGCGGACAGAACATGGCCCTGCGCCTCTTCTGTTGCACAGGCCGCGAGTGATGCACGAAGCCCATCGGCACGACTTGGATCGGCCTTAAGAGCGCGGGCAACATCCACACCCACGTTGCGCGACACCGATTTTGGCCACTGAAGAACATCGCCAACCTGCGAAAGCAGCGCCACGAAACTACGAATGTAGGAGCGCTTCATCTTGTGAAGTGCGCCATACAAACGCCCAACAAGCGCCTCGGCATCGTCGCCATCAACCGACGGATCGGCAGCGGCGGCAATCGCGACCTGCGCCATCTCGGCAAAGCTCAGGTCTTCGCGGACAACGTTTTCCTCGACCATATCGACATAGCGGGCCATACGATCCACGTCGCCAGTTTCAACGCGCGCCATAACAGTCGCGAAGGCATCGTCACCGGTTTCATCGAAAAGCTGGGTGAGGGCGGTCAGACGACGCCACCCTTTCTTAAGCTGAAGCGTGCCGTCTTCTCCGCGATACACCTCAATCGGCTCCTTTTGACCGCGAAGCCGGATCGAGGATTTAAGCTCTTCCATCTCATCTGATGCGGCCACGGCCTCAAGATCAAGACGATCCCGAGGGAGATCGGTTGTAGAGATATCGCCAAGCGGAAGCGCAACAAGCAATAAACCCGCTTCGCTCGCGGCGCGAAATGCCTTGGCATCCTCGGCATTCTGGCGACGCTGCGCGACCTTGGCGTCGGTGGCCTCTTGCAGGCTCTCGGCGGCTTCACGCACGGCGGCACCCATTGGACCGACACTCCGAGATTTGCGCGATGTCGGGGCAGGGGTGGGGACGGCATCAAAACCGAATTTGTTTTTCGAAACCATAATCTCTACTCCTCATTCTCGTTACGGGTGTCCCATGCGGCCAGCACGGTGTCCTTGAATTCAAGATAGGCGCGATCGAAACTTTGACGGGCGCGCTTCCAGGTTTCGCGTGTCATGCCACGATAATCTTGCTCATAGACCGACGCTTGGAACCGGCCGGATTGTTCAACCGCGCGGGTCATCTCAATCGGGTTTTTACACACATCAGAGCCGAACACGTTCTGAAACGCATCCATCATCGCATTATGAAGCGGGTTGCTTGCCTCGAACCGCGTCATCAAAAGACGGATGTTCAGGAACTGTTTCGGCAGGGAAATACCGGCATCCGCCGCAAGGTCGCCAAAGCCGTCCGAGATGTCCTGCATCGCGTCACCAAGTTGGCCAAGATAGCTTGTTGTAGAGTCGTATTCCCAGTAGCCAGGACCCGACGGAATATAGAGCACATCAGCCGCAAACGCGGCGTTTAGAGACTGATATCCGATCGCGGGCGGGCAATCAAAGATGATCATATCGTATTGGTCATCTGGCAGCTCTTCGAGGTAGCGCGACACACAGCCAAAGAAACTCCATGCCTTATGAATGGACCGATATTGCGCCGAGGCGAATTCGACAAACGCGGCGTTGGCGCAAGACGGGATGATATCAATCGTCGGCCAGCAGGTCGGCAGGATGAAGTCCTGAAAGCGTTGCGCGCCGATGGACTGTACGTCCTCGGGCAGTTCCTCGGCAGACGGGTAGGGGCAGTCATCAGGATCGTCATATCCATCGGCGATCCGATCCGCCTCGCGACACAGATCGCGACACATGATCCCCCAAACGGTGTTCCATTCCTTAACCTCGACGATCCCCATCGAGTGGGTCAGGGTCGCCTGCGGGTCAAAGTCGATACAAAGGACACGATAGCCATCAAGTGCTGCGGCATTTGCGAGGTGCTGCGCGACAACGGTTTTACCGACGCCCCCCTTAAAGTTGGAAACCGCAACGCGCATTGCACGACCTTTGGGGCGGCGGGGCTGCAAGACCTTACCGCGAAACTTGATCCGGCGACGCAGCTCATTGATCTCTTCGAGCGAGAACCAGCGCTGGCGACCGTCTTCTTCTGTCAGGCCTTGGGGCAGGGACGGATCATCCGCGAGCTTCTTACGAAGCGTGTCCGCAGGGACATCAAACATGAACTGGCTGATCTCCCAAATAGAGAAGGGTCGAAGCGCCTTGATCTCGCCTGGGGAGAAGGTGGATTTTCTGACTGCGGTCTGTTGAACAAGACTTCTGTCATTCATAGCCTGAAGGTGTGTATGGTCTCTCATGTGCTCTACTCTTGATTTATGCCATTTTCCCATGAATAACGGGATTTCAGAAATATTCAAAATCAAAATACGCGAATTTTCGGGATTTCTTCCGATTCTAACGATTTAACGGGATAACAGGCGAAAATCCGACGGGATGCACAGTCTATTTGGTGACAAAACTTCCCCAACATGGCGTCTTTTGGTGACACGAAACACGATATTAGGTGACATAACTGGTGTCACATATTACCTACAAACCTTATTTTTTCATGTTTTTTTGGAAAGAAGGATGAATATCCCGTAAAACCAAAGTTATTGACTAATTTCGGGATTTATGTGGATATGAGGACCAATCAGAATCGCAACAAAGCGGTCAGTGGCATCATCATCAGGCAGGGGTCCCATGGTCCTTAAGAAACTTTCAGGCGTACAGGCAGCGGTACAAAAGTACGATATCATAACTGCGCTCTCAGTTCTCGGATTAAACGGGTCGGCTGGAGATCTTCTGACGTATACACGGATGATCTCGCTTTTGACTGCACGCTATAACTGGCGGCTTGATGAACTTTCGACGGGTCAGGCAGAGATGGCGCGTATGTGGGGGGTCACCCCACGCACCGTAAAGCGAGAGGTGAAGAAGCTTCTGAACGCTGAAATTCTTGTCTGCAAGCGACAAGGCGTCAAAGGACGGGTTGCTGTCTATCGACTGAACTATATTCAGATCTACCGGCTTTCTGAACCTTACTGGTCGGCAGTAGGATCGGATTACGCAGGACGGATGGCCGAGAAAACGCCCAGGCCCACCGACAACGTTGTTCGGCTTGAGTTTGAGCACGCAGGCACAGCAGAGCCAATCACCACCACTTCGCCGCAGTGGCAAGCAATTTGTACCCGCCTGATGGCCGAGGATCGCTCGCGGTATACGGCTTGGTACGCTAAGCTTGAGTTCATCGGATATTCCGGCGGTGTCGTGCAGCTGCGCGCGCAGGGGTCATTTGTTGCGCAATACGTTAAAATGCACCTCACGGAACGGTTGATGCACGAGCTTGCGCTGGAATTTGGCAACGATCTTCGGCTCGAAATCCTGAGCTAGGGCGAAACTTGACATTGCGCGCCTTTTGACGCATATTAACGTCAGATTATGAGGATAACGCCAATGCCCCTTCTCGACTTTTCTGATCACGGGCAATTTGCCCCGAAAAAAATCGCATCTGTTCTGCGCACAACAAGCGAAGAAGTTGCGCGCAGCGTTGGGCTTGGTCGCGACGCGGTTCAACGCAAAGACCGGATTGCATCGGACAAGACACAGAAGCGTCTGCGCGAGATGGTTGAGGTGATCACCAAGGTCACGCCGCGATTTGGTTCTGAGCTGATCGCCTATGCGTGGTACCGCAGTGAGCCGCTCGCTGGGTTCTCCGGCCAGACCGCGATGGTTCTGGTCCGCGAGGGCCGTGCCGATGAGGTTCTCGACTATATCGATGCGGTTGACGCGGGCGTATATGCCTAGGTTCGATGGCGCGCTCTATCGGGCGATCAATCCGGTATGGGCCAAGCAACCGTTGTCTGGCGACGGTGCCGCGCGCTTTGGGGGGCGTTTCAACGCCAAGGGCACGCCGGCGCTCTATACTGCATTGTCGCCGGCCACCGCGATCCGCGAGTCCAACCAAGTCGGCCATCTCCAACCCACGACCATTGTATCCTATATCGCGGAATTCGCGTCGATCTTTGACACCCGCGATCACGCTGCGATGGCGCCATATAACATTGACCTTGCCGCGCCGACGTGGCGGGACGAAATGCGCTCATCAGGGATATCTCTGACCCAAGGCTTTGCAGCGGATCGTATTGCAGACGGGTTCGACGGCATGTTGGTTCCAAGCTTTGTGCGGGGGGCAGGGGGGGGCGACGTCAATCTCGTGCTTTGGAATTGGGGATCTTCTGCGCCGTCAAAGTTAACGCTCATCGATGATGAGAACCGTTTGGCGCGCACATAGGCCCCAAAATTTCGACCCTTGCGGGTAAAACTGCCAAAATTTCGGGCGAATTTTATCAGTTGGTCGATTTTCGATTTAATTATATTTTTACCGTTTGATAAAATTTAAACCTGTGTCAGGCTAGCTCCAACGACATTGATGGAGTGACCATGAATAGCCAAATGACCCCAGGCCTTGCGCCTGCGCGTCTCAGCAACGATGAACTTGATGCGAATTTTGCTGATCTACACGCGCCCCTTGATCCACACGAAGCCGCGGTGGCCGCGGATCGGTGCTACTTTTGCCATGATGCGCCCTGTATGACGGCCTGTCCGACGGATATTGATATTCCGCTGTTCATTCGTCAGATCGCGACGGGCACGCCCGATGCGGCGGCCAAGACGATCTTGGAACAGAACATTCTGGGCGGCATGTGCGCGCGGGTTTGTCCGACAGAGGATCTTTGCGAACAGGTTTGTGTGCGCGAGGTGTCAGAAGGCAAGCCGGTTGAAATCGGGCGTCTACAACGGTACGCGACCGACAGCCTGATGGCCAAAGACATCCATCCGTTTGAACGTGCGGACACAACGGGCAAAACCATTGCCGTTGTTGGGGCAGGGCCAGCGGGTCTGTCCTGTGCACACCGTTTGGCGATGCTTGGTCATGATGTGACGCTCTATGATGCACGAAGCAAGGCGGGCGGTCTGAACGAATTCGGGATTGCGGCCTATAAATCCACCGATGATTTCGCCGCGAAAGAGGTCAACTGGCTGTTGTCGATTGGCGGCATTACCCTTGTGACCGATGCGGCGCTTGGGGATGGGATCACGCTTGATGCGCTTGCCGGTGACAATGACGCGGTGTTTCTGGCCGTTGGGCTTGGCGGCGTAAACGCGCTTGGCGTTGAGGGCGACGCGCTGGCGGCTGTGAGTGACGCGGTGGATTTCATTGAAACCCTGCGCCAGACCTCTGATCTTGCGACGCTTCCGATTGGGCGCAACGTTGTTGTCATCGGTGGCGGCATGACGGCGGTTGATGCGGCGGTGCAGTCGTCCCTGTTGGGGGCGCAAAACGTGACCATTGCCTATCGCCGTGGGCGCGATGCCATGGGGGCAAGCCGCTACGAACAGGATCTTGCCGCGTCCCATGGGGTAAAACTGTTGTTTAACGTGCAACCCGCCAAGGTTGGGGGCACCGATACCGCGACAGACATCACGCTTGAATATACCGCCGAAACGGACGGAAAACTGGTTGGGACCGGTGAAATGGTGACAATCCCTGCCGATCAGGTGTTCTGTGCCATTGGGCAAACGCTCACCATGGACGGGGGGCTTGCGATTGCGGGCCGTAAGATCGAGGTGAGCGATACGGGCCGAACAAGCCGTGATGGCGTTTGGGCCGGTGGCGACTGTGCCTCGGGCGGCGATGACCTGACGGTGACTGCGGTGGCCGAAGGGCGCGATGCCGCGATGGATATTCATGCAACATTGATGGGGGGCGCGTAACATGGCCGATTTGACCACTGACTTCTTGGGCATCAAAAGCCCCAATCCATTTTGGCTGGCCTCTGCGCCGCCCACCGACAAAGAATACAACGTGCGCCGCGCCTTTGAGGCGGGCTGGGGCGGGGTGGTATGGAAAACCCTTGGCTCCGAAGGTCCGCCCATCGTCAATGTGAACGGCCCACGGTATGGGGTTATTCACGGCGCCGACCGTCGTGTTCTTGGTCTGAACAACATCGAACTGATCACGGATCGCCCGCTTGAGATCAATCTCGAGGAAATCACCCGTGTCAAAAAGGACTATCCGGATCGCGCCCTGATCGTGTCGATCATGGTCCCCTGTGAAGAAGAGGCCTGGAAGGCGATTTTGCCCAAGGTCGAGGCCACCGGCGCCGACGGGATTGAGCTTAACTTTGGCTGTCCGCATGGCATGTCCGAACGGGGCATGGGTGCCGCCGTGGGGCAGGTGCCCGAATACATCGAAATGGTGACGCGTTGGTGTAAACAATATTACTCCAAGCCCGTCATCGTGAAATTGACGCCGAATATCACCGATATCCGCGCACCTGCGGCGGCGGCAAAACGGGGTGGGGCGGATGCGGTTTCGTTGATCAACACGATCAATTCTATCGTTTCCGTTGACCTTGATAGCATGAGCCCAGAACCATCCGTTGGCGGCAAAGGCACCCATGGCGGATATTGCGGCCCTGCGGTGAAACCGATTGCCATGTCGATGGTGTCTGAAATCGCGCGCGCACCGGCCACGGCGGGTCTGCCGATTTCGGGCATTGGTGGTGTCACCACATGGCGCGATGCGGCGGAATTTATCACGCTGGGCTGTGGCAACGTACAGGTTTGTACCGCCGCGATGACCTATGGGTTCAAGGTGGTTCAGGAAATGATCAGCGGCCTGTCCGACTGGATGGACCAAAAGGGCCACACCTCGATCCAAGACTTCATGGGCGCGGCCGTGCCGAACACCACGGATTGGCAGTATCTTGATCTGAACTATGTCTCTAAGGCATCGATTTCGCAGGAGGACTGCATCAGCTGTGGTCGCTGTTATGCCGCCTGCGAGGACACATCGCATCAGGCGATCGATATGTCCGAAGACCGGGTGTTTACGGTCAAAGACGACGAATGCGTCGCCTGTAACCTGTGTGTCGAGGTCTGCCCGATCGAGGGCTGTATCACGATGGTCGAACAAGAAGCGGGAACGGTAGACCCACGCACTGGGAAAACCGTGTCGTCGGAGTATGCGAACTGGACAACGCATCCGAATAATCCGAGCGCGGTCCCCGCCGAGTAACCCTTCCTGGGTCGCGGGGCCCTTCGGGGTCTCGCATTTATGCCCAAGATCTGGGCGTTTGGTTTGGGCGGTGGTCAGAACGACCGCCCAGATCTTGACTTAAAGTTGACCAGAGTTACGATTTTTTAATCGTTTGATAAAAATACGCCACCGACGCGGTGGTGAAAGAGGGGGCCGCAAATGGCTGCGATTGGTGAAAACCTCAAAATCAACAGCGAACGTCTTTGGGACAGCCTGATGGATATGGCCAAGATCGGACCAGGGGTGGCCGGCGGCAACAATCGCCAGACCCTGACGGATGACGATGGCGAAGGGCGTCATCTTTTTGCGAAATGGTGTGATGATGCGGGCTGTTCCATGGGCGTTGACCAGATGGGCAACATGTTTGCGACACGTGCGGGGACGGACCCCGATGCGCTTCCGGTCTATGTAGGATCGCACCTTGATACCCAGCCGACTGGCGGCAAATACGATGGCGTTTTGGGGGTTCTTGCGGGGCTCGAATTGATCCGCACGATGAATGACCTTGATATCAAAACCAAACACCCGATTGTCGTCACCAACTGGACCAACGAAGAGGGCACGCGTTTCGCCCCTGCGATGTTGTCGTCCGGTGTATTCGCGGGGCTTCACACCCAAGACTGGGCCTATGACCGCACCGATGCCGAGGGAAAGACGTTCGGCGCGGAACTTAACCGGATCGGATGGCGCGGCGAAGAAGAGGTCGGCGCGCGCAAAATGCATGCCTTCTTTGAACTGCACATCGAACAGGGTCCGATCCTCGAGGCCGAGGACAAACAGATTGGCGTCGTAACCCATGGTCAGGGTCTATCGTGGACCGAAATCACCATCACCGGTAAGGACGCGCACACCGGATCAACCCCGATGCCGATGCGCAAAAATGCGGGGCTGGCGATGTCCTATGTCTTGGCCAAGGTCGATGAAATCGCGATGTCCCATGCCCCCCACGCGGTGGGCGCGGCGGGGCATATCGATGTCTTTCCAAATTCGCGCAATGTGATCCCCGGCAAGGTGGTGTTTACCGTCGATTTCCGCTCGCCAGACTTGGCCGTTATCCAAGACATGGAGGCGCGCTTGCACAAAGAAGCCACCGCGATTTGTGACCGTATGGGCATGGAGATCAGCTTTGACAAAGTCGGCGGATTTGACCCCGTTGCCTTTGACGACACATGTGTGTCGGCGGTACGCGCGGCGGCGCAGCGGCTTGGCTATTCCCACATGGATCTGATTTCCGGCGCGGGGCATGACGCCTGCTGGATCAACCGCGTGGCGCCGACCGCGATGGTCATGTGCCCCTGCGTCGATGGTCTTAGCCACAACGAAGCAGAAGAAATTTCGCCCGAATGGGCCGCGGCGGGCACCGATGTGTTGCTTCATGCCGTTTTGGAGACAGCCGAGATCACGGCCTAGTCGCCGCCCACCCAATATAAGGCAGGACAAACTATGACAAAAGTAATCAAAAACGGCACCATCGTCACCCACGATCTGACCTATAAGGCGGATGTGTTGATCGACCACGGCAAGATTATCGAAATCGGCGAAAACCTCTCCGGCGATGAACAGCTCGATGCGACCGGATGTTACGTCATGCCCGGTGGGATCGACCCGCATACGCATTTGGAAATGCCGTTTATGGGCACCTATTCCGCCGATGATTTCGAGAGCGGTACCCGTGCCGCCCTTGCCGGTGGCACAACCATGGTTATCGACTTTGCCTTGCCAAGTCCGGGGCAGGGGCTTCATGATGCGCTCAAGATGTGGGACAATAAATCGACCCGCGCCAACTGTGATTACTCCTTTCATATGGCGGTGACGTGGTGGGGCGAACAGGTGTTCGACGAAATGGAATCCGTGATCAAGGATCGCGGTATCAACACGTTCAAACACTTCCTCGCCTATAAGGGCGCGTTGATGGTGAATGACGACGAACTCTATGCGTCGTTCAACCGTTTGTCCGAACTGGGCGGCATCGCGATGGTCCACGCCGAGAACGGCGATGTGGTGGCGGAACTGTCTGCGAAACTGCTGGCCGAGGGCAACACCGGCCCCGAGGCGCACGCCTATTCCCGCCCCCCGCAGGTTGAGGGCGAGGCCACAAACCGCGCGATTATGATTGCCGATATGGCGGGGGTTCCGTTGTACGTGGTGCACACGTCCTGCGAAGATTCCCACGAGGCGATCCGCCGTGCCCGCCAACAGGGCAAACGCGTCTGGGGCGAACCGCTGATCCAGCACCTGACCTTGGACGAAAGCGAATATTTCAACCCCGATTGGGACCATGCCGCGCGCCGCGTGATGTCGCCGCCCTTCCGCAATAAACATCACCAAGACAGCCTCTGGGCCGGTCTGCAATCTGGGTCCTTGTCCGTCGTGGCGACCGACCACTGTGCGTTTACGTCGGAACAGAAACGATACGGCGTGGGCGATTTCACGAAAATCCCGAACGGAACTGGCGGGCTTGAGGATCGCTTGCCGATGCTTTGGACTCATGGGGTGGAAACGGGACGTTTGACGCCAAATGAATTTGTCGCGGTGACGTCGACAAATATCGCGAAAATTCTGAACTGCTATCCGCAAAAGGGCGCGATTGCCGTTGGCGCCGATGCGGACATCGTGGTGCTGGACCCGAACAAGGAAAAGACCATCACCGCCGCGACCCAACAGTCGGCGATTGATTACAACGTATTCGAAGGACAACGCGTGAAAGGCCTCCCAAGGTTCACCCTTTCACGTGGGCATGTTGCCGTGCTCGACGGCGAAATCCGCACCCAAGAGGGCCACGGAAAATTCGTCAAACGCGCCGGCAACACGCCCGTAAACAAGGCCCTGTCGTCGTGGAAGGAACTCACTGCGCCGCGCCCCGTTGAAAGAAGCGGCATTCCGGCGACAGGTGTCTAACGTGACGGTCATCAAGGCGAACGATCTTAATCTCACGTTTGAAACCAACGACGGGCCGGTTCATGCGCTGTCGGGGGTGAACCTGTCCATCGACAAGGGCGACTTCGTGAGCTTTATCGGCCCGTCCGGCTGTGGCAAGACCACGTTTTTACGCTGTATCGCCGGACTTGAAACGCCGAGCTCCGGCGAGATTTTCGTGAACGGCATGACCCCCGACGAGGCGCGCCGCGCCCGCGCATATGGCTATGTGTTTCAGGCGGCGGGGCTTTATCCGTGGCGCACCATTGGCGGCAATATTCGCCTGCCGCTTGAGATCATGGGGTTCTCCAAGGACGAAATGGCCGAGCGTGTGAAACGAGTGCTTGATCTGGTTGATCTGTCGGGTTTTGACAAAAAATACCCGTGGCAATTGTCCGGGGGCATGCAGCAACGGGCCAGCATTGCGCGCGCCCTTGCGTTTGACGCGGATATTCTGTTGATGGACGAACCGTTTGGTGCGCTTGATGAAATCGTGCGCGACCATCTCAACGAACAGCTGTTGCAGCTCTGGGCGCGCACCGAAAAGACCGTCGGTTTTGTCACCCATTCCATCCCCGAGGCGGTGTACCTGTCGACCAAGATCGTCGTGATGAGCCCGCGCCCCGGACGCATCACCGACGTCATCGAAAGCCCGCTTCCAGAGGAACGTCCCCTGTCCATTCGTGACAGCGCCGAATTCATCGACATCGCCAATCGCGTCCGCGATGGTCTGCGCGCGGGGCATGGGGATGTATAGATCGATCCTGCCAATATTGACGGTGATCTCGGTCATCATGGCCGTCTGGGTGATCGCCGTTGTGCCGATGAACATACACCTGACGGCGGATCAGGCCCAACGCGACGGGATCGCCGTTACCCCCGACACGCCGATTGCGCGGCGCAACGTATCGGGCATTTCCTTGGTCGTGCAAAACCCGCATCTGATCCCGCTGACCTATGTGAATACGCGACCCAATTTACCGTCGCCCCATCAGGTTGGCGGCGAACTTTTTGCGTCGATCATCGACCAAAAGATCACCTCAAAACGAAGCCTCGTTTATCACGGTTGGGTCACCCTTGCGCCGACATTGCTTGGGTTTGCGATTGGCACGGGCCTTGGGATTATGCTGGCGGTTGGGATTGTCTACAGCCGCGTGATGGATAAATCGGTGATGCCCTGGGCCATCGTAAGCCAAACGATCCCGATCCTTGCGCTTGCGCCGATGATCATCGTTGTTTTGGGCGCCGCAGGCATTCAGGGTGTCCTGCCCAAGGCCTTGATCGCGGCCTATCTGTCGTTTTTTCCTGTCGTCGTCGGCATGGTCAAAGGGCTGCGCAGCCCCGATCATATGCAGCTTGATCTGTTGCGCACCTATAATGCGGGTGCGTCACAAGGGTTCTGGAAATTGCGCTTGCCGTCCTCGGCGCCCTATCTGTTTGCCTCTCTCAAAATCGGAATTTCCGCGTCCTTGATCGGGACCATCGTCGCCGAACTGCCCACAGGGGCCAAGGCCGGTTTCGGCGCGCGCATGTTGGTGGGCGATCAATACGGCCAGCCGATCCTGTCATGGGCCGCGCTCTTTGCCGCCGCAATCACCGCCGCCGCGTTGGTGGGGATCATCGCGTTGATCGAACGCGGGGCGCTTCGGAAAATGGGGATGATGTCGGCATGATGTATGTGATCCTTGGATGTGTCGCATGGGCGGCAGGGTGGATGTTGAATGTGCGTTTGGCCAATGGGCCGCGCTCGGACGAACGTCTTATGCAGATCCTAATCCCGCTGATCTTTGGCGCGACGATCATTGTGATGTGGGAGATGTTCGTGATTGGGTTCAATGTGAACCCTGTGTTTCTGCCGCGCCCCACCGATATCATCGCGCGCATGGCGGGCGAGGGGCCGCGTCTTTGGGCGGATTTTCACCAGACCATCATCAAGGGCGCGTTGTCGGGTTATCTCATCGGCGGGCTTGCCGCGTTCGCCGTCGCGATCCTTGCGGATCGGTCCGAATTCCTGACCCGTGGCGTGATCCCAGTCGGAAGCTTTATGGCCGCCCTGCCGATTGTCGGCATCGCCCCGATTTTTGTGAAATGGTTCGGAAGCGATTGGGAATCCAAGGCCGCCGTTGTCGCCGTCATGGTGTTCTTTCCGATCCTTGTGAACACGGTTGCCGGATTGCGCGACACCACCAAGATGCAGCGCGATTTGATGCGTACATATGGCGCGGGGTACTGGACGACGCTGATCAAACTGCGTCTGCCGGCGACGATGCCGTTTATGTTCAACGGTCTCAAAATCGCGACGACGCTTGCGTTGATTGGCGCGATTGTCGCCGAATTCTTTGGCTCCCCAACCGTCGGGATGGGGTTCCGCATTTCAACAAGCTTTGGCCAACTGGCCCTTGATATGGTCTGGGCCGAAATCGTGATCGCCGCCTTGGCGGGGTCGGGGTTCTATGGGCTTGTCACATTACTTGAACGGGGGGTGACGTTTTGGCACCCGTCGCAACGCTGACGTCTAGGAAATAGACGCAACACACCAACGGACTTGGAGGTCTGAAAGATGAAAAAACTAATGACTGCTGCCGCGCTTACGGCTGGAATTTCTGGGTCAATGGCTTCTGCTGCTGATGAGGTCACACTTCAATTGCAATGGGTCACGCAGGCCCAATTCGCGGGTTACTATGTCGCCCTCGACAAAGGGTTCTACGAGGCCGAGGATTTGGACGTGACCGTTCTGTCCGGCGGTCCCGACATTGCCCCGCCACAGGTTTTGGCCGGCGGTGGCGCCGATGCGATGCTGAACTGGATGCCATCCGCCTTGGCCGCCCGTGAAAAGGGGCTTCCTGTGGTGAATATCGCCCAGCCGTTCAAAACGTCCGGTCTTATGCTGACCTGTTGGAAGGACACCGGCATCACATCCGTCGAGGATTTCCGCGGCAAGACCATTGGCGTTTGGTTCTTTGGCAATGAATACCCGTTCCTCAGCTGGATGAGCCAAGTCGGCATTCCGACCGAGGGTGGCGACGATGGCGTGACCGTGTTGAAACAGGGTTTCAACGTTGATCCATTGTTGAACCGCGAGGCGGATTGTATTTCCACGATGACCTATAACGAATACGGTCAGGTGATCGATGCGGGCGTGTCCCCTGACGAATTGGTGACGTTCAAATACGAAGAACAGGGCGTCGCGACGCTTGAGGATGGTATCTACGTTCTTGAGGATAACCTTGCCGATCCGGCGTTTGTCGACAAAATGGTGCGCTTTGTGCGCGCGTCGATGGAGGGCTGGAAATACGCCGAGGCCAACCCAGAAGAGGCCGCAGGTATCGTTCTCGATAATGACGAAACCGGTGCCCAGACCGAGGCCGCGCAAATCCGCATGATGGGTGAGATCGCGAAACTGACTGCTGGTTCAAACGGCGCACTTGATGTGGGCGATTACGAACGCACGGTTGCGACGCTATTGTCTGGCGGTTCTGATCCCGTGATCTCGGCCGCGCCCGAGGGGGCCTGGACACATGTCATCACCGACGCGGCGTTGAAGTAATACAACGTGGTCGCCCCAGTGGGGCGGCCATCCCCCTCACTGCTTGTGCATTTTTCTGGCGTGGCTACAGTCGGCGAAACCTTGAGGGACACGACAATGACACCGAAGACGACTGTACGCTGGGGCATTTTGGGCTGTGGCGATGTGACCGAAGTCAAAAGCGGACCTGCCTTGCAGAATGTCGCCCGCTCCGAGTTGATCACGGTGATGCGCCGCGATGGGGCCAAGGCGGCGGATTATGCGAAACGTCACGGCGTGCCACGCTCGACCGATAGCGTCGATGAGCCGCTCGCTGATCCTGATATCAACGCGATCTATGTGGCGACCCCGCCCAATTCCCATGCCGAATATGCCGTGCGCGCGCTTCGGGCCGGTAAGGATGTGTTCCTTGAAAAACCTATCGCGTTGAATGCGGCGGAATGTGATCTGATCGATGCGGCCATTGCGGAAACGGGTGGGCGGCTTTGTGTGGCCTATTACCGTCGGGCCTTGCCACGGTTCGAACGGTTCAAACAGATCATCGACACCGGTGAAATCGGCGACATTCGGTTGATCGAAATCCGCCAATTCAAACGGGGCGATGATGTCTCGGCGCAGACGTGGAAAACCGACCCAACCGTTGGTGGCGGAGGGAGCTTTGTCGACATGCAGTCCCACACGCTCGATTGGTTGACCTATGTCTTTGATCGGCCCGCGATGATTTCGGGGCTGTGTAGAAACCAATCCAAGGCCCAAGAGGCCGAGGACCTTGTAAGTTTTGTCGCAGATTTCGACGGGGTGGCGGTGACGGGCCTGTGTTGTTATGCCGCCGCCGAGGACGAGGAACAGGTGATCCTGCATGGGTCGCGTGGCACCGCACGGATGGGGTTCTTTCGCCCCTCGCAGATTACCGTTTCCATCGACGGCACCGACACTGTGATCGATCTGCCCGATCCGCCCCACGTCCATCAACCGTTTGTGGAACGGGTCGTGGCGCATTTCCTTGACGATGCGCCAAACCCCTGTAGCGCCAAGGCCGGCCGCATCAGCACCGAGATGATAGACGTGATCTTTGATCGGGCTCCGAAACAACCCATGAGACGACCCAAGATGAGAAAAACCCCAAGCCCCTGCATCGATGTGTGTAAATTCAAACGCGAGGGGCACTGTATCGGCTGTTCCATGACCAAGACGCAAAAGTCGATGTTCAAGAAGTTGAAGAAAGAGAAATACCGCGCGGCCTTTGTCGAGATGTTGCAGGCGCAACAAGAGGTCATGGGCAAATACACCCATTGGGCGCCGCAGTATGACAAGAAATGCGCAAAGAAAAAGGCCAAGCAAAAACCCTAGGGGTTGCTTGGCCTTGTGTCAGTCTTCGAGGTCGCGATTTACGCGAGGTGCGAGCGAAGGAACCACGCGAATTTCTCGTGGGTTTGACCGCGCGCGATGCAGAGATCCTCGGTCAATGTGTCGCCATGGGACGCGGCCACTTCGCCGGCACCGGCGATGGTTTCCGCAAGGGTTTCTTGCGCCACAAGCATCATCTTGATCATCTCTTTGTCGGTGGCGTGACCGTCGTTTTCCGCAACCTTCGAGCGTTTGATCATACCGGCAAGCGTACCTTCTGCATGGGCGTCAATCGCGCGGATACGTTCGGCCAGATCATCTTGGGCGACAAAGTGGTCTTCGTACATTTTCTGGAACAGATCATGCAGCGGACCAAAGGCCATGCCTTTTACGTTCCAGTGAAAATTCTGCGCAAGCATGGTCGTCACGGCGGTTTCGGCAACCGCTTGGTTCAGGGCTTCTGCGATTTGGGTGCGGGCGTCTGTGGACAGGGCCATAGCGGTCTGGGTCATTGCAATCTCCGTCATAGGATTTGATCAAATGGGCTGGCTTGCATTGGGCTGGCTGGCGTTGACCCTAATGTAAGACTGAAATTTGATAACGCAAGAAGTTTTTAGAATAATTCTAAACTAGAGAGAAACACTCAGAAATCCGACCAACCAGAAACCGCACCAAACGGCGATGTTCGGGGGCCACGCGGGACCGCAAAAGGAACCCGATGCTTGCGTCATCGTCATGGGCAATCGCCGAGGCCAGACGCAGCAGCCAGTTTTCGTCAAAGCTCATTTCCGTCACGCGGGGCGCGTGTAAACGAACAGGTGTTCCAAGCGCCTCGGGGAGGCAACGCACCAGCGCGTCGGAATGGGCTTCTTTGGATTTGGTGCCTTCGACATGCAATAGGGCGCAGGCCTCAAACAGATGAGTTTGCGGTTTGGTGCGACAGGCCATTTTGACGAAACGAATGTGGTTGATGAATGCCATTTGCGCAGGCGTCACATCGGGTGCGGCGCGCGGCGTCTCGGGGTGTGGCAGACGGGCAAGCATCATGTCGGCGGGACCTTTGGATTCGGAGGGGTTCTTTTATCCTGAGTATTATTATAGGAATTAAAGTTCGGTTACAATAGAGGGAGCAGCGACACTTTGTGGTGATGCGCCCCGCTGTCATGAATTCTTTGTGAACCTGTCGCAAATCTGAATTGAAACCGTCACCAAAACATTAACGATTGGCCCTAGCATCTCCTTCAAAGCAGCGAGGGATGACATGCTGACCATCGAGAACCTAACCAAGCGGTTCGGCGAAAATATCGCCGTGGATGCCGCAAATATCCATGTGGACAAGCCAGCGATGATTGGCATTATTGGCCGATCTGGCGCGGGTAAATCGACCCTGCTTCGCATGGTAAATCGTCTGAATGACGCGACCGAAGGGTCGATTGTTTTCGAAGGCGAAGACGTGACACATGTGCGTGGCGCGGCCCGTCGTCATTGGCAATCCCGTTGTGCGATGATCTTTCAACAGTTCAACCTTGTGCCGCGTATGGACGTGGTGTCGAACGTGCTGCATGGAACGTTGAACCGCCGCTCTACCCTTGCGACGATGTTTAACCTTTATCCAACATCGGACATTCATAAGGCCATCGACATTCTCGACCGTCTCGGCATCGCCGAACAGGCTCCAAAACGCGCCGAGGCCCTTTCGGGTGGTCAACAGCAACGGGTCGCCATTGCGCGCGGTTTGATGCAGGACCCCGCGATCATTCTTGCGGATGAGCCCATTGCATCCCTTGACCCAATGAACGCGCAGGTCGTGATGCAGTCGCTTAGGGATATCCACGAAGAAGACGGCCGCACGGTTATCGCCAACCTTCACACGCTTGATACCGCGCGTCGGTATTGTGACCGTGTGATCGGAATGCGCGACGGGCGGATCGTATTCGACGGCACGCCAGAACAGCTTACCACCGGTGTCGCCCGCGACATCTACGGGGCAGGCGCGGATTTCTCCGAGGCCGCCACATCCACCGAAATCGAAACACTGGACAAACCGACCACTCCGGCAAACGCCTACGTTTGAGCCAGCCAACCGCGCCACGTGGCGCTTTCTTTCATCCATGGAGACAACGATGAAAACTCTTCTTGCTGCCGTATTGGCAACCACTGCTCTTGTAACGCCTGCATTCGCGGACGACGCAATCACAGAATTCCGCATCGGCATCTTGGGCGGCGAAAACGCACAAGACCGCATGAACTCTTACTCTTGCCTTCAGGACTACACGACCGAAGCGCTTGGTGTTGAAACAAAATTGTTCGCCCCAGCCGACTATAACGGTGTGATCCAGGGCCTATTGGGCGGCACAATCGATATGGCTTGGTTGGGCGCATCTGCATATGCAGGCACATACCTTCAGGACGCCGACGCGGTTGAGCCAGTGTTGATCAAAGTGAACGTTGACGGCTCTGTTGGCTACCACTCTATCGGTTTCGCGCGCGCAGACAGCGGCATCACATCCCTCGACGATATGGAAGGCAAACAGTTCGGCTTTGGTGATCCAAACTCGACATCCGGTTACCTGATCCCATCCATCGAGATCCCTCAGTACAAAGACGGCATCACAATGGAATCCGGCGTGTATTTCGGCGAAGTTAAATTCACCGGTGGCCACGAGCAAACAATCGTTGCGGTTAACAACGGCGACATCGACGGTGGTGTGACGTGGGCGGATGGCCAAGGCGAATGGATCGACGGTTACAACTCTGGTGCGCTTCGCAAAGCGGTTGACGCCGGTCTTGTGGACATGAACGATCTTGTTCAAATCTGGAAATCCAAAGTGATCCCAGAAGGTCCAATCGTTCTACGTTCTGCGCTTCCTGCTGATGTAAAGGCAACCATGACTGACCTTGTGGACGGTCTATACGAAGCAGACCCAGAATGCGCATATGGCGTTGCATCCGGCGACACGCTTGGCTTCCAGCCAGTGACGCACGCGACATATGAATCCATCGTAGAAGCCCGCAAATCCAAGATCGGCGGCTAATCTAACGTGACTAACCAGATGGCGGCCGTGTTGGTCGCCATCGGACGTTTTGGGGAATACTTCATGGCATATCTCGACGGCACATCTGCACCGGATGTGGGGACAATTCGCGACACCTATGTGGCGCAAGTCCAAAAACGACGTCTCTATAGCGGGCTTGCTCTGCTTGTCTTTGTTTTGCTGATGGTGTCGGGGTTTAACGTTGCCGACGATCGAAACGCCGGCGGGTTCTGGGATGGCTTGCATCAGGTTGGGGATTACCCCGCCGAGGTTCTGTCCGAGGCGTGGGAAAGACGCGCATCCCTTCCGGGGTTGATGTGGAAATATTTCCCGTCCCTTATCGAAACCATCAACATCGCGGCGGTTTCGACCATTATCGGCGCGATGATCGGCTTGCTTCTGTCGCTGCTAAGCACTCGCGGCTTGGCCAAATGGCCACGTCTTATTCCTGTGTTTCGTCGTTGTTCCGACATTATGCGCGCGATCCCCGAGATCGTGATTGCGCTTGTTCTGATCTTTGTTTTGGGCGGTGGCCCTGTGCCCGCGATGATCGCGATTGCCATTCACACCGCCGGCGCGCTTGGGAAAATGTTTTCCGAGGTTGCCGAAAACGCCGACCTCAAACCCATCGAGGGTCTGACATCAACCGGTGCCACATGGGCGCAACGGATGACGCTTGCGGTGCTGCCGCAGATCGCGCCGAACTATGTGAGCTACACCCTGCTGCGCTTTGAAATCAACATTCGTGCCTCTGCGATTTTGGGCTTTGTTGGGGCCGGCGGCCTTGGCTATGAGCTCAGAAATTCCATGGCATGGGGCCCCGGTCGTTTCGGCGAAGCCGCCGCCATTTTCATCCTGTTGTTCGGCACGATTGTGTTCTTTGACCAACTCTCAAGCCGTTTCCGTAATCGCCTAACCGAGGGGCAGGGCCAATGACCACTGTCGATATTTCCGCCGTAAAATCCAGCGCCGAGACCCTTATTCAACGCAAACGGTTGATGGCTTTTGGCCTTCCTGCGATTGTCTTGGCCTATTTTACCTATATCTTTTTTGCCTTCGATATCGCGGGTCTGGCCCAACGTGCCGATCTGGATAAGGCGATCACGCTGGCCTCGGACAGTTGGTCCCACAAGGTTCACGTCACACGGACGAACCGCACCGGCGAAATGACCTATGCCTTTGAGGGCGAACGCAAAGGTGAATACCCCGAGGGCGAGCGCCCTGCTTGGGTCAGCGGCACAGATATCATCGAGATCGATCTGGGTGATGGGCACATCGTGCGTCTGTTGTCCGAGAACCGAACCGAGATCGTCGTGCCGAATTTTGGCACCATCACCGCACAGGCCGAAGGGCGCATTGTGACCACCAACCTTGGGGATGACATCCCCGATTGGATCAATGCGTCGGATCGTCGTGTGACCGTGACCACCGACGGGGGCCGCGTGACCATGACCGGCACCAAGACCGAAGTGTTCAATTATTTCGCCGGATGGGAACTGTTCTGGTTCACGCTCGAAAGCCCCTATTACGGTGTTGGCATTGGCAAAATCCTGTTCGGCCCACAGATCGACGCGGATCGCTCTAACATCGCGGGAGCCGTCTCCGATTGGTGGAACAACCCGATGTGGCGTCACAAAGACATCGCATGGGCGATTGGCGAAACGATCCTGATGGCGTTTCTTGGGACGATGGGGGCGGCGATGATTGCCTTGCCGCTGGCGTTCTTGGCGGCAAAACGGTTCAGCCCGTTCATGGTCATTCGGGCCGCGACGCGCCGTTTGTTCGATTTTGTCCGCGGGGTGGATGCGTTAATCTGGACGGTCGTGTTGTCCCGCGCCTTTGGGCCTGGCCCGTTGACCGGCGCGCTGGCGATTTTGGTCACGGACACGGGGACGTTCGGTAAGATCTTTTCCGAAGCACTCGAAAACGTCGACAGCAAACAGATCGAGGGCGTCGCCTCAACCGGTGCCAAGCCGCTTCAACGCTATCGGTTTGGCGTGATCCCACAGGTGGTGCCGGTGTTGCTGGCGCAGATCCTATATTTCCTTGAATCGAACACACGTTCCGCCACAATCATTGGGGCGATCACCGGCGGTGGCATTGGTCTGATGTTGACCCAAGCGATCCAGACCCAGAAGGACTGGGAAGAGGTTGGATATTACATCGTCCTCATCATCGTTATGGTGATGTTTATCGATTGGTTCTCGGGCTGGCTGCGCGGCCGGTTGATCGGAAAGAAAGGATAATCATGCCACGTTTGACCCCCGACGCCCCGTTCATTCACCCCGATTGCAGCATCACCGGCACCACCTTTGGGGCCTATGTTGAAATCGGACAGGGGAGCCGCGTGAACAATGCCTCTTTTGGCGATTATTCCTATTGTGATCGGTTCGCGGATATCGCGAATGCGACCATTGGCAAATTCGCGAACATCGCCGCCTTTACCCGTATCGGCGCGACGGACCATCCGCTTGATACGGCGTCGTGTCATCATTTCCTCTATCGCTCGGATGACTACTGGGATGATACGGAACGGGACGCGGGGTTCTTTGCCCATCGCAAATCCCGTATGGCCACGATTGGTCACGACACATGGATCGGCGCGGGCGCGATGGTCAAACCCGAGGTGAGTTTGGGTCATGGCGCGGTTGTCGCCGCCGGTGCCGTGGTGACCAAGGACGTCGATCCCTATACCATCGTGGCGGGGACGCCTGCGAAACCGTTGCGCGAACGGCAACCCCGCGCGATTGCGGATCGGTTGATCGCGCTTGCGTGGTGGGATTGGCCCCATGATGACCTGCGCGCCGCGCTTGATGATTTTCGCAAAATGCGCGCCGAGGCATTTTTGGAAAAATACAACGGCTAGCGACGGAGCCTAGCCGTCGACGGTCAGGGTCACACGATCCCCCGCGAACCATGTGCGCCCGTATTCCACGGGCGTGCCGTCGCCATCGATATTGACGGATGATGACCGCAAAACCGGATCGCCTTCGGCGATCATAAGATGAAGTGCCTGTGTCGCCGTGGCCCGCACCGCCGTCACACGGGTTGAGGCGCGGGTGAAATCAGTGACGCCAACGGCGGCAAGGGCTTCGGTTACACTGCTGATATCCGCGAGGGTTTCGGTGATGCCAGTGAGGCGAGGCAGGGGAAACAGGCTCTCAAACAGGGCAATCGGTTGCCCATCCGCCAGCGAAAGCCCGTGATAGACACAGACCATATCGCCCGCGTTGATCCCAAGCGCCTCTGCCTCGCCCGTCGTCGCCATGCGTTCCTCGACGTGCAGAACCCGCTTTTCAGGCGTCCGTCCGGCGGCGATTAGATTGTCGTGGAACCGCACCCGTTTCCCGATGGGATAATCCGCAGGCGTCGCCGCAACAAAGGCCCCCGCGCCGCGCCGCGTCCGCACCAGCCCCTCGTCGACAAGCGCTGAAATCCCATGGCGCACGGTGTGGCGATTGACGCCGAACCGCTCTGCCAAGGCCGCCTCAGTTGGGAGTTTATCACCGGCAACATAGCGCCCTTCGGCAATGTCGGATCGAAGCGCATCTGCGATGGCTTTCCAAATCGGGGTTTTCTGGGTGTCACGCAATATTCACAAATCTTTTCTGTCTGAATCGGTCGGCTCTGGTATGATGTGTATAGTTGTATAGTAATCAAGAAAGTTGTCGAGATGAAAGATGCACTTGACGAAAATATGCCACGCAAGGCGTGGCTGGGTCTGATGGCCAAGGCGAAAACCGGACGTGTTGGCGCTCTGTTGGATGGGGCGATGACGCGCCCCGATTTCACATGGCTGCGCGTCCCCGAAATCGGAAGCACCATGGTCCAAGGCCGTGCGGGCGCGACCGGCGCGCCGTTTAACCTTGGGGAAATGACAGTGACACGCTGTGCGTTGACGCTTGCCACGGGCGAGGTCGGTCACGCCTATATCCAAGGGCGGAACAAGGATGATGCCGAGGCCGTCGCGATGATGGATGCGTTGATGCAGACCGAAAACGCCGCGACCCTTCAGGTTCAGGTTCTTGATGTATTGGCCCAAGAACAGGCCGACCGTCGTGCCGCCCGTGCCGGCAAGGCCGCCGCGACCAAGGTCGATTTCTTTACCATGGTCCGAGGAGAAGACTGATGCAGGCCGAGACCCTTTCTGGCGGGTTCACCAATCCCGCCGTTCAATCCGCCGCCGCCTTTCGTGGGGTGATGGAAGCCACCGCCCGCCCCGGGAATATCGAAACCATCACGGGCGCCACGCCGCCCGTGCCTATGTCGCCCGCCGCTGGCGCTGTGATCTTGACGCTGTGTGACACGGACACGCCGCTTTATCTGGCGGGGGATTTGGACTGTGACGCCGTGCGCAAATGGGTGGCGTTCCACACCGGCGCGCCCTTGACGGGTCCGTCCCATTGTATGTTTGCCGTTGGTGACTGGGCCGCGCTTGGACCGCTGTCGCAATACCCGATTGGCACGTCCGAATATCCCGACCGTTCCGCGACCTTGATCGTTGAGATGGATGATTTGACGCCCGAGGGCGCGACCCTTTCGGGACCAGGGATCAAAACCACCGCCACGCTTTCCTTGCCGGAAACGGCGGCGTTTCAGGACAACCACGGGCATTTCCCGCTGGGTCTTGATTTCATGTTTACCAGTGGCGACCGCATTGCGGGCCTGCCACGTTCCACCGAGGTGCGCTGATGTATGTAGCAGTAAAAGGCGGCGAGCAGGCGATTGAAAACGCCCACGCATGGCTGGCCGAAGAACGCCGTGGCGACACGAGCATCGACGAATTGTCCATCGCGCAGATCCGCGAACAGCTCGCGCTTGCTGTAAATCGTGTGATGGCCGAGGGCTCGCTTTATGATCCTGACCTTGCGGCGCTGGCGATCAAACAATCCCGTGGCGATCTGATCGAGGCGATCTTTTTGATCCGCGCCTATCGCACGACCCTTCCACGGTTTGGCGCGTCGGCACCGGTTGATACGGGGCGCATGGCCTGTGATCGACGGATTTCCGCGACGTTCAAGGACCTGCCAGGTGGGCAGATTTTGGGGCCAACGTTTGACTACACGCACCGTTTGTTGGATTTCCAATTGGCGGCGAATGGCGAAACCCCAACCGCGCGAACCCGCGAAACCACACCGGTTGACGTGCCCCATGTTGCGGAGTTTTTGAACCGCGAAGGTTTGATCCAAGAAGAGCCACGCGACGACAGAACCCCGCCCGATCTGACCCGTGAACCGCTGGCGATGCCCGCCGAACGGGCGCTGCGCCTTCAGGCGTTGACGCGGTCGGATGAGGGCTTCACGCTTGGCATGGCCTATTCGACGCAACGCGGATACGGGCGCAACCACGCGTTCGTTGGTGAGCTGCGCATCGGTGCCGTGCCCGTCGAAATGGACATCCCTGAGCTGGGTTTTGCCATTGAAATCGGCGAGGTCACCCTGACCGAATGCGAAACCGTGAACCAATTCACCGGTTCAAAAACCGAGCCACCCCAGTTCACGCGCGGATACGGTTTGGTGTTTGGCCAGACCGAACGCAAAGCGATTTCCATGGCGCTTGTGGATCGTGCGTTGCGGTGGGAAGAACTGGGCGAAGATAACGAAGGAGCGCCCGCGCAGGACGCTGAGTTTGTTCTTTATCATGCGGATAACATTCAGGCGACGGGCTTCCTTGAGCATATCAAATTGCCGCATTACGTCGACTTCCAATCCGAGCTGGAACTGATCCGCAAACTGCGCCGTGACGCGGGTGCCGACGCCCAGATGGAGGCCGCAGAATGACCGTAGATACAGTCGTTTTCGACATCGGCGGGGTTCTTGTCGATTGGCAGCCCCAGAACGCGTGGATCGATGATCTGGGCGCGGCCGAAACCCGCGCGTTCATCGAGCGGGTCGGTTTTGACAAGATCAACTTTGCCTGTGACGCCGGTGCGCGTTTTGGCGATGCCGCCAAGGACATCGTTGATCCCAAGGACGCCGCGCTATTGGCGGAATATGTGGACCGTTATACCCGCACGGTGACCGATAAAATTCAGGGCACATGGGATATTCTGGCCGCCCTGCAGGCCAAGGGGGTTGCGATCCATGCGATCACCAATTGGTCCGCCGAAACATGGCCCGAAGGTAAAAAGGTCCACCCCGAGCTTGGCACCGTCTTTGGCACGACCATCGTGTCCGGCGAGATCGGGATCGTGAAACCAAGCACCGAGATCTACCGCCGTCTTTGCGTCGCCGCCGATGTGACGCCCGAACGGTGCGTGTTTATCGACGACGGCCTGCATAATTGTGTCGGGGCCAAGGCCGCCGGCATGGATGCGATCCATTTTCAAGGGCCTGAAAACCTTCGTGCCGAACTTACCAAACGGGGCTTGCTATGACCGACCACGCCTATAATTTTGCCTATCTGGATGAACAGACGAAACGAATGATCCGCCGTGCGATCCTTAAGGGGCTTGCCGTGCCGGGGTATCAGGTGCCATTTGCGTCGCGCGAAATGCCGATGCCATACGGTTGGGGCACGGGGGGCGTTCAGGTGTCCGCCGCAGTGATGACCATGGATGATACATTCAAGGTGATCGACCAAGGGGCCGATGACACCACCAACGCCGTGTCGATCCGTTCGTTTTTCCAACGTACCGCCGGTGTGAAAACCACAACGAAAACCGCCGATGCCAGCGTCATCCAAACCCGCCACCGCATCCCCGAAGAGGCGCTGACCGAGGGTCAAATCCTTGTCTATCAGGTGCCGATACCCGAACCCCTGCGGTTCTTGGAACCCCGCGAAAGCGAAACCCGCAAGATGCACAGTCTTGAGGAATATGGTCTTATGCATGTGAAACTCTACGAAGACATCGCGCGCCACGGGCATATCGCGACGTCCTATGCCTATCCGGTGCGGGTCGAGGGGAGATACGTGATGGATCCGTCACCGATCCCGAAGTTCGATAACCCGAAACTGGGCGATATGGCCGCGATCCAATTGTTTGGGGCAGGGCGCGAACAACGGATTTATGCGCTGCCGCCTTATACCAATGTGGTCAGCCTCGATTTCGAAGATCACCCGTTTGAAGCAAGCAAAGCCAACCACGCCTGTGGGATGTGCGGCGCGGAGCATAGCTATCTGGACGAGGTGATCGTGGATGACGCGGGCGGACGGATGTTCGTCTGTTCCGACACCGATTTTTGCGAGAGCCGCCAACAGGCGGGCCACATGGGAAAGGACGCAGCATGACACCTTTGCTCTCAGTTGATGGAATTACGAAACGCTATGGCAGCCACATCGGATGCGCCGACGTGTCGTTTGATCTCTACCCCGGCGAAGTCATGGGCATCGTTGGCGAAAGCGGATCGGGAAAATCCACGTTGCTCAATTGCATGGCGGGGCATTTGGCGCCCGACGCGGGGCAGGTGGTGTTTGACACGCGCGCCGATGGGCCACGCGATACGGTGACCATGTCCGAACCCGAACGGCGGATGTTGTCGCGCACCGATTGGGCGTTCGTGCACCAACATGCGCGCGATGGCTTGCGCATGGGTGTGTCCGCCGGTGGCAATGTTGGCGAACGGTTGATGGCCGTGGGTGAACGCAACTATGGTGACATTCGCGACAAGGCCGTCGATTGGCTGGGCCGTGTGGAAATCGCCGCGGATCGTGTCGATGATCGCCCCACCACATTTTCCGGCGGGATGCAGCAACGGTTGCAAATCGCGCGCAATCTGGTGACGGGGCCACGGCTTGTGTTTATGGATGAACCCACGGGTGGGCTTGATGTGTCGGTTCAGGCGCGTTTGCTTGATCTTGTACGTGGGCTTGTGCGGGACATGGGATTGTCGGCGATTATCGTGACCCATGATTTGGCCGTGGTGCGTTTGCTCGCGGATCGGCTTATGGTGATGAAATCGGGCCACGTTGTGGAAACCGGCCTGACCGACCAAGTGTTGGACGACCCCCAGCACGCCTATAGCCAACTTCTTGTTAGCTCTGTTTTGCAGGTGTAAAAATGATCGAACTTCGGAATGTATCCAAAACCTTTACGCTTCATAACCAAGGTAGCGCGGTGATCGAGGTGATAAACGACGTCTCATTGTCGGTTGCCGCCGGTGAATGTATCGCCCTGACCGGTGCGTCAGGTGCTGGAAAATCGACCCTAATGCGGATGATTTACGGGAATTATATGACACAGGGCGGGGAAATCCGCATCAACGGCACCGATATCGTCGCGGCTGAACCACGCGCGGTGATCGGCCTGCGTCGCGACACGCTGGGCTATGTCAGCCAGTTTTTGCGCGTGGTGCCACGGGTCCCAACCCTTGAAGTCGTCGCCGAACCGCTTCGTGCCGTGGGCGTATCCGCGGGTGATGCCGAGGCGCGCGCCAAGGAATTGTTGGCCCAACTCAATATCCCTGAACGGCTCTGGTCTCTGTCGCCCACGACGTTTTCGGGTGGCGAACAGCAACGGGTGAATATCGCGCGTGGGTTCGCACATACCTATCCGGCGATGTTGCTTGATGAACCGACGGCCAGTCTTGATGCCAAGAACCGCGAAGTGGTCTTGACCCTGATCGAAGAGGCCAAGGCCCGTGGTGCCGCCATCATCGGCATTTTCCACGACGAGGCCGCCCGCGACCGCGTCTGTGATCGTCAGATCGATGTGGGCCAATACACCAAAGGAATGGCCGCATGACCAAGGGCCGTTTGATCGCCGTCGTCGGCCCGTCCGGCGTTGGCAAAGATAGCGTGATGGCGGGGATGTGCGCCGCCGATCCAACGCTGTCTCTGGTGCGCCGCACCATCACCCGGGCGCCCGATTTGGGCGGCGAGGATTACGACGCCGTCACCGTGCCCGAATTTGAAACACGGACCAAGGCCGGTGAATTCGCCGTCCATTGGCGCGCGCATGGGTTGTTTTATGGTATCCCCAATGCGGTTCAGGGTGACCTTGTGGCGGGCCACGATTGTCTGGCGAATTTTTCGCGCGGCGCGTTGGCCGCAGGGCAGGGGGCGTTTGACCGTTTCATCGTTCTCAACATTACCGCCAGCCCCGAACGCCTTGCCGAACGGCTTCGGGCGCGGGGACGCGAAACCGAGGCCGATATCGAACGTCGTCTCGCCGGCGCGGCAAAGCCGCTTCCCGATGGATTGACCGTGATTACGGTCAATAACGACGGCGCACTTAATGACACCGTGGCCAACGCGCTGCGCCAACTTTTGCCGATGCGCCAATGATGTGCATTCCGTTACCCGATTGTGCATTCTGTCATGCTAGCGTCATCGAAACGTTGCAGAGTGCGCCCGACCAAATGTGGTCTCGGACCGAGACACACCAAGATCAAAGCGAGTTCCCGTTATGAATTATCATGCCCCCAACGCCGCCGCGCCGCACGCCGATGTTGCAGATATCTGTCTGGCCAATGCACGCCTCGTTCTGAGTGATCGCGTTATGACCGGTTCGATTACCGTGGAAAACGGCGTGATCACTGCCATTACCGAAGGCGACGCCATTCCCGAAGGCGCGATTGATTGCGGTCAGGATTTCGTGACCCCCGGTTTGGTGGAGCTTCACACAGACAACCTTGAACGTCACCTTGAACCGCGCCCCGAGGTGGATTGGCCCGTGGTGTCCGCGCTTGTGGCGCATGACGCCGAGCTGGCCTCGACGGGGATCACCACGGTGTTCGACGCCCTGCGCGCCGGATCGATCCACACCGGCAAGGCGGGCTATGGCGATTATGCGCGCAAGGTTGCGGATCATCTTTTGGCGACCCGCGCGGCCGGTATGTTCAAGATCAGTCACTTTTTGCACCTGCGCGCCGAGATTTGCTCCGAAACCCTTTTGGAGGAACTCGAGCGGTTCGGCCCAGAGGACCGTGTCGGCATCCTAAGCCTGATGGATCACACGCCAGGTCAACGACAGTTCCGCGATCTCACTGCGCTCAAGGCGTATGTGGCCAAGAAACGGGGGATGAATGATGCCGAATTCGCCGAACATGTTGAACACCTTTTGGGACTTCAGGAAAAATTCGGTGAACGTCACGAGGTCGGCGCCGTTGCCGAGGCCAAGCGTCTGGGCGCGGTGATCGCCAGCCACGACGACACCACCGCCGCGCATGTTGCGAGATCGGCGCAAAACGGTGTCGGTTTTGCCGAATTCCCCACAACGGTCGAGGCGGCGCAGGCCTGTCGCGACAACGGAATTGCCGTGATGATGGGGGCCCCGAACCTTATTCGCGGTGGGTCCCATTCGGGCAATGTAGCGGCCAAGGATCTGGCCGAGGCGGGGCTGTTGGATATTATTTCGTCGGATTATGTTCCGGCTGCGATGCTCACTTCTGCGTTCATTTTGGCGGACATCTGGGGTGATCTGCCACGGGCGATTTCGACTGTGACGCACAATCCAGCCAAGGCCGCGTCGCTTGATGATCGCGGCGCGTTGGCGGTTGGGCTTCGGGGGGATCTTCTTCGAGTGCGCCGCGTGAATGAAACGCCATTGTTGGACGGCGTTTGGGTACAGGGGCGTCGGGTCAGCTAGGCCAACCTACTTTGCCAATTGGCGCCGTTTCGCGGCCCGTTCTTCGCGGCGTTTTTGGTCGCGACCTTCGCGAAACGATCTCTCGACGAAATCGATGTGATCCCGCGCCGCGCGTTCGGCGCGGTCCGCATCCCCCGCGACAATGGCGTCGATGATCTCGATATGTTGTTCCAAAAGCCGCTCGCCGCTTTGTTCGGTTGAACGCAAAAATTCGCGGTTATAAAAGACGCCCTGACGGGTCAGATCATAGATCGACGCCATCATGTGAATAAGCGTGGTGTTTTGGCTTGCGTCGACGACGGCCACATGAAGGGCAAAGTCCGCTTCGCGGCTGGCGACGGGGTCGTTGTTTTCCCATGCCTCTTGGATCACCTTTTGAATGTCGCGCAGACGTTCCTTGTCCGACGGGGTCGCACGTTGGGCGGCAAGGCGGCTGGCAAAGGCCTCTTGTTCACGACGATATTCGATATAGTCGTAAAACGCATTTGCATGACGCGTATAAAGCGCAAGCAAGGCAGGGGACATCGCACGACCTGTAAGATCCGCGATAAATGTGCCTTCGCCGTGGCGCACGGTGACAAGACCTGACGCTTCGAGCATTTTCAGGGCTTCGCGCAGCTTGGGCCGTGACACTTTCATCGCCTCGGCCAATTCACGTTCGGCGGGCAGTTTGCGGCCTTCCTTAAGGATTCCATCAACGATCATCGACTCAATTTGCGATACAACAGCATCGGCAAGGCTATCGTGGCCAATTGGGTCAAAGGGGCTTGTTTCGGTCATGGGGGATCCTTAGGGAACTGGTATGTCAATATTGTTTACCACTAATATGAACCAGATCAAGGGGATGTGGGGTGCGTGCCCACAAAGCATCCCCGCCGCGCGATATTGAACGGCGGGGGCGGGGTTATTGGGTCGCGCTGGGTTTGAACACGAATTTCTTCACCTCACATGGGGCGGTGTCACAGAAATTCGGATGGTATTCCGACAAAATTGGATGGGCAAACGGCGCCCGATCCCAATTATGCGCAAAGACAAAGGCGTTCTGTTTACGGTCATTTAGGAACGCGGGATCGGCATCGTGGGCGAGGAGGGCGCGAAGAATATCGGCCTGACGTTGATAGATTGCGCCATGGATAGACGAATCCCCAACGACATCGGGCGCGTTCAGGTCCACACCCAGTTCGATCAATGCGATGGCGTTCTCGGCTTTGTGTTTGTTGATCGCCCAGCGAAGCGGCGTGAAACCCCATTCTCCCGAGGTGTGTTCGGTCTCGGCACCGGCAGTGATGAGGGCGGCGATGGTTTGGCTGTTGTCAGCCTTGCCTATGGCGGCAAAGGACAGGGCGCGCTGGCCCAATGTCGTTGTCGCCTCAAGGTCGGCGCCCGCATCCATCAATGTCACCAGCACCTCTTGGTGGCCGCGCGCGGCGGCAAACATAAGGGCGGTACAGTCATCGCCGGTATCAAGCGACGAACACAGCGTGCGATAATTCACGTCCGCGCCGCGTTCAAGTTCGGCGATCACGGCGGCGGTGTCACCGGCCTTTGTTGCGGTGATTAACGCGTCCGATGCGACCGCCACGGTCGGTGTCATGAACGTTGCGATGGCGAAAAGTTGATTGATGAGGTGTTTCATTTTCATCCTGCTTATCGATTTTTCTGTTAGGGTGGAGCACCACCACCCACGCAAACCCACAAGGAATTCAACGATCCATGTCTAAGCGACCAGTATTTTTCGTGAACGGACAATCGATGTTCGCGGCGGGTCACCGGATTCGGGGCGAACTTTCGGTACCTTCGCGCATGTTGGGTTTTGGTCTTGGGGCGGTTTTGATTGTTGCGGTTGGACCGTTTGGGACATTTGATCTGCCGTTTCCAAAACGCGCGGGATATTGGGGCAGCTGGCTCGCCTGTGTTTGGGTGGTGACGACGGTTTGTTTTGCCTGTGCCCACGCTGTCGCGGCACGCTATAAGATCACCCAATGGGTGATCAGCCTTTTGTCGCTTGGGCTGACGATTCCGCTTGCGGCTTTTCTTGGTCTATCACTCGCCACATTGTTTTTCGCATCGCTGGTCGTCAGCGTCGACATGTATTTTGCCGAGGCGAAATTCCTTGCGCCGATTGTGGGGGGGATCACGGTGTTGTTGCATATGACAATGCCGCCAGCCGCAAAACCCAAGGAGGCCGGCGAGGCGTTTTTTGCGCGGCTTCCATTTGACCTTGGACGCGACTTGGTGTCGATTTCTTCGGCCGATCACTATTTGCGGGTGCGGACCACCTTGGGGGAAACCCTGATCCACGGAAGCCTCACCGAAGCGGTCGAACAGCTTGCTGGGGTTGATGGCGGGCAAATTCACCGTTCGCATTGGGTGGCGTATTCGGCGATTGAACAACGGTCATGGACGGGGCAACGGCTTGAGCTGCGCCTGACGTCCGGCGATGTTTTACCCGTAAGTCGAACGTATAGGAGCGCGCTTCTGGCGGCGCTACAACAATAGGCGTTCACCCTATAATCAACGTTATGTAACTTAAAGTCCATGCATCAGACCCCGACTGTCTGGTCGAAAAACCTTTGCGCGACTCAAAATTATTGATATCAAACGATCAGATCAAGGAGGTCTTGGTCGATTACATATTCTCAGCGGAGGTCGCACGAGATGAGCAAGATGCACACACTGGCCGTATTCATCGGTCGATTCCAGCCATTCCACGCTGGTCACTTGGACGTTGTCCAAAGCGCAGTCGCACAGGCTGATAGCCTCTTGATGTTGGTCGGAAGTTCCTACCGTCCGCGCAGTTGGAAAAACCCATTTACATATGCCGAACGCGTCGAGTTTATCCAAAAGTCGATCTCTGATATCACGAAACCCGTGGCGATTTTGCCGTTGGTGGACACGCTTTATAATGATCGCGCGTGGACCGTGAACGTGCGCACCGCCGTGACATTGCACATGCGTAAGGCCGGTTTGAACCCCGAAACCACCGAGATCCTGTTGGTGGGTTTGGAAAAGGACAAATCATCCCAGTACCTGAATTGGTTCCCCACATGGGATTTGAAATCCGTCGCTCCCGTCACGCACGCCGGTGATGTGCTAAGCGCGACTGATTTGCGCGAGGGTCTGTTCTTTGGCGACAACCCTGCCGATCTGGTCGATCGGTTTGGTGCCGCGCAGGTTGCGCCGGTGCTGCGTTGGATGGATGGTGAACCCGAGGCCGTTGACACGATCCGTGCCGAGGGTGCCTTTGTCCGTGCCTATCGCGACCGCACCAAGGCCGCCGAAGAGGTGTATGGTTACCCCATCCCCGTGAACACCGCCGATGCCGTCGTCATTCAATCCGGCCACGTGTTGCTGGTTGAACGCAAGATGGAACCGGGGCGCGGGCTTTGGGCCCTGCCCGGTGGTCACATCGATCCTGGTGAAACCGCGTTTGAGGCGTCGCTCCGCGAGCTTTATGAAGAGGCCGGTTTGGACATGCCCAAAGGTGCGCTTCGGGGTCGGTTCCGTGATCAACGGGTGTTCGACCACCCTGAGCGGTCGGAAAAAGGTTGGGTCCGCACCGAGGCGTTTGTGTTTGAATTGCAGGATCGAAAGGCGCTTGAGAAACTCAAGGCCGGCGACGATGCGTTGAACGCCAAATGGGTGCCGATCACCGAAATCACACCGGACACCCTGTTCGAAGACCACTTTGACATCATTCAGGCCCTCGTGCCCGATGTGCCGTTTGCCTATTCATCGATCTTGATGGCGCAGGCCTAACCAGATGCCCGCAAAGAGCATATCTTTGCATTCCACCCTGCGGGAGGTCCGCAGGCACACACCCGTCCACATCCGAGGAGGAACCGGACAATGACCAACACAAACGCTCTTTTCCCGAATGCCGTGAACGCGGACAACATTCTGTTTGATACAGATAGCTATAAGTTGTCCCACTATAGCCAATATCCCGAGGGCACCGAATTTGTGTCTTCTTATGTCGAGGCGCGGTGCGCGTGGGACCAGATTGACCAAGTGATGTTCTTTGGTCTTCAGATCGAGTTGGCCAAGTTGGCCGGCCGCGCGATCACCCAAGAGATGCTGGACGAAGCCGCGCCGTTTTTGACCGCGCACGGGTTCCAGATTTTCGTCGAGGGTTGGCAGTATATCATCGACACCTATGACGGGCGGCTTCCGATTTTGATCGAGGCCCTGCCCGAAGGCACCCTTGCCCCCGCCTCAATTCCACAGCTGCGGATCGAGAATACCGATCCGAATTGTTATTGGTTGGTGTCTTACCTTGAGACCCGCTTGCTTCGGGCGATTTGGTATTCAAGCACTGTCGCCAGCCTGTCCCACTTTGTGGTCGGTAAGATCCGCGACTGCCTGATCCAAACCGACGGAAGCGCGGATGGCATCCAGTTCAAGCTGCACGATTTCGGGGCCCGTGGTGCCACAAGCAATGAGGCCGCCGCGATTGGTGGGGCGGCGCACCTTGTGAATTCTTGGGGGACCGACACCATTGCCGGTCTGGTCTGTGCGCGCAATGTTTACGGTGCTGATATGGCGGGGTTTTCTATTCCGGCCAGTGAACACTCTACCATGACTGCGGCGGGCGAAGATGGCGAATTGGACCAAATGCGTCGGTTCATCCAGATGAACCCAACCGGCATTATCGCCTGTGTCAGTGACAGTTATGACCTGATGCGCGCGGTGAATGAATACTGGGGTGGCGCGTTGCGTGACGACATTCTGGCGCGTGATGGTACCTTGGTTGTCCGTCCAGATAGTGGCGACCCGTTGAAAATCGTTCCCGATGTGATCGAGGCGTTGATGGATAAATTCGGGTTCACCGAGACCGCGAGTGGTTACCGGATCTTGCCCGACAAGGTTCGCGTGATCCAAGGCGACGGCGTGAACAAGGATTCCATCATCGCGATCATGGATACTTTGATTGCGCGCGGTTTGGCCATCGGCAACCTTGCCTTTGGGATGGGCGCGGGGCTTTTGCAAAAGCTGGATCGGGACAGTTTCGGCTATGCGATGAAGGCCTCTGCGGTTTGCGTTGATGGGACTTGGCGCGATGTGTTCAAGGATCCGATTACCGCCAAGGGCCGCAAGACCAGCAAGAAAGGCAAACAGGGCGTGATGCGCACCGACGCGGGGTTTGTCGTCATGCGTGCGGATGACATTCCTGAGGGCGGCGACGCGTTGCAGCCCGTGTTTAAGGATGGCGAAATCGTACGGTTGATGACCTTCGACGACATCCGCGCCGTGGCTTGGCCCGTATAAAATCGAATGGCGGCCCCTGACGGGGTCGCCGTTTTCCTAGGTGCGGCCCTGACGCAAAAGCCAGATAAAGAAGATACCGCCGATCAGGCCGGTTACGATGCCAATCGGCATATCCTCGGGGGCCATAACGGTGCGCGCTGCGATATCCGCCCAGATCAAAAACAGTGCCCCAAACAGCGCCGAGAACGGCAAAATCCCACGGTAATCACCGCCAAACACCAGTCGCACGATATGCGGGATCATCAGGCCGACAAACCCGATGATGCCGGAAAACGCGACAAGCGTACCGGTGATCAACGCCCCAACCACGAAAATCTGTAAACGGAACCGTTTGACCGGAATGCCAAGCGTCGTCGCGGTCTCATCGCCAACTGTCATCGCATTGAGGTCGGAACTCCTGTGCCACATCCAAAACAGACAAGGCACCAAGATCGCAATCGGGTACATCAAATGCCCCCATTGTGCGAGACCAAGCCCGCCAAGCATCCAGAAAATCACCGTATGCGCGGCGCGCGGATCACCAAGGAAAATAAGAATATTCGCACCCGCCATCACGATAAACGACACGGCCACGCCAACCAGAACAAGCCGATCCGCCCCCGCGGCCGATGTGAATTGCACGACGCCAAGAACCATCACCGTCGCCCCAAGTGCGCCCAAAAACGCGAGCAACGGAACGGTCAAGAGCCCAAGGAACAACCCCGTATGAAGCAAGGCCAAGATCGCACCAAAGGCCGCGCCCGATGAAATGCCCAGCAAATGCGGATCGGCCAACGGGTTGCGCGTCACGGCCTGAAGGGCCGCACCGACGACCGCCAACCCTGCCCCGACGAGACCGGCCAATAAGGCACGCGGGAACCGGATGTCCCAAACAATGGCCGCGTGGCCCTTGGACCATGTGGGTTCGATCCAGCCGATCTGAAACCGTTCAAGAACCACGCCCCACACCGTAGAAAGCGGCACCGAAACGGCACCGATTGAGATCGCAAAGCTGATGGAAAACAGCAAGGCGATGACGCCGCCCACGCCCCACAGGACAAACATACGTTGTCGCGGATGGGGCGTGTCGGTGGTGGGGACGTTGGGCGCAGACACTAGTCGGCTGGCCAGAATGCAGAGGCGAGCGTTTTGATCGCTTGGATGTTGCGCGGCCCTGGGGTCGCCTCGACATATTCAAGGGTCACGAAACGGTCGTTTTTCACGGCATCGATATCCGCAAACGCAGGGTTGTTCATCATGAAGGCGCGTTTTTCCTCGGCGGTGACATTGCCATAGTTCACGATCACGATGATCTCGGGGTTGCGGTCAACGACCTCTTCCCATGTGACCGTCGCCCAGCTTTTTTCAAACTCGTCCATGATGTTCTGACCACCTGCGGCCTCGATCAAGGCGGTGGGCATGGCGTAACGACCGGCGGTGAACGGGCTTTCTTCGCCGCTATTGTAAACAAAGGCACGAAGCGGTGTGTCGCCGGTTTCAAGGGTCGCGGTGAACGCATCAAGATCGGCGCGGTAACCGTCGATCAGGGCGCTGGCCTTATCCTCGACATCAAAAATCCGACCAAGGTTCGCGATGTCATTATACATGTCATCCATGGACACCTTGGCCTTGGCACCAATGTGAATACAGCTCTCGGTCAATTCATAGACGTTGATCCCAAACCGAGCGAGCGTTTCGGGGGTTACTTCGCCGCCGACCTTCATGCCGTAATTCCAGCCCGCGAAATAGAAATCCGCGTCCGCCCCCAAAAGCACCTCTTTGGTCGGGTATTTCGGGCTCAGCTCGGGCAGCTGTTCAACGCCGGCGCGCATGTCTTTGTCCAAGGTTTTCCAGCCAGATACGCCGGTATAGCCAACCATGCGATCGGCAAGGCCAAGCACCAACATCATCTCTGTCAGATTCACGTCATTGGAAATCGCCGCCGTGGGGGGCGTGTCAAATGTCACTTCGCGGTTACAGCTGTTGACGGTGGTTTCTGCAAATGCGGCACCAGCCGTCGCACAAAGAGTAAGTGCGCCAAGAAGAGATTTCATCAGTGTTTTCCAGTATTTGTATTCGAAAGATTAAAGGTCAGATGCGGGCGTGCCGTGGTGGTAAGCCAGTCAAATTCGGCATGCACCCCAAAGGCCGCCGAGACCCGTTCAGATGTCAAAACATCGGTTGGGGCGCCAAACGCGATCTGCTGACCACGGTGCAGAAGAAGAACGTCGTCGCAGACATTTGCCGCCATGTTCAGATCGTGAAGCGATGTCACGATGGTAATGTCCAGATCATCAATGAGCTTGAGAACCTCGAGCTGATGGCGGATATCAAGGTGGTTGGTCGGTTCATCCAAAACCAAAATCTGGGGTTCCTGCGCAAGGGCACGCGCCACCATCACACGTTGACGTTCCCCACCAGACAGGGTGCCAAAGGAACGATCCGCATAGTCCGTCAGCTCCATCCGCTCGAGACATTGCTCAACCACCGCACGACACCGCGGCGCATAGGCGCCATAGCCCGAACGATGCGGAATGCGGCCAAGCGTAACCACGTCGCGCACCGTAAGGGCAAAATCGGTGGGCTGTTCCTGAAGAACCGCGGAGACCAAACGCGCGCAGTCGCGCGGCGACATATTCCAGATATCGCGCCCATCGATTTTGACCGTTCCCGTGGTCGGGCGCGCAAAACGATAAATCATCCGCAACAGCGTGGTTTTCCCCGCTCCATTTGCCCCGACGACCCCCATGACGCGCCCCGCCCGAAGGTGAAACGACGTGTCTTGCAGGATTGCGGGCTGCGTCGCACCTTGGGTCCAGCTCACGGATGACACTGTAAGATCTGCTGCGCTCATCTGTGCCTCCTTAGTGAAATGGGTGGTGCTGCGGGCATTTTCGACGCACCCTAGCCTAGTGTGAATTGACACTCAAACGTGTTCTGCATTGTCAGAGGTCGGATCAAGAAACAGCGCCAGATGCGTTTCGCCCGTGCCGTTGATCGGCGAAGCGGCGTCGCACCATCCTTGGCCCAACATGTGACACATATTACAAGCAAGAGCACGACGGCCCAGACCAGATGCGATCCGGCCCAAGCCCTTGTTCTGGTTCATCAAGTTGGGTGGTTTGCCCGCGATGGGGGTCGATATGACGCGCAGCCTCTTTTTCATAAATATCTTGGTTGGCCGTTTCAAAATCATGGGAATAAGCCCTTGATAACAGATTCGAAAAACCGAGGGATTTGGGGACAAAATTCGCCGTAATTTTGTGCGCGGGGCGCGAAATTCGGGCAACAGACCCATGATGCGGTGCGAATTTCCACGATTTTTCGGTGCGCCGTTGTGCTTCTCCTGTGGGGATTATCAACTTGTTAAGAGGCACAGTGGTCTCGGGGATACGTCGTGTCCCACATGAGTACAGCGCCGTGCTTGCGATATCTTCAGAAATTCCTAGGCGCACCCTGATGGGTGTAGGAGATTGATTATGAACGCAAAATCCACTGGTTTTACCCGCGAACAGCAAGAATACCTTGCCCAGGTTGTGATGCAATCCGGCCTGCATCGGGCGTTTGCGCCTGCGGGCGCCGCCCCCGCCGAGCCCGAAACGCACTATGGTGTCCCGATTGAGGATCTCTGCAAAGAAGAGGTCGCGAAATACAAAACCCATCCGCTTGATATCTGGCGCGACCTTGAACAACGCACCCACGACAATCAGATCGCCGAGGGGCTTGATCAATTTCTGCTGCGTCATCTTGGGTTCTTTAACGTCGAACCAAACAGCCAAGGTTACATGATGCGCCTGCGCGCGCCGGGGTGTCAGTTGACCGCCGAACAGTTCCGCGTTCTGGCGTCCTGCGCCGAGGATTTCGCCGGCGGCTATTCCCATATCACGACCCGCGGGAGCCTCCAGCTCCGCGAAATTCAGCCGCGTTTTGTGATCGATATGATCGAGCGCATGGAAACCGCCAGCCTCACCGCGCAGGGCACCGGTGCGGATTCCGCGCGCAACCTGACGGTCACCCCCTCCGCTGGTTTCGACGTTGATGAACTGGTCGATATGCGTCCACAGGCCAAACGTCTGTCGACCCGCATTCTGCGCACCCGCGAATTGCAGGGCATTCCGCGCAAATTCAACATCTCCTTCGACAACGCGGGGCGCCTGTCCTGTTTGTCCGACACCAATGATATCGGGTTCCTCGCGACCATTGTGAACGAAAACGACCAAGGTGTTGAGGCGGGCATTTGGTGCCGCATCGCGCTTGGAGGGATCACAGGTCACAAGGATTTCGCCCGCGACACCGGCCTGATGTGTCGTCCCGAAGACACCGTTGACGTTGCCGAGGCAATGCTGCGCGTGTTTGTCGAACATGGCGACCGCACCAACCGCAAGAAGGCGCGTCTGAAATATGTGCTTGATAAACACGGCTTTGATTGGTTCTTGGAGCGTACGCAAGAGATGCTTGATACGTTCAATACCAATGTGAAGCTGGTTCGGCTTGATCTGGCGCATACAGAGCCGCGTGTTCCCATCGATCGTCAGGCCCATATCGGCGTGCATCCCCAGAAACAATTTGGCCTGAATTACATCGGTGCTGCGCTTGAACTGGGTCGCATGTCACCCGAACAGATGCGTGTGTTGGCCGACGTTGCGGATAAATACGGCGATGGCGATATCCGTCTGACCGTCTGGCTGAACCCATTGATCCCATTCGTGCCTGATGCCGATGTTGAGGCCGCCTGTGCCGAACTTGCCGCCGCTGGTATGACGGTGGATGCATCGTCCTTTGCGGCGGGGGTTGTGGCCTGTACCGGTCGCTGGGGCTGTAAACTGGCCGCGGCCTATACCAAGCAGGACGCGCTAACGCTTGTGCGGCATTTGGAGCAGAAATTCGAACTTGATACTCCCATCAACATCCACTTCACCGGCTGCGCCAATTCCTGCGCCCAGCATTTCATCGGTGACATTGGGTTGGTCGGCGCCGCTGCCCCTGGTGGTGGCGAAGGGTATAACATCCTGCTTGGTGGTGGGTCCGATCTGGACCAAGGTCTGGCGCGTCCGCTGATCGGCCCCGTCGCCGCCGATGACGTGCCCGCGATCATCGAACATGTGGTCGGTGCCTTTGTGGCCCGCCGCGCCACGAACCAAAATTTCTTGTCATTTGTCCGGTCTCTGGACGACGCAGAGCTTGCCTCGCTCTTGCCTGACGCACAACGCAAAGCGGCCTAAAGGAAACACATCATGAATGCGCAAACCCCTCTGATTGCCGACGCCATCCAGGATGCGATGACCGCCACCGAACCGCAGATTGAACTGTTGCCTGCGGATGCGCCCTTTGACGATGAACAACGGCAATGGCTCAATGGGCTTTTGACCGGTCTGTCGGCGATTGCGGCGGCATCGGGCGGCGAAGAGACCGCCGTTTTGACCCCGCTTAAGGTCTTGTATGGCTCGCAATCGGGCAACTGCGAAATGTTATCCAAGGACCTGCGCAAGGCCGCCGGCCCCCACGGGTTCGAGGCCGAGTTGATCGTTTTGGACGATCTGACCCCTGCGGATCTGGCGACTATTGAGCACGCCGTGATCGTCGTGTCGACATTTGGCGAGGGAGAACCCCCTGATAATGCCGCGAAATTCTATGGCGCGTTGATGGCGGGTGACTGCGCTCCCCTTCCCGCGGCCCTGAACTTCTCGGTCTGTGGGCTTGGCGACACGAGCTATGCGGATTTCAACAAATGCGCCATTGATATCGACGCGCGTCTTGGGGAACTGGGCGCGACGCGGGTTGCGGATTTGGTGACCTGCGACCTTGATTTCGACGACGATTACGCCGCGTGGAAAGAGTCGGTGTTCACCTCCGAAGCGTTTGAGACCGCCAGCGCCGGTGCCGCCCCTGTTGCGGTGACCGACGATGAACCCGCGCCGATGTTCGACAAAAATCGACCCTTTATGGCGTCCCTTATTGCCTGTGATCGTCTCAGCGGCGATGACAGCGCCAAGATCGTCAATCATATCGAGCTGTCCCTTGCGGGCGGTGGCGTCGACCTTGATTATGCGGCGGGTGATGCGCTTGGGGTGTGGCCGGTGAACTGTGCCGGTGAAGTGTCCGAAATGTTGCAAACCGCGGGTCTGACCGGCAAGGAAACCATCACCCTGAAAACGGGTCCCGCGTCCCTGCGTGCGGCGCTGACCACGCGGCTTGATCTGGCGACGGTGACGCCGAAAACGCTGGCCGCGCTTGGTCTGGATGCCGCGCCCGAGGGGGCAGAGGTTTTGGATGTTCTCAAAACCACCGGTGACATCGAGGCGCAAACGCTGGTCGATGCGCTTCGCCCACTTCAACCACGCCTTTATTCCATTTCCTCAAGCCCCAAGGCCCACCCCGGTGAGGTCCATCTGACCGTGGGTGAGGTTCACTATGATCTCAATGATCGCGCCTGCAAGGGGGTCGCCTCGACCTATCTTGGGGATCGGTTGAACGACGGCGGTATGGTCGGCGTGTATGTCCAGAAATCCGCGCATTTCCACCCGCCCGCCGATGACACCAAACCCCTGATCATGATCGGCCCAGGCACAGGCATCGCGCCGTTTCGTGCCTTCCTCGAAGAACGCGAGGCCCGTGGCGCGACCGGCAAAAACTGGTTGTTCTTTGGGGATCAACATGCGGCCTGTGATTATCTTTATGGGGACAGCATCGAAAAATGGACCGAAAGCGGGCTGTTGAATGAACTGTCGCTGGCGTGGTCCCGTGACGGTGCCGACAAGGTCTATGTGCAGACGATTTTGGAGCAACGTGGCGACGAGGTGTTCGCGTGGCTCGAAGAAGGTGCCGCGATCTATATCTGTGGGGATGCGTCACGTATGGCCGCCGATGTGGAAAAGGCATTGCTGGCCGTGATTGCCAAGGGCAAGGCCTGTGACGCCGAGGGGGCGCAGGCGTATTTGGATCAAATGTCGTCTGATGGCCGATACCAACGCGACGTCTATTGATTCTGGTCGTATCGGGACAGGGGTCTCTCTGTCCCGCCGATTGGCCGACCATCCAAGGACGTATTCCCAAAACCACCACAAATCCAGAACCCGTGTTTCGCCTTGGGAATAAGGTCTTAACGCCGTTCTTAAACCAAGCCACTGCCCTTGTGGGTCAGATTGAGCGTTGCTAGATCATTGGAACGACAGGGAATCCTTTTACGTGAAACGCGTTTCGTGTCGTCAAAACAACGCCATCCGGCACCGACTTAACGCTTGATTTGATCCCACAAGGAGTGACCCGTATGACCGCGTCCACCAAGATCGCCCCAGCCAATGAAGCAGCTGTGAACGGCCCGACCGTTTTCTCTGCTGCGAACGAATGGTTGGAAAATCAAACCGCACAAACGCGCATTGCGTGGGCTCTTGAAAACCTGCCCCGTGAACACGCTGTGTCCTCCAGCTTTGGCATTCAGTCGGCCGTGATGTTGCACATGATGACGTCGGTTGTGCCGGACATTCCTGTTCTGTTGTTCGACACTGGATATCTGTTCCCCGAAACCTACCGGTTCATCGATGAGATGACCGAACGGTTGAACCTGAACCTGCGTGTGTTCCGCTCTGACGTGAGCCCCGCATGGCAAGAGGCCCGTTTCGGCCAGCTGTGGGATCAGGGCGAAGATGGGTTGAAGAAATACAACACCATGAACAAGGTCGAACCGATGCAGCGCGCCATGACCGATGTGGGTGCCGGCACATGGTACAGTGGGCTTCGTCGTTCCCAAGCGGACAGCCGCAGCGAACGCAAGGTGCTTGAATTCCAACATGGTCGTGTGAAATTTCACCCGATTGTGGACTGGTCCAACCGCGACATCCACTTCTATCTCAAGGAGCACGACCTGCCCTATCACCCGCTTTGGGAAGAGGGTTACGTCAGCGTCGGTGACACCCACACGACACGCAAATTCGAAGACGGAATGCGCGAAGAAGACACGCGTTTCAATGGTATGGGCCGCGAATGTGGCCTGCACATCGATCCATAACCACCACTCCGGCGTTGGTGCCTTGGTCTTGGCCGAGGCACCGACAACGCTAGAATTGGGTCATAAAGGCGCGATCGATCCGATCCTTAAGCCGCCACACCAAATGACCCGCCGCCCAAAGCCCCCTCTTTTCGCCAAACGCCCGTTTCCCTCCAAGCGACACAAGCTTGAGGTAGTCCGACTGTGGATGATAGGGCGCAAGGGGCGCGCCGGTCAGGGTGGCACGAATATTTTCCGTTAAAACAGGGGCTTGTCGCACCGCATAGACGCCGGCCTTCGGCCTTGGTGACGCGGTCATATGGGCGCAATCCCCAACGGCGAACACCTGTTTCGCCGAGGTGCGCAGGGTCGTGTCCACCGCGATGAACCCGTCCACCAGAGTAAGCCCAGTGTCCACCAGCCAACCGTGCGGCGTCGCGCCAGCCACCCCCACGACAAACCCCGCCGCAATGGTCGTGCCGTCGGCCAGGACCACCCCGTCCTTGGTGACCTCGGTGACATCGGCCTGTTCTATGACCTCGACACCATTGGCCGTTAACGCCTTGCGGACGCGTTTGCGCGCGTTTGCGCTATTGGCGGATAAAATGGTGCTGCGATCCAGTAATCTCACGGTCGCGCCCTGCCCTGCGGAATACGCCATCGCCATTGCCAGTTCGGCGCCCGCAATGCCGCCGCCGATGACGGCAATGGACTTCGCCCCCGTGGTCGCGCGAAACGCGTCCCATTTGTCGGCGAACACGCCCAACGGTTTGGCCGGAACACCATGGTCGGCGAAACCGTCCAGCCGGTGCATATGGGACGTGATCCCAACGTCGACCGAGGCCACGTCATAGGGAATGATTGTGCCATCCTCCAAAGTTATGGTTTTGCCGTCTGGGTCCATGGCGATGGCCTTACCATCGATCAAGGTGGCGCCGACCTTCTGGGTCAGGGCGGCCAAGTCGATATCAAGCTCGGCTCGGTCATAGTGCCCCGCAACAAACCCAGGGAGCATCCCGGAATAGGGTGCGGTTGGGCCGGGGTTGATGACGGTGACATGAGCGCCGTCAAAGGGCGCGGTTTTCAACGCATTAAGGACAAGCGCATGTGTATGCCCGCCCCCGATCAGGACGACGGATTTCGTGTCTGTCATTTTGCTAACCCTTTAAAACCATGCCATTTAATTCATCATCCGTGGGTTGGCGCACCGGTAGCCCCTCTGCGAGATACCCCACACCTGCACCCGATCCAAGCATCCCTTCGGGGACATCAATAATGTCGGTGAGTCCCGCGTCGCGCAGGCGCGCAGTCATCCGGTTGGACCGCACCCCGCGCGCGCAAATCAGCGCGACCGGCCGCGCGCCGAAGTGGTCAAAAACCGACCTCAGAACCGCTTCGAAGTCGCCGCGCCGCATATCAATCGGAATGGCAGGCGCGGCAACACCGGTGCGTGCCCATTCATCGGGGCGTCGGATATCAATCAGAAAAATCGCACCCGCGGCGGCCATGTCATGGGCCTCGGTCACGGTAAGGGCACCCTCTGTGCCGGCGAAGACATTGAACCATTGTGATGCGGCAACCGCGCCACCGATTGCAACAGCCCCAGCGCCCAGCAAAACGGTGCGGCGGGATGGACGTGGGACATGGGGCATCGGTCTTCCTTTGGTGTGTTATGGTCTTTTGGCGCCATGCCAGCGCGCCGTCTGTGACTATATCACAGAGTCTTAGGATATGGATTAATCTATGGCTATGAACGCGGGCTTGCGCCATCACGTCCACGTGAGAATGGCCCGTTTGCCCACTTCGCCCCTTAACGCCCGCGCGCGGTTTGCTAGTGTGACGGTGAAATAACATGTGGGGATCTATGGAATTTGTGTTTGCCTATGGCGCGGGGTTGTTGACGCTGATCAACCCCTGTGTGTTGCCGGTCCTGCCAATCGTGTTGGTCGGAGCGCTTAACGCGACTAAGGCCGGCCCGATTGCGCTTGCGGCGGGGATGAGCCTGTCCTTTGTTGTATTCGGCGTCTTTGTCACCGCCTTTGGCGGCGCGATTGGTTTGACACAGGACCTGTTGGCGCAGATCGGCGCGGGGATGATGGTGGGCTTTGGCATTGTGATGCTGGTGCCCCGTTTGACCCGTTCGTTCGAGGCCGCCACCGCAGGCGTTGCCAGCGGCGCGGACGCGCGAATGGACGGCATTGCGGCGGGGTCACTGCGTGGGCAATTCGTCGGTGGTCTATTGCTTGGAACCGTGTGGTCGCCGTGCATTGGGCCAACCCTTGGGGGCGCGATTGCCCTTGCGAGTCAGGGCCAGAACCTTGGGCATGTGACCTTGATCATGGTGGCCTTTGCCGCCGGTGTGTCGACCCTGATCATCGGGCTTGGCCTTGGCGCACAAGAGGCCATTCGCGCCCGTGCCAATCGTCTTCGGGGGCTGGCCGAACGGTCCAAACCCATCATCGGCGCGACCTTTATCGTGGTTGGCGCCATGCTGTTCTTTAAACTTCACCACATTCTTGAGGCGGGCTTGCTCTCGATTATGCCGATCTGGCTTCAAGATCTTTCTGTTGCGTTTTAATCAAAGGAAATCATCATGATACGACGTGCCTTTCTTGCCCTTTCGTTTGCTGCCTTGATGCCTGTTTCGGCCATCGCGGATGGGTTTAAACCCTATACCCCCGGCGCGATCAAAGACGCGCTGGACGCGGGTGAAACCGTTTTGGTGGATTACTCTGCGACATGGTGTTCGACCTGCGCCCGTCAGGCCCGCGTGATCGATGGCCTGCGCGCGGATGACCCCGCCTATGACGCGGCGATGACCTTTATCAAGGTCGATTGGGATACCTATGCGCGCGATGACGTCACCACATCCCGCAACATCCCGCGCCGCTCGACCCTGCTCGTTCTACGTGGCGATGATGAACTGGGCCGGATTGTCGCCGGCACATCAACGGGCCAAATCAAGGCGTTGATGGACCTTGGGCTTTGATGAAAGGGTTTCCTGATCTTCCGCCGATTTGGTGGGCCGCAAGCATGGGCGTCATTTACATCGCGAAATGGGCCCTGCCCCAGTTGCATTTTGATGTCGGTGCCTTTGCAAGTGTGGCCTCGGCGATTTTTTGGGTGGCCCTTGGGTTGATCGCGTGGTCCGGCATCTGGTTCTGGCGCAAGAAAACTCCGATTGAGCCACACCACACCCCGAAAACCCTGATCAAGGAGGGGCCGTTTCGGATTTCGCGAAACCCGATTTACCTTGGGCTTGTGATGTTGACCGTTGCCTCGGCCCTTTCGAATGGATCGATCATTGGGGTGGTTGCGGCCATTGGGCTATGGGTGATCCTTGACCGTCGGTTCGCCGCCAAGGAAGAGGCGCTCTTGCTCCGAACCTTTGGCGACGAGGCGCGTGATTATTTGGCAGACACGCGCCGCTGGCTCTGACGGATTAGGTCGCCGCCGCGAGGTACCGAACGATCCGGTCGGACAGGTCGTCGTGGATATCCGCGCGCGACCGTCCCCCCGCATCATCACAAAGCGGGTCTGGCTCGTTCTCATTGCGCAAGATTGCGGCGCCCTTGGGTTTGCATTCCGCGAGAAAGCTAAAATGGATCGCGTCGTTTACCATCTCATAGGTCGCGTTGGGGATTTGCGTCGCCGCGTGTTTTGCGTCAACACCAATCGGAACCGTCCCCGCATCCCCAAGGTTGAGAACCAACATGGGGATGTTTATTGCAGCGAGGCTGTCGTCGGTCAGGGTTTCAACGATACCGGGGTCGATGATAACGGCCGTCTTGATCCGTGGATCGCGTAAATCCTGTCCCGCGGGCGACAGATCATAGTCATGCAAATCCACCCCGAACCGCGCCAAGAAGGCACAGTCCGACATGCCGTGGTCGGTGTCATCGCAGAACCGCTGGAGCAGGTCCGGATCAACCCGCGCCCCCGCCGTGGCCATGGCGGTATAGCCCCCCGCCGAAAACCCAAGGATCGAGATACGGTCCGTATCCACAAAGGCAAATTCATCCGGCGTCGATGTGATGTGGTCCAGAACCGCAGACACGTCGGCAGGCCGTTCCCAAACGCGGATCGCCGCCTCGGCCGAGGCATTGCCCGACGTTGTGCCTGGGTGATTTGGTAGAACAACAACGAAGCCGGCCTCGGCCAAATCCGACGCGATCCAGCCGAACTGCCCCGCGTTACCACCCGCCCCGTGCGAGATGATCACCAGTGGAAACTGTCCGTCCTGCATCGGGGCACCGCGCCCCGCCGGTGTGCCATGAAACACGCCATTGCCGCCAACGGTTACGGTCTTGCCGCCCGCCGTGGCCGGATACCAGATGTGAAAATCAATGTTGCCGCCGCGAACCGGCGCGGGGGCCGATCCATATGTGATGCCTGCCGCGCCTGTGTATGGTGGGCGGGTCACCTCATAGGTCAGCCACCCCGACAGGCCAAGCGCGGCAATACATCCTGCGATTTTCGCGAAACCTCGTAAATTTGACATTGGGGTCTCCTTTCATATCCAACGTGTTGGGGTTGGTATGGGGGAAACGGCGCAAACCGGCGTCCTCAAACGTGTTTTAGGTCGTCCTCCATCACGTTTAAGGATATCAACCCCCCAAATGCCCAAACCGAAAGACCCCGACAGATGTTGTTTGTCCCCCTGCCCTTGTTCGCCACGATATGCCTTGCCGTGATGTTTGTGCGGTTTGTCATGACGCGGGATATGACCCTGCGGGCGCATCAATTGTTTGCGGGTCTTGTTGGGCTTTATGCGGTGCAGTCGTTGCTGGTGACCCTGCGCTGGGGCTATGGGTTCGAAGGGGTGGCGGTTGCTCTTATCCTATTGGCGCCGGTTTTGCCGGCGGTGGCCTATCTTGCCTATGCGTCGCTTGCGGGGGTGATGTCGGGGCGCGCGTTTTGGCCATTGGGGGTGATTGCGGTGAATTGGATCGCCTTTGCCGCACTGCCTGTGTTGCCTGATCCGTTCATCTTGATGACCTACCTCGGGTTTGGCGGATTGTTGGTGCGGCTTGGATGGCGGGGCGCGGATGGGCTGTCGCTTTCGCCGATTGGGGACGCGCGCGAGATCGGGTTTGCGATCCTGTTGACCGGCGGGGCCTTGGTCGCGTCGGGGATGACGGACGTCTATTTGATCGTTGATTTTATCCGTAACGAAGGGCGCAACGCGGGGCTTATCCTGACCTTTGTACAGACGGCGTTTATCCTATGCATCGGGGCGGCGGCGTGTTTTGGACGCAGCACCGAAAACCCGACGGCAACGCCCGAGGCCCCTGCCCCCGAGGCCCAAGAGGGGGACGCCGATATCGTTGACCGTCTTGTGACGCAGTTTTCGCAAAACGGGTTGCACCGAAACGAAGACCTGAGCCTTCGGGTGCTGGCGCGCAAACTGGGTCTGCCGGATCGTCGGGTGTCACAGGCGATCAACCGCGTGTCAGGCCAAAGCGTGTCGCAATTCGTCAATGAATTCCGCATCAAAGAGGCCTGTGATCTGTTGCAAACCACCGACAAAACAATCCTCGAGGTGTCCTTGACCGCGGGGTTCGCGACGAAATCCAACTTTAACCGCGAATTTTCGCGGGTCACGGGGCACACCCCATCTGCATGGCGCAAGGCGTATGCTACGACGGGGTGAACACGCGCATGACACGTTTCGCGCCACGTTTGATCCGCCGTTTAAACGCGCGGGACATCTCGACCACGGGGCGCAGGTACAATTCACCAATGCGAAACGATGTCAGGTCATCGGGGCCAAGCCCGAACGCCAGATCGGTGTCGGTTTCCGACAGGTGAAGTGAGCCGAACATCCAATCCCAAAGCGCAAGTGCCGCGCCGAAATTCTTGTCGAAATGCTGTTCGGCGATGGAGTGGTGCAATTGGTGTTGGGCGGGCGAGATAAAGATATGTTCGAGCCACGGCCAGTATTGAATGCTGATGTGGGAATGACGCAGGTTCGATCCGGTGACGTGGAACACAAACACCAACACGTTCACGCCCAGAACCGTATAAAGATCAACCGTATTGCCAAACAGAAAGATAAACGTTGCCATCACCACGCCCTGCGCCAACGCCCCGCGCAACGCGTAAAACACCCCTTCGAGCGGGTGAATACGATAGACGGTGATGGGGGTCATGGTTTCGGCGGAATGGTGGACCTTGTGAATGGCCCAAAGGGGTGGCCATTTGTGCATCCAGCGGTGCAGCAGATATTTCGAGAAATCATCGGCCATGAACATCGCAACCGAAAACAGCCCGATCACAATACCAACTGGCGCGTCATTCCAAAGACCGGCGGACAGGAACTCCTGTCGGTGCAAAAGGTAGAACACCGATGTCGCCACGGCCAGTTGCGTCACAAAGAACGGCGAGATGAACAGGTTGATCAACCCGTTGATCACAAAGATCTTGTAATCTGCCATCGATGATTTGGAAAAGATGATCTTGCGATCAAACACGCGGGCAAAGGCCCCGCGAATATTCTGGCGTTTCACCAAAATAAGCCAGCCAATGGCCAGCCCAATAGACAGGGCAAGATAGCCCACAAAGATCCGTTTGCGCGGATCGGAAAAGTCAGAGAAAAGCGAAATGGCCTGATCGATGAATTCCATTTGGTCTCCGATGGGGTGGCCGGCGCGATGCTGCGCCGACCGAGATGAGATTAGTCAGTTTCCGCACCGGATGTCGCGCCGATTTTATCAGCGAGCGCACCAAGGGAAGCGGTCTGGTCGTTGTGAAGTGCCTTGAGAGAGAACGCATCCGCAAGAAGCGTCTGCACCTTAAGCATGTTCAACTGATAGTCGTTCCAAGTCATACGACGTTCGCGCACAAAGTTTCCAGATGCATCAACACCGGTCACATAAGAGTTGTCGAGCGTCACAGGACCCATAAGGATCAGTTCGTTCAACTCAACCGCAGTTGCGCCAAGGTTGTTGCGGCCCGTTTGCAATGCCATTGCGAAACCCTTGAGCTCACCCCAGTGCTTTACATAGGTGCGGTATGCCGCGTCTTTTGCTTCGCCTTCTTCAGCTTCGCCAAGTTTCGCGATGTCTGCGTATACGGAACCCGCATATTTGAATGTCGCCTCAGCAAGCACTTTTTCCCAGTTGCTTTCGATCACTTCGGCGTATGCTTTCAACTCGCCGCGCTGTGCGTCGCTCAATGCTTCGCCGTTTGCGGATGTGATCAATTCACGGCCTTCGACGAAGGCACGCATGATCGTGTGCATGTACTGAGTGGATTTTGTGCCGCCTGCATCTGCGCCAGCTGCGTAATATGCTGGGCCAAAGACGTATTCTGTTTTCAGATCAACAACGCCGTCGCCATTCGCGTCAGCTGCTTCTAGGTCTGTTTGCTTTGCAACCGCATAGGCTTGGGTCGGTGTCAGGTCCAAAGTGTGCGCTGGTGCACCCCAGTACCCGAAACCTTCGTCCCAAACGTGTTCTTTACCCGTATATGCTGCGCCTTCGGAATATGGTGCGTTGTTTGGTTTGTTGTCCGCGTCGAGTTTCTCGTCGAGGTAGTTATCAACGGACTGGTTATACATCATGGCGCCCATGGTGTATTTGGAGATCAGCTGTGGCCAGTCGTAACCGTTCTCTGCATCAAAGCCGCGATTCGACGCCGCCGCTTTGGAGATCATGGAAAGAACAACGTCTTTGCCAGACAGGTTACCCGCCCACGCTGGCATCGCGCCGTCGTAGAATTTGCCAGAGATGTTCTTGCCAGAAGAGATCGCGTTTACAGTCGCTTGTGCAACTGGGAAACCGTCTTTGCTGACGGGTGCGATGATCGGAAGGTCGTCTTCGGAACCGTTGAAATACGCAAGCATTTGCGCCTCAAGTTCGGCCGCGTTGTCGCCGCCATTGCCGTTGCCAGCAAGCTTTTTAAGGCTGTCGTGAAGAACCTGACGTGCGATTTGACCTGAGTAAGAAACAGAGTTCGTTGCGTCGCCTTCATAGCCTTTTAGTGTGATGTCGAATGGACCGTAAGTGCCTTCGGCAGATGCGGTACCGGCTACGATGATGGCGGCAACGATTGCGGTCGCGCTTTTGAGTTTCGTCAAGAGCATCGGGCTCTCCTTTTAACCAAGTGAAATAGTCGGATAAATTCCGACCAAACTAATCGGGTATATTTTGTTGCCTGTCAAGCGGTGAATTTTAACGAATTTGAAATCGGTAAATCGCGGGGACGCGACGTTCTTTGATCACAATGCGCGGCGCACAAATGTTAGTGGTTGACGCATCCCATGGCGCAGCCCATCAATTCGCTAGGCCCAAATTGAAGGACACAGATATGTCAAATCTACAGCTCAACGACCCCTCGCTTTTGGAACGCCGTGCCTATGTGAATGGCGCGTGGATTTCGGGTGAGAACAGCTTTGCGGTGACCAACCCCGCGACGGGCGAGGCCATCGTCGAGGTCGCCGATTTGGACGCGCGCGCCACCGCCGAGGCGATTGATATCGCCCATGCCGCCCAAAAGGACTTTGCCCGCTGGACCGGTAAGGAACGCGCGGCGGTTTTAAAGAAGTGGTATGATTTGATTGTCGAAAACGCCGATGACCTTGCGGTGATCCTGACGGCGGAAATGGGCAAACCCTTGGCCGAGGCCCGCGGCGAAGTGATGTACGGCGCGTCCTTTATCGAATGGTTCGCAGAAGATGCCAAGCGCGTCGACGGCGACGTGATCCCCGGTCACCAGCGTGACAAACGGATCGTCGTGTTGAAGCAGGCCATCGGCGTTGTTGGATCAATCACGCCGTGGAATTTCCCGAACGCGATGATCGCCCGTAAGGTCGCCCCTGCCCTTGCGGTTGGCTGTTCCTTTGTGGCGCGCCCCTCCGAATTGACGCCTTTGTCGGCGCTGGCCATGGCCGTTTTGGCCGACCGCGCGGGCATTCCCGCCGGTATTTTCAACGTTATCCCGTCCCAAGACGCCGCGGGTGTGGGCGCCGAGCTTTGCGCCAACCCCAAGGTCGCGAAAATCACCTTTACCGGTTCGACCCGTGTTGGCAAAATCTTAATGAGCCAATGTGCCGACACTGTAAAAAAGATGTCGCTTGAACTGGGTGGCAATGCGCCGTTCCTTGTGTTTGACGATGCGGACATTGATGCCGCCGTCGAGGGCGCGATGATCGCCAAATTCCGCAATAACGGCCAAACCTGCGTTTGTGCCAACCGGATTTACGTGCAGGACGGCGTCTATGATGCCTTCGCGGAAAAACTCGCGGCGCGGATGGGCGCGCTGTCGCTTGGCGATGGGATGGCGGCGGGTGTCACCAATGGTCCGTTGATCAATGCCGCCGCAATGGACAAGGTCCGCGCGCATATCGATGACGCCGTCAGCAAAGGCGCGACTGTTGCGCTTGGCGGCAAACCGTCGTCGCTTGGTGGGACCTATTTTGAGCCAACCCTTTTGACCGGCGTGACGCCTGATATGGTCGTGAACCGCGACGAAACCTTTGGCCCCCTCGCCCCGCTTGTTCGGTTTACGACCGAGGACGAGGCGGTTGATCTGGCCAATAGCACCGAGTTCGGTCTCGCCGCTTATTTTTATACCCGCGATTTCGCGCGTGTTTGGCGCGTCGCCGAGGCGCTTGAGACCGGCATGGTCGGTATCAACACCGGCCTGATCTCGACCGAGGTCGCGCCGTTTGGCGGGGTCAAACAATCGGGTCTTGGCCGTGAGGGATCGAAATACGGCACCGATGATTTTGTCGAAATGAAATACCTCTGTATGGATATTGGCTAGGTCCTCGGCTCCATATGGACAGGGCTGGTGTTGCCTACGAAAACTCGCCAGCCGCACCTATGTTTTATAAGGGGCAGCGTGGCTTGGGTGCCGTGGATTGAAGCATCCTTGGCGCCCAGTTCGCTGGATGCGGCAGAATCGCATTGTGGTATGTCGAATTCTTTACGTATGCGCCCATGCACGGGCATTATGCCCTGCTTTTGGATGGAAATTTAAAACGATTCTCTTCATATTTCGCAACAGTGGGCGAAATGACCTATGAACTTGTGCTACGATCAAAGGAACAAAGATCGGAGCCATCACATGACCAAGCTAGACCAGTTGCGTACCCAAATCCGTGCCTATCATCTTCGTGATGAGACGCTGATCATCGACGACATGATCGCAAATACCGCCCTTGACCATGGCCAGATCAAGCACAGTGCGGTGTCGCTGGTGGATGGCATTCGCAATGATGCAAAACCCGGTCTGATGGATGTTTTCCTTGCCGAATATGGTCTGTCCACGGACGAGGGTGTCGCGCTTATGTGTCTGGCCGAGGCTCTCTTGCGGGTGCCGGATGCCGAGACGATGGATGCCTTGATCGAAGACAAAATTGCGCCATCTGAATGGGGCAACCACCTTGGGCAGTCAAGCTCATCTCTTGTGAATGCCTCGACTTGGGCCCTTATGTTGACGGGCAAGGTTCTGAATGACGACAAACCCGGAATTGCGGGGGTTCTGAAGGGAGCAATCAAACGTCTGGGTGAACCTGTGATCCGCGTCGCCGTGGCCCGCGCCATGAAGGAAATGGGCGCGCAATTCGTTCTGGGTCAAACCATCGAAGAGGCGCTTAAACGTGGTCAACAGAACGTTGATGACGGCTATACCTATTCCTATGACATGCTTGGCGAGGCGGCGCTGACCCAAGGGGATGCCGATGCGTTTTATGAGGCCTATTATGCGGCGATTGGCAAACTGACCCAACAATGCACGGCGCAAAACGTGCGCGAAAATCCGGGTATCTCGATCAAACTTTCGGCGCTTCACCCGCGCTATGAAGTTGGTCAGAAACATCGCGTGATGGCCGAACTTGTGCCGCGTACGCTTAAACTTGCGCAGGCGGCCAAGGCGGGGGGCATGGGCCTTAATATCGACGCAGAAGAGGCGGACCGTCTGGACCTGTCCCTCGATGTGATCGAGGCGGTCCTGCGTGATCCGTCCTTGCACGGCTGGGACGGTTTTGGCGTCGTGGTTCAGGCCTATAGCCGCCGCGCCGCCCCCGTTTTGGACTGGCTCTATGCGCTGTCGGTTGAACTGGATCGCAAGATCATGGTTCGCCTTGTCAAAGGAGCCTATTGGGACACAGAAATCAAACGTGCACAGGTCGAGGGCCTTGAGGGGTTCCCGTTGTTCACCCAAAAAACGTCGACCGATATTTCCTATATCGCCTGTGCGCAGAAGTTGTTGGGCTATACGGATCGGATTTATCCGCAATTCGCGACACACAACGCGCAAACGGTCGCTGCGGTTTTGTCACTTGCGGATGACACCGATGGGTTTGAATTCCAACGCCTGCACGGTATGGGCGAAGCGCTTCATGGTTTGGTGCGCGAAAAATATGATGCACGTTGCCGGATTTACGCGCCTGTCGGGGCGCACCGTGACCTGTTGGCGTATCTCGTACGGCGCCTGTTGGAAAACGGCGCGAACTCGTCCTTTGTGAACCAAATCGTCGACGAAACTGTTCCGGCCGCTATCGTCGCCGCAGATCCGTTTGACGCCTATGATGCGGACGCGTTGAACACAGCGGTTGCCGCGCCCGCCGACCTTTATGGCGATGAGCGGCGGAATTCAATGGGCTGGGATTTGCATGATCAGGACGACTTGGATGACATCCATGGCGCCCGTGATCCCTTTAAAACGACACCTTGGACTGCTGGGCCGTTGACCGCGCGCGCGGGCGAAGGTGGGGAAATCGTGCAGGTTTTCAACCCCGCCGATCCGCTTGATCTCGTGGGGTCAGTGACCTTGGCGACGTCCGACACCGTTGCGGCTGCCTTTGACGATGCTGTCATCTGGGGGGCATCGCCACAGGAGCGCAAGGCAGCACTTTGGCGTGCCGCCGACTTGTTTGAACGGGATTTTGGCGAACTCTTTGCCGCCCTCACCCGCGAGGCAGGTAAAACCACGATGGACACGATCGGCGAGCTGCGCGAAGCGGTCGATTTCCTGCGCTACTATGGGGCCCGCGCGGTTGAGCTTGATCAACCGTCACGTGGTATTGTCACATGTATCAGCCCGTGGAACTTCCCGCTTGCGATTTTTGCGGGTCAAATCGGCGCGGCGCTGGCCGCCGGAAACGCAGTGCTGGCCAAGCCCGCCGAGACCACGTCGATCACCGCTTCGATTGCTGTGCGTTTGATGCATGAGGCGGGCGTTCCCGTCGCTGCGCTTCAGCTTTTGCCGGGGCATGGGTCGGTCATTGGGGCCGCCTTGACGGGAGATGAACGGGTCGCGGGCGTATGCTTTACTGGCTCGACCGCGACGGCCCAGCGGATCAACCAAAGCATGGCCCAACATGCCGATCCAAGCGCACCATTGATTGCCGAAACCGGTGGTCTGAACGCGATGATCGTGGATTCCACCGCCCTTCCTGAACAGGCCATCACTGACATCGTCGCCTCGGCGTTCCAATCGGCAGGTCAGCGCTGTTCCGCGCTTCGTTGTCTTTATGTCCAAGAAGACGTCGCAGAAACCTATCTTGAGATGTTGTTTGGCGCCATGGACGAACAGAAAGTCGGCGATCCATGGGATATGTCCACAGACATCGGCCCCGTGATTGACGAAAACGCACGCGCGGGCATCCAAGCCTATATCGAAGAGGCACGCCAAGATGGCCGTGTCCTTAAGGAGCTTGCCGTGCCGCGTGAGGGGAGCTTTGTCGCGCCGACCGTTATTCGCGTGGACGGTATCGATGATATGGACCGCGAAATCTTTGGCCCTGTATTGCATTTCGCGACGTTTAAGGCGTCTGAACTGGACCACATCGTGGATCGGATCAACGCCTCTGGCTTTGGTCTGACCTTTGGGATGCATTCGCGGATCGACGACCGAATTCAGCAGGTCACCGAACGTTTGAACGTCGGGAACATGTACATCAACCGCAACCAAATTGGCGCGATTGTCGGCTCACAGCCCTTTGGCGGCGAAGGTCTTTCGGGCACTGGTCCCAAGGCGGGTGGCCCGTCTTATGTGGCGCGGTTCACCAAGCCAGAATCCGAAACCGTCGCGGCGCCCACTGGGGCCAAGGTTTCGATTTCTGATGTGCAGGCGATGTTGGATCGTGTGCCTGCCCCCGCGCGGGTTGCGCTTGATCGCGCGACGCTTCCGGGTCCGACGGGGGAATCTAATATTCTCACGACCTTTGGGCGTGGCGTGGTGCTGTGTCTTGGGCCGACCGCCGAGATGGCCGGATTTCAGGCGGATGTCGCGCGGGCCAATGGCTGTGTCGGGGTGCAAATTGCGCCGAACGCGCGCGGTGAATTTGCCATCGATGGGGTCTTGGATCTTGACGAGCTGACCGTGCTCACGGGGTTCAAGGCGGTGGTCTATTGGGGCGATAAGGCGCAACAACGGATTGCCCGTGGCGCCCTTGCGGCCCGCGACGGTGCGTTGATTCCTCTGATTACCGAGAGCAACATCGCCGAGCGGATCACGTTCGAACGTCACATCTGTATCGACACGACCGCCGCGGGTGGCAACGCGTCCCTTCTGGCCGCCGCCAGCTAGAGCCCAGTGATTTCGGCGGCAACAATCGCCGCCGAAAGATCCATAACCGCATTGCCGACCGATTTGAAAATGGTGATGTCGTCGGGCGTTTCGCGACGCGCGGCACCGGTGCAAATGTCGTGCAGGTCGCCGCGAATATCATCGGCGGTGATCACCCCGTCCGCGATGGGCATCGCCAGTTCACCGCATTCAACCGCTGCGAATTTGGTATCGACAAAGATCGATCCTCGACGCAGGGCCGCATCATCGGTTTCGCGCATATCAGGACGGAATGCGCCAATCAAATCAAGATGTTGACCCGAGTTCAACCAGTCGCCCAGCACAACAGGTTCGGTGGCAAGTGTCGCACAGCTGATGATATCTGCGCCGCGCACCGCGGTTTCAAGGTCGGTGACCGAGGTCGCGTTGAGCCCACGTTCGCGCAGGGTTTTCGCCAACCGTTCCGACGATGTCGCGCGCATACTCCAGATCTCGATCTGGGTGATGGAGGGACGCACGGCGATGAACGCTTCGGCCAATTCGGCCGCCACGGTGCCCGCCCCCACAATCAACAAACGCGACGGGTCGGGGCGTGCCAAATGTCGCGCACCCAGCGCCGCCGCCGCCGCAGTGCGTCGCGCGGTTAGGACCGAACCGTCCAAGATCGCCTTGTGGGCACCCGTCGCGCGATCAAAGACAAGGACGCTTCCGGCGATGGCGGGCAAGCCACGGGTGTTGTTGCCAGGGACAACATTGACGATCTTTACACAGCCGATGGTGTCGTCCCACGCGGGCATCAACAACAGGGTCGCATCCGTTTCTCCACGCATCGGCATGGTGTGGTGGTGTCGGTCCGGCGCGGTGGTTTTGCGCGCAAAGAGGGTCTCCATCTGGTCAATCAATGGCAGCATCGGCAATGCCTCTGCTGTCATTTTCGCGTCGAGTATTTTCATGATGTCCCCTCTTCGGCCAACGGAGGTCAGCTTAGGAAAGCATAGCAGAAAACCCTTCGCCGCTCTAGATGACTTTGCGCAACAAGGGACAGGTTTCCGACCCCGACACCCCAGGCAATTCGCGAATGCGATTGAGGACATAATCGAAATTCGCCAGTGACGTCGTCTCAAGTTGAATGACCAAATCCCACACGCCGCAGGTCCGGTGAAGATTGGTGACCTCGGGCATCCGCATCAACGCCTTTTGGACGCTTCCGGCGGCGTTGCCACGGATCTCGATCATCATCACCGCGTGGACCATCTCTTGGGTTTCGACGTCCCCCAGATCAATGGTGAACCGTTTGATCGCCTTGGTTTCGATCAGGCGTTCCAGACGCGTTTTCACGGTGCCCCGCGCCACGCCCAAGACATTCGCCAAAGTGGTCACAGAGATGCGACCGTCGATTTGCAGGCGCGCGATCATTTTGCGGTCAATTTCGTCCAATTCTACCATTTTGATCGCAGTCCTTATATTTTTGATCAATAGGCGCACGATTTGATCAATTTTGTATCTATTTGTCTAGCGAATTCGCCAGCACACTGGATGAAAGACAATGGAGTGCACATGAAAAAGCAGTGTTCAATACTTGGGATTTCGATTGAATCAGGCGCAGGTCGTGGTGGCTGTGTTATGGGGCCAGATGCGCTTCGCACGGCGGGCCTTCCGGATATTATTCGTGATTTGGGTTATGGAGTGACGGATTTTGGCAACCTGACCCGCCCGGTTGATCCGGCCCATGTGGATGGGCCGGCGCACCTGAAAAACCTGTCCGAAACCGTGGCATGGATTTCCAAAATCCACGATGCCGCCTATGCACGTGCGGCGGGCGACGATTTCCCGATTTTCCTTGGTGGGGATCACACCATGGCCGCCGGTACCCTGACCGGTGTCGCAAGGGCCGCCGCCGACGCCAAGCAGCCCCTGTTTGTGTTGTGGCTGGATGCGCACCCCGACCTTCATATTCTTGAAACGACTGAATCCGGTAACCTTCACGGCACGCCGATGGCCTATGCCCTTGGGCAAGACGGGTTCGACGGGGTCTACCCGCCCGTTGCGACGCCGATTGACCCAAAGAACGTTACGATGATGGGGCTTCGGTCGGTTGATCCGGCGGAAACCGTTGTGATCAAGGATCTGGGCATCGATGCATGGGACATGCGCCGCATTGACGAGGACGGCGTGCGCGCCCCCCTTACCGCGTTTCTTGAGCGCGTGAAGGCCGCCAACGGTCGCCTGCACGTGAGCTTTGACGTTGATTTCCTTGAGCCCGAAATCGCACCCGCCGTTGGCACCACTGTCCCTGGTGGTGCGACCTTCCGCGAGGCGCATTTGATCATGGAGATGCTCGCCGATAGCGGGTTGGTCACCTCGCTTGATCTCGCCGAACTCAACCCGTTTCTCGATACACGCGGCAAAACCGCCAACCTGATGTGTGATTTCACCGCCTCCCTTTTGGGGAAACGTGTGCTTGATCGCGTAACCTAAAGGATACCTCTTATGACCCCTCCCTCAGATCTGGCTATGGTCCCGTTTGTAAGCGTCGAAAACATGATGCGTTTGGTCAACACGATCGGCCCACGCAAAATGATGGCCGAAATGGTGACCTATCTCGAAGCCGATTTCCGCCGCTGGCCTGACTTTGACAAGACACCGCGCGTTGCGGCCCATTCCGAAGAAGGCGTGATCGAATTGATGCCAACCTCGGACGGCGAACATTATGGGTTCAAATACGTGAACGGTCACCCCGCCAACATGCAGCGCGGTTTTCAGACCGTGACGGCCTTTGGTGTGCTGGCGCGCGTTGCGAACGGTTATCCTGTGTTGTTCACCGAGATGACTATTTTGACCGCGCTTCGTACTGCGGCGACCTCTGCTTTGGCGGCCAAGAACCTTGCCCCCAAGGGCGCGTCCGTAATGGCGATGATCGGCAACGGCGCGCAGTGTGAATTCCAAGCGCTTGCCATGGCCGAGGTCTGTGGCATCACCGAATTCCGTCTTTATGATATCGATCCAGCCGCGACCGAAAAGGCCGCCAAGAACCTTTCGGCGCAGGGTTTGAAGATCGTGAAATGTGCGACCGGTCAGGAGGCCGTCGCCGGTGCCCATATCATCACCACATGTACCGCCGACAAACGCAACGCGACTGTTTTGACCGACAACATGGTTGGCGCGGGGGTTCACATCAACGCCATCGGTGGCGACTGCCCCGGCAAGACAGAGCTTCACGCCGATATCCTGCATCGTGCTGATATCTTTGTGGAATACCCGCCGCAAACATGGATCGAAGGCGAAATTCAGGTTCTCGACAAAGACCACCCGATCACCGAACTTTGGCAGGTCATCGACGGCCAGATCGAAGGCCGCAAAGACGACCGTCAGATCACCCTGTTCGACTGCGTTGGCTTTGCCCTCGAGGATTTCTCGGCGCTTCGTTACGTCTATGAAAAGCTCGAAGAGACCGGTCATTTCGAAAAACTTGACCTACTGGCGGATCCTGATGATCCCCGCGATTTGTTTGGCATGGTGCAACGTTCACACCAAGATACGCACTAAGCCGAACTTTGCCCCCCGATCTGTCCCGTCGGGGGGCTTTTGTTTCTGCGCTAGGCCATCGCGGTGGCTTCGATTTCAAACATCAGCCCCGGGATGGCTAGCTCATTCACCCCCAAAAGGGTCATGGGCGGCGCGACTTGATGTGGCCCAAACCGCATCCCCATAAGGTCAAAGTTCTTCAAGGCTTCGCCGACATTCGTGGCATAGACGCCCAATTTCACAACATTGCTCAGGTCCATGCCGGCCTCTTTCAGCACCGCCTCAAGGTTATCAAGCGCCAGCGCGATTTGTGCGCGCATGTCATCGGGGTGCTGTGGCGCGCCGTGTTCGTTCACCGCCGTTTGTCCCGCACAGATCACCTGTCGCGTTGCCCCGTCGATGATTTCCGCTTGGTTATAGCCAAGCTTGATCGACCAATCCCACGGGTTTGCTGCTGTTCTTTCCATGTCTTTTCTCCTTGTTTTTTGTGTCTGGAATCGGTGTAAAACGAAATAGTGCCAAAATATGTCACCATTTGTGATAGAGTGATGAAATGAACATTCGTATGAGACAAGACGCCATTGTGCGCACCCTGCGTCGCAACGGCACATCCACCGTTGAGGCCATTTCAGACGCGGTCGGCGTGTCGCGCCGCACTGTGCTGCGTGACATTTCTGCCCTGCGCGACGAGGGTTATGTGATCTATTCCGATGTGGGGCGCGGTGGCGGGCTTCAGCTTGATCCGCAATCGATGCAAACCACCGCGAAGCTGTCCGTGTCCGAGGTCTTCGCGATGCTGATCACGATTGCCGCGGCACGGGCGGCGGGGACCCTGCCGTTTTCGCAACTGGCGGACACGGGTCTGGCCAAGATCGAAAAGGCATTGCCGGCGGATAAGATCAAAGACCTGCGCGCGTTTCTGGATTGTCTGCATGTGGGCAAGCTGTCGCCGCTTCAGGATCTGTCGGATATGGGCCAAATGGACCCTGCGTTACTGCCTGCCTTTGAGGGCGCGTTTTTGGCCCGCCGATGTTTGCGGTTTCAATACACCGACGCCAAGGGCCGCGTGACCGAACGCAGCATTGAGCCACAGGCGATGCTGATCCTGCCGCCGCTGTGGTATCTTGTGGGGTGGGACCCAGCGCGTGATGATTTTCGCCATTTCCGGATGGATCGGATACGTGCACCAGAGGTGATTGAGGACACATCATTTCGCCGTCGTCACGTGCCGTTCGAAGACGACGTCTGTCCCTATAGCGAAATCATAAACTCTGCCGCCTAGTGTGGCGACAGAGTTCACGGTGACGTCGCAGCCCCAAAGAGGGCCACGACAAGGGGATTAGTAAAATGCCTGAAGGCCGGTTTGCGCACGCCCAAGGATAAGCGCGTGAACGTCATGGGTGCCCTCATATGTGTTCACCGTTTCAAGGTTCACCATGTGGCGCATGATCTGGAATTCCTCGGAAATACCGTTGCCGCCGTGCATGTCGCGGCTGATGCGGGCGATCTCAAGCGCCTTGCCACAGTTGTTCCGCTTGATCATGCTGATCATTTCGGGGGCGGCTTGGGCGTCATCCATCAAACGTCCAACACGCAACGCGGCCTGAAGGCCAAGCGTGATTTCGGTCTGCATATTGGCAAGTTTGAGCTGGTGGAGCTGGGTCTGGGCGAGTGGTTTGCCGAATTGTTTGCGATCAAGCCCGTATTGACGTGCCGCGTGCCAACAGAATTCCGCCGCCCCAAGCGCACCCCACGCGATGCCGTACCGCGCGCGGTTCAAACAGCCAAACGGACCCTTCAGACCTTCGACATTCGGCAAAAGCGCGTCGTCGCCGACCTCGACGTTATCCAGAACGATTTCGCCGGTAATAGAGGTCCGAAGCGAGAGTTTCCCGCCGATTTTGGGTGCGGACAGACCCTTGGTGCCCTTTTCAAGGACAAAGCCGCGAATGGCGCCGCCATGGGCGTCGGATTTGGCCCAAACCACAAAGACATCGGCGATGGGGCTGTTGGAAATCCACATCTTTGCGCCGTTGATCACATAGCCACCGTCGATCTTTTTGGCGATGGTGCGCATGCCGCCAGGGTCACTGCCGGCGTCGGGTTCGGTCAGGCCAAAACAGCCGATCAACGTACCCGCGGCAAGGCCCGGAAGGTATTTGTTGCGCTGGTCTTCGGAGCCATAGGCATAGATCGGATACATCACCAAAGACGACTGCACCGACATCATAGAGCGATAGCCCGAGTCGACGCGCTCGACCTCGCGGGTGACCAGACCGTAGGAGACATAGTTCGCGCCAAGACCGCCGTATTGCTCGGGGACGGTGATCCCCAACAGCCCCATCTCGCCCATTTCGGCAAAGATCTCGGGGTCGGTGGTTTCATTGGCATAGGCGTCAATCACCCGCGGCTGAAGCTTGTCTTGGGCATAGGCGCGTGCGCTGTCGCGCATCATGCGTTCGTCGTCGTTCAGTTGCAGATCGAGAAGCAGCGCGTCTTCCCAATTGAATGAGGAAAGCTCGGGGCGGCTTTGGGGGGAAAGTGTTGTGGACATGGGTGTATCCTTACGCGTTGGATTGGGATTGAAGAGAGGACACAATCGCCGCCTCAAGGATGTCGAGCGCTTCGTCGAGGTGCGCCATTGGGATGGTCAGCGGAGGCAGCAAACGCACGACGTTGCCGTGCGCCCCACAAGGCAGAATGATCAGACCGCGGTTTTCGGCCTCGGCAATGATCGCACCGGTAAGGGCCGCGTTGGGGGCATTGGTGTCGCGATCTGTGACCAGCTCAAACGCGACCATTGCGCCCAGTCCGCGCACGTCGCCGATGGCCTCCATGCCGGTGCGGTCTGCGATGGCGGTCAGGCGCGATTTGATCTTATCGCCAATTTCGGTGGCACGGGCGCAGAGCTGCTCTTCCTCGACGATTTGGAACACGGCGTTCGCCGCCGCAACCGCCAGCGGATTGCCTGCATATGTGCCGCCGATACCGCCAACGGGGGCGGCGTCCACGACCTCGGCTCGACCAGTCACCGCCGAAAGCGGGAAGCCCCCCGCCAGACCCTTGGCCATAACCATCAGGTCGGGCACGACGTTGGAATGTTCGAACGCAAAGAGCTTGCCTGTGCGCGCCACGCCGGACTGAATTTCGTCTGCAATCAACATGATACCGTGAGTGTCGCAAATCTCGCGCAGCTTTTTCAGGAACGCCGGAGGGGCGACGTTAAAGCCACCCTCGCCCTGTACTGGCTCAACGATGATCGCCGCGACGCGTTCCGGATCGATGGAGGACTGAAGCGTATTGGTAAGCGCCGCGAGGCTGTCGTCAACCGAGACGCCGTTCATGTGGTTTGGGAACGGGACGTGCATGATCTCGGGCGGCATGGCGCCAAAGTTTTTCTTATAGGGGTTCACCTTGCCGCACAGGGCCATGCCCAAGAGCGTGCGCCCATGGAATGCGCCGCTAAAGGCGATGACACCAGAACGGCCCGTATGCGCACGCGCCATTTTGATCGCGTTTTCAACCGCTTCGACGCCTGTGGTGACCAACATGGTCTTTTTGTCAAAGTCCCCAGGGGTGGATGCGTTCAAACGTTCGGCAAGGTCGAGATACCCTTCAAACGGTGCAACGTGGAAACATGTATGCACAAATTGTTCAGATTGCTGAGCGACAGCGCTCATTATTTTCGGATGGCAGTGGCCGGTGTTGTTGACGGCGATGCCCGCAGCGAAATCGATGTAACGTTTGCCGTCTACGTCCCATAGTTCCGAGTTCAGGGCCTTTTTCGCGTATATTTTACGGGTTCCGACGCCGTGGGCGACTGATTTTTCGCGACGTGCGAGCATTTCTTGTGCGTTGGTCATGGGGCGCTCCTGCGAATCCAATGAATCTGTTGCTTAACATTCTGAGCGCTGTTAAGGTGTATTGCAAGCAAAACTATGAACGAACAGGTTGGGCCGGTGTGATGCAAGACAGTGATGACTTTGATGTTGGGCAAAGATTGCGCGAGATAAGACAGCAATTTGGCATGTCTCAGAGGCAGTTAGCGGATCAGGCCGGTGTGCCGCACGGGCAGATCTCGATGATCGAAACAAATAAGAACAGCCCCTCGGTCGCGTCCTTGCGCAAGATTCTGGGCGGGTTTGGCATCACGATGGGCGAATTCTTTGAACCCGAGACCGTCGAATCCTCGCAGGTGTTCTTTACGCCAGATGAGCTTCGGGATTTGACGTCGAAGCTGTACCAAGGGCCCGAGGCGACGCGGTCCATGATGCGTCTGCGTCAGGTTGGCGACGCTAAGACCCACGGGTTACAAATTCTTCAGGAACGGTACGAGGCCGGCGCCGATACGGGTGCCGATATGATTGAACACGAGGCCAGCGAAGGCGGTATTGTCGTATCAGGTGAGCTTGAGGTGACCGTGGGCGAGACGACCCGCATCCTTAAGGCGGGCGATTCATATCTATTCAATAGCCGCCAGCCGCACAGGTTCCGCAATATCTCGGATCGTCCCGCCGAGGTTATCTCCGCCTGCACCCCGCCCTATCTCTAGGATCAAAATATGCCACCCTTGAAGGATATCAAAGTCGTCGAGCTGGCCCGCATTTTGGCGGGGCCGTGGATCGGGCAAACGCTTGCGGATCTTGGGGCGACGGTCACAAAGATCGAAAGCCCCGACGGCGACGACACCCGCACCTGGGGGCCGCCCTTTGTTGAACGGGACGGTGATGCCTCGGCGGCATATTTCTATGCCTGCAATCGTGGCAAAACCGGCATGCGTGCCAACCTGAAGTCCGAAGAGGATATCGAAGCGGTCAAGGCGCTCATTCAAGATGCGGATGTGTTCATCGAGAATTTCAAGGTCGGGGGTCTTGCGAAATATGGCCTTGATTATCAAAGCCTAAGCGCGCTTAACCCGCGTCTTATCTATTGTTCGGTGACAGGGTTCGGTCAAACGGGTCCGCTGGCGCATAAGGCGGGTTATGACCTTATGATCCAAGGGATGTCGGGGTTGATGTCCGTGACGGGTGAGCCAGACCGCGCGCCGCAAAAGGTGGGCGTCGCGGTGACCGATGTGGCGACGGGGCTGTACGGAACGATTGGTATTTTGGCCGCACTGGAGCAACGGCACAGAACCGGCAAGGGGCAGCATGTCGATATGTCCTTGTTGGATTGTGCCACGTCGCTTTTGGCAAATCAGAACATGAACTATTTGACGACGGGCGTGTCGCCGACGCGTCTGGGCAATGCTCACCCGAACATCTGCCCCTATGACGTGGTGGAAACCAAGGACGGACATATCATTTTGGCGGTTGGGAACGACGGTCAGTTCGCGCGGTGTTGTGGTGTCTTGGGCATTGCGGATGTCGCCGAGGATGCGCGGTTCACCACGAACCAGCTTCGGGTGAAGCACCGTGATGACCTGATGGCGATCTTGCGCGAGGCCACGATGACGTGGGCCTCGGCCGATCTGTTGGGCGAATTATCCGCGGCCACGGTTCCGGCGGGTCCTATCAATTCGGTCGGCGAGAACCTAAGCAGCGAACACGCCATGGCGCGGGGTTTGGTGGTTGCGCCAGAGGGCGTCAAAGGGGTGCGCACGCCCATCACGTTTTCCGACGCCACGCTTTGTCTTGATAAAAGCGCGCCGCGTTGACGCGTCGTTCGGTTCAGAAGGGGAAATCGTTTTGAAAATTGCACTTTGGCAGACCGCGCCGCTCCATGACATCGATGGGGCCATCGCCGCGCTTGAAACGGCTGCCGCACAGGCCAAGTCCCACGGCGCAGAGATCATCCTGACGCCTGAGATGGTGATCGGTGGATATAATGTTGGCGCGGATCGGTGTCGTGATTTGGCCGCGTTCGAGGATGACATCACCCGCCGTCTTGTGACCATTGCGCGGACCTACGGGATCGCGATTGTGGCGGGGCTTGCCCTTGGCGGCGGTGACAAACCGTATAACGGCGCGATTGCGATTGATGCCGCGGGGAATGTGGTCCAACGCTATCACAAAACCCATCTGTTCGGCGACGTGGATCAGGCCCAGTTTGCCCAAGGTTCCGCCCTGTCGCCCGTGTTTGAGATGAGCGGTTGGCGCATTGGCCTTGCGATTTGTTACGACATCGAATTCCCCGAGGTCGCGCGCCATCTTGCCCTCGCGGGGGCCGACCTTATTCTGGTGCCCACCGCGAATATGATCCCCTATGACACCGTCGCCACCCGTTTGGTCCCCGCCCGCGCCGAGGAAAACGCCACCTATGTCGCCTATGCCAATTACGTCGGACAAGAGGGCGCGTTTACCTATGGTGGGCTTTCTTGTGTTTGTGGCCCCGATGGCAATGATCTGGCGCGCGGGACATCTGATACCCCTGATATCTTGATCGCCACCCTGTCCCATATCCAGATCGCGACCCAGCGCGACGCGCAACGTCACCTCGTTGATCGTCGTCCCGAACTCTATCAATCCTCCCATATCAAAGGTCTTGCTCGTGAATAAAGTTTCTGTTTTTGGCCCCGATTTCCCGTTTGCCTATGATGACTGGATCACCCACCCCAAGGGGCTTGGGGTTTTGCCGGATACCGCCCATGGGGCCAAGGTTGCCATCATCGGGTCTGGTGCCGCGGGGATTATCGCGGGTTACGAATTGATGAAGGTCGGTGCCCAGCCCGTGGTGTTTGAGGCCGGCCAATTCGGCGGGCGCCTGCGTTCGCAACCCTTTGAAGGCGCCGAGGGCGTGATCGCCGAACTGGGCGGAATGCGCTTTCCGGTCTCGTCCACGGGGTTCTATCACTATGTCGATATGCTCGGCATCGAGAGCAAACCGTTCCCGAACCCGTTGACGCCTGCGGCGGGGTCCACCGTCATCGATCTCTTGGGCAAGAGCCACTATGCCGAGACCCTGTCTGATCTGCCGCCCCTGTTCCATGAAGTCGCGCAGGCCTATGACAATGCCCTCGAAGAAGGCGCGAATTTCACCGCCCTGAAACATGCCATTCAGGATCGCGACCCCGCGCGGATCAAGGAAATCTGGAACCCAATCGTCAAACAATGGGACGAACGCACCTTCTATGATTTCGTCGCCTCCTCCGATGCGTTTCAGTCGCTTTCGTTCCATCACCGCGAGGTGTTCGGGCAGGTTGGGTTTGGCACCGGTGGGTGGGATTCCGATTTCCCGAATTCGATGTTGGAAATTCTGCGGGTGAACGTGACCGAATGTGACGACCATCAACGCTATATCGTGGGCGGCGTGGCGCAGGTGCCGCATAAATTGTGGGAACACGCGCCGGATAACGTCGTGCATTGGCCCGCTGGCACGACACTTCGATCATTGAACAATGGCGCCACCCGTTCCGGTGCCACGCGGATCAGGCGTGTGGGCGATAAATTTGAGGTCACCGACCAATGGAAGCGCGTTGAGATCTTTGACGCCGTTCTTGTGACCTGTCAGAGCCACCTTCTGTCGACGGTGATTGAGACCGAAGAAAGCCTGTTCGCGCAGGATCTTTGGATGGCGCTGGACCGTACCCGTTATATGCAATCGGCCAAGACCTTTGTCATGGTGGATCGCCCGTTCTGGAAGGACAAAGACCCGAAAACGGGGCGCGATGTGATGTCGATGACATTGACCGACCGGATGACGCGCGGAACGTATTTTTTCGACAACGGGCCGGACAAGCCGTCGGTTATCTGCCTGAGCTATTCTTGGATGACCGATGCCCTTAAGGTGTTGCCATTGCCGGTGGAAAATCGGGTTGAATTGGCGCTGTCGTCCTTGGCGCATATCTATCCTGATGTTGATATTCGTTCGCACATTGTCGGCGATCCCATCACCGTCAGCTGGGAGGCGGACCCGAATTTCCTTGGGGCGTTTAAGGGCGCGTTACCGGGTCATTACCGGTACAATCACCGGATGTTTGGTCACTTTATGCAAGATGATTTGCCGCCGCATGAACGCGGGATTTTCATGGCCGGCGACGGCGTGAGCTGGACCCCCGCTTGGGTCGAGGGCGCGGTACAGACGTCACTGAATGCGGTGGCGGGGATCATGCGTCACCTTGGCGGTGAATTCCATCCAGAGAACCCCTCGCCCTGCGATGCCTATGCCGAATGGGGCCCGATCAAGTTGGGGGACTAACCCCAGGCGGATCGATCGAAAAAAGAGCGGGACCCAATGAAAAGTCCCGCTCACCAATGCTAAAATACAGTTTATATAAAAGTCACATGTATCAGATTTGGGTTCCACTCACGGAACCACTTTGGCCTTTGAGGCAACACAAAGACCATAGCGACCCAATCCGATAGTGTTGCACGACGCCCCCTCTCTAGGATGGATGTCGGTATGCTTCTTCACCCATTTGGGTGAAATATGTAATTAATGCGCAATAGGGTTATGAAATTTGGTCACCAAGGGCATATGATGTGTTCAGTTGATCCAAATATCATTGTGCGCTATGGCGATCAACGTTCGGGGATGAGGTTGGGGTGAACACCGTGGTACCAGATGAAAATGCGACGCTTGGCCCCGTAATTCTTGCCTTTTATGAATGCCTTACCGATCCGGATAAGCTGGATTCGATGATGGATTTGTTGACCTCGTGGCTTGACGAAGAAGCGGGCGAAACGGTTACGCCCCAGTTGGATTACCATGCCGAAAATGCTTGGAAGCTTCTTGGTCAAATTGCCGCGCCGGTGGCCGCGCAGGAGGATGCAGACCAGCACCTTGATCTGATGGTTCTGGCGACACAGACGGATGTTATTCGCGCGGTTGAGGACAAAATAAGTGCCGATGATTTGAGGGCACTGATGGATTGGTTCAACACGTCCGATCAAACCGAAAGCCTGTTGTTGCGTGTCTTTGAGGGGCGTTCGACCGACTTGGCCATTTTGTCGGTACATGGGGATGGGTTCGCATTTAAACGGACGGGTACTGCGTTCCAGTCGGTGATTTCGGCCTTCGTCGCTGACCGCTTTGACCTGACCAAGGCCGAATTGGTGCTGGTGCAGGAATTGTTGCGCGGCGGCACATTGCGGGACATCTCTGATCGGCTTGGAAAATCTTGGGAAACCACCCGCAGCCAAGTGAAAACACTGTCGAATAAGCTTGGCGTGGCGACGCAGGGCGACATCCTGCGTGTGGTCAATCAGGCCGGTACTCTTATGCCACGGACCAAGGCCGCAGGCACGAAATCGCGGGCCGATCAGGTTCGTAAAATTGCGCGCCCCGATGGCCGTACCATCAGTTACGAAGTCGACGGCCCAAAGACCGGCAAAACGCTGGTGTTTCTTCATGGCTTGATCGAGGGTCGGCATTGGCCGGAAAAATCCCGTCGCATGGCGGTTCAGCGCGGCTGGCAGATCATCCGCATAAGCCGCGCGGGGCGTGGGTTTTCCAGCCTGAATCCAAAAGAAGGCAAAGCTCTTTTGCAGGATCACATCGACGATGTGCTTGCCGTTGTCGACAACGAATGTATCGAACGTTTTTCGCTTTATGCAGGCGCGGATGGGTTTCCCATCGGGTATGGGCTAGGGCTTCAAAATCCCGGTCGTCTGCAGATGATCGTCGGTCTTGAGGTCACTCCGCCCATTTTGAACCACCGCGCGATTGCGGGGTTTTCGGGTAAGATGAAAACCTATGGTCTGGCCTGTCTTTATGCGCCGCGCACCATCGGTTATATGCTGTCGCTCGCGATGAAAAAGCTCCAACGGATGCCAAAGGTTGAGGACCGGTATTCCTGTGTGCATCCGCTTTTGGGGGTGCAATTGGACCAGATCGAAGATCCAGACGGGATACGCGCCATCGAGGCGAATTTTCAGGACATCATGGAGCACAACGCCGATGGGCTTTGGCGCGACACGACGATTTCGGGGTTGGATTGGGCCTATGCCCCTGACAACACCAATACCCGACCGCGGGCTGCGTTGATCCATTGTCATAATTCGATGATGCATACGTCTGATTTTTTGAATGATTTTGCCAGCCGGATCGGCGCGCCGATACATCGCATCGATACCTATCTGCCGCATGTCTCGGCGCCGCTGCCGTTTGTTCTGGATATGCTTGAGGATCCATAGACCCTGTCGCGATGTGGACTTTTATTTGGAACTGGATCACAGTCAAATGCGATGACGGGGTGGATAAAAGGAAGAGTTCAGTGGGACGATATCTAGGAGCCGGCGTTTTGATCATCGGCGGGGTTTTCGCCACGGGTCTTTGGGCCGCTTGTCCGGCGGGCCAAGAGATGTTCACCGCCTGTCATATCGCGGATCGCGGGACCGAAGTGTCCATTTGTTTTGACGATCAGGTCGCGACATACCGTTATGGTCCCATTGGGGGCGCGGCGGATCTGGTCCTGTCGGAACCCATTGAAACCGTTGATTTTGAACCGTGGTCCGGCGTGGGCCGCGCCATAAGCGAAGGCATCACCTTTTACAATGGCGATTATGCCTATGACGTGGGTGGCGGGTTTGATCGCCCAATGACCGACGAAGAGGCCAATCGCGACCTGCGTCGTTTTGGCTGGGTTTTGGTCACCGAGAGCGGCCTGCCCGCCGCCAGTCTGACCTGTATTCCCGACACCGTTGGCTATGGATTTGGCGGGGGCATTTATGACCTCAAACGTGCGCGCGGTTTGGAGTGGGATCAATATTCGTATACGTGGGTGGCCGACCAATTTACGAACCCGCCGATCCTGTCGCAGAACCTGCATTTCGACGTCCCCGAGGATTGTGTCCCACCCGAGGAATTTGGCCTGGGCGGTGTCATGATGGGCGACCCGCTCGCAGCGCTTGGTAAGCTTGGCTCGCCCGAGGCGATTGAGGCCCCACCCCAAAGCGGTCGGATCGTTGATCGGATGACCTTGACCGGCATGCATTTGGATATTGAACGCGGGGTGGTTGCGGCGATGTCCACTACGTCGCCACTCTGGGAAATGCCGTCGGGGCTTCGGGTTGGTTTGACACGCGGCGAGGCGATCCGCATTCTGGGACGCGTGCCAAACGGCTATTTCGCGACATCGGAACGGTTCTATATCCATCAATGTCTGGACAAAGAAGATTCCCCAGAGGGCTGGGGTATGTTGATCGAATTTGGGCATGACAAACGGGTGCGCAGTATCGATTTCCTGAGTCCATCTTACTAGACTCCGCGCCGAATTTCGGCCCCTGTGAACTGGCATCGGGCCAGAATATGTGGCAAAGACAAGCCAGTAAAAGCGAGTGCCACACAATGTCAGAAGAAACCAAAAGCTGTTGTAGCCCCACGTTAGAGACCTCTTTTGAAGGGTTCGAGGCCAAGTTCACAGCCGCCGCCCGCGCCGTCCCACAGGCGCCCGCGGAAACAACCGAAGAACTTCGGCGACGGCTGACCCCTCTTAAGGGTGGATTTTTCGAGATGGGCGCGCGTCAAACGCGGTTTCCCGATGATCGTGACAGCCCCCGTCAACGGGTGCGTGTTTCGCCGTTTCGCATTGCGCCCCATACGGTAACCAACGCGGAATTTGCCGCCTTTGTTGCGGCGACGGGGTATCGCACAGTTGCCGAACAAGAAGGCTGGAGCTTTGTCTTTCATCTCCTTCTTGATGACCCGTCGAAATACCCCGACCATGTGCCCGCAACGCCGTGGTGGCGACGTGTGGATGGCGCATATTGGAATGCCCCCGAGGGCCCCGATAGCGACGTGAATGATCGCCCCGATCACCCCGTGGTTCAGATCGCGTGGCATGACGCGGATGCCTATTGCCGGTGGGCCGGACTTCGATTACCGACCGAGGCCGAGTGGGAATTCGCTGCGCGCGGGGGGCTGGCCAAGATGAAATTCCCGTGGGGCAATGATATGATGCCAAACGGAAAATTCGCAATGAACACATGGCAGGGTGATTTTCCGCATGAGAACACCGCCGCGGACGGATGGATCGCCACCGCCCCTGTCGGGACCTATCCGCCGAACGGTTATGGGCTTTATGAAATGACGGGGAATGTCTGGGAATGGGCAAGCGATTTTTACGGCGCGCGCCCTGCCCCATCAAAGTTGCCCCTGCGCGACCCAACGGGCCCCGAAACGGGCGAGCAGCGCATCCAGCGCGGTGGGTCCTTCCTTTGTCACATCAGTTATTGCGACCGGTATCACGTTCATTCGCGGACCCGAAATGATCCAAGCGGATCCGCAAGCAATAGCGGGTTTCGCGTCGCCGTGAGCGATCCGGCCTAGCCCGAAGGCGGGTAAGGGATCGCCGCGATTGGGGGTTACCCCTTTTGCGGCATCGCCTAAGCGGTGACTTCGGTCTCGGGCGCGGCGTTTTCGTCCTGTGTTGCAAAGAGTGACGCAATCACCGCCACCCCAACAGCGGCAAGGCCGATCAACGCGATTGTTCCAACAAAGGCAAAGCCCAAGCCAATCATTACAACGCCCGCAGCAAGCAAAACGGCGGTGGATAGGGCGGATTTAAGTGTGTTGATAAGGTTTGTCATTGGTCTCTCCGGTTTCATCTTTTGTTTCGATGATCCAGATATAGGGTGCCTTTTTTACCCCAGCCTGACCGCCACCTTACAATCCTGTAAACTTGAGCGCGATCCGAAGCCCGTGGGGCGTATTCACCGCCAGATCAAGCGTCGCGCCATGTCGGTCCGCAACCGCCCGCACAAGAGCAAGGCCAAGCCCCGACCCTTGGGTGCTTCTGGCGGCGTCAAGGCGTACCATGGGCTTGATGATCTCGGCGAATTCTGCGGGATCAACCCCCGCGCCATCATCGGCCACGCCCATCGTGGCGCCATCGACGAACAACGTAATCTGGTCGCCCCCATGCACCAGCGCGTTTTGGATGAGATTGGCCATGGCCTGTACCAACATGGCGCGGTCGGCGTCGATTGTGGCGGGGGATGTGATTTCGACAGACAGGGTCTTGCTGGCGTCATCGATCACGGGGTCATAGATTTCGGCCATGTCTCGGACGAATTCGCCCAAATCCAGGGGTTCAAACCCCTCGCGCCCCTGCCCTGCTTCGATCCGCGCGACCCGCATGATCGTGTCAAAAACGCTGGACAGATGGCTGGCCTCTTCTAGGGCTGCGCCGCGTCCGTCGCTGTCTGGAAGCATCTCGAGCTGGGCGCGCAGACGGGCCAAAGGGGTGCGAAGATCATGGGCGATGCTCGCGCTTAGGTGACGGGTTTGGCTCACGAGACGTTCAAGTTCGGAGGCGGTTTGGTCGATGTTTTGCGACATGTCATCAAGGTCATCGGTTGACTGGTCGCGCCCCGTGCGCGCGGTTAAATCCCCTGCGGCGAGGCGCGCCAAGGTGGCATTTATCCGCGCCAGACGTCGTTGCGCCAACAGCCCCGCCCAGACCCCAATCGCAAGGGTCGCCGCGACAACAATCACCGCCGTCGTCCACAGGATTTGCGCCAAGAGTTCCTGCGCGTTTTCGAGGTCCTCAATGGGGATGGCCACCATCACCGGTTGCCCTGCGTTGTCCTGTGTGACCAACACCCGCCAGAGGTCCGAGCGCATCAGATCGTCGCGCAACGAAACCGTGCCGCCTCCGCGGGTCACCGCCCGTTGAAACGGTGTGGGAAGCCCCGACAAATCGTCCAGCGGTCGTAGGATCAACGCGGGTGTGTCGCCTTGGATTTCGGCGATTGAACTGCCCTGTGCAAGGGTGACCAATGCGGTGTCCAGACGCCGTTCATTTGCGCGCTGGCCCACGGTCAAGGCAATCGAAATGGCCAAGACAAACCCAAGCGCAAACAACCCCGACAACAACGCCGCCAAACGCAGGGTCGATGAGCGGCGCACCCATGAAATTTGTTCAATCCACTTACGCACCAAAGACATAGCCCTCACCGCGACGGGTCCGCAAAAGAGGCTCGTCGAATGGCTTGTCGATCTTGGCCCGAAGGCGGCTGATATGGGTTTCGACGACGCTTGTGGTGGGATCAAAGCTCATGTCCCAAACCTGTTCAAGGAGCATGGTGCGGGTGACCAAACGGCCCGGCCTGCGCATCAAGTATTCCAACAGTTTGATCTCCTTTGCCATCAGATCAATCGGCTGACCTTGCCGTTCACAGCGACGGGACAACAGGTCCAACGTCATATCACCATAGCGCAGCGTGGTCTGGGTCGCCTCGGCGTTCTCCGCGCCTTCGCGGCGCCGACCCAAGGCCCCAACACGGGCGGAAAGTTCCGCAAAAGCAAAGGGTTTGGTCAGGTAATCGTCACCGCCAGCCTCAAACCCTTCGACGCGGGCGTCGACCTCGCCAAGGGCGGTCAGGAATAAGGCGGGGGTTTTATCCTTGGAGGCGCGCAAAGATTTCAACACGGTAAGCCCATCAAGGCTCGGAACCATGCGGTCGAGAATCAACAGATCGAACGTCTGCCCCATCGCGGCAATCAACGCGTCCTTGCCGTCGTCAAAATGATCGACCACATGGCCTTCTTCGCGCAGCCCCGTTGCAATCCAAGGGCCGAGTTGTTTGTCATCTTCCAAAAGTAAAATGCGCATCATGTTCCTTGGGGTATCTCAAACGGCGATAGGCCATCTCTTGCGGATAGCCTATCGTTGTTGTGAAAGGGGTGAAAGCGGTTTTCAGTTATGCCGCATCACCTTTGTCGTCGTGGTCCTTATCACAGTCCTCGCCTTCGGCTTCGACCTTCAGGATCTCGCCGGTTTCGGCGGCGATTGTGACCTCCATCTCGGTGCCGTCTACGCCGATGATTTCGACCTCATAGACCTGTTTGCCACGGCGGCGTTCGCGTTCAACCTCGGTTACTTCGCCTGGGACCTCCATAAGGGCGATCTCCATGATCTGTTCTTGGCTAAGGCCCGTCGCAGCCGAGGCCGTTTGTGCGGAGACCATCCCCGCGATGCTGCCTGCCAAAACCAAACCTGCTACTGTGCCGCCTGCGATAAATTTCTTGTTCATGGTGTCTCTCCGTTTTGATGTTGTGAGGGCTGTGTTTCCCTCTGATGCAACAGAGATAGGAGGCCAAGTTTACGGGTTCCCGTCGCCAATCTTACAATTCCGTAAGGTTGGTAATTCTGTGTTACCGCTCCGCAAGATCGGCCCATTTCAGATCGAACTTCGCCAGATATTTCCGAAGACGGTCCGCATCGTTTCGGCTGGCCCGTTCTTGGCGCGATACCGAGAACAGCTGCCGCCCCGCGTCGCTGATGGTGGCCGAGGTTTTGCATGTCCGAATAACCTCGGCGAGCTGCGGAATGTCCAACGGGTCAAGCGGGGTGCTGGGCGCGCGGGCAAACCGCAGCCAGGCGTGGGCGGCATCGCGTAACAGGCTTGCCCGCTCGGTCCCCGCCTGTCTGGTGAAACATCGCCGTTGACTAAAGAGCGTGCCGTCGCCGTACCAACCAAAAGTGTCGCGCCGTACGGGGAACACCATTCTTGTGACCCATCACGGATCGCGCGGACCTGGGGCCAAGCTCCATATGGTGAGGATGGGGTTGCCTATTGGGAGGCGTTGCAGTTGATCCGCAAGTGGACCAAGACCAACCACAACTCTATCCACCAAGCGACGATGGAAGCCGTCGGCGCAGGCGCGGTGGAACGATTCTGGAACGAGCACAACTTTGTCTTCCGGCGCGGCGACACCTATCTGCATGGTAAGGGCGCAACACCTGCGTGGGCCGACTTTGCTGCGGATGCGGATGGGGCGGGCCGCACGATCATTCCGTTGAACATGGCGGAACCAATTCTGATCGTGCGCGGCAAGGATGCGCCACATGCCTTGGGCTTTAGCCCGCATGGCGCGGGGCGCAACTGGTCCCGCACCGAACATATGCGCCGCCTTGGCACGATGACCGCCGACGAAGCCCTGCTTGCGGAGACCGACGGGCTTGATGTGCGGTTCAATTGCGGCAATGTCGATGCCTCAGAACTGCCCTCAAGCTATAAGCCAGCGCGGGCGGTTGTAGAGCAAATCGAGAGCTATGGCTTGGCCGAGATTGAGGATTGGATCGATCCTTATGGCTCTATTATGGCGGGGGAAATGCCGCGGTTCACGCGCCGCCCCCGTGGTGTTCGGTAATCGGCTTGGCCTCGCCCCATGGGCGGGGCCATTTGCGTTGATTGACCCCTTGAAACGTTTTGACAAATGACCGCGCTTCGCCTCTGCTGCGCCTATGATAAAACGTATCGGGATCGGTTTGGGAATGTGTGGGCTTGCCTTGGGGCTGGCTGTTTTCCTGTTGCTCCGCCCCGCCGAGATCACACACTATACCGCGGATGACCTCGTTGGTTTGACTTGCGAAACGCTTGGCGAACGGCACGAGGACGTCATCAATGCCTATCATGATGCCGAGATCGACCATGTCAGGCGCACGGGGACGTTTCACGATGATCTTGGCGTACCAGCCGAAGACATCATGCCATTTGCGGTGCTGATCAAACGGTTTGCAGAGGACGCACAGATCGATATGCCCGTTGAACCAATGGCGCCCTTCCCGATCCTCAACTCAGATTTCTATTATGCTGTGTCGGCCAAATGTGCGGCAACCCCTTCGATGTCGGCCCTTGGGGCGATGCATCACGTCGCAGTGAAAATGGGGTTGATCGTGCCATAGCGCGCCAAGGGCTCCTTACATTACGTTTCACATTTCATGCACGAACTGGCACTGATTGTTAGTGTCCTGTTTTGCTACACCAACATACAGGTTTCATTCACGACCGGATGTTCAGGAAAAACAACATGTCAGATCTCGTCATTACACGCACCGAGGGCCCTGTTGGGGTCATCCAATTTAATCGTCCCAAGCAGCTTAATGCCTTGAATGCCGATGTCGCACAGGCCGTGATCCAAGCCGCGCGGGCGTTTGATGCAGACCCAGATATCGGGTGTATTGTACTGACGGGTTCGTCCAAGGCCTTTGCCGCGGGTGCGGATATTTCAGAGATGGCCGACATGACCGCCGCCGAAATGGCACGCACGGACTACTTTGCGGAATGGCAGGAATTCGTCGATGTCAAAACCCCCAAGATCGCCGCTGTGAACGGATATGCCTTGGGGGGTGGCTGCGAGGTTATGATGATGTGCGATTTCGCCATCGCGGGTGAAGGCGCGAAATTTGGCCAGCCAGAAATCAAACTCGGCGTGATCGCGGGTATCGGTGGAACACAGCGTATGACCAAACTGATTGGCCGGTCTCGTTCCATGGAAATGCACCTGACGGGGCGGATGATGGACGCGCAAGAGGCGCTTCAGGCGGGGTTGATCGCGCGTGTTGTGCCCGATGACGATGTGGTTTCGGATGCGATTGAAACGGCGACAACGATTGCAGGCTATTCCCGCCCTGCCCTTCGATTGGTGCGTGAAACGGTCATGCGCGCCGAAGAATTGTCGTTGCAGGACGGCCTTTTGTACGAACGTCGCGTGTTCCATGCGATGTTCGGATCCGAGGACCAGATCGAGGGGATGACCGCCTTTCTTGAAAAACGCAAACCAACGTTTACCGCGAAATAACGAGATTTATCTCAGCGGCCTACCCAGGCTCTAGGGCGTTTCTCGCATGCGATTGGGTGTGGTGCCATACCAACGATGGAACGCGCGGTAAAACGCGGCTTCCTCGGCATAGCCGACGGCTTCGGAAATCTGCGCGATGGATTTGTCGGTGCGTGACAACAGAGCGGTTGCACGGTTGCGGCGTTGTTCGTCCTTTAATTGGGTCAAGGAATGGCCCGCGTTTTTCAACATCCGATGCAAGGATGAGCGCGACATCCCCAGCATACCGGCGACCTCATCCGCACCGGGCCAATCTTGGGCGGGGCCGCTTAGGCATTTCTGGATGATTTCGTGCTTGATCCCATCGGTTTCGCGATACCCGCGCAGGAACGCCTCGGGGAGGCTGCGCAGGAACGCCTTGAGGTCCTTTTCAGAGCGATCCGTTTTGCGGCTCAGATATTTTTTATCAAACATCAGCCGCGGGACCGGCGCATCAAAGACGACAGGCACTCCAAAGAAATCGCCATAGTCATTCTGCGCGAGAGGCTCGCTACAGGGGAATTCAACGGCGGTGATCGGAATGCGTTCCCGCGCGGCCCAGCAATTGAAGCCGTGTAAGATATTGAAAAACGCACGATATTTGAACGCGCCCGAAGATGGCGTGCCCTCGTGGAGGGTCACGACACAGTGCCGCCCTTCGATCGACACCGTGCCATAGGGTTCGTCCAGAACGACCCGCAGGAACCGCAGGCTTCGTTTTATCGCGACATCAAGCGTCCCTGCGCCCCTGATTGCATGGCCCAACAACGTGGTGCTTCCTGGTCGCATTGGCCGCGCCCCAAGACCAAAGAATTCATCCTGCATTGCATAGGACAGCTCGAGCCAAACGCGGCCAAATTGTTGGGTGTCGAGATGATCCAATTGATCGGGGGAGACCTGTGCCGCCTGCAATATCCGTGCGGGATCGGCCCCGCCCGCCGAGGCACATTCAAGCGCCTCTTTGACGAAGATCGGCGCGACGGGACGGCGTCGTATCGGAGTGTCATTTTGTGTCAAATTTCGTGCACCTGTCGGCAATGTTGGGGCGATATGCAAGTGATACCTTAGGGAACCGGCACAACTTTGCAAAGGACCAGACATGATTTTGGACGAAACTCAAACCGCCATCCGTGACATGGCACGCCAGTTTGCCAAGGCGGAACTTTGGCCTGGCGCCGAAGCGCGTGACCGCGAGGCCCGCTTTCCCAAGGCGGAATTGGCCGCAATGGGCGAACTGGGTTTCCTGAGCATGCAGGTCCCAGAAGAATACGGCGGGTTTGGCGCGGATTTCGTAAGTTATGCGGCAGCCATTGAAGAAATCGCCGCGGGTGACGGCGCCTGTTCGACGATCATGTCGGTTCATAGCTCGGTCGGCTGCGGCCCGATCCGCGATTACGGGACCGAAGACCAGAAACAGAAATACCTTCCGAAATTGGCATCGGGCGAATGGATCGGCGGCTTTGCCTTGACCGAACCACAGGCCGGATCAGACGCGTCAAATTTGCGGACCACGGCGGTGCGGGACGGCGACCACTATGTGATCAATGGCGCGAAACAATTCATCACATCCGGCAAAAACGGCCAGATGTTGATCATTTTCGCCATCACCGACAAATCTGCCGGTAAACGTGGCATTTCGGCGTTTATCGTTGAAACCGACACCCCCGGTTACGAGGTGGTGCGCGTCGAAGAAAAGCTGGGTATTCATTCGTCCGACACCTGTCAGATCGCGTTTGAAAACATGCGCATCCCCGCCGAAAACCTTTTGGGTAAAGAGGGCCAAGGGTACAAAATCGCCCTTGCGAATTTGGAGAGCGGCCGTATCGGTATCGCCGCCCAAGCCGTCGGCATGGCCCGAAGTGCCTTTGAATATGCCCGTGATTACGCCGTGGATCGTCAGGCCTTTGGGAAGTCGATTTTCGACCAACAGGGGATCTCGTTCAAATTGGCCGACATGGACACCCAGATCGAAGCGGGTCGCCAGATGGTGTTCCACGCCGCCGCCCTTAAGGACGCAGGCCTGCCGTGTTTGCGCGAGGCCTCGATGGCGAAACTGTTTACGTCCGAAATGGCAGAAAAGGTCTGTTCACACGCGATCCAAATCTTGGGTGGTTATGGGTTCCTGAGTGACCATCCTGTAGAGCGCATTTACCGCGACGCCCGTATTTGCCAGATTTACGAAGGCACCAGCGAGATACAACGTCTTGTTATTGCGCGAAATATTAAATCCGAAGCGGCGGGATAGACCATGTCAGAAGATGTCATTATCCGAAAACCTGGGCGTGCGGGTCACATTACCCTGAACCGTCCCGATGCGTTGAATGCCTTGACCGGAGACATGTCGATTGCGATCGAAAACGCCTTGGATGCGTGGCGCGAAGACGATGCCGTTGAGGTGGTGATCATGGACGCCAATGGCCCCAAGGCGTTCTGTGCCGGCGGCGATATTGCCAAGCTCTATGAAAAAGGCAGCGCCGGAGAATATGAATTTGGTCGCGCTTTTTGGCATCAAGAATATCAGGTGAACCTCAAAATCTCGGATTATCCCAAACCCGTGGTTGTCTTTATGCAGGGCTTTACCATGGGCGGTGGTGTTGGGCTTGCGGGGCACGCGTCACACCGGATTGTTGGCGAAACCACCAAGATAGCGATGCCCGAATGCGGTATTGGTCTGATCCCCGACGTGGGGGGGACCTATTTGCTTGGGCGTGCGCCTGGTGAAATCGGAGTCTATCTTGGCCTTACGGGTACACGGATGGAGGCCGAGGATGCGATATACGCGTCATTTGCCGATTGGTTTGTGCCCCAAGAGCGCTGGGGTGATCTCAAATCCACCCTTATCCAAGACGGAGACGTGACGGCGATCCAAACCGCGGCGCAAGACCCCACAGGCGGTATCTTGGCGCAGCTTCAGCCGGAAATTGACCGTCTTTTTGCAGCGGATACGGTGCCTGATATTCGCCAATCTCTTGCGCAGGAGGGTACAGAATTTGCACAGTCCGCACGCAAGAAATTGGCCAAGGGGTCGCCCTTGGCGCTGGGGTGTGCATTGAATGCCATCCGCGCCGCACGCCGTGGAGATTTGACCGATGCCCTTGCCCGAGAATTTCGTTTTTCCTATCGCGCACAAGAATATGGTGATTTCATCGAAGGTATTCGCGCCCAGATTATCGACCGTGATTTTGCCCCGAAATGGCGTCACGATGGTGGAGATCCGCACGAGAACGAAGTGATCGAGATGCTTGCCGATCTTGGCGCAAACGAATGGACCCCAACTGGAGACACCCAATGAAAATCGCATTTATCGGACTAGGAAACATGGGCGGTCCAATGGCCGCGAACCTTGCTGCGGCGGGGCATGATGTGGTCGGTGTTGATCCTGTGGCGACGCCGGATGGCCTGACCATGGCGGCAAATTCGACCGAGGCCTGTGCGGGGGCCGATGTTGCCATCACGATGCTTCCGAATGGCGCGATCCTGCGGTCGGTTGCGGATGACGTGATCCCCGCCCTTCCCAAGGGCGCGGTGTTTATCGATTGTTCGACCGTCGATGTCGACAGCGCCCGCGCGGTCGCCGCACAAGCCGAGGTCGCGGGGCTTGGCATGTTGGACGCACCGGTATCTGGTGGGATCAAGGGCGCAGCCGACGGAACGCTGACCTTTATGATTGGCGGCGGTGCGGATGCATTGGCCACGACGCAGGGTCTGTTCGATATCATGGGCCAAAAGTCTGTGCATTGCGGTGCCGCGGGCGCAGGCCAAGCGGCCAAGATTTGCAATAACATGATCCTTGGCATCACCATGCTTGGCACTTGCGAGGCCTTTGCCATGGCGGACAAGCTGGGCCTTGATCGTCAGGCGATGTTCGACGTTGTGTCCACGTCATCTGGCTACAGCTGGTCCATGAACGCCTATTGCCCTGCCCCTGGGGTCGGACCAACAAGCCCCGCAGACAACGATTACAAACCAGGGTTCGCCGCGGAACTGATGCTAAAGGATTTGGGACTTTCGCAAGATGCCGCAAGCGCCTGCGATGCGGATACCCCCATGGGACGTTTGGCCAATGAGATATATGCGAAATTTGTCGCGGACGGCGGACAAGGCGTCGACTTTTCGGGGGTTTTGCCTTGGCTTGCCCAACGTGGAAACACCGGTTCTTAAATCACATCAATCGCGTCAGAGGGCTTTGCAACGGATGCGCTAATGACCCATTCGGGCATAGTTTTTTCCAATGACGTCTGCTGCGGCGCGAAGGTTCGTCAGGTGCGATTTTACGATCGTTTCAACACGCGCGTCGTCAGCGTTCCAAACAAGGTTGATTGCGCCCACGGGTGTTTTATCGGCAACGATAGGCACGCCAATCGCCGAGGGCAAAGCCCCATAATCCACGGCCCGCCCCCAGTGACCATCGGCGCGTACCGCGTATCCTTGTTTCAAAATTGTGCGCAACAATTGAGGGAGTTGCGGCAGGACGGACCGTTCTTCGCGGGGCAATTTTTCCGCGAGTTTCATCAACAACTCGGTCTGTTCTTCGGCGGGCGAAACCGAAAGAAATGACAGGCCCAATGCCGAAAATACCGGCGATGGTCGATAGCCGATAACCTCGGGGTAGACCCCGTGTTGTTTAAACACACGCGTAGAATCGACGATTTCGGTGCGCCCGTCCCCAATCGCAGCAGCAAGATCCACACCCATGCCGCACAGGGTCGACAGACGTACGATTTCTTGCTTTGAGGCTGCCACAAGACGATCTGTTTCTTCGGTCTTGCCACCACTGATTGGAAAGGCAGAACCAAGCCGATAACACCCATCGCTTTTTTGACGTATCAGCCATCTGCGATTTTCCAAAGTTGCACAAATGCGTAAAATCGTTGGCTTGGGCAGCCCTGTCTCCTGCGCCAAAACCGCCAATGAGCACGCGCCCGCGGCCTGAATCACCTCAAGGACAGTAATGCTGCGATCAATGGAACGATTTAATTTGAGCATCAATCCTCACTTATTGCACAGATCATTCGTAGCGTTTCACCTAGTGTAACGGTGCATCGACAGAGACACCAGCCCCGCTTAGGTTGACCAAGAGAGTTGGTAGCGTTGAAGCGGAGAGCAACGCGGTTCAAAACTCGGAACGTCTGGGAGGGCACCATGATGGAAAATATGAGAACGTCGGCCTTTGCGCTGATTTCGATGGCACTGTCTTTGGTGATCGTGGGCGTCGTGTTTTACGTATCGGTGTTCGGCGTGTTTTCGGATTCGTATCTGCGTGTCGGCATGTTGTTGGTCAGTGGCGTTTTGATTGTCCTTTTGGACCTTGGACGTACCCCGACGCTTTTGGGGCGCGCTGCACTTGCGCTTGTGTCCGTTGCTCTTGCGTTGGGTGTTTATCAATATTTCCAAGCGGCTGCGGAGATTGAGACCGGCCTATATTTCTTGTCCTCCAAGGATATTTGGATGGGGCTTTTGGGTCTTGTCGCGATTGTCGAATTGACCCGTCGTGCGGTTGGATCGGTTATGGCGGTCGTTGCTGGTACTGTGTTGGTTTACGGCGCGTTTGGTCATCTGGCCCCTGGGTTTCTGCGTCACGCGGGTGTTTCCACCGAGGAAATCATGACCGTTTTGTGGTTCTCCTTTGATGGTGTGTTCGGACGTCCGATGGCGACCGTGGTGTCGACAATTCTGATCTTCATTATGTTTGGTGCCCTGCTCGAATTTTTGCAGATCGACAAGGTTCTGGTGAAACTCGCGCTTGCCACCACTGGACGTCTGCGTGCAGGCCCCGCCGCCGCCGCGACCGTGGCCAGTGGGCTATTCGGAACCATTTCCGGCAGCGCCGTGGCCAACGTTGTTGGAACCGGTGTTATCACCATTCCTCTTATCAAGAAGCGCGGCTTTTCCCCTCGTTTTGCTGGCGCGGTTGAGGCAGCCGCCTCAAGCGGTGGGCAAATTACGCCCCCAATCATGGGCGCGGTTGCGTTCATCATGGCCGATGTGACAAGCGTTCCTTACCTTACCATTTGTCTCGCTGCGACGGTGCCTGCGGTGCTGTATTATGGCGGTCTGTTCATGGCGATTTCCTGCGCCTCGCGCTCGATGGATATTTCGGACGAGACCCCACCCCGCGCCACGTTTGACTGGCGCGAGATTGCGCAGATGATCACTTTTGCGCTCTCTTTGGCTGGTATCGTGATTACCATGATCGGGGGCTCGTCCCCTGCCTATGCGGGTTTCGTCGGCGTCGCGATTGCTGCTGTTCTTGGGTTCTGCATTCGCCCGAAGTTGCTTTTCGATCTTGCGGGCTGGAGCCAATTCGTTCTGGCTGGGGCGAAAATTTCGGCCCAATTGGTCGTGATTGTCGGCGCGGTGGGCATCGTGATCGGCGTGCTCAATATGACCGGTGTTGGCTTGCGCTTTGCGTCTCTGCTGTCGAGTCTTGCGGATGATCAGTTGCTCTTGTCTTTGGTGTTGATGGCGGTGGCGTGTCTATTGCTGGGTATGGGCATGCCGACGGTACCGGCGTATCTGATCATCGTATTGGTGATGGGGCCGTCGCTGCAAAAGCTGGGCGTGCCGATCATCCACACCCATTTGTTCGTTCTGTATTTCGGTGTTCTATCCGCGATTACACCGCCGGTGGCCTTGGCCGCATTTGCCGCCGCCCCAATTGCCGGCGCCGCCCCCATGAGCACCGCACTCGAGGCATCACGTTTGGCCCTTCCCGGCTTTGTGATCCCATTCGCATTTATCTTTAAACCCGCGTTGCTGTTGGGGACGGGTTTCCCGCTTTGGGACTCCGTACAGGCGATCATCTTTGTCTTTATCGCGGTCATCTTGATTTCCCGCGCCTGCTATCCGCGCGACAACAAACTGCACATGGTGCCGGTTGGGCTTGCTCTTGCTGCTGGCCTCATATTCTTCGGCCCAATTGTGTCATGGTGCGCAGCCTTTGCCGCCATCGCCCTGATCTATTTTGACGGGATGGCACAGAAACAAACGTCAATTATTTCATGATCTTGAGGAGGAGATACCCATGAAAACCACCCATATGAACCGACGCACGGTTCTTGCAAGCGCAACAGCGACAGCCGCGGCCACCATGCTGCCAAGCGCGGCCTTTGCAAAAGAATTGCTGCGTATGTCCACACTCGGCCCAGGCACCAGCCCGAACCTTGTGATGACCACATTCGCGAACATCATCAACAGCGAGCTGTCCGACTTTGAAATTCAGGTCAACGCGACGGGCGCGGCCACGCGCCATGTGCTTGAAGTTGCGATGGGTAAGACCAGCTTTTGCATGTCTTCGCCTGTTATCCAGACCTTGTTGGAAGGTCAGCGCGCGATGTACGCAAAAATGGACCAAGCCCCAGAGCTGGCTAAAAAATTGCGCGCGGTGCTGAATTTCCCAATGGGTGTTTACCACATCGCGGTGTACGAATCCTCGGGCATCAAATCCCTGAATGACATCAAAGGGAAACGCGTTTTCCTAGGACCTCCTGGTGGCGCGGCATATGCGACGATGAACCGGTTGTTCGCGGCACTGACTGGCCTTGAAGAAGGTAAAGATTACGAAGCCGTAAAACTTGGCTGGGACGCCGCCGCCGCTGCATTCCAAGACGGCAACCTTGACGTCTATTGTAACCCAACCAACGCGCCAAGCCCTGTGTTGACACAGATCGCGGTGACAAACCCGATCCGCTTCCTTGGCATTCCCGACGATCAGCTCGAAAGCGAAGCCGTCCAAGGGCTTGCAAACCGTCCTGGCTTTGGTTTGGACACGATCCCTGTGGGCGTTTACGGCGACAATCAGGTGAACGAGACCGCAGTGACGACGCTGGGTGTAACTGTGGGTATCGTGACGCACGAAGATGCGGATGAGGACATGATCTATAACATGACCAAAACATTCTTTGCGGGCGTCGACGAGATGCGTGAAACCGCGCCGTGGCTTGGTTCTGTTACCCCTGAGAATGCGGTCAAGGACATCAACATGCTTCTTCACCCAGGTGCGCTTCGTGCGCTCGAAGAGTTGGGGGTTTCCATCCCTGACGTTGCACGTTCCTAAATCCCAACGGTCGGGGCCTTTGGGCCCTGATCACCCCTGACTAACGACTTTACGGCTGGAGTTTGATCATGACCAAAAACGTTCTCTTTATTATGTGTGATCAACTGCGGTGGGATTATCTTTCTTGTACGGGTCACCCGCATCTCCACACGCCCAACATCGACAAACTTGCCGAACGTGGTGTGCTGTTTGACAAGACCTATGTCCAGTCCCCGATCTGTGGGCCGTCCCGTATGTCGTTTTACACAGGGCGATACGCCAGCTCACATGGCTCGACGTGGAATAACATTCCCCTGAAGGTCGGGGAAATGACGCTTGGCGACCATCTGCGCCCGCTTGGGGTGCGCACGGTTCTGTGTGGCAAAACCCATATGACCGCCGACGTCGAGGGCCTTCAACGGCTTGGTCTTTCGCAAGACAGCCAAATCGGTACGCTTGTTGCGGAATGTGGTTTCGAACCGTTTGAACGTGACGATGGGCTTCACCCGAATGGGCCGCGCTATCCGCGCAATGAGGCCTATGACGACCATATGAAAAACCGTGGCTGGCTGGACGACAATCCATGGGACAGCGTCGCCAATAGCGCCGAAGACGACGACGGTAATATCCTGAGCGGCTGGTTCATGGACAACGCGGACAAACCCGCCCGCGCCAAAGACGAAGATAGCGAAACCCCCTATACCACCGACCGCGCCATGGATTTCATCCGCGAGGCCGGCGACACATCGTGGTGTCTACATCTTAGCTATATCAAGCCGCATTGGCCCTATATCGTGCCTGCGCCCTATCATGATATGTACGGCCCCGAGACGCACCTGCCGCCCGTCCGCTCCGAGGCTGAGCGTGCTGATCCGCACCCCGTTTATGGCGAATTTATGCAGGAACGCGTGTCACGCGCCTTTTGTGATGACGCGACCCGCACACGTGTTTTGACGGCCTATATGGGCCTGATCAAACAGATCGACGATCAAATCGGACGCCTCATGACGTTCTTGGATGAACAGGGTCTAACGGACGAAACGATGATCATCTTTACCTCGGATCACGGGGATTATTTGGGCGATCACTGGATGGGCGAAAAGGAACTGTTCCACGATGCGTCATCCCGTGTGCCGTTGATCGTTGTCGATCCAAGCACCAAGGCCGATGCGACCCGCGGCAAGAAATCCGATGCTTTGATTGAGGCGATTGATCTAGTGCCGACGATCCTGCGCTATTTCGATGGTGGGGATGTGCCGCATATCCTTGAGGGGCACCCGCTTCAGCCGCTGCTTCATGGTGAGGCCGAGACCGTCCGCGAGGTCGCCGTGTCGGAATACGACTATTCCATGCGCGACGTGCGCCGCCGCCTTGGGGTTGAGGTCAAGGATTCCAAACTAACCATGCTGTACGATGGGCGCTGGAAATATGTCTTCGCCGAGGGTTTTCGTCCGATGTTGCATGATCTTGAAAACGATCCGGATGAATTGACGGATCTTGGGGCGAACCCAGATTACGCAGACCAATGTCAACGTATGGAGCGCCACTTCTTTGATTGGCTGCGCCGCACGTCACAGCGCACGACCGTATCTGACGCGTGGATCGCCGCGCGCGATAGCCGCTTTGGCGAAGCAAAGTCCGGCATTCTGATCGGGTATCGAAACGAAGCAGAGTTAAAGGATTTCTTGGCAGAATCTGAAAAACAGCCCACGTAGCCAACATGTCGTTTTCAGGTTCCAAGTTCCAGTATCTATCTCTTAATCGGCCATGGCTGCGTGACACCAAAAAGGGTGAGTTAAAGGCAGATGCCATCGCGGGATTGACCAATGCCACGATCGTTCTGCCGCAAGGGGTCGCCTTTGCGACCATCGCGGGATTGCCGCCAGAATATGGGTTGTTCACCGCAATCATCGTCACCGCAGTGGCGGCATTTTGGGGATCATCACGGGTTATGGTGTCGGGCCCGACGACGGCGATTTCCGCAGTTTTATTCGCCTCCCTCAGCAGCCTCGCCATTGCGGGGAGTGAGGCCTATATCGCGCTGGCGCTTGTCCTGACCTTTATGGTCGGGGTGCTCCAACTGGCGGCTGGTCTTGCGGGGCTTGGCGGTCTTATCGCGTTTATTTCCCATTCGGTGATCGTCGGGTTCACCGCCGCTGCTGCCGTTTTGATTGGGGTGTCACAGCTTGGGCCGGCCTTGGGGCTTGCTGGTGGTGAAGGCGGTGTGATGCATCGTGTCTTACATGTCGCTGCGCATATTGGTGATTTGAATATGGACGCGGTGATCATCACATGCGTGACGCTCCTTAGTGTGATCATCTGTTCCAAGATAAGCCGCCGCTTGCCGCATTATATCATCGGTTTGGCGCTTGGGGCGGTCACCGCACATTTCCTTGGGGCACAAGAAACTGGCGTAAAAATGTTTGAACCTTTGGGCGCCACCCTTCCTGCTCTTGGCGCCCCCGATCTCGATTTTGGCACGATAAGCACCCTGTTGCCTGCCGCCGCCGCGGTGGCCTGTGTGGGCCTTCTTGAGGCGATTTCCATTGGTAAATCCTTCGCCATCCGGCGTGGGGAACACTATGATTCAAATCAGGAAATGGTCGGTCAGGGTCTGTCCAACCTCACAGGGAGTTTCTTTCAGTGCTATGCGGGATCCGGTTCGTTTACACGTTCGGGGCTTAATGCCGAAAGCGGCGCGCGTTCCCCAATGTCCGCCATTTTCGCGGCGGGGTTCCTTACCGTTTTACTGATGCTTCTTGCGCCATATGTGCGCTATGTTCCGGTGCCTGCGATGGCCGCGGTGATTGTCTTTGTGGCATGGAAATTGATCAATATTTCCGAGATCAAACACGTTCTGGTCACCAGCCGTTCCGAGACCTTTATTCTGGCGGCGACGTTTTTGACGGGAATTTTCGCCGAACTTGATTTCGCCATTCTTGTTGGGATTGTTGCGTCACTGTCGGTTTTTTTGAACAAAAGCGCACATCCCGTTGTCGCCGTCGGCGCGCCAACCGTGGTCAACAATCGTCGTGTGTTCATGAATGCAGAACTCCACAATCTCCCAGAATGCCTGCAAATCAGATTTGTCCGCATCGAGGGGCCGTTGTTCTTTGCCTCGATCGAACATATCGAACGCGCCTTTCGGCGGATGGAGGAAAAGGACGGGTATAAGACCTGTATCTTGAACCTTAAGGGAGTCGGGAAAATTGATCTTGCGGGGGCAGATTTTATCGTCTCAGAGGCCAAAAGAGCCCGTGAGCATGGACATGACCTGCATCTGATCGCTGCAAATCCCAGCGTTCTGAATGTTCTGCGTCGCTTGAATTGTCTTGATATTTTGGGTGAAAACAACGTTCATGCCCACAAGTCAGAGGCCATTGGCGTGAATGTCGCGTTGGCATCTGATGCGATTTGCAAAACCTGTACCGTGCGTTGTTTTCGAGAATGCGACGGTAAGCAAAGCCCTTAGGCTCTGGCAGGTTTCTTTAACTTTTTGGCGTCGTTCCGGCGCATAGCTATGATGGATACCCAGCCAATGATTGAACGACTACAAACCGGTGAACGCATGAGCAAAATCGTCAAGCACAATGGCGTTGTTTACCTTTGCGGACAGGTCGGGGCCGGTGACACGGTGACCGAGCAAACCCAAGACTGTTTGGCTCGTGTGGATGCGCTTCTCGAAGAGGCGGGCTCGGACCGCGAACATATTTTGCAGGCCATCATCTGGGTCGCTGACATGGCGGATTTCGCGGAAATGAACGCGGTTTGGGATGCGTGGGTGCCAGCGGGACATGCCCCCGCCCGTGCCTGCGGCGAGGCGAAACTGGCACGCGATGTTCTTAAGGTTGAAGTGATCGTCACCGCAGCCGTCAAGAGCTGATCGTATTCGGTTTCGTTGAAACCTTAGACCAAAGACAACAGCTTGGGCGCTGATCGCGCAGTGCCCAAGCATGAGACCCAGAGATCTGTGGGCGGAGCCCAGGTGTGTTGCTATTTTTGAACAATCCACTGTTTAAAGTTTGGCTCCAAGCCGTCACAGGCCGCAAGAATGAGGTCGCGTGACTGAAACGGTCCTGCATCATCAATGGTTGGCGCAACGGTCAAACATAGCGTTTCATCATTGCCCAAACGCATTTCAAGACTGTCTGCGTCATAGGAAAACCTCTGATTTTCCGCCTCGATATCACAGTCGATCAGGCCAAAGGGGTTAACCGCGTTCTCGGGTGCGGTATAGGCCATGCATTTGTTTTCATACGTGGCAGAAGCAATCGTTCCAGTGTCGGGCGCGTAGGTAAACAGGACATCATTCCCCGTCGGCTTACAGGAATGCGCTTGCAGCGTTTCCGCAAACCCACGGCCTTTGGTGTCGATGCACCATCCTAGCTTGGCGTCTTCCTGAAGATTATCGGCAAGATAGATAATTGGACCTTGGGTCTGGATTTCAGGGGCCGTCGCGTATGCCGGCATCGCAAATCCGACGCTCAAGGCGGATACGAGAACTGCAGGCGCAAGCGCGTATGAATGTTCCATGTGGTGCTCCTTTGAACCGATGTTGAACGTCATGATTGTGGCGAATGTTAACTGTCTACCCTCGTTGATTCTACGTAAATCAGGCCGAAACTCAATCTGGATCCTTTTGGAACAGAGGGGCGTGTTGTCCTCATCAGTTACGTGCCAATTGGTGCGGATTGCACCTAAGGTCCGTAGTTTTATCCCCTTATGTCACTGAATTTTATAAGCTTTTGTTAATTCTGGCGTTTCAAAGAATTTCGAAATCAACACGATAAATGGCGGTTCGAGAGGCAGAAGCTTGACATGTATGAACGTTCGTTCATAAATATCCCATGTCAAAAGAACACCAAACAAAACAAACCATCCGCGACGTCGCGCGCCGATTATTTGCCGCGCATGGCTATAATGCTGTGTCTATGCGCGACATCGCGCAAGAGGTCGGCAAGCGCCCAGGCGGGCTCTATAATCATTTCCCAAATAAACAATCGATCTTGTTTGATATGATGTTGGAAAACCTTAACCGCGCTTATGAAGCGGTGATTGCGCCCGTGAATTCCAAGGCGCCAGCTGTGTCGCAGCTCGAAGATTTTGTCCGACGGCATTTGCAATACAACATCGAAAACCCCGACGATATTTTCATCGCATATATGGAATTGCGTAGCCTTGAGGCAGACAACGCCCATGCGATCACAGCCGAGCGTGACAGCTATGAGGCCGCGCTTCGTAATATTTTGAAAGCTGGGGTCTCCTCTGGCGTGTTCACCCTTGCGGACCCCGATATTCATGCCCGCTCGATCCTGTCCATGTTGGGCGGGGTCACGGTGTGGTTCCGTCAAGGCGGCGCGCAAACCTCAGAAGATGTGGCTGAATGCTATGTCCAAGCCGCATTACAAAGTGTCGGTGCCCCCTATTCCCCAACAAAGAGAGACGATTAAATGTTTCATGGATCAATGACCTTCGACCTTGGTGAAGATGTGAACGCGCTTCGGGATGTGGTCCATAAATGGGCACAAGAGCGCGTGAAACCATTGGCGGCACAGGCAGATAGCGAAAACCTTTTCCCAGAGGCGCTTTGGGAAGAAATGGGGGAACTTGGTCTTCACGGGATTACGGTTCCCGAAGAACAGGGCGGGTCTGGCATGGGCTATCTGGCGCATGTGGTTGCGGTCGAGGAAATCGCGCGCGCCTCGGCGTCTGTGTCGCTCAGCTATGGCGCGCATTCAAACCTTTGTGTGAATCAGATACAACGCAACGGCACGGATGAACAAAAGGCGCGCTACCTGCCTGATCTGATCTCGGGCAAAAGCGTCGGCGCCCTTGCCATGTCCGAAAGCGGCGCGGGCTCTGACGTTGTCAGCATGACCCTGCGCGCCGAGAAAAAGAACGACCGCTTCGTTCTGAACGGCAATAAATACTGGATCACCAACGGCGGTGAGGCCAACACTTTGGTGGTTTACGCCAAGACCGATCCCGATGCCGGCCCCAAGGGGATCACCGCGTTTCTGATCGAAAAATCCATGCCAGGGTTCAGCCAATCTGACCATTTCGACAAACTTGGGATGCGGGGATCAAACACCGTTGAATTGGTGTTTGAGGACGTCGAGGTGCCCTATGAAAACATCCTTGGCGAAGAGGGCCGCGGCGTCGAGGTGTTGATGTCTGGGCTTGATTACGAACGTGTGGTTCTGTCTGGCATCGGCACTGGCATCATGGCCGCCTGTCTGGATGAAATCATGCCCTATATGGCCGAGCGCAAACAATTCGGTAAACCCATCGGGTCGTTTCAACTCATGCAGGGCAAGATCGCCGATATGTACACGAAACTAAACTCGGCGCGCGCCTATATCTATGAGGTCGCCAAGGCCTGTGATCGTGGTGACGTGACCCGCCAAGACGCGGCCGCATGTGTGCTCTATGCCTCAGAAGAAGCGATGGTCGTCGCCCATCAGGCCGTACAGGCCATGGGCGGCGCGGGTTTTATGAACGAAACCCCCGTGTCCCGTATTTTCCGCGACGCGAAACTGATGGAAATCGGTGCGGGCACCAGCGAAATCAGACGGATGCTGATTGGGCGCGAATTGATGGCTGCGATTTCATAATGGCCGTAATTAAATCACAAATTTCCCCGAATTCCGAAACCTTTAAGGCGAACCAGGTCGCCCATACCGCCGGTCTGGACGAGATCGAAACAGCGGCCCAGCACGCGATGCAGGGTGGCCCCGAGGCGTCCCGTGAACGACATTTGTCCCGTGGAAAACTGCTCCCTCGGGATCGTATCGCCGGTGTCCTCGATGCCGGATCGTCCTTCCTTGAGGTCGGCCTGTTCGGCGCCCATGGGCTTTATGACAACGCCTGTCCCGCCGCCGGTGCGATTGCTGGCATTGGGACGGTCATGGGCCGCGAGGTGATGATTTTGTGCAATGACGCGACGGTCAAGGGCGGCACCTATTTCCCGATGACGGTGAAAAAACACCTGCGTGCCCAAGAGATCGCCGAGGAAAACAACCTGCCCTGTATCTATTTGGTCGACAGCGGTGGCGCGAACCTGCCCAATCAGGACGAGGTGTTCCCCGACCGCGATCATTTTGGACGCATCTTTTACAATCAGGCCCGCATGTCCGCCAAGGGCATCGCGCAGATCGCCGTCGTGATGGGGTCCTGCACGGCGGGCGGGGCCTATGTGCCGGCCATGTCGGATGTGACGATCATCGTCAAAGAACAAGGGACCATTTTCCTTGCGGGGCCGCCTTTGGTACAGGCCGCGACGGGCGAAGTCGTCACCGCCGAGGAATTGGGCGGTGGTGACGCGCACACCCGTCTATCCGGTGTTGCGGATTATCTGGCCAATGACGACGCGCATGCGCTTGCCTTGGCACGCGAGGCGGTTGGGAACCTCAACCGCCCTGCCCCCCATGCGCTTGATCTGCAGCCGGTCGAGGCACCGCTTTATGATCCGTCCGAATTACTGGGGGTTGTCCCCGCCGATCTGCGTACGCCCTATGACATCCGCGAGGTGATCGCGCGGCTTGTGGACGGATCGCGTTTCGATGAATTCAAGGCGCGGTATGGCACCACATTGGTCTGCGGCTTCGCCCATGTCATGGGGATGCCCGTCGGGATCGTCGCCAACAACGGCGTGCTGTTTTCCGAAAGCTCGCTCAAGGGGGCGCATTTCGTTCAGCTCTGCGCGAAACGTAAGATCCCATTGGTGTTCTTGCAGAATATCACCGGTTTCATGGTGGGCAAAACCTATGAAAACGGCGGCATCGCCAAGGACGGCGCCAAGCTTGTGAATGCGGTGGCCACCGCCGCCGTGCCCAAGATCACCATGCTGGTCGGCGGCTCATTCGGGGCCGGAAACTATGGGATGTGCGGGCGGGCCTATTCGCCTCGATTCCTTTGGACTTGGCCCAATAGCCGCATCAGCGTGATGGGCGGCGAACAGGCCGCAGGCGTTTTGGCCACGGTCAAGCGCAACGCGATTGAACGCAAGGGCGGCACATGGTCCGCCGAAGAAGAAACCGCGTATAAACAGCCCACCATCGATATGTTCACCGAACAATCCCATCCGCTTTATGCCTCGGCGCGGCTCTGGGATGACGGCATCATCGATCCGCGCAAATCCCGCGATGTGCTGGCGCTTTCGTTGCGCGCCGCCCTTAACGCCCCAATTGAGGACACGCAGTTTGGCGTGTTCCGGATGTAGGTCTGGCCATGATACAGAAACTTCTCATTGCCAATCGCGGCGAAATTGCCTGTCGCGTGATCACCACCGCCAAACGGTTGGGGATGCGCACGGTTGCGGTTTATTCTGATGCGGACGCGGGTGCGAAACACGTGCACCTCGCGGATGAGGCCGTGCATATCGGCCCGTCCGACGTCACCCAAAGTTACCTTCAAGCGCAGCGGATCATTGACGCCGCCGTGGCAACAGGCGCACAGGCGATCCACCCTGGTTATGGCTTTCTGTCCGAGAACCCCGATTTTGTCGAAGCCATTGAAAAGTCTGGTCTTATCTTTGTGGGCCCAAGTGCCGAATCCATCCGCGCGATGGGCCTTAAGGACGCGGCCAAGGCGTTGATGGAGGGGGCCGGTGTGCCCGTTGTTCCGGGCTATCACGGGGCGGAAACCGACGCGGATCGCTTGGCCCAAGAGGCGGATAAAATCGGCTATCCCGTGTTGATCAAGGCCCGCGCGGGTGGTGGCGGCAAGGGGATGCGTCTGGTGGAACAGCCCGATGATTTCCGCGCCGCACTCGCCGCCGCCCAGCGTGAGGGCCAATCGAGCTTTGGCGATCCGATTTGTCTGATCGAGAAATACATCACCCAGCCCCGCCACATCGAAATTCAGGTGTTCGGCGACAGTCACGGCAACGTTGTCCATATGTTTGAACGGGATTGTTCCCTGCAACGGCGCCACCAAAAGGTAATAGAAGAGGCCCCCGCGCCCGACATGCCCGCCACTGTGCGCGCCGCCATGGGCAAGGCCGCCGTCGATGCCGCCAAGGCCGTCGGATACCGGAATGCGGGGACCGTCGAATTTATCGTTGATGGATCTGGGCCGCTTCGCGAAGACGGGTTTTGGTTCATGGAGATGAACACGCGCCTACAGGTCGAACATCCCGTGTCCGAGGCGATCACCGGTCTCGATTTCGTAGAGCTGCAGCTTCGTGTCGCCGCGGGCGAAGCCCTCCCGTTTGGGCAAAGCGATCTGGCGATCAACGGCTGGGCCATGGAGGCCCGCGTCTATGCCGAGGACGCGCCGCGGGGGTTTTTGCCCTCGACCGGCACGCTGGATCATCTGGTGTTCCCAAGCGGTTCGGCCTTTGATCTGGGTGCGGTACGTATCGATAGCGGCGTGCGCGCGGGTGACGAGATCAGCCCGTATTACGACCCGATGATCGCCAAGGTTATCACCCACGCCCCCACCCGCGACGCCGCGCGTACGATGTTGGTGACCGCCCTTGAAGAATGCCAAATCGCGGGCACGATGACCAATCTTGAATTCCTTGCTGCCCTTGCGCAAAACCCACGCTTTGCGTCGGGCGATGTCGACACGGGGTTGATCGCACAGGATCTGGACGCCTTGATCGCGCAGCCCGCGCCAAGCGCGCTGACATTGGGTCTTGCTGCCATCGGCGCGGCGGGTTTGTTGCCTGCTGCAAATGATGCGTGGGACGCGTTGTCCGGTTGGAGAAGCTGGGGCACGGCCGCTCATTTAATCCCTTTGAAACACGGCGACGAGGACCATCTCGTGCGGCTGTCTATTTACGGCCACGGCGATTTTTCGGTCGACGGAACACGGTTTACCCTGTCCCCGAACGGCCATGGTTGGCGGTTGAACGGGGCGGGCCAGCTGCGGGACGTGAACATCGTTGCCACGCAACATGACGTGCATGTCTTTGACCAGGGACGGTGTCACAGCTTTTCGATCATCGACCCCTTGGCCCAAGATAGCAGCGCCGACGCAGGCGGTCTGGGCGTTACCGCCCCAATGCCCGGATTGGTCAGCCAAATCACCGTGAAAGCGGGCGACACCGTCGAGGCCGGTGATGATCTGATGATCCTTGAGGCGATGAAAATGGAGCATCGTCTGACGGCCCAGCGGAGCGGTATCATCGAGGATGTGCTCTGTGCCGAAGGCGATCAGGTCAGCGATGGCGCGGTTCTTGTGACCTTTGCGGAGACCGAGGATGACTGACAGCGTCACCATATTTGAGGTCGGCCCACGCGACGGATTGCAAAACGAAAAGACCGAAATTGCGACCAAAGACAAGATCAAGCTGGTTGATCTGTTGTCGCAAACTGGCCTGCGCAAAATCGAAGTCACTAGCTTTGTCAGCACGAAATGGGTGCCGCAAATGGCGGATGCGGCACAGGTCATGGCGGGCATCCAGCGCCGCGCCGACGTGGACTATGCGGTGCTGACGCCGAACCTGCGCGGGTTCGAAGGCGCGGTGGCCGCAGATGCGTCCGAGGTCGCGATTTTTGCCTCGGCATCCGAGGGGTTCAGCCAGAACAACATCAACTGTTCCATCGCCGAGAGCCTTGAACGGTTCGCCCCCGTGGCCAAGGCCGCGCGTGATGCAGGCATTCCGGTGCGCGGATATGTGTCCTGTATTGCCGAATGCCCCTATGACGGGGCCACCAAACCGGCCGATGTCGCAAAGGTCGCCAAGGCGCTTGCGGCGATGGGTTGTTACGAAATCAGCCTTGGCGATACCATCGGGCGGGCCACGCCGGACCAGATCGATGCGATGTTGACCGCCGTATTGGAGGTGGTTCCCGCCACTATGCTTGCCGGTCATTTTCACGACACCTCGGGGCGCGCGATTGATAATATCGACGTGAGCCTCGCACATGGGCTTCGGTGTTTTGACAGTTCGGTCGCGGGCTTGGGTGGCTGTCCCTATGCCCCTGGGGCCGCGGGAAATATCGCGACAGAAACCGTGCTGCGCCATCTTACTGCGCAGGGCTTTGAAACGGGCATCGACCCGAATTTGTTTTCTCAGGCGGTGGAATTCGCCGCGACACTCAGGACATCCAAATGACCTATGAAACCCTTGATGTAAACATTGACGCACGCGGCGTCGCCTATGTGGCGCTGAACCGGCCGGAAAAACGCAATGCGATGTCTGCCCAGTTGATGGATGACCTTGTGGATATGGCCACGACCATTGGCACCGATGATGCGATCCGTGCGGTGGTGTTGTCTGGCAAGGGGAATGTGTTTTGCGCCGGTGGGGATTTGGGTTGGATGAAGGACCAGATCACCGCAGATCGTGCGACGCGCATGGCGGAATCTGGTCGGCTGGCTCATATGCTTTATACGTTAAACACGATGCCCAAACCCCTGATCGGGCGCATCCATGGGGCGGCGCTTGGGGGTGGTGTTGGACTGGCCTGTGTCTGCGATGTGGCGCTTGCGGAAACGGGGACGAAATTCGGGTTCACCGAGACGCGGCTGGGTCTGATCCCTGCGACCATTGGGCCATATGTCATTGCACGTATGGGCGAAGGGTTTGCGCGCCGCGTGTTCATGTCGTCGCGCATCTTTGACACCTCTGAGGCAGAGACATTTGGGATCATTGCGAAACATGTTGCCGCGGATGCCATGGATGCCGCAGTCGAGGCCGAGGTCGAACCCTATCTCTTTGTTGCGCCAAAGGCCGTCGCCGCCGCCAAAGCATACGCCAGAAGCCTTGGCCCCGTCATTGACATCGAGACGATCAATGCGTCGGTTGAACGGCTGGCCGATATTTGGGAAGGCGAAGAGGCGACCCATGGCCTTGATACATTCCTGAACAAAACACCCGCACGTTGGGCCAAACCGGCGGATTAACCCCGTGCTTGGCCGTGGTATTCATCGTTGGGTCGCATATCGATGGCGGACGCCATTCGGTTGCTCATGTTGAAGAACCCAACGGTGGCGGCAATGTCCCAGATATCGCGGTCGCTAAACCCGCAGTCGCGTAGGGCCTGACGATCCGCCTCAACGATCTCGGCGCTGGCGCGGGTTGTCTTTTCGGCAAACCGTAACATCGCGGATTGGCGCGCGTCCAACGGCGCCGCCCGCCAGTTCATCACCAGCTGTTCGCCCAAGGTCGGGTCCCCCGACAGTTTGCGCACCGCGCCACCATGGGCGGTCAGGCAGTAGTAACATTTGTTGATCGACGACACGACCACCGCGATCATTTCCCGTTCAAGCGGGGTCAGGCCGCTGTCGGCCAGCATAACGTCGTTATACATCGCCGTGAATGCGTTTAGTTTATCGATATCAAAGGCATAGGCCCGCAGGACATTCGGAACCATGCCCAATTTTTCCTGACAAATATCGAAATATTTCTGCGTTTCATCGGGCAATGGGTCCACCATCGGAAGATCAAGCGCGGTCACGTTTTCGGTCATGTTTGGTTTCCTAACGTAGGGGCCCCCGCGCAGATGGGCCGGGCTATTTGATGGCCAGACGGGCGGCGCCGTCCAATCGGATAACGCTTCCGTTCAGGAATTCGTTGTCGATGATATGCAGGGCAAGTTTGGCGAATTCATCCGGATCACCAAGGCGCGCGGGATGGGGCACGCCGGCGGCGAGGGCCTCTTGGACCTCATCGGGCATGGCGGTGACCATGGGGGTTCCGAAAATACCGGGTGCAATCGCCATGACGCGGATTTTGTTGCGCGCAAGATCGCGCGCCATGGGCAAGGTCAGGCCGACAATACCGCCCTTGGATGCCGCATAGGCCGCCTGCCCCATTTGTCCCTCATAGGCCGCGATGGATGCGGTGTTGATGATCACGCCCTCGACATTGGATGCGACCATGCCTGCCGCCGATTGCGATGCGACGTTGAACGACCCGATCAGATTGACGTTCACGACGGCCTGAAACAACGCCGGATCGTGGAACCCGTCCCGCCCAACGGTTTTCGCCGCCGGTGCGATGCCCGCACAGTTGATGCACGCGGTTTCTTGGCCATTCGCGGCGCGTGCGACCTTTAGGGCGGCGGTGACGCTTTCGGGGTTGGTGACATCGGCGGCGGCGAATGTCGCCCCAAGGTCCTTGGCGACCTCTTTGCCTTTTTCAAGGTCCCGATCCAGCAGGGTAACCGCCGCGCCCTGTTCCCGAAGCGCCTTTGCCACGCTATAGCCAAGCCCAGACGCGCCGCCGGTGACGACTGCGGCGAAGTTTTCGCTGATATTCATATTAGGGCCTTTCGATGGCAACTGCTGTGGCTTCGCCGCCACCCAGACACACGGCGGCAATGCCACGTTTCAATCCGCGTTTTTCAAGCGCATGGAGCAAGGTTACGATAATCCGGTTGCCGGATGCACCAATGGGATGCCCCAAGGCACAAGCGCCCCCATTCACATTCACGATGTCACGCGACACATCGAGATCGCGAATGAACGCCATGGCGACAACGGCAAAGGCCTCGTTGACCTCCCACAGATCGACGTCGTCTTTGGTCCAACCGATTTGATCAAGCAGCTTATGCGCCGCGTGGATTGGCGCGGTTGTGAACCAGCTTGGCTCATGGGCGAATGTCGCGTGCCCTTTGATCACCGCGCGTGGCGTAAGGCCAAGTTCCGCGGCTTGGGATTGCGAGCCAAGAACCAAGGCGGACGCCCCATCCGAAATCGAAGAGGAATTCGCAGGGGTGACGGTGCCGTCGGGTTTAAAGGCGGGTTTAAGGGTTGGGATTTTTTCGGGGCGCGCATTGGCGGGTTGTTCATCCACATCAATCCGCAGGTCGCCCTTGCGGGTTTTCACGGTAACTTGCGCGATCTCATCCGCGAAATTCCCGTCGCTTTGCGCCTGCAACGCGTTCGACAATGACCGAAGCGCATAGTCGTCCTGCTGCTCGCGGCTGAATTGATAATGTTCGGCACATTGTTCGGCAAATACGCCCATCAATGTCCCTTTGTTATAGGCATCTTCGAGCCCGTCCAGAAACATGTGGTCCTTGAACGCCGTATGGCCCAAACGGGCGCCATCGCGTGCAGATTCCGAAATATAGGGCGCGCGGGACATGCTTTCCATGCCGCCAGCGACGACCATATCCAATGTGCCAGCCTTAATTTGGTCAAACGCCAACATTGCGGTTTTCATGCCCGAACCGCAGACTTTGTTCACCGTTGTGCACGGGATGCTTGTCGCAAGACCCGCGCCCAAGGACGCCTGACGCGCGGGGGCTTGGCCCACACCGGCGGGCAAAACACATCCCATCACGACCTCGTCTACGCTCTCCCCTTTTACGCCAGCGCCATCAAGCGCCGCACGGATCGCGGTCGCGCCCAGAACGGGTGCGGGAACTTGACTTAGGCTCCCTTGAAATCCCCCCATCGGGGTGCGGGCCGCTCCCAGAATGACAACATCGCGTTCAGACATACTTATCCCTCCAGTGATCTGAGATCAGAAACAAGGATACCGTCGCGTGGTAAGTCTCCGTCGTCAACCTTTACCACGGCTGCGCTGAGCTTTAATATTTCCGCCACCGATGCGCGGATCGCGTCGGGCTGGCCGCCTTCGATTTTTACCGTGACTTGGTCCTTGGTTCCGTCAAAATCCACCTCGACCCGCGCGCGGGTAATGTCGGGGTTTTCCGCCATAAGCGACGCCACCTGTTCGGGGCGAATGAACATGCCCTTGACCTTGGTGGCTTGGTCGGCGCGGCCACGCCAGCCCACGATCCGATCAGGCGAAACCGTGTCGGCATCACTGCGCGGCATGATGGCGCTGAGATCGCCAACCGAGAACCGGATCAACGGATAATCAGGGTTCAGAACGGTCACGAGAACCTCGCCGATTTCGCCATGAGGCAATGGGGTGCCCGTGCCTGGCATGACGATTTCAACGATCACACCGTCATCAATCACCATCCCATCGGTCGATTCCGCCGTCTCATAGGCGATCAAGCCCACGTCGGCGGTGCCGTAACATTGGCGACAGGTAATGCCCCGATCCTCATAGGCCTGTCGAAGCTGTGGGAACAGGGGTCCTGCGGAAACGGCGGCCTTATTGATCCGCGACAGATCAATGCCGAGTTCCTCGCCCTTGGCCAAAATCGCGTTCAGATAATCGGGCGTGCCGACATAAACCGTCGTCCCGATCGCGGCGGCCACTTCGGCCTGTTGCCGCGTATTACCGGGGCCAGCGGGGAACACGGTGGTGCCAACCGAACGGGCCGCGCTTTCGAACATCGCGCCAGCGGGCGTAAAGTGATAGGCGAATGTGTTTTGCGCCACATCCGTGTCATCACAGCCAATCGCCGCCAGAAAACGGCCAAAACGCCACCAGTCTGGGCTGCTTCCACCGGGTTCATAGATCGGACCGGGGGATTGATAAATATTCGTCACATTTTGCACGGGCACCTGCCCAAACGGGGGACGTTCGGCCTGTCCAGCAAGGAGATCGCCCTTGCGCAGAACCGGAAGCGTGGCCAGATCGGCAAGCGTCGCCAACTGTAGGTCGGCCGGAAGCATGCTGTTCAATTGTTGGAGCTGTTCGGCCTTTAGGTCGTGTTGTGTTTTCATATCCATTGCGCGCCCCTCCATTAGCTCAACCACCGTTTGCGACGGCGATAACTGCGCACGTCACGGAACGATTTGCGGCCCTCTTCTGAGACACCCAGATAGAATTCTTTTACGTCTGGATTTTCCCGAAGCTCATCTGCGGGGCCTTCCATCACAACGCGCCCACTTTCGAGGATATATCCGTGGTGGGCATAGCGAAGCGCCGCATTCGTGTTCTGTTCAGCCAGTAAAAAGGACACGCCCTCGCGTTCGTTCAGGTCTTTCACGATGGTAAAGATTTCCTCGACCAACTGCGGCGCAAGACCCATGGACGGTTCATCCAACAGGATCATCTCAGGCCGAGACATAAGTGCACGACCAATGGCACACATCTGCTGTTCACCACCGGATGTGAAGCCGGCTTGGCTTTTGCGGCGTTCGCGCAGTCGGGGAAAATAGTTATACACCATCTCTAGATCGTCTTTGATATTGCTCGCGCCATCTTTGCGCGTATAGGCGCCCGTCATCAGGTTTTCTTCGATGGAGAGGTGTTCGAAACAGTGACGCCCTTCCATAACCTGCACGACACCACGTTTCACCAGCGCCTCAGGCGAGAGACGTTCGATGGCGTTGCCGCGGTATTCGATTTTACCCTTGGTGACTTCGCCACGTTCGGATTGAAGCAGGTTCGAAATCGCCTTGAGGGTGGTTGTTTTACCGGCGCCATTCCCGCCCAACAACGCGGTAATACCGCCTTTGGGCACAGAAAGGGACACCCCTTTTAGAACAAGGATCACGTGATTATAGATCACCTCAATATTGTTGACCTCAAGTAGGGTCTCTGCTGGGGGCTTGGTCGTGTCCAACATCGGTGACTCTCCGGTTCAGAAATAAACGTGGTACATTAGGGAATTGGGTGACCCACAGGATTGGGGTCACCCGTTTGTCATGACTTAGAGACAGCCAGGTTCGATGTTGTTCTCCGCCGCAAAGGCAGCCGAGTCTTCCATGATCAATGGCAAGGTCACGGAATCATCCGGTGCGATGTAATCCGTCAGAGCGACAAATTTGCCCTCGGACGCATTCCATTGCTGAACGATACCCAGACCGCTGCCACCGTGATCTTGGCAAGACACCGAGAACGCAGGACCAACGCCGGCCATGCCGAGTTCTTCCATGCGGGCGTCGGTGATATCGAGCGCCTCCATGCCGTCACGCACCATCGCGGCGGTCACGTCGGCCACGCCGTGGATCTCTTGGGCTTTGGCAATCGCTTCGGCTCCCAGCATCGCTGCGTACATGCCACGCGTATAAAGCACGTTCCCAAAGTTAGAGCCGTCACCCGCCGTGTTGCCGGCATCATGCACAAGGGTTTTGATGTCTTCGAACACCGGAAGATCACCGATACGGTTCATATTGAGCGACAGGTAACCATCCGCACCCGCGCCCGCCGGTGTCACGTCATGTTCCGCGCCAGACCACCAGTTGCCGATGAATTGATCCATTGGATAGCCAATGTTCACCGCCTCTTGGATCGCGACTTGGTTCATCACGCCCCAGCCCCACATCAAGATATAATCAGGGCGTTCCCGACGGATGCGAAGCCACTGGGATTTCTGTTCTTGACCAGGGTGGTCAACGGCAAGCTGCGTGAAGGTAAAGCCGTGCTTCTCCGCAAGGGTTTCAAGGGTGCGGATCGGCTCTTTGCCATAGGCCGAGTTGTGGAACAACAACGCGATGTTCTTGCCCTCAAGGGAACCTTCGTTCTCGTCGAGAAGATAGTTCACCATCACCGAGGCCGCGTCCCAGTAGTTCGCAGGATAGTTAAAGGTCCAGTTGAACACTTCGCCGTTTGCCGCAGATGTACGACCGTAGCCCATCGTGTGGATCGGGATACCGTCGGCGGTCGCCTTGGGGATCAACTGATAGGTGATACCGGTGGATAACGGTTGATAGATCAACGCGCCTTCACCCTTGGTGGCCTCGTAACATTCGACGCCTTTTTCGGTGTTATAGCCGGTCTCGCATTCTAGGACGCGCACGGCCTCCCCGCCGATGCCTCCGTCACGTGCATTCAGCATGTTGAAATAGTCCTGATAGCCATCCGAGAACGGCGTGCCACCGGCCGCATATGGACCCGTCCGATAGCTCAGATCTGGAATGACGAGATCCGCCATCACAGGTGCCGCGCCAAGTGTTGCGGCCACGGCAACTGCCGCTAAATTCTTCATTTTCATCGGTATTTCCTCCCTTGATTTATCCGATATTCGAAACCGTCGTTGCGGTGCCGCTGGGTTGACCCAGTCAAATTTGTTAATGAGGGAACGGCCAGAGACGTAGTTTCTCTTTGATCACCCGCCAGAGCTGGGCAAGACCGTGGGGTTCCTTGATCAGGAAGAACATGATCAGAGCACCAACGACCACCAGTTGAAAGTGGCTCACGATGTCTGTGGGCCAGCCAAGCAAGTCGACCCCGATCATTTTCAGCGCAACCGGCAACACGACCAAGAACGCCGCGCCGGCGAAGCTCCCGAAGATGGAACCAAGACCGCCAATGATCACCATAAAGAGAACAAGGAACGATTTCTGAATGCCAAAGGCTTCGCCGCCTTCGACCGCGCCAAGATAGACGGCAAAGAACAGAGCACCCGCGATCCCAACAAAGAAGGAAGAGACCGCAAAGGCCGTCAGTTTCGCCTTGAGCGGGTTCACGCCAATGATTTCTGCGGCGATGTCCATGTCGCGGATTGCCATCCATTTGCGACCGGTTGTGCCACGGGTCAGATTGCGCGCGGCAAGACCGCAAAGCGTCACGAACACGAGACACACCATGTACTTGGCCCACGCCTCGGTATTGGGGCCGGTCACGGCGATGCCACCGACGAAACGTTCAGGGGCGCTGATCTGGCCAGAGGCGGAATAGTTGTAGAACCAGGCCACCTTATTGAACAACCAGATCAAGAAGAACTGTGCCGCGAGCGTCGCCACCGCAAGGTAGAACCCTTTGATACGCAGGGACGGAAGGCCAAAGGCCGCGCCGACAACGGCGGTGATGCCACCCGACAAAATGATGTGAATGAGGATATTCACCTCGGGGAATGCGGTCATCAATTTGTAACAGGCATAGGCGCCCACAGCCATGAACCCGCCCGTTCCGAGGCTTACCTGACCGCAATACCCCGTCAGGATATTCAGACCAATCGCCGCGATCGAATAGATCAGGAACGGAACAAAAATCGCATTGGCCCAATAGTCATTGATGATGAACGGGATGACCAAGAAAGCGACGGCCAACACGAACCAGTACCGATACCGATCAAATTTAATCGGAAAGGTTTGGTTATCCTCTGCATACGAGGTCTTAAAATCTCCGGCTTCACGATAAAACATCAGGCAGCCCTCCGAGTGTCAGGAATTAGGTTAAACGCGTTCAATGATTCTCTCCCCAAAGAGGCCCTGTGGGCGGAACACCAAGAACAGCAGAGCAAGAACATAGGCGAACCAGTTTTCGGTCGCGCCACCGACCATCGGGCCGATCATGTATTCAAAGACTTTTTCGCCCATGCCGATGATCAGACCACCGACAATCGCACCAGGGATCGAGGTGAACCCACCCAGCATCAAAACAGGCAGCGCCTTAAGAGCGATAAGCGAGAGCGAGAATTGAACACCAGATTTCGCGCCCCACATGATACCCGCGACCAAGGCAACAAAGCCGGCCAAGGACCAGACGAGGATCCAGATAAAGTTAAGCGAAATCCCCACGGACAGCGCCGCTTGGTGGTCATCCGCAACCGCACGCATCGCGCGGCCGTGTTTGGTGTACTGAGAGAAAAGGATAAGGGCAGTCACCAAAACGGCCGCGACGACGGTGGCAACCATATCGAGCTTGTCGATGAAGAAGCCATAGAAGTCGTCTCCTCCGAGGCCCGCGGTTGCATCCTCAAGCCAACGCGCACCACCTTGGGGCAGACCAAGCGCAAGCGTCTTGATGTCAGACCCCCACATGATGTCGCCAAGACCCTCAAGGAAATACGCCAATCCAATGGTCGCCATGAACAGGATAATCGGTTCCTGTCCAACAAGATGGCGGAACACAAACCGTTGCACGGCCCATGCGAACCCGATCATTACAAACACCGTCAAAATGATCGCGAGAACCGCGGGAACATGCCAGCCAAAGTGGTGGATATTTGTGCCAAAGATTGAGTTGATGATATGGGCAAATGGCACCTGCCCTTCCATTATCCCCGCAAGCGTCAAGGCCGCAAAAAGCGCCATAACCCCTTGGGAAAAATTAAAAATCCCAGAAGCCTTAAAAATCAAGACAAAGCCAAGCGCAACGAGCGAATACATCACGCCCGCCATGAGGCCGTTGATTAAGACTTCAACAAAATACAGAAATTCAGTCGACATTTTTTGCGTCCTTAATCATGTGCTACGCCGAGGTAGGCATCGATAACTTCTTGGTTGCTGATGATCTCGGACGGGGTGCCGTCACCGATCTTGCGCCCGTAATCCATCACAACCACGCGGTCGCTCAGGTCCATAACAACGCCCATGTCGTGTTCGATCAGGGCGATTGTGGTGCCGAATTCGTCGTTCACATCCAAGATAAAGCGGCTCATGTCCTCTTTTTCCTCGACGTTCATGCCGGCCATCGGTTCATCCAAAAGCAAGAGCTTGGGATCGGCGGCAAGCGCACGCGCCAATTCAACACGTTTCTTAAGGCCATATGGCAGGCGCCCAACGGGGGTTTTGCGGATCGCTTGGATTTCAAGGAAATCGATGACCCGTTCCACATGGGCGCGGTTTTCGATCTCTTCCTTCTCGGCGGCACCTTTCCAGATCGCCTGTGCGAACAGACCCGTTTTCATGTGGTTCAAACGACCGGTCATGATGTTGTCGAGCACGGACATGCCTTCGAACAAGGCGATGTTTTGGAACGTGCGGGCAATGCCCAGACGCGCCACCTGATAGGGTTTCATCGGCGGGCGAATGGACCCGCGGAAATGGACTTCGCCTTCTTGGGGTTTATAGAACCCCGAAATGACGTTGAGCATGGATGATTTACCAGCGCCGTTCGGGCCGATGATTGCACGGATTTCGCCTTCGCGGATGTTGAACGAAATGTCCTTGATCGCCTCTACGCCACCAAAGCGCAGCGTGATATTGCGCATATCCATCAAGACGCCGCCAATTTTGCGTCCGTCTTCTGTTGTGTATGGGTCTACCATTGCGTTCATGAGATCACCAAAGGTTTGATATATATAGGAAACATGACCATCATTCTGCCGCCACTTTCTGTGAGGCAACGGGTTTGACCGATGCGTCGCACACTTGCAGGTTGGCCGAGATTTTACCCTTGCGGCCGTCCTCATAGGTGACTTCTGTTTCGGTAAACACAGCCGGTGATCCATCATAAAGCGCATCAACGATGTCGCCGAATTTTTCGCCAACCACGGCGCGGCGGACCTTGCGTGTGCGGGTCATTTCGCCGTCATCCGCATCAAGTTCTTTGTGCAAAATAACAAAGCGGTGGATCTGACAGGATGCCAGCATTTCATCGCCAGCGACGATTTCGTTCACCTCGTTGATGTGGCTGTTGATCATTTCAAGCACGCGGGGGTGCTGTGAAATTTCTTGGTATGATGAATAGGCGATGTTGTTGCGTTCCGCCCAGTTCCCAACCGCCGTCAGATCGATATTCACAAAGGCACAACAGCGATCCCGCCCTGCCCCAAAGACCACGGCCTCAAGGATATTCGGGAAAAACTTGAGCTTATTTTCCACGTATTTGGGCGCGAACATCGCACCGTCGGCCATTTTGCCAACGTCCTTGATCCGGTCGATGATGCGCAGATGGCCTGACGTTTTGTCAATGAAACCCGCATCCCCCGTCGCAACCCAACCTTCTGGGTCCTTGGTTGACGCGGTGCTTTCGGGATTGTTGTAATATTCAACGAAGGTACCTGGTGAACGATAGAACACCTCGCCGCTGTCGGCGATCTTGAGTTCCACGCCGGGGCTTGGAACCCCAACCGTATCCGAGCGCACCTGCCCGTCGGGTTGTTGGGTGATGAACACGGTGGCCTCTGTCTGGCCATAGAGTTGTTTCAGATTGATCCCAAGCGAGCGGTAAAAATCAAACAGCTCGGGGCCGATGGCCTCACCTGCGGTGTAGCCAATGCGAACACGGCTCAGCCCCAATCGGTTCTTAAGCGGACCATAGACAAGGAATTCACCCACCGTGTATTTCAAACGATCCAACAGGCCGACGGTTTCGCCATCCAAAATCTTGGGACCCACTTTTTTGGCATGGGCCATAAAGTGATGGAACATTTTGCGTTTGATCGGGCTTGCGTCTTCCATGCGGATCATGACCTGTGTCAGGTGCGCCTCAAACACTGCGGGTGGCGCGAAAAAATAAGTCGGACCAATTTCGCGAAGGTCGGCGTGCATCGTTTCTGCGCTCTCGGGGCAGTTCACACAGAACCCGCTCCAATAGGCTTGGCCGATCGAAAAGATGAAATCCCCAACCCATGCCATCGGCAGATAGGCCAGAATTTCTTCGACCTCGGAGAGGTTATCGAAATCGGAGGAATTTTTCGCCGTCTCGATCACATTCCGGTTGGACAGAACAACGCCTTTGGGGCGGCCCGTCGTTCCCGATGTATAAAGCATCACACAGGTGTCGTCATAGGTCGCCTCGTCAATCCGAGACTGCAACAGCGTCTTGTCACCCTGTTTGCGACCGATGTCCTGAAGGTCGGCCAGTGACGTCAGATCGGTGTGATCGTATTTGCGAAGCCCCTTGGGGTCGGCATAGACGATCTGTTGCAACATGGGCAGTTGGTCGCGCACATCCGCGATCTTGTCGACCTGTTCCTGATCCCCAACGATTGCAAAGCGCGCGTTACAATTTTCAAGCGCATAGGCCACCTCATCTGCGGCGGCATCTTGGTACAATGGAACCGGAACACAGCCCGTGGATTGCACCGCAACGATTGACCAATACAACATCGGGCGGTTGCGTCCGATAATGGCGATGTGGTCACCCTTGTTTACGCCAAGGGTCAGCAATCCAAGCGCGATGGCGTCCACTTCTTTGGCCGCTTCGGACCAGGTCCAGCTTTGCCAAATCCCAAATTCTTTTTCGCGATAGGCAGCGCGTGAACCAAAGCTTGCAGCATTTCGCGCAAGCAATCGTGGCACGGACGCATGCGCGGTATTAGACGCGACAACGGTCATCTCAAAGTCCTCCCAGTGGTGGCCAGCCTCCCCGCTTGCCACCGTTGGTTAAACCATTGCATAGACCGAATTTTAAAAACATCTTCTAAATCTAACGAATTCCAACAAAACGAATTTAGGGGGTGGAAGCCCGTAATTTGGTGCTAACGTGGGGCCATGGATTACGCACAGAAAAAGCTCTTCGATATGACGCTGTCAGGTCTCAACCTGATCCAGCAGGCCATTTCTATCTATGATGCGGACTTTAAACTGAGGGTCGCAAACCGCAGATTTCAAAAGATGTTCAACCTGCCAGATGAACTGGTTCAGGCAGGGGCAGATTTCGAGGCCACGCTCACCTATCTTGCGGAACATGGCGAATACGGCGACATCGAAGACACCGCGGCCTTTGTCGCAGAAAAGGTCGAATTGGCGCGGGGGTTCAAACCCCATTACGTCGAACGGACCCGCGCCAATGGCTCTTTGATTTCCATCGAAGGCAACCCTTTGGACCAAGGGGGCTGGATTTCGGTGTACACGGATATCACCGATGTAAAACGGGAACAGAAATTCATCCGGTCCCACGCCGAGAGCCTGTCCGAGGAACTTATTAAACGGTCGGAAACCCTTGCGCAGACCAACCGAGAACTTCAGGCGACGGTGACGGCCCTTGAGGCGGCCAAGGCCGAGCTCACTGCGAGTCGCGAAGAAATTCAGTTGCTCAATGAGATGATGCCCGCCCATATCGCCCACGTGGATGCGAGCGGGTTTTACACCCATTCAAACGGGAAACTTCACACGATTTTGCCGCGCGCCGGCGCGCAGATCACCGGCCGCGCGTTTAACGAAACACTTGGCCCCGATATCTGGGCCCAAGTCGAGCCGCGCTTTAAAAGCGTCATGGCAGGCAGCAGTTCCACATCCGAGTTGTATGACGAGACCTCGGGCCGACATATTCGGCTGGCGATGACGCCGGACACGGTCAAAGGACAAGTGGAGGGGTGTTATATCCTGTCGATGGACATCACCGAAGAAGTCTCGGCGCGCACCGCCCTTGCCCATGCGCGGCGCCGCCAATTGGCGTCACAATTGACCAGCGGCATGGCCCATGATTTTTCCAACTTGTTGACGATCATCATGGGGCAACAGGCCAAACTGGATGCATTCGCGTCCCAAAATCCCGACCTCATTGAGATCAGCCAGACCATCAAATCCGCCGCCAAACGAGGTGCGGATTTGGTCGACAGTCTTAGTCAGGTCGAAAGCCCAAGGACGCTTGATCCCATTGTGGTGAATGTGAGCGAGTTCCTCGCCAACTTTGAACGTTTGGCACAGGCCGCCGTTCCCGAGGGCATCGACCTTTCGATTGTCTCTCATCTTGTCGATGAGCGGCTGGTTTTTGACCCTGGTTTTGCGCAGGACGCCATGTTGAACTTGGTCCTGAACGCGTCCGAGGCGATGCAAGGTTCGGGCGCGGTCACCATCACATTGACCTGCCAGCATGGCCAAGTTTTGGATATTTCCGTCGTCGACCAAGGCCCCGGATTTTCGCCTGATGCCCTGAAAAATGCGCTGGCGCCGTTCTATACAACCAAGAAAAACAAGATCGGCTGTGGGCTTGGGCTCTCGGCGGCGTTTGATTTTGCCAAATCCTGTGGTGGGACGCTCCGGATTGGAAATCACGCCGGTTGTGGCGCCTTTGTTGATTTGAAAATCCCATATCAGCCAGCCAAGACCAAGCAACCCGGTCTCGTTTTGCTGGTCGATGACGATGATGATGTGCGGGCGACTGTGCGGTCCTATCTGCGACAGGTCGGGCACGCCGTGATCGAAGCGGTGTCGGTCGCAGAGGCGGCCACTCTGATGGATATCAAGGGCCTCACCCATATCGTGAGCGACTTGGATCTTGGGCAATCGCAAACGGGATTAGATGTCGTAAACATCGCCCCCGATGATATACCCATCCTAATTATCACCGGTTTGCCCAAATCCGCCCCCCTACGCCAAAACGCCGAGGCCAGTCACCACGTGTTAAGCAAACCCTTTTTATTGGAAGACCTCGAGGACAGCTTGTCCAAGGTCGAAATGCTATGACGTCACAAGACCATATCGCAATCGTCGAGGATTCGGTTGAGGTTCTGAAATTGTTGTCGGACGCCTTGGTCGCCGCGGGCTATGCCGTGAGCACCTATGGGCGTGCCATCGAATTTGAGGCGTCACTGGCGGTCGGCGTGCCCAGTTTGTGCATCATCGATTTGGGGTTACCTGACAAAGACGGGCTTGGGCTTGTGTCGCATCTTGCGAATGAAACGGATGCCTCCATTTTGGTGGTTTCTGGTCGCGGTGCGCTGGATGATCGTATTGTCGGGCTTGAACTTGGGGCGGACGATTATCTTGCGAAACCGTTCGAAGTCAGCGAAGTCGTCGCCCGTGTTCGCGCGTTGATGCGACGACGCGCCCCCGCGCCCGCATCTGTAGAAGCCAAGTCGGAACACATCTTTGCGGGCTGGACGGCGAATCTGACCGAATTTACGCTGACCCACAAAGACGGCGTGTCCAAGCGCCTTTCGGCCAGCGAAGCGGCGCTTTTGGCCGTTTTTATCAGCCATGCAAACCAGTTGATCACGCGCGAACAGATACAAATCGCGCTGGATGATCGAAGCGACAGCCTTTCGTTTGATCGCGCCATCGACGTGCGGATTTCGCGGCTGCGCTCGAAACTGGATGATACAACGCGCAACCCAAAGATCATCAAAACGATCTATGGGGCGGGTTATATTTTTATCTCTGACTGATCAAATCGGCAGGGCGTTGGTCTTTTTGACCACATCCAAAACAACGGAGCTTTCTATCTCGCGCACCCCAGCAAGCGAGGCCAGTTTGTTGTGTAACAGAGATTGATAATGGTCGATGTCGCGCACTACGATATGGAGGTCAAAATCAAACGCGCCCATCAAAAGCACGGCATATTGGATTTCGGGGATCAGGGTAATTTCATGCCGAAAGGCAACAAGCGCCTCTTTGTCATGTTTGTCGAGTTTGACGCGCGCCACCACAACGGCCTGAAATCCGAGTTTGCGACGATCAAGCTCAATATTCTTGCCGCGCAGAATGCCGGTCTCTTGCAATCGTGCGATCCGGCGCGAGCATGGCGATTGCGACAGGCCAACGCGCGCCGCCACATCTGAGACAGACAAGTTGCCATCCGTTTGCATGACTCGCAGGATTCTTAGATCGGTATCATCGAAATCGTGCATGAATTAGTCTCACTTTTGCGAAAATGGGGGTCACTCATGCACGATACCGTAATTTCCGCTCGCATTAAAGGTAAATTGTGCTGACCAAATGTGCCACCTTTGAAGACGGAGCAGGAGGAAACGACGGGGGGAATTGTGTTGCCTGGCACAGAGCGGACGCCAATGGAGGACTGTGGCGGCCCCTTTTTCTGGCGGTGACATCGTAGGGCCACGCGCGGGGTTAAAGGGCGCGCGATACCTATGCCAACCCCTCGGTCGCTGACCTCGTGACGCATATTGCAAACACCGCGATGCCGTTCGTTTGAACGCAGCAACAGGGATGAGGGTCTCATGAAAAAGACAGCTAAGCTTCACTTTCCACAGCCGCCAGCGCGGCCGGATGAAACACCGGATTTTTCCGCCCACGATATCGGCGTGGCCGGTGCCATCGGCGTGCCGCCCCTTGATATTCAGGCCAAAGACGCGCGCGAATATGCCAATGGTTTGATCCGTGTGATGGATGACGACGGCAATGCCGTGGGGCCGTGGGCCGATCTGATCAAGGGTCGAGACGCCAGCACCCTGCGACAGGGGTTGCGCGATATGCTTCGCATGCGGGCCATCGACAAACGGATGCTGAACGCCCAGCGACAGGGCAAAACGTCGTTCTATCTGCAATGCACCGGCGAAGAGGCCATCGGTTGCGCCTTTCAACGTCAGTTGCAAACCGGCGATATGAATTTCCCGACCTACCGCCAACAGACGTTGTTGGTGGCGGCTGACTATCCGCTCGAACCGCTGTTCGGTCAGCTCTATTCCAACAGCTATGATCCGATGCAGGGCAAGCAGCTCCCTATTATGCACAGCTCGCGCAAACATGGGTTTTTCACGATCTCGGGGAACTTGGGCACGCAGTATATTCAGGCGGTCGGCTGGGCGATGGCAAATGCCCTGACGGGGGACGGGAATATCGCGGCGGGCTGGATTGGCGATGGGGCCACCGCATCGAATGATTTTCATTCGGCGATGCTTTGTGCGTCGGTATATCAGCCACCCGTCATTCTGAATATCGTCAACAATCAATGGGCGATTTCGACCTATACGGGTGTGGCCAGCGGCAAATCGCGGACCTATGCGGCGCGGGCGCGGGGCTATGGTATTCCGGCGTTGCGGGTCGACGGGAACGATTACCTTGCGGTGGCGGCTGTGTCGACTTGGGCGATCCAGCGCGCGCGCGAAGGTTTCGGCCCTGTGGCGATTGAATGGTTTACCTATCGCGCTGCGGCCCATTCCACATCGGATGATCCGTCGGCCTATCGCCCCAAGAATGAAGCCGCGGCGTGGCCGCTTGGGGACCCGATTGAGCGGCTTAAGACTCATCTTATCAGCCTCGGCGAATGGTCCCAAGAACGCCACACACAGGCCGAAGCCGAAGCCTTGGACGAAGTCACAGCCGTGCAAAAAACAGTCGAAAGCGCAGGCACGCTTGTGAACCCAGGTCCCACGTCACCTGCGACAATGTTCGACGGGGTCTATGCCGAAATGCCGCCGCATCTGCGCCGCCAACGCCAAGAAATGGGGGTGTGATATGCCGACAATGACCATGATCGAAGCCCTACGTGATGCAATGGATGTTAAGCTCACTCAGGACCCATCCGTTGTCGTTTTCGGCGAGGATGTTGGGTATTTCGGCGGTGTGTTCCGCTGTACCGCGGGCCTTCAGGAGAAACACGGGCAAACGCGCGTTTTCGATACCCCGATTAATGAAAGCGCGATTGCGGGGATGGCGATTGGCATGGCGGCACATGGGATGCGTCCCTGCGTCGAGGTGCAATTCGCCGACTATGTGTTCCCCGCCTATGATCAGCTGACCCAAGAGGCGTCGCGCATTCGCTATCGTTCAAACGGGCAATTCACCTGTCCCATGGTGGTGCGTATGCCGACGGGCGGCGGTATCTTTGGCGGCCAAACCCACAGTCAAAGCCCCGAGGCGGTGTTCACCCATGTGTCGGGTCTGAAAACGGTGATCCCGTCGACGCCCTATGACGCCAAGGGGTTGCTTATTGCCGCGATTGAGGACCCCGATCCCGTGATATTCCTTGAACCAAAGCGGCTCTATAACGGGCCGTTTGATGGCAATCACAAGGGTAAATCCGTGGGCTGGGGGTCCCACCCTGCGGGGCAGGTTCCCGAGGGGCATTATGTCGTTCCGATTGGCAAGGCCGATGTCCGCCGCGAGGGGCATGACCTGACGATCCTTGCCTATGGCACCATGGTTTACGTCGCCGAAGCCGCCGTTGCACAGGCCGGAATTGACGCCGAAATCATCGACCTTCGCAGCCTCGTGCCGCTGGACCTTGAGACAATCCAAGCCTCGGTTGAAAAGACGGGTCGCTGTGTTGTGGTTCACGAGGCGACCCGCACCAGCGGCTTTGGGGCCGAACTGATTTCCGAGGTGCAAGAGGCCTGTTTTTGGCATCTCCAAAGCCCAATCCAACGTGTGACGGGCTGGGATGCGCCCTATCCGCATGCGACGGAGTGGGACTATTTTCCGGGGCCAGATCGCCTTGCGCGCGCCCTGATCAAAGCGATGGAGGACTAGATGAACACTCTACCCATTAAGCTGCCCGATGTGGGCGAAGGTGTCACCGAGGCCGAGCTGGTCGAATGGCATGTTGAGGTCGGCGATCTGGTCCGCGAAGACGACGTGATCGCCGCCGTGATGACCGACAAGGCGACCGTGGAAATCCCGTCGCTTTATGATGGTAAAATCATCGCGCGGACAGGCGAAGTCGGGAGTGTTTTGGCGATTGGCAGCGATCTTGTGTTGATCGAAACCGATGCCGATGGCCCCGCCGCCGCTCCGCCAGACCCCGTTGAAGAGGTCACGCCGGACCCCGTTGTTGTGGCCCCCGCACCGCCCAAGGCCCCTGCCCCCGTGGCGCATGGCACCGCCCGTCCGCCACGTCCCGAAAATGCGCCGGTGCTTGCCTCGCCTGCGATCCGTGCGCGCTCGAGGCAAGCAGGGTTGGATCTGCGTCAGGTCACCGGAACGGGTCCTGCGGGGCGCATTACCCCCGCAGATTTGGACGCCGTGTTTGAACGTGGGCCGGCACCCGTCGCCACGAAACCTGCCAAACGTGTGGGCAGCGAACAGATCAAGGTCGTCGGCATGCGTCGCAAGATTGCCGAACGCATGGCGCTGGCCAACGCGCGCATTCCCCATATCACGGTGGTCGAAGAGGTGGACGTCACCGCCCTTGAGGATCTACGCGGTCAGCTTAATAAAACCCGCGGGGATCAGCCCAAACTGACCCTGCTTCCGATCCTTGCGGCGGCGCTATGCAAGGCGGTCGTGGATCACCCCGAAATGAACGCACATTTTGACGACGACGCGGGGTTTATTACACGTCACGCGCCGGTGCACATCGGTATTGCGACGATGACGGACGCGGGCCTTACCGTTCCTGTCCTGAAACATGCCGAGGCGTTGGGGCTGTTCCAATCGGCGACTGAAATCGCGCGACTGGCCGAGGCCGCCCGCACCAGCAAAGCCACCCGCGATGAAATGAGCGGGTCCACCATCACCATCACATCGCTGGGGCCCCTTGGGGCCATTGCCACTACGCCGATCATCAACCACCCCGAAGTCGCCATTCTTGGGGTTAACAAAATGGCCATTCGCCCGCATTGGGACGGCCAACAGTTTGTACCACGCAAAATGATGAACCTCTCGGCCAGCTTTGACCACAGGGTCATCGACGGCTGGGACGCGGCGGTGTTCGTGCAGAAATTAAAAACCTTGCTGGAGACTCCGGCGCTTATCTTTGTGGAGGCATGATCATGAAAACCAAACACTGTCAGGTGCTTATCATCGGTGCCGGCCCTGGGGGATACGTTTGTGGCATCCGTGCGGGGCAGTTGGGCTTGAACACCATTGTGGTCGAGGAATCCAAACCGGGCGGCACCTGTCTGAATGTGGGCTGCATTCCGTCCAAGGCGTTGATCCATGCGGCGGATGAATTTCACAAACTGACCACCCCAAATGATATCGGCATCACCACAGGGCCCGCAGCGATTGATTTTGGTCGCACACAGGACTGGAAAAACGGGATCGTTGCGCGGTTGAATTCGGGTGTGGCGGGTCTGTTGAAAAAGGCCAAGACCACGTTGATCAATGGGCGCGCCCAGATCGAAGACGGGAAAACGGTGGTTGTTGAAACCGCCGAAGGGCCGCTTCGGATCACCTGCGATAATCTGGTTTTGGCCACCGGATCGCGGCCCATGGACCTGCCCCATCTGCCATTTGGGGACACCGTTATTTCGTCAACCGAGGCCCTGTCCCTGACCGAGGTTCCAAAACGGATGGCGGTTGTGGGCGGCGGTTATATCGGGCTTGAGATCGGGACCGCCATGGCGAAACTGGGTGCGCAGGTGAGTATTGTGGAAATGGCAGACCGCGTGTTGCCGCAATATGACACAGCACTCAGCAAACCTATCGAAGACCGGCTCGCGCAACTCGGTGTAAATCTGTTTCTGGGTGCGCGCGCCAGCACGGTTTCGCAGGATGGCGTTCTGAGCATCGAAACCCCCAAGGGGGCGGCCCAAATCACAGCGGACAAGACCCTTGTCGCGATCGGGCGGGCACCGAATGTCACGGATTTCGGCCTTGAGAGTTTGGGTCTGACGATGGATGGGCCGTTCGTGCAGATTGATGAACGCTGTGCCACTTCCATGCGTGGGGTCTATGCGATTGGCGATATCACGGGTGATCCGATGTTGGCCCACCGTGCGATGGCGCAGGGCGTTGTCGTTGCCGAACATCTGGCCGGATTGCCGACGGTGTGGGACAAACGCGCCATGCCTGCGGTGTGTTTCACCGACCCCGAAGTCGTCACCGTCGGAGAGATGCCGTCGGACACATCCGCAACGGCCATCTTCCCCTTTGCCGCCAATGGCCGCGCGATGACGATGGAACGCAGCGACGGTTTTGTGCGCGTCGTCTATGAAAAAACCTCCGAGGTGGTCTTGGGCATTCAGGCGGTCGGGGCGGGTGTGTCGGAAATGGCGGGGGAATTTGCGCTGGCGATTGAGATGTGCGCCACCCTGCGCGACTTGGGCGACACCGTCCACGCGCACCCAACCCTTGGCGAGGCGGTTCAGGAAACCGCGCATCTCGCGCTTGGTCATGCGCTTCATATCTAGGGCGGCTTCTGGGCTTTGGTCCCTAACCTAGCCGATACGTTCGGGGTGGCTGAACACTTCGAACGTGTCCCCCCGTGCAAATCCGACCAAGGTGATACCGGATGTATCGGCCAGTTTTATGGCATGAGAGGTGGGGGCCGAGACGGCAATGATCATGCCCCCGCCAGCCATCGCACATTTTTGCACCAACTCCAGCGACACGCGTGACGTCATGACAAAGGCCCCCGTCGCGGGGTTGATGTCTGCGCGGATCAATGCCCCAATGAGTTTATCAAGTGCGTTGTGCCGACCAAGGTCTTCGCGCGCCATGATCATCCCTTCATCCGGCAAGAGGAACCCCGCCGCGTGGGCCGCACCCGTCGCGTCATGTAGCGGTTGAAAGCCGCGAAGCATGTGCGTGGCCGCCGCAACATTTTGTGCAGGCAGTTTCAGGTGTGCCGACACGCGCGGCACATCACGCACGGCTTGCTCAAGGCTGTCGATGCCACAAAGCCCGCAGCCAATCGGCCCCAGCATTGTCCGTCTGCGCTGCGCGAGTGCCTCGGCCTGTTGTTCCAACAGCCAGAACCGTGCTTCGATCCCGCCAGCGTGTTCCACAATCTCAAAGTTTTCGACATCCGCGAGGGTCGATATGATGCCTTCGGTCAGGGCAAACCCATAGGCCAAATCTCTGATATCACACGGGCTTGCCATCAATACGGCGGCGCTGGTGCCATCAAACACAATGGACACCGCGACCTCTTCGAGAAGAGCGCGTTTGGTCGTTTCCCCTGTCATCGCGGCGATACCGGTGCGCGTTGTTATGGGCGCGAAGATGCGTTTATCCGTCATGTTACCCCACAGGTGTCGAGGTGTGCGTGGGCCTGTTTTGTAAGGCCCAAGAACAAACGCCCCGAGCGTTCTTGCCTGTCGTCAATGGTCAGCCACCCGTCTTCGCCCAAGGCCACGCATTCGCGCAACACAAGCGCATGGGCAATTCCAAGGTTTGACGCAAAGGTTTTGCTGTCATGGGCAATGCCCAAATGTGCCGCCGCGATGATCCCCGCCCCGATCTGCGACAGGGAGCTGCCCTTTTGGGTCAAGGCGGTGATGATCGACATGATGCGCGCCTCACTCATGTGGGTCGCTTGGTCGAAAGGTCACCGGAACGGCCTTGGACGCTGGGGTAAAGCTCTCATCGCCAAAACTGGTGTGCGGCACAAGGACGTTGAGTTCGGGATAGTAACCCGCCACACAGCCGCGTGGGATGTCATAAGCCATCAGTTTAAAGCCCTGCGCGACACGCGGTGTCTCGCCCTGATGCGCGCCGATGATATCCACCAGATCGCCGGCCTTGCGGCCAATCTGCGCGATATCATCGGGGTGCATAAAGACCACATCGCGTGTGCCAAAGACGCCGCGATACCGGTCATCCATGCCGTAGATGGTGGTGTTATATTGGTCGTGGCTGCGCAGGGTTTGCAGGACAAATTCCGCGTCGTTTGACTGGGCCTCTTGCCATTCGGTCGCCTCGGGCAAGGGGCTGGCGTCAAAATTCGCGCGCTTGGTCGCGGTGTGCCATTCACGGTGCGACGCCCCATTGCGAAGCCGAAAGCCACGCGGCTTGCGCACGTCTTGGTTAAAATTGCCAAAGATCGGTAGAACCCGCGCGATCAGGTCGCGGATCTTGTCATTGTCGTCGCCCAACGCATCCCAGTCGACCACATCGTTGCCAAGCGTCGCCTTGGCAATCCCCGCCACAATCGCGACCTCGGATTTCAATTCCTTGGACGCCGGAAGGTTGATGCCCCCCGACCCATGCACCATCGACATGCTGTCCTCGACCGTCACAATCTGGCGCAGACCTTTGCTATTGCGGTCGATTTCGGTGCGCCCAAGGCACGGCAGGAGATAGGCGTGTTTCCCCGTCAAAAGATGCCCGTGATTAAGTTTCGTGGCAACATGTACGGTCAGATCAAGCCCCTGCATCGCCTTGGCAATCAGCGGGCTATCGGGTGTGGCGCGGGCAAAGTTCCCGCCAAGCCCGACAAAAGCGCGCGCCTCGCCGGACATCATCGCGCCGATGGCATGAAGCACGTTGTGACCAGGGCCACGCGGCAGGGTCACGCCCAGCTCGCGCTCCATCGCGTCGATCAATGCCGAGGGGGCCTTTTCGTTGATCCCAACGGTGCGGTCGCCCTGCACGTTGGAATGCCCGCGCACGGGGCACAGACCCGCGCCCGCGCGGCCAATGTTGCCACGCAGGAACATAAAATTCGCGATCTCGCGGATGGTGGCAACGGAATGGCGGTGCTGTGTGATGCCCATGGCCCATGTGGTGATCACCTTGTCGGCGGCCATATAGATGTCTGCCGCCTCTTCCAGTGCGGCACGTGTCAGGCCGGATTGGTTCTCGATCTGATCCCAGCTCGTGGCATTCACGGTGGCTTGGTATTTGTCGAACCCCGCGCAATGTTCGGCGATAAAGGCGTGATCGATAACCGCGGGTTTACCCGCCGCCTGCGCCGCGGCCTCGGCGGCGAACACAGCCTTGGCCATGCCGCGAAAGGCCGCCATGTCCCCGCCCAAACGCGGGCAATAGTAATCGGTTGAGGTTTTCTCTGAGCCACCCGTAAGCATCTCGCGCTTGTTTTGCGGATCGGCGAACCGTTTGAGGCCCTTTTCCTTAAGCGTATTGAAGACCACCACGCGTGCCCCGCGTTCTGTGGCGGCCCGCAAATCGGCCAACATGCGCGGATGGTTGGTGCCGGGGTTCTGCCCCACAACGAAGATGGCGTCCGCCGCTTCAAAATCCTCAAGCCGCACCGTGCCCTTGCCGATGCCAATTGCCGCACCCAGAGCAACGCCGCTGGCCTCGTGACACATATTGGAGCAGTCCGGAAAATTGTTGGTGCCAAAGAGACGCACAAACATCTGGTACATGAACGCCGCCTCATTTGACGCACGCCCCGAGGTGTAAAATTCCGCCTGATTGGGATTATCCAACGCGTTTAGATACGCGGCGATTTCGGTGAACGCAGTCTCCCAGCTCACCTCTTCATAGATGTCCTTTTCCACATTATAGCGCATAGGGTGCGTCAAACGGCCCTCGTGCTCTAGATCATAATCCGTCCAGCTGCGTAGTTCGCTCACGGTGTGTTTGGCAAAAAACGCAGGGGTCGCCCGCGCGCGCGTGGCCTCCCATGCGACGGCCTTTACGCCGTTCTCGCAGAACTCAAATGACGACCCATGTTCCGGATCCCCCCAGGCACACCCTGGGCAATCAAACCCATCTGGCTGGTTCGCCTTTAGCAGGCTCAAACCACCGGACACAGGTTTTCCGCTACCCATCAAATGACGTCCGACCGCCTTAAGCGCGCCCCAGCCGCCAGCCGCTTTGGAGGCATTCTTTGGTGCTGTGTCCTTGGTCATGATGGTCCAACCTGATTGTGCAAAATATGAAAGAGAGACGCCTTGTCCGCCGCAACATCACTTTGGATGTCAAAGAAAGGACGGGCAAAAAGACATGGCACGTCCGTATAATCATTTATGCGACTTGTTTTTGATCTTGCAAGCCGTGTCACATGATTTTGGGTGGCGCACCCCACGTTTGTCAGGCGGCGAAAGAGGGCGATCGTCATGTCCATCCTTTCCCCAGCCGGCGGGTGTACGGTGGGTGGAGCGCCGGTAGGCCAACGAAGATGAAAAGACTTTTTATGCCTCATCGAAGGAATAATGCTTGCCGAAACCGGTTTCGGTTACAATTGTGAGCATAACGGAGGCCTAATGCAAAAAAAATCAACTCTTTTAGGGCCAGCCAAGGGCGGTGCACGCGTCACGATAAGTGACGTGGCGATTGCGTTGGATCTCACCAAATCGACCGTATCGCGGGCGTTGAATGGCTACTCTGATATTTCTCAATCCACGCAGCTGCGTGTGAAACGCATGGCCGAGCAAATGAACTATCGCCCGCTTAGCCATGCGCAGGCAATTAAGACAGGGCGCACGCGTGCGCTGGGTTTGGTTTTGCAATTGGCGGATCACGACGCACAGCGCCCCTTTTTGGCGGAATTTTTGGCGGGGCTTTCGACCGGCGCAACACAAGAGGGATATACCCTCACTGTGGCATCGGCCGATTGCGACGCACATGTGGTTGAGACGATCAAAACGCTGATCCGCGACCGCAAGGCCGATGGATTTATCTTGCCGCGCACGATGGTTCAGGACGCGCGCGTCACCCTTTTGCGCGATGCGGATGTGCCCTTTGTCCTGTTCGGACGCCAAGAAGACGAAACCGATTGTAGCTGGTTTGATGTGCGTGGCGAAGATGCGATGCGCGATGCCGTTTTGCATTTGGCGCGGCTCGGGCACCGGCGGATCGCCTTTATCAATAGCGGCAGAGGCTACTATTATGCGCGTTTGCGCGAACAGGGATATTTAAACGGATTACTACAGGCAGGGCTGGCGGTTGATCCCGCGATCATGGCTGGCGGCGCAGTGACAGTGGAGGACGGCGTCGCGGCGTCGGGTCTGTTATTGCGCCAAAAGAACGCGCCAACAGCCATCGTTTGCGCGGTCGATCAGGTGGCCTTGGGCACCTATCGCGCCGCGGCCGAACGGGGTCTTGTCATTGGGCGCGACCTTTCGGTCATTGGCTATGATGGGATCAAAGAGGGCACACATGCGCACCCGCCTCTTTCGACCTTTCAAGTCGATAGCAAGGCCGCCGGTATCGCGCTCGCGTCCCTGTTGATCCGACGTGTGCGCGGTGAACCTGCGGAAACATTGCGCACAACAGTTGCCGCGACATTTGTTGATCGGGGCTCAACGGGACCCGTCCCACATACATAAAATTTAATTCAAATTGGTCTCTAAGGGAGGAAACTTATGACTATTCAAGGAAAATCATTTTTGCTGACAGGGGTGGCGATGGCCATGTCACTTGCGGCAACATCACTAAGCGCGGAAGACTTGCGTTTCTGGACAACTGAGGAACAGCCAGAGCGCCTTGCCCGCCAAGAGGCCATGGCCGCAGAATTTGCCGCCGCCACCGGTCACAGCGTCGAGGTCATTCCCGTGTCCGAAAACGATCTGGGCACACGTGCGACGGCTGCTTTTGCGGCGGGCGATCTGCCGGATGTGATCTATCACACGCTTCAATACGCGGCCCCATGGGCCGAGGCCGGTGTCTTGGACATTGATGCGGCGACAGATGTGATCGAAAATCTTGGCGCAGATACATTTGCCCCCGGTGCGTTGAACATGGCCGCCGCCGATGGTGGCTATGCCTCGGTTCCGGTGGATGGCTGGACACAGATGCTTGTCTATCGTGCGGATCTGTTTGCCGAAAAGGGGCTTGAGCCACCAAATTCCTACGCCAATGTTTTGGCCGCGGTTGAGGCGCTTCATAATCCGCCAGAGATGTATGGTTTCGTTGCCGCGACCAAGGTCGACGAAAACTTCATGTCTCAGGTGCTTGAGCATGTGTTCCTTGCCAATGGCGTGTCGCCGGTCGGCCCTGATGGCGTCCAAGACCTAGACGAGGCCGCAACAATCGAGGTTCTCGAATTCTATAAGGCGATTGCCGAGGCCTCTCCTGCGGGTGATCTGTACTGGGATCAGTCCCGTTCGCTCTATTTTGCGGGTGACGCGGCGATGATCATTTGGTCGCCGTTTATCCTTGATGAATTGGCCGGTCTGCGTGACAGCGCCCCGCCCACCATCAACGACGATCCGACCTCTGGCGATTTGGCTGCGGCGACCGGTATCGTGACCAATTTCTCCGGCCCGTCCAACCCTGATGGCGCGGCATGGGGCGATGTTCGGTATTTCGGGATCACCTCTGATGCATCCACCGACGCGGCGATGGAGTTCGTGGAATACTCGCTTTCTGATGGCTATGGCTCGACCCTGTCCATCGCGCCCGAGGGCAAATTCCCCGTGCGTCGTGGCACCGCGGACAACCCAACCGAATACGCCGATCTTTGGGCGACCCTTGATGTGGGCGTCGATCGCAAGGCACCGTTGGGCGACCTTTATGAGGCGGCCATGATCGACGAAATCGTCGGCGGTCTTGATGTGGCGCAACGTTGGGGCGTGGCCGAAGGTCAGCTCTCCGCCGCTTCGGCGATCATCAACAGCCAAGTCATCAACCGTCTTGTCCGTGAATATATCGACGGCGAACGGGATGCGGCGGCGACCGTTGCGGAATTGAACGCGGCGATTGCGGCGGTTCAGTAAACCCATTTTGGGCACCTTTTCGGAGGTGCCCAATCCATTCGACAAAATCTGATTTGATCTGGAGACCTCTATGGCGCCGCTCGGCCCTCCTGTTGGCACCGGACCTCTTGGTAAGCGCGAAGCGCGTTTGGCTTGGGGCCTGCTGACTCCTACTATTTTCTCTGTGTCTATGGTCGTGATCCTGCCGCTTTTGGCGATCTTTTGGATCTCGGTCAAACCTGTGGAGCTGGCTGATCTGCGTGCCCCCGAAGTGGTCCTTCGTGAGGACATTCGCGGCGATTACACCGCCGTCGGGGACAACGCGAACATCCGGTATCGGTTACGAAATTCGTCACAAGATCAGGTAATTACGGGCGTCACATTCACTGATACTGTCCCCGCGGGCCTTGCGGTGCAGTCGCTTGATCCACGTTGTACATTGGATGGGCGTGCGCTTTTCTGTGACCTTGGCGATTGGGAGCCCGCCACGCGCGAAACCCTGTTGATCCCTGTGGTTGTTGAACAAGCCTATCTCGACAACGGTCTGCGCCCCCAAGACAGTTCGGCGGAAACCACCGGTACCTCTTCAAACATCCTAACCAACGCGACATTTACCTTTGATAATTTCAAACGGGTCTTTAACGGCGACGAATTTTTCGGCGTCCTTGGGGTCACCTTGTTCTATGCCGTCTTTGGTACCATTGGCGCGTTGCTGGTGGGGCTGTTTGCGGCTCTTTTGCTCAATAAAACATTCCGAGGCCAAGGTATCTTGCGCGGGTTGTATCTGTTCCCCTATGTCTCGCCGATTATCGCCGTGGCCTTTGCGTGGCTGATCCTGTTCGACCCGTTTTCGGGATCGGCGAACGCATTGCTGGTGCAAATGGGGGTGACGCCGACCGCGATCAACTTCTTTGGCGAACGGCCTCTTGCGCTCATCATGGTGACGATTTTTGAAATTTGGCGTTATTTCCCGCTGTCGTTCTTGTTCATCTTGGCGCGGATGCAGTCGATTGACACCGATATGTACGAAGCCGCCGATATGGATGGCGCCTCGCCCTTTCAAAAGTTCTGGTACCTCAGCGTCCCCCAGCTCTTGGGCATCTTATCTGTCCTGTTCTTGCTGCGCTTCATTTGGACGTTCAACAAATTCGACGACATCTTTTTGCTGACGGGCGGGAACGCGGGCACACGCACCCTGACGGTGAATGTCTATGAACAGGCCTTTGCGATTTCCAACATCGGTGCGGGGGCGGCGGTCGCTGTTGTGATCTTTGGCTGTTTGCTTTTGTTCTCCGCGTTTTTCTTTCGCTTTATGTCACAGGAGGAAGGCTTATGATGGTCTTCTTGCGGCGCGGGTCCGTCACCGCCATTCTGATCGGGGTTTTGTGGACCTTTGTTATTGCCACAACCGTCGCGGTCTCGCTTAGCTTTGCGACAGGCGAGGCCTTCCGTCCGAGCCTGTTCGGATCACTGATCTGGGGCGCTGGACTGGGATTGGCCTGTTTGCCAGGGCCCCGCTGGAAACCCATGCTGGCGGGTTTGACCGTCGTCATCGCCTGTCTGTTGGGCGTGGGGCCGATGGTGATTGCCGATACGGTATCGGTGTTCTCGACCCTCGTGGGGGCATTGGCGGCGGCGGGGTTCTCGGCCTTGGGCCTGTGGATGATCCTTGACGATGTTGTCTTTGGCGCGAACAACCGCCATGCCTTTGAGGCGGCGGTCATTCGGTTTTGCACGGGTTTTGGGTATATCTTCTTTACCGCGATTGTGGTCATTCCGTTCTATGTGATGGTCCTGACCAGTCTGAAAAACCAGTCCGAGCTGATCCAGAACCCGCTCGATTTTTCCATCGACCTGTCCAAAGGCACCGACCTATTCCGGTCGTACAATGAGCTGTTCGTAAAGTTCAACTTTGGTGAATATCTGCTCAACTCATTCGCGATTTCTGTGCTGACGGTGATCATCACATTGCTGTTCGCGGTGCCTGGGGCCTATGCGGTGGCGCGGCTTCGGTTTCGCGGACAGGTGATGTTTTCGCGCTCAATCCTGCTCATTTATATGGTGCCGATGATCGTTTTGGCACTGCCGATCTATATCGCCTATTCGATGACGGGGCTGCGCAATACGATGACGGGGATCATCATGATCTATCCCGTCACCACGATCCCCGTCGCGCTCTATATGCTTCAGGGGTACTTTCGCGGTCTTCCTGCCGAGGTCGAAGAGGCCGGTTTGATGGACGGGTTATCACGGCTCAGGGTGATCTGGAAAATCACCCTGCCCCTGTCATTGCCCGCGATGGCGTCGGTGTCGCTCTATGTCTTTATGATCGCGTGGAACGAATTTTTGCTGGCGTTCATGTTGCTGGATGACCCGTCGAAATTCACCCTGACACGCGGGATTGCCTCGCTTAATTCCTCGGAAATTCCGCGCCAACATTTGATGGCCGGATCAGTGATCGCGACGGTGCCGATCATGATCATTTTCCTTGGGCTTGAACGCTTTATGACCAAAGGACTGACCGCAGGGTCGGTCAAAGGATAACACCATGAATTACGAAAAACTCGATAAACGTGCGCGTAAAATCCTGCGTACCAATGACCGCGGGCTATACACCGTCCCGACCAAGGGGCTCTATCCCTATCAGTGGAATTGGGACAGCGCGTTTTGTGCCTGGGGCATCGCCACATACGATGTGCGCCGCGCGTGGTCCGAGATCGAAACCCTGTTTACGGGGCAATGGGATAACGGCATGGTGCCGCATATTGTGTTCCACCAACAGGCCATCGGGTATTTCCCCGGACCCGATGTATGGAATGTGGAACGGGTGCCCCATACGTCGGGCATTACCCAGCCGCCGATTGCCGCTACCATGGCCAGAAGCGTCTATGAACAGGACAAACATTACGGGCGTATCCACATGGAGCTGCTCTATGGGCGCTTGGTGTCATGGCACCGGTGGTTCATCAAAAACCGTTTGCAGGACGGCATGGTTGTCATCACCCACCCGTGGGAATCTGGGCGCGACAATGCCGTTGATTGGGACGAGGCGATGTCGAATGTCGATGGTTCGAACGTGGGCGAATACACCCGTCGAGACACGGCCCATGTTGATCCCGAAATGCGCCCCAAAAAGGAAGACTATGACCGCTATTTGGCGATGTTGTATTTCTCGCGCGATTGCGGTTGGGACGAGTCCGAGATCGCCCAGAATTCGCCGTTTCGTGTGGCGGATGTTGGGATGACGTTCCTGTTCTTGCGGGCCTGTCGTGATCTTCTTCACCTTGCGCTGGAATTTGACCACAAGACCGATGAAATCCAAGGGTGGATCACCATGTTGAAGGGCGGCGTTGAGCGGCACTGGAACGCGACACGCGGCCATTACGACAGCGTGAACCTGCGCACGGGGAATTTCACCAATTCGCTCAGCTCGGGGTCGTTTTTATGTTGGTATGCTGGGGTCGATCACCCGCATATGCTGGCCCATTACGAACGCATCATGGCCGAGGTGCCCTATGGTGTCCCGTCCAATGATCCGGCGGCCGAGACGTTCAATTCAAAACGATACTGGCGCGGGCCTACGTGGTCCAATGTCAACGCGCTGATCGCGATTGGCCTTGGCGAAATGCACCACATCACCAAGGCAGAGCAGCTTCGAAAAGCCACGCAAAAATTGATCGCCGAGCACGGCTTTTATGAATATTTCGATCCGCACGAAGGATCACCAGAAGGCGGCGATAATTTCAGTTGGACCGCCGCGATTTGGCTGACATGGGCGTCGCCGCACGCGAAGGGGAGATTTTAACATGGGATCCATTACGCTTAAATCCGTTGAAAAATGGTTCGGTCAAACGCAGGTCATCAAGGGCATTGATCTGTCGATCAATGAGGGCGAATTCATCATTTTCGTGGGGCCCTCCGGCTGTGGGAAGTCCACGTTGCTTCGGATGATCGCGGGGCTTGAGGAAACAAGCCGTGGTCAAATCATGATTGATGATCGCGACGCAACAGCCGAGCCCCCCGCCAAACGCGGGCTGGCGATGGTGTTCCAATCCTATGCTTTGTATCCGCATATGACGGTGCGCGAAAATGTCGGTTTTCCGTTGAAATCTGCGGGTATGCCCGCCGATCAAGTTGCCGCCAAAGTGGACGAAGCCGCGCGGGTGCTTAAACTTGATGCCTATCTGGATCGCCGCCCCAAGGATCTGTCCGGTGGTCAACGCCAGCGCGTCGCCATCGGTCGATCCATTGTGCGTGACCCGACGGCGTTTTTGTTCGACGAACCCCTGTCGAACCTTGATGCCTCGCTTCGGGTTGAGATGCGCTATGAGATCGCCAAGCTGCATCAGACGCTCAAATCCACGATGATCTATGTGACCCATGACCAAGTCGAAGCGATGACCCTTGCGGATCGCATTGTCGTGTTGGAGTTCGGTAAAATCGCGCAGGTCGGCACCCCCCGTGAGCTCTATGAACGACCCGCAAACCTGTTCGTCGCCCAGTTCATTGGCTCGCCGCGCATGAATGTCGTGAATGCACAAACCATCAGCGGGCTTGACCTGCCAGATGGGGCAACCTCGATCGGAATGCGCCCCGAACACATTGCATTGGTACCCGCGGGAACGGGACAGATCGACGGAAAAGTTGATGTTCTTGAATACCTTGGCGCCGATACCTTTGTGATTATCACCTGCGATGGGGACCAGCAGATCACCGTGCGCGTCACCGGTTCAAGCGACCTTGCGCCGGGGGATGACGTGTCCCTTGTGGTGGAGCGCGACCTGATACACGCGTTTAACGCGGACGGTCTGGCCATCAGATAGGATCGAGCCCATGCGCGCCGCTGTCACGGTGCGCGCATCCGGTTTTTTCTAACGCTTCGCGGTTTTTATGGCCTGTTCAAGCACGTTTTGTTCCCCAATGTGGTTTGCCAGGATGAGGATCAGCCTTGCGTTGAGGGCGTGGATTTCTGGTTCCTCTAGGCCGTCGTGTGCGGCGAGGAGGGCGGCGTAGAAATCGTCGGTGTTTTCAAAGTTCGGTGCCGTGTTCAAAGCGGTCATGTTCATGCCTTTCCTAGGGCGCGCGTCATGGCAGCAGCGACCAGTGTTTCGTCAAAATCGGCCCAACGCCCAACGACGTGTTGATCAGGCCGAATGAGGTAGATGGCGGATTTGGCATCGCCAAGATAGCGCTCTTGCAACGCGCCTGTTGGGTTGTCTGCTGACGTGAGGATCACGGGCGTCACAGCGGCGCCGTCCAGTGTAAGATCGGCCGGCAGTTCGGCGTTGATCGCCAAAACGGTAAAGCCAGCGCCGAGCTGCGCGAGCAAGAACCCGTCGGCCACAGGTGCGTCGCTACAGGCGCTGCCGGGGCGGCTGCGCGCGGGGGCATTTGGCAGGGCATCGAGGGTGTTCAGGCTGGAGTCGTCATAGGTGCAGGGCATCGACAAGCGGCCCGAGTTGACCAGTGGACGAGCAAAATCATGTTCTTCGACCAGATCAAGCACCGCGTCGCGGAACAGCGTGTGCGCAGGGTTGCGCGGGGTGAGAAAGTCAGCGGAACGGCTCGAGTTTTTGATGTTCTCCATCGCGCCGTATTTGCGTTCCTCGTGATAGCTATTGAGTAAGGTGTCGTCGGCATCGCCATGGACAACCGCGGCCAACTTCCAACCAAGATTGTCGATGTCTTGCATGCCGCCATTGGCCCCGCGCGCGCCGAACGGGCTTACCTGATGGGCCGCATCGCCGGCGAACAACACGCGGTCGTGGCGGTAATCCTTCATGGTGCAGCAGCGGAAGGTATAGATCGACGTCCAGACCAGCTCGAACTCAATCCCCTCGCCGATCATCGCCGATACGCGTTCGCTGATACGTTCGGGCTTAAGCTCCGCCTCGCGGTCAATGTCCCAACCCAGCTGAAAGTCCAGCCGCCAGACATCGTCGGGCTGTTTGTGCAGTAAGGCCGTTTCGCCACGGTTAAAGGGCGGATCGAACCAAAAGCGCCGCTCGACGGGGAACTCCGCTTTCATCTTAATGTCGGCAATCAGAAAGTTGTCTTCAAACACGCGGCCCTCAAAATCGAGCCCCATCATGGCGCGCGTTGGCGAGCTGGCGCCGTCACAGGCCACCAGATAGTCCGCCTCAAGTTGGTACGGCCCGTCGGGCGTGTCGACCTCTAGGGCCACATGATCGCCGTGCTGCGTCAGCGCCGTCACACAGTTTTTGCCACGGATTTCAATCGGCGCACCCGCCGCTTGCGCACGGCGGATTTCTTCGACGATGAACTGTTCAAAATAGGGTTGCTGTAGATTGATAAAGGCAGGGCGCTTGTGGCCGTCCTCGGGCAGAAGGTTAAAGGTGTAGACCTCCTTTTCGTCGCGGTAAACACGACCGACATTCCACACCACGCCCTTCTCCACCATCGGATCACCACAGCCCAAGCGGTCACAGATCTCCAGTGTCCGCTTGGCAAAACAGATCGCGCGGCTGCCACGCCCGACCCCATCGTGATCGTCCAGAACCAAGCAGGGCACACCCTTTTTACCAAGGTCCAGCGCAAGCCCCATGCCGATGGGGCCACCGCCCACAATCACCACAGGGTGGCGGGACGGCGCCGCCGCCTCTTGGTCAGCGACCTTTTCATACGGGTACAGCTTGAACGCGGTTTGGTATCTGACGGCAACCATAGTGATTTACCCCTGCAGGGCCTCCCACATTTCCATATCGCGCTTGTCGGTCCAAATGCGGGGGTGGGCGATGCCGCGCGCTTCGTCATAGGCGCGGGACACGTTGAACGGCAGGCAGTGCTCATAGATCGCGTAATCCGCGAACTTTGGATCACATTCAGCCCGCACCGCATCCCATGCGTCTTTCAGGCTGCCGCCCTTGACGGCGACACGCGCCGCAGGGGCATAGGTCGAATTGACAAAATCACGGGTGCTTTCGATCGCGCGTTCAACGGCGTCTTTGCCGATCAATGCGCCACCACGACCAGGGGCAATCGCATCCACGTCGTATGCTTTGATCGCATCAAGCGTATTGCCCCAATCGGCAAAGTGGCCATCGCCGCAGTAACAGGCAGAGTGATCCTCGACGATGTCACCGGTGAACATAACGTTCTGATCAGGCACGTGAATGACCGCATCGCCGGCGGTATGTGCGCGGCCGATGTGTTTGATATCCACACGACGTTTGCCAAGGTAAACCGTCATGCTATCGCTGAAGGTCGTCGTCGGAAGTGTCAGACCAGGGATGCTCTCGTGACCTTCGAAAAGACGTGGGAAGCGTTGGAATTCGCTGTCCCAATCTTCCTGACCACGCTCCATCACCATGGAACGCGCAACGTCAGACATGATGATCTGCTGGGCGCCAAAGGCAGACGCCCCCAAAACACGCACGGCGTGATAGTGGGTCAAGACGACGTGGCTGATCGGTTTGTCGGTGACTTCACGCACCTTTTCGATGACCTTATTGGCCAAACGCGGTGTCGCCTGCGCCTCGACGATCATCACGCTGTCGTCGCCAATGATCACACCAGAGTTCGGATCACCCTCAGCGGTAAAGGCATAAAGCCCCTCACCGATTTCATCAAACGTGATCTTCTTCTCCGACATATCCCCTTGGGATGCGAATGCTTTTGCCATTGTCGGGGTCCTTAAACCGGAAACGATTTTGCAGGAAGGATCGTGCCAACACAGGCGCCAAATCCGATTTTGTAGCCATCGCCCTTCGCAGCACCCGTAAGGGTCAGTGTGTCACCGTCTTCGATAAAGGTGCGGGTTTCGCCCGTATCAAGCGTAAATGGCTCGCGACCTGCCCAGCTTTTCTCCATCAAAGATCCGTACTCATCTGGGGTCGGCCCAGAAATCGTGCCAGAGCCAAGCAGATCACCTGTCGCCATGCCGCAACCACCCACCGCATGGTGGCATAATTGTTCGGCGGCAGAATAATACATGCGGCTATAGTTGGTGGTGGCCAAGAGGCTGGCTTTGTCTGCGCCCTTGGGCTGCATCAGGACGTTTAGTTCGATGTCAAATAGGCCGTCTTTCGTGCTATCCAAATACGGCAGCAATTCCATTTCACGTTCCGGAACGGATGTGCGGAAGGGCTCAAGCGCGGCTGCGGTCACAATCCATGGGCTGATGGTTGTACCGAACGCTTTACCTTGGAACGGGCCAAGCGGTTGGTATTCCCACCCTTGGATGTCACGCGCCGACCAGTCGTTTAACAACACGTAGCCAAAGATCATATCGTCCGCTTGATCGACTGTGATCGGTCGACCCATCGCACAGCCGGTCCCGACGATCGCGCCCATTTCCAGCTCAATATCCAAACGTTTGGTCGGTCCGAATGACGGAATTGCCGCATCTGGGGCCTTCATCTGGCCGTTTGGACGATGGATGTCTGTGCCAGACACAACAACAGAGGACGCGCGGCCATTGTATCCCACAGGAATATGAAGCCAGTTTGCGGGCAGATCGGGCGAACCGCGCAAAATCGCGCCCATATTCTTGGCGTGCTGCATACCTGCGTAGAAATCCGTATATTCGGACACCGCAATTGGCAGCTCCATTTCAACGTCGGCTTGCGCTACCAAATAGTCGTGGAGCTCTGTCGCGCCCTCGGCCAAAAGCGCGGTCAGTTGCGTGCGAAGTGCGCTCCATGCGTCGCGGCCCAATTCCATAAAGTCATTCCAATACGGAACATCAAAGACCGCGTCATCCGCGACCGTGATCAGGCCATCTTCTTCGGCTTTGAACAAGTCAAAGATCATATCGCCAATGGCAACACCACAACGGGGCATTGTTTCGGAATCCACGGCGAAAACACCGTAAGGCAAGTTGTTAAGCGGGAAGTTCGTGTCAGCGCTGTTGGCGCTTTCGACCCATGAGCGGAGCAATGTCATATGATTTCTTTCGCGTCTGGTTGAGTGTCAGGGTGAGCGGCCGCAATGGCCGGAAGCGCAAGGCAGTTTGCCGTTACACGTGTGAGTTTGGGAAACGCCGCAAGAGGCACCTCCCAGCGGTGGGCGTTGTACATCTGTGAAACGATACACAGATCAGCAAGGTCAGGCGTATCACCAAAGGCAAACGGTGTGTCGTCCGCAATTTGGGCCTCGATGGCGGTGAAGCCTTGGGTCATCCATTTCTGCATCCACGCCTTTTTCTGGGCGGGACTGGCACCAAAATCGGTACCCAGCGCCTTGACCACGCGCAGATTGTTCACCGGATGGATATCCATCGCAACGCCGTGGGCCACGGCCAAAACCCGCGCGCGCGCCAATGGATCCGCGGGGATCAAGCGCGGCTCGGGCCATGTCGCATCGATATAGTCAAGGATCGCCATCGATTGCGTCAAAACGGTGCCATCGTCCAGAACAAGGGTCGGCACCCCTGCCCCCGGATTAAGCGCCGTATAGGCAGGCTCCGATTGTGCCCCCGCGACCAGATCAACCGACACGGCTTCATAGGCCACACCCTTCAGGTTCAGGGCCGCGCGGACACGGTAGGATGTGGTTGATCGCCAATAGCCGAAGAGCTTCATTTGACCCCCGGAGTGCCGTCAAATTTCTTTTCCATATCCGTCCAGCAATCGATGTAGTCATCCTGAAGCGGCGCCTCTTTGCCAGCGAAAGTGGTCAGATGCTGTGGGAAGCGGGTCTCGAACATGAAGGACATGGTGTTGTCCAGTTTCTCGGCTTCCAGCGTCGCATTGGACGCGCCTTCAAAGGCGTTTTTATCTGGCCCATGCGGCAACATCATATTGTGGAGGCTGATGCCACCGGGGACGAAGCCCTGTGGCTTGGCATCATATTGGCCGTAAATATTGCCCATCAATTCGGACATGATGTTCTTGTGGTACCATGGTGGGCGGAAGGTGTTCTCGGCCACCATCCAACGTTCACGGAACAGAACAAAATCAATGTTCGCGGTGCCTTCTTGGCCCGACGGGGCCGTCAGAACCGTAAAGATCGAGGGATCTGGGTGGTCAAACAGGATCGCGCCAACGGGGCAGTATGTTTTTAGATCATATTTGCATGGGGCATAGTTGCCGTGCCATGCGACCACATCCAATGGGGACTGGTCGATTTTGGTCTCGTGGAACTGACCACACCATTTGATGGTAACGGTGGACGGCACTTCGCGGTCTTCGAAGGCTGCGACCGGTGTTTTGAAATCACGTGGGTTCGCCATACAGTTCGCGCCGATTGGACCACGCCCCGGAAGTTCGAATTTCTGGCCGTAGTTTTCACAGACGAAACCGCGGCACGGGCCTTCTAGGACCTCAACACGGTACACAAGACCACGGGGCAGGATCGCGATTTCCTGTGGCTCAACGTCGATCACACCCAGTTCGGTACAGAACCGCAAGCGACCCTCTTGGGGCACAACAAGCATCTCGGAGTCAGCCGAGAAGAAATAGGCGTCGACCATGCTCTCGGTGACGAGATACACGTGCGTTGCCATGCCGACCTGCGTGTTCACATCACCCGCCGTGGTCATGGTGCGCATACCGGTGATCCATGTTTGCGGCGCGTCCGTGTGTGGCACAGGATCCCAGCGGTACTGACCCAATGATGTCACCCCATCCACCACGTTCGGTGCGGACTTCCAATACGGCACATCAATCGGCGTATAGCGGTGGGAATGTTTGACGGAGGGGCGAATGCGGTAGCACCACGTGCGTTCGTTTTGGTGGCTCGGCGCGGTAAACGCGGTGCCGGACAACTGTTCGCCATAGAGACCGTATTCGCATTTTTGCGGGCTGTTCATTCCCTGCGGCAAAGCACCAGGTAGCGCCTCTGTTTCAAAGTCATTTCCAAAACCGGGCATATACCCGTCGGTTGTTCCCAAAACATTTGGGGCCTGTGTCAATTGATGCGGGATATTCGCTTTGGTCATGGTGCATTCCTTTCATCGGTCCCCTATTCGATATTTGTTGCATTTGTAACTATCAACATGTAATTTTAAGAAATGACACAGATTGATCCTTTCCAACTCGAAGACTTCATGCCCTATTTGCTTAATCGGGCCGCTGAAAAAGCAAGCCTTGAGTTCCAGAAAACCTACAAAAGCACCTATGGGATGCTGCGGACGGAATGGCGGGTGTTGTTTCATCTGGGGCGCTATGGTGAATTGACCGCAAAACAGATTTGCGACAAATCCGATCTCCATAAAACCAAGGTCAGTCGCGCCGTCTCTGCCTTGGAAAAACAACGGTTTCTAAAGCGTACCGAGGTTCCCACAGATCGCCGTCATGAGCTTTTGTCGTTAACAAAACAAGGACAAGCCGCCTTTGCGCATCTTCAGGCCGAGGCGGTGAAATACAACGAACGCGTGATGTCGGCCTTTACGCCCGAGGAACAAGATATCGCGATGAAGTTCATGAAACAGATCGCGCAATTGACCTAGCCGCGTCTTGCGCGATCAGGTCGTGGCACGGTCTAGCGGTAATGCAGTATCGTCTTTGACCTGCTCCATAACGATTTGGCTTTGAACGCGACCAATCGCAGGATGAGGCAGCAAGGTTTTCTGCACCAAATCATTCAATGACGTCAGGCTGGAACAATAGACCCTGAAAATATAGTCCGCCTCGCCGGTCAATGTCCATGCGGCGACGATTTCGGGTTGTTGGCGGGTTAGGGATTTGATCGATTGATGGGTGTCGCCGGTTTGGGCCACCGTCTGCACTTGGATAAAGGCCTGAACCCCAAGTCCCAACAGGTCGGGATTCAGCCGACAGGTCGTTGCAACTATATATCCCTCGGCCTCCATCCGCAGGCGTCGCCGTCCGATTTGGGACGCCGACATCCCAAGGTGTTCGGACATCTCAAGCGCCGAGGCTTGGCCGTTGCGCTGTAGGGTAGCGAGAATCTGAATGTCTTTGGAATCGAGATTGGTCATGACGTAAATTGCGCATATTTTACCAACAAATGCAATATGACCGCATGAAAATCGTTATGCATCGCTTGATTTGGGCACGATACGCGTCGAATGTGACCTATCCTCGACAAAAGAGGAGAAAACACATGGGACCATTCCCCCACGACGCCCCAAAGGCGACAATTTCAGCCGAAAACCCCGCTGGTACGGACGGATTCGAATTCGTTGAATTCGCTCACCCCGAGCCTGAAACGCTTCGTACCCTGTTCGAAACGATGGGTTACAAACACACCGCGACCCACAAAACCAAGGACATTGAACTTTGGCAGCAGGGCGACATCACCTATATCATCAACAACGATTCCAAAAGCCACGCACGTCGCTTCGTCGAAGAACACGGTCCCTGTGCCCCCTCGATGGGTTGGCGCGTTGTTGATGCAAAGCACGCCTATGACCACGCGGTGCGCAATGGCGCGACCCCCTATGATGGCGACGACAAGACAATGAATGTCCCCGCGATCGTGGGCATCGGCGGGTCTCTGATCTATTTTATCGACACCTATTACGAGGCAAACCCGTATAACGACGAATTCAACTGGGTTGCGAAAACCCACCCAGAAGGCGTTGGCTTTCATTATCTGGATCACCTCACCCATAACGTCCATAAGGGCAATATGGACATTTGGTTCAAATTCTATGGCGACCTGTTCAACTTTAAGGAAATCCGGTTCTTTGACATCTCGGGCAAACACTCGGGCCTGTTGAGCCGCGCGTTGACGTCCCCCTGTGGACGCATTCGTATTCCGATCAACGAAGACCGCGGCGAAAAGGGTCAAATCGTTGAGTATCTGAAACGCTATAACGGTGAAGGCATCCAACACATCGCCGTTGGCGCCCACGATATCTATGACGCAACCGATGAGATCGCGCGCCGTGGTCTTAAATTCATGCCGGCCCCGCCCGCGACCTATTATGAGCTCAGCAAAACACGCGTGGTCGACCACGAAGAACCGATTGATCGGATGATCAAACACGGCATCATGATCGACGGCGAAGGCGTTGTCGGCGGCGGTGAAACGCGAATTCTTTTGCAGATTTTCTCGAAGACGGTCATCGGCCCGATCTTCTTTGAGTTCATCCAACGCAAGGGCGACGATGGCTTTGGCGAGGGCAATTTTAAGGCCCTTTTCGAAAGCATCGAGGCCGACCAAATCGCACGCGGCGTTCTCTAGCGCGATTAAAATAGGCGCTGGGGTGTGTAATGACCACGCCCCAGCGCACTATGTGTCTTTGCTTGCGACCCGCAACCGGCTGAGTGTTACGGGCGTGAGGCCAAGATAGGACGCGATCAGGTAGTGACCAAAAAGCGCCTCGTGATCCGGAAAATTTTCGCGAAACCAAGCAAGCCGATCCGCGCCGCCAAGCGCTGCCAGACACCATTCGCGGTTGGCCTTACGGGCCAGTTCCTGTTGCAAGACCCCATTGGCCCAGTCGCGAATTCGCTCGGACTTTAGCATCAAATCGGTCAAGGCGCGGGTGTCAAGATGGGCAACCAACGCGTCTGCACTGACATCAATCGAAACGAGAGATGTCCCATTATTGGTGCGCGCGACATTCGGGACAACCACGCAGGGGCCCGCGTGAAACCCGACGCACACCGCGCGCCCGTCGGGGTCGGTGATCTGGCTGGTGGCGCGCCCATCAAGGATGATGTGCTCTTGATGATCTGGCGCACCCTGCACGGCAATAGGGTGCCCCTTTTTGACAAATTCGACGTGCCACGCGGCCGCAAAGTCACGGGCGGTGTCGTTGTCCAGCGCGTTCGGCGGTGACGTCAGAAACGTAAAAAGATCCAAATTGCGAATTCCTTATCAAACGATAATGCGAGGGGTGCGCGCGCGCAGTACGACGAGGCAGGTCATAAGGAGAAAAACCATATGTTAATGCGAATGTCCAAGATCATTCTTATCACACTCGGCGGAATGACAGGTGTGGTTGTTGTCACAGTCCTTTGTCTATTTTTCGCCACTTCGGGGCAATATACGGTTGCCAAAACGGTGCTTGACGACCCGTCGCTCCCACAGATCGAAATCAACGGCGTGCGTCTTCATGCCGAGACATACGGCGACCCGTCGAACCCTGTGATCATTGTGTTGCACGGTGGTCCGGGTGGCGATTACAGGTCACAGCTGGGTGCAAAGTCACTGGCGGATACCAATTTCGTGGTGTTCTACGACCAACGCGGCGCAGGACTGTCCGAGAGAGTCCCCGCAGAGGCGCTGACGGTTCCGACCTATTTGGCCGAACTTGATGCCATTATCGACAGGTATTCACCCGAGCGTCCGGTGACGCTGTTGGGGCATTCTTGGGGGGCGATGCTTGCGACGGCATATTTGGGCACAGCTCCAGACAAAGTTGCCCGCGCTGTGTTGTTGGAACCGGGATTTTTCACGGGCGAAGAGGCAGAGGAATGGATGGTACATGCCAAACGATATATGTCCGGTCTGGCGTTTTATAAACAAGCCCTGCGCGTCGGATTTCAATCGCTGCATGTCTCTGGCCCCGACAAAAGCGCCGCGCGGGATTATCTGATGGGGGGCGTTGTCCATGCCTTTGCGAACCATCCAGAGAATCCGTATCACTGTGTCTTTGATGAATTCGACGCGGCGTCGTGGCGGTTTGGTGCCGTCGCAAGCCAAGCCGCAGGCAAGACCGGTGCCGCCGAAATCGATCTTATCGCGCTGGGGGCGACGGGTTATTCCGGTCCGGTTTTGTTGCTTGCTGGTGGGTGTAACGATTGGATCGGTGAGGATACGCAACGCAAACACCTGAGCTTTTTCGAGAACGCAGAGCTTCGGATTGTACCAAACGCGGGGCACGATATGATTTGGGATAATCCTGACGACACTTTGCCGCTTATCCGCGCATTTCTACGCGCCTAAGCACCCGCTTTGGACAGGGGGATCGGGTGTTGGGGCGTCAGGCCAGCCGTTCAAGATAGTCCGTTGACGTATCAACAAAGGTCTTGCGCAATGTCGCAATGCGGGCCGCGGCCCTGTCGCTCGAACGAAGTAGGTGTTGACGCAATTCTTCACAGGCATCCGTCACCGCGCCATCCCGTGTGAGCATCAGAATGTGAAGGTGTTCGTCCAAGAACGGCTCAACCGGATAGATTTCGGCAGTGTGTTGATAGAAAAACTTGTGCGCCAAAAGAAGCGACTGCGCCTCGGTCATCGCCCTGCAAAGCTCTGGGTTGGAGCACCGCTGGAGGAGATCGATGTGCAGTTCGGTTTCGAACCGGTCAAGCAAATGCCCGTCAACCTTTGTCCCCACAACGCGGTGCAGATCTTGGATCATTTGATCCATGGTCTGGCGTGGCACTTGGCCACTTATGTCCAACAACGCGGCGGGCTCAAGCAAGGCGCGCAATTCATAGAGGTTCTGCGCGCGGTCCGCGCTAAGTTCTGGTGCGATCCAGCCCTTGCCTTCGTTGATCACCAAACCACGGGCCTGCAAACGTGCCAGCACGTCACGTGCGACCGTGCGGCTGACGCTAAACGCGGATGCGATGCCCGTTTCGGTCAGTCGCCATCGGCCAAAGGCAATGCGCTGTGTCAGGGCATTTTCGACTTCGGAATATATCCGCTGCCATGTTGGTGCTGTCTGGGTGGTGAATGGCGCGTCGTTTGTTGACCCCAAAGACGCGGCGCGCTCTGGGGCGTCGGGGGCCACGATATACCCACGTGCAGGCGCGGGCATGGGGATAACCAGCCCCTGCTCTTGCAGTTCTGCCAATGCCTTGCGGGCCGGGGCGCGCGACACATCAAAGCGCGTCGCAACCCGATTTTCCATCACCCGATCCCCAGGTGCAATATCACGCGTGGCGATGTCCGATACCAGCGCGTGGAAAATGCGAATGTAAAGCGGCTCTTGCATATGGGTCAGTCCAATCTGGCATCGTTCGATCCTAGGATGTGACTAGCACGGCAGAGGGCAGATCGAACAGGGCTTGCTTTGTGGTGAATATAACGTCTACTGTATACAAAGTACATATTATTGTCTAGAAAGCCACCAATCGGCCAAGGCCGCAGCATCAAAATCAAGCCCAAGGGGGCACCCATGACCGAAAATAACGCCGATCTGGACGCGCTATATGACTTTTGCGACACAATTTTAAGGGCCGCTGGGGCGGATGCTCCGAGTGCTCTGGCGGCGACACGCGCGATGCTACACGCAAGCTCTCTTGGTGTGGATAGCCACGGTGTCCGGCTTTTGCCGCATTACGATATGGTGTTCCGCGGCGGGCGGCTTAATAAAACGCCTGACCTGAAGTTTACACGCAAGCGGGCTGGATCTGGTCTTCTTGATGCCGATGACGCCCATGGGGCGCTGGCCGCATATACTGCGGTGGATCATGCCTGTGACCTCGCGCGCGAGGCGGGGATTGGTGCCGTGGGAATTCACCGCACATCTCATTTTGGACCGGCGGGTGCATATGCATTGGCGATGGCAAAGCAAGGCATGATCGGTGTTGTAATGTGCCATTCCGACAGCTTTGTGCGTCTTCATGACGGTGCAGAACGGTTCCACGGGACGAACCCAATCGCAGCGGCGGTCCCGACGCAGGACGGCGATCCATGGCTTCTTGATATGGCGACAAGCGCAATACCCTACAATCGGGTACAGCTCTATAAATCCCTCGGGCGCGATCTGCCCCATGATACCGCGTCAGACCTTTATGGCATCAACACGCGCGATCCAAACAGCGTCGAAATGTTGGCCCCTTTGGGCGGTGAATTTGGGTTCAAGGGTGCCGGTTTGGCCGGCTTGATCGAGATCTTTTCGGGGGTTCTAACCGGCGCAAAGATCAGCCCAGAAATCCTGCCGATGGGCGGGCCAGATATTGAGACCCCGCGTGACATGGGGGCCTTTGTGATCTGCATTGATCCCGATGGGTTTATCGGACGTGGGTTGATGTTGGCGGGGATGGACCGGTATTTGTCGGCCCTGCGCACAAGTGCCCCCCGAGACGGTGCGCGCGTTATCGCCCCCGGTGATCGCGAGTGGCAAGAGGCCGCGCGCCGCCGCAAGACTGGCGTGCCGCTTGACCCAGAGACCACAGCCGCATTTCGTCGTTTGGCGCGGGATGCAGAAATTACGTCGCCCATCTAGGGTGTGCGACATCATATAAAACAAAGCAGATGAAACCCCGGTATCCGGCGTTTCATTGATCGAAAAAGGAGGAAACGCAGGTGGTAAAATCAGCAAAGCAAAAGCGTGTAGGTGTGGCATTGATCGGCGCCGGCATGATCGCAAAAACCCATGTGGCCGCATTGTCGGAAGCGCAAAATGACATCGCCCTAAAGGCAATCGTTTCCCGCAACCCTGACAAGGCCCGCTATCTTGCGGATTTTTATGACGCCGAAGCGCCCGAATTTACGTCTGATCTTGCGGCTGTTGCGGCGGACCCTGACATTACGGTGGCGATCGTCGCAACACCCCCAAGCGTGCGAAAAGACATCATCCAAGTGCTTGCGCAGGCAGGGACGCATATTCTTTTGGAAAAACCCGTTGGCCGAAGCCCGCAAGAGGCGCTTGAGGTGGTCGAGATCTGCGAGCGCGCGGGTGTGACCTTGGGCGTTCTGTTTCAACATCGTATGCGCGCGCCGTCCCTTGCGGCCGCAGAACAAATCAAAACCGGAGCCTTGGGGAAACTGGGTCTTGTGGAAATTGACGTGCCCCTGTGGCGCGAACAGTCGTATTACGATGAACTTGGCCGCGGGACCTATGCCCGCGACGGCGGTGGCGTGATGATCACCAATGCCATCCATTCCATCGATCTGGCCCTCAGCCTTGCCGGTCCGGTCACCAGCGTTCAAGCGATGACGGCCACGACCGCGCTTCATGATATGGAGGCCGAGGATTTCGCCATTGCCGGTCTTCGATTTGCCTGTGGCGCGTCAGGGTCATTCGTGGCAAGCACGGCAATGTATCCCCATAGAACAGAAATCATTCGCCTGCACTTTGAAAAAGCGAGCCTTAAAATCAACAAGGATGCGCTTGAAATTTCATGGCGGAATGGAGAGACAGATATCGTGGCTCAGGACACGGCCCCACGTAAGGTGAACCCGTTGCTGGGCGGGAAACACGAATGGCATCAGGCCGTGATCGAGGATTTCACCAATGCCGTGCGCCATGGAACAAAACCCATGGTCACAGGACGAGAGGCGTTGATTTCGCATCGCCTGATCGCTGCAATCGAACGATCATCGCGAACAGGTCAGTTGACACCAGTGGGCGCGCCCTAGACCGCGCCATTCGGGATATTGAACCGGCACATATGCGTTGAAGACACTGCTGTGTGTGTGCCCCGCCATCTCACGTCATCGTGCTGGCGCGGTTGTACAAACGGGTCTGCCCCACCGACGTGGCGGGGCGGCCCATTTTGATTGCCTAGACTTGAACCAAACGCGCGAGGGTTTGGTTGATCTGAACCGAAACCGCGTCTCCCCGTGTGAACGGCGCGGCCTGAACCGGTGTCACGATGAACAACGCACCGAGGGGCGTTTCGACGGTGTACTGCATTTCCTTGCCCAGATAGGCGGCATAGGTGATTTCGCCGGTCACACCCGGCTGATCTGGAGGGCTCAGTTCAAGAACATTCGGCCGGAGCACCATTTGCGCCGCGCCTTTGACGATGTTTTGGGCCGGAATGCGATAGGTTTGACCATGCATCGTGACGGACGCACGCCCCCCATCCACATTGTCCACAGTGCAATCGGTCAAATTCGCGTCGCCAATGAAATCCGCAAGAAACGCCGATGAAGGCGCCTCATAGAGGTCGGCGGGCGTGCCGATCTGTGCGATTTCGGCGTTGTTCATGACGATGATCTTATCCGACACGGCCATGGCTTCTTCTTGGTCATGGGTCACATAGACCGCCGTAAGGCCAAGGCGTTGTTGAATTTGGCGGATTTCTTCGCGCACGTGACGGCGAAGTTTCGCGTCCAGATTGGACAGGGGTTCGTCCAAAAGCAGAACCTCCGGCTCCAGAACAATCGCGCGCGCCACGGCGACACGTTGCTGTTGCCCACCGGACAATTCGCTTGGCAAACGATCGCCGAACCCCGCAAGGCCCACAAGTTCAAGACCTTGATCCGCCTTTTCCGCGGCTTCGGCCTTGGGCATGGATTTGACGGTCAGGCCGTAGGCCACGTTTTCGCGCACGGTCATATGGGGGAACAAGGCATAGGATTGGAACACCATCGACACCTTGCGGTAGGTCGCGGTCAGATGGGTGACGTCTTGGTCGCCGATGATGATTTTGCCGTGCGTGGCCATTTCGAGCCCCGCAATAAGCCGCAAGGTGGTGGTTTTCCCACATCCCGATGGCCCCAGAAGCGTGACCAGTTTCCCTGGAGCAATCTCCAGATCAAGATGTTTAAGCGCCGTGACAGAGCCGTATTTTTTGACCACGCCTTCGAAACGCACAGAACCAGTTTGAGTGAGTGTCATGTTGTTTTCCTTATTCGGGTGGCTCAGGCGGCCTGTTGGACACGATCGGCGCGGCGCAAGCGACGTTTTCCGACCAGAAGTTGCAAAAGAAGAATGGCAGCGAGCATCGTGAGGATCAGAACCGCGGAATAGGCAATCGCAAGCCCGTATTCCCCATTTTCAACCCGCCCGACGATGAACGACGTCGCCATGTTGTGTTTGGCGCTGACCAAGAAGATAACAGCGCTGACCGACGTGATTGCGCGCACGAAACTATAGGTAAGCGCGGCCAAAATGGCGGGTCCCATCAGGGGGGCAATCACACGGCGCACCGTTGTGAAACTGTTGGCGCCAAGGGTGATTGATGCCTCGTCCAGACTTTTATCAAGCTGACTCATGGCCGCGATGCCGCCGCGCACGCCAACCGGCATGTTGCGGAACACAAAGACGATGATCAGGATGATGGATGTCCCCGTAAGTTCAATCGGCGGGAAGTTGAACGCCATGATATAGCTGACGCCAATGACCGTGCCGGGGATGGCAAAGCTCAGCATGGTTGAGAATTCAAACGCATCCTTGCCGACGAATTTCTGACGGACCAAGAGATAGGCCGTGGCCAAACCAACGAGGGCAGTCAGAGGCGCGGCGATGGATGAAATCGTCAAGGTGGTGAAATAGCTGTCCCACGCCACACCGGTAAAGCGACCCGTGCTGAAATCAATGCTAAAGGCACGGATATAGTGGTCGAGCGTGAAGCTATGATTATAGCCCCAAAGTTTCACAAAGCTGCCAAAGATGATCATCGAATAGATCACAGCGGTGAGCGCCGCCCATGGCAGAACCACGCCATAACACAAGGCGCGCAACACAGGATTGAGGCTGGCGTTCTGACCGCTATCGGCCTTGCCGGTGATGGTCGCATAGGATTTTTTGCCTAGCCATGCGCGTTGTGCCAAGAACGCGGTGAGCGTCAGCGACAACAATGCAATCGCAAGGATGGCTGCCTTCGCGGGATCCGCGACCGAGCCGACAATCGCGAAATAGATGTCAGTCGACAGAACGGGATAGCCGCTTCCCAAAACCAAGGGATTGCCGAAATCCGCGAGGCTCTCGATGAAGCCAAGCAAAAACGCATTGGCTAGACCAGGGCGCATCAAGGGCAAAGAGACATAGCGGAAGGTCTGCCAACGGTCTGCATCCAAGGTTTGCGATGCCTCTTCCATTGACGGGCTGACGCCTTGGACAACGCCGATCAGCACCAAAAAGGCGATGGGCGTGAACGATAGCAATTGCGCGAAAAAAACGCCCCAGAACCCATAGAGCCAGCGTGTTTGTTCCAAACCAAACAGGTCCGCAAAGAACGCGGTGACCGTGCCGGTGCGCCCGAACAACAGAATGAGAGCGAGGCCAATCACGAAGGGTGGTGTGATGATGGGAATAAGCGTCAGGACACGCAACAGCTTCTTGGCGCGAAATTCTGTGCGTGTGAACACGAGCGCAAAAGCCAGACCAAGCAGGGTCGTACCCGCGCCGGTCATCACCGCCAAGAACAGTGAATTGATCCCAACGCCGCAGTTCTGACCAGACACCAAACAGCCAAGCCCCCAAAGATCGCTGCTGAAGAAACGTGTGAAGAAATCGCCAAAGGCATAGCCGCCGTCCACCTGAAATGCGCGTACAAGAATATGAAGAACGGGGAAAAAGACGAACACAGCCACAAGAGCCACGATCAAACCGATGGTGCCGACGACAAAGGCGTCGCCTTGGCCCTTGCCCGATTGCGAGAGCGACGTCGTGGCCGCAAACAGAAGGGAAATCGCACAAAGTCCGGCGCCAACCCCCATGCCCAATTGCCCCGCGAGCGCGGTGTCCGTGGTGAGCAGGTTTTCAAATATCCGCGGCCCCGAGCGTGTGATCACCAACCCTTGGACTGCCAGCCAAACAAGACCTGTCAGGCTTACTATCAACGTGGTTCGGGCGCGTTTCACCGGCGCAGATATGCCCAATTGGATGGCCATGGCCGCAACAAACGCCAGTGCAATCGGGGCCAGCCACCATTGCCCAGCAAGCGCCGCGTTCAAGCCCGTTGAGGCGACGCCATCGTTGATCCATGCGCCGCGCAGGACGCCCATATCGGTCATGTGCCAAGGCAGCACAAAAAAACCGGCAAGCCCAAGGGCCAGCCAAATGAAAGCTGTGTTCTTCATCGGATTTCCGCAAAATATGAGAAGGATGCCCCATGGTTGACGGGGCATCTAGGTCTGGCCAAGCCGAACGTGGCTTGGCCAATAGGGAGGTCTACTGTTGTGGGTTTGGATCGCCGACTTCGGCGTCCCAACGGGCCAACAAACGCGAACGCGTTTCGCTCGAACCATAGGTCGCAAAGTCGTAATCAATCAGCTTAATCGACGCGAGATCAGGGGACTCCGGCGCAACCTGTGCATTGGAATTGGATGGAACCTGAAACTGTCCAACGTCTTGAGCTTTGGATTGAATGTCAGCACGTAGGGCAAATTCAACCCATGCTTTTGCACCCTCAAAATTGCGCGCGCCTTCGATCACGCTCACGGCGCCAACCTCATATCCGGTGCCTTCGCATGGGGCGACAACCGCCAGTGGGAAACCTTGTGACGCCAAATTGACCATGTCGTGCATAAAGCCGATAGAGACACCGGTTTCACCACGCGCGGCCGCACGCGACGGAGCAGAGCCGGATTTCGTATAGGAATTGATGTTCGCGCCAATCGCCGCCAGTTTCTTCATGGCCTCGTCTTCACCAAACAATTGTACGAAAGTCGCAAGTTCGGTGTATGCCGTGCCCGAGCTATTTGGGTTGGCCACTTGGATTTCACCCGCAAACCGTGGGTCTTCCAAATCCGCCCAACATTCAGGGGCAGCGATATCGCGTCCGGCCAATGTTTCGGTGTTATACGCAATCCCGAGGGCGCCGGCATAGATGCCAATCGCGCGGCCCTGTGAAATTTCGGCCATGTTTTGCGACCAGCCAAGAAGTTCGCTGGTGTCAACGCCGGACGCTTGGGTCAGGCCTTCTTCGGCCGCAATAAGGTGCGGATCACCTGTGCCGCCCCACCAAACGTCGATCTTTGGATTGCCTGCTTCGGCGCGGATTTGCGCAAGGGTTTCGCCGGTGGATTTGCGCACCATCAACACATCTGTGTCTGGGTTTTCTGCTTCAAAGGCCGCAACCATCATTTCGCACCACTCTGGCTGCGCGCTACAGACAAGGCTTACTTCGTCGGCCCATGCGCCAGTCGCAGAGACCAAAAGCGCCGTCGCCGAGATCATTCCAAGTTTATTCATATTTTCCTCCCAAAGGTTTATTTGCGCTCTCGTGCTCCTCTGCCTGAGGGCGCTTATCCCTTTGTACGGGGTGGATGTGACCGACGATACAAAGCCTCGGTGAACAATGCTACAATCGGACCTCCAGTTCATTAACAAAGTTTCAATCAGGCTTCAGTTTTGTAATATTTGAAACAAATGAACCTGCGACCGCACATTGATCTTCGTGCTAAGAGGAAAAGAGGGGAGACATGAAGTGATGCGTCCAATTGTAGGTATTGTCGATGACGAAGCGATCGTGCGTGACGCGTTGGTTGCGCTGCTTCTGGAAAACCAATTGGATGCGGTGCCCATGGCCAGCATTTCCGAGTACCACGACACGCAGAAAACTACCCGCTTTGATCTGGTGCTGATTGATCTTAAATTGAAAGACGAAAGCGGACTGGATCTTGCGCTAAGCATCCGCCGCGCGCAGGATATTCCAATTGTCATGTTGACGGGGCGCGGCGACGAAACGGACAAGATCGTTGGGCTGGAACTCGGGGCCGATGACTATATTCTCAAACCGTTCAACCCGCGTGAACTGGTGGCCAGAATTCGCGCTGTGCTGCGCCGGTATGATGTGGGCCTACAACTGAGCGCCCCTGCCCCATCGCACGGTGAAATCCTATGCTTTGGGCAATTCAAAGTTGATCGCAAACAGCGCATTCTCTTCAATCAATCGCAACAAGAGATCGCGCTTACCAATGCCGAGTTTCGGCTGTTGGACTATTTTATTACACGCCCAAATGTCGTCATAACCCGCGTCGATTTGTTGGCCGAACTGGGCAGCGATCTGACCAAATACGTCGACCGCACCGTCGATGTTCTCATTCTTCGCCTGCGCCGAAAGATTGAAGAAAACCCCTCAAAGCCGGTGCATCTTCAGACGCGACGGGGGCAAGGGTATATTTTCGTCACCGATGATATAAAGGGCGCGCGATGATGCGATTTCTGCCCCAGTCCGTGCGCGGGCGCCTGTGGTCGGCCTTGACGATTTTGGCGCTGGCGATCCTTGGCATTAGCGGCCTGACCTGGGTCACCCTGCACCGCGTCAATGTCCAACTCGAAGAGTTGCACCGCCAGTCCCTGACACAGGTGGCACAGGCCATTGATCTGTCAAAACGCACATCGGATCTGGCAACGTCGGCGCCCTATCTGCTGACACAGCGCTCCAATTTTTTGATCGAACAAGAGGGCGAAAAGCTTGTCACTATTTTGCAGCGGGTACGCGATCAATGGCCAGAGGCAGGTTCGGCGGATACGAAACGCCGCACGCTTTTTCCGATCACCTTGGAAATGGAAGACGGGATCAATGATCTTGTCGCTGCATCGCAATCTTTGGATCGGGTCCAAGCACAAATTCGCACGCGCATTGCCGCCCTAAGTGTCCTGCGAGAGACGGTGACCAATGCGCTTGAATCGCCTTCGACATCCGATTCCGCGCGCTTGGTCTGGTGGTCCCTTCAAAGCATGAATGCGGATGCGCTCAATGCGGCCTATGCCGATAACCTGATCGGTGTCGGCGAAGAACAACGTCAATTTCAACGCCAAGCAAAGACACTGACCGGCAGCTCTCTCAACGCTCAGCAGGTCGCGTTTCTCGCTCAACTCACGGATCACGTGTCGGGCGAAACCGGTGTATTTGAACTGCGCCGCCAAGAGCTTGGGGTGGTTCTGATTGCACAAAATGCCCTGTTTCGCATTCGACACGACGCCAATCAAATCAATGAACTGGCGGCGCAATACGCCCGCGACGCAGAAGGCGTTTTGACCCAAGAGCGAAGCGCCTCGTCGTCCATGATCCAACTGACGCGTGTCTCTGTCGCCACCATCAGTTTGGTCGGATTGCTCTGTGCATTGGCCGCCGCCCTGTTTGTATCGCGGTATGTGGCGTTCAATATCGCCCGTGTGTCCGAGGCGATGGTGCGTTTGGCACAAGGGGACCGCAGTAGCGTCCTGCCACGAAAGTCCCGCAAAACCGACGAAATTGGCGATCTATTTACTTCGTTTCGCAGCTTTCGCGCCAACGCATTGCGATTGGATCGGTCCAACCGCCAGCTGAACCAGCGCAACGCCCTTTTTGAGAAAATCTATGCAAATATCTCGGATGGGATCGCCATCACTGACGTCACTGGAAAACTTACGGCATCGAACCCTGCCTTTGATCGCATTCTCGGGCTGGATGACACCACAGACGACCTGTCCGATTTTGCACAGTGGTTTCGCACGGGGCGTTTTGGACCCTCGGCGATTGCCGCCGGTCTCACCCGTGCCCATCGCGGCCCTCTTGAAATCCGTTCCAGCGAGGGACAAATCCTTGAACTACGCGCAAGTCGCCTACCCGACGAGGGCCGCGTGTGGTTGGTGTCGGATGTAACCGAAGAGCGAAACATCCAAGCGCGCCTCGACCAGATGGACCGCATCGAGATGCTTGGCAAACTGGCGGGGGACACGGCCCATGACTTTGGCAACATCCTGACGACGATCCGGACACATGCTCATTTGCTGCGCCGAACATCCACGTCCAACAACATTGCGTCGATTGAAAACGCCGTTGAATATGGTGCGTCCTTAACCGAACGCCTTTTGGCATTTGCGCGCAAACAGCCCCTTGAACCCGAGGTCATAGAGCTTGGCGCGTTGATTTCGGGCATGATTGAACTGGTGGAAATTGGCCTGCGCAAAGGCGTGACGGTAAGCGTGATCGCACCCAGTAAGCCGTTGTTTGTACTGGCAGATCCAGGGCAGTTGGAATCGGCCGTGCTGAACCTGATTTTGAACGCCAACAATGCGATGCAAGAAGACGGGGTTATCTCTATTCATTTATCAAGCAAGGCGGATGGCTCCGCGCTTATCACCGTGAGTGATACGGGGATTGGCATGTCACATGACGTGCGCAAAAAGGCCATCGAACCATTTTTCACCACCAGAGCCGCCGAGGGGGGAACGGGGCTGGGCCTGTCAATCGTCTATGGTTTCATAAGTCAAAGCGGCGGCAGCATGGAGATCAAAAGCCGCGAAGGCCACGGCACCAGTATTCAAATCACGCTCCCTTTGGCCTGTTCTGCGCCGATCCCAAACCGACAAAACAGCGGGTGCGCGTTGATCCTTGATGACAATCCAAACGATCGCAGATCAACGCAAACCACCCTGAGCGGTTTGGGATATGAGACCATCACATGCGCGACGATCAAAGAGGCCGCGCGCGCGCTTGATCTGCGGCCAGTCGATATTGTGATCAGCGACTTTAATCTCGCGTGTGATCAGAACGGTCTCGACTTCTTGGAACACGCACACCTGATTGCCCCATCGGCACAGCGTATCCTAATCAGCGGCAAATCTATGGCATGCGAAGCGCTTCCACCCTCTGTCTTCTTCTTGGAAAAACCGGTCTCGCCAAGCGCGCTTGCCGCGTTTCTGTCCCGCCCTAGCGCGCGGCCACTTGCCCAAGGCGAAACATAAACAATCGGTACAATGCAGGCACCCAAAACAGTGTCAGCACAGAGGCGACACCAAGCCCACCAATCATCAATGTGGCCATCGGTTCCCAGAGGGCACCCCCCGCCGTCGCCATTGGGATCAGCCCGAAAACCGTGGTCATCGACGTCAACAGGATGGGGCGAAAACGTTTCACCGCGGCTTGGGTTATCGCGTCATTAAGCCCGTGCTCCTGCAGCTCGATATCGATCTGATCGATCAAAACAATCGCGTTGTTGATGATAATCCCCGACAAGGCAATCAACCCGAGGGTCCCGAAAAAGCTCATGGGTTGTCCCGTCGACAACAGGGCCAAGGGCACACCAACCACCACGAGCGGCACAGACATCAAAGTGATCGCCACGCGGCGGAACGAATTGAATTGAACCATCAACGCCACCAACATCACGGCAATCGCAATGGGGAAACCCCCTCCAAGTTTCTCGCGCACCTCTGAGGCGTTTTGAATTTCACCAGCGATTTCAATACGGTAATCGCCGCCCAGATGGTGTTGAAGCGCATCTAGCGTTGGCTGGACATGATCAAAGAGATCAAAGGCCGTGACCTCTTCTGAAATTGCACTGACCGTAATCGTTCGTCTTTGATCAACGCGCCGAATGCTTGAAAACTCTAGTGCGGGGCGCAGGGTCGAAAACTGATCCAGCGACAAGGTCTGACCGTTTGTTTCAACGACGGCATTCGCAACGGCCGCAAAGCTCTCGCGGTCTTCTTGTGCCCCGCGCATCACAATCGGAATTTGATCATTCCCATCGCGGAAGGTGCTGACTTGTACCCCGTCAAAAAACCCCTCAAGCGCGTCAGACACATCAAGCGTACTCAGACCATAGGCGCGCAGCTTGTCTTGCGCGATGTTCACCTGTCCGACAAAGATCTTGTTACCCCAATCATTGCGGTTTTGCACGATGCCAGGTGCCTTGGCCAAGGTCGATTGAATCTCATAGGCGGCGGCCAGCAGTCGATCACCATCGGGGCCAGAAATTTTGATATCAAGGCCCGGTTCCCGCCCGCCCATCGCCAAGCGTTTCATGCGGAACTCGGCATTGGGAAAGGCACGCAGAGCATGCAGTCGGGCGCGTTCAATCACCCGCGTCGTGCCCGCGAAATCCGTCGTGTTAACCACCATAAAGGCCGAGGCAGGATCGGTATCCGCCGGGTCAAGCGACAGCACAAAGCGGGGACCGCCGCTTCCGACAAAGGCGGTGGCGCCGGTGACCTCGGGGTTATCCGTTTGAATCCAGTCAGAAAAAGCGACGGCGGTTTCTGTCGTTTGTGAAATATCCGTGCCCCGTGGCAGGTCCATATACACCAAAAACTGGGCGCGTTCCGACAGGGGGAACATCTGGTTTGTCACCTTGCCCATATTTTTCCCGCCCACAACAATAAGCCCAAGACAGATCACAACAACAAGGATCGGGGCCTTCAGCGTCAGTCGCACAAGCGCCCCGTATCCGCGGCTGAGGGTCGCAAATATATCGCGTTTTCCCTGTGTCTTGGCCTTTGGTTCCGGCAAAAACCAAACCGCAAGACGCGGTAAAAGATAGAGCGCGGACAGAAACGAGCCCACCAACATCAACATCACAACCGTCCCAAGGGAATAGCCATACTGGCCCTCGGTCCCGTCCAAAAGAAACAAGGGCAGGAACGCGGCAATGGTGGTGGTTGAGGCGATCAACAACGGCAGCGTGTATTGGCGTCCTGCGTCTAATGCGGCGTCCTGCCGGTTGGCGCCTTCGCGGATGCGCCGTTGCATGTCTTCGATGATCACCACCCCATTATCCACCAACAGGCCAAGGCTGATGATGATTGCCGCGATTGAAACCTGCTGAAGCTCGACGCCAAATGGCCCCATAAAGCTAAAGGCAAAGCTCACGGCGAAGGGCACAATGGCAGAGATGATCATCGCTTCTCGCCAGCCCATGAAAAGCAACATAACGATCAGAACGACCACAAAGGTCTGGGCCATATTCGACAGGGCACCGTTTACCGACGCCGCCACGATATCGGGTTGAAAGGCCGAGAACTGTGTCTCGATCCCGATGGGCTGTTCCTGCTGAAACTGCGCGACCAGGGACTGGAGCTTGGGCCCAAGAACCGTGACGTCGACGCCGTCGGCCATCTCGATTGCGGCCAAGACCGCGGGTTGGCTGTTTTGGAAAATGGGTGTTTGCGCGGGGGTGACATAGCTGCGCTCGACCTCGACCAAATCGCCAAGGCGGATCACGCCCAAATCAGGGATCTCGATCAGAAGTTGGTCGATCTCGTCCAGCGTGCGCAAGTCGCCAGTAACACGGAGTGGTATAAGATCCCCGTCGCTTACCATTGACCCCGCGGGCAATCGCACGTTTTGCCCCTGCAAGGCCTGAACGATAAACCCAATTGTCGTCCCCATGGCCGCAAGGCGTTCGCGTTCAACCTTTAACGTCACCACCTCCTGCTGGACGCCATAGAGGCCCACGGCAGAAACCTCATCCAAGGTATAAAGCCGGTTTTGCAAGCGCGTCGCAACGTCTTCGATTTCGGCCAAGGAAAACCCCGCACCGGTGATCGCAACGGTCGCAACGGCCACATCGCCAAAGCTTGAGCTGAAAACCGGGCCAAGGGTCTGGGCGGGCATGGAGCGCGCTAAACTTTGAACATCATTGCGAATATCGTCAAAAACCTGAGAGAGCCCGTCTTCTGGCACGGCATTGGCGATATCGATTTGGATGATCACAGTGCCATTGGTCAATTGCGTGCGCACCTCATCAACGCCGGCAATCGCACGCGCGGCCTCTTCTATGGGTTCGGCCACAAGGCTTTCTAGTTGTTCAAGCGTCAGTCCAGGGTTTTGCGCCAAGACAAGACCGGTCCGAATGGTGATGGCTGGGTCTTCTCGTTTCGGAAAATTGATATAAGAGACCAAGCCGACACAGATGATCAGCAGCATCATCAACACGGTAACGCGGCTTTTTTGTAGCCCAAACTGCGTGAGATTAAACATGCTCAGTTCCCCTGCCCGTCGATGTCGTACAGGGTAACCATTTGATCCGAGCGCAAGAACGGCACACCAGCGGTCACAACCCGTTCGCCATTTTCCAATCCGCGCGTGACAAAGACTTCGCCTTCGGCCGCGGTCGCCACCAATACGTCTCGCTGCTCAAGACGCCCCTGCCCCGCGTCGGTCGGCACAAAGACAAAAATGGATGCGGAAAACGGCGGCGCCCCCACGAAAGGCCCCGATGTATTGGTATCAATCGCCGAAAGCGGCAGCGGAATGAGACCGGCAGTTTCCGCTTCCATCGTTTCAAGTCGCACCTCTACGGCCATCCCCGAGCGCAACTGTTCATCCACGTTTTGGAGCTTTACTGTGACCGGAAATGACGACACCGCCGGTGCACGACGGCCGATTTCCGTCACCTTCGCCTTTAATGGCAACAGGTCGCCATCGGTCGGTGCGATCTCAACCTCGTCACCAATATCCAATCCCAGAACCACGTCATAGGACACTAATATCGAGGCCTGGAGCGTGCCTTCTTGATACAGAGTGACAACGGGCTGGCCCTGTTGGACCATGGTGAAATCCTGAATATCGACGCCATTAATGATCGCGTCAAACGGGGCGGTTAAACTGGCATTTGCGCGATTTTTCCGAAGCAAATCGACATTGCGTTGGGCTTGGATCAGATTCGCTTGGGCTTGTTCTGACTGGGCGGACGCATTGTCGCGTGCCGCACCCGTTGTTACGCCTCGTTCAAACAGGGTCGTCTGACGATTGGCCTCGGACTGTGCGTTGTGCGCCGCGACACTTGCGCCTTGTAGTGCGGCCTCGGCTTGGCTTAGACGAAGATCCAGATCCAACGGCTCGATCGTCGCGAGAACCTCGCCCGCGGAAACGGATTGGCCGACGCGCAAATCCACCTCGGCCACACGTCCGCCGACCTCGAACGACAGGGGCACCAACTGAAGCGGCTCGAGCACAGATGGGAACCGTCGAGTTTGTATCGCAGGGCGGGCCTGCGCGACCAAGGTTTTTACCGCACGAAGTGATGTGCTCTGCTCGTTTTGGGTCTTGTCGTCTTCTGGCAGACAGCCCGCCAAAAACAACGCAGCAACAATCGCCACGGTTTGGGTTTTCAGTCTAGACATTTTCGAAGCTCCAACACACGCAGCCCTGCGGTGTTCTGGTTGTAAGGGAATGAGATTTCGGTCTGGCCGATGCGGGCACCCCGCCTAGAAAGCCTGCGCAAACAGGACCATCAAGAGGGAGGACACCGTCAAAAGCAGCCCACGATGATGCAAAAGAGCAAGCGCCCCCAGCCCACTGCGCACATCGTCGATCTCTCCTTGCGAGTCCACGCTGTCCACGCCGGCGATATCCTTTGCGAGACGCGCCGCGACCAGGCCTTGCTGTACAAAGAAACAGAGGGCGGCCAAGACCATCAACATCTCGAAACTCTCAAGAATCAGCAACGCAATGAACAAAAGCGCGGAGACAGCCATCGTGGTGATCATTGTCGGCGGCAAAAGATGGATCACACGTTTTAGGATCGCGTGTACGGCGCGCATGTCTGTCTCTGTGACTGTGTCGGAATTCCGTGCCCACATGAGCGGCCATATCGGTTTTTCGAGCAAAGACAGCACAACAAATATGCCTGAACCAAACGCCAAAGTGGCACAGAGGAGATTGCTTAAAAGATCAGTCATCGTCATAGTCCTTCGAGAATTTTTGCCCGCCGATCCCACGATGCGGGCGGCACAAATACACAATGTTGACACTGACTACACCCAGCATGTAGTCAGTGTCAACATTATTCAGGAGTGAAAAATGTCAGAGCAATACCATCACGGCGACTTACGCCGTGCGCTCGTGGAACGGGCCATTCAGGTCGTAGAAGAAAAGGGCTTGGAAAAACTTAGCCTGCGCGGGCTTGCCCGTGATCTTAATGTCAGCCATGCCGCTCCGTTGCGGCATTTTCCAACCAAGGCGGCGCTTCTTACTGAGATTGCGCACGAAGGTGTAATGCGGGTGCTCGAGGCGGCAGAAGCGACCGAAAACCCCGAGCCTGGCTTGGATCAACTTCGGCAAATGATCACGGGGTATGTGCGCTGGACCGTCGAAAACGCCGCGCATTATCAAATTCTTCGCAACCCAGATGTGATGCGTCATGCGAACGATGAACTCAAACAGTCGCTGCAAACCCTTGCCGCCATCCAGCGGGAAAATATCAAAGTGGCACAAGAAAACGGATGGCGGACAGACGAGAACCCACAGGTTCTCTATCTTCATCTGCTGTCCTTGACCGCAGGAACCGCGATCGTGTTGACAGATCCGATGTACTCATCCGTCATCCACCCCGCGCTCACCGACGTCGACATCCAACGCTCACTGGATCAATTTCTCACAGCAAACTAGGGCGCGCCGCTAGATTTTGACTTGGGTATGCACGTCCCATTGGGCGGGTCACGCGATTTCGGTCTGCAACACCTTCGAAACCTTCTGCGAGGCCTGTCGAATGGCGGCTTCGATCACGGTTTTTTGGCGGGCAAACCGCGAGGTCGGGACAGGCACCGAAATGGCGTGGATCTCGCCTGCTTGGTCGATAAAGGAAAAACCGATCGCCGAGATGCCATCGGCATGTTCGTCAAGATCATAGGCAAAACCGGCGTCGGAAATCGAGTCCAACAGGGCGCTAAAACTCTCGGGGTCGAATTCGGTTTTGGTGCGTCTTGCCTCGGTCTGCGCACGCGAAATTGCTTGTGCGCGGGGCAGTTGTGCAAGGCTGGCGCGGCCATTCGCGGTGGTAAGCATCGGAAAGGCTTCGCCGACGGATGAAATAGTCCTTAGTCGGTGCGTTCCGGTCACCTGATCAATGAAAATCATCTTATCACCGCGCAGAACCGAAAGGTCCGAGGTTTCCCCGGTGGCCTTGGTCAATTCAAGCAACACGGGCCGGCACTGTTCGGCGGTATTAAACTGCGCAGCAGCGGCAAGCGCGCCCAATTCAGGGCCCAACCGAACCCCCGCACCCATCATATTCGCGATCAAAAGGCGCTCGGCCTGAAGCGCGCTTACGATTCGTTGAACGGTTGAACGGGGCAACCCAACCTCTGTCGCAATCTGACCAAGGCTCATTCCTTTGGGGTGATCCTTTAAGACACGAAGTATCCGTGCGGCCCTTGAAATGACCTGAATACCGCTTCGTCCATTGTCTACATCTTCATGTTTCACAAGCTATCCAACCTTTGTCTTCTATCCTTTTCATACGTGAAGGATTTGGAATGTCAATAACCGCATTGCGGTACATGCAACCCGCAATGCAATTAATTTGTTGACCGCTATGCGATGCATGTGTATCAGATTATGGACAGGGCTGGGAGGCCACCTAACATCGTAATTCGAACAAACGCAGCCACGGGCAGCGAACAGAGGACTTGTATCCATGGTAGAAATTCGCGGAATTGAATTCCAAGCAAACACAGACAACGACATGGGGCTTGAGTTCTATAACCTCAGCCACCGCTTTGGTTTTCAGAACCCGAACTGGCCATATTTTCAGGATACGAAAATCGAACGTATCCACTATATGGCGAAATCTGGCGTTCTCAGCCAACGCATCACAACAACCATGCACGCAACAACGCACATTGATGCGCCTGCGCACGTGGTACAGGGCACGCCGTTCATCGACGAAGTTCCGCTTCCGCATTTCTTTGGCACCGGCATTGTTGTGTCGCTTCCGAAAAAGAAATGGGAGCCAATCACCGGCGAAGATCTTGAAAAGGCATGTGGCCACGCGATCCGTCCAGGCGATGTTCTGATCATCAACACCGGCTGGCACCACGATTACGAAGACGGCGACTATTTCGCATACTGCCCCGGTTTCGTGGCATCGGCCGCGGAGTGGATGGTTGAAAAAGGCGTGAAGGTTGTCGGCCACGATACACAGGCAAACGACCACCCGCTTGCGACTGCGATCGGTCCACAGCGCAACGGCCCGCTTCTTCCGCACCTCGAAGAGGAATACAAAGAATGGTCCGGCGGCAACGACTGGAAAGACGACTTCCCAGATTGGGAGCCATGCCACCAAATTCTATTTAAAAACGGTATCTTGGGCATCGAAAACGTCGGCGGCGACCTTGACGCTGTGACCGGCAAACGCTGCACATTCGCCTTCTTCCCATGGAACTGGGATCGCGGCGACGGTTGTATCATTCGCCTTGTTGCGATGATCGACAAATCCCAAGAGTTCCGCATCGACGACGGCGCCGAATTCTAAATCGCGCTCCCGTCGGTTGGCCGTTTTCTCCCTCGTGGCGGCCAACCACTCTTCTCTACTACTCACAAGGATACTGACATGCTGGTCAAACGTTTTGCAGATGCGGAACCCTATATCGCACCCAAACACCGCGACTGTTACGGCCTTCGCCTGCAAGGTTTTGAAGACGGCGGCCCGACAAATCAGTGGGTGGGTTTTAGTCAGTTCCTTCCAGGAGGCGGCGCAGGGCCGGACTCCACCCCTTTCGAAAAGGTCTATGTCGTTCTGGAGGGCGAGATGACCATTACGATTGACGGTGTCACGACAACCCTTGGACCAAACGACAGCTGCACCATCCCCGCAGGTGAAGTCCGCCTTCTGGAAAATAATACGAACATGACAGCCAAAATGTTGGTCGTTATGCCCTATCCCCCAAAACAGCCATCGGACGCTTGATCATGAACGCAATGCAAAATCCCCTTTCAATGTTTGACGTCAAAGGACACGTGGCGCTTATCACCGGTGCGTCTGGTGCCTTTGGCATGGTTGCAGCCCGTATTTTGGCGGGTGCTGGGTGTAAGCTGGTTCTGGTTGCGGGCAACCAAGAGGCGCTTGATGGCATCGCGACGGAATGCCGTGACATGGGTGCCGAGGTTACAACCGTTAACAAACGTCCCACTGACGAAGACGTTTGCGAGAGCCTCGTGAACGAAGCCGTATCGACATACGGTACGCTTGATATTCTTGTTGTTGCGTCCGGCATGAACAAGGTTGCGCCGGTAACAGAAATGACACCCGCCGATTTCACATCTGTGATGGACGCGAACACCACCCAAAGCTGGCTTTTGGCCCGTGCCGCGACCGTTCAAATGAAAAAACAAGGCTCCGGCAAGATCGTATTGGTCAGCTCGGCGCGCGGTCTTTTGGGTCACCCTGCGGGCTATACCGCATATTGTGCGTCGAAATCCGCAACTGACGGCATCGTCAAGGCGCTTGGTTGTGAGCTTGGCCCGACGGGCATTACCGTAAACGCCATCGCGCCGACCGTGTTCCGTTCTCCTTTGACCGCATGGATGTACGAAGACACCGAAGAGGCGACCAAGGTCCGCAACGGTTTCCTTGCGCGCGTTCCAAAGGGGCGTCTTGGCGAACCCGAAGACCTTGCTGGTCCGTTGCTGTTCCTCGCCTCTAAGGCCTCTGATTTTTACACCGGCCACATTCTATACGCCGATGGCGGCTATACGGCGGGATGATCGATGCGTAAAAATATACAAACAGCAGTTATTGGTGCCGGCCTTATGGGCCATGGTATTGCTTTGACCCTTGCACGTGCTGGGCAATACGTTCGGATTTCCGATCCCACCGAAGAGGCCCGCGCCACAGTCGCAGGACGTATCTCGGATAGTCTTCGCGCCCTTGGGGAACGGGACGAACGCATCACAAAAATCCTCAAGAAAATTGAGATTTGTGGGCAGATTGAAACGGCAGTTGCGGACGCCGAATTTGTGTTCGAAGCAGCGCCCGAAAAGCTGGCGCTTAAACAGTCGATTTTTGCCGAGGTCGAAAAACACGCCCCTAAGACGGCGATCCTTGCGTCGAATACATCTGTGATGCCGATCACCGACATCATGGCGAACCTTGAACACAAGGGCCGCGCGATTGGCACCCATTGGTGGAACCCGCCGCATATGATCCCACTTGTTGAGGTCGTAAGCACGGAATGGACCGACGGTGCCGTCGCCGATCAGATGATGGAGCTTCTTGATGATGCGGGCAAAACGCCGGTGCGGGTTCAAAAAGACGTGCCCGGGTTTATCGGCAACCGCCTTCAGCACGCGCTATGGCGTGAGGCGGTTAGCCTTGTTGAAAACGGGATTTGTGACGCCGAGGCCGTCGATACGGTGATTAAATCAAGCTTTGGGCGACGCCTGACGGTTCTGGGTCCGCTTGAAAACGCGGATTTGGTCGGCACCGACCTGACCTTGGATATCCACGAAAATGTTCTGTTCGATCTCGAAAGCCGTCGGGGCCCTTCACCTTATCTTGCTAAGCTCGTCGAGGAGGGACGGCTTGGAATGAAGACAGGCGAAGGCTTTAGGGTCTGGACAAAAGAAGAAGCAGATCAGCTGCGCGGACGTGTTGCGCGGCATCTACAACGTTTGGACGGCATCTTGCTTGACTGACGACAAAATCGGCCGCTAGCGCCGTTAATGGGAGGAAAGACATGACGAAGAAAACATCAACATGGACCCGCCGCAGTTTTGTGGTGGGCGGGGCGACGGCCCTTGCGGCACCTGCGATCCTTAAGGGGGGCCGCGCATATGCGAAAAACCCAGTGATCAAAGTGGGCCACGTAAGCCCGCGCACCGGTCCCTTGGCGGGTTTTGCCGAAGCGGATGACTATGTTCTGGATGCGATTTCCAAGGCGTTTTCCGCAGGTTTGGAAAACAACGGCAAGGCCTATACCGTTGAAATCATTTCCAAAGACAGCCAATCCAACCCGAACCGTGCCGCAGAGGTTGCCGCCGATCTGATCCTTGGCGACGAGGTCGACATCATCGTCGCGGCGTCAACGCCTGACACTGTGAACCCTGTGTCCGATCAGGCCGAAATCAACGACGTGCCCTGCATCACGACCGATTGCCCATGGCAGCCGTATTTCTTTGGCCGCAATGGCGTGCCGGGCGAAGGTTTCCAAAGCACCTATCATTTCTTCTGGGGCCTTGAGGACGTGATCGGCGCCTTCCTTGATATGTGGGATGGTTCTGGTGTTGCCAAAAAGGTTGGCGGCTTGTTCCCCAACGACGCGGATGGCAATGCATGGGGCGACGCCGAACTTGGCCTACCCAAACCTTTGTCGGCTGCGGGTTATGATCTGGTTGATCCCGGTCGGTATCAGCCGCTCTCGGATGACTTTTCCAACCAAATCGCCGCGTTCAAATCGGCAGGCTGTGAAATTGTCACCGGCAATATGATCCCACCGGATTTTGCGACCTTCTGGGCGCAATCTGCGCAACAGGGCTTTAAGCCCAAAGTCGTGACAATCGGCAAGGCGCTTCTGTTCCCATCTGTGATCGACTCCCTTGGCGAACGCGGCGATGGCCTATCATCCGAGGTCTGGTGGTCCCCGAACCACCCATTCAGCTCTTCCCTCACGGGCGCATCGTCCAAGGAATTGGCCGATGGATACACCGCGGCATCTGGCCGGTCTTGGACCCAGCCCATCGGGTTCAAACATGCACTGTTTGAAGTCGTAGCAGACGTGATCAAACGCGCCGAGGATCTCGAAGATCCGGCGGCGATTGTGGCGGCGATCGGGTCAACCAACCTCGACACAATCACCGGTAATGTGAACTGGGCCAATGGTCCGATGAACAACGTCACCAAGACGCCTTTGGTTGCAGGCCAGTGGCAGCGCGACGGGGATGCGATGGATCTTAAGATCGTTGCCAATTCCGCAGCGCCAAACATTCCGCTGACCGGCGAGCTTAAACTCTTGTCATAACTGAAATCGGTGGTGCCGCGTTGTCGGCACCGCCAACAGCATCTCCAAGGCGAGGATATATGGCTGCTTTTTTACAATTAGACCAAGTCTCAAAATCATTCGGCTCCGTCACTGTGGCGGATGGGCTGAGTTTTGAGGTTGGCAAAGGCGAAGCCTTGGGGGTCATCGGCCCCAATGGCGCGGGCAAGACATCGATGTTCAATCTGATCACGGGCACGTTGTCTCCGAATTCGGGCGCGATCCACTTTGACGGATCAAACATCACCGGCCATTCCGCCGCCAAACGGTGCCGCGCGGGAATGGCCCGCAGCTTTCAGGTGCCACAGCCGTTTTCGGGCATGACCGTCTTTGAAAACGCCATGATCGCCGCGACCCAAGCTGGCGGTATGCAAGGCAGCGAAGCCGAGGAATATTGCATCGATGTGTTGGAGCAAACCGAGCTTTTGGACCGTGCGAACGTTCTGGCCGGTGGGCTCACTTTGCTGGGGCGCAAACGGTTGGAATTGACCCGTGCGCTCTGTGCCAAGCCCAAACTGTTGATGCTTGATGAAATCGCAGGAGGCCTGACCGAAGCGGAATGTACCTCGCTTGTTCAGACCATCAAAGACATTCACGGCCGCGGCGTGACCATCATCTGGATCGAACATGTCGTGCACGCCTTGTTGGCGGTGGTCGACAAACTCATGGTCATCGATTTTGGCAGCAAGATCGCCGAAGGCGACCCGCGCACGATAATGGAGAGCCCCGAAGTGCAGGAAATTTATCTGGGGATCGAAGCTGATGCCTGATCCTATTCTTAAACTCAATTCACTCAACGCGTTTTACGGCGACTTTCAGGCGCTCTATGGCGTCAATCTTGAGGTTTCTCAGGGCGAAGTTCTGGCCATCATCGGCGCCAATGGCGCGGGGAAAACAACCCTGATGCGCTCGATTTCTGGGTTGACCCAAAACCGCGCCGATATGGTGACCTATCGCGGGGATGCCATCGGTGCCCTGCGCGCCGATCAAGTGGCCGCCCAAGGGATCGCATTGGTTCCCGAGGGACGCCAATTGTTTCCGTCATTGTCCGTCGAAGAAAACCTGATGATCGGCGGCCAAGTCGGGCGCAAAGGTCCGTGGTCGCTTGACGCCGTCTATAGGCTGTTTCCGATCCTGAAGGAACGGCGCAACCAACAATCCACGTCATTGTCTGGCGGACAGCAACAGATGGTCGCCATCGGGCGCGCCTTGATGGCGAACCCAGATTTGATCTTGTTTGACGAGATCAGCCTCGGCCTTGCGCCGATCATTATCAAGGACATCTACGCCGCGCTTCCGGGCATCATCGGCGAAGGGATGAGCGCATTGATCGTCGAGCAAGACATCACCAAAGCCTTGTCCGTGTCATCACGGTTTTACTGCCTACAAGAGGGGCGCGTGTCCCTTGAGGGTGCATCCGCAACCGCAGCCCGCGAAGACATTTCGCGCGCTTATTTCGGGGTCGAATAATATGGAATGGGTTAACGCAGTGGTCCAAGGAAGCCTGCTTGGGGGCTTGTATGCGCTCTTTGCGGCGGGGCTATCTTTGATTTTTGGTGTCATGCGGTTGGTCAATATCGCCCATGGGGACCTGATCGTTTTGGGGGCCTATTTGGGTCTGACTGTCACGACACTTTTGGGGCTGCATCCGCTTGTGGCGCTGATTTTGGTTGTGCCGACCATGGCGCTGATTGGCTATGTTCTTCAGCGCGGCATTCTGAACCAAACGTTGGGCAAGGATATCTTGCCCCCGCTTTTGGTGACGTTCGGCCTGTCGGTCATCATTCAGAACGCGCTTTTGGAAACCTATTCGGCCGATCCGCAAAAAATGAATGCGGGCGCGTTGGAAACCGCCAGTGTGTCGGTTGGTGGCTTGTCCCTTGGGCTTTTGCCTCTTCTTACCTTTGGCATTGCGATTGTTGTGATCGCGTCCTTGCAGTGGATGTTCTACCGCACCGCACTTGGCCGTGCCTTCCGTGCGACATCCGACAATCAGGAAATCGCGCAACTTATGGGGCTTAATCGTCGTCACATCTTTGGCTTGGCCATGGCCTTGGCGCTTGGGGTGACGGCCATTGCGGGGATCATGCTTGGCATTCGCACCAGCTTTGACCCCTCTATTGGCGGCGGTCGTCTGATCTTTGGCTTTGAGGCCGTGATCATCGGTGGCCTTGGGAACCTGTGGGGCACGCTAATTGGTGGTGTCATCCTTGGGGTTGCCCAAACCATCGGAGCCAAGATTGACCCAGGTTGGCAACTGCTGGCAGGTCACATCGCATTCCTTGTCATTCTGGCTGTGCGCCCCAATGGACTATTTCCGAGGATCAACGAATGAGTACGTCTAACTTACATGTCACCCGAACATCCGGGGCGACCAAAACCGCGGCCCTTCTTGGCCTTATTGTTCTGATCGTTTTGGTCGCTGCCCCCTATTGGGCCGGCCGCGCGGATATGCGTCTGATGGGCGAGATCTTCTTGTATCTCGCACTGGCAAGCCTTTGGAACTTGATGGCGGGATATGCGGGGCTCGTCTCTGTGGGGCAACAGGCCTATGTCGGCTTTGGCGGCTATATGTTGTTCGCCCTGACGATGTTTGGTGGCTTGCATCCGATCGCGGCCATCGTGCTGGCTGGTGCATTGGGCGCCGTCATCGCCGTGCCTGTTGCGCTTTTGATCTTTCGCTTGCGTGGCGCCTATTTCGCCATCGGCACATGGGTGATTGCCGAAGTGTTCCGTCTGTCCTTTGCCCAGGTCTCGGCGCTGGGTGGTGGATCGGGGTCGTCCCTTCCGGTTGGGATCGTGCGATCATTGGCATCGTCACGGGCTGGTCGCGAACACCTAAGCTATTGGCTCGCGCTTGCCTCGGCGGTCATCGTCATCGCAGCGGTCTATTTCTTCCTGCGGTCACGCAACGGGCTTGCTTTGACCGCGATCCGTGACAATGAACTGGCGGCTGGCTCGCTTGGGATCGACATTTGGCGGACTAAGTTCATCGTCTATATCGTCACCGCATCCCTGACGGCGATGATTGGCGCGCTGATCTTCCTCCAGAAATTGCGCATCTCACCGGACGCCGCATTTTCCGTCAACGATTGGACCGCCTTTGTGATCTTTATCGTCGTCATCGGCGGTATTGGCACAATCGAAGGCCCGATCATCGGCACGCTGATCTTTTTCCTGCTGCGAGAAACACTTGCGGACCTTGGGACAATTTATCTGATGGTTCTGGGCGTGGTCGCGATTGTGATCATGTTGAAGGCGCCAAATGGGATTTGGGGTCTGCTGCGCAGCCGCTTTGACCTTGAACTGTTCCCTCTCTCTTACCGCGTAAAACCAAACAAAAAGGGCTAACTGATGGCCAAGAAGCAAAAGACTATTATCACCTGTGCGATCACGGGCGCGATCCATACGCCGACCATGTCGGATAGCCTGCCGTACACCTATGACGACATCGCGCAACAAGCACTTGATGCGGCCGAAGCCGGCGCATCGATCCTGCACCTGCATGCCCGCGACAACGAAACCGGCGCGCCATCGGTCGACACCAAAGATTTCGCGCCATTCTTGCCGCGGATCAAACAGGCGACTGATGCGGTTGTGAACATCTCAACGGGTGGTTCGCTTACTCTGTCGATTCAGGATCGCATCAATCCGGCCAAGACCTTTTCGCCCGAGATGTGTTCCATGAACATGGGGTCGATGAATTTCTCGTTCCATCCTTTGGCCAATCGCTACAAGGATGACGATTGGAAATTCGACTGGGAAAAGGACTATGTCGCCAATTCCGATGGCAACATTTTCCGCAATACGTTCCGTGATATCAAAGAAGCCGCAGACACATTGGCGCCGCATGACATCAAATTCGAACATGAATGTTATGACGTCGGGCATCTGTATAATCTGAAATTCTGTATGGATATCGGCCTGTTCAAGGCGCCGATCTTTATCCAGTTCATTTTTGGTATTCTGGGTGGCGTTGGCCCCGAAATCGAAAACCTAGTCTTTATGAAGCAAACCGCGGACCGTCTGTTCGGCGATGATTATCGTTGGTCTGTTTTGGGCGCGGGTGGATCACAAATGACGCTGGGCACAACCGCCAGCCAAATGGGCGGCAACGTGCGTGTGGGTCTTGAGGATAGTCTCTTTATTTCCCGCGGCAAGCTTGCCGAAAGCAATGCCCAACAGGTCGCCAAGATCCGCCGTATTGTCGAAGATCTGGGCTGCGAGGTCGCAACGCCAGACGAGGCCCGTGAGATCCTTGACCTGAAGGGCGGAGATCGCGTCGCCTTCTAGACCAATCAGATGCCCTGTGCGATGCGCGGGGCACCGACGCCGCACCATCAATGGTGTTTGGTAAACGCAGCTTAAACCACGCCAAAACCTAGGTGGTCAAAACCTCGGCGTGGAATTTGATGTGATCGCGCATGAAGGTCGAGATGAAAAAGTAGCTGTGGTCATAGCCGTCTTGCATGCGGAATGTTCCGGCCTGCCGTTTGGTCGCCATGGCCTGCGAAAGGGTTTCGGGTCGCAGCAGATCGAGGAAGTTGTCAGATGTGCCTTGGTCGATCAGAACTGGATTTGGGTGGCCTTTTTCAGCCATCAAAAGGGACGCGTCGTGGGGCGTCCATTGTGTCTCGTCCGCGCCAAGATAGGCCGTGAATTGTTTACGACCCCAATCTGACACCGTTGGATTGGCGATCGGGGCAAAGGCAGATACGGATTTGAACACATCAGGCATGGTCATCGCAATCGTCAGCGCGCCGTGCCCGCCCATCGAGTGTCCGGTGATGGCTTGGCGATCACGATCAAGCGGGAGCTGTTCAAAGACCAAATCGGGCAATTCCGACGTGATGTAATCCCACATTTGGAAATGGGACCAAGGCGCCTGTGTGGCGTTCACATAGAAGCCAGCCCCCTGCCCCAGATCATACGCGTCGTCGTTGGCGACATCATCGCCCCGCGGCGAAGTGTCTGGGAAAATGACGGCAACACCGAATTCGGCGGCATGGGCCTGTGCGCCGGCCTTGGTCATTGCGTTTTCATGGGTGCAGGTCAGGCCCGACAGGAACCAAACCACCGGCACCTTGCCGTGTTGTGCCTGAGGCGGCAGGTACACGGCAAAGGTCATGTCGCATTTGGTGGTCTTGGCGGTGTGGGAATAGACCCCCTGCACACCGCCAAAGCATTTGTTTTCCGACAGAGTTTCCATCGATTAGAATTCCACAACAGCGCGGATGGATTTGCCTTCGTGCATCAAATCAAACCCTTCATTGATCTGATCCAAGGTAAGCTTATGGGTGATCATCGGGTCGATTTCGATCTTGCCGCCCATGTACCAGTCAACGATCTTGGGCACATCTGTGCGCCCCTTTGCGCCGCCAAAGGCCGTGCCGCGCCAAACGCGCCCTGTGACCAATTGGAACGGACGCGTGGAAATTTCCGCACCCGCTGGCGCCACGCCGATCACGATGCTTTCGCCCCACCCTTTGTGCGCGGCCTCAAGCGCCTGACGCATCACAGTTGTGTTGCCGGTCGCATCAAAGGTGTAGTCGGCACCGCCCCCCGTGAGTTCCACAAGGTGTTCAACCAGATCGCCTTCGACCTTGGTCGGGTTCACAAAATCGGTCATGCCGAAATAGCGGCTCATTTCTTCTTTGTTGTCATTGAGATCAACCCCAACGATCTGATCCGCACCCGCCATCCGAAGCCCTTGGATCACGTTAAGGCCGATGCCGCCAAGACCAAAGACCACACAACGCGCGCCGATCTCGACCTTGGCCGTATTGATCACCGCGCCGATACCTGTGGTGACGCCGCAGCCAATATAGCAGATCTTATCAAACGGCGCGTCTTTACGCACTTTCGCCAAGGCGATTTCCGGCACAACAGTGTGGTTCGCAAAGGTAGAACAGCCCATATAGTGATAGATCGGCGTGCCATCGAGCATGGAGAATCGTGTCGTGCCATCCGGCATCAAACCCTTGCCCTGCGTGCCACGAATGGCCTGACACAGGTTGGTTTTCCCCGAAAGACAATACTCACACTCACGGCATTCCGGGGTGTAAAGCGGGATCACGTGGTCGCCAACCTCAAGGGTCGTTACACCTTCGCCCACTTCCAACACGACGCCCGCGCCTTCGTGGCCCAAAATGGTCGGGAAAATACCTTCGGGATCCGCACCAGAGCGCGTGAATTCGTCAGTGTGACACAGACCCGTCGCTTTGATTTCGATCAAAACCTCACCGGCACGAGGACCTTCAAGATTGACCTCCATAACCTCAAGGGGCTTTCCCGCCTCAAGGGCGACAGCAGCGCGTGTTCTCATCATCAGAGCATCTCCTAACGTCTTGCGTTCATCTTGAGTGTCATCGGCTGATATCAAGACGTCAGCCAAGGTTGATCACATCAAGTAACCATGGATATCGGTCGTGACCACTCTCAAAAAGACCATCTGAGGATTATTCACGTCATTGTCGTGTTGACGGAACCTAAGACAGTGTCACGAACCGCGGCGAACACGTCGGCACTGTGTCTGTGTGCTTGTGTTGGCCCAACCCGACGATCTGCGATAATCGCATCAAAGGCAAGCGCCATGACAATGGCGGCGTGACGCCGAACGGGCGCGATACCTACATTGCAGCAGGACGGTCGGGGCACTCACGCCCGCATCTGCACGTGTTATGCTTTGATGTGTAAAACGTGCTTGGCGATTTGATGTCTTTGAAGGTTTTGCTGGGCGAGATCGGCGTCGGACAGGTCCATAAGAGTCTGAAACAATGCATCTTTGCGGCAAGATTGGTGAAAAACCCCAACCCAGTTTTGCAGTCGCTGCAACAGCGCCAAGAGCGTGGTTCCGAAGTGAACAGTAGTAGAAGCAGTAGGTGCGTTTGCCATAAGTATTCCTAAGGGTTGCGTTGTCCTCCGGACCCAGAGCGTAAGGCCTCGCGGCTGGTTTCACTATGCTTGATATTTCATATCGCCCTTGATCGGGGCGCATGGCTGTGGGGCCGACAATTCTGGCGCTCGATCACGATGCTTGACACAACGTGGTAAATAAACGATTATCGATTCGAATTCCAATAATGGAATTTATGATTCCAAATATGAAATATCTATGAACCCAACAGAACGCACACTCCAAGTCCTAGAATATGTTATGGCGGCCGGACCAGGGCCGATCAAGCAAACCGACATTGCGCGGCATTGCGGTCTTTCGCCCGCCACGTTGAACCGGATTGTGAAGACGCTGTCTGACATGGGGTATCTGTTTCGCACCAGCGAAAAATACTGCGTGCGCAACTTTCGTTTGGAGCGCAACGTTCCGATGTCGCAGGCCTACTTGGCCAAACTTGATGAAACGATGCGCGATCTGTCCAAACAGCTGGGTGTGTCCACCGAGGTCATCGTCGTCGCGGGGCACGAATTGTTGTGGCATTCAAAAACCGACTACCCCGATCCGAATGTTGTCATCCGCGCCAACGTCGGATTTCGCCGCTCGCTTTATGAACTGGATGTTCTGTCGCAACTCTACCTGAGCCGCCTGGACTGGGCCGATGTTCAGGCGCAGTTCTTTACCGAGGGTTTCTTTGGCACGCTGCGCGAGGCGGGCCGCGACACGCCGTGGATGTCCGAGACAAATGTGCGCGAAACACTGGACGGCATGCGCAACGACGTCTTTGCCGCCGACCCCGAAGGGAACCACGTGGGCATTCGCCGCTGTGCCACTGTGGTCGAGGACCCCGACGGAAAATTCCTGCACTTGTTGGCCTTGGCGGAACCCGCCGATCAGCCAAAGGGCAGCATAGAAGAGTACAAAGAGGCCCTGCTTGCGGTCCGCGCCGAACTTGCGGCGCTGACACATGAGGAAAACGCAGCAAACCGTCTTGTACCCAAATATCACACCGCGCCGCTGCAGGGGGGCTAGCAGAGCCGCGGGATCAAATAATCTGGGAGGATTTATGAGAGATTATAGAGCGTTACACGCGCAAGGCTTGGGTAAACCATGACCTGGCGCAACATGAACAGCATCATGTCCATCGTATTGATCATGGGCGCGATCGGCTATGCGTTGAACCTGAATCATAGCGCATCTCAGGCGATTTTCTTTGCCTCATCCGGCGTGGGTCCGACCTATTTTCCCAACGTCCTTGCGGGGTTGGTGGTGATCCTAAGCATCGTGACCTTGGTGAAAAACCTGCGCGACACAAGCGATGGCAACACCGCCAAGATCACTACGCCGAACGCGGGCTATATCCTTGCGACCTTCGCCCTTGTGGTGGCGTTTTTGCTCAGCTGGCAGTTCCTCGGGTTCTTCTATGTGAACGTGTTCATCCTGCTGACGGCCCTCATGACGCTTTATCGGATTGAATTTGGCTTCAAGAATAGCCTGACCGTCGCGCTGATCACCGCCGTCGCGACGACCGGCTTTCTCTATGTATTGTTCGGGCAAATCCTTGCCCTGTCGTTTTAAGGGGAACGGATATGGATATTTTCATCAATGATCTCGGCAATCTGTTCACCCTGACCAACATCCTGTGCATCCTTTTGGGCACGGTTGTGGGGATGGTTTTTGGCGCCCTGCCCGGTCTAGGCACCGTGATTGCGGTTGCTTTGCTCCTTCCTGTGACCTTCACGCTTCCACCGCTTGCGGGCATTTTGATGTTGCTTGCGACCTATCAGGCGGGTGAATACGGCGGGTCCATTTCGGCGATTTTGCTGGGGGTCCCTGGTACACCACAGGCCGCCGCAACCGTGATCGATGGCCACCCAATGGCCGTCAATGACTCCCCCGGTAAGGCGCTGAGCTATTCGCTTTTGTCTTCATCCATCGGTGGGATTTTCGGCGGTTTTGTTCTGATCTTTATCTCTGTGCCCTTGGCCAAATTCGCGCTGAATTTCGGCAGCCCCGAATATTTCTTGCTGGGTGTGATTGGTCTGATGGCTGTGGGATTGCTCAGCGGAACAGACAAGATCAAAAGCTCGATCTCGGTTCTGCTGGGTCTGATCGCCGGCACCGTTGGTGTCGATACGCTAACCGGTGTGAACCGCGCGACCTTTAACCAGCCCGAACTCATGGACGGCATCAACCTTGTGGCCTTCCTTGTGGGGATGTTCGCGATCTCTGAGCTGTTCATGATGATCAGCAAAGGGTTGAACACCTCCTATTCTGGCGACGGGCAGAACCTGAAAACGGGCCTGACCGCAAAAGAGGTCAAAGGCATCGTCAAGCCAACCTTGATCGGTTCTTTGATTGGGGCGGGCACCGGTATTCTTCCGGGGATCGGCGGCGGCGCATCCTGTTGGTTCGCCTATGCCGTGGTCAGCAAAACCTCCAAAAATCCCGAGGCCTTTGGCAAAGGCAGCCCAGAAGGCATCGCCGCGCCAGAGTCGTCCAACAACGCCTCGGCGGGCGGTGCATTGGTGCCCTTCTTGGCGCTTGGCATCCCTGGTTCGGCCGCGATTGCGATCATCATGGGCGCCTTCATCATGCACGGCATTCAACCAGGCCCGAATGTGTTCACCGCGGAACGCGATCTGGTTTACGGCATCTTCTATGGCTTCATCCTGACCACCGTCGCGATGTATCTTGTGGGCCGCCTTCTGACCCCTGCGTTTTCACGGGTCCTTGTGGTGCCGAATTCCTTCTTGGTGTCGATTGTTTTCGTGCTGTGCTTGATCGGCATCTACGCCTCCAAAAGCGCGTTTTTCGACCTCTGGTTGGCCCTTGGGATTGGCGTTGTGTTCTATGTGCTCAAACGGCTCAACTATTCGGTTTCATCTGTGATCATCGCCTATGTTCTGGCGCCGATCATCGAGGAAAACTTCCGCCGCTCGCTCACGCTGGCGAACGGGAACTATGATGTGTTCTTTTCCAGCATCTATTCGATTGTGCTTGTGCTCATGATCGTTGCCGCACTTGGAGGCAGCATCTTTGCCGACATCAAAAAGAGGAGAACAACGACGGGATAATGGCCACCGTTCACGGCGCGCCCACCCCGACAGAATTTGGATGTTCTGATGCAAGAGGAGACGCATACAGGTCGATACCCATCGGCCAGAAACAGACACATCCGAAAAAACAGCATGTCGACACACATGCTTATGACTTTGCTTCGATGATTAATCTTAAGGGAGACTAACCAATGTTTACGTTTTTGAAAAAGACCGCGACGACCTCGCTGGCTGTTGCTGCGATGGTTATGGCCACTGCGCCGACCATGGTTGCGGCCGAGGGCTATCCGGAAAAACCAATCACATGGATCGTGCCGGATGGCGCGGGTGGTGGCTTGGATACCATTGTGCGTACGATCTATCCGTTCGTGGAAAAGAACCTGCCGAATGACGCGACATTTGTGTTGAAGAACCTTCCGGGTGCGACACAAACCATCGCCGTATCTGCGGTGTATAACGCGGAGCCTGATGGCTATACCATTGGTCAAGCGTCCGTTGCGCCGCTGACAATCATGCCACACCTCGGCAAGACGTCGTACTCGGGCTACGAAGACTTTGAGCTTATCTCGAACGTGTTTGACGCGGCGCATTATATCGTGGTTCCAGAGGGGTCTCCATTCGCGAATTTGGAAGAACTCTTGGCCCACGCCAAAGCAAACCCAGGTGAAGTGCGCGTTGGTGTGGATGGCGTGTTCAACGTTCAGCACCTTCCCTTGCTTAACCTCGAACTCTCTGCCGAAGTTGATCTGAACGAGATCACATACAAAAGCAGCGCCGAGACCAAAAAGGCCCTGTTGGGTGGTGAAATCGAAGCGGGTATCATGCCGTCTCACATCATCATTTCCGAATACGAAGCGGGCACTTTGAACCCAATCGTTGATGTGATGGAAGTTAAGCCAGACTACTTTGCCGACATCCCATCGCTGAAGGATCTGGGTTACACCCCAAGCCAGCTTTTCGTTGGCGTGATCGCACCAAAGGGCACACCATCTGACATCCAAGCGACCCTTGCTGGCGCGATCGAAGCGGCCCTGCAAGAGCCAGAGCTGATCGAAGCCCTCGCCAAGCGCAAGATCATGATCAACTACAACGATTCCGAAACATACCTTGGTCGTATGCAGGAATTGGACGTCGTGAACAAAGGCATCCTCGTTGATCTTGGCGTGCTGAAGTAAGCGCCCGACCACACAGATTTCACGGGCCATGACCACCACATGGCCCGCGAATACCCCCATGAATTTACGTCAAGGTAATGCACGACATGAGCGACCCAAAGAAACCAAATATCCTGTGGATTTGCACCGACCAACAGCGTTTTGACACGCTGCGCAGTCTGGGCAATACGCATATCCACACGCCCAACTTGGACCGGTTGCTTGAACAGGGTGTTTCCTTTGAACGGACCTATTGTCAAAGCCCCGTTTGCACCCCAAGCCGCGCGAGCTTCCTGACGGGGCGCTATCCGCGCACGACCGGCATCACCCGCAACGGCAATGACAAATGCCCCGACGACGAGGTCCTCGTGCCGCAAATCCTGTCTGATCATGGTTACACCTGTGGGCTGATCGGGAAACTGCACCTGTCCGCCGCCGATGGTCGCACCGAGGTTCTGCCGAAACAGCACGGCTATGACATGGTGAAATGGTGCCACGGGCCGCGCGATGGCTGGGGCGACGACAATGCCTATCAGAAATGGCTGCGCTCCCAAGGGGTGTCTTGGGACACCGATTACCACGGCAAGGACGGCGGTATCGATCCAGAATTCCACCAAACCACATGGTGCGCCAATGAGGCGATCCGTTTCGCCGGTGACAATGCGGACAAGCCGTGGATGCTTAGCATTAACATCTTCGACCCGCATCACCCGTTTGACCCGCCCGCCGCGTATAAGGCAAAATATCCCGCCGAGGATATGCCCCTTCCGAAATGGCGCGAGGGGGAGCTGGACAACAAACCTCTTATCCAACGGGATGACCACGAGAACGGCGGTCAAAGCGGCCTTGGCCCTGCCTGTAAATCCATGAGCGACCGCGACATCCAAGAATACATCTCGGACTACTACGCGATGGTGGATTTGATCGACGTGCAGATGGGCCGTTTGATCGACCATTTGGACGCCACCGGCCAACGCGACAACACCGTGATCATCTTCCATAGCGATCACGGCGAGATGTTGGGGGACCATGGGCTGATCCTTAAGGGTGGGCATTTTTACGAAGAACTCGTGCATGTGCCGTTGATCGTTTCCTGCCCTGCCAAGATGCAATCGAACCTTCGTAGCCACGGCTTGGTCGAATTGGTCGATCTTGCCCCGACGATCTTGGACCTTGCCGGTATCGATGTGCCGTTGGCCATGCAGGGCAAAAGCCTTGCAGCGATCCTTAATGGCACGGCCACGCCGGACCACCACAAAGACGCGGTGTATTGTGAATATTACAACGCCCTGCCCGCCGCCCACCACGGTGTCTTTGCCACGATGTATTTCGACGGGCGATATAAATTAACCGTGTTCCACGGACAGGAGATCGGCGAATTATATGACCACCAAACCGACCCCGACGAATTCGACAACAAATGGGATGACCCGACCTATCAGGCCATAAAAGCCGACTTGGTCTTGGCCAATTTCGCCCAAAGCGTCGCCACCGTCGAACCCGTCCATATCGTCGGAAATTTTTAGGCCCACAAAATGATCTACACCTCTTTTACGGCGCCACAGGAGAATATAGAAACATGAGCTCTCGCCCCAATATCCTTTTCGTCCTTACGGATCAGCAACGCTATGACACCATCGCCGCGCTTGGTTTTTCCCATGTGGACACGCCGAACCTTGACCGTCTGGTTGCCGAAGGCACGAGCTTTGATCGCACCTATGTGACCTCGCCATCCTGTAGCCCTTCGCGCGCGTCGTTGTTCACCGGCACCTATCCGCACACCAACGGCGTATTCCGCAATGATGAGCCTTGGAATTACAGCTGGGTGAGCGATCTGAACCGCGCGGGATATCGCTGTGTGAATGTCGGGAAAATGCATACGTGGCCGGTCGAAGGGGCCTTTGGCTATCACGAACGTCATGTGACCGAAAACAAGGACCGCGCCCACGTCAACCTGCCGTTCTATTTGGACAACTGGGACAAGGCGATCTGGAGCCGCGGGTTCGAAAAACCCAGCCGTCAGACCTATAAACGTCGTGAGGATTATGACGCGCAACTCGGCGCATTTACGTGGGAACTCCCCGAGGATCTGCACCCCGATGTGTTTGTGCCGCAAACCGCCTGTATGTGGTTGGATAGGTACACGGGCGACGAACCCTTCTTCCTTCAGGTTGGGATTCCGGGGCCGCACCCACCCTATGATCCGGTCGCGCGGCATTTGGAAAAATACGATGATCGCGAGATGCCCGAGCCGATCCGCGACTATGATCTCGATAGCCAGCCGGAACCGTTCAAGGCGCTGCGCCGCAATCACCTTGAGGACGACCACGACGCGGTTGTGCATCTTAAGGACCCGACCGACGAACAGATGCAACGCCAACGTCGTCACTATTACGCCAACGTATCGATGATCGACGAACAGGTCGGTTTGATGATTGACGCCTTGGAACGACGCGGGGTTTTGGACAACACGATTATCATCTTCTCGTCCGACCACGGCGATAGCCTGAACGATCACGGTCATTCCCAAAAGTGGAACATGTATGAGCAATCCGTGCATGTCCCCGCGATCTTCTGGGGGCCTGGTATTCCCGCTGGCAAACGTGTCACCGATCTTGTGTCGTTGATGGACTTGGGCCCAACCATTTTGGAAAGCTGCGAGGTCACGCCGCCCGAATGGATGGAGGCGCAATCCCTGCGGCCCTATTTTGGCGACACCCCTCCGCCGACGCGAAACTGTGTCTTTGCCGAACACGCACGTGACGCAATCCTGACCGAGACGGAATTTGTCTCGATGGTCATGGTCGACAACTGGAAACTGGTGCATTTCGTCGACACCGAACAGGGACAATTGTTCGATCTGACCACCGATCCAGGGGAGCGACGAAACCGTTGGGACGACCCTGACTGTGCCGCCAAAAAGACCGAACTGATTGGGCGGTTGCTCAATTGGCGCATCCGAAGTGACCTTAAAACCCAAGGGTTTCAAAACACGATCTCACGGGCCGCCCCGCACCAAGTTTAGGCGCGCGTCCACCCTATTCCCAGCTCCTCCCAGAGGTCTTCCTCCTCGTGGCTTTCATGCCGCGGGGGGAATGGCCCCTTTCTTCGATATCGTTTCACGCGGTCGCGCCAGAACAAGAGCCCCCTCGGACCAACATTTTCAGGGACCCACGTCATGCCACACAAACGTCAACTGCGCGAAAACTTCGGCCTACCCCGACCGTGGTTTTCACATGTGAACCGTGGCACGATCCCTGCGGATGTGATGGCGGGCCTGACCAATGCAGCGATTGTTTTGCCACAGGGCGTCGCCTTTGCGGTGATCGCAGGGCTGCCGCCGGAATATGGTCTTTATACCGCCATGATCACCCCCGTGATCGCGGCGATCTGGGGCACGTCAATGATTATGGTGTCGGGGCCAACGACGGCGATTTCTGCGGTGATGTTCGCGGCGCTTTCGGAATTGGCGCCCGCTGGAACGTCGATCTACATCCAGTTCGCGCTGACCCTCACCATTATGGCGGGGTTATTTCAACTGCTTGCGGGGGTGTTCCGATTGGGCGGGATGATTTCGTTCATTTCGCATTCCGTTATGGTCGGTTTTACCGCCGCGGCCGCGATCCTTATTGGTGCGTCACAACTGGGCGGGGCCTTGGGTATCCCTACCGAAAGCGGCGGCGGTGTGATTGAACGGGTCATACGGGTCGCGGAAAACTGGGGCGCCTTTCAGCCGCTCGCGCTTTTGCTGGCCGCATCATCATTGGTCACCATCATCGCAATCCAAAAGCTCAGCGCCAAGCTCCCTGCCTATCTCATCGCGCTATTGGTTGGGGTCGCAATTGGGGAAATCACCGACGCCCGAAACGCTGGCATCGCGATGTTTGACAAAATCCCATCCGTAGTGCCCCAACTGGGGGTGCCGTCGGTGTCCTTAGCGGACATCCCCGCCCTTTTACCGGGTGCAATATCCGTCGGCTTTGTCGGGCTCCTTGAGGCGGTCAGCATCGGACGGGCATTCGCCATGCGCCGCCAAGAACGCTATGATGCCAATCAAGAAATCATCGGCCAGAGCCTGTCGAATATCGTTGCCGGATTTTTTCAGGCCTATGCAGGTTCGGGGTCATTTACACGTTCGGCGATGAATGCAGAATCCGGCGCCAAGACACCGCTTTCGGCCATTTTCGCCGCGGGGTGGTTGTTGGCCCTTCTTTGGGTGGTGGCCCCGTTTGTGGATCACATCCCGAAACCCGCCATGGCCGGTATCATCACTTTCGTGGCGTGGCGATTGATCAGCTTTGCCGAAATCAAACACATCACCAGAAGCAGCCGCAGCGAAACGACGATCCTGTTTTTGACGTTCATTGCCGGCATCACCACCGAGCTGGAAAACGCGATTTTGGTCGGGGTCATCGCATCGTTGGTGGCGTTTTTATACCGAAGTTCCCACCCCCATATCGCCGCCCTGTCCCCGATCGAGCGCAACGGTAAACGCCAATTGCGCGGCGCAAAGTTTCATGACCTCGAACAGTGCCCCCAGCTCAACATTCTTCGACTTGATGGTCCGTTGTTTTTCGGCTCGGTCGATCACGTCGAAAGCGAATTGCGCCGCTTCGATGCCTTGGGCACGGGGCAAAACTTCAAAATTCTCGTGCTAAAGGGGCTTGGGAAAATTGATCTGTCGGGGGCGGGCCTCTTGATGGATGAATTGGCCAAGGCGCGCAGAACGGGTGGCGATTATCATCTGGTCCTACCGTTTAAGGACACGGTCGATGCGCTTGAGGGGATGGGAATTTTCAACAGTTTTGACAGGCGTAACATCCACCCAGACAAGAACCACGCGATCAAAGCAGTGGTTGATCAGGCCTCTGACGACGTGTGCCGAACCTGCACGATCCGTCTGTTCGCCGAATGCGAAGGTAAACCGGCCCCACCGGGCGTCGCAGCCAGCAAACCCGCGCCCCATCGTTCAGGGTCTTGGTAAGACCGTTCCGTCGTCGCGGCGGACATGGGGCTTATGATTGCTGGCTTGCGCCGACCTTTTCATCACACAGCCCGCACAGGCATTTTTGAGGTGATGGAAACACGTGTTGCAGCCAATCAATTGCCGATCTCACCCCAAGGTGATCTTTTTGTTTCTCGTGGAAAACCAACCATAACTCGCGGACAATTTGGGGGGCGCCTGCGCCGCCTTTGTCCTGCGAAAGGCCTTTGAAATTCGGGGCGATACACTTGGGTAGAACACAAGGAAATCCGGTCGCAAGGGATGCTTTTGCAATGGCTGGGAATGAATCGTACCGAAACGATGGCCCAGTGCCAAAGCGGTCTCGTGCAAATTTCATTTCTGGTAACGCATCAAGATCAGAAGGCAGGCCGATCCAACGGTTGTCCGTCGTCTCTTTTGGGGAAAAAATCGCAAGCGGGACATTCGCCAATTTAAGCCGATGCAAGCCAACCTTGTCGGGGCGTCCCAGCCGCAACGCCACATCGGCCTGTCCCATCTCGATCAGAACATTACGGTTGGTGGAACCAATATTAAGGGCACCGGCGGGGTTTGAATCCGCCCATGTTTTGGTGTGCTGCGAGAGAAAGAAACTCTCAATGAATGACACCGTCGAAATGGACAGCGCCCCTGTGAATTCACTTTGATTTTCGAAACTCTTGGCAAAAAAGGTGAGCTGAGCCTGAAAACCTTCGGTCAATGACGATAGCTTTTGTCCGGCTTCTGTGGGTTCCCAGCGCCCATCGCTTTGCTCAAAAAGTTGGGCGCCTAACTCGGCCTCGAGTTTTTCTATGTGTCGTGACACAGTCGTATTTGTCAGTCCCAGCTCGTCTCCGGCCTTGCGGTACGAACCTTTCCGAGCAACGGCACAAACGGTTCTTAGATAGTCCCAATGTTCAATTGGCATCCAGTCTCCTTGGGTTTTTCAGAACAGCTGGCGCATACTCGGGCAGACGAATGTCTAAACTGGCTCCAGAAAGATGCTCAACTATGTCTCAATTTAATAAACTCATTGAGAGATCTAATCCTGTGGAAAACGCTTTCTTAATTGCTCCACACTAGAGCTAGACCCCTAGTGAATCAATGTGTTGAGACGAATTTCTCGCTGTCTCCGGCCACCCGCCCACATTGGTCCGTCGTAAGAATGCAACGGGGGGGGACATAATTTTCTGTATCAATACGTGCAGAAAATTGCAGGCTTGAAGATGTGTTCACTAAAATTAATTTCCCAACATGCGAGGATGGGCCAAATTATTAGGAGATAGTGCTTTGATAAAGCACCGCATAATAGGTTTTGCACTCTGCGCCGCGGCGGTCATCGCCTTGTGCGCGGGCGCCGCCATTAATATTACCAGAACATGGGCTCTTGAACGCACAGCCATGCAAAATGGCATGAACTGGGCACACTATCTTGATCAACATCTCTCCTATGACTCCTCAAATTCGGCCCAAACCACATCAACCGATATTGGAATTTTGGCACAGGGCACCGCACTTGAGGAAATCGCAACCGATGTTTTCTCGGTCGGTAGCATCTATCAAATTGACTTCGTGAATAATGCTGGCGACATCGTAAAAACCTATGTCGCGCAGGCGACAACACATGATGAAGAAGAGCATGGCCACGGACACGCCCATACCCACGTCGAGCCCACGCGCAGAGTTGCACCGGAACCTTTCGCGCTTGATACCGAGGTGATGCGCGCCGTTCTTGAGAATTTTGGCAGTATGATCGTTGTGCATCCCACCTCGGAAGAAGGTCAAACTGGGGCATTTTCCGAAGTCTTCCATGTGGTTGAGGAACAGGGTCAGGTCCACTATGCCATCCGCATCTTGGTTGATCTGCGGTCCGAATATCGGCTGTACTCACAAATGCTATATTGGAGTGTTGCGCTCATTTTGACGCTGCTCGTGGTTGCGTTCGGTTTGCCTGCGCGCAAACATCTTCGCGCGCTGCGTCTGCAGGATGACGCCTTGTCCCAGGCCCAGTATTTGGCCGAACATGATGTTTTAACCGGAATTGATAACCGCAGGTCGTTCTATGTAAAGGTCGACGTCCTGCTTAAGGAAAGCGCCAAGGCACATAAGTCCGTTTGTATCTATGTGTTTGATTTGGATTGCTTCAAAGAAGTGAACGACCTTCATGGTCACCATGCAGGGGACGCGACATTGGTTGAATTTGCGCGGCTGTTAGAGAGCCACGCACCACAAGAGGCAGTCGTCGCGCGTTTGGCGGGTGATGAATTTGTTGTCGCAATTGGTGGCCTCGACAGTGACGGGTTGCGCCCCAAAGACTTGCTTGGCTGCCCCCATAAATTCAAGGTACGGTTTTCCGAACAAACCACCGTATTGACGGTATCCTTGACGGGCGGCGCGACGGTCTTTCCAAAAGATGGCGTTGATATCACGACGTTGCTCCGAAATGCCGACCTTGCTCTCTATGACGCGAAAAACAACAATCCAGGCACACTGGTTGAATTCACCGAACAACACTATTTCGAATTTAAGGAACGCATCCAGCTCAAGGAGGAATTCCAAGCGTGTCTCGAAAATTCAGAGATTGAACCTTATTATCAACCCCTTGTTGATATGAATGATGGACGCGTTGTCGGTTTTGAGGCCTTGGCAAGATGGAACCACCCTGTGCGCGGGGTGCTTACGGCGTCTGCCTTTTCTGAACTTCTTGACGACGACGACATCTCCGCCGCCTTGGGTCAGGAAATGCTCAAAAAGGTCGTGGCCGATATGAAGGTGTGGCACGCCGCGAACCTTCCCTTTCAATGCGTCGGCATCAATGTGTCCAATGGCGATTTAAACGCCCCAGATTTCGCCACGGGGGTGATTGAACATCTTTACAAGAACGGAATTCCACCATCGTGCCTTGCAATTGAAGTCACCGAAAACTGTGTTTTTGGCCAAAATAGAAACTGTGCCATGAGTCAACTTGAGACCCTCGGCGAGGCTGGCTGTGACATTGCTCTCGATGATTTTGGAACCGGCTATTCATCCATCACCCAATTGAAGGATCTTCCCATCACCGCCGTGAAGGTCGATAAGTCCTTCGTCTCAGAGGCCGAAACATCCGCGGCGGATCAGGCGATCCTTGATGCGTTGCTGGGTCTGGGGCGGGACATGGATTTTCTTCTAGTGCTTGAGGGTGTTGAAACCATTTCGCAAAAGAATTTCCTGAACGGTATGGGGTTCAGGGTCGCGCAGGGGTATTTCTATGCGCCCGCTGTTTCTGCTGCCGAGCTTCCTGATTTATTGAACAGGGATTTTTCCGATGCGCGGCTTTCGGGCAATGTCCAGTACCTAAAACGGACCAAATCAAAGGGTGTTCACAAGCATGAGTAAAGGCGGCGCAGCGTGCGTTACGCACATCCCGCCTTGCGTAACAATGCTGACCTTGATTTGATGCGACTGTTGAAGCCCCCTTCAAAATCCGTTCATCAAAGGAAATATCATGCCAAACAAAGAATATACCCTGACAATGGCCAGATATAATCTCTGGCAAAACGAAAGCCTGCTGAACGCTGCTGATGGCCTCTCAGCGTCTGAGCTTGAGAAAGACCGAGGGGCGTTTTTTGGATCTATTCAGAAAACTATGTCTCATATCTTTTGGGGCGACATGCTTTGGATGAATCGGTTCGCGGGGACGCCCGCACCACAGGGTGGAATTTCAGAATCTACGGACATCATAAAGAGTTGGGATCAATTTCGTATCGAGAGAACGGCCTTTGATGCACGCATATTGGACTGGGCGCATGAGGTGTCTCCTGAGTGGTTCGAGGGAGACCTGAATTGGTTTTCGGGGGCGATAAATCGTGATGTCACCAAGCCGAAAACGATGCTGGTAACGCACCTCTTCAACCATCAAACCCACCACCGTGGGCAGGTTCATGCCATGTTGACGTCGGCCGGCGCCAAGCCAGAGGATACCGACCTTCCGTTCATGCCAGACCGCTTTCTTAGCATGTAATCCGCCGCTTTGCCGGTCTCGAAAACCGGACATTTTGGGATCACACCAGATCATCGAATGCCCCAATGAGCCGGGGTATCCCGCCGACGGCGAACGATGATCCGGTCCCTTACGGCCAGGCCAACATACGGGGCAAATCCACCGTCATTTGCGTTTATTCCTATCCCTCTCGACACTCGCCGAGATATCGATCAAAGACATGTTTCATCTTCTGCCAGAATACGCGCAGCGTCCCCGCTCGGGTCATCATACTGATTGGATCGCAGGGTCCAGACAAAGGCGAAAATGCCCAATGCTCCGAGGCCAAGTGAGATTGGGATCAGAAAGACAAGTACGTTCATTTTCCATATCCTACGCGAGCGGCGTTTATCAGAACAGTGATCGACGAAAGTGACATCGCAAGGGCCGCCGCCAATGGTGTGGCATGGCCCAAAATGGCAATAGGAACGGCGACCGCGTTATAGGCAATTGCGATGCCAAAGTTCTGACGCGACAAAGAAACGGCCTTGTGCGAGATGGCGAACACCTGTGGGATTTTCGCCATCGTGTCATCAATCACAATCACATCGGCCGCATTGCGCGCCGCATCCAACGCCGTCCCTGGTGCGATGGATGCATGTGCGCTGGCCAACGCGACCGAGTCATTGAGGCCGTCCCCGATCATGCAGGGCGCGTGGCCCTTGGCCGCAAGATCGGTGATGATCGCGTTTTTGCCCTCGGGCGACACCCCAGACCGGAACCGATCCAGACCAAGAGTATCCGCCAGCCTGCGTGTCTTGGGCAGTGTATCACCGGACAGAATGTCCAATTCAAAACCCGCGTCCTGCAACCCGTTCACCATGTCAAAGACACCGGTGCGAAGGGGTTCCTGAAACGGTAATGTCTGTACGTGGTCGCCAATTTTCAAACACAACCCGCTTTCACTCGGTGCGAGCCACTCGGCCTTGCCCAAGGCAACGAAGACCCCGTCACACTTTGCGCTTACCCCAGAGCCCGGTACCTCCTGAATGTCGGTTAACTCTGTGGCGGTTTGATCCTCCAAATGCTGATGTAACGCCCGCGACAACGGATGCGCGCTTGACTGTGCAAGCGCCTTGGCAATGCAGAGATCGTCTGGCGCAAAGGCGCTGAGGTCAAAGTTGAAATCGGGGCTGGTGAGTGTGCCGGTTTTGTCCAACACGATGGTTTTGACCTCGGCCAGCCGTTCGAGCGCCGTGCCCGATTTCACCAAAAACCCCAACCGATAAAGCCGACTGATCGCGGCGGTCGACACAGCGGGCACAGCCAAACCAAGGGCGCAGGGGCAAGTGATGATCAAAACGGCAATCGCGATGTTCAACGCATGGCGCACCTCCCCAGACCAGACATACCACCCGACAAAGGTCGCCAGCGCCAACAGATGCACCGCAGGGGCATAGATCTGGGCCGCCCGATCCGCGAGCGATGTATACCGGTTGCGCGCATTTTCGGCGACCTCAACCATTTGCGCAATTTGGTGCAGACGGGTGTCTTGGCCAATGGCGGAAACCTTGACCTCAATCGGTCCGGCCAGATTGATTTCACCGGCATGAAGCAGATCAAACGCGGCATGGGAGACCGGCTCGCTTTCGCCCGTCAGCAATGACCGGTCGGTCACGCCGTTGGGCGTGATCAATGTCCCATCGGCGGGCACGCGCATGCCGCTGGACACATGCACGATGTCCCCGACATTCAACGCGTCAATCGCCACGACCTCGGTGCCGGTTTCGGTTTTACGCTCGGCTGTATGGGCCTCAAGTGCGGCAAGCTCTTTGGCTGCGGAATGTGCCGCTGATCGCGTGCGATGTTCAAGGTATCGACCGATCAACAGGAAAAAGGTCAGCGACAGCGCCGCGTCGAAATAGGCATGCGCGCCGCCCATCAAGGTTTCAAACAGCGACATGCCCCCCGCAAGGATGATCGCCAGTGAGATCGGAACATCCATATTGAGGCGACCAACTCGGAGGGCGGATATGGCGTTTTTGAAAAACGGTTGCGCCGCATAAAGCACCATCGGAAGCGCGATGGACGCCGAAATCAGGTGGAATAAATCCCGCGTGGCACCCGACGCCCCAGACCAGACCGCCACCGACAAGAGCATCACGTTCATCATCGCAAACCCCGCCACCCCCATCCGCAAAAGCAGGTCGCGCCCCTCGGCATCCACATCCCCAACCAAGGCCCGCGCATCAAGCGGATAGGCGTCAAATCCGACCTCTTTAAGGGCGGCGACCATCTGCGTTGCAGGTTCATCCGTCACGATCTGCACCCGTTTCTGGGTCAGGTTCACGCGGGCGGACACCACCCCTTGGACCTGTGACAGATGGGTTTCGATTGTGCTGATACAGGCTGCGCAGCGCACGGATGGCACCGAGAGCTGAACCGCCGTTTCAGCGGGCACAGGTTCAGCCGGCACAGGCGCCGCGACACAGGCGGGACAGGCGACGATCATTTCGCATCCGCCACAATGATGCGTTGGCGAAACAGGGTTCCATCGGCGGCGCGCGCCACAAGGCGCAGGTTCCAGTTGCCTGTCCCCGCGACGACAGGCGCCGTAAATGTGGTGCCGTCAAATGTGAACTCTGGCGTTTGATCCACACTGACCGAGGTCGCCCGACTAAAAATCGCGCTGACAATTTCGGGCGAAACCGGTGCGCCGTCCTTTGCGATTTCAAGCACAAGCTGATCACCCCGAAGATAGGCCCGTACATCCCATCCCAAGGCCAATTGCGCGGTGCGATCCGCATCAAAGCTTTGACTGGCAACATAGGAATTCTTGACCTCAAGCCCTGGAAAGGTCTGGACCGCATTCCACGCAAGGGTCAGGTTCACCGAGATGATGATGGCAAAGCCCGACACGAACATCGCCGCCACATGTTTCCCCTTGAGTTCCGTCATCATTGATCTCCCCTTCCGTTGAATACTGTGTTCACAGAGGCACGCTCACCGCTCTCAAGATCTTCGATCCAGAACCGGATGGGCGTTTCGTCTGTTGTTGAAATCTCGGCCCCTGCGGGTGTGACGGCATAGACCCGCAATTTATGTGTGGCGTCCGCTGGAACCTCGATCGTGGTGTTGGCGGTCCCTTCGATCAAAAGCCCAAGCACGGGGTTGCCCGACACATGGACACCGAACTGGCGCGGCTCGCCGTGTTTGTTGCGCAGCCGCAGTTCATAGGTGTTCCGGATCGCGCCATCCGACAAAACAACAAAGGTCGGGTTGCGGATCGGCGCGACGGTCATTTCGATCTCGGGGCGGATGAACAAGGCATAGATCATCGCAATCCCGAAACCGGTCCAGATAATTGAATAAAGGATCGTGCGCGGGCGCAGGATATGTTTCCAGATCGCGCGGGGCGGCGCGCCTGCCTCTTCTTTTGGGGCGTCGGACAGGGCGAGATAGTCGATCAACCCGCGTTCGCGGCCAAGTTTCCCCATGATGTCGTCACAGGCATCAATACACAGCGCACAGGTGATGCACTCCATCTGTTGGCCATCGCGGATATCGATACCCATCGGACAGACCGCGACACAGGCGTTGCAATCCACGCAATCGCCGGCGGTTTCATCGCGGGCCTTGCCGCGCGGCTCACCGCGCCAATCGCGATAGGCCACGGTCAGGGTGCTGTCGTCCATCATGGCGCCCTGAATGCGCGGCCACGGGCACATGTAAATGCACACCTGTTCGCGCATGAACCCACCCAAAACAACGGTTGTGGTCGTCAAAACGGCGACGGTGGCCCATGCGACGGTGGGGGCAGAGAGGGTCAGGAATTGGTTTGCCAAGGTCGGCGCATCGGCAAAGTAAAACACCCACGCCCCACCGGTCGCGACCCCGATCACGGCCCAAGCCGTCCATTTCAAAAGCCGAAGCCCCCCTTTGCGTAGGCTCCATTTCGCGCGGTGCAGACGAATGCGCGCGTTGCGGTCGCCCTCGATCCAGCGCTCCACAAGGATGAAAAGATCGGTCCAGACCGTCTGTGGGCAGGTATAGCCGCACCAAACCCGTCCCAAGGCCGAGGTGAACAGAAACAACCCCAAGCCCGCCATGATCAACAGACCCGCGACGAAGTAAAACTCGTGCGGCCAAATTTCGATCCAAAGGAAATAGAACCGCCGATGGGCCAGATCGACCAGAACCGCCTGATCCGGCAGGTTCGGGCCCCGATCCCACCGCAGCCACGGCACCAAATAATAGATGCCAAGGGTGACGGCCATGATGGCCCATTTCAGGTTGCGAAATGTACCCTTGACCCGTTTGGGAAAGATCGGTTCACGCGCCGCGTAGAGGTTTTCGGGTTCTGGTGTCATGTTCGCCGCCTATGGTTCTTGGTCACCATAGAAGGCGGGCGGGGGCGGAACCTTGACGCAGATCAAGTTTCATCAATGTCCTATTCCCCGCCACCAAGGCTATGGACATAGGTGGCAACGGCGCGGATGTCTTCTTCACTCAGACGTTGGCCCCATGCGGGCATAACCCCAAAACGCGCCTCGGCAATGGAGGTGGTCAGGCTGTCAACATCACCACCATAAAGCCAAATGGCATCGGCAAGATTGGGCGCGCCAAGGCTTCGGTCGCCCTGTCCCGTGTCACCATGGCAAGAGGTACAATTGTCCGTAAACAACACGCCCCCCGCGCTGTCCCAGTCCGCATCGGCAAGGGTGGGCAGAAAACTGGCCAAGGTCGCGATTTCGCTTTCCTCAAGGATGTCACCAAAGGCGGGCATCTGCGAAAATCGTGCGTCAAAGTCGGTCTCGTTGCGGATGCCGTGGCGCACGGAATAATCGATCTCGGCCAATGTGCCACCCCAAAGCCAATCGTTATCCAACAGGTTCGGATAGCCAACGGCCCCAGCCGCACCGGACCCGTGGCACTGGCTACACTGCGCACGAAACACGGATGAGCCGCGCGCGACTGCATAGCGGTGCAAGTCAGATTGCGGATCAAACCCCGCAAGGTCCACAGCGTTCAAATCCGCAACCAGTTCTGCGTTGGCCGTCTCATGCGCCGCAATATCGGCGGTCACTTCGCCACGGGTCGAATAGCCCAAAAGCCCCTTGGTCGCCCCCGAAATCATCGGCCACGCGGGAAAGGCAATCGTATAGCCGACCCCCCAAATAATCGTCAGATAAAAGGTCCAGAGCCACCAGCGCGGCATCGGGGTATTGAGTTCTTCGATACCATCGAATTCGTGTCCCATGGTCTCGCGACCGGTCAGTTCGTCAACGCGCGGTTCATCCATTGCGGCGCTCCAAATCAAAAACGGTTTTGCAGACACAGTCTGCGCATTTGTTGTCACAGGCTGCGGTTTCGTCCCGCAGCGGGATCGACGCCGCATCGTCCCGTGCGGATTTCTGCGATGGCCAAAAGGCAAAGATCAAAGCGCCAAGGAAAAACGCGAACATCGCGATCAAGAACCAGCTATCTGCGAATTCTCTGAGGATTGAATAGGTGTCCATCGTCGTCTCCTTAACGGCTGTCGTCGGGCACAAAGGTCGAGAAATCAACCAGCGTTCCCATCATCTGAAGGTAGGCAATCAGCGCGTCCATCTCGGTCAGCTTTGACTGTCCGTCAAAGTTGCCAACCACCGCGCCGGGGTATCGCTCGACCATGTCATCCCAGTCGGCATCAGGGTCGGCCTGGGCGTAAAAATCGCCATAGGCATTGTCGATCTGATCGTCGCCATAGGGCACGCCGACAAAGCGATGGGTTTCCATCAAATCCCCGATGTGGTCGCCCTCAAGGGTGGCATCCATCAAGAAGGCATAGGATGGCATGATGCTTTCGGGGACGACGGATTGCGGATCGATCAGATGGACAAGATGCCAATCATCGGAGTAACGCCCACCGACCCGCGCCAAATCGGGCCCCGTGCGTTTGGACCCCCACTGGAACGGGTGGTCGTACATGGACTCGGCCGCCAGCGAATAATGCCCATACCGTTCGACCTCATCGCGCATCGGGCGGATCATCTGGCTGTGGCAGACATAACACCCCTCGCGGATGTAGATATCGCGCCCCGCCAATTCCAGCGGGCTATAGGGGCGCATGCCTTCGACCTCTTCGATTGTATTCTCGAGCCAAAACAGAGGCGCGATTTCCACGATGCCACCGATGGTAACAACAGTAAGAGAAAAGGCGAGCAGCAAGGTTGGGCTGCGTTCAAGGATGACGTGTTTGTCAATAAGTGCCATGTGTCCTGCTCCTTATTCGGCCGGAACGGTCATTTGAGAAACGGGCTGGGTGACGGGGGCGTGACCGCGAATGGTCATCCACATGTTCCAGACCATGATCGAGGCCCCGCCGAGGTACAGGACACCCCCCAATCCGCGCACCACATACATGGGGAATTTTGCGCTGACGGTGTCGGCAAAGCTGTTGACGAGGAACCCTTGGTCGTCGACCTCGCGCCACATCAGACCCTCCATGATGCCGCTGACCCACATGGACGCCGCGTAGAGAACAATGCCAATCATCGCGAGCCAAAAGTGCCAGTTCATCGCCGCGGTGGAATACATCGCCCCGCGGTTCCAAAGGCGCGGTGTCAGGAAATAAATCATCGCAAAGATGATCATCCCGTTCCAACCAAGCGCGCCGGAATGCACGTGCCCCACGGTCCAATCGGTGTAATGCGACAGGCTGTTAACGGCGCGGATCGACATCATTGGTCCCTCAAAGGTGGACATGCCGTAAAAGGCGAGGCTGGCAACAAGGAAGCGGATGATCGGATCGGTGCGGATCTTGTCCCACGCGCCATTCAGCGTCATCAAACCATTCATCATACCCGCCCAGCTGGGCATCCAAAGGATGATCGAAAACACCATACCAAGCGTCGACGCCCAATCAGGAAGCGCAGTGTAATGCAGGTGGTGCGGACCGGCCCAGATATAAAGGAAAATCAGGGCCCAAAAGTGCACGATAGACAGTTTGTAGGAGTAAACAGGACGGTTCGCCTGTTTCGGCACATAGTAGTACATCATGCCAAGGAAGCCGGCGGTCAGAAAGAACCCCACCGCATTATGCCCGTACCACCACTGGGTCATGGCGTCTTGGACACCCGAGAACAGCTGTACGGATTTGCTTCCCCAGATGCTGACGGGCACGGCAAGGTTGTTCACCACATGGAGCATCGCCACAGTCACGATAAAAGCCAAGAAGAACCAGTTCGCCACGTAAATATGACGTTCTTTGCGTTTGATGATCGTGCCCAGAAACACCACCAGATAGGTCACCCAAACGAGGGTCAGCCAAATGTCGACGTACCATTCGGGCTCGGCGTATTCTTTGGATTGGGTCGCGCCCAGAACATAGCCCGTGGCCGCCAAAACGATGAAAAGCTGATAGCCCCAGAAGACGAACCAAACGAGGTTGCCACCGAACAAACGGGTGCGGCTGGTGCGTTGGACAATATAGATCGATGACGCGATCAACGCATTGCCCCCAAAGGCAAAAATGACGGCCGAAGTATGAAGCGGACGGAGGCGTCCAAAGTTCGCAAAAGGTTGCGCCCAGTCAAAATTCAATGCGGGGAAGGCCAGCTGAAACGCGATAAGAACACCGACGGCCAGACCGGCGATGCCCCAAAACGCGGTGGCGATAACCCCTGCGCGGACGGGGGCGTCGTTGTAATCGGTCGCGACAACGCTTGGCTTTGGCTCGCCGAAATGGCGCAGTCCGTGGATGAACAAACCCGCCGCAACCAGCAGGACAATGAAGCCATGCACCCGAAACGCAATGTCCAGCCCCTGATCTGCTGCATAGGCCGCGATCAAGGTGATCAGGCCCAGTACCACTAGCTTAAGTATTTCCATCGCGTGCGTCCTTCTTTCTGCGAATTGCGGAAATCAGGAATCCCAAACCCGCATGCAAAAAGGACTTAACGCACGTTTTCAGATGTATCTTTGATCTAGGTCAAGTTCGTCAGACGATCACGCTTCCGTCTGCATCGTCACCTGTGGCGTCGCGCAATGCTGCAAGATCAAGAATGGTGAATTCCCGCCGCCCCACAAAGGCCAGAACCCCATCTTTTTTCAACAACGACAGTTGCCGGCTGACCGTTTCGAGAGTCAAACCCAGAAAATTCGCGATCTCTTCGCGGGTGAATGGCAGGGTGTGATGTTGGTCTTGGTGAATGGGTGCGGTGTCGCGTCTGACCACCATTTCGATGAAGGTTGCAATCTTTTCACGGGCGGTTTTGCGGCCCAACAACACCATCCATTCACGCGCCGCGCTGAGCTCATCCAGCGCCATTTCCATCACGCGTTGCGAAATATGCGGCACATCAGACACAAGCCGTTCAAAGGCTTTGCGTTCGAACCGGCACAGGGTCACATCCGTGATGGCCGTCACGTCAAACTCGACCGCTTTGCGGCCTGGACTGCCGATAAAATCGGACGGCAACAGTAATCCGACAACCTGGGTGCGCCCGTCTTCCAATGTCCGAGAAAGGGATGCGCTTCCGGCGACCACAGACGAAATGTGATGCAGATCGTCACCGCGCCAAATGATCGTCTCGCCCTGTTCAAAGGTTCTGTACGACTTCATCCCTTCGAGAATTGCAAGCTCATCCTCATCACAGCGCGCACAGACCGCGCGATGCCGGATCGGGCACTTTGAGCACCCATCTCGTTCGTTAAATACAAAATTCATAGAGTTTGATCTGGGTCAAGGTTGTTGGCGTCGGACGACCTTATCGTGCAGCGCATGGATCATACAAGCATTCTTCGAAATCACGGACTTTTTGACGCAAAGGTGCCGCGCTATACGAGTTACCCTCCGGCGAATAGATTTGCCCCCGAGGTCGGCGCCGCGTTTCAACGTGACTGGCTGGCGTTGGTTGGCGCGGATGAGGGTATTTCCCTCTATGTTCACATTCCTTTCTGTCGCCGCCTGTGTTGGTTCTGCGCCTGTCGCACCCAAGGCACGTCAACCCTTAGCCCAGTTCAGTCCTATGTCGAGGTTCTCCTGCATGAGATCGACGCCTATCGCGCCGCCCTCCCCCATGGGGTCAAAATGCGGCGTCTTCATCTTGGCGGCGGCACCCCCACGCTTCTGAGTGCAGCGCTTATGCGGCGCCTGTTGAGCCGGATTTTCGACCGTTTCGCCCACACGAATGATTTCGAATTCTCGGTTGAAATTGACCCAACCGAAGCAAGCGACGACGTTTTGGCGGTGCTGGCCGCGTATAAAATGACACGCGCCAGCGTCGGGGTGCAGGATTTTGACAAGCGCGTCCAAGTCGCCATCGGGCGCGAGCAAAGTTTTGAGCAGACGCGGGATGTTGTCGAGACCCTACGACGGAATGGCGTCCAAAGTTTGAATATCGATGTTCTGTACGGCCTGCCATTTCAGACCCCAAAGAGCATCATGGACAGCCTTGATCGCGTCGTTTCCTTGCGGCCCGACCGGCTTGCGCTCTATGGCTATGCCCATGTGCCGCATGTTGCAAAACGACAGGTGATGATCCCCGAAGACGCGTTACCAGACCCCGAAAAACGGTATCTCTTGGCTACGCTGGCCAAGGACCGATTGACCGGTGCGGGCTATGCGGCCCTTGGCATTGATCACTTTGCCTTGCCATCGGATAGCCTGACCAAAGCCGCAAAAGCGGGCACCATGGTACGAAATTTCCAAGGCTATACGGATGACCCCTGCGAAACGCTTATTGGCATTGGCGCCTCTGCGATCTCAAGGTTTTCGACAGGCTATGTGCAGAATGCGGTTGCCACATCGGCCTATGTCGAGAGGATAAAAAAGAGCGGGCTTGCCGGTCACAAGGGTGTTGCCCTGACCGCAGAAGACCAATTTATCTCGTCGTTGATCAATGACATCATGTGCAAAGGCGCGATCGATAAGGGCGCGATGATACGGGCGTTTCCCGCATTCGCCGATCTCCTAGAGCAACTGATCGAACATTTGAACTCGCGCTTTTCTGGTTTGATTATTGATATGCCGAAACGTTTGACGGTGCGTGCCGAATTCCTGCCTGCGACACGGCTCATCGCGGCCCAGCTTGATCAGGCGCGATCGAAAAATCACATGCACAGCCTTGCCGTCTAGCGACCATGAACCCGCGACACCGCGGATTATGCTTTGCAAACACGTTGGAACTTTGGGGGAGATGTGATTTATAGGGTCAAACCCAAAAGGATCCATGGCATCAACATGTTTGACCTCAATGCACTCTCGGTGGCGCATCAAGACGTGGTGAAAACCACCCGTCGATGGCTGGATGACATGGTTGTCGGATTGAACCTGTGCCCCTTTGCCGCGAGCGTCATTACCCGTGACCAAGTGCATTACGCCATCTGTGATGCCACCGATGACGCCGATCTACAGACGTTTTTTCTAACAGAGCTCGAACGTTTGCTTGGGGCCAACGAACATGACGTGGCCACAAGTTTGCTTTTGTTCACTCATGGTCTTACCGCGTTCGACGACTACCTCGATATACTCGATTGGTTTCAACAGCTTTTGGAACATGCGGACCTGACAGAGCATCTTCAACTGGCGTCTTTCCATCCCCAGTATCAATTTGACGGCGTCGACGCGCATGATCTGAGCCACTTTACCAATCGCGCGCCTTATCCAATCATCCACCTCCTGCGCCAAGATCAGATGACCAAGGTTCTTGCGCATGTGTCGGACCCCGACAAGATTTACCTCGATAACATTAATACACTGAACGACCTTGGCCGCCAAAAGGTCGAAGCCCTCTGCCCGTGGGGGAAAGAGATCAAATCCGGGACGCCGTGACCAAAGGGACAGGTTGGCGCAGGGTCTTTTACTTCGTCGCACCTGTTAAGCCAAAAAAAGCAGCTTCTTCGAGAAGCGTGCCGTCTTGCCTCCGCCTGGGATCGAGCGCAAACATGCAATGGCCGCAGGGTCGGTGAGCGTCGTATTTTGTGCAACGTGAAGCTCATAACACAGCTCTAACATTCCCCCAATATCGCGCGGCGTTTCATCAGGTGCAAAATCCAAGAGGCCCACAATCACGTCTCGAGCAAAGGCACCCGCACCCAGTTCGGCCATGCCCTTGAGCGCCTTTGTCCATCGTCGGGTCGGCAGCGTGTGGACCATCAGGAACTTGCGCAAGGCCTTGGTGAATGTGTTTTCTGACAGGCGCCCTTCGCTCGCAACTGCGGCGGCCGCCTCAATCGCGAGCGACGTCACCGAATTGTCCTCGCTGGCCATGTAAAACGCCAACAAACCCGCGCCAAGCGGCCCAACCGATGGGCCCGAGCGAAAAAACGGCTCAAGAAACGCGCGCGTGTGGTTATCGGCAAGTTTCTAATAGGCATACTGGCCAAGCAGGCCGCACCGAAAGAACGGTTCGGGATCTGCGGGGCGTGTCAATGACGCCCACGCGATATCCGAAAAGGTCACACCACAACAGGTTGTGTCGTAATGTCGTGTATGAGGACGGCAAAACAGGGCGGGCAACGCGTGGGATGGTGTCTGGTTCACCGGCGTCACCGGTACTTTGACGTCGATCCAATGATAGTCGCCTTCGCGCGAACTTTTTCGCCCCACCTGCAGGTCCATCGCAGCAGGCACACCGCAATCTGGGACCGGTGAATGTGACGGCTCGAACACAGCGACAATCGCGGGGTCCGTCACCTCTGGATCACGCGCCCGCCACCGCCGACAATGCACCACGCAACTCGGGGCCAAAATCGACATTTGTCGTACCGTTGCGACGTTGTTGTGTTTCCAGCGCATCATTGTCGAGATCAAGCCGAATATATGCGCTGCAACAGGCCGAGAACCCTTCAAATCGTACCGCGTTCGCACCGACCGTTGCCACGGGGTCGGCTTCGCGCAAGATCCGAGCCAACATGGACGGCGGGACATAAAAACGCGCACCGACAATTTCGGACACCGCCCGAAGAGATTTGGCGGTCACATCAGGAAAGCGCGCACGCGCCTCTAAAAACGGTGGGGTCGCGGCGACACGTCGGTCGCTTGCCAGTTTCAACGAACTGCCGTTTGCGGCGGTGCTGAGCTCGGACGCGAAATCATATATGTAAGTTTGTTCAATCATTGTGACACTCGAAAAACACTCGTGTAAACCATAGGTCCGAAGTCACATTGATAACAGCATTTAATCCGCAGTCTTGACGTTCCGACATTTATCCAATGGACGCGATGCCACCCAACGCAAGGCCGGCCGCTGTGATGTTTTTCGTGCGCTGGGTTTTCGACAATAGAAATCCACTGGATGCGCCACAGGCTTGCGACCCTGCGCATTGGGTTGTCCCGTTCCCGTTCTTTTTGGAATGAACCTCTATTGCCTAAAGCAGTTCACAGACCTGCGGAACGGGTCGCGACGCTTTGACGCAATGCAGAAAATTGAGCCGTTAACATTTTTTGCTTTCGGCCAAACAATAAAGGGAAATTTGCAAATTTTCCCATGATGTATAACCCCACGTAAACGCTGGGAAGTTCTTGCTTTGTAAATAAATTAACATCTGTAATACCTTGGAATTCACAATAATTTACAAAGTTGTTAAAAAATTCGCCCTGCGACCTTCTTTTATTCAAAAGCGGTTTCTAAGATGAAACCCGCAGTATTTGGAGAACGGCCGACGATCGTTTTCACTTGCAGCATAAGGGAGAAAACAAGTGACGCTTGACGACAATCAATTTGCAACAGGGCCAGCTGAAAAGCGGACCAAGGCCCCCAAGATAACCGCTGACGCCTATGCGTCGATGTATGCCCAGTCCGTTTCAAATCCGGACAAGTTCTGGGAGGAACATGGACAGCGCATCGATTGGATGAAGCCGTTTACCAAGGTGAAAAACACATCCTTTGAGCCCGGCAACATTGACATTCGTTGGTTCGAAGACGGCACATTGAACGCCTCTGCAAACTGCATTGATCGTCATCTTGAGACCCGCGGCGACCAGACCGCGATCATCTGGGAACCTGACGATACAAGCAAGCAAGCCCCGCTGCATATTACCTATAATGACCTGCACCGGTCCGTCAGCAAAATGGCAAACATCCTTAAGGACCTTGGTGTGCGCAAAGGCGACCGCGTTGTCATTTATCTTCCTATGATCCCCGAGGCCGCCTATGCGATGCTGGCCTGCGCGCGGATCGGCGCGATCCACTCCATCGTTTTCGCTGGATTTTCCCCCGATGCCTTGGGCGCGCGGATCAACGGCTGTGACGCGAAGCTTGTGATCACGGCGGACTTTGCCCCACGTGGCGGCCGCGAAACCCCTTTGAAATCCAACACCGACACCGCGCTCACGCAGTGCAAAGACGAGGTGCAGTGCCTTGTGGTGAAACGCACCGGCGGTGCGACCGCATGGTCAGACCGCGACCACGATTACAACGCGCTGGCGATCACCGCCTCTGCCGATTGCCCACCCGAAGAGATGAACGCCGAGGACCCGCTGTTTGTTCTCTATACCTCTGGTTCCACCGGCCAGCCCAAAGGCGTTGTGCACACGACCGGCGGCTACATGGTTTATGCCTCTATGACGCATGAATACGTGTTCGATTACAATGATGGCGATGTGTTCTGGTGTACCGCCGACGTGGGTTGGGTCACAGGCCACAGCTATATCGTCTATGGCCCACTGGCCAATGGCGCGACGACCATCATGTTCGAAGGCGTACCAACATATCCAGACGCAGGCCGTTTCTGGGAAGTCTGCGAAAAGCACAAGGTCAATCAATTCTACACCGCCCCAACCGCGATCCGCGCCTTGATGGGGGCCGGCAACGAATGGGTCGAGAAATACGATCTGTCTGATCTGCGTATCTTGGGCTCCGTTGGCGAACCGATCAATCCAGAGGCATGGAATTGGTACAATGACGTTGTCGGCAAGGGCCGCTGCCCCATCGTCGACACCTTCTGGCAGACCGAAACCGGCGGGCACATGTTGACCCCTCTTCCGGGGGCAACCGACCTTAAACCGGGGTCCGCACAGCAGCCCTTCTTTGGCGTGCAGCCTGTCGTTCTTGAACCCACCAGCGGTGAGATCATCGAAGGCAATGGCGTCGATGGCGTTCTCTGTATGAAAGACAGCTGGCCCGGTCAGATGCGCACGGTTTGGGGCGATCATGAACGCTTTGAGAAGACCTATTTCAGCGACTACAAGGGCTACTACTTCTCTGGTGATGGCTGTCGCCGCGACGAAGATGGTGATTACTGGATCACGGGCCGCGTCGATGACGTGATCAACGTTTCCGGTCACCGCATGGGCACCGCCGAGGTCGAAAGCGCGCTTGTCGCCCATGCCAAAGTGGCCGAAAGCGCCGTGGTCGGGTATCCGCATGACGTTAAGGGGCAAGGGATCTATGCCTATGTGACCTTGATGAACGGCCAAGAGCCAACCGACGCCCTGCGCAAAGAGCTCGAGACGTGGGTGCGGACCGAGATTGGCCCGATTGCCAAACCGGACCTCATTCAATGGGCACCCGGCCTGCCCAAGACCCGTTCGGGCAAGATCATGCGCCGCATTCTGCGCAAGATCGCCGAGGATGATTTTGGTGCGCTTGGGGATACCTCTACGCTTGCTGATCCATCGGTGGTCGATGATCTGATTGCCAACCGCATGAACAAGGCGGACGCGTAATGGACGGCGCAACAACAACCGCTGCACCCGTCCTGATTTTGCTTGGCCCCCCTGGGGCAGGCAAAGGGACACAGGCGCGAATGCTCGAAGAGGAATTCGGGCTTGTGCAATTGTCGACCGGTGATCTGCTGCGCCAAGCGGTGGCGGCAGGGACCGACGCAGGCAAAGCCGCCAAGGCGGTGATGGAGGCCGGCGGTCTGGTAAGCGATGACATCGTGATCGCCATTCTTCGCGACCGTTTGGCGGAACCAGATTGCGCCAAGGGTGTGATCTTGGACGGTTTTCCACGCACCACTGTGCAGGCAGACGCCCTTGGCGCGCTGCTCCAAGACCGTGGTCAATCCGTCAACACCGCCATCAGCATGGATGTCGACGATGCGGCGATGGTCGAACGGATTTCCGGTCGTTTCACCTGTGGCACCTGCGGCGAAGGCTATCACGACACATTCAAACCCACGGCGACGGCGGGCACCTGTGACAAATGCGGGTCCAGCGACATGAAACGCCGTGCGGATGACAATGCGGCAACGGTTGGTCAGCGGCTCGAGGCGTATCACGCCCAGACCGCGCCGCTCATTGCCTATTACGAACGCTCCGGTGCGCTGTCGCGCATCGATGCAATGGGAGCGATTGAGGAGATCGCTTCTAATCTGAGCCACTTGGTGACCAAGGTCACCGCATAACGCTCACAATAACAGACCCCAAAAGGGTCGGTTGGAAAAGGAAGGAGGGGCCTATCCATGTCCCAAAATGATGACAACAACGCGTATTGGTCCGCCAATATGCGTCTTATCAAGATCAGCCTCGTAATCTGGGCGCTGGTCTCTTTCGGGTTCGGGATCATCCTGCGCCCGATGCTGGCCGGTATTAAGGTTGGCGGTACTGATCTTGGCTTTTGGTTCGCCCAGCAAGGGTCGATCCTGTGTTTCCTCGCGCTGATTTTCTTCTACGCGTGGCGCATGAACACCTTGGATCGTGAACACGGCGTAGACGAGGAATAAAACGATGGATCAATTTACACTCAACCTGCTGTTTGTAGGCGCGTCCTTTGCGCTCTATATCGGCATCGCGATCTGGGCCCGTGCGGGTTCGACCGCTGAATTCTACGCTGCGGGTCGCGGCGTTCACCCCATCACCAACGGTATGGCAACGGCGGCGGACTGGATGTCTGCGGCGTCCTTCATCTCGATGGCGGGCTTGATTGCCTTTACCGGCTATGACAACTCTTCGTTCTTGATGGGTTGGACCGGCGGTTATGTTCTTCTGGCTCTTTTGCTTGCGCCTTACCTTCGTAAGTTCGGCAAGTTCACTGTGTCCGAGTTCATCGGCGATCGCTTCTATTCACCGACTGCACGTCTGGTGGCTGTGATCTGTCTTTTGGTGGCGTCCATTACCTATGTTATCGGTCAGATGCAGGGTGTTGGTATCGCCTTTGGTCGCTTCCTTGAAATCGACGCCTTCTGGGGTCTTCTTCTTGGCTCTTGTGTGGTGTTCGCCTACGCCGTTTTCGGTGGTATGAAAGGTGTGACATACACCCAAGTTGCGCAGTACTGCGTGTTGATCACCGCTTACACCATCCCTGCGGTCTTCATCTCGTTGCAGCTAACAGGCAACCCGATCCCAGCGCTTGGTCTCTTTGGTGAGCACACAGCATCTGGTGAATCTCTGCTTGTAAAGCTTGACCAAATCGTAACCGATCTTGGCTTTAAAGAGTACACAGCCGCGCACGGTTCCACCATCAACATGGTTCTGTTCACACTGTCCCTCATGATTGGTACAGCTGGCCTGCCCCACGTCATCATGCGCTTCTTTACTGTTCCAAAAGTATCTGACGCACGTTGGTCTGCGGGTTGGACACTTGTTTTCATCGCGCTTCTTTACCTAACAGCCCCTGCGGTTGGTGCGATGGCGCGTCTGAACATCTCTGATCTGATGTGGCCAAACGGCACGAATGCCGAAGCGGTAAGCGTTGAGCAAATCGAAAACGAGCCTGAGTACGCTTGGATGCAAACGTGGCAGAAAACCGGTCTTCTTGACTGGGAAGACAAGAACGGCGACGGCAAGATCCAGTACTACAACGACCAAAATGCTGATCTACAAGCCAAAGCCGAAGCAAACGGCTGGGAAGGTAACGAACTGACAAAGTTCAACCGTGACATCTTGGTTCTTGCGAACCCTGAAATCGCGAACCTTCCAGGTTGGGTGATCGGTCTGGTTGCTGCGGGCGGTCTTGCGGCTGCTCTATCGACTGCCGCTGGTCTTTTGCTTGCGATTTCGTCTGCTGTGTCTCACGATCTTCTAAAAGGTCAACTGACACCAAACATGTCTGAAAAGAACGAGTTGCTCGCAGCGCGTCTTTCCATGGCAGCAGCGATTGTCGTGGCGGTTCTGTTGGGTCTGAACCCACCAGGCTTTGCGGCGCAAACCGTGGCCTTGGCCTTTGGTCTTGCGGCGGCTTCGATCTTCCCAGCGCTGATGATGGGTATCTTCTCGACACGCATCAACAACTCGGGCGCGGTTGCAGGTATGTTGGCAGGTCTAACAGTGACATTGCTCTACATCTTCTTGCACAAGGGTTGGTTCTTCATTCCAGACACGAACAGCTTCACAGATGCTGATCCTCTGCTTGGTCCGATTAAATCCACATCCTTTGGCGCAATCGGTGCAATGGTGAACTTTATCGTGGCCTATGTTGTGTCCAACATGACAAAGGAAACACCGCAAGAGATCAAAGACTTGGTCCAAAGCGTTCGTATCCCACGTGGCGCCGGCGCAGCCGTCGACGATCACTAAATAATCCGGAACACCGCTGTCATTCTTGATGGCGGTGTTCTACCCTAGACTTACGAAATTTCATCCTGTTTTGCCCATAAACAGGACATGTGCCAAAGGGGCCAAGTGATGTCTCTTCCTCTTAATCTGACCCAGTTCATCGCATCTGTGCATCCCTACGACAGTTTGCCGGAACATGATTTGACGGCACTGGCACAGGCCTGTCAGGCGCTCGAATTCCCTGCCGAGGATGTTGTTTATTCCGTTGGGGACACGGCAACCCATCTTTATATCATCGCCGCTGGCGAGGTTGAGATCACCGACGAGATCGGCGTTCAGCTCTCGCTTCTTGGTCCGCGCAATTCCTTTGGCGAACGCGCCTTGCTGCGCGACGAAACAACAACCCGCACCGCCAAAGCCGTGTCCAAAGTGACCTTGATCGCGGTTCCCAGAATTCAGTTCTACGCGCTGATTAAGGCGCATAGCTCGGTCGCGAAATTCTTTGATCGCCGCCGCCCGACCGCACCGGCGCAAACGGATCCGACAACCACCCCCGTTGAACGTTGGATGACCACGCCCGCCGTCACTTGCACCTCAGATACGTCAATCCGCGACGCCGCGCGTCTTATGCATGATCGCCGGATCTCAACGATTTGCATCACAGATGGCGCGGACTTCAAAGGTCTCGTGACCCTGCGTGATATGAACAGCCGCGTGATTGTCGATGGCAAAGACACCGCGGACCAGATCGCGGATATCATGACCACCGACGTCCTGACGCTCTCGCCGAGTGAGCTTATCACCGACGCCTTGCATTTGATGGTCGAACAGGCCGTGGGCAGCATTCCGATTTTGGACAACGGCGCACTTGTTGGCATCATCACCAAGACCGATCTGACGCGGGCGCTTGATGTGACCTCGGCCGATCTGGTGGGACGTATTGCCAAGGCCGACAGCGCCGAACAGATGTCCCATGTCACCGACGAAATCCCGCAACTACTGGTTCAGCTGGTGGATGCGGGCAACCGGCACGAGGTCGTCACGCGGCTGATCACCGATATCGCCGACACCGCGACACGTCGTTTGCTGGCGTTGGCCGAGGAAACGCTGGGCAAACCGCCCGTGCCCTATGTCTGGCTGGCCTGCGGCAGTCAGGGTCGGCAGGAACAAACCGGCGTCTCGGATCAAGACAATTGCCTGATCCTGTCGGACGCGGCGAAACCGACCGATATGCCTTACTTTGCTTCCCTCGCCGCATTTGTCTGCGATGGGCTTGCCACCTGTGGTTATGTCTATTGCCCCGGCAATATGATGGCGACCAACCCGCGTTGGTGTCAGCCCCTGTCCGTGTGGCGGGATTATTTCCGTGACTGGATCGCAACCCCCGACCACGAGGCCCAGATGCTTGCCTCGGTTATGTTTGACCTGCGGGCCATCGGTGGCGACGAGACCCTGTTCGAAGGGCTGCACCAAGACACCCTCGCCGCCGCGTCAAAGAACTCGATTTTTGTGGCGCATATGATTTCGAATTCCCTGAAACATCACCCGCCTCTTGGGATGCTGCGCGGTTTGGCGACGATCCGTTCGGGGGATCACCGCAACCAGCTGGACCTTAAACACAACGGGGTTGTGCCCGTTGTTGATCTGGGCCGCATCTATGCGCTTGAGGGGAAATTGACACAGGTGTCGACTCGAGCGCGCCTTGAGGGCGCCGTAAAACGTCGGTTGCTGTCAAAATCCGGCGGAGGCGATCTGTTGAATGCCTATGACCTTATCGCGATGACGCGACTGGAACATCAGGCCGCACGGATAAAGCGTGGCCAGCTTCCGGACAACTACCTTGATCCATCCGATCTCTCAGACTTTGAGCGCAGCCATCTGCGCGACGCATTTGTGGTTGTCAAAACCATGCAATCATCCGCCGGTTCCGGCAAAGGCACGTTAGGATAGCCCATGTTTATTGAACTTATCGCAACCGTTTTTGCAGGGATCGCCTGTGCCGGCGTGGTCATGGTGCTTAACATCACGTTTGGCCGCCGGTTGCCCAAATGGATCACGCCCATTGCCGCGGGTGCAGGCATGATCGCCATGACCATTTCCAACGAATACACATGGTTTAATCGCACCGCCGAGAGCCTGCCCGAAGGTGTCGAAATCGCATCCACCGTCGAAGAGCAAAGCTGGGGCCGTCCATGGACTCAGATCGCGCCCTATACCAAACGGTTTGTGGCGGTCGACGTCGCAACCATGCGCAAAAACGCGAACATCCCGTCCCAGCGCATTACCGATCTCTATTTCTTTGGCCGCTGGTCCCCCGTGAGCCAAGCGCCGATGCTTTTTGATTGTGATGCGGCGCGTTCGGCGATCCTGATCGATGGTGCGGTGTTTGGTGCGGACGGGACCGTATCCAATGCCGATTGGCAACAAATGCCCACAGAAGATCCCATTCTTGCAATGGTTTGTAAGGCCTAGCCATGCTCGCGCGCCTGTCCCTTCGGCTTCGGATATTTCTGTTCTTTGGCTTTATGGCTGCGGGGGCGGTTGCCCTTGCGGGGGTGGCTTTGGCCTTTGGGTGGTCGCGGGCCGAACCCGCGATTTCGTCGGCGCCATTCACGACGGCATTCTTGATATTCGCCTTTCTCAACGTCGGGTTTCTGACGGCGATCTGGTTTCTGTTCGACGAACATGTCGCCAAGCCCATCGACGCACTTTCGACCAATCTGCTGCTACGTGCCCAAGCAGGGGTCGACGCGGAAATCACCGACGACACCGCGCGGTATCTGGGCGATTTGGCCCCCGCAGCGCGTGCCGTTTCGCAGGCCATGAATGCATCATCAGAGGCCATTCTGTCGAACGCTTCGCCGGAAACCGAGCGGCTGCGCGCGGAACGGCATCGCCTCACGTCCCTGCTAAGTGAAATTCCCATTGCCACCCTTCTGGTCAATGCGATGGGCGAGGTCGTTCTTTATGATGCGCAGGCGGCGGATATCCTTGCCCAAATCGCCCCGCCGCGCCTTAAGGCGCCCTTGTCGGAATACTTTGATCCGGCCAGTTTTGAAGAGGCTAAATCCAAACCTCAGAACAGCACCGATGATTCAGTGTTCGCGCTTATGGATATTCACCACCGCACAACCTTCACAGCGCATTTGAAACCGCTGGGCGACGATGGGGACATGATCTTTATCGATTTGGAACACCACGAGATCGACGCAGACAATTCCCGCCCACTCGTTTTCGATTTTGATCTGCTTGAAAACCGAGACGAGGCCGACATTCACGACACTCCTCTTTCGGAGCTGTCATTGGTGGTCTTTGACACGGAAACCACGGGGCTGTCGGTCGAACATGACGCGATTGTACAGCTTGCCGCGCTGCGCATCCTGAACGGACGTATCATCGAGGGCGAACACATGGATGCATTCGTCAATCCAAACCGCCCCATTTCAGCGGCCTCGACGCGCATTCATGGGGTGACGGATGCGCATGTCGCGAATGCACCGCAGATCGCCGAGGTCGGGTTAGAGTTCCATAAGTTCGCCGCCAACGCAGTTTTGGTTGCGCATAATGCGCCGTTTGATATTGGTTTTTTGCGGCAGCAAGAACAAAAGATCGGAGTGAAATGGGATCATCCTGTGCTTGATACGGTGCTTCTGTCCGCCGTCGTTTTTGGCACAACGGCCGATCACACGCTTGATGCGCTCTGCGAACGGTTGACCATCGAAATTCCGTCCGAACTCCGCCACACGGCGCTTGGGGACGCAAGGGCAACCGCCGAAGCCGTCCTGAAACTGCTCCCTCTGTTGCAGGGTAAAGGCATTGCAACCTTTGGGGAACTTCTTCTGGAAACGCGTAAGCATCGACGACTTCTGAATGATCTCAACGGTGATCAAGTGCGTGCTTAACCCGTCGATGCAACCCCGACCAGCCGCGGAACTCCGGGCCATTTACCCTAGCCCACGCTCAACGATACATGTTGCTGCTCGCTCCATTGACGGGGCGAATGCCCATACATGCGTTTGAATTCTCTGCTGAATTGGGACACGCTGATATAGCCCACATCGCGTGCGGCTTCGCTGATGCTCATGCCTCCTGAGATCTTCATCGCGGCATTGTTCAATCGCATCGATTTGACGAATTGGATAGGTGCCATCGTGGTTGCCTGCTTGAACTTGCGATGGAACACGGAACGGCTCATGCCGGCGCGGGTTGCCATGTCATCGATCGAAATTGGTTCATCGAGCTGGGATGAAATATATGCGATTGAGGCCGCGATTGAATGATTTGCACCAAAAGCACGCCGCGCAAACACGCCCGCCTCGCCTTTCAAAATGGCATAGTAAACCTCGCGTAATCGTGCCGCGCCAAGAACCGCCATATCGACGGGGGACGAGCCTAGGGTGAGCAATCTCAACACTGCATCTGCAAAGTCTTCGTCCCAGCTGGCCAACCTTATCCCGCTCGCGCGCGGGCTGTCGTTGCCCAGTGAAGGGCGACCGCCGGCATTCTCCATCTCCATCGCCAGCGCGGACATCACATGCAGGTCAAGCGAAATGAAAACACCATAAAGCGGGTTGTCCGGCGATGCCTCTGACGTGCCCGCCTTGACCGGAATCGACATGGGGCAGCACAGATACTGGCTGTCGTCATAGACATACCGCTGGCCATCAAAAATGGCTTCCTTGCGACCGCTCACGATGACAACAACACAGGGTTCATAGACCGCCGGCACACAGGGAATAGATTGGGTCGCGCGGAATAAACGCACGCCCTTCACGCCGGTTTCTGTCAGGCCGTCTTCAAAAGTAGACGAGGCAATAAGCGTCTTGATCTGTTGTTTTTTCATATCCAAAACCTAGCGCCCCGCAATGGGATGCCGCAACCCATGCGGTACAATCAGGCAAGTAAACGCGAGGATTTGGGCTATTTTACGACCGTATCGAGAGTTATCTACACCTCAGAACACAACGATCATGCGGGCGACGTCGCCCGAAGCGCAAGGGAAACAACAATGGCGGATACAACTTTTGGGCCAAACGGATGGACCCCAGAACGGCTTGGGTCGCTTAGGGGGAAAACATTCGTCATCACCGGCGCGAACGCGGGCGCGGGCTTCCAAGCGTCCCGCATTTTCCTGTCCAAGGGGGCAAAGGTTGTCATGCTTAATCGCAGCAGCGAGAAATCTGTTGCGGCAGTCGCGGCGCTGAAGAATGAGTTCGGCCAAAACGCAGATATCAGCTTTGTTCGCATGGATCTGTCCGACCTTTCGAGCGTGCGCACTGCTGCGGCCGAGGTTCTGGCCACCGTCCCACGTATTGATGCGCTGATCTGTAACGCCGCGATTGCACAAGTGCCGTCGCAGACCCTCACCGTTGATGGTTTTGAAAGCCAACTTGGCACCAACCACTATGGTCACTTCGTTTTGAGCGGAATGCTTTTTGATCGTATCGAAGAGGTTGCGGGCCGGATCGTGGTTGTGGCGAGCCTTGGCTATAACATGGGCATCAAGACCATTCAGTTCGATGATATGAATTGGGACAAAAATTACAGCGCCAATCCAGTTTACAGTCAATCCAAGCTGGCACAGATGATGTTTGCCTATGAGTTGCAGGATCGCATTCAGTCCGAAAGCCGGAATGTAGAGGTCTATGTGTGCCATCCAGGTTCGTCCGCGACGTCGTTGATCAGCACAAGCGGAGGCCTAATGACACGGTTGGCATGGTGGCTGATGAGCAAATCGCCAATGGTGCAAACCGCGCAAAAAGGTGCCTATCCCGAAGTGATGTCCGCAACCGAAAGCAATCTAAAACAACGCGCGCTTTATGGCCCGACCGGACGCATGGAATTTGTCGGCCCTGTCGGCCAAGGGACGTTGCATCCGCATGCCTATGACAAAAAGGTTATGCAAAAACTGTGGGACCTATCCGAAGAAGCCACGGGGTTCCGCTGGTAAGGGGTGGCCACCAATCCGGCCAGTGGAAATGAGTGGCCCGCGCCTTGGCGCAAGATGGCAGCCCACAAATCAGATGCGGAGACGAGCGATGGATATATTAAAAACAGCAACTGACTGGACAAAAGCCGAGATGTATTCATCGGTTTTCTTTATCGTGTTTGGCGTTTTATTCGTGGCTGCCGGCGTTGGCTTTTGGCAACTGGGCAAAACCGAAATCGCCCGCGCCTATGCGATCCCTACGTGCATTGCTGGCACTTTGCTGTTGATCATCGGGCTGGGAATTTTCTTTCCAAGCATGGCACGGATCACCCATTTTCCTGCCCTTTACGACGCGGATCCATCGGTGTTCATCGCGGACCAGATTGAGCGCGCAGGTATGATCCTCGGTCAGTATCATATTGCGATTTTCAGGGTGATCCCCATCGTCGTCGCCCTCTGTGCAATCCTGATGCCAATCATGGCAACGCCGGTTTGGCGTGCGGGAACGATTGTTACTATTGCTATGATGGCCGTCATTTTGATGATAGACACCAATGCCAACGCACGCCTTGAAATCTATCGCGCAGAATTATGGCGCGCTCGATAGTTTCCCCGCGTTAATAGGCGCGCCACCCACGCCAAAGTGAGACAATGCCCCATGGTTGACCAAGACAATTTTGAAGTCGGCAAAACAATGATGGCCGTCGTGACCACGGGCAACGGGGGCTATGAAATGTTGCAGTATTGCAAGGTGCCAATCCCGACCCCCACCAAGAACGAGGTCCTGATCCGCGTCCTTGCGGCGGGGGTGAACAATACCGAAATCAACACACGTCTGGGATGGTATTCTTCGGCCGTCACAAGCGCCACCGAGACAGCAGCAAAGGATCAATCCGACGCGCCAGCGGACAAGCCCGACGGGGGATGGAGTGCGCCCACGCCGTTCCCATTGATCCAAGGGACCGACTGCTGCGGCGAGGTTGTAAAGACCGGCGCCGGTGTTGGAACGGCGCTGATTGGCAAGCGCGTTCTCGTTCGGCCTTGCATGCGTACAAACGGTTTTGATGATCTTAACACCGTCTGGATGGCTTCGGACTTTGATGGTGCTTTTGCGCAATTCGTGACGGTTCCCGCCTCCGAAGTTTTCGCCGTCGATTGTGATTGGTCAGACGCCGAACTGGCGACCATTCCATGTGCATATGGCACTGCGGAAAACATGCTTCATCGGTCCGGCGTCACGTCCGGCAGTCGCGTTCTTGTTGCGGGGGCATCTGGCGGTGTTGGATCGGCGGCGGTGCAACTCGCCAACAGGCGCGGCGCAGATGTTGTCGCGATCACAAGCCATGATAAGGCCGATCTGGTGCGCGACCTTGGGGCCAGCGTCGTCGTCGCACGGGGTGCTGATCTTGTCCGTGAGATCGGAGAAAACTCTATCGATATCGTGGTGGATAATGTCGCGGGGGATGGGTTTGGCCAGATGTTGAAGGTCCTAAAACGAGGGGGACGCTTTGTGTCATCTGGGGCAATCGCAGGTCCAATCGTCACCCTCGATATGCGGGATATGTATCTCAAAGATATCACTTTAATTGGATGTACGGCGTGGGACGCCCCAATTTTCCCCAACCTTATTTCATACATTGAGCGCGGTGAAATCTGCCCGTTGGTCGCACGGACATTTCCCTTGGCGCACATTGAGAATGCGCAAAGGGAATTTTTAAGAAAGCGTCACGTGGGGAACTTTGTTTTGTTGCCGCCGCCCCCGAATGCCGCGGACACCTAGGGTATTCGACCGCTCAAGCCGCCCCGATCTTTCGGCCCCGCGACAACTCACTTGCGGACTGGATCAAGCTCTTGGCATCAATGCGGAAATGGCGATACAGATCTTGGATCGTGCCAGTTTGACCGAAATGTTCCACGCCATGCGCGATGGTTTGATGCCCCAAAACACCCCCAAGCCATGACAACGTCGCGGGATGGCCATCGATCACGGTGATAACAACGCAATCACGCGGCACATCCTGCAGAAGTGTCTCGATATGGGCCTGCGCCCCCGTGATGCCATTTGCACGCGCGCGCTGTGCCGCGGTCCACACCGCATTCAGCCGATCTGCTGAGGTCACCGCAAGAACACCCACATCACGGCGCCCTTGGCCGATCACGCCCGCGGCTTTGATCGCTTCTGGGGCGACCGCGCCCTGATATGCGATCACAACTTCGCAATTCGGGCCTGGTTTACGCAGCCAATAGGCGCCATCGATGGCCCCTTGGCGGAACTCATCATCAACGCGCTTGCCTGGCTGCTCAATCGGGTTCGTCGTCAGGCGCAGATAGACCGAGCCGCCTGTTTCGTCGCGCAACCACGTGCGTTCGTCGGGGTCTCCTTCTCCATCTTTTTGCATATACCCAAAGGCCCATTCCATGATCACGGCCAATTCATCGGCAAATGCAGGTTCAAATGCCGCCAGCCCGTCCTGTGACATCCCAATCAACGGCGAGGCAATGGATTGATGCGCGCCGCCCTCTGGGGCCAGCGTCACACCCGATGGGGTACCGACAATCATGAACCGCGCATCCTGATAACAGGCGTAATTCAGTGCATCGAGACCACGCGAGACAAACGGATCATACACCGTCCCAATTGGGATCAGCCGTTTGCCAAAAACAGAATGAGACAGCCCCGCCGCCGCCAGCAACAAGAACAGGTTCATTTCAGCAATGCCCAGTTCAATATGCTGCCCCGACGGGGTGAATTCCCATTTTGCCGTAGAGGGAATATTTTCGGTCTTGAAGGTGTCCTCTTGCGGGGCGCGGGCAAACAATTTGCGCCGGTTCACCCACGGGCCAAGATTGGTTGTCCCCGTCACATCCGGCGAGGTGGTGACGATACGCTCGGCCAGTTGACTGTCGCCCTTGGAGAGGTCATCCAGAATTTTACCAAAGGCCATTTGCGTCGAAATCTCGCGATCTGTCGTCAGCGTGATGTCGGGGACAGAGATTACATCGTCGGCGTACCGGCGCGGACTCTTTGCAAAGAACGGTATTTCATACAGCGTCTTTTGAAAGGCATCGGGGTCTGCGATGGTCGCAAATTTGTCCCACTCTTCCCCCTCGCGAACACCCATATAGTCTTGCCAAGCGGCCATCTGCGTTTTGTTCATCAACCCGCCATGGTTGTCTTTGTGGCCTGCGATGGGCGTCCCCCAACCTTTGATCGTATAGGCCAGAAAACACACAGGGCGGTCATGATCGATCGCGGCGAACGTCGCGGCCATGGTTTCAACGCAGTTGCCGCCAAGGTTCTCCATCAACGCCGCCAATTCCGCATCGGTGCGCGCCTCGATAAGGCGCGTCACATCCCCTTGATCCCCCAAGGCCTCAAGGAGACGTTCACGCCATACGGCACCCCCCATAAAGGTCAGCGCAGAGTAGAGCTGATTTGGGCATTCATCGATCCAACGGCGCAGTTTATCCCCCCCAGGTTCAAGGAAGGCGGCCCGTTGCAGCACGCCGTATTTGACGCGCACAACATCCCAGCCGAACGCATCAAAAATCTGTTCAACACGTTGAAACAGACCCTCACGCACAACGCCATCAAGAGATTGGCGATTGTAATCGATAACCCACCAACAATTGCGTAGGTCGTTTTTCCATCCCTCTTGCAGCGCTTCATAGATATTGCCCTCATCCAGCTCTGCGTCGCCAACCAATGCGATCATACGCCCCATGTTTTGGTCTGCGCCCCACGTCTTGGCCTGTATGTAATCTTGTACAATCGACGCAAAGGACGTGATCGCCACACCAAGGCCAACCGAGCCCGTGGAAAAGTCCACATCGTCAATGTCCTTGGTGCGCGATGGGTAACTTTGCACGCCACCAAACCCGCGAAAATTCTCCATCTTTTCACGCGTCATGTTGCCCATCAGATATTGCATGGCGTGGAAAATCGGCGAGGCATGCGGTTTGACGGCCACCCGATCTTGGGGGCGCAATGTCTGGAAATACAGCGCGGTCATTATCGATACCATAGAGGCAGATGACGCCTGATGCCCCCCGACCTTGATGCCGTCCACCTTGGGGCGAATATGGTTGGCATGGTGAATCATCCAATGGGACAGCCATAGAAGACGTTGTTCAATCGCTTTGAGATGGTGCGGCATGATAGGACGTCCCTATGCTGCGCTATAGATCGAAGGACGTGGCAAGGCCTGTTCGAGATCATAGATCACGTCATCAATCCCTTCGAGCCCGATGGACAGGCGCACAAGGCCTTCGCTGATGCCATGGCGCGCACGTTCTTCGGGGGAATAGGTCGAATGGGTCATGCTTGCTGGATGTTGAACCAACGTTTCCGCATCCCCAAGCGACACGGCCCGCGTGATAAGTTGGAGTTGGTTCATCATAGCGCGTCCCGCATCCAAACCGCCATTCAGTTCAAACGCGATCATGCCGCCGAATTGTGACATCTGACGGGTGGCAATGTCATGTTGGGCAAAGCCGGCCAAACCTGGATACCATACGTTTTGTATGCCGTGGGCCTGTTCCAACATCTCGGCGACGATCATGGCGCTGCTACAATGGCGATCCATGCGCAGCTCTAGGGTCTTCAATCCGCGCAGGATCAGCATCGCATTGAATGGCGCCATAACGGCCCCCGTCATATCCTTCATGCCATACAGACGAATGTCGGAAACAAGATCCTCTGAACCCGCCAGCAACCCCGCAACGACGTCCCCATGCCCGCCAAGATATTTTGTCGCCGAGTGCAGTACAATGTCCGCCCCAAGCGTTATCGGCTGGGTCAGATATGGGGTAGAATAGGTGTTATCAACCACAACATACGCATCATGAGCATGCGCAATGTCCGAGATCGCCTGTATATCCACGAGACGCATGTTTGGATTTGCAGGCGTTTCAAAATACACCACCTTGGTTTTGTCACCGATGGAGGCGGACAAATTCTCGGGCACAGACAGATCAACATGGGTCACTGTGATCCCGAACTTGGCCAGCCCGTGCTGCATGAACGAAAACGTACAGCCATAAAGTGTCTTATCCAGAATGACTTCGTCGCCGGGCGAAAGAAGCGTCCACATCGTCGCGGTGATCGCCCCCATCCCAGATGCCAGCGCCAATCCGGCCTCGGCGCCCTCAAGTACAGCGATGCGTTTTTCAAGCAAATCACATGTGGGATTGGAGATGCGCGAATAAATATGCCCTGCCCGCTCTCCTGCAAACATTTCGCCGCCCGCTTCTGCGCTCTCAAATGCAAAGGTTGATGTCAGGTGCAAAGGCGGAGCGAGTGCGCCTTCGTTTTCCATCGGATCATATCCGTGATGAATGGCGCGTGTAGAAAAGCTGTTTGGACGATTTCGCATTTAATGGCTCCCATGTTTGAGAGCATCATATTTCAACGAAACCCCCAAAAGGTTTCAAAATCTGCGTTGATGTAGGTCCTATTTGGCATTATATGCCACTACATGAGGAAAATAGATGAAAAAGACCAACAGATAATTCGCGCATTGCAGCGAAACGGTCGCATGACCAACCAAGACTTGGCGACGGCCGTGAACCTGTCGCCGTCCCCTTGCCTGCGGCGGCTCAAACTGTTGGAGCAAGACGGCGTCATCACGGGCTATAGCGCCAATATCAATGAACAGGCCTATGGGCTGCCGGTGACTGTGTTTGTGCACATCACTCTCCAAAGTCACACCGAAGCGGCCGTCCGCCAATTTGAAGCCGACATCGCGCGCGTCGATCAGGTTCTGGAGTGTTTCGTCACGACCGGCACCTCGGATTATCTGTTGCGCGTTGTCGTGGCGGACCTTGCCGGCTATGAAGATTTTGTCCGCAGAAAGCTTCATTCCATTGGCAGTATTGCGTCAATCGACAGCAGCTTTGTCTATGGTGTCGTCAAAAAAACGAATGTGTTTCCGGTCGTCGTATAATCCGTTCTGGGGCGCCTTCGTTTCGGCAAAAGTGTGACGGCGCCGTGCAAACATTCCACGGCGCCGTCAAAGTCTCGCGCTTCTAGCGCGTGTTGACGTGTTGTTGGGTGTCACGCTCGATTGCGCTTTCGATCACTTGGACCGCCATCTCATGAGCAACACGTGACGGCGTTTTACCGGTTGTGCCGCATAGATTCAGGAGGGTCTCGGCTCTCGTGGAAATACGATCCAGACGCTCTTGTTGATATTCGCGACCAAAGTTGTGGATCTCAGCAGCCAGACTAATGATGCCGCCCGCGTTGACCATATAGTCGGGCAGGTAACAGATATTCTGTTGCTGCAATTGCGCGGCAACTTCTGGCACAGCCAGCTGATTGTTCGCCGCGCCGCAAACAAGTTTGGCCGACAGCTTTGCCACGGTTTGTTCGGTCAGGATCCCCCCCAAAGCACAGGGTGCGAAGATATCCATCTCTTGGTCAAACACGCGATCAACAGCACAGACAGACGCGTCGAATTTTGTGACGGCCAGCTCAACTGCTTCGACATTGATGTCCGACACAATCAAGTCCGCACCTGCATCAAACAATTTCGACGCAAGAGACATTCCAACATGGCCAAGTCCCTGCACCAACACTTTGCGGCCCGTAAGGTCGTCACTGCCAAAGACATCAGCAGCGCCCAGTTTTAGGCATTGAAAGACGCCTTCTGCGGTATACGGTGACGGATCGCCAACCGATGTTTCGCAGTTGTCCAAGCCAACCGCATAGGGCGTCTCTTGCGCGACAATTTCCATGTCTGCGGTCGAAATCCCTACGTCTTCGGCGGTGTAATATGCGCCTTGCAGGCGATCTACTGCGCGGCCGAAGGCACGGAATAACGCCTCGGACTTGTCGGTTTTGGGGTTGCCAATAATAACCGCCTTGCCTCCGCCTAAGCCCAATTCGGCAAGTGCATTTTTATATGTCATGCCTTCCGCAAGCCGCAACGCATCATAGCGCGCCTCTTCGAGCGTATCATAATTCCACATGCGACATCCCCCCGCCGCAGGGCCACATGCGGTTGAGTGGATACAAATGAAGGCGCGAAGTTTGCTTTCGCTTTCTTCAACAAAAATCAGACGTTCATAGCCTTGGGGCGCGATTTCTTCGGTGATGCAGAGTTGCATAAAATTTCCTATCTCTCTCGTTTGCAAGCACTAGAGAAAATCCCACGATTTCGCAGGTTGAACTACATCATAATTCTACCTATATTTTGATATATGAGTGGAAATATCACGAGAGACCCAAAATGGTAGCGAAATTCACTACTGATGACGTAGATAGGCGAATCGTACGAGCCCTCACTAAGGACGGCCGCATGTCCTTGTCCGAGCTGGCCGATTTGGTTGGCCTGTCGGCCACGCCATGCAAAAGACGCCTCACCAAATTAGAAGAAGCAGGCATCATTTCGGGCTATTCTGCGGTCATCGATCACAAAGCATCGGGTTTTGGGATCACCGTCTTTGTCTCGGTTGAATTGGAGCGTCAAAAAGGCGAAGAGCTTGTTCTGTTCGAGAAGAAAGTGATGCAATTTGAAGAGGTCGTGACGGGGTCTCTTATGACCGGTTCTCAGGATTTTTTGCTAGAAGTTGTCGTCGAAAGTCTCGAAGAATATGAGAGCTTCTTGCAGAATAAACTCCTTAAGTTTGAGGGGGTCCGTTCTGTTCGATCAATGTTTGCCCTGAGAAAATTCGTCGACCGATCGCGTGTGCCTTAAGGCGCGCGCCCTGTGGTGTTCGGAACACGAGCGTCAACATTCTGTCCCAACTGATCAGATGTTGCGCCCGAAAACGCAACATCTCAATTCATATGTTCGCACTGGCATAAACGTCTATGCGCGGGTTTTTCCAAGCGGGTCGAGCTCATCACGAAGCCAATCGCCCAACAGGTTCAATCCAAGAACTGTAAGCATGATCGCGATACCAGGGAAAACCGTGACCCACCACGCGGTTTGGATATAGCTGCGCCCCTCGGACAACATCCCGCCCCACGTCGGCGTTTGCGGATCCGCGCCAAGACCAAGGAAGGTCAGGCTGCTTTCCAGAAGGATGTTGTTGGCCACGTTCAGGGTCAAAAGGATGATCAAGGGACCCAAGGCGTTCGGCAAGATATGGCGGAAGATGATTTTAACATCCGACAGACCATAGCTGCGCGCCGCCTGTACGAATTCACGTTCACGCAGGCTCAGAACCGAACCACGCACCAGCCGCGCATATTGCACCCATTGCGACACAATCATCAGGACAATGATCCGGTCGATCCCCGGTCCAACGATGGCAATCACCGTGATCGCCAGCAAAATGAACGGCAACGCCAACTGAATATCGGCAAATCGCATGATAAAGGCATCAAGGAACCCGCGGTAATAGCCCGCAAAAAGCCCGATCACGGTCCCCAAGACGACCGCGCCAAGCGCGGACAGCAGGCCAACGACCAAAGAAACGCGGCCGCCATGTACGATACGTTCAAGGATGTCGCGGCCCAATGGATCGGTGCCCAAGAAGAACTCGGCCGACTGAAACGGCTCGGTAAGGCGCGCAACCAAATTTACCTTGCCTCCACCGTCAGGAAAAAGAACGCCGGACAAAAGCACCACAAGAACCAAAGTTCCCGTCAGCAGGCTGCCCGCGATGAATTCAAAGCAAAAATAACGACTTGCCATGACCTTATGCGTCCAAGTTTGATTGGAAGTGTTGTTCATATCGCTCATTTATGCCACCCGAATTCTAGGGTCGATCAATCCATAGACAAGGTCCACGGCCAAGTTAACCGCAACGATCATGATCGCCAGAATGGAAACCGTTGCTTGCAAAAGAGGATAGTCACGCTGGGCAATGGCCTCGATTGAGAGCGTGCCCATACCCGGCCAGTTGAAGACCAGCTCGATGATGACCAGCCCGCCAATGAGGTTACCAAATTGGAGCCCAAGGAATGTCACGATAGAGATCGCCGCGTTGCGCAACGCGTGTTTATAGATCACCGTCTTTTCGCTCAGACCCTTGGCGCGCGCCACCATGACGTATTGCGACGATAGCGTTTCCAACATTTGCGTGCGCACAAGCCGCACGTTGGTCGCCGTCAGAATGATCCCAATCGTTGTCGCGGGCAATAAAATCGACTGCCAAGAGCTAAATCCCGATGCGGGTAAGATGGGGAAAGTGATCGAGAACATAAGCACCAACATGATGCCAAGCCAAAAGTTCGGAAACGACAGACCGACCAGCGACAAAACACGGATAATTTGGTCCGCCGCCCCGCCCTTGTGGACAGCCGCGTAAATACCAAGCGGAATGGACAGGGCAATCGACACAACCATCGATGCAACAGCCAAAAGCAAGGTCGAAGGCAGCGCAAGCGCAATAAGATCACGTACAGACCCGCGGAAGAAGGACTCTCCGAGATCCCCCGACAAGATATTTCTGACAAAGTCGAAATACTGTTTGATAAACGACTGATTGAGACCAAGCGCTTCGCGAATGCGATCAAGATCAGCCTCCGTCACGCTACTTGACTGTGCTGTCATCATGATCGCTGGATCCCCCGTCAAGCGGATCGCAAACGCCACAAAAAGCGTCACCGCGATGGTAACAAGCACAGCCTGCAGCAGCCGTTGAATGAGAAACCTGAGAATAGGCATGTTCAGAACTCCTAGCTGATTGAATTGGGATATGGCCCCCACATATCTGGGGGCCGCACCCTGTTACTCTTCGACGGTGACGCTCATATAGCGGGCACGATCATCTGGCGCAGGAACAAACCCCTTCACAGATGTGCTTACCCCGTACAGGGTCGAAAGGTTGTACAACGGCAGATCAAGAGCCGTGTCATAGGCATAGCCCGCAACATCCTGAAGCGCTTGGCGGCGCACATCCGTGTCATAGGTCGCACGCTGTTTATCAAGGAGCGCATCAAGTTCGCTGTCTTCGATGTAGGGGTTAAAACGCTCACCACTGCGGTACAAAAGATAGGCGGTGTTATCGAAGTCAAAGGTCCAGCCGCCCCACCCAAAGTGATACATCTCGCCGGTTTTACCGTTGGCAATGATGTCGTTGGTGTAAACGCTGCGCTCATGCGGTGTCACATTCAGTTTCAAGCCAACCATATCAAGATAGGCTGCGATGACTTGTGCAACTTCGCGGAAGGTGTCGTCATTACCAGAGAAATCGAGTGAGATTTCCGTCCCTGGTGCAATTCCTGCTTCCTTAAGCAAGGCTTTCGCGCCCTCTGGGTCATAGGCATAAGGCGTCAACGTGGCGTCATTGCCAAAGGACTTGGTGCCTTGCGCACTGGAAATCGGGCTGGCCAAGCCGCCCAAAATTGCCTCGATAATGGCGTTGGTATCAATGGCCATGGTGATCGCTTTGCGCACACGCGGGTCGGCGGTGATCCCTTTTGCGGTGTTAAAGCGCGTGATCACAACAGTCGGGCCATCCACAGCCACAAGATCGACGCGGTCGCTTTCGCGGACGGTGTCAACAGAGGGCGTTGGGATATTCAGCGCAATATCGACACCACCAGACAACAATTCGGCCATGCGCGTCGCATCCTCGGCAATAAAGCGAATGTTGACCCCGTCGACCTGCGCATCGCCATTCCAGTAGGCGTCGTTCTTGGTCAACTCAACATTGACAGTTGGCGTATAGGCGTCGACCATGAACGGGCCCGTTCCCACCGGCTTCATGTCAAACGCCTCTTCGCCCACTTCTTCGATGTATTTGGGCGGCACGATCATGGCACCGTAACCGGCCAGTTTGGTGATCAACACGGGGTCGGGGCGTTCCATCAAGAAGTCGACAGTGAATGGATCAACCACGACCACCTCTTTGATAGAGGTATAGTTGCTTCTCTGTGGCCCCTGCTCGCCTTGTTCGCCAAGAAGACGGTCAAAGGTGTATTTTACAGCATCCGCGTTGAAGGGCTCACCATTGTGAAATGTCACACCTTCGCGCAGGGTAAAGCGAATGCGCGTTTCATCGTCGAGGAACTCCCAACCTGTCGCCAAACCCGGCGCGAGTTCAAGATCCTCACCCCGAAAGACCAGCCCTTCGAAAACATTGCTGCCAATCGAACCCCAAGACAGGCGGAACGTATCGATCGGATCGAGGTTTTGCGGATCGTCACGCTGGGCCACGTTCAAAATCGTTTCGGCAAATGACACCGCTGGCGTCACAGCACAAAGCGCGGTTGCAAGAAGAAGAGAGCGCGTAAGGCCCTTTTTGAGGGAGAGTTTAGAAGTGAATGACATATCGTCCTCCTGTTGGATTGAAATGGGCTTAGGCCCTTATTGTTCGTGAATGAGAGAGTTAGAGCGCGGCGAAATGCCCGTCGCTTACCTGTTGCAGGTCAACAAGGCGCGGCGGATCGTCGACCGCACGCATTGCACTTGGGATTTCACCGTCCAGCAACACGCGGGTCGGTCTGTGGCCAGGCATGAGCTTTGGCACAGCCGCCAAAAGTCTTTTGGTGTAGGGGTGCTGAGGGTTTTCAAAGATTTGCTGACGGGTACCGATCTCAACGATCTGGCCCAGATACATCACGGCCACGCGGTGGCTGATGCGTTCCACCACGGCCATATCATGGGTGATAAACAGATATGACAGACCTTGGCTTTCTTGCAGCCCCATCAACAAATTGACCACCTGCGCCTGTACGGACACATCAAGTGCCGAGACGGATTCATCGGCGATGATCAGGCTTGGATCACAGGCCAATGCACGTGCGATACACAGACGTTGGCGTTGCCCCCCCGAGAATTGATGCGGATACCGGTTGGCATATTCCGCCGGCAGCTCAACCTTTTCCAAGAGCTCGGCGGCCTTGTCCAGCGCTTCGGCCTTGGTGGAAATCAACCCGTGCACCTTGGCCGGCTCCACAAGGCTTTCGCCAACGGTCATACGCGGATTGAGCGAGCCATAAGGGTCTTGGAACACATATTGCGTTTGTTTTTGAAACGCCTTTCGGTCTTCTCGTGGCAACGAAAAAATATCCTTGCCGCGATAGCGCATGGCGCCAGAAGCGGGCTCAATCAGCTGTTGGATGGTTTTGCCAACGGTGGATTTTCCGCTGCCAGATTCCCCGACCAAGGCCAATGTCTCGCCTGGATAGATTTCAAAGGAAACCTTTTCCGCCGCATGCACACGGTGGGTCACTCGGTTCATCAATCCACCGCGAATGTCATAGCGCGTCGTGAGGTTCTCGACCTCAAGCACGGGTTCGCGGGCCGTATCGGTTGTTTTTACCTGTGCGGGTTTGGTCGCCTGCGCCATCCCTGGGATGTCGAAAAGCTTGGGCGCGGTGGTCCCTGTCATGCTTCCGATCTTAGGCACAGCCGCCAGCAAGGCCTTGGTATAATCCTGTTGCGGATGACCGAGCACTTGATGAACTGTCCCCGTTTCAACGAATTTACTGGCCTTCATGACCAATACGTCATCGGCCATTTCGGACACCACACCCATGTCATGGCTGATAAAGATCACCGAGGTCCCAAGCTCTGCCTGAAGATCACGGATGATGTGCAAGATTTGCGCCTGAATGGTCACATCAAGGGCCGTTGTTGGCTCATCCGCAATCAGAACCTTTGGCTCACAACACAAAGCCATCGCGATCATCACACGTTGGCGCATTCCGCCCGAAAGTTGGTGTGGATAATTGGTCAAAAGACGTTTGGCATTTGGCAAACGGACCAGCTCTAGGAACTCTAAGGCCCGCGTTTGCGCCTCGGATTTTGACAGACCTTGGTGCAAGGAAATCGTTTCGCTCATCTGCGAACCGATGGTGAAAACAGGGTTCAACGACGTCATGGGTTCCTGAAAAATCATCGAGATTTCATTGCCACGAATTTTGCGCAGGACCTGTTCTGGCGCTTGGGCCAGATCGACTGTTTCGCCCAGAACGCTGCTTTGGAATTCCAACTGGCCCGACGACACACGTCCGCCGATGAATTTCAAAAGCCCCAACATGGCAAGGGACGAGATGGATTTGCCCGACCCAGATTCACCAACGATGGCCAGCGTTTTTTTCTCGTGTAGGTCAAAAGAGATCCCATCAACGGCGCAAACCTCCCTTGGGCCCTCACCAAATTTAACCGTCAGGTCTTTCACGCTTAGAAGAGGTGAAATTGTATCGTTCTGGCTCATATCTTTTCCTCTCTTAACCGGTTGTCCGTTGATGTTGACCAAGGGCGTGTACCGACGCTTCAATTGTCAATGAAACCGCCTCGCACGACATCTCTAAACCCATGGAGGCGCGGTTGGCATTGCTCTGTACGATATTGCGCGGCGTTTGCGGGATATGGACGAACCCTGAAATCGTGTTCAGGCCCAATTCCTGAATCATATGCTCGGTTGTGTAGAGCATTTGATTGCAAAGATGTGTGCCCGCATGAAATGAAACGGCGGATGGAATGCCTTGGGCACGCATCATCTCGACCATGCGCGTATTGGGCAGGCTGGATTGATACGCGGCAGGTCCACCAGAAATGATCGGCTGTTGGTGGATGTTCTTACCCGAGGCGTCTTCGACGTCGAAATCGCGGCAGTTAATGCCAAAGACTTCTGGTTGCACGATGGCCGCGGATGACACGCCGAGTCCTATCCAAATATCGGGTTTATGTTGGGTCAGAAGATGGGCAATCGTATCGGCAATTTTGTCCGTCTCAACGGGGACCACAACGCCGACAACTTCGCGGTCTTGCCACGTGCGCGCTCCCAGTGTCTGCGCCACCGACTGTGCCGGATTGTTGCGTGCCTTGGCCCAAGTGCCATAGCCAGCGACTAGGATTTTCGGAATTTTGGTCATGTTTTCTCCATCTGCCTTAACACGTAAGTGACGGATCAGATTGCATTACATCAAGTTATTTAATATCATAGATGTATGCGAAAAACTCATACACCAGAAAGTCAAACATGAAGCACAGACAGCTCGAAGCCTTTCGCTGTGTCATGAGAACAGGGACGACCTCGCAAGCGGCCAAGCTCATGTTCATCACGCAACCAGCCGTTAGTCGCTTGATTTCAGAGCTAGAAATCCATTTGGGGTTCAAACTCTTTGATCGCGAAAAGGGCCGTCTCGCCGCAACACCAGAGGCGCGAACGTTTTACAAAGGCGTCGATCGATTTTTCATTGGCATTGAAGAGTTGGAGAACTCGGCGCAACAAATTCGTGACGAAGGATCGGGCTCGCTTAAGATTTGTGCAACTCCGGCCTTGTCGACGGGCATCCTTCCGCGTGCGATCGCCAAGTTTCAGCGCCTCAACAGCAAGGTTGATATCGAAATTGAGACCGCGTCGTTCTCGCGGATCGCGCTGCGGCTTCAGACCTTTCAGACCGACATTGGCATTTCACATGGATTTCCGGATTTGCCAGGCATTGAACAATTCCCGATGGCCCATATCGCGCATATCTGCGCCATGCACAAAGACCATCCTCTGGCACAAAAAGACGTCATCTGTCCCGACGACCTCGCCAATGAAAACGTTCTGCGCATCCTTCCCGAGCGGAGCGTCAATTGGGACGGCGTTCAAAGTGTTTTGGAGGACGCCAATATCCGGTTCCGCTCAAACTATGGCACGCAAAGCTCGCACACCGGCTATGCGATCATCGCCGAGAACCTTGCCATCGGCATCATTGAACCCTTTGCGGCCAAGCCGTGGCTGCGCGAAAACGTGGTTGTGCGCAGGTTTGAGCCTGAGATCCTGTACCCTTACGTCGTCGCGCTCCCTGAGGGGCACCCGATGCCGTCAAAGTTGAAGGATTTCATCGAAGTGCTGCGCGACGTAATGGAAGATTTCACGTTGGACATGTGAAACGAAAAACATCCCCCGCGCGTGGCAGGGGATGTTGAACGATTGCTTGAAAAGGTGCAGACGCGCCGCGGCGATTTACCTATTCTGTTTTCATCCCAAAGCCGCCGCCACCGGGGGTTTTCATAATGAAGACATCGCCAACCTCTAGGTCGCGCCGATCATTGCCTTGCAAGGTCTCAATGGTGCCATCGGCGCGACACACCGCGTTTTCTCCTGTGGCCCCCGCCCCGCCGCCGTTCACGCCGAATGCCTGCGTTTCACGATGCGACGACAGCACAGTCGCCGTCATTGGCGTGAGGAACTTCATCTCTCGGATGATACCGTCTCCCCCGCTATGCGCGCCTGCGCCCCCCGAACCGTGACGAATGGCAAAGCGCTCCACACGGATGGGAAAGCGCACTTCGAGGACCTCTGGGTCGGTCATGCGCGTGTTGGTCATGTGGCTGTGCACCGCCGAGCAGCCATGGAAATCCGGCCCTGCGCCGGTGCCGCCACAGATGGTTTCATAGTTTTGGATGTCTTCGTTGCCATAGACAAAATTATTCATCGTCCCTTGGCTGCCCGCAATCACGCCCAGTGCGCCATAGAGCGTATCTGCGATGGCTTGGCTCACCTCGGTATTGCCGGAAATCACGGCGGCAGGATAATCTGGATTGATAAAGCTGCCTTTGGGGGCGATGATTTCGATGGGCTTCAAACACCCCTCATTCATTGGGATGTCACTGCCCACGAGCGTGCGAAACACATAGAGCACCACCGCGTGACAAATCGCCATGGGCGCATTGTAGTTGTACTTGTCTTGCGGCGATGTTCCCGTGAAATCCACGGTGGCCCGACGTCCGGCCTTGTCCACGGAAATTTGCACCTCAACCTTGGCCCCGCTATCAAGCGGATAGGAAAAGCTGCAATCCTCAAGCACGTCCAAGACACGGCGCACGGATTCCTCTGCGTTGTCTTGTACATGCCCCATATAGGCCTGCACCACGTCGGCGCCGAACTGTGAAATTGCCTTCTGTAGCTCGGCCGCACCGGTGGCGTTGGCGGCGATCTGTGCGGCCAAATCCGCCATATTGTGATCGATATTGCGGCAAGGAAACGGACCAGAGCGGAGCAGCGCGCGCGCTTGGGCTTCTTGCAGTTGCCCGCCTGAGACCAGTTTAAAGTTGCGGATAAGAATGCCTTCTTCATCGATATGCGTTGAATCGGGCGGCGCAGAACCAGGGGTTTTGCCGCCGATATCCGCATGATGCCCGCGGGAGGCCACAAAGAAATCAATGTTGGAGTTGTCGACGTTGAAGACCGGCGTGACCACGGTGACATCGGGCAAATGGGTGCCCCCATTGAACGGGTCATTCATCATAAAGACATCACCCGGTTCAATCGTCCCCGCATTCTCATGCATAATCGACTTCACACTGGCGCTCATTGATCCCAAATGCACGGGCACATGCGGGGCATTGGCCACCAGATCACCCTTGGCATCAAACAAAGCGCAAGAGAAATCGAGGCGCTCGCGGATATTCACCGACGCCGCCGTTTTGGCCAGCGTTGCGCCCATTTGCTCGGCGATGGACATAAAGAGATTGTTGAACACCTCCAACATAATTGGATCAACCGTCGTGCCAATCGCCTCTTCGCGTTGCAGCGCGGCTTCTCGCTTCAACACCAATGCGCCACCCGCGATGCACACGGCACTCCATCCAAGTTCGACAACCGTTGTCCCCGTGGCCTCATTGATCACGGCGGGCCCCACGACTTGGGTGCCATTGCCCATCTTTGCACGGTCATAGGTCGGCACGGTTTGCGCTTTGCCTTGAACCCACATCTGCGCGGATCCCGTGAGACAGTCTTGGTCCGGTGCGTCGTCCAAACGCGCACTTGCCCCAGAGGCGCCGATGGCCTCAACGGAAATCATCTCGGCAATGATATCGGTGCCATTTGGACGAAACCCGAACTCACTTTCATGGGCCACCAAGAAGTCTTCGATCATCTGATCCGTAGAGCCCAAGGAAACAGGCAGGCTGGTTTGGGATGTCTGCATACGCAGATAAAGTTTCGATTGAATGCGGATTTGGGCCGGCGCGACGCCTTGTGCGCTGACCTCTGCCCGTACAGCTTTGGACAGGGCCGCCGCGGCCGTTTCGATCATCTGTGTATCGCCCACAGGTGCAATCAGTTGTTGTTCACGCATCGCGACAATATCCGCAAGGCCCATGCCCAAGGCCGAGAGAACACCGGCAAACGGGTGCAGATAAACGGAACGCATTCCAAGGGCATCCGCCACAAGGCACGCATGTTGCCCACCTGCCCCGCCAAAGCAATTCATCGTGTAATCCGTCACATCATATCCGCGCGCGACACTGATTTCTTTGATCGCATTTGCCATGCTATCAACGGCAATACGCAAGAACCCTTCTGCCAGCGTTTCAACGGACAAGGGCGCATCGCCCGTCTGTGCGGCGATATCCTGCGCCATGGCTTCGAGCAACCGGCGCGGCGCATCCGCGTCTAGGCTCTCATCACTGTTTGGACCAAAGACCTTAGGAAAGGTGCTCGGCTGCAATTTGCCAAGAACAACGTTACAGTCTGTGACCGTCAATGGGCCGCCACGTCTGTAGCAAGACGGGCCGGGGTCTGCGCCCGCGCTCTCTGGGCCGACCTGCAAACGGCCATCACGGTAGGACAGGATCGAACCGCCGCCCGCCGCGACCGTGTGAATATTCATCATCGGCGCGCGCATCCGCACCCCTGCAACCTCGGTTTCAAAGCTGCGTTCATATTCGCCGGCATAGTGGCACACATCCGTAGACGTGCCGCCCATGTCAAAACCAATCAGTTTCCCAAACCCGTCTTGAACAGCAGAGCCAACCATGCCCACGACGCCACCGGCCGGCCCAGAAAGGATTGCGTCACGGCCGTGAAATAAGTCGGCATCCGTGAGGCCGCCATTGGATTGCATAAACATCAACCGCTCGACCGCGCCTTGCCCCAAGGCATCGCGCACCTGGTTCACGTACCGCTTTAGAATAGGCGTGAGATAGGCGTCGGCCACGGTTGTATCGCCACGCGACACCAGTTTGATCAATGGGCTGGAGATGTGGCTCAGTGAAACTTGTGCAAAGCCAATCTCAGAAGCGAGCGCGCCAATTGCGGTTTCATGTTCTGCATTTCGATAGCTGTGAAGCAACGCGACGGCAACAGAACGCAAACCGCGATCATACGCGCCCTGTAACGCCTCGCGCATCTGCGCAACGTCAAGCGCGTCGATAATGCCGCCATCCGCAGAGAGGCGTTCATCGGCCTCAACAACATCGCTATAAAGCAAATCTGGCAGTTGAATATCGAGTGCAAAAAGATCAGGACGATTCTGATATCCAATGCGAAGAAGGTCCGCAAAGCCCTTCGTTATCACCAAAAGCGTGTCTTCGCCTTTACGTTCCAACAATGCATTTGTGGCGACCGTCGTGCCCATTTTCACGGACCCAATAAGGTTTTCTGGCACCGGTTCTTGCGCCCCAAGGCCAAGAAATTCGCGAATGCCGTGCACAGCGGCATCCTTATAAGACTCTGGTTTTTCTGACAAAATCTTCTTCGCCTGAAGGTTCCCTTGGGGTGAGCGCGCAACGATGTCAGTAAAGGTGCCCCCACGATCAATCCAAAAATCCCATTTCGTATCCACGGTCCGAGTCATGCTGGCCTCCTAATTAAAACTGTTGCTTTGTTTGCAAAACGCTGACATTTTGTCAACGTAAGATAAATAAAAACAAACAGCGACCAACAGACGAGGACAAACAATGAAACATATTCTCTTTTCGACAGCGATGGCCCTTGCAGTAGCGAACGCAGCCCACGCTGATACATGGGACATGCCGACACCCTATGGCGACACCACGTTCCACACCCAGAACATCGCCGAGTTTGCCAAAGACGTTACATCCGCAACAGACGGCGCGTTGGAGATCACGCTGCACTCTGCCGGCTCCCTATTTCCGCATGCAGAGATTAAGAACGCCATCAGATCAGGGCAGGTTCCAATCGGCGAATTCTTTCTGTCGCGCCTCGTAAACGAAGATGCCGCCTTTGGCGTCGATAGCCAACCTTTCCTCGCCACAAGCTATGAGGATGCGCAAAAGCTCTGGGCGGCGCAAAAGCCGGTCGTCACCGCGCTTTTGGCCGAGCAAGGTCTCGTGCCGCTGTTCTCTGTTCCGTGGCCTGCGCAAGGGCTCTATACGAACGGTGAAATCGCGACGGCCGACGACCTGTCTGGCTTGCGTTTCCGCGCGTATAACGCAGCGCTCGAAGAATTTGCGGCCCTCGCCGGCGCCGCCCCTGTTCAGGTCGAAGCGCCAAACATTCCCCAAGCCTTTGCAACAGGCCAAGTCGAGGCCATGATCACCTCGCCGTCCACCGGCGCGAACTCAACCGCATGGGATTTCGTCAGCCATTACACGCCGATTGACGCTTGGGTTCCAAAGAACATTGTCGTGGTAAACCAACGCGCCTTCCGTCGTTTGCCGCAAGAGGTCCAAGCAAGCGTTTTGGCCGCCGCACAAGCCGCAGAAACACGCGGCTGGGAAATGTCCGCAGCAGAGGCAGACGCCAAGATCGCCATCCTAAAAGAAAACGGCATGGAGATCGTCACACCAAGCGCCGAACTTCAGAGCGGGTTGCAAGCCATCGGTGCGCAGATGCTTGAGGCATGGTCTGCGGATGCATCCGAAGCAGCGGCGTCAATTCTGACCACATATCAAGAATAGGGTCGATATGGCCCTGTGTTCGGGGCGTTTCATTTGCTCTATATTGCCCAGCTTCCTGCGCTCTCTTCCCGCGGAAGCTGGGCTTCTGAATTGAAGGACCGTTATGCGACACCTGTTAGATAAAACCTACCGCGGATCGGCGTGGATTGCAGCCTTTGCGATCCTTGCAATCGCGCTTTTGGTTTCCAGCCAAGTTTTGTTGAACATTGCCACCCGCGTGTTCAATCTCCCCCTGCCCTCAAGCATCCCATCCTATGCGGATTTTGCGGGTTTCATGTTGGCCGCGGCAACATTTTTGGCCATGCCTTATACCTTTCGCTCTGGCGGGCACATCAAGGTTTCATTGATCACCGCGCGCCTGCCTGCCCCTGTCCAGCTTACCGCCGAGATCATTGCCCTTGGTCTTGCGGCGTTTTTGACGGGGTTCACCTGCGTTTATGTTGTTATGCTCGTCCATGAGAGCTGGCATTTCAATGATCTCTCGAATGGAACCATTGCCGTCCCCCTCTGGATCCCGCAATGCACCATGGCCGTTGGCATGATTTTGCTTTTCGTTTCCATTCTTGACGCATTGGCGCAAACGATCACCACCCGCACGGCTGTCATTCCCAATTCGGAGGACGTGTAAGATGTCTGATCCTCTTATTGGCCTTCTCTTACTTGCTGTGCTTTTTGTCCTTCTTGCGGGGGGGCTGTGGATTGCACTCTCGCTCACCGGATTGGCCATCATTGCGCTCACGTTCTTTTCAAATGCGCCTGTTGGCTTGGTTCTTGCGACGACATTTTGGGGCCACAGTCATTCGTGGTCTCTTACGGCGCTGCCGTTGTTTATCCTTATGGGGGAAATCCTGATACGCTCTCGGCTTAGCCGCGATATGTTCAACGGGCTTGCCCCTTGGCTTGGGGGTGTGCCGGGCCGGTTGCTTCATGTGAATATCTTGGGCTGTGCGATTTTCGCCGCCGTCTCTGGTTCATCGGCGGCCACGGCTGCGACAATCGGCAAAATGTCGATCCCCGAACTTAAATCACGCGGCTATCCCGAAAGCCTCATTTTGGGCACGCTTGCGGGATCGGCCACACTTGGCCTGCTGATCCCACCCTCGATTATTTTGATCGTTTACGGTGTGGCAACCGAGCAATCCATCGCGCGGCTGTTTGTTGCGGGCCTGCTGCCTGGTGCCCTGCTTGTTGGGTTGTTTGGCCTCTATGTTGCGATCCGCGCGTGGCTTAACCCTGATCTGATACCGGCCTCTGACGAAAAGATGTCCTTTCGTGAAAAGCTCTGGGGCACGCGCAATCTCATACCTGTGGGTGTTCTGATCGCGGGGGTCATCGGTGCCATTTACTCGGGGCTGGCCTCGCCCACAGATGCCGCGGCCTTGGGTGTGGTTTTGTCTATTGTATTGGCGGCGGTCTCGGGCAGTTTCACCAAACAAGACTTCCTCGATGCGCTGCTGTCAGCGGCACGCACATCTTGCATGATCGCGTTCATCTTGCTTGGTGCGGCTTTTCTTGCGGTGGCGATGGGATACATTGGGCTTCCGCGTAATCTTGCGGCGTGGATCTCAGGGATGTCCCTGTCGCCCTATGTTCTGCTTGGTGTTTTGACGGTCTTCTTCATTGTGCTTGGGCTGTTTTTGGACGGGATTTCGGTCGTTGTCCTTACGACATCCATCATCATGCCGATGGTCATGGCCGTTGGGATCGATCCGCTATGGTTTGGGATCTATCTTGTGCTTGTGGTTGAGATGAGCCAGATCACACCACCCGTGGGCTTCAACCTGTTTGTGATACAAGGGCTGACGGGGATCGACATTCTGCGCATTGCAAAAGCAGCACTGCCGTTCTTCTTCTTGCTACTTTTGGCTGTTGTTCTGATCACGCTCTTTCCGCAAATCGTGACATACTTGCCCGAGGCAATGTCGCGATAACCCCTCGCAATCGGGCCAGTTTACAATGAGGAAGCCGCACGGCTTGCTTGATCATACTGGCCCGAAAGCGCGCGCAGATTTGCTCCGATTTCGCGCAGCTCTTCGCCAGACAAATCCATATGTCCAAGCCCTTCCAAAAGACAGGTGTCGCGCACTTCACGATAAGCCTCACACAGGGCCTCACCTTGTTCCGATGACCGATAGAACACTTCTTTGCCGCGTTTTTCAGAAGCGACAAGACCCGCCTTGGACAGTTTTCGCAAGGCGTAGTTGACGGTGTGCGTGTCCTCGATGTTCAACACAAAGCACACGTCCGACAGCCGTTTGTCGCGACCGCGATGATTGACGTTGTGCAAAACCAAAATCTCAAGAGAGCTGAGTTCGCTTTGACCAGCCGCCGCCATACATTTCGTCATCCAGCGCGAAAACGCATTAAAGGCGACGATAAGACCGAACTCCATTTCAGAAGATTCCCACCCGTCGCCTTCGGCCAAGTGGCGCGACGAAACAATCCGGCGTTTTGGTTTTTCTGACATTGAACCCCTCCTCTGGTGCATTGGCGCACCCCGCATCATACCAACAATATACATGTAATACATGGATAAATTGAATGCAAAGCTTGGGTATGGGTATGCCAAGATCACCACCCGATGAGCGTTCAGTCCGTTGTTGGCGGCGTCCCGAGCCATTCGATTTGATCGCACAGCTCCGTCGCCGCCACGATGGCGCGCCCTGTTGCCATCATCATCGCGGGCAAAATCATCCATTCCAGCGTCCAGGCACTTCCGGAACGTTCTTGCTCGTGAACGAGCGCATGGTGAAGTCCGGGCAATTGGGTGGCGTTGTACCTTGCCAAAGTGACAAGGAGTTCGGCCAGCACCGGATTGGATTTATGAGGCATAGCCGAAGACCCCCCACCGGCCGCCAGACGGACTTCATCTATCCCCTGCTGAGCCATCAAAGTAATGTCAGCGCCGAACTTGCCCAAAATACCGGTCAGTGCCGCGCTCCATGATCCAAGATCAGCCACGGCAATTCGGTTGGTATGCCACGCATTTTCTGGTGCACCAAGATTGAGACGCTCCGCCATATCGCGGGCAATTTCGGGCGCCTTGCCGCCGAAAGCCCCCCCTGTCCCCACGGGCCCACCCAGCTGCACGCGCAGAAGCGCCTTTTCAAGACCGCGAAACTTTGCCTGCCGTTCGGCCACCATGCGCCGCCACGCGCCAGCCCGATCCGCAACACAAATCGGCAAGGCCGCCTGCATGCGGGTGCGCCCTTGCAACGGGTTTGCACCAAAACCGTCGATCAACTGCCCCAACCGATCAATGAGCGTGATGAGCCGTTGATCAAAAATCCTGAGCACCGGATCAAGGGTCAAACACATGGATGTATCGATCACATCTTGCGATGTCATACCGGCGTGGACCGCGCCATGCAGCGGCTCTGGTAACCCCCGTTTGATTTCACGCACAAGCGCAGGCACGCTCACTCCGTCTGTTCGCATACCAGCATGAAGCCTTGCCATATCGATTTGCATGACGGACATAAGGTCCCCTGCCTCCTGCGCCACGGAGGGCGGGACAATTGAAACCTGTCCAAGTGCGCGCGTATAGGCAATTTCCACCCGCATCATGTGCTGTAGCATGGCGTCACTGGAAAAATGCGCCCCCACTTCGGCATCAGAAAACAACCCACTTAAAATGCCATGAGAGAACGGATCGGATGTCATAAATTACTCCTTTTCAAGGGTGCCAATTTCGCAGGATGCCGATGGTCCCACTGCGCCGGTCATTAATGCGCTTAGACATCAAAGAATACCGTTTCCCCGTCACCCTGCAGGCGAATGTCAAAATGATACAGATTGGGATCATGCGACGACGGCCGCGCGATCAACGTGCTGCGGCGCTCTTGGGGCACATGCGTAAGGGTTGCGTCACATGCGTGATCATCGTCGCCAAAGTAAACGCGCGTATGCAGCCCCATATTGATGCCGCGCGCCACAATCCACAACAAGACATGCGGCGCCGTATCCGTGGTTGCCGCAGGTTTTACCGTCTGCAACCGCCAAACCCCTGTGTCGAAATCAGATGCGATGCGTTGCCACTGGGCGTGCCCGCCATCAGAGAAGTCCCCAGCGGCATTGGCCTGCCAACATTCAATCAACACATCGCGGACCGGCACGCCATCTCCGTCCCAAACAGTGCCGGTGATCTCAACCTCTGGCGGGCAACTCCCTGCGCCCAACTGCGGCGGGGTGGCAACCCCACAGTATTGCGGCATCAACCCAATGTGAACATAGGGCCCCGCGGTCTGCGAAGGCGTTTCTTTCAGTTTAAATACGTTCACGTGCCTTCCTTTCGGTTCTCGAACACCGTGGCCTGGCGTCCGCGCAATACGATGTCGAATGTGTATGCCAACATGTCAAAGGGCGATGACCCATCAAGATCCAGCCGCGCGATTAACCGGTCCACCGCATCCGACGATGGGATGGCCTTGGCAATTGGACAGTGACCAATAAGCGGGTCGCCCTCAAAATAGCATTGGGTGATAAGGCGCTGAGCAAAAGCATGGCCAAAGACCGAAAAATGAATATGCGCAGGGCGCCAAGAATTCGGACCGTTGGGCCATGGGTATGGCGCGGGCAGAATGGTCTTAAATGCATATCTTCCGTCCGCCGCCGACAACATCCGTCCACAGCCACCAAAATTGTCGTCGAGCGGCGCAAGATAGCTGTCGTTCTTGTGGCGATACCGCCCACCTGCATTGGCCTGCCAAATTTCAACCAAAGTGTTCGGCACGGGCCGCCCGTCTTCGTCCAAGACCCGCCCTGTCAGCAAAATACGTTGTCCAATCGCGCTTTGCCCCGGCGCTGCAAAATTCGTCAGAAGATCGGCGTCGGTCGATGAAATGTCGCCGTGGCCGAACGTCGGCCCAGACAAATCGCCAGCCGTTTGCGGAATATAGACAAGAGGGTGTTGAGGGGAACGCGCACGAGTCGTTTTATAGGCAGGCGCCAAGGCGGGGGGATGCCAGTCAAGATCTCTGCGGTTTAGGTGCGGAGGCAAAGTCATTCGCGCGGCTCCTTGTTCATTTGGTCAAAGGTTTCCTTGGCGATGTGAAGCGCGCGATTGGCACGCGGTACGCCGGCATAGATCGCGACATGTTGGAAAACCTCCATGACGTCTTGCTGGGTCGCGCCTGTGTTAAGCGTGGCACGAATATGCATGGGGATTTCGTCGAAGTTCCCCAACCCCGCCAAAAGCGCAAGCGTCACCATCGAGCGCTCTCGTTTGGAAATTGCATCACTGGCCCACACCGTGCCCCAAGCAGACTCTGTAATGAGATCCTGAAACGGTGTGTCAAAATCGGTCTTGTTGGCCTCTGCGCGGTCCACATGGGTATTTCCCAGAACCGAACGGCGCACGGCCATGCCCGTTGTCTTGCGGTCATTCATCGCAAACCTCGTCTATAAAGTGGCTGATAAGTTGGCCCAGTTTTTCGGGGGCCTCGACGCTGGGCAGATGTCCGCAATTCTCTAAATTATGGAATCGTGCTTCCGCCAAAAGACCCGCCATTGCCTTCACCAATTCCGGAGGACATGCCCGATCTTCTGCCCCTGCAATTGCGAGCACCGGAAGGCTTAATGCGGCGGTTGTCTGTGTCAGGTCCGCCACCGAAAGCGCATGGCAACAGCCAAGATACCCATGCACCGAGGTTCGGCCCAGCATCATCCGCCATACATCACTTTGACCCTTTGCCAAAAAAGACGGGCTAAACCACCGCAACATCACTGTATTGGTGATGGCATCAAGACCGCTCAGGCTCACTTTCGCAATCCGATCGTGCCAATCTTTCTTAGTGCCCATTTTGGGTGCTGTCGTGCACAACACCAGCGCCCGCGTCAGATCGGGCCGCATAAAGGCAAGGTTCTGGGCAATCATCCCGCCAATGGAACAGCCAATCACGATCGCATCTTTCAGGGCCAATCGGTCCATCAAATCCGCAAGATCACGCGTGAGTTCATCCATCTCGTAGGCCCGTTCAGAACCCGCAGAAAGACCATGCCCACGTAGGTCATAGCGAATGATCCGCACTCCCTTGGGCAGATAAGGCAACACCCGGTCCCATAGGCGCAGATCAGTGCCCAGAGAATTTACAAACACCAGCGGCGGACCGTCAGGGGAGCCATCTTCACGCCAATGCAGACCCCCGTCTTCTGTTGGAAACCAATGCATCAGTACGGCAGCCCAACATAATTTTCGGCCATCGCTTGCTGTGCCGCGGTGTTTGAACGCAGAAACTCCAACTCGGCGATTTTCATTTTTTGCTCAAACGGGTTTTGGCCCGGGAAATGATGCATCATTGAGCTGAACCACCAACTGAAACGTTCGGCTTTCCAAACCCGCGCCAAGGCTTTTTGTGAATAGCCGTCGATCCCTTCGATGCTGTCTTTTTCATAGAAATCACGCAGGGCATTATAAAGGTAGTTCACATCAGAAGCCGCAGTATTAAGCCCCTTTGCCCCCGTTGGCGGAACGATATGCGCCGCGTCACCGCACAAGAACAGGCGACCCCACTGCATCGGCTCGACCACGAAGGATCGCAAAGGCGCGATAGATTTTTCAATGCTTGGGCCTGTGACCAAATTCGCCGCTTGGTCTGCGGGGATGCGGCGCTTGAGCTCTGCCCAAAAGGCGTCGTCGGACCAATCCTCGACGCGATCGTTGATGTCGCATTGCACGTAATAGCGGCTAAGGTTTTCATTGCGCATGGAGCATAACGCAAAGCCGCGCTCTGAGGACGCATAGATCAGCTCCTCGTTTACTGGCGGCGTTTCGGACAAAACCCCGAGCCAGCCAAAAGGATAGACTTTTTCATGCTCGATACGGACATCTTCGGGAATGGTTTTGCGGCTCACTCCGTGGAAGCCGTCACACCCCGCGATGAAATCACAATCGATGCGGCGCTCTTCGCCCGCCACCCGATAGGTCACGTAAGGCGCATCCGTTTTGGCATCGTTGATGACCACATCTTCGACGTTATATTCGATCTTCCCGCCCGTCTTTTCGCGCATCTCATAGAGGTCGCGGGTGACTTCGGTTTGCCCATAGATCATGACGGAATGGTTGGTGTGTTTGGTGAATTCTAACCGAAACATTTCATCGCCATAGGCGATCATCGTGCCATGGTGCGGATACCCTTCGCGGTGCATACGCTCGGCAACGCCTGCCTCTTCCATCAACGCCACCAGCCCCCGTTCAAGAACGCCGGCGCGAATACGGGACAACACATAGTCCTTGGTTTTGCGTTCTAATACGATGCTGTCGATCCCCCGCGTGTGGAGCAACTGCGACAGCAACAGCCCAGACGGACCGCCCCCGATGATGGCAACCTGTGTCTTCATAACAGACCTCGATCTTATAAAATTCTGGATGGGAATGGGGCCGCCCGACGTTGTCGGACGGCTTGTTTCTTTGGGGTTATGGGCAGGTGTAACCGCCATCAATGACCAGATCGGACCCCGTCATAAATGACGATTCATCAGAGGCGAGGAACACGGTGCCATAGCCAATCTCATCTGGCTTGCCGAAGCGCTTCATCGGAACCAAATCGACCAATGGGCCCCATGCTTCCTTTGGAACGGATGATTCAAACAGGTTGGTGTCAAACATCCCTGGGCAAATTGCATTGATGCGGATGTTGTCGCCGACGAATTCAAGAGCCGCAGATTTGGTCATCAAACGGACCGCACCTTTGGTGGATTGATAGGCCGTGGAAACGCCCGCGCCAGCAATGCCATAGATCGACGCAAAGTTGATGATAGAGCCGCCGCCATTTTCCTTCATGGCGGGCACAGCGGATTTCATCCCCAGCAAAGTTCCAAGCTGGTTTACACCAACGATTTGATGGAACTTGTCTACTGTGTGATCCAGCAAACCGGCATGATAGTAAATACCGGCGTTGTTCACCAAAGCGTCCAACTTACCAAAGGTTTCAACCGTTTTGGCAACTGCGGCAACCCATTGATCTTCCTGCGTAACATCCAGTGCGACAACTTCTGCTTTGCCTCCCGCATCGCGGATTTCTTTGGCGCAGTTATTGGTGTTGTCCCACAGTGTCGTGGCGGCTTTGCCTTCTGCAATGATTGGATCTTCTGGCAGATTTGCGAGCATCAATGTCGCGCCCTCTTTTGCCATCAAACGCGCCTGCGCTTGTCCAAGTCCACCACCCGCTCCTGTGAGCAGCACTACTTTACCTTCTAATCTTCCAGCCATGGTTTTTCCTCCCTTAAGACTTTCAATTGTATTGGGGTTTTCTGGTGTTGATGTTCGGCCCAATCCGAACAGTCGTGTTAGAAAATTCATCAGAACATCCCGTTGGTATGAGCACTGGACACAGGCATGACCTGCAAGACATCCCAGTGCTCGGTTATTTTCCCATGCTCATTGAGCCGGAAAATATCGATACCCGCGTATTCAAGGCCCTCTGGCCAGATCTGGTGGCAATGCAAAACAACGTGATCCCCCTCGGCAATCGCGCGTTTGATCCGCACGTGTTTGCCGGGATATTCGACGGCCATACGTTCAAAGTAGGTGATGAAACCTTCTTTGCCCGACGCCACGTGCGGGTTGTGTTGGATATATTCATCGCCCACGTATTTCCGCACAGCACCGCGCGGATCACAGTCATTGAACATCTGTTCGTAGAACGCGATCACGTTGTGTTTGTTTTGCTCCAGATCTGTCATGGCTTAAAACGGGTAATGCTGTGCTGGGTCTTCGATGGTGACCCAACGTGTAGACGTGAAACTTTCGATCCCAGCTTTGCCGCCAAACCGCCCATAGCCACTGTCTTTCACACCGCCGAATGGCATTTGCGCTTCGTCGCCAACGGTGGGGCCGTTGATGTGGCAAATCCCGCTTTCGATTTGGTCGGCGATCTTCATGGCGCGGGCGATATCCGCGCTATAAACCGCCGCAGACAGACCATAGGCCGTGTCATTCGCCACTCGGATTGCCTCGACATCATCTTTGACGCGGATGATCGGCTTTACCGGCCCAAAGCTTTCTTCTTGATAGATCCGCATCTCGGGCGTGACATTGTCGATCACGGTCGCGCTCACAACGGAACCGTCACGCGTGCCTCCGGCGACAATAGAGCCGCCTTTTGCAATGGCATCGGCAATGATCCCATCCATCTTTTCGGCCGCATCCAGCGTGACCAGTGACCCCAAGACGACCTTGTCGCGCGGATTGCCCGCCGGCAGTTTGGCCGCTTTGGCGGCGAAGGCCTCGACAAACTTATCGGCAATGCCTTCGTGAACGATAATGCGTTCGGTCGACATGCAAATTTGACCTTGGTTCATGAACGCGCCAAAGGCAGCACCGTTTACAGCCCCTTCAAGATCTGCATCATCGAGAATGATCATCGGCGCCTTGCCACCCAATTCCAACAGAACCGGTTTCAAATGGGACGCTGCTTTTTGTGCGATGATCCGGCCCACATTTGTCGATCCGGTAAAGTTGATATGGCGCACCGCGGGGGATTCAATCAACGCGTTCACAACTGCGGCTGCGTCTTCGGGTGCGTTTGAAATCACATTCAAAACACCATCAGGAAAGCCCGCCTCTTTGAACACATCCCCGATTGCGCCATGCACCGCAGGGCACATTTCCGAGGACTTCAATACGACAGTGTTGCCACAGGCGATGGCCGTCGCCACCGCGCGTACACCCAAAATCACCGGCGCATTCCAAGGCGCAATGCCAACACAAACGCCCAATGGTTTGCGCTGTGCCATTGCCAAACTGCCTGGTTTATTGGCCGGAATAACTTCGCCGGTAATCTGTGTGGTGATTGCTGCGGCTTCGCGCAACATGCCCGCCGCCAACATGCAATTGAACCCAGCCCAAGGCCCCGTCGCTCCGGTCTCTTTGATCATCAATTGAATGATGTCATCCGTTTTGGCCTCCAATGCGTCGGCCGCTTTGAGCAAAAGCATACGGCGTGCGCTCGGCCCCGTTGCCGCCCATGCAGGAAAGGCAGCGGCGGCGGCATTCACGGCCTTTTTCGCGTCTTCGACACTGGCAGCAGCAGCGGTGCTTGCGACCGCACCCGTGACGGGATCATGTCGCTGAAAGGTACAGTTATCCTGTGCGGTGACCAACTGGCCACCGATCAAAAGTTCTATAGTCATTTGATTTTCCTTAGAAATTCATTGCTTCGGCCATGACAGAGGCCTCTAGCCCCCCATCACATGCAATATTGGTGCCATTGATCCAGCGTGCCCCATCGGACGCCAAAAAGAGGATCGACGGCGCAAGATCGTTGGACGTGCCCGCGCGGCCAACACGGTTGATATCGCTATTGACGCGATCATCCCCCAGAACATCACGAAACTGGAGCAAAATGGGCGTTTCAACGGGTCCCGGGCTAACCGCGTTTACGCGGATACCGCGCTCTTTGAACACAGGGTCATGGGCCGCGCGATAGGTCCACATAAGCAGCAATTCCTTGCTGTCGGGATAGGATGTTTCGTCCTGAATATTGTGGTCTTCGCAGAACTGCGCCGGATCTGGAAAACCTTCCACATTGATCGCATTGCGCGTGCGTTCGATGTTTTGCCGCCAGCCAAACCCAGCGATCGAGGCAACATTGATGATCGACCCAAATTGGTTCATTTTTGACGCCAGCCCCAAAGAAAGCGCGCGTAGTCCCAGAAAGTTGACCGCGATTGTCGGCACTTTGCCCGGAGTGCCAGAAAGTCCTGCGACATTTGCCAAAGCATCGATCCCATTTGGCAGAGCACTGACCAATGCGTCGACACCCTCTTTGGAACCAAGGTCGGCCGCGATGAAATGACCGACAGGATTGGCGGGCGTATTACGGTCCACGGAAAACACATTGGCCCCCATAGATTGCGCCAATTCCGCGGTGCGTTGCCCGATGCCAGAAGCGGCCCCTGTGACAACAATGTTTTTTCCCATTAGCATTAGATTTCCTCCCAAGATGCGTCATGTATTTTTGAAATTTTATACCCCGTTGGAATGGGGTCGCTGGGCAGTTTCGGGCCGATGAGCCCCCATAAACCGTTGGGGAAAAACAGCGCACAGACGACGGCGATCCCCCCCAGCCCGACCAGATACCAGGCCCCATAGGCGCCAAAGAGTGTTTCGATAAGAAAGAAGACCAAAGCCCCGATCAGTGCGCCTTCGACCCGCCCCAGACCGCCGACCAAGACCATGAACAACATGTACGCCGTCCAATGCACACCAAAGTAGGCGCGCGGCTGAAATGTTGTGTTAGACGCCAACCAAAGCGCTCCGGCGGCCGCTGTGCCTGTTGCCGCGAGGACAAAGACGATGCGTTTGGTGCGCATCACATCGATGCCAATAGAGCGCGCGCCGATCTCATCGTCGCGCAAGGCTGTGATGGCGGCCCCTGTTCCACTTCGCAGCAAAACCACGAGCGCGGCCAAGATCACGACGGTCACAGCCAACGCCACCCACAGGGTAAATGTGTTTCGTGTTTCGATGTCATAGGCGTTCAGCGCGATCAAAGACGTCCCCGTTTCCCCCTGAATAAGCGGATCGAGATTGACACAGAGATGCGCCAAAGAGGACAGAACCCACATCCCGATGGCGAATTCGCCGTCCTTCAATGACAACATGAACAGCGATGTAAGCCAGCCCAAGACCGCACCTGATACAATAGCGAGGATCACGGCCAAATAGGGATCTACGCCCGCATTGGACAAACGAATTGTCACATAGGCGGCGACGCCGAAAAACAGAGTTTGGCCGATGGAAACAAGGCCGGCAAACCCCGCCAAGGCGTTCCACATGACCGCAAGAAGGATATAGACCAGCAAAGCAACAGCGCGGCCCGATCCCCCAGCGCCTGAGATCCAAGGCAGTGCAGCCAAACCAAGCGCGGCGAGCGCAAGCAGGAGAAAGGTGACATGCGCCGTGGTACTTCCACGGGTTACGTTGAGGGGCACAGGATGGCTCATGCTGACACTCCTTTTCGAGCGATGGGCGCAAAGGCCGCGCGCCACGTTGGCAAGCGAAAGAAAACCGCCATCAAGAACGCCAGATGCCCCCCAATGAGAAAACCCTGCGGGTGAATTGCAGCCCCAATCGACTGGGCAATGGCCAACACCATCGCACCGACAAGCACGCGCCACAGGCTTCCGACGCCGCCGATCACGACCACCTCGAAGGCAAACAACAATTGTGCCGCGCCAGAATACGGCGCCCACGCGCTTCGCAATCCAAGAGCCGCAGCCGCGAACACACCTGTTGTCAGGGCGATGCCCGTTGCGATTGCTGCTGTGCGTGCCGTGTTGATCCCAAGCAGGGACGCCGTGGCACGATCTTGTGATGTTGCCTGAATACGGCGGCCCAATGTGGTAAAGCGCATAACCGCCTCAAGCGCGGCAATGATGACGATTGCGGCAAGCAAGATATAGAGGCTGAGCTGACCAACAAAGACATTGCCGGGCAATTCAAAGGACGCCCAAGACAAGTCTCCGACCAAAGGAGCGAGGGACCGATTGTCCGCTCCGAAAACCTGAAACAGCAGATTATCGATCAGAATTGAAAGCCCAAAGGTCGCAAGCAGAGGCAGCAACGCGCCTCCGGATGATGCGCGCGACAAAATGGCGGCATGTAACCCCATGCCCAACCCGAACATCAATGCCCCAACAAGCGCGATGGACAGATACAACGGCACGTCCATCGCGCCCAGAAGATGCAACCCATAGGCCGCGAAAATGATCAGGGCACCATGGGCCAAGTTGATGATTTTCATCACAGAATACATGAACGCAAGGCCCACAGCGAGGATGGCGTAGTAGCCCCCAAGCAAAACAGAATTGAGGATCAGTCCAGTCATGCTGCTGCTCCTTCGGTTTGACCGAAAGACGCCGCAGCCAATTGCGCCGCATCCGTTTCACTCGCTATGGCGCGTAGGGTGACGCGACCTTCACACATGACGACCAGCTGATCTGCCGTGGCCAACGCCCGATTGAGATCTTGCTCAACAACCAGAAGCGCAATTCCCATATCGCGCACTCTCGCGAGCGTCGCATAGGCCAGTTCAACCGCAGCAGGCGACAGGCCAAGGGACACTTCATCCAACATAATCGCGACAGGATTGCCCATCAAAGCCCGCCCAATCGCAACGGCTTGTTGTTCCCCGCCAGACAGTTTTCCCGCCAGCGATTGATCAAGTTTGGCAAGGTTCGGAGACCTGTCATAGATGGCGTCAACGGACCACGGACCACTGCGCGCCGTCGATGCGCCAAGCAAAAGGTTTTCGCGCACAGTCAGATCCGCAAATAGTCGACGTCCTTCGGGGACCAAGGCCAGACCAGATCGCGCACGCAGATGCGCCGGATGGCATGAAATATCAACGCCCGAGAGGGTCACTGTCCCTTGGCTCTGGCGATGATCGCCAGAAATCGAGCGCAGCAAAGTTGTTTTGCCCGCACCATTTGCCCCCACAACGAACAACATTTCACCCGCCACAAGAGACAGGTCTACGTCCTGAACCGCCGACAACTGCCCGTGCGCAGCCGACATGTTTTGCGCTGATAAAACTGTCATGCTGCCACCCCAAAGTAGGCGGATTGCACCACCGGTGCTTCGATGACATCGCGGGGCGCCCCATCTGCAATGATTTGACCGCCGGCCATGCAAATGAGACGCGTGCAACTGCCCAACAACATACGCATGATATGTTCGATCCAGATAATCGTGACACCCTGCCCATGGATCGACTGGATAAGCTCGATCAGGTGATCGCCTTCTGTCAGAGTGAGCCCACCCCCGATTTCATCCAGTAATAAAACCTGTGGATCCGTCGCCAAAGCGCGGGAAAGTTCCAAGCGTTTACGATCAAGAAGCCCCAAGGTGCGCGCGAGGCGATTGGCAACATCGGCAAGACCTGTTTGTTCAAGCACGCGCCAGGCCAGTTGCACAGGGTCGCCCCCGTGGCTTACATTACCTTGACGCGCGGCCACCAACACATTTTCAAACACCGTCATCCCGCCAAACGGACGGGGCACCTGATGGGTGCGCCCAAGGCCAGCGTGACAGCGTTTCGCAGTTGGCAAACCTGTGACATCGCGGCCCATCAAATTCACCCGTCCATGGGTGGGGCGATAGGCCCCCGTCAACAGGTTCATAAATGTGGTTTTTCCTGCACCATTGGGGCCAAGCACGCCAACAATTTCGCCCTGCGTGACGTCTAAATTTATGTCTTCCAGAACTTTGAACGCCCCAAAGGACATGGACAAGCCACTGGATTGCAAAACAAAAGAGTTGTGTGCGGTCATGGGATTACTCCTCAGGCGTTATAGGCCCGAAGCTCCCCTGTGATTGGAACATTGGTGTCCGTGGCATTTTCTGTGATGACGTAATTGAAATCGAAATCACCGGTTTCTGCCACCTGCCACTGTGTGCCGATGATGGGACCATGAGCGACATTTTTAACGGGGCCAGAGGTGAAATCGACCAGCCCACCGATGCTGTCAGCCTTGAGAGTTGGCAACACAGCAGCCACGGAATCGCGGTCTTTTGGATCACCGGCCGCGGCCAATGCGGCCATGGCGACGTCAATCGCAGACAAGGTCGCCCCAAGCTGTTGCGTCCATTGTTTTCCTGTCGCCGCCTCATACCCGTCACAGAGTTGCGCCCCCGTCAGGCCCGTCGTTGGAGAAACATAAGGGAAGTCGCGATGCCAATAGGCTGCGCTGGCCATATTGTCGCCAAGCCCGCCCAAAGCCTCGATATCCGCTGGGAACAGACCCGTTTTGGCCAGTTGAACGATCTTGATTTGACGATGCAGACCCTGCTGTGCGGCTTGGCGCCAGAAGGCTGCAAAATCCGGTGGAATCGGGAACGTGTTAAAGATCTCAACCCCCGCCGCGCGGAACTGGGCGATTTGCTGGGAAAAGTCGGATGTGCCGGTTTCATAGGCGCCCGGGTCGACAACCTCATACCCTGCCTCTATCAATTTTGGGGCCAGAACAGCACGGATGGCATTCCCGTCTGCATCGTTGGGATACATGACCCCAACCTTCTTGTTGGTCTCAATCAAGCTCCACTGAGAAATGTAAGCCTCGTAGAATTCATCAACGCCAAAGCCGAAATGATAGGTATATTTGAATGGGCTGGCTTCGCCCGGTTTGGCCCCGCGGCCAAAATACCATGCCTCCCAAGGCATGACGGTTGAAATGCACGGGACACCCGCTGCTTCGCATGCATCGGAAACGGGGTTGATGGTTTCTGGTGTTGAAACCGCGACTATGACATCGACACCGTCATTATTGATCAGATCGCGGGCCAATTGGCCGGCGCGTGCAGGGTCTGATTGCGTATCTCGATCAAGCAATTCAACGCCGTATCCCGTTCCATTAATCGTCACGCCAGCGGCCAAAGCGTCTCTGGCCTGTGTCAGAACATAGCCGTCTGTCTGGCCAAAACCCGCAAGCGGACCCGATATGGGGCTGATGAACCCTATCTTGAGTGTCGCTGTGGACTGCGCAAACGCAGAAGAGCGACCAAGTGTGAAAGAGCCAAGCGCAGCCCCCGCGCAGGCCAAAAGGCTGCGGCGTGTAAGTGATGATTGTGTCATATCGTCCTCCCGTACGATCCCCAAAATCAAGGGGTTTTGTCACGTGTAATCCAGCGCAATTCCGTAAACTCGTCCAAGGCCCAACGCCCTCCAAAGCGCCCATAGCCACTGGCCTTTACGCCGCCAAAAGGCGCATTCGGGTCGTCATCCACCGTGCATCGGTTGATATGGCAGATGCCCGTGTGGATTTGATCCGCCACATGGCGGGCCCGTGTCTCGTCGCGGCTGAAAACGGATGCTGTCAGGCCGTACTGGCTATCATTGGCGACTGTCAGGGCCTCTTGATCCGAACGGATGCGGGTCACCGACAAGATCGGACCAAAGGTTTCTTCTGAATACAGGCGCATATCCGTTTCGACACCGTCCAAGAGGGTGGGTTCAAAATAGGCGTCGCGAATGCCGCTTCCACCGATCAAACGCGCGCCTTTGGACACCGCATCACTGACAAGTCCGCCAAGGCGCTCTGCTGCGCCTACCCCGATGACCGGCCCAATATCCGTTGCGGGGTCTCGTGGATCGCCCACGACCAACGCTTTGCGCAAGGCTTCGATCTTATCGATCAGGGCATCCGCCACGCTGTCATGAACGATCAGCCGCTCGGTCGACATACAGATTTGACCTTGGTTCAAATAGGCACCCTTCACCGCAGCCGCCGCCGCAAGATCAAGATCCGCATCCTCCAGCACAACCATTGGGGCCTGACCGCCAAGTTCAAGCAGCGGGCGTTTTAGATGTTTCGCACAGAGCTCGGCCACGCGGCGTCCAACACGGGTCGAGCCCGTGAAATTGACACGTCGAACAACAGGATGTTCGATAAGCGCATCCACGATGTTTTCGCTTTCCTCTTGAGGGCACAAAAACACCTGCACCACATCGTCTGGCAGTCCGGCGTCGCGGACCGCATCACCGATCATGCGAAAGGTTGCCGGCGCAATTTCGTTGCCCTTCAGCAAAACAACATTGCCACAGAGCAACGGGGCCGCGATCGCGCGAATACCCAAGATCAGAGGCGCATTCCAAGGAGCAATTCCCAAACACACGCCGCATGGCACCCGATACGCTTCGCTCACGATGTTTTGCTGTGTCTGAATGACTTCTGGGCTCGACAACACCTCTGCTTGTTGTGCGACACCCTGCAGAATACGAACGGCAAAACTGACGTTGTGTTCTGCCCATGCGCGCGGTGCACCGATCTCATCGATCATCGCCTCGCACAGACTATCTTGGCGCGCCACGAGACATTCGGCGAAGCGGATCAAATGCTGGGCACGCTCTTCAATGGGAAGACCTGACCACTGCGGAAACGCCGCAGCAGCACGAGAAACAAACCCCAAACAATCGGATAGGTCATGTGCAATTTCACGGCTTACAACCTGCCCAGTCGCTGGGCTGATGCGCTCGATCACGCCAGGTGTTCCCACCAATTTGTCTGATGTCAAAGATGTCATTTATGTCTTAACGGACTTGCATCCGCCCTCCCTGATTAACACTAGCTTAAGTGTAATATTGCATGTAATGTTTGGTTCTGGTCATTAATTGTAATTTTCTGGTATAATCTGATGCAAGACACCTATGTTACCCTGCAAGATGAACGCGATGCACTGCACGACCGCGCGCTGCGGCGCAGGCCCTCGAATGGATTCGGCACCCTTCTTTTCCTGAGCCACGGAACCTTGCTGGTCGGTGATGAACTGATTGAAAAAACGGGGCCTGCGTTGTTCTTTTGGCCCAATGAGATGCGAGACACTCTGACGCTCAAAGCGGGCTCCAGCGCCCGTTTACTGGGACTCAGCGATTCAATTATTCTGGATGCAATTGGCGCCCGCTCCGAGTCGGTTCACTTGCGCATGCTGGTCGAAGCCCCCTTCTCTGCTCAACTTGATAAACAGCCCGAAGTCACCAGAATCGAGACCTTATTTGACTGGTTTTCGCAAGAGCTAGAACAGCCGGAACATAGATCTCCGATGTCGATGTCCGCCTTTCTACGGCTGCTTTTTATCGCGGCTTTGCGGGTACACACACCCCACGACGCCACCAATAACGCAGAGGTGACACATGTTTTGCGCAAGTTTCGCCACCTTGTTGAGCTTCACTACAAAGACCATTGGAAGATCGCACAATATGCAGAGGAGCTTGGCGTTGAATACGACAGCCTTCATCGGATTTGCAAACGCGATACGGGTCGATCACCGGCCGAACTGGTCCATGAAAGAATAACCGCAGAAGCAAAGGCGCGTTTGGAAAACTCAGGCTCGGCGCTCAAGAAAATTGCCGCCGACCTCGGGTTTGCTGATGCTTCTCACTTCAGCCATTTTTTCAAACGACGTACGGACCTGTCGCCTGGGGCCTATCGATCCGTCGTGTCGCGCCCTGATAGCGACGACATTCAAGATTTGCGGCGCGGATTTTCCGACTGGCCCTAGCGCAAATTCGCGAAAACACCCCCACTTTGAGGTCATCGTGACAGTCCGCTGCGAGGACGGGAAACATATGCAAATGTATACGGTTGTGGACAATATTCCCGCCAAGACATTCTCTATAAGTATTTGTTACAAAAGGATTAATACTGTCGCAGACCTATGCCGTGCTTGCATAGCAGGGATGTTCATAAAGTGCTACTAAATGAGGCAATTCAGGCCTAGACGGGATACAGCGCCCTATGGCGCTGCTTATGGTCCGTAGCGTTTCGATTCTCTCGAGCGCACAGGCAAAGATAGATCGCAACACAGTACAGCTTGGAACGGAGCTGTACGCATGGAGTACTGATATGAGTAAAGAGCTTAAAACATCGATCGACCTGTTGCTGCCCATTTTGGCGGGTTATGTCGCGATTCTAGCTTTGGCAATTATCCCAACGCTGTAAGCGCGGCCCATTGCGCACATCGCTGCGCCAAAGCGCGTTTGCCATATGACAAAGAAAAGGCCGGCCCCCGAGGGAGCCGGCCTTCTTTGTGATGTCCCTACTGCCTCAGGGGCAGAGGGTCGGTTAGTTCCCCAATAAAAGTTCTGGCAGCCACAGGGATATCTCTGGAACGAAGGTCGTAAGCGCCAGTGTTGGCAACCACGCAAAGACGATAAAGATCAACGTCGGGACAAGCATGCTCGCGACTGGGGTTTTGGTGATTTGCGCCCCAAGGTACAAAAGCGGCGCTGTGGGCGGCGTAATATTCGCCATACCCAAGTTCACACCCAAAACAGCGGCAAAGTGGATTGGGTCCATGCCAACGCCCGTCACAATCGGCAACAAGATAGGTGTAGAGAGCAACAAGCCACTGATGTCATCCATCAACATCCCGATCAGGATCATCACCAAGTTCACCATCAGCAAGATAACGATTGGATTGTCTGACACCGAGTAAACAAGGTCTTTTGCGATGTTTGGAATGTCTTCGAAGATCAGGAATTTGCTTACGATCAACACCATAAAGATCATGATCATGACCACGCCAATGATCACACCCGAATCCGTCAGCGCATCCACCAAGGTGCGCCACGTCAAACCGCGGTAAACATAGATCGCAACGGGAATGGCATAGACCACGGCCACACCAGCCGCCTCGGTTGGGGTCATGATACCGCCATAGATACCGCCCAAAATGATCAACGGCATCAACAACGCAGGGAATGCGATCGTCGCTTTTTGGCGGAAGGCCATGCGAAATTCCGTAGGGCGGTCCATCAGGATGATGTCGTCATGTTTGCGCAACATGAATTGGTTCACGATGATCAAAAGCGTAATCAAAATGAGCGCAGGGATCACAGTCGACAAGAAGCACTTTAAAACCGATTGCTGGGCGACCCACCCATAGAGAATGTGGTTTGCACTGGGCGGGATCAAAAGGCCAAGCGGGCTTGCACACACGATCAGCGCGGCCGATTGGCCAGTCGGATAGTTTGCTTTGCGCAGATGCGGCATCATGATGCTGCCAATACAGGTCAGCGTCGCGTTTGCCGCACCAGAGATCGAGCCAAAGACCCCACAAGCAAGAACCGTCGCCGCGCTTAGCCCGCCCTTGAGGTGGCCAACGAACAGTTGCGCAAGATCAACCAGCGGCGCCGCGATCTTGCCGCGCTCCATAACCGTGCCAGCAATCATAAACAGGGGAATGGCCAGCAAAATCAACGACCGCAACTTGGTCGAACCAGAGGGCAAATAGCCCGTCACATCATGCCCGCCCATGAAGGCAAGGAACATCAAAACTGCTCCGAACGCCACAAAGACGCTGACGCCCAAAAGGAGCATGCCGCAAATAATAATCAAACTGCCTGCGATGATCATGTGTTGACCTCCTGCTTGGCTTCGTCGGTTTCAGGGTCATCGCCGGTTTCAACATCAAAGCCACGAATATGCGCATAGAGGTACGCCGCCGAGAAAATGGCCATAAAGAAGAAGCCCAAGAAGATGGACAACCGCCATGTGAAATAGGGAATTTTAAGCGCGGGAGTGGTTTTCCAAATCGGGTATTTTCCGATCTCCTCGGCCAACATCAGATAGCCCCAGTATAGGATCGCCACGGTGACGACCAACTCAACTGTCAGCACCAGAAAACGGCGCCACCAGCGCAGTCGTGGGTTCTTAATCACGATCCCAAGGATGTCTGCGTTGATGTGTTGTCCGCGTTCAGACGCCAACACGGCACCCGCGAAAAAACCCCAAAAACAAACCGCCAAGAGCCATTCTTCATAGGCGAATAAGTCGCCACCAAAGCCGTATCGGATGATCACGACAGCAAAAAACGTGAACGACATCAAAAACCCGCTTAAGATAACGATCCAGCGCATGACGCGCAGAGACCCCAAAAGCGGTGCTCCTATGATTTTAGGTACTACATCGGTAATCCGTGCCATTGTCCCTCTTCCCCGAATTAAGAATAGTAAAAGGGGCCGGGAAGAAATTCCGGCCCCTCCAAATGTTCAATTGTTCTTGCTTAGTTCAAGCTGGCCAGCAGGCGATCGATGAGATCCTTGCCAACGCTTTCTTCGAGCAATGGCCAGATGTCGGCACGGACCTTGTCGGCCATGGCTTTTTGCTCTTCTTCATTAAGCTTCAGGATAGTATAGCCTTTTTCGACCAATTTCTGTTCGAACACCGCGTCGTTTTCGCGGTTATAAGCAAAGAAATCATCAGAGGCTTTGGTGAACGCAGCTTGTACAACAGCGCGCTGTTCTTCGTTCATTTCTTCCCAAGTTTTTTCCGCAGCATAGTAGGTGGTGTTTTCAGGGATTGAGTTGTACTGCACGAAGTGGGAACCCACGTCGGACTGTGCGAAGATCGTGTAGGTCGCCTGTTTTGTACAGCAGATCGCGCCGTCTACGATGCCGGATTGGATCGCAGGAAAGATATCACCCCAGGACATTGTCGTCGCCTGATAGCCAAGGGTTTCTACCATGGATTTCACAACGTTTGAGGACCAAACACGGATGTTCATATCCTTGTCGCCAAAGGTGTTCCAGTTGGCTGGCTCTTCGGATGCTACGATACCAACAAGACCCTCTGGGTTTTGACCCATCAAACGCACGCCATGCTCCGAGAGGATTTCTTGTAGGATGACGTTGTATTCAGAGTCGAGGCTCCGGATCACAGAATCCATCTCGTCCCAGTTGTTCACCAAGAACGGCATGGACAAATATTCGAGACGTTGATCAACATCGGAATAGATGAATGCGGACGCGAAATCGATGTTGCCGCGCGCAACGTCTTCGAACAGGGCCTCACCAGAACCAAGTTGGTTCGCTGGGAAAACCGAAACCTTCAAGCCAACGTCTGCGGCTTCGATGTCGGCTTTGATCTGCTCCATCATTTTGGTGCCTTCGTGATCCGCAGGAGATACACCAGCAAACTTGAGACGAAGGTCAGCGGCATGCGCAGGCATTGCCAGCATAGAGGCTGCGGCGCCAATCTGTAGGCCTTTGAGAAGGGTTGAGATTTTCATTTAGACACTCCCTTGAAGAGGTTTGAGTTAATCCGGTTTACGCTATTTCTCTTGATTAAATCGCCACTGCTAAGGCGGCCATCCGAACCCCTCGTAAGAGAACAGTGCCGTTTCTATGCTGTCGCAAGCTCCGAATGAACACAGCCTAACATCCCGCCTTTTCACCGAACAACGGTGAGATCGTCTATATTTCTGGACCCGAAAGGCAAAAGTACCAAAGATGATCACAGAATTAGACTCCGCCAATTTTCACCCTCTTTTTGCCATATCGTCTGAAAATGTGATCGATTGCCCTGCCACTCCAATCTCTCATGGCCTTCGGAAAGAAGGTCCATTGGTGCCTTCAACACGAATGGCGACCTAGTATCCACTGACCTATACATCATCGCCCCCGCCTAGACCGCAAAACACCGGCCGTATTACGGGCGGGTTTTGGTTTTATTGAGGTGGATTGTTTGCTGTTTCTCTGCGCTCTTAGCGCATGGGAGAGCAGAGTTTGGTCATCACGATGTGAACTTATGTATAAGATTTGGTTGCGGGAGTAGGATTTGAACCTACGACCTTCAGGTTATGAGCCTGACGAGCTACCGGGCTGCTCCATCCCGCG
>CANNCD010000004.1 GCA_947503035.1 uncultured Halocynthiibacter sp.
AAAAACTACGCTTTGCGATCCGCGAAGGCGGCCGCACAGTTGGTTCTGGTGTTGTATCCAAAATCCTAGACTAATCCCAACCGGATTAATCTAACAAAGGGGCGTCCAGAACGGGCGCCCCTTTCGCGTGAAATTGGGTGTTTCTGTTGGATTCAGCGCGATATTGTTGGCCATTGTACAAACCCCCTTGCCACGTTGATTGTGCCCCTGTATAGGACGGCAATTCGTTTCGTACGAAGACTATGGGTGAGATTCGTCTCGCCCTTTTCGGGTTCGAAGTGGGAGGTGCAATGGTGCATCTTCGACCTCTCAATCTGTAAAGCCGCGAAAGGCTACTGACATGCAGTCGCAAAACATTCGCATTCGGCTAAAGGCGTTTGATTTTCGCGTGTTGGATGCGTCCACACAAGAGATCGTAAACACCGCAAAGCGCACAGGGGCACAAGTACGTGGCCCGATCCCGCTTCCGAATAAGATCGAAAAATTCACCGTTCTACGTGGTCCACACGTAAACAAGAAATCTCGTGATCAGTTTGAGATCCGTACGCACAAGCGTCTTCTCGACATCGTCGATCCAACACCACAAACAGTAGACGCGCTTATGAAGCTTGATCTTGCTGCTGGTGTTGACGTCGAGATTAAAGTTTAAGGAGGGTATAGTATTATGCGCTCTGGTGTAATCGCGAAGAAGATGGGCATGACCCGTCTATTCATGGAAGACGGTAAACAGATCCCTGTTACTGTTCTTCTTCTAGACAACCTTCAAGTTGTTGATCAGCGCACGTCCGATCGTGACGGCTATGTTGCTGTTCAGCTTGGTGCTGGCTCTGCTAAAGCAAAACGTACATCCCAAGCGATGCGCGGCCACTTTGCTAAGGCTGGTGTAGCTCCTAAACGTAAGGTCGCGGAATTCCGCGTTTCTGAAGAAAACCTCATCGCTGTTGGCGAAGAGATCTCTGCAGAACACTACGTTGAAGGTCAAAAAGTTGACGTCTCTGGTACGTCGATCGGTAAAGGCTTTGCCGGTGCTATGAAACGTCACAACTTTGGTGGTCTTCGTGCTACTCACGGTGTGTCTATTTCGCACCGCTCGCACGGTTCAACTGGTCAGTGTCAGGATCCCGGTAAAGTTTTCAAAGGTAAGAAAATGGCCGGTCACATGGGTGCTGCCCGCGTGACAACACAGAACCTCGAAGTTGTTCGTACAGACGCTGACCGTGGCTTGATCATGGTTAAGGGTGCTGTTCCGGGCTCTAAAGGTGGCTGGGTTACGATCAAAGACGCCGTTAAAAAGAAATTGCCTGAGGGTGTTCCATTCCCAGCAGCGCTAAAGAGCGCAGCTGTTGAAGCACCAGCTGAGGCTCCAGAAGCAGGAGCAGAAGAATGAAGGCTGATGTAATCAAGCTAGACGGCGGCAACGCCGGTTCTATCGACTTGGACGAAGCGCTATTTGGTCTAGAGCCACGCGCAGACATCCTTCACCGTGTGGTCCGCTGGCAGCGTAACAACGCTCAGGCTGGTACACACAAGGTTAAGACACGTCGTGAGACATCTTACTCTACTAAGAAGATCTATCGCCAAAAAGGCACCGGTGGCGCACGCCACGGCGACCGTAACGCGCCGATCTTCCGCAAGGGTGGTATCTACAAGGGTCCAACACCACGCAGCCACGGCCACGACCTTACGAAGAAATTCCGTAAGCTTGGTCTTCGTCACGCTCTGTCCGCTAAGGCAGTTGCAGGCGAGCTTGTTGTTCTAGACGCAGCTACAACTGCTGATGTGAAAACTTCGGTTCTCGCCAAGCAGGTTAAAGAGCTGGGTTGGAAACGTGCCCTTATCGTTGATGGTGCAACTGTTGATGCGGGTTTCGCAAAAGCAGCTAAGAACATCGAAGGTCTCGATATTCTACCAACAATGGGTGCCAACGTTTACGACATCTTGAAACGCGACACTTTGGTTATCACCAAAGCTGGTCTCGAAGCTCTGGAGGCACGTTTGAAATGACGACCAAAGCAGAACTTTATGATGTAGTGCGCAAGCCGATCATCACTGAAAAAGCAACAATGGCATCCGAAAACGGTGCAGTTGTTTTCGAAGTAGCGATCGACGCAAACAAACCTCAGATCAAAGAAGCAGTGGAAACACTCTTCGGTGTTAAGGTTAAGTCCGTAAACACTCTGATCACTAAAGGTAAAACAAAACGTTTCCGCGGGATCGCTGGTCGCCGTAAAGACGTTAAAAAAGCGTACGTTACCCTCGAAGAAGGTAACACAATCGACGTATCAACAGGTCTTTAATTAGATCCTAGGTTGAAAAGAATTGGGCCCTCGCAGCGATGCGGGGGCCCTTTGCGTATTTTCCCTTGAATTATCACGCCTCTGGTTCATAGCTTGGTCGCGCAGTTGTAGTACCATTGCTCAAAACAGGAGAACCAGATGAAGATATTAATGTTAGGTTCGGCGCTATTCGGGGTGGTACTGTCGTTGGCGGGGCCGACAAATGCTTCTGAGCAAAAGATAATTGCATTTAATATCAGTCCAGAGGTGCATAGCTCAATCCAGCGCATATCCCAAGACCATGGTGTCACGATTTCAAAGGCGTATGGCGCAGATAACCTTGGCCTCCTGCTTTATGTCCTAAATAGCCCTGGTGAGCTTGCATTTTTACCCAAGATATTTGATTTCCACGGTAGATCAGATTTTTTGAAGAGTCCGTACTCTTGGTCCAACACAAAGATCACCAGACCCGATGGATCAACATTCGAATTCGTCCTTATGGTTGCAATTAGAAGTCTAGCGCCAGAACATTGGGCTGATGACACCTTCGATTGCGGAGTGGTCAGAGGGGCAGCCGCCTCCCTGATTACTAGGGCCGACGACACTAAGTTAAGTGTTTCCGATGTGGCTAAGTTGTCGGCAGAATTAAGCTGCTAGAGTTTTGCAAATTCGAGAGTGCCCAGTAGATCAAATTCCATTCTGGGAGCGACTGCAGGAGGTATGACACCGAAGGCTGCTCTTAATGAAGCTGGGCGATTTGGGCGCATGCAGTCGCAGAAGTTAAGCTGATACTGCAGAAGTTGGTGAAATTTGCACTGACCTATAGACTCCCTATCACTTCCCTGATACTCCCCACCAATCTTGTGGCCTCGGATTCGTTCTGGGGCCTATTGATATTTGACTTCGGGGACCTTCGGGGCCCTATAACATGAGGTTCAGCAGAGCAATCTGATGGACCGCTAAAGCAAACGAAAGACAGTAAGCATGGCACTAAAGTCGTACAAACCGACGACGCCTGGCCAACGTGGGTTGGTTCTGATCGATCGTTCGGAGCTTTGGAAAGGTCGTCCAGTAAAGGCACTCACAGAGGGTCTTACGAAATCTGGCGGTCGGAACAACACCGGACGGATCACAATGCGTCGCATTGGTGGGGGCGCTAAGCGTCTTTACCGTATCGTTGACTTCAAACGGAACAAAATGGATGTTCCTGCGACAGTTGAACGTATCGAATATGACCCTAACCGGACAGCATTCATCGCCCTCGTAAAATACGAAGATGGCGAACAAGCATATATCCTCGCTCCTCAGCGCATTGGCGTTGGCGACAAGGTTATTGCTTCTGCTAAGGCAGACATCAAACCAGGTAACGCTATGCCATTCTCCGGCATGCCTATCGGTACAATCGTTCACAACATCGAATTGAAACAGGGCAAAGGCGGTCAAATCGCTCGTGCTGCTGGTACATACGCTCAGTTCGTTGGCCGTGACGGTGGTTACGCTCAGATCCGTCTTTCCTCTGGCGAGCTTCGTCTCGTACGTCAGGAATGTATGGCAACTGTTGGTGCGGTATCTAACCCTGACAACTCAAACCAAAACTTCGGTAAAGCTGGTCGCAACCGTCACAAGGGCATCCGCCCATCTGTGCGTGGTGTGGTTATGAACCCCGTAGATCACCCACACGGTGGTGGTGAGGGTCGTACATCCGGTGGTCGTCACCCAGTGACACCATGGGGTAAGCCTACCAAAGGTGCGCGTACGCGTAACAAGAACAAAGCGTCTAGCCGTCTTATCATTCGGTCACGTCACGCTAAGAAGAAGGGGCGTTAATATATGTCACGTTCTGTATGGAAAGGCCCTTTCGTCGATGCTTATGTGCTTAAGAAAGCAGAGAAAGCTCGCGAATCTGGCCGTAACGAAGTGATCAAAATCTGGTCTCGTCGTTCGACTATCTTGCCTCAGTTTGTTGGTCTGACGTTCGGCGTCTACAATGGCCAGAAACACATTCCCGTCAACGTATCAGAAGAAATGATCGGTCAGAAGTTCGGTGAGTACTCACCAACACGGACTTACTACGGTCACGCAGCTGATAAAAAAGCGAAGCGGAAATAATAGATGTCTAAGCAAAAAAACGCACGTCGCGTAGCCGACAACGAAGCAATGGCCAAAGTCCGTATGCTTCGCACATCTCCGCAGAAGCTTAATCTCGTTGCGCAAATGATCCGTGGCAAGAAAGTAGACAAGGCTCTTACTGACCTTACTTTCTCGAACAAGCGTATCGCAGCAGACGTGAAGAAATGTCTTCAGTCCGCAATCGCAAACGCAGAGAACAACCACAACCTAGACGTTGATGAGTTGATTGTTGCCGAAGCTTATGTTGGCAAGAACATGACTCTGAAACGTGGTCGCCCTCGTGCGCGTGGTCGTTTCGGTAAAATCCTGAAGCCATTTTCTGAACTAACAATCCTAGTTCGTCAGAATGAGGAGCAAGCATAATGGGTAATAAAGTAAATCCTATCGGCATGCGTCTTCAGGTCAACCGTACCTGGGATAGCCGCTGGTATGCAGAGAGCAAAGATTTCGGTGATCTTCTTCTAGAAGACCTAAAAATCCGCGCTTTTGTTAAAGAAGAATGCAAGCAAGCCGGCATTAGCCGTGTGATCATTGAGCGCCCACACAAGAAGTGCCGCGTCACAATCCACACTGCACGTCCTGGCGTGATCATCGGGAAAAAAGGCGCCGATATCGAAGGTCTTCGCAAGAAACTTGCTAACCTGACAGCGTCTGAATTGCACCTCAACATCGTTGAAGTTCGCAAGCCAGAGCTTGATGCTGCACTTGTTGCTGAGAACATCGGTCAACAGCTTGAGCGTCGTGTTTCTTTCCGTCGCGCTATGAAGCGTGCCGTTCAGAGCGCAATGCGCATGGGTGCACAAGGTATCCGTGTTAACGTTGCTGGTCGTCTTGGTGGTGCTGAAATCGCGCGTACTGAATGGTACCGTGAAGGTCGCGTTCCATTGCACACTCTTCGTGCGGACATCGACTATGCGCACTTCGAAGCTATGACTGCTTATGGTATCATCGGGATCAAAGTTTGGATCTTCAAAGGTGAAATCCTAGAGCACGATCCTTCGGCACAAGAGCGTCGTTTGGCAGCTGCACAAGAAGGCCCCGCTCCGCGCGGCCCTCGCCGTTAAGGAGTAATTTAACATGCTTCAACCAAAACGCACAAAATTCCGTAAAATGCACAAAGGCCGTATCCACGGTCAAGCAAAGGGCGGGTCTGACCTGAACTTTGGTACTTACGGTCTTAAAGCTCTTCAGCCTGAGCGTGTAACTGCACGTCAGATCGAAGCCGCACGTCGTGCAATGACACGTCAAATGAAACGTCAAGGTCGTGTTTGGATCCGTATTTTCCCAGACACCCCTGTTACCTCTAAGCCTACCGAAGTTCGGATGGGTAAAGGTAAAGGTTCCGTTGATTACTGGGCAGCTAAGGTAAAACCTGGCCGCATCATGTTTGAAATCGATGGTGTTGACGAAGACGTGGCACGTGAAGCCCTTCGCCTTGCTGCGATGAAGCTTCCTGTGAAGACACGTGTTGTGGTTCGCGAAGACTGGTAATTTACCGTCTCGCTGATTGCGAAATGAATAGACCTCCACCGGAGAAATTCGGTGGGGGTTTTTTGATGAAAATGGACCATATGTAGTGGCCGTTTTGCCGGATTAACCAAGGCCCCGAAGAGTCTTTATTACAAAGGGCTGCGGGGGGTTGCTTTCATTCCAAATAGCACGTATTAGCCACCTTCATCATGAACCCCACTGGAATCAAGGTGACCCGTTTTATGGGGGCCTTCCGGTGATGTTATAAGGAAAAAGGCGATGAACGCCCAAGAACTACGCGATAAAACGCTTGATCAGCTCAAAGAAGAGCTTGTTGCGCTTAAGAAAGAATCGTTCAACCTACGATTCCAACAAGCAACTGGTCAGCTTGAAAACACTGCACGCGTTAAAACGGTTCGCCGTGACGCAGCCCGTGTAAAAACAATCTTGAACGAAAAGGCCGCGCAAGCGGCTGCTGAATAGGAGCCTTTAAGTATGCCCAAACGTATCCTTACTGGTACCGTAACCAGCGATGCAAACGAACAGACCGTAACAGTTTCTGTTGAACGTCGTTTTAAGCACCCCGTTCTAAAGAAGACCATCCGTAAGTCCAAAAAATACCGGGCTCACGATGCTGAGAACGCTTTCAAAGTTGGCCAACAAGTCCGTATCCAGGAATGTGCACCAATTTCGAAGACGAAACGCTGGGAAGTTCTTGCTGATTAATCAGCACTAATTTTTCGGTATAATCGAAACCCTGGGGAAATTGCCCGAGAGGCACCCCACAGGTCGGGAGAAACACCATGATCCAGATGCAAACAAATCTGGATGTTGCTGATAACTCTGGCGCACGCCGAGTTCAGTGCATCAAGGTCCTGGGTGGTTCCAAGCGTAAGTACGCTTCCGTAGGCGACATCATTGTCGTTTCGGTAAAAGAAGCCATCCCACGTGGCCGTGTTAAGAAAGGTGACGTCCGTAAGGCCGTTGTCGTTCGCACAGCTAAAGAAGTCCGTCGTGAAGACGGTACAGCGATCCGCTTTGATCGCAACGCTGCTGTTATTTTGAACACAAACAACGAACCAGTAGGTACACGTATCTTTGGCCCAGTTGTTCGTGAGCTTCGCGCGAAGAACTTCATGAAGATCATCTCGCTCGCTCCGGAGGTGCTATAATATGGCTGCTAAGTTGAAAAAAGGCGACAAGATCGTCGTACTTGCCGGCAAGGACAAAGGCAAAGAGGGCGTTATCGCTTCTGTTAACCCATCCTCAGGCAAAGCAGTTGTCGAAGGCGTTAACATCGCTGTTCGTCACACACGTCAGTCTCAGAACGACCAAGGTGGCCGCGTGCCAACAGCTATGCCAATCGCGCTTAGCAACCTTGCGCTTCTTGACAGCAATGGCAAAGCAACGCGCGTTGGCTTCCGTGAGGAAGACGGCAAGAAAGTTCGCTTCGCTAAGACTACAGGGGAAACTGTATAATGCTTGATACTGCAAACTACACACCCCGTCTGAAAGAAGAGTACGTTTCTAAGATCCGCGCTTCTCTTAAAGAAGAGTTCGGCTACAAGAACGACATGATGATCCCTAAGCTCGACAAAATCGTGCTTAACATGGGTATCGGTGAAACTGTTAAAGACACCAAAAAGATCAAATCCGCTGAGGCTGACCTCACTGCGATTGCTGGTCAAAAGGTTGTCATCACAAAAGCTAAGAAGTCCATCGCGACTTTCCGCGTTCGTGAAGACATGCCTTTGGGTGTTAAAGTGACACTTCGTGGCGATCGTATGTACGAATTCCTCGACCGTCTTATCACAATTGCATTGCCACGCGTTCGCGACTTCCGCGGCGTATCTGGCAAATCTTTCGATGGCCGCGGCAACTATGCCATGGGTATGAAAGAGCACATCGTGTTCCCAGAAATCGACTACGACAAAGTAGACGAAGTTTGGGGTATGGACATCGTTATGGCAACCACCGCGAAGACTGACGCGGAAGCGAAAGCATTGTTGACTGGCTTCAACATGCCTTTCAACAGCTAAGCGCGGAGAGAGTAAGACATGGCTAAAAAAGCAATGATCGAACGCGAAAAGAAACGCGCGAAGTTGGTGGCGAAATACGCTGTCAAACGTGCTGCTCTTAAAGAGATCGCAAACGACGAATCCAAGCCAATGGAAGAGCGCTTCAAAGCTCGCCTACAGCTTGCAAAACTACCACGCAATTCTTCGGCTACACGCTTGCACAACCGTTGCCAGCTGACTGGTCGTCCTCACGCTTACTACCGTAAGCTAAAGGTATCACGTATTGCGCTTCGGGAACTTGGCTCTACTGGTCAAATTCCTGGCATGGTTAAATCGAGCTGGTAAGGGAGAGAACGATATGAATGATCCTATCGGCGATATGCTCACCCGTATCCGCAACGCTCAGATGCGCGGCAAATCCACTGTGATGACCCCTGCTTCTAAGCTTCGCGCTTGGGTTTTGGACGTCCTAGCGGACGAAGGCTACATCCGTGGCTATGAGAAAACGACAGGCGAAGATGGCCATCCGGCAATCGAAATTAGCCTGAAGTACTTTGAAGGCACACCAGTTATCCGTGAAGTTCGTCGTGTTTCCACGCCGGGCCGTCGCGTATACTTTGGTGCGAAAGACATCCCATCTGTCCGTCAGGGCTTGGGTGTCTCCATTGTCTCCACACCTAAGGGTGTAATGTCCGATGCGAACGCTCGCTCTGCCAATGTTGGCGGCGAAGTGCTTTGCACCGTATTTTAAGGGGGTTCTGGAATGTCTCGTATTGGTAAAAAACCAGTTGAGCTTGCTGCAGGCGTTACCGCGTCTGTATCCGGCCAGACCGTAGAAGTTAAGGGTGCCAACGGCACTCGTACCTTCACAGCTACAGACGACGTTACACTCGCTGTGGAAGACAACACAATCACTGTGACGCCACGCGGCAAGTCCAAGCGTGCACGTCAACAGTGGGGCATGTCCCGCACTCAGATCCAAAACTTGGTGACTGGTGTGACGACAGGCTTCAAAAAAGAGCTAGAAATCAACGGCGTTGGTTATCGTGCTGCTCTTGAGGGCAAAGTTCTTAAACTTGCTCTTGGTCTTTCACATGATGTTAACTACGAAATCCCAGAAGGCATCACGGTTACCGTGCCAAAGCCGACTATTATTTTCGTAGAAGGCAACAACGAGCAACTCGTTGGTCAAGTTGCGGCGAATATCCGTCAGTACCGTAAGCCAGAGCCCTATAAAGGCAAAGGTATCAAGTACAAAGACGAGTATATCTTCCGCAAAGAAGGCAAGAAGAAGTAAAGGACCCAGGAAATGGCAAACAGCAAAAGAACTCTGTTTCTGAAGCGCCGCCTGCGCGTTCGGAACAAACTACGGAAAATGGCAAATGGGCGTCCTCGTCTGTCTGTTCACCGTTCAAACAAAAACATCAGCGTTCAATTGATCGACGATGTAAACGGCGTGACAATCGCATCGGCTTCTTCTCTCGAGAAGGATTTCGGCATGGTTGGCAAGAACAACGTCGAAGCGGCAACCAAAGTAGGCGCGGCTATTGCCGAGCGTGCTAAGGCTGCTGGTGTTGAAAACTGCTACTTTGATCGTGGCGGCTTCCTCTTTCACGGTAAAGTAAAAGCTTTGGCTGATGCTGCCCGTGAAGGCGGCCTTAAGTTTTAGGAGACTGATAGATGGCAAGAGAAGACAATCGGGGTAACCGTCGCGATCGCGATGAGACACCCGAATTCGCTGATCGTCTGGTTGCGATCAACCGCGTTTCCAAAACCGTTAAGGGTGGTAAGCGCTTTGGCTTTGCTGCACTTGTTGTTGTCGGTGACCAAAAAGGTCGCGTAGGCTTCGGCAAAGGTAAAGCGAAAGAAGTACCTGAGGCGATCCGTAAGGCAACAGAACAAGCTAAGCGTCAGCTTATCCGCGTTCCGTTGCGTGAAGGTCGCACGTTGCACCACGATGTTCAGGGCCGTCACGGCGCTGGCAAAGTGATCATGCGTACTGCTCCACAAGGTACTGGTATTATTGCTGGTGGTCCTATGCGTGCTGTGTTCGAAATGCTCGGCGTCCAAGACGTTGTTGCAAAATCGACTGGTTCGCAGAACCCATACAACATGATCCGTGCAACGATTGATGGCCTCACAAAAGAAGCCAGCCCTCGTTCAGTAGCGCAGCGTCGCGGTAAAAAGGTTGCGGACATCCTTCGCAAACCAGAAGCCGAAGCAGCGCCAGCGGAAACCGCTGAAGCAGCAGAAGCATAGGAGACACTGACATGGCGAAAACTATCGTAGTTAAGCAAACCGGTTCTCCGATCCGTCGCGCAGCAGACCAAAAAGCAACCTTGGTTGGTCTTGGTCTAAACAAACTGCACAAGACTCGTGAACTCGAAGACACTCCATCCGTGCGTGGCATGATCAACAAGATCCCACACATGGTAGAGATCATCGAAGAGCGCGGCTAAGCACACGCTTTAAAGTATTAAAGAAGGCCTCGGAGCGATCCGAGGCCTTTTTTGTTGTCGTTTGATTTTCGCCCGAGTTGGACTACGGTGGTTTGAGGAGGAACAAAAATGGCAAATCCCGCGGCGTTTTGGAATTGGATGGCGAAACGCTATTCGAAAACTCCCATCAGCAATCTCGTATCCTATAACGCGACCCTCGAGCGCACGAGAAGCCATCTGCACGACCAGATGCGCGTGATCGAGATCGGCTGCGGCACAGGAAGCACTGCGATTGAGCTGGCCCCCAAGGTCGGGCACATCACGGCGACGGATTTCTCTGAGAAGATGATCGCAATTGGTCAAAAGAAGGCCCGTAAAGCCGGCATCGATAACATCGCGTTCGAAGTGGCCGACGCGACTGCGCCCAATGTGAATATCTATGATGCGGTTCTTGCACATAACATCCTGCATCTCGTCCCTGATGTCGCGGCGACGATTGCACATGCGGCAAGCCTTTTGTCAGAGGGCGGGATCTTCATTTCAAAGACCCCATGCCTTGGCCCGCAAAAGTTAGTCCTATCCCCGATCCGGTTTATCCTGCGTCTGATCCCAACGGCACCGCGACCGCATTTTCTGCATGTCGATGAGCTCGAGCAAGAGATCACCGCGGGGGGCTTTGAAATCCTTGAATCGGGCAAGTATCCCAAGGGGCAGGGGGCCCACTATGTTGTCGCGCGCAAAATCACCTGACCCGATCACGTTTACCCAAACATCCTGCTTGCCATGACCGAATGCGCGCATTACACAGCGCTGGTGGGATTTCGTCCCGCATAGAATCACATTTAGAGCCGTGTTTGCCCCACTAACGCTCGGGGGCAGTTCCGGTAAGGAGAGAGCGACATGAAACTGAATCAACTTTCAGACAACCCAGGCGCAACCAAAGCACGCAAACGCGTTGGCCGTGGTCCTGGTTCCGGCACCGGTAAAATGGGTGGCCGTGGTATCAAAGGTCAAAAATCCCGTTCAGGTGTTTCCATCGGCGGCTACGAAGGCGGTCAAATGCCATTGTACCAACGTCTTCCAAAGCGTGGCTTTAACTCCCGTAACCGGAAGTCTTTCGCGATCGTGAACCTTGGCCTTCTTCAGAAGTTCATCGACGAGAAGAAAATCGACGCATCCGCACCGATCACAGAAGAGGCACTTCTTGCTTCTGGTTTGATCCGTCGCGTTCTTGATGGTGTTCGTCTTCTTGCAAAGGGTGAAATCACTTCCAAGGTTGAGCTTTCAGTAACCGGTGCATCCAAAGGTGCTATCGAAGCTGTTGAAAAGGCTGGCGGTAAGGTTACCGTAACAACTGCGGCAGCTGCTGAATAAGCCCTTGTTTGCGGCCACCGTGCCGCTTACATAAGATATAGTTTTCCAGCGCCGCCAACGGGGAACCGTTTGGCGGCGCTTTCTTTTATGAAAGAGGCCCAAATGGCATCTGCAGCAGAGCAAATGGCAGCGAACACAAGCTGGGGCGCCTTAGGTAAGGCGACTGAGCTGCGTCAACGCATCGTATTCACCCTTGGTCTATTGATTGTGTACCGTTTGGGTACCTTTATCCCGGTTCCGGGTATTGACGCCACCGCGCTGCAATCCTTTATGGAGCAAGCAGGCTCCGGCCTGACGGGTATTTTATCCGTATTTACCGGCGGCGCTTTGTCCCGCATGGGCATCTTTGCCCTTGGTATTATGCCGTATATTTCGGCGTCCATCATCATTCAGCTTTTGACTTCGATGGTTCCAAAATTGGAAGCCATGAAGAAAGAAGGCGAAAGCGGCCGCAAGAAAATCGCACAGTACACGCGTCTTGGGACCGTGGTTCTTGCGACATTCCAAGCCTATGGTCTTGCGGCGAGCCTCGAGGCTGGCGATCTTGCCTCTGATCCGGGGCTTTACTTCCGTGTTGCGACCGTTGTGACGCTTGTTGGCGGTACGATGTTCCTGATGTGGCTCGGTGAGCAAATCACCGCACGTGGCCTTGGGAACGGTATTTCCTTGATCATCTTCGTTGGTATCGTTGCCGAAATTCCATCCGCAATGGCACAGTTCCTTGCGCAGGGGCGTTCTGGCGCGATCTCACCTGTTGTTATCATCGGTATCATCCTGATGGTGATCGCGGTTATCGGGTTCGTTGTGTTCATGGAGCGCGCGCTTCGTAAGGTGCACATCCAATACCCACGTCGCCAAGTTGGCATGAAGGTTTATGACGGCGGTTCGTCTCACCTTCCGATCAAAGTGAACCCAGCAGGCGTTATCCCAGCGATCTTCGCGTCGTCCCTTCTGTTGCTCCCGACGACGGTTGCAACGTTCAACACGGGTGACACTGGTCCGGTGATGGGCTGGATCCTTGCGAACTTTGGTGCTGGTCGCCCGCTGTACCTCTTGTTCTTTACGGCGATGATCGTGTTCTTCACGTTCTTCTATACCTTCAACGTCGCGTTCAAGACCGACGAAGTTGCGGACAACCTTAAGAATCAGAACGGTTTCGTTCCGGGCATCCGCCCAGGTAAGCGCACAGCCGAGTATCTGGATCACGTTGTGACCCGTCTTTTGGTCATTGGCTCGGCCTACCTTGCGGCAGTTTGTCTCCTTCCTGAAGTTATCCGTACACAATTGAACGTACCGTTCTATTTTGGCGGCACATCTGTATTGATTATCGTTTCTGTCACCATGGACACGATCAATCAGGCTCAATCGCATCTACTGGCCCACCAGTACGAAGGTTTGATTGAAAAATCACAGCTGCGCGGGAAAAAGAGACGCGGCGCACGTAAAGGGACGGGACGTAAATAATGAACTTAATTCTACTAGGACCACCCGGTGCTGGCAAAGGCACACAGGCGCGTACACTTGTTGAAGAACGTGGCATGGTTCAGCTCTCTACGGGCGACATGCTTCGTGCGGCGCGTACCTCGGGCACCGAAATGGGCAACAAGGTTGCGGCCGTCATGGATGCCGGTCAGCTTGTGACAGATGAGATCGTAATCGGTCTGATCGAGGAACAGCTAACAACGACCGAATCTACGGGTGGTTTCATCTTTGACGGTTTCCCACGCACATTGGCACAGGCCGATGCCTTGGGCGAGCTTCTCGCTCGTGTTGGGCAAAAGCTTGACGATGTCATCGAGATGCGCGTCGACGACGAAGCATTGGTAAGCCGGATCACTGGTCGCTACACATGTGGCTCTTGTGGTGAAGGCTACCACGACACGTTGAAGACACCCGCCAAAGAGGGCGTCTGCGACAACTGTGGTGGTACCGACATGAAACGTCGCGCGGACGATAACGAAGACGCGCTTAAGACACGTTTGATGGCCTATTACCGTGATACCTCACCTTTGATTGGCTACTACTATGCCAAGGGTCAACTGACCTCGATCAACGGTTTGGGTGAGATTGCAGAGGTTGGCGCGGCCATCAATGCAGTCATTGAAAAGTAAGACCGTAAACAACGTCTTGACGTAGTTGCAAAAACGGCCTACTTGACACCTTCTCGCATGAGAATCGTGCGGCTATCGGGGATTCGTTCCTGGTACCGCGTCCATAGAATTCAGCGCGGCCCGAAGATATTCATCGTCGGGCCTGTGTTGTGAAAAAAGGATCCGGAATTACGGATCCGCAACGCAAAGGAAATTGCTCTTGGCACGTATCGCCGGTGTAAACCTCCCGACCCATAAACGGGTTCCGATTGCCCTTACCTATGTAACTGGTATTGGCTCCACTTCCGCAGAAGCAATCTGTGAAGCAGTAGGCATTGATCGTACACGTCGTGTGAACGAACTGTCTGATTCCGAAGTTCTTTCCATCCGTGAGCACATCGATGCAAACTTCACCGTAGAAGGTGACCTGCGTCGTGAGAACACAATGAACATTAAGCGTCTGATGGACCTTGGTTGCTACCGCGGCCTTCGTCACCGTCGTGGCCTTCCTGTTCGTGGTCAACGTACACACACGAATGCTCGCACACGCAAAGGTCCTGCAAAGGCCATCGCTGGTAAGAAGAAATAGGGGGCTGATCTAATGGCACGCGAAAAAACACGCGCTAAGAAAAAAGAGCGCAAAAATATTGCTTCTGGTGTTGCACACGTGAACTCTTCGTTCAACAACACCAAAATCTTGATCTCTGACGTTCAAGGTAACGCGATTTCCTGGTCTTCTGCCGGCATGATGGGCTTTAAGGGCTCACGTAAATCTACGCCTTACGCGGCGCAGATGGCTGCTGAAGATTGCGGTAAAAAAGCTCAAGACCACGGCATGAAGACCCTTGAGGTTGAAGTGCAAGGTGCAGGTTCCGGTCGTGAATCCGCTCTACGTGCGCTTGCTGCGATTGGTTTCAACATCACATCTATCCGTGACGTTACGCCAATGGCACACAACGGCTGCCGCCCACCAAAGCGCCGCCGCGTATAATCAATATCCTACTAGGGCTGCATGGTTTCATGTGGCCCCAGTTTGTTTTTTACCTCGGGCGTTTTGGGTCACCGGACATGGACCGAAAACTTGAATGGAGGCGACAGCATGATCCATAAAAATTGGCAAGAATTGATCAAACCAACACAGCTTGAAGTGAAGCCGGGCAACAACCCTGGTCGTCAAGCGACTGTTGTAGCAGAGCCGCTTGAGCGTGGCTTTGGTCTGACACTTGGTAACGCGCTTCGTCGTGTTCTAATGTCATCCCTACAGGGTGCCGCCATCACAACAGTTCAAATCGACAACGTATTGCACGAGTTCTCCTCGGTTGCTGGCGTTCGCGAAGATGTTACAGACATCGTTTTGAACCTTAAGGGCGTTGCGATCCGTATGGACATCGAAGGTCCAAAGCGCGTGTCGATCTCTGCAAAAGGTCCACAAGTTGTGACTGCAGGCGATATCTCTGAATCCGCTGGCATCGAAATCCTGAACAAAGATCACGTGATCTGTCACCTTGATGACGGCGCTGACCTGTTCATCGAGATGACTGTGAACACCGGTAAAGGTTACGTTGCAGCCGACAAAAACCGTCCAGAAGACGCGCCAATCGGCCTTATGCCGATCGATGCGATCTACTCACCGGTTAAGAAGGTATCTTATGACGTGCAACCGACCCGCGAAGGTCAGGTTCTCGACTATGATAAACTTACTCTAAAGCTTGAGACAGACGGTTCCATCACGCCAGACGACGCTGTGGCATTTGCTGCGCGTATTCTGCAGGACCAACTGTCCATCTTTGTGAACTTCGACGAGCCAGAATCAGCCGGTCGTCAGGAAGAAGACGATGGTCTTGAGTTTAACCCACTTCTTCTTAAGAAAGTGGATGAGCTTGAACTGTCTGTTCGTTCTGCGAACTGCCTTAAAAACGACAACATCGTTTACATTGGCGATCTGATCCAAAAGACCGAGGCAGAGATGCTTCGTACGCCAAACTTCGGCCGTAAGTCTTTGAATGAGATCAAAGAAGTTCTTTCTGGCATGGGTCTACACCTCGGCATGGATGTCGATGATTGGCCGCCAGAAAACATCGAAGATCTCGCGAAGAAGTTCGAAGATCAGTTTTAATATTGCATATATTGGCGGCCTAGGTTACTAGGCCGCCAATACTCTAAAATGCCTGCAATAGCAGGGAAAATATGGGCACATCGCCCCAAGGAGAGTGGACCCAGGACCAGGGACCGCCGGACAAAGTAAAATCTAAGGAGAAGACACATGCGTCACGCAAGAGGCTACCGCCGCCTAAACCGTACTCACGAGCACCGCAAAGCCCTTTGGGCTAACATGGCTGGTTCTTTGATCGAGCACGAGCAAATCAAAACTACACTACCAAAAGCCAAAGAACTTCGTCGTATCATCGAGAAGCTCGTTACTTTGGGCAAACGTGGTGATCTACACGCACGCCGTCAGGCAGCAGCACAATTGAAGCAGGACGCATATGTTGCGAAACTCTTCGAAGTGCTTGGCCCACGCTACAAAGACCGCCAAGGTGGTTACGTTCGCGTTCTTAAGGCTGGCTTCCGTTACGGCGACAACGCACCGATGGCGATCATCGAATTCGTTGAGCGCGATGTAAACGCAAAAGGCGCAGCTGACAAAGCACGTCTAGAGGCAGAAGAAGCAGCTGAATAAGCTCTCTTTTCCCTACTGAAATACAAAAGGCCCAGATCATATGATCTGGGCCTTTTGCGTTCCTAAATTCCGGTTATCCGTGAGTGGTTTTTCGGTATTAGGCCTCTGAACGTTTCCGTAGTGCAACCGAACGCTCAATCCGTGCCAGAACGTTGTCCAATTTGTCCGAATCCATCTCCGAAGGGTTCAAAAAATCGATAAGCGAGTGACGTGCGCTATCAGTCATAGACAAAAGCTTTGACGCGATATCTGTGTCTTGATTCTTCATGTGTACCGACTCCGACTTGGATGTGTTTAATACACTTTAAGGTTGACTGCGGTTTGCACAACCTGTCTAAAAAGACATGTTCGAAAAGACAGTATTTGATATGGAATTGGCGCGATTGGGTACGATCGCAACGGCCGGCTACTTTGTCGGTCTGCATATCCGGTTCACATCACCGATTATGTCGTTCCAGACCTACAATCCTGAATGGACGAACCACTATACCGACAATGGATATGTCCTGCGTGATCCGATGACTGCGTGGGGATTCTGTACAACGGGCTCGACCCGTTGGAGCAACAAAAAAATACCAGACCCGTTTGGCATCTTTAAAGAGGCCGCTGAGTATGGATTGAGGTATGGCGCTACGATTTCTTGCGGTCCAATTCGTTCACGTACCATCGTGAGCGTGGCACATGCAGATCGGGAATTCACGGATGATGAAATCGACGAGGTCGAAGCCATCGCCAAACGTCTTCATGACATGACCGAGCCGCCGCAAAAGCTTACCAAGGCACAAGTCGAAGCGCTAAAGTTAATTGCGGATGGTCACAGGCACGCAGCCGCGGCTGCACAATTGGGAATTTCGGAAAGTGCTCTTAAGGCGCGCCTCACGTCGGCGCGGCAAAAACTTATGGCGCGTACAACTGCCGAAGCGATTCAGCGCGCGAAAGAATACAAGCTGCTCTGATCTTACCCGCCTCCGCAAGGTTCTATGAAATTTAACCCTGTAGGAGCTGCTATGCAAACCACGACCCTTTCTTTCGAAAACCTTCACAACCATGGCGAACTTTTTGCGAATATGCTTCGCGCGCGCCGCGAATTGTTCATCGTTCAGAACAAATGGGACCTGCCAGAGGCACTTGGTATGGAGTTCGACCAATATGACACCCCCGCAAGCCGTTGGGTCGTCGTGCATGATGAATTTGGTCGCGTCCTTGCCGGCAACCGGTTGACCCCGACCACCGCCGAGGTGGGCATCTATTCATACATGATCCGCGACGCCCAGCGGGGTCTTTTGAACACCATCCCGATGGAGCTTTTGTATGATCCAGCGCCCGTCGGCGAACACGTCTGGGAGAGCTCGCGCCTGTTTGTTGCACATGATGTACCCGCGAATCGCCGCCGCCGCGTCCACGCCAAGCTGGTGATGGAATTGACCAAGGCCGCGCGTAGCCTTGGGGCGACCAACTGCCTTACCCTATTGAATGCGAACTGGCCACGTTGGGCTGGCCGTGTTGGTGTGGATATGACGGCGATGGGGCCGGTGATGAATATCGACGGGATTAATAACCAAGTCGTGTCGATGAACTTCGCCGCCAACCTTCACTAGAAAAATGGGGCCATCTAAAAGGGTGGCCCTATTTCGCTTTTCATGTTGGGCGCAGGGGCATAGGTTCGGAGCATGGCTGATCTATTCCAAACTGATACACCCCCAAAAGACACAGGGCCGCGCCCTCTTGCGGATCGCTTACGCCCCCAGCGTTTGTCCGATGTGATCGGCCAATCACAGGTGCTTGGGGCGGATGCGCCGCTGACTGTGATGCTCGAAAGCGGGAGCCTGACCTCACTGATCTTCTGGGGCCCTCCTGGTGTGGGCAAGACGACGATCGCGCGCCTGCTTGCGGACGAAACGGAACTGGCCTTTGTCCAGATCAGCGCAATTTTTACCGGCGTCCCCGATCTCAAGAAGATTTTCGAAGCGGCAAAAATCCGACGTCAGAACGGCAAGGGGACCTTGCTGTTCGTCGACGAGATCCATCGTTTCAATAAGGCCCAGCAGGACGGCTTCCTTCCTTATATGGAGGACGGAACGATTCTGCTGGTTGGGGCCACGACGGAAAATCCCAGCTTTGAACTCAATGCTGCGGTTCTTTCACGGTCGCAGGTGTTGGTGTTGGAGCGGCTGGACGAGGATGAGTTCGAGGCGCTGGCGAAACGTGCCGAGGGTGAGTTGGGTCGTGATTTGCCGCTGACCCCGGACGCACGGGCGCAGTTGTTTTCGATGGCCGACGGGGACGGGCGCGCTTTGCTGAACCTGATCGAACAGGTGGCTGCGTGGAGCGTGTCGTCCCCCGTTGATGCGACATCATTGGCCAAACGTTTGATGCGCCGCGCCGCGAAATACGACAAGGGCGGCGAGGAGCACTATAACCTCATCTCGGCGCTTCATAAATCTGTGCGCGGCTCCGACCCCGATGCCGCAATTTATTGGTTCGCGCGGATGCTGAAGGGCGGCGAAGACCCGAGATACCTTGCGAGACGTCTACTGCGTATGGCGGTCGAGGATATCGCCCTTGCCGACCCGAACGCGCAAACCGTCTGTCTTCATGCATGGGAAACCTTCGAACGTCTTGGCGCACCCGAGGGCGAATTGGCCCTTGCGCAGGCGGTGATCTATCTGGCGCTCGCGCCGAAAACCGCGGCAGGGTACGAGGCGTTCAAAGCAGCCAAAATCATGGCCGAAAAAACGGGGTCTGCCCCGCCGCCGAAACACATTCTGAACGCTCCGACCACGTTGATGGCGGACCTTGGGTACGGGGAAGGCTATGCCTATGACCACAACGCCGAGGACGGGTTTTCGGGTCAAAATTATTTCCCCGAAGGAATCGCGCGACCCGATCTGTATCAGCCGGTTGAACGCGGATACGAGCGGGATTTGAAAAAACGCAAAGAATACTTCGAGAAACTCCGTGCAAAGCGCCAGAACGGTTGACATCCACCGCTAGGAGGGAAAAGAAGCCCAATGACCTTATTATATGTAGCACTCGGTGGCGCACTTGGCGCATCTGGCCGGTATCTTGTTGGGCTTTCGCTCGCATTTCCATTGGGAACCTTGGCGGTAAACGTCATTGGCTCCTTTGTTATGGGCGTTCTCTATGTCCTCTTGGCGGGCTATGGCGCGGACAAGGGCTATGACCGGTTCATGCCGTTTTTGATGACGGGGATGCTGGGCGGCTTTACGACGTTTTCCGCGTTTTCATTGGACACGTTTCGTTTGATCGAGAACGGCCAAAATGGGTCGGCGGCGCTGTATTTAACAGGGTCTATTGTGGGGGCGGTCGGTGCACTTCTCCTTGGGATTATGATCGCGCGGGGGATCTGGGCATGAGTGGCGTACAACATATCACGGTAAAGGCGGACGACGCGGAACAACGGCTGGATCGCTGGTTCAAGAAGATGTTCCCGCATATCAACCAAGGCCGCGTTGAAAAACTTTGCCGTAAGGGTGAAATCCGCGTTGATAAGGGCCGTGTAAAGCCCGCCACCCGTCTTGAGGCAGGTCAGATCATTCGCGTCCCCCCACTGCCCGAGGCGGGCTCTCGCGAAGTTCAGGCCAAGGCCGTGGATCGCGTGAACGAGGCGGACACGCAGTTGATGAAGCAAGCGATCCTGTACCGCGATGATCATATCATTGTGTTGAATAAACCCGCCGGTCTTCCGACCCAAGGCGGTAGCAAACAGACGCGCCACGTCGATGGTCTGTCGGAATGTTTGATGTTTGAACTGGATGAAAAACCGCGCCTTGTGCACCGTTTGGATAAGGACACGTCTGGTATCCTTGTGCTTGCGCGGACCCGTTTGGCGGCCAGTGCGTTGACGGCGGCGTTCCGTCACCGTGATACGCGCAAGATCTATTGGGCGGTTGTGGCCGGTGTGCCAAAGCCGGGCGAGGGCGTGATCAAATACGGTCTGGCCAAGCAGGGCACCCACGGCAAATACGGCGAGGGCGAAAAGATGGTCGCGGTGCACCCGCGCGATATAGATTCGGTCGCAGGTGCCAAGCGCGCGACCACCGATTACACCACGATCTCTGGCCTTGGCGGCCGCACGTCGTGGGTGGCTATGTCGCCTGTGACCGGCCGTACGCACCAGTTGCGCGTGCACATGGCCGAGATTGGTCACCCGATCATTGGTGACGGCAAATACGGTGGCTCTGGCCAGGAAAACCTTGGTGATGGCTGGGGCGCACGTTTGGGCGGCGATATCTCAAACAAGCTCCACCTTCATGCGCGCACGCTGACCATTCAGCATCCGCACACCAAACAAAATATGACATTCACAGCACCCCTGCCGCCCCACATGGAGCGGACATGGAATTCTCTGGGCTGGGAGCTTCATGAAGCGCCCGAAGACCCATTCGAGAACTTTGGCTAGCTTGAGCAACAGATAAGGAATAGGTCCATGGCAGATTGGGTCGCAAAGCGGTTTTGGAAAGAAACATCGGTTCACGCCTGTGATGGCGGGTTCTGTGTGCGCTTGGATGGTCGTGATGTGAAAACGCCTGCCAAGTCTCCGTTGGTCGTCCCGACCCAAACCTTGGCAGACAAAATTGCCGCCGAATGGGACGTGCAGATCGAAAAGATCGACCCAGCGACCATGCCCTATACCCGTTCTGCGAACGCGGCCATCGATAAGGTGTCTGTGCAGTTCGACGAAGTGTCCGAATTGATCGCGGCCTATGGTGCGACGGACAATCTGTGCTATCGCGCGACGACGCCGGTTGAATTGATTGCGCGGCAGGCGGAAACATGGGACCCGATTCTTGCTTGGGCCGCCGAAACATTCGACACACCTTTGAATGTCGGGGCAGGCGTCATGCACATTGCCCAGCCCGAAGACAGCGTCGCGCGCCTTCGTGATTTGACCCGCGCACTTGACCCGTTCGCACTTACAGCGTTTCACGATCTAGTAAGTATGACCGGCTCGCTTGTTCTTGGTTTGGCGGTTCTTCATGATTACGCTGACGTTGACACATTGTGGCACGCCTCACGCGTGGATGAGCAGTGGCAAGAGGATCAGTGGGGCGAAGATGACGAGGCAACAGAGGTCGCAAATCTCAAACGCGAATCCTTTTTGCACGCTGCCAACTTCTATCTTGAGTCTAAAAGTTAGAATAAATGTGCGCAAAACCTAAGTTTCGAACACATTTCATTCAATTATATAAAATCCCCTAAGCGAACCCCTGTATAGACTTGACCTCTTGGATAAAAAAGTTTCAGCTGACCATAGTTGGCGAAACTTGTTTTTGTCTTCTACCTAAATTCGGTCGAAAAGACCAATAACTGCCCGATCAACGGGCGGACACTCAGGAAGAGGTTACTATGAAAAAATCCGTATTATTTGGCGCAATGACTGTCGCCACGCTGGCTGGTGGTGTTGTTTCTGCTGGTACGCTGGACGATGTTAAAGCACGCGGCAAACTGAACTGTGGCGTGAACACTGGCCTTGCTGGTTTCTCTGCGCCAGACGCGAATGGCGTATGGGTTGGATTCGACGTTGACGTATGTCGCGCGGTTGCTGCGGCGACCCTTGGCGACCCAATGGCCGTTGAATTCGTTCCGCTATCCACAAAAACACGTTTCACAGCGCTTGCCGCTGGCGAAGTTGACATGCTGTCCCGCGTGACAACATGGACATTCTCCCGCGACGTCGATCTTAAATTCGAATTCGTTGGCGTGAACTACTATGACGGTCAGGGCTTCTTGGTCCCAACTGCTCTTGGTGTGACTTCCGCGAAAGAGCTAGACGGCGCGACTGTATGTATCCAAACTGGTACAACAACCGAGCTTAACCTAGCTGATTACTTCCGCACAAACGGCATCACATATGAGCCAGTGCCAATCGAAACAAACGCAGAAGCTCAGGCTCTTTACCTATCCGGTTCTTGCGATGTTTACACAACTGACGCCTCCGCGCTTGCTGCGCAGCGTGCGACATTTGAAACACCAGGCGACCACGTTGTTCTTCCAGAAATCGTATCAAAAGAGCCACTCGGCCCGCTTGTACGTCATGGCGATCACCAGTGGGGCGACGTTGTACGTTGGTCTTACAACGCAATGGTTGCAGCCGAAGAGCTTGGCGTGACATCTGAAAACGTTGCTGATCTTGCGACTGGCACAGACAACCCAGAAGTAAACCGTCTTCTTGGTTCCGAGGGTAGCCTTGGCGAAATGCTCGGCCTAGAAGCTGACTGGGCTGCGAAAGTTATCGCATCCGTTGGTAACTACGGCGAAGCATTCGACCGCAACATTGGTGCAGGTTCCGAAATCGGCATCGCACGCGGTCTGAACGCACTATGGACTGATGGTGGTCTTCAGTACTCACCACCCTTCCGCTAGGATCTAATCTCAAGGGCGCGGTTGTTTCCGCGCCCTTATTCTATCTTGAAACAACATCGATCACTAAAGATGAGCACCGGACAAACCGGGCCGAATACTGTGATCGAAGACGGGGATGTCTACATGACAACGCTAACCGACCCTCCAAGGGAGTCGTTTCGGCTATCTATGCTGATTTACGACACACGCTATCGCTCCATCACCATCCAAGTTATTGCTCTTTTGGCCTTTTTGGCGATGTGTGTGTGGCTCATTACAAACACTCTGACAAACCTAGAAAGCCGTGACCTCGAGCTTGGTCTTGCCTTCTTCTCTGAGCCAGCTGGCTATGATATTAACCAACGTCTTATTGAATATGATTCACAGGACACACACCTTCGTGCCGCATTTGTCGGTATTCTGAACACGCTTTTGGTGGCTTTCCTGGGCTGTATCACTGCGACTGTTCTGGGTGTGGTTATCGGCGTTCTGCGCCTGTCTAAGAACTGGCTCGTCGCCCGTTTGATGACGGTCTATGTTGAAATGTTCCGGAACGTTCCGGTTCTTCTATGGATCGTGTTCGCACTGGCGATCATCAGTGAAACCCTACCGCAACCACGTGATTTCCGCGGCGAAGATGCGATTGCATCGATGAACCTGTTTGATTCCATCGCGATCACTGCGCGTGGCTTTTACATCCCAGAGGCCCTGTTTACCCGTTCGCTTGGCGACATTCACCTTTTCGGTGACTCAAGCATGCGCTTCGACATCAGTCTTGATCTTCTCGCGTTCTTGGCCGTTCTCTTTGCCGGACTATTCACATCGAAGTTGATCAAAAAACGCGCTGATGCGATCCAAGAGGCAACCGGTGCACGTCCAACCACTTGGTGGCAGCGCATCTTGGTTGTTGCGGGTCCTGTGTTGATCCTGTTGTTCGCGCTTGGTTTCTACCTCGGCATGCCAGAACTCAAAGGCTTTAACTTCAGCGGTGGTACGTTCATGCGTAACTCACTGATCGCACTTTGGTTGGCTCTGTCGCTTTATACGGCTGCCTTTATCGCCGAGAACGTACGTGCAGGTATCCTTGCGGTATCCAAAGGCCAGTCCGAGGCTGCAGCGGCGCTTGGTCTCTCCTCTGGTCGCACCATGAGCCTTGTGGTTCTGCCGCAGGCGCTTCGCATCATCATCCCACCATTGATTTCTCAGTACCTTAACATCACCAAGAACTCGTCCTTGGCGATTGCTGTGGGTTACATGGATTTGACAGGTACCCTGATGGGCATCACGCAAAACCAAACCGGTAAAGCGCTGGAAACGGTTCTTCTCGGTATGATGATCTATCTCATGGTTTCATTGTCCATTTCCGCGGCGATGAACTGGTACAACGAATCTGTTAAGCTGAAGGAGCGCTAGAATGTCTGATAAAATTTCTTTTGTGCGCACTGAGATGCTCGAACAAAAGGCGCCGCCCGCGTCGACGACTGGTTTTGTCGGCTGGGCACGTGCCAACCTGTTCAATGGCATCGGTAACTCTGTCCTGACGCTTTTGTCGATCTACTGCGTCTACTATGTCCTGTCTGGTCTTATCCCTTGGTTGGTAAGCCCGACGTGGAAGGCGGAATCCCTTACTCAATGTCGTGAAATGATCGCGGCGGCCGGTAAACATGGCCACCTTGCCTGCTGGGGCGTTGTTCGTGAACGCTTTATCCAGCTGTTGTTTGGGTTCTATCCACCCGAGGGCTACTGGCGCGTGATCTTGGCCTTGGTCATTGTCGGCGCGGGTCTTGCACCTGTTCTGTTTGACAAGGCACCTCGCAAGCTTCTGATCGTGACGGCATTGTTCCCATTCATCGTTCCGTTCCTTCTTTGGGGTGGTCTGATCTGGCCATATGTCGGCGTTCTGCTTGGCTTTGTTGTGGGCTATTTTGTGCTCAAATATGCTGCTGATGCACTTGGTGACCTTTTAGCACTGATTGCGGGTGTGGTGTCCGCCTTTGTTTGGTGGATCTTCCTGTCTGGCCCGATCATGGGTGCCATCGGAAGCGTCCTTCCGATCGGTCTTGAGTTCGTTGAAAGCCGTTCGTTTGGTGGCTTGATGCTGGCGCTTACCATTGGTTTGACCGCGATCTTGGGCTCCTTGCCATTGGGTATCGTCCTCGCGCTTGGCCGTCAGTCCGACCTGTTGATCGTTAAGGCCTTGTGCGTAGGGTTCATCGAATTCATCCGCGGCGTGCCATTGATCACCTTGCTGTTTGTTGCGTCTACGCTGTTGAACATCTTCCTGCCACCTAGCATGGAATTTGACATCATCGTTCGCGTGATCATCATGGTGACCCTATTCTCGGCTGCCTATATGGCCGAGGTGGTTCGCGGTGGCCTTGCTGCTCTTCCAAAGGGTCAATACGAAGCCGCAGATGCGCTTGGTCTTGATTACTGGAAAGCCCAGCGTTTGATCATCATGCCGCAGGCGCTTAAAATTTCGATCCCTGGGATCGTGTCCACATTTATCGGGGTGTTCAAAGACACCACCTTGGTTTCCGTGATTGGCCTTTTGGACCCGTTGGGTCTGTCCAACGCCATCCGCGCCGACCAAGCCTGGAACGGTATCGTATGGGAGCTGTACGGCCTCATCGGTGTATTGTTCTTTGTCTTCTGTTTCTCGATGTCCCGTTATTCCATGTACTTGGAGCGCAAGCTTCAAACTGGCCACAAGTAAGGAGTTCTTAAATGTCTGAACTATCCGAACGCACTATTGATCGCTCTAACATGCAAGTCTCTGATGAGGTTGCGATCCAAATCAATCAAATGAACAAATGGTACGGCCAGTTTCACGTTCTGCGTGACATTGACCTGACCGTTCAACGCGGCGAACGCATCGTTATCGCGGGCCCATCCGGTTCCGGTAAATCGACGCTTATCCGTTGTATCAACCGCCTTGAGGAACACCAGCAGGGTCAGATTATCGTTGATGGGACTGAGCTTACCTCAGACCTGAAGAACATCGATAAGATCCGGTCCGAGGTTGGCATGTGTTTCCAACACTTCAATCTGTTCCCTCACTTGACCATTCTGGAAAACTGTACGCTGGCTCCGATCTGGGTGCGTAACACCCCCAAGAAAGAAGCCGAAGAGATCGCGATGCACTTCCTTGAGAAGGTTAAGATCCCCGAGCAGGCGAACAAGTACCCAGGCATGTTGTCCGGTGGTCAGCAGCAACGTGTGGCCATTGCGCGCTCGCTTTGCATGAAGCCACGCATCATGCTGTTCGATGAGCCGACATCGGCGCTTGACCCTGAGATGATCAAAGAGGTTCTCGACACTATGATCGAGCTTGCTGAAGAAGGCATGACAATGCTCTGCGTGACGCACGAGATGGGCTTTGCCCGCGAAGTTGCGAACCGCGTGATCTTTATGGATGCGGGTCAAATTGTGGAACAGAACGAACCAGAAGAGTTCTTCAACAACCCACAATCCGAGCGGACCAAATTGTTCCTTTCACAGATCCTCGGCCACTAACTCCCGAGACAAGACAAAAAGAAAGCCCCTGCCAATCGGCGGGGGCTTTTGCGTTTCTGGGTCGTATGATGGGTTGCTAGCCCTGACGGATAATCGAACCTGCACCGTGTTCGGTGAACAGCTCAAGCAGGCAGGCGTTTGGCGCGCGACCATCAAGGATAACCGCGGCACGTACACCGTTTTTGACGGCTGTGACGGCGGTTTCCGTTTTCGGGATCATGCCACCGGCCACGACACCGTCGCGGGTCAGTTGTTCGATATGGCCCACAGTCAGCTCTGTGACGACCTCTCCAGAGGCATCTTTCACACCGGACACATCGGTCAGCAAAAGCAGGCGATCGGCGTTAAGAGCCGCAGCCACGGCGCCTGCGGCCGTATCACCGTTGATGTTGAACGTTTCGCCATCGCGACCCGTGCCAATCGGTGCAACAACAGGGATAATCCCCGAGCTGTGCATTTGGTGGATCACGTCTGGCGTCACCTCAACCGGATCACCGACAAATCCAAGAGCAGGGTTGGCAGGGTCGCAGACGATCATGTTGGCGTCTTTGCCGGACATACCAACGGCACGGCCCCCTTGGGAATTGATTGCCTGAACGATCCGCTTGTTGACGCGGCCAGACAGAACCATTTCAACGACTTCGATGGTCGCCGCGTCGGTGACACGTTTGCCGTCAACGAATGAGGACTCGATGTTAAGTTTTTCGAGCATCTCGTTGATCATTGGGCCACCACCGTGAACGATCACAGGGTTTACGCCGACCTGCTGCATCAACACGATATCACGGGCAAAACTCTCCATTGCTTCGTCCGAGCCCATGGCATGGCCACCGAATTTGATGACGACAATGGCGCCATCGTAGCGTTGAAGATAGGGGAGCGCCTGTGACAGCGTCCGAGCAGTGGCAATCCAATCGCGGTTCATAATATCTTGTTTCTTCATCTGGTCCCTCGTGGACACGGGTTGTAAGGCAAGAGGCGGCGTTAAACCAGCCCGTTGATGATGGCGCGGAGCGTCGGGATGCCCCAACCCTTTTCTGAACTGGTGACGACCAACTCAGGATAGGCCGCTGGGTGTTTCTGAAGAGCTGCGCGAACTTGGTTGATCACCTTTTCACGCTCGACCTCTTTGACCTTGTCGGCCTTGGTCAGAACCACCTGAAAAGTGACGGCAGATTTGTCCAGACGGGACATGATCTCTTCGTCTACGGCTTTGACGCCGTGGCGGCTATCGATCAACACAAATGCGCGGCGAAGGGTCTGGCGACCGGACAGATAGGCCTTGAGCAAACGCTGCCATTTCTCAACGATCTTCAGCGGCGCATTGGCATAGCCATAGCCGGGAAGATCGACGAGATAGTGCGCGTCCTTGACCGTGAAAAAATTGATTTCCTGCGTGCGGCCAGGGGTGTTGGACGCGCGGGCAAGCCCTTTGCGACCAGTTAGGGCGTTGATCAGGCTTGATTTGCCGACGTTGGAGCGACCGGCAAAGCATACCTCAAGCCGGTCTGCTGGCGGCATGCCGTCCATTGCAACGACCCCCTTGAGAAAGTCGGTCTCCCCTGCAAATAGAAGGCGCCCTTGCTCGGCAGTGTGCGCGTCGGGCTCTTCGACGATGTTAAACGGGGTCTGCATTATAGTAACTCCAATGTATCGCCCGTGGCGATGGTGCCTGACGTCTCTACGACGGCCTTTACGCCAAAATCGAGGCGTCCCCAACCCTTGCGAAGTGCATAAAGCGTTTTGACATCGCGTTCGCCAGTTTCTGGGTTGGCCTCGGTCGCGCGGCACCGGTTGATGACCTCGTCAACACGCAGGATTGCCGTGCCGATTTTGACACGCTTGCCGAGCCAGCTCCGCTCTTCAAAGGCTTCGCCTCCGCTAAACCACAGGTTGCCGCGGAAACGGCGCGGATCAAGTTCTGTTCCGCAGGCCTCGGAAAGTGCCTTAAGAGAGGCGGTCCCTTGGATAGAGATCGAAGCGAATGACGCATCGGACATGCCGATCTCTGGGGATTTGATGACTGCGGTCGGTTGTGACTGCTCGGGCGGGTAAATCTTGGAGATCCACTCGACGATCTTATCGCTGTCTGACGCAGGAAGGACCACGAGGTCGTCCAGCTCAGGGTGCGATAGGGTGACATAGTCGCCAGAAACCGACGCGGTCACCGCCATCAAAGACGGACCAAAGCAGCCGCGCGCGAAGTTCCCACATTTTTGCCATTCACCTGTGTCGACCGCATCCCCAGTGAGGACTGCGAATGCTCTATCAAACGGCAATGGCCGCCCCTGTGTAAGGACGGCCGCTGTGATTTGCTCTGCGCCGACACCCTTAATTGGGTGCCGCCAGATTTGCTCAAGTGTTTTTATCAACTGTCTTCAGCTTTCTTTTTAGAGAAGGAGCCTTTGATGTTGCCCAATACGTTTGGCTTCACGCCTTGGCTGCTCATGATCAGATATTGCTGAGTGAATGTGATCATGTTGTTCGCGATCCAGTACAACACAAGCCCGGATGCAAAGCTGCCTAGCATGAACATAAAGATCCATGGCATCCATGCAAAGATCATCGCCTGTGTTGGATCTGTGGGGGCTGGGTTCAGTTTCTGCTGAAGGTACATCGAAACACCAAGGGCAATTGGCAGGATACCCAATGATACCAATGCAAAGATAGAGTCCGCAGCAGGTACACCCCAAGGCAATAGACCAAAGAGGTTCAGGATGGATGAGGGATCAGGCGTCGCAAGGTCTTCGATCCAGAAAATCCACGGTGCATGGCGCAGTTCGATGGTGACCGCAATCACTTTGTAGAGTGAGAAAAAGATTGGGATTTGCATCAAGATCGGCAAACAGCCAGACGCAGGGTTTGCACCCTCTTTCTTATAAAGCGCCATCATGTCTTTCTGGAGCTTCTGTTTGTCGTCGCCGGCTTTCTCTTTGATCTCTTCCATCTGTGGTTGGATCTTCTTCATCTTCGCCATGGAGACGAATGATTTATACGCGAGAGGCAGAAGAAGCGCCTTGATGATCAGAGTCAGACCGATGATGGACCAACCCATGTTTCCAATCATTGCGTTCAAAGTGTGAAGCAACCAGAAGATCGGCTTGGTAAAGAAGAAGAACATGCCCCAGTCGATAGAGTCTACGAAACCTTCGATGCCGCCTTCGTTCTGGTAGGTGCGGATGGTTTCCCATTCTTTCGCGCCAGCAAAAAGTTCAGATGTGGTTGTCACTGTTGCGCCAGCCGCAGCCGTGACAACGGGTAAGCGGGTTTCGGTCGTGTAGATTTCGCGGGATTCGATATATTTCGCAACGGACGTAAACGCTTGTCCGTTTTCGGGAACCAGAGACGTCATCCAATATTTATCCGTAAAGCCAACCCAGCCGTTTGTTTCGACGTCTTGGATATTGGTTAGGGCGCCTTCAGCAGGATTTTCATCCATCTTTGGCATTTTGGAATAATCGATTTCTTCAAGCTCGCCGTCGGACATGCGGACAACGCCTTCGTGAAGAATAAAGAGCTTGGCGCCATCAGGTTCACCGTGGCGCGCGATCAAGCCATATGGGTAGAGGCGCACATCGGTCGCGCCGGTGTTCTCTACGGATTGGGTGACGCTGAACAGATAGTCTTCGTCAACGGCTAATTCACGACGGAAAATGAGACCATTCGGGCTTTGCCATTTGAGGGTAATAGGCGTTTCAGGAGTAAGTACGTTCCCCTGATCGAGTGACCAAATCGTATTGTTGTTTGGAACTTCGGAAGGTGCAAGAGAGCCAGCGGGGCCCCAGCCGTAGAGGGCGTAGTACGGAGTAGCGCTTGTTTCGGAAAAAAGCAGCTGTTCGAGGTCAGAGGTCGGGTCGGTCGTCGCCCGATAGTCTTTTAAGCTTAGGTTGTCGAAGCGGCCACCCAAAAGGGAAATCGAACCGACCAGCCGTGGTGTGTCAATCTCAACTGATCCTGCCGTTTGCAGCGGAGCGACTTCAAGAGTAGCTGGGCTAGCAGCGGCTGCATCGCCGGACGGAGGAGTGATAGAGGCCTCGGATGTGGTCGTAGGCGAGGCGTTGGGGTCCACGACGGGGGCAGGAGCTAGGAATAGCCAGCCGAACATCACCAGAGAGCTTAGTACGATTGCCAGAATTACATTCTTGTTTTGGTCGTCCATTTTCATCTTCACCTGTCAGAAAAACGTCAGAAAGGTTCAACAGGCGATAGGGGCAAAGGTCAAGGGCTTTCGCATGGGTGCTGGGAATTATCCAGTGTTCTAAGGTAAAACTGCTAGCTCCCCGCTCGCTTCCCGATTTTTGGGGTGCAGTCGATTTTGGCATTGTGCCGCTCGATCCACGCAATCGTTTCTCCATAGGGCATTGGGCGCGCTAGGTTGAAGCCTTGGATGTGGCCACAACCAAGTTGGGCCAGCATCGCATGCTCGCCTATGGTTTCCACGCCTTCGGCGAGGGTATCCAGAGACAATCGTTCCGCCATGGTTAGGATTGCTGCAACCAGACATTGTTGGTCCTGATCTGTGTCGACGTTCGTGATGAAGGATCGGTCGATTTTGATGCGCCCGACCGCGAACCGTCGAATGCTTGCAATCGACGCGTGGCCCGTGCCGTAGTCGTCTAGATCAATCGAACAGCCGAGATCGGAAAGCCCTTCTATGTTGCGCGTTATGATGTCCTCGGAAGTGTCGGCGGCAACTGTTTCAAGAATTTCGATGGCCAGACGTTCGGGCGCGAGATTATATCGATCCAACTCCCATCGTATTTTGTCCACAATTCGCGGATTCCTGAGTTCATCGCTCGAGAAATTGACACCAATTTGGGGAACGACGATTCCTTCTTTGTCCCAAGCGTTCAGCGCTGTCATCGACTGAGATAGCATCGTTTCGCTGAGGCGCTCTGAAAGGCCGCCTTTCTCAATCGCGGGTAGGAATTCTCCTGGTGAAATGATCCCTTTCTGCGGATGCTGCCAGCGGGCGAGGGCTTCAAAACCAGTGATCTGTCCTGTGTCGGTCGATATTTGCGGTTGGAACCACGCTTGTATTTGTCCGTTCTCAAGAGCCGTCTCGATGTCTTGTAAGAATGAGGATTGGATCTCTGCGTGCTTTAACATTTCGTTTGAGAACGCTCTGATCGCGCTGGGGCCGTTTCGACATGCCTCGTCTTTGGCTGCTTCGGCGCACAGGCGAAGGGACGCGCCTGTCTGTTGGACGGCCTTGCGTGCCAAGCAAAAGCCAACAGAGCAAGTAATGTAAACCTTGGCAGAGTTGATCTGAACGGGGTGGTTCACCGCCGACTGAAGACGGCCGGAAAGTTGAATGATCGCCTCTAGGTCTGCACGTACAACCGGCGAAAGCGCGATGGTAAATGACGAGGTATCGGTGCGCGCCACGATGTCATGTTCACGCAAGGCCCCCGTTAGGCGCTTGCCAACCGTGCGTAGAATGGTGTCCGCAGATCGAGTCCCGACTCGTTCGACCAAGGTGTGGAAATCGTCAACTTCGACCGATAGGCAGGCCGTTGTCCGGCCGGTTGATTTTTCTGCCGCCAAGGCCGAATCGAGGGATGCAATAATTGTATCTTCGAGGTGGAGACCAGTGACACCGTCGCGCTCATGAATGGTATTGATCTGATTTGCAGAGAGCGCCCCTGATGAGACGAAAAGCAAGGGTAGAAGGAGTGCGGTCGAGACAAGAAGGGTTTCACCCCCGATCCAAAAGCTTCCCAGCGTAATCACCGGAAGAAGGGCGAAGATTTGTGGGGTGGCCAGCAATGCCGATAGCGGCTGCATGAGCTTGGTTATGTACTTGTTGCGCATAAGATGCCCTTGAAGTGAAAACAGTCGGGTGATTCACTTTAGGCTAGCCACTTCGCCCTATCAGGCCGTTAACGCAGCTTGGGCGGATCGATAAAATCGTTCTTTTTTTGTTCACCCTCTGTTAGGGAGTTTGCCTCAAGCCCCAAAAAGTCGAAAATCTTGGGGTCAAGTAGGTGAGACGGGCGTGCATTTTGTAGCGCGCGGAACATGACGCCGCGCCGACCAGGGGAGTTTTTTTCCCAACCATCAAGAATTTGCTTCACTTGCTGACGCTGAAGCCCGTCTTGGCTTCCGCATAAGTCACAGGGAATAATGGGATAATTCATCGCGGTGGCAAATTTTTCACAATCAACCTCGGCCACATGGGCAAGGGGGCGATATAGGAACAAGTCGCCTTCGTCATTCACCAGTTTGGGTGGCATGGTCGCCAGACGACCGCCGTGAAACAGGTTCATGAAAAAGGTCTCGAGCATGTCATCGCGGTGGTGCCCAAGAACCACAGCAGAACAGCCCTCTTCGCGGGCGATCCGATAAAGATTACCGCGACGCAAGCGTGAACACAGCGCACAAAACGTGCGGCCGGCGGGAACCTTGTCCATGACAATGGAATAGGTGTCTTCGTATTCGATCCGGTGGGGCACGCCCATCTTTTCAAGGAACTCGGGCAGAACCGTCGCGGGGAAACCTGGCTGTCCTTGATCAAGATTACACGCGAGGAGCTCGACGGGAAGGAGGCCGCGCCATTTCAGTTCGTGTAGAACCGCAAGCAGGGTATAGCTGTCCTTGCCGCCGGACAAACAGACAAGCCATTTGGCGCCACGTTCGATCATGCCGTATTGCTCGATCGCCTCACGGGTCTGGCGCACAATGCGTTTGCGCAGCTTCTTGAATTCGGTCGTTGAAGGCGCGCCAGCAAAGAGGGCGTGAATATCGTCTGATGTCATGTCTTGTTCCATGGCGTGCGTATGGCAAAAAATACGGGGTGGCGCTAGGGTTTCTTATGTTTCTCGGGAACGGGATCATATCCCGTGCCGCCCATTGGATGACAGCGCCCAATCCGACGGAGCGTGAGAAGGCTGCCTTTGACCCCGCCGTGTTTTTCAAGAGCCTCAAGAGCGTAGGCCGAACAGGTTGGCTGATAGCGGCAATTGTACCCAACCCACGGCGAAAAGATCAGGCGATAGGCGCGCACCGGCAGGGCTGCGATATGGGCGAGTGGCGTCATTTCGGTTTCCGTGGTGCGTGGATGCGGCCAACGGCACCGCGAAGGTCGTTCTGAAGCGCTGTGAATTCACGTGCGGCGGTTGTCTCGGCACGACCAATCAGAACATAGTCCCAGCCGTCCACACCAATCTCGGGCAGAATCAGCCGCGCGATCTCACGCATCCGACGTTTGGCACGGTTACGGGCGACGGCATTCCCGACCTTCTTTGAACAGGTATAGCCGACGCGAATCCCTTCTGCCTCGCCTTCACGGCGTTTGCGCGCCTGTAGCATAAAGCTCCCCGCAGGGGTCCGACGCGCGCGCGCCGCCAGCAAAAAATCCGACCGTTTCTTAAGTGTGCTTATCATAGTGAGCCAAATACCCCGTCGGGGCCCAATTGCATAGGTACAAACAAGAAAACCGCCGAAAGCATAATGCCATCGACGGTTTTAAACTTGGTGAGGGCCAAAATGACCCGTCCGCTTACGCAGTAAGCGACGCACGACCTTTTGCACGACGTGCATTTACGATCTTGCGGCCAGCTTTAGTAGCCATGCGTGAGCGGAAACCGTGGCGGCGTTTGCGTACCAGGTTAGATGGTTGATATGTGCGTTTCATCGCAGTCTCCGTCAGTTTACCCAAAATCCCGAGAAAATGGATCCATCAAAGGATTCGGGGGGCGTATGTCTTGAAGCCCGTCTGTTAGAGGGTCGCGGAAAGGAAGTCAATTCGGATGTGATAAGTTTTCTGCAACAAATGCAGAGTATTTCAGAACCGAATTGTTTCAATCCCTCATAAAACATCACGCATTTTGGGACAATGGCTCACTACCGATCACCGAAGCGTGAGGGGGGTATCGGGTTTGATCAAATCAGGCCATGTTCGGTGAAACTTTGAAATGATGGACCGAGGTAAGACATGTCAGATACGAACCAAAACACAGCGAGCTCGATTTCGCGGCTCCTGCCTTTGCTTGCGATTCTTGCGGTCGCGGTCATTGGTTTTTTCACGCTACGCGACTACCTCACATTTGAAACACTGCGTGAGCACCGTGAGACACTGATTGCGTTCCGTGACGCGAACTATGTGTTGATGTCATTGATATTTGTGGGTGTTTACACCGTGATTGTTGTGTTCTCGCTTCCTGGGGCGGCGATTGCGTCGATCACTGGGGGGTTCTTGTTCGCGATGTTCCCTGGGACGTTGTACAACCTGTTGGCGGCGACGATGGGTGCATCCGGCATCTTCCTTGCGGCGCGCTTTGGGCTTGGGGCGAAACTCGCCGCCAAGATGGAAGCCAGTGAGGGCGCCATCAAGAAGGTTAAAGACGGTATCGATGAAAATCAGTGGTCCGTGTTGTTTATGATGCGCCTTGTGCCGGTGTTGCCGTTCTTTGTTGCGAACCTTATTCCGGCCTTTGTTGGGGTGCCGCTTCACCGCTTCGTGGTTTCAACCTTTTTTGGAATCATTCCGGGAACATTGGTGTTCACATCCATCGGGAATGGTCTGGGCGAAGTCTTCGCCGCCGGTGAGACACCCGATCTTGGCCTGATCTTTGCGCCCCATATCATCCTACCGATTCTTGGGCTGGCTGCGTTGTCCGCACTTCCCATGGCTATTAAGTTTTTCTCTAAATCAAAGGTGACAGCATGAACCGTATCAAAACCGATCTCTGTATTATTGGCGCGGGTTCTGGTGGCCTTTCGATTGCGGCGGGTGCTGTTCAGATGGGCGCGAGCGTGGTTCTTCTTGAAGGTCACAAAATGGGTGGCGATTGTTTGAACTATGGCTGTGTTCCGTCCAAGGCCCTGTTGGCCGCGGGTAAACAGGCCCACGGCATGGCGACGGGTGCCAAGTTCGGCATTACCCCGATTGAGGCGACTGTTGATTACGCCGCCGCCAAGGATCACGTGAAAAATGTCATCGACACCATCGCCCCTCACGATAGCGTCGAGCGTTTCGAGGGTCTCGGCGTCAATGTGATTACCGAATATGGCAAATTTATCTCTCCGACCGAGGTGCAGGCCGGTGATAACATCATCGAGGCGCGCCGTTTTGTGATTGCAACCGGATCGTCGCCGTTCGTTCCACCTGTGCCCGGTCTTGATACCGTGCCCTATGAAACAAACGAGACGATTTTCGAACTGCGTGACCGTCCCGACCACCTGTTGGTCATCGGTGGTGGCCCCATTGGCATGGAAATGGCACAGGCCCACATCCGTCTGGGGTCTAAGGTCACTGTTATCGAAGGTATGAAGGCGCTGGGCAAGGACGACCCTGAACTCGCCGAAATCGCCCTTGAACGTCTGCGCGCCGAGGGCATCGAAATCGCCGAGGACGCCTTGGCCGCCGAGATTCGCGGCACCGCTGGTGCGATTGAAGTCGAAACCAAGGACGGTCGTATCTTTAAGGGAACGCATCTGTTGATGGCCGTTGGGCGCAAGCCAAATATCGACCGCCTGAACCTTGAAAAGGCCGGTATCGAATTCACTCGTGCCGGTGTGACGGTCGACGCAAGCCTCAAGTCATCCAACAAGAAGGTATACGCCGTGGGTGATATCGCGGGTGGGCTTCAGTTCACCCATGTCGCGGGCTATCACGCGGGTATCGTTATCAAATCGGCTCTCTTTGGGATGCCTGCAAAACAACGCACCGATCACATCCCATGGGCGACCTATATCGACCCCGAAATGGCGCAAGTCGGCCCAACCGAGGCCCAAGCCCGCGAGATGCACGGCGACAAGGTCGAGGTGGTGCGTTTCAAATATAGCGAAAATGACCGCGCGATTTCCGAAGGGAAAACCACAGGCATGATCAAGGTGATGGTCGTAAAGGGCCGTCCCATCGGCGCATCTATTGTTGGCGCACAAGCGGGAGATTTGATTTCGGTCTGGGCGCTTGCCATCGCGAACAAACTGAAGATGTCTCAGGTCGCGGCGATGGTTGCCCCCTATCCAACATTAGGCGAAGTGAATAAACGTGCCGCTGGCGCGTATTTCACACCACGATTGTTTGACAATCCACGCGTGAAAACCATTGTAGGTCTTGTACAAAAGTTTCTCCCATAAGTTGGGATAGTTAGGGATGAAGATGTTTCCAAAGTCGCTTTCGGGCCGCCTGTTGTTGCTGACGACCGTATTCGTAATGCTGGCCGAGGTGTTTATCTTTGTCCCGTCTGTGGCCCGTTTCCGCGAAGACTTCTTACTGCTCAAACTGGAAAAGGCACAGATCGCATCCCTGACATTGCTGGCCGATGACATGATTACGCCTGAACTTGAGGCGGAACTCCTCGAAAATGCTGGGGTGTTCAACGTTGTATTGCTGCGCGATTCTACACGTCAATTGATCCTGTCTGCGGATATGCCACGCACCGTCGACGCGTCCTTTGATTTACGGGATGCACCGGCCTTTCCTTTGATCCGCGATGCGCTCGCCCGTATTGTGAATCCCGAGGATGAGGTCATTCGTGTGATCGGCAATCCGGTGCGTGACGCGGGCCTGATGATCGAGGTCACGACAAGCACGCGATCCCTTCGTCAGGGTATGATCGAATATGGTCTCAATATTCTTGCGCTGTCTGCGGTCATCAGCCTCTTTGTTGCGGGGCTCTTGTTTTGGGCTATTCGTGGGCTCATGGTGACGCCCGTGCGGAATTTGGCGGCGGCGATGACGCATTATTCACACGCACCCGAGGATGCGCGCAGGATCATCAATCCGTCCTCGGACGCCACCGAATTGCGCGACGCCGAAGATGCGCTCTATTCTCTGCAAAATGATCTAACCGCCGCACTTAAGCAAAAAGATCGCCTCGCCCAACTTGGAGGAGCGGTCGCAAAAATTTCGCACGATTTGCGCAATATCCTAACAACTGCCCAGTTGTTCGCGGACCGCATGGAGCAAAGCGCCGATCCCATGGTTGCCCGTGCCGCACCAAAATTGGTGGGCTCTATTGGGCGCGCGGTAAATCTGTGTGAAACCACGCTGAAATTCGGCAAGGCCGAAGAGGCGGCCCCATCGCTGTCTGAGGTCTCTCTCGCGGTGCTTGCGGATGACATCATTGAAGGCGAACGCCTTGCCTTGGATGAGAGTGCGGTGACGCTTACACATGATATTGACCATCACATCACCGCCGTAGCTGACCCTGAACACCTATATCGCGTGATTTCCAATTTGGTGCGTAATGCCCGTCAGGCCCTTGTCGCGACCAAGGTTGAGGGAACCGTGACTCTGTCGGCGACGGCGCAGGATGATGGCGTGCACATCATCGTGTCTGATACTGGTCCGGGCTTGCCTCCAAAGGCTGTTGAGCACCTCTTTACCCCATTTCAGGGGGGCACCCGCAAGGAAGGTACGGGTCTTGGCCTTGCGATTGCCTCTGAGCTCGTGCGGGGACATGGCGGTACGCTTGAGCTTTTGTCGACGGGACAAGGTGGGACCTCGTTTGAAATCTTTCTTCCACAAAAGAAAAACTAAAAAATTGAAAATAAGTGCACTTTCGGGCTTGCGCCCCCAACCCGTGGGCATTAGATAGCCCCACATGAGCGCACCCGTAGCTCAGCTGGATAGAGTACCTGACTACGAATCAGGGGGTCAGAGGTTCGAATCCTCTCGGGTGCACCATTTTCCTTCTTATGAAATGAGACATAGTTTTATCTTTTGCGACAGAGCTCTACCTTTGGTCGTTTGTGTTGATGTCTTGCATGATTTTCTGTTCAAAACTGGTTTTGAGCTAAGCTCTGCTGAGCGCCTGTCTTAAAATACGTAGGGCCTACGGCGAGCACGTGCAGTACAACCGACGACACTGCTCTGTCCAATTGAGTTTTCGGCGCGATGGGGCAACGTTCTCGAGCGCATTTACCTAGGCGTGGACCCAAATGCCGCTTGCGGGGCTATTCTTGAATTGGGTGAGCCGGACACGTGCCGCCGGTCTGGAGGTTAGGTTCTCTGACGAGTAGCCCTTCTTCGAGCGAGAGCGGCGTGACCAAGGTCACTGGCATTGCAATTGTGGCCCCAAGCGACTACAAAGGGGATACAAAGTCGTGGTCTTCTTATGTAGAGGCGCATCGCCTGCCAGAGCGGACCACTATCTTCTATCATGAAAATTCAGCTGTCACGCTCCAATGTTAGGAGCGGATATTCTGGAATCCTGTCGCCGTGCGAGCGCATGACGGCAGTGTCCTTGGCTTGGGGCGTTCTCTTTGTTGAGAAACGCCAACAGAGAGCGGTGGATCATGCATGGGACACACGACGTGCTGACATGAAATCAGCCCTGACAAAATGTCTTGTCAGGGCAAAAAGTGAGGCGGCACTTTCCCCGCCAAAGGATCAAAAAATGACGTTTCCAAACTGGATTAAACCCAGCATCTACGGTGCTTTGGGCGGCGCGATTGCGATTTCTATTTTCGGATTCAATTGGGGGGGCTGGGTCACAACAGGCGGCGCCCAAACCATGGCAAAGGAATTGGCAGAAAAAGAAGTGACCCTCGCGATGGTGCCGATCTGCCTTGGCATTTCAGAGGCTGACCCTGAACGCGGTGAGAAATTGGCAGCGCTTCAAGATCTTTCTGGTGCGGGGCGTCGGAACGCCATGATGCAAACAGATTGGGCGATCCGCCCTGGGGCTGAGTCACCTGACCGTGATCTCGCGACAGCGTGCCTTGCGGCGCTCGAACTGGATGAGGCATAGCGCTTAATTCAGCGCCCCAGTCATGGTTGCCGGGTCGAGGTTCACTAAGTGAAGCCCCGCGAGAATGAGATCGACCAGATTGAAATTAAGGCGTTTGGCGTTGGTAACTGCGCCAGCGCCCCAGACGTGCGTGGATATCTCGACAGCTGCACAGGTCGATGGACGTGCAGCCCGACGGGTCAGAAACGCAACGATTTATGCCGTGTTGTAATCAGGGCGACGCTCAAAAAAGCGCCCAATCACACACCGCTTGGCGATTGTCTCGCCATCAAAAAGGAACATATGATGAAGCTCGAAATACAGTCGAAAAACGCTGTTTACCGCCCCGTTCGGAGAGCCCAAGCGCCGTCTCCAATCGGAGAAAAACAATCAACTGGGCCATCGCAGATCACGACAGCGGTTGTCTATTGCGAAGGCAACTTTGCTAAAATCGATGGTAAGACGGCCAACGGGCTTGTGCGTCATTCCGAGGCCTACAAGATCGTCTCGGTGATCGACAGCACCCATAGTGGCGAAAACAGTGGGCAGGTTTTGGATGACGAGACCAACATCATTCCCATCTTCAAAGACCTTGATGCCGCTGTTGCGCACGAAACCTGCGTGCCTGATACGTTTATCTATGGGATGGCCCCGTCCACTGGGCGGCTTTCGATGGCGGATCGCGGCGTCGTTCTGGATGCGATTGGGCGCGGCATGAACATTGTCAGTGGTCTGCATGAATATCTAAGTGACGACGTTGAGATTGCTCGGGCCGCCGCGACACACCACGTGACCATCCGCGACATTCGCAAACCCAAGTTGAGCAAAGACATGCGTTTGTTCGATGGCAGCGTCGCAAATGTCCCCGCTTTGCGGATTGCCGTTCTGGGAACGGATTGCGCCATTGGCAAACGGACCACGGCGACGGTTCTGGCCCGAGCGTTGAACGCAAAAGGCATCAAAACGGTACTTGTGGGAACGGGGCAAACGGGTCTGATGCAGGGGGCAAAATATGGTGTGGCCATGGATGCTGTTCCGCCGCAATTTTGTTGTGGCGAACTTGAGGGGGCGATTGTTTCCGCGTCTGAGACCGAACAGCCCGATGTCATTTTGATCGAAGGTCAAGGTGCGCTCAGCCATCCGGCGTTTTGCACTTCGGCCTTTATTTTGCGGGGCAGCCAGCCGGATGCGGTGATTTTGCAGCATGCGCCCAAACGCATCCATCGTTGTGATTTTCCCGACATGCCCGTCCCCACCGCAGCAAGCGAAATCGCCCTGATAGAGGCCTTCTCTGACACCAAGGTCATTGGCGTCACGCTCAACCACGAAGCGATGTCCGAAATCGAAATCACACAGACGATTGCAAGCCAAGGCGCGGTACTTGGCCTGCCGGTGACAGACGCCCTGAGTAGACCCGTCGCGCATCTAGTGGCGATGGTTATGGGGGCCTATCCGGATCTGCAGTCAGGGTTACCCATGGCCGCAAAGTGAGGGGCCTCCGCCTCGAGATTGACCTTTATAAGATACGACACAACACGCAGTTGATTGTCGATCAGTTGACCGCAAGCGGTATCCGCGTCACTGCCGTGACCAAAGCCGCTTGCGGTCATCCGGCCATCGGGCGTGCGATGCTTGATGGTGGTGCCGTCGGCCTTGCGGAATCGCGGGTCCGCAATGTGAAACGGCTGCGCAACGCGGGGCTGACCTGTCCGATCACCTTGATCCGGACTCCCATGCTTAGTCAGGTTGATGACGTCGTTAAGCATTGCCAAGCAAGCTACAATACTGAGCCGGAGGTGATCGCAGCCTTGGCCGCTTCGGCGCGGCGGCAAAATACGGTTCACGGCGTTCATCTGATGATCGAAATGGGCGACCAACGTGAGGGCATCATGCCCCATGATCTTGGCGAAATTGCACAGCAGGTGGTCGATATGCCCGGAGTGACGCTTATGGGGATTGGGGCCAACTTTGCCTGTTTGAACGGCGTTGCGCCCACGTTCGCCAAGATGCGTGCACTCTCTGATCTTGCCAATGATGTCGAGGTGCGACTTGGCAGAACGCTCGTGACGGTGTCAGGCGGCAATTCTGCCAACCTGCGTCGGGTGATCGGGGATTATGCCACGGGGCGGGTCAATGATCTTCGCATTGGCGAGGCGATCCTGCTTGGGGTTGATCCGATCACGGGGGACGGATTGTCCGGCATGTTCCAAGATGCGTTTACTCTTGTTGCTGAAGTTATCGAAACCCGTGCCAACCCGATGCCCCTGTCGACGGGGGGGGCCGATCACAGCATGGCAAGATTTCTACCGGTGCGCGCAACCCCAGATCCGGCGCGGCTCATTCTTGCCGTTGGCCATCAGGACACAGAGCCCGCTGGGCTTGCGATGCCGGTTGGCGCGACCTTCATCGGTGCAACAAGCGATCATCTTATTGTTGGTGTACGGAACAGAACCCAAGTTGTGGGATCGGAAATGCGGTTTCAGATGAATTATGGCGCGTTGATGCGGGCCATGGCTGCGCCGGACATTCAGACGAACTTTCACACCGAGGGTCCCGCGCCACACCGGCGTACACCCCATGATCCACACCTGACCGTGGCCCTAGCCTAAGCACAACAGCCCCCACGGCCAACATGAAATCAAAGAGGAAAATAAATTGGAAAAACTGACCAAGACGAGAACGCGCTATGGGCAAAGCCCCAATTCGGAAACCCCGATGGACAAGACAAGCCGCGTGGTTCGTAGGATGGTCGCAGACGAGGCCGAGGAGCGACAAGCCAAGAACGACCGCCTGCGCATGGCACGCATCGAACGCGAAGCCAGCGCGCGCACAAAGCAAAGGAATACCCAATGACGCCCGAAGAAGACACTTCAGCCAAAGTTCACTTTATCTGCCAGACCTATGTTGCGCAAAAAACGGGGCGCGATGGTCAAGCGGGCCTGAAGATTGGCAAGCAATTCCAATATTCAAGCGCAGCCGAAGCCGAAAACCGCGCCGAACGCGAAGCCCAATCCGACGATTGCGCCGGAGCGGACGCCTATATGATCAGCGAAGACCCAAACAGTGGCGAAGTCGGAGCGCCGCGCTTTCTTGTCCGGCTTGGCGATGTTCCCGAATTTGATGATTTCTAGGGGCACCAAATTGGCGTCGCGGCAATTATAACGTGCCGCCAACCTACAGTAGCCGCTGCGCGCCGCTTACTGGTCCTTAAGCCGTCTGTGCAATTGAGACAGGGTCGAATTTAATGCCTGAATATCGGTTTCAGACAGTTCATCAAAAGTAGTATCGAAAATCGCCTGTGCTTCGGCGAAGGCTTGTTTGCGAAGTTTCTCACCTTTGTCCGTCAGGCAAACCTCTGTCACGCGGCCGTCTTGTGGGCGAACCCGCGTCGAAACCAAACCGTCATTCATCATACGTTGAACGACTTTTGTTGTTGTATTGAGCTTCTGAGCGGAAAATTCAGCGATTTCAGACACAGACAGGTATTGGTCTTCATACAAGCTCATCATCGCGCGCCAGCGCGGAATATCAATGCCGTAAGCCTTTATTCGACGTTCAAGCGCATTGGTGTAAGCCGCATTGATTTGGCTAATCCAAAAAAAGGGCCAGTTTTGCTTGAATTCGATAGGGCTATCGCTTTTTTCATTCACTGCGACGGTCTCCAAGCAAAATAATTGCCTCACATTACGGATTTTATCAGAAAATCGAATGCGAAATTACCGCAGCTAAAAATTGTTGTCAATCAACGCGATGTGCTGATCTGAGGATGGTCCAGAATATTCCGGACCATCTTCGTCGTGCTGAACTAGGCGAACTCGGGACGATCACGTTTCATTTTGCGCACCATGGCATCAAACATGAGGGTCGCGAAACCAGCGTTGTCTTTCAGGCGCTGGGCATCATCGGCGCACTTTTTCTTGATTTCATCTGGCAACGCGTTGTCCGGCCCTGGAATGCCGCCCGCAGCACATTGAATTTCGGCGGCACGCTGCACGGTCCACAGCAAAAAGAACGTGAGCGGAATGTCGGCTTCGCAGACGGCAATTCCGTGATTTCGCAGAACCAATACGTGTTTGTCTTGCAACGACGCCAGCATCCGAGCCCGTTCTTCGTCATAGATCGTGATGCCCTCGAAGGTATGATAGGCGACACGTCCATAAAGCTGCGCCCCGTAGAAGCTATCGTGGTTGATGCCAAAACCCTTCATGGTCATCGCGGAAATGGGTGTCGTATGGGTGTGTGCAATGCATCCAACATCGGGACGGTGTTCGTGGATCACACCATGAAGAGCAAAGCCCGCCGGGTTCGGCTTGTACGGGCTTTCGCGCAAAAGTTTGCCATCGACGCCAACAACCAAAAGGTTCTCGGGCGTTACCTCATCATAGTGGAGCCCCATGGGGTTCACGAGATAGGCGTGCTCTTCGCCGGGAAGGCGGACCGAGATGTGGTTGAAGATCAACTCGGTCCATCCGAGATAGCTTACGAGATGATAAAAGTCCGAAAGTTGGGTGCGAAGCTCTGCTTCTGTCATGTCTGTCTCGGCGGCGGTTTGTGCCATGATGAGGTCCTTTCTATGCGGACAAAGTGTGGTGCGAGTGATTTAGAAAATCGGCGACTTTTGAATTCGGCGCAGGAAGGGTTTCTGCAGTGAGGAGCTGTGAGAAAAGTGAACCCATGGCAGGCATGCCCAAACCTTTGGATTGTGCAAGTTCGAACGGCGCGTGACAAATCGCATCAAGCTCGAGTGGCTTTCCTGCAAGCGCGTCTTGCAGCATTGATGTCGGGAACGGACCCGCATCATTTAGCAAGTCCACAAGCCATTCGTTGGGCGGCAGATCAAAGCCTTCGCTGGCGGCCCATGTTCGGAACTCATCTGCAAGATCGGTGGCCCTTTTACACAGGTCAGGTGTGCTTCCGATTTCATCCAGCATCGCACCGGTCAAAGCCGAAAGTGGATTGGTGGCAAAATTGGCCAAGAGTTTGACGAGAACTTTTTGACGAATATTTGGATCTATATCGGTGTTAATCCCGCTGTTATCCAAATACGAGAGAAGGTCGGCGATCTTTGTTGCATCACCGCCGTCACATACCGCGCCAAGGCTCAGGGTTGGGGTGTTGCTCGATTTCGCCACACCTGTTTCGTCCGTCTGAACCGTCATCAAGAGCACCGCACCAAGCACCTGTTGGGGGACCAATAGACGCGCGAGATCACCGTTTGGGTCCTGTCGGGGGACGTCTCCTATGGCGGCGTCGGTTGCATAAAACCAAAACGGCAAGCCGTTCACCATTGGAATGACAAGGGTGGTTTGTGTGATCGCGGCGCTGTTCGTATGTATTGCCGACGCGAGGCTCTGGGATTTGACGCAGACGAACACTGCATCCATTGGCTCGGTCAGGTGGGGGGCGACGTTCGGGCGCGCAGATATCTTATGGCCACGATCATCCAGATGGATACCGTCGTTTTTGATCTGTTCCAAGCGCGCACCACGCGCTGTGATCCAGACCTCAGCGTCAGACTGTGACAGGAGGGCGGCCATAGCGGTACCAATGTTTCCCGCCCCAACGACTCCGATTTTGTAAGGTTTTGACATTTTAGGTTCTTAACTTTCTAGGTAAGGAAAAGCACGATGGCAGGGAAGGCCGTCAAAAGGGCGATCCGCAGAACATCCATGAAAACAAAGGGAACAAGGCCCTTAAAGATGGTGCCAAGGCGTACGTCTCGCACCACAGATCGCAGCACAAAGGCGTTCATTCCAACCGGAGGCGTGATATAGGAAATCTCGGTCACCATGACGACAAAGATGCCGAACCAAATCAGATCAATCCCTAGGTTCGCGGCGATTGGATAAAAGACAGGGACGGTCAGCATGATCATCGACAGGCTTTCCAAGACGCATCCCAAAAGAAGATAGATACATAGCACGACAAGGATGAAACCCATCGGGCCATCGGTAATATGCATGATAAAGTTCTGGATATCGACCGTCATGCCCGACATGTTCACATAGTTGGTAAACGTCAAAGCGCCAAAGAGGATAAAGAACATCATCGCTGTGGTCTTCATCGTGTCAAACAGCACCGAAAGGGTAGAGTTGATCGTAAACTGTCCCTTGAGTACCACCAGAAGCAACGCGCCACCTGCACCCATGCCGGCACTTTCGGTTGGGGTAAAAATGCCCAGATAGATGCCGCCCATGACAAAGACAAACAGGACCAGTGCGCCCGAGGTCCCCTTGAGGGCGCGTATGCGGTCGCGCAGCGCAAGTTTGGGTTCGGTTGGTAGATCGATCTTCTGAAGTTTGAGGGAAAGGCGCACAGCAAGCGAATACCCGATGATGCCAATAATCCCCGGAACAAGACCCGCCAAAAAGAGACGTCCAATGTCTTGTTGGGTTAAAATACCGTAGAATACCAAAATGACCGACGGCGGGATCAGAATACCCAGCGTGCCGCCAGCGGCGATGGACGCGGTAGAAAGTTGATCGGGGTAGCCAAATTTACGCATCGAGGGCAGGGCGATTTTTGTCATCGTCGCGGCCGTGGCCAGGGACGAGCCACAAACCGACGAGAATGCACCACACGCGACAACGGTGGCCGTCGCCAAGCCCCCTTTGCGATGTCTCAGCCACGCGTATGCTGAGTCATAGAGTTCGGCCGCGATCCCAGACTGCACCACAAAATTTCCCATCATCAAGAAGAGGGGTAACACAGAGAGAGAGTAATCGCGCCCATTGTCGAAAAACACCGACCCAAGAAGAGCCAAAGAAGGCGACCACCCAATAATTGAGACAACGCCGATCAAACCAACGCCAGTGAGTGCAAATGCAATCGGTACACCTGTAAAGAGGAGAGCGGCAAGAAGAGCCATCCCGACGGGCCAATGTTCCATAGTAATGTCCTTTATGCCTTCTTTGAGCTGAGCAAGCGTTTGAGCGGAAGAGCGGCCGTGATAACGGCGCCCACAAGGGCGCAGGTGGCACAAAAATACCCAAGAGGCGCGATCGGGATGTGGAGATTTGTCGTTTGGCCGCCATAGCCACCGATCTGATCCGCATAGACCCAAATCCGCCAAGCGACGATTATAAGAATGCCACCGCTGAACAGACCGATTATGCCCTGTCGAAGGGGTTGAACCGCATCGGGGAATTTGTCCGTAAGCAAGTCAACGGTGACATGGTCTTCGGCCAATGAAACGGCCCCAAGTCCAAGAAAGATCACCGCACATAGCAATAGTTCGGTCAATTCGGTCGCCCCAACGATCGGTGCATTAAAGACATATCGTCCAATGACATCGCACACGGTAAGACCCATCATGCAGACCAACAAAAGTCCGCCGAGCCCCCCAAGAAAAACGCCGGTCCGCGTTAATTGATGCTCAGAAGAGGCGACCTCGTGCCTCTCCTGAATATCTGTTTTTGGGTCGCTGCTCATTATTCTGCTTCAAAGGCCGAAATTTCAGCCTTCAACATCTCAAGGGCCGCCGCTCCGTCGATACCAGCTGCTGTCACTTCGGCAACCTTGGCGTCAACAATCGGTTGAAGTGCTTCGGTCCATGCCGTGATTTGCGCATCCGTCGCGGGGGTCACCACGGTTTCGCCGGACATTGCAGCCAAACCAGCCGCGTCACTGCGATCCCACATTTGACCTGCCATGCGCGCAAGCGCTTCGCCGGTCACGCTGTCAATCGCGGTTTGCTCATCTGGCGTGAGACTTTCCCATTTCGCCTTGTTCATCACGACGTAGAAGGACGTGTTATAAAGCCCGCCTGGAACGGAAACGCCGACCTCGAGCTGTGGAATAAGTTTGAAGAAGTTCACGGATTCGTATGGGAACAAAATACCATCGGCGACACCTTGGCTAAGCAACTCATAGGCTTTTGACGATGGGCCTTCGACCGGAACGGCGCCCAAGGCCGATGCGACTTCGTGCGCAATACCGCCGCCCACTCGAAGCTTTTGACCGTCCAAAAGATCGGTCGCACTTGCGTCGGCATCTTTGACGAAAATCTGGCCTGGCCCGTGCGTGAAGACACCCAGAACCTTAACATCATCATATTCGCCAGCGTCCTTAAGCATCGCGTCGAATGTGCGCCAATAGGCGACAGAAACCGCCTCTGCACTGTCACCCAAGAATGGGATTTCCGCGATGCTGGTGGTTTTGAAACGACCGGCGTTGTAACCTTGGACGCCAAAGGTAATGTCCGCCACACCATTGATTGCAAAATCAAAATGCGCAGGTGGCGGCCCAAGTGGGGCCGGAAGAACGTTGGCGACGACGCTGCCGCCTGTTGCCTCTTTAATCTGTTCGGTCATCGGTACGATCACTTCTGACACAAGCGGATGTGACGGTGGTAGCCAGTTGGCAACAGTCAACGTTGTGTCTGCGAAGGCTGGGCCTGAAAGAACAAGAGCAGTCGCGAGTGATGATAGCATTTTTTTCATGTCGTTTTCCCTATTGAAGTGCGCTCGAATTTTCTTGTGAATCGTTGCGCATCGATTTCTGGTTATGTTGGTTCGTTTCTTACTTTTGGACTTTTGCGGTAAAAATACTGTAATTTCTCATTCTACTATGTCACCCCTTTACTGCGATCTTTGGCGCATTTTTTGGTGCATTCGCTGTGTTGATCAAAAGATAAGCACCGCGAATTTTGGTCTGCTAGATAACAGGCAGAACACAGTGAGAGCTGCGCCTGCCAGAGATCCGACGCCCCATGTGTTACAGGGCGCGGTTGGTTTCTAAGTGGTGATAGTCGCGGCTAAAATAGACCAGACCTCGATCTGATTTTTCGGGCAAATGAACCGCCTGAATGTTGCAAAACAGGACCGAGTGCGATCCTTGTTCGACGACGGATCCGATCCGACAATCGAAGGCGACGTTGGCGTCTGCCAATACGGGCGCACCGGTGTCTTTGGTGATCCAATCGCCGTGTGAAAACCGGTCTACACCTTCGACGTACCGCGCGAACACCCCCGAAAGATCTTGGTGATGGGCCGCCAAAACGTTGACACATACCACCCGATTTTCGAGAAGCTTGTCATGTACAAACGCGGCGCGGTTCACGCAGACCAAAAGGGTCGGCGGTGTATCTGTGACCGAACAAACCGCAGAGGCGACAAGTCCGTGTTTGCCGCCGGTGCCGTCCGAAGTGATAAGGTTAACGCCGGCACCCATGCGGCTCATGCCTTCGCGGAAATCGAGTTGATTCTGTGTGAGTTCCATCATTGCGTCCCCTAAATTTCTAAAACCAGTTTGCCCTTGCCGCGTGAGCAGCAGGCGCAGATTTGGTCCATATCTTCGCGTTCTTCCTCGGTCAGAAACTGATCGCGGTGTTCGATTTCGCCATGCAAAACATCGGTGATGCAGGTGCCACAGACCCCTTCTTCACATTTCACTTCGATCTTGATGCCCTCTTTCGCCAGCGCACGCGCGATGGTGTCATCCGGTCCAACGGTGACAGTTACCCCGCTTTCAGAACATTCAACTTCGAAGCTGTCACCGCTGAGCTCAACATCCGCCGAGAAATATTCGCGGTGAACATTGGCAGGGGCGTGACCTTCGCCTTCGGTTGTGGAAATGACCCAATCCATGAACCCTTGGGGGCCGCAGACATAGAGGTGCGTGTCCGCCGAGGGGCGTGGAATGTCGCGCGTCAAATCAAGCCGCTGTGCGTCATCTTTATCATCAAAGTGATAGATGATTTTATCCGCAAAATCGGAGCCGTCGAGCGAGTCCTTGAATGCGGTGAGGTCCTCGGAGCGTGTGCAATAGTGAAGTACGAAATCCTTGCCCAATGCATGCAGGCGTTTCGCCATGGCGATCATTGGTGTCACGCCGATACCGCCGCCCAAAAGCACGGTCATTTCGGCGGTTTCGTCCAATGGGAAATGATTACGCGGCCCTTCGACTTTGAAGGTCGCGCCGTCGATCGCAGTACGGTGCACAGCCACGGATCCGCCACGCGAATTTGGGTCCTTAAGAACGCCGATTTCGTAAAAACCGGTTTCCGCCGGATCTGAGCAAAGCGAGTACTGACGCCAGATATCTTCGTCGGGAAGGTAGATGTCCAAATGCGCGCCAGCGGTAAAGGGCGCGATATCGCCCCCATCCGTTGGGATGAGCCGAATACGCGCGATGTCACCACGATCATCCAGACGGTTTGAAACGGTGAAAGTTTGTGTGTTTGTCATTTATCCGTCCTCATCGCATGTAAATCCCGCCATTGACGTCCCAGCAGGCACCGTTGACAAAGGCGGATCGCGGCGCAGCAAGCATCGCCACCAATTCAGCCACCACAAGCGGATCACCAAGATGGCCAACGGGAATATTGGCGATAGCTTTGTCCACGTTGTCACCCAACACATCATGCACCATTGGCGTGTCCATCGGACCAGGTGCGATGGCGTTGCAGGTGATGTTGAACGGCGCCAAATCCCGAGCGAAGATTTTGGTTAGTGTCAAGATCGCACCTTTGGATGCGGCGTAATGTGCCCCCGTCGCCGTCCCGCCGTTTTGACCCGCAAGAGACGCCAAATTGATGATCCGGCCATATTCGCGTTCTTTAAAATGACGGCCGAAAATTTGGCTGCCAGCGAAGGTGCCGCCTGCGTTGGTGGCCATGACGTCATTGAAAAACGCGGGATCAATATCCAATAGCGGTTGAACGGCGGTGCGTGCGGCGTTGTTGACCAACACCTCAACCGAACCATACCGTTCAACGCATTCGTCCAGAACACGTTGCCAGTCTTCGGGTTTGGACACATCAAGCGTCGCGGTCATGCCTGTGTCGCCCGCAAGGTCAAGTTCGGACGCAAGCGCAGCGGCTTCGGGCCCCGGATCGACATCGGTGATGATGACGCGGAACCCGTCTTTGTGTAGGGCGCGGCACACTTCTGCGCCAAAGCCACGCGCGCCGCCTGTGACGACAGCCGTTTGGATGGAATCTGGAAGAGGTGTGGCCATTAGAACAAATAGCTGAACGAATTCAGCATCCCCCCTGAGTTAAGGAGTTTCGCGATTTTGCGATCTATTTTGAACCCGTCGTCGGTTTTCTTCAGCGTAAAGAAAACATCGGCGGCCCAAATGCGTTGGCGGCCGAATTTGTCCTCGATCAGGTGTTGCGCGGTGCGGAGTTTGATCTGATCGCCGTCAACATCGTCAATAACGATACGGCTGACGGTGCGCACGGTGTCGGCGGCAGGCGCAGACGAAATCGAGAACCCTCGGTTGAAACGATCAATCCGCAAACGGCGCATTTTGTCGTTGTCATAACAAAGATTTAGCTGGTTCTCATAGTCTTCTCCGTCACCCATCGGAAGGATGTAAATCCCCTCGACCAGCCACATATCGAGCCACGCGTCATAGTCCTTGCGATCCAGAATATCGGCTTCTTTCCATACGAATTCTGTAACTTCTGCGAGAAGGGCGGTGGTGGATGTGCTTGTGTCAAACATCGTTAAGCCTCCTGTTCCATCATGCGTTTCCACATTTCATAGGCGGCACGCATGCCGGTTTCCGCACTCACGTGGCCGCGGGGGCCCATGACGCCCGGCTCTTCGTCGACCATCCCGCGATTGACGAGGATTTTAAGATCAGCGCCGCCTTGGGTGCCGCGTTGTACGCGTTCCCAAACCTCGGCGTCGTCGGGAGAGCCAAAGCCCATCGGCCCTTGGAAATGTTCATGCAAACGCAGGCGTGTTTGGTTCGCGATTTGCGGACCACCATCCATCCCAAGCGCCATATGCCGAATGTCGGTTTTGTCGACGGACACAGGGGTGAGGACACGGAAGAAGGACAACGAAAACGACACGTTGGGGAATAGGTTCATGTTGAACCCCGGACCACCAACGGCCAGTACGATGCGTTTCACCTGTTCTTCGCTATAGCCCTCCTTGCGGATTTCCTCGGCAAGCCATTCAAAGCGCGGCTCGATGGGATCATCCATGCGCTCATCAAGGTCTTCGCGCGTTGGCATCATCATCATGATGGAGTGGCCATTGCCAAGGTCCTCGACCCAACCTTCGTTCTTGTCCATAAAGGCAAAGAGGTCTTCGGTTTTCTCATCCAAGGTCTGCATGAACGATTTATGGACGATAGGGAAATGATAGGCGTCGGTGGTGTTTTCCAACTGAACTTTCCAGTTCATCGGCACAGAAAACTGGTGTTCGCCGATCACTTTCACGGGGAAACCGCCGCCTTGCTTCATGAACAAGGTCATATAGCGGCACACCTCTGGGCCGAGGAAATCCACGAGCGGCTCGGCGTCGTGGTTGAACGTCGCAAAGACCATGCCCTCAAAGGCTTCCGTGCGCAGCTTCAACATCCCGTGCTGGGATTTGTCGAAATCATCGCCGTATTGTTCGGGGTAGGGCACCGCACGCAATGACCCATCAAGACCGTAACCCCAACCGTGGTATGGGCATTGGAAGGATGACGTTTTGCCCTTTTTCACTTCGCAAACTGTTGCGGCGCGGTGACGGCATCGGTTGACCATACAGTGGATTTTGCCTTTGCGGTCACGCACGACAATCACGGGGTCCAAACCAACATGGGATAACTTGAACGAGCCCTTGTCGGGGAATTCGCTTTCATGCGCTACAAAGACCCAAGTCTTCTTAAAGATCTTGTCCATCTCTTCGGCGAACAGCGCGGGATCTTCGTACATTTCTGTCGCGACTTTGGCGTTTTCGACGTCATAAAGCGCGTCGAGGTCGCTGAATTTTGGTGTTGTGTCTAGGGACATGATCAGCTCCGGTGTGCTTTGGGGATTTCAAGAGCACGGCCCATGCGTGCCTCGACCGTCATGTATTTCCACAGGCGGTCATTGCCTTCGCCAACAACGATGCTACGCAGCAGGTTACAGGCCGCTTGCACGGCGTCGCGATCAGGGAAATCTGCAAGGATATACCACGTATAGGGGAACCCCTGTGTCGCGCCGACCATGGTTTGATCGTCGTCAAATGTACCAACGATCTCGACACCCTCCATTTGATCAATCCCCATCATAAGGGCCTGTGTCGCGGTCCAAACGGGGCCGATCTGATCAAAAGGAAGCGAGAAGAATGTTGGGTGGTTGTTAAAGCAAAGAAGCGTGCGAAGTGGTGTTTTATCAGTCATGTGAGACATCCTTATGGGTAACCTGGCATGGTGGGTTCATCGAACATGGCGGCGCCTGCACCGGTCCATGTGCCTTCGCTAAGAAAGGCGTGTTGGGCGACGCCCGCCGCGTCGAGCATGTAACGCCCAAGCGGGTGGCCTTCGTTGATCGCGTTTGAGCCGCCAAGCGCAAAGGCCATGCGGGCCACTTCTGCGCCGTCTTTTGCGGCTTTGGATGCGACAAGGCGCAAACGAACATGCATGTCTGGGCTTACGGTTTCTTGATGCGCGAGTTCCTCGTACGCCTCTTCAAGCGTGTCATAGAACAAGGCCTGAGCGCCCAAATACATCCCGCGGGCCTTGGCGTATTCTGCTTGTAGATAAGGGCGGGCGCCTGGTTTCGGGGCACCGGTCACGGACTGGCGTGCGCTGCCCTCATAAATGAAATCAAGCGCCGAACGGGCCGCACCAAGGGCGACCACGGCCAAGACCTGAGAGGCCAGTGCCATAGAGGGATAGCGGAAAATACGATCATCCATCGTGGGTTTGGCCCCCCGTACGAACGTCATTTCACGCGGTACAAAAACGCCCTCTGCCTTGATGTCATGCGAACCGGTTGCGCGAAGTCCGAGTGTTTTCCATGTATCAACGACTTCGATGTCCTTTTTCGGCATGATCGCGATCAGGGGCAGTTTGCTTTTTTGGTCTTCGACTTTGATACCGGCGCCGGCCAAATCTGCGCCCATAATACCCGACCCCCACGGCCATTGCCCCGTCACCTCATAGCCTCCTTCAACCGTCTTGGCGGCTTGTGGGGGGAACATGGCTCCCGCGAACACGGTGTCAGGGTTGTTCCCAAAGATTTCTTTGTAGGTGTCCTGTGGCAGGGTGCTCAGATAGGTGGCCGACACCCCAAAGGAGGCGACCCAACCTGCCGATGCGTCCGCGGCTGCAATGTCTTCGATCATTCGGCAAAAATCGGCGGGGCTCTTTTCGTCACCACCAAACCGTTTGGGCACAAACGCGCGATACACACCAAGATCTTTGAACTGGTTCACCACATCTTGGGGGATATGACGCAGCTGTTGAAATTCACCAGCGCGACTTTTGATGCCATCAAGGATATCGTGTTTGTTCAGCGGCTGATGGGCCGCTGCAGAAGCAATAGTCATGTGTTCTTCTCCGGTTGGAATATGGGGGCGGTCGATACAATCTGTTCGGCAATGGCACAGAGGCGCGCGTCCTCGCCTTTACGACCAATCAGCTGGATACCGGCGGGCAGTGCGTCTGGGTCTGTCGTAAATGGCAAAACAATCGCTGGGTGCCCGCTCAGATTGAAGGGGCGCAAAAATTTGGTAAGCGGGAGGACCGTTGCCGGATCCTTGGCCGCGGCAAGAGTGGGTGGAACGACTGGAAGGGCAGGGGTCACCAATACGTCATAGGTCTCTAGTGCTTTGTCGACGTCTTGGGTGAATTTGTCCCGGATGTCCTCGGCGGTGGCGTGGGCTTGTGGCGTGATCTTCGCGGCATTTATCAGACGCTTGCGCACGTCGTCCCCGATGGGTTTACCCGCCGCCAAAAGGGGCCCGTATGCCTGTGCCGCCTCGACGCCGATCACGGTCATGCCCGCATGAAACGCGGCCTCCATCAGGGGCAGGGCCACCGTCGCACAATCGACAAAACATGTGTCCAAAGCCGCATCAATCACCTCATCCGCATCACAGGCGACGCGCCCAATTTTTGGGGGTGTGGCGGCGGGCTGGCGCTCAAAGGTCGGGTCAATCGCCTCCATCCCTTGGATCAACATATCCATGCTGCGTGCGAAAACTCCAACGCAATCAAGCGAGCTTTGGGCGGGGTGACACCCGTCGCGGCTGATCCGCCCGAACGTCGGTTTTATGCCATACACCCCACAACAAATCGCGGGCTGACGCACGGATCCGCCGGTGTCGGTCCCAACCGCAAAATCACAAAGATCGGCGGCAACCGCAACGGCCGCGCCAGATGATGATCCACCAGGAATACGATCCGGCCAACGAGGATTGATTGGGGTTCCAAACGCCTCGTTCACACCGGTCATCCCATAGGCAAGTTCGTGCATGTTTGTTTTGCCGACAATCCTACAGTCTTGGGTCAAGAGATTGGCGACAACCGCAGCGTCTTGCCGCGCTGTACTCGCGTCTCGCAAGGCCTCTGACCCGCAGGCGCTCACCGTATCCTTGATGTCGATACAGTCTTTAATCGCCACTCTGACGTGACCTTCGCCCAGGTCTAGAGAGTGCGCAAAAGCGCAGTATGTGTCGTTGGGTATTGTCATGTTTATCCTATGGCTTATCAGTCGCCGTTACAGTAAGATTACCGCAATGATAAAGGTCGTCAATAATTTTTGCGTGAATATTAACTTAATATTTGATATCGATTGGATAGCACTTTAATTGCGCAAAAAACGCGCACAATTGGGACAAACCATATGATGAATGATCAAATTCAAGCCCTAGAAGCGCGCGTGGCGATTCTCGAAGCCGAGGCAGAAGTCCGCCGCCTGCAGGCGCGCTATATGTTTCTGTGCGACACACCCAATCCAGAGTTCGGGTCGAATGACGATGTAGACCGTGTGGATCGTATCATGGAACTTTATGCGCCAGAGGCCGTATGGGAAGGTGTTGGCGAATATTACAACGGCCAGTTTGGACGACTTGAGGGGTGGGATGAAGTGAAGAAACACTTCCAGACCTTTTGGAGCGGCAAGCAGGACCCTGCTTTGATCATGAACTGTCACTATCTGACATCTGAACAAATCCGCGTCGCCGATGATGCACTGACCGCAGAAGGGAACTGGGTTCACATGCAGCCGTGGCTTTTCTCGGACGGTAAGGCGCTCATGCGGTCTTCGCGTTTGTTCAACAAATTCAAAAAATGCGAAGATGGGAAATGGCGCTTTACGCATAACCGTACCGAAAATGTGTTTGTCGCCCCGCTGCCGGCCACTTGGGCCTCTGACTATCCGTCGACATCGATCCTGATGAAGCCCGACACATAGAGGTCTGAAGAGGCGAAAGAGGTGTATTTGATTTCCATTTCTGGGTTTGACGATGGGTCACATAGGTTTCATCAAGCTCTAGATGGCTTGTGGGCATGGGCCATGTTGGGCGGCTGATCAGCGTAGAGAATCCCCGTCATCCCTGCGTTTCGCCTTCTCTTGCGTGTGCCACCCCCTAGAGCAAACTTTCGTCCCCCAATGCGGGGCCGGTGAACGGTTGCCGAGGCGTTAACAGGTTACGCGGTTCCCTCTGATACCACCATTTTGGCCGCGCGCAGGACATCGTGATCCGTTGCGTTTGCACCAGAAAAAAGGATGCCGACGGGAAGACCTGTTTTCGACTTTCCACAAGGGAGGCTCACTCCGGGCATGCCAAGGTAGTTGCCAAGCATTGTGTTTCGAAGCGCGAGAAGGTTTGTTTGAATAAAGAGATCATCGTTCGCCTCTAGCTCAGATATTGATGGTGCGGTGATGGCGACGGTGGGGAACACCAAAAGCGCATCGCCCAGTTGCGTCGATACGGCGTGTTGAAGGCGCGCGCGCTCCCATTGCAGGGTGATATAGTCTTGGGCGCTGAACTGCGACGCTGTCGACATGCGCTCTCGGACCCGTTGATCCATTTTGTCGGCACTTGGGCTTGCCAGCAATTCGGCGTGGACTGTGGCGGCCTCGGCGACGGTCAAAGTGCCATGTTTCCTGAACAAGGCGGCGACGTCGTCAAAGATCGGAAACGGCTTTCTGACGATGGTGTATCCTTGGCCCGCAAGGGTTTCGACGGCTTGATCAAAACAGGCAAGAACATCGTCCTCCATCCCATCGAAAACAATGTTGTCCGGAATGATGAGGTCGGGTTTTTCGATGTCGTGCGCCACAGGCGAAACAGGTTCGCCGCGTAGAATTTGGTCAAAGGCGATCAGATCCGCGACGCTATGGGCGAAGGTGCCGATTGAATCCAGACTGTCAGACAGGGGAAAAACGCCTGTCTTGTCGTAATGGGTTTGGCTCGATTTAAACCCCGTAATACCGCAAAAGGCGGCGGGCACACGTACAGAACCGGCGGTATCCGTGCCAACCGCAAGGGGCACCAAACCGGCGGCCACCGCCACGGCAGAGCCCGCAGAGGACCCACCAGGAGCACGCGGATCTTCGCCCGAACACGGATTGACGGGGGTGCCAAAATGCGGATTGAGACCCAAGCCAGAATAGGCAAATTCCGAGAGGTTCGTTTTGCCGATGCAAATGAGCCCCGCGTTTTCGCAGTTTTGAAAAATCGGCGCGCTGGTTTCGACGGGCTTTGCGTTTTCATAGACGGCCGATGCCGCCGTTGTCGGAGTGCCCTGAATATCGACAAGGTCCTTCCACACAACGGGGATACCGTCCCAAGGGCTACGGGGGGTGCCTGCTGCGCGGCGTTGGTCGCATTGTTTGGCGGCGGCCATTGCGCTCTCTTCCATCAGCGTTATGAAAATGGCCGCATTACCATGGCGGCGTATGGCGTCAAAGCACCCTGTCACAAGGTCAACCGCAGTCAGTTGGCCCGAATTCAGGCGCTGCGCCAATTCTGTTGCGCTTTGGGGGCGTAGGTCTGTGTCCACGTTGGGGCTCCGAGAAATTTGGTTGGTTTGATTAGACGAAAACGGTGATGACATTCGGGAACAGGATGATTCCGATCAAAACCAAGAGGTAAGCAAGGATATAGGGCACCGCGCTTTTGGAGATTTGTTCAATGCGCGTGCCCGATAATCGGGCGGCAATGAACAGATTCAATCCCACCGGCGGGGTAAAATTGCCGACGGCCAAGGCGATCACGGTGAAGACACCAAAGTAGATCGGGTCAATGCCAACGGCCATGATCAGGGTGCCCAAGGTTGGGACCAACAACACAAGCGCGGCGACGTTGTCCAAGAATGTGCCCGCCACCAACAACAGGGCCAAGATCATAAACATGATCAAGGTCGGATCGCGGCTGACGTCAAGGATCGAGAGGGCGACGGCTTGTGGGACTTGTTCGGCTGTGATGATAAAGGAGAACGCGTTGGCCGTGCCCATCAGATACATCACGATCGCCGAGCTGATGGCGGTGTCCACAAAGATCGGGGCAAGGGACGAAACGGTGATCGAGCGATAGACAAACAAGCCAACGATCAACCCATAGAGACAGGCGACCGCAGCAGATTCCGTGGGGGTAAAAATTCCGCCGTATATGCCGCCAAGAATGATCACCGGCATGATCAACGCCAAGGCGCTTTCGGTTAGGATCTTGCGTTTCTGAACACCGGCCTCTTGTGGCTGACCTTTTAGGTCATGTTTTTTGGCCAGAATGTAATTCACGATGCCAAGCGCCATGGCGATGGCAATACCGGGCAAGATGCCAGCGATAAACAGGTCCCCGATGGAAACGTCGGCGATTGTGCCATAGACCACCATCGTCAGGCTCGGCGGGATGATCAAACCAAGCGCGCCAGAGGAGGCAACAACCGCGCCGGCGAATGGCGCAGGATAGCCGCGTGCCTTCATCGATGGGATCAAGATCGACCCGATGGCCGAGGTGGTCGCCGGCGCCGAGCCAGAGATCGCGCCAAAGAAGGCCGATGCCCCCGTCGACATTTGCGCCAGCCCACCGGGATAGCGGCCCAGACCAAGCCCTGCGAGCTTCACAAGGCGTTCGGAAATCTGCGCCGCAGCCATGATATTCCCAGCGAGCAAAAACAGAGGGATCGCCAAAAACGGAAAACCATTGAGGCCGTTGAACAGTTTTTGCGGCAGGATCAGCAGGGGGATCGGGCTGGCGAAATACAATGCGACGACCGATGCCATCCCCAAGGAAAAGGCCACAGGAACACCCAAAAGCAACAGGACAAAGAGTGTGGGGAATAAGATCTCAGTCATTGGCCACGTCCGTGCGCAAAGTGTTTAACAGGTTCTCGATCAGAAAAATCAGCGCCAGAACCGACCCCACGGGCATCGCAAAGGCAATGTAACCAACCGGCAGACCCGCAGCCGGCGAACGTTGCATCATCGCGCGCTGGGATAGCTCATAACCTTTGACGGTAATCAGGCACAGAAACACAGCAAGCACCAAGAAAATCACCACATTCGCGATCTTGTCGAGGGTCGGGGGCAGGCGGGTTTTCACGATATCCATGGCGATATGGCCTTGGTGGCGAAAGGCAACCGCAGCGCCCAAAAACACCGACCAGATCATCGCGTAGATCGACAATTCGCTTGCGGCGGCAAGGGAAAAGTTGAACAGAAAGCGGCTGGCGACTTGGGCCGTCACCAAGGCAAACACAGCAAAGAGGCACAGACCGGCCAAGAGCTTTATCACTGTTTCAAGCCAATTTAGTACAACCATTTTCGCCCCCACATTGTATCGCAGCGCACAAAATGCGCGCTGCCATTAGTTTAGATCATTCTGCAAGCTGTGCTTGGATTTCTTCAATGATCTCTGCGTCGAGCTTGGCTTTGAACATTTCGATCACTGGCGCCGTCGCTTCTTTGAACGGTGTCGTGTCGACTTCGTTGATCTGGTTGCCCAGCTCGGCCAATTCGGCCCACTGACCGTCCTCAAGATCGTTGACCATCTTCAGGTGAACGGCGGCCATTTCCTGCGCGGTGTCCAGCAACACTTGGCGGTGTTCTTCTGGGATGGACATCAGCTTGGCCTCGTTCATGATCAGAGGAGAACCAAGATAGATATGCGCGGATTTCGTCGTATAGGCCTGCACCTCGTAGAATTTCTTGGTCAGAATATGCGCAGGTGGGTTTTCCTGTGCATCCGCAGTACCAAGTTGAAGCGCCGAGTAAAGTTCGCCAAAGGAAATCACGACGGGGTTCGCGCCCATGGCCTTGAAGGTCTCGACGAATACTTCGCCTTCTGGGACGCGAATTTTGACGCCTTCCAGATCAGAGGGCTGTTCGATGGGTTTGACGTTGTTGGTGATGTTGCGCAGACCGCCCATCCACCAACCGATGACTTGGGCTCCAGAGCCATCCATTTTGCCTTCGAGCTTATCACCCACGGGGCCTTCGAGGACCTCGTGCACATCATCAAGCGAAGAGAACAGGAACGGAAGGTTCAAGATGCCCATATCAGGGATCCAGTTGGACAAAACAGTGTCGGACACAAGGAAGATATCTTGTGTGCCAAGCATGGTGCCTTCTACGGCCTCCAACTGTTTGCCCAACTGGTCTGCGGGATAAACGGTGATTTCGATGGCACCATCGGTGCGCTCTTTTACGGTGTCTGCAAACATCTGAGAGATGGTTTGATAGTGGTGGTTCGGCGCACCAGTATGGCCCAGACGCAGTTCAATGGTTTCGGCAAATGCGGCGCTGGACAGGACAGTCGATACAGCGAGCGCGGAGGCGAAGGTAAAGAGTTTCATTTGGCGTTCCTCTTGTTGGACAGAGTGATATGTGGCCACTTCGTGGTCTTATTCTTACGGCTTCAAGGGCCGGCACCCGTCTTTGCGGGCATAGAGATTGAGAACAGAACCAAGTGAGTATTAGTCTATTCCCTTTCGCTGAATTCACTATGGCATTGCAATTTTCGTGTCAGGTAGCATTAACTTGCGATGCAGGCGTTGCTGAATCGGCAACAGACATGTCGCAGATATGCCTTAAAAATAAGCGACAAAAACGGAGTCTGAGATGAATTTAAACGCTTTGAAATATTTCTTGGAGGTCGCAAAGTGTAAATCGATCCGGCGTGCCTCGGAACGTTTGCATGTGGCGGCCTCGGCGATCAGCCGCCAAATCTCGGCGCTTGAGCATGAGCTGGATTGTGTGCTTCTTGATCGGCGTTCTGACGGGGTTCGCCTGACCGAAGCAGGCGAGCGCCTTTGGGCACATGGGCTCAAAATCGATGCGCAGTTGCAGTTGGTGCAATCCGATATCGACGACCTTCGCGCGCTTCATCGGGGGAAAATCCGGATCGTGACGGTCGAGGGGATAACCGAGAATTTCCTGCCGGACGTCATCACCGAATTTAACGGTCTGTACCCAGACGTACAGTTTGAAACCACAGTGGTTAGCCGCGACGAAACGGTCGACGCTTTGGACCGCTATCAGGCTGATATTGGTTTCGTCTACGACTTCTCACATCATCATGCGATCGAAGTTGTTGCCGATTATCGCCAGCCCCTACAGGCCTTTGTGCCCGTGGGCCATGATCTGAGTGATGGGCGTGAGATCGATCTTAGGGGGCTTCTTGAATATGATCATGTGCTGCCCGACAGTAGCTTTGGCATTAGCCAGTTGGTCAAGCGTGTGGCGCGAAAGGAAAAAGCCAAGGTCAGACCCCGCACGACAAGCAACAAGCTCCAGTTTTTGCATCGCTTCGCGGTGTTGAACGACTGTGTGATTTTTGTTCCGGCACAGGCTGTGTATTGTGAATTGACCCAAAACATTTTTGTGCCAGTTAATCTGCAATGCCCCGCGTTTGACTTTCGCAAACTGTCCATCGCGCGGCGGCGTCAGCGGGCGTTGTCACCGGCCACGGAACTGTTTGCAGAGTTCGCCGAAACCCGTTTTGCCGCATGGGAAGAACGCGATCAGGCGGCCCTTGGGGCCGCCCGTTCTGAGTGGTGGTCTGTGGAAAGCAGCGACTAGGCCTTGAGCTGAACCGTCATCTCGGCCTCAATCGGGGCATCCAGACCCAGCTCATTCTGGAACAATGCCGCCCGCGCGTGCTTGCCGCGTTCCGGCCCAAGCACCGCCTCATAGAGATCAGACGCGCCATTCAAAACCAAATGCGCCTCGGTGAAACCTGGTGCCGAATTCACATAGCCGACCATCTTCACGATCCGCTCAATACGGTCCAAATCACCAATCGCCTTTTTCATCAGCGCAAGGTGGTTCAACGCCATCAGCTTGGCCGATTCATACCCTTGCTCAATGGTCAACTCGCCGCCGAGCTTGCCTTTGATCGGCATGATGTCTTTGTCATTCTCATCGCGGATGGTGCCAAGTGTGCCAGAAACATAAAGAATATTCCCAACCTCGACAGCAGGCAAATAATTGGCAATGGGGCGCGGCGGCTCAGGGAGCTTGAGGCCCATGGATTCCAATTTCTGTTCGATCATGCTGCGAGAGTTCGACATTCGGTAACCTTTCAAATCAGTGTCATGCCGATGCTAGTTCACGAGAATTGAAGCCGGAAGAATACTTCGGGCAGGACTGCGTTGCCGAAATTGGAACGCATTGCCACGGAAATCGGATGGACACCGTGTGAAAATCTGAATTGAGGGCTGGTGAGGAGGATCGGCGCGCAACCATGGTCTCGCCGCTGCAAGCCGCGGAGCAAAATGTTGCCTTGGCCGCGGGGCAATATCGAAGATCCGTAGGGTGTCATCCCAGTGGTGGGGTTTATGCGATTTCGTCGATGACGGATTCCATTGAGACATGGGTCGATGTGCTCGAAACATTTGGAAGGCCGGATACCAATTCAGCGAGCACTCTGCGATAGGATTGAATATCAGTCGTTCGGATTTTTAGAAGATAATCGAATGCCCCAGCGATCATATGGCATTGTTCGATTTCGGGGATACCGACGACGGCATCGTTAAACGCTTGTAATGAGGCCTCGCTGGTGTTCGACATCTTGACTTCAACAAAGGTGACATGCTCGAGGCACATTTTTGCTGGATTAAGTTTGGCCTTAAAACCCTGAATGAAATCTTCATCTATCAACCTTTTTAGACGAATTTGGCATGGCGTCTTTGAGAGCCCAACAAGGTTTGCAAGTTCGGTGACGGTGATCCGACCATCCTTGCTTAGAACCCTAAGGATGGCTTGGTCGATTTGGTCTAAATCTCTTGCAGTCTTTGTCATTGTGGTTATTTTGCCTGCGTCAAAGGGTCGCGCCTGTATCGTTTGACTGTATATCTCAGATAGGTGGTCAACTCGACTATAGCTGATGCGGTGCTGTTGGCGCAACCCAGTATCAAGAAAGCTGTATGGATGTATCAAATTCGAGACACCAGGAGCGCTTCTGATTAAGGGCTAGATGAGAGGCAGCAGCATGATGATCAAGCCGGCGATGGAAACAAACCACGCAATTGAACGCAACAACGGGACGCCGCAGATATATGCCGGCACATAGACGACGCGCGCCCAGAACCACATCGCAGCCCCCAACGCGGTTACCTCGGTTCCCATTTCAGTAACCGAGAGTGCCAGCGAGACGGCGACAAACCCGACGAACGTCTGAAGAAAATTCACAAGCGCACGTTCCATGCGTGCGGCCGTTGCGTTTTGATCGCGCGGGATGTCGCGGGCACCCAGCGCCCAGCCGATCCCCTTACTTAGATCGCTGAGAGTGGCCTGAATGGCGATGTGGCCCAAAAGAAGCAATACGCCCCAGACAAGGTATTGGAGTTCAGGTGTCATGTGTGGATTCCTTGGTAAAATAAATCGGGTTGCGGGCGTGGGGCGTCACTGTTCTGTCTTCGGGCACAGGGTTAGTGGGGCGCAAAAGGTGCCGTCCGAAGGGAAATCAAGGGGCGGCCACTGAGGCGCAAGAACAGCGTGAGCCTGAGACATTTGACCAAGGACAATAACAGTGATGAGGACTATACGGGGCATTGAGCATCTCCAAGTTTGCGGGTGGATGCCTAAGCCCTAGAATGGTCTTCTCTGCTGCGCGCGCCGAGTTCTAAAATCAGTGCATGTTTACAGAAATCGAAGAGGTTTTTTCAGAATCAGCAAAGGCCGAGGCCATCGACGCGCGCCTGTACTCCGTTGGGCTTTGACCGGTCGCGTCCCGAAAGGCGCGGTTGAAAGGGCCCACAGATGCAAATCCGACTTCATATGCGACTTCAAGCACCGAAACATTCATCTGGGTCGGATCACTCAGCGTCGTGCAGGCCGCTTTGATGCGGGCCTGATTTATGAAACTTGAAAAATTCCGATAGCCCAAACCCTTGTTGATCGCGCTGCGCAGACGATGTTCAGGTACCGCGAGACGCTCCGCAAGCGCCCCGATGGTGAGCCCTTCTTCGCGCCAAATGTCGGCGGACATTGCCGCCTGAATACGTGCGATCAGGGATGGATCTGAAAATGCGGCCTTTGCGGGATCGGGCGTGGCTCGGGCTGGGGGCACCACCCCGGGCCAGCGGCTTGCCTCGGGCTGAAGCAGCCAAGCCGCAAACACCATTGTTACGATCAGAGTGCTGGCCGATTGCAATATTGCAAGCATACCGCTGGCTGCTTCAAGCAGGGTTGTGCTTTCGCTTGTGGTGGAAAACAAGGCGAGGCCCGCAATCGCGATGGCAAAGCCCGGGCGCGCATGACAGCGGCATTCGACCAGATCGTCGCGGGTCGACCAAAGTGAAAGGCCAACCAGCCCCCCAAAGAGAAGCATCGCCATTGCCGCACAAAGCGGTATCGTCCCCCAGAGCACCGCATCGATATAATGCGCCGCAGACGTCACAAGGGATGCGGTGATCCATGGCCAGCGGCGGCCCGGCGCATCCAGAAATATGGTCACGATGAGCCACGTCACCGCAGCTGGGCTAAAGCTTGCTAGGACAGTCAGAGTGCCCTGTGCTATCGGGCCATGGTCGATCGCCATGGCCGCGGTATCGATCAAGAATGCCCCTTCGGTCAATGCGACGGCCGAAACGGACAGGCGACCTTCGCGGCCAATTGGGGCCTGCCACAGGAGCAGCGCCAACAGTGCCATGAGAGCAATCGCACCGCCACGCAGTGCTAGATCAAGGTAAATCATCGTTGGCTTGGTCCCGTTCAAAGTCTCGCGTTGAATACACTGTACCGTGATCTGGCCGTTCCCGCGCGCCGATTTCTAAAAACAATGCCCCGATTTCGGAATTTGATCAGCTAGTCCGCGAAGGGCTTTACGTTCTGCGCCGCAAGCGAATAGCCCACTTCTGCCAGATGGGTGTGGACCGTCGAGACGCCTAATGCACCGGTGACATGCACGGCTTCATACAGGCCGGCAGATTGAAACGGCCGATCTGTCGTCACCAAAACCAGCTGATTTGCAGGCGGGGGAGGCACATGGACGCAGGCCCCAACAAAGGGCACCAGAATAAATGATCTGATCCCAGTACCAGAATGATCCAGCGGCACAACAAACCCCGGCAGGCGCACCGTTTGACCATTCCAATCGGCGCGAAGGCCGCTTGAAGGCGGTTGTTGCGCAGATAGTGGGGCTATTGTGTGGTCGATAAGCCCCTCAAACACGGGGGCGGGGGGCGTCGTGCCCACGGGCACAAGATCGGTCCAAGCCAGATCAACAAACCCCTTGGCGCGCGTGACCCGCGGCATGATCGCCGCAGCAGTCAGACCCGCCAAGATGTCGCGCCGGTTCATCCCTCGCTTTCCCAGACGTATATTTCCATCGCGTCCGCATGAAGAAGATACCCCGTATCCGCGACTTCGGTCGCTTGGATTTCGTGGGACATTGTGCCGGTCACCCAGACGGCCTCCCAAAGATCATCGCTTGGCCATGGGGTGTCGGTGGTGACAAAAACCAGCTGATTTGCGGGGGGCGGCGGCGTGTGGATGCAGGCCCCGACATAGGGCACAAGGACGAAGCTGGTGATGCCCGCATCTGTGATATCAATCGGAATGATAAAACCAGGCATCTTGATATAGGCCCCGTCAAGCGCGGGGTTCAGTTTCGTCGCGTTCTCGTCAAAGATCGGACGCCAGTAATCGTTTTCCTCGTCAAGGATCCCTTCGCCGATGATCTCGGAGTACGGCACCCCTGGCGGGACGAGCTCTTCCCACATGATTTCTCTGGGGGTATTGGCCCAAGCAGTGTTGGGCAGGGCCGCGCTGGCCAATGCGGTTGTGATCATTTGACGACGTGAAAGACGCATCATTCGTACCCTTAAATCCTAGTTCCGGACCATCATACCATCCGCAAGCGACATGCGGTAGGCACGCAGTGCGGGAACCACGCTCACAATTGCGCCAGCGGCGATGACCGCGCCCAAAACCCAGAGTTCATGCAGGGTCGGCGGGGTGATCGGTATCCAAAGCCCAAAGACCGCGTCGATCATCGGTTGTCCAATGAAAAGCCCGATATAGAGCAATCCAAGACCCAAAATTGCACCAATGGCCGCCATCACACTCGCCTCAAGAACCAGTAATCCGATGATGGTGCGTGGCCGCGCGCCCATTGCGCGAAAGATCGCCATTTCGCGACGCCTTTCGTTCAGGCTTGAGAATATCGTCGCCATCATGCCGATCAATGCAGTGACGACGACCATGGCCGAAACGGCGATCAAGGCGGTCTCGGCGATCCCGACGATTTGCCACAATTCCTGAAGGGCGACACCCGGTAGAATGGCCAACAACGGCTCTTGAGCATATTCGTTTATCGACCGCTGAAGACCAAAGACCTGAAGGCGGCCTTTGACGCCGACCAGCGCCGCGGTGATCGCTTCGGGTTCAAGGTCCATGGTGCGGATGACCTCGGCGGGTGTGGTGTGACCGGGGATTTTCGCACCACTGTTCCAATCGACGTGGATCGCCTCGATGGCACGCAGGCCGACAATCACGGTGCGATCGACGGGCGTGCCCGTTTTGGCGAGGATACCAGAGACGCGAAACGGCTGATCCTTGTGGTCGCTGAATGATGCCAGCCCATGGGACACAATGATCGGATCGCCAATGTCATAGCCAAGGGTTTCCGCAACATCGGCCCCCAGAACCGTGTCATAGAGATCATCCATGACCGCCCCGTCCTGTACCACAAGGGATTGGCCGGACCGATATTTGTACCGGTCGAAAAACGCGGGCGTGGTACCCATGACGCGGAATTGGCGGTGGCTGTCGCCAAGGGAAATCGGCACGATCCAATCGACCGCGGCGTTGTTTGCGATGTCGGTATAGCTTTGCCATGTCATATTGTTGGTCGCGTTGCCGATGCGGAAAACGGAATAGAGCAGCAATTGCACCGATCCCGACCGCGCCCCAACAATCAGATCGGTACCCGAAATCGTGTCGGCAAAGCTGGCCTTGGCGCCGGTGCGCACCTTTTCGACACCCAGAAACAAGGCCACCGAAAGGGCAATCGCCAAGATGGTCATCCCAACAGTCAGGGCGCGCGCCATCAATGAAGCAAAGGCAAGACGAAGGATCATGCGGCACCTCGTGTCGTTTGGGCGATTTCATTCATCGATAGGGTGCGGTCGAATTGATCCGCCAGACGGGCGTCGTGGCTGACCATCAATAGGGTCGTGTCATGGGCGCGGGTTTGGGCAAACAGAAGGTCCAGAAACGCCCCTTGCGTCGCCGCATCAAGCGCCGAAGTGGGTTCGTCCGCAATGATAAGCGGCGGTGCCCCAATCAATGCTCGCGCGGCGGCGACACGTTGCTGTTGTCCCACGCTTAGGGTGCCAGCATGCGCCGTCATCACATCCGCCGGAAGGCCAAGATCACGACACAGGCGCGCCGCCTCACTGCGCGCATCCCCCGCGCGTTTTCGACGTTCAGGTGCAAATTGCAACGGCAGCAGGATGTTGTCCGCAACCGTGGCAAAGGGCAAAAGATTGAACTGTTGAAAAATCAACCCGATGTTCTCGGCGCGGAACGGGTCGCGCTGGGCCGCCGACAGGGACGCGATATCGGTGCCGTTGACAGCAATACGGCCCGAATTCGCCGAAACAGTACCGCATATCAGCGAAAGCAACGTGGATTTCCCAGAGCCGCTTTCGCCCAAAAGAAGAACAGTTTCGGACCGATCAAGCGAAAGGTCCGAAACCCGAAGATCAAACGCACCCGCGCCCGCCCAGCGAAAATGAACATTGTCGAGCCGAAGGATGGGGGCTGTGTTTGACACTCTTTATTCCCGTTTAGAACAGGTCGCTTAGATCAAGCGTGGGCGCATCGCGTTCAACTTCGAATGCCGTGGCACCTGTGTTTGAGATCACTTGTACCTCAACCTCTAGCGCATTGGGGAATGAATCGAAATAGGCAAAGGTGATCGTGTCTGCCTTGGATGGATCGGCACAGGTCAAAAGGTACTCCGCATGGAATTCTGTGTGGCTTTCTTCGGCGTGATCATCATGGTGGTCGTCGTGATCGTGGTAGTCGTCTTTTTCATCATGATCATCATGATCATCGTGGCCGTGCTCGGCGTGATCGTCGTCGTGATGATCGTCATCATGATGTTCATCTTCGCCATGGTCATCGTGATGCTCTTCGCCCTCAAGCCCCGCATCTGCGGACACAATGTTACAACCCGCCGCCTCGGGGAAGACAAACAGGTCAAGCGCGCCATGAAGCATCTCGATGCCTGCGCCAACCGCAGCGATATCTTGGTCGGTTGTGGCCTCGTATTCAAAACCAACAATATCCGCACCAGGGGCGTGAAGCTCCATCGCGATATCGTTGCCATCGATGGCGATGTTCAACTGGCCGACACCGTGTTCGTGCGCGTCCGCATGGCGGGTTTCCTCGGCCATCAGAGGTGTCGCAGCAAGCGAAGTCAGGGCGATCAGCGGGAGAATTTTCATCAGAGTATCCTTGTAGGGCGGTCAAATTGCTGGGTGACGTTGCATGTGGCGCGACGTGGCATCGGTCTGTTAACTTCTAATTTCGCTCAGTGTTACGTTATACAGTAACTATATTCAATATGGCACATCCGCGATGGGCAAATGACCGCGCATTTGCCCCATCACCTTGATAATAATTCGAAAGTCAGATTTCGAAGCGACTGATCGAGGCACAGATTTGCCGTGGAAGTCCGTATGGCATTCGAAAACTGGCGCTGGGCAGGTGGCGGGTGCCCGCGACGAATATGGTTTACGTCTTGCGATTTGAGATGGTTTGTTACTACGTTCGGGCGACATCAGAGACGGGGAGAGAGCAGATTTCGATAGCAAGAACCATAGGGCGTTTGGTCGGTGGGCTCGTGGCTGTCGGGCTTTTTATTGGTCTCCTTGTGCTTCCGTTTATGGAAACCAAGATCCTTAAACGGGCCAATACGAGCGCCTATTCACAGCTTGAACTTGTCCGCGAAAGCCTTGATCAGAGGATCAAACGATTCGCCCCTTTGCCGCAACTGATTGCCCAGCAAAGCTCTCTTTTGGCGCTGTTGAAGGATGCCGAAAACGAAGGCCTCGTGCCCTTTGTGAACGAACAATTGCGGCTGTTGGCGATCAACATTGGTGGGACGGATGTGTATCTGATTGCCCCCAATGGCATCACCGTAGCCACCAGTAATTACCGCAGTGAACGATCGTTTCTCGGCAACAACTACGACTATCGCCCCTATTTCACGGATGCCATGGGCGGTGCCGCATCCCAGTTCCACGCGCTCGGCATCACGTCACGCGAACGTGGGTTCTTTTTCTCGGCACCTGTGGTCGATGGAACCGAAGTCGCCGGTGTTCTGGTCGTGAAAATGACGGTGGATATGATTGATGCTGCGTGGGGCGGGCTGGACAATGAAATTGTCGTCGCGGATTCCAACGGTGTGGTCTTTATGGCCAGTCAACCGGAATGGCGGTTCCGCACGCTTGTCCGATTATCCGCAGCCCAGAAAGAGAAGATTGAGACATCGCGGCAGTTCCCAATTGGTGCGCTTACGCCGTTGACGCAGACGCTTGATGTCGTGGGGAATGATGGCGTGCGCATGGACGTGTTCGATGGCGACGAAACCGTCCCGTATTATACCCAAAGCGTCCCCGTCGCCCTTCGGGGCTGGCATGCGATTGTTCTGACGCCGGTCTCGGTGATCCGCACCCAGACGTGGTACGCCGTGGCCTATTGGGGAACGTCTGTGTTTGTTCTGTTGCTGATCGCCTATCTGATTATGCAGCGCCAAGCCCAACGTCGCGAGGTAGAGCGCCTGCAAATGGCCGAACGTGATCTGTTGGAAAAGCGGGTGAATGAACGGACGCTTGAACTGAATACAGTCAATCGGAAACTGGTCAACAAGATCCAAGATCACCAAGCCACCGAAGCCGAGCTGCGCAACACCCAAAAGGAACTGGTGCAGGCCGGCAAGCTCGCGTCGCTGGGGCAGATGTCCGCGGCGCTGTCGCATGAGATCAATCAACCGCTTGCGGCCATTCGGGCCTATGCGGGCAATGCGGTGGATTTTCTGGACAAAGACCGCACGGGCAATGCGCGTGAAAATATCGTCCACATCTCGGATATGACCGACCGGATCGCACGGATTTCCAAACACCTGACCAATTTCGCACGCCAGTCGGGGGATACCTTGGGCGCGGTGTCCGTCGGTGATGTTGTCGACGAGGCGATCACATTGGTCATGCCCAAGGTACGTAAAACCGGTGCCGAGATCGTGTTTGATCGCCCCGACACCGATTACACCATTATCGGCGGGCATCTTCGGCTGCAACAGGTTGTGGTGAACCTATTGTCCAATGGGATCGATGCGGGTGAGGCCGCGCCGACCGCCATCGTCCGTGTGCGCATTGATGCGACGCCCGATACGGTGTCGATCTTTGTGTTGGACAATGGCCCCGGCCTTGCGCCCGAGGTGGCGGACCAGATTTTCGATCCGTTCTTTACCACCAAAGAGGCGGGCAAGGGCATGGGGCTTGGGCTCTCAATATCCTTCAACATCATCGAAGATTTCGGCGGTAAGATCTTGGTCGCCAATCACCCAGACGGCGGCGCAGAGTTCGAATTGGTTCTGCAACGGACCCACCAAAAGCCAGAGGCCATCACATGACACATCCAAACGTCGTATTCATCGATGACGAAGCGCCCCTGCGCCACGCCGCCGAGCAGAGCTTTGATCTGGCCGATCTGACTTGTGCAACCTTTGACGATGGCGAGACGGCGCTCGCGACGCTTAGTCGGGCGTTCACGGGCGTCATCGTCACCGACATCCGAATGCCGAACATCGAAGGCACCGAGGTGATGAAGCGCGCCTTGGATATTGACCCCGAAATACCTGTGATCCTGATTACGGGGCATGGGGACGTCGATTTGGCGGTGAGCTGTATCAAAGAGGGGGCCTATGATTTCATCGAGAAACCCTTTGATCCGCATCGGCTGGTGGAATGTGTGCGCCGCGCTTTGGATAAACGACAGCTGATTTTGGAAAACCGCGATCTGCGCAATGCCAGCACGGGCGATGATCCCGCAGCGGATCGGTTGACGGGGCGCAGTGCCGCGATCACCGCCGTGCGTAGCCAGCTTCTGGCCATTGCCAAGACGGACGCGGATGTGTTGATTTTTGGGGAAACGGGGACCGGCAAAGAACTGGCCGCGCGCGCAATTCACGAGGCAAGCGAACGCGCCGAGGGGCCGTTTGTGCATCTCAACTGTGCCGCATTGCCCGAAGCGATGATCGAGAGCGAATTGTTCGGCCATGTCGCAGGGGCCTTTGCTGGTGCGATGAAGGATCGTTTTGGGAAATTCGAACATGCCAATCGTGGCATCCTGTGTCTTGATGAAATCGACAGCCTGCCGCTCGCGCTTCAGGCGAAACTCCTTCAGGCGCTTCAAAGTAAATCCATCACGCGGCTTGGATCAAACGACGCGGTGCCTCTTGATTTTCGCACCGTTGCGATTGCCAAGACCGATCTGACTGATGCCGTTGCGAATGGCACATTCCGAGCCGATCTGTTGTATCGTCTGAATGTGGTCAGCCTGCGTTTACCGACCTTGGATGAACGCCGCGACGATATCCCGTTTTTGATTGAAGCCCTCATGGCCGATGCGCACCTGCGGTATAACCGGACCCTGCCTGAGGTGCCCCAGACCCTTGTACAGGCGATGTCGCGCCGCGATTGGTCGGGGAATGTGCGTGAATTACGCAATGCGGTAGAGCGGATTTACCTTGGTCTCGAGGACACAGTGGGCGCCGAAAACGGTCCTGTGTCGCTTGCCGATCAGGTCGCCGAGATCGAAAAAGCCCTGATCGTTGGCGCGCTCAAGGCCGAAAACGGCAGCGTCAAAGCCGTCTGTGACGCCCTTTTGGTGCCGCGAAAGACGCTTTATGACAAGATGCGCAAGTACGGGATCGAACGCGGTTAGCGCCAACGGGTCAATTTCCACACACGGATTTCGCCCCGTTGTCACGTGATCCGCACAGATGGGGGTATCGTGCTTAAAAAATCATAAATTCTTGTGTCCGGCACGTTGCAGAACTGATGTGTTTCCCTGTCTTTTGAGGGCCAGCTCACCATCGGTGGGTATGATGAACCGAAATTCGGGATATCTCTGGGAGGAGAAATTATGAAAACTTTGACAGCACTCGGCACGATTGCTTCCGTTGCCTTGACCGCAAACCTTGCATTCGCGGACGGCCATGCCGACCGCACAGATTGGCCAGAAAGCTTTACCGTAGGGACCGCGTCCCAAGGTGGCACCTATTTCGCATACGGATCCGGTTGGGCGAACCTTGTTGCGGATGAGCTCGGTCTCACTGGCGGCGGCGAAGTGACCGGCGGCCCAATGCAGAACATGGCGCTTGTTCACACTGGTGACGCACAGTTCGGCATGACGACAATGGGCCCCGCGGCGGAATCAATTGCCGGCACCAACCCAATCGCGCCTGGTCTTCAGATGAACAACGTCTGTGCGATGTTCCCCATGTATCAAACACCGTTCTCTGTGACGACGCTTGCGTCTTCGGGTATCGCATCCGTTGCGGATATTCCTGATGGCGCAAAGATCGGTTTCGGTCCGGCGGGTTCCACATCCGACACCTATTTCCCACGTATGATGGAAGAGCTGGGCGTGAACTTTGAACGTCGTAACGGCGGTTGGGGCGACCTTGGTGGTCAGCTTCAGGATGGTCTGCTGGACGTGATCGCATTCGCAGCCGGTGTTCCTGTTCCAGCAGTGAGCCAGCTTGAGGTTCAAACCGACGTGAACATCATCGAGTTCACAGAAGACGAACAAGCCAAGATCATGGCGGCCTTCCCTGTGTCTGAATTCGCGATTGGCGCGGACACCTATACGACGCTGACGGCGGATGCGCGTTCGGTTTCCATGTGGAATTTTGCGATTGCCAACTGTGACCTACCAGAGAGCTTTGTGAACGCAGTCGTCGACGTTGTGATGTCCGACAATGAGCGCATGATGAACATCCACCGTGCTGCACGCACGACGGTTCCCGAAAACTGGGACAAAAACGCCGGTGTTCTTCCGTGGCACCCAGGTGCGGCGGCATGGTTCGTCGAAAACGCTGGTGCAGACATTCCTGCCGACCAAATCTTTGGTAACTAACTAGGTTACCTCCCTGGGGCCGCGCCATGCGGCCCCTTTCAATACCACTCACACACTATTCTGACTGCGCCCGCTTGGGCCTTACCCAGTGGCGGTTTCGCCATTGATACCATAGAGGTTGCCATGACCCCCGACGAAAACACCAAAACACCACCAACCGATGTCGCGATTGACGATATCGTGACGGATGGTCCAATCCTTGCCGAAGGGGTCGATGAAGAACCCGTTGAATCCAACCGCCGCCTGTTCACGGGCAAGATGTTCCTGATGATCGCGGCGTTTTCTGCGTTCTATTCCCTGTTCCACATGGCTGCGCTGAACGGGTGGTCGGTCTCTGGTCTGACGGGGGTCGATATCGCGCTCCTTCCTGTTCTTCCGATGGAGACATGGAATTTCCGGATCGTGCATATTGCGGGCGCTCTTATCCTTGGTTTCCTTCTCTATTCCGCGCGTGCCTTTCCGGATGAGGACAGCGGTGGCAAACATCCGATTGATATCCTGACATGGCTGGCGATTCTGCCTGCGCTCTATGCGTGTTACACCGCGCTGGGCTTTGCCACCGATATCGCGAACGGTAAAATGTGGAACGGCATCGACGACGGTATCCGCAACGCCGAGATCTACCACTTTGGTCTGCCACTCTTGGTCGCGACCACCCTTGGCATTGTGAGCGGCTGGGCACGTGCCCGTGTGCGCGGTGCGATTGCGCCTGCGGACATCGTGCTGGGTGTGTGTTCCTTGGCGGTTGCGCTTTATCTGATCACGATCTTTGGCACCTTGATGCGTAATTCGACTGGCACCCCGTTCGCCCCCATCGGTATGAGCATCGCCGCCGTCGCAGGCACCGCGCTTATCATGGAGCTGACCCGCCGCGTGGCAGGCATGGCGTTGATCGTGATCGCGGGCGTGTTTCTGGTCTATGTGTTCGTTGGTGATCTGTTGCCGGGGTTCCTGAATGCGCCCGACATCACGTGGCAACGTTTCTTTAGCCAAGTTTACACAGACGCCGGTATCCTTGGGCCGACGACGGCGGTGTCCTCGACCTATATCATTCTGTTCATCATCTTCGCGGCGTTCCTTCAGGCGTCGAAGGTTGGCGATTACTTTGTGAACTTTGCCTTTGCCGCCGCCGGTCGTGCGCGCGGTGGTCCGGCCAAGGTATCGATCTTTGCCTCGGGCCTTATGGGGATGATCAACGGGACCTCGGCGGGGAACGTTGTGGCGACTGGGTCGCTGACCATCCCGTTGATGAAAAAGGTTGGCTACCAATCAAAAACCTCTGGCGCGATTGAGGCCGCGGCGTCGACCGGTGGACAGATCATGCCGCCGATCATGGGCGCGGGTGCCTTCATCATGGCCGAGATCACCGGCATCCCATACACCGATATCACGGTTGCGGCGATCATCCCTGCGGTTCTGTATTTCGCGTCGATCTACTTTATGGTGGACTTTGAGGCGGCGAAATTGGGCATGAAGGGCATGCGCGAAGAGGACCTGCCGAAGTTTAAGGAACTGGCGCGTCAGGCGTTTCTATTCCTACCGATCATCATCTTAATTGGGGCGTTGTTTATGGGCTATTCCGTGATCCGTGCGGGGACATTGGCGACGGCATCTGCGGCAGTGGTCAGCTGGCTCACTCCGCACCGCATGGGGTTCCGTTCCGTCATCAAGGCGTTCGAATTGGCCGGTATCATGTCCATTCAGATCATCGCGGTCTGTGCCTGTGCTGGTATCATCGTTGGTGTTATTTCCCTGACGGGGGTTGGTGCGCGGTTCTCGTCCGTCTTGTTGGACATCGCGGCGGCGAACCAGTTGTTGGCCCTGTTCTTTGCCATGTGTATCGCGATCCTGTTGGGGATGGGCATGCCAACCACGGCGGCCTATGCGGTTGCGGCCTCGGTTGTTGCGCCTGGTCTGATCCAACTGGGCATCCCCACACTGACGGCGCATTTCTTTGTGTTCTATTTCGCGGTTGTGTCGGCGATCACCCCACCTGTGGCCTTGGCCAGCTATGCCGCAGCAGGGATTTCGGGTGCGAACCCGATGGCTACATCCGTCGCGTCATTCAAGATCGGCATCTCGGCGTTCATCGTGCCGTTCATGTTCTTCTATAACTCGGCGATCCTTATGGACGGCACGTTCATTGAAATCGCACGTGCTGGTACGACTGGGCTGATTGGGGTGTTCCTATTGTCATCCGCCGTCCAAGGTTGGTTCTGGGGCGCGCGCGCTGGAACCTTGGTCCGTGTCATCGTTGGTCTCGCAGCGCTTTGCATGATCGAAGGTGGGCTGGTCTCTGATGCGCTTGGCGTGTTGCTTGCCGGTGCATGCTTTGGGCTTCAAAAAATGTTCGGCGCTGCGTCGGGTATGGCGCCATCTTCGCCTGAATAACGAACTTCGGCCCCGCCCGTGCGGGGCCGATTTTTATGTGCTCGTCCTAGCTTAGGAGCCTGCCCGCGCCCGCCTTTGGGAATGCCTCACATTCTTGGAAAATGTCGATATCACGTCGTCCGACGACATTGGGCGTCCGAGGTGGTACCCTTGGAAGATATCACAGCCAATCGCGGTTAACTTTGCGAGTTGACTCTTGCTTTCGACCCCTTCTGCGACCACTTCAATCTTTAACGCGCGTGCGATATCGACGATGGATCGCATCAACACCGACATCGCAGGGTCGACATGCGCAGACTTCGTGAGAGACCTGTCGATTTTAAGACGCGAAGGTTGAACGTTCAAAAGGCTAACAATCGACGCGTATCCGCTTCCGAAATCATCGATCTCAAATTGCACCCCAAGGCGACGTAGGTTGCGTAGAACGGACGACACCTGATCCGTGATCGTGTCGAGGAGGGTGGTTTCCAACAGCTCAAACGACAACAGTTTGGCATCCTCGCCCAGCTCTTTGACACAGTTAACCAATGTAGGATCCGCGAGACGGTCGCTCGAGACATTGACCGATATGCGCGCGTGATCAAACCCATGGCCGAGCCACGACCGCCGCACAGACATCGCCGCGTGCAGAATATGTCGGTCGATTTCTGCAACAACGCCAAGCTCGGTTGCGAGATCGAGAAAATCCGCAGGCATAAGGAGGCCGCGCGTTGGGTGTTGCCATCGAACAAGAACCTCAAACCCAACAATATCAAGGGTCTTCGCCTCAAACTGGGGTTGGAAATAGGGGACAAATTGATCCCCATCTTTTAGTGCGAGCAGAAGGTCTTCTTTGGCCTGGCGAGCAATTTCCGCGTTCTCACGTAGTTTTTCTGTAAAGACGCGGTACGTGCGACGCCCCCCCCTTTTGGCGGAATACAGCGCCAGATCGGCGTCACGCAGCGTATCCCAGACGCTGGTTTGTGAATCTTGATGCACTGCGATACCGATACTCGCCCCAAGCTCGACGCTCGTGGTTTCAAGGCGCAGGGGCATGTCCAAAAGTTGCTTGAGCGTCCGGCAGAAAGCGATGGCGCGCCTTGCCTCGGGGCCATCCATCAATATCGCCATGAATTCGTCGCCACCGATGCGCCCAATGAAATCGTCGGGCTCTAGCAGCGTCTGAAGATAAGACGTGACACGTTTGATTGTCGCATCGCCCACCGCGTGGCCATGGCTGTCATTGACCTCTTTGAAATAGTCGAGATCGATATGAAGGACGGACAGTTTCCTGTTCTTTTGTTCGGCCAGTGCCAGAATATCGTCAAAAAATCGATCGACATATCGGCGATTTGGAAGGTCGGTCAATGCATCACGCAGGGCGCTGTCTTCGATCTCGCGCTGTGCGGTTAGTAGCTGAGCATTGCGTTTCTCGAGCTCGGTCTGCATCGCCACCAAATCGGTGACATCCGAGTTGGTTCCCACAACACGGATGACCTTGCCGGTATTGTCGCGGACAACATAGCCACGCGAATGCCACTTTCGCCAAGAACCATCGCTGTGACGAATGCGGTAGGTTTCGTTATAGGGTGCGTTTGTTGCGATGTGGCTTTCGTAGGCCTCTCGTACCTTTCTTCTATCGTCAGGGTGAACACGCTCGCTCCACCATTTTAGGCCCGCCTGTGTGTGGTCCGGTTCTTCGCCAAGCAATAAGAAGTTTTGGTCAGACATAAACGTCGTCTTGGCCAGAAGATCGACGTCCCAGATTCCATCCGATGCCGCGCGCATGGCGAGATCGTAGCGTTCGCGTGCTTCTTCTGTGGTCGCCGCGGCGACGGCAAGACGTTCGTTGGCGTTCTTGAGTTCGGTGTGGATTTTCGTCCGGTCCTCGCGGTCCATAAAAATTCCAAGGAATTCAGCGGCAGACACCGCATATGCGATTTCATCAGGCGACCAATCGCGACGGACGCCGACCGTTTCGATACAGATCACGCCACGGGGCCCCGCAGCGGACCGTATCTGGGCGTCAAGCATCGATACAATATTATTTGGTTCGAGGTAGACCTCTTTGAACTCGGCGGTTCGGGTGTCTTGGGCAGCGTCATCAGCCGAGATAACACGTTCCGCGAGAACCGCCGAAAAGTAGTTCGGAAAATCTTTGGCGAAGAGCCGCAAGCCGTTGGAGTGCTCATCCAAGCTACTTTGGTAAAGGTCGACGCAATCAATGTAGGTTTGGGTTTCGTCTAGGGTCCAAACCCCAACCCGCTGAACACCCAGTTGCTTGGCGGTTTCGGCAGTCAAAAATTTGGTGAATTCGGCGGTGGTGATGTCTTTGCCGGTGTAAAAACGCATAAGGCGATCAAGGGAACCGTTGAATCTTCGAATGCGCGCAAGTACCACCGTTTCGTTTAATCGTGCTCCATCCATGCATCACCCCTATCCAATAGACTGTTGCTTTAGAAAATCGTTTCGCGTTTAAAATCGGGTTAAAGTACAGAGACCAGCATATGTCTTTCGGACTGATATGCTAGGAATATTTGAACAGTTGGTCACATAATTTGGCAGATGTGCACCGAGTGGCAGGAATGCGGAAACGCCTGACTTGTTGTGTGGCTGCATGTTCGATTGTCGTGAAGGCGTTTTTTCAGCTTTAAAACAGTGTATTATAGTGGTTCTGCATAGATAAAACCCTATCACGTGCCGCGCCTTGGTGCAAAACGGCGCGCACAAACAAAGTGGTTCAGTTCTTAGCTAAATGCCTGAGGCTTAATTTTTTCGGATCGAAGAAAGGGCGCGGTAATGCGCCTCGGCTCTCGATCACGGCCCCAATTGGGGATTGAGCATGTGGGATGTCTTGGCCCCGAAAAGTGAGGCCAAGACAGTAAGCAATTAGGCAGCGCGGTGCAGGCGCGCGCCAAACAATGGGGAATTTTGTGCCGCGCGCATGGATTTCGCCGCAAACAAGACCGCGAGGTCAAGGATCGGCTCGATCAAAATAATCGTCATATAGGCCGCGCCGAAGGACGCAACGGATGCGATGTTTTCCGCACCAAGACCCTGACCGTAGACCGCCCAGAACGTCACCCATGCCACAACACCACCTTGGAAGGCAGTCGAAAGAGCAAGCGTCTGTTTGTACGTCAGATCAACATAGGCCGTGTTTGGCGCGATGATTTTGCGTGCGATGGCGTTTACGGCCCAAAGTGGGACGATCAATGTGGTCACGTTCATGCCGTACTGTGGCAAATCAAACGGAGCGACCAATACGCCCTGTGCCAACAGACCAAGCGCAAGCCCAAGAGACGCAGCGCCGCCGCCGAACAAGAGGAACAGGGTTGATCCGAGGATAAAGTGAACCTCGGACACACCCACGGGGAAATGCGGCAACAGCTGGAAAAACGCAAAAACAGCCATAGTCGATACAACAGTGCGCGACACGAGCGCAGACACGCCGCCGTCGTTTTTCACAGTATCAAGCGCCATTTTGCCCATCAGGCCAAACGACCCAACCGCAGTTGCCACAGAAAGAAGAAGTTTCGCGCCGTCAACGACGCCATGTTCGATATGCATTTTCAATGCTCCTTATTCGCACCCGCCGTGCGATTTCGTATGTAACCGGTCCTTCGACCAACTTTGATGGCAGGTTTCCTGGCTTATGGTTTTTGCGCGCCTCACCTTCCCAGCCGAAGCCAGTGGTATCTGAGGGGCGCAACCACATACAGTTACGGGGGTAGCCACGGATTTGGTCCCTATTTGGGTCGCCCGAACCGTGTTCCCTTTTTCATTCCAAAGGCCTTAGGCCATTTGAAAACCATCGATATGTTTATCGCGTGATTCCAAGAACGAGTAAATCAATAACTTGGCCACCCGACGAAATTTTCGAAGGTATCGGCGGCTGTGGTTGAAACAATTGGCAACATTGGTCGGAAGCGGTGGAATGCGGCGCAGAGACTAAGCCTCGGTACAGGTGTGTTCCATCGTGCCGATCCCGTCGATTTGGGTCGTGATGGTTTCGCCAGCCTGAAGATAGCGTCGCGGGGTGCGCACCGAACCTACGCCCGATGGCGTGCCGGTGAAAATTAGATCCCCTGGCTCCAAGGTCACCCAGTCGGACAGATATGCGATCAATTCTGGGACCGAAAAGATCATGTCGCTTGTGCGGCTTGACTGGACCAGTTCGCCGTCAATGGCACAGTGCAGCGCGATGTCATGCGGGTCGGGCAAGGCGTCTAGCGTGACGATCACAGGGCCGATGGGGCCAAAGCCCGCTGCCGATTTTCCGAGGCTGAACTGGGGTGGCTTGTCGGCGAATTGTTGGCGGCGGTCGGAAATATCCTGACCGGCGCAGAACCCCGCAACGTGGTCCATCGCGGTATCCACAGATACCTTGTGGGCGCGTTTGCCGATCACCACGACCAGCTCGACCTCCCAATCACAGCGGTTCGACGTTAGGGCGATTTCGCCGCTGGGGCCGGTGATGCAGGACGGGAATTTGGTAAAGACCATCGGGCGTTTGGGGATATCCAAACCCGCCTCGGCGGCGTGGTCGCGATAATTTAGACCAATGCCAAATATCGCATGTGGGGCAGGGACGGGCGCATCAAGCGCCGCCAAATCAACGACAGGATCATCGGCATTGGCGGTGATGCCGCGCGCCCAACCGACAAAATCGTCCCACACCGCCAGAACCCCCATCGGGCCCGACGGAAAGCGCCCGCCCGAGCGGGTCTCGATATCGATCATTTGGGTGTCGTCGATCAAAACGGCGCGGGTCTGAAAGACCCCGAAACGAATGCCGGCCATTGCGGTGCCCCTTGGTTGTGATGTCCCCAACAAGCCATAGGTCGGCAACATCGACAATCTGTTTCTGGGTCGCAGACGAAAAATGGCCCGACAATGCGGGCCATTTCCATATCTTAGATGTGGTCGAAGACTAGTCAGCCAATACTTCGAGTTTCACGTTGGAGAAATCCAAGCCGTTGTCCGGCGTGTCTTTGTCCTTGGAGGAACCGAATGTTTTGCTGTTCACGTGGAATGCGAGCATACCGAATTGGTTTACGTCGCTGCCTTCGTCAACGGTGCTAAAGGTCGACAGAACCGCGCCGTCTTGGCTTAGGGTGCCTGCGACTTCGATGCCATTGTCGAGCTTCTTCACGGACATCACACCAGTGTAGGTCGTGTTGGCCTCGAATGCATATGCATCGCCACCTTCACCAATACCGGAGTAGCCTTTGGTTGTGCCCAAGAGACGACCCTGTGTGTCCTCATTGTGCTTGCGCACGTTGATGTTCGCCGCAGCGGCATCTGCAAGAGCAACGTCAAAGTCGATCATGTAACCAGGAAGACCATCGTACAGTGGGTTCGGGGTTTTCGAAGATGCAGAAAGATCATCTTCGAGCTGACCACGACCCAGTTTGTTGTACATGCCAACGCGGAACGCAGAGTCACGATCAGAGCCGATTGTCTCTGGCGTTGTGAAAGTGAACGTCGCCTGAAGCGTTTGACCTACGGCAAGATCCTGTGGTGCGAACGTGGTACGGATACCGCGGCCGGACCCACCGGAGACCAGACCAAGAGAGCCTTCGGAAACCTCAATCGCGCTGCTTGTGGATGTTGTCCACCAGTTGCTGTCGGTTGCATCTGCGCCATCTTCACGGCCGCCGTCTGCAAAGCTGTCGTCAAAAACAACGCCTACGGCTGCTGGCTCGATGGGCTCAGGAGCCTTCTCAACGATGCCTTCACCTTCTGGTGCTTCATCGTGGGAATACTCAAGCTCATAGAAGATAACCTTATCAAAGTCGGTCTCAGGCTCTGGGCTTGTGTTGTTACCGGTATAGGCACCCGCCTTAAAGAACATGAATTCGTCTTCAACGTTAAAGCCACTGTCTCGCATGTCGAATGGCTCGGCCTCGACCACGGAACCGTCGTCACGTGTGATGGTCAGGTGAAGCATTGGGATGATTTTGTCACCCTCTGGCTTGCCCTTCACTTCGATCTCATAGGTAAAGATCTCGTCCAAAGCGATACCATCATCAGGGTTATCGATACGGTCGCCACGGCCACCGATCACGTCAACCCAAACCTCTTTGCCGACCTCTGGGTCGTGGGCAAAGTACAAGGAACCGTATTTGTTCTGTGGAAGTTTACGGTAGTACAGGCGAATTGGTTCGTCGTTTTTCGCGTGGATCTGACCGATCACAACACGACCAACTTGGTACGCTTTACCCTGACGTGTCACTTGGCTTACGGCCAAGGTCGCACGAAGTTTACCGTCAACGCCACCGGATGCTTCTTGTGCGGATTGTGGCGCAGAAGAGAAGACCCAGTTGTTTTTGTTTGGATAGCCACCGTCAACACGTGTGGAAATCGTGTAATCGCCACGGCGCAACATGCCGCGCAATTCGGAACGGGTGTAGCTTGTGTTTTTGGATGTTTTCGCACCCGCTGGGGTTACGCGGAACACCATGCCACCGGTTGCAGGGTCGGTATAGAAGAACCGTGGGTCCGTCCAGCCAGCAGCCAATTCGTTTTCATAAACGCTGTCGGATTTGCCGTCGCCGTCGTCATCCGCAGGCGTCGTCATGTACCAACCCAATAGGTCAAAGTTCTCACCTGGGGTTTTGTCGGTGTGCAGGCCATAAAGACCAGTGCCAACGCGCTCTGTGATCACTGGTTGCGCAGGCTTCTCAACCGCAACACCACAGCCTTGAACGTCAACTTCTACGATGCTGTTCCAGTCATTGCTTTCGTTACCGTTGCCCACGATGCGGATGAACTGAGCCTGAAGGTCGTCGAAATCATAGCTTTCAAGATCAAGCGTTGTGCCGCCAGATTGGCGTGTACCCACAACAGTTCCGTAGTCTGTACCATCTACGGACGCTTCTACTGTGAATTCTGACTTCCGGCTGTCACCTTTGTACCATGCGACGCCAAGAGATTTCACAGTTTGTGCTGCACCTAGATCAAGAACAAGGCTTTTTGGTGTGCCTTGGCCTTGGTTCGACCAACGGGAATCCGGATCAAAGTTACCGTCGATTACGTTTTCCGGGCCATGCGTTTCTTCGTACAAACCGTCGTCGGTTGCCGAAATGATAGTCAGACTGTCTGTTGCATCACATGCCATATTGGCGAACGCGGGCACGCCAATAACAGATGCGACACAAAAGCCGACCGTTCTAAACAGAGTTTTCTTCACAGGTACCTCCTCCATACTGTGAGAACCGGCAAATTATTTGTAAAATTCGCCAGCAAAGTTGTAATTAATTGTAAAATATTCTGGAGGGAATTGAAACAGTGTTTTCCGTAACGTAACGAGCCACGTCTTCTGGCGGTCCCTTTGGCAGGGTCCGGAAAAATGAGGCAAAGAAGGAGATTTGCCGTAACGCAATGAAAATTTTGTGAAGTTTTGGAGGGCTTGGGCGCGTCTGTTCAATGTGTTCAAGTCGCGCAGGCCCTGAACGTCGCCGTGAACAACGGTGATTCCACAGCACTTCGGCACGCGTCGTGCCGCTGCAAATTCACAAATCTGGTCGTCCCAGAGCGAAATTTGTCAACGGGGCCTAGGCAGATGCGCCGCCATTATGGGGGATTCGCACCATAGATGCGTTGAACGTTTTGGATGCGTCTTCAAACGCAGTTTGACTGGTGTGGTTCCGAATACGATGTGCGACGTCATCGTCCAAAACCAACCCCCATGTCCCGATCATACAGCCAAGGGTCACATACATTCCGTGAATGGCAATCAGGTCCATCATCTGTTCTGTCGATATCTGTTGTTCAAGGTGCGTGCGTGTCTGTGGGCTGATCGCGCGGTGCATCATAAGATCATCGACGGCACGCAAAACAAGTGCCTCTTGCGCGGACCATTTCGCATCAAGATCGGCCAGAAGAACCGCGTTGATCCGGTCCATACCCATGCCGATCCGCAGGGCGCGATCCACATGCGAGCCCCATTCGTACCACGCGCCCAAATGAACGCTGACCCGAAGGATCACCAATTCCGCCAGATGCGGCCCAAGTGTGCCCCCGTTTACCGAATGGTTCCGAAAATCCCACCACGCCTGCAAAAGGGCCGGGTTATGCGCCATCAGCTTATGCACATTGAGCGGCGCATCTTTCATATCCGCTGCAATCGAGGCGAGTGTAGCGTCCCAGTCGTTGGTCGGATGGGGGTGAACGATTTTCAGGTTGGTCATATTCTCGGGCCTCTCTCTCTGGTTCTAGAGCAAAGCGCCAAGTGAAGCCAATTTGCCCTTGTGAAACAAAAGCGGATCACCCTCGGATTGCCGAATGCGCAAGACACGGCCAAGGAAAATCTCGTGATCACCGGCGGGGATGCGTTGTTCGGTGGCGCATTCAAGCGTTGCAACTGCGTCGGTCAACACTGGCACGTCATATTTGCCCGCGGTCCAATCCACGCCTGCGAATTTATCGTCTGACGGGCGGGCGAACTGCATTGTTTGATCTTTGGATGCTTCGCCCATGATGTTGATGGTGAAACCGGGGTGTTCGATAAAGGATGGGTGCGACGGGCTTCCAAGGCCGATGCTCCATAGGATAAGGGGCGGATCAAGAGACACCGCCGAGAACGAATTCACCACCATCCCCACAGGCGCACCGTTCGCGTCAAGCGTTGTCACAACGGTCACACCCGTCGCAAAACACCCCAAAACATCACGCAACGCGCGGGCATCAAAGTCAGCAGTCGTATCAATCTTTGGTGCGTTCATCGGGGTATCCTTTCCTGTGATGTCGGCATGCATCGATCATAAAATGCAAAGTGCCTTCACAACAATTAATATCTATGCATAGTTACCAGTAGCTTTATTGATAGGCTTGCCGATAGGATCGCCATGAAGATACATCAGCTCAAAATATTCGCAGCGGTCTATGAAGAAGGGTCGTTTTCCGCGGGTGCCGAACGCATGAACGCCACCCAGTCCGGCCTGTCCATGCATGTGCGCCAGATCGAAGACCGCTATAACGTGAGCCTGTTTGAGCGCAGCTCAACCGGTGTTGTTCCCACCGAAACCGGTAAACGGTTCTATGAGGCGGCGATCCGCGTGCTGGACGAGGCCGAAAATGCCGAGGCCATGCTGCGCGATTTGTCCGGCGCGATCACGGGGCATGTGCGGATTGGTCTGATGCCGACCTTTACCAGAAGCGTCCTTAGCCCCGTGTTGCTTCGCATCGCGGATGAGTTGCCGAATGTGAACCTTTCTGTCCAAGAGGCGTACTCGTCGGTCCTGAGCCAAGAGGTGGTCAAGGGGCGTCTCGACTTTGCTGTGGTTCCCGCCGTCGACACGGTTCTCGGTCTCAGCACCACGTTGATGGGGCGCGATATGGAGTGTTTCGTCTGTTCGGCCAACAACGATCTTGAACTGGGCGAGACCGTGCGCCTTGCCGATCTCGCGCCGCAGAACTTTATCCTGCCGCGGCAGATCAATGCACGCCGCCCCAAGATTGATCACTATTTCGCAGTGAACGAAGTTCCGGTGAACGCTGTGATGGAGCTTGATGCCATGCTTGGGACGTTGGATTTGGTAACGCAATCCAATTGGGCCGCAATCCTGCCTGGTATCCTGTGTCTGTCGGACCTTGATGGAACCAAACGACAGGTGACGCCGCTTTCTGATCCACCTTTGTTTACGGATTATATCCGGATTGAGCCAAAGACCCGCGGATTGACCGAAGCTGCGCAGGCCGTTGCGAATATCATTCAAGAGGAACTCAATAACGCGCTTGAGATTGAGCCCCTGAGCAAGCGCTAGGTGGAAGTCATATTTCGTTAACCTATCAGGTTTTCTGATTTCTCTCATAAGAAAGCATCGTTTTCTCTACTGGCCTCAACCGTGCAGTCTGATCGGACAGTTTGCGAATACGCGGAGGAACCGATGGAGCTGTCTTTCTTTACGATGCCAATTCACCCAGTGGGTAAACCTGTATGGAAAAGCATACAGGAGGACCGCGAGGCGTTTATTCTGGCGGATAAGCTTGGCTTTGTCGAAGCCTACTGTGGTGAACACACCACCGATCTGGCCGAGACGATCACTTCGACCGTCGCCTTCCTCGCGAGCCTTGCCTATGAGACGAAAAACATTCGTCTGGGCACGGGCACGGTGAACCTTCCGAATTCACATCCGGCCCGTGTCGCCGCCGAAGTGGCGATGTTGGATCACATGCTTAAGGGGCGTTTGAATTTCGGGATTTCCCCCGGTGGATTGATGTCCGACGCCGAGGTGTTCGGCAACCTCAATCGCGATCGCAACGCGATGTTTATCGAATGCATCAACATGGTTCTCCAGATTTGGGAGGGCGAGGCCCCCTATGATCTGAAGGGGGACTTCTATGAGGTCACAACCCGCGAAACCATGATGCCCGAGATCGGTCAGGGCACGATCATCAAACCATATCAGGATCCGCATCCCCCGATTGTTGGCACCGTAGTTGCGCCGTTTTCCAAAGGTGTGACCGCAATGGCTGCCCGCGGATGGGAGCCGATCTCGGCGAACTTCCTACTGCCGAAATGGGTGAAAACCCACTGGCCGAACTATGCCGAGGGCTGTGAGCAGGGTGGCCGTGCCGCCGATTTCAACAACTGGAGCGTCGCGAAAAACATCTGTGTCGCCGAGGACATGGAAACCGCGCGTGCCTATGCCCGCGATCCAGGGAGCCCCTATGTTCTATATTATAAGCAGCTTTTGACCAAGCTGCGGTCGGGCGGTCGATTGAACCTGTTCAAAGAAGATCAGAACATGGACGATGACGATGTGACATTGGATTATGTTCTCGACCGGCTTGTGATCCATGGTGATCCAAGCAGCGTCGCGGATCAGGTTCTGGAATTCCAAGAACAAACCGGACCATTCGGCAAACTGGTTTATGCAGGCCATGATTGGACGGATGTCGATCTGGGACGCAAATCCATGGTCCTTATGGCCGAAGAGGTCATGCCCAAAATCAACGCAGCACTTGGTGGACAAAAATAATGACGGATACTGGTGACACACGCTTTGATTTGGCCGATGGCGGACATCTGAATTATCGGGTCCAAGGGCCCGAAGGGGCGGATTGGATTATCCTGTCCAACTCGTTGGCGACCGATATGCGTCTTTGGGATGCCGAGGTCGCATTCCTTGCCCAAACCATGCGCGTCCTGCGGTACGACACCCGGGGCCATGGCAAAAGTGCCGCGCCCAAACCGCCGTATTCATTTCCACAGCTGTGCGATGATTTGATTGCCCTGATGGACCATCTGTCGATTGCCAAGGCAGATATCCTTGGCATTTCCTTGGGTGGGATGACCGCCCTTGCGATGGCGCAAAGCCACCCAGAGCGCGTAAACCGTGTGCTCTGTTGTGATGCACGGGCCGATGCGCCCGATCCCTATAAGGCGATCTGGGACGGCAATATCGCACGTCTTCATGACGCCAATGTCGCGGCGCTTTGCGAGGGGACGCTTGCGCGTTGGTTCACTGCGGACTATTTGGCCGATGCGGCGAATACCGCAAAACTGAACGTCGTGCGCGACATGTTCAACGCCACCGCCGCCGACGGATACGAGGGCACAGCGCGCTGTCTTCAGAGCCTCGATCTGTTCGGGGGCCTATCTGCGATGGCGCATGAAACGCTTTATGTGACCGGCGACCAAGACATGGCCGCGCCCGTTGGCGTCATGCAGGCCATGGCCGATGCGACGCCGAACGCCACGTTCCACGTGATCAGCGACGCCGCGCATCTTTCGAATTTAGAACAACCGGACCAATTCGCGAACGTCATCCGCACGTTCCTTGGTCTCGACACGTAATACGCCGTTTGGGAGGACACCATGGCTGGAGTAAAAGAGAAACCGATTTGGAAATTTAAAGTGACAGGCGGACAAGACACGTCCACCAAGTCCCACGCAACCGCGCGCGGTAAATCCGTCATCATCGACGAACCCGTATTGCGCGGTGGTACCGACGAAGGCCCGATGCCCGTCGAATACGTGTTCATGGGGCTTTTGGGATGTACCCAAGTGATTTCCAACAAACTGGCCGCGCATCATGGCGTGACCTTTACCAATATGGACATCGATATCGCGGTGACCATGGACAGCCACGGCACGCGGTTGATTTCGCCTGTTCCCATCCCTTTCCCAGAAGTGACGCTTGATATTGTTGTCACATATGAAGGCGATCGCGAGGGTGCCGTGGCGGTCACACGTGACTTGAAGCATCACTGCGCTGTGTCCAAGATGCTGCAGGAATCTGGTACGCGGGTTATCGAAAAATGGGTGCTCAATGGGGAAGCGCTACCAGTAGACTAGTATTGAGGAGCCATTGGGCTGATACCCCAGTTATGCGGGTATCAGATTTCCTGATCTCAAACATTACGACTGACGCTTTGTTTGACGGTCTTCCCTCTGGTTAACTCATTCTTAATTTAGCCAATCAAGCGAGGAGGCATGAATGGCAAATGCACAGAGACACAAGCCGCGGTCCATGGGATGCGGGGCTGTATTACGAAATGTTTCGGCGTGGGGGGCGTGACATGAAGGGTAAATTCACCACTGAACTTGCAGTCATGCTGTTCTTCTTTATTGGCGCTGGGCTTGCGGTTTTGTTCATGGGGCAACTCGTGGCGCCGCCCAAGGTGTTGATGGGACGCATGTTGACCGCCATTTCACCAAGCCTGTTTCCGACACTGATCCTGACCATGTTGTCCGCACTGTCGGCGGTGATGGTTTGGTTCACGTTGAAAAAACCGGCCGAGGAAAAGACCGAGCCGACCCTTCACAGGGATGAAATTATTCGTGGGGTTCTCTTGTTTGCCTTTATGACGCTCTATGCGCTCATGATGGTGCCATTTGGGTTCCTGATCTCGTCCTTTATTTCTCTGGTGCTGATCTCTTGGCTGTCAGGCAACCGTTCGATCATCCAGATCGTGGCCTTGGCTATCATCGGCCCTGTGGCGCTCTATCTCGTGGCCACGCGGGTGCTTGCGGTATCGCTTCCAGAACTAAACGCAATCGAGCTGTTCTACGCGCAACAGCTTGGTCTCTGACTTGGGGAATGTGACTTAGATGTTAGAAGAATTCACAACCGGCTTTGGCATGGCGCTTCGGTGGGACACGTTCATGATGATGGGCGCTGGTCTTTTCGGAGGGATGCTTGTGGGGGCTCTGCCGGGGTTCACCACATTGCTCGCGATGGCCATTTTGCTTCCGATTTCGTTTTTCCTTGATCCTATTGTGGGCATTCCATTCCTATTGGGTGTCTACAAAGGTGGGATCTTCGGCGGCTCTATTCCTGCGATTTTGGTGTCCATGCCGGGCACCGGTGCGGCGGTGGCAACATCGCGCGACGGGTATAAATTGACCAAACAGGGTAAATCCCGCAAGGCGCTTGATATGGCGTTGGTCTCGTCCGTGTTCGGGGACCTGTCGAGCGACATGTTCACGATCCTGATGATTTTCCCAATCGCGTTCCTAGTGATGCAATTCGGCCCGCCTGAACTGTTTGCGGTGCTGTTGCTGAGCCTTGTGATCATTGCGGTCACGTCGGGGAACAACCCGCTTAAGGCGCTGGCGATGATGATGTTGGGGCTTTGGCTCTCGTTCATTGGGACCGATCCGCTTGGGGGTGTTGAACGCTTTACCTTTGGGATTTTCGATCTGAAATCCGGCATTCCGTTGTTGCCAATGTTGATCGGTGTGTTTGCGATCCCCGAGATTGCGAATGTGGTGATGAACTCGGGCAAGGTTCAACAGCTCGCTTCGGTTATGGGCGAACGGCTTAAGTTCTCCGAGTTCCGCCGCTGCTTTAAAACCATCTGTCGCTCCACCGTGATCGGCACGGGCATCGGGATCATCCCCGGCCTTGGTCAGGTGGTTGCCGCGATGATGGGCTATTCTGCGGCCAAGAACGCCTCGGATCACCCTGAAACCTTTGGCGAAGGCGAACTCGAAGGGATCGCCGCCGCCGAGGCCGCAAACAACGCCGTGAACGGCCCAACGATGGTGCCTTTGTTGACGCTTGGTATCCCCGGGGACAACGTGACGGCGATTTTGTTGGGGGCCTTTGTGGCACAGGGGCTTCGCCCTGGTCCGCAATTGTTCGAAGAACAGGGTGCAACCGTATTCGCCATTCTGATCGCGATGGTCTTTGCGAATATCATGTTCCTTGTCATCGGATATCTATCGATCCCGTTCTTTTCACGATTGGTGCAGATCAAGACTTCGATCTTGGTGCCTGTGGTGATCATGTTCGCCTTTGCGGGGACATATGTGTTCCGCTCTGACAACTTTGACCTACTGATGTTGGTTGTGTTCGGCGTGTTCGGTCTGATCGCAAGGGCAGGGAAATTCGACGTCATGCCGATGGTCATGGGCTTTATCCTTGGACCACCTATGGAATACGCCTTTGGCCAGACGATGGCGATGGGCAACGGCGCAACGATGGCCTTTATGTTTGAGGAACGTATCGGTGCCATCTGCGTGCTACTCGCAATACCAGTGATTGGTCTGATGCTTTGGCGGAGGATGCAAAAAGTATCAGAAGGCTGATCAACGTATAGGGATCACAGGCGGCATCACCTGTGATCCCAAACACCAAAGATGCAAAACAAGGGAGGAAAGACATGTTTACTTCATTTATCAAGAAGGTGGCCCTCGCGGGCGGACTTGCAACGGCTGCGATTGCTACGACGGCGGCGGCTGACTACCCAGAAAAACCGATCACGATGGTGATCCCATTTGGCGCTGGCGGGTCTCATGACCTGAATGCCCGTGTGATTACATCGACGATCCCCACGTACCTTGAGCAGGCGATGATTGTGCGTTTGACACCAGGTGCAGGCGGCCAAAAGGGGACCCAAGAGGTCGCGAACGCGCCGGCCGATGGTTATACGCTTCTGTTCACGCATAACTATGTTGATATGCTTCAACAGTACGTTGAGAACCTGCCGTACGACCCGATCAATGACTTTATCCCGATTGCCCGCGTGAACTATGCGCCCATCGGTGTGGTTGTTCGTGCAGATAGCCCGTTCCAAACCTTCGAGGATCTGATTGCCGCGGCGGGTGAAAAACCAGGCGCGATCCGTATGTCCCACTCTGGAAACTGGGGTGCGTTGTTCGTACCTGCGGCCCAAGTGATGCAGGCGCATGACGTGTCGTTGAACCTCGTGCCGTACCAAGGTGGCGGGCCAGCTATGCAGGCGTTGTTGTCTGGCGATGCTGACGTGACCATGGGTTTCCCATCCACCCTAAGCGCGCAGATCGAAGCGGGCGAAGTGCGTCTGTTGGCGACCGCCGGTCCTGAGCGTCTGTATGACGACGTGCCAACATTCGCCGAGGTCGGCGTCGAGGGCGACGTGGGCTTTATGCACCGCGTTCTTTTGGCCCCAGCGGGCACACCGGACGACGTTGTTGCGACCCTAACACAGGCGTTTGCAGACCTGATCGAAGACCGTACATTCTCTCGTATGATGGGTCGTTTGAACGAGACAATCGAGCTTCTTGATGGTCCAACATACCAAGCAATGCGCGAAGAGCAGTCCGCGGCCTATAAGACCTTGGTTGAGCAACTGACAAGCCAATAAACCAAACGGCGGCGCCCTGCATGGGCGTCGCCATTACGACATTCCTTTACGATAGAAAGACCATACCATGAGACAAGTAGACGTAGCCGTGATTGGCACAGGTTGGTGCGGTGGTATCCGTGCAGAAACATTGTCGAGATCCGCTCTTGTCGATCGGTTGCACATCTGTGAAATCCGCCCCGAGCGTCTGGCCGAGGTCAAAGAGCTTACCAATCCGGCGACGGCGACCACGGATTACCAAGACATCATCAACAACCCAGATATCGAGGTCGTCTATATTTCGACGACCCCCGAACAGACCCATTACCCCATCGCCAAGGCCTGTATGCAGGCGGGCAAACACGTTCTGTTGGAAAAACCACTTGCTCTTGAATTGTCCGAGGCCGACGAATTGATCGCGCTCTCCAAGGAAAAGGGCGTGAAATTCACCATCGGCTATTCCCAACGGTTCGCCCCCAAAATCGCCTATGCCAAAAAGGCTATAAGCGAGGGTAAATTGGGCAAGGTCGTGAACGTCATGGTCAGCCGCCACCTGTCGCGCAACCTTGGCAAAAAGATCGCCAACCGTGTGAAATTGTCCCCTGCGGCAATGGAAAGCACCCACGATCTTGATTTCGTATTCTGGCTTCTTGCGCCGGCGAAACCTGTGCGTGTTTATTCGCAGGGCGCTTATGGGTACATGAAGGATTTGAACGGATCCTATGACTGTATGTGGAGCACGGTGACCATGGACGACGGCACCTTGGTCGTTGTCGGTGGGGGCTGGAACCTTCCTCCGAGCTATCCGAATTACTGTGGCACGTGGATCGAAATCACTGGCACCGAGGGCGCGTTGATCCTTGATGATACCAGCCGCGATAATTGGATGAACACGGTTAAGGACGGCACGCAATTCCCCATGTCCACGATGCCTGGCGAACAGGTTGATCACGCCTTTGCTGGTCAGATGGGGCCCGAGACATTGCACTTCCTTGAATCGGTTTTGCTGGACGGCGAAGTGATGGTCGACCCCGAACACGCCCGCATGGTCATGGAAAGCTACTCTGGTGCGGATGTCTCTGCCGAGATCAACGAACCTGTGAACCTGCCCCTGTCGAACGAGGCATTGGCCAAGCTGGATGATATGCGGATCAAGAACCAAGGCTAGCTCGCAAATCACATGAATAACAAAGGCGCGCCCCGCATATCGCAGGGCGCGCCTTTTTGCCTTGTTGGGGTCTGTTATTGGGCGATGATCAGCGCCGCCCAAAGCAATGCAGGCAGGCACAACAGGGTCACAAGGGTCGACATCACCACAACCCCCGCGACCTTTTCTGGTTGCCGCTCATAGCGCTGCGCAATCACATAGGTGACCACCGCCGAGGGCATCGCCGCGAGCAGAAAGATGACGCCCGACGCAACACCGGTCGTGCCCAAAATCCAGATGGTCGCCAGCCCCGCGGACAAGCCAATCCCCAAACGAACGACGGACAGGATCACCGCGGTTTTGATGTCACCAATGGCCAGACGTGCAATCGCCGCCCCCAATAGGATGATCATGACGGGTATCATCATACCGCCCAAAACGTCGGTTGTGTTGACAATAACTTGGGGCACCTGTGCGTCGCTGAACTGGAACCATAGCGCCGCGGCGACGGACCAGATCAGGGGTTCTTTGATGAGGCGAGCGAACGAAAACTGACCCGCGACGACAATCGGCATGATGGTGTATTGAATGATCGCGATCACGAAATAGAACGACACCCCAACCGCCAACCCGTCATTGCCAAAGGCCAACAACACCACCGGAAGCCCGAGGTTCCCCGAATTCGGCATCGTCAGGGATGGTAAGAAGGCGCGTATATCGAAGCCCATAACCCGCAGAGCTCCAACAGCCAAAATCGCAGCGATGGCGCTGGCGCAGATCGCACCGATGGACACTTGCATCAAGACATCAGAGGGCAATTCCGTGGTTGTAAGGGTCGAAAAAATCAACGCTGGCGTGCCGACCATCATGACAAGCGCGCTCATGCTTGCGGTTTCGATCGTGTCGGTTTTCTTTTCGATCACAAACCCAATCAGGATCATCAACAGGATCGGTGCGAGTACGTTAAAGAGGGCGTCAAATGCCACGGCGTCCATTATTTTCTGCTCCGTAATGAGGGGCGAAACCAAGTTGCCCTTTGCACGCAGAGAACCATCCCTGCAGGCAAAGGGCAATTGATGTTGAACAGGCCAATCCAGTTGGGGACGGGAATTATGGCCTGTTCAAATGCACGGTTTCGCGGTTTTCGGATGATGTCGCGATGGCCTCGAGGACTTCGATGTTGTGGATCATTTCGTCTTGGCTAAAGCGGTAGGGTTTTTCGCCGGTACAGGCCATGCGGAATGCATTGAGGTTTTCGACGACGGCGTCGGTCCATTCAAAGATGGTCTCCACGTGGTCTTGTCCGGTCACGGCTTCGACATAACGAACCTTGCCGCCAGGGGTGTCGGGGTGGGTATCGTTGCGGACCTCGACCCATTTTTCGGTGCCAAACACATGCATCCGAATGAAATGGGGGGTGTGCAGAACCGCACTTAGGGTGGCGGTCATACCCGCATGAAACCCAAGCTGAACCGTCACCAGATCGCCGGTTTCCCATCCCAGTGACCGGTCGGCGGTCATGGCCTGAACCGTTTTGACGGGGCCAAAGAACGAGATCAAAAGATCGGTCAGGTGAATGCCCATAGCGGTCATGCCACCGGCGGGGCTGACGGCCTTGGATGTGCGCCAATCGCCAGCGGGCACATGGATCAGTTTATCGTGACTAAATGCGGCCTCGGCGTGCATGATCGTCCCAAGTGCCCCGTTGTCGAGTTCGGCCTTAAGCGCCTCAAGCGCGGGTTCAAAGCGGCGTTCGTGGCCAATTCCAAGGGTTACACCGGCTGCGTTGCAAGCCTCGACCGAACGTCGGGCGCTGGCACCGGTCAGGCCCAGAGGTTTTTCACAAAACACGTGTTTGCCCGCCGCCGCACAGTGCTTTACCTGTTCCTCATGAACGGGGTTGGGGGTCGTCAAAATGACGGCGTCGACATCGGGACGGTCCAGAACATCGGCAAAGTCGAGAACCGCCTCGACGCCGGCGGCGCGGATGTCCGTGTGGTTGTCGGTGTTCGGCTCAATCACCGCCAGAACATTGATGTCGTCACAGGTCGCAAGGCGATTTACCATATGGCGGCCCCACCAACCGAAACCGGCAATAACAACGGAAAATGGTTTGGTTGAATCTGACATAGGGCACCGCGCATTAAGGATGTGTTGGCCCCTATGATAGCCGTAAAATGGGCTATCAATACAAGTCATTAAAGATGATGCGGGGTAATAGAAAACCTGATCGCGTCGCGCCTAGATCGCCACGTCACACAGGGGCGCGGTCACCTGTGTTTGTTGGTCATAGGCAAATTCGCCTGCGACTTCCGCGATGGCGGAGATGGCAATCAGATTGGCATCACGCAACGACGGAACCAGACCAATGGGGCCCCTTATCCGCGCCAGTGACTTTTCTGATTGGCCAAGGGCGCGCAGGTGTTCCAAACGCCCCGTATGGGTGCGCCGGCTTCCTAGGGCACCGATGAAACGGGCAGGGGTGGCAAGCGCTGCCATCAGGAACGCCGGTTCCCAGTCGTGATCATGAAAAAGCGTGAGCGCGGCACAAACAGGATCAAGCGTCAGGGCCTCCATTTCAGTTTGGGACCGCATGTGGGTTGGTGTGGTGATGCAGAATGGGGTGACCGCCGCCAGATCGGCAACGTCAGGGGAAAACGCCTGCACTTCAAACCCTGCGGCCTGACCGTTCTTGGCTGCGGCACGAAAGATCGCGCCGCGCCCCGCCAAAACAAAGGACACCTTTGGTTGATAGGTAATGGTAACGGCGTTCGAGGGCGGGAGAAGCGTCAAGGTCGCGGGTTTACGTGCCATCAGCGCCTCATGTGCCGACAGCAGGGCGTCGACGTCGGGCATCGGGTCAATCCACACCGACAACGATCCGCCGCAGGGCAGAGTCAGGTCATGAAACGGCGATCCTTCGCCATATCGCAACAGGCGCGCCTGTCCCGTTTCTACGGCCTCGATCCCATGAAGCAAGATGTCCTGATCGATGCAGCCGTTCGACATATATCCGGTCATCACGCCATCGTCCGACACTACGGCCAGTGACCCAACATCGCGCGCACTTCCGCCCTTGATGTCTACTGAAGTAATCAGCGCGAACGGGCGGCCCATTCCGGCATAGGTCGCAACCTGCGCCAGAATGTCGACCGCGTGGTCGAGATATGTAATCAAATTACGCAACGGTTTCTTCGTCCAAAACTTTGGCAAAGGCCTTAAAGAACTTTGCGGCCAGTTTCTTGGCGGTGCTTTGGATCAATCGTCCGCCCAGCTGTGCCAGCTTGCCACCGATTTCCGCCTTGGCGTCATAGGACAGGATCGTGTTGTCGCCATCCGCCACAAGCGTCACATCCGCGCCGCCCTTGGCATGACCGGCCGCGCCGCCATTGCCCTGACCGGTAAGCGAGAACTTGTCGGGTGCGCCGCTTTTGTCCAGTTCAACCTGACCGCTGAATTTTGCCTTTACGGGGCCGATTTTTAGAACAACGATTGCTTCAAGTTCGGTGTCGGAGTGTTGGATCAACTCTTCGCATCCGGGGATACATTGTTTCAGGATCTCTGGATCGTTTAGGGCCTCGTATACGCGGGCCATTGGCGCGTTGATCGTGATTTCGTCTTTAAGTTCCATGGGTTTGCCTTTCTTAACAACAGGGGAATTTGATGGATGCGAGCGTCTCGGCTTGCTCTGGAGTGAGCTTCCATTTTTCGCGCAGAGTCGCGTAAAATCGTTGGAGCGTGGTCATGTCGTGCCTCCTTGGGTGAGCGCCAGAAACGCGGCGGGGGTGTCGATATCGTGATAGAAACCGACCTGTGACAGGGGCAGTTTTTGCGCCTTGTCGGGATTGGATCGTGTGAATTTTCCGCAACCCGGATTGGCCTGATCGGCCAGCAACTGGGAACACAGGGCAGCGGGAACAATGATGGGATTACCCCGTTGATCGTCCTTCACGGGAATGGTGATTTTATCGGCCGCATGGGCGCTGTGCATGTCGATCAATGTGCGTATGTCGTGGACCGTCAGGTTGGGTTGATCGCCAAGGCCGATCAGGATCAGATCGGCGTCGGGCGCGTCGGACAATCCCGCACGCACTGAAAATGGCTGCCCCTGTTCAAAGTCGGAATTGTGCACGAACCGGACGTCGGCGCCGGACAGGGCGTCGCGAATGGCGTCGGCCTCAAAACCGGTGACCACGACGATTTCGCCATCGATAGCGGCGCGGTAGGTCTCGACCACCCGCCGGATCATCGGAACGCCGTTGATGGGCAAGAGGAGCTTGTTGAACGCCCCCATGCGGCGGGACAACCCACCGGCCAATATGATCGCGCCGACCCTATGCATCAAAGACCTCACCGTTTTTCACTAGGGTCAGTTGCGCAAGGATCGACAACGCGATCTCGGCGGGTGTCGTGGCGGCAATGTCGATCCCTGCGGGGGCGCGCACGGATGCAATACGGTCGGGCGACACGCCCGCGTCCGCCAGCTTTGCCGAAAGGGCGGCGAACTTTTTGGTGCTGCCGACAAAGGCGATGTAATCCCCCGGTTCAGAGAGCGCGGATTGCAAAGCGTCCAGATCACCGCGCCCTTGGGTGGCGATCACGATGAAACGGGGGCGGGTGTCGCCCGCGGTTTGGGTCACGGCCCAGCCGGTGTGCGGGGCCAGTTCCGCGAGGGTGGTCGCAACAATCGATTCCCCAACGATCAGCAGATCCGGTAGAGGCATTTGTGGTTCGATAAACACATCAATCGTGCCCTTGGACGGACATCCATTGCGGGCATAGCGCACCCCGTCGATATCATCGCCCGCGGCAACGCCTTGCTCGGCGAGAACCTCTTCTGGGGCGACGGAAATCAGCTGTGGTTGACCGGTTTCAATGGCGCGTAGCGTCGCGGTCTTAATCGCGCCGCGCACACAGCCCCCGCCAAGAAAACCGTCTATGATCGCCCCGTCCTGACCGATCAATGCTTTGGCACCCGCCTTGGCCGCAGTGGTGCCAACCGTGCGCACGATGGTCGCGATGGCAAAGCAATCCTTGCCCTGAACCAGCCCGTGTTTTGTGATCAGATCAGGTGTCATAGGCGCATCAGCTCCGGTTCCAGCGCGGCGAGGTCATCCAAGGTGTTCGCCGCAGAAAAGATATCAAGATGGGGCAGGGCCGACGCCATGGCGCGGGTCACAGGTTCATAGCCGTCCCAGCCCTTGAGAGGGTTCAGCCAGATCACCTTGCAGCCCCGTTTTTTGAGGCGGGCAAGCGCATCGGCAATGCCGTCGGGCGCATCGGTGTCGTACCCGTCCGACAGGATCATCACGACGGTGCGGTTGTTCACGAACCGCCGCGCATAGGTGTTGGCGAATGTATCAAGGCTTTTGGCGATCTCGGAACCGCCTCCGTATCCCTCGGCCAAAAGGGACAGGCGTGACAGCGCGCGCAGGGCGTCTTTGTCCCGCAGGGCATCGGTGATCCGCACAAGGCGGGTGTGAAACAGATAGGCGTCGGAATTGGTATCCGCCCGCATGAGGCCCGCGAGAAACGCGAGGAAAATCCGCGAATAGACCGTCATCGACCCCGACACATCACAGATCGCGGTGATCCGTAGGTCGCGTTCTGGCCGACGCCGTTTGGGGAGGGCAATCGGGTCGCCGCCTGTCGCGATGCTCTTGCGGATCACACGGCGAAAATCGATCTGGTCGCCCTTTGTCGCGGCCTTGCGGCGACGCGAACGGCGATCCCGCAGGGCGGCACCCAGTCGGATCGCAACCTTTTCTGCGGCGGCGATGTCCTCGGGCAGGACCAATTCGCGAAGGTCCTTTTTGAACAGATTGGATACATCGGTCGCGACCAGTTTTCCTTCGCCGTCGCTATTGGAGGCGCCATCGCCGGTATCGTCAGGGGTAGAGAGGTCGCCCGAACCACTCGTGTCTTCGCCCTCGGCATCTGCATGGCGCGACGAATGAACGTTTTTGTTTTCCGTGGGATTGAGCGTCGGGGTGACGCGGGTTTTCACCTTGCCGCCGTTCATCCAGAAACTGTCGAACAATGCGTCGAACTGTGCCGCCTCTTCGGCCGAACCCGAGAACACCGATTTCAACGCATAGCGCGCGTCCTTGGGGTTGGCGGCGTCCACATGGGTCAAGGCATCCAGCGCGACGGCGGTTTCGCCCACACCAAGCCGCAGCCCGTTGTCGCGCAGATGCGCCACAAAACCGGTCATACGCGCGGTCGGACCCGCGTCGCGTGCTGCGAATTTGCTGACAACGCTCATGCGGCTTTTCCTGCGATGCGTTGGGCAACCTCGGTGGTGATGTTGGCCTGATCGGATTGGGTTTTCAAAAGGGTGGTCAGCGTCGCCTGAAGGATCGCGGGATCGTCGGTAAGATCGGCAATGCCCAGTCCCATCAGGGCGGCGGCGAAATCAAGCATCTCGGCGATGCCGGGGGTCTTTTCAAGGGGTTCTTTGCGCAGGGCCTGTACGAAACCAACGACCTGCGCACAAAGGCGGTCGTTGATGTCGGGACAACGGGACACAAGGATCGACAGTTCGGTTTCCAGATCGGGATAGGGCACATGGGCATACAAACACCGACGGCGCAGCGCATCGCTTAAATCACGCGTGCCGTTGGCCGTCAGAATAACATGGGGCCGCGTGGTCGCGGTGATGGTGCCAAGCTCGGGAATGGTGATTTGAAAATCAGAGAGGACCTCAAGAAGATAGGCCTCGAATTCTTCGTCGGCGCGGTCGATTTCGTCGATCAGCAACACGGGCGCCTTGGGTTGGCGGATCGCCTTGAGCAACGGACGCTCGAGCAGGAAATCGTCCGAGAAGATCCGCGTCTCAACGGATTTGCCGGTTTCGCCATCTTCGGATGCGGCGCGGATCGCCAGAAGTTGTCGTTGGTAATTCCATTCATAGATCGCCTGCGCGGCGTCTAGACCTTCGTAACATTGCAAACGGATCAGGTCGGTGTCTTGGACGGACGCCAGAACGCGCGCGACCTCGGTCTTGCCGACACCCGCCGCCCCTTCGAGCAAGAGCGGACGCCCAAGCGATAGCGACAGATGAAGCGCCATCGACAGGTCCCCCGAGGCAATATATCCCCGTTCGGCCATGGCCGTTTGTAACGTAGTCCAAGTCATGTTTTTCCTCCCAGAAGGGCGGGCGACGTGATGCCGCCCGCGCCAAGATTTTAGTCGTGCAGACCGAGGTCATTGGCGGTTTGCCAAATGCGCCAGTGGTCATGCGGCATGTTGGTGTGCGTGTTGCCAAACGGGCGGAACGCATCCTGAACCGCATTTGAGAAACACGGCACGCCGCCGACATGGGGGCTTTCGCCGACGCCTTTGGCGCCGATCGGGTGGTGCGGAGATGGCGTCACGGTAAAGTCGGTCTCATAGTTCGGGACCTCCCATGCTGTTGGAAGGAAGAAGTCCATCAGCGTACCGGTTTTGACGTTGCCCTGATCGTCGTAGGCGATCTCTTGGCCCAGAGCCACGGCGAGGGCCTCGGTGAGACCACCGTGTATTTGACCGTCGATGACCATCGGGTTGATCCGCGTTCCACAGTCATCCAACGCATAGAAACGGCGGATTTCTGGAACACCGGTGTCCACGTCGATATCCATCACACAGACATAGGCGCCGAACGGATAGGTCATGTTGGGCGGATCATAGTAGGACACCGCCTCAAGACCTGGTTCAAGACCGGGGATCGCTTGGTTATAGGCGGCATAGGCGATTTCCTTCATGGTCTTGAACCGCTCAGGCGCGCCCTTGACCACGAAACGATCCACGTCGAATTCCACATCATCGTCGTGAACCTCAAGGAGGTATGCCGCGATCATCTGTGCCTTGGCACGGATTTTGCGTCCCGCCATGGCCGTCGCCGCACCGGCAACCGGTGTGGAACGTGACCCGTATGTGCCCAAACCATAGGGCGCGGTGTCGGTGTCACCTTCCTCGATTGTGATGCTATCGGCAGGCAGACCAACTTCGGTCGCAAGGATCTGTGCGAAGGTTGTCGCGTGACCTTGGCCTTGGCTGATGGTGCCCAGACGTGCAACCGCGGAACCCGTTGGGTGGATGCGGATTTCACAGCTATCGAACATGCCCATCCCAAGGATATCGCAGTTCTTTACAGGGCCCGCGCCAACGATCTCGGTAAAGAACGTCAGACCAATGCCCATGAGCTTGCGGGTTTTGCCGGCCTTGAAATCCTCAACCCGCTGGGCCTGCTCTGCGCGCAGACCTTTGTAATCCACGGCCTCAAGCGCCTTGTCCCATGCGGTCTGATAATCACCAGAGTCATATTCCCAGCCAAGCGCCGCCTGATAGGGGAATTGGTCCTTTTTGATGAAGTTCTTAGAGCGCAGCTCAGCAGGGTCCATGTTGAGCTTGATCGCGAGAACCTCGATCATGCGTTCGATGAAATACACCGCCTCGGTCACGCGGAACGAACAGCGATAGGACACACCACCGGGGGCTTTGTTGGTGTAGACACCATCCACACCCAGATAGGCGACGGGAATGTCATACGAACCGGTACAGATGTTCATAAAGCCGGCAGGGAATTTGGTCGGGTCGGCACAGGCGTCAAACGCACCGTGGTCGGCCGTCACGTGGCAATGTAGACCGGTGATCTTACCGTCCTTGGTCGCCGAGATTTTGCCCTTCATCCAATAGTCCCGCGCGAAGGCGGTGGACATGAGGTTTTCCATGCGGTCCTCGACCCATTTCACAGGCAGACCGGTGACGATGGACGCAACGATGGAACAGATATAACCGGGGTAAACGCCAACTTTGTTGCCGAAGCCGCCGCCGATGTCAGGGGCGATCACACGGATGTTGTGTTCTTCGATACCCGACAAAAGGGACGCAACCGTGCGCACAACATGCGGTGCTTGGAAGGTGCCCCAGAGCGTCAGTTTACCGTTCACCTTATCCATCGACGCAACCGATCCGCAGGTCTCAAGCGGGCAAGGGTGCGTGCGGTGGTAATACATCTCTTCGGTGGCAACGACTTCGGCGCTGTCCATCACTTGGTCGGTGGCTGCTTCGTCGCCGGCCTCCCATTTAAAGATGTGGTTCGGGTGTTTGCGTGGGCCATGGGCGCCATCGGCGGCCTTGCCGTCGGCATCAAGCGTATCTTCACGAAGGGACACATCGGATTGAAGCGCCTTGAACGGGTCGACAAGAACCTCAAGCTCTTCGTACTCGACCTCGACCAATTCCACCGCATCCGCGGCGACATAGCGGTCAGCGGCCACAACGAAGGCGACCTCTTGGCCTTGGAACAACACTTTGCCATCGGCCAGAACCATCTGTTTGTCACCGGCCAATGTCGGCATCCAATGTAGGCCCAGCGGTTCCAGATCCTTGGCGGTCAGAACGGCGGTCACACCAGGCAATGCCATGGCGGCGTCGATGTTGATCGACTTGATCCGTGCGTGGGCATAAGGGGAGCGCACAAAATCACCGTGCAGCATCCCAGGCAGTTTTACGTCATCGACATAGTTGCCCTTACCCTGTGTGAAACGCGCGTCTTCCACACGTTTGCGGGAACAGCCCATGCCCTTAAGATTGGCGACGCGATCTTCGCGGGTTACTTCGTCCTTCATTGCGCCGCCTCCTTGGTTGCGTTGATTTCAGCAGCGGCCGAAAGAACAGATTTCACGATGTTCTGGTAACCGGTACAGCGGCAGATGTTGCCCGCAATGCCGAAACGAACCTCTTCTTCGGTTGGGTTCGGGTTTTCCTCCAACAACTTGGACGCGCGGGTGATCATCCCGGGGGTACAAAACCCACACTGAAGCCCGTGGTGTTCCTTGAATGCCTCTTGCAACACATGCAGGTTATCGGGGGTGCCGATGCCTTCGATGGTGGTGATCTCGGTCTCGTTGGCCTGAGCGACAAACACGGTGCAGGATTTCACGGATTTCCCGTTCATCGTCACCGTACAGGCGCCACAGTGCGACGTTTCACAGCCCACGTGTGGACCGGTGATGTTCAGTTTTTCACGCAGCGCATAAATCAGCAGCTCGCGTGGCTCGGCTAGGAATTCGTGGTCCTCGCCGTTGACGTTCAATTTGACGTGCATCTTCTTTGACATGTGGTTCTCCTCCCTATGTCCGTGACCATGCGCGGGCAATCGCGCGGCCCAGAACAATGCCAGCAGCGTGGCGTTTGAATGCGACAGGTCCGCGGTTGTCCTCGGTTGGATCAATGTCACCAAGCATCGCTTGGATCGCGGCCTTTACGGCACCTTCGTTGCAATCCGTACCGATCAACGCGTCGGCGGTTGCCTCGGACCAAACCGGCACATCGCTTAGGTTGGTCATGGCGATGGATGCGGTGGCGACCACTCCGTCGACCTTGGTCATCTGCACAGCGGCCGCAGCCGTCGCATAGTCACCGATCTTGCGTTTCTGTTTCTCGTACGCGTACCCACCCGACGGCGCGTCAAAGGAAATCCCCGTAAGAACCTCTTCGTCTTCGCGGTCGGTCATATAGGCCGCCTCATAGAAATCGCGTGCCTCGACGGTACGTTCGCCGTCTGGGCCGATCAGATGGAATTCGGCGTTCAGACATTGCATCAACCCTGGCATGTCATTGCCCGGGTCACCATTGGCAACATTGCCGCCGATTGTGCCCATGTAGCGCACCTGAGGGTCGGCAATTTGCAAGGCCGCCTCGCGCAGAATTGGCACCGCAGACGTCAGTGCGTCGGAGCCAATGATGTTATGCTGGGTGACCATCGCGCCCAGTGTCACTTTGCCATTTTCAACTGTGATATTCGCAAGGCCGTCGATGCCTTGTAGATCGATGAGATGCGGAATGTCTGCCATCCGCAATTTCATCATGGGGATCAGGCTGTGTCCGCCTGCCATGACGCGCGCGTCATCCCCGTGTTCCTCCAAGAGGGCGATGACGTCCTCCATACTGGCTGGTCTGTAATACTCAAACTCGGCTGGTATCATTGCTTGGCCTCCCGATCCGCAACGTTATGTCAGGAGTCGACCTTGTACGCCGCCGTATGCCGTGGCCCGCGTTATTCAATGAATTAATGGCTTATTTTCACGAAATGCGCCTAGGCGCGCACGAAATGCGAAACGCTACATGCCCAATGCGTCGCGCACCGCCTTAAGGTTCGAGCGGCTTACCGGAACCGGCGGAAGCTCGGGTGATTCAAAATGGCACACCCCGTTATCCTTGAGCCGCTCAAAGTGGTGCACTTGCGTCGGGTTCACCAAATAGCTGCGGTGGGTCTTAAGAAATCCATGCGGGGTCAGGCGCGTCGTGGCCTCGGTGATGGGCCAAACGCAAAAGTGTTTCGTGCCTTGGGTATAGATGTTCGTGTAATGCCCCTCGGCGCGGACAAAGGCGACCTCGGCGGGATCAATCAGGTGGGTCACGCCATCGCGTTCACAGGGAATACGGGTCGGAATGGGCTTGTGTGCGGGGGTGTCGATGACTGGCACAGGTGTGTTCCCCGCGATCGGGGCCACGTCCGGTTTTGGTTCGGACGGTGTCGGGACAAGGAAGGTCACGCTCATCCAAAGAAACGCCCCAAAGATGACAAAGCTCGAAATGATTACCCCAACGGCAAGAATTTCGTTGCTCATCACGGGGCCGAATTCGTTGAAGTTTGGTGTGGCGATAAATTTGGTCCCTGCCATGGCAACGAAATGCACCGCGCACACAGCCGCCCCAAATCCAAGCGTTCCCAAAAGAATGTTACGGTTGGTCCGTTCGTCGTAGGCAATCCAAAACGCGCCAATACACAACGCCACCGCAGAGACTATCGAGAACCCAACGCCGACCGGCGTGTAGACCGCGCGGCACAGTTGAAGTCCTGCCATCCCCACATAGTGCATCGCGACGATACCCATCCCGACAAGCGCCCCCGCCGCGCAGAGCGTCACAGGGGTGCGTTCGCGAAAATGCAGAATCAAAAGGGCGACCCCAACGATCAAAATCGCCAACAACGCCGAGGCCAAGGTGATCGCCGCGTCATAGTAAAACAGGATCGGCATTTGGATGCCCAACATGGCCACAAAATGCATCGACCAAATCCCACCCCCAAGCGCAACAGCGGACATTGCGACCGACCCTTTGCGGCGCGAAACGCTTTGTTTGGAGATGTCTTTGGACAGGGTCAAACCGGTAAAACCCGCCACGATCGAGATGATGATTGAGGCGATGACAAGGGCTGAGTTGTGGCTAACGTCAATAAATACCATGGGGGTTAATTGCATGAAATCGCATTCAGATCAAATCCAACGGAGCGATGGCCCCCACGTGATAGCATGGCCGCCGTCGATGTATTCCGGCTCGGCAAGGGTGAAAACACACGTATTTTCGTTGTTTTGCTTGGGGGAACTCTTTGGGCCGCGTGTGGCTTCCGACCGATTGCTGGTCGGTGACTTTTGTCGTCAATCGCGGCTCAACACCGGTTTGCATACTAACGTTTTTTTTGAGTGGCCCAGTACATTTGGGTTTCGCTTCGCACCGTTTCATAGGCGTTGATTCGCGCCCGAGCCTCGGCCCCACCTTGGTCCACCAAAAGCGCCACGATGGTCTCAACCAAAGCCGTGACCCCAGCATAGCATGCGAAGTGATGGCTCGATTGGATCGACGCGACTAACAGTTCGTCGATGGCAAAATCGGGCGAGACGATCTCGCTATCGGAAATCAGAACAAGCCGTACGCCCCTTTGTTTCGCGAACTGGCAGGCCTCAATTGTTTCGCGCGAATAGGGGGTGAATGTAATGGCGATCAACACATCGCCTTCGGTCGCCGTGTGCAGATCGTCAATCGCGCTGTTCATCATACGGGGGATCAACTCCATGCTCGGAAGCGCCATTTTTCCAACATATTGAAGGTAATAGGCCATTCCGTAACTTGCACGCGCACCGGTGACAAACACTCGACCCGCCGACAAAAGCATCTGGATCACGCGCTGGATCTGCTCGGGGATTTGCCGTTCCAGCGACCGTTCAACAATGGCAAGGGTGTTGTGGGCGGCGTCGGCCTGGACTTTGCCAAGATCGCTGTGGGCGGCAAGGGTGTCGACCCAATCCGGCGTTTCAATCCCGGCCTTGGTCGACACAAGGGCATGTCGAAACGGCGCGCGCATGTCTTCGAAACTATCGAAACCCTGCCGGTTCGCAAGCCGCACAAGGGTGTTTGTGCTGACGCCGGCCTTGTCGGCGGTGGTGCGGATCGGATCAAGCCCAAATTCGGCGGGATAGTCGATGATGTATTTCGCAGCCAGTCGAAGTCCGCGCGGAAGATTGGTGATATTCGATTTAAGGTTTGAAATTAAACGGTTTTTGGCGCGGGGATCCATGGGGTTACCTTGTGAAACATTTGTTCTTTTCTGAAACTATTGACGCATTCGTTTTTGCGCGCAACCCTTGGCGCATCGAAATCAATCGCAAGGGCCAAAAGACAGATGACGCTTCCGTATATTATGGTCGCCCCAAGCGGCGCCCGCCGCACGACGGCGGATCACCCCGCACTTCCGATGACGACCGGCGATATTGTGGACACTGCGCGGGCTTGCTTTGACGCGGGTGCGCGGGGGCTTCATCTTCATGTGCGTGATGCGGATGGGGGGCATTCTCTTGATGCGGGGCGGTATATCGAAGTGATCGATGAAATGGCCCATCTGTGTCCCGAGATGGCCGTTCAAATCACCACCGAGGCCGCGGGCATATACGACGTGCGCGCGCAACTTGCCGTGCTCGAAGCCGTCAAGCCAACATGGGCGTCGATCTCTGTGCGTGAAATCGCGCGGGCGCCTGACCTTGCCACACGGCTTTATGCCACCTGTGCCGACCAAGGTACCAAGGTGCAGCATATCCTCTATGGAGCCGACGATATCGCATTGCTTCAACATTGGCAGGCCGCTGGAATTGTTGAACCGGACCAGGACGCGGTTCTGTTCGTTCTTGGGCGCTATGCCGATGGGCAGCGGTCCGTGCCACGTGATCTTGGCCCGTTTCGCGATGCGTTGCCCAAGGTTTCTGACTGGATGGCCTGCGCCTTTGGGCCGCATGAACATGACTGCTTGGCCGCCGCCGCCGCGCAGGGCGGCGCGCTTCGGGTGGGGTTTGAGAATAGCCTGACCAACGCGCTCGAAACACCCCATGCTGATAATGTCGCATCGGTTGCGGCCCTTGTTTCCCGTCTTGAAAGGACGCCCGAATGAGCCACGTTTTCCCACGCCATTGCCATGCCTCTCTTCCGACGGCTGTTCGGGGGGACGGATGTTATTTGATCGATCAAAACGGCAAACGGTATTTCGATGGATCGGGCGGGGCCGCGGTGTCGTGCCTTGGCCATTCCAACCATCGGGTGCGCGATGCGATCAAATCACAGGTCGACCAGATGGCGTTTGCCCACACGGGGTTCTTTACGTCCGATCCCGCCGAGGCACTTGCCGATCTGTTGATCGCTCATGCGCCGGGGGATTTGGATCGCGTGTATTTCGTCTCTGGTGGCTCTGAAGCGGTCGAGAGCGCGATAAAGCTGGCCCGCCAATATTTCGTAGAGCGGGGCGAACCCCAGCGCCGTCATTTGATCGCACGCGCCCAAAGCTATCACGGGAACACATTGGGGGCCTTGTCCGCCGGTGGGAACGCTTGGCGGCGGGAACAGTTCGCGCCCTTGTTGGTCGAGATGTCGCATATCGATCCTTGTTATGAATACGTTCATCGTCGTAAGGGAGAGAGCGTCGAGGAGTATGGCCTGCGGGCGGCCAATGCGCTTGAGGATGAAATCCTGCGACTGGGCCCCGAAACGGTGATGGGGTTTATCGCGGAACCTGTTGTGGGCGCGACCCTTGGCGCCGTGCCTGCGGTGGAGGGGTATTTCAAACGGATCCGTGAAATCTGTGATCAATACGGTGTCCTGCTGATCTTGGACGAGGTCATGTGCGGCATGGGGCGCACGGGGCATCTGTTTGCCTGTGATGCAGATGGCATTGCGCCTGATATCCTGACCATCGCCAAGGGGCTGGGTGCGGGCTATCAACCCATCGGCGCGATGCTCTGTTCGGGCGAGATATACGATACGCTTGCGCGCGGGTCGGGGTTCTTTCAACACGGTCACACCTATGTCGGGCATCCGGTCGCGGCGGCGGGGGCACTGGCGGTGGTGAACGAGATCATCGATACGAATTTGCTGCCAAAGGTCCAGGAAAACGGTGCATATCTTCAGGCGTGTCTTGAGGCGCGCTTGGGCGATCATCCCAACATCGGTGACATCCGTGGTCGCGGGCTATTTCGTGGGATCGAAATTGTCGCGGACCGTGTGACCAAGGCCCCGTTTGACCCCGCGCTGGGCCTTGCGGGGAAGGTCAAGAAAGCCGCCTTTGACGAGGGGTTGATTTGTTATCCTATGCCCGGGACGCGGGACGGCAAACACGGGGATCACGTGTTGCTTGCGCCACCGTTCATCGCGACCAAGCCCGAGCTCGACGCGATGGTGGATATGTTGGCGCGCGCGATTGATCGCGTCCTAGGTGACCTTCACGGTTAGATCGGTAAGCCCGTCGATCTGCACCAGCATGGTGTCGCCACGTTCAACAGGGCCAACGCCCGACGGGGTGCCCGCCATGATCACGTCACCCGCGGCCAGTTCGAAATACTCGGACAGATACGCGATCATCTCGGGGACCTTCCAGATCATCTGGTTAAGGTTCCCGTCTTGGGTGATCGTGCCATTTACCGAAAGGGCGATCCGCCCCGCATCCATATGGCCGGTTTCCGACACCGGTTGCAGCGGTCCAACGGGACCGGACCGCTCAAAGGCCTTGCCGATTTCCCATGGGCGACCGGTCTTTTTGGCCTGCCCCTGAAGGTCGCGCCGCGTCATGTCCAGACAGGGCGCATAGCCGTACACATGGTCAAGCGCATCTGCGACTTTAATCCCCGTTCCCCCAGACTTCAACGCAACCAACAGCTCGACCTCGTGGTGGACATCGTTGGAATGCGGCGGATAGGGAAATTCGCCCGAGGCGTCCAAATTGTTCGGGTTCTTCTGAAAGAAAAACGGCGGTTCGCGGTCGGGGTCATGGCCCATCTCAATCGCGTGCGCGGCAAAGTTACGCCCGATGCAATAAACCCTGCGCACCGGAAATGCACCGCCACCTGCGACGGGAATGGTGGGCACGGTGGGCGCGGGAATGACGAGGTCGGACATGGGTTCTCCTTTGGCAACTTGGGGGTACATTCGGACGATTGACCCCAGATGACAAGGGGCAGATGCCCGTTCAATAGGCCGACCACGCGCATAGATGCCGCAGGGCAGAAACTACTGCTTGGCTAACCGAGGGGAACCTGACATACAAAAATTAACAGAAATTCCAGATTTGTAAAAAACAAAGACGACTTTGAAAGGATACCCAATGAGCAAGCCAACGATTGGATTTATCGGACTGGGCCTTATGGGCGGCGCAATGGTCGGCCGCCTTCAGGACCAAGGTTATGAGCTGACTGTTCTAGGCAACCGCGATCGCACCTATATCGACAAGGCCATCGCACGTGGCGCGAAAGAGGCGGCGAACGCCAAAGAAGTCGCCGAAGCCAGCGACATCGTGATGCTGTGCATGGGCACATCCGAGCACGTCGAAGGCCGTATGCGCGGCGACGACGGTGTGATTGCGGGCCTACGTGATGGCGCGACTGTCATCGATTTCGGCACGTCCTTGCCAGGTAGCAGCCGCGTGTTGGCCGAAGAAGTTGCCGCCGCTGGCGGTGCCTTCCTTGATGCGCCGTTGGGTCGCACGCCTGCGCATGCTGTTGATGGTCTGTTGAACATCATGGCGTCCGGTGACAAGGCCGCGTTCGACAAGGTTGAGCCAGTGTTGAAAGACGTAGGTGAAAACATCTTCCACCTTGGCGCTGTTGGTTCTGGTAACACCGTTAAGCTGATCAACAACTTCTTTGGCATGACCCTTGCCAATGCCATGTCCGAGGCCTTTGCCATGGCCGACGTTGCCAACGTTGACCGCGCACAACTGTACGAAGTCATGGCCGCAGGTCCGCTTCGCTCAGTGATGATGGATTTGGTTAAAGCGTATGGTGTGGATAACAACGCCGCCGCGCTGGGCTTTGCGATCAAGAACGCGGCCAAGGACGTTGGTTATTATGACCGCATGGCGACCGACGCCGGTGTCGAAAGCATCATGGTCAAAGGTGCGCTGGGCGCGATGACCGAAGCCTGTGAAAACGGCAAAGGCGACGAAATGGTCAGCCAGATGATCGACTACTATGCTGGTAAATTCAAAGGCTAAGCTGCCTTGTACATGACACGAAACGGGCCTGCGATTGCGGGCCCGTTTTTATTTGGCTAGGCCTTCGACAGGTTCACGCGCTTGGACAGCTCGGCGCGGCTTTCTTTGCGCTCGGAATACCGGTCGACCATGTGGTCGCGAATATCGCGCGTCAGAACGGTGAATTTCATCAGTTCCTCCATGACGTCGACAATCCGGTTGTAATAGGGCGACGGTTTCATCCGGCCCTCGGCGTCGAATTCGTCCCATGCCTTGGCGACGGATGACTGGTTCGGGATGGTCAAAAGACGCATCCAACGGCCCAAAATACGCAACTGATTGACGGTGTTAAAGCTCTGACTGCCACCACACACTTGCATAACGGCAAGGGTCTTGCCCTGTGTGGGGCGCACCGCGCCAAGCGTGAGGGGGATCCAATCGATTTGGGCCTTCATGACGCTTGTCATAGAGCCGTGGCGTTCGGGCGATGACCACACCATCCCATCACACCAGAGCACCAGATCTCGAAGTTCTTTTACCTTGGGGTGATCGTCTTCGACGCTTCCTGGTAGGGGCAGATCACGCGGATCAAAGAACCGCACCTCGGCGCCCAGACGTTCCAGAATACGACCGGCCTCTTCTGCTGACAGGCGCGAGAAACTGCGTTCACGGAGCGATCCATAGAGCATCAAGAAACGAGGTTTGTCGGTGCGTCGTTCGGTCGGGAATAGGGCGGTGTCGTTAATCGGGGCAAAGCAATCATCGGACAGGTTCGGGGTCGATGTCATATCGGATCCTTTCGGGATTATGCGGCGGGAAAGCGGGCGCGGGTGCGGTTGGCGAACGCAACCAGTGACAACATCACCGGCACCTCAACCAAGACCCCCACCACGGTTGCGAGTGCCGCGCCGGAATGAAGGCCAAACAGGCTGATGGCGACGGCGACGGCCAGTTCAAAGAAATTGGATGTGCCGATCATCGCACAGGGGGCCGCGATGCGGTGCGGGACCTTCAACATATATGCCGCGCCATAGGCCAGCGCGAAGATGCCATAGCTTTGGATCAGGATCGGCACAGCGATCAGGGCGATGACCAATGGCCGCGCCAAAATCACGTCGCCCTGAAGACCAAATAGGATCGCGACGGTGGCAATCAGACCGGCCATGGACAGGGGTTTGATCTTGCCGGTAAACGCCTCAATCGCGGATGAAGTGCCCAGAATTTTGCGGGTGATCAGACCCGCGATCAACGGCAGCGCCACGTATAACACCGTCGCGAGAACCAAAGTGTCCCAAGGCACGGTGATATCCGTTACCCCCAACAGGAACGCGACAATCGGGGCGAAAACCACCACCATGATGATGTCGTTCACCGACACTTGGACCAAGGTATAGGTCGCGTCGCCACGGGTCAGCTGCGACCACACAAACACCATCGCCGTACAGGGCGCTGCGCCCAAAAGGATCAAACCGGCGGTATATTGCGCCGCGTCTTCGGGGCTTATCCATGGGGCGAAAACTGTGTCGAAGAACAGCACCGCCAACAGGGCCATCGAGAACGGTTTGATCAGCCAATTCACGACCAGCGTGACGATCAACCCCTTGGGCTGACGGGCGACGCCCTTGATCGCGCCAAAGTCGACGTTGACCATCATCGGATAGACCATGGCCCAGATGAGGACAGCCACAACAAGATTGATCGACGCGATTTCCGCATTCGCAATCGCCTGTACAAGGGCGGGGGCAAGAACCCCGATGGCGATGCCTGCGATCATCGCAAGACCGACCCAGAGGGTCAAAAAGCGTTCAAAAATGTTCATGTGGCTGTCTTTGTTTATATGGGGTTACGCGGGCGTCAGGCCAATTTCGTCAACGGCGGATTGAAGCGCGATGCGATCAAGGCTTTCGACGGGTAGGGCGGTGAACGCGTTTATCCGGCTTTTGAGAATGCCATATGCGTGCTGAAAGGCGAGGGCCTTTTCCGCGTCGGTGCCTACCATTTTGACGGGATCGGGAATGCCCCAATGGCCGCTGACCTGTTGGCCGTCCCATGCGGGACATTCTTCGTTGGCCGCCTGATTACAAACGGTAAACACAAAGTCGAGCCGTGGGGCATCGCCGTGTGAAAATTCCGAGATGTCTTTGGCGCGCAGACCGGATACGGCATGGCCCTTATCGGCCAGAACCTGAACCGCAAAGGGGTTCAGCTCGGACTGGGGGCGGGTGCCCGCCGAATAGGCATTGAACCGATCACCGGCCATATCGCGCAGCAGGGTTTCCGCGAAAATCGAGCGCGCAGAGTTACCGACGCAAATGAATAGGACGTTATATTTCTGATGTGTCATGGGGATACCGCAACATGAAGGAGGAGAGGGGAAAATATCGGCCCGTCCCCGACAGCATTCATTAAGCAAGCTGCCGAATACGGCCTGAACCGTCGTCATATTAATGGAGTAGAGCCGCGACGTCCCTTGGCGGGTCTGTGCCACAAGAGACACCCCCGTGAGCGTCGAAAGATAGGGCGACAGGGTGCTTGATTTGATATCAAGCGCCTCTGAAATTTCACCCGCAGGCACGCGATCCGGATATCGACGCATCAAGAGCCGAAAGATCGCAAGGCGTTGCGGGTGGCCAAGGGCCGTGAAGTGATTGTGAATCTCAATTTCCATATTTCATGAATTACGGAAATATGGATGCATTGCAAGAAGAGTTTTGGATTTTTACTAAAACTTCATCTTAGATAATTCTGACATATTAGTATGGCGTTTTCGTGACAGACCCGTATGAATGCCTTATGCAAAAATTTATTTCGCCCCAAATTATTCCTCTGGTCGCGATGTCATTGCTTGCCCATGTGACTTTGTCAGGGGGGCGTGTGGCGTCCTCGCTTTTAGTTTTGGAATACGGATACTCCGAGGCCATCGCCGGTCTGACCTATGGCCTTTATGGGCTGATGCCTGCTGTGTTGTCTCTGCATCTTGGGCGCGTGGTGGATCGCGTTGGCCCAAAGCACGTGATGCGCCTGTGTCTTGCGTCGATGGTGCTTGGTTTGATGTTGCCCGCGCTTCATTTGTCGCTTGTGTCGGTTTTGGCCTGTGCGACGCTTGGGGGGCTTGGGTTTGGGGGGTATATCCTTGCGGCCCAAGTGAGCGTGTCTTTGATGCCCGTCGACAACGCATCTGATCGCACGGGGATGTTTGCCTGGCTGCAAATGGGGACCTCTGTATCGGCGGTTGCCGGACCGGTCCTGGTTGGGGTTCTGATTGATTCCAAGGGATTTTCGGTCGCGTATACCTGTCTTGCCTTGATTGTTGGGGCAGGTTTGCTGTGGTCGTTTCGGGCCAAACTTCCGGAGGCGGCAGAACCCACCGACGCCAAGTCGCGAGATGGTATCCTGCGCGAGGTGATGCGGGATGGCGCTCTATTTCGGATCTATCTGTTGTCGATGGCGGTGTATCTGGCTTGGGATTGCTTTGCCTTTTTGATCCCTGTTCTGGGGACCGAGCGCGGCTATTCCGCAGCCGAGGTCGGGGCCGTTCTGTCGTTCTTTGCGGTGGGGACGTTTGTCGTTCGGGCCTTGCAACCGTGGCTATCGCGGCGGGCTACGGAATGGCGTACGTTGTGCGTGTCCTATCTGGTCGCCGCCGTGGTGTTTGGCATGCTTCCCTTTGCCCAAAACACCCTGCTTCTCTGCGCGATCAGCCTTGCCTTTGGGATGTCCGCCGGTGTTGGGCACCCGAACATCATGAACCTTATCCTAAAACGGGTTGGCGCCGAAAAGTCGGGCGAAGCTTCGGGGCTTCGGCTGATGACGGGGAATATGGCGGGAATGATGGGCACGGCGGGTTGCGGGGCGATTGCGGCGTTTGTCGGCGTGATTCCGGTGTTTGTGGGAATCGCGGCGATCATGGGCCTTTCGGGATGGCAGGCCAATCGAGAAGATCGCGGTGGCGTGGACACTTAACGGCTTGCCAGTGGTCCGGGTTTATGGTGGCCTGTGCCCGACACAACCCCCGAGGCCCCCATGTTTGCGACCCTTCCCCAACAGCCCAAAGACCAACTTTTTGAATTGACCATGGCGTTTCGCGCCGACCCGCGCCCCGAGAAGATCGATCTTGTCCTTGGTGTGTACCGCGACGAAATGGGGGTGACGCCGGTGATGAAGGCCGTCACCCGTGCCGAAACCGCGTTGCTGGAGGAGTCGGCGTCAAAGGCCTATCGCGCTTTGGCGGGGAATACTGGGTTCAATGATGCGATGGCGCGCTTGGTGTTGGGTGAAGGGAACGCGCGACTGATTGAGACCGCGAAAATGCAAACGGTGGGCGGGACGGGCGCGCTTCGATTGCTGGGAGATTTGGTCGCCATGGTCAACCCGTCGGCGCGGGTGTGGTCGACCGATCCGGGCTATGTGAACCACCGCCCGATCTTTGCGCACGCGGGGCTTAAGGTTATGCCATACCGATGGACAAGCAACGGCGGGTTTGTCGATGTCGACGCCGTTTTGGATGACCTGCGCGGCGCCGTCGCGGGCGATGTCGTTCTGTTGCATGGTTGTTGCCACAACCCAACCGGCATCCACATGACCGCCGAGGGATGGACCGCGATTGCCGATCTTTGCGCGAAACGGGGGCTTATTCCCCTGATCGACAGCGCCTATCAGGGCTTTGGTGAGGGGCTGGAAAAAGACGCGGCGGGTCTTCGGCACATTGCGGAAAAATGTGAAACCGTTCTCGTGGCCAGCAGCTGTTCCAAGAACATGGGGCTTTATTGCGAACGGGCTGGCGCGGCGTTTGTTCTGACGCCGAATGGACGTGATATGGCGCGGGTGAATGATGCGCTCGAGGGGCTGACACGGGTGAATTATTCAATGCCGGCCGAACATGGCGCGGCGATTGCGGCGCATATTTTGCAGGACCAAACCGCGTGGCGCGCCGAACTTGCGGCGGTGCGCGACCGCGTGATTGGTCTGCGCAACGGATTGGCCGACAGGTTGATGGCACGCGGTGCCCCCACAGATATGGACGAGGTCCGATCCCATACGGGCATGTTCTCGACGCTGGCCTTGTCGCCGGCGCAGACCGAACACCTTCGTCAGGAGTTCGCCATTTATTGCACCGCATCGGGGCGGATCAACATCGCTGGCCTGCGGATGTCACAGCTTGACCATGTTGCAGATGCGCTTGTCTCGGTGACGCGCTAGTCGCCCAAACGGGTGATTTACCGTGACAAATTTGTTTTCTGGCATCTGATCTTTGGGGCGAAAACGGGATTGCCTATTGATTGATAGGGTCACAAATGGTTTTTATATTTCCAAAAGATGGTCGAGTTTTGGACCACACATCAGATTTGAGGCGCATCATGAACGTTTACACCCTCGGTACTATCGCTGTTTCAGTCGTGCTTTTGGCCGCGTGCGAAGACTCGGGCGCAGCCGAGGAAGCCTTTGATCAGGCCAAGTACAACCAATTCGTAGAAGCACGTGCCGATGCGCAGACCGTTGATACGCAAGTGTTCGCGACAGATCTTTTGACTGCGGCACCTGCGAACGATACGGCCACCTTGGTCGGAGCCTTTAGCATCGGGTCGGACGGGCTTCCGAATGATCTTGAGGGCGAAATGTCCATGGATGTTGATTTCGGTGCCGAAACCGTGTCCGGCAGCTTTACCAATGCGTTTCTTGACCCAGACGGAACCGATGAAAGCTCGGTTGTAGAGCTGGATGGGAGTGCGTCGTTTTCGGGGAGTATCGATATGGACCGCGATACGTTCTATGACAGCGGGAATACCCAAGCATGGCATATCGAAGCCTCAAGCACGGGAACATTCACCGATGTTTCCACCGAGGACGAGGCGACCGCGACCACCTATCGGATTGATGTGGATATCAACGGCGACTTCTTCGACACAAGCGCGATTGGAACCGTGGGCGGCGTCGGAGAATTGGGCGATATCGCGTCTGAGGGTATGATCGAAGGCAATATCGACGTAACCACAACGACGGATACGACGATTTACGATGTGACTGACGGCTGGTATTTTGTTTACGAACTCGCTGAGTAAAATTGCCCCGCTTTTGGTGGCTGCACTCTCGGTTATGACCGCGGCACCGAGCGCCGCACTTGAACCTTCGGTGGCGTTGCAGCACCTGCAAAAGGCCCAAAGTGACGCCAAAGCGGGTAAATTCAACAGCGCGACCAGCCGGCTTGAATGGTTGATCCAGACCGATACCGATAACGCCTCACGTACCGCCATTTACCACAAGGCGCTGCGCCAACTGGTCACGCAAAAGCCACTGACCTTTGCCGCGACGGGTGCGGTTCTGTCGTCGACCAACGTACGTCAAAGCAGTTCCGAAGACATTTTCCACACGGATATCGGTGACTTTACCATTGGCGGTGATGACGACACGGCTGGGCTGGGAGTGCGCATAGGAGCGAGCGCGAACTGGCGTCATTTCTATGCCCTTGGCCGCGAAGTTTCGGTGACGGCAAAGATTTCTACGTCATACTATGATGATATTTCGCTTCGGTCCACGACGCCCACGGTGACGTTCTCGCATCGATGGCTTGGTGCGGGTGCGCGCTATACCGTATCGGCCTTTGCCGCCGACACCATCTACCCAAGCGTGGCCGGTCGCACCGCGCCCGACAGCACCGCAGTCGGGGCTATGTTCCAGTCGCTGCACACCCTGTCCGAAGGGCGGTCTGCGTCGTTGAACGTGTCGTGGGTCGAGCGGAGCTATGACGAGCGGCCGCACCTTGATGGCACCACCTTGTCTTTTGGTGCGGGTCTGACCGTTCCGATCTGGGACAAGGGTAAGGTCACCGTGTCGGGGGGCTGGTCGGCCGCATCGTTAAATGCGGATCACCTGTCCTATGACGGGGCTCGCATTGGGGTCGGTTATGCACATCAGGCCGCGGGTGGTTTGGGCTGGAGCGTGAATTACAGCAAGGCATGGCGCGACTACCGCGATATCTTCACTGCGCTGTCCTATGCGCGTGCGGACGATGTTGATACCCTGTCCATCGGCCTGTCCCATCGCGACATCAAGATCCGAGGCATGGTGCCGCGATTGACCTGTTCGGCCCGTCAGCAGACATCAAACGTGGCGCTTTATACCTATGACTCGGTTGACTGTTCGATGTCGTTGAACCACGCGTTCTAGGCGCGCTGGATCGTAAACCGCGCCGCGACGCCCACGGACGTGTCCTCAAACGACAGGGTGCCGCCGTGTAGGCTCGCGATGGTCGCAACAATGGTCAGGCCAAGCCCATAGCCCTCAATCGTCGCGGTGTTTTCGCCGCGTTTATAGGGGGCCATCAGGGCCTCGATGTCCTTGGCGGAACTGTCTGATCCTTCGTCCTCGATCACGATTGTGGCGGTGGTAGGGGTGGTCTCAAGCGACACAATCGCGCTGCGCCCGTATTTGAGCGCATTGTCGATCAGATTACACACCGCTCGTTCAATCGAAATGGGCCGTCCCATCACGGCTACGTCGCGTTCGCCGGACATGACGGTTTGGCCTTGGCGCGACATGAACACGGATTGCGCACCTTGGACGATGATATCCTCGGCGTGGCGGAAACTTACGGCGCGGCCCATGTCGTGGTAGTTGTCGCTGATGGATTGCACCAGCGCGGTCAGAGAAATCTGGCGCGGGGCCTCGGTGTTCATTTCGGCACGGGTATAGCTCAGGACGCTTTCGATCATGCCAGTCATGCTGTCGATATCCGCCTCAAGCTTCTTGCGAAGGGTTGTGTCCTCGATCAAAGCGGCCCTAAGCCGTAGACGCGTCGCGGGTGATCCCAGATCGTGACTGACGCCCGACAAAACCGCCGCGCGGCTTTCAAGTTGGCTTCGTTCGGTTTCCAGATAGGCGTTTACGGCGGCAACAATATCCCGAAGCTCTTCTGGCCCCTCGGTGGCATATCGTGCAGGGCCGCCCACACGACGGCGGTTCCGAAGTTGGCGGGCGAACCGGTTAAAATGCGCCGACAGATTGTGCAAAACCGTGATCAATATACCGACGGTCAAAATGGCCAAAAACACCGAGATCAGCCGGTGATCCGGCGGGGCCATGTCACAGCCCCACACCGAGGCCCCGTTAATTTCCATCCACGATCCGTCGCCAAATCGCGCAACCATCATGGGATCACTGCACAGGGACGCGACCATGCGAAAGATCGCGCCGGTGGTTTCCGCCGCGCTTTGACGGTCACGATATTCAAGGTCGGCGACGCGGTACACAAGATCGGGTGAAATGATAGCAATCGCCAGATTCGCCCCCGTGCGCCGGTTCGCGCGATCCGCCGAAAGGGGTAGGTTCGTCACGCGTGCTGGGATCGGGGCGCCGGTGATTTGGTGAAAGTCGCCGCGCTCGGCATGGGCATGGTCGATGGAGGATAGCGGTGTGATCACCACGCCGCCGGCGGGCGTCGTCCCATTTTGAAGCGCGTTATAGGTGGTTATCCCCGCGATATAGGCGTTGTTTTGATGGGCGCGCCAGCTGGCGTTTGAATGGAGCCAGAGCCCCACGACCAACGCGCCCGATAGAAACGCACAGGCGACAAACAGTGTTGTGAGGCTCTTGAGGCTGCGAAAGGGGGCGATCAAGGCTTGCCCACTTCGACGTCGCTGGCGAACACATATCCCACGCCGCGTTCCGTTTTGACGATCTGCGGGTCCTTGGGGTTGCGTTCGATCTTGGACCGCAGGCGCCCGACCAAGACATCGATGGCGCGCCCCGCGGCCTCGCCGGTTTGTGGGGTTTCGCCGGTGACATCCAGCGCCGCGATGATTTCGTCACGCGTCAGTGGAATGTGCGGATTGGCCAAAAACGTCTGAAGCAGAGCCGTTTCGCGACGGGACAGGGCGACCTGCACCGCGTCGGGGGACATCAGCTCATCCCGCTTGGCATCATAGATCCAGCCAGTGAATTCGAAGGTCTGAGTATTGCGCCGATGCACCAAGGATGACGAACGGCGCGCGCGCGACAAGACCGCCTTGATCCGCGCAAGCAGGAGATCGGGATTAAACGGTTTGGCAATATAGTCGTCCGCGCCGACCTCGTAACCTTCCATCCGTTGATGATCGGCAGAGAGCGCAGAGACCATGATAATAGGCACGTCCTGTTCGCCACGAAGACGTTTACAGATCTCAAGCCCGTTCTCGTCACCCAGCATGACGTCCAAAAGGATAAGGTCGATGCGCCCGCCATCAAGATGGATCATCACCTCGGCCTCGGTCGCCGCAGGAAGCGCGATGGTGCCGTTTTGCCGCATGAACTGCGTCATCATCTGACGCATGTCTGGGTCGTCATCCACCACCAGAATTCTTGGAATCGTCACCTCTGTCTCCCCCCAGTCGGCCCATCCTTCGATGTTATGCGGATTAGTATTGTAACAAAACACAACAAAATCCATCGCTTTGTAACAACCTGTAACGAGTGGGTGGTTTAATTGGGATTTCAGAAGGTTTTCGCGTCTAGGATGGGTTGCGCGGAACGGTGTTGCGCCGTGATGATAGGGCACAAATATCGAATACCGGTATTTTTCTGGGAGGAAATATTATGAAATCTTATGTACTGGGCGCCGTTTCTGGCATTGCCCTTATCGCGTCTAACGTTGCTCATGCCGAACCACAGGCAGAGGTGCTGCACTACTGGACATCCGGTGGCGAAGCGAAATCCGTGGCCGTTCTTCAAGAAGAATTCGCAGCGAATGGCGGTACATGGACAGACATGCCTGTTGCGGGTGGTGGCGGTGACGCTGCGATGACTGCGCTTCGGGCACGTGTTCTGTCTGGCAACGCTCCAACAGCCGTACAATTGAAGGGTCCAGCGATCCAAGAATGGTACGAAGAAGGCGTTCTTGCGGATATCTCTGCGGTTGCCGAAGCAAACAACTGGGACGCGGTTCTACCGGCATCCATCGCGGGTCACATGAAATGCGAAGGCACATGGTGTGCGGCGCCGGTGAACGTTCACCGCGTAGATTGGATCTGGGCGAACGCAGACGTGTTGTCCGCGAACGGCATCGAAATGCCAAGCACTTGGGATGAATTCAACGCTGCCGCCGCGAAATTGCAGGCCGCAGGCATCATCCCATTGGCACACGGTGGTCAGGCATGGCAGGACGCGACTGTGTTCGAAGCTGTGGCGCTTGGCATCCTTGGTGCGGACGGTTACCGCAAAGCGTTTGTTGAGCTTGATACAGACACGCTTACATCCGCAGAAATGGTCGCTGTGTTTGACCAAATGCGCCTTATGCGCGGCTATGTTGACGGCAACTTCTCTGGTCGGGACTGGAACCTTGCAACCGCGATGGTCATGAACGGCGAAGCAGCGTTCCAGATCATGGGGGACTGGGCCAAGGGCGAATTCATCGCAGCAGGCAAAGCGCCGGGCGAAGACTTCCTTTGTGCGTCCACACCGGGTGAAGGTTTCCTTTATAACGTAGACAGCTTTGCGATGTTCGACGTTGATGGCGACGACAAGAAAGCCGGTCAGGCCCTTCTTGCGGAACTCGTTGTTGGTCAGAACTTCCAAAAGGTGTTCAATCTCAACAAAGGCTCCATCCCTGCGCGCACCGACGTTGCATTGGACGAATTTGACAGCTGCGCAATCTTGTCGTCTGATGACATGAACGCAAGCTCCGAAGGCGGTTCCTTGCTTCCAAGCTATGCCCACGGCATGGCGCTTCGTGGCGCGCAATCCGGTGCAATCACCGATGTTGTGACGGCACACTTCAACTCTGACATGTCCTCTGCGGACGCTGTTCAGATGCTCGCTGACGCGATCGCAAACAGCCTTTAATACCTTTTCCACCCCCGATCCGTCGGGGGTGGAGACAACCTAGGAAGATATCCAATGTTTAAGTGGCTAGAAGAAAATACGCCCAAATTGGTGCTTGCTCCCTCGTTTATCGCAGTTCTCATTTTCGTCTACGGCTTCATTGCGTGGACGGCTTGGGTGTCGCTAACGCGGTCTCGCTTGCTCCCCAAATATGACATCGTCGGGACGATTCAATATGAACGTCTTTTCTCATCCCCGCGCTGGGATACGGCATTTAGCAACCTGTTCGTTTTCGGATTCCTGTTCATCGTTATCGCGATGATCCTTGGGTTGATCCTTGCGATCTTGTTGGACCAAAACATCCGCACAGAAGGTGCGCTCCGCACGATTTACCTCTATCCGATGGCGCTCTCGATGATCGTTACGGGTACCGCTTGGAAATGGATCCTGAACCCTGGTCTGGGTCTTGAGGCCATGGTCCGCGGTTGGGGCTTTGAGGATTTCACGTTCGACTGGCTCGTGAACCCCGATATGGCGATCTATACCATTGTTCTTGCCGCGATCTGGCAGAGCTCGGGCTTTGTGATGGCGTTGTTCTTGGCCGGTCTGCGGTCCGTCGACGAAGAGGTCATCAAGGCCGCACAGGTCGACGGCATCCCCACATGGCGCGTGTATACCGCGATCATCATTCCATCGATGGCCCCGATTTTCCTCTCGGCTTTCATCGTTCTGTCGCACCTCGCGATCAAGAGCTTTGACCTTGTGATTGCCCTGACGGGTGGTGGTCCGGGATATGCGACCGACCTGCCAGCGACCTATATGTATGCCATGGCGTTTTCGCGCGGTGACATCGGCCAAGCGGCAAGCTCCGCGATGGTGATGATGCTGGTCGTGTTCACGATTGTGGTTCCCTATCTCTATTCAGAATTGAGGTCCAAAGATGGCTGATACGTCTTTTACCCCCGCCGGTTCTGGCATCAATTGGGGCAAGATTGCCCTGCGTTGGATGCTTTACGTTATGCTCGGCCTCTTTGCCTTGTTCTATCTTATGCCGCTGTTCGTGATGGTCACGACATCGATCAAAAGCCTCGAAGAAATTCGTACTGGTGACCTTATTTCGTTGCCACGTGAAGTGACGTTTGATGCGTGGCGCACGGCGTGGTCCGGTGCCTGTACGGGGATCCAATGTGAGGGCGTGCGCCCCTATTTCTGGAACTCTGTCCTGATCGCGATCCCTGGTGTGGCGCTTTCGACGCTCATCGGTGCGATGAATGGGTATGTGGTTGCGCAGTGGCGGTTCCGCGGCGCGAACTTGATCTTTTCGCTTATGTTGTTCGGGTGCTTTATCCCGTTCCAAGTGGTCCTTTTGCCGATGGCGCGGGTTCTTGGCATCATGGGCATGGCCGGCACCATCCCCGGTTTGATCTTTGTTCACGTCATCTATGGCCTTGGGTTCACGACGTTGTTCTTCCGGAACTACTACGTGTCGATCTCTCCCGAACTCACCAAGGCCGCAAAGGTCGACGGCGCAGGGTTCTTCCGGATCTTCTGGTCGATTTTCCTCCCCCTGTCGCTGCCGATCATTGTGGTGACCGTCATCTGGCAATTCACCCAAATCTGGAATGACTTCTTGTTTGGTGTCTCCTTTAGTCAGGCTGGCACACAGCCCGTCACGGTCGCCCTGAACAACATCGTCAACTCAACCACCGGCGTCAAAGAATACAACGTGGACATGGCCGCAGCGATCATCGCCGCCCTTCCCACGCTGCTTGTCTATGTCATTGCTGGCAAATACTTCGTCCGCGGTCTGACCGCTGGGTCCGTGAAAGGATAATTCCAATGGCTCCGATCCTCGAAATCAATAATCTCTTCAAGAACTACGGCTCTGTTGAAATTCTAAAAGACATCAACATCTCAATCGAAAAGGGCGACTTTCTGGTTCTTGTTGGCCCATCGGGTTGCGGTAAATCCACCTTGCTCAACTGTATCGCCGGTCTTGAACCGATCACCAGCGGGCAGATGAACATCGGCGGGGACGACATGACATTCGTCAGCCCCAAGGACCGCGACATCGCGATGGTGTTCCAATCATACGCCCTGTATCCGACGATGACGGTTGCGAAAAACATCACCTTTGGCATGAAGGTGCGCGGCGTAGAACAGGACGTTCAGGACCGCAAACTGGCCGAGGTGGCGAAGCAGCTCCAGATGGAGAACCTGTTGAACCGCAAACCGGGGCAGTTGTCCGGCGGGCAACGCCAACGGGTTGCGATGGGCCGTGCGCTTGTGCGTGATCCTAAGCTGTTCTTGTTTGATGAGCCGCTGTCCAACCTTGATGCCAAGCTGCGCGTTGAAATGCGCACAGAGATCAAGGCGCTTCATCAGCGGCTTGGCGCGTCGATGGTTTACGTGACCCACGACCAGATCGAGGCCATGACATTGGCCACCAAGATCGTCGTCATGAAGGGGGGCGTGATCCAACAGATGGGCACACCGGCCGAGATTTATAACACGCCTGCGAACTTGTTCGTGGCGGACTTTATGGGCAGCCCCGCGATGAACCTTGTGCCTGCGAAAACCAGCAAAGGGGCCGACGGCACCCATGTGGAAATCGCACGCAACGGTGGGGAGCCAATCGTGCTGACCGATGCGAAAAACCGTGATCTGCCCGAGGATGTCATCGTGGGTGTGCGCCCCGAAGATATCGCCGATGCGGATGCACGTGGTGGTGAGGCGGCACAGGTGGCCGAATGTACCATCGATATCGTGGAACCTGCGGGCGCGGATACATATGCCGTCATGCAGCTGGGTGGGAAACACGTGACGGCGCGTCTTCATGCGGAAACCAACGCCGCTGCCGGTGTATCGCAACGGTTGGCGTTTGATCTGAGCAAAGTGTCCTATTTCGACCCTGAAACGGGTCTACGCCTGAACTAGGCACAAACAAAACCCCCGAGCGGCGCGACCGCTCGGGGGTGCATTGCATTACGCGTCTGCGTGGACCTTGATGGTCAGTGGCGCGCTGCCCCCAACAATCTCCAACAACAGATCGATGTTCGGATGCGCCCCTGGGCGGGCCTTGGCATCTGCTGTGTGCTCTGCGAAGACCTCAAGCCCGTGTGCGGCTGCTTGGGCATTAAGGCCGTCGAACCCCTCTGCAAGGTACTGATACACCGCAAGTGAGCCCTGTTTGCCGGGCTTGTTCTCGATGGATGCGACAACCGCGCCCGCCGGATCAATCAGGTCGATGCGCGCGACCCCATCGATTGCGGGAAGAAGGTTCAGGTTGTCTTTGAATGACTGCGTGGGTTGGATCATCGCCAAATCCTTTGATTGATCAATTGCGCCGGACCCTAACAGGGCGCACAGACGGATGCCAGAACCGCACGCAAGAACGGCGTCGATTGGCCAGATGTCATATTGATATCGTGGGAAAATTTGGTGGAGCCTGGGGGAATCGAACCCCCGACCTCTTGCATGCCATGCAAGCGCTCTCCCATCTGAGCTAAGGCCCCTACCTTGCGGTAAACCGTATGCCGGTATTTAGGTAAACGCGGGCGCTTGTGCAAGCAGAAAATTCCCGCGTTTCCAATTTTCAAATCCGATATGGATTATTCGTCGTCGTTTGTTGGCACGTCGGCGATTTCGTCGAGAGAAACAGTATCCTCATCGTCGTCATCCAACACGTCATCGCCAAGATCCACGTCGGTATCATCGTCATCGAGTACCACGTCATCTGCATCGACCACGTCATCCGTGGATGCGTTCGCCGCGTCTTCTTTGTCGGCAACCATCACGCGGGACTTATTGCCTGTGTTCACTTCAACAGTTTCACCTGTGTATGGGCTAACCACTGGGTCGCGACCCAAGTCATAAAACCGCTTACCAGTTGTTGGGCAAATGCGTTTTACGCCCCATTCTTCGTTGGGCATGATGATCCCCTTTAAATATTACGTGTTCAGCTGAGTTCCCGCCAACTGCCATATTGCAAACGGGCTGTCAAAGGCTTTTGTGCATTGGATGCCATAGATTGGTGAATCGCGGTTTAATATCCTGCTGGGTGCGCTACAATTGCCATCTACGAGGATTATGATGTCACAGCTTATTCTATCAGGCCAGCCCCCGATTTCGGTTGAAATCAAACGTTCTGCGCGTTCGAAACGGTTGTCGCTTCGGGTGTCGCGTTTGGATGGCAAGGTGACCCTGTCGATGCCCAAACGGGTGTCCGACCGCGAGGCGCATAAGTTCTTGGACGAAAAGGCAGATTGGATTCGCGACAACCTCGAAGACCTGCCGAGCATCACCCGTGTTGTGATCGGTGCGTCGGTTCTGTTTGAGGGCGAAGAGACCATGGTTGTTGCGGGCGAGGGGCGACGCGCAAGATTGACCGAGGCGGGCATTGCTGTGCCAGACGGGGCCGTTGGGCCACGTGTCGCGGCATTGTTAAAGATCGAAGCCCGCGCCCGCCTCACCGAGGCCAGTGAACGCTATGCCAAGGCTATTGGCAGGTCCTTTGGCCGCGTGACGATTCGCGATACGCGGTCGCGTTGGGGGTCGTGCACAAGCGATGGGAACCTGATGTATTCGTGGCGGCTTGTCATGGCCCCGCCCGAGGTGCTGGCCTATGTCGCCGCACACGAGGTCGCCCATTTGATCCATATGAACCATTCCGCCGATTTTTGGGCCGAGGTTGGTGGTATTTTCCCTGACTATGATGGACCGCGCCGGTGGCTTCGGGAAAACGGGCATCTTTTGCATCAATATGACTTTGGTGATTGACCTAGAGGCGTGATTTGTGATCACAAAGGGGCATGTTACCTGTTGCCCGATCCCCCGAACCCACAAGTGCGTCGCATGATGTACTGTACCGCACTCTTCGCACGCGCATCATGCATGGCGAAATTGCCCCCGCGACGGCGCTGACCCTTCGTGGGCTTGGCAAGGAGTTCGGCGTGTCCATGACCCCCGCCCGCGAGGCCGTGCGCAGGCTGGTGGCCGAGGGTGCATTGACCATGTCGCAGTCGGGGCGCGTCACAACGCCTGAGCTCACCAATGAGCGGCTAGAGGAGCTTGCGGCGCTTCGTGCGTTGCTGGAGCCGGAACTGGCGAGCAGGGCGCTCCCACGGGCGCATATGGCCTTGATCGAACGGCTTGAGGCGATCAACATGAACGTCGCCGAGGCGGTCGCGAAACAGGACGCGGTGACCTATATCAAGGCGAACCTCGATTTTCATCGGACCCTGTATCTGCGCGCACAGGCCCCTGCGATTTTGGCGATGACGGAAACGGTTTGGCTTCAGCTTGGGCCGACGATGCGCGCGCTTTATGGGCGGCTACGGCGGACGGAACCCCCACGGGATCACAAGATCATTATTGCGGCGTTGAAGGCGGGGGATGAACCCAGTCTGCGCTTGGCGATCCGGTCGGATGCGACGCAGGGTTTGCGATTGCTCGCAGGTTAGGGGAATGGGTGGCGTTGCCGCCACCCAAAATAATTAGGCGTGGATTGGACCATCGCCAAGGGCAAGCGCAGCTTCGCGCACAGCCTCAGAGTATGTTGGGTGCGCGTGACAGGTCAGCGCGATGTCCTGAGCAGAAGCACCGAATTCCATCGCAACACAGATCTCGTGGATCATATCGCCGGCTGCTGGGCCGATGATGGCTGCACCCAAGATGCGATCGGTTTCCGGGTCCGCGATCAGTTTAACGAAACCGTCTGCCTGACCAACAGCCTTGGCGCGGCCGTTGCCCATGAACGAGAACTTGCCAACCTTGACCTTACGGCCTTCGGCTTTAAGCGCGTCTTCGGTTTGGCCGACTGTTGCGACCTCTGGAGTTGTGTAAACAACACCTGGGATGACGGAATAGTTCACGTGGCCATGTTTGCCCGCAAGAACCTCGGCGACGGCCATGCCCTCGTCTTCGGCTTTGTGCGCAAGCATCGGACCTTCGATGACGTCACCAATCGCGTAAACGCCAGGAACGTTGGTGGCCCAGTGACCATCCACAGCAACCTGACCGCGTTCGGTCATTTTCACGCCAAGCGCGTCAAGGCCAAGGCCCTCGGCGAATGGCTTACGGCCTGTCGCCACAAGAACCACATCGGCGTCGATCACAACATCATCGCCACCCGCCTTAGGTGCATATGTGACCTTGGCTTTGGACTTGGTTGCTTCGGTGCCTTTCACAGCGGCGCCCATGATAAAGTTCAGGCCCTGCTTTTCTAGGATCTTCTTGAAGGAACGTTGAACGTCTTTGTCCATGCCTGGGCACACCGCGTCCATGTATTCAACAACGGTGACCTCTGCGCCAAGACGCGCATAGACGGAACCAAGCTCAAGACCGATAACACCGGCGCCGATCACGACCATTTTCTTTGGGATTTTGCCAAGCGCAAGCGCGCCTGTGCTGTCCACAACGATACCTTTGTCATTGTCGACCTCAACACCAGGCAAGGAGGACGGAACAGAACCAGAAGCAATCACGATGTTCTTGGTGTCATAGGTGGTGTCGCCCACCTGTACCTTGCCAGCGGCAGGAATAGACGCCCAGCCCTTGAGCCAGTCGATTTTGTTCTTCTTCATCAAGAATTCGATGCCGCCAGTGTTCTGACCGATCACGTCTTCTTTGTAGGACAACATCTGTTTCCAATCGACAGATGGGGATTTTCCCTTAAGGCCCATGCCTGCAAAGTTATGCTCGGCTTCGTGAAGAAGGTGCGTCGCATGCAAGAGCGCCTTGGATGGGATACAGCCAACGTTCAGGCAGGTACCACCAAGGGTTTCGCGGCCTTCAACGATAGCGGTTTTAAGGCCCAGTTGGGCACAGCGAACTGCGGAGACATAGCCGCCAGGGCCTGCACCGATGATGATGACGTCATATTGTGACATGCTTTTTCCTTTGTTCTGCGCGCCGTGTTCTGAGGGCTCCTGTCCGTGAATTGAGCCACGGGCGAGGGGGCAGCGCTTATTGTGTGCGGTTGGCTAGCGGAGGAGCAGCCGAAAATGTTGGGCCCCGCTATGGTTCGGGGCCGAAAGAGGCGGGGTCGGCTGATGCATTCATACCAGCCGACCCCAGTTCGTTATTACAGGTCCATCAACAGACGACGTGGATCTTCGAGTGCTTCTTTGACGCGCACAAGGAAGGTCACAGCGCCTTTGCCGTCTACGATGCGGTGATCGTAAGAAAGCGCAAGGTACATCATCGGACGGATCACAACCTGACCGTTGATCGCCATTGGGCGTTCTTGGATCTTGTGCATGCCGAGGATACCGGACTGTGGTGGGTTCAGAATTGGGGAAGACATCAAGGAACCGTAAACACCACCGTTAGAGATGGTGAAGGAGCCGCCCTGCATTTCCGCCATGGACAGTTTGCCGTCACGTGCACGTGCGCCTTTTTCAGCAATCGCCTTTTCGATGTCGGCAAAGGACATCTGGTCGGCGTTGTTGATCACAGGAACAACCAGACCGGTTGGTGTACCGGCAGCGATGCCCATGTTGACGTAGTTTTTGTAAACGATGTCTGTGCCGTCGATTTCGGCGTTCACTTCTGGAACTTCTTTCAGAGCGTGCACACAGGCCTTGGTGAAGAAGGACATAAAGCCAAGCTTTACGCCGTGTTTCTTAAGGAACAGGTCTTTGTACTCGTTGCGAAGCGCCATAACTTCGGTCATGTCGACCTCGTTATAAGTGGTAAGCATCGCAGCGGTGTTCTGAGAGTCTTTCAGACGTTTCGCGATGGTCTGACGTAGACGTGTCATTTTCACGCGCTCTTCGCCACCGGCGTTCGCTTCGGAACGTGGAGCAGCAGGAGCAGCGGCAGCAACAGGCGCAGCCTTTGGAGCGGCGATGGCAGCAAGAACGTCGCCCTTCATCACACGACCGTCACGGCCAGAACCAGTCACAGAGCCAGCAGCCATGTTGTTTTCCGCCATCAGTTTCTTGGCAGCAGGCGCGTCTTCGACGTCCTTGCCACCCGCAGGAGCAGCAGGCGCAGCAGCAGGGGCCGCGGCGGATGCAGATGCACCACCGATAACCGCCAATTTCGCAGAAGCATCAACAGTAGAGCCTTCTGCCGCGATGATCTCGGACAGAACGCCGGACGCAGGGGCAGGAACCTCAACGGATACTTTGTCGGTCTCAAGCTCACAGAGCATTTCGTCCTGTGCGACTGTGTCGCCAACGGCCTTGAACCATGTTGCAACGGTGGCTTCGGTTACGGATTCACCAAGGGTTGGAACCATAACGTCAACGGCTTCGGAGGATGCAGCAGGCGCAGCAGCCGGAGCCGCAGCAGCAGGGGCAGCCGCAGCGCCACCTTCGGAGATTGTCGCCAACAGGGCGTCAACACCAACGGTTACGCCTTCGGCTGCAACGATTTCGCCAAGTGTACCGGCTGCGGTCGCTGGGACCTCAACCGTTACTTTGTCTGTTTCAAGCTCGCAGAGCATTTCATCAACAGCCACCGCGTCACCTGGTTTTTTGAACCAGGTTGCAACGGTTGCTTCTGTGACGGATTCGCCAAGGGTTGGGACGCGTACTTCGGTTGTCATGGGTTATTTCCCTTTGATGGTAAGCGCATCGTCAACGAGCGCGATTTGTTGTGCTTTGTGCTGGCTTGCGAGACCGGTCGCAGGAGACGCGGACGCTGGGCGACCTACGTATGCTGGACGTTCTGCTTTGCCAGAGGTGCGGCCAAGAACCCATTCGATATTGGGTTCGATGAATGACCATGCGCCTTGGTTCTTTGGTTCTTCTTGGCACCAAACGACGTCTGCGTTTTTGAACCGCTCCAATTCCTTGGCCAAAGACATGGCAGGGAATGGGTAGTATTGTTCAACACGCAACAGATAGATGTCGTCGATCCCGCGAGCGTCGCGTTCCTCAAGAAGGTCATAGTAGACCTTACCGGAACACATCACGACGCGCTTGATCTTGTCGTCTGCTTTCAATTTGGTCTCGGAGTTGCCTTTTTCCGCATCATCCCAAAGGACACGGTGGAACGAGGAACCCGTTGTGAAATCTTCGGCTGTGGAAACCGCCATTTTGTGACGTAGCAAGGATTTCGGTGTCATCATGACCAATGGTTTACGGAAACCACGGTGCAGCTGACGACGTAGAATGTGGAAGTAGTTCGCAGGCGTTGTACAGTTCGCAACGATCCAGTTGTCGCCTCCACACATCTGCAAGAAACGTTCCAAACGCGCGGAGGAGTGCTCAGGACCCTGACCCTCAAAACCGTGCGGAAGAAGCATTACAAGACCGGACATGCGCAACCATTTGCTTTCACCGGAACTGATGAATTGGTCGAACATGATCTGTGCGCCGTTGGCGAAATCGCCGAACTGGGCTTCCCAAAGGACAAGCGCGTTTGGCTCGGCCAATGAGTAGCCATATTCAAAACCAAGCACCGCGTACTCGGACAACATGGAGTCGATCACTTCGTACTGTGCCTGACCGTCTTTGATGTTGTTGAGCGGATAGTAACGCTCTTCGTTTTCTTGGTTCACGAAACCAGAGTGACGCTGAGAGAAGGTACCACGTGTGGAATCCTGACCCGCAAGACGCACAGGGTAACCTTCGGTCAACAAGGAGCCGAACGCCAATGCCTCACCGGTTGCCCAGTCGAAACCTTTGCCGGTTTCAAACATCTTGGTTTTCGCATCAAGCAAACGACCAACCGTTTTGTGAAGCGGGAAGCCATCAGGAGCCTTGGTCAAAGAGGCGCCGACTTCTTTCATTGTCTCTTCGGAGATTGATGTCGCGCCGCGCTCATAGTCTTCGCCGCGTTTGTCCAAGTGGGACCAACGACCATCAAGCCAGTCAGCTTTGTTTGGTTTGTATTCCTTGCCGGCTTCGAATTCGGTATTCAGGTGCGCTTGGAACGCGGCCTTCATATCTTCGATTTCGCCTTCTGGCATCAGCCCGTCTTTGACAAGACGCTCTGTGTAAAGCGCAAGAGTTGTCTTTTGCTTTTTGATCTTCTTGTACATTTCCGGGTTGGTGAACATGGGCTCGTCGCCCTCGTTGTGACCAAAGCGGCGGTAGCAGAAGATGTCCAAAACAACGTCTTTGTGGAACTTCTGACGGAACTCGGTGGCAACGCGTGCAGCGTGAACAACGGCCTCGGGGTCGTCACCGTTCACGTGGAAAATCGGCGCTTCAACCATCAGAGCGATGTCTGTTGGATATGGGGATGAACGCGAGAAGTGCGGCGCGGTGGTGAAACCAATTTGGTTGTTCACAACGATGTGGATTGTACCGCCGGTTTTGTGACCCTTAAGACCAGAAAGACCAAAGCCCTCGGCCACAACACCCTGACCTGCAAAGGCAGCATCACCGTGCAGAAGGATCGGCATAACTTTGATGCGATCAACGTCGTTCAATTGGTCCTGTTTCGCGCGGACCTTACCGATAACAACGGGGTTCACGGCCTCAAGGTGCGATGGGTTCGCAGTGAGGGACAGGTGAACGGTGTTGCCGTCAAATTCGCGGTCAGAGGACGCACCGAGGTGGTATTTCACATCGCCAGAACCATCAACGTCTTCTGGTTTGAACGACCCACCTTGGAATTCGTTAAAGATCGCGCGGTAGGGTTTGCTCATGACATTCGCAAGAACAGACAGACGACCACGGTGCGGCATGCCGACAACGATGTCTTCTACACCCAGCTGGCCACCACGTTTGATGATCTGCTCCATCGCCGGAATGAGGCTCTCGCCGCCATCAAGACCGAAACGTTTGGTGCCCATGTATTTCACGTGCAGGAACTTCTCAAAGCCTTCGGCCTCAACAAGTTTGTTCAGGATGGCTTTGCGGCCGTTCTTGGTGAATTCGATTTCTTTGCCCAGACCCTCGATGCGTTCCTTGAGCCAGCTCGCTTCTTCTGGGTTGGAGATGTGCATGTATTGCAGGGCAAATGTGCCGCAATATGTGCGTTTTACGATATCAACGATTTGGCGAATGGACGCCATCTGAAGACCAAGCACATTGTCGATAAAGATCGGACGGTCCATGTCGGCTTCCGTGAAACCATATGTGGCCGGATCAAGTTCGGGATGTGCAGTTGGTTCTTTCATGCCCAATGGATCGAGGTTCGCAGCAAGGTGGCCACGGATACGATAGGCACGGATCAACATAATCGCGCGGATGGAATCCAGCACGGCGCGTTTTACTTGATCGTCAGAAACGGAAACACCTTTTTCGGCGGCCTTTTCTTTGATCTTCTTCGCGGCTTTCTCTGGCTCGGCGGCCCATTGACCGTCAAGAGCCTGCGTTAGGTCATCGTTTGGAACAGGCGGCCAATCTTGGCGCCCCCACGTTGGGCCTGCGGCCTCGGCCTGAACATCGGAACCGGCATCGCCAAGCTCCTTAAAGAACGCCTGCCACGCCGCATCAACCGCGTTCGGATCGCGGGCATACTGTGCGTAGAGCTGTTCGATGTATTCGGCGTTGTGCCCCTGCAAAAAGCTTGAGGCGTGGAGAACGTCGTTATTGGATTGTTCTGTCATCGCGATACCTAAGTATGTTAAAACCTGCGCCGCCAAAAACGGGGCGCAGGCGTTGATTTCAAAATGTTGGTATTAGCCGATTGCTTTTAGAACAGCTTCGCCAAGTGTGGCTGGGCTGTCTGCAACGATGATACCAGCAGATTTCATTGCTTCGATCTTGCTTTCCGCGTCACCAACACCACCAGCAACAATCGCGCCAGCGTGGCCCATGCGACGGCCGGGAGGCGCTGTGCGACCCGCGATAAAGCCAGCAACTGGCTTAGAACGGCCACGCTTTGCTTCGTCTTTTAGGAATTGCGCAGCTTCTTCTTCTGCGGAACCACCGATTTCACCGATCATGATGATGGACTGTGTTTCGTCGTCCGCAAGGAACATTTCCAACACGTCAAGGTGCTCTGTGCCTTTGATGGGGTCACCACCGATACCAACAGCGGAAGACTGGCCAAGGCCGATGTCAGATGTCTGTTTCACGGCTTCGTATGTCAATGTACCGGAACGAGACACAACACCAACGGAACCACGTTTGTGGATGGAACCAGGCATAATACCGATCTTACATGCGTCTGGTGTAATCACACCTGGGCAGTTTGGACCGATAAGACGGGATTTGGAGTCAACCAAAGCGCGCTTTACTTTCATCATATCAAGAACAGGGATGCCCTCGGTGATACAGATGATAAGTTCCATTTCTGCGTCGATTGCCTCGAGGATCGAGTCAGCCGCGAAGGGCGGAGGAACGTAGATCACAGATGCGTTTGCTTCTGTTACGTGCTTTGCTTCGTGAACCGAGTTGAACACAGGAAGGTTCAGGTGGGATTGACCACCTTTGCCGGGTGTTACGCCGCCAACCATTTTTGTGCCGTATGCAATCGCTTGCTCGGTGTGGAATGTACCCTGAGAACCAGTAAGGCCCTGACAGATTACTTTTGTGTTTTCGTCTACTAGAACTGCCATGATCTTAGCCCTTCACCGCTTTAACGATTTTTTCTGCACCGTCTTTGAGGTCATCAGCTGCGATCACGTCAACATCAGAGTTGTTGATGATGGCTTTGCCTTCTTCGACTTTGGTACCTTCGAGGCGTACAACCAATGGAACCTGAAGGCCCACTTCTTTTACGGCTGCGATAACGCCTTCTGCGATAACATCACAACGCATGATGCCGCCGAAGATGTTAACAAGGATACCTTTAACGTTTGGATCAGATGTAATGATCTTGAACGCTTCGGTTACTTTCTCTTTGGTCGCGCCGCCACCTACGTCGAGGAAGTTCGCTGGCTCAGCACCGTAGAGTTTGATGATGTCCATAGTGGCCATCGCAAGACCCGCGCCGTTCACCATACAACCGATTTCGCCGTCTAGGGCGATGTAGTTTAGGTCGAACTTAGAAGCTTCGAGCTCTTTTGCGTCTTCTTCTGTTTCGTCGCGAAGTGCGGCGATGTCAGCGTGGCGATAGATCGCGTTGCCGTCGAAGGAAACTTTGGCATCAAGCACTTTAAGGTCGAGAGTTTTCTCAAGAACGATAAGTGGGTTGATTTCGAGCATCTCCATGTCTTTCTCAACGAAAGCACGGTATAGGTTGCCCATAAGCGCAACACACTGTTTGATCTGCGCGCCTTCTAGGCCAAGCGCGAATGCAACGCGGCGGCCGTGGTATGGCTGGTAGCCAGTCGCAGGATCAACAGAGAAAGATAGGATCTTTTCTGGTGTGGATGCCGCTACTTCTTCGATGTCCATGCCGCCTTCGGTGGAACATACGAATGAAATGCGGGACGTTACGCGATCAACCAACAGCGCGAGGTATAGTTCTGTTTCGATGTCAGAACCATCTTCGATGTAGATGCGGTTAACCTGTTTGCCAGCTGGACCAGTTTGGTGTGTGACAAGTGTACGGCCGAGCATCGCCTTTGCGTGCTCTTCTGCTTCTGCAACGGAGAAGGCAAGGCGAACGCCACCCTTTTCACCAGCTTCGGCTTCTTTAAATGTACCTTTGCCGCGACCACCAGCGTGGATCTGCGCCTTAACAACCCACAGTGGGCCGTCCATTTCGCCTGCAGCCGCTTTCGCGTCTTCGGCCTTAAGTACCGCGCGACCTTCTGAAACCGGTGCGCCGTATTCGCGAAGGAGTGCCTTCGCTTGGTATTCGTGGATGTTCATGGAACTTTCCCTCGTTCTTGCTCTCTTGCGGAGTAAACACGCACGGGAGCAGTTAAAAAAGCGTTTTAACGTGCAAAATACATTTTAGTCGGAAAAAACCGCACTTTGTGATCACAAGTATTTTTTGTGTGATCACAAAACGAGCATTGACATATCCGTCACAAGATTCGCCGTTGTTTTGGCAGTTCAACTGGAAACTAGAAAATTAGCTAATTTTGAGTTAAAAGTGATTCAATAATAAAAAAACGAGCACAAAAATACAGGTGATATTATGAAATATCTTGAGAAAATGACCGCGGGGACTCCGTCTTGGAGCATCTGCGCAACGGTTCTTGAGCCTACTGCTTTGGTTGTCTCTTTTGCGAGTTACTATCTTTCTATTGGTGCGAAAGAAGTGTTTATTTTTTTGGATGCACCACAACCACAAACCCAAGCCCTCCTCGAGGGTATGCCCGGTGTGCGTGTCCAGCTCTGTGATGCGGACTATTGGAAAAACGTTCGCGGGACCAAACGGTCGACCAATCTGGTGAAGCGTCAAATTCAGAACGTTTACCAAGCTTACCGGACATCCGAAGCGGATTGGCTGCTTCATGCCGACGTCGATGAATACATCATTTCGGACCTGCCGGTTGAACGTATCCTGAAGGCGACGCCGGAAACCGTAGATTTTATCCGCGTTCCGAACCTTGAACGGGTTCACGTTAAGGGCAAGGCGCGAAAAACGATCTTTGATGGCGCATTCCGAAAACCTGTGCCAGCCAAGGTTTCGACGCTTGGGGGCGGCTTGGTTAATCCAGACCACCCACTCGCGGCAATTGCGCCGCGCGGTGTGTCAGGCCACGTTTCTGGTAAATCGTTTGTGCGTACTGGTCGTAACATTGTGCCCGGCGTGCACGCAGCCCGCAGCCCAGGCAAGGTGAAGGAAAAATTGGTTGAATGGGGCGCCCAGAATATTCAGTTGCTGCATTTCGACGGGATTACCAAGGTGCATTGGTGCGCAAAATACCTGATGATCATGGCGCATCGCACCGGATTTGACAAAAAAATCCTTGGCGCGGATCGGGTTGCCCAGCTGAATTACCTGCGGCGGCAAGAGGATCCACGTCTTGCCTTGTCCGACATGCATGATGATTTGAAGACCTCCCCGCGTGAACACCTTGCGCGTCTTAGCGACCTCGGTCTTTGCAAAGAGATCGATATGACGAAGCGGATTTCCGAGGCGCTTTCGCAATATGGGTTGTTGGACGCGGTTGATCTTTCACCCGAGGCCTTCGATCGTGAAATTGCGAGCCGCTATACCAAAGTTGCATCAGATATCGAGATGTTGCTTGAGCGGGATGGTGTGTCGGTTCCGAAGACACGCAGACTTCGGACACCAGTCAAGAAAACGGCAAGAGTTAAAGCCGTCGCGTAAACAAAAAAGGCAACCTGTCGCGAAACAGGTTGCCTTAATCACTTGGGTCGGTGGTTGGCGCTTATGCCAAGGAACCGTCGATGCCCTTACAAGCAGCCACAAGGCCTTTAACCGCGTCGACAGATTTGTCGAACATGGCTTGCTCGTCTTTGTTCATTTTGATGTCTAGAACGCGCTCAACGCCACCGGCGCCGATCACAGTTGGAACACCAACGTACATGCCTTCTAGGCCAAGTGCGCCGTCAACATAGGCCGCACATGGAAGAACGCGTTTTTGGTCTTTAAGGTATGCTTCTGCCATCTCGATTGCAGATGTCGCAGGCGCGTAGAACGCAGAACCAGTCTTAAGAAGACCAACGATTTCCGCGCCGCCATCACGTGTACGCTGAACGATCGCGTCCAGTTTCTCTTGTGTGGTCCAGCCCATTTCCACAAGGTCAGGCAATGGAACACCAGCAACAGTCGAATAACGCTCAAGTGGAACCATGGTGTCGCCGTGGCCGCCAAGAACGAACGCTGTCACGTCCTTCATGGATACGTCGAATTCAGTCGCAAGGAAGTGACGGAAGCGCGCAGAGTCAAGAACGCCGGCCATGCCGCATACTTTTTCGTGTGGAAGGCCAGAGAATTCGCGAAGTGCCCAAACCATCGCATCAAGCGGGTTTGTGATACAGATAACGAATGCGTCTGGGGCGTTTGCTGCGATGCCTTCGCCAACGGATTTCATAACCTTAAGGTTGATGCCGAGAAGATCGTCGCGGCTCATGCCTGGTTTGCGTGGAACGCCAGCAGTTACGATAACAACGTCTGCGCCTGCGATGTCGGCGTAATCTGTGGTGCCGAGCATTGCTGCGTCGAAGCCTTCAGATGGGCCAGATTCCGCGATATCAAGAGCCTTGCCTTGTGGCACGCCGTCTGCGATGTCGAATAGAACGACGTCGCCCAATTCTTTCAATGCTGCGAGGTGTGCAAGGGTGCCGCCGATTTGGCCAGCGCCGATAAGGGCAATTTTGGGTCGTGCCATGGATAGAACTCCGATTGGTTTTCGTTGTTGCGATTGCTAGCGCTATTGCCTTAGTAGCGCAAGTCCGCCGCGGCGCGGAAAAATTAAGCAGAGCTAATGTTTGCGTTAACATTGCGCAAAATTGGCCAAATATCACTAGGAATGGGCAGGCTGTACATGGTTTTTGATCTTCACTTTTTCCTTTGGGCAATACCGGCGGTGATATTGGCGGGTATGTCTAAGGGGGGCTTTGGTGGCGCTTTGGGCTTTGCGGCGGCTCCGATTCTGGCCGTTGCTGTGCCTCCGGCCTTTGCTGTGGGGCTGATGTTGCCGCTGCTTTTGATCATGGATGTGACCAGTGTCCGGTCCTATTGGAAGCAGTGGGATTGGCCGTCTGTGAAAATTTTGTTGTGGGGATCCGTGCCAGGAACTCTGGTCGGAATGGCGATCTATAGCTATGCGGATGATGACATGTTGCGGGTCTTGATCGGGATCGTGGCGCTTGGCTTTGTTCTTTATCGCATTCTTCAGGGATTGGGACGCATTGGCGCAGTGCGTGCAGATCGGCCATGGGTGGGTGTGGTATTCGGCGCCCTCGGAGGGTTGACCAGCTTTATCAGCCACGCAGGCGGTCCGCCCGTCGCCGTCTATCTGTTGTCAAAGGATATGACCAAGACATCCTATCATGCGACGCAGGCCATCGTGTTTTGGGTTCTCAATGCGGCCAAGGTCGTCCCATATGTGTTCCTTGGGCTTTTCACGCTCGAGACCATGAAGGCGGATGTGCTGTTGTTTCCCTTCGCGATGCTTGGCGTTTGGATCGGGGTGCGCGCACACCACAAGATCCCTGATCGGGTGTTCTTTGCGCTCACCTATGTTTTACTCGTGATCACGGGTGTAAAACTCATTTTCGACGGTCTGACCTAGGCGTCGTTTTTCGTCGGAACAAATGGGTCGTTCGCGGCCTCAAACGCAACGCCGTTGGCCACAAGGCAGCTGCGCCCAGCGGGCGTTGTCGCAAGGATTGTCCAACTGCCGGTTTCTTCCGATGCGAATGTCTCGATAACAACGTTATTTAGGCCAAGCCCGATGGATTGGCGTGTTTCCCCGTGGTTGTTGGCGAGGTCTGCGATGATCTTTTCGCGTTCGCCGCAGGGACGTCCGTTCGCATAAAGGGGTTGCGTTGCGATAAGGATGGCGCCCATTGCTGCGCCGAATATGAATTGTTTGTTCATGTCTTTGCTCTGTTCTGGGGCGCGCATCATGCATTTCCTGCCATGGATGCGACGCTTACTGATCAAGGGCGAAAGGATGGCAGGGCCTTTTGTCTCTTTAGTCTGCGCATAGAGGTTGAAAAATGTGGTTAACATGGCGGACGGATTATTTTTCTGCGCTGCGGCAATTTATTACTTGCCAATAAGTGCGTTTTGAGTGATGTATTTGATATATTATTGCGGAGTGAATCAAAAATGTCGTCAGAACGCCCCCTAAGGTCCGTCCTTTATATTCCTGCTTCCAAGGCGCGCGCGCTTGTGAAAGCAGCAACGTTAGAAACTGACGCGATCATTTTTGATCTCGAAGACGCGGTCAGCCCAGACGAAAAAGTCGCGGCGCGCGACCTGCTGGTTCAAGCGCTTGCCGATAATGACTATGGGGTGCGGACCAAGATCGTTCGGATCAATGGGCTTGATACCGAATGGGGTCAGGCCGACGCCGAGGCGATCCAAGGCTGTGACATCGACGCGGTTCTCTTGCCCAAGGTTGAAACCACCGATCAACTTGATGCGCTTGGGGCCATCGTTGGGGATGTGCCGCTTTGGGCGATGATGGAAACGCCGCGCGGTGTGATGAACGCGGCAGCGCTTGCAGAGCACCCACAGATGCAGGGCTTTGTGATGGGCACGAATGATTTAGCCAAGGATCTGGGGTGTCGTTATCATAAAGATCGCATGCCTATGCTGACGTCCTTACAAATGTGTCTTTTGGCGGCCCGTAGCACAGGGATCGCCGCAATCGACGGTGTATATAATGCGTTTCGCGACGACGACGGTCTGACTCACGAATGCACCCAAGGGCGCGACATGGGGTTTGACGGAAAGACGCTGATTCATCCGCTTCAACTGCCGATTGCCAACGCTGCCTTTGCCCCATCCGACGATGAGATCGATTTGGCCAAACGTCAAATCGAAGCCTTCGAGGCAGCACTGGCCAGCGGTGAAGGCGTCGCCGTCGTTGACGGTGCGATCGTAGAGAACCTCCATGTCGTCACCGCACGTGCAACCCTTGCTAAGGTCGCGGCCATCGCGGCGCTTGCCAGCTAGGCGAGGGGCTTGAACTTGGGTGGTAAACGCGACAGGGTCAGGGCGAAATTCAGCAAAGGATAACGCCATGAAGCTCTATCGTTATATCACCGAAGACGACACATCAGATTTTTGCCACCGCGTGACCGACGCCCTGAACAAGGGCTGGTCTCTGCATGGCTCACCTTCATATGCGTTTGATGCGGCCAAAGGAATAATGCGCGCCGCCCAAGCGGTCACAAAAGAGGTCGAAGGCGAGATATACACGCGGGAGACCAAACTCGGAGAGTACTAAATGAAAACGACGGCGGGACGATTTTTCGAAGACTATAATGTAGGTGATGTGATCGAACATGCAGTGCCTCGTACCCTGTCTGGGGGCGAACGCGCGCTGTATCATGCGCTCTATCCGGCGCGCCACGCGCTTGCCTCGTCCGATGAATTCGCCCGCCGTTGCGGCCTTGCTTCGTCGCCGATGGATGATCTGATCACGTTTCACACGGTGTTCGGCAAAACGGTTCCTGATGTTTCATTGAACGCCGTCGCGAACCTTGGCTATGCCGAGGGCCGTTTTCTGGCCCCTGTCTATGTAGGCGATACCCTGTCTTCGCGTTCTGAGGTGATCGGGGTGAAGCAGAATTCAAACGGGAAATCCGGTGTGGTCTGGGTCCGTACCGTTGGCACAAACCAGCATGGCCAAGACGTGCTGTCCTATGTCCGTTGGGTCATGGTGAAAAAGAGAAATCTTGATGCGCCTGCACCCACGCCAGTGATTCCTGACCTTGCGCCGGCGTTGGCCGCTGAAGACTTGATTGTGCCGGACGGATTGGACTTTACCGATTACGATTTCACCGCCGCTGGCGATGCCCACCGTTGGGGGGATTACGAGGTGGGCGAGATCATCGACCACGTGGATGGCGTCACCATAGAAGAGGCCGAACACATGCTGGCCACGCGTCTTTGGCAGAATACAGCCAAGGTCCATTTCGATGCCACCAACCGGCCTGACGGGCGACGTCTGATCTATGGCGGTCACGTGATTTCGATGGCGCGGGCGCTTTCGTTTAATGGCATGGCAAATGCGCAAATGATCGTTGGAATAAACGGCGGCGCACATGCGAACCCGTGCTTTTCAGGGGATACCGTTCGCGCATGGACCGAGGTTCTTGATCGTGCTCCGACATCGGCGCCAGGGGTTGGCGCCGCCCGTCTTCGCCTTGTGGCGACATCGGCCAAAATGGGGCCGCTTCGCGATGATAATGGCAAGTACACGCCGGATGTTTTGCTTGATTTGGACTATTGGGCTTTGATGCCTCAATAGGTGAATCAATGGAAAAATGGCCAGTTCTGTACTAAAATAGTCGGAAATCAGGGTGCGCCATAAAAAGAAGCGCACCTTGTTAATTTGTGATCACACTATAAAAATTCGTGATCACAAACGGCAATTTTTTCCAAGTTAGCGCCCAAACTATACGAATTTTTAGGTCTAAATAGGTGACTCTTGGCCAAACTCCGTTATGAATAATTCCAAATTGTACAAAGGCAGATATCCTGAAAGGATGAACCCATGGCAGATGTAAACAGGGGCAACCGGCCGCTATCTCCACATATCACTATTTATAAACCACAGTTCACGTCCATGACGTCGATTTTTACACGCATCACCGGCAACGCCTTGCTTGTTGCGTCGATCTTGATCGTTTGGTGGTTCTTGGCGGCTTCGACTGGCGCAGAGAGCTTTGCGTTGGCCGATGGCATTATCACATCTTGGTTTGGCGACCTTGTGATGTTCGGCTCGCTTTGGGCTGTTTGGTACCATTTCTGTGCTGGTCTTCGTCACCTTTGGTGGGACACGACCCTTAAGGGTTTGGATATCCCAACCGCTCAGAAAATCGCCTATGCCGTTATCGGTGGCTCCCTTGTTTTGACGGTTTTCACCGTCATCGTAATCTAAGAGGTCATACGCATGTCTTATCTTACTGACCGCAAACGTGCGACGGGCCGTGGTTCTGCGAAAACCGGCACAGAGCACCACTGGCACATGATGGTTTCCAGCGTTGCGCTGGCGATCCTTGTTCCATTGTTCATCTTTACATTTGGCCCAATGCTTGGCGCCCCACACGCAGAGGTCGTTGAATATTTCGCGCGTCCATTCCCTGCGATTGTTGCGGCCCTGACAATCGTTGTCAGCATGGTCCACTTCAAGGGCGGCGCGTCCATTATGCTTGAGGACTACGTGTACGGCACCAACCTCAAGATCGCGCTGATCTCTGTTACTCTTCTCAGCTATGCGATTGCTGCGACTGGCGTTTTCGCCATCGCGCGCATCGCGCTATAAGGAGCCTCAATCATGGCTGCATATGAATATGAAACCCACGAATATGACGTGGTTGTTGTCGGTGCTGGTGGCGCGGGTCTTCGTGCGACGCTTGGCATGGCTGAACAGGGTCTGAAAACGGCCTGTGTGACCAAAGTTTTCCCAACACGTTCGCACACTGTTGCGGCGCAGGGCGGCATCGCGGCGTCCTTGTCCAACATGGGTCCGGACAACTGGCAGTGGCACATGTATGACACTGTTAAGGGCTCTGACTGGTTGGGCGACACCGATGCGATGGAATACCTTGCTCGCGAAGCCCCCAAAGCGGTTTACGAGCTTGAGCACTATGGTGTTCCGTTCTCGCGTACCGAAGAAGGTAAAATTTACCAGCGTCCGTTTGGCGGTCACACCACCGAATTCGGCGAAGGCCCACCCGTTCAGCGTACCTGTGCGGCGGCTGACCGTACCGGTCACGCGATCCTTCACACGCTATACGGTCAGTCCCTAAAACAGGGTGCTGAGTTCTATATCGAGTACTTCGCGCTTGATCTGATCATGAATGACGATGGCGAATGTACTGGCGTTATGTGCTGGAAGCTTGACGATGGTACGCTTCACCTGTTCAGCGCCAAGATGGTTGTTCTGGCCACTGGTGGTTACGGCCGTGCGTATTTCTCTGCGACGTCTGCACACACCTGTACCGGTGACGGTGGCGGCATGGTGGCCCGTGCGGGCCTACCGCTTCAGGATATGGAATTCGTTCAGTTCCACCCAACTGGCATCTACGGCTCTGGCTGTTTGATCACCGAGGGTGCGCGCGGCGAAGGTGGTTACCTCACCAACTCCGAAGGCGAACGTTTCATGGAACGTTACGCGCCGACCTACAAAGACCTTGCGCCACGCGACTATGTGTCTCGTTCGATGACAATGGAAATTCGCGAAGGTCGCGGTGTTGGCGCCGAGGGCGATCACATCTTCCTTAACCTCAACCACCTTCCACCTGAGGCATTGGCCGAGCGTCTTCCTGGTATTTCCGAAAGCGCGAAAATCTTTGCCGGCGTTGACGTGACCAAAGAGCCGATCCCTGTGATCCCAACGGTTCACTATAACATGGGCGGTATTCCGACGAACTACTTCGGTGAGGTTCTGAACCCAACCGCAGAAGACGAAAACGCCGTTGTTCCGGGCCTTATGGCTGTGGGCGAGGCGGGTTGTGCCTCTGTTCACGGTGCGAACCGTCTTGGATCGAACTCCTTGATCGACCTTGTTGTGTTCGGTCGCGCCGCTGCGATCCGTGCCGGTGACGTGGTTGATCCAAACAAAGCAAACCCAGTGATGCCACAGGCGTCTATCGATAAGGCGCTTGATCGTTTCGACGCGACACGCCATGCAGATGGTGACATCTCAACGGCTGAGCTTCGTCTTGAAATGCAGAAAACAATGCAATCTGACGCGGCTGTGTTCCGTACAGATAAGACATTGCAAGAGGGTGTCGAAAAGATGACCTCTATCGCTGCGAAATTGCCAAACATCAAAGTGACGGACCGCTCTATGGTTTGGAACTCTGATCTGATGGAAACATTGGAACTTGGTAACCTTATGCCAAACGCGATGGCGACCATCGTTGGTGCCGAAGCCCGCAAAGAATCCCGCGGTGCCCACGCCCACGAAGATTACGCCGAGCGTGACGATGTGAACTGGCGCAAGCACACGATTGCACGTGTCGACAACGAAAAAGTCGACCTAAGCTATCGTGCGGTTGTTTTGGATACACTGACCACCGAAGAAGAAGGTGGCATCAGCCAAGCCCAAATCGCACCAAAGGCACGGACGTTCTAATGATGCGTTTTGGATTGAAAACATGTGTTGTCGCGTCTGTATTGCTGGTTTCAGCATGTGACGTGGCGACGGACGCGGCGGATACCGCCCTGCGCGATACGGCAACTGGCGTGATCACCACTGTGGTCGAAGATCAGTTCCCAGCCGTCAACGCAGAGCCACTGGCCGAATGCGTTGTCGATAACGCCGAGACTCCCGAAATCGTATCGCTGGCCAAGGCTGCGGTGACGGGTGTGACGGCGGATGACGTGTCCACGGTTCTCAATATCGCACAACGCACCGGTACGCTTAATTGCATCGCAAGCAACGGCCTCGGCCTGCTTTCACTATAGAATAGGAGGAGACGCAGATGGTTCAACTTACGCTCCCTAAGAATTCGAAAATGACGACGGGCAAAACATGGCCCAAACCCGAAGGCGCAACAAACCTACGCAAGGTCCAGATTTATCGCTGGAATCCTGACGATGGTAAAAACCCTGCGGTTGACACGTATTTCGTGGATATGGACACCTGTGGTCCGATGGTTTTGGACGTTCTGATCAAAATCAAATCCGAGATTGACCCGACATTGACGTTCCGTCGTTCCTGTCGCGAAGGGATCTGTGGATCCTGTGCGATGAACATCGGTGGCATCAACACGCTGGCCTGTACATATGGCCACGATGAAGTGACCGGCGACATCAAGATTTACCCACTACCGCACATGCCAGTGATCAAGGACCTTATCCCTGATCTGACGCACTTTTACGCCCAGCACGCGTCGGTTATGCCTTGGCTCGAAACCAAGACAAACCGCCCAGCAAAAGAGTGGAAGCAGTCCATCGATGATCGCAAAAAACTTGATGGTCTGTATGAATGTGTGATGTGTGCATGTTGTTCCACGTCCTGCCCATCCTACTGGTGGAATGGCGATCGCTACCTCGGGCCAGCAGCCTTGCTTCACGCATACCGCTGGATCATCGATAGCCGCGATGAGGCGACCGGCGAACGTCTGGACGATCTTGAGGATCCGTTCAAGCTGTACCGCTGTCACACAATTATGAACTGTGCAAAAACATGTCCAAAGGGTCTTAACCCTGCTGAGGCAATCGGTTCTATCAAGAAGATGATGGTGGATCGCGCGCTGTAATTCAGCCGCAGATCAGAAAATTCAAAGCCAAGCGTTTCATCAACGCTTGGCCTTTTTCATTTAGGCAAAGGCCGCCTCAAGCGCTACTTCGACCATGTCGCCAAAGCTTTTCTCGCGTTGGTCTGACGGAAGTGCCTCGCCGGTCAGAAGGTGGTCGGATACCGTAAGAACCGCCAAGGAACGCACGGAATGACGCGCCGCAAGGTTATACAATTCGGCTGCTTCCATTTCGACGCCAAGAACGCCGTGGCGCACCATTTGTTCGTTCAGGTCAGGGCGTTCGTCATAGAACACGTCGGAGGAATATATGTTGCCGACATGGGTCTTGGCGCCCTTTGCCTCGGCGGCGTGGTATGCTTTGTGAAGCAGATCAAAGTCGGCAGTCGGCGCGAAATTCATATCCTTGAAAATCCCGCGGGACGGGGTCGACAATGTGGTGGCCGCCATGCCCAAGATGATGTCGCGGATGCCAACGCTGTTCTGCATCCCGCCGCATGATCCAATGCGGATTAATGTCTTGGCGCCATAGTCCTTGATCAGCTCATTCACATAAATCGACAGGCTTGGCATGCCCATGCCCGATCCGTGAATGGTCACGCGGTTGCCTTTGTACGTCCCGGTAAAACCGAGCATCCCGCGAACTTCGTTCACAAGCTTCACATCCTCAAGGAATGTCTCGGCCGCCCATTTTGCCCGATACGGGTCCCCAGGAAGCAGAACGGTTTCGGCGATGTCGCCAGGTTGCGCGCCAATGTGGATCGTCATCTATGTCTCCAATACTAGTTTGGACAACATTGAACCGACTGGACAGGCTGTGCAAGCCGTCCAGTATTCTGATTGCCCTGAAAGACCTTCGTCTTACGTCGGGTCGACCAGTGTGGCGATGTCAGACATGATGGTGTTTAGCTCAAAATCTTTGGGGGTATAGATTTTGGAAACGCCCAATTTCAACAGCCGATCAGCGTCGTCATTTGGAATGATCCCGCCTGCGATCACGGGAATATGGGTCAAACCAGCATCTTTTCGCTGGGCCATCAGGTCTTCGAGAAGGGCGATATGCGACCCCGACAGAATGGACAAACCGATTACATCGACATCCTTGTCACGCGCGGACGAGATGAGCTCGGCAGGAGTCAGGCGAATGCCGTCATAGGTGATGTCCATGCCGCAATCACGCGCGCGCGTCGCGATTTGTTCGGCACCGTTTGAATGACCATCAAGGCCAGGCTTGCCAACAAGGAACCGAACAGGTCGCCCAAGCGCTTGCGATACACGTGCAACCTCGGCTCGAATATCATCAAGCCCCTCGGTCTGGTTCGATGGGGCGTTGCTGACACCCGTCGGCGCGCGGTACTGGCCAAAGACGGACCGAATAACATCGCCCCATTCGCCAGTCGTAACTCCGGACCGTGCACATTCGATGGATGCGGGCATGACGTTCTCACCCGTCTTTGCTGCGTTGCGAAGTGCGGCGAGGGCGGCTTTAACACGGGTGTTATCTCGCGCCGCGCGCCACTGCGTGAGGCGCTCGATCTGGTCGGCCTCGGCCTTGGGATCTGCTGCCATAATCGCATCTTCGCCCGAGGTGAGCGGGCTCTCGGCGGCTTCGGTCCAGCGGTTCACACCAACAACTGTGGTTTCGCGGGTCTCGATCTTGGAAATACGTTTGGCGTTGCTTTCGACCAAACGGGATTTCATGTATTCAATCGCGCCAACAGCGCCACCCATTTTATCAATCGCGGCGATCTCGGCACGTGCACCAACCTTGAGCGCCTCGACCTTGCGGGTCACGGCGGGGTTTTCGTCAAACAGGTCGTCGAATTCCAGCAGGTCGGTTTCATAGGCCATGATCTGTTGCATCCGAAGCGACCATTGTTGATCCCAAGGCCGCGGAAGTCCAAGCGCCTCGTTCCAAGCGGGCAATTGCACCGCACGGGCACGGGCATTTTTCGACAGGGTCACGGCAAGCATCTCGATCAGAATGCGATACACGTTGTTCTCGGGTTGCTGCTCGGTAAGGCCGAGGCTGTTGACCTGCACCCCATAGCGAAAGCGACGGAATTTCGGATCCTCAACGCCATAGCGTTCGCGGGTAATCTCGTCCCACAATTCAACAAAGGCGCGCATTTTGCACAATTCGGTCACGAACCGAATCCCCGCATTTACAAAGAACGAAATCCGCCCGACCATCGCTGGAAACTTGTCCGCAGGGACCTTGTTCTTCAGATCATCAAGTACCGCAATCGCTGTGGCGAGGGCAAACGCTAGCTCCTCTTCTGGCGTCGCGCCGGCTTCTTGCAAGTGGTACGAACACACGTTCATCGGGTTCCATTTCGGAAGATGCTCACGCGTATAGGCAGCCACATCCGTAATCATCCGAAGCGACGGTTCGGGTGGGCACACATAGGTGCCGCGCGACAGGTATTCCTTGATGATGTCGTTTTGGACCGTCCCCTGCAGCGCCGATGTGTCGGCCCCCTGTTCCTCGGCGGCCGCAATATAGAGCGCAAGAAGCCAAGGCGCGGTCGCGTTGATCGTCATCGACGTGTTCATCTTTTCCAACGGGATATCTTTGAACAGCGTGCGCATGTCGCCCAGATGGCCGACGGGAACGCCCACTTTGCCGACCTCGCCGCGCGCCAATTCATGATCGCTATCGTAGCCAGTTTGGGTGGGCAGATCGAACGCAACAGAAAGCCCAGTTTGGCCTTTGGAGAGGTTGTTACGATAGAGCGCGTTCGACGCCGTGGCGGTCGAGTGGCCTGCATATGTACGGAACAGCCAGGGGCGATCGGTTTTTGTGGCGCGCGCTTCGGTCATTTTGATTTCCAGTGGCAACTAAATTACGTTAGATAGACTTTTGCAGTAATTAAATTATCCTGTCAATATCAATTGCTGCATTGCAGTATGATTTACCTTTCCGAGGTTTTCTGTCAGTTTGCGGTATGTTTGAAACTCTTGCTCTTCCTGTGTGGCTCGTCACACTCATTGTCATCTTTGCGACCGTATCGGCGATTGATCGTGTCTTGGTTCCCTCGGTGCGCTGGTTTTTTCGCCGTCGCATGGAGCGGGTTGTCGCCCGCCTAAATGCGCGCCTTGAACGTCCGATCCAGCCGTTCAAGCTCGCGCGGCGTCATGACATGATCCAACGTTTGATCTATGATCCAGCCGTTGCTGGGGCAATTGCCAAACATGCCCGTGACGAGGGTGTGCCAGAAAACGTCGCGTTTGAATCCGCAAAACGATACGCGCGCGAAATCGTTCCCGCCTTTAGTGCGACGGCGTATTTTGGCTTTGCGACGCGGGCGGCAATGTTGTTATCCCGAAGCCTGTTTCGCGTGCGCTTGGGATATGTCGATCAAGAGGCCGTCGAAGGGATCGACCCCGATGCAACGGTGATATTCGTCATGAATCATCGCTCCAATATGGACTATGTTCTGGTGACATATCTTGCGGCCAAGCGGTCCGCGCTGTCCTATGCTGTGGGGGAGTGGGCGCGGGTGTGGCCCTTTCAGGGGCTTATTCGCGCGACCGGTGCGTATTTTATCCGGCGGCGCTCGCGCAATCAGCTCTATCGCCGTGTTCTTGCACGCTATGTCCAAATGGCCACCAACGCGGGTGTGACACAGGCGTTTTTCCCCGAGGGGGGCCTGTCTTTGGACGGTAAATTGGCGCCGGCCAAGCTTGGATTGCTGAGCTATGTGATCAACAACTTTGACCCCGAAGGCGATAAGGATGTGGTCTTTATTCCCGTTGGGCTCAATTATGATCGGATTCTTGAGGATCGCGTTTTGCTTGAGGCTGCTGACAAAGACGAACGCAGATTCCGGTTCCGCCTTTTTGATGCGATTGGATTTTTGTTGCGCCAGTTGCGCAATGCGCTCCAAGGGCGGTTCCACCGGTTTGGCGGGGCCAGCATGTGTTATGGGCGGCCGCTTTCGCTGCGTGCGGTCGCGGATCGACGTGCCGAGAAACTCGGAGAAACCCTTATGGCGCGCATGAGCGAGGCGGTTCCAATTCTACCTGTTCCTTTGATCGCGTCCATCATGTCGGACCAATCGCGACCTGTGTCACGGAGCGAAATCCATCTATTGGCCCGCGCCGAGGTTGATAGATTGCGCAGCCAAAGCGCCTGTCTGCATCTGCCCAATGACGATGTTGAATTCTCCGTTCAGCTTGGGCTGAGAATTTTGTACCGCCGAGGCATTTTGAGCCAGCAGGACAAAATGTTCACGGTTAACGAAGCAGAGCGGGGGGTACTGCAGTTTTATGCTGCGTCCGTCTCGCAGTTTTTCGCGGGTGAAAACTCTAAAAGTAATTAAATTACAAAAATTGCACAAAATAGGTTGCAAAATTACTTTTGCATTTGTACTCCTTCTAGGAAGACGCGATTCTGCGTCGCAGCATTCCTATGGAGGATCACATGGCTTTGGATACCAACGAGACGGCAGTGGCCTACGACGCGCCGAAGAAAGACCTTTATAATGTGGGTGAAATGCCTCCTATGGGGCATGTTCCGCAACAAATGCATGCATGGGCGATCCGTCGTGAACGCCATGGCGACCCAGACAAAAGCTTTGAGCTTGAGGTGGTTGATACGCCCGAGATCGATTCAAACGAGGTTTTGGTTCTCGTTATGGCGGCGGGTGTTAATTACAATGGTGTTTGGGCCGGCCGCGGCGTTCCGATTTCGCCATTTGACGTGCACAATCAGGACTATCACATCGCCGGTTCTGATGCGTCCGGCATCGTTTGGGCCGTAGGGAGCAAGGTAACCCGTTGGAAAGTTGGCGACGAAGTGGTTGTGCATTGCAACCAAGATGACGGCGACGACGAGGCCTGTAATGGCGGCGATCCGATGTATTCTGCATCACAGCGTATTTGGGGTTACGAGACACCGGATGGGTCGTTTTCCCAGTTCACGCGGGTTCAAGCACAGCAACTGATGCCACGTCCAAAGCACCTGACTTGGGAAGAATCCGCTTGTTACACACTGACGTTGGCGACGGCATATCGCATGTTGTTTGGCCATCACCCACACGAGCTTAAGCCAGGGCAGAACGTTTTGGTTTGGGGCGCGTCCGGCGGTCTTGGGTCTTATGCGATCCAGTTGATCAATACTGCAGGGGCCAATGCGATCGGGGTGATTTCCGACGAAGACAAGCGTGAATTCGTGATGGGCCTTGGTGCAAAAGGTGTGATTAACCGCAAGGACTTTAACTGTTGGGGACAGCTTCCAACCGTGAATAGCCCAGAATACAAAGAATGGTTCAATGAGGTTCGCAAGTTCGGCAAAGCCATTTGGGACATCACTGGCAAGGGTGTAAATGTGGACATGGTGTTCGAGCACCCAGGCGAAGCGACGATCCCCGTGTCGACCTTTGTTTGTAAAAAGGGCGGCATGATCGTGATCTGTGCCGGTACATCTGGTTTCAATCTGACCATGGATGCCCGCTATGTTTGGATGAACCAAAAGCGCATCCAAGGCAGCCACTTTGCCCACCTTCAGCAAGCCTCTGCCGCGAATAAGTTGATGTGTGAGCGTCGTCTCGACCCCTGCATGAGCGAAGTTTTCGCTTGGGCAGACAATCCAGAGGCGCATACGAAGATGCTACGTAATGAGCACAAACCGGGCAATATGGCGCTTTTGGTCCAGTCCCCACGCGCCGGTTTGCGTACACTTGAAGAGGTCCTCGAAGGGTAATTCCACGCGAATCCCCTCAACATGCCGCCCCGCCTTGTCCCGATCAAGGCGGGGCGGTTTGCGTTTGGGGTGCGTTTATTTGTTTCCAAATGGTTAGAATTCGTCACCTCACTATTTTTGGGGAGTAGAAAAGCGCGAATTTTACGAAAATACGCCTCGTGCTATGGTTGTGTTAATAGTTCGTTAACCACTCAGAAAGAGACTCATTCATGAAGAACGATTGGATACTCGATGTCCTCGCGGACCTAAAGACATTCGCCGAAGAAAACGAATTGTCAGACCTCGTAAGGCAATTGGTGGAGACCAAGGAAATCGCGCGTCAGGATATCCTGAAGCACGAACCTAGCGAACTGGAGATACCCCACACCGATGCGCAAGCGGTTGGAAACTTTTATTCACCATCTGGAGCAGATAGACACTCTTGAAGCGTTAAACGACGCTGTTGTGAACCTGCGCGATCTCTATGAGGTCGATCATCTTGTGTATCATTCTGTTAATTCTACAGGTGAACAATACGCCGCTCTTACCTATGACGAAAAGTGGGTGAATCATTACATTGACGAAGATTTGTCTCGTGTCGATCCGGTTGTGACTGGGTGCTATCAGCGGTTCCACCCCGTCGAATGGAAGCAACTTGATTGGTCGGGAAAATCCGCTCGCGCGTTTCTGGGTGAGGCCGTGAGCGCAGGGATTGGCAATCAAGGGGTGTCCGTCCCAATTCGCGGTCCAAGCGGTCAATTCGCCCTTTTTACAATCAACCACAAGGCAAACGACGATCAGTGGGAGCGTTACGCCGCCGAGCATATTCCCGATCTGATCCTACTTTCGCATTTCATCAATCAAAAGGCGTTGGAAATCGAAAACGGCACCGATCTGGCCCCTGCGCGCGCCCTAAGCCCGCGGGAAAAGGACGCCCTGACGCTGCTTGCCCTTGGGTACAATCGTGCACAAGCTGCCGAAAACCTGTCCATCTCGGAACATACTCTGCGCGTATATATTGAGGCGGCCCGCCACAAGCTGGGTGCGTCAAACACGACCCATGCGGTGGCACAGGCGATGACGCGGGGGCTCCTGCTTATCTAGCACCGTTCGCAGGTCCTAACGGGCGTTAACCAAAATTATCTAGTGTCTTTCCTAACTTACAGGAAAGGACGCTTTATGATCCACTACATCTATGGCCACGCTCTTAACGACTATCCGACTTTGCGCGACACGATGTTTGCCGACCGCGCGGATCAGTTCCACACGCGGCTGGGTTGGGATGTTCAGATCAATGAGAACGGCCATGAGGTGGATCAATACGACGGAGACGATACGCTCTATGTGATTTGGGAACAGGACGACGGGAGCCACGGCGGCTCGATGCGGTTCTTGCCGACGACGGGGCCTGTGATGGTGAACGACTTTTTCTCGCAGATCATGGGCGGACGTCATATTGTTGACCCGTCTGCGTGGGAATGCACCCGTTTCTGTCTGGCCCGCAATGCCGAGGGCCGCGTCGCAGCGACGTTAATGTTGGCGGGCTGTGAACTGGGTCTTGGCCTTGGGCTTCGCCATTCCATTGGTGTCTTTGATGCGCGCATGGTGCGGATCTATCGGCGTCTTGGCTGGTCTCCCGAGGTATTGGGCACAAGCGGCGAGGGGCGCGATGCCATCAGCGTTGGACGTTGGACGTTTTCCGAAGATGTGCGTCAAAACCTGTGCCGTCTGGCGGGCGTTGCACCGGCGGTGTCACGGGGTTGGTTTGAACGAACCTTCGGGGATTTCGTAAAATTTCCCAAGGTCGGCTGATCACGCTGGCACCCGTCTGCGCGCCGCGATAAGGTCGTGGCATGGCTTTACCTGCAATTACATTCTCCGACGATCAGGCCGAGGCCTTTGACACCGTTTCATCCCTTTTGCGCAACGCGGGGGTTGATATCGAGGACGAAATCCTTCGGCCCATGGGGGATGGAAAATCCACCGCGATTGCCGTTATTGGCAAGGCGGGTTCGGGTAAAACCCTTTTGCTTGCAAAGCTTTATGAGGCGCTTGAAAGTGCTGGCGTTGATATCGTTTCGGGCGATTACGAAGGTAAGAAAAACCGAAATCAACGCACCCTTGCCATCCTTGCGCCGACCAACAAAGCGGCGAGTGTCCTGCGCAATCGCGGTGTGCCCGCGACGACGATCCACCGAATTTTGTATACGCCGGTTTACGACCCCGAATATGAAAAGATCGCGGAATGGCTTGTCGATGGCGGGGATCGCCCCGAGATCGAAGGCCTGACGGATGTGGCCTTGGATCGCGCCCATGCGTTTTATCAAAACAGCAAATCTGTTCCGGGTGCCCTTGCAGCGGCTGGCCTAAAGGGTTCCGATTTTATCACCGGTTGGAAGCGCCGCGACGACCCGCTTGATATCGGGTTTATCGATGAAAGCTCGATGCTTGATCAAAAGCAATTCGATGATCTCTGCGAGATTTTCCCGACCTTGGTGTTGTTTGGTGATCCTGCGCAGCTTGCCCCAGTTGGGCAGTCCGGCGAGATGATTTTTGATCAGTTCAAGGGTAAGAAAAAACTGGAACTATCGCGTGTCCACCGCCAGACACAGGACAACCCGATCCTGGATTTGGCCCACGCCTTGGCCGATGACGCCCTGACGTTCGAGACGTTTGAACGCATGATCGAGGATTTTTCCCAAAAGGATGATCGTGTCGTTATGGCCCAGCGGGTCGAGAGCGACCTCATGGCGCGCTCCCCCGTTTTGGTGTGGCGCAACGCGACGCGCATTCGATTGATCCAAGCGTTCCGCGGGGCCTATGATGCGCCCGAAGACGAACTTCTACCTGGGGAACCGTTGATCTGCGACGGGATTGAGCTGCCGCTTAAGCATCGGAAAAAACGGATTGATTTGGAGGCGCGCGGCCTGATTAAGGGGGCGCAGGTTGTCTATATGGGGCCGGGGCGCAAACCAGGATTTTCGCGACTGTTCGTGATGGGCGCCGAGGACCCACAGGTATCTGCCGCCTCCATCGTCAAGATCGAGCTCCCCGACGAAGAAGAACCCTTCATTCCCTTCGCGGCCAATATGGGGGCGACGTTCCTTCATGGGGCGGCGGTGACCATCCACAAGGCCCAAGGGTCCCAGTGGGAAAACGTACAGGTGTTTGCGCCGGACCTGTATGCCGCCGCGCGCATGGGACGGATGGAGGCGGGGATCGCATTGTGGAAACGGCTTGCCTATGTGGCGATTACGCGGGCGGAAAAACGGCTGTTTTGGGTGGTGCGCAACCGTTTGGCACGCCCGACGTCGCCGTTGATCACATCGGACCTGCAGGTCGCGCCAAAGGAATTCACCCTAACCGCCGAAACGGACGACCCCGCGTAATCACTTGATATAGCGGAAGATCGTCGACGCGCCCCAGCCAGCGGCCACAGCAATAAACAACGATAGCAACCCGTACACCAAGGGCAGATCATGCGCGAGGTTATAGAGGAACCGTTCAAGACCAACCTTGCGCACGTCGATCACCGTATCTGTCTGTGCAACGACCTGCTTATCGCGAAGGATAAACATACGGGTGTGGTAGGTGCCCTCGGTCAGGTTCGCAGGAAGCGCGATATCCGTGCGAAACAGCGTGTCTTCTGAGATCGAGATCGTATTCTCGAGCTCTTGGTACAGATCGCCCTTGGCGCGAATACGGATAAGGGCATCGCGGATGTCTTCGCGTGGGGCCTCGACGCCAACGCTTCGGATCATTTGTTCAACCGAAATGCGGTGTGTTTGGTCCTGTTCAGGGGACAGAATGTCGTCCAACGGACGTGTGGTCGCCACGGCATAGAAGGACGGCGCAGAGCCAAGTTCGACGCTTTCGGTATTGACCCAAATGCCGAACCGTTTGTCTTTGCGGCGAACGGTCAACGGCGAAGACGGACCAGAAACGGCGATAATAATATCGAGATCACCTGCGGGCAGGGGCGCATCCCGTTTGACCGCACCATAGACCAAAATCTCGGAGCCATCGAAATTCGTGGTGATGTCGACGTGTTCTTGGCTGAGACCTGCTACGATTTCTTCGGCCCGAAGGGGCAGGGCGACCAGCGCCAAAAGGAGAACGAATATACGCAACATTAGTGACCCGCCTCTGCGCCAATGGAATAGAGTTCGGATGGCTGAAGCAGCAAATCAAGCGCGAGCTTGCCACAGACGGCAAGCACCATGAGGGCCAGCAGAATGCGAAGCTGTTCCGCCTTGAGATAGACACCGATGCGCGTACCGATCTGGGCGCCAACAACGCCACCGATCAACAACAGAACCGCCAAGACCATATCTACCGTATAGTTGGTCGTCGCATGAAGAAGCGTGGTAAATGCGGTCACAAAGATGATCTGAAACAGCGATGTCCCAACGACCACTTTGGTCGGCATGCCAAGGATATAGATCATCGCCGGCACCATAACAAAGCCACCGCCGACGCCCATAATCGCGGCCAAAACACCCACAAAGATCCCAACCAAAAGCGGCGGAATCGCTGAGATATAAAGGTGGGATTGGCGGAACTTCATCTTAAACGGCAGGTTATGCACCCAGTTGTGATGACGACGTTTTGCGACAGGCGCGCCAGACTGGCTTCTACGCATGGCGCGGATGCTCTCCCAGAACATCAACCCGCCGACGATACCCAGAAACACGACATAGCTGAGCGTGACCAGCAGATCGACCTGACCCAGCGATTTGAGTAAGTTAAATATTCGGACCCCGATGGCGGCCCCTATAAGGCCCCCGACCATCAAAACCGTGCCCATTTTAAAGTCGACGTTTTTTCGTTTCACATGGGCCAAAACACCCGAAAACGAAGAGGCCACGATTTGGTTCGCCTCGGTTGCGACGGCCACGGCCGGTGGAATGCCGATGAAAAACAACAGAGGCGTCATAAGGAAACCGCCCCCGACGCCGAACATCCCCGATAATATCCCCACGGCACCGCCTAGACCCAAAAGGAGAAAGGCATTTACCGAAACCTCGGCAATCGGAAGATATATTTGCATGAGATGGTTCCACTTACTATGGATCAACCCTAGCAAATGGAATTGGGCCATTGATAGCCCAATTCTCACTTATTGACGCGGTTTTATGCGACTATCGTTCTTTCACATAGGCCGCGCCGCCTGCGCGTGGCGGGTCGGCCCGCCCGATAAACCCCGCAAGGATAAACACCGTGAGCATATAAGGCAGCGCCTGAATGAACTGTGGAACGATGGTGACACCAAGGACATCTTTGTTCTCAAGGAACGGCGCCGAGGCGTCCAAGAACCCGAACAATAGGCACGCCCCAAGGGCATGCCATGGGCGCCATTTGGCAAAGATCAACGCCGCAAGCGCAATGAAACCACGACCTGCTGTCATTTCTTTGACGAAACCTGCGGCAAGGCCGGTGGCCAGATAGGCACCCGCAAGCCCGCACAACAACCCGCAGATCAGAACCGCGCCATAACGAAGGCGCGTTACCGAAATACCGGCGGTGTCTACGGCGCCAGGGTTTTCCCCAACCGCCCGCAGACGAAGCCCATAGCGCGTGCGAAACAGCACGAACCAGCTTAGGGGGACGGCCAATAGGGCGACGTAGACAAGGATCGTATGACCGGAAATGATATCCGCATAGATGGGTCCAGCCACGGGAATGTCGTTGATGATCCCGGCAAGGGGCCATTCGATTTCGCTAAAACGCCCTTCGCCACTTAGGGGGGGCGTGCGCCCGCCAAGACTAAACCATGCTTGGCCAACGATGACGGTCAGACCCGCCGCAAGAAAGTTGATCGCAACCCCAGAGATGAGCTGATCACCACGGAATGTGATGGATGCCACACCATGCAACAGGGCCAGCGCAAGGGACGCGGCGATACCCGCCAAAAGCCCAAGCCAAACCGAACCCGTCGCCGCCGCAACCGCCGCAGAAAGGAACGCAGCAGCGAGCATCTTGCCCTCGAGGCCAATGTCAAACACACCGGCACGTTCGGAAAACATCCCCGCCAAACAGGCCAACAACAATGGCGTCGCCAACCGAAGCGTCGAATCCAAAATCTGAATGATAAGACCGTAATCCATTAGTTGGCTCCTTTACGGAAATGCAGGAACAGACGTTCAACGGGCATACGCACCATATTATCAAGCGCGCCGGTCAACAGGATCACAAGCGCTTGGATCACAATGACAAGTTCACGTGGGATGCCCATCCAAAGCGAAAGCTCAGAGCCGCCTTGGTACAAGAACCCAAACAGAACCGCCGCAAGGAAGATCCCAAACGGGTGATTGCGCCCCATAAGAGCCACCGCGATGCCGATAAAGCCCGCGCCCTCGGAGAAGCCAAGGATAAGGCGCTCGGCCTCGCCCATGGTGGCGTTGACGGCCATCAGACCGGCAAGACCACCGGAAATCATCATGGCGATGATGGTGATTTTAACGGGGGATACACCGGCATAAATCGCGGCGCCTTCGGATTTCCCGAACTGACGGATCGCGGTGCCAAGCTGGGTGTGCCACATGACCACAAAGAACAAGACACAGCAGGCCACAGCGATGAAAAAGCTGATGTTGGCGGGGGCGTGTTTGCTAAATTCAATGCCAAGCGGGGCAAGAATGTCGTGGAAATTCGGCAGGTGCACCGTTTCCGCAAAGTCGAGGGATTCCGGCACGCCACCGGGTTTTTTGATCCAAGAGGATACCAACATATAGCCGAGCAATGAGAAGGCGATAAAGTTGAACATGATGGTCGTGACCACGATGTGGCTGCCGCGTTTTGCCGCCAGATAGGCCGGCACAAAGGCCCAGCCCGCGCCAAACGCCGCCGATGTGATGACCGCAACCGGCAGGGCAATCGCCCAATGCGGGAAGTCCACGGTCAGAAGCAAAAGCGTAAGCCCCAAGCCACCCAACATCACCTGACCTTCGCCACCGATGTTAAACAGGGCGGCGCGGCTGGCCACGGCGACCGCAAGGCCGGTAAAGATAAAGTTGGTCGTGTAATACAGGGTGTATCCCACCCCGTCGGTCGACCCAAAGGCCCCCGCAACCATGGTGCGGATGGCCTCGAACGGATCCTTGCCGATGGCCCAAATCACGAGGCCCGACAGGAAAAATGCGATCAATAGGTTGATCAGTGGGATAAGGACGATATCCGCCCATTTTGGCATCGTATCCATTATGCGCCCTCTGTCGTCATGCCGGCCATCAACAGGCCAAGTTCTTTTTCGTCTGTGTCGGCGGGGTTGCGTTCGCCCATGATATGGCCGTCAAACATCACCGCGATCCGATCCGAAAGCGAGAAAATCTCTTCGAGTTCAACAGACACAAGGATGATCGCCTTGCCTTGGTCGCGTAGGGCGACGATCTGTTTGTGGATGAATTCGATCGCACCGATATCAACGCCGCGTGTCGGTTGACCGATCAACAACAGGTCGGGGTTGCGTTCGATTTCGCGCGCGAGAACGATCTTTTGCTGGTTGCCGCCCGAAAAATTCTTGGCCGCAAGCCGTGGGTTCGGTGGGCGCACGTCGAAACGTTCCATCTTTTCTTCGGTGTCTTTGCGGATGGCGGCGTTGTCCATAAGCAGCCCACGGTTATAAGCCGGATCGTCGATATAACCGAGTGCGGTGTTTTCCCATGCCTCAAAATCAAGGATCAGACCTTCGGCGTGACGGTCTTCGGGGACGTGGGCGATGCCCTGTTTGCGCCGCGTCTTGGCGTCGGATTTGGTGCCCGTCAGGTCGAGCGTGTCGCCGTTCATGCGGATGGTACCGGTGCCCTTGCCATAGCCTGCGAGAACTTCCAACAGCTCGCTTTGACCATTACCGGACACGCCCGCAATGCCTAGGATTTCGCCGGCACGCACGTTGAAATTGATGCCTTTGACGCGCTCAACACCGTCGCCATCAACCACGCTAAGGTTCTCAACCTCAAGGATCGGATCGCCCAGTTTCGCGGGGGCCTTGTCGACCTGCAACAACACCTTGCGCCCCACCATAAGTTCAGCAAGCTGTTCGGGATTGGTCTCGGCCGTCTTTACGGTCGCGGTCATCTGACCACGGCGCATAACGGAAACGGTGTCGGTGATCTCCATGATTTCGCGTAGTTTATGCGTGATCAAAATGATGGTCTTGCCCTGTGCGCGCAGCCCTTCGAGGATACGGAACAGGTGGTCGGCCTCGGCGGGGGTCAACACGCCCGTCGGCTCGTCCAGAATAAGAATGTCGGCCTGACGGTACAGCGCCTTGAGGATCTCAACCCGTTGCTGGTGCCCAACCGAAAGGTCCTCGATCTTGGCGTCTGGATCGACGCTCAGCTCGTATTCATCCGAAAGCTGGGTCAACAACTTGCGCGCCTTGGAAAGGCTCGGACGCAACATCGGACCGCTCTCGGCGCCAAGGACGACGTTTTCAAGGACAGTGAAATTTTCAACCAGTTTAAAGTGCTGGAACACCATGCCAATCCCCGCGGCAATCGCGGCTTGGCTGTCGGGAATGTCGGTGTGGTCGCCGTTGATCAGGATTTCGCCTTTGTCGGCCTTATAGAATCCATAAAGGATCGACATCAGAGTCGATTTCCCCGCGCCGTTTTCCCCGATGATGCCGTGGATGGTGCCTTTGGCAACCTTGATCGCGATATCTTTGTTGGCCTGTACGGGCCCGAATGATTTGGAAATTCCACGCAGTTCAATCGCGGGGGCGGGGGCGGTTAGGGCGGCAGTGTCCTGCCGCCCTTTCTGTGTTTCTACACTCATGTGTGTGGATTACATCGGGCAGGTGCTGTCGGACATAAAGTCGTGCACAGCGATGTCGCCCGCGATGATCGCAGCTTTGGCTTCTTCGAGGGCTGCGATGGTGTCCGCAGACAGAACAGATGCGTTGAATTCATCAACCGCATAGCCAACACCGTCATTGTTCAAACCCATCACGTTGAAGCCTGGTGCAACGTCTTCGCCAGCGGAGAACGCGTTGTACACGGCGTTATCAACGCGCTTGGTCATGGATGTTAGAACCTGACCTGGGTGCATAAAGTTCTGGTTGCTGTCGACGCCGATGGATAGGATGCCTTCGTCGGCTGCTGTCTGAAGAACACCGATGCCGGTGCCGCCAGCCGCTGCGAAGACAACGTCCGCACCTTGGCTGATTTGTGCTTTGGTCAACTCACCGCCTTTTACGGGGTCGTTCCATGCCGCAGGTGTCGAGCCAGTCATGTTCTGAACAACAGTCGCATCCGCGTTCGCAGCTTTGGCGCCTTGGGCATAGCCACAAGCAAAACGAGAGATCAACGGAATGTCCATGCCGCCGATGAAACCAACGGTGCCGGTTTCAGATTCCATGGCCGCAGCCATACCCACAAGGTAGGAACCCTCGTGCTCGTTGAACACAACGGAGGTCACGTTTGGCGCATCAACAACCATGTCGATGATCACGAATTTCGTGTCAGGATAATCGGGTGCAACTTCGGTCAAAGCAGAAGCAAAAGAGAAGCCCGCCATCACAACAGGGTTCGCGCCACGGCCCGCGAATGCACGAAGCGCTTGTTCGCGCTGTGCGTCGGACTGAAGCTCGATCTCAAGGTAGTTGCCGCCGGTTTCTTCTTTCCAGCGCTCAGCACCGGTGTATGCGGATTCGTTAAAGGATTTGTCGAACTTGCCGCCAAGATCGAAAATGATCGCAGGGTCGGCCAGTGTAGCCGTCGCGCCAAGTGTTACTGTGGCGGCCGCGCCAAGAAGTGTTCGCATAAGTGACATTACGTCTCTCCCAGTTGTTGATATCGGGGTTGTGCCTTTGACAAAGGCACCCGTTCTTTTTGCTGATCACAAGAAGATCATCGCGAAATTAGCGCGCACAGATGGGTTGGGGTCAACCGAAAAATTTACCATTTGGTCATTGAACGCGGCGTCTTCTGGTTTCACCTTCGTCTTCACGTCGTATTATGACTGTTTTATTGGCATCCGCATGAGGGTTGCATTGATTTTTGCGCCATCGGGCGCGGTATAATAATTTTTGCGATGGCCCGAAATCTCATAGCCAGCACGCCGATAGAGCCCCATTGCCGCGAGATTTTCGGCGGAAACCTCTAAAAAGGAATCGGTCGCGCCCATTTTTTTGGCTGTTGCATGGTATAACGTCAGCAAGGCGGCCCCGTGGCCTTGTCTACGTGCCGTTGGGTCAACTGCGAGGGTTAATATCTCGGCCTCGTCCGCGATCACACGGCCAAGGATAAAACCCGTCGCGACGGTTTCGAGGAAGCAGAATTTTGACGTGAGGAACCCGTCAAATTCCTGCGCGGTCCATGGGCGCGGCGTGACGAAACATTTCGCGTGCAGTGAGGCAAGATCGGCAGCGGTCATGCGAGGATTTTGGGCGCGGGATCACGGGGCGGCGCCGCATCAGCCGCACGAATATAGAGCGGGGCAGGGCGGGGAATATCCCCCGTCGCCGTCGCGATTTCCTTGGCTGCTTCGCGGACGATCCCACGGGCCAAAACGGTGTCGAGCGGCGCTTGATCGGGGGTGCCAATCGCCGGATGATCTCCGGCGATCTCTGGCACGTCCGACATTGGGACAAGTTGATGTTCACCATGCGGAACCATCTGGACATAGGCCATGTCGCGGCGCGCATCGATACAAGACAAAACGGGGCCGGTGGCGTCAACGGCCTGTGCGACAAAACGCGAAACCCCGACGGCAGGCACCCCAAGAGACAGGGCAAGCCCGCGCGCCGCAGACACGCCAATGCGAATACCGGTAAAGTTCCCCGGACCGACGCCAACGCCAATCGCCGTGAGGTCAGAAAACCCATATCCGTGATCATTCAACAGCGTCTCAAGCAACGGTATCAGACGTTCGGCCTGTCCCTTTTTCAGGGGCTCAAACACTTCGCCTAGAACGGTATCACCCAATAGCAAAGCGGCCGCGCAATGCGCGGCCGATGTATCAAATCCAAGAATAAGCGGCTTAGGCGGCAACGGGGCGTACCTCGACCACTTCTGGGATATAGTGACGTAGCAGGTTTTCGATCCCCATTTTCAACGTCAATGTGGACGATGGGCAACCCGCGCAGGCACCCTGCATGTGCAGGTAAACGATGCCGCGATCGAAACCGTGGAACGTGATGTCACCGCCGTCTTGGGCAACGGCGGGACGCACGCGTGTATCCAACAGTTCCTTGATCTGACCCACGATATCCGCGTCTGGACCATCGTGATCGGCGTGCCCAACCGTGCCGGTTTCGCCGGTCATCACAGCCGCACCAGATTGGTAATGTTCCATAATCGCACCAAGGATCTGCGGTTTCGCGTGATCCCATTCGGTGGTGTCGTCTTTGGTTACTGTGATGAAATCAGTACCGAAAAACACGCCCGCCACGCCCGCGATCCCAAAGATGCGTTTCGCCAGTGGGGATGCCTCGCCGGCTTCCTTGGTTGGAAAGTCTGCAGTGCCCATTTCAAGAACAGGCTGACCTGGCAAGAACTTCAACGTTGCTGGGTTTGGTGTGGATTCTGTTTGAATAAACATGTCGTGTCTCCGTTTCACCCCAGATATGGGGTGAACAGGGCGAATTGTCAAGATTTAGAATTATTCTAAAACGATCAAGTAATCGCCTCTAGACGCTCTTTTGTGAGGTCCCCAGGCACAATAGTCAGCGGCACCGGAAGGTTCCCCGCGGATTTCGTCATCTGTGTCACCAACGGTCCCGGACCCTTGCCACCAACACCGGCACCCAGCACGAGAACGCCGATCTCTGGGTTGGCCTTCACCTGTGCCAAGATTTCGTTCACGGCCTCGCCTTCGCGGATCACGAGATTTGGTTCTACTTTGGCTTTGTCGCGCATCCATTTTGCAAAGACCTCATAGCGGGCCTCGATGCGTTCACGGGCCTCGGCGCGCATGATGTCGGCAACGCCCATCCAGTGGTTGAATTCGTCTGGGGGAATAATCGCGAGAACCTCGACACCACCGCCGGTATGGGCGGCGCGCATCGCGGCAAACCGCATCGCATTCAAACATTCGTGCGTGTCATCAAGTACGGCCAAAAATTTACGCATAACGTGCTCCCTTTGGCGGGATCATGGGCCAAGTGGGGCCGATCACGCAAGGGGCAATTCCGGTCGCCCCCATTTGGGCGACCGGTAAGGTCTTATTTTGGACGCACAAATCCAACCAAGTCATAGGTCTTGGCAAGGATCGGATCCGCAATCGCGCGGGCCTTGTCGCCACCAACCGCAAGGATGCGGTCGATCTCGGCTGGGTCATCCATGTACCGTTTCATCTCGTCCGAAATGGGGGCAAGCTTTTCAACGGCGACATCGGCAAGCGCAGGTTTGAATTTACCCCAACCGGCACCGGCATATTCGGCAACCACGTCTTGCGGGGTCTTATCCGCAAGGGACGCATAGATATCGACCAGATTGCGCGCCTCGGGACGGTCGGACAGATCATCGTATGTCTCGGGGATGCCGTCTGGGTCGGTGCGCGCCTTTTTGAACTTTTTGGCGATGGTCGCCGCGTCGTCCAACATATTGATGCGCTCCATGTCGCTTTCGCCTGACTTGGACATCTTCTTGGTGCCGTCACGCAGGTTCATCACGCGGGTCGCCGGACCCTCGATCACGGGTTCCGGCACAGGAAAGAAATCCGGCGCCTTAAAGTCGTGGTTGAACTTGTTCGCAATGTCGCGCGTCAATTCAACGTGCTGTTTTTGGTCTTCGCCCACGGGCACATGCGTCGCGTGATACAACAGGATATCCGCCGCCATAAGGGACGGGTAGGCGTACAGGCCAAGCGACTGTTTCTCGGCGTTCTTGCCAGCCTTTTCCTTGAACTGGGTCATGCGGTTCATCCAACCCACACGTGCCACACAGTTAAAGATCCAGCCAAGCTCGGCATGCGCGGAAACCTGTGATTGGTTGAACAGGATCGATTTCGCAGGATCAATGCCCGCGGCCAAATAACCGGCGGCAACTTCGTGCGTCGCAGTGCGCAGTTCGGCGGGGTCTTGCCAGACAGTGATCGCATGCATGTCCACCACACAGTACAGGGTTTCGACACCTGTTTCCTGCGTTTCGACAAAACGTTTGATTGCACCAAGGTAGTTACCAAGCGTCAGCCCGCCCGAGGGTTTGATCCCCGAGAAGACGCGCGGCGTGTGTACCAGTTGTGTCATAGCCGTTCTCCGTCTGTTATCCGTATCTGGATTTATTCGTGTCCTTGGCTTACCCATGTCACAACGGGCCGTCAACGCGCCCACAGTGAATTAGGGTAAAACGATGTATAATGATGACCAATCCCCCAGCGCGGTGAACCCGCTTCCGTTTGTTGTTGTGGTTCTTGCAACTGTGATTGCGGCGATTGAGATCGTGTTTTGGCTGGGATCGACCGGTTTGTTCTCTGGTCCCGAGGGTGCGCTTTGGCGTGGGCAGAGCCTTCAGTCCTATGCCTTCTTCCCCCAAATTTTCACGCTGGCGGTTGAGACGGGGAACTTTGCAGTTACCGAACCGTTTCGCGTCGTGACCTATGCCTTTGTGCACTATTCATTCGTATCATCGCTGTTTCCCATCGTGTTCATTTTGGCGCTTGGCAAAATGGTCGCCGAGATCTTTCACTGGCTCGCGTTTTTGACGGTGTTCTTTGGGTCTGTGATCGCGGGCGCCGTTGGCTATGCGCTTATTCTACCGAACGGGGCACAATTGGCAGGTGGGATGGTCGGGGCCTATGGACTCGTCGGGGCTTATACATTCATTTTGTGGGTCGGTCTTGGTCACATTGGCGCCAATCGTGCCAAGGCATTTCAATTGGTCGCAATTTTGTTGGGTGTCCAGCTTATCTTTGCGATGAAGGACGGGGCCCCACAAGATTGGGTCGCAGATATGATCGGCTTCGCCACCGGCTTTGCGCTGTCTTTTGTCGTAAGCCCCGGCGGCATGTCCCGTGTGATTGCAAAAATGCGCCGTGGTTAACGGCGCATCGCCCCTTTGAAATCCGCAATGCGGAACGCGCCGATCATGGCACCGATTGCGAAATAGGATACCATGCCGCCAATCACCAAAATGGCCACGCCAAGGTATTTCCACGCCCCCATTCCAAGCATCGGACCAATCAGCAACATCAACGCCCAGAGAACCGCGCCCATCGCGACGCTGGCCATACAAATGCGCCAAATGCGGCGTTTGAACTGGGCGTCGAACCGCGCGGCCAGACCCATCGGGCGTGACCCGCGCCACAGCGCCACAACCATCGCCCAGCTGGACAATGTCGTTGCAATCGCCGCGGCATAGAAGCCAATGACAGGCGCAAGGCCAAGCGCGAGCCCCGCGTTCACGATCATGGAAATAACGGCATAGCGGAACGGGCTTTTGGTGTCTTCGCGCGCGTAAAATAACGGCTGTAGAACCTTTTGTAAAACAAACGCCGGAAGACCCAGACCATAGATCGCCACTGCCACGGCGGTCCCCGCACTGGCATCCGCATCAAACGCGCCCCGTTCAAACAGGGCCGAAACAAGCGGTACAGGGATCACAATAAGAGCCACGGCCGCAGGGATTGTCAGGGCCAGAGATACCTCGCCCGCGCGGCTAAAGGCGGCTTGGCTGCCGTCGACATCATCGGCGGCCAAACGGCGCGACAATTCAGGAAGCAAAACAACCCCAATGGCAATTGCGACCACCCCAAGCGGCAGTTGATACAGACGATCCGCAAAGCCCAGCATCGCAATCGCGCCCTCGGTCTGGCTGGCGACCAGACGTCCGACCAATAGGTTGATCTGCAACACCCCACCCGCAAGCGCGGCGGGGGCGGCAATAATCGCGAGCCGTTTCAACTCGGGCGTCATGCGCGGACGACGTGGGATCAACCGGTAACCGGCGCGCGCACTCGCCACCCAAAGTAGCGTCAACTGGGCAATACCCGCGACCGGAACCGACCACGCAAGGGCCATGCCCATATCCGCGCCGATGATGTTGGCAATGATCATCGCCCCGATGAAACAGATGTTCAGCAACACAGGCGCCGCCGCCGCCGCAACGAATTTGCCAAGCGTGTTCAACACGCCCGACAGCAACGCCGCGATGGAAATGAACAGGATATAGGGGAACGCGATGCGTCCATAAACAACCGCCAGATCAAACCGCGCGTCCCCGACGAACCCGTTGTACATGACCCAGATCAACGCGGGCATCGCCGCAATCGCGATGACCGAAAACACGATCAGGATCGCGGACAGGCCGCTCATGGCGTCGCGGGCGAATGCATGCGCGCCTTCGCCGGTTTCCACACGTTTGGAAAACAGCGGAACAAACGCGGTGTTAAACGCGCCCTCGGCAAAGAACCTTCGGAACAGATTTGGAAGCGCAAAGGCCGCCATGAACGCATCGGCAATGGGTCCAACACCCAAGGCAGAGGCGATCATGATATCACGGGCAAACCCCAAAATCCGACTGAGGAGGGTCCAAAACCCAACGGTCAGAAAACCCCGTATCAGGCGCGGCGGCGTCATGCGTTCAATGCCCGTTCTGCACCCTGTTCGATTGCGTCGCGCAGACGTTTTTCCAGCGCCTTTTGTTTGCCTTCGGAGTGAAATTTCAAACCGAACATGTCTTTGACATAGAAGCTATCGACCGCCTGTTCGCCATATGTCGCCACCTGTGTGTTGGCGATATAGACGTTGGCATCGGCCAGTGCCTTGGACAAATCGAACAAAAGACCGGGGCGATCACGGGTGTCGATCTCGATGATCGTATAGATTTCCGACCCTTCGTTATCAAAGGTGATCGACGTCGGCACCTTAAAGGCGCGTTCGCGTTTCTTGATTTTATCACGATCCTTAAGGGCCTCGCGGGCGATGACTTCGCCGGCAAGGGTGCGTTCGATCATTTTGCGCAGACGGGGCAGGCGAGAGATCTCATAGGGTTTGCCCTCGACGTCTTGGATCCAGAACGCAGCTGTCGCATAGCCGTCTTTTGACGTAAAGCTTCGGGCGTCAACGATGTTCGCGCCAACAAGCGCAAGCGCCCCAGTAACGCGTGAGAAAATACCCGGGTGGTCGGCCAGCGCAAAGCAAGCGCGGGTCGCGTCACGATCCGTATCCGGTGTCAGGTTGATGCTAATCTCGTCATCGGTAAGCTCCAAAAGCATCTCAGCGAACACGACGTGTTCCGGCGTTTGAAGACCCTGCCAATAAGGATCATAGTGGCGGGCTTTTTCGGTACGGATATCTTTGGCCCGCCAGCCCTTTAGGGCAAAGCCAAGAGCAGTACGAGCCTCGGTCGCGCGGGCTTGTGTATTGATTGCCTCGTGCCCGTTTTCAAGCGCCGCCGCCGTTTCGTGGTATAGGCCGCGCAGCAACATGGCCTTCCAGTTGTTCCATGTCCCAGGACCCACGCCACGAATATCGCAAACCGTCAAAACAGTAAGCAAATCCAGACGTTTGCGGGTCTTTACGGCCTTGGCAAAATCACGCACGGTGCGCGGGTCGGCGATGTCGCGTTTTTGGGCCATATCCGACATCAACAGGTGATATCGTACAAGCCATTCGACGGTTTCGCATTCGGCCTTGTTCAGACCAAGACGCGGCGCCACCTTGCGGGCGATTTTCGCGCCAAGGATCGAGTGGTCTTCATCGCGCCCCTTTCCGATGTCATGCAGCAACATCGCGACATATAGGACCTTGCGATTGACGCCGGTCTCTAGAATTTCGCTCGCTACAGGAAGCTCTTCTGTCAATTCATTGCGTTCGATCTGTGCAAGGTTCGAGATGACCTGAATGGTGTGTTCGTCAACGGTATAGTGGTGATACATGTTGAACTGCATCATCGCCACGATGGTCTGGAATTCGGGGATAAACGCACCAAGCACGTTGATCTCGTTCATCCGACGCAGGGCCCGTTCAGGGTTGCCATGCTTGAGCATGAGATCAAGGAAAATGCGCTGTGCCTCTTTGCTTTTGCGCATATCGTCGTCAATCAAGTGCAGGTTGGACGTGATCAGACGAAGAGAAACCGGATGCAGAAGATATCCGGTACGAAGGGCCTCTTCGAAGATACGAAGGATGTTGATCGGCGCGTCAAACAGGACGTCGTCGGAGGCAAATCCAAGGCGGTTCTGTTCAACGACAAAGCCGGCGCGGACTTTTTTCTTGCGACGGAAAAATCCGACCAAAAGAGGTTCGCGTTTTTCTTGGCTTTGCTCCAAACCCGAAAGGAAGATACGGGTCAATTCGCCCACGACCGTTGCGTGGCGGAAGAAGTCCTGCATGAAATGTTCAACGGCGCGACGGCCCGCTTTGTCCGTATATCCCATGGCGTGTGCGACCTCGACCTGCAGGTCAAAGGTGAGCTGTTCGGTCGGGCGACCGGCAATAATATGAAGATGCGCGCGTGCGGCCCACATGAACATGTCGGCCCGTTTGAATTGGTCGTATTCGTTCTGCGTAAAAAAGCCGAGCGCCACCAGTTCACGGGCGCTGTTCACGCGGTAGATGTATTTGGCGATCCAGAAGAGGGACTGAAGGTCACGAAGGCCGCCTTTGCCTTCTTTGATATTTGGTTCAACCACATAGCGTTGCCCGTGACGTTTGTGACGTTCGGCGCGTTCGGTCAGTTTGGCCTCGATGAAATCTGCGCCGGTGCCTGCAAAAAGGGTGTTCCACAACGCCTCATGAAGCTCTTCTGCGACGACTTCGTTCCCGACCAGATGGCGGTGTTCCAGAAGGGCAGTGCGGATAGTGTAATCTTCTCGGCCTAGTGTGATACAGTCGAGAACCGTGCGGCTGGCGTGGCCAACCTTAAGGCGCAGATCCCACAGGATATAGAGCATGGATTCGATGACGGTCTCGACCCATTTGGTGCCTGTCTGTGGCGTTAGGAACAACAGGTCCACATCGGATTGCGGCGCCATTTCGCCGCGACCATAGCCACCAACAGCCAAAAGCGCGATGCGCTCGGCCTCGGAGGGGTTAGGATTGGGGTGGAAGACTTGGGTGACGATTTCGAACACGGTGCCCACGATCCCATCCGTCAAATAGGTATAGGATCGCGTGGTCGCGCGCGCGACACGTGGGGCCGCCAAAAAAGCCGCCTCGATTTTTGCAGTGCCGGATTTCTTGGCCGCCATCAAAACGGTGGTCACGGCTTTGCGGTGTTCGCTGGGATCCTCGCACGCATCAAGTGCGGCCGAAAGATCGGCGCGCACTTGGTCTGTATCGAAGATGTCTTCTGCCGCACAAATCAGATCTGTTGGCAGCTCATGGTGGTCAGAAGACCGGAGATCGGGACTAGAAGCCTGAGGCTTGGAAGTTAGAGGGAGCAGGGTCAATCTGGACGACTTTATTGTTTTGGATTGTGGACACAGAGAGTCCACGTTCGTTGGTTCCGTCTTGGTTCAGGCGGAAAATACCGCTCACGCCGACAAACCCCTGAGGTTGGGTCAGGGCATCGCGCGTAAGGGCGTCGGATTTTTTGGTTTGGATCAACGCGCCAATCGCCGCGATCCCATCATAGGCAAGGCCGGAAATTGCGTGTGGCGGTTGGCCAAAGGCTTCGGAGTAACGGGCGTCATAGCGCGCCTTGACCGCGGGGTCCGGCTGGGCGAACCATGCGCCTTGGACGCCAGGAAGCTCAAGCGTTGAGGGCGGGATATCCCATTGGGTTAGACCGATGTATTGGCGTTCTGGTGTCTTGATGCCGTTCTCGGGCAACAGTTGTGTCAGCAATGGAATGGCACCGGCGGTGTTTGACGCAAAGAAGATCGCGTCTGCATTCGCCGCGCGTGCGGCTTGGGCGATTTGTGGAACTGCGCCCACGACGCCCTGCTGGGACATTTCGAATTCTGATGTGGTGACCACTGGCGTGCCCACTTGGACGGCGGCGCGCACAATCGCATCGCGACCTGCAACCTCGGCGACGTTATTCGCGCCAGAGACGACCATCACGCGGGATTTCCCCTGAGATTTCGCGAAGCTTAGAAGACGGCGCGCGGTGTTTTGGAATGTAGATCCCAGAACAAATACGTTCCCGCCAGCGATGGCTGTGTTGTTGGAAAAGGACAGAACGTTCACGTTGCGGTTTGCAACAGCAACGGCAGCGGCGTTAGATGTCTGAGAATAAAGCGGACCCAAGATGATCTTGGCGCCATCGTCAACGGCCTTGGATGCCGCCGCAGCAGCAACGGCAGGATCGCCAGCGGTTGGATACACACGAAGATCGATCAAAACGCCATCCAGATCAGAAATCGCCATACGTGCCGCATTCTCAAGGCTCTGCGCAAGAACCGCATCCCCAGGGGCCGATGAATTCTGTGGCACCAACAGGGCAACCGGAACTGGTTTGTTGGTGTTGATGGATGGACCATTGGATGAAGGCACAACTGTTTGGCACGCAGCCAAAGCAAGTGAGGCAAGTGAAAGACCGATGACGGACAGACCCTTGCGGGCGAAACTCGAATTAAACAACATGAACTGATACACTTCCTTGCGCGTAGAACAAAACCCATGCAAACACTATTCGGTCACATCGAATTAGTAAACGATAGGAAGGGCGAGTTTTTGAATTTTGAGGTAAAACCGCTTACAGCTGGACTGTATTTTATTGCCACGCCCATTGGGACCGCCCGGGATATTACGCTTCGGGCCTTGGATTTGTTGGCCTCGGCCGACTATATCGCCGCCGAAGACACACGTACCGCGCGCAAATTGATGGAAATCCATGGCGTCCCCCTTGGCAATCGTAAGCTGATCGCTTTTCACGACCACAGCTCAAGCGTCACGCGGGACTATATCCTCGAATTGATCGAAGGTGGTGCGTCGGTGGTCTACGCCTCTGAGGCGGGGACACCATTGGTTGCCGATCCCGGCTTCACCCTTGCGCGTGGGGCCATCGCCGCCGACCTACCGCTTTGGGCGGCACCAGGCCCATCAGCAGTTCTCGCGGCTCTGAACGTGTCGGGCCTTCCGACGGACCGATTTTTCTTTGCTGGCTTCCCACCTACCGCCAAATCGGCGCGTGCGACGTTCCTGCAGGAGCTGGCGAATGTCGAGGCAACGCTGGTTTTTTATGAATCGCCTAAACGCGTTTACGGTCTGTTAGATGAAATGTGCAAATCTCTCGGAGAAGAACGGGAGGCGGCGGTGTGCCGCGAACTTACGAAGCGCTTCGAAGACATCGAGCGGGGTACACTTGCCGATTTGGCAGGATCATTCGCCGAAAAGACCGTTAAGGGTGAAATCGTGGTGGTTGTGGACCGTTCACATAAGGCGCAATTCGGCGCCGACGATCTTGATGCGGCACTGGCGACCGCCCTTGAAACCATGAGTGTTAAAGATGCCGCTGCTGCGGTGTCTGCCGCTCTTAACTTGCCCCGTCGGGATGTGTATCAGGCGGCGCTGAAACTGGGAAAGTAACATGACTGGGATCACCTCATATCACGCTGGATTGGCCGCAGAAGACATTGTTGGGCGGCATTATGCTGGATTGGGCTGGTCTGTGCGCGAAACACGCTGGCGTGGCACCGGCGGGGAAATTGATATCGTGTGCGAGCGCGACGATACTGTGCTGTTTGTTGAAGTTAAGAAAAGCCGATCCCACGATATGGCCGCCCAACGGGTGTCACGTAGGCAACTGATGCGTATTCACACTTCGGCCGAAGAATATTTGGCGAGACAGACGTTTGGCTTGAACACAGACGCGCGAATTGACGTGGCCTTGGTTGATTCAATTGGTCATGTGGCGGTTCTCGAAAATGTGACCCTGCATTAAACGTTAACACCCATTGAATTTAGGCATTGTCTGCGCCATCTATGATGAAGAAATTTAGGAGCGCGCCATGACACTTAAAGTTGCCTTTCAGATGGATCCGATCACGGATGTAAATATCAACGCCGACAGCTCGTTTCGGATTGCTGAAGAGGCGCAGGTGCGTGGGCATGAGCTGTTTTATTATACGCCAGACAACCTAGCTTATGAGAACGGCAAGATCACCGCGCGCGGCCATTTTATGACGGTTCAGCGGGTCGAAGGTGATCATGTTACTCTTGGCGATGAGGTCAGCGTAGATCTCGCGGACTTCGATGTGGTTTGGCTCCGTCAGGACCCGCCGTTTGATATGGGGTATATCACAACGACGCATCTTCTTGATCGCATCCATCCAGACACTTTGGTGGTGAATGACCCATTTTGGGTGCGGAATTATCCTGAAAAATTGCTGGTGCTTGACTTCCCAGAGCTTACTCCGCCGACAACAATCGCGCGGAATCTCGACACTATTAAGGCGTTCAAAGACGAGCACAGCGACGTTATTTTGAAACCTCTTTACGGCAATGGGGGGGCTGGTGTTTTCCGCCTCGGGCCACAAGACCGCAACCTTGCCTCGCTTCATGAGCTGTTTTCGGGGATCAACTCCGAGCCGCTTATCGTGCAGAAATTCCTGCCTGATGTGTCCAACGGCGACAAACGTGTGATTCTCGTTGATGGCGAACCTGTCGGTGCGATCAATCGCGTTCCAGCTGCGGGTGAAACCCGCTCGAACATGCATGTGGGCGGTCGACCAGAGAAGGTTGGCCTGACTGAACGTGATTTGGAAATCTGCGCGGCAATTGGCCCGCTGTTGCGCGAAAAAGGGCAGGTGTTCGTGGGCATCGATGTTATCGGGGACTACTTGACCGAAATCAACGTTACATCACCGACGGGAATCCAAGAGCTTGAGCGCTTTGATGGCACCAACATCGCCGAGAAAATCTGGATGGCGATTGAGGCGAAGCGTACCTAGCCACCTGTGCGATACGACAGGGCTTCGCTGATGTGGTGCCGCTGAATAACTTCTCGCCGATCAAGGTCGGCAATCGTGCGCGCGACTCGCAGGACGCGGTGATACCCACGCGCGGTTAACCTAAATTTGGGCGCTATCTGGCTCAGGAGCGCTTGCGCGTCGGGCGCTGGCGTTGCGACCTTTTCTAAAAGCGCGCCCTCTATGTCTGAGTTTGTGTAGATGTGGTCGAGCTGCGCGTATCGTGCATCTTGAATGGCGCGCGCTGCCGCGACACGTTTTCTGATGACCTCCGAGGTCTCGCCGTTCTGGGGGATTGATAGGTCATTCAACGAGACAGGCGGAACATCGATTCGCAAATCGAACCGATCCATCAGGGGGCCCGACACCTTGCCGATGTAGTCTTGCCCGCATTTTGGCGCGCGCGAACACGCCATTTCCGGATCAACCAAATGGCCACACCGGCATGGGTTCGCAGCCGCAACAAGCATAAAACGACTGGGATATTTCACATGGCTGTCCGCGCGGGCCACGTGGATCTCGCCTGTTTCTATGGGTTGCCTGAGCGTATCCAGCACGGATCGGGAAAACTCGGGGAGCTCATCCAGAAATAATACGCCATTATGCGCAAGAGAGACCTCACCAGGTTGGGCACGCCGCCCTCCTCCGGCAATGGCCGCCATGGATGCGGTGTGGTGGGGCGCGCAAAATGGTCGCTCTCTCGAAATTCCGGTTGCTGCAATATCGCCCGAAAGGGACCGAATAATGGATGTTTCAAGCGCTTCACGCGCGGACAACGGCGGTAAGATCGAAGGAATGCGGGCGGCCAGCATGGATTTTCCCGATCCGGGTGGACCCACAAATACGATATGGTGGCGGCCCGTCGCCGCGATTTCGAGCGCGCGTTTTGCCCGTTCTTGTCCCTTTACGTCCGAAAAATCTTTGGGATTTCGCGCCTTGGCCATTTCGCTTGGGCGGGCCGCAGAAAGCGGGGCGTGTCCCGAAAGATGTTTTGTCGTTTCAAGCAATGTGCGCGGTGCAAAAACGGGGGTTGTCCCGATAAACGCCGCTTCGGGGCCGCACTCGGCAGGGCAGATGAGCGAACGCCCCGTTTCCGCAGCGGCCATCGCAGCCGGAAGCGCGCCGTTTACCGGAATAAGGCGCCCGTCCAACGACAATTCCCCAACCGCAATCGCATTCGAAAGCTGATCTTGCGGTACGATGTCAATCGCGGCCAAAAGAGCCAACGCGATGGGTAGATCAAAATGCGACCCAATCTTGGGCAGGTTCGCCGGTGACAGATTGATGGTGATGCGTTTGGCGGGAAAGGCAATATTCATGGAATGAAGGGCGGCGCGCACCCGTTCGCGGGCCTCGGATACGGCCTTGTCCGGAAGACCGACGATATTGAATGCTGGCAATCCCGAAGACAGAATGCACTGCACCTCGACCTCGCGGGGGTCGATGCCATCAAAGGCGACGGTAACTGCGCTTGTGATCAATGTGCGGCCTCATCCTATTAACCAATACAATCAAGCTAAGAGGATGAGGGTTTAAGAAAGGTTAACGACTAGTTGCCGCGAAACAGTTTCATGAAGTCTGGCCATGCGTTGGGGTCTGCCACGGTTTTGTCGCGGCAGGTTGGGTTGCAAAACCCGATTAGCCGACCGTCAAATTCACCGAAGTCCGTTGGAGGTTTCCCAGAATAAGGGCAGGCGGGATTTTCTCCGGACGTCGCCGTTGAAGCTGTGGCCTCGATGGTCGATTGCACAGGCCAATCGGTTTGCCGATATGGGCGGCTGTAAACTATCTTGTCCTCACCAAGAGCAAGCCCAAGTGCGCGCCATTGACGAAACAATTGGTCGTTCAAATGCGCATCCACATAGGCCTGCGAGCTCTTAGACACAACAAGCCCGTATCCGGCGATCCGCACTGCTATTGGGGCGAACATGGCATCTGCGATTGAATAGGATCCAAACAACCAAGGACCATGGTGGCCATAACGTGAACGCGCCATTTCCCAAAGCTTTTCAATGCGCTCGACGTCTGACAGGACTGTTTCGGGTGCGTCACAATCGGTGTAAGCCGTTCGTACATTCATCGGGCAATGTTCGCGCAACGCTCCAAACCCTGCGTGCATTTCACAGGATATCATGCGCGCGAAAGCCCGTGCGCTTGGGTCTTTGGGCCACATCTGTGCCTCGGGGTGACGGTCGTTCAATTCCTCGGCAATCGCAAGGCTGTCGGCAATGGCGGTTCCATCATCAAAACGGAGCGCAGGGACCGTGCGCGCAGGGGCAAACCCGTCCCACAGGTCGCTATAAAACTGGTCGTTCCCAAGGGTTAATACCGCGGTCGAGACAGGGATTTCGAACTTTTTAAAGAGAAGCCAGCCACGCAGGGACCAGCTTGAATAGGCGTAATCGCCAAGTGCGAGTGTATAGGTCATGCCCCGAGCCTAAGGGCGAATGCGCAAATGAGTAAAGTGATTATTTGTGCGTTAATTCATCATTGTTGGTGATGTTTTTCGCCGCGGCATTAACCAACTTTGCCGACCATTCGCTATCATAGGTTAACACTGTGACCGACAGATTATCCACCTTTTGCGCAAACGCGTCATAGGCGGAAATCTGTTTCGCGCGTTGAATTTGCGTCAGGATCGATCCGAAATGGGCCACGACGATGATGTCGGGGTGTCCAAGAGAAATAAGGTCATCCGCCGCCGCGTTCACCCGTGCGGCAACCATGTTCCAGCTTTCGCCGCCGGGGGCGGAGACATCGCCCGGTGTCTCCCAAAATGCGCGAATCCGGTCGCTGTCGGTCACGGCATCAAAGGCCATGTCCTCCCAATCCCCAAAGTGGATTTCACGCAAACGGGGGTCATGCGCCAGTCGTGGACGTCCATCGGCGATTTTATCTGCAGTAACGATGGCGCGAGACAAATCGGATGAAATGATTGGCGCGTTCGGCAACACAGACCGGAGTGCGGAGAATGTGTCTCCGTCCGAAGTGTCGGCCACGCGGTCCGTCCAGCCGACCATTGTTTTTGCGTGCGTCGGGGCATGTCGCACCCACCAAAGTCGCGTCACGACGGCCACGTGCCCTTGAGCGGAAACGGAAGTCCCGCCATAACCCCGATGACCGTGTCGGCTTGTTCCGCGATCCGCTGGTTCAGTCGACCTTGCGCGTTGCGGAAACTGCGAGACAGGGCGTTGTCGGGTACAATGCCCGCGCCGACTTCGTTCGACACAATCACGACCGGCGACGCACACGCCCCCAAAGCGCGAAGCAGATCGGTCTGCGCGGTCTCAAGGTCAGTCTCAGCAAGGAGTTGATTTGTGAGCCAGAGCGTCGCGCAGTCAAACAGAACAATCGCATCGTTTGGAATGTCGGCAAGCGCGTCGGCGGCGTGCATTGGCGCCTCGATCGTGGTCCAGTCGTCGCCGCGTTGAACCTTATGATCGTGGATCTTGGCGCGCATTTCGTCGTCCCAGGCCTCGGCCGTTGCGATATAGAAACGTGGGCGATCCACATCCATCACAAGGGTCTCGGCATGTCGGGATTTCCCCGAGGCCGCCCCCCCCAATACCAATGTCAGCTGTGGCAAATTCATGCGCGTGTTCCTTTTGACTTGCTTGTGCCTAGCAAGCTCAACGTCGGTTGTTAAGCCGAAACCGCTGCCGCAGCCTTGTGTATGACGGCGCAGGGGCTTACATCTTTTGGAAACGAAAGGGCGATTATGCTGGCTGGTAAACGTATTCTCTTGATCATCGGTGGCGGCATTGCCGCGTTTAAGTCACTGGACCTGATCCGCCGTCTGCGCGAACAGGGCGCGACGGTCACCCCCGTGATTACCCGCTCGGGCCAGCAATTTGTGACGCCTTTGTCGGTATCGGGTTTGGCCGCGCAAAAGGTCTATACCGAACTATTTGATCTGACGGATGAGGCCGAGATGGGCCATATCGAATTGTCCCGCGCTGCCGATTTGGTTGTGGTCGCGCCCGCGACTGCGGATTTGATGGCCAAGATGGCCGGTGGTCACGCGGATGATCTAGCCAGCACTCTTTTGATGGCGACGGATAAGCCCGTCCTGATTGCGCCGTCGATGAATGTGCGGATGTGGGACCACCCCGCGACCCAACGCAATTTGGCCACGCTCAGGGGCGACTGCATTCATGTGGTCGGACCGGATGATGGCGCGATGGCCTGCGGTGAATTCGGTCCCGGTCGTTTGGCCGAGGTCCCCGCGATTATCGATGGCATTTCTGGAGTTTTGGCTGATGGCCCGTTAAAGGGCAAACACATCGTGGTGACATCCGGCCCAACGCATGAACCCATTGATCCTGTGCGCTATATTGCCAATCGGTCGTCTGGTGCGCAGGGGACATCCATTGCACGCGCCCTTGCGGCGCTGGGCGCGAATGTGACCTTTGTTACTGGTCCCGCCGATGTTGCGCCGCCCGCCGGCGTGACGGTTGTACCGGTGCAAACCGCGCGTGAAATGCAGGCCGCGGTTCATGCAGCATTGCCCGCCGATGCGGTGATCTGTGCGGCTGCCGTTGCCGATTGGCATGTGGTTGGTGCTGGCAACAGCAAGATAAAAAAGGACGCAGACGGGAATACTCCTGCGCTTGAATTCGCGGAAAATCCTGACATTTTGGCCGAGATCAGCCAGATGAAAACCGGACGTCCTGCTCTGGTCGTGGGGTTTGCTGCGGAAACCGATGACGTGATCGGGAACGCCACGGCGAAACGTATCCGCAAGCAATGCGACTGGATTTTGGCCAACGACGTGCGTCCCGAAACGGGCATCATGGGGGGCGATGAAAACGCCGTGACCCTGATCAAAGAAGCAAGCGCCGACGTCTGGCCCCGCATGTCCAAGGACACGGTCGCGCGCAAACTGGCCACGGCGATCTCTGACGCCTTGACGAAATAGGATCCCGATATGGTCACTGTTCATTTTCAATATTTGTCCGATGCGGACACATCTCTTGGTCTTCCGGCCTATGAAACTGGGGGTGCGGCGGCCGCCGATCTTCGGGCGAATTTCGCGCCGGACGCGCGAGACGGGGTGACGATTGCCGCCGGTGGACGCGCCTTGATCCCGACCGGATTTCGGGTCGAAATCCCCCAAGGATATGAGGTCCAGATCCGCCCGCGTTCTGGGTTGGCCTTAAAACACGGCATCACTTTGCCCAATAGCCCCGGCACCATCGATAGCGATTATCGCGGCCCACTGGGCGTGATTGTGATGAACATGGGCGACGCCGATTTCCACGTGAACCACGGCGACCGGATCGCCCAGATGGTGGTCGCGCCGGTGCTTCAGGCGGTGTTTGCCGTCGTTGATGGTTTGTCCGAAACAGAGCGCGGCGACGGCGGTTTTGGCTCTACGGGGCGCGCGTAATGGCATCGGTTCTGGGGCTTGGCATTGTTCTGTGGGTGTTTGGCCGGTTCATGGGCGCAAGCATCCGCGCGCGGCTGGTCCTGATTGGCATTCTATACCTCGCGGTTCTGGGCGCGGTCATGGTTTTGCCCGCTGAAACGCCGTTGCGGGTGGCGCTTGGTGGATCCGCCAAACCGTGGCTTATCCTTGGTGGGGTTGCCGTGATTGTCGCGTCCTATGTTGCTGCTCTGCGCGCCATTAAGGCCCGTCAGAAACCAATGGATGCACCGGCGACCGGAACATTTTCCGATACCGAGCTTGACCGCTATGCCCGTCACATCGCCCTTCGTGATATCGGTGGCGCGGGTCAAAAACGTCTGAAAAATGCGCGGGTTTTGGTGGTCGGTGCGGGTGGCCTTGGCGCCCCTGCGTTGCAGTATCTTGCCGCGAGCGGGGTCGGCACCATCGGCGTCGTCGACGATGACACGGTGGAAAATTCGAACCTTGCCCGTCAGATTATCCACAAGGATGGGGCGATTGGCATGCCCAAGGTCCATTCCGCCGCCGCCGAGATGACCGCGCAAAACCCGTTCATAACCGTTCTGCCATTTCACCGTCGTTTGACCGCCGAAGACGCCGCAGAACTGATCACGGATTTCGACGTGGTTCTGGATGGCACCGACAATTTCGACACACGCTATCTGGTCAATGCGGCCTGTGTCGCGGCGGGCGTGCCGCTTGTCTCGGGGGCGTTGACCACGTGGGAGGGGCAGCTTTCGATCTTTGATCCGGCGAACGACACCCCCTGTTACAAATGCATTTTCCCCGATCCCCCCGCGCCACACCTCGCGCCCAGCTGTTCTGAGGCGGGCGTATTTTCACCACTACCCGGTGTGGTCGGTGCCATGATGGCCGGCGAGGCGATGAAGATCATCACAGGGGCCGGCGCGACCCTGCGCGGCGAGATGCTGATCTATGACGCGGCCTATGGTGAAACGCGCAAAATTGGGCTGAAACGGCGCGCGGATTGTCCTGTGTGCGCGTCTGCTCTGGACGTTTCGGATGGCGCGGCATAGCCTGTTTCCAAAGGGGTAAATATCCGACCCCACAAGGAGATAGCCATGACCAACCCGTTGTTGTCCGACTGGACAAGCCCATTCCAAATGCCGCCCTTCGCGGATATTTCCGACGACGATTTTATGCCCGCCGTAGAGGTCGGATTCACCGAGGCCCGCGCCGCGATTGCTTCGATTTGTGACAACTCGGATGCTCCTACGTTTGAAAACACAATCGAGGCGTTGGAGCAGGCCGACGAAACGTTGAACCGTGTTTTGGGCGTGTTCTACAACCTCGCTGGCGCAGATAGCACCCCCGCCCGCGAGGCATTGCAGACCGAGCTTGCGCCGAAATTGTCGGCCTATTCGTCGGAAATTTCCATGAACGAGACCCTGTTTGAACGGGTCGATGCGGTGTGGAATGACCGCGATGGGTTGAACCCGGAACAACAGCGGGTTCTTGAACTGACCCGCCGTGGGTTTGTGCGTGCTGGTGCTGCATTGCAGGGCGACGCGCGTGATCGTTTGACTGACGTGAAATCCCGCCTAGCGGTGCTCGGCACCAAATTCACCCAGAACCTGTTGGCGGATGAACGGTCGTGGTTCATGGAGCTGTCTGAGGCCGACCTTGAAGGGTTGCCGGACTTCGTCATCGCCGATGCCCGCGCCGCAGGCGAGGCCCGCGAATTGGACGGCCCTGCCATTACGCTTGCCCGTGCGAGTATCACACCGTTTTTGCAATTCTCGCCGCGCCGCGATCTGCGCCAAAAGGCCTATGAGGCCTATGTCGCCCGTGGTGCGAACGGCGGGGACACCGACAACCGTGTCATCGCCGCCGAGACCCTTGCGCTGCGCGAAGAGCGCGCGAAATTACTGGGCTATGACTGTTTTGCCGACTACAAATTGGAAACAGAAATGGCCAAGACGCCGGACGCCGTGCGCGATCTGTTGATGGCCGTTTGGGAGCCGGCCAAGGCGCAGGCAGACGCCGATGCAACCGTGTTGACCGAGATGCTTCATGCGGATGGCCACAATGGCGATTTGGCCGCGTGGGACTGGAATTATTACGCTGCGAAACGTCGCAAGGCCGAACATGATTTGGACGAAGCCGAGCTGAAGCCTTACCTGCAATTGGACAAGATGATCGATGCGGCGTTTGACTGTTCGAGCCGTCTGTTTGGCCTGTCGTACCGTGAACTGGACGGCCCGCTCTATCACCCAGACGCCCGCGCATGGGAAGTGACCCGTGGCGGTAAACATGTGGCCGTGTTCATCGGCGATTATTTCGCGCGTGGATCAAAACGGTCCGGCGCGTGGTGTTCCGCGATGCGCAGCCAGAAGAAGCTGGGCGGGGACGTCCAACCGATCGTCGTGAACGTCTGCAACTTTGCGAAACCAGCCGAGGGCGCTGCGGCGTTGTTGTCCTTTGATGATGCGCGCACCTTGTTCCACGAATTCGGCCACGCGCTTCACCAAATGTTGTCGAATGTCACCTATGAATCGATCTCGGGCACCTCTGTTGCGCGGGACTTTGTGGAATTGCCAAGCCAGCTTTATGAACACTGGTTGTCGGTGCCTGCGGTTCTTGAAACCTATGCGTTGCATGCCGACACCGATGAACCCATGCCCGAGGAATTGTTGCAACGTCTGTTGGCGGCGCAGAATTTCGATATGGGCTTTGCGACCGTTGAATACGTGTCCAGCGCCTTGGTCGATCTGGCGTTCCACACGGGCGCCGCACCCGCCGATCCGATGGCCAAACAGGCCGAGGTTCTGGCCGAGATCGGCATGCCCGCCGCCATCAACATGCGTCACGCCACGCCGCAGTTCGCTCATGTCTTTGCGGGTGACGGTTATAGCAGCGGTTACTACAGCTATATGTGGTCCGAGGTGATGGATGCCGACGCGTTCGCCGCGTTCGAAGAGGCCGGTGGCGCGTTCGACGGCGACATGGCGAAACGGTTGGAGAAACACATTCTGTCGGCGGGCGGCTCACAGGACCCTGTGGAATTGTACACCGCGTTCCGTGGTTCCATGCCCAAGGTCGACGCGCTGCTGCGTGGACGTGGTCTCGCCTAGGAAAACAGCACCCCGTCGACCACGGTTCCGGCGGGGTGTAATTCATTGTCCAAGATCGTTAGACCCGCGCGATATCCTGGGGCAATAACACCCAGTTGATCGTCCATCCCAATCGCACGCGCGGGGATGGTCGACGCCATCGCAAGGGCCATGGTATCCGGAATGCCGGTCATTTTGATCACATTGCGCACGGCCTGATCCATCGCCAAATGCGCACCGGCAAGGGTGCCATTTTTGTCGGTCAGGCGCCCATCGTCAAGCGCGATATCCTTGCCATACAGGTTGAACGACGTGGTCTTGCCCGCAAGGGTTTGCATGGCGTCGGTCACAAGGAAAAGCCGTTCGGGCATTGATTGCGCGGCCACGGCCACACAGGCGGGGTCCACATGGAACCCATCGGCGATGATCCCCGCAAAGGCCACGCCATGGGCCAAGGTCGCCCCCACAAGTCCGGGGCTGCGCGACCCCATTTGCGACATGGCATTAAACAGATGGGTCGCCCCGCGTACGCCCGTGTCAAAGGCACGGATCGCGGTGGGGTGATCCGCGTCGCTGTGGCCCGCGAAGACAACGACACCAGCGCCGATCAAATTTCTGAGCGAAATATCGTCCACCGTTTCTGGCGCAAGGGTCACGACGATGGGGCCATGGGAGAACCGTGTCAGAACGTCGACGTCATGGGGGGTGATGGTTCGGACATGGTCACGGGGATGGATGCCGGATTTTTCGGGGTTCAAAAACGGCCCTTCAAGGTGAATGCCAAGAATCCCCGACATGCCCGTTCCCACTGCGGTTTCAACGGCGCGAATGGCCTGTTGATACTGGGTGTCGCCCGCAGTGATATAGGTCGGCATGATATAGGCGGTCCCGCCCTTGCGCGCCGCTTTGGCCATGGTTTCAAGGGTTTCTGGGAAGGGGCCCGCGTTGAACATCACATCCCCCGCGCCGTTGATCTGAAGATCAATAAACCCCGGACACAGGCGCGCCACGTGGCGTTCTGGGCGATCCTTGGGGGTGGATTTGCGCACCTCGACAATCTCGCCCTCTGCGACCTCGACGGCCATGTCGGCCTGCCACCGATGGGTCAATCCATCGAACAGAAAATCGGTCGTCAGCACAAAAGAAGCGTCGGTCATTGGGGGCCTGTCGTATTGTTTTCTTTCAGTTATGGCACAAATGTGCGGCCGATCAATGATCCTTGCGTTGCTCGTTTGAACATGGGGGGCTATAGCGGTGGAAATGCATCAAAAAGGGGCGGGATATGACGCTGGAAAATGACCTTGTGGCGCGCTCTGGCGGGGCCTGTGAAATCTGTGGCGCGGGCGGTGATTTGACGCCGGTAGCGGTTGGCCCAAAGGCCGATGACACGGCGAATATGGCCGTTCTGTGCTGCGCCACATGTGCTGCAGGTGTGGTGGACGCAACCGCGCCGCATTGGAATTGTCTTGCCGATAGCATCTGGAGCCAAATCGCGCCGGTGCAGGTCAACGCCTACCGCTTGCTGCACGATTTGAAATCCGAGGCCTTTGCGCGTGACCTGTTGGATATCGCCTATCTTGAACCCGAGACCCTCGCTTGGGCCGAGGCTGGCATCACCGAGGACGATCCCGACGCCGTGGTGCACCGCGACACCAATGGCGCGATTTTGACGGCCGGTGACACCGTTGTACTGATCAAAGATTTGCCCGTCAAAGGTGCGGGGTTCACCGCCAAACGCGGCACCCCTGTGCGCAACATTTCTTGTGTGCCCGACAACGCGGGGCACATCGAAGGACGCGTAAACGGTCAGCAGATCGTGATCCTGACCGAGTTCGTGAAAAAGACCGGCTAGACGTCAAATGTGATCGTGACGGGGCCGTCGTTAACCAGTGATACGGCCATGTTCGCTCCGAATTCACCTGTTTCGACGGGGATGTTCAGCCCACGCACCTGATCGCAGAAATAGTCATATAACCGCTTGCCCTCATCGGGGCGGGCGGCGCTGCTGAAACCTGGGCGATTGCCGCGGGACGTGTCACCGGCAAGGGTGAACTGGCTCACGATAAGGGCCGATCCACCGACATCAAGCAGGGACAGGTTCATCTTGCCGCTCTCGTCATTGAAAACCCGTGTCTTGGAAATTTTCGCGGCCAGTTTATCGGCGTTCGCCTCGGTGTCGCCCTGCATCGCGCAGACCAAAATCATATAGCCCCGATCGATGGCACCGATGGTTTCGCCGTCGACTTTGACGCTGGCCTCGGTAACCCGCTGAATAATTGCGCGCATGGTGATGTCCTATTGATTTTGGGCGACGACATAGCCGATGGCGCCGGCCACAAGTGCGCCAATGATGACGGCGATCGCGATCTTAATCGCGGAATAGGGGCGTTCGCCCTGCACCTGACCTGTGCGGCCATTGACCACGAACCGGTACGTCTTGCCGCGGTATTTATAGGCCGCAAGCCAGACCGGCAGAAGGATGTGTTTGAAGGTCACGTCCGAAATTTGCGTCTGAACATGGGTGACACGTTGTTTGTCGCCGCCAATGTCAAACCGCACGTCGCGTTCGATCACACGGTCCATATGGGCGCGTGCGCGGGCAAAGCCGTCTTCGATTTCAACGGTATAGGCCTCGGCGCGGAAGCCGGCCAGATACTCGGGCTGATAGGGTTCAAGCGACGACAGATCCCATGGCTCAAGCGCCTTGGTGTATTTTTCAGGAAGGCTGGTCGAGGCCAAAACCAACACGTCGTCAAAGAACCGTGCGACGCGTCCGGACACATTGCGCCAGCGGGTTTTTCGCACACGTTGTTGTTCGCGTTTGCCGTCACGCATCACGGTGCGGGTTTCGTAATAATGGGTGCCGCGCGCGCCCTTATAGGCGGATTTTGTATCCGCATCGAAGGTCCAATAGGGCACGTAAATTCCCTGCAATTTCCGCCCCTTACGCGCGTATTCCGCAAGGCCATTGGGCGCGAACCATAACCGGCCAAGCCAGTTTTCCATCGCGTCGCGCGCCTGTTTTTCGGCAAGGGCAAAGGGCAAGACGCCCTTGGGTTTAATATGCCGCTGGGTGCCCGTATCGGTGACCACGGGGGTGGCGCAGAACGGACATTCGTCGGCATGGGTGTCCGTCGACATTTCAATCTGACCACCACAGTTGGGGCACTGGGAAATGCGGGCCTCAAAGGTTTCGCTTGCGTCGAGGGTGGCGTTCACCGCATCGCGAAAATCAAGCTCGCGGATCGCGGCGATGGGTCCGCCTTCGTGGCCTTCGATGTGATCCGTCGCACCACAGTGGTCACAGACCAACAGATCCTGACCGGGCGCAAAAGCCAGATCCGCCCCGCAGGTCGTGCAGGGAAATCGATGTTCAGATTGAGTGTTTTCCATGATGGGGTCTTTGGATCAAGGGCAGGGGCCGCGCAGTTTTGCTGCGCAGCATTTTATTTATGCTGCGGGCGGTGGGGGTGGTGGCAGAATGGTAAACAGCTGTGCCAATTCGGCAATTTCACCCGCCGCGGTCCAGCCGTCTTGGCCCGCAGTCCAGACCAAAGTATCGCGCGTCAAGGCGCCGTCTGTGGACATGCGTCCAAGCGCAGCACGGGAGTACGGGCCCTTGGTCGCGCCGTTCTCTGCGATGTGCCAGACCTTTTCTACGGGTGGGGGCGGAGGTGCCATTGGCGCGGCCTGTGGCGCGGGTGCGCCCCACGGGCCAGTTGCCATTTGGTTGGCCATTGCCATGCCCATTCCGGCACCGATACCTGCGCCCATTGCGCCACCACCGGGTTGGGATGCGGCGGCGGTCATGGCCTCGGCGGCGGAAAACTGGGTGTATTTGCCCAGATCACCCGCGATGCCAACGGATGTGCGTTTATCAAGAACCGCCTCGACCGCCTCGGGCAACGAAATGTTTTCGATATAGAGTTCGGGGATCGACAGGCCATAGGCCGCGACCTTGGTCGAAATCTCGGCCGAGATCAGTTTGCCCAGATCACCGGTGTTCGCCGCCATATCCAACACCGGAATGCCACAGCCCGCGATCACCTGAGAGAATTCCTGAACGATGATGTTGCGGATCTGATAGCTGATCTCGTCCATAGTGAATTCGCCGTCGGTGCCGACGATTTCGGTCAGGAAACGCGCGGGATCGGTGATGCGTACGGAATAGGTGCCATAGGCGCGCAGACGCACGGGGCCGAATTCGGGATCACGACAGATGATCGGGTTTTTGGTGCCCCATTTCAGATCGTTGAAACGGGTGGTGTTCACATAGTAAATCTCGGACTTAAACGGGCTTTTGAAACCGTGGTCCCAGTGTTGAAGCGTGGTCATCACCGGCATGTTGTTGGTTTCCAACATATAGAGACCAGGGGTAAAGACATCGGCCATCTGACCTTCGTGAATGAACACGGCGGCTTGGCCTTCGCGCACGGTCAGTTTCGCGCCGTATTTGATCTCGTGGCCTTCGCGCTCGAAACGCCACACCATGGTGTCGCGGGTGTCGTCGACCCAGTGAATGACATCGATAAATTCGCCTGTCAGAAAATCGAAAATGCCCATGATGTGTTCCTCGTTAACTCTTTGTTGATTGAACTATAGACCGACGTGGTCCGTGGTGCCAATGGCGAAGGTGCGTTAAAATCCGAGCCCAAGAACGTCTTGGGCAAGGGTCGCGATGATCGGGGCTGCGGTGTCGCGATCCATGCCGGTTTTCAGGCGCGAATCGTATAACATTTGCAGCAGATATTCGTCGTGGCGGGTAAGATAGGCGAATTCCTCGTCGTCGTTGAAAATGGACGGACGGGCCGTGTCGCTATCGTTGGGAAGGCCCAAGGCCTGTGCGATTTCTTCGTGTAGGCAGGATTTGCGCAGGATGTCGGGGTGTTCGCCGCGCACAATCACAAAGGCCTGGGAATAGGCGGGCGCGGCGTCGGCGTCGAACATGGCGAAGGCAAAGCAAAGCGTGCTGCGCGGCAGGGTCGTGATGGCATCAACTGCCGCGTCGGAAATCGTCGGTGCAAGGGCCCGAAGGCGTGGTCCGATTGTGCGACGTTCGTCCTCGTTCACGATAAATACATGTAGGTTCGGGTTCCTGTCGACCACGGTGATCGGGTGACCGGTCGCACGGCGCAACTGTCCCGCAAGGGCGGCTACGGTCGCGGTGTCCGTGGCGCGAATGGGGGTTTGGACGGTTTCACCAAAGGTCACGCCGATACGCACGGGGGTGTCCCAGCGTTGGAGGGTGGCCTCGGTTTGGGTGCGGGTCAGGCGTCCCGAGACGGTGTTATATTCGCGAAACAAGGCGATGCGTTCAAAGTCGGCAGCCAATTGGCGCGGGGTGGTTTCGACCTCGCCGTCGTCGCTTCGACGGAGTTTCCCATTATCGCGAAGCTCGGCCTGAACGCGTGCAAAATGGCGACCAAGCGCAAGGCTGGCGTCCGATCGTGGCAAGATTTCAGGTGGGGGAGTGACGGGCCGCGGGGGCGGCCCATCAATTGGGTCGGGCGGGGATAGGGTCGTGGTGCAGGCCATCAATCCCAAAAGGATCGATGCGCCCAGTCCACGCCATATGATCCGCCCGAACTGCATGTTAGTCAGCGTCTGGAACCGCATCGCCAACAATCGCACCCAGCTTGGTGTCCGATGCCTTGGCTGCGATCAAAGAAGCCTTAAGATCGGCCTCAAGGGTTACCAATTCGGCCTCGGCCGCTGCGCGCTTGGCCTTGCCTGCGTCGGCGATTTCAAGCGAATCTTGGATGGTGCCGATCAGTTCGGCATTGGCCTTTTTGACGGCTTCAATATCGAACACACCGCGTTCCATTTCTTCGCGCACCATCTTGTTGGCTGAGCGAAGGTTCTTTGCGTTGGAGGTCAGCAATTCGTTGGTCAGATCGTTTGCGTCACGGATCGATTGCGCGGCCTCGGCGGACCGTTGGATTGTCACGGCCTGTGCCAGCTGTGTTTCCCACAGTGGAACCGTGTTGACCAAAGTTGAGTTGATCTTGGTCACGAGAGACTTGTCGTTTTCCTGAACCAAACGAATGGACGGAAGCGACTGCATCGTCACCTGACGTGTGAGTTTCAGATCGTGCACACGGCGTTCCAGATCGTCACGCGCGGCGCGAAGATCACGAAGCTCTTGCGCCTTAAGGATTTGATCGTTCTCGTCTGCGGCCTCAACGGCTGCCTCAAGTGCTGGGATTTCAGTCGCGTCAAGCTCGGCGATTTTCTCTTCACCGGCAGTGATATAAAGGGCCAGTTCGTCGTAGAAGCCGAGCGTCTTGTCGTACAGAACATCAAGGGATTTGATGTCCTTCAACAGCTTGTGCTCGTGATCAAGAAGGTTGTCAGTCACCTTGTCGATCTGGTCTTGGACGTTTTCAAAACGGGCAAGGAAATTGGCGAAAGGGGCCGCACGACCGGTGATTTTGTCCCAAAGTGAGCGTTCACGACGCACATCAAGTTCGGAAACTGAGAAGCCGCGGATCGTCGTGACCATTTCACGAAGGCTGTCGCCTGCTGGGCCAACGTCTTTGTTTTTGACGTCTTGCAACATGGCTTGGCTGATTTCCTGAAGCTCGGCCTGCGCGCTTGAACCAAAGGAAACGATGGACTGTGTGTCGTCCATCTTGATTTCGTTCATGCGCTTGCGGATGGCTTCGGCGACGGGGGCGTCTGCCTCGGCCAATGGGACCAACGCGGTGCTTGGTTCCGCCAGAACAACGGCGGTGGCTTCTTGAATTTCAACGAGTGACTTTTGGGCCTTTTGGGCGACTGTTTCGGACATTGGGCTCTCCTAATTAAACATGACGTGTGGCTTCGCGATCAAGACGGTCGCGCAGCACTTCGATTTCGATATCAAGATCGGTTTTATCATCCACAAGAAGGGATTTGGTCCGATCGGCAAAGTTGGTTTCAAGGTCGTCCAGCAACGCCTCATAGTCGGCGCGTGCCGCTGGATCTTGGTTGCGGGCATAGATGTCGGCGAATTTGGCGGTCGCATCGGTCGCGCCAGACAGATAGACGCCAAGATAGCGACGCGCCTTGGTCAGGTCGCGCGGGTCTTCTTCGACGGTGCGGAACATGTCGCGGGCCACGGTTTGGAACGCTTCGACACGGGCAACAAGGGTCCGGTCTTCGGTGCGCAGGATGGCGTCGCGCATGGCGGCCAGATGTTTTTCGCCCTCATTCACGACACGGGCGACGCGGTCCTGTTGGAATTCGTCGATGCCCTCCATGCCCTTGTTCTTCATCGGGTCAAACCCAAAGGCAAAGCTGTGCAACGCACCGCCAAGAACCGCAAAGATAAGCGGCGAGAACAGGTTCGGCGCATCGGCCAAAGTCGCCAAATAAAACGCAATCGCGGTCAGGACCGAGCCGATCATTTTACGTGGCAATGCTGGGCGGCGCGCGACCTTGCGTTCGTCATAGGCGTCTTGGGCGGCCAGACCCTCGCGGGTCAACCATGCGGCCAAGATCAATGTGCCGAAGGCCACAAGGGCCAGCGCCATTGCGCCCGCATCCAAGAAAAACGCGCGCACCGCCAGTGGCAGGGCCGCAAGGAACAATGCGTTCACACGTCCACCTGCACGGCGCGGTTTCTTGCCCTTAAGGGGCGAAGATTTCGGAGTATTTGGGGTTGCATTGGGGCTATGGGCGCCACCGAAACGTTGTGCCACTAGAAGCCCCCCGTAAACGCGACCAAGAGGGTCAGCGCGAATAAGAGAAAGAATGCAAGTTTTTGAAGGCCGGTGCCGGTCATAATATCCTACTTTTTCATCGTAATGATGGTCTTAGGTATATGTGATGCACCGGCACCGAGCTAGAAAAAAGGGGAATTAATGCCCCTGTTCCCCTTTGCGTTGAGCAGCAAGTTTGCGCGCATAGCCAGATTGGATGATTTCCACGGCAACAAGGACAAGCACCGAGAAGTAGAAAGTCGATTTCGACATCGGCACAATTTCATGACCAAAGACGAAAATCTTGAGGCTGTCGTCGTGCATCGCATGGGCGGCCGCGGGGCCCGCTTCGCCAAGAAGAACAACACCAACGATCAACAGGATGAACAGGCCGAGAACCTCATACATACGGTTCTTTTTCAGGAACTCGGTCACGGTGTCGGCCAGAACAAGCATCGCGATACCGGACAGGATGATCGCAATCGCCAAAACAACGAACACATCGGTGATTGCAAGGGCCGAGAGGATCGAGTCAAAGCTAAAGATCAGGTTCATGAAGACGATCAACATAACGACCTGCGCGGCGGATTTCTTGTTCTTTTCTTCGCCACCGTGGCCAAGGTCGTGAATGGACAACATGTGCGAGATTTCTTTCACCGCGGTATACATAATGAACGCACCCCCGATGACAAACACCAAGGTCGAGAAGTTCACCGCACCGGTAATCACACCCGGGAAGTCAAAGGTATAGAACGGCGCCTGAAGGGCTTCGATCAGGCTGATCATCACGAACAACAGAACCACCCGAAGGGCAACGGCGATGATAATACCCCAGAACCGCACGGCCTTTTGTTTGTCGGCAGGCGCGCGCTGGCTTTCGATTGTGATGTACAGAAGGTTGTCGAAACCAAGAACAGCCTGCAAGAAGCAAAGCATGATAAGGTTCCCAAGGTTTTCGATGGTCAAAAGATCAGCCATTGTTACGGTCCTACGGATAAAAACATTTTTCCTAGGACTAGCGAATTAGGCGGATGGGTCAAGGTGCAAAGGGGTGTGAAGTCGCATCTGATGCAGGATCGCCCCATGGCAAAACGCGACCCGAGGGCCGCGCTTGAAATTTATCGACGGGGTGGTTTGCCACCGGTTTTCGGCCGTTGGCCGCCGTGACCGGTTGGACGTGGCCCACTTGATCGTGGCCCGTCCGGACGTGGTCCGTTTGGTTTGCGCGTTGCGCGTGGTTTTCTGGCCTTTGGGTCGTCGCCGGGGCGTTGGCCCTTGGGCTTCAATGCTGGCGTGCTGGTCAGGCCAAGCTGTTCGCGCAGGACGCGGGATTTGATCTCTTCGACTTCGCCTTGGCGCAGTTCGCCCAGTTTGAACGGGCCATAGGACACGCGGATCAACCGGTTCACCGTCATGCCGATGTGTTCCATCGCGCGGCGAATCTCGCGGTTTTTGCCTTCGCGAAGACCAACGGTCAGCCAAGCGTTGGCACCTTGTTGGCGGTCAATCGCGACGGACATGCCCTGAAACCGTTCGCCGTCAACCGTCACACCCTTGCGCAGCGGCGCGAACATATCGTCGGTCGGACGACCCTTAACGCGCACGCGGTATTTGCGGACCCAACCGGTGGACGGCAGTTCGAGCTTGCGCTTTACCCCACCGTCGTTGGTCAACAACAGCAACCCTTCAGAGTTCAAATCCAAACGGCCGATGGTCATCACGCGTGGCAGGTCCTCGGGCAGGTGATCGAACACCGTCTCGCGGCCCTTTTCATCGCTGTTGGATGTCACAAGGCCGGACGGTTTGTGATAGAGCCACATGCGCGCCGCTTCGGGTTCGCCCACAAGCGTGCCGTTGGCCACAATGCGATCCTTGCTGGTCACGTTCAACGCAGGGCTTGTGATCACCTTGCCGTTGACCTCGACCTTACCGGCCTCGATCATGCGTTCGGCTTCGCGGCGCGAGGCCACCCCAGCACGAGAAAGAACTTTGGCAATGCGGTCGCCTTCGGGCGTTTTTTTGTCTGAATCTTGGGTCATATCCCCCCATATCGCGTTGCGGCGAAAATAGAAAGCGGCTTGGCAATTCCCGCTTAACGCGGCACAACCGATCTATGACGACGTTCAAGACATATATGCCCATCGCATTGGAAGAGGCCCGCGCCGCCGCCGCCCGTGGCGAGGTGCCCGTGGGTGCGGTTCTGGTCGCGCCGGATGGGACGATCGCGGCACGTGCGGGGAATCGGACCCGTGAATTGTCAGACCCAACGGCCCATGCCGAGGTTCTTGTCCTGCGCGAAGCCTGCGCCAAGATCTCCTCTGAACGTTTGCCTGACTATGATCTCTATGTGACGCTTGAACCATGCCCCATGTGCGCGATGGCCCTCTCGGCGGCGCGCATTCGGCGGATATATTACGGGGCAGGGGACCCAAAATCCGGCGGCATCGCCCAAGGTCCGCGTATCTATAGCCACCCGCAATGTCACCACACCCCTGAGGTTTACGATGGGATTTCGGCGGGGGAGTCCGAGACCTTGTTAAAGGAATTCTTTGCGGCGCGTCGCGGCTAGACCCATCCCCATTAATATGCGATGAACCGGTAACCGTGCCATTCCGCGCGGTCCCCTGATCAACATATCCTTTCGCCAATATGGAGGTGCCATGCGTTTGCGCAAACTGTCGAGCTATGAACAGGAATTGAAATGGGTCGCCCTTGGGTTGGGTGTCCTGTCGACGATTGCGATCGTTCAGGACTGGTATCCGCTCAATATGTTTCTGAGCCTGCCGTTCTGTATCATCTGGACCTATTGCGCGTGGCTGCGCACCGAGCCGCAGTTGAAATACATCAATATACTGTTCACCGTCTTTTATATCTACGGGATCACACGGTATTTGGTGGTGGGGTGACCCAGCGACCACGCCGCTGGGTCGTTTGTATCAGTCGAAATAATATGGGTTGCCCTTGGTTTTACCGATGTCACGGAATTCGATGCCGGTAATGGCGCCATCCGCGTTGGTCACCGCAACGGCGTCCTGACATTTGGTCGAATTGAATTCTTTGATCGTTCGGCAATATTGGCCGTTTTTGTTTTCCCATGTGCCGGAATAGGCCGAGCCGTTGTAAACACCAGAGAGGGTGCCGTCGGCGTTGATTTTACCATCGGTGACTTGGGCGTTGCTGAACGTTTTGCCGATGGCATAGTTCAGAATTTCGGTTGAATCTGCTTGGGCCGCGCCTGCAGCGCCCAGAATAAATGCAAATGCGATGATTGAATGTTTCATTGTAAATCCTTGATACTCTTGTACCCGACCAGCATCGCGTCGTTTGCCAGTATTGCAAGCCGTTTTGCACCGATTGAGACACAAACCAACGCTACCGCTGCGCTCGACCCTTGCGACCCACGCCTGTCGGCGCTAAACCGAACACAACTGATCACGGAGAGACCCATGTCAATTGACAAGGACACCGCCGCACGCGTGGCGAAACTGGCCCGAATTCGGGTAGAAGACGATGCGCTTCCGGCGCTGGCAAATGAACTATCCAACATCATCGGCTTTATGGAGCAGTTGAACGAGGTGGATGTTGACGGCGTTGAGCCGATGACATCTGTGACCCCGCAACGTCTGTATCGTCGCACGGATGTGATCAACGATGGTGACCAGCAGGGTGCCGTTTTGGCGAATGCGCCAGACGCGCGCGAAGGTTTCTTTGCCGTTCCGAAGGTGGTTGAATAATGACTGATCTAAACAAACTGACCATCGCGGATGCCCGCGACCAACTGCGTGCGGGTGACATTACATCTGCGGAACTGACTGGCGCATGTGTGTCCGCCATCGAGGGCGCTGGCGCGTTGAACGCATTCGTTCACAATACAGCCGAAATCGCGATGGAACAGGCCGCCGCTGCCGACACCCGTATCAAGGCCGGTGATGCGCCTGATATGTGTGGTATCCCATTGGGTATCAAAGATTTGTTCTGCACCAAAGGTGTGGATACACAGGCGGCCTCTGGCATCCTGTCTGGGTTTAAACCCGAATACGAAAGCACAATCACCACCCAGCTTTGGGATCGCGGTGCGGTTATGCTTGGGAAACTGAACATGGACGAATTCGCCATGGGGTCTTCGAACGAGACCTCTGTTTATGGCGATGCGATCAACCCTTGGAAACGTGACGGCGACGACGCGACCCTGACCCCTGGTGGGTCCTCTGGTGGCTCGGCTGCTGCGGTTGCGGGTGATCTTTGTCTTGCGGCGACCGGTACCGATACCGGTGGTTCGATCCGTCAGCCAGCCGCGTTCACAGGTATCGTTGGTCTGAAACCAACATACGGCCGTTGTTCGCGCTGGGGCGTTGTGGCGTTTGCGTCATCACTGGATCAAGCGGGCCCAATGACCAAAACCGTGCGCGACGCGGCCATCATGATGGAAGCCATGGCAGGGTTTGACCCCAAGGATTCGACATCCCGCGATTTGGCCGTGCCGAACTTCGAGGCGATGCTGACTGGCGACATCAAAGGCAAGAAAATCGGCATTCCAAAAGAATACCGTATGGACGGCATGCCCGCCGAGATCGCGAAACTGTGGGAAGACGGCACCGCCATGTTGCGTGACGCTGGCGCAGAAATCGTCGATATCTCGCTTCCTCACACCAAATACGCGCTGCCTGCGTACTATGTTATTGCGCCTGCTGAGGCGTCTTCGAACCTCGCGCGTTATGACGGTGTGCGCTATGGTCAACGCGCGACATTGGCCGGTGGCGATGCCATCGACGACATGTACGAAAAGACCCGCGCCGAAGGTTTCGGCCCCGAGGTGCAGCGCCGCGTGATGCTCGGCACATATGTGTTGTCCGCTGGTTTCTATGACGCCTATTACAACCGCGCCCGTAAGGTCCGCACGTTGATTAAGAAGGACTTTGAGGATGTGTTCGCCGCTGGCGTTGATGCGATCCTTACGCCTGCGACACCGTCTGCGGCCTTTGGTCTGGGTGAAATGAAGGACGCCGATCCGGTCAAGATGTACCTGAACGACGTGTTCACCGTGACCGTGAACCTTGCTGGCTTGCCTGCGATTTCTGTTCCTACTGGCACGGACGCGCAGGGTCTTCCGCTTGGGCTTCAACTGATTGGCCGTCCATGGGACGAGGGCGATCTGCTGAATACCGCCTATGCGCTTGAAAACGCCGCTGGTTTTGTGGCGAAGCCCGCCAAGTGGTGGTAGGTTAGCCCAAGAGTAACTAGGAGTTTGCAGATGCAAAAGAGTTTGATCGTTATGACTGTCTTGGGGCTGGCGGCCTGTTCGCCCCCCATTCCCGATAGCGGTCAGCCCTATAGCGGCTTGCCCTCCTATCAGGCCGAGCGCGAAGCAACGTTGCAAGGGTTGCAGGTGGATACGACACGTATTTCCGATGAAACCCTCGACAGCACCTATTCCGTGGACGCCTATGAGGACGAAACCGGCGCGCTTGCCAGTGATGTGATCGATGCCTTGGGCGTTGATTCGTCCGAAACCGCGACGGCATCGGCCACGATTTCCCGTGATGGTTCGATTTCGGATGAACAAAGTTTCGACGCTGTAACATCCCGTGAAACCATCGAAAGCGACGCAGAACGCATCCGTCGCAACGCCGAAGCCTATCAACAGGCCGAGGTGACTGCGCTTCCGACGCGCCCAGCAGACACCGGTGTTTCCATTGTGTCCTATGCCTTGCAGACCACCAATGCGGTTGGCGAACAGATCTACAAACGTGGCCGCTTCAACGAAGCGCGTTTCGCCAAGAACTGTTTGCTCTATGAATCGCCTGATCTGGCCCAAGAGGCATTCTTGGAAAATGGCGGTCCGGTAAAGGATCGCAAAGGTATGGATCCAGATGGCGACGGGTTCGCCTGTGGTTGGAATCCAACGCCGTTCCGCAATGTCAGCGTCCAGTAAGATCATCCACCACCCATCGCCGAATTTCGGCCCGCGTCGCGATGTGACGCGGCCTGATATGGTTGTGATTCATTATACGGCGATGGACACCGCCGAGGCTGCGCTTGAACGGCTCTGTAGTCCAGAATTTGAGGTCTCCGCCCATTACCTGATCTGCGAGCAGGGCACCGTGTATCAGATGGTAGAAGAGACCATGCGCGCATGGCACGCGGGCGCCGGATCGTGGGGCGCGGTGAGCGACGTGAATTCCCACTCCATCGGGATTGAGCTGGCCAATAACGGTCGCACGCCGTTCGCTGCGGCTCAGATGGACGCGCTTGAGGTGTTGCTGGCCGATATCATGGCCCGCTGGGATATTCGTCCCGAGGGCGTCATCGGTCATTCCGACATGGCCCCATCCCGCAAATCCGACCCTGGCCCCCGATTCGATTGGCAACGATTGGCCCGCGTAGGCCTGTCCGTATGGCCGACAGATTCGGGTTTCGAGATATCCGAAGCAGAGTTCCCTGCCGCACTGACCGCCTTTGGCTATCCCGAGGGCCCCGACGCCCAACGGCTCGCTGCGTTCCGGCTACGGTTCCGCCCATGGGCCACTGGCCCGCTATCACAGGGTGACAGAGAGGCCATCGCGGGTCTTCTGAAGGAAAAGACAGTTGGGGAAGAGCCCCCAAAGTTAATGCCCGTCGGTGACGGCAGCTATAGTCTCGAATTTGATGGCGAAGACTTTGATCTTGTGGTCCAAGCGATCCGCCGCAGATACGGCAAACCAACCAAGAAAGAGTACCCGACCTTAACCGTATATACCGTTGATGGGTGCGAATTGGTGTATCAAAATGAATGGGATGATCCGTGTCTTGTTTCCGACTGCGCCAAAGGTGAAGAGATCCTTCGCGCCGTGTTGGACGATATCCTGATCCTAAAGGGGCGGACATCGTCGACGTAGCCCTGACATCGCACAGGCAGTTGACCAAGACCGTCGATACCACTAGGGACAACTTGCGCGGATGGCTGGATGGTCGCGGGGGCAACTCCGAGGAAAGTCCGGACTCCACAAAGCAATGGTGCCGGGTAACGCCCGGCGGGGGTAACCCTAGGGATAGCGCCACAGAAAACAGACCGCCTTCTGGGCTGTGTTGGGCAACCAATACCGCAGGAGGTCAGGGTGAAACGGTGGGGTAAGAGCCCACCGCGGGACTGGCAACAGGACCGGCACGGCAAGCCCCACCAGGAGCAATGCCAAATAGGAATCGCGCGGGGGCAACCCCAGGGTCGCTTTGGCCCGAGCAGGTTCGGGTTGGCAGCTAGATCCGTCTGGTAACAGGCGGAGTAGATGAATGATCATCCAACATTTGGTTCGCCAAATGGGGACAAAATCCGGCTTATAGGCCATCCGCGCATATAATTTTTGGTTAAACGGCATTGATCCCCGTTTTGCCGTTGACTCTGCTGGGTATCAAAGTAAAAGGCAGCTTCATGGATTAATCGGGCGGCCAGATAGGCCCCCGCGTTGAGGAGAAATACTATGGCGAAGCCGACCACAATTAAGATCCGCCTGAACTCGTCCGCGGGCACTGGCCACTTCTACGTGACCAAAAAGAACGCACGCACAATGACCGAGAAGATGGTTGTGAACAAATATGACCCAGTTGTGCGCAAGCACGTTGAGTACAAAGAAGGCAAAATCAAGTAAGCTTGATTTTCTTTCGAACGGATCAAAGGCCTCGCTTCTGCGGGGCCTTTTTCGTTTCTAGGTCAGGACGATGTTCTGAACCTTAGCCCAGCGTGCCATGAGGTCGGCGGTGCGGTCGGGATAGGTTTCGTCCAAAACTTCGAACTTCGTGATGCTTTCTGTGCAAAAGTTCCGAAAATCCTGTTTTAATTCGCACCACGCGGCGATCAGGCGCACGTGTTCCATATATCCGATCAAAAACGGCCAGATGACCCGAGACGAGGTTTCGCCAGCGCGGTTGGTATAGTCGATCGAGATTTTGCGGTGGGCGCGAACGGCCTCGCGCAATGTTGCCAAATCAAAGATTTCAGGCGGGGCCGACTTTAGGACAATGGGGCGAACGGCCGGTTCGATCAACACAGGGCGAAGCTCTGGTGGGATGGCCGATGTCAATTTCCCGATCAAATCGCGCGCGCCAACGGCAAGGGCGGGGTCGCCGTTCTTCGCCACCCAAGCCGCACCAAGCACTGCCGCCTCGAGCTCATCCGGAGTGAGCATAAGCGGCGGCATGTCATAGCCATCCTCAAGCACATATCCCGTGCCTGCCTCGCCACGCACGGGGACACGACCTGCGGTCAATTCCGCCATGTCGCGGTATAGGGTCCGCAGGGATATCTCGAGCTCCTCGGCAAGCTCTTTGCCCGTCACCGGACGGCGGCGGGATCGCAGGATTTGGATGATCTGAAAGAGTCGTTCTGTGCGTCGCATAAATATCGATACCACTGACACACTGCTGACACAACGGTGTCAGGAGGGGGGCTCTAGAACGTGGGTAGATCAGTTAAGGAGATAGACTATGGAACGATCAGGAGGCTGCGCCTGTGGCGCAATCCGGTTTAAGGTAAAGGCCCCGTTTGTCGGTGTCGGCGCCTGCCATTGCGCCGATTGCCAAAAGGCATCTGGGGGTGGTCCGAACTATGTTGCGTTGCTGCCGCATGCTGCGTTTGAGGTTAGCCAAGGCACGCCAGTTCGGTTTGCAAAACAGGGCGATAGCGGCGCGACGGTTCACCGTGCATTTTGCGGCGACTGTGGCACCCCGCTTTGGAGCGAACCCGCCCATGAGCCGTTCATGCCGATCAAGGTCGGGGCACTGGACGACGCGTCAGATCTGACGCCGGGGATGCATATCTATCTTAGCTCTGCGCCCGATTGGCACCAAACCCAAGAGGGCGCAGCGTGTTTCGAGAAAATGCCGCCGCCCATGCCATCAAAGTCATAAGACCAAAAAAAGGGCCGCACATTGGCGGCCCTTTTCGAAATTAGTTATCGCGATGTTTACTCGCGGTTACCAAGCAGCTGTAGAAGCATGATGAACAGGTTGATGAAGTCCATGTACAGACGCAGCGCGCCCATGATTGCGGATTTCGCCAGCCATTCGCTATCGCCCATGTGAGCGTGCTGTAGGTAGTCGTTTTTGATGTCCTGCGTGTCATATGCGGTTAGGCCCGCAAAGATCAAAACACCCACGGCAGAGATCGCGAACTGAAGCGCGCTGGAGCCGAGGAAGATGTTTACGACGGACGCGATGATCAGACCGATCACACCCATCATCAAGAAAGAACCCCACCCGGAGATGTCTTTCTTGGTGGTGTAACCCCAGAGGGATAGACCGGCGAAAGACGCGGCCGTGATCAAGAACACCTGAACGACGGAGCCGCCAGTGTAGATCAACAGGATCGAGCTTAGGGAAACACCCATCAAAGATGCGAACGCATAGAAGAACAGCTGAGCCGCAGCGGCGGACAGACGGTTCACAACGGCGCCAAATGCGAAAACCATCGCAAGAGGGGCGAACATGATGATGTATTTCAAGAAGCTGCTGTAGATCGCAGTACCAAGGCTGGTCAGGTAAACACCGTCACGGACCATTGCGGTCGCGTTGGTGGGATCATCCGTCACGGCAAGACCAGCGATGGCCCATGCTGCGATCGCGGTGATCACTAGACCGACCGACATAGTGCCGTATACTTTGTTCATGTGGGCGCGAAGTCCCGCGTCGATATCCGCTGCATTCGCGCGTGCGCCGATGCCTGCTGTACCGAATTGTGCCATTGTAGCCTCCGATTGATTCATATGGCGGCCAACAAAAAGGCCGCTCTCCCCATCTATATTGGTGAGAGCGGCCTGAATTTCAAGATTTTCCGCGCTATCTGTCGGATAAATCGATCAACTTTACGTAAAAGCTTAGAAGATGCGACGTGTGAGAGCCGCTTGGTCTGCGCGTGTGATGCCGATGTCTTCTAAAAGAGTGTCATCAAGGCGAGCAAGCGCAAGGCGCTGGTTGCGGGCTTCGATCATACCCAGAACGAAGGATACGATGGAGAATTCGCGCTTGGCATGCAATACGCCGAAGGTTGTTGTGTAAGTTGTCATGTCGTTACCCTTTCCATTTGTTGTTGGGTTGTCGTCTATTCATCATTTCTGTTGATGTTTATGTCGTGAGTCGTATGATTAATCAAATGAATGATTTTTAACTGATACATCAAGGATCGTGATATGGCTCGAAATATCGATATGACTGCCCTGCGTTCGTTTGTTGCCGTGGCCGATAGCGGTGGCGTCACGCGGGCGGCTGGTTTTCTGAACCTCACCCAATCTGCGGTGTCTATGCAGTTGAAAAGACTGGAAGAATCTCTTGGAATTCAACTCTTGGATCGCACCGCGCGCACCATTGCGTTGACGCCTGCAGGGGATCAGTTGCTGACCTATGCGCGGCGGATGCTGCGTCTGAATGATGAGGTTTTCACCCGTTTGACCAGCAAAGGCTTCGAGGGCGAAATTGTTTTGGGGGTGCCGCACGACATCGTTTACCCCGCGATTCCCCAGGTTTTGCGTCAATTCACGTCGAATCATCCGCGAATGAAGATCCAATTGGTGTCCTCCTATACGACCGAGCTGAAAGAGAGCTTTAAGCGCGGGGAATGCGATATCATCGTAACCACCGAGAAAAACTGTGGCGACGGCGGGCAGATTCTGAAACGGCTTCCGCTGGTTTGGGTTGGGACGATTGGCGGGAATGCGTGGAAATCCCGTCCGCTTCAGCTGGCGTTTGAACAGAACTGTATCTTCCGCAAGGCCGCGCAGGATGCGCTCGATGATGTGGATATTTCGTGGGACATGAAGGTCGTGTCCGATTCGAGCCGCACGGTCGAGGCGACGATTGCCGCCGATCTTGCGGTGACCACCGCGCTTGAGGGCGCGCAGATGCCGTATCTTGAGCCGATCAACCACGGCGGGGCCTTGCCCGATTTGCTTGAGATGAACGTGAATATGTATGTGGCCGATTACGCCCAAGGGCCCGTTGCCGAAGAATTGGCCGCGCTGGTGCGGCAGGGCTATTCCTAGGTTGGTTTGGACGACGCGGGGTCGGTGACGCGCTGCGGAACGATTACGGTCAGGGCGGCGATTTCGTCGTCGGTCATCCCCATCGCGCGGTAAATGCCGTGGCCGACAAATGCGGTGTCCCGCTCTTCGTTGAAGGACAGTTCGTGGAACCGTCCAGCGGGCAGGGCGTTCGCCAGTCGTTTGAACACCACGTCCCAGTTGAACGGAAAGCCGAGGCGTTCGGCATAGGCGCGCGCGGCGAAATGCGGCGGCAGCACGCGGTTTTTCACATAGCGAAAATGCGACCGGATCCAATCGGGCATCGGACGCCGATAGACAAAACAATCCACCGTCGCGCCACTGTTGGTCAGGCCATCATAGACCGCCCGAAGCGCGATTTCGTGAAACGGGTACAATCCAACACATTCGCGTGTCGCGGGGATCGCGCCCAAAATGTCCTCGTGGCTGATGAACCCGCAATCGGCATGGGAGCAAAGCCCCCCAAGGGTCTGCGCGGCCGTGCGGATATCGGGGATGGCTTCGATCATATCGTCCTTGGTCTGGGCGCGACGGATCAGGGTTTTAACCACCTCAAGCTCAAGCGTGCGCCGCGGTACGACGTGATAGTCGAGCGGCATCTGACAGGCGTTGGACTCGGCCATCCGTTGGATAAAGGTCGTGCCGGTTTTGTGTGGCCCCACATGCAGAACGATACGACGACCCGTGCGCGGGCCGAGGGCAACCTGCGCATCATAACGATCTTCGAGCTCGGCAAGGGTTGGCATCATGACACGGGCATTTCCACGACGATCTTGCCCGCATAAGTCCGATCCTTGAGGGCCTGAAAGGCGGCTCCCGCCTCGGCCAAGGGGAATGTCGCGCCGATATGGGGGCGCAATGCGCCGTCTTCGTACCATTTGAACAGTTCCGCGAGGGATGCGCGCATGATCTCGGGGCGTTCTTTCATATAGTAGCCAATATTCACGCCAATCACGGTGATGTTCTTCACCAGCATATGGTTCGCTTTGATCGTCGGTACGTTGCCACCCGCAAACCCGATCAACAAGATGCGCCCATCTGGGTTGGTGGCGCGGAACAGGTCGTTGAACATGTCGCCGCCAACCGCGTCATAGACCACATCGGCCCCACCCAGCGATTTGATCACCTCGCGCAGATCATCAACATCGGGGTCCAGAACGTGGTGGGCCCCAGCGGCCTTAACGGCGGCAACTTTGTCGGCACCGCGCACGACTGCGATCACCTTGGCACCCATCTGAACGCCGATCTCAACCGCCGTAAGCCCCGCGCCACCGCCCGCGCCGGTGACAACAAGGGTTTCGCCACGCATCAGACGCGCCTTGTGCGCCAAAGCGATATGCGACGTGCCATAGGCAACGATAAAGGCGCTGGCGTGGTTGAATGGCATCGCGTCGGGGATCGCGACCAAATAACGAGGGTCAAACACACCATATTCCGCAAGCCCACCAGATCCCGTGAACCCCGCAACGCGGTCGCCCAATTCAAAGGGGCTGGTGTCGCTAACCGATTCGATTTCGCCCGCGAATTCCATGCCCAATGTTGCAGGAAAGGTCGGCATGTCCTGATAACGTCCAATAGCAATAAGTTGATCAGAGAAATTCAGCGCACAGGCATGTATGCGCACCGCCACCTGTTTGCCCTCGGGGGTGGGGCGATCTGTCGTCGTGATCTCTGGCGGCATTGTATTGGATTTTACCTGAAATATATACACGATCTTCACCTCATCCGCCTATAAACGGGAAAATAGGGCCCCGCACGGTGTTTGGACAACTTGTAACGCAATTCGGCGCTATGGGTAAATTGATTTCCTTATTCACCCGTTTGGGGGTTGGTGAAACCAACATACCACATTGACATAGGCGACTTCACGTATGGGGCGTGCCGTTGTTTTATGAGCGTGGCTATGCTACAAAAGGTCCGCGCTTTGTGTCGTGGGGTGACGAATTGTAAGCGCAATTGCGAGGGGAAGTGTTTTATGAAGCATCCTGTAGATGTTCATGTCGGCAAAAGAATTAGACACCGTCGTTGGATGGTTGGAATGACCCAACAACAACTGGCGGAAAAGGTTGGGATTAAATTCCAACAAATTCAGAAATACGAAACCGGTATGAACCGCGTGTCGGCATCCCGTCTGTGGGATATCTCGGTATCTTTGGGCGTCTCCATTAGCTTCTTTTTCGAAGGTCTGGCTGGCGCTGAGGCGGCAACCGAAACGGGTGCAGATATCCAGCAGGGTGATATGCTCGCGGATAAAGAGGCGCTTGAATTGGTGCGTTCTTATTACGCGATTCCCGAAAACCAACGTCGCCGTTTGTTTGAACTCGCACGGGTTCTGTCAGACGTCGCTTGACGCGGCCACCCCCTGCGCGATACCCGAGAGGGGCAATCGCAAGGGGCGCCAGACATGAGCACATTTCTAGATCAAACGGATATTGAAACGACGGCCAAGCGTTTGGCCGATGTGGCACGTGTGGAAACCCTCGCGCATTTTCGCACGGCCGGTTTGGTCGCAGACAACAAACGTCCCCAAGATTTTGATCCCGTGACCGTCGCTGACCGCGCGTCCGAGGCGGCGATGCGTGATATTCTGAACGTGGCCCGCCCCGATGATGGAATCTTTGGCGAAGAATTCGCTGCTAAGCCATCGCAGAACGGTTTGACATGGGTGCTGGATCCGATTGATGGCACCCGTGGGTTTATTTCGGGGACACCGACTTGGGGCGTTTTGATTGCCCTTCGCGATGCGGATGGTCCATTTTTCGGCATTATCGACCAACCCTATATTGGTGAACGTTTTGTCGGCGGCTTTGGTCGTGCCTATGTCGAGGGACCCCATGGCACCCATGATTTGAAAACCCGCGCCGCGCGCCCCTTGGCCGAGGCCACCGTGTTCACCACCTTCCCCGAGGTCGGAACCCCCGAAGATCGTGCCGGATTTGAGGCCGTTTCCCAAAACGCCAATCTCACCCGTTTCGGGATGGATTGTTACGCCTATGCGCTGCTGGCTGCGGGGCAGATCGATCTGGTAATCGAGGCCGGCCTACAGGAATACGATATCGCCGGCCCACATGCGGTTGTCACTGCCGCGGGCGGTATCGTGACGGACTGGAACGGCGGCCCCGCGCACGAAGGTGGACGGGTGATTGCGGCGGCGAATGCTGAAATTCACGCCGAAGCGCTGGCGATTTTACGAAAATTCTAAGGTGTTTCAGGATTTTCTGTCTTTGAAAACGCCGTTGGTCCTGTAATATTATTACAAGTTATTCGTGTCCTTGCCCCTTCTGGCGAATGACGTTCACATATCACCGAACGGGTTTGATTTGATATGTGGGGACCTATGTCTGAAATTTTGCTCAAGAATGCCGCCGTCGTTGTGACCATGGACGATGACCGCCGTGAACTGGCGGATACGGATATCCGTTGTGTCGATGGTGTAATCACCGAGATCGGACAAAACCTGACCAGCGATGGCGAAACGCATAATATGTCCGGCTGTGTCGTCACGCCGGGTCTGATCAACACACATCATCACCTGTATCAAAGCCTGACCCGCGCCGTTCCCGGTGCTCAGGATGCCTTGCTGTTCGGCTGGCTTCAGACGCTTTATCCGATCTGGTCACGGTTCGGCCCCGAAGAAATGCGGGTGTCGGCGATGGTGGGCTTGGCGGAACTTGCCCTGTCTGGTTGCACCCTAAGCAGCGATCACCTGTATCTTTATCCCAATGGATCGCGGCTTGAGGATACCATTGATGCCGCGCGCGAGGTTGGGCTTCGGTTTCATCCGACGCGCGGCGCCATGAGCATCGGCGAAAGCGATGGTGGTCTGCCGCCCGATGCTCTTGTCGAACGGGAAGAGGCCATTCTAAACGATATGATCCGCGTGATTGATGGGTTTCATGACCCCCGAGAAGGATCAATGGTGCGCGTCGGTGTCGCGCCCTGTTCCCCGTTCTCGGTCAGTCGCGGGTTGATGCGCGACGCCGCGCGGCTTGCGCGGGACAAGGGCGTGATGATGCACACCCATCTGGCAGAAAATGATGAAGACATCGCCTATAGCCTCGAAAAATTTGGCTGTCGTCCGGGGCAATATGCCGAGGACCTCGGCTGGGTTGGGGATGATGTGTGGCATGCGCATTGTGTGAAGTTGGACGCCTCCGAGATCGATCTGTTCGCACGGACCGGCACCGGTGTCGCCCATTGCCCCTGTTCGAATTGTCGACTTGGTTCGGGCATCGCGCCGGTTCGCTCGATGCGGGATGCTGGCGTTGATGTGGGGCTGGGCGTGGATGGGTCTGCATCAAACGATGTGGGCAATCTGGTGCTTGAGGCCCGTCAAACCATGTTGCTGCAACGTGTCGCCAACGGGGCCGACGCCATGAGCGCGCGCGAGGCTTTGGAAATTGCGACGCGCGGCGGGGCCGATGTTCTGAACCGTCCTGACTGTGGTCAAATCGCCGTGGGGAAACGGGCAGACATTGCAGTGTGGGACGTTTCAGGCATCGAAAACGCCGGAAGCTGGGACGCCGCAGCGCTTGTTCTTGCGGGACCGACCAAGGTGCGCGATCTATTTGTCGAAGGGCGGCACGTGGTCGGTGAAGGTCGGATGAAAACCATTGACTTGCCCAAGGTCATCGCAACCCAAAACAGGTTAGCACAACGTTTACGCTAAACCCCTATGCTCCGTTGCAATGGCTGGTCCACTGACTATGCTTGGCGCAGGAAAATAGGAGAAAATCATGCGTTCACTTCTCATTGCTGGGCTTGCGGTTGCGCTGTTGTCTGGCTGCGTGGTCATTGAACCCGCCGGATCACGGGCAACCACAACGGATCAACTTTTGTCTGACAACCCTGTTGGTCAGGCCTTGAACCGCGAACGGGCCGCGGCGGGGCTTGCGCCGCTTATGCGTTCGGTGTTGCTCACTCAGGCGGCTGAACGTCTTTCGCGAGATATGGAGGCAAACGGTTTCTTTGGGCACACTGGATCAGATGGCTCTGACAATAAAACGCGTATTCGTGACACGGGCTATGGCGGGTGTTTCTTTGCCGAGAACCTCACACAAGGGAGCGACAACGCGGTCGACGCGATGGCCCGTTGGATGGAGTCGCCCGCGCACCGTGCCAATGCACTGGAAAAACGCGCGACTGAATATGGGACGGCGCGGATTGGCAACACTTGGGTGATGACATTTGGCGCCCAGTGCAAAGAAATCCCAGGGGGTATCGTTCTCTAGGAGCGTGGCACGCCGTTTATCCACGTGGCGGTGATCGCACGGTCATCGCCCATCATTATCGTCGCGAACAGGGCATCCCAGATCGTTTTGGCGCGGCTTGCGCGCTGGGCGATCGCCGCGGTTGATGCGAGATCAAGCACAACCAAATCCGCTTCGTTCCCTGCGCGTAGATTGCCAATTTTGTCGTCCATACGAATGGCGCGCGCAGACCCAGCCGTGGCTAGCCAATAGAGTTCCGACGCATGAAGCGGCCGCCCCCGAAGTTGCCCGATTTCATAGGTGGCGGCCATGGTGCGCAGCATCGAAAAGGACGACCCGCCACCGGTGTCCGTGGCAAGACCGATCCGATGGCCGTCCGCCATGAGACCCCCCATATCGAACAAGCCCGAGCCGATAAACGTATTGGATGTGGGGCAATGGATCAGGCTCGCGTCGACCTCTCGAAGGCGGTCTTTTTCGCGGTCTTCCAGATAAATCGCATGGCCGTACAACCCATTCGCGCCCAACAGGCCGTGCTGTTCATAAGTATCAAGGTAATCGCGCGCCGCGGGATAAAGCGATTTGACCCACTCGATTTCGTCGACCTGCTCGGACAAATGTGTCTGCATCAAACAGGTCGGATGCTCGGACCAAAGCGCGCCAAGTGCCGAGAGCTGTTCTGGTGTGGAGGTCGGCGAAAAGCGGGGCGTGATCGCATAGGTCGCCCGCCCAGTCCCGTGCCATTTTTCGATCAGTGCCTTGGATTGGTCATAGGCGGTTTGCGCCGTGTCACAAAGGCCATCGGGGGCGTTGCGATCCATACAGGTTTTTCCCGCAACAACACGCATTCCACGCGCGGCGGCGGCCTCAAAAATCGCATCGACGCTGGCGGGATGAATGGTGGCATAGGTCACGATGGTGGTCGTGCCGTTATCGATCACCAGATCAAGATACATATCCGCCATTTTGCGCGCATACGCAGGGTCGGCAAAACGCATTTCTTCGGGGAAGGTATAGGAATTTAGCCAATCAATCAGACGCTTGCCCCAGCTGGCGATGATTCCGGTTTGCGGGTAATGCACATGCGCATCGACAAACCCAGCAGTGATGAGCCCATCGCCATAGTCGATGATTTGCGCCTGCGGATATGTGGCGCGCATCACGTCAGCTGTGCCGGTTGCAATGATCATTCCGCCATCGACAACCACGCCGCCACGGCGCTCAAACGTTGCCGCCTCAATCCCAAGATCAAAGGGCGAGTCTGAAAACCCGAGGGTCTGACCAAGAAGCAATTTCACACGGCGTTCCTTATTCTGTTGTGTCAATATTAGGCATCGGCGCCCCAAACGTAAATTCGTATAATCCTGAAACAGTTTAGCCTGTTTCTTGGGCAATCAATTCGATAGGGTCAAAGAGACAAGACGGGGGCTTCGGCATGACAACAGAACAGCTCGAATTGGTGCAAGACGAAGACCGCACCTATCACCTTAGCCAAAAATCCGTAGCGGCCGTCGTAGAGGCGGCCCTTGCTGGGGATATCAATCGCGTGGTTCGGTTTCTTGAACCGCTGCATGCGGCAGACATTGCCGACCTTTTGGAGCAAATCAACGCGGCGGAACGTCATGCGATTTTGACCGCGTGGCGTGGGGAATTCGACGGGGATGTTTTGTCCGAATTGGACGAATCACTGCGCGAAGAAGTGATCAATATTCTTGCGCCGCAGGATCTTGCTGATGCGGTTCGGGAACTTGAAACCGACGACGTTGTGGATCTGATTGAGGATCTCGATGCGCCCCAACAAGAGGCGGTTCTTGAAACCCTTCCCACGGCGGATCGTGCGGCGGTCGAACAATCCCTGACCTTCCCTGAGAATTCCGCCGGCCGATTGATGCAACGTGAAACCGTTGCTGGTGCCGAACATTGGACGGTGGGCGATGCGATCAATTTCTTGCGCGCGGAAACCGCTCTTCCGGATCAATTCTATCACATGATCCTTGTCGACCCGAGCATGACCCCCGTTGGCTATGTCACCTTGGGCAAGATGTTGTCGACGGATCATTCCGTCCCATTGGTGGATATTGTCGAAGACAGTTTCCGTACCTTTCACGTTGCCCAGCCCGAAGAAGACGTGGCCTATGCGTTTAACCAATATCACCTGATTTCTGCGCCGGTGGTTGATGATTACGACCGTTTGGTTGGGGTGATTACCATTGATGATGCGATGGCCGTTTTGGATGACGTGGCAGAAGAGGACATTCTGCGATTGGCGGGTGTCTCCGAGGGGAGCCTGTCTGACCGCGTGATCGAAACCACCAAGCAACGGTTCCCGTGGTTGGCGGTCAATTTGGTGACGGCGATTTTGGCGTCCCTTGTGATTGCCCAGTTCGAAGACGCGATTTCCACCGTTGTTGCGCTTGCGGTTTTGATGCCGATTGTCGCGTCGATGGGCGGGAATGCCGGTACTCAAAGTTTGACGGTGGCGGTGCGTGCCCTTGCGACCAAGGACATCACATCCGCCAACGTGCTGCGCGTTATTCGCCGCGAGGTTTTGGTTGGCCTGTTCAATGGTATCATTTTTGCGGTGCTGATCGGCCTGATTGGGTTCTTTTGGTTCGGCAGTGCCGCGCTTGGCGGAGTCATTGCCACAGCGATGGTCGTGAATATGGTCGTCGCGGGGCTGGCAGGTGTGATGGTGCCCGTTGGGCTTGAGCGGGTGGGAATCGATCCCGCGCTTGCGTCCGGTGCCTTTGTGACGACCGTGACGGATGTTGTCGGGTTCTTTGCATTCTTGGGTCTGGCCGCATTGGTCTTGTTGTGATGGATAAATCCCCCTTCCGTAAGGCCGCGTTTGCCGCCCGCAAGGTCGCCCACGCAGAAGGTCTGGATGCCGCCGCCAATGCCCTGTTGCAGGCCGAATTGGCCGCGTTCAGCGACGCATCAATAGCGGGCTATATGCCGATCCGCACGGAAATTAGCCCTCTCAAAACGATGGATACGCACCGCGGAGTTGTCTCGGTGCCTGTTATCCAAGCAGAGGCGATGCCGTTGAAATTCGCCCGCTGGCACGACGGGGGAACCATGGTCGACGGGCCCTTTGGGGCGCAGGTCCCTGCGGAACTTGACTATGTTGAACCTACGGTTTTGATCGTACCGCTTGTGGGGTTTGATCGCGCTGGAAATCGGCTTGGATATGGCGGTGGGTTTTATGACCGGACGCTTGAAATCCTGCGGGCGAAACGGCCAACCATCGCGATTGGCTTTGCCTATGAGGCGCAGAAATTGGACGATCTTCCGATTGAACCCACGGATCAACCGCTTGATATGATTGTCACAGAACGTCGCGTGTTGCGTTTCTAACTTGCCCTTTTGGCCCTCGCGGCCTAGGCAGTTACTATGCGAATTTTGTTTCTAGGTGATGTGGTCGGGCGCGCTGGGCGTGCTGCGATCATCGAGCGGCTCCAAACCCTGCGCGATGCGTGGAAAATTGATTTTGTTGTCGTAAATGGCGAAAATGCGACGGGCGGCATGGGTCTGTCTGGCGGTCATGCCAAGGCGTTGTTGGATGCTGGGGCGGATTGTCTGACCCTTGGGGATCACGCCTTTGATCAACGCGATATGCTGTCGTATATCGACCAAGACAGCCGTATCATTCGTCCTCTGAACTTTGCCAAAGATGCGCCCGGTCGCGGTGCGCGCCTGTTTGATGCGGGTCGTGGTCGCAAGATCTTGGTGGCGCAGGTTCTGGGTCAAGTGTTCATGAAACGCCCGTTTGATGATCCATTTTCCGCCATCGAGGCCGAGCTTAAGAAGCACCCCTTGGGCGGTATCGCGCAGGCGAGCCTTGTGGAAATCCACTGTGAGGCGACCAGCGAAAAGATGGGCATGGGGCATTGGTGTGATGGCCGCGCGTCCATGGTTGTTGGCACCCACACGCATATCCCGACGGGTGACGCACAGATCCTGCCCAAGGGCACGGCGTTCCAATCTGATGCGGGCATGTGTGGCGACTATAATTCCGTGATCGGAATGGAAAAGGACGAACCTATGCGCCGTTTCATCACCGGCATGGGCAAGGGGCGTTTCACGCCAGCCACAGGTGAGGCGACCCTGTCGGGTCTATTCGTCGAAACCGATGATCGCACAGGTAAGGCGACGACGGTAAAAATGATCCGTGACGGTGGGCGGTTGGAGCAATCCCACCCCGTCTAGTGATCCAATGTCTTGCCCTTCAGGGGCGGGGCGCTAGACTATGACGAAACGGCTGAAAGAGTATCTATGATTAACCTTCCCCTTTCTGAGACTGGCGATGCGGTTCTGACGCTTGGCGTTGTGGTGGTCATGTTCATCATGTTCCTACGCGAGCGCTATCCAACCGAGGTCGTCGCGCTTTGTGGGGTTGCGTTGATGTTGCTGTTTGGCCTGCTGCCCTATGACGCGGGCTTGGCCGTTCTGTCGAACCCTGCGCCGTGGACAATTGCGGCGATGTTTATCGTGATGGGGGCGTTGGTGCGGACCGGAGCCTTGGCGTGGGTGACACAATTCGCCGAGAAAAACGCCGAGACAAAACCCAAGCGCGCAATGGCTGCGATGATGGGGTTTGTGGTCACGTCTTCTGCCTTTGTTTCGAACACGCCTGTGGTTGTTGTGATGATCCCTGTGTTCGTTCAGCTGTCCAAGAAATTGGGCACTGTTCCGTCTAAGCTGTTGATCCCATTGTCATATGCCGCAATCCTTGGGGGGACCATGACATTGATCGGGACCTCGACCAACCTGTTGGTGGATGGTGTGGCCCGCGCCAATGGTCTTGAGGGGTTCTCGATCTTTGAGGTCACTCCGCTTGGGATCATCCTTGTGATTTGGGGTATGATCTATCTTCGGTTCATTGCGCCGCGTCTGTTGCCCGAACGCGATAGCATGGCGGGCATGTTGACCGACCGCTCCAAAAAGAAATTCTTTTCCGAGGCGGCGATCCCCCCCGAAAGTGACCTGATTGGTCGCGAGGTCACCGGCGTTCAACTGTTCAAACGCGAAGGCGTGCGATTGGTCGATGTGGTGCGTGGCGATGCGTCGCTTCGGCGTCGCCTTAAGGACGTAAAGCTCGAGGTTGGTGACCGCGTGATCCTGCGCACCGAGATGACCGAACTGTTGTCGCTTCAGCGGACCAAATCCTTGAAACGTGTGGACCAACTGTCTGCCGTTGAGACCAGCACGGTTGAGGTGTTGATCACCCCGGGTTGCAAAATGATTGGGCGTTCGCTCGGCTCGATCCGTCTGCGTCGTCGTTATGGTATTTACCCGCTCGCCGCGCACCGGAGCAATCAGAACCTTGGTCATCAGCTCGATGATCTGGTTGTGCGGGTCGGCGATACGCTCTTGCTTGAGGGCGCGCCCGAGGACATTCAACGTCTCGCGACTGATATGGGTTTGGTCGATGTGGCGACGCCAACGGACCGCGCGTTTCGCCGCAATCAGGCGCCGCTTGCGGTGGCGACAATGGTTGCGATGGTTGCGCTTGCTGGCCTCGGCGTTGCGCCGATTTTCTTGGTTGCGGTTCTGGCCGTGGCGGTCGTTTTGATCACCCGCTGTATCGATGCAGAAGAGGCGTTCTCGTTTATCGATGGTCGCCTGTTGGCGTTGATCTTTGCCATGCTTGGCATCGGTGCCGCGCTTGAACATACGGGGGCTGTGTCGTTGATTGTTGCGGCCATCGCACCCCTTCTTGAAATGTTACCGCCGTTCTTGATCGTCTGGGCGATCTATCTTTTGACGTCGGTTCTAACCGAACTTGTTTCGAACAACGCGGTTGCCGTGGTGGTCACACCGATTGCGATTGGCATGGCCGATGCGATGGGGATTGACGCGCGCCCGCTTGTTGTGGCGGTCATGGTTGCCGCCTCGGCCAGTTTCGCGACGCCGATTGGCTATCAGACGAACATGATGGTTTACGGCCCTGGTGGGTACAAATTTAGCGACTTTATGAAGGTGGGTATTCCGCTCAATCTGTCCGTCGGGCTGCTGGCCTCTGCGGTTATTCCCTTTATTTGGCCGCTATAACCGCCTCTGGACTTGGCATTTTCGCGTCTCTGACATATTAAGTCACAAATCCAATTTAATGCAGGAGCCCCTCATGGCAGGCCACTCAAAATGGGCGAACATCCAACACCGCAAAGGTCGTCAGGATAAACTTCGGTCCAAGCTTTTCTCAAAGCTGTCCAAAGAGATCACAGTTGCGGCGAAAATGGGCGACCCTGATCCCGACAACAACCCACGTTTGCGCATGGCAATCAAAGAGGCGAAATCCGTTTCTGTGCCAAAGGACGTGATCGAACGCGCGATTAAAAAATCGCAAGCGGGCGAGGGTGATGATTACGAAGAAATCCGTTACGAGGGTTACGGCCCTGGTGGCGTTGCCGTGATCGTCGAAGCGATGACCGACAACCGCAACCGCACCGCGTCCTCTGTGCGTTCCACCTTTACCAAGGCCGGTGGGTCTTTGGGCGAAACCGGTTCCGTAGGTTTCATGTTCGAGCGCAAAGGCGAGATCGTCTATAACGCCGAAGTGGGCGATGAAGACACCGTGATGATGGCCGCAATCGAGGCCGGAGCAGAAGACAGCGAGTCCTCTGAGGACGGTCACGTGATCTATTGCCAAGATACTGATCTGCATGGTGTTTCCACCGCTCTTGAAAAAGAGTTGGGTGAATCTGTGACGTCGAAATTGGTGTTCAAACCAACCACGACGGCGCCGCTTGATCTTGAAGGTATGCAAAAACTGATGAAGCTGATCGATGCGCTTGAGGATGACGATGACATCCAACGTGTGACGTCCAACTTCGAAGCCTCTGACGAGGTGATGGCGCAGCTGTAACGCGTCATCCATAGGTTCAAAAAGGGCGCCCCTGTGGCGCCTTTTTTATTGGAGTGCCGTGCGCGCGGATCGTTTCAATGCCCGCGTCAAATCCGTCAACGCATGGCCCATGTGACGGTTGATTTGCCAGAACAGCGGCACGTCATAGACCAGATCAGGGTCAAGCGACACAAGCCGCCCCTCGGCCAATTCGCGGCGGATCAGATGTTCGGGGTTCATACCCCAACCAAGCCCCGCCAGCGCCCCGTCGACAAAGCCCTGCGTCGACGGCACCCAATGGGTCGGGGCGGCGATGACCTTGCCGGTTTTGCGTTTGATCCAATCCGCCTGAAGCCCGTCATTTTGGTTAAACACCATGGTCGGCGCATGGGCCAAGGCATCGGCGGTGACCCCATCGGGGAACCACCGTTCCATGAATGCCGGACTGGCCGAGGCGCAATATCGAAGCGCCCCAAGCGGATGCACATCACACCCCTGCACCGGTTTTTCGCGCGCGGTGACGGCGCCGACCACCTCACCCCGTCGAAGCCAATCTGCGCTGTGATCTTGGTCCTCGACGGCGATATCAAACAACAAGTCAGGACAGTCCGCCATGGCCGGAACGATCCACGTGGCAAGGCTATCTGCATTGACCGCAATGCGCACCGACGTCCACGGACCGGTCTGTTCTTTGCCTGCCTCAAGGCCGCGCTCCAACACCTGAACCTGTTCATAGTGCCGCGCCAGTCGGGCACCCAATTCTGTCGCTTGTGTCGGGGTTTCACGCAACACAAGGATGGCGCCAAACTGTTCCTCAAGGGCTTTGATCCGCTGTGACACGGCCGATTGTGTCACCCCAAGATGCGCCGCGGCGGTCTCAAAGCTTCCTGTGCGCAGAACCGCGGCGAGGGTCGCCAGTTGGGTATAGTCGAACATTAGCCGCTCTTATGTGTGATTATCATTATGAATTTGAATTAATCAGATGCGGCGCGGTATGACCAACAAAAAAGGAGAACATCATGCAGCCCATCATCGCCGGTTTCGGAGTGAGCCTCAGCCTTATTGTGGCGATTGGCGCGCAGAATGCCTTTGTCCTGCGCCAAGGGATCTTGCGCGAACATGTTCTGCCGGTCGTGCTATTTTGTGCCTGTACCGATGCGATTTTGATCTGGGCGGGGATCGTTGGATTCGGCGCGGTAACGGACGCCGCGCCATGGGCGTTGGTTGCGATGCGTTGGGCGGGGGCGGCGTTTTTGTTTGTCTATGGCGCCATGAATTTCCGCTCAGCTTGGCGGGGCGGGGCGTCGATTGACGTGGACGGAGCGGCGCCGACGTCGCTTGGGCGGACCATGACCGTGTTATTCGCGATGACTTGGCTTAATCCGCATGTCTATTTGGATACGGTGGGTTTGATTGGCGCGGTCGCACAAGGCTATGACGGCGCCGAGCTTGCCTTTGGGGTCGGGGCGACGATGGCATCCGCGACGTTTTTCTTCACGCTCGGCTATGGGGCGCGGCTCTTGGTGCCGCTGTTTCGCAAGCCACGCGCCTGGCAGGTGCTTGATCTATTGATCGGTGTGGTCATGTGGACGATTGCGGTGGGGCTTTTGATCGACTAGATCAAAGAAGGACGAACCCGCGTCCCCAGTAGGATCAACACCCCATGTCTCCATCGCCCACGCCCCAGCGCCCCCTTTTGGGTGCCTTCTATATGCTTCTGACTGGCTTGCTTTTTGTGGGTATGACGACGGTTATTAAATCCATCGGCTCAGAGTTGCCATCCATCGAGATCGCCTTTTTGCGGTTCGTTTTTGGGGCGATCGCCTTTCTTCCAATGGTATGTCGCAGCCCCGATAAGTTCGCATTTGATCGCGGCCTTTTGGGGTTGTTTTCATTGCGCGGGGCCTGCCACGTTGCGGGGACGGGCATGTGGTTCTATGCCCTGACGGTGATTGATCTGTCCGATGTGACCGCGATCAACTATATGGTCCCGATTTTCTTGACGATTGGTGCGGCGTTGATTTTCGGCGAACGTCTGGCGTGGATGCGGATTTGCGCCATTATCGTGGCCTTTGTCGGGGTTCTTATTATCCTTCGTCCTGGATTTCAGGTCATCGAGCTGGGCCATATCGCGATGATGTGCGGCACTGTTGGCTTGGCAGGGTCATACCTCTTGGCCAAGCGTCTGTCACAAGAGGCAGACGTGTCCGTCGTTGTGGCGATGATGTCCTTTACGGCGGCGATTGGGATGGCGCCCTTTGCGCTGGCGGTTTGGGTAGCGCCCAGCCTGAGTGAGCTTCTTTTTTGCTGTTTGATCGCGGCGATGGCCAGTGCGGCACACTACTTTATGACCGTGGCATTCAAAGCCGCGCCGATGGTGGTGGTCCAGCCAGTGAGTTTTCTTCAACTGGTTTGGGCGACGTTGCTTGGGGCGGTCATGTTTGGCGAGGCCATCGACGGGTTTGTCGTGCTGGGCGGCATCATCATTGTCGCGTCGGTGAGCTTTATCACTTGGCGCGAAACGGTTGTAAAACGGGCTAGTGCTTCCGATAAAACGCCAGCATGACGCGGATTGCGTCGGGTTGCCACACGTCCAAATGGCCTGCCCCCGTGACCGAATAGAGCCTCTTGTTGGTGGTGGCCGCGGCATCCACAATCGCACGTCCCATGCCAATCGGGATCAACGGATCTTGGGTTCCATGAAGCACCAAAAGCGGACGATCGTTCATATGGGTAACGGCTTCTGCGCTGTTCCATTTGTCCGTTAGAAACCGCGTCGCGAATGACAGCTTGGGCAGAAGGTGTTCGGCCAGCTCTGGTACCGATGAAAATGGAGCCTCAAGAACGGCGGCGCGATAGGGGATGTCCGAATCCGCAATCTGCGAAACGACGGCGGCTCCAAGGCTCTCGCCGTATAATGCGACACCTCCAACGTCATTCGCCCCAAAGGTTTCGGCCATGTCGAGCAACTGCTCGGCGTCTTGAATGATCCTGCGCTCGGTGGGTTTTCCGCTGCTGCCGGAATACCCACGATAGGCCATCGCGATGATCCCGAACCCTTGGTCCGTGAAAATTTTGAACCGTTGGGTTCGCATTGAAAGTGTCCCTGCGTTGCCATGGAAATACACGATGGTCGTGCGGTTCGGGCGTGGCGGATGGGCCCAAACGATGATGGTTTCCCCGTCGGGGGTCGCCATTTTGTGTTCGAGAAAGCCCGCGGGCGGCGGCGCATATGTATCGTCGATCTGGTAAATAAATTTACGGTCAAGCGGCCCCGCGGCAACGGCCGCACCCAAGGCAATGGCACACACCAGAACAAAGAGACGTAGCATCATGTTTCGATCTCATAAGGAAGGGTGCCGCGTTGATTGTGGTCAATTCGAAGTTGTCGTTCAAGCGGCGGAACCGAGCGTTGATGGCATGTTTTACGTTCGCAAATCCGGCATGAAATCCCGATGGGGTCAAAGGTCTTGGACAGGTCCAGATCATCCGCATAGACCATGGCATCCGCGTGTTTGACCTCGCAACCGAGCCCAATCGCATAGCGGCGCACGGGGGCCTGAAATGACCCGCCGGTTTTGGAGACATCCCGCGCAAGGCATAGATACCGCGCCCCGTCTGGGGTCTCGGCCAGTTGGCGCAGAAAATGCCCAGGCGTTTCAAAGGCGCGGTGCACATTCCACAACGGGCAGGCCCCGCCGAACCGCGCAAATTGCAGCCGTGTCGCCGAGTGGCGTTTGGTGATCGTGCCGGCCTGATCGACGACAACGAAAAAGAACGGAATGCCCTTGTTTCCGGGGCGCTGAAGGGTCGAAAGACGATGCCCGACCTGTTCGATGGATGCGCCGAATTCATGTGCGAGCACTTCGAGGTCGTGACGGGATGTACGGGCGGCATCCAGAAAGGCGTCATAGGGCATCAATGCGGCGCCGGCGAAATAGTTCGCCATGCCAATTTTGGCGATGTCGCGGGCCATGTCGGTTTGAAAACGGGCCAAATCAAGCGCGGCATCGATCAGGTCGCCTTGGGTGATCAGGGCGTATTGATGCAACAGTTGGAACCGTCGCGTCGCAGGGGCCGCCCGCGCCGAAAGCGTGAGTGTCCGTGTGTCGGGGTCATAGCCGCGCGTCGCGGAATCCGTCGCCATTTGGACGGTGATACCCAGTGTTTCAAACGCCGTAAGGGCCAATTGTTCGGGGTCTTGGCGCTCACCATTGGGGCAGGCAAACCGTTCGGCGGCATGGTCCAGCGTATCCACATAGTTGTCGCAATAATGAAAGAAATCGCGCACCTCTTCCCATGGGCTGGTCTGGGGGGCGGCATCATCGCGTCCGAGGGCCTCGTCCAAGGCGGCGAGCCGTTCGTTGGTTTGGCGATAGGCGCGGTGAAGGTCCAGAAACGCACGGGCAAGGGCGGGGGCGTTCGATGCCGCCAGACGTAGATCGGCAAGGGGCGGGGGTGTGTCGCCAAACACCGGATCGGCAAGGGCTTCGCGCATGTTGCTGACCATGCGTTCGCTGTCGCCTGTCGAAAATTCGCTGACGTCAAAGCCAAATTCCGACGCCATCGCCAAAACAACAGCCGCGGACACCGGACGGTTGTTGTTTTCCATCTGGTTCAAATACGGCAATGACACGCCCAGCTTTTCCGCAAAGGCCCGTTGGGTCAGGCCCAGCGTCGTGCGGGTCTCGCGCAGTTTGGTGCCTGCATAAAGTTTCTGAACGGCCATTCTGTGGTCCCTTGCGTGGGCTGGGTCATGGGGTAGTCTGGTGCAGAGAGCGTAGTTTGCAAATTTGCAGTTTGCAAGTCACGCAATTTTATTACTATGCAAATATGCTGTTTCTCGCTGGCTTTATGCTGCGACTGCACGGTATGCATGATTTACGAGATGAGGAGCTTGTTATGAAAGACATCCAGCAAGAGCTAGAAGAACGCCGCCAGGTTGCCCGCCTTGGCGGAGGGGCCGCGCGCATTGAAAAACAGCATGCCAAAGGCAAGCTGACGGCGCGCGAGCGTGTGGAGCTTTTGCTGGATGAGGACAGCTTTGAAGAATTTGACATGTTCGTCGCCCACCGCTGTACCGAATTCGGTATGGAGAAAGACCGTCCCGCTGGCGACGGTGTTGTAACCGGTTGGGGCACGATCAATGGTCGCATGGTCTATGTGTTCTCGCAGGATTTCACCGTGTTCGGTGGGTCGTTGTCTGAAACCCATGCGCAAAAGATTTGCAAAATCATGGATATGGCCGTGCAAAACGGCGCTCCTGTGATCGGCATCAATGATTCCGGTGGAGCACGCATCCAAGAAGGTGTTGCGTCATTGGCCGGCTATGCCGAAGTATTCCAGCGCAATGTGATGGCGTCCGGTGTGGTGCCACAGATTTCGTTGATCATGGGTCCATGTGCCGGTGGTGCGGTCTATTCGCCCGCGATGACCGACTTTATCTTTATGGTAAAGGACAGCTCCTACATGTTTGTGACCGGCCCAGACGTTGTGAAAACCGTCACAAATGAGGTCGTCACCGCAGAAGAACTGGGCGGCGCATCCACCCATACCAAAAAATCAAGCGTTGCAGACGCCGCCTTTGAAAACGACCTTGAGGCCATCGCCGAGACCCGTCGTTTGGTGGATTTCCTGCCGCTCAATAACCGTGAAAAACCACCCGTTCGTCCGTTCTTTGATGACCCATCTCGTATCGACGAAAGCCTCGATACATTGGTGCCTGAAAACGCGAACACCCCATACGACATGAAGGAACTCATCACCAAACTGGGGGATGAGGGTGATTTTTATGAAATCCAAGAGGATTTCGCAAAGAATATCATCACTGGATTTATTCGTCTCGAAGGCTCCACCGTGGGCGTCGTGGCGAACCAGCCGATGGTTTTGGCGGGCTGTCTTGATATAGATAGCTCTCGTAAGGCAGCCCGCTTTGTTCGTTTCTGTGACGCGTTTGAGATCCCTATTCTCACTCTCGTTGATGTACCTGGGTTCTTGCCCGGTACATCACAAGAATACGGCGGCGTGATCAAACATGGCGCGAAACTGTTGTTCGCCTATGGCGAAGCGACTGTGCCCAAGGTAACCGTAATCACCCGCAAGGCATACGGTGGCGCCTATGATGTGATGTCGTCGAAACACCTGCGTGGTGATTTCAACTATGCATGGCCAAGTGCGGAAATCGCTGTGATGGGGGCCAAAGGCGCGACCGAAATCCTGTACCGGAGCGAGTTGAACGATCCAGAAAAGATCGCGCAGCGCACCGCGGATTACGAAGACCGTTTTGCCAACCCGTTTGTGGCCGCCGAAAAAGGCTTCATCGATGAGGTGATCCTGCCGCGCAGCACGCGTAAACGTGTGGCCCGTGCATTCGCGTCTTTGCGGGGGAAAAACCTGCAAAATCCGTGGAAAAAACACGACAACATTCCGCTCTGATCATGCCAGTTCGTAAATGGATAACCAAACGTGACGGCGACACCGTGACATTGGCGCGCCGGTTTCCGGTGCGGTTCGATGTAGTGGCCGAAACGACGGGCCCGATTGTTGGGCGGGCGTGGCTGGCGACATTGATCCGTCAGGACCTGTGGCGCGCATTACAGGGGCTTCGGGGATTTTCCCCCGAGGTCGAAATCACCACCAACGGCGACCATTTGATGATCCGTGCTGGCGGCCGTCTTGATGGGATTGCCCCCATCGAAGCAACCAACGGCCGTATCGCGACCCTTGTGAACGACCCGCAAAAACGCGCCCGTTGGTTCGCCAAGGCCACATCTGGAGCGAAATCATGAGCTTTGTGCTGGTCATCCCGTCCAGACCCTCGTTTAAAGGGGTATCGCCCCTATGTGGGCTCTATGGGATGAATCATATGAAAGCGCTTATCAGTCGGCATATGCCGCACATGCAAATTGCTTGGCCCTTTGGGTTAATTCAGGGTAAGGTCGCCTTGGATCGCAGAACGCGGTCTAATCGCCAACTCATGGTGCAAGGTCAAAACACGTCCTTGTTCAGCAAATGGAGACAGACATGTCTATTACCCTCAAATCCGTCGCCGTTCTCGGCGTTGTCGCTACTTTGGCAGCCTGTTCGTCTTCTGCACAAGAAGAAGTCGTATACGTTGCAGAGCCCGTTGTTTCGGAACCTGTTCCAACATCTAAGTACTAATACCTCTGCGACGCGGGGCACTGGCGCCGCGTCACGACCTCTGACTTTGGTTGGAGGTGTGCCATGCTAAAACATCGTGGCTTTCCGGGCCGTTTGCCCGGTACAGATTTCCAATTCACAATTCGTCGCCCGAACAAAAAGGGTGTGACTGCGATCACCGAACGCGAACGCTATGCGGATCGCAAACCTGCTGATCGTCGTGCGGACTCTGGCTTTGTTGAGGCCCTATGGCGTCACTTTGGCGATCAGCCGTTTGAACGTGGCAATCTGGATGCGGGCCGTATCTCTTGGCTGTTTGGCCGTGAAATCATCGCCGCCGAAGACCCGTTCGATCCCGAAAGCTATGAGGCGATGCTGGTGCTTAACGAAGCCGTTGCCCGCCGGTCCTTTCCCGATGCCTTTGGCGCGGGCATTTTTGACTGGGACGACTAAGCATGAAAGCGCCTATCCCCCTCATAAACCGGCAGAATTCGGCGCAGCTTTCCGCTGCGGCGTTCTGGGCTATTTCTTCTGCCCAAATGTTCTGCAATGGTCTGGGCATAGGCGTTGTTCACATCAAAACGTGGCCTATTAACGATCTTGATCGTTACCCTTCCCCTTCTACGGGGTCTGGCTTTTCCCCCGCTAGACCCCGATTTTTTTCCCCATTTGCGCGAACTTTTGCCCGCCGTGAAAACGTGATTTTGCAGCCAGTGTTAACTGGTGTAAAAGGGTGGCAAGCAGTCAATCAAATAAAGGAAAAAACCTTATGTCAGTTCAAAAAATCATTCTCGGAGTTGCGCTTGTCTTTGGCCTCTCGGCCTGTCTTGACAACGATCTCGAACGTGCGGCCGCTGGCGCGCTTGTTGGGGCCGTCGCAGCCGAAGCAACAGGTGGCGATGCTGTCACTGGCGCAGCCATTGGTGGCGCGGCTGGTGCGCTGTGCGACAACGTCACAAACATCTGTAACTAATACACTATTCGGGTCGTTCGCGGCCCCATCTATGAAATCGACACCGGTCAGGGGCATGCGCCCTTGGGCGGTGTTTTGCGTTGGGCCCATGGTCTGCGCGCACTAAGGGAAGAGGGTGCCATGTTTGATAAAATTCTGATTGCGAACCGCGGGGAAATTGCCTGTCGAGTGATTAAGTCTGCCCAGAAAATGGGGATCAAGACGGTCGCGATTTATTCTGATGCCGACAAACAGGCTCTTCATGTGAAAATGGCGGATGAGGCCGTTCACATCGGCCCGCCCCCTGCGAACCAGTCCTATATTGTGATTGATAAGGTCATGGAAGCGATCCGCGAAACCGGCGCACAGGCTGTGCATCCGGGTTATGGCTTCCTATCCGAGAACCCAAAATTCGCCGAGGCTTTGGCCGCAGAAGGTATCGCATTCGTTGGCCCACCCGTTGGCGCGATTGAAAAGATGGGCGACAAAATCACGTCCAAAAAGATCGCCCAAGAGGCCGGCGTGTCCACCGTTCCGGGCTATATGGGTTTGATCGAGGACGCAGAAGACGCGGTCAAGATTTCCAACCAAGTCGGCTATCCTGTGATGATTAAGGCGTCCGCCGGTGGTGGTGGTAAGGGTATGCGCATCGCGTGGAACGATGACGAGGCCCGCGAAGGTTTCCAGTCGTCGAAAAACGAGGCCGCGAACTCATTCGGTGATGACCGTATTTTCATCGAGAAATTCGTGACCCAGCCCCGCCACATCGAAATTCAGGTTCTGGCCGACGCGCACGGCAACTGTGTGTATCTGGGCGAACGCGAATGTTCCATCCAGCGTCGCAACCAAAAGGTTATCGAAGAGGCGCCGTCGCCCTTCCTTGATCCCGAAACCCGCAAGGCGATGGGCGAACAATCCGTCGCGTTGGCCAAGGCGGTTGGATATGCGTCTGCCGGTACGGTTGAATTCATTGTGGATGGGGACCGGAACTTCTATTTCCTCGAGATGAATACACGTTTGCAGGTTGAACACCCTGTGACCGAATTGATCACCGACGTCGACCTGGTGGAACAGATGATCCGCGTGGCCAATGGTGAGCCACTGACGATCACGCAAGACGACGTGAAACTGAACGGTTGGGCCATCGAGAGCCGCCTCTATGCCGAGGACCCCTATCGCGGGTTCTTGCCATCCATTGGCCGTTTGACCCGCTACCGTCCGCCGGCGGAAATCGTCACCGACACCGCGGTTGTTCGCAACGACACCGGCGTATTCGAAGGCGGCGAGATCAGCATGTATTATGACCCGATGATCGCGAAGCTCTGCACATGGGCACCGACCCGCGCCGAGGCCATCGAAGGCATGCGCAACGCCTTGGACGGGTTTGAGGTCGAAGGCATCGGCCACAACCTTCCGTTCCTATCGGCGGTGATGGACCACGATAAATTCACATCCGGCAACATGACCACCGCCTTTATCGAAGAAGAATTCCCCGAGGGATTTGACGGTGTGACCTTGGACGATGCGTCCCTGCGCCGGATCGCGGCGGCGACCGTTGCGATGAACCGCGTGGCCGAAATTCGCCGCACCCGCGTGTCGGGCCGTATGTCCAACCACGAACGTAAGGTCGGCGATGATTGGGTTGTGACGGTACAGGGTGAATCCTATCCGGTGACTGTTGCTGCTGACTCAGAAGGTGCGACTGTGACCTTTGATGATGGCGCGTCGCATCGCGTTGCGTCCGATTGGACCCCCGGTGACCTACTGGCGACTTTGGATGTTGACGGCACGCCGTTGGTGTTGAAGGTCGAAAAGAAAACCGGTGGCTTCCGTGTGCGCAGCCGTGGCGCAGATCTTCGGGTGTTTGTACGCAATCCGCGTCAGGCCGAATTGGCCAAATTGATGCCGGAAAAGGTCGCGCCAGACACGTCCAAATTGCTTCTCTGTCCGATGCCCGGTTTGATCGTTAAGGTCGACGTTGCGGTTGGCGACGAGGTCCAAGAAGGTCAGGCGCTTTGTACGGTCGAAGCCATGAAGATGGAAAACATCCTGCGTGCCGAACGCACCGGTGTGGTGTCCAAGGTCAATGCCGCCGCGGGTGAGAGCCTTGCGGTGGACGACATCATTATGGAATTCGAATAGGATGACGCCTCGGGCGACATATGGGCCGCCGCGACGCTTAAGGGTTTCGTCACCGTATATGGGCTATGGTCGATACAGATCAATGACGGGGCGGCGACGCCCCACCCATATCAAAGGCCGACCCATGGACGTGACCCTTCATATTGGCGCCCACCGTACCGCCACGACCAGCTTCCAATCCTTCGTTACTGCGAATGAGGGTAAGCTGGCGAAACATGGGATCGCGGTATGGGGGCCGTCGCGTACGCGAAGTGGCTTGTTCGATGGCTTGGTCCGTCGTGCCAAGTCGCCCCAGACCCGTCGTGGTGTACGCTCATCGCGCCGTGTGGAAATGGAACGCGCGCGGTTTGAAACCCTCGGCTATCGTCATCTGATCGTGTCCGAGGAAAACATGATCGGCACGCTGAAATCCAATCTGTCGCAACGCTCGCTCTATCCTGACGCGATGGTGCGGCTTGATCGGTTTGCGGCGCCGTTTGGCCTTTATTGCAAGCGGATCGTTTTGTCTGTGCGCGCCTATGACGCCTATTGGGCCTCGGTGCTTGCGGATCAAGTGGCCCGTGGTGGGCGGCAGCCAGATGACGCGTTTCTTGACCACCTCGTGACCCAGCCGCGGCGCTGGTCCGATGTGATCCGCGACATTCACACGGTCTTTCCGACGGCCGAGTTGATCGTTCTGTCGCACGAGGCCCACGCGGGCCTGCCCGAACATCGTTTGGCCGCGATGACGGGAACCGAAATTTCCGCGCCATGGGTGGATGCCCGTGAATGGCGCGCCAAACGCCCAACCGGTGCCAGCCTGTGCAAGATGGGCGCGGACACCGATACAAGAACAACGCCGTGGCAACCCTTTGCGGCCCACCACATTGACGTCCTGCGTATGAAATACGCCGAAGACATCGCGTGGCTGCAAGACGGGGCCGATGGCTGTGCAACATATATCGCCAATGCGGGGCAAACACCGCAGGGCGGATCATCAAAGGGACCGGATCATGTCGAAAACCGATGAATGGAAAAAGATCGCTGAAAAAGAGCTTCGTGGGCGTCCGTTGGATGATCTAACGTGGGATACGCTCGAAGGGATCCCCGTGAAACCTCTCTATACCGCGGATGATCTGGCCGATGTGGAGCACCTTGGCACGATCCCTGGTGCCGCGCCGTTTACCCGTGGCGTTAAGGCGACGATGTACGCTGGCCGTCCATGGACAATCCGTCAGTATGCGGGTTTCTCGACCGCCGAGGAATCCAACGCGTTCTATCGCAAGGCCTTGGCCGCAGGCCAACAGGGTGTCTCGGTCGCCTTCGACCTCGCCACGCACCGCGGCTACGATAGCGACCACCCCCGCGTCGAAGGGGACGTCGGCAAGGCCGGTGTGGCCATCGATAGCGTCGAAGACATGAAAATTCTGTTCGACGGTATTCCGCTCGACAAGGTTTCTGTGTCGATGACGATGAACGGCGCCGTCATCCCGATCTTGGCGAATTTCATCGTAACCGGAGAAGAGCAGGGCCACGACAAATCGGTCCTTGCGGGAACGATCCAAAACGACATTCTCAAGGAATTCATGGTGCGCAACACCTATGTCTATCCGCCAGAACCATCGATGCAGATCATCGCCGATATCATCGAATATACCGCGAATGAAATGCCGAAATTCAACTCGATCTCGATCTCCGGCTATCACATGCAAGAGGCGGGCGCGAACTTGGTTCAAGAGCTTGCCTATACTCTTGCCGACGGGCGCGAATACGTGCGCACCGCGATCAAGGCGGGCATGGACGTGGATAAATTCGCGGGCCGCTTGTCGTTCTTCTTCGCCATCGGCATGAATTTTTTCATGGAGGCCGCAAAGCTGCGCGCCGCGCGTCTCTTGTGGCACCGCGTCATGTCAGAGTTTGAACCCAAGCTTGAAAAATCCATGATGTTGCGCACCCACTGTCAGACGTCTGGCGTGTCCTTGCAGGAACAGGACCCGTACAACAACGTTGTCCGTACCGCATACGAGGCCATGGCCGCCGCTCTTGGTGGGACGCAATCCTTGCACACCAACGCACTGGACGAAGCCATCGCCCTTCCGACGGATTTCTCTGCACGGATCGCCCGCAATACCCAACTGATTTTGCAAGAAGAAACCGGAGTGACCAATGTCGTCGATCCGCTTGCGGGGTCCTATTACGTTGAAAAACTGACGTCCGATTTGGCCGATCAGGCATGGGCTCTGATGGAAGAGGTCGAGGAAATGGGCGGCATGACCAAGGCGGTGAATTCCGGCATGCCTAAGCTGCGTATCGAAGAAACCGCCGCCCGTCGTCAGGCCAATATCGACCGCGGCGACGAGGTCATCGTGGGCGTGAATAAATATCGTCTGGAAAAAGAGGACGATATTGATATCCTTGATATCGACAACAATGCCGTCCGCGAGAGTCAAATCGCGCGGATCAACGACACCCGCGCCAACCGCGATCAGGCGTCGTGTGATGCGGCATTGGATGAATTGACACGTCGCGCGGCCGAGGGTGGCAACCTGCTTGAGGCGGCCGTCGAAGCGGCCCGCGCCCGCGCAACAGTAGGGGAAATCAGCATGGCGATGGAGAAAGAATTTGGTCGCCACCGTGCCGAGGTTAAAACGTTGGCGGGTGTCTACGGCGCCGCCTACGAAGGGGACGAAGGCTTTGCCGCGATCCAAAAGTCGGTCGAAGATTTCGCCGAAGAAGAGGGGCGTCGCCCCCGTATGTTGGTCGTGAAAATGGGCCAAGACGGCCACGACCGCGGCGCCAAGGTCATCGCGACGGCCTTTGCGGATATCGGGTTTGACGTGGATGTTGGGCCATTGTTCCAAACACCCGACGAGGCCGCGCAGGATGCCATCGACAACGACGTGCATGTTGTCGGCATCAGTTCTCAGGCCGCGGGCCACAAGACCCTTGCGCCGAAACTGATTGAATCTCTCAAGGCGCAAGGGGCTGGTGACATCTTGGTCATCTGCGGCGGAGTGATCCCGCAACAGGATTACGAATTCCTGCAAAACGCGGGCGTAAAGGCGATCTTTGGCCCTGGGACGAACATCCCAGAAGCGGCCGAAGACATCCTGCGTCTTATTCGCGCGGCACGATAGGGCAAACAGACTTGCGTGACGGCGGGAAGCGACTATTCTCGCCGTAACGAGAGGATGTTTATGCATATTCGCCCCGCCACCCATGACGACGCACCGATCATTTCCGCAATTTGGGAACCCATTTTGCGCGACACCTGTATAACATTCGATAGCGTTCCGCGCCCTCCGGCCAATATAATTGAACGGATCGACGGCGCGCGTACCGCCGGACACGAATTTTTTGTTGCCGAACATGACGGCGAAACACTGGGGTTCGGAACCTACTATCCGTTTCGCGGCACTGTTGGCTATGCGCATACCTGTGAACATTCGGTGTTCCTGACCGAGGCCGCACAGGGCATCGGGGCTGGGCGTGCCCTGATGAACGCCATCGAAACCCACGCGAAAAACGCGGGGATCCATTCCATGTTCGCGGTGATTTGGTCGGGAAATACGCCCGCCATTGGGTTCCACGCGGCGCTTGGCTATGATCACGTTTGCGAGATGAAACAGGTCGGACGTAAATTTGACACGTGGCTTGACGCGGTTTTTATGCAAAAGATGCTGTAAGCAGCGTAAGGAACCCTCATGTCCATTTGGTCCAAAATCTCAGAAGCCCTGTCCGCGCTCGCCTCGGGCGAGAGCCTCAAGGATGTGTTCGAGAAGCTGCGCACCCCCCCCGAACGCACGATGGCGTTTACCATTGGCGTGATTGCCCTTGGTGCGAAAATGGCCAAGGCAGACGGGCTTGTCACGCGTGACGAGGTGTCCGCGTTTCGTCGTATTTTCCATATCCCCAAGTCAGAAGAGGCCAATGCCGCCCATGTGTTTAACCTTGCGCGTCAAGATGTTGCAGGGTTCGAGGAATACGCGCGACGCATAGAGCGAATGTTCGGCGATGACCGCGGCGTACTCTGTGATCTTATGGAGGGGTTGTTTGAAATTGCTGTTGCGGATGGCGAATATCACCCGAACGAAAATGAATTCCTTGCCCGCATTGCCGATATCTTTGGCCTGTCCGAACGGCAATTTCGCGCGGTGCGCATGCGATTTGTTCCCGATGCTGCCCCTGATCCCCACGATGTTCTGGGCGTTGATCCCACCGCCACGATGGACGAGAAAAAGGCCGCGTGGCGTGCGCTTGTTCGTGAAATGCACCCCGACCGGATGATTGCGCGCGGCGTGCCAGAAGAGGCGGTCAAGTTGGCGGAGAAACGTTTGATTGCGATCAATGATGCGTGGCAAGAAATTCAGGACGCGGCCTAGGGTATGCGCATCGCGACCTATAATGTGGAATGGTTTTCGTCCTTGTTTACGGACAACGGACGGCTGATTGACGACGATGGCTGGTCCGGTCGGCGCGACGTGACCAAGGCCCAGCAAACCGCCGCGGTGGGCAAGGTGTTTCAGGCGCTTGATGCCGATATTATCATGGTGATTGAGGCCCCCGACACCCACAAGGGACGGTCGGGTACCAATGCGCTTGAACATTTCGCGGCGCGGTTTGATTTGCGCGCACGGCGGGCCTTGTTGGGGTTTTGCAATACCACCCAACAGGAAATCATGGTGATGTATGACCCCGATGTGGTCACCATGGAACATGACCCTGTTGGGACGCTCGATGATGGCTATGCCCCGCGGTTTGACGGTGTACTTGGCCATGATGTGAATGTCGACACCACGCCCGAAACGATCAAATTCTCGAAACCTCCGCTTGAGGTGCGGGCGCAAACGCATGACGGGACGGCGTTTCGCATGATCGGTGTGCACGCCAAATCCAAGGCCCCCCATGGCGCCAAAAACGATGCCGACGCCAAGCGGATCTCAATCGAAAATCGGCGTAAACAACTGGCCCAATGCATCTGGCTTCGCCGTCGGATCACCGCGCACCTTGAGGACGAAACACCGTTGATCGTACTTGGGGATTTGAACGACGGACCCGGCTTGGACGAATTTGAAAAACTCTTTGGGCATTCCGGTGTGGAAATCGTTCTTGGGACCGGCAACCAAATCCCGATGTTCGACCCCCACGCCCAAGAGGCCTTGATGCGGGGTATGCGTGCGCCACCCACCACATCGCGGTTTTATAAACATAGGGAAAAACGGTTTCTCTCCGCGCTTCTTGACTATGTGATGGTATCTCCGGACCTGCGGGCCAAGGGGGGTACATGGCGTATTTGGCATCCGTTTGATACGCCAGATATCTTCGATGACTTGGATCTGCGCGACGCATTGTTAACGGCGTCGGACCACTTTCCGGTTACACTTGATATTGATCTCTAGGACGTTTTTCGCCACGTGCGGATTTCGGCCGTCGCGCCCAAGGTCGTCGTGAGCGACTTGAACCGCGCCTGTGCCACCTCGCCATAAAGGTCGATGGCGGTCGGGCTTAGGAACAATTCGATCTCTTTTTTCTTGGGATAGAATTTGAGCTTGGCCAATTCATCGGGTGCATTCACCGTGAACATCGCGCCAAACCGCATGGCTTTCCCAAGGATTTCGGCCTCGTGGATTTCTTTGTCCGAGAGCAATTCAAACAACGGCGCATAGCGGGAATCTTCGCGGCTGTTTTTGTAACGGTGTAGCAGGGATAGCCCCAAAAACACGCGTTCGCGGTGCGTCAGCCCCCCCATATTCGCGCGGGTCACGTTGTCAAAACAGACCTCGGCACGGAAATCGGGATGCGCGCGCCAGCTCACATCATGCAACAGACAGGCCGCCTTAATCAGACGTTTACGGTCATCCTTGGCCGCGCCAAACAGAGGCAGAACAAAATTATAAAGCGACTTCCCAAAGCCGGGAAGACGGGAATCTTTGGACTCGGAAAACAGGCAGCTTTCAATCAACGGATCGCGTTTGCGCACCTTTTCGGGCATCTGTTCATAGAGCATGCCTTCGCGGATGCCGTAACTGGAAATCGCGATCTCCTTGGGTTTGATCGCGCGTACAAGGTACTTCAAAACCACGCTGGCCACAGGCAACAATGACATCCGTGCAGTCGAAATGCCGGTACGGCTTCGCAGGTCCTCAAGGTCATTTTCTTCGAGCCATTTGACCGTGTCGAACACGTCCTTTGGCGCCATACGATATTCGTGCAGAACCGTCAGCGGGTAATTGCGTCGCTCCATATCCAGCCGCGCGATGGCCCGCCATGACCCGCCCACAAGGAACAGACGTTTGTGCTCGGCGGGGAATTCTTCGGCCAATGTCGCGACCTGTGCCTTAATATGAGCGCGCATGCCCTTTTTGCCGCCTTTGACGTCCGCAAGTTTCAGCGGTCCAAGCGGCGACGTCATGCGTTTCCCAATAAGGCCGTCTGACACTTCGGCCAATTCCATGGATGAACCACCAATGTCGCACATGATCCCGCGCGCCTCGGGCCAGCCCAACAGAACCCCTTGGGCGGACAGGCGGGCCTCTTCGCGGCCATCGATCACCCAGATTTTCAAACCGGTTTCGTTTTCGATTTCGGCACAGAAGTCGGGTCCGTCTTTGGCCTCGCGCACGGCGGCGGTGGCGACGGCGGTCAGTGGTGCAAGGCCCATGCCAGCGGCCAACAGTTGGAACCGACGGATCGCCGCAAGGGCACGTTTGCGTCCCTCGGGGTTTAGCATACCCGTTTCCGATAGGCCGGCGCCCAAGGCACACATGATTTTTTCGTTAAAGAAATACGCGGGGCTTCTGGCGGCGCCATCAAACACCACCAAACGGACCGAGTTCGACCCAACATCCACAACCCCGACACGGGCAAGAGACCGCGCCGAGGGGCTTTCGAACAAGGCGCGTCCAAACGGGCCAAAATCGGTGTCTGGGGCGTCGTCGTGCTGGGTCATTGGGTGCCTCAAAGTCGTGTTCACCCAATTTGCCCCGCCCCAATGGGCGAGTCAATCAATCAGCCGAAATAGTTAATCGTCGTCAAAGCTGTGGGTCAGTTCGGGCACATCTGCCGCCCCAGCGGAGCCACGACCAGACAGGGACGGGTTCTCCATAAAGAAGCGGTGGCAGTTGAACGGCCGGTCGCCTGATGCGATCTCGGGGCGCGTGAACGATCCATCCGGCGCCATGACCCAGCTTTGGGCGACATCGGACAAATTGGCCGCCATGACTTGGCTAACGATCTGGGCCTTGACCGTCGGGTTGGTGATTTCCACGAGGGTTTCGACCCGACGATTGAGGTTGCGACCCATCCAGTCGGCGGAGGACATGAACACACGCGCCTGTTTCGACGGCAATTCGTGACCATTGCCGAAACAGACGATCCGCGAATGTTCAAGGAACCGCCCGACGATGGATTTCACGCGGATGTTCTCGGACAAGCCTTTGATGCCTGGGCGCAAACCTGTGATCCCACGAATGACGAGGCTAATCTTTACGCCCGCCTGCGAGGCGTCATAAAGGGCGTCGATCACATCTGGGTCCACAAGGGAATTCATCTTGGCCCAGATCACGGCGGGTTTACCGGCGCGGGCATTGTCGGCCTCGGCCATAATCATTTCAAGAAGGCGCGGTTTAAGCGATGTCGGCGAAATCGCGAGGTTTTCGAGGCCCACGGGTTGGGCATATCCCGACAGGTAATTAAACACCTTGCCGGCGTCACGCCCAAGGGCAGCATCACATGTAAAGAAGCTCAGATCGGTATAAATCCGCGCGGTAATCGGGTGATAGTTCCCTGTGCCATAGTGGGTATAGGTCACCAATTGGTCGCCCTCTCGGCGAACCACAACCGAGATTTTCGCGTGGGTTTTATAGTTCATGAACCCGTACACAACATGCGCGCCCGCCCGTTCCAGACGGCGGGATTGGCGGATGTTGGCGGCCTCGTCAAAGCGGGCCTTAAGCTCGACCAAGGCGGTGACCGATTTGCCCATCTCGGCGGCCTCACAAAGGGCCTCAACGATTGGGGATTTGCGCGAGGTGCGATAGAGCGTCTGTTTGATCGCAACCACGTTTGGATCGCGCGCAGCCTGTTGCAGGAACCGCACCACCATATCAAAGGTCTCATAGGGGTGGTGAAGCAGCATGTCCTTTTGTTTGATCGCCGAGAACATATCGCCGTCGTGGTCCTGAACCCGTTCGGGGACGCGGGGCTTAAACGATGGCCACAACAGGTCGGGGCGTTCGTCGACCACCAGTTCCTTGAGATCAGAGAGACCAATCAGTCCTTCGACCTCGACGACCTCGTCGCGGGTCACATGAAGTTCTTCCATGATCATTTTGCGAAGGGCCTTGGGGGCATTTGCAGACAGTTTCAGACGCACGACTTCGCCACGACGTCGCCGTTTTAGGGCAACTTCAAATTCGCGGACAAGATCTTCGGCCTCGTCCTCGACCTCCATATCGCTGTCGCGCAGAACGCGGAACGCACAGCTGCCTTTGGTCGAATAGCCGGGGAAAAGGGCGTCGATATGGAGCAAAAGAAGTTCTTCGAGCGGGAGGAACCGGTGTTGGCCGTCGTCCGCGGGAAGCTGAATAAATCGATCAATTTGACCGGGGATCGGCAGCAGAGCCATCAATTGGCGTTTGTCAGATTTACGCACCAGTTCAAGCGCAAGCGAATACCCCGTGTTCGGAATAAACGGGAAGGGGTGTGCGGGATCAACGGCCAGCGGGGACAGAACCGGAAACACCTGTTTAAGGAAAAAGCTGTTCAGAAATTTTTCGTCGCTTTTGCTCAGGTCATTGCGGTTCAGAATATCCAAACCTTGGGTTTCCATCTCGGCGGCGAGGGATTCGAAAACGGCTTGCTGACGTTGAAGAAGGTCACGGGCGTCCGTGTTGATCAGAACCAGCTGATCCGCGGGGGACACACCATCGGCGGCGGGGGTGGTAATGCCGCCCTTTGCCAATTCCCGAAGACCCGCGACGCGCACGGTGTAGAATTCGTCAAGGTTTGCGGCGGAAATCGACAGGAAGCGAAGACGTTCGAGCAATGGAACGCGTGGGTTCGATGCCTCTTCGAGGACACGCCAGTTAAAACCAAGCCAGCTGAGCTCGCGGTTGAAAAAACGTTTTGGGCCGGCGAACGCCTCGGGGGCGAGTTCAACGGCGGGTGCAAATGGGGCATCAAGGAAATTTGTATCAGTCATGTCAGCCACTATAGCGGGTTAATGTGAAGAGGGCATGACGTTTGTGAATTGATCAAGAAATTCGGCGGCCAAGGGTCGGGTGATGGCGCGATTTCGGGCAAGGGCAAGGTGATCAAGCCCCGCGACCACATCCCGCGCGGCGGCGAATGATCGGTCCATACGCGCGGCGACATAGGTGATGACCTCGGGGGCGGGGGCCAGTTGGCGGTCGGCGAAAAGCTTGACCAGTACGGCCATGAGAAGCGCGTCGTCCGGCGCGGACATCTGGGTGATGGTGGTGGCGTTCATGCGGCTCGCCAGATCGGGCAGGGTGATGCCCCAACGTGTGGGCGCCGTCGCGGCGGTGAGCAGAAGCGGGTTGCCGATCGCGAAGGCAAGGTTGTGAAGATGAAAGAGGGTTTCCTCGATCTCGCGGTTGCCAGCGATCTGGTCTGCGTCTTCGATCACACAGGGCGCCGCGGCGAGTGTCTCGACGGAGGCCGGCGTCAGGTCCGCGGCGCGTCGCACGGTTGCGTTTGTTTCAGCCGCCCAAACGTGCGCCAGATGCGTTTTGCCCGAGGCCGACGGGCCAATCAGCGCCATCTTTTTGGACGGCCACGCGGACCAATCTGCAAGGGTTGCGACGGCCACGGCATTGGATGGGGACAAGAGGAAGTCCTCTCGACCAAGGGCGGGCTTGGTCGGCAGGTGAAAGGCAAGTTGTTCGGCCATTAGGCGGTGTCCTCAGTCACGTCTTCCGCCCCATCGGGCGCGTCTGTGGCGAGGCCCTTGTAGAGGCGACCCTGTTTATAGCGGTCAATCCAGAACCGCGCGACCACACCGATGGAAGCGGCCACTGGAACACCGATCAACATGCCTGCGAAACCGAACACCGACCCAAATGCGGACAGCGCAAAGATCAGCCACACAGGGTGCAGGCCAACGGAGGAGCCGACGAGTTTAGGCGTCAGAACGTTCCCCTCGGCGACTTGGCCGATGGCAAAGATGATGGCGACGGCGCCGATGCTCCACCATTCGCCCCAGAATTGGAACAAGGCCAGACCAATGGCCAAGGCCCCGCCGACAAGTGCGCCAACATAGGGGATAAAGGTCAACATGCCCGCGATGAACCCAACCACAAGGCCAAATTGCAAACCGGCGAACATCAGCGCAATCGCGTAATACGCGCCAAGGATCAGACAGACAGTGACCTGCCCGCGGATAAATGACGCAAGGGTGCGGTCGATTTCACCAGCCAGAAACCGAATATCGGCGGCGTGGTCACGGGGCAGCATATCGTCGACCTTGGCAATCATGCGGTCCCAGTCGAGCAACATGTAAAACGCCACAACGGGCACGATCACGAACAGAACCACAATGTTCACAACGCCAAGCGCCGAGTTGAACACCGACGACAGAAATTCACCGCCCTTGGCCTGAAGGAATTCGCCGCCGCTTGTTTGGGCAAGTGCGGTGACCTTGTCCAAGGATTGACGGATCGCGCTGGTTTCGTCCAACAGCTGGGGGAAGCGGTCGATCAGGAAGGCTTGGAAATTGGCCGCAAGTTCGGGGGCCTGATTGTACAGCGAAATGGATTGATCCACCAAAAGTGAGATGATCAAGATCCCAAGGGGCAACATCACCACAAATGCCACGACCGTGATCACCGCCGTTGCGGCGGCGCGCGACAGGCCCATATCCTCAAGCCGGTCCGCGACGGGATCAAGGAAATAGGCAATCGCGCCCCCGATCAAAAACGGCAAAATTACCCCGCCAAGGAACCAAAGCACCGCCATAAAGACGACGGTCGCGATGCCCCAATAGGTCACCTGTTGTTTTACGGGCAATGCCATGATCATATCCTATCTGCCAAACTTGGGATTAGTCTTCGCGCAAACACGACCGATGCGCAAGTAGAGCGCGCTTGTCCGAGGGCTATCTTTATCGTATGGCAGATGAAACGATTCAATCAAAGGTCCACTACGATGCGGCTTTCACGCTATTTTCTGCCTGTTCTAAAAGAGACGCCTGCCGATGCGCAGATCGTCAGCCACCGCTTGATGTTGCGTGCTGGTATGATCAAACAATCAAGCGCGGGCATCTATAACTGGTTGCCGCTGGGCCTTAAGGTACTGCGCAAGATCGAAGACATCGTGCACGAAGAACAGGCCAAGGCGGGCCACATTCCGATCCTTATGCCAACGATCCAAGGGGCGGACCTTTGGCGTGAATCTGGCCGTTATGATGATTACGGTGATGAGATGTTGCGCATCAAGGACCGTCATGATCGTGACATGCTGTTTGGTCCAACCAACGAAGAAGCCGTCACAGACATCTTCCGCAGCTATGTGAATTCCTACAAAGCGCTGCCTTTGACCCTGTACCAGATCCAGTGGAAATTCCGCGATGAACGCCGCCCTCGTTTTGGTGTGATGCGTGGTCGTGAATTCCTGATGAAGGATGGCTATAACTTTGACCTGACCAAAGAAGCGGCGCTTCATGCGTATAACCGCCACCTTGTGACGTACCTGCGGACCTATGAACGTATGGGCCTTCAGGCGATCCCGATGCAGGCCGATGGCGGTCCTGTTGGCGGCGACTATACGCACGAATTCCTCGTGCTTGCAGAAACTGGCGAAAGCGAAGTGTTCTACGATTCCGACGTGACCGACATCACATTGGGCGACCGCGATATTGATTTCGACAATGTCGAACAATGCGAAGCGGTGATGAATGAATTCACCACGAAATATGCGCGCACCGATGAAACCCACGACGAGGCCGTGTTCAACGAGGTTCCAGAAGAACGCCGTCGTTCCGCACGTGGTATCGAGGTCGGTCAGATTTTCTATTTCGGTACCAAGTACTCCGACGCGATGGGCGCCGAGGTCGTAAACGACGAAGGCCAAAAAGTGCCGGTCCACATGGGCAGCCACGGTATCGGTGTGTCCCGTTTGCTTGGTGCGATCATCGAGGCATCGCATGACGACAAAGGGATCATCTGGCCAGAAGGCGTGACGCCGTTTGACTGTGGTATCGTGAACTTGAAGCAGGGTGACGAAGAAGCCGACGCCGCCTGTGAGGGCCTCTATGATGCGCTTGTCGCGGCGAGTCTTGACCCGCTGTATGATGATCGCAAAGAACGTGCCGGTGGCAAATTCGCGACGATGGATTTGATCGGTCTGCCATGGCGCATCACCGTGGGTCCACGTGGTCTGAAAAACGGTGTTGTCGAGGTCACATCGCGCAAAACGGGCGAAAGCATTGAGATGTCCCCAGAGGACGCGATTGCAAAGATCATCGCGATCTACAAGGACGTCTAGGACATGTTGCGGATGCTCACTATGGCGGGCGGGATCGCTGGCGCGGTTGGGCTTTCGCAATTTCCGGAATTCTCACAACAATATCTACAGCGTCTTTCGGGCGCTGTGGATGAATTGAAAATCGTCGTGGGGGCCTTTGATGCCACCGCCGCGATATCGGGCTTCACCCGCGACGAGGCCCTTGCCCAATTGGGCGATAGCCAGTTCGAAAATGATCTTCGTGAAAATATGACCGACAGTTTCAAACGTTTCGACGGGCTTCGGGCCGATTATGACGCGTTGAAAAACGCCGATACCCTGACACGTCTGTCCCAGCCGTGGCGCTTTGCCGATGCGGACCTTGTGGCGCGCACATGGGATGATTTCAAACCCGCCGTTCCCGTGACCACCGATGGTGCGATTTCTGCCGGTATCGGCTTTGTCGGGGGCTATGGCATTATGTCCGCTCTGTTTGCCCTTTTGAAATGGCCGTTTCGCCGCCGACGTCGGGCGTAATACCGCCTGATGGCTTGACCGCGCCGCGCCCCTCGCGCACAGTCCGGCCAAGCAAGTCAGGAGAGCCCCGTGGCCAATCAATCCGCACCCTTTTCCCGTTTCGAATGGCTGATCGCATGGCGATACCTGCGGGCCCGTCGCGCCGATGGCGGCGTAAGCGTGATGACGTGGATTTCTCTAATTGGGATCATGTTGGCCGTTGCCGCCTTGATCATCACCTTGGCCGTGCGGGCCGGTTTTCGCGATGAATTTGTCGATACGATCCTTGGGTCCAACGCCCATGTGACGGTGTATAATACCGTGACGGTCGACGATTTCGGCAACACGACACGGACCATGGCCGACTATGCCGAACGCGCCGCCGCCATCGCCGAGGTACCTGGCGTCACCCGTGTGGCACCCCTGGTCAAAGGTCAGGTCATGGCCAACAACAACCAATCGAATTCCGGCGTTCAGGTGTTCGGGATCGCCGCCGACGATCTGTTGGGCATCCCCCGCATCGCCAACCCCGAAACCGCGCAGGGCGACATCACACGGTTTAGCGAGGGCATCGCGATTGGCTCGGGCGTGGCGCGCGAACTGGGCGCTGGGCTGGGCGATCGAATTAAGCTCATCTCGCCCAATGGTGTCAAAACTGCCTTTGGGACCAGCCCCCGCGTCTCGGCCTATGAGGTGGTCTATATCTTCACGGCGGGCCGGTACGACATCGACCGCACGAGGGTCTATCTGCCCTTTGCCGAGGCGCAGAATTACTTTGATCGTGACGGTGTCGCGGATGAGTTGGAGGTCATGGTCGAGGACCCCGAGGCCGTTGATGACCTGACGCTGGCGCTGCTCAACGCGGGCGGCGAACGCACCCTCCTTTGGTCATGGCGCGACGCGTCTGGTTCGTTCCTCAAGGCGCTTGAGGTCGAGGACACCGTGATGTTTGTTCTTATGTCCGTGCTGGTTTTGGTCGCGTCACTGAACATCATTTCCGGCCTCGTCATGTTGGTCAAAAACAAGGGCCGTGACATCGGCATCCTGCGCACCATGGGCCTGACCGAGGGGGCCGTGATGCGCGTGTTCTTTATCTGTGGGGCGCTGGTCGGGTTGATCGGCACCGTGATGGGCGTGATCATCGGATGTCTGTTCGCCACCTATTTCGACGCGATCTTGGCGTTCGTGAATGGCGCATCGGGCGGCGGCGTCTGGGACGCGTCCGTGCGGGGCATCTATAAACTGCCCGCGAAACTTGAATTCTGGGACGTGGCCAAGGCCGTCGGCCTGTCGCTTGCCCTCTCCTTTGGCATCACCATTTTCCCTGCGCGCCGTGCCGCGCGGATGAACCCCGTCGAGGCGCTGCGCTATGAATAAGATCTTGGAACTCTCGGGTGTTGAGAAATATTACCACCGTGGCAAGCCCAACGAAATCGCGGTGCTGCGCGGTGCGGACCTGATGTTGAATGCGGGCGAGGTCGTGTCGCTGGTCGCGCCATCGGGGGCGGGGAAATCGACCCTGCTTCATATCGCGGGGCTGTTGGACACGGCGGACGCGGGCACCGTGGCGTTGAACGGCAAGGTGATGACCGGCACGTCGGATCGCGCCCGCACGATGGCACGCCGCGCCGATGTGGGGTTCATCTATCAATTCCACCACCTGCTGCCGGAATTCTCGGCGCTGGAAAACATCACCCTGCCACAGCTCGCGGCGGGCGTGTCGGCCCGCGCGGCCAAGTCCCGCGCGATGGATTTATTGGATAGCGTGGGCGTCGCCGACCGCGCCGATCACCGCCCCGCCGAAATGTCCGGCGGTCAGGCCCAGCGGGTCGCGTTTTGCCGCGCCCTTGCGAATGATCCCAAGGTGCTGCTGGCGGATGAGCCAACCGGAAACCTTGACCCCGCGACATCGGACCAAGTGTTCGAAGCGCTGATGAAACTGGTCCGCGAAACCGGCCTCTCGGCGCTCATCGCGACCCACAACATGGACCTCGCAGCGCGCATGGACCGGAGTGTGCGGTTGGATGGCGGAGTTTTGACGTCCTAGGTGCTATTCTGTTGGGGGGACCGCCGTGCAGTCATTTCCTTTGAAGCTTGCTCCGGCGACTCTGCCTTTTTCGATAGCGAACGTTGTCTCACAGTGCATTGTGATGTTCTGAGCGGAGGTTCCGCCATAGGAATTTGTATAGGCGGTGTTTCCGATTACGTTGGTCGTGTAGCTCGGAGCGGTGCCGGGAATGTAGACATTTCGGCTTGTTCTATAGGATAGAAACTTGGTGCTACCCGCTGTGTAGGCAGAACTCGGTACCCCTAGAGAGGCTACTAGCTGTTGTTCCGACGCGCCAGTCCAGCTATCGACCAATATTTGATAGCCCTCTGTTGTAGGGAAACACCCAGCCGTAAAAAATAGTGTTGCTGAAAGAAAAGCGAACTTCTTCATAAATAAACTCCAAAATAAATTAGTGATATGTCCTAAACATCCAGCTCCTCAACGAACTTCGCGTTCTCTTGGATGTACTGGAACCGCATTTCGGGCTTTTTGCCCATTAGGCGTTCGACCAGATCGCCGGTTTCGCCTGGTTCGTCCTCGTCAATTGTCACGCGGATCAGGGTGCGTGTGGCGGGGTTCATCGTGGTGTCCTTAAGGTCTTTCGCGTCCATTTCGCCCAGACCCTTAAAGCGGGACACGTCGATTTTGCCGCGACCGCCCAGACCCTTGGCAAGTTGCGCGTCCTTTTCGGCCTCGTCGATACAGTACACGCGCTTCGCGCCTTGGGTCAGGCGGAACAGCGGTGGACAGGCAAGGTACAGGTGACCCGCATCGATCATCGGGCGCATCTGGGTAAAGAAGAACGTCATAAGAAGGGCGGCGATGTGTGCGCCGTCGACATCCGCATCGGTCATGATGATGATTTTATCGTACCGAAGATCATCCACGTTGAATTTCGTGCCCAGCCCAACGCCAAGCGCCTGTTGCAGGTCGTTGATTTCGTTGTTGGTGGAAATCTTGGAGGACGCAGCGCCGAGCACGTTCAGGATCTTACCCCGAAGCGGCAAAAGCGCCTGTGTTTTGCGGTCCCGCGCCATCTTGGCCGAGCCCCCCGCAGAGTCGCCCTCCACGATGAACAATTCGGTGCCCGCGCGGTCCTTGGATGAACAATCGGTGAGCTTACCGGGCAGACGCAGTTTCTGGGTCGCGGTCTTGCGCTGGGTTTCTTTTTCTTGGCGACGGCGCAGACGTTCCTCGGCGCGCAGGATAAGGAAATCAAGGATCGCGCCGGCGGCTTTGGTGTCATTGGCAAGCCAGTTGTCAAAGTGATCGCGTACGGCCCCTTCGACCAGTTTACCGGCCTCAACGGTGGCAAGGCGGTCCTTGGTTTGACCCACGAATTCCGGTTCGCGGATGAAGCAGGACACAAGCGCACAGCCGCCCGTGATCAGGTCGTCCTTGGTGATGTTGGACGCCTTTTTGTTGTTCACCAATTCGCCATAGGCGCGGATCCCCTTAAGGATCGCGGCCCAGAACCCGTTCTCGTGGGTGCCGCCCTCGGGGGTGGGCACGGTGTTACAGTAGGTTTCCGAGAAGCCGTCGCGCACAGGCGTCCAGTTGATCGCCCATTCGACGGAACCAACGGCGTCCTTGCCGAACTTTTCGGCAAAGTGGACCTTGCCCGCGAATGGGGCGTCGGCATAGGTCGTGGCCTTGTTCAGGCGGATACCAAGGTAATCGGCAAGACCACCAGGGAAGTGGAACGTTGCCTCGGTCGGGGTTTCACCGTCGTCGATTTCGGATTTCCAACGGATTTCAACGCCGGAAAACAGATAGGCCTTAGAACGCACCATCGTCATCAGACGTTTCGGCTTCATCTGGTGCGAGCCAAAGATTTGTTCATCCGCGTGGAAGGTCACGGTGGTGCCGCGACGGTTGGGGGCCGCACCGATTTTTTCAACAGGTCCCAACGGAATCCCGCGCGAGAACCGCTGCTCATGGAGCTCTTTGTTACGGGCGACCTGAACGACCATGGAATCGGAAAGGGCGTTCACAACCGACGCACCAACCCCGTGCAGACCACCGGATGTCTGGTATGCCTTGCCCCCGAATTTACCACCGGCGTGGAGGGTACATAAAATAACCTCGAGCGCAGATTTGTCAGGGAACTTGGGGTGCGGATCAATCGGGATACCACGACCGTTATCACGGATCACAACGGACCCATCGGCCAACAGTTCGACCTCAATCCGGTTGGCGTGACCGGCGACGGCCTCATCCATCGAGTTATCAAGAACCTCGGCGACCATATGATGAAGCGCGCGTTCGTCTGTGCCGCCGATATACATACCAGGGCGTTTGCGAACCGGTTCGAGTCCTTCTAGGACCTCAATCGACGACGCATCATAGGTTTGGTCTGTTTCGGTGTCCTGAAGGAGGTCGTTGCTCATGATCTTCTCGATTCTTGTATATTGGGTCCAGCTATTAGAACAGGATCGCGGCGTCAGGGGCAAGGTGGGATATTGTCGAAATACAACCAAGGGGATAGTGTAGGGCCAGAAATTTAGATCCGCCAAAACGCAATGCTCAGCCAAAACGCATTAATTGATATTTTCGACCGACTCGGAGGGCAGTTTGACCCCGATAAGCGATGGGACGTGGCGCAATGTATTGCCGCAGACATGGGCGTGACCGGCATGAATTTGAGTCTGCTTGGGCGGCGGGACCAGATCATCCATGGCTATCGCACATCGATGTCCGAGGCATGGCAAGACGAATATATCGGCGAAAACTATATGTCCGTTGATCCGTTTGTCACGGGGATTTCAAAGTCGAACGACCTCATGCTCTATCAACCGGGCGCGGCGTCGTTTGATGACACGTCTCGGTTGGGCAAACAAATGAACCACGGTTTTCTGGATGCGGGCTATCGGACCATGGTTGGATTGCCATCGAACGGTGCTTTGCCTGAGCTTTGCAAATTCGTCGCATTGTGTACGGAGATGTCGCCAGATGATCGGTTCTTTGATCAGCACGTAGGGGAATTGAAGGTGCTGGGCGGGCTGATTAAGGCCTTTGTCGACACGGGGGAGACGGGCATTCAACGCGGTGCCCTGACGCCTCGTGAAACCGAAGTTCTGCGGCTTTTGGCCTTGGGAAACCAGAACAAATCCATCGCCTATCAACTCGATATCGCCGAGGTGACAGTGCGCAGCCACATTACATCGGTACGGCGCAAATTGGGGGCGAAAACGCGGGAGCATGCGATTGCCTTGGCGATCACCAAGGACCTTATTTCGCTGTAATGTTGGTGATGCCCGAAGGCATCACCAGATAACGTTTAAAATACAAAACTACTTAAATATCTGCCACTCACGACATGGGTATCATGGTATTGACGATGTCTGGTCTGGGCCACCTATCAAATTCGATAGTGCGATCGGGCACTCCCAGTGCGGACTGGAATTTTGTTGTCAGACCCGAAAAAGAGGCATAGGGATTTTGCATGACACAGACCGCATCCTACAAATCCCATGCCCTATCGATCCTGAAACTTGGTGCGCCTTTGGTGGCGGGTCAGATCGCGCAGTTCGGCCTTCATATGACGGATACGTTGATGTTGGGCTGGTACGGGGTGGATACCTTGGCGGCGGGCGTTTTGGCGACGGCGTTCTTTTTCATCCTGTTTATTGGCGGTTTGGGATTTGCCCATGCGGTGGTGCCGTTGGTGGCTGCGGCGCATGAACAGGGCGACGTGCGCGGGCTTCGGCGGGCGACACGCATGGGGATTTGGCTCAGCGTGATTTACGCCTTGATCGTCTCTGTGCCTTTGTTCTTTTCGGAACGCATTCTGGTGGCTTTGGGGCAGGACCCCACGTTGTCATTGATGGCGCAATCCTATCTGCGGATCGCGGGATGGGGCATGGTTTTGGGCCTCGTGGGGATGGTGGTGCGGAACTATCTCTCGGCGTTGGAGCGTCTGAGCGTGGTTCTTTGGGTGACGCTCGCGGCCTTGCCGTTGAATGCATTGATCAATTATGTGCTGATCTTTGGCAAATGGGGCGCGCCGGAATTGGGCATTGAAGGCGCGGCGTGGGCGTCGATCTGTGCTGGTGGATTTATGATGGTTGGCTTGATCATCTATGCGATGATCGCCGAAAAGGACCATCAGATTTTCGCGAACCTATGGAGGCCTGATTGGGGCGCAATGGGGACGGTGTTTCGGCTTGGCTTGCCGATTGGCTTGACCATGTTGGCCGAGGTTGGCTTGTTCACTGCGTCCTCTGTCATGGTGGGCTGGATCGGGACGGTTCCCTTGGCCGCACATGGGATTGTGCTTCAGGTGGCGGGCGCGACGTTCATGATCCACCTTGGCCTTGCCAATGTGGGAACGATCCGTGCCGCGCGGGCCTTTGGGGCGGGGGATGCGGAACATCTGCGCCGTGGCGCGAAAACTGTGGCGTTCGTTTCGGCGGGTATTGCGCTGACGACGATGGTGGTTTTTGTCGCGATCCCTGGCACGTTGATCGGCGCATTCCTGTCGCCTGATAATCCCGAACGCGGGGATATCATTGCCGTCGGGTCCATTCTTTTGATCGTCATGGGCATCAGCCAACTTGCCGATGCGCTTCAGGCGATCAAGGTCGGTCTGTTGCGCGGAGTGCAGGACACCGCCGTGCCGATGCGGCTCGCGATGCTAAGCTATTGGGGCATTGGCGCGCCCTGTGCGTTTTTCCTTGGGCGGTCCGCTCTTGGGGCGACGGGGGTTTGGATCGGCCTGTGTATCGGCCTTGCGACGGCGGCGATCCTTTTGTCCTATCGGTTCTGGATCACTTCTCCTTGGAAGGATTCATAAGGCGGTCTGCCTTTTTGCGTACAAGCACCGTCCGAAGATCATGCATTGCCAGCAAAAGCGTATCTGTGATGTCTTCAAGTTGTTCATCCGTCGCCTTGGATTGAACCCATTGCGTGGTGAAATTCATGTGGTCGATGGCGCGGAAAATATCGTCGATCTGACGTTCCTGAAGAACCGCCTGACGTTCGTTCATCCAATCGGTGATGGTGATCCGGTCGGCGGCCGACAGTTGCCGGTCGCCGTGCGGTTTGATCTCGCCTTTGTTGACGTTGACGATCGCGATTTGATCCATTTCGATGCGCCGTTGCCGGTTTTCGGTATCAACTCGGTAAACAACGGCCCCGTTTTCACGGACTCGGAAATAGTATTCTGGTAAATCGCTTGCCATTCGGCCCTCTTATTTCAATGACGCACAGAAGGTTTGGATCCGCGTGCAGGCCTCTTTTAGGGCCTCGTCGGACGTAGCGTAGCTGACGCGGAAGTTTGGCGAAAGCCCAAATGCGGCCCCAAATACCACCGCAACGCCCGTTTCTTCGAGCAAAGCCGTCGCGAAGGCCTCGTCATTGGTGATTTCGGTGCCTTGGGCAGAGGTTTTGCCGATGCAGCCCGCGATGGACGGATAGACATAAAACGCGCCCTCGGGGGTTGGGCAGACGATGCCTTCGGCGGCGTTCAACATTTCGACGACCAAGTTCCGGCGACGCACGAACATCTCGTTGTTGGGGGCGATGAAATCCTGCGGGCCGTTCAAGGCCTCAACCGCCGCCCATTGGGAAATGGCACAGGGGTTCGATGTGGATTGCGATTGCACCTTGCGGATCGCGTTGATCAATTCAACAGGTCCCGCCGCATAGCCAATGCGCCAACCGGTCATCGCATATGCCTTGGACACGCCGTTCAACGTCAGGGTCCGGTCGTACAATTTCGGTTCCACCTCGGCGGGGGTCGCAAAGACGAAATCGTCAAACACAAGGTGTTCGTACATGTCGTCGGTCAACACCCAAACATGCGGGTGGCGCAACAACACATCGGTGAGTTCCTTGAGCTCATCATGGTTATAGCCCGCACCCGTCGGGTTCGATGGCGAGTTAAAGATAAGCCATTTGGTTTTCGGGGTGATCGCCGCCTCAAGCTGCTCTGCGGTCATCTTGAACCCGTTTTCCATGGTCGCCTCAACGGCGACGGGGGTGCCACCGGCCAGCAACACCATGTCGGGATAGCTGACCCAGTATGGGGCGGGGATGATCACCTCATCACCCTCGTTCAGGGTCGCCATAAGGGCGTTATACAATGTCTGTTTGCCGCCGGATCCAACGGTCACCTGCGCCGGTGTATAGGTCAGGTTGTTGTCGCGTTTGAACTTGGCACAGATCGCTGCTTTGAGTTCGGGAATGCCATCAACGGCGGTGTATCGGGTTTTGCCTTCGTTGATCGCGGCAATACCTGCGGCGGCAATATTCGCAGGTGTGTCAAAATCGGGCTCGCCCGCGCCAAGACCAATAACGTCCTTTCCGGCCGCCTTAAGCTCGCCCGCCTTTGTCGTCACCGCAATGGTCGGGGACGGTTTGACGCGGGACAGTGTTTTGGAAAGAAAGGTCATGATAGGGCTCCGGATGATATATACCGGTGATCAGTCATAGGCCCGTCACAAATGTCACGCAAGCGATGTCTGTTCATTTCTGCGCGCGCCGTATAAAGAAGGGGCAGTTGCCACAGAAAGAGACACCATGACCGAAACCCCAGAAGCCCGCCTGAAACGAATGAGAATGCGCAGCTGGCGCCGTGGTATTCGCGAAATGGACATGATCCTTGGGCCGTATTCCGACACCGAGACCGCGAAACTGACCGATGCGGAGTTGCAGGTCTATGATCTGATTCTCGAGGAAAACGATCACGATCTGTATCAATGGGTGTCCGGTGCCGCGCCGACGCCGATTGAATATCTTGACCTCATGAGCAAGATTTCCGCACATGCGCGGGCCAACAACGCCAAGCATCTGTAAAATTGTCGGCAAACCCGTCGAAAATGCATCAATTGGTTTAACCTAATATTCGGCATTTCTAGTTTAACTGATCCGTATCACGATTTACGGAGAGTAACATGAGTATTCATACAGAAGTGCCTGGAACATCCCAACAGGGATTCATGACAGGTTACCTGGAGGCGCTGGCGCTGGTAGAACGGCTTCACCGCTTGCTCTTGGATGTGATTAAGGACGAATTCGAACGCGTTGGCGTGTTGGAAATCAATGCGGTTCAGGCGTTGTTGCTGTTTAATATCGGCGACAACGAAGTGACCGCAGGTGAATTGAAATCACGTGGCTACTATCAGGGTTCAAACGTCTCTTATAACCTAAAGAAACTGGTCGAAATGGGCTATATGCATCACCAACGTTGCGAAATTGATCGCCGCAGCGTGCGTGTACGCCTTACCGAAAAAGGGCGCGAGATCCACAGCGTCGTAAACGAACTTTTCTTACGCCATGCAGATGGTCTTGAGAAAAAAGGCGTTTTGGGTGCGGAGGGCATTGATGAAATCTCGACTTCATTGCGCCGCGTCGAACGGTATTGGACCGACCAGATTCGATACATCTATTAGGAACCAGAAGGTTCACAGGAAAGGGGGCATTGCGCCCCCTTTTTACATTCTACCAATGGCCGGTGTTTTCCATGCTGGCCCATGGTTCTTGGGGGGGCAGGTGATCGCCCTCTTGTAGCAATTCAATCGAAATATTGTCGGGCGAACGCACGAACGCCATATGGCCGCAACGAGGCGGGCGATTGATCACGACGCCCGCATCCATCAAACGTTGACACATCTCGTAAATATTATCGACGCGATACGCGAGGTGACCAAAGTTGCGTCCATCGGCGGGCAGTTTCGGATCATCATCCCAGTTGAACGTCAACTCAACCGGACATTCCTCTTGGCCCTCGGGTGCCATGAAAACCAATGTAAAACGCCCGCCCTCAAAATCACGGCGGCGAATGACCTTAAGATCAAGCAGTTCGAAAAACGCGATCGACGCGTCCAGATCCTTAACGCGGACCATCGTGTGCAAATATCGGGTCGTCATAGTCATTCCTTTGATTTTGGGCGTGGCGCAAGTAAACCTGTTTCGGGATCGACCTGCAATGAAGAAGCCGTCCATGTTTCGCGCATGACAAACAGAACGGTCGCAAAACTGACAAAAAGCAACAAATACCACGACCCCAATTTGCCCCATGGCACGATGTCGAATTGGGCCTGCCCCGCATAGGTCCATGTTTGGGTCACGGTTCCGACATTTTCGGCGACGAACACCGCAAGCGCCGTCAAAAATGCCGCAAGCGGAAGGGGCATCCAACGGGCCACGCCACCGATGTGAAACCATACGCGCGTAGGGCCGAACAGAACAATCGACGCCGCAAACAGTGCGATCCGAATGTCGGGCAGATAATGGTGGCTAAAGAAATTCAGATAAATCAGACAGGCGAGCAAGGCGAGAACCCAGTAGGGCGGGACGGGGGCGAATTTCATGTCAAACACCCGAATAACCCGCGCGATATAGGACCCGATGGCCGCATACATAAAGCCAGAGAACATCGGCACACCCCCGATTTGGAATATCGCGCCCTCGGGATAGGACCACGAACCCGCGTTGACCTTAAACACTTCCATCAAGGTGCCGGTCAGGTGAAACAGCACGATAACCTTAGCCTCGGCCGTGGTTTCAAGCCGAAGTACCAGCATGAAAATCTGTATGATCATCGCGAAAATGAACAACGCATCATAGCGCGCCAGCGCCCATCCATCGTCCCAAATCAGGCGCGTGACGATGATCGCGACCAAAAACAATCCACCGAATAAACAGGCCCAAGCTTGCTTTAGAATAAACATAAGAAATTCGGCAATGGCGGCGGGTAAAATCCGGCGCATTTTGTCGCCAAGGTGCCTCTCAATCGACTGTGTTCTCATCTGGTATCTTCCAATTTCTCGCGCTGCTCTATACACTTGACCCTAACGACGAGGAGAGCCAAATGAAACAGTACCATGATGCGTTGCGCACCGTTCTTGAACAGGGCGAAACATCCACCGACCGTACAGGAACCGGTACGATTTCGCATTTTGGCATGCAGATGCGGTACTCTTTGGCGGACGGGTTTCCCTTGGTGACCACTAAGAAGGTCCATCTTCGTTCGATCATCCATGAACTTCTTTGGTTTCTCGCTGGTGATACCAATATTCGGTATCTGCAGGAAAACGGCGTCTCGATTTGGAACGAATGGGCGGATGAAAACGGTGAACTGGGGCCGGTTTACGGACGGCAGTGGCGTGATTTTCCGGCGCTTTCGCCGGCTGTGGAAATTCCCGATGGGGCGCCACTCTACCACCGAGGCTCGGTTGATCAGATCGCGAAGCTTGTTGAAAGCATTAAGAAAACGCCTGATAGCCGTCGGTTGATCGTATCCGCGTGGAACCCTGGTGAAATTGAAGACATGGCCCTGCCGCCGTGCCACACCATGTGGCAGGTCCGCGTTGTGAATGGGAAAATGCATCTCCAGCTGTATCAACGGTCCGCGGATATGTTCCTTGGTGTGCCGTTCAATATCGCGTCCTATGCTTTGTTGTTGCAAATGTTGGCGCATGTGACCGGATATGAGGCGGGTGATTTTGTGCATTCCATCGGCGACGCGCACATTTATAGCAACCATATGGATCAGGTCGAAACACAGCTGTCGCGCGAAATTCGCCCACTTCCTGTGATGAAGATCAAACGCGATGTGACCTCGATTTTCGACTTCAAATATGACGATTTCGAACTGGTTGGCTATGATCCACATCCCCTTATTTCGGCACCAGTGGCAGTATAACGATGATTACTTTGATTGCAGGCCGTGACCGCAATGGTGCCATCGGCAAAGACAACACCATCCCATGGCACGCCCCCGAGGACCTTGCGTTTTTTCAACGCGAAACCCGTGGTGGCGCCATGATCATGGGGCGCAATACCTGGGATAGCCTTCCGTTTAAGCCGTTGAAAAACCGCTTGAATTTGGTCGTGACCTCGCGCGATTGCGACGCCGAACATTGTTTTACATCGATCGAAGCGGCCGTCGAGGCGGCCCAAAATGCGGGCTATCGTCGGATTTACAGTATGGGTGGTTTTCGGGTGTACAAGGATATGTTGCCGATTGCGGATCGCATTCTGTTGACCGAGGTCGACACAGTGGTCGACGAGCCCGACACGTTTTTCCCAACCTTTGACGCAAACGAATGGGGCGATATCGGGCAATCCGTTTTGCGCACCGAAGCACCGGGATGTGTGGTGCATGAATACCTGCGCCGCCAACCCAAGGCATAAAAAACCCCCACAAAGTGGAGGTTTCGTTCGTGTATCGCAGCGGCGATTAAAGCAGAGCAAGCTCAGCAGCAGAGGCGCGGCCGTCGCGACCTTCTTGAAGTTCGTAAGAAATCTTCTGGTTGTCGGCAAGACCAGTAAGGCCAGCGCGTTCAACAGCAGAGATGTGTACGAATACATCAGAGCCGCCTGCATCAGGTGCGATAAAGCCGAAGCCTTTTGTTGTGTTAAACCATTTTACGGTGCCAGTAGCCATCCCGTAGTCTCCTTTGATATGATCCCACGCAACATGCATTGGGACGTCGCAGCAAACCAGAAAATCGATCCGGCTGCTTTGAAACAAAGCAGAATGATAGAATCTGTCGTCACGTGAATTAAAAATGCGCAGTAAATATTTGCATTTCAAGTTTTTTTTCGATTTTTCAAAAAATTACCATACAACAGCCCGCAGGGCGGACCGTTTGGCCGTTTGTTCAATAAATCTTAAAGAAGGCTAAGGTCGCCGGCCATTTGACGGCCATCGCGACCCTCTTGAAGCTCGTAGGAAACCTTCTGATTGTCCGCAAGGCCAGTAAGGCCGGACCGTTCAACGGCGGAAATATGGACGAACACGTCCTTGCCGCCTTCTTCTGGCTCGATAAACCCAAAGCCTTTGGTGGTGTTAAACCATTTTACGGTGCCTGTGGGCATGCCGTTTCTCCTTCATAGTGTCGTCGTGCCGCGCGGAATTACGTGGCACAGTGTCGCCAGATGTTCAAAACACGGCTGCCACGTGGTGGCTGCTTGTGGGAGAAAACCTGATTTCACCCCAAAAGTTTGGCGCATTTTTCCCCAAAATCAAGTATTTCCTGTGCGAATTGGGACTGGTCCGCTTATAAAAAGCCCAGTTAACAGAGAGATGACATGCAAATTATCAGTTTAAAAACATGTGACACCTGCCGTAAGGCAATCAAGGCCCTTCGGGAGGTACACCCTGACCTCACGGTCGTTGATGTCCGTGCCGATGGGCTGTCTGCCGTTGAATTTGAACGGCTATTTGGGGTTTTGGGCGATGCGCTTATCAATAAAAAATCCGCAACTTGGCGCGGTTTGGACGAAGACGTACGCGCGGGTGCGCCCGTTGAATTGCTGGTTGCCCATCCGACGTTGATGAAACGCCCCCTGATTGAGCATGACGGCGAAATTACGCTGGGCTGGACCAAAGATGTTCAGGCGAAGTGGCTTGGATAATCGGCCACGCTTCCCTATCTATGGGAAAAGAGTAGGAGAGTAACGATGCGGAATGCGGCTTTGGTATTGGGTTTGATCGGCGGAATTGTCGGGATGATCGTGGGTTTCTTTAGCTTTGGCTACACCGAATTTGTTGATTGGGCGAATACCCCCGCCTTGGATCAGGTCGATAATGTGGGATTGATCCGTGTCATGAGCCTTCTTGCGCCTCTTTTGGCGATTGCCGGGGGTGCGATGGCGCGGTCACAGGCGATGATTGGTGGCATCTTGATGCTCATCTCATCGGTGGGGATGCATTATGCGTTTGGTTTTGGCGTGTTTACAATGTTCCCAATTGCGATGTGCGGTCTGGGCGGTGTGCTGGCGCTTGTTGCGCGCCAGCCCGATGCGCATTAGCGGCGACCGATGATCCGGTCGATGGACAATGGGCCCGCACCTTTGACGATCAGAACAACCAAAATGGTCACCCAGAACAGGCGCTGATCAAGGATCAAGCTGTCGGACAGGCGGTCGAACCATGCGCCGAGTGTGCCTTCGTGTTCGATCCCGCCGTGGCCGTAAAGGTCAGTGAGGGATTGGATCGCGATAAAGCCGATCATGCCGATGGATGCGAGACGTGTGAACAGGCCAAACACGACAAGCGCCGGTAGGATGAATTCCCCCCAAGTGCCCGCAAGAGCGACCAAGGTGTGGAACGGGGTTAGGGCGGATGTGTCATATCCCGCGGCCTCGATGGCCTTGGGGAAGATCTGGAAATAGGCGCCGTTGGAGAGGCTGAGAAAGCCGAAAAATCCATCGCCGATCTTGGTCAGGGCGGAGTTCCAGAAATAGATCAACAGCGTCGCGGCAAATGTGAAGCGCGCAAGCGTCGGAAGAACCACGCCGGAGAACTTGGTTTCTACCCATGCGAAAATCGCGTCGTGAAGCGAGAAAAGTCGTGTGATCATGTCGTTATCCTTCGTGTATCTTTGTTATTGCGGCCCCATGTATCAGCGGGCCGAGGGTCGTTCCGAGATCGAACTCGGGTGTTGCGCGCGATGCCGCCTCAAAGGCGACGCCGAATGATTTATTGTTTTGAAGCGCCTCGATAAATGTCGCCGCACCAGCAGGAAGTAACACTGGCATGGGGTCAAATTCGGGACGCGTGATCAGAACGTTTTCCCCAACGTTCTGCGGCACAGGGCCGTCTTTCATATTGGCGGCCCAGATGCCAAAGATCGGCCAACGGGACCGCACCAACGCCATGCTTGGGGCGAATTCGACCTTGATCTTCATCAGATCAGAGGCAGAAAACGCGCCAAGTTGCGCAGGATCGATCGCGGCCACATCCGCCGCGTGATAGGACACCCGCATCGCGCATTCGAGGCGCGCGACATGGGGCAGGTATCCGAATTGTTGAGCGGGCTCAAAGCTCCGCAAGAAACGGGGCATCTCGGCCCCGAAATCCTTGATTAACGGTGTTTGCGGCGGCTGATTGCGCAGGTATACGCCCGCCATCGCGCGGAACCATTCATCGCCGACCAGTTTATAGATCACTGGAAAGGACGAAATCAGCGCTTCGGTCAGGGAAACGGCCACGTTGTTGCGGTACACATCGAACCGTTTACCCGCGGGCGCGCCGTTTGGGCCGATCAAACCGTCGGGTGTGGGTTTGTTCGCATCAAGGGTCGCGGTGATAAACTCGGCTTGGCTTACGGTCATGCGGGCACCCCATTCAGTACGCTGGTCGCGCGCGCTGCCTCGGCGGCGAGGGTTGCCCAATCTGGCACATCTGTGTCCCACTCAATCAGCGTGGGTTTGGCGCCGCCCTTGGCAATCGTATAGTCGTACATTTCCCACACGGGTTCGACGACCTCGCGTCCGTGGCTGTCGATCAACAGGGGCGCGCCGAAATCATCGGTGTCTTCGTCATGGCCCGCCAAATGGATTTCGCCGACCTTATCCAATGGAAAGGCATCCACATAGGCATAGGGATCGGTTTGTTGGTTGGTCGCCGACACGAACACGTTGTTCACGTCAAACAACAGGCCACAGCCGGTGCGGGTCGCGATTTCGTTTAAAAATTCGACCTCAGGGATTTGGGATTCTGCAAAGGCGAGGTAATTCGACGGGTTCTCGAGCAACATCTTGCGGCCAACGGTGTGTTGAACCTGATCCACATGCGCAACGACACGGGCAAGGGTTTCCTCGGTATAGGGGAGGGGTAAGAGGTCGTTGAAAAAATGGCTGTCGTGGGTGGACCACGCCAAATGTTCGCTAAAGGACGCGGGGTTAAGCCAGGCGATAAGGTGTTTCAGACGGGCAAGGTGATCCGTATCAAGTGGGCCTTCGCCGCCTATGGACAGACCGACGCCGTGTACAGAAATTGGAAACCTTTGGGCGAGATGGCGCAGTTGGGAAATCGGACGACCACCGTCGCCCATGTAATTCTCGGCGTGCACTTCGAGCCATTCCACAGGTGCCGGATTTTCGATGATATCGGCGAAATGCTGGGGCTTGTATCCGACGCCCGTGCGGTTGGGCAATTGGTCAAAAGAATGAACAGCATCAAGCATATCGGCACCTCAGGAATGGTCAAAAGGGGCGTGTCCCCGCGGATGGGCGGGGACACAGCAAAATTCTATGCAGGTAGGTCGCGGTCAAGCGCTTCTAGGGAACCCATGCGGCCTTCTGGAAGTTCCATGGTCTCGCATGTGCCTTTGGCAACAACGGTCCATGCGTTACCTTGGTAATCCACGGTGGATGTACCGGCGCATGTTGTGCCAGGGCCCGCGGCGCAATCGTTCGCACCAGCAAGGGAAATACCGTAGCATTTTTCAGTTTCAGCAGCGTGTGCAGGAGCAGTCGCGGCAGCAGCAACAGAAGCAGCAACAGCGCCAAGAACGGCGATTGATTTAACAGTAGTGGTCATAGTGACATCCTCTCTTTAAAAATCAGGCGTCGCAGCGTTGCGACTGGGATATTTGTAGCTCAGAGGTGTTAAACGTTTCCACTCACAACGGCGTGTGTCACGTTTGCGTGTGGTGATGTTATGATTTTCGTGGGGATATTGCAAAAACGCAAACGGCCCGCCGCAAATATTACGACGGGCCGTGAGAATTGTTACAGAAACGTTGTTACGCGAGGTCAGGCGCCTTGGCGGATACGGCCAATTCGGCCACGATTTCGTCCAATGTTACAACATTGGTCTGTTTTTCACCCAAACGACGAACGGTCACGGTGCGGTCTTCGACCTCTTTCTTACCAATCGCCAAGATCACTGGAACCTTACCAAGGCTGTGTTCGCGGACCTTATAGTTGATCTTTTCGTTGCGGATATCGGCCTCGGCACGGATGCCTTTGGCGCGCAGCTCGGCGACCGCCTCGTGGACGTAATCATTGGCGTCGGACACGATGGACGCGACGACAACCTGACGCGGAGCCAGCCAGAATGGGAACTTACCGGCGTGTTCTTCGATGAGAATACCGATGAACCGTTCGAATGAACCCAGCGTCGCGCGGTGCAACATATATGGAGTGTGCTTGGCGCCATCTTCACCGATATAGGTCGCATCAAGACGTTCCGGAATGTTCGGATCAACCTGAAGCGTACCACATTGCCAATCACGGCCAATCGCGTCGGTCAGAACGAACTCCAACTTGGGACCATAGAACGCACCTTCGCCAGGGTTCAGGGTATATTCGTGGCCGGCCGCCTTACAGGCGTTGGCAAGCGCCGTTTCAACAATGTCCCAGCTTTCGTCAGAACCAACACGCTTTTCTGGACGGGTCGACAATTTGATGGTCCAGTTTTCAAAACCAAGGTCCTTATAAACCGACGCCAAGAAGTCGATGAAGATCTTGGTTTCAGATTCGATCTGGTCTTCGGTACAGAAGATGTGCCCATCGTCCTGCGTAAAGCCGCGCACGCGCATGATACCGTGCATCGCGCCGGAAGGCTCATAGCGGTTACAAGAGCCGAACTCGGCCATACGCAATGGAAGATCGCGGTACGATTTGATGCCTTGGTTGAAAATTTGCACGTGGCACGGACAGTTCATCGGCTTAAGCGCGTTGACGGCCTTTTCACGGGCATGTTCTTCGTCGACTTCAACGATGAACATGTTTTCCTGATATTTTTCCCAGTGGCCGGATTTTTCCCAAAGCTTGCGGTCAACGATCTGGGGTGTGTTCACCTCTTCATAGCCACCGCGGGTCTGACGACGACGCATATAGTCCTGAAGCTGGGTGTAGACCTTCCAACCGTTGTTGTGCCAGAACACCTGACCGGGTGCGTCCTCTTGCATGTGGAACAGGTCCATTTCGCGGCCCAGTTTGCGGTGGTCACGTTTGGCGGCTTCTTCCAACATGTGAAGGTGCTTTTTCAGACCGTCTTTGTTTTGGAACGCTACACCATAAATACGCTGCAACATCGCGCGGTCGCTATCGCCACGCCAGTATGCGCCAGCAACGGACATCAATTTGAATGCGTCACCCGGGACTTGACCGGTGTGCTGAAGGTGTGGACCACGGCACATGTCCTGCCAATCGCCGTGCCAATACATGCGCAGTGGTTCGTCGCCAGGGATGCTGTCGATCAACTCAACCTTATAGGGTTCGTTGTTGTCTTTGTAATACTGAACGGCACGATCACGTTCCCAAATCTCGGTACGGACGGCATCGCGCTTGTTGATGATCTCTTTCATCTTCTTTTCGATGACCTCAAGATCCTCGGTGCCAAAGGGCTCTTCGCGATCGAAATCGTAATACCAACCGTTTTTGATCACAGGGCCGATGGTGACCTTTACGTCGGGCCACAGCTCTTGCACGGCGCGGGCCATGATGTGCGCACAATCGTGACGGATCAGTTCAAGCGCCTGCTCTTCGTCCTTCATGTTGTGGATCGCGATGGTCGCGTCAACGTTGATCGGCCACTGCATATCCCAGTGTTGGCCGTTCACGGTCGCGGAGATGGCCTTTTTGGCCAAGAAATTGGAAATGCCTGCGGCGACTTCAATGGGGGTCACGCCCGCGTCATATTCGCGAATAGTGCCGTCAGGAAATGTAAGGGAGACTTGGGCCATCTTGGCGTTCCTCGTCATTTGGCGCCTACAAAACGCCCGGTTGCGGGTATATGGTTCGTCGCCGTTGTCGCGCGTGTGGGGATGACTGTCAACAGGGTGACGCGGTGTTTTGGTTTGCACAATGCGGCCCGCGCGTTAAGTTCCGATAAACGAGGAGACACCATGACAGCCCCAAGCATTCTGAAAACCGCATCTGGCCGCGACATTGCCTATCACCTTACCGCGGGCGAGGGCCCTGGGGTGGTGTTCTGTGGGGGCTATAAATCCGACATGAATGGCACCAAGGCCGTGGCGCTTGAGGACTGGGCGCGACGCACAGGACGCGCGTTTCTGCGGTTCGATTATTCCGGACATGGCGCAAGTAGCGGCGCCTTTGTCGACGGAAGCATCGGTGAATGGGCCGAGGATGCGCGCGCCGCGATCACCGAACTGACCGACGGGCCGCAGATCATCGTGGGGTCAAGCATGGGCGGCTGGATTTCGTTGCTTATTGCGCGCGACATGCCCGAAAAGGTGTGTGGTTTGGTCGGCATCGCCGCCGCGCCCGATTTCACCGAGGATTCATTCTGGGCCGGTTTCACCGATGCCCAACGCCAAACCATCATGGCCGAGGGGCAGGTGGCCCTGCCATCGGATTACCCCGAACCCTATATCGTGACCAAGAAACTGATCGTCGACGGACGCGATCAACTTGTCCTGCGTACCCCCCTTGATCTGCCGTTTCCCACGCGGTTCTTGCTGGGCACGGCTGACACATCGGTCAAGGTCTCGGTTGGCACCCGCCTGTTGGAACATGTCTCGGGCGACGACATCCGTCTGACCCTTGTCAAAGGCGCGGATCACAGCTTTTCAACGCCCGATTGCCTGACACTGGTCGAGAAATCGATTGAGAAAATCCTACAGCGGATAGGCGGCGATCATGCGTAGTTTTGGCAAATGGTTGGGGCGGGTTTTATTCGTCCTTTTGGTAACCGCAGGTGCGCTTTGGGCCTTTGGTCCGCGCGAACCTGTTGACGTGACCCAGACATTTACCCCGACCGATGTCACCGACTGGGACGCCCATTTGGCGGGTCGCGAAGGGGTGTTTGATGACATCACCGACGGCACCCAGAAACGGATCATCTGGGCCGGTGAAGCCAATACGAAAACCGCGATTTCGGTGGTCTATCTGCATGGGTTTTCCGCCACTTCCGAGGAAATTCGCCCCGTCCCCGATAACGTCGCGAATGCGCTGGGCGCGAACCTGTATTTCGCGCGCCTTGCGGGGCATGGGCGAGATGGGGAGGCGTTCGCGCAGGCGTCGGTCGCCGATTGGGTCTATGATTTCGACGAGGCCATGGAGATTGGCCGGTCCATTGGCGATGAGGTGTTGATTATCGCAACCTCAACCGGTGGCACCCTGACCGCATTGATGGCAAGCCACGGGCGGGTCGATGACGTTACGGGGATGGTGTTCGTATCGCCAAACTTTGCGCTGAACCACCCTGCGGCGGCGGTCCTGACGTGGCCAGCGGTGCGACACTGGGGCCCTGTTTTGATGGGCGCGGACCGTTCATTTGAGGCGGTAAACGACGACCATGACACATACTGGACCAATGCCTATCCGTCGGTCGCGGCGCTTCCGATGGCGGCTTTGGTCAAGGAAATGCAAACACGCGAGTATTCCAATGTAACGGTACCAGCGCTGTTTATTTTCACCGAAGGCGACAAGGTCGTAAGCCCAGCGGCCACCCATGACATCATGGAGCGTTGGGGCGGGGCGACATCGATCTATCAACCGGTTTTGACGGACCAAGACGATCCCTATTCCCACGTGATCGCGGGCGACATCCTGAGCCCCAATCAAACGGCTGGGGCGGTCGATGCGATCCTTGCATGGCAGGAGCAGAAATAATGGAACAACGTGTTAGTCTGATCACCCTTGGGGTGCGCGATTTCGATGCGGCCGTGGCGTTTTACACCAATATGGGCTGGTCCCGCGTCGATAGCCCCGATGGCGTTGCCGCCTTTGATATGGTGGGGCAGACGCTTGGGCTTTATCCGATGGACATGTTGGCCAAGGAGTTGGGCAAACCGCTTGATGAAATCGGCGGGTTTTCGGGGATGGTTTTGTCACACAACGTGCGCGAAAAATCCGACGTGGCCGAGGTTCTATCGCGCGTTGTTGCGGCCGGTGGCACCGTCCTGCGCGAGGCGCAAGACGTGTTTTGGGGCGGGCATCACGGGCATTTCGCCGACCCAGATGGTCACATCTGGGAGGTGGCGCATAATCCGTTTAGCCCGCTGAACGACGACGGGGCCTTCCGCTGGAACGGTTACTAGGCCTTTTTCTTGGACTTGGGCGCGGGTTTTTTCGGCGCGCCCGAATTCGCATCGATGAATTCAAGAACCAACGGGCGAATGTTGTTCCGCCAGCTTTTGCCCGCGAAGATCCCATAGTGACCGGCGTCGGGTTCAAGATGCGCCGCCTTTTTATCATCGGGCAGACCCGTCAGTAGATCAAGCGCGGCGACACATTGGCCCGGCGCACTGATGTCGTCCTTGGCGCCTTCGACGGTTTTGACGGCGACGCTTGTGATTTTGCTGATATCGACGGGGGTGCCGTTGACGGTAAATTTATTCTCGGCAATCTCGCGGCCCTTAAAGATGCGATCCACCGTCGACAGATAAAATTCCGCCGTCATATCCATCACGGCAAGGTATTCATCATAGAATTTGTTGTGACGGTCATGTTCGCCGGCTTCGCCCTTGGACACGCGCATGATCTGGTCTTGGAAGGCCTTGGCGTGGGTCTCCATATTCATCGAAATGAACGAAGACAGCTGTTGCAAGCCCGGGTAAACCTTGCGGCCGACACCGGCATATTTAAAGCCCACACGTTGAATAACCGTCTGTTCCAACTGGCCCATTGTGACGCGATTGCCAAAATCGGTCACGTCGGTTGCATTCGCGTCGGGGTCAATTGGACCACCGATAAGGGTAAGGGAACGTGGCTGGGCCTTTGGGTCCTCGGCGGCCAAGTACGCCGTCGCGGCAAGCGTAAGCGGCGCGGGCTGGCAGATCGCGATGACATGAAGATCAGAGCCAAGGTGCTTCATAAAATCGACAAGATACTGGGTATAATCTTCGATATCGAACTTGCCCTCGGACACAGGAATATCGCGCGCGTTATGCCAATCGGTGATGTATACTTCGCAATCCGGAAGCAGGCTGACCACGGTCGAGCGCAGCAAAGTCGCATAGTGGCCGGACATCGGCGCAACCAACAAAACGCGGCGTTTCTTCGGGGCGCGGCCCTGTACGGCAAAGTGGATCAAATCGCCAAATGGCGCGGCCACTTCGATGTCGATATCAACCGGATGATCGCGGCCATCTTCGCCCACGACGTTTTCCAAATGCCAGTCTGGTTTGGCGACCATACGGGCGAAACTGCGTTCGGTCACTTCGCCCCATGCGGCCATCATATCCATCATTGGATTCGGTATCACGGACATGCCAGGATATGAGGCAACGGCAAGCGCGCTTGCACCCATCCATTGGTTTGTGTTGCGAATTGCTTCCATCAAGTCGTATGTTGCCATTAAGCGCATTGTATTCTCCCACACGGACGCAATCGCCCAAACCCATGTGCAGCAAGAAATGCTGCACCTGCAAAATACTATGGTGAAGTTTAATATATGACAACTATAGAACCGAAAAATGATCTAAATATTGATCTATTTAACGAGAATATTGCCAAAATTGAGCGTCTCTCGGCGCGTCTTGTTTCTGCTCTTGCGCAGAAAAAACCAGTTATGCCCAGCCTTGAGGGTCCGAGTCAGGAGCTTTTTGTCAAAGCGACGACATCATATATGTCGGAAATGATGAACAATCCGGCTCGTATTCTAGAGCACCAAGTGGCCTTTTGGGGTAAATCCCTGACGCATTATGTCGAGGCCCAACAGAAACTGGCCAAGGGTGAGCTTGTCCCACCAGAGGACAACACCCCCAAAGATCGGCGTTTTGATAACCCGCTTTGGGAAACGCATCCGTACTTTAACTATGTCAAACAACAGTACCTCATGACCTCTGAGGCGGTGATGACCGCGGTGGATGACATGGAGGGGCTGTCGGATGAGGATCGTAAGCGGGTCGACTATTTCTCAAAGCAGATTGTCGACATGCTGGCCCCGACCAACTTCTTTGCGACGAACCCGGACGCCTTGTCCAAGGCCGTTGAAACCGAGGGGCAGTCCCTGGTGGATGGGTTGGAAAATCTGGTTCGCGACATCGAAACAAACGACGGCGATCTTTTGGTGTCTCTGTCTGATCGCGATGCATTTGAGGTGGGCGAGAACCTTGCCACGACCGAAGGCGCCGTCGTCTATCGCAATCGCATGTTTGAATTGATCCAATATGCGCCGACCACCCCCGACGTTGATAAAACGCCCATCGTGTTGTTCCCGCCGTGGATCAACAAGTTCTATGTGCTCGATCTAAACCCAAAGAAAAGCCTTGTGAAATGGATCGTTGATCAAGGGTACACACTGTTCGTCGTTTCATGGATTGATCCCGACGAAAGCTACGCGGAAACGACGCTGGACGACTATATCGAAGAGGGGTATCTGACCGCGATCAATGAGGTAAAAAAGGTAACAGGCGAAGATCAGGTCAACGCGGCTGGCTATTGTATTGCAGGCACGACACTTGCCTTGACCTTGGCGCTGCTTGAAAAACGTGGCGATACAAGCGTGAAGTCAGCGACCTTTTTCACCACCTTGACCGATTTTTCCGATCGTGGCGAGGTGGGTGTTTTTCTGGACGATGACTTTGTCGATGGGATCGAGGCACAGATCCGGACCGATGGGATTATGCGGTCGTACTTTATGTCGCGCACTTTTTCGTATCTGCGGGCGAATGACTTGGTCTATCGGCCTGCGATCCGCAATTACATGATGGGCGAGGCGCCTCCTGCGTTCGATCTGCTGTATTGGAATGGGGATGCGACGAACCTTCCGGGGAAAATGGCGGTGCAGTACCTGCGCGGCCTGTGTCAGGACAACCAGTTCGCCGATGGGCGGTTCAATATACTCGGAGAAACGTTGTCTCTTGCGGATATCCAAGTGCCGATCTGCGCCATTGCCTGCGAGGTGGATCACATCGCTGCGTGGAAATCGTCCTTTGCGGGGATCAAGAAATTCGGTTCCAAGGATAGGACATTTGTCCTGTCTGAATCCGGTCACATCGCGGGCATCGTGAACCCTGTGGGGCGTGACAAATACGGTCACTATCTCAACTCTGATCTGAGCCTAGATGCCGAGGAATGGCAGGCAGGCGCAGATTTCACCAAAGGATCGTGGTGGCCGCATTGGGGGGCGTGGCTTGCTGCGGCATCCGATGGGAAAACCGCGCCGCGACAGCTGGGTGATTCTACGCATCCGGTGCTTTGCCCCGCTCCTGGAACCTATGTAAAGGGTGGTAAGTTCGCGGATAACCCTCTGAAATAATGCAGATGTCAATATTTTATCGCTGCATTGCAGCATAAAATATTGACATGCTGCGGCGCAGAAATTATTGTTCTCATACAGACATTAATTTGGGCCGCTCTCCTCACGTTCTACATTCAGGCCCCAAGCCGGAGTATTGAAAATGACTAAGACCGAAGATTTCACAAAAATCATGCAAGACATCACAGGTGCATTCCCAGTGGACACAAAAGCCGTAGAAGAAGCGTTCAAAAACTCTGCTGTTCTAGGCGAGAAAATGTCCAAGGTTGCATTGGATGCAGCTGGAAAATCTGCTGAGATTTCATCTGGTTGGACCAAAGCAACTCTTACCAAAGTGGGCGAAATGTCCTCTGCGAAAACAGAGCCAGCTGACTATTCCAAAGCGATGACTGACTTTGCATCTGCAACTGCAGAGATGGCTGCTGAAAACATGGCTGCCTTCGCAGAAGTTGCGAAAAAGGTTCAAATGGAAACAGTTGAGCTGATGCTTGCTGCGGGCAAAGACCTTCAGGAAGAAGCGACAACAGCGGTTAAAGAAGCCACTGCAACTGCGACCAAAGCAGCGAAAGCCGCAACGAAGTAATTCGATTTCACGTCAATTCGACGATCTAATCATGGGGCGTGCCAGATGGCGCGCCCTTTTTCGGTTTGCATTTTCTGCGTTCTCGCCTAGGCTTATTGCATCGCAGCAAAAAGGAAAATGCAGTGGCTGACGCGAAAACACCTCTATTGATCAAACGGTACGCAAGTCGGCGGTTGTACAACACCGAAACAAGCGACTATGTGACGCTTGATACCATCGCCGGATTTATCCGCGAAGGGCGCGATGTTCAGATCATCGATTTGAAAAGCGGCGATGACCTGACCCGCCAATATCTTCTTCAGATTATTGCAGAACATGAAAGCCGCGGCGAAAGCGTTCTGCCCTTGGGCGTCCTGAACGATCTCGTTCGAAGCTACACCACACAGGCCCAAAGCGTTGTGCCGGATTTCCTTGCCATGTCATTCGATATGCTGCGCGAGGGACAGGGTAAGGTCATGGAAAACCTGACACAATCGCCCATGGCCGCGATGCCAGGATTTGAGGCGATGCAAGCGCAGCAAGAAGCGTTCATCAAGGCAATGACGGGCGGTTGGAAAATGCCGTCGGCCACAACCAGCGCCCCAAAAGAAGACGAAAGTGATTTGGACGGGATCAAGGCGCAGCTTGCCGAATTGCAGGAAAAACTGTCAAAGATGGCAAAATAGTCAAGTCTGAGGTCTGACCATGGTTGAAACCGCCGGACGGATTACGCTTTGGGGGATCGAAGTCTTTGTGACGACGGCCGAAGAGGGATCGATTTCCGCCGCAGCACGTCGGTTGGGTGTGTCTGTTTCCGCAGTCAGCCAACAACTTTCGGGTCTTGAAGGCGCGATTGGCGCGTCGCTTTTGGATCGATCCACGCGCCCGATGAAACTGACTCCGTCTGGGCGAATCCTGCGTCGCCGCGCCCAGACAATCCTGAATGAGGCCTCTCTTGCGCAGGCGGAACTTGCCTCGGATAGCCTCACGGCGCTGACGCGGTTTCGCATCGGCATTATTGAGGACTTTGAGGCCGATATCACCCCGCGCTTGCTGTCTTCCTTGTCTGAGGATCTGCTGGACTGTCAGTTCCTGTTGGAGACAGGGGCGAGCCACGGTTTGGTTGATCAATTGGACGCGCGCGCGCTTGATGTTGTGATCGGGGCGGATCAAGGCGAGGTCGCCGCTTGGGCCGAGGTCCATCAAATCCTGCGTGACCCCTATGTGGCGATTGTGCCCAAAGGGGCGTTGGATGGGGGCGATGACCCCATGGAGACCCTCGCGAAGACCCCTCTTATTCAATACACCTCGCGCCACGTGATGGGGCGCCAAATCGCGGCGCATCTGGCCCGCGAAAAGGTCACATTATCCCACCGGTTTGAGTTGGATAGCTATCACGCGATCATGGCCTTTGTCGCCAAGGGACAGGGCTGGAGCATCCTGACGCCGCTCGCGGTGATGCATGCGCTTCGATTTGCCAAGGACGTGGATGTTGTGCCGCTTCCGATGGCGCCGTTTTCGCGTACGATCACCCTGACTGCGCGCAAGGATATGTTGGGCGATATCCCCGAGATGACCGCCGAGCGGCTCAAACTGCTTTTGGCAAAACATCTTTTGGCACCCGCCCATAAGCGGATGCCGTGGCTGATTGATCAGCTCACTTTGCTTTAGGCGACGTCGCGGTTCGCGGACATGGCGGTGGCCGCCGCACCGGTCAATGCCGCGTGGATGTAATCAAGTTCGTCCCGCGTCAGACGCGCAGGCAAGCGCACATCACAGGCCCGCATCAACATGGCACGTGTCTGTGGCAGATCGGGCTGTTCCCCAATGAAATGCCAGTTCCAGAACGCGCGAGCGTTGTCGGTGCTCATGCCAAAGACCTGGACTTTTACGCCAGCGGCCTGAGCGGCCTCGACAAAGGCGTGGACGTCGTCGTCCGTCATGCCAACAAGGTTAAACTGGATCGAATCTGGTGCGCGTGTTTCGGGCGCAAGGGCGGGGGGAACGTCGATCCACGGCGACACATTCAGCGCCTCGGCGACGTAATCATGGTTGGCCAAACCGTCGGTCACACGACGCGCAAGTTCACCAAGCTGGGGCCGGATCACAGCGGCAGACAGGTTCCCAAGGCGGGTGTTATAAAGCGGCAGTTTGTTCTGCCATGCCTCAAAACGGGTGCAGACACCGGGGTGTTTTTTCCAGTTATGTTCGTAGGCGCCGGACATGATGATCGCCTGCGCAATCAGGTCCTCGTCGTCGGTGATCAGAATGCCACCTTCGCCCGCGTTCAACATCTTGTAGGACTGGAACGAGAAACAGCCGATCTTGCCAATGGTCCCGATCTTTTCGCCGTGCCACTGGGTGCCAAGGGAATGCGCCGCGTCCTCGATCACGGGAATCCCGCGGGCGTTGGCAAGGGTCATGATCGCGTCCATGTCGGATGTGTGGCCGCGCATGTGGCTGATTAGGATTGCACCGATGTCATCATCGAGCTTGGCTTCGAAATCGGCCATATCGATGCGGTAATTGTCGGCGACCTCGACCAGAACGGGGGTGCAATCGGCGTGGACCACGGCGGATGGCACCGCAGCAAAGGTAAATGCGGGGATCAGCACCTTGGCGCCACGGGGCAGGCCAATTGTCTTGAGCGAAAGGAACAGAGCGGCAGAGCAGCTTGCCACCGCGAGTGCGAACTTCGCGCCCATCATTTCGGCGAATTCGGCCTCAAGAAGGGCGACGGGGGATGCGTCGGCGGCGGTATAGCGAAAGAGATCGCCAGTCGCGAGAAGCCGATCGATTTCGGCACGGGCAGCGGCGGGAATGGGTTCTGCGTCGTAGACGTTTGGAGCTTGCGACATGATTACAGGTTTCCTGAAATGTACATTTACAAAAACTGTAAATCGCGAACGCCTAAAAATCCACCATTTTCTAACAAATCACTGGGAATCGGCAATATTTGGCGCGCCAAACAACGGTGCGACTGGACACAGCGAATCCGTAAATCTCAAAAGGTTGGTGTGGCTAGCCGTCGATGCCAAGCTTGGCCACGACCTTTTGACGGATCAGGGCGCTATCGCGGTCGGTGACCCCCAAAAGATTGGCAACCAGACGGATCATCGCGTCCTCTTGTTCATCGCGTACGCCATCGGCGACAACGACCTCCCAGAGAACGGCAACGATGGTTTCGCGTTCCTCGTATTCGACCTCGTCCTTGATTGCGCGGGTGAAACGGACCGTGTCCGGCGCGCTTTGCTCAAGCTGCTCACCACGAGCCCGTATTTCGGATGCTTCGCTGGCGCCGAGGTCATAACGTTTACCCAGAATAAGGTCGATCCGGCGTTTTTCCTCGGGGGCATAATCCCCGTCCGTTCGCGCGAGGCGCACCAAAAGGGCCGCAAGGGGCAGTCGCGCGTCGTCGGCGGGCGTGTCGACAGGGGCCGACAAAAACGAGAGAAGTTTGCTAATCATAAAATCTAGATGTGGTCCGGGATGAAAAGATCAAGTGGCGGTATGAAGATCGGCTATCGAAACACCAAGCTCTTGGGCGATTGCAACCAGAATGTCGTGTTCCTCGGGGCGTTCGATACCATCGGCCATGACGACCTTCCAGACGGCTTCGACGATGCCGGAACGTTCGGAATATTCGACGGTCTTTTTCAATGCTTCGCTGAATTCGGCGGTATCTGGCGCGGTCTCTTCAAAGGCCTCGGCCTGTGCGCGCAATTTGGCGGCCTCGATCTGATTAAGGCCAAAGCGTTGCGACAAGATTTCATCGATTTCTTCGATCTCTTCAAAGGCATAAAGGCGGTCGGATTTCGCAACACGCACAAGGATTGCCGAGAGAACAAGGCTGACATTGTCAGCAGAGAGGGGCTCTGGTTTGGGGGCCCGAAACGCGGATAAGATACTGTTAAACATATCTTAGCTTAGGCGCGGTTTTTGGGGATTGCAAAACTAATCTGAGGGTTTTGCATAGAATTGGCTTGGGCAGTTGCCCGCCCAAGCCGAAAGATTAAACGAGGCGCGAGTTTTCAATCGCGGCCTTCACGAAGCTCGCGAAAAGGGGGTGCGGCTCGAACGGTTTGGATTTGAGTTCGGGGTGGTATTGCACACCGATAAACCATGGGTGGTCTTTCCATTCGACGATCTCAGGAAGGGACCCATCAGGGGACATGCCCGAGAACTGAAGGCCAACGTCTTCGAGTTGCTGGCGGAACTTTGTGTCGACCTCATAACGGTGACGGTGACGTTCCTCGATCTCGGTGGTGCCATAGATTTCGGCAACCTTGGACCCCTCGGCGAGGTGCGCGGTATAGGCCCCAAGACGTAGGGTGCCACCCTTGTCGTCGTCGGATTTACGTTTCACGGTGTGGTTGCCCTGTACCCATTCCTTGAGGTGGTAAACCACAGGAGTGAAACGTTTTTCACCGGCCTCGTGGTCGAACTCTTCGGAGCCCGCATCGGCCAGTTTGGCGACATTGCGCGCGGCCTCGATCACGGCCAGCTGCATGCCAAGGCAGATGCCCATATAGGGCACTTTGCGTTCACGACAGAACTGCGCCGCCTTGATTTTACCTTCGGTGCCGCGTTCGCCAAAGCCACCCGGAACGAGAATCGCGTGATACCCTTCGAGGTGCGGAGCCGCGTCGGTGGTGTCGAACACTTCGCTGTCGACCCAATCGACGTTGACCTTGACGCGGTTGGCCATGCCCCCGTGGATCAGCGCCTCTTTTACGGATTTATACGCATCTTCGAGCTGGGTGTATTTGCCCACGATGGCGATGTTCACTTCGCCTTCTGCGTTGAAAATACGGTCATAAACGTCTTCCCAGCGGGACAGATCCGGTTCGGTTGACCCCATGCCAAAGGCGTTCAACACAGCCGTGTCCAGACCCTCGCGGTGATAGGCGAGTGGGACCTCATAGATCGTTTTCAAATCTTGGGCCGCGATTACGGAATCAGGACGCACGTTACAGAACAAAGCGAGCTTTTCGCGTTCTTTCTTGGGGATCGGACCTTCGGAACGACAGACCAAAACGTCGGGCGCGATACCGATGGAACGCAATTCTTTTACAGAGTGCTGTGTCGGTTTCGTTTTCAATTCACCGGATGCCGCAATGTATGGCAGCAGGGTCAGGTGCATAAAGATACACTGGCCACGCGGTTTGTCGTTGGCGTACTGGCGGATGGCTTCGAAGAAGGGGAGGCCTTCGATATCGCCAACAGTGCCGCCAATTTCACAGAGCATAAAGTCGACTTCGTCACCGCCAACATCAAGGAATTCTTTGATTTGATCGGTAACGTGGGGAATCACTTGGATGGTTTTCCCAAGGTAATCGCCGCGACGTTCTTTTTCCAAAACGGTGGAATAAATCCGGCCTGATGAAACAGAATCAGTATTGCGCGCAGCAACGCCAGTGAACCGTTCATAGTGGCCAAGATCGAGGTCGGTTTCGGCACCATCATCGGTCACGAAAACTTCGCCGTGTTCAAACGGGGACATCGTGCCAGGGTCAACATTCAGATAGGGGTCAAGCTTGCGCAGACGAACAGAATATCCGCGTGCTTGTAACAATGCGCCAACGGCAGCCGACGCCAGGCCCTTGCCAAGCGAAGAAACAACACCACCAGTAATAAAGATATAACGTGCCAATTGGCATCCCCCGTGAAGTCCAGATTAGAAGTCTAACGCATGGCAAAATACCACAGCATCACGGGATTTAAGATATAACGGATTCGCGAGCGTTCCGCAACCTTACACGCAATATGCTGTGGCACATTTTATGCCATACTCAAATTATAGTGTGATTTAGGGCAGTTGCCCTTATTCTGCCGCCGGTGGAAGCAAAGACCCATCGTCAAGCGCAGGTGGCAAAAGGCTATCTGCTGCGCTTGGTGGTGTCAGTTGATCCAACGCAATCCCGTCCACAACAGAGCTATTACCGGCCTTTTGTGCCGCAGCAATTGTAAGAGCGATGGATGTTACGATGAACGCCCCAGCCAACATCCATGTCACTTTGGACATGGCACCTGCCGCCGCGCGACCCGTTTTCGGGGCGCCGCCGCCGCCACTTCCCATTCCAAGGCCACCGCCTTCGGAACGTTGCAAGAGGACGACCGCAATCAAAGAGAGTGCGAGAAGAAGATGTACGACAAGAATTACGTTTTCCATGGGGATCCCGTTCAGAATTGGTTGGGGTTATCTAGGCCGTTCAGAGACAACCCGCAACCCATAAGTTAGTTATCCGTGTCGTCCACATCGAACTGACCGGTAAGGGCGCGCCGCACATAGCTCCAGCTCATGCCGATTCCAAGCACAACAGACAGGGCAAAGATGCCGATCCAGACGTTCAGGCTTTGATTGCCAAGCGCAAGAACGCCCCAATCAATCAACACCCAAAGAAGCGAAGCCACCACCGCAAGGACCAAAAACATGCCCAGCCCCCCGATAGAGCGCAACGTCGCACGAAGATAGATAATGTAACCGATGATCAATAAAAGACCCGTCAACACGGTCAGGGGCAATTCCGACGCAAAATTTTCCATCGACCAGCGCACATAGTTCCACTGAGTCGGATTAAATGTCGCCGCCAAAAGGCCAAACGCGAATAACCAGCGTAGGAAAAATCCCATTATCATCCCCTGTTTTTGCTTGGATTTGACCGATATACTGCCCTGTGTCCAGTGTTCGATCAATTAGTGGTTTCATTTCTGTGACATTTGCGACTATACCGACGCGGGTTTTCTCAAACATGCAGGAAAAAACATGGCAAACGTTGTGGTCGTAGGCGCTCAGTGGGGCGATGAAGGCAAAGGCAAGATTGTAGACTGGCTTTGTGAACGTGCGGATGTTGTCGCGCGCTTTCAGGGTGGGCACAATGCGGGCCACACTCTTACCGTTGGTGAGAATGTTTATAAACTGCACGCTCTGCCGTCCGGCGTTGTGCGCGGCGGTAAGTTGTCCGTCATCGGCAGCGGCGTTGTTCTTGACCCTTGGCACCTTGTCAAAGAGATCGCGACCGTGGCCGAGCAAGGCATCGAGATCACACCAGAAAATTTGATGATCGCGGAAAACACCACGTTGATCATGCCGTTTCACGGCGAACTTGACCGTGCGCGCGAAGATGCGGCGTCCAAAGGCACCAAGATCGGCACGACCGGTCGCGGTATTGGCCCAGCATACGAAGATAAAGTGGGCCGTCGTTCGGTGCGCGTTGCCGATTTGGCCGACGAGGCCACATTGGTTGCCCGCGTTGATCGCGCGCTTCAGCACCACAACCCGCTTCGCAAAGGTCTGGGCATCGACCCGATTGACCGCGATGCGCTGATCGCTGAGCTGAAAGAAGTTGCACAATACGTCCTTCCGTTCGCGGCACCGGTTTGGAAGGTTCTGACCGAGAAACGCAAGCAAGGTAAACGTATCTTGTTCGAAGGCGCGCAGGGCGCTCTTCTTGATGTTGATTTCGGCACATACCCGTTCGTGACATCGTCAAACGTGATCGCAGGTCAGGCCGCAACCGGTGTTGGCGTCGGCCCAGGTTCTATCGATTATGTTCTTGGTATCGTAAAAGCCTATACCACACGTGTTGGCGAAGGTCCGTTCCCAACAGAATTGGATGACGCAGACGGCGAACGTCTTGGCACTCGTGGCCATGAATTTGGCACCACCACTGGCCGCAAACGCCGTTGTGGTTGGTTCGATGCTGCTTTGCTTCGTCAGACATGTGCGACGTCTGGCATGACGGGCATCTGTCTGACCAAACTCGACGTGCTTGACGGTTTCGAAGAGCTGAAGGTTTGTGTTGGCTATGACCTCGACGGCGAACGTCTGGATTACCTTCCAACCGCGTCCGAACATCAGGCCAACGTTGTGCCTATCTATGAAACGCTTCCTGGTTGGAGCGAAAGCACCGAAGGCGCGCGTTCATGGGCAGAACTTCCTGCGAATGCGATCAAATACATCCGTCGTATCGAAGAGCTGATTGATTGCCCCGTTGCGATCGTTTCCACAAGCCCGCAGCGCGACGATACCATCCTTGTAACTGACCCGTTCAACGACTGATGGCGTTGTCGTACAAAGGTCGCAAGCGGCTCTCGCTGTTTTTGCTTTTGGTGTGGCTGCCGGCCTATATCATCTTTGTGGTTGGCCTTATTGGCCAATTCCCACCGATGTCCAAATGGCTTCAGTTCCCACTGTATGTCTTCCTTGGGGTGGCATGGGCGTTCCCGTTTAAGTTCGCCTTTATGGGGGTTGGCAAAGACGACCCCGACGCGGAACCAAACGAAGATCAGTAAATACAAAAAGGGCGGGATGTTTGATCATCCCGCCCTTATTCTTTTGTCTGATGGCCGTCCCTAGTGGGGACGGAACCGTGTGTTGGATGCGACTTCGAACTGACCGCGCTTGGCTTTGCGGATGCGGTTCTGGCGCAGAAGAACACCAAAGGATTTCAACAGATCTTCGCGGGAATAATCGCCCGATTCTGCGGCGACCTTCATGACCTGAGGGCGCGAGAAATGTGGAAGACCCATGACGAACTGGCAATGTGCCGCCGCCGCCTCAAGAACATCCGGAAGGCCGTCTGCGCCCATCTCTTCGCAGTATTGGGCAAAGGTTTGGGATGTCGCGACTTCTGGTGCTTCGTCGAATACGTCGACTTCGAACTCTTCTTTCATCGCCAGATTTGACGCGGCCACACGGCGTGGGCGGATCACAGAACGTTCCGCTGGCTGTGGTTGCTCTGGCTCGACCTGATCGATGCGTTGTTCGGAAACCAACACCAACGGCGCAAGCTTGCGTTGTGGCGCATCGGTGTCGCCCGACAGGGGTTTCACCGCCTTCGCGAGATCCTCGCGATAGGTTTCGGTTTCGTCTTGGTCGTCGCTGCCATCGGACAGTGTATCGTCGGCCTGTTTGGCGGCCACAGCAGCACGAAGATGCGAGATCGCAGAGCGGCGGCGGGTGCCATCGGTATCGCTCAACTGTTGGTCGGTTTCCTCCATAAGGCGGGAAACGGCCCGATCTTCGTCATCCATACCCAAGGTGTGCGACGCAACAGGTGTCGCATCAACGGTTTCTGTCGCGAACTCTTGTTCAACAGCTGCCAGATCACGCATCAGTTCCGCTTCGGCTTCGTCCGAAAGCGAGCTTTTGACGCGTTTTGGGCGCACAGTGCGTGGTTTGGCCTGAGCCTCTTCTTCTTGTTCGGCCTGTGCCTCGTCGATCAACTCGGCAACGGTGTCTTCTTCCTGCGCGGTTTCCAGTGCGGCACGTTTTACACGCACCACACGGGCACGGGCGCGCGCCAATGCGGCAGAGGGTTCAGGCTTGATTTCTTCTTCGGCCTCGACAGGCGTCTCAGCAACCTCAGCAACCTCAGCAACCTCAGCAACCTCAGCAACCTCAGCAACCTCAGCAACCTCAGCAACCTCAGCAACCTCAG
>CANNCD010000005.1 GCA_947503035.1 uncultured Halocynthiibacter sp.
GTTTTACCGTGGTCAACGTGGCCGATCGTGCCGATGTTGCAGTGCGGTTTATTACGCTCAAACTTTTCCTTAGCCATGAGAGGCCTCCTTTAAACTTTGGGGGCCACCGCACACAATGCGCGGTGGCCAATTGAATTAGGCGAATTTCGCCTGAATTTCGTCAGAGATGTTCTGTGGAACAGCTTCGTAGTGGCTGAACTGCATAGAGAAGTTCGCACGGCCAGAAGACATGGAACGCAAGTTGTTGATGTAGCCGAACATGTTCGCAAGTGGAACGTTCGCATCAATCGCAATTGCGTTACCGCGACCGTCTTGACCCTGAACTTGGCCACGACGTGAAGTCAAATCGCCGATCACGTTACCTGTGTATTCTTCAGGAGTGATCACTTCGACTTTCATGATTGGCTCAAGCAACTTGGCGCCAGCTTTACGCATACCTTCACGCATACACATACGTGCAGCGATTTCGAAGGCTAGAAGGCTGGAGTCAACGTCGTGGAACTTACCGTCAAGCAATTTCACTTTGAAGTCGATCACAGGGAAGCCTGCAAGAGGACCAGAGTCCATCACAGAGTTGATACCCTTTTCAACGCCAGGGATGTATTCTTTTGGAACAGCACCACCAACGATCTCGGATTCAAAAGAGAAACCTTCGCCAGGTTCAGTTGGCGAGATAACCATTTTAACTTCCGCGTACTGACCAGAACCACCAGATTGCTTCTTGTGAGTGTATGTGTGCTCAACTTCGTGGCCGATGGTCTCACGGTACGCAACTTGTGGTGCACCGATGTTCGCTTCGACTTTGAATTCGCGCTTCATACGATCAACAAGAATGTCTAGGTGAAGCTCGCCCATACCTTTCATGATGGTCTGACCGGATTCTAGGTCAGTCTCAACACGGAAAGATGGATCCTCAGCAGATAGACGCTGAAGTGCGATACCCATTTTCTCTTGGTCGCCTTTTGTTTTTGGCTCAACGGCGATCTCGATCACTGGGGTCGGGAAAGTCATTGTTTCAAGAACAACAGGAGCATTGGTTGCACAAAGGGTGTCACCAGTGGTGGTCGCCTTTAGGCCGCCCAATGCGATGATGTCGCCCGCATATGCGTTTTCGATCTCATCACGGTCGTTAGAGTGCATGATCATCATGCGGCCAACGCGTTCTTTTTTACCCTTAGTAGAGTTCAAGAATGTGTCGCCTTTTGACAAAGTACCGGAGTAGATCCGTGTAAATGTCAAAGAACCAACGAAAGGGTCATTCCAGATTTTGAATGCCAAAGCAGAGAACGGCTGTTCGTCGCTCGCAGAGCGCGCGATGTTACGTGTCTCAGTTTCGTCACCTGGCTCAAAGCCCATGTAGTCAACAACGTCCAAAGGAGATGGAAGATAGTCAACAACAGCGTTGAGAAGTGGCTGAACGCCTTTGTTTTTGAACGCAGAACCGCCAAGAACAGGAACGAATGCCATCGCAAGAGTACCCTTACGGATAAGCGCGCGAAGTTCAGCAACCTCTGGCTCAGTGCCTTCCATAAGGAAAGCTTCCATAGCGTCGTCGTCTTGCTCAACAGCAGCTTCAACAAGCTTACCGCGCCATTCGTCAGCCAGATCTTTAAGGCTGTCACGGATAGGTGCTTTGATCCAAGATGCGCCAAGGTCTTCACCCTGCCATAGCCACTCTTCCATGGTTACCAAGTCAACTAGGCCCTCAAGCTCAGTTTCGGCACCGATTGGGAAAGCAACTGGAATAGCAGATGTACCAGTACGATCTTCGATCATGTGAACGCAGTTAAAGAAGTCCGCGCCGATTTTGTCCATCTTGTTGACGAAAACCATGCGTGGAACTTTATAGCGGTCAGCCTGACGCCAAACAGTCTCAGTCTGAGGCTCAACACCAGCGTTGGCGTCAAGAACACAAACCGCGCCATCAAGAACAGCCAAGGAACGCTCAACTTCAATTGTGAAGTCAACGTGACCTGGTGTGTCGATGATGTTTAGGCGGTGCTTAGGAGTGTCGGCTGTTACGCCGTCTTCTGTGCGTTCCCAGAAAGTGGTTGTCGCAGCAGAAGTAATAGTGATCCCACGCTCTTGCTCTTGCTCCATGTGGTCCATGGTTGCAGCGCCGTCGTGAACTTCACCGATGTTGTGCTCTTTACCAGTATAGTAAAGAATGCGCTCGGAACAGGTCGTTTTACCTGCATCGATGTGCGCCATAATACCGAAGTTGCGGTATAGCTCTAGTGGATATTCGCGTGCCATAATGTCAGCTCTTTTCCTAGATTACCAACGGTAATGGCTGAATGCTTTGTTCGCATCGGCCATTTTGTGTGTGTCTTCGCGTTTCTTCACGGCGGTACCACGGTTGTTCACTGCGTCAAGCAGCTCACCAGCCAGGCGTTCTTCCATCGTGTTTTCGTTGCGCTTGCGCGCTGCGATGATCAACCAACGGATCGCAAGCGCTTCGCGGCGCTCAGGGCGAACATCTACAGGCACCTGGTATGTCGCACCACCGACGCGGCGCGAACGCACTTCGACGGATGGTTTGATGTTGTCTAGGGCTTCGTGGAAGACCTCAACAGGTGCGCGTTTGATCTTGTCTTCGACGCGATCAAATGCGTTGTAAACGATACGCTCAGCGGCAGATTTTTTGCCGTCGATCATAAGGTTATTCATAAATTTGCTTAGTACGCGATCACCAAACTTTGCGTCTGGAAGGATTTCGCGTTTCTCTGCGGCGTGACGACGTGACATATCGTTCTCTCCTTATTTCGGACGCTTGGCGCCGTATTTCGAACGACGTTGTTTACGGTCTTTAACGCCTTGGGTATCCAAAACACCACGAAGGATGTGGTAACGGACACCGGGCAAATCTTTTACACGGCCGCCACGGATCAGAACCACAGAGTGTTCCTGAAGGTTGTGGCTCTCACCTGGGATGTAAGAGATAACTTCAAAGCCGTTTGTTAGGCGCACTTTGGCAACCTTACGCATCGCTGAGTTTGGTTTCTTAGGAGTCGTTGTATAAACGCGCGTACATACGCCACGCTTCTGCGGACAAGCCTGCAGGTGCATGGATTTTGAACGTTTTACTTTCGGCTGGCGCGGCTTGCGGATCAGCTGTTGTATCGTTGGCATTCCGGTTATTTCCCCGTGTTGCAACACATTTCAATTAATATCAGGGGGTTAGCCCCAATTCGAATGGCGATTTAAAACGCTCGCCACACGCAAAAAACCGCATGATCCATCAAAAATGGACCGCTGCGGCGCGTATTCAGAGGATCGAGATCGGTTCAATCTGGATCATGACCACATAGTATTGTGATGAACTGGTGGAAATCCCACCTGTCCAAGTGCGCGCGGTATATGGGGAGTCGCGTTCTTTGTCAACATACCGTGCCCCACAAAGGCGTCGCAGTGCCGTTCCCGTTAACCCTGACGATTTGAAGTAGCTTTTATTAAAACGTGTCTCGTAATAGAAAGGAGTGAGTGAAAGGAACGATCATGCAGATTATTGGCCTTTGTCGGTTCTCCTATCCCTGTCTTGGCGGGTTTCAAACCGAACATGAAACCATCGAAGACCGGATCAGCTATCTCTTTGACGACACGCGTCTCGAAGAGCGGTTCCGCACGTTTGAACATGTGACCATCCCGGGCATTCGGTATCAGACGGACGATGATTTCACCTTTGTTATCGTCACCGGCACCGACCTCCCTGATCACCATCTTGATCGCCTCGAGGCCATCGTCGCTGATATCCCACACGCAACGGTTCTTCAACTTCCGCCGATGCAGCACCGCCCCGCCATGCGCGAAGTCATCGAACATTTCCGCAAAAAGGACGGAGGACCGTCGGTCGAATTCCGCCTTGATGATGACGATGCCGTCGCCATTGATTTTGTCGAAGAACTCCGTGCAACTGCGACGAACCTTTTGCCTCTGTTCCGTGCCGAGGGGCGGCTTGCCATCGACTTTAATCAGGGTCTCGTCATGAAGATCTCGGACAAGGTCGAAGTCGGCCGTGTCATCAAGCCCTGCTGGACGCCTGCGCTTGCTGTGATGCTCTGGGCGGGGGCTCCGCGCTGTCTGATGGACTTTGCCCACCATAAGCTGCCGCACCTTATGACCACCGTCACGCAGCCACGGCGCGACATGTATATCCGTGGTCTCAGCGATTTTAATGACTCGTCCTTTGATCGACGCGAGAACCTTCTTGAACCGGCCAGCGAAGAGACCGCCGTGTTTCTGAGTGAACGGTTTGGGATCGACATCACCGCCATCCCAGTGACCAAGACCGCCGAAACCGTCGACTAGCCACATTCGCGTCTAGACCAACGTTTTCCAATTCATCACCAACGCAAAAGGCCCCCGCAGTTTCCTGCGAGGGCCTTTTTATTTCATAATCCAAGGACCGTATTAGTCGCGGCTCTCTGGTGTATCCACCAGACCCATGTCGAATACGTCTTCAACCGCAGTCGCGTCCTCAGCAGCGATAGGCGCAGCAATCGCAGCCGCCTCAATCGCTTCGGCGCGACGCGCTTCGAGAACAACATTGTCACGTGACGCAGCAACGGCACGCATCTGCTGGGTTGCCCCACCTGTACCCGCTGGGATCAAGCGACCCACGATAACGTTCTCTTTGAGACCAACCAATTTGTCCCGCTTGCCCTGTACCGAAGCCTCGGTAAGAACGCGCGTTGTTTCTTGGAAGGACGCAGCAGAGATGAACGAACGTGTCTGCAACGACGCCTTGGTGATACCCAACAGGATCGGACCACCAGACGCCAGACGACGACCGGCATCAGATGCCTTCTTGTTGACGATATCGAACTCGGCTTTGTCGACGTGCTCGCCTTTCAGAAGTGTTGTTTCACCGCTGTCGGTGACTTCCCATTTCTGGAGCATCTGACGCACGATAACCTCGATGTGTTTATCGTTAATCTTCACGCCCTGTAGACGGTAAACGTCTTGAACTTCGTCGATCATGTAATCAGCAAGCGCTTCTACACCCATAATGGCGAGAATGTCGTGCGGTGCTGGGTTACCGTCCATGATGTATTCACCCTTCTGGATGAAATCACCTTCGGCAACCGGAATGTGCTTACCTTTGGGTACCATGTACTCAACGGTTTCGCGACCTTCCTCGGCTGGCTCGATCGATAGACGACGTTTGTTTTTGTAGTCACGGCCAAAGCGCACATATCCGTCGATTTCTGCGATGATCGCGTGATCTTTGGGGCGACGTGCCTCAAACAATTCCGCAACCCGTGGTAGACCACCGGTAATGTCTTTGGTTTTTGTGCCTTCACGTGGAATACGCGCAACAACGTCACCGGCTTGAACTTCTTGACCATCTTCGATGGATAGAACCGCATCAACGGACATCGCGTATGCAACAGGGTTACCTGCATCATTGCGCAATGGCTCACCGTCTTCACCAACGATAACGATCTCAGGCTTCAATGTGTTGCCGTCTTTCGCAGCACGCCAGTCGATCACGATCTTCTGTGTCATACCGGTTGCTTCATCGGTCTCGTCGCGGATCGCAACACCAGAAACAAGATCAAGGAACTTCGCCTTACCAGGTTTCTCAGCGATGATTGGAAGCGTGTACGGATCCCATTCATAGAGCTTGTCGCCAAGCGCCACTGGCGCCTTGTCTTTCACGAATACGGTCGTACCGTAATCGAGCTTGTGCGACACGCGCTCTTCGCCGTGCTCATCGATGATCGCAAGGGTCATGTTACGGCCCATAACGATCTGTTCGCCATTGGCGTTCACGATGAGGTTGGTGTTCTTGAACTCAACCGTACCGGCGTAACCGGCCTCTTGGAACGACTGCTGACCACCCTGCGCAACACCACCAATGTGGAATGTACGCATAGTCAGCTGTGTACCAGGCTCACCAATGGACTGCGCCGCGATAATACCAACCGCTTCGCCTTGGTTGACCAAAGTACCGCGTGCAAGGTCACGACCGTAACACATTGCACAGACGCCTTCTTCGGCCTCACAGGTCAATGGGGAACGGATGCGCATGGAAACGATTTTCGCTTCCTCGATTGCGTCGGCTTTGCGTTCGTCGATGACTTCGTTCTTTTCAACCAGCACTTCGTCTGTGCCCGGCTTCATAACAACATCAGCAGACACACGACCAAGAACACGTTCGGACAATGGGGAAATCACTTCACCATCGTTGACCGCAGCCTCGGCTGTAATCGCGATTTCGGTACCACAATCGTGCTCACGAACGATACAGTCCTGCGCAACGTCCACAAGACGACGCGTAAGGTAACCAGAGTTCGCTGTCTTAAGCGCGGTATCGGATAGACCTTTACGTGCACCGTGGGTCGAGTTGAAGTACTCGAGAACCGACAGACCCTCTTTAAAGTTCGAGATGATCGGTGTTTCGATGATGTCACCGTTCGGTGTCGCCATCAGACCGCGCATACCGCCCAGCTGTTTCATCTGTGTCACCGAACCACGCGCACCAGAGTGAGCCATCATGTAAACCGAGTTCGGTTCCATCTCAGCGCCATTCTCGTCGGTTTTGGACGCAGAAATCGCACCCATCATCGCATCGGTAAGCGTGTCGTTACATGTGGACCATGCATCGATAACTTTGTTGTACTTCTCACCTTGGGTGATCAGACCGTCCATGTACTGTTGTTCAAATTCTTGAACTTTGCCACGGGTGCCGCCAACGATATCCCATTTGTCTTCTGGAACAACCATATCGTCCTTACCGAACGAAATACCTGCCTTAAACGCTTCTTTGAAGCCCATAGACATGATCTGGTCACAGAAGATAACGGATTCTTTTTGGCCACAGTAACGGTAAACCGTATCAATAACCTGCTGCACTTCTTTCTTACGCAACAGACGGTTCACAAGAGAGAACGGCGCCTTGGCGTTAAGTGGAAGAAGAGAACCCAAACGGATACGACCAGGAGTGGTTTCAAAGCGTTGGTACACTTCGTTGCCTTCGTCGTCGATCTGCTTGATGCGGGCCTGAACCTTGGCGTGAAGATGTACCTCGCCGGAATCCAGCGCGTGTTGTACTTCTTCTTCGTCAGAGAAGACCATGCCTTCGCCCTTCATCCCGTCGCGTTGCAACGTGATGTAGTAGATGCCCAAAATCATATCCTGAGAAGGAACGATAATCGGTGCACCGTTGGCTGGGGACAGAACGTTGTTGGTGGACATCATCAACACGCGTGCTTCCAATTGCGCCTCAAGGCTCAATGGAACGTGAACCGCCATTTGGTCGCCGTCAAAGTCGGCGTTAAACGCGGAACATACAAGCGGGTGAAGCTGGATGGCCTTACCTTCGATCAAAGTGGGTTCGAACGCTTGGATGCCCAAACGGTGCAGCGTAGGCGCACGGTTCAACATCACTGGGTGTTCGCGGATTACTTCGTCAAGGATATCCCAAACTTCGGGACGCTCTTTCTCAACCAGTTTCTTCGCCTGCTTAACAGTCGAAGACAGACCTTTGGCCTCTAGACGGGAATAGATGAACGGCTTGAACAGCTCGAGCGCCATCTTCTTGGGCAAACCACACTGGTGAAGCTTGAGCTCAGGGCCCGTCACAATCACCGAACGACCAGAGAAGTCGACGCGTTTACCCAAAAGGTTTTGACGGAACCGGCCTTGCTTACCCTTAAGCATGTCAGACAAGGATTTAAGTGGGCGTTTGTTACCACCTGTAATCACACGACCGCGACGGCCGTTGTCGAACAATGCATCAACGGATTCTTGAAGCATGCGTTTCTCGTTGCGCACGATGATATCAGGCGCACGAAGTTCCAATAGACGTTTCAAACGGTTGTTCCGGTTGATCACGCGGCGGTACAGATCGTTAAGATCGGACGTCGCGAAACGGCCACCATCCAACGGCACCAATGGGCGCAATTCTGGCGGGATCACAGGAATAACAGTCATGATCATCCACTCAGGGCGGTTGCCTGATTCAAGGAAGGATTCAACGACTTTTAGACGTTTGATGATTTTCTTAGGCTTAAGCTCACCCGTTGCTTCTGCAAGATCCGCACGGAGCGTCTCTGCTTCTGCTTCTAGGTCGATCATAGAGAGCATCTCACGGATCGCTTCGGCACCGATGTTCGCGGTGAAGGCATCCATGCCATAGACGTCTTGGGCGTCCATGTACTCTTCTTCGGTCATAAGCTGGCCGTAAGTCAGGTCAGTCAGACCTGGCTCAATCACAACGTAGTTTTCAAAGTACAAAATACGTTCCAGATCGCGCAGCGTGATGTCGAGCATCAGGCCGATCCGCGATGGAAGGGATTTTAGGAACCAGATGTGTGCAACGGGCGAAGCCAATTCGATATGGCCCATGCGTTCGCGGCGCACCTTCTGGAGCGTAACTTCAACACCACATTTCTCGCAGACAACGCCGCGATATTTCATGCGCTTATATTTACCACAGAGACATTCATAGTCTTTGATTGGGCCAAAAATACGCGCACAGAAAAGACCATCGCGTTCAGGTTTGAACGTACGATAGTTGATGGTTTCGGGTTTCTTGATCTCACCGAAAGACCAAGACAGGATCCGCTCTGGGGATGCGAGGGACACTTTGATTTCGTCAAAGGCCTTTGCAGGTGTCAGAGGGTTGAACGGGTTGTTCGTAAGTTCCTGGTTCATTTTGCGTTCCTTATATCAGGGGAAGATGTGGGGAAGTAGGGCGCGCGCCCTACTCCTCAATCTCCGCATCCAGGAGTTCCATGTTAAGACCGAGGCCACGAACCTCTTTCACGAGAACGTTGAAGGATTCTGGGATACCTGCCTCGAAGTTATCCTCACCTTTAACGATCGACTCGTAGACCTTGGTCCGGCCAGCAACGTCATCTGATTTCACTGTCAGCATCTCTTGCAGCGTATATGCCGCGCCGTATGCCTCAAGTGCCCAAACTTCCATCTCACCAAAGCGCTGGCCACCGAACTGAGCTTTACCGCCCAATGGTTGCTGCGTAACAAGCGAGTATGGACCCGTTGAACGGGCGTGGATTTTATCATCCACAAGGTGGTGCAGTTTCAGAAGATACTTCATGCCAACAGTCACAGGACGGGCGAATTTCTCACCGGTGCGACCATCGAACAATTCGGACTGACCAGAAGTCGAGAAGCCCGCACGTACAAGTGCATCGTTCACGTCTGCCTCTTTTGCGCCGTCAAATACAGGCGTCGCGATTGGAACACCGCGTGTGACTGTACCTGCCGCCTCAAGAAGACGTTCGTCTGTCATGCCTTCGATGCCTTCGTCGTATACGTCATCGCCGTACACAATCTTCATTGCATCACGCACAGGTGTCATGTCGCCAGAACGACGGTATTCGTCGAGGGCTTCGTCAACCTGTAGACCAAGCGCGCGTGCGGCCCAGCCCATGTGCGTTTCAAGGATCTGACCAACGTTCATACGTGAAGGCACACCCAGTGGGTTCAGACAGAAGTCAACCGGCGTACCATCGGCCAAGAACGGCATGTCTTCCATTGGAACAACGCGTGAAATCACACCTTTGTTCCCGTGACGACCCGCCATCTTATCACCAGGCTGAAGCTTACGCTTCACGGCGATGAACACTTTAACCATCTTCATCACACCAGGAGGAAGATCGTCGCCGCGACGTACTTTTTCAACTTTGTCTTCAAAGCGTGCTTCAAGAGCGCGTTTCTGGATCTCGTACTGCTCGTTTAGGGCTTCGATAACTTTGGCGTCATCTTCGTCCTCAAGAGCAATCTGCCACCACTGACCTTTGGACAATGTGTCCAAGAGCTCTTCGGTAACCTGTGAACCAGATGCAACACCGCGTGGACCTTTGACAGCCACTTTGCCGAGGATCATGGATTTCAGACGCGCATAGATGTTGCGATCCAAGATACCAAGTTCGTCGTCACGGTCACGTGCAAGACGTTCTACTTCTTCGCGTTCGATCTGAACCGCACGTTCGTCTTTTTCAACGCCGTGGCGGTTGAAGACACGAACTTCTACGATTGTACCGAAATCACCAGGCTTCACACGAAGCGATGTATCGCGAACGTCAGACGCCTTCTCACCAAAGATAGCACGCAGAAGTTTTTCTTCTGGTGTCATTGGGCTTTCGCCCTTTGGTGTGATCTTACCAACAAGGATATCGCCAGGCTCTACTTCGGCGCCGATGTAAACGATGCCAGCCTCGTCGAGGTTGCGCAGCGCTTCTTCACCAACGTTCGGAATATCACGTGTGATTTCCTCTGGGCCGAGCTTCGTATCACGGGCCGCAACTTCGAATTCTTCGATGTGTACGGATGTGAAGACGTCATCACGTGTGATGCGCTCAGAGATCAGAATGGAGTCTTCGTAGTTGTAGCCATTCCAAGGCATAAACGCCACGATGACGTTCTTACCAAGAGCCAACTCACCAAGATCCGTAGAAGGACCATCGGCGATCACGTCGGCTTTGTTCACGAAATCACCAACTTTTACCAACGGACGTTGGTTGATGCAGGTGTTTTGGTTGGAACGTTGGAATTTACGTAGACGGTAGATATCAACACCCGCATCACCAAGAGCAAGGTCTTGGGTCGCACGGATAACGATACGTGTCGCGTCAACTTGGTCCACATAACCACCGCGTTCGGCCATGATGGCCGCGCCAGAGTCACGTGCAACAACTTCTTCGATACCGGTACCAACAAGCGGTGCTTCTGCTTGAAGAAGTGGCACAGCCTGACGCATCATGTTCGAACCCATCAAGGCACGGTTGGCGTCATCGTTTTCTAGGAACGGGATCAAGGACGCCGCAACCGAGACAAGCTGTTTTGGTGAAACGTCGATAAGGTCAACATTTGCACGTGTCGCAAGGGTATAGGACCCAGACTGACGTGTGTTGACCATGTCGTTCACGAATGTACCGTTTTCGTCGAGCTCGGCGTTTGCCTGCGCAACAGTGTGGCGCATCTCTTCGGTCGCGGACATGTATTGAACGTCATCGGTCACAGTGCCGTCGATAACCTTACGATAAGGTGTCTCGATGAAACCGTATTTGTTGACGCGTGCGAATGTCGCCAAAGAGTTGATCAAACCAATGTTCGGCCCCTCGGGCGTTTCAATCGGACACATACGACCATAGTGCGTGGTGTGAACGTCACGTACCTCAAAACCGGCGCGTTCGCGTGTCAGACCACCTGGCCCAAGCGCGGAGAGACGACGCTTGTGCGTAACCTCAGACAGCGGGTTGGTTTGGTCCATGAACTGGGACAGCTGCGAAGAGCCGAAGAATTCACGAACAGCAGCAGCCGCAGGTTTCGCGTTGATAAGGTCCTGTGGCATCACAGTGTCGATTTCGACGCTGGACATACGTTCCTTGATTGCGCGCTCCATGCGAAGCAGGCCAACACGGTATTGGTTTTCCATCAATTCGCCAACGGAACGCACACGACGGTTACCAAGGTGGTCAATATCGTCGATATCGCCTTTGCCGTCACGCAGCTGAACCAGCGCTTTGATACAAGAAACGATGTCTTCTTTGCGAAGGGTACGCTGGGTATCCTCGGCGTCCAAGGACAGACGCATGTTCATTTTCACACGGCCAACCGCGGAAAGATCATAACGCTCGCTGTCGAAGAACAATGTGTCAAACAGAGCAGAAGCCGCCTCAACGGTGGGTGGCTCGCCCGGACGCATAACACGGTAAATGTCCATAAGCGCGGTGTCGCGACCCATGTTTTTGTCATTCGCCATTGTGTTGCGGATATATGGACCAACGTTCACGCCATCAATGTCAAGAACAGGGATCTCTGTGACGCCCGCGTCCAGAAGCTCCTGAAGGGAACCACCGATGATGTCGCCCGCTTTGTCGTATTCGAACAACAACTCGTCGCCAGCTTCGACATAGATCGCGCCAGTTTCTTCGTTGATGATGTCGCGTGCAACGTATTTGCCAACGATCTGATCGAATGGAACCAACAGTTCAGTCACTTCGCCAGCTTCGATCAATTTCTTAACCGCGCGAGGTGTGACTTTGTCGTTGGCTTTGGCGATCACTTCGCCCGTGGCCGCATCCACAAGATCAAACGTCGGGCGTGTGCCACGTACGCGATCAGGGAAGAACTTGGTTGCCCAACCTTTGTTCTTTTCAAGACGGTAGTTCACGGTGTCGTAATACGCATCCATGATACCTTCTTGGTCTAGGCCAAGCGCATATAGAAGCGTGGTAACAGGAAGTTTGCGACGACGGTCAATACGTGCGAACACGATGTCCTTGGCGTCGAATTCGAAATCCAACCAAGAGCCGCGGTATGGGATAATGCGGCACGCAAACAAAAGTTTACCGGAAGAGTGCGTCTTACCTTTGTCGTGGTCAAAGAACACGCCAGGGGAACGGTGCATCTGGGAAACAATCACACGCTCGGTGCCGTTCACAACGAACGTACCGTTTTGCGTCATCAAAGGCATGTCGCCCATGAATACGTCTTGTTCTTTGATGTCTTTAACAGACTTCGCGCCTGTATCTTCGTCGATATCAAACACGATCAGACGAAGCGTAACCTTCAAAGGTGCGCTGTATGTCATATCGCGTTGCTGACATTCTTCAACGTCATATTTTGGTTCTTCAAGTTCGTATTTTACGAACTCAAGAATGGATGTTTCATTAAAATCTTTGATCGGGAAAACCGACTGGAAGACCGCGTTAATACCTTCACCATCAAGTGGCGTCGGTTGGTCACCGGATTTCAAAAATAGATCATAAGAAGATTTCTGAACCTCAATAAGGTTCGGCATCTCTAGGACTTCACGAATCTTACCGTAATACTTACGGAGTCGTTTTTGGCCAACGTAGGACTGAGCCATGCTCGTCATCACCTTTCAGCTTCTCGCGGAACCACCCCTGCTGGGCAACAGGGCCGGCCGCTTACAAATGGGTTCGATCAATTCTGCACATCGTCCCAACCGATATGCTCCCGATCTTTGAACCTCACCTTAGAAAGGGCACTTATGCCAATGCCCTTTCTAAGACAGGTTCGGCTGGACCCGAATTTCTTCGGATCCAGCCAATTTTTCCTAACATTACAACCCGATAGGGCTGTGATGAATTAGGCTAGTTCGATCTCAGCGCCAGCTGCTTCGAGCTTCGCTTTGATGTCGTCTGCTTCAGCTTTATCAACGCCTTCTTTGATTTTGCCGCCAGCTTCAACTAGGTCTTTAGCTTCTTTCAAGCCAAGACCAGTGATGCCGCGAACTTCTTTAATCACGTTGATTTTCTTTGCGCCGGCGTTCTTAAGAACAACGTCGAACTCAGTTTTTTCTTCAGCAGCAGCGCCACCAGCGTCTGCACCGCCAGCAACCATTACAGCGCCGCCAGCAGCAGGCTCGATGCCGTACTCGTCTTTAAGAATAGTTTTTAGTTCTTGTGCTTCGAGAAGTGTAAGACCTACGATCTCTTCAGCAAGTTTTTTCAGATCAGCCATTATACTGTCCTTCGTTATATTGTTTGTGTTCCAACGCGTTAGGATTATCCCTACGTCGGTCTCAATTGCTTATGCAGCCGCTTTGTCTTCGATAGTAGACAAAACGCCAGCGATGTTCGAAGCAGGCGCGCCAATGGCCCCAGCGATGTTCGATGCAGGTGCGCCAATGCAACCAACGATAGAAGCAATAAGCTCCTCGCGAGATGGCATTTTCGACACTGCTGTAACACCAGCACGGTCCAGAGCTGTCTCACCCATAGCACCACCAAGGATAACGAATTTCTCGTTGTCCTTAGAGAACTCTTCCGAGATCTTTGCCGCAGCAACAGGATCTTCGGAATAGGTCAAAACAGTCATGCCCGACAGATATTCGGCGATGCTTTCGCAAGGCTTCCCATCAAGGGCGATTTTGGCGAGCTTGTTTTTGGCAACGCGTACGGAACCACCCACAGCGCTCATGCGCGCACGTAGATCCTGCATATCGGCAACTGTAAGACCTTCGTAGTGGCTAACCACAACGACGCCAGAGCTGTCAAAGATTTGGCCGAGTTCGTCGACCAGTTTTTCTTTTTGTGCTCTATCCACAGTTTCACTCCAAATTTGGGGGTTACCCCCCGGCTCAATTTTGCGACCGTTTAACGGGTCGCGTTCGGGTCCAATCGAGGGTCCCGAGGCCAAAATCTCCCGAGGGTCAAGCCCAGCGGTAAATTCGTTCTCGTTCCCCATCTCAGGAAGGATTTATGACTTGCGCCACCCTCCGTCTCGGACAGGACAGGGCCGTGAGGCCCCGCCATTCAGCAGCCCGAAGGCCACAGAATTCTTATTCGGCGATCGCGTCGTCGATGGAAATAGTAACGCCTGGGCCCATTGTGGACGTCAGAGCGATCTGTTTCACATATGCACCTTTTGTGCCGGAAGGACGGGCCTTCGCAACGGCATCGATAAAGGAACGAACGTTCTCAACCAATTTAGCTTCGTCGAAAGATGCTTTACCAACACCTGCGTGTACAACACCAGCTTTTTCAACTTTAAACTGAACCTGGCCGCCTTTTGCTGCTTCTACGGCCGCTTTAACGTCCATAGTAACAGTGCCAACTTTTGGGTTTGGCATTAGGTTGCGTGGACCAAGTACCTTACCAAGACGACCAACAACAGGCATCATGTCAGGTGTCGCGATGCAGCGATCAAAGTCGATCTTGCCGCCTTGTACGATTTCCATAAGGTCCTCTGCACCAACGATATCAGCGCCAGCCGCTTGGGCTTCTTCTGCTTTTGCGCCACGTGCGAACACGGCAACGCGAACTGTTTTACCAGTACCGTTTGGAAGAGCAACAACACCACGAACCATTTGGTCAGCGTGACGTGGATCAACACCAAGGTTTACAGCGATCTCAACAGTCTCGTCGAATTTCGCAGTCGCGTTGGCTTTTACCAATGCAACAGCTGCGTCAACTGTTAGGTTTGCTTTACCTTCGAATGCTGCGCGAGCAGCAGTAGTACGTTTACCAAGCTTAGCCATCTTACTTTACCTCGATGCCCATGGAACGCGCAGAGCCAAGGATGATCTGCATAGCAGCATCGATGTCGTTTGCGTTCAGGTCTTTCATCTTCGCTTCGGCGATTTCTTTCACCTGAGCAGGAGTCACAGAGCCGACAACTTCGCGGCCTGGAAGGTTCGCACCAGAGGAAAGCTTCGCAGCTTTCTTCAGGAAGTAAGACGCAGGTGGCGTCTTGATGTCCATAGTGAAGGACTTATCCTGATAGTAGGTGATGATTGTTGGGCAAGGCGCACCTGGCTCAAGGTCAGCTGTCTTCGCGTTGAACGCTTTACAGAATTCCATGATGTTGATGCCGCGTTGACCCAATGCTGGACCTACGGGTGGAGATGGGTTTGCTTTACCTGCAGGAACCTGCAGCTTCATTGTACCAGCGAGTTTTTTCGCCATGACATTCTTCCTTTTTCAACACCCCACGAACGCGTTCGCGAGGTTCTCGGTTGTGTGGTCCGGATTGATACGCGCGCGCATCGCCCCTCCCACTGTTCGCACTTAGGACAGTTTAGTGACCTGAGTGAATTCCAATTCCACCGGTGTCGCGCGACCAAAGATGGACACGGTAACCTTGAGGCGGCTGTTTTCGTTGTCGACTTCTTCGACGGAACCTTCGAAACCCTCGAATGGGCCGTCGGCAACAGTAACTTTTTCACCTGTCTCAAAGATAATGAGAGTACGTGGCGCCTCTGCATTCTCTTCAACACGGTTAAGGATCTGGCTTGCCTCTGCGTCGCGCATTGGCATTGGGCGACCTTGCGGGCCCAAGAAACCAGTTACACGGTTGATAGACGTGATAAGGTGATACCCTTGATCAGACATCTCCATGCGCACCAAAATGTAACCCGGCATAAAGCGGCGCTCAGAGGTAACTTTCTTACCACGGCGCACTTCCAACACTTCTTCTGTTGGAACGATCACTTCATCGATCTCTTCCTGAAGGCCGGCTTCGATCACAGCTGTATTGATTGCTTCCGCGATTTTTTTCTCATAGTTCGAGAGAACGCTCACGGTGTACCAACGCTTTGCCATACTGCCCTTGCCTTTGTGCCTTTCGGGAGATCCCGAATTTATTAAATCTTTTCAAACGGATGAACCGTCACTTACCGAATAAAAAACAGCGCGCAACACGAATCGATGCACGCTATTTCATATAGAGTGCGCTTGCATTACGCCTGAAACCCAAAGATTTCAAGCCCTAAGCGCAGTATTTGCTAGCCAAAATAGTTGAGCACAGCAGAGAGACCAGAGCGAATACCCAGATCAACCAAACCAAAGAAAATGGCGGTCAATGCTGCGAATGCAAATACCATTACGGTGGTCAAAAGTACTTCGCGGCGTGTTGGCCACGTTACTTTGCCCAGTTCGGCGCGGACTTGCTGAAAAAACTGTACCGGTGTTGCTTTTGCCATTGGATATGCCCTTTTCACGATTCCTGTGGAGATACGTCTTTTCGTATAAGGTTTCAAGTCACCTCTCGCGTTACATACATATAGTCGCACTCAAACCAAAATCCGCCCTCCCCGATTGAAATTTGTCGCGACCTCGGTTAAACGACGCACAAGACTGTGTTGCGCCCGTCGGAATCGACCCGTTGTAACGCATGACCCGTATCTCGGCGTGCAGGCTCTGCCGCCCATTCCCCTAGACCACTTGGAAAAGGCCCAATTTTATGACCGACCAAAAACAGCCAGACATATTGTATACCATTGTAGACGAAGCGCCACAGCTGGCCAGCGCGTCTCTTTTGCCGATCATTCAATCCTTTGCCTCCACCGCAGATGTGACAGTTGGCACCAAAGACATCTCTCTTGCGGCACGTATTCTGTCTGCGGTTCCATCCTACCTTACGGATGAGCAGAAACAGGACGATCACCTTGCCGAACTCGGTGTGCTCGTGAAAACACCAGAAGCAAACGTGATCAAGCTTCCGAACATCTCTGCGTCTGTACCACAACTTTCCGCCGCGATTGCTGAGCTGCAGGAAAAAGGCTACGCGATCCCAGATTACCCAACGAACCCAGAGACCGACGAAGAGAAAGCCGTTCAGGCCGCATACGACGCGATCAAAGGGTCCGCTGTGAACCCAGTTCTACGCGAAGGTAACTCTGACCGTCGTGCGGCACGTGCTGTTAAAAACTATGCGATGAAGAACCCGCACTCCATGGGCGTTTGGGAATCCACATCCAAGACCCACGTCTCATCCATGCCTGGCAATGATTTTTACGCGAATGAAAAATCTGCGACAATCACTGCGGCCCAAGCAGGCGCGGCGAAGATCGAATTCGTTGCGGGCAACGGCGACGTGACTGTTCTTAAGGACGGCCTAGACATCATCGAAGGCACAGTTGTTGACGCGACATTCATGTCCGCCAAGGCGCTTCGCACATTCATCAAAGGTGAAGTAGAATCCGCGCGCGAACAGGGCGTTCTATTCTCTGTTCACCTCAAAGCGACCATGATGAAGGTTTCCGATCCGATCCTATTTGGTCACTTCGTATCTGTGTACCTCGAAGACTTCCTTGCGAAGCACGGCGACAAGATCGACTTCAACCCGAACTCTGGTATCGGCACGCTTGAATCCATCATTGCAGGCAACGCCGAAATGGAAGCCGACCTTGCGGCGGCTCTTGCGGCACAGCCACCAATGTACATGGTTGATTCCGACAAAGGCATCACCAACCTTCACGTGTCTTCTGACGTGATCATCGATGCGTCCATGCCGGCCGTGATCCGCGCAGGCGGCAAAGGTTGGGGCCCAGACGGCAAAGCAGCAGACACCAAATGTGTGATCCCTGATAACTGCTATGCGTCCATCTATGATGAATCCATCAACTACTTCAAAGAGACCGGCGCGCTTGACCCAACCACATCGGGTACAGTGTCTAACGTTGGTCTTATGGCGCAAAAAGCCGAAGAATACGGGTCACACCCAACCACATTCTTGGCCCCTGCAGACGGCGAAATCCGCTACGCTCTTGCCAATGGCGAAACACTGCACAGCCACACCGTAGAAGGCGGCGACATCTGGCGTTCGTCCACTGCCAAGGCCGCACCAATCGCGGACTGGGTACAGCTTGCCATCAGCCGTCAAAAGGCAACTGGCGCTCAGGCGATCTTCTGGCTTGATGCGAACCGTGCGCACGACGCCGAGCTGATCAAATACGTTGATGCGATCCTTGCCAAAGAAGGTCTTGCCGACAAATTCGTGACCCTCGCCCCACGCGAAGCGACACGTTTGACCATGGAAACCATCCGCACGGGTGCAGATTCCATTGCAATCACGGGCAACGTTCTTCGCGACTACCTGACTGACCTTTTCCCAATCTTGGAACTTGGCACATCCGCGAAAATGCTCTCGATTGTGAAATTGATGAACGGTGGTGGCCTGTTTGAAACTGGCGCTGGTGGTTCCGCACCCAAGCACGTTCAGCAGCTTCAAGAAGAAGGTCACCTACGTTGGGATTCCCTTGGTGAATTCTGTGCGCTTGGTGAATCGCTGAACTTCCTTGCGGAAAGCAACGACAACGCGAAGGCGGCTGTTTTGGGTGCTGCGGTTGATGCCGCAACCGAGAAACTTCTCGACACCGGCAAATCCCCACAGCGCAAAGTTGGCCAGACCGACAACCGCGACAGCCACTACTTCTTTGCTCTCTACTGGGCAGAAGCTCTTGCCGCGCAAACAGACGATGCCGCTTTGGCCGCACACTTTGCGCCAATCGCCGCCGAGTTGACCGCCAAGCAAGACGCGATCCTAGAAGAGCTTGGGGCGACACAGGGTCAGGCCGCAGATCTTGGTGGGTACTACCGCACAGACGCCGCGAAAACCGCAGCAGTAATGCGCCCAAGCGCAACATTCAACGCGATCATCGGCTAGGTCGAACCACATAAAATGCCAAAGGCGCCCGTTTCACCGCGGGCGCCTTTTTTGTATCTCATGACCTGCTCTGCACGCCTATTCGGCGCGGGGCTCAAAGTACTCAGAATTCGTTTCGCGGATCGTGTCGATATGGTCCAAAATATGACCAAGATGATCGCGCAACGCTCCCTCGGCCCGTTCAACGTCGCCCACACGCAGCGCGTCCAAAATCTTCATATGGTCGTCAAAGGCCAACTGCGCACCAAAGGTAAGCGAAAGGAATCGAACCCGTTCCAGATGCACCTTGTGGTCCTTAATCACGTTCCACGCCAACGGATGACCGGCAATTTTGCAGATCGCCCGATGGAACAGGTCGTCCGCCGCATGAAACGCCCGCGGATCATTTGTATCCACCGCCGCCTGTTGTTGCACCATGATATCATCCAACACCACCAGATCGTCCTGTGTCACATTCCGAACCGCCGCGCGCAGGCATTCCACCTCAAGCGCGGTACGGATGAATTGCGCATCCAGAATTGCCTGCTCTGATATCAGCGAAATCGTCGTCGCACGCTGGGGGCGGATGCGCAGGAACCCCATCTCTGACAGTCGAAAGAACGCGTCGCGCACGGGCTGGCGTGACAAGCCCATTTTTTTGGCGACATCTGCCTCCGATATTTTTTCCCCTGGTACCAAATCAAGCGTGGCAATCGCAATGTACAGGGCTTCGAACACTTGATCTGTGGCCGATTGTGGACGGGCATCAGACAGGTTGGAGGGTATTGGCATAGGGCTCATTTACTTCTGGTTTGACTTGAATGCTTGAACTGGCATATTAGTATATCACAAGTTTCACAACTGGGCAAAACCGCCCTATTCGCGAGAAAAGGAATACAAATGCTTCATGCTCAGACACGTTACGCGATTGATCCAGCCTCTGCAAAGGGTCTTGATACCCAACAACTTCGTGATCATTTTCATGTGGGCGGCCTCTTTGCCGATGGTGAAATCAAGCTCGTCTATTCCCACTATGATCGCCTGATCTTGGGCTCTGCCGTTCCGGCGGGCGGCACGCTTACCCTTGATCACGTCCCAGAAACGGGAACCAAAACATTCCTTGAGCGTCGCGAAATGGGCATTTTGAATATCGGTGACACGGGCACAATTTCCGTCGACGGCACCGATCATACCGTTGCCAACGGCGAAGTTCTCTATGTCGGAATGGGCGCAGGCGCCGTGACATTTGCCGGCGCGGGTCGGTTCTATATCCTATCCGCCCCTGCCCACGCCACTTATCCCACCACATTGATCCAAGAAAAAGACGCCAAACGGGTTGAGCTCGGATCAAAAGAAACCGCCAACGAACGTGTCATCATCCAACTGCTGCATCCAGACGTCTGCAAAAGCTGCCAGTTGTTGATGGGCTACACACAGTTCGCCGAAGGATCGGTCTGGAACACCATGCCCGCCCACGTGCATGATCGCCGCATGGAGGCCTATCTCTATTTTGACGTTGGCGCAGACCAACGCGTGTTCCACTTTATGGGCGAGCCCTCCGAGACCCGCCACATCGTCATGGCCAACGAAGAGGCGGTGATTTCGCCGCCGTGGTCCATCCACTCTGGTGCGGGCACTGGTGCGTATACTTTCTGCTGGGCCATGGCCGGGGATAATGTAGACTTCACCGACATGGACTTTGTAGATATGGGAGATCTTCGATGAGCGACTTGTTTCGCCTTGATGGGAAACGCGCACTTGTAACCGGCGCGAATACGGGCATTGGTCAAGCGATCGCAAAATGCCTTGGCGACGCGGGCGCGCATGTGATTTGCGCAGGTCGGTCCAGCATGGACGATACCCTTGCGATGGTTCCGAACGCGAGCGCGCTCCAGATCGATTTTTCCGATCCGATGGCCGCGCGCGACGTGTTTACCGACCAAAAGATCGACATTCTGATCAACAACGCGGGTATCATTCGCCGCGACGACAGCATCGATTTCACCGAGGCCGACTGGGATGCGGTTATGGACGTGAACCTTAAGGCGGTGTTCTTTACCTGTCAGGCCTTCGCCAAGGCGGCGCTGGCCCGTGGTGAAAACGCCAAGATCGTCAACATCGCGTCGCTTTTGTCGTTTCAGGGGGGCATCCGCGTGCCGTCCTATACTGCGTCGAAACATGGCGTTGCCGGTCTGACGAAATTGTTCGCGAATGAATGGGCGGCCAAGGGCATAAATGTGAATGCCATTGCGCCCGGTTACATCACCACCAACAACACCGAGGCCTTGCGCAATGATCCGGATCGCAACACCGCGATCCTTGATCGTATTCCGGCCGGTCGTTGGGGGGATGCGTCCGATATCGGCGGCGCGGCGGTGTTCTTGTCATCTGACGCGGCCAACTATGTGCATGGTGCGACGCTGAACGTCGACGGCGGCTGGCTCGCGCGATAAACGGTTGGGGCGTGATCACCACGCCCCACCAAATTACTCGGCCGCTGGGGTGTAAACCAATTCTGGGTTCACCCGAAGTGCCTCTTCCACAGCAATTTGCGCCATTTTCAAGATCGCATCGCGGGACGTGGCCGCCGCGATGAACCGCGCATTGTGGCAGAAGGTTGCGCCTTCGACACCGCTTACACCTTCGAGATCGGCGTTCGTCAAACCGGCCCATGCTTCGGGCAAATCGGCGCGTTGTTCAAACCCGTCATCGTTCAGACGAATACCGCCGATGGTCCAATCCTTGCCGCGTGGCGCAACAACGAACAACAGATGATCGGCGCCCGCCTTGACCACCGCTGGGCGGAACGGCATCCCCATAGGGAGCTCCAGCACATAACCATCACCCGCATCCGCAATCGCCTGTTCGGCAAGGGCGGCGGCGCGTTGTTTCGCGGCACTGCGGTTGATGCGCGCCTCGACGAATGCACGTGCAATGCCCAGCGCGAGGTGGAACGCCTCGTTCTCGGCATCGGGACCAGTTTGGTCGAACACCGGCTTTAGGCTCTCGAGCAAAACAGGAAGCGTAAGACCGGTCAGATCACCGGCGACAGATGGGCTTAGCTCTCCGTTATCCACCAGATCAATCGGCAGAACAAAACCGCGATCAAACGACCCGTAAACCGTTTCGCGCGCCTCTTCTGGGACATCCAACGCGGCAAGGTAATCCATGCCGTAGTGCTTCCAGATGAGACCGAACGACGAGTAGGGCTGATCATCGTCACGACGTGGCGCGCCCCGCTGGTGGTGGTCGAAAATCTGCGCCTCGGCATCATAGGACCCGCCCACATCATAGATGATCCGATCAGAGGCCGGTGTGATCCAGTCCTTGGATCGGGTGCGCATCAGCTCCGCATCGGGGAAAAGCCGCGTGAGGATAACGCTCGACATCAATTCGTCTGCGTGGAAGCCCCCAGAATGGGTGACAAGATGTGAAATAGTCATGCGCTGTTGGCCTTTGGCTGATGGGATGGGTTGTCGCTAGATAGGACGCCCAGCGGCACAAAGCAACGGCGCATCCAACGGATGAGGGCAAAAGAAATTAAACCAACTAAAATTGTCGGATTGACAATACCAACTATTTTTGTCAGAAATCTTCATATTCTAGCCACCCTTTCAAACAGGGGAGCCCGATTCGCACCTGCAAGGACTTCTGAAACGCGACTCATCGCCCCCTTCGAAAGGTATCCAATGCCAGCTCTTATTTTGACGACCCGCACATTCCGAGGACAGAAATGATGTTCATTCACAACCCAGAACAAACGACGCCGTCCCAAGAAAACCGTCTACCAACCTATAAGGCCGAGACATTGGTCCAGAACCAAGGTCAGGCGCATATCGTGCTTGGGGATCAAATCTACACGCTGCGGATCACCCGCGCTGGAAAACTCATTCTTACCAAATAACGAAACGCGCATCATGTTGATGTGCAACATACGGACAGACCCATGAAATCGACCCTACTTACTTCGGTGGCTATGACAGCTGCACTTGGCACCTCTGCAATGGCAGACACCAAAGCGGCCGTTTTGGACAACTATGCCAACATCGCACAGGCAGGTTACAGCGACAGCTTGATCACAGCCCAAACCCTAAAAAACGCAGTAAACGCATTCGTTGCCGCCCCCTCCGCAGAAGGCCTTACTGCCGCACGCGACGCATGGCTGGCCGCACGCGTTCCTTATCAGCAAACAGAAGTGTTCCGTTTCGGCAACGCGATCGTTGACGATTGGGAAGGCAAAGTAAACGCTTGGCCACTGGACGAAGGTCTGATCGATTATGTTGACGCCGCATATGGCCTGTCTGACGAAAACGAATTCGCCGCGTTGAATGTTATCGCGACACCAAAATTCACCCTTTCTGGCACAGAAGTTGACGCATCCGCGATCACACCTGAACTGCTTGGTGAAACGCTTCAGGAAATCGACGGCATCGAATCCAACGTTGCAACCGGTTACCACGCGATTGAATTCCTTCTTTGGGGTCAGGATCTAAACGGTCACGCACCGGGTGCGGGTAACCGGTCTTGGACTGACTTTGCCGATGCGGATTGCACCAACGGCAACTGTGACCGTCGTGCGGAGTACCTTGTGGCGGCGACCGATCTTTTGATCTCTGACCTTGCGTGGATGACCGAACAGTGGGGCACAGACGGCGCCGCGCGTGCGGAACTTCTTGGTGATGAAACCGCTGGTATCTCTGCGATGCTGACCGGCATGGGTTCCCTCTCCTATGGTGAAACCGCCGGTGAACGTATGCGTCTTGGCATCATGTTGAACGACCCAGAAGAAGAGCACGACTGTTTCTCTGATAACACGCACAACAGCCACTACTACGATGGTCTTGGTGTGCAGAACGTTTACCTTGGTGAATACACCCGCGTTGACGGCACTGTTGTGACTGGTGCGTCCTTGGCCGATTTGGTTGCGGCTGCGGATCCTGTGTTGAACGCCGAAGTTCAGACCAACCTGTCCAAAACCATGCGTGCCCTTGGTCTGATCAAATCCGCCGCCGAGGCAGGTTTTTCTTATGACCAAATGATCGAACGCGGCAACGACGCCGGCGAAGCCCTTGTGATGGGCGGCGTGAACGGGCTGATTGAACAGACCCGCTCCTTCGAACGTGTTGTATCTACCCTCGGCCTAAACGATATTGCGTTCGAAGGCTCTGACAGCTTGGACGATCCAGAGGCTGTTTTCCAATAATCGCACCATCGAAAGGCCAAGGCACACTATGCACCTAGGCAAGATACACAAAACGTCACTGCATTTGACGTTCGCAGCGGGCCTTCTGGGGTCCGCTGCATTTGCAGATGTGACGGTCGATCATCACCTGAACGTGGTGCCCCGAACCGATGCCGAAATCGCGCGGATTGCGCCGATCATCGCCCCCACAACAGATTTCACAACATCCGAGAAATTCGAAGGTAAACCCGCCGGCGCCGCAACCGTTCGCGTGCGCAAGACCGCCGACGCGTTCTCCGATTTTTCCGATAACCTGCGCTTTGAGGACGAGCTGGATTTTAAGGTCGGCAATGGCCTGTTCCGCAAACTTTGGGTGTCCTCTCCGTCGTCGACCCTTGCATCCGACGGGCTTGGGCCGCTGTTCAACGCGCGCTCCTGTCAACGGTGTCACCTTAAGGACGGGCGCGGTCATACCCCCGTTGATACTGACGACAATGCCGTGTCCATGTTCCTGCGGATTTCGATCCCCGATCATGACACCGTCGATACCGGCGAGATCGAAGATTACATCGCCACCCTTCCCGACCCCAACTATGGCAATCAGCTTCAGGATTTCGCCATGGTCGGCCATACCGCCGAATATCAATTGGGCCTCACCTACGAAGATGTCGTGATTGCGCTGTCCGACGGCGAAACCGTCACCCTACGCAAGCCAACATATACCGCCGAGAACCTCGGCTATGGCCCACTTCACCCCGACGCGATGCTAAGCCCGCGGATCACGCCCCAGATGATCGGCCTTGGCCTGCTTGAGGCCATTCCTGCCGCCGATATCCTCGCCAATGCGGACCCCGATGACGCCGATGGCGATGGTATCTCCGGTCGCGCGAATATCACCATGTCCAAGGAGTTCGGCGTTCCGATGTTGGGGCGCTTTGGCCTTAAGGCGGGCACGCCAACCATTCGTCAACAGACCGCCGATGCGTTTTCGGGCGACATTGGTATTTCGTCATCGATCAACCCGAACCCTGCCGGTGAATGCACCGCTGCCCAAACCGTGTGCCAGTCCGGCCCGCATGGCGACGGCGATCATCGCGTGTTCGAAATCGACGACACTTCGCTTGATCTTGTGACCTTCTATAGCCGCAACTTGGCCGTCCCCGCGCGCCGCGACATTGATGATCCAACCGTGTTGCGCGGCAAAGAAATGTTCTATGACGCGGGCTGCGCCTCCTGCCACACGCCGAAATTCGTCACCGCGCGCCTCGAAGATCGCCCAGCGCAGAGCTTCCAATTGATCTGGCCTTACTCCGACATGTTGCTCCATGACATGGGCGAAGGTCTGGCCGATCATCGGCCCGAAGGCCGCGCCACGGGCCGCGAATGGCGCACTGCTCCGCTTTGGGGGATTGGTCTGACCGAGCAGGTCAGCGGGGTGCAGAATTACCTTCACGACGGGCGCGCCGAGACGTTGCTTGATGCGGTGTTATGGCACGGTGGCGAAGCCCAAGCCGCCCGTGATACCGTTGTCGAAATGCCCGCAGAAGACCGCGCCGCGTTGATCCGTTTTCTCGAAAGCCTGTGATATGAAATCAGCCCTGTTTCTTTTTGCCTTTGCGCCAACCATTGCCCTGTCGTCGCCCATGACCGACGACGTGATCACGGGGCATATCCTGCCGCGCTATGAAACCCTTGCGGGAACGGCTCAGACCCTCGCCAGTGTCGCGGGCCAGACATGTGACGTAACCGACGCGACCCTGCGCGGCGCCTACGGCGAAGCGTTCGACGCATGGATCGCGGTCAGCCACCTGCGCTTTGGTCCAAGCGAGGCCGACAACCGCGCCTTTGCGCTGGCCTATTGGCCCGACACCCGTGGCGTGACCCCCAGAAGCCTGACCCAGTTGATTACGGCTGAGGACGAGGCCGGTCGTGACCCCGCCATTTTCCCCGAGGTGTCGATCGCCGCGCGTGGATATTATGCGTTGGAGTTTCTGATGTATGACGATGCGATTTCGACGTTGGGGGACGATGCGATTTCGACGTTGGGGGACGATGCCTATCGGTGTGATTTGCTCCGCACGGTTACCGCGGATATCGCCACGACGACCATGGAAATCAACGACGACTGGGCCGACTATGCCGCCCTTATGCAGACCCCATCCGAGGGCGGGCCCTATCGCGATGATCTGGACGTGACGCAAGAACTCTATAAGGCTCTGACGACGGGGCTTGAGTTCACCGCGAACACACGTCTCGGCCGTCCCCTTGGAACGTTTGATCGCCCCCGCCCCGCCCGCGCCGAGGCGCGCCGTTCGGAACGTACATCCCGTCACATCGAGATCGCCCTAGCCACCCTTCGTGATCTGTCGCAACGTTTGGCCGTGGATCACCCGAACACCCATGCGGTTTTGGACGGCGACTATGCCCGCGCGCTTGAACGCCTTACCGATCTTGCCGATCCGACCCTTGCGGGGGTGGCCGACCCGATGACCCGTTTCCGGATCGAAGCCCTCGCCCAGCTTGTGACCCAAATCGACACGCAAACCGCTGGGCTGCTTGGGCCTGCACTTGGGGTGTCTGCGGGTTTCAATGCGCTGGATGGCGACTGATATGACTGACCGCCGCGCTTTTCTTCTTGGATGTTTGGCTGCAAGCGCCGTACCCCACGCAACATGGGCGGCAACTGGCGCCACGGCCTTTCTGTCGGCTGGCAAGATCGGTGAAGACTATGTCCTGTGCGGTCTGTCCCGCGCGGGCGATGTTACCTTCGAAATCCCCATTCCCACACGCGGCCATGCCGCCGCCGCACATCCGACACGCCCCGAGGCCGTCGCCTTTGCCCGCCGCCCTGGCACATTTGCGATGGTGCTGGACTGCGCAACGGGCGACGTCATCGCGAACCTATCCGCCGCGAGAGGCCGACATTTCTATGGGCATGGTGTGTTTTCCAAGGACGGGCGCACGCTCTTTACCACCGAAAACGACTATGACGCCGCGCGTGGCGTTGTTGGCGTCTGGGACACCGCCACCTATACCCGCATCGATGAATTCGACAGCGGCGGGGTCGGCCCCCATGACATCAAACGTCTTCCCAACACAGACAAGCTCGTGATTGCCAACGGAGGGATTGAAACCCACCCCGACAGTGGTCGAGATAAGCTCAATATCCCCGTCATGGAGAGCAACCTTGCCTATCTCGAAAACGGCAAAGTCACCGAAACCGTGACACTTGGTCGAACGCATCAATATGCATCCATCCGCCATCTGTCCGTCGCACGCGACGGCACCGTTGCATTCGGGATGCAGTGGGAGGGCGGCACACCCGCCCCCGCGCTTGTCGGCACCCATAAGTCGGGGAACACCCCTGTTCTCATGTCACTGCCAGAGACCGATCTTACGGCGATGAACGGATATGTCGCCAGCATCGCGTTTTCAGGTGATGATCGCCATATCGGCGTCACCTGCCCCCGAGGTGGTCTTGTCCAAACATACGACACCCAGAACGAACGCCTCTCCGTCTGCCATGTCGCCGACGATATTGGTGGGATCGCGCCGCAAGCGTCGGGGTTCACCGTCACCTCTGGCGATGGCAGCCTCCACACCATTGGCTCCCAAACCATCACGCGGCAGGCACAGCATTCGATCCAATGGGATAATCATCTGGTTGCTCTTTGACATCCGACGCCATTTCGCGCGCATGGACCCCCAGCATGATCAATCCGGGCCAAAGCATATAGGCCTCGATTTCAAGATTTTCGCCGAATGACAACAGAACAATCGTCATCATAATCCCCATTGGCAAACGTCCACGCGGGCCGCGGGCCGCATCGACCATTGTGATCAACACCTGCCACGCCAGCGGCACCAACAGCGCCATGAACCCAATCAGACCCTTAATGAACAACAACCCGTACCACGTGTGGTGGCTGCCGATTGGCATATATTCCACCAGATGCGGACCCGGTTGGATGGTGCCATGACCGAACCAAACGGCCTCTTCGCGCCACCGTTCATGGGCGATACGTTGCAGGGTTTCCCGCACCCGTGTGCTATCGGCACGGGCGCCCTTAAAGCTGCTGATCGCGTTTTCAATGCCACGCAAAAGAGCCGTGCCCAGAACCGCCAGCGACGCGGTCAATCCGGCGACCACATGCCACGCCCAGCCTTTCAATAACAATCCCATCATGCGCGGGCCAATCGTACAGGCGACCAGCCCAACCAAACCCATGCGCGACTTGGAGGCAAAGATCATCAACATGCCCGCAGCCACACCCGCCGCGCGCCACTTGGGGCTTTCGTCCTCAAGTGCGAACAGAACCATGATCACGCCCAGCAACGCCGCGAAGGGCGACCACGGCGCATAGAACTGCCAACGCGGGGTCCATGATCCCGGATCAAGCGTATAGAGGAAGAACGTGAAATATTCCGGTCCAGGCCCACCGACCACCCGCAGGGGCGATGTGAAAATCCGTTCCGGTAGGCCGATATACGGCGCCACCAATAACACCGGAGCAAGCGCAAGCGTCCACGCCCCGACGATACATTGCCCCCGCACCAATATGGCACGGCGAATAGGAAGCACCGCCCCCGCCAGTGGGAACAATGCCAGTAGCGCCCAGCCCTTGGCCCAGCCGATGGTGGATTTGATGGTCTGCTTGGCCCCAAGGCCCCAGTTCAGGTGCCCAACCCAGAGCGTGATCAGTAACACCAAAACGCCCGCGATCCACGCCCAGACAATCAACGGAATGCCCCCCGTCGCCCGAAGGTCTTCGCGCACCGCCGGTCCGAAATAAAGCACCAAAGTAGCCAAGCCCCCAAGGAGCCACGCCATCACCGGCCCGACAATATAAAGCGCGCCGACGAAATAAAACGGCCATGTCCACGCCGCAGAACGATAGACGAATGCCTCGGCTGGGTTCTCGGGACGTATCATACCTGCGCCTCGGGGCGTTTGGCCGCAACCAACAGACGGCTGATCAATGCAAGGCGGATCCAGCCAAGTGCAAGCCCCATGAGCATCATGAACGTTGCCGCCACACCGGCAGCAATCGCGATTTTACGGCGTGGCGATGATGGCCCATCGGGCAGGGATGGGTTTTCCAGAACCTGCACCAGTGGATAGGACGCGTAAACGTCGGACTTTGACGACTGTGTCCGTGCAATCGCGGATGCGAACACGGCCTCGGCCACGGCAAAATCCCGTTGGGTATCGATCAGACGCGCGGCGGCGGGGCCAAGTTCCTGCAGGCGGCTGACCTCGGCGGTGAGACGTGCGGTTTTCGCGGAGAGCTCCGCCTGCAAACCAACCCGTTCATTTTCCAGACGCACAAGTTCCGTCATAAGGTCGGAATGCGCCCCCGCCGGCGCGTGGTCAAATGACGCGACCTCGGAGGCGGACAATCCAGTGACGGCCATGGCCTGACGTGTGGCCGCGGCGCGTGCCGCGTTATACGCATCGCTTGCCTTGGCAACGGCGGGGTGGCGCGGCCCAAACCGCGACCGCGCATCCGACAAATCCGCAGCGTGCGATGCCATATCACCGGCCATTTGCATATATTCCGCGTCGGCACCCAACCGCAGCATCGCAACCGCACGCAGCGCGGTCATCCCCAAAACGGCCTCCATCGCACGCACGCTTTGCACGCTCTGTTCATAGCTATGTTCAAGTGCGTTCACCCGTATCGCAAGGTCATCCTTGGCGGCAACAAGCGCGTTATACTGATCCCCAGACACCAAACCGGTTTGCTGTTGAAGCACCTCAATCTCGGCGCGGGTCGCGGCAACGGAGGCACGGTAATCATCCATCGCGCCCAGACCGCTATCTTCGCGCTGGATCAATTCATCCTCGCGCAGCGCGTCCAGTTCGGCAAAGAACGCCCGAAGCAATGCGTCGCCGCGCTCCTGCGCCTGTTCGGGGGTGCCGCCGGTCATCTGCACGCGGATCAGGCTGGTTTGATCCACAAGGTCAACGCGAGGGCTGCCCAGCGCCTGTTGAGAAATGCCAAGTGTATCCGCCGCCGCAGCAAGAATGCGGTCCGCCCCGAGCAACCGTTTATAGGTCTCGGTTGGGCTGATGGATTGGCTTGAAAACGCCGAATTGGCATAGGACGACGCCTGCCCAATGTCGTTCAAATTCACCGAAGCAGAAGCGCCAGACCCGGGGAGGATAAGTGACGTGCTTGAGGTGAACTTGAGCGGAGCGGTTTTTAGATAGCCCACGATAGGCGCCCAGATCAGAGCGCCCCCCATGAGGAAAAGCGCAGCATAGCGCGGCAACCGCCCCGCATCGGCCAAACGTCCGCCCAGAAGAAGACGCTTGATGGTCAATTCGCGCAACGGACGGCGACGAATTGCAAACCGGTTTTGACCACGGATGGCACGCTTGGCGTCTTGTCCAAGTTCGGTTGAGCGATGAAGTGTTGCCATAGTGGATCTCCTTTGATCCAATCATAGCAAACAAAACGTTAATCCCGTCGCGCAACAGAGGATAGATCGCGCGGTCAAAAGGCGCCGCGCCTATCCGTTGGGGTATTAGAACAACCCAGCTTCGCGCGCGATCAGCGCGGCCTGCGTGCGGTTGCTCGCATTAATCTTGCGATAGAGCGTTTTAATGTGAAGTTTAACAGTGGGTTCCTGAAGATCCAAATCGCGGGCGATCTCTTTGTTGGCCTTGCCTTCGGTTAGCCCCTTAAGAACCTGCAATTCGCGTTTGGTCAGCTTTTCCGCAAGCGGATTGACCTCTTCTTCTTCGACGGCGGTCATGAAATCGATCGGGGCGTATTGTTCGCCCATCGCCATGAATTTCACCGCATTCACCAGTGATTTTGCCGGAAGGGTCTTTGGAACAAAGCCAGCGGCACCGGCCTCAAGGACCTTTTCGGCAATTTCGCGCGTTGCCTGTCCTGAGATCAGAGCAACCCGTTGCCCGCCATCAAATTCCATGGCCTTAGAGAGGCCCTCAAGCCCGTTCATGCCAGGCATATTCAAATCCAAAAGCACCAAATCAAATGGCCCCTCTGAGGTTATTTTCTTCATTGCGTCATCAAAATTGGCCGCGGAACAGGTTTCGATATCTCCCTCGCCTTCAAGGAAGAGAACCAATGTATCGCGCAAAAGGTCGTGATCATCTGCAATCAATATTCGCATAACAACACCTCGTATATATCATGTGAGTATCACCCTAAATATATGTCAGGGCAAGGAAAAATGCCCTACCCCCACTGGGTGCCCGCCTATCCCATGGGGTACCTGTCGCTTTTCCCCCCACACCACTGCAATCCGGCCGGATCAATTTCACATCAATTGCCCCTCCGACTGTCCGAACGCCCATCTGCCCAGATCGATATGGGCCCGTCATCCTGAGTTCAAACGAACACATAAGGAGACGACCAGATGAAACACTTCTCACTTGTCTTAAATGCCCCCGAGATCAAACGCGCCCTTCCTACGCTTTCCATTCTTGGATTGCCTGTTGTGAATGCGACCGCCACCGAAACCATCGACGCACTGCTCAACAGCGGCAAAACGCGTGTGTGCTTTTTGAATGCCCACTGTGCGAACATCCGTGCCAAGAACCGCAAATACGCAAGCACCCTTGCCACGGCGGACTTTGTTTTGCCCGACGGGATCGGGGTTGAACTGGCCGCCAAGATGACGGGGAATGAGATCACAGAGAACCTCAATGGGACTGACTTTGTCCCCACATTGATGAAGCAAGCGGGCAAACGCGGTCTTTCCGTATATCTATTGGGCGCGGCCCCTGGGCATGCACGGCGCGCAGGTATTGCGTTGTGCGAACAGGCGCCTGGCCTTCGGATTGCGGGCACGCGTGATGGTTATGCCGAGGCGGCGGACAACCACGCGGTTATCGCCGACATCAACGCATCGGGTGCGGATATTCTGTTGGTCGCCAAGGGTGTTCCCGCACAGGACATCTGGCTTGCGGACAACGCCGATCGCTTGAATGTGTCCGTGATGATGGGGGTTGGCGCGCTATTTGATTTCTTGGCCGGTGCCGTCAAACGCGCCCCTGCCCCCGTTCGCAAGGCCAAGATGGAATGGGCTTGGCGTTTGGCAATGGAACCCCGTCGCATGGCGAACCGCTACTTGATCGGGAACTTTGAATTCATGGCGCGCGCTGCACAGTATCGTCTTGGCCAAATCGAAAGTGATGCCGTTATCCGACGCGCGATGGACGTCGCGATCTCCGGTGGCGCGTTGATGGCATTGTCGCCCTTGCTTCTGATTTGCGCGGCGTTGATCAAAATCGAAAGCAAAGGTCCGGTGATGTTCAAACAGACGCGCATCGGCAAAGATGGTACCCCCTTTAGCCTCTATAAGTTTCGCTCGATGTATACCGATGCCGAAGAACGTCGCGCCGCATTGCTGGCCACATCAGACCGCGAGGGCATTTGTTTTAAGGCCAAGGACGATTGCCGCGTGACCCGCGTGGGCAAATTCATCCGTCGTTTTTCAATTGATGAACTGCCGCAGGTGATCAACGTTCTACAAGGAGAAATGTCCATCGTTGGCCCCCGCCCCGCACTGCCAGAGGAGGTCGCGGCCTATTCCCCTCGCGCCCTGAAACGCCTACGGGTCAAGCCAGGGATTACGGGAATTTGGCAGGTTTCGGGACGTGCAGACATCGGATTCGACAAAATGATCGATATGGACATCGCCTATACAAAGTCGCGCTCTCCGCTTCTGGATTTCATGCTGATCCTTATGACATTTCGGGCCGTCATCGGCGGGCGCGGCGCGTATTAGGACCATATAAACAAACAAAAAAATAGCGACCTATCCTTTTGAGTAGGTCGCTATCCGTCTGCGCAGAAGAAATATTAATTCCCGTGTGCCATATTCCCCATACCTTAGTCGGAGAGAATAATTATGACTCGTATTAAATCTGTTTTTATTGCGACCGCGGCAGCCACCGCATTGTTAACCAGTACCTCCTCCGCTTTGGTCGCTGAGATGGGCACGCCAACCGGCACGACCATCTTGACGGTATCGGGCGCTGTTGCCCAAGATACCGTCGCCTTCGATCTCGAAATGCTTCAGGCGCTGGGTGATACGACTTTCTCAACCACCACAATCTGGAGCGAGGGCGAACTTACATTTACAGGCGTCCCTGTCACCGATTTGGTCGAGGCCGTCGGCGGAACCGGCAACATCCTCAATGCCACAGCAATCAATGATTATTCGGTACAAATTAATTTGTCGGACGCCTCGACCGAGGGGGCAATCGTCGCGTATCATTTGAATGGTGAACCGATGTCCGTGCGCGACAAAGGGCCTCTCTGGGTCGTATACCCATTCGACCAAGGTCCCGAATACCGCACCGAATCCGTCTATGCCCAAAGCATTTGGCAATTGGATCGCATTGAAATCGTAGAGTAAACCTCAGAGGCACCATACGCATGGCCATGAGATCATCACCATGGCGCGAAGCCGTCTATACAATCTTGATCGCCCTTGTTTTGGCATCATTCGTGGTGATCGTGTTCCTGATCAAAGAGGTGCGGGACGATCTGGGGCATTTGGAATCCGCAAGCTCGGACAATGTCCAATGGACTCTTGCGCAAGCCGAAGTCGAATTCCTTGAATTTAACGCCGTGCTACGCGCAGAGCCCGAGACCGCGGATGAACTCGCAGAGCTACGTCGACGTTTCGACGTCTTCTACAGCAGAATTTCCACCCTCAGCACCGGCCAAATTTATCGAAACCTTACGGAGATCGAAGGCTACGCCGATGCCATTGCGGACAGTAAGGCATTCTTGGCACATCAGGTGCAGTACATCGATGCAGACGACGGAATATTGCGTCAATCCCTGCCTGAGCTAGAGGCAAGCGCCAATGAACTGCGCCCCCGAATTCGGGCAATGTCGACCTATGGGCTTCACTATTTCGCGGCCCTCTCAGAAAGTCGTCGAAACGACGTCTCTTCTACGCTTGTTCGCCTTGCGTCGGCCACGACATTCTTGGTCGGCATTCTCACGTTTTTCGCCATCTATTTTCGTTCTCTCAACCGCCAAAACGTTCTTCGTCGCCTCGAGGTTCTACAAACCAGCGCGCGGATGCGAACCATCATCGATACGTCGCTTGATGCCGTCGTCGTGACCGACGCCTTTGGGATTATTATTGAATTCAACCCCGCCGCAGAACGCATTTTTCAACGTAATCGGAATGACGTTCGGGGCAACAACATCGCCAATCTGATCATTCCCGACCATTATCGTGACGCACACCACCAAGGCATGCGTCGTATGCGGTCGGAAGGAACCCCAAAGGTCGTCGGCAAGGGCCGTGTGACCCTTGAGGCAATCAGGGCGAATGGCGAAATTTTCCCAGTTGAACTGGCAATTCAGTCGGCACACCACAATGACAAAGAAATCTATGTGGCCTATCTTCGGGACATTTCCCAACGTGTGCAGGACGAAAAAGAGCTTGTTTCTGCGCGGGATCGCGCCCTTGCGGGCGAAAAAGCCAAAGCTGAATTCTTGGCAATCATGAGCCATGAAATCCGCACGCCGTTGAACGGGCTGATCGGCACGCTTTCCCTTTTGAAGGACACCAAACTGACGGAAAAGCAGAAAACCTATCTCAACAACATGTCCATCTCTGGGCGTCTTTTGATGGGCCACGTGAACAACGTTTTGGACATCACGCGGTATGAATCGGGCAAGACAAATATCGACTACACGCGCACAAACATCAGCACCCTTGTCCAAGAGCTTGTGGATGGCCAGGCCGGCGGCGCCGAGGCTTCGGGAAATACACTTGAATGGGGGTGGGCTAGCGCTCCACGCCATTGGGTGATGTCTGATCCGGCGCGCATTCAACACGTGCTTCTGAATCTTGTTGGAAATGCGATTAAATTCACCGATGGGGGCCGCATTAGCATCGAGATTGAGGCCGACGAGACAGAAGAAGAGATGCTTGAATTTAGGGTCAACGACACTGGTGAAGGCATTCCAAGTGATCAGATCGACCGGATTTTCGAAGACTTTGTTACACAAGACACGTCATACGGGCGGCGCACGAACGGCACGGGGCTGGGTCTTGGGATTGCGAAACGCATTGTGAGCGCACTTGGTGGGAAAATCGGCGTCGAAAGCATCGAAGGCGTAGGAAGTACATTCTGGGTGAAAATCCCGGTCACCTTCGCCGAGGCCCCAAACGCCCAAGTTGGCGCAGCCCTCGAAGCGGACGTCACAAGTCGCTCTGGGTTGGAAATCTTGGTGGTCGAGGACAATGAAATCAACCGACATGTCGTGCGTGAGATGCTGTTTTCCCAAGGGCACAAGGTCACCGAAGCCATGGACGGACAACAGGGTGTTCAGCTTGCCGCGCTCACGCGGTTTGACCTGATATTGATGGATATCAGCATGCCCGTGATGGATGGACGCACCGCAACCCGTACCATCCGCGCGGGCGATGGTAAGTCACGCGACGTTCCAATTGTTGCGTTAACGGCGAATGTGATGGCGGACGAGATCGAACGTTTTCTCGAAGACGGAATGAGTGATGTCCTCAGCAAACCCCTTATGCCCGATGCGCTTCGGCGCGTCATTGATGGCTCCGTCGCAACAGAGGATCCCAAGATGTCCACTGGCAATACCGTCGTCGATCACGGCCAAAACCAATCGATGAAAGACAGCATCGGGCAGGATGCATACGACATTTTCCTTGGACGTTTCGACACTGAAATGACCGAAAATATTCAGTGGTTTAACGCGAACGTTGTCGATGTGTCTACTTCGGACGAAATCGCGTCCCGCGCGCACAAGCTTGCTAGCAGTGCCGCGGTATTTGGTGCGGTACCATTGCACGAGACGCTGCTTCAGATCGAAATTTCTGCCAAGACGGGGACGGTGCGCCTTCGTCATATCACTGAGATGAATGAGATATGGGGCGACACCAAGGCCGCCCTTGGTATCACCTAATTTCCAAGAACCACGGCCGCACCAACAAGACCTAGAACACGTCCGACCTCGGCGATATTCGTGATGGCACTGTCGTAACACGCGATGGCGTCATTGGGCAGAAGGAACGGGTCATAGTCATCGCGATCCGCCCTGCGCAACAGCTGTTCAATATCGCGCTCAATCACCACCGAAACCTCGGTGACGGGATTGCGTGAAAACAGAACCGCCGAGCGATGGGCGCTTGTGGCGCGCGAGCCGCCGACACAGTTGGTGTCGATTACCGCCTGCATATAGCGCGTACCATATGGAACCTCGCGGACTTCTCTCCCAACGGCCGATGGGGCGTTGCCGGTTGCGGGCTGGGTCAGGTTGGACAGGAACAACGACACACCAGGAGGGCTGATCGGGCTTGGGCGCATAAGGTCGTCTTGGAAACACATGCGACTGGGCACGACGATTTTGTCGCCCGTCAACAACATGACATCCGTGGGGTCGGTGCCCTCGAATACGCCGCGAAGGTCCAATTTGTACAAACGCCCACCACGGTGAAGTTCCACCGCGGACAGGTCCGCATCGGGGCGCACACCGCCCGCGGCACGAATGGCTGCCGAAAGGTTGCGCGCCTCGGTTGACGCACCCAAGGCATCCTGCCGCGCACGGTCGATTTGATCGCCACCAGTTGCACCAATTTCCACCGCGTGCGGTTCAAACACGGCGCCGGACACCCCGACGCTGACGGATGCGAAATCGGTCACACGCACCGAAATACGCGGCGCGTCCTCATAGAACTCCTGCGCAACAAGTTCGCGCGCGATGGCATCTTGGATCTCTCCGGCCGAGCGGCCCTGTGCCTCAATCGCGGCAATAAACGGCAGTTTAAGCCGTCCATCGCGCGAGATCACATATTTGCCGTTGAACGTCTCGTCGTCACCAACACGCACATCCAAAAGATCGTTTCGGCTGAGTTTCTCTCCACGCAGCTGTGGATAGACCGTTTGTTTTCCGGTTCCGACATAGCCGCCAAGCGGAGCACGACATTTCTGCGCGTTCAAATCCGCCGACCGCAGATACTGCGCGTCTTTAGGCGCAACATCGGGTTCACGGTACTGAACCTGATAGCCGTCACCAATCGCCACCCCCTCAAGGTTGTCCGGACTGCCCGTCGCGCTGCACCCCACTACGGCAAGGGCCGTAATCGCCATGCAGGCTTGTTTGATAAAAATATTCATTGCTGCTCAAACCTTATTTTCGGCAAGTGAACCATTTGCACAAAACAAAATCCAGAACAAACCTATCATGCGGACCGCAACCCTATCCGTTCGGATCAAAAGCGGAACCAAATCGCCACATGTCTGGCCAGAGTCGCGGACCACCTACCCCTATCTCGCTGCTAATCTATGGGAGAACTTAAACAACCAAGGATTGCCCTGTGAACATCCGCGCACCAAAATTCGGCACCTTCGCGACCAATTTGATGGCCTATGGCGCATCAGAGGTCGCCGCCAAGCTGTCGCGCCTATTGGTCGTCATCGCCATTGCGCGCACCATGAATGTCGCCGAAATCGGCGTGGCTGCTGCTGCGATTGCTGCGGGGGACATCCTTAAATCACTGACAGAGAACGGTGTCGGCCAGCGCATTATCGCCGCAGCCGACGACCAACTTGATGCGACCTGCGCCACGGCGCATCGGATTTTCTGGGTCTGGGCTATTGGGCTTTGCACCGTTCAGATCACCATTGGCGGGATCATCTTTGCCATTGGCGGCAACGTGGTTCTTCTAACATTGATCACACTTCTTGCGCTTGAATACCTGTTTATGCCTGCCGGTCAGGTCCAAACAGCCCTTGCCATGCGCGAAGGCAAGCTTCGTCAAACGGCGATGATTTCTGCGGGGCAAATCGTTGGTGCAAACTTTATCACCGTTGCCCTTACCCTTGTTTGGCCCAGCGCAGTCGCGCTTGTGCTTCCTCGCTTGTTGTCTGCCCCGCTGTGGCTTATTGCGATGCGCCGCCTTCGTCCTTGGACGCGCAACGCCGCCGCAGGTTTCGCTCCCATCCGCCCGTTCGTGTCTTTTGGCTGGGCCGTTCTTGGGGTGGAATTGGTCAAGGCTGCGCGTCTTCAGGTCGACAAAATCGTCATCGGTGGCCTTCTCGGCGCCGAGGCCTTGGGCCTTTATTTCATGGCATTCAACGCCGGTCTTGGCCTTGCCACGTCATTTTCGGTGGCCTTTTCCACCGTCCTGTTTCCGCATCTCTGCTCGGCCACGAACCAAGCCGCAGCGCTTCGCCAAGGCATCATCCAATCGATGGCGATCATCACCCCCGTCGTTATCCTTCAGGCCATCGCCGCGCCGATCTATGTGCCGATCCTGTTTGGTGCCGGCTGGGATGACATCAGCGACGTGGTCGGCATTCTGTGTCTTATCGCGATCTCCACCACGCTTTGGTCCGCCTGCGCCAGCTGGCTCAGAAGCACAGATCGCGCCCATGTGGAATTCAGCGTGACGCTTCTCCTAACGCTATCTTTGGTTGCGACCACCGCGATCCTTGCGCCGCACGGGCTTGTCACCATCGCCACCGGATACCTGATCGTCGCGACGGCCATCATGGTCACCGCATCCATCCCCGCCCTTGTTTATGCCTTTCGCCCACCTCTCAAAGGAGATCTCGCATGATCAAATTCTCTGTGATCATCCCTTGCTTTAACGCCATCGATACGCTTGCCGAAACATTGGCGTCGATATCCGCGCAAACCTTTGGCGACTTCGAAGTGCTCTGCGTCGATGATGGGTCAACCGACGACACGCGCGCGATGATCCGCTCCGCCGCAGAGGCCGATCCACGTATCCAACTCCTACGCAATATGGACAAAGGTCCAAGCAGCGCGCGCAATACCGGCATCGCCGCCGCCAATGGCGAAATCATTGCGTTTTGCGATGCCGATGATCTTTGGGCGCCCGAAAAATTGGCGGTGCTTGCGCAGGAATTCAACACCCGCAATGTCGACGGGCTGTTTGGGCGGATCGCGTTCTTTGCCGAGACCCCTCGTGCAAGCGACGTTCTGTCCACGGTGCCAACTGGTGCGCTGACCATTCCGGCGCTGTTGGGCGAGAACCCCGTTTGTACCATGTCCAATATCGCCGTCCGTACCCCATGCCTGCGTCGGATCGCAAAATTCGACCCCTCGGTTGTCCATAACGAAGACCTCGAATGGCTTATCCGGTTGGTTGGCGGTGGGGCGGACATCCGCGGCATTGATCAAACCCTTGTCTGGTATCGTGCGACGCCCACGGGTCTTTCGGCCGATTTGGACGCGATGGCCAAGGGCCGCGCCTTTGCCGTGAACACCGCTCGCTCTTTTGGCTACGCCCCTTGCCCCAAGGCCGAGGCGATCCATTTCCGGTATCTCGCCCGACGCGCACTTCGTCTCGATCTTCAGGGGGCGACGGCGTTGAAATATTGCCTTCGCGGTCTGCGCCAAAGCCCCACCGGATTTCTGTTCCCGACCCGCCGTGGTGTCGCCACCGTTGTGGCATCTGTAGTCGCCCCTATGTGTCCCCGCTCCGTACGCCGCGCCGTATTCGCAGCCTAGCCCTCAAAGGAAATCGCCATGACCAAAGCAAGCATCGTTGTGCCCGCCTTTAACGTGTCTTCCACCATCGCGCGGACGCTCACCTCGCTTTTGAACCAAGAGTTTGCGGATTTTGAAATCGTCATCGTCGACGACGGATGTATCGACGATACACTCGACGTGGTCGCGCCGTTTCGTGCCGATCCGCGTGTCCGTGTTGTGGCCCAGCCCAACCGCGGTCTTGCCGGCGCGCGCAACACAGGCATCGCCTCGGCCAAGGGTGACTATATCGGATTTTGTGACGCGGATGACCTGTGGCTTCCATCCAAACTTGGCGCGCATGTCGCCCATCTGGATGCGAACCCGCACATTGGGGTGAGCTTCTCGGGATCAGAGCTTATTGATGAAAACGATGTGCGTCTTGCCACGAAACAGACGCCCCAGCTTACAGATATCACCGCTGCGGATATCCTTCGGCGCAATCCTATCGGCAACGGATCGGCCCCTGTGATCCGTCGTGCCGTGTTCGACGACATCGCCTTTGTCACCTCCGCCGATACAGACCGCGCGAGTTTTTTCGATGAGACATTTCGCCAATCAGAAGACATCGAATGCTGGATGCGGATTGCGCTGATGACGGACTGGGGATTTGAAGGCGTCGCCGGACATTTGACCCAGTACCGTATCTGCGACGGTGCATTATCGTCAGCCACCGACCGCCAACTGGCGTCATGGGAGCGCATGATCACCAAGCTTGAGCCAATGGCACCTACGTTCTTTGCCACCCACGCCCCAGCCGCGCGAGCGTATCAATATCGGTACCTTTGTCGCCGTGCGATTTCGAACGCGGACGCCCCTGCGGCACGTAGCTATCTGACGGCGTCCCTTCGGGCATCCGTTGCCCCGATCCTTCATGAGCCAGTGAAATCCATTGTCACATTCGCCGCTACCGGCGTTCTGTCGGCCCTTGGCCAAAACCGTTTCCGCCAAGCCATCGGCACCCTCAAATCACGCGCGCATTCCGCGTAGAACAAGGAGAATTTTCATGACTGAATTTCGCATCGTACACCTTATTGATGACACAACGGCCGGCGGCGTAATGCGCGTGCTGGACTATATCAAATCCAACCGCCAGATGAACGCCACCGCTACGCATGAAGTGGTGGAAATGCCGCGCTCGCGGTTCTCGCTGCGGCGCATTCAGGCCGACGTGATCGTTTCGCACCTGTCGATCAGCTGGAAGAGCCTATCGACCCTCGTCGCCCTGCGCGCCGCCCATGCCGACCTTCCGTTGCTGCATGTTGAACACAGCTATACCCAAGCGTTCACCGCCCTGAACGTTCCACACCCGAAACGGTTCGGCGCTCTCTTGCGTACCGCCTATGCCCTGTTCGATCGGGTGATTGCGGTCAGCCACGCACAGGGCAAATGGCTCACATCGCGCGGGCTGGTTTCGCAACATGCGTTGCGGGTGATCCCGTCTTGTGTCGACCTTTCCCCGTTGTTTGACATCACCCCTGTCGCGGGCCCTGCCCAGACCTTTGGTCTGATCGGTCGTGCCCATGAACAAAAGGGGTTTGATATTGCGATCCGCGCATTCATGGCCACGGCCGATGCCGACCTGCGCCTTCGGGTTTTCGGCGAGGGCGGCGAGACAGATGCCCTTCGAGCGCTCTGTGCTGGGGACAGCCGCATCACATTCCACGGGCATGTGGACCCAACCGCGGCCTATTCAAGCGTCGACGCGGTTCTTATGCCATCACGTTGGGAGGCGTTCGGCCTTGTCGCCCTTGAGGCCCGCGCCGCAGGTCGTCCGATCTATTGTTCACGAGTGGACGGATTGCTGGACCAAATTCAACATGGTGCCATCGGGGTACAAGACCAAAGCCTGACCGCATGGTCGCGCGTCATTCGGGCCGCATCCACAACAATTCCCGTTGGCCTTGAAAGCACACGAGACGCCGTTTCCCGCTCAGACAGCGCTTTCGCTGCCAGCTGGTCGATGTTGTTGGATGAGCTGTTCGCTCATGAAAGCCAAGAGGTGTTTTGTTGATCTAAAACGCGAAAACGGCAACCGATCGGCTGCCGTTTTTCATGTCGTTTCTAGCGTCGAGGGCCCGTATCAATCAGATTATCGGGCGACAGATCCGAGATCGATTGACAGCCCATAAGACGCATATCCCGAAGGACCTCGTTATGAAGGTTGGTCATGGCGCGATCAACGCCCGCCTGCCCCGCCGCCGCAAGAGGGTAGAGATAGAACCGCCCCAGACCAACGGCCTTGGCCCCGCGCGACAACGCCTTCAGGACATGGGTGCCGCGTTGGATGCCACCGTCCATGATCACATCGATCCGGTCGCCCACTGCCGCGACGATGTCTTCGAGCTGATCAAACGCAGTGCGCGATCCGTCCAGTTGCCGCCCACCGTGATTTGACAACACAATGCCGGTACAGCCGATTTCAACCGCCCGTTTCGCGTCCTCGACGGACATGATCCCCTTAAGACAGAATTCACCGTCCCATTCCTGAACCATCTTGGCAACATCATCCCAGTCCATCGACGGGTCCAACATTTCGGTGAAATAGTTCCCAATCGACGTCGCCCCGCCGGACATATCCACGTGCCCCTCAAGCTGTGGGAGCCGGAACCGTTCGTGTGTCACATAGTTGATGCCCCACGCCGGTTTGGACATGAATTCATAGAGCCCGCGCGCATTCAAGCGCATAGGAATCGAGAACCCCGTCCGAAGGTCGCGTTCGCGGTTCCCGCCTGTGATGCTATCGACCGTCAACATCATGACGTTGACGCCTGCGGATTTGGCGCGTTCCATCATCACGGTGTTCAGCCCGCGGTCCTTATGGAAATAGAACTGATAGACTTGGGGATTGCTGTGTTTGGCGCGCAATTCCTCAAGCGAGGCCGTGCCAAGAGACGAGACGCCGAACATGGTGCCGAATTTGTCCGCCACGGCGGCGACCGCATGTTCACCACGATGGTGGAACAACCGTTGAAGCGCAGTTGGCGAACAGTAAAACGGCACGTCCAGTTTTTGCCCCATAACGGTTACCGATAGATCGATGTCCTTTACGCCGCGCAGGACGTTCGGGACCAGATCAACTGCGTCAAAGGACGCAGTGTTTTTCCGAAGGGTGACCTCATCATCGGCGCCCCCATCGATATAGTTAAAGATCGGCCCTGGCAGCCGTTTGGCTGCCAGTTTGCGATAGTCTTGAAAGTTGTGACAGTTCTTCAATCGCATGGTCTAGTTCCCATAAGCCACAGCGGGCAACCACGTGGTGAGCGCAGGGAACGCGAACACAAGAGCCAAGCCGAACAGCTGAAGAAGTACAAAAGGGATAACGCCGCGATAGATGTGACCAAGGGACACTTCGGGTGGGCAAACCCCTTTGAGATAGAACAGCGCAAAGCCAACAGGCGGTGTCAGGAACGAGGTCTGCAAGGTTACCGCAACAAGGATCGCGAACCACACAACAGACGGGTCACCCACAACACCAAAACCATTCACCGCAAGTTCAAGCGATTGGATCACAGGTAGCATCAGCGGCATGATGATCAAGGTGATCTCGATCCAATCCAGAAGGAAGCCAAGGCAGAAGATGATGAACAGGATGAACGCCACAACCATGTAAGGGTTTTCGAACGAGCCCAGAACGATGCCTTCGATGATCTCATCCCCACCATAGCGACGAAGAACAAAGGCAAAGAAGGACGCCGTGATAAAGATACCCACGATATAGCCGCTTGTCTTAAGGGTCTGGAGCATGGTTTCCTTGAACACCGGCATGTTCAGGCGTTTGCTGAACAGCGCCAAAAGCGTCGCGCCAAGGGCACCAAGACCGGAGGCTTCGGTTGGGGTCGCAAAGCCGAAGAAGATCGAACCAAGCACCAACATGATCAAGCAGAACGGTGGCAGAACGGACATGGCAACTTCGCCGATGATCTTCATGTTTACCGGTTCATGGTTTTCCGGCAACGGCATCGCGTTCGGATTAATCAGGCCGTACACAATGAGGTACAGCACATAGAGACCACCGAGCATCAGACCCGGGATAAGGGCGCCCATGAACAAGTCACCCAGCGAAATCGCCAGCTGATCAGACATGATCACCAACATGATCGACGGCGGGATAAGGATGCCGAGCGTACCTGACGCGGCAACGGTGCCAGCGGCGACAGGGCTGTGGTATTTCTGTTCCAACATGGTTGGAATACCCATGACACCAAGCAGCACAACGGACGCACCAATCACACCAGTAGACGCCGCAAGGATGATACCGATCAACATCACGGACAGGGCAAGGCCACCGCGCACGGCGCCAAACAGAACCTGCATCGACCGCATCATACGTTGGGCAACGCCAGATTGATCAAGCATAAGCCCCATGAAGATGAACATCGGTAGCGCGACCAAAACAGGGTTGTTGATTGTCCCGCCAAAGAAGCGACCACCCACAGCCTGAAGCCGTTGATAGGTCAAACGCACGCGGTCGTATTCGATGAACTCGGTGATGATGCGACGGTTCGGATCGAGAATGAATTCACCGATAACGATGAAAATCAGGCTGATCCCAACAAGCGCATAGGCCACCGGAATCCCACGAAACAAAAGATAGATAAAGCCCAAGAACATCGTCAGGACCATCCACTGGTTGAGGTCCATGACCTCGCCCATGAGCGAAAGAATTTGCATCGATATTATCCTTTTGATGCGCGGCGGCTGGCGCCGAAGCTGAGAGTGATGGCAACAAGAACAACCACAAGTCCGTACCAAATCGTGTGGGCCAGAAGGGGTTCGTCGGCAATGCGGCGCAGTTCAACGGTGTCGTTGGTCGCGCGGGTGAACCACCAAAGCAGATAGAAGCTAAGCCGTTCGGCCATGAACCACGCGGCAGGGAACATCCCGATCAAGACCACCCAAAGACGGCCCGAAGTGAATGAGTTCAGGTTACGGCGTGTCATCGACAAGGACGCCAAAATGGCAAGCGCGAACAACGCCGGCAGGCTCAGCTTGAGAATATAGAGTTTATGGAGACCGTTCGCACTGCTCGAGCCTTCGCCCGCAATGAACGACGACCAACCATAGTGGAACAACACGTCCGTCATGATGATCAGGAACGGCATCAACAACCATCCAAGGGCAAAGACCTCGATCTTGGCCTTCTTGGTTGCGTTGAAATGTTGGTGAAGGATGTCAACGCGCACGTGGCTTTGGGTTGTGATCGCATACGAAAACCCGACGGTCATCGAAAAGCCGTACATCCACCATTGGGCGTCATCCAACCACGCTTGGTTGTAACCCAGTTTGCGCATGATGACCTGAGCCGTGATCGCAAGCATAAGGATCGGAAAGAGCCACCCTGTGATCGTAGAAACGCCCAAGACCACCCGATCCAAGATGGTGACTGGACCAAGATCGACCTGTTCAAAGGTCTCATGAATGGCGGTGTTTTCGAGTGGTGTGTCTATGTGACCGGACATAATTGGTCTCCTCCCCAGAGAGAACAGGGGCGACATGTTGCGCCGCCCCTGGATAATTGTGATTACTTGCGTGGAAGGTAGATAGAGTTGGACCACACGGCATAACCTTCGCGGTATTCCTCAAGGTCTGCCCATACTTCTTGGAAGAACGGATCGTCTTTACCTAGATCCGCAACAACGCTGTCCCATGATGCTTCAAACGCTGTCATGATCTCATCTGGCCACTGCTTGATGATCACGCCGTTGTTTTCAACGTTATCCACCATCGCAGCAAAGTTGGTCGCTTCGCCTTCGGCAAGGTTGGTGGTGATGTTCGCAAGACAGGCGACTTCGATCTGGTTCTGGGTCTTTTCGTCCATATCTTCCCAAACGTCTTTGTTGATCAACAGTTCAAACAACGTGGACGGCTGGTGCCAACCAGGGAAGTAGTTGTAGCTCGCGATTTTGTGGAAACCAAGACGCGCATCAATCAGAGGCATAGAGAATTCGGTCGCATCAATCGCGCCGCGCTCAAGCGCTGGGAAAATGTCGGACGCGCCAAGAAGCGACGTGGACACGCCAAGGTTTTCCATGACCTTCGCACCAAGGCCGAAGAAACGCATGTTCAAACCCTGAAGGTCATCAACGGTTTTGATTTCTTCTTTGAACCAACCGGATGTTTCTGGCGCGATGATCCCGCATGGCATCGTTTTCACGTCATAGCCATTGTCGTCATACATTTGTTGCCAGTATTTCGCGCCGTCATCATAGAGGATCCAGCCCATGAATTCGCCGGCCTCTGGCCCGAACGGAACCGCCGCGAACAAAGAAGCCGCATTCAGCTTGCCCTGCCAGTAACCTGTGGTTGCATAGGCCGCGTCGATGGAACCGTTAGACACGGCATCAAGCGCCTCAAGCGTTGGAACCAATTCGTTTGGATCAAAATGCTCAAACTCAACATCGTGGGAAATGCCGTTGATTTTCTCGACGAAGTCAACCGCAGCGGTCCCCAAGATCGGTAGGTTGCGCCCAAACGCGGATGTCATTTCCAATGTATCCTGTGCCGTCGCAGCACCTGTCATCGTTAGACCTGCCACAGCAGCAGTCACAAAATTCTTCATTTTTTTCCTCCCAAAAAATCTTTGTCGGATGTGCGAAGTCGCTCGACATCCGATAGGTGGTAAATAAACATAACCACTAAGGTGAGGTCAAGTTTATTTACCATTTAAGGTTTGGGCATGGGATTTTTGACGTATATCCAGTACGATACGGTCAAAGGATGGCGATGGAATTGGCCAATTCGGGACGGATGGACAGGTTGGTAAACGAATCGAGAGATCACCGATGCCGCAACACATGGGTCGTTGCGCGAAGGGTTTTTCGGAAAAACCCTTCGCCTTCGCGGTCTGATCTCTTCACTTTGTAGGAATGGCAACTGGGGCGACGGCCAATCACGCAAATTCTAACATTTTCTATTTTTCAAATGGTGTGTCGGGCAATTTGACATTCGGGCCGTAGGTCGTCGCGCACGCCGCTCGTTGGAAACCACACAGTGGCAATGCACCTGCGTTCCGGCTCTGTTTGATGCGGCTGCTGGCGTGCCGTTTCGAATGACCCTGTGCCCCCGAAAATACTGCGGCCTTCTCGCGCCCTCGGATCGGCACCAGTGCACCCAAGTCCGTTTGCCATGCAAGATTGACCACGCCTAGGCGCGGGTGATGAACGACGGGTTGCTTGGGCAGCGGTTATACTCGCGGGCGCTTAGGGTTGAGTTGCAGCTGGCGTGACCGCCAGCCGCCCACCGTATGCAAGAAACCTCAGACAAATCGCAGATCAACGGTCCAGAACTGATGTCGGTTGGGGCGGGGCGCAATCGGAGCAAAACTCATGGGTGTATGTTGCCCCGGCTCGAACCGAACGCGGCGACGCCCCTCGGCCTCAAGATCATTAACGGGACGCGTTTCGTGGGCGCGCCCCCCGACATGGGCCACGAAATATGTCATCCCCCCAACGGAGCGCCCAACGGTTTTATCATAGATATCAAAAACCAGTGGCGCATGGGCCGGAATGGTAGGATGGAGCGACGACCACGGTTGCCAACTGCGGAACCGCACGCCGGCGCCGCGCACATCGTTGCCGTAATCGCGCAGGGGCACTTCGACTTGGTTACAGGTCAGAATATAGCGATCAGACCACGCGCCCTCGACCATCACCTCGACGCGCTCAAGCGAGCTATCGACGTAACGCGACGTGCCGCCGCCCGAATTTTCTTCGCCCAGAACCAACCACGGTTCGATCCCATTGCGCAGAGACAGTTTGAGCCCCTCGACCTCGGCTGTGCCAACCTCGGGGAAGCGGAAATCAAACTGCGCGCGATACCATTCATCGCGGAACGGGAATCCATGCGCGCCCGACAGATCCGCGAGAACCTCTTGAAAATCGGACCAGACGTGATGCGGCAACAGGAATTTGTCGTGCAATTCGCTATCCCACGGGATGAGCGGCTCTTTGTATGGATTTTCCCAGAACCAAGCGAGCAAGGCGCGGATGATCAGGGATTGGGCCATCGACATCTGCCAATGGGGCGGCATCTCGAACCCACGGAATTCCACCAAACCCAAACGGCCAGTGGCGCTATCGGGCGAGAACATCTTGTCGATGCAGATCTCAGAGCGGTGGGTGTTCCCCGTCAAATCGGTCATCAGATGCCGCAAGATACGGTCAGACAACCACGGGAACCCCTGCCCCGAATCCTGCATTCGTGCCAATTCGGACAGGGCGATTTCCATCTCATAGACGTTGCCCGACCGGCCCTCGTCGAAACGGGGCGCCTGCGATGTTGGGCCGATGAATGTGCCTGAGAACAGGTAGGACAGTGACGGGTGCCGTTGCCAATACCGGATGACCGAGGCGATCAAGTCGGGACGCCGCAGGAACGGGCTATCGGCGGGGGTTTCGCCGCCGACAACGATATGGTTGCCGCCGCCCGAGCCGGTCAAACGGCCGTCGACCATAAAGGTAAAGCTGTCGAGACCGCATTGGCGCGCCTCTTCGTAGAGGGTTTCGGTGATCGCCCGCAGGCCATCCCAGTTCTTGGCCGGATGGATATTGACCTCGATCACACCGGGATCGGGGGTCACGCGAATGACGTTGATCGACGGATCATTCGGCGGCTCATAGCCTTCGACGCGGATCGCCAGCTCCATCTCTTCGGCGGCTTCTTCGGCGGCCTCGATCAGGTCAAGATATTCGTCGGCCGACCCCGTTGGCGGCATGAAGACATGCAGAATACCATCGCGCACCTCAACGGTCAGGGCCGTGCGAATGGGGTCGCCTTCGTTCCAGACGGGGATGCCGCTGCTGATCCAATCGTCGGAATGGAGCACATCGCGTAGCCAGTAATCGCCCTCGTAATCCTGCGCAGGACCATCGGCCCCACCGGCGGCGTTTTGCATCACACGCGGCGACGGCATTGGCGCGGGGCGCGACGTCATCGGGTCGCGCACAAACGGTTTTTCGATGCGGCGACGACGGCCCTTTTTGTCCTTTTCAGCTTTGCGCAGGGTTTCCAACGGCAAGCGCAGACCGGCGGGGCTATCGCCTGGGGTCAGGAACAGTTTGCCACGTCGTGTGGACCATTTTTCAGACGCCCAACGGAACCGACGCGCGCCTGATGCCTTGGCCTGCGCCAGTTGGAGCGGAATGGCAAAGCTTGAGGCTTCGCCCAAACCATTATTGAGCATCCGAATAAGCCGCGCGCGCTCCTGTGGATCGGCCAGCTCGCTGTCTTCGGGGGTGACATTCTCGGGCAACATGGCCTCGGTGCCCATGAAATGCATCGGGTCCTCATAGACGTCATGCACATAGTCGTCATCAAGCCCCAGATTTTCGGCAAGCTTCGTCGTAAACACGCTCGCGTCCTCGGCGGTTGCGGTGCCGGTGCCCTCTTTGGCAATCAGGTCGACATTGGACCAAAGCGGCAAGCCATCGCCGCGCCAAATGATCGAATAGGCCCAACGGGGCAAAGGTTCACCGGGATACCATTTGCCCTGTCCGTGATGGAGCACACCGTTCGGCGCAAACCGTTCCTGCAAACGGCGCAACAGATCGTCGGCATAGGCCTGTTTCGTCGGCCCAACCGCATCGGTGGTCCATTCCGCACCATCACGATCATCGGCGGAAATAAAGGTCGGCTCGCCGCCCATAGTCAAACGCATATCTTGCTGAACGAGTTTGTCTTCGATGGCGGCCCCAGCGCGGTCGATCTCGGACCATTGTTCCGGCGACAAGGGGCGGGTGACGCGCGGTGGCTCGTCAATACGGGTCACGGACATCTCAAAGCCAAATGTGACCTCAGCCATGTCATGCGCGCCCGAAATGGCCGCGGCCGAGCTTGGCTCGGGGGTGGCGGCCAATGGGATGTGGCCTTCGCCCGTGAACAGACCGGAGGTCGGGTCCATGCCGACCCAGCCTGCGCCGGGCAGATAGACCTCGGTCCACGCATGGAGGTCGGTGAAATCCTCGGTGGGGCCGGCGGGGCCAGAGATCGGTTTTTGATCGGCGGTCAGTTGGATCAAATAGCCAGACACGAACCGTGCCGCATAACCAAGTTGACGCAGCAACGCCACCATCAACCACGCGCTGTCGCGGCAAGAGCCGAGCGCCTTTTTGATGGTCTCGGTGGGTTTTTGGACCCCTGGTTCCATCCGAATGGTATAGTTGATGGCATCGGCAACGTATTGGTTCAACGCCACCAACCAGTCGTTGGTTGTACCCGTTTGCACAGGGGCGTTTACCACAAAGTCATTAAAGATGTCCCCGCGCGCCACTTTGCGCAGATAGGGTCGCAGGTCCTTGGTCAAGGCCTTGTCATATTCAAACGGCACGGTTTCCGCCGAGGCATCAAGGAAGAAGTCGAACGGATTAACCGCGACCATATCCACGACCAAATCGACCGTGACCGACAATTCGCGTGTGGGTTCGGGAAACACCAACCGCCCCTGCCAGTTGGCATAGGCATCCTGTTGCCAATTCAAAAAATGGGTCCCGGGCTCGACCTTAAGGCTGTAGCTTTTAATTGACGTACGGGAATGCGGAGCTGGACGTAGTCGGACAATATGCGGGGCAAGTCTCACTAATCTGTCGTAAGAATAAGTCGTTTTATGTGAAAGTGCCACTTTTATAGACATACAGTATTTTTATCCTTACGATTTTTATTAACTCGGGTTGGCATTCCCTGACCCGTGTTGACCCTGAAATTACAAGAAGCAAAGCAAGTTTGTTTCAAACACACAAGAGAAATACCGCGATTAGAGTGGAAGATTAATGTACAATGAGATGTTTCGTGGAGATGATCTACGCAAAGAGTATTCTGTAATCAAAGAGTGGATGGACAAGCACGGTCCGGAGGCACTTCTTGAACGCCAAGCCGAGGCAGAGGAACTTTTTCGACGAATAGGCATCACATTCGCGGTGTATTCTGAGGGCGCAGACACCGACCGGTTGATCCCATTCGATATGGTCCCGCGTGTATTCAATGCCGATGAATGGAACATCGTTGAGCGCGGTTCAATTCAGCGCGCCAAGGCGCTTAATGCTTTTATCGCGGATATATACGGTTCCCGCGCCATCATTGAACAAGGCGTCGTTCCCGCCAGTATTTTGGAAAACAACCCTGCTTATTTGCCCGCAATGAACGGGTTTCGTCCGCCGAATGATATCTGGGCCCATATTATTGGCGTCGATATTGTGCGCACGGATGAGAACGAATTCTATGTTCTCGAGGACAACAGCCGCACCCCGTCGGGCATCTCCTATGTTCTGCAAAACCGCGAAGTGATGACGCGCATGTTCCCCAACCTGTTTGAGGGCGGTCGCGTGCGTCCCGTCGACGGTTACGGCGACCATTTGGCCACCGCGATGCAAGATTGCGCACCGGCGAATTGCATCGGCGCGCCAACGCTTGCCCTGCTGACCCCTGGTCAGTTCAACTCGGCCTATTACGAACATTACTTCCTTGCGGATTTGATGGGGATTGAGCTGGTTGAAGGGTCCGATTTGTTCGTGGACAGTGACGACAAGGTCTACATGCGCACCACCAAAGGCCCCCAACAGGTCGACGTTATTTATCGCCGCCTTGACGACGATTACATCGACCCTGAAATGTTCGAACCGACCAGTCTTTTGGGCGTGCCCGGCCTGATGCGTGCCATGATGGCCGGCAATATCACCGTCGTAAATGCCCCTGGAACGGGCATCGCGGACGACAAGGCAATCTATACCTATGTGCCTGATATGATACGGTTCTATCTGAACGAAGAACCCGTGATCCCGAATGTGCCGACCTACTGCTGTGAACGGCCCGATGATTTGGCCTATGTTCTGGAAAACCTCGCCGATCTGGTGGTCAAAGAGGTCCACGGATCGGGCGGGTATGGGATGTTGGTCGGCCCAACCTCCACACCAGAAGAGGTCGCCGCGTTCTATAAAAAGGTCGAGGCCAATCCCGAGAACTATATCGCGCAACCGACACTGTCTTTGTCGACGTCACCGATCCTGACACCGGACGGTATGTCGCCGCGCCACGTCGATCTACGCCCCTATGTCATCTCAGGGGCAACCACATCTCTTATTCCAAGCGGTCTGTCGCGCGTCGCTTTGACCGAAGGGTCACTTATCGTTAACTCAAGCCAAGGCGGCGGAGTGAAAGATACGTGGGTACTAAACGAAGGAGCATCCCATGCTTAGCAGTACCGCAGAAAACCTATTTTGGATGTCCCGCTATGTAGAGCGCATGGACTTTATCGCCCGTCTTTTGGATGCTGGACGCCGTCTCGACGCGCTTCCGCGGCGCGAAGGCACGGTCGAAAGCGAATGGACCTCAGTTTTGATTGCATCTGGCTCGGCGACGACGTTTCCTGATGATCCGCAGAACGCAACCGCCGCCTCTGTGTGCCACCATTTAATCCGCGATACTAATAACCCGTCATCGATCATGTCCTGTATCGCTGCCGCACGTTTCAACACCAAAGCCGTGAGATCGTCGGTCACGTCCGAGGTCTGGGAGGCCATCAATCAGACCCGTTCTGAACTACAACGGCTCATAGAACAGGATCTAGATGTTCATAATCTCAGCGCGTTTTTGGACAAGGTCCGTGGCCGCTCGATCATGATCGGTGGCGCCGCCACAGAAACGATGATCCGAGACGATCGACATGGCTACATGCAGCTCGGGAAATGGCTCGAGCGCGCGGATTCAACAGCCCGCTTGTTGGATGTAAAATACAACGTTCTGTTGCCCAAGGCGTCCGATGTCGGCGGAGGCTTGGATTATTTGCAATGGCTCCAAATTCTACGCGCGGCAAACTCGGCTGGCGCGTTTCGCCACATCTATGGTCGAAGCATCGACTCCGAAGGGGTCGTCGACATGCTGGTCCTCAATTCTGATAGCCCTCGGTCGCTGCGCACATCTCTGTCGCATGTCTATGGCGAACTTCAAGCCCTCGTGACCCAGAACAGCCCACCCCAGCAGGACCTGCTGCACCGTGTCCGATCCAACTATACGCAGCTCATGAACCTGAGTGTCGAGGACATCTTTGCGCAGGGGCTTCATGAATGGTTGACCGCCTTTATTGTTGAGTTGAACAAGACATCGTTGCAAACTGCCACTGTTTTTGGCTTTGGGCCCGCAACAATACCGTCGTCTTCCTAAAATCTTTAGAGAATACGGCGACTGTGCTGATCGATGGCTTGCGCCAGCGCTTGGATTAACCCATAAGCGCTGCGCGCAAGACCCCAACGATGGAGCGAATAATGACGTATTGTGTGGCAATCAAACTTAAGACCGGCATGGTGTTTTTGTCTGATACGCGTACCAACGCGGGCATTGATAACATCTCTAAGTTCAAAAAGATGTTCACTTGGACTGTGCCAGGCGAGAGATGCATCACCATGATGACCTCGGGCAATCTATCGATCACTCAGGCCGTGATTTCGCTTCTTCAGGAAAACATTGATCAGCCCGAGAACGGGCTCGAAACGATCTTGTCCGCGCCCTCTATGTTCCGTATTGCCGAATTGGTCGGTGATGCGATGCAAGTGGTGCAAAACCGCTATGGTCAGGGCCTCTCACAGGCCGGAGAAAGCACGATCAGCTCGATCCTTGTGGGTGGGCAACGCATTGGTGGCTCTCCACGGTTGTTCCATGTCTATTCGGCTGGGAACTTTATCGAAGCAACCGACGAAACGCCCTATTTCCAGATTGGCGAACATAAATACGGCAAGCCAATTTTGGATCGGGTTCTGACGCCTGACACCCCGTTGGATGTCTCTGTGACCGCGGCCCTGCTGTCGATGGATTCCACGCTTCGCTCGAACCTGTCAGTTGGGATGCCCTTGGATTTGGCCGTTATGGAAACCGACCAGTTCGCGTTCTCACAAAGCAGACGGATCGAAGAAAACGACGAAAACTTTCAACGCCTCTCAGATGGCTGGTCCAGTGCAATTCGCAACGCGTTTGACCAGATGTCTCATTTATCGGTCTGACCCAAAGAACTTCGAAATCTCGTGCGCTGGCCTCTCGCTCAGCCATATTCGCTTCGGCTTCGCACGTTATTTTTCGCCCTGATCCATGCAGCGCGCCCAGAATGAATGTCTCGCCCAGCCAGACATTCGCGCCGGCCCGCCTGCCGCCCCCGTATTGCCAACCCGACCTGTCCGAAGCCCATACCATCCTTCTCGGCACCCCGCTTCCGGAGAACCCGCGCCTGGTCCTGATTCTGCGCAATCACATTGGGGAACGGGAAGTGCTTGAACATTCGGTCAAAGCACCTGCGTTCTAGAAACATATTGGATGCGTCGAAGTAAACGCCATTTCGTTGTACGTTTAAACAAGCGAACAACGGAGGCGGGCAAAATGCAACGCTTACGCCAAGCCTTGTGACGTTAGCACTGTGCGTCCAACGCAAAAAAGGTTTGAGTGTAAAAACTCAAGTCTTTGATAATACTGGAGGCTTATGTTTTATTGGTTGCGGGAGCCCGATTTGGACACTGTTTTAGAGAGCTGCACCAAACGTTCATTTACCGGCAAGTGCCGTTAGGGAAACTATTCACAACATCAGACACAGCCCCCTCCTTTGCACAGGCGAGCTGAGCTGAGGCCCTTACCCCATCGATCAAGGGGATCCCGCAGCGTTCTTCTAGATCCTCCAAAAGGGGCGACATGCCAGCGCATCCTAAGACAACAGCGCCAGATCCATCCCGCTCAAATGCTACGCCGATGGCGGCAGCGAGTGCCGCGCGCACTTGGATTGTCCCCTCATCAATGTCGAGCACCGCAAGACCACTCGCATGAACACCGCGGCACGCGGCTTGAGCCCCCTGTGCTTCGATATTTGCGGCGATGACAGGGACGGCGACTTGCACCGATGTCACCACTGAAAACCCACCCTGTGCCCGCGCGCCCATAATGTAAGCGGCCTGACCAATGCCATAAACGGGGCACGGTGAGGCTGCCTGCGCTTGAGCGAGGCCTGTATCGTCAAAACAGGCGATGACAATGGCATCGGCGCCCAAGGCCTTTGCATCCTCAAGCAGGCTCAACATCCCGGGGATCGCAGCATCGCCATCTTCTGGGCCTTCGATGGCCGCAGGGCCCTTCGTGTTTGTCAGGCCAGAAACAATCGCATTGGGCACGTGATGTCGGGCGACCTTCACGACCGCATCGGTCATCGTCTGCGTGGCGTTTGGGTTGATGTAGACCAGATGCATTACGCGGCCTCTTTGGTCCGCGCCACGGACAGGGTTCTGCGCTTATTAAGGAGCCACACAATCACAAGAAACAGACCAATGACGATGAGAGAGAAGAAGGTGGTGAATGTGCCCAGTGCGTAGATGACGGGGGTTGTGACATTGGTTGTCATGCCAAAGATCTCGAGCGGCAGGGTGTTGTAGCTGCCAGAGGTGAGCAAGGTGCGGGCAAATTCATCATAAGAAAGCGTGAAGCCAAAGAGCGCAACGCCAATCAAAGATGGCGCAATGATCGGCACAATGACATGCCAAATGACCTGCCACGATGAGGCGCCCTGATCACGGGCCGCCTCTTCAAAGGATTTATCAAACCGGTTGAAGACCGCAAACATAATCAAAAGGCCGAAGGGCAATGTCCAGGTCAACTGGCTGCCAAACCCCGAGGTGGCCCAATGCACTTTGAAACCGAGTTGATTGAAGATGAGGCCCACCCCGAGGGAGATCAAAATGGATGGGATCACCAGAGAAGTGATGGCAAAGTAAAACAACAGCGCGGAGCCTTTGAAGCGTTTTCGAAAGGCAAGACCGGCCATCACTGAGACGATGACCGTGGTGATCATGACCATAAAGCCGAGCGTCAAAGATCTGCGAAAGGAGCCCCAGATATCGCCAACGGCTTGCTGCTCGAAGAGCTCGCGAAACCAATTGAACGACATGCCCTGCATCGGAAAGGTGAGTCCGCCTTTGGGGCCTTGAAAAGACAAGAGGCCAATGGTCAGCGTCGGGCCATACAGAAACAAAAGGAACAGGCTGAAGAAGCTTGCAAGTACATAGAAAGAGCGCGGCCGTTTTTCCATATCAAAGCTCCTTACGAATATTGACGAAGCGTAGCAGAATGCCAATCACCAAGAGCACTGTGATCAAGAGCACCACGGCGGTGGCCGCTGCGGATGGGTATTGCAGGAGGGAAATGTCATTGGAAATCAAGCGGCCAACGTTGGCTTTTTGACTGCCAGACATAAAGCGCACCGTGATGAAATCGCCCATGACCAACGTGATGACAAAGATGGAGCCGATCATGATACCGGGCTTGGTGAGCGGCACAATGACATGCCAGAGCGTTTGAAAACCGCTGGCCCCATTGTCATAGGCGGCCTCGACAAAGGACTTATCAATACGAACCATCGTGTTGAAAATTGGGACGACCATAAAGAGCGTGTAGAGATGCACAAAGGCCAAAATGACGGAGAAATCCGAATAGAGCAGCCACTCCAGCGGCTCATCGATAATCCCCCAAGAGATCAGCGTTTGATTGGCAATGCCATTGCGCCCCAGAAAGGGGATCCATGAAATCATGCGGATGATATTGGAGGTCAAAAAGGGAATGGTGCAGAGCAAAAACAGCACCGTCTGCATCATCTGCGTGCGCACATGAAAGGCCAGAAAATACGCCACGGTAAAACCAATCGCGAGGGTGAAGCCCCATGTGATGAAGGCATATTTGAACGTTGCGAAGAAGACTTTGTAGGTGACGGGCGATCCAAAAAGGAAGGCGTAATTGTCGAATTGAAAGGCGGGATAAATTGAGAATTCTGTCGCGCCCCAAAAGCTCACGACCACGATCATCAGGATCGGAGCGATCAGGAATGTGAGCAGCACAGCCATTAAGGGGGCCGCTTGCAGATAGGCAATTATGTCGCGAGGCATGCGCATCAGAGGTCTCTTGTATAAGGGGATTGAGGGCGCAAGCGAGATGCCTGCGCCCAGCATTTATGGATGGATTATGCCGCGATGAACTCGTTCCACTTGCGCACCATGTATTGGTTCTCGTCCATGACAGAGTTCCAGCATGCCACTGCGCCCATGCGATCCGTAAAGGACCCGCCATCGCGCACGTCGCCTGCAACCGCCAGCTGGTCACCTGTTGGCGATGTGATGACATCCGTTGCCGCCTTGCCTTCGTACCAGTAGCCCCATTCGTTTTCAGACATGAAGTTCTTGGAGGTTTCAGGCACAGCTGAGTAGTAGCCTTGGCGCATCAAGTAACCGCCGACCCAACCCGAGAGATACCAGTTGATGTACTCATAGGCCGCTTCCAGCTCCATGCCAGACAAGCTCGCAGACAAGCCGAGGCCGCCGCCCCATGAACGGTAACCCTCTTTGAGCGGTTGATAGACGCAAGGCACGCCGCGTGATTTCACAGCTGTGATCGCTGGCGACCACATGGATTGGATCACCACTTCGCCAGACGCCATGAGGTTCACGGATTCATCGAAGGATTTCCAGAAAGCGCGGAACTGACCATTCTTCTTGGCCTCAGTGAAGATCGCGAAGGTCTTGTCGATCTCTTCCTTGGTCATGTTGCCTTTGTCGCCATAGGAGATCTCACCCATCGACTCGCAGACCATGGCCATGTCCATGATGCCAATGGAAGAAATGTCCAAAATAGACGCTTTGCCCTTAAACTCTGGGTTCAACAACTCGGCCCATGTGTTGATCGGACGGTTGATCAAGTCAGGACGAATGCCAAGCGTATCGGCATTGTAGATGGTTGGGATCAAGGTCATCCAGCCAGAGTCTTCGGTGGCAAATTCAGTGCCATTCGGACCGTCAACAAAGCCTACCGTGTGCGGCGCGGTGCCTTGTGCAATCACGCTCTCAGGTGTGAGTTTGCCGGAGCGGAAAGTGCCGGCAATCTTGTCGAAGTTGGTTATTTTGGATGCATCCATGGCTTGCAAATTGCCAGTCGGCCAGACTTTTTTACAAATCCAATATTCGATATCCGCGATGTCAAAGCTGTCCGGCTGCGTGGCGGCGCGCTGCGTCACGCTGTCGGAATCGAGCGCCGTCATCTCGAGCGTAAAGCCAAGGTCTTCTTTCACCTTGGTTGCAACATCATTGAGGTTAGACACGCCAGTGCCGAACTGGCGAAGTTTGATATCTTTAATTTCCTGCGCCCAAACCATAGGAGCAGCAAGTGTTGAGGCCGCAGCCGCAACACCGGTTTTCAAAAGACTACGACGATTATAACGCATTTTGGACATGTTGATTTTCCTTGTTGTGAGACAGTTTCTTTAGGCTTGGAGGCGGTGCAGCCGCCCCTCATCCCAAGCAAGCAAAACCGCATCGCCTGGATTTTTTGGAGTGTCGAAAAAAGTGGTATCCGCCAGCAAAGCGAGCACTTCATCGCCTGCTTCGGTCCGTGTCGTCAAAGCGACATGATTGCCTTGATACTCAACCGACGTGATGGTGGCAGCGAGCCCAGTTTTGCCAAAGGTCACATCATCGGCGCGCAGAGCGACCTTCGTGCCGCCAAGGGTGATCACATTGTGGCCGCCCATAAAGCGCGCCACGAATTCCGTTTTGGGCGCCGACCAAACCTCGCGCGCAGGGCCAGATTGCTCAATCACGGCGTTGTTCATGACAACCAATTCATCCCCAAGCGCCAAAGCTTCGTCCTGCCCGTGAGTGACGTGAATGAAGGTGATGCCAAGCTCGCGCTGTAGCTTCTTAAGTTCGGCGCGCATGCGGATGCGAAGGAAGGGATCGAGAGCTGAGAGCGGTTCATCAAGCAACAAAACTTTGGGTTTTGTGACCAAGGCGCGCGCCAAGGCCACGCGCTGCTGTTGCCCTCCAGACAGCTGCGACGGGAGGCGATCCGCGAGGGCTGTCATATCCACGAGCTCCAGAAGTTCATTGGCGATGGCATGGCGCGAGGATTTATTTTCGCCCTTCATGCGCAAAGAGAAGGCCACGTTGTCGCGCACAGTCAAATGAGGAAAGAGCGCATAGTTTTGAAACATCATCGCCGTGCCGCGTTTGGCAGGCGGCAGATGTGACACATCAAACCCGTCTAAAACCACAGAGCCACCCGTGACAGCTTCATGCCCTGCGATCATGCGCAGCGTGGACGATTTTCCGCAGCCAGACGGTCCCAAAAGACAGACGTATTTGCCTGCATCAAAGCGGGCATTGATCTGATCTACGGCAAGAGCGTCGCCGTATTTCTTCGTCAAATTGATCAATTCAAGATCGCAGCCGTCAGTCATTTTCACACCCTTTATAGGAAGCTTCGTGGGCCTCACCCGTCCAGCTTCACGCTCAGATGGCGCTTTTCGCCTAGGGTTTTGTGTTGAGACTTTGTTAAAAAAACCGATAGCGATGGATTTTTGTGCGCTTCAAATCGGCATGTCCTGAATTTTGTGCGCGATATTGTATACAATAATGCGTGCGATATCGCGCTTGAAATCCAGCACCAGCGAATCCAGTATGAGACCCAGCATATCCGCGCTGATGGACACGAAAGGACTGCAGATGACCCAAACGCCTGTGACGCCGCCTGCGATACTTTCTGATGTGGAGAAAAATGCGACGCCGCCAAACGCGCAACAATTGTTTGAGAGATTAGAACTGGCCATCCACGAGCACCAGCTGCCGCCCGGCATGAAACTGGGTGAGGATGATATCGCCGATATCTACGGCGTCAGCCGCACAACCGTACGTTCCGCGCTGCAGACATTATCTCACCAAAGATTGGTCGAGCTCAAACGCAACCGAGGGGCCTTCGTGGCGCAGCCTTCGGTGCAAGAAGCGCGCGACGTGTTTGAGGCGCGTGCGCTGCTCGAGCCGCGCACCGCCTATTCGGCCGCTGAGCGCGCCACCCCTGAGGATATCGTGAGGTTGCAAGGTCACATCGACGCCGAGCACGAAGCATTGCACGCGGGCAATCACGGGCGCGCCATTTATCTGTCAGGTCAGTTTCACATCGCGATTGCCAAGATCGCCGACCAGCACACTATTGAGGCCTTCATCACCCAGTTGATATCACGGTCCTCCTTGATTGTGGCGCTGTATTGGGAGCGCCGCGCCGCCATGTGTGAGAGCCATGCTCATGATGCTTTGATCTCGGCCTTTGCGGATCAAGATGGGCCGCGCGCAGAAGAACTGATGAAGAGCCATTTGTTGGACCTCGTCACCTCTCTTGATTTGCGCAACAAAACATCAGCCCCCGTATCGCTCAAGGATGCCCTCGCCAAATGAGCCACGCCCTTGCGCCCGAGATCAGTTTTCATACCGCCACGCTAGAACAAGTGGAGCGCATGCTGACTTGGGCCGCGCGTGAAGGTTGGAACCCAGGTCTCGATGATGCGCAGGCCTTCTGGGGCGCGGACCCTGCCGGCTTTTTCATCGCAACATTGGCCGGCGACATGGTCGCGGCGATCAGCGTTGTGAATCACGATGATGACTTGGCGTTTCTTGGACTTTATCTTTGTGAACCCGAGTTTCGCGGACAAGGCATAGGCTTTGCACTTTGGCAACACGCGCTGAAGCACGCAGGGTTCCGGACAATCGGGCTGGATGGCGTGACGGCCCAAGAAGCCAATTATCAAAAGTCAGGGTTTGTGCGCGACGGCGCAATCGTACGATTGGAAGGCGTGCTCGCCGACAAGATGCCTGCGGGCACACGTATGGTCGATTTGACCCACGACGCAGAGCAAATAGCGGCCCTCGACGCGCGGGCCATCGGATACCGTCGCCCACGTTTTCTCTCACATTGGGTCACGCAGCACGTGGCCTCCCGCAAGACGATCGTCTCTGAAGGCAGTGATGGGATCACGGGTTTTGCCACCGTGCGAAACTGCGTGGATGGTGTGAAGATCGGCCCGATTGTGGCCCCAAGCACGCAAACAGCTTGGGCGCTTTTAACGGCAGCAGCAGCAATGTTTGACCGCCCAAAGGTCAGCGTCGACCTGCCAGACACACAGAGAAAACTCATGGCGATGTTGCAAGCCCATGGTTTCGAAGCCACATTCCAAACCGCGCACATGTTTCGCGGCCCGACGCCCGCTACATCCCACACCTACCGCGCCGTGGCCTCAATGGAATGCGGATAGTCTCAAAATATGTTCAATCTGTGAACTTATGTATTAGATTTGGTTGCGGGAGGGCGCAACCGCCGTAAATTTCCTCGATTGAAATGCACGCTTTAGAAGGGCGAACACATTTAATGGAGAGCGGTTGTCGTCCCGCGCCTCTAAGCGACTTAACGAGTGAGTAAAGTTTCATTTTTTGAATGTCGACCTACCGCTTTTACGGCTTCAAATTGAGAGAGAAAAACAAAACCTGTGAGGTCGCTTAAGAATTGCTCCGATCCAAGATGATCCATAACTGGCCCTTTCACTTCTGAAAGATGAAGTTTCACATCCATCTCATTTAGTACCTTGTTAATCGTCTCCAGTGCCTCAAGCGCGCTGAGATCAATGTCGTTCACCGCTGAGCATTGCAAGATCACATGACGTACCGCTGTATCCCCCATAACCCTATTGTAGATCGCCTCTTCTAGGTAGTGCGCATTGGCGAAATAAAGGCTTTCATCGACACGCAGGCTGATCACGCTCGGATCCGTCTGAACGTCATGTCGCAGCACATTACGAAAATGTTCCGTTCCTTCAATAAGACCAACTTCGGCAATATGGGGCTTTGATGTCCGGTATAGGTGGAGCAAAATTGACACCCCTACTCCGACTGAGACACCGGCCTCAACGCCGAACCCCAAGGTCAGAATGAGTGTCACGAACACGGCCGCAAAGTCCGGTTTTGAATACGACCAGCTCCGGCGTAGAACACTGAAATCAACCAAATTGGCCACCGCGACAATGATCGTGGCCGCCAGTGTTGCCTTAGGTAGGAAATAGATCAGTGGGGTCAAGAAAAGCGCGGCACAGGCCAACCCGATCGCCGTAAAGGCCCCCGCCGCAGGTGTTGCAGCCCCCGCATCAAAATTCACCACCGACCGAGAGAAACCGCCGGTCACCGGGAAGCCGCCCGTGAGAGATGCACCGATATTCGCAGCGCCCAATCCAATCAACTCCTGGTCTGGGTCAATTCGCTCGCGTTTTTTAGCCGCTAGAGTTTGAGCCACAGCAATAGATTCCACGAAACCAATGATCGAGATTAAGATCGCTGGCATCACCAATGCATCTAATAACTCTGTGGACAAAGACGGGAACGTCAATGGAGGCAAACTCTGAGGTACCTCCCCGACAATTCGGACACCTTTGTTCATCAGTCCCGCGAGCCATACAGCGAGGGTTGTGAGAACGACAACGAAAATAGGTCCAATCTTGACGACGGCCCCAGCCAAGGGTGCCCCTACCCCTAGCCTGCTCAAAAGTGGCTTCAACCCAAGCCGCATCCAGAACAAAAATGCAGTAGCACAAACGCCAATCACGGCTGTATAGATGTTTGTTTGCGAAATGTTTTTACTCAATGACTGCATCAACTGCCACAAGCTTTGGCCAGATGCGTCGATGCCGAGGATATGTTGAATTTGGCTTGCGGCGATAATAATCCCTGATGCCGAGACAAACCCAGACATCACAGGATGAGAAAGAAAATTCGCGATAAATCCAAGGCGAAGCATGCCCATCACAAGCAAGATAAGCCCAGACAATCCCGCCAGAGAAAGCGCAGCAATCGCGTATCCCATTGTACCTTGTTCAGCGATCTGGCTGAGCGTTGCGGCGGTCATCAGGGAAACAACAGCAACAGGACCAACAGCAAGTGCGCTGCTTGTCCCAAAGATCGCATAGAGGATGATCGGCGCTATGGACGCATATAGGCCTGCCTCGGGAGGCAGGCCAGCAAGCAATGCATAGGCCAAAGATTGCGGGATAAGCATGACCGTGACGATCACAGCAGCAAGCAGATCCTCCAGCATTATCTTTTTCGAATAACGCCGGCCCCACGACAATATCGGAACGTAGTTGTGTATCATCACGAGCCCTCGAGTTTGCGTGTAGCTGAAGCGCCGCTAGTTTATTAGTGAGTGAGAACTTGATCTAAGAAGTTCCGTGTCCGCTCATTGGCTGGCGAGGTGAAGAAAGTTTCCGGATCGCTTTCTTCGATGATTTCCCCGGCATCCATAAAGATAACACGGTCAGCAACCTTGCGCGCAAAACCCATTTCATGCGTCACGCAGACCATCGTCATGCCTTCTTGGGCCAATGTTTCCATGACATCCAAAACCTCACCAATCATCTCGGGATCAAGCGCCGAAGTCGGTTCATCAAAGAGCAAAATTTCCGGCTTCATGCAAAGTGCCCGTGCGATCGCAACACGCTGTTGTTGACCGCCAGACAGTTGACCTGGAAATTTGTCGGCTTGGTTGGCGATTTGAACTTTTTCCAAGAATGCCATCGCGGTCGCCTCTGCATCTGCTTGGGTTTCTTTACGCGCAAGCATCGGTGCAAGCGTGCAGTTTTCCAAAATGGACAGATGCGGGAAGAGATTAAAATGCTGGAAACACATCCCCACCTCACGACGCATTTCTTCGATATTTGGCGCATCGGCGTTGATCGGGTCACCGTTGATCAATATCTCGCCGGATTGATGCTCTTCGAGCTGGTTGATCGTGCGGATCATCGTTGACTTACCTGAACCAGACGGCCCGCAAACCACGATTTTCTCACCCTTTTTCACCGAAAGATTAATGCCCTTCAAGGCATGAAACGTTCCGTAAAACTTGTTCACATCTTTCATTTCTACTGCATAAGTCATAGGCGATCCTTTTGTTTACGATTTAACGGCGGCGGTAACGATGATTTCTACCTTCAACACATCGCGGGCAAGCTTGGCTTCGCCGCAGGCGCGGGCAGGCGCATGGCCGGCAGGCACCCAAGCATCCCAAACCGCGTTCATTTCAGCGAAATGAGCCATGTCAGACACCCAAATTACAGCCTGAAGAATGTGTTCGCGGTCTGAGCCTGCCTCCGCAAGAAGCGCATCTACACGCGCCAGACAGTCAGCGGTTTGCTCGGCGACGCTGTCACCCGCGCCGACTTGACCACAAAGGTAGGCGACACCGTTGTGTTTGACGATTTTGCTCATGCGTTCAGATGTGTGAATGCGTTCAATCATTGGGTTTTCCAATCAAGTTTCGTGCGCCAAGCGCCTCGTGGATTTCGGTTAAAATCATTGTGTCATCAATCGCTGCGGGTATCTTGTAAGTCTTGCCGTTTGCGATTTTTTGCATCGTCCCACGCAACACTTTGCCTGATCGCGTTTTGGGCAAACGTTTTACCGGCACAGCCAATTTAAACGCCGCAACTGCGCCAATCTTGGCACGGACCAACTGAACCAGTTCTTTTTCCAAGTCAGCAGGGTCGCGATCCACACCATCGTTCACAACAAAAAATCCGAGCGGCATCTGTCCCTTAAGCGCATCGGCTGCACCCACCACTGCGCATTCGGCGATGTCTTCATGCCCCGAGATAACTTCCTCCATCGCGCCGGTGGACAACCGGTGCCCTGCGACATTGATGATGTCATCTGTGCGCGCCATGATAAAAACATATCCGTCTTCGTCGATCATACCAGCGTCAGATGTCGCATAATACCCAGGGAACTCCTCCATATAGGAGGATCGGAAACGCTCTTCAGCATTCCACAATGTAGGAAATCCCGAAGGGGGCAACGGTAGCTTGCAGACGATATTCCCCAACGTACCAGCTTCTACAGCGTTACCCTCGTCATCCAGCACACGGATATCGTAACCAGGCATTGGTTTCCCAGGTGAACCAAGCTTGATCGGAAATGCCCCCAGCCCCACAGGGTTGCCAGACATGGCCCATCCGGTTTCGGTTTGCCACCAATGGTCGATAACAAGACGGTCGAGTTTCTCCTGCGCCCATTCAATCGTCGCCGGATCAGATCGTTCACCCGCCAAGAACAAGGTCCTGAAGTTGCTTAGATCGTAATCCTGAATAAGCAGCCCCGAGGGATCAACCTTTTTGATCGCGCGAAGCGCGGTCGGTGCGGTGAACATCGCCGCGACTTTGTGGTCTTGGATCACGCGCCAGAACGCCCCAGCATCCGGTGTGCCAACGGGTTTGCCCTCAAAGACAACCGTTGCACTGCCATTCAGCAATGGTCCGTAGCAGATATAGGAATGGCCAACGACCCAACCCACATCAGAGGCGGCCCAGAAGGTTTCTCCCGGTTTGATATCATAGTGATACTCCATCGACCAACGCAGCGCGACCATATGCCCGCCATTGTCGCGAACAACGCCTTTGGGCTGGCCCGTCGTGCCCGATGTATAAAGGATATAAAGCGGATCAGTCGCCTCGACCGGCACACATTCTGTACCCTCGCCAGCCGCAATGGCAGATTGAACCGATTGCGCGTAATCAACATCGCGCCCTTCGATCAGCTCACATGTCTGGGTATCGCGTTGCAAGATCACACAGTGATCAGGCTTGGCCGATGCGATTTCAATCGCTTCATCCAATAACGGCTTATAGGCGATCACCCGATTTGGCTCGATCCCACAGGACGCCGAAATGATCGCTTTTGGAGCAGCATCGTCAATTCGGGTTGCCAATTCGCGCGCAGCAAAACCACCGAATACAACCGAATGGATCGCACCAAGGCGCGCACAGGCCAGCATCGCAAAGATCGCCTCAGGCACCATTGGCATGTATATAATAACACGATCACCTTTGGTGACGCCTAGCCCACGCAGAACAGACGCCAACGCGCTGACCTCGTCCTTGGTTTGGGCATAGGAATAGGTTTTCGCGGTTCCCGTAACAGGGCTATCATAAATAACAGCCGCGCGGTCGCCGTGGCCGGCTTCGACATGGCGATCAACGCAGTTGTAACAGGTATTGCATGTCGCCCCATCAAACCAACGCCCATAGGCGCCTTTGTCGGAATTGAACGTGGACGTCGGCGGGGTGAACCAATCAATTGCTTTAGCGGCATTGGCCCAAAAGGCCGCGGGATCCGCCTGCCAATCGGCATAGGTTTGTGGGTATTTCGACATCATTTACCTCAGCACGTGTAGTTCATACCAATGCGCCCACCATCCACATAGATGGTTTCGCCAGTGATATATTTGGCTTTTTTGCTCGCGAGAAATGCGACGGCATCGCCAATATCACGTGGCTCGCCGACACGTTTCAGAGGCGTACGCGACATAACCATTTTCATGGCTTCTGGGTTTGCATTCACGCCGGCCATCATTTCGGTATCGATCGAACCAGGTCCAACAGCATTCACCCGAATATTGTGCGGAGCCAATGCCAGCGCCGTCGCCTTGGTCAACTGCATCACACCGCCCTTTGAGGCACAATACGCAGGGATTGACGGGATTGCGACGACCGCATTGATGGACGACATATTCACAATCGCGCCCTCAATGTTATTGGCGGCCATGGTTTTTGCAGCACGTTGAAGTGCAAGGAACGTCCCAGTGAGATTAACGTCGATCACCTTTTGAAAGCTCTCGAGCGACGTTTCAAGAAAATCTCCCGGCATCGCGATGCCCGCGTTGTTCACAAGAATTTCAACAGGGCCATGCTCTGCTTCGATTGCGTCGAACATGGCTTCGATCTGCGCAGGATCCCCCATGTCACAGGCCATGCCAACGGCACCACCACCAAGTTTTTCGGCCGCTGCCGCGACACCTTCGGCGTTGATATCTGCCAAAATCACCTTTGCACCATCTTCTGCGATGGCTTCTGCACAGGCATAGCCGATCCCTTGGGCGGCGCCCGTGACCAATGCGATTGGTTGTTTGCTCATGTCATGTCCTACTTTTTCAGACCGTAAACGCCGGTCGCTTGCTCTTCTGTGATGAATCCAGCGGCCAGATCTTGGGCCACTTCCGTTTTGTCGCGCGCGCTTGGCGCGCCATATCCGCCCCCTCCTGGGAGGCTGAGTTTGAGACGTTGGCCATTTTTGACCAACTGGCGCCCCTTGCTTCTCATCTTGGTGCCATCTGAAAGTTCGACCTGTCCCTTGGCACCCGCATGGCCACCTTCGCGACCGCGCGCGGGATTTTCCACCCGATCGAACATGGCGTTAAAGTAAAAGTCATAGCCTTCGCGGGGTTCGATTTCGATGTTCTGACCAAGGCCGCCCCGAAAGGCCCCCGCCCCGCCTGATCCCTCACGAAGATCTTTTCGCCACACTGTGATCGGGCCAACGTGCTCGGTCGCTTCGACGCTCATCGTCGACACACCAGATGGGAAGGCCGTCGCAGACAATCCGTCCAATGTTGGGCGGGCCCCTGTCCCGCCAGAGTTGAACATCAGGACCTCGGCATTCGGCAAACCGCTTGCGGGGTCACTGGCGCGTGCCGAAATTTGGATATTCCAAAGTGCGCTTGCCCCCTCGGCGGGAACTGTGTCGGGCATCGCTTGGTGCAAAGCGCCCAGCACCACATCAGGCACCAAATGTCCCAAGACATGGCGCACCGAAACCGGAGCAGGTCGACGCGCGGCCAAGATGCATCCCTCAGGAGCGGTAATTTCAAAGGGTTCAAGTGAACCCGAGTTATTCGGCACCTCTGCCGCAATCGCGCATTTCAAGCCATAGCACGCATAGGCACGTGTGTAGACCTCGGGAACGTTTACGCCAAAGCGGCTCATGCCTGAGGTACCATCAAAATCGGCTTTGATTTTATCCCCAGCGACATCCAAACGCACAACCATATTGACCGGTGCATCATACCCATCCACCTGCATAGAATGACGAAACGTGCCATCGGGAACTTTGGCGATGGCCTCATGGGTGGCTTTGCGCGATGTCTCAATCACGAAATCCGACAGACCCTCCAGATCAGAGATGCCAAATTCGCCCATCATGGTCTGTAAGCGGCGATCCCCTGCCTCGTTACAGGCCGCTAGAGAATAAAGATCGCCGACCACTTGATCCGGTTCACGCACGTTAGAGCGCACCATACGGATAAGATCCTTGGACACGTTTCCCCGTTCGGCGAACTTCATGATCGGGATCAAGAGACCCTCTTCATACACTTCGTTCGCGTCAGGCCCAAAACCCCGACCACCAATATCCACAACATGCGCAGTACAGGCAAAGAAACCGATGTGTTGGCCGTTGCGAAACGTTGGCGACACAACCGTAATGTCGTGAAGGTGCCCCGTGCCAAGCCATGGGTCGTTGGTGATGAAAACGTCGTTTTCAAATACGTTATCCAGTCCCAGCTCACGTACAAAATGCGTCACGCTCTCGGCCATTGCGTTCACGTGACCTGGCGTGCCGGTGACCGCCTGCGCCATCATTCGGCCTTGGCGATCAAAAAGCCCTGCCGACAAATCGCCCGCTTCGCGCACTGAGGTTGAAAAAGCGGTTCGGATCAATGTCGTGGCTTGTTCTTCGACAACCGCAATCAAGCGGTTCCACATGATTTGATAATCGATTGCTGTCGGGCTCATAGTGCGTCTCCCTTGCGGCGCAGCAGCAAGCTGCCGTCGCCTTGGCCAATCGCCGTATAGGCGGATGTGACAATTGTGGTGGTCTCATTTTCGATAATCACGGCGGGGCCTGCGACAGATTTCCCAGCGCTCATTTCGCTACGCTCTACTTCGCGCGCATCCACGGTGCTTCGCAGTGCAGCGTCATAGAATTGACGTGTCCGTCGCTCTGTTGCTGCATCTCCCGATGCGAAATGCGCGGCCTTTGCAACATCAGGCAGCACGGATGCAACCACAAGCGACCAGTTGGTGATTTCAATCGCAAGCCCATCGATGGTCCGGCCAAACAACATTTCATATGCGGCTTCAAACGCATCTTGGATCTCTGATTTATCCGAGTCCGCAAACGGTTTGTACGGTAGGGACACTGGGATTTCCCAACCCTGCCCCGCATATCGCATAAACGCAGTCAGTTTAGATGAGGTATCCGCGTCCTTGGCCCCTGCTTCAACAAAAGCGCGGGCCTCTTGCTCCAGCTCAGCCAAAGCTGAGTTCACTGCAGCGCCATTGAAATCAGCGAGTTGCTGAAACAATCCGCGCGTAGCTTCATAACTGAAGGGGGCCTTCAGGAAGCCAATCGCAGAACCAACACCCGCACCTGGCGGAATGATCAAATCACGTATGCCGAGTTTTTCACAGAGACGACAGGCATGAAGCGGTGCCCCACCTCCGAAACCGATCATGGTAAAATGTTCAATATCACGGCCATTTTCAACCGTGTGAACACGCGCCGCGTTGGCCATGTTTTCGTCAACCATTTCAGTAACACCAAAGGCGGCGTCGCTGCTTGTAATACTCAAAGTTTCGCCAAGTTTCGCAGCCACGGCAGTGTCCGATGCGTCAGGGTGCAGTTGGATCGCACCTCCCGCGAAATTGTTTGGATCAAGGCGACCCAAAAGCAGGTTCGCATCCGTCACAGTTGGCTCTTCTCCGCCTCGGCCATAGCACGCCGGGCCTGGCTCTGAGGCCGCGGATCGAGGTCCAACTTGGATTCGGTTCATGCTGTCGATGGACGCAATTGAACCGCCTCCCGCGCCGATCTCGACCATTTCAACAACGGGTGTGGACACGGTCATGCCCGAGCCTTTTTTGAAACGATATGTACGCGCGACTTCGAAGGTATTCGCCGTCTTGGGCGCACCATCTTCGATCAAGCAAATCTTGGCAGTGGTGCCCCCCATATCAAAGCTCAAGACTTTGTCGAGATCATGCGCCCGCGCAAAATCGGCGGCAAAAATTGCGCCCCCTGCGGGACCAGATTCAAGCAGACGGACAGGCTGTTCTGCGGCTGTTTCTACCGAAATCAAACCACCCCCAGAATGTAACATAAAGACTGGGGCCGCGACGCCGGCGCCACGAAGGCGGGCGACCAAACGTCCAAGATAATCCGCGACCTGTGGTTGTACATATGCGTTTGCGATCACTGTATTAAACCGTGGCAGTTCGCGCATTTGTGGCGAAATCACAGATGAGATCGAAATCGACAAATCAGGGGCCGCAGTACGCAATGCATCCGCCATCTGACGTTCGTGCGCATCATTGGCATAGGAGTGCATCAACCCAATCGCGACGGCTTCAAAGTCGCCGGCCAGAATGGTTTGTACCATTGCGTCCACGTCGTCTTGCTCAAGCGGCAACAGGACCTCGCCACTTGCGCCGATCCGTTCATTCAATGTGAAACGATCCTGACGAGGCACCATCGGCTTTGGCAGGTTAAGGTTCAGGTCATACTGCTCAAACCGATTTTCAGAACGCATTTCGATGACGTCGCGAAAACCTTCGGTCGTGATAAACGCCAGCTTTGCTCCGCGACGCTCAATCAAAGAGTTCGTCACCAAAGTGGTGCCGTGGATCACTTGATCAATATCAGACAATTCGATCCCAGCCTGTTTGGAAGCCAAGGCAATTCCATCCAAAATCGCCTGTTCAGGTTGAGTGTAGTTGGTCAGAACTTTGCACGTCGAAAGCCCGCCCGCATGTTGCAATGCAACATCCGTAAAGGTGCCGCCGATATCCACGCCGACGCGTGTAGAAGCCAGTGTCATAGTCAAATTGCTTTCAAGATTTGTTTTGCTGTGAACGCCGTTTGGTACAAGCGCGAAAAGACAGGAGCAGATTTCACTGTCGATGGGTCCGTCATAGGTAGCGGCAGATCTGCACGATCCATGCCGGTCAATAATTGCGACATCGTGCGCCCAAACATCGTACCGGTTGTGATACCACGACCATTGTAACCAATTGGCGTGAATAGATTTTTATCAAGCTCATGAATGCGGGGCAGATGATCTGGTGTCATTGCAATTTGCCCTGTCCACGCCTCTTCGAACTCGACGGGGCCAAGTGTTGGGAACAAACGCGCGATTTGTTTGCGCGCCCAACGCTGTGAAACGCCGCCATTAATATCACCCATGACCTTACCCATAGATCCAATCAGCAGGCGATCGTATGCATCGCGGCGCACATTAAACATGATCTGACCGGTATCCCACAAACCCTGTTTTTCGGGCATAATATGCGCGGCCTCTGGCCCCAGCGGCTTGGTGGCGAGTTGAAAGTAATTGATCAACGTAAAGTTCTGCTTCAAGCCTGGCCATAGGTCATCCGTGTAAGCGTTGGTTCCCAGAACAACCGCCTTAGCTTTCACTGTGCCCTTATCCGTTTCAACGATCCACAGATCACCTTCTTTGGATAATTTGGTCGCGCGGACCTTGGTGCTTATTTTCGCACCGGCTCCGAGCGCCGCACGTGCAAGTCCTCGCACATAGCCCATTGGGTTTATCGTGCCGGCGCGGTGATCCAAAAGGCCACCATGGAACACAGTCGTGCCCAATTTCTCGGATACCTCCTCACGCGATAGCAGATCCACTGGCTGACCCAGGCGCTGCCACTCTTTGTGGCGGTCCTGTAGGTCGCGAAAACCTGAAGGGGCATGCGCACCATGAATTGTCCCAGTTTTGGTCACTTCACAGCGGATTTGGTGCTTTTCAATTAGAGAAAACACATACCCTGGGCCTTGACCGAACATATCGATGAAACGCGGACCATATACCGGTCCCAATTTCTCACGCACTTTTTGGGGTGGCAACCAAAGCGCGGCATTTACCAGCCCACAGTTGCGTCCTGACCCACCGAAACCGATTTGATTCGCCTCAAGCACATGCGCCGACAGTCCCTGCTCGGCGCAATGAAGCGCTGATGATAACCCGGTGAACCCACCGCCGATAATCACGACATCCAAGATACCTTGCGTATCGAGCGGCGCATGAAAATCTTCTTCAATCGCCGTGGCGTTCCAAAGCGAAATTGCATTTTGTGCACTCATATAGATTCCCTACCTCAAACGGAATGGCTGCGATTGAAGAAAGGTTGCAACAGCTTCTCCTCTGTGTCAATATATGATATACAAGTTCTATATATCAGCACGGAGGTCTTTATGAAAAAGCTCAAATTGTCATCATCTGACATGGTGAAAGCCGCAAGAGCGCGCATTGAGGAAGTCGAAACCGCCGACCTCATCGCGATGCTCGAAAATCCAAATGTTGTCGTGGTTGACATTCGCGACCCACGTGAACGCCAGCGCACAGGTTTTATTCCTGGCAGCTTTCACGCGCCGCGTGGCATGATCGAATTCTGGGTCGATCCAGACAGCCCATATTTCAAGGACATCTTTGGAGAAGATAAAAAGTTTGTCTTCCATTGCGCCTCAGGTTGGCGCTCGTCGCTAACAGTTGCCACGCTCCAAGACATGGGGTTTGAAGCGGCTCACCTCAAAGAAGGTTTCTCCACTTGGGAAAAACAAGGCGGTTCAGTCGAATTTCCTGAAAAGAAGGGCTAAAAAACTCTGTTTCGCGCACTCTACAAAGAAGGCGCGAAACAGTTAGATCAAGTGAAATTTAGCGGCGCGCCAGTTTCGCAGATACGCTTTCGGCGCAATTGGCAACCAAAGATCCATATCTATCTAACCCGTTTTCGGGCATACTCACATCTGGCAACGAAATCCCCAACGACGCTATGCTTTCTCCACTGGGAAGCGTAATCGCTGCCCCAAGACTCCAAATGCGCTCGCGAAATTCGCCTTGGTCTACGGCATATCCTCGGGCAAGCGTCGCATTCATATCATCATCAAGGGCCGCAATAGAGGATATTGTCTTTTCCGTATGTCGGGTCAGTTGCCCCTTAATGCGTTCGCGCATGCTACCATAATTCGCCGCCAAGATGGCCTTCCCGGTACCCACGCAATGAATCGGCGCTTCGCCGCCAATCGGGCTCCAAGACCGGATGGGTTTTTGGCTCTCAATCTTATCTATATAGACGATCCCAAGATGTTCAGGAACGGCCAGATAAATCGTCTCGCCGGTTTCCTTGGACAGGAATGACATCTCAGGCGCGGCCAGTTCGCGCAGGTTCAAATTATCAACCGAAGCTCGTCCAATTTGCCACGTCTTCAACGTCGCGGCATAAGCTTTGCTTTCCAAGTGCTTGACATATCCAAGTGTTGTGAGACTCTGCAAAAGGCGAAATGTGTTAGATTTCGTAAGACCCAACTCCACCGATAACTCGGTAACGCCCTTGCCTGATGGGGCATGTGCCAAGTTTTCAAGAATGCTCAATCCCTTGGAGAGGGTAGAGTCAACTTTGGGCGTCTTAGGCGGCGTATCTGTCATTGGTTCATCCTCCGATACGTATCAAGTATCAGGTTCATTCCGAAACAGGAAGTCAGGAGCTGAATGAGCCGTGATTTTTGGCAATACACCTTCAAACTTACGTACATTCAACAAGGTTGAATGTGCCGCCGTGCTTTGACTAAGGGACGATGTGCGAAGATCATGGGTTAAAACATTCGGATTTCCATGTCGATCACGGTTTTGCGGCGCATTGAAATCGGGATCATACCAAGCTCCCGTCCACAAAAAGACACAGCCCTCGCGGACTTCATCGGTTATTTTTGCACCAGCAAGACAACGCCCGCGTTCATTGTAGAGCTCAACGATATCTCCATGCTCAATCCCACGCTCAGCCGCATCTCTTGGATGAAGCAGCACCGGCTCGCGATCCTTGATCTTATGGCTTTTACTATAGTCGCCATTATCAAGCTGGCTGTGCAACCGCGTTTTTGGTTGCCCCGACAACATATACAGTGGGTATTTTTGTTCCGCTCCGGCTGCCACATCCCGTGGCGCGAACCACGCCGCATGGCCTGGGCAGTCAGGGCGACCAAACGACGCAATGGTTTGCGAGAATAGCTCGATGCGGCCGCTTGGGGTCGACAAGGGATTTGCCACCGGATCGGCACGAAATTTGTCCAGAAATACTTGCTCAGGCGCTGGATCTGGCACATGCACAACGTCCCCAGAGATAAATTCATCCCAGTTCGGCAGATCAATACCGGCCTTCGAAGCCGTAGATTGCGTTTGTTGCCAAATGCACCGCAACCAGTCTTCACTGCTGCGCCCCTCCGTAAACGCCTCGGCATTTCCAAGACGCCCTGCGAGGTCTGCATAGATGTCATATTCCATCCGCGCCTCGCCCACCGGCTTGATTAATGCTGGCATCGGAACAAGGGCATTGTCTGATTTCCCTGCGCCAAAGTCTGTACGTTCTTGCGCAGACGCAATCGGCAAAACGATATCCGCATGACGCGCGGTTGCGGTCCAATTCAGCTCATTCACAATCACGGTGTCGGGGGCCTGGAACGCCTCGTGTAACCTATTCAGGTCTTGGTGATGATGAAAAGGGTTTCCTCCGGCCCACCAGACCATACGCGCATGGGGGAATTTCCGTTTACGCCCGTTGTAATCATAGCTTTTCCCGGGACTTAGTAACATCTCGGAAATCATCGCGACTGGGATAAAGTCATCGTGCGGGTTCTTGAGTTGTGAAAAGGCGCCCCACCGAAATGGGCGCTCTACATTCCCGATGTTCGCGTTCACGCCGTACCCAATCACATATCCGCCACCAGGTAAGCCGATTTGCCCCAGCATCGCTGCCAAAGTCACTCCCATCCAAAGGGGTTGTTCGCCATAATCTGCCCTCTGTACCCCCGCGGCAATACTGATCATCGTACGGGACGACGCCATTTTTCGAGCGAGGGCCGCAATGTCTTCGGCGTCGATTCCCGATTGTGCCGCAGCCCAAGCGGCGTCTTTTGGCTGGCCATCGGTTTTGCCCAGAATGTACGCTGCGACGCGGTCAAAGCCGACGGTGTATTTATCCAAAAACGAAACATCATGCAGACCTTCGGTTAGCAAGGTATGCGCGAGCCCCAACATCAATGCAGTGTCAGAACCCGGCAATGGTGGCATCCAGACAGCATCAAGTGTCTCTAAGATATCGCTGCGCAATGGGCTGATGTTGACAAACTCAACGCCCGCGTCCTTGCATAGGGTCAAGTTATCTTTCATCCGATGACGCGCAACGCCACCATCGCTGACTTGAGTATTGCGCTGTGCGATGCCACCAAAACACACAACAAGATCGCTGTGTTTGGCAATGACCGGCCAGCGGGTCGCGTCCACAACATGTTGTCGGTACGGCCCAACGATATGCGGCATCAGGACAAGGGCCGCATTATAGCTATAGTTACCCTCTGAACGCACGAACCCGCCCTGCGTGTTCAAAAAACGCTTCAGTTGACTCTGGGCGTGATGAAAGCGTCCGGCGCTTGACCAACCATATGAACCGGCAAAAATTGCTCCATTCCCATACGCCTCACGAATACGTCTAAGTTCTTTGGCAATCAAATCGAGAGCCGTATCCCAACTGACTTCGACAAAGCCATCGCGACCGCGTGCTGTTTCGCCGCTTGTACCGCGCCCTTCGGGACCGTTCTCAAGCCATGATTTGCGCACGGCTGGACGCGTGATACGCGCATCGCCATGCAAGCTGCTTGCGATATTATCGTTGATCCGCGACGGATTTGGATCCTCGCAATGCCCAGCGACCGATTGAATTTTTTCATCTTCAACCACAGCGACACCAACGCCCCAGTGGCTTGCAGTAATCTTTGTTTCAATCTTAGGCATTCAACTCTCACGTGCTGCTATAGTGAACATATTTTCTGCATATTGACACAGTAGATCTGGGATGTCATCCTCAGAACGTCTATATTAAGCGAGATTATTCCATGCCTTCAGATACAAGAAATAACGCCGATGCTCTCGTGCAAAACGGTAGGCCTCCCCGTGTCGATGGTCGTCATGTTAACATGCCTATTGAGCTTGGCTCGACGATTGTCTTTGACAGTATGGCAAGTTTTGAGAGCGCACGCGATGCGCGCTACGCATCCGGTACCCTTTACTATGGGCGGTATGGAAATGACGCCTCATTTCAACTGGAAGCGCTACTTGCCAATCTCGAAAACGCACGCGGTGTCACCTTAACATCATCCGGCGTGGCGGCCATCTCTACGGCGTTGATGACATTCGTTGCCCCGGGAAAACACCTATTGGTCGCCGATCACGTCTACGGCAACACGCGCGCCTTTTGTGATGGCGTTTTGAGCCGCATGGGCGTTGAGATTGAATACTACGATCCCATGATCGGCACAGATATCTACGATTTAATTCGTGAAACAACCTGCGCCATTATGCTCGAAGCCCCAGGGTCGGGCACCTTTGAAATACCTGACATTCCGGCCATTGCAAAAGCCGCACGCGATGCCTCTATCCCCTCGATTATCGATAGCACTTGGGCCACGCCGTTGTTTTGCAAACCCCTTGATCTGGGCTGCGATGTCGTGGTCGCCTCTTGCTCAAAATACATCAGCGGGCATTCAGATTGCATGATGGGCATGATCGCGAGCAATACCATGTACCATGATCAGATACGTAAGACCGTTTTTGCAATCGGCGACAAGCCAGGATCACACGAAGTTTTCCTCGCCTTGCGCGGGCTTAGAACGCTTAAGGTCCGCATGGAGTATTTTGACAAGGCCGGCCGTGAAATCGCGACATGGCTGGGACAACAAAAACAAGTAAAGACTGTTCTGCACCCAGCCTTTGAGAGTTGCCCCGGCCACGATTTCTGGAAGCGTGACTTCACCGGCGCCGCAGGTCTGTTCTCCGTGATTTTTCACCCCTGCAGCGCGGCACAAATCCGCGATTTTGTCGACGCCCTGCATCATTTTGGTATCGGCGTGAGCTGGGGTGGATACGAGAGCCTTGTATTGCCCGTTGACCCCATGCGCAGCGCGAAAGCTTGGACTGAGACCGGTGCCTTGGTGCGGTTTAACATCGGCCTTGAAGACACAGATAGCCTGAAAGCAGACCTGCAGGCCGCGTTACCTCTTTTGAATTCATAGTTTACCATCAAAACGGAGTGCCCAAATGCACAACAAAATTGACCACTTTGCGATTGGCGCCGACAGCTTGGAGCAAGGTATCGAAAGCCTGAAGGACGTCCTTGGCGTCGAAGTTCCACGCGGCGGCAAACACGACGCGATGAGCACGCATAATTGTGTGATGCAATCAGGCAACGAGAGCTTCTTTGAACTTATCGCGATCGATCCCGACGCACCAGCCGATCCAGGACGGGTACGTTGGTTCACGCTGGATGACCGTGCCACCCAAGCCCGCCTAAAAACCCGTCCTCGTGCATTGTGCTGGGTCGTTGGGACCGACGATCTGGATGCGGTCATCGCCGCGAGCCCCGTGGATCTGGGCGAAGTGGTACTGTTCACGCGCGGTGATCGCTCATGGCGTTTGACTGTACCAAAAGACGGAAGCTTGCCGATGGGAGGTTTGTTGCCTGCGTTCATCGAATGGTCGCCAGGGCCCCATCCAAGCACAGGCCAACAAGATTTGGGCGTGACCTTGGACAAGGTTCAATTGGCCCACCCAAACCCGTCTGAACTGTTGGAAGTTTTGAAAGCACTCAAGGTCGATCACTTGGCCAATGTCAGCGAGGGCCCCGCCGCGTTGTCCTTTGATCTAAGTACACCAAAAGGCGCTGTAACTCTCGATTAGAAAAGGAAGACGGGCATGGAACATCCAATTGCATCTCTGGATCAAAAGCCAGACGTAACGGCATTCTTCGATGCGCAGTCCAACACAATAAGCTATGTCATCAAAGACCCCGCAAGCACGTCTTGCGCGGTCATTGATGCTGTCATGCAATTTGATTACGCGGCTGCACGCCTCAGCTTTGATACCGCGGATCAGATCATCGCATTCATAACCGAACGCGGGCTTAGACTTGAATGGATTATTGAAACACATGTTCACGCAGATCACCTATCTGGCGCGCCCTATATACAGAAAAAACTGGGCGGTAAAATCGGGATCGGTGAACATATCCTGACTGTGCAAGAAACCTTTGGAAAGATCTTTAATGCTGGCACCGAATTCCAACGGGACGGCACACAGTTCGACTGTCTGTTCACGGACAATCAGGTTTATAATGTCGGAAAAATGACTTGTTTTGCCATGCATACGCCCGGACATACGCCGGCCTGTATGGTGCATGTCATAGGGGATGCGGTCTTTACGGGTGATACATTATTCATGCCAGATGGCGGGTCCGCGCGGGCGGATTTTCCTGGAGGCGATGCCGGTGAGTTGTTCGATTCAATCGAACGCGTTCTTGCTCTCCCTGAAGAAATGCGACTGTTTGTATGTCACGACTACGGCCCCAATGGGCGCGCAATCCGTTGGGAGACGACCATCGGCGCACAAAAGAAAGCGAATATCCATGTTGGTGAAGGGGCGTCTCGTGAAGAGTTCGTCTCCATGCGCGAAGCCCGCGACGCGACCCTTGGCATGCCAAAACTGATTATTCCGTCGCTCCAAGTCAATATGCGCGCCGGCGAAGTTCCCAAAGATAAAGACGGTAACATGACGCTTACTGTGCCAATTGATGCGTTGTGATCCCTAACGAAATAACGAAAGAGTAAAGATATGGAACGCGTAGATGTGATCAAATGGATTGCGACGGTCGTGCAACTTATTGGATATGCCTTGACGGGGATGAATATCGTGCCGTGGAATATTGCGGCCTTTGTCATCGGTATCGTGCTGTGGTTTGTCGTTGGATTTATGTGGAGGGACCGAGCGCTGATGGTCGTGCACATCGGGGCCTTTGTTGCACTCATTGCTGGATATTTGAATTCGTAATACCCAACACTTGATCCAATAGAAAAGGGGCGAAGCGGGTTTTACCTCTTCGCCCCTTTTCTTTGCACCTCCTAGGTCGCTAGTGCGTCGATAAGGCCATTCTTCCTTTCAAATACTCGCCATACTGGCCGAGCGAAAAGATGAATGTCCAATATATCGCACCGACAAAGACATAGACCTCCATGTAATGCGGCGCCCACTCGCCTGTCCCGAAAGCAGCCTTGGCCGATGCCAGTACATCAAAGAAGCCGATGATGATCACGATGGCTGTCTCTTTAAACGTCACAACAACCATATTGATGGTACTTGGCAAAGCATGGCGGAACACTTGCGGCAAAATGATGCGCGCCATGATCTTCCAATACCCTATACCAAGGGCCTTGCCGGCTTCGAATTGCCCTTTCGGAATGGCCTGAAAACCGCCTCTGAAAACTTCGGCCTGATAACAGCCAAAGAACAAAGAAAACGCGATGATAACGCGCCAAATCTTGTCACCTTCAAGCCAGCTTGGCAAAAGGATTGGAACGACGACAGCCGCGGTAAACAGTGTAGTCAAAAGAGGCAATGAACGAATTGTATCGATCACGATCACCGCAAAGCTACGCACAACAGGCATCTCAGAGCGGCGCATCAACGCCAAGCCAAGCCCCATAGGCATGCCCAATAGAACAACAGACGCAAACAGAAATAACGTGAGGGAAAGCCCGCCCCACCCATCCGTTGTAACCTGCGCAAGGCCCAGCAAGCTCCCTTCCATCAGGAGATAATATGCAGCAAATCCTGCCACCCAAAGGCTTGTGAGTCGCTTCGCCGTCCAGGTGGCCGGAAAACAAGAAATGATCACTGTCGCAATAATGGACAGGCAAGCAAATGTAGATCGCCAATGTTCCTCATAGGGATAAAGACCGAAGAGGATCAGGCGATGGCGCGCATCAATCACAGACCAACAGGCACCCGCCTCTTCGGTACAGTGGGCAACATTTTCGGCGGACCACACCGCTCGAAAAATGGCCCAATCAACCGCAAGCCAAGTCCAATACCCGAGAGCGCCAAAAATGACGATGGACAAAACTGCTGCGGATGGGGTCCCGAAAGCGCGTTTTGAGAAAGACGCCATATAGGCGTGAAAGCGGTTGGGAGATAATTTTTGAGTATGTGCCATCTTAGTGTGCCTTTAGCTTTAGTCGATTGTTCAACCAATTCGTAAAAATTGAGATTGAAAAATTCACGGTAAGAAACGCCGCCATCAACAAGAAGATAAGTTCAAGCGTCTGCCCAGATTGCGTAATGGAATTCGATACAATGTAGAACATATCACTAAAGCCAATAGCGATACCGATGGTGGTGGCTTTCATGATGAAAATCCACTGATTGCCCAATGGCGGAATGATGCTGCGTAGCGACATGGGCATCTTGATGCGGTGCCAAATTTGACCTTGTGTTAGTCCCACAGCCTGCCCCGCTTCAATCAAACCACTGGGCACTTGTTTGAGGCCACCGCGCACAACTTCTGCGATATACGCACTTCCGTACAATGTGATCGCTGTGATCATCGCTACGAGTTCAATAGAAACGGTTATGCCCCCATTAAATCGAAGCCCTTTCAATGATGGGATTGACAACAACGGCTCACCCTCGGGACGCATCACAAACGCAACAATCACAGACATCGAGATGGCCGCAGCAATCCAAATTATCAAACCACGCAGCAAAGGCACCTTTCTCCACACCAAAAGCACAGCCACGCTAGCTATGGCCAAAATCAAAGCGACCGCGACGCTAGGCGATACATTTAAGCCTGGCAACATAAGCCCACGATTTGACAAAAATACACTGTCAGCGAATGACATGGATTGGCGCGGTCCTGGGAAATGTATGAGAACTGAGTAAAGGAAAACGCCTTGCAAAATCAAAGGAATATTACGGAACGTTTGTACAAAAACTGTTGCGGCGGCCTTCACGCCAGGATGGGATGAATCGCGTCCAGTTCCGATGATGAAGCCAAAAATCGTTGCAAAAAAGATGGAAATAAAACCGACGAAAATCGTATTTTGAAATCCTATTACCAAAGTCTTTGAATAGGGATCATTGATGGATCGCTCGACCAGAGAAAAGCTGTAGTCCCAGCCTGTACTGCGATCTAAAAACCCAAAACCGTTCGTAATTCCTAGCGCAGCAAGGTTGACTTGGGCACTGCTCACTGCCCCCCAAATCGCTATGATTGAGATGATAACAAGCAATACTTGTATCGTAATTTTTCGCTGTCTACTCTTCTTTCGAAGCACTTCTGTTGTCGTCATATTAGCCCCCAAATATAAGTGAACCGCCCAATATCGATTGGGCGGTCCATATACTGTTTAGTCAAGGATCGGAGCGTAAAGAACGCCGCCGTGGCTCCAGAGATTGTTCAAGCCACGCTCAAGATTGTACGGGCTTTCAGAACCGAGGTTTCGATCGTAGATTTCACCGAAGTTACCAACTGCTGCGATCATTTCACGCGCCCAAGTATCACGGATGCCAAGACGCTCGCCCATTCCCGGTTCAACACCAAGAAGGCGTGCCACCTTAGGGTTCGGAGGTGTTGCGGCCATTTCTTCGACATTCGCAGAGGTGACGCCTTCTTCTTCGGCAATCAAAAGCGCCGCGATTGTCCAGTTCGCCATATCAACGAAACCTTCATCGCCTTGACGCATTGCTGCTGCGATTGGCTCGCTCGAGAGTTGGTCATTCAGAATGACGTGTGCGTCTGGGTTATCGAGTTCGGTCGCGCGTAGAACCGCCAGACTTGGGCCCCAACCCGCAAAGGCATCACAGCGATTTGCAAGATATGCCGCACGAAGTTCAGCCGCGCTTTCGTAGGACACCATGGTGTGCTCAACGCCAGCGGTCTGAAGGTAGTTTGCGGAAATACGTTCAATCGTTGTACCCGCTTCAACACAAACGGTACCGCCTTCGAGGCCGGACGAGTCCGAGATACCCAGATCACCGTGGACCATGAACTGTGTCCCACCAAAGAAGTAAGGCAAGCTGAACTGAAGACCAAGCTCTGTATCGCGGCCCATTGTCCAACCTGTCGCCTTAATAATGATATCGACATCGCCGGACTGAAGTGCAGGGAAACGTTGGGCCCAGCTAAGCGGCACAATTTGCGCCTTGTCTGGATCACCAAGAATCGCGGTGGTCATTGCACGGCAAAGGTCGATATCAAGACCCTTCCATTCGTTCTTGTCGTTCACTTCGACAAAACCGAAGTAGCTACCGTTGTGGCCAGAGCACAACATAGTCCCGCGATCCATAATCTGCTGAACCGTCGCGCTCTGCGCGAATGATGCAGTTGGAGCCAAGGCTGCGCCCGCAAGACCCACTGCAATTGCAAGTGTCGTATTCTTTTTCATGATTTCACTCCTTGTTGTTTGTGCTGTATGTCAGCACATATGTATTGACATACAGCATGACGAGGCCAATTCATCGAGTCAACAATTTTAAATGAGTATCAGCTTTCGAATTATCAATTTGCCCAAAACAACCGCATATCACCTAAAATGAAAGGCACATCATTGTGTGGAAGTTCCTAAATAAGGTGGTGGCCGGAATTTCGGATACAAACTTGACCACCAGCCCCTCAAGATCAGAGAGCCGATCATCTGTCCGGAGGAAGACGCCGTGGTGAAGATATTTTCAACGCATACAATCTCGGACAGTCCGCACTCATCATCGCAACTATCTTCACCGCTGAAGGAACCCCTGCGCCACCATCTTGCAAGTGCACAGGAACCTTTTCTCAGGCTTTCGCAAGCGGCAAACTCTCTCTTAGAGCGGATCGCTCCTGCCATCAGCCACGGAGACAAGCAAGCCCGAATTTGATCAAAATCAGTCACAACACCTTCTAGATGCTATAGTGATGTTTTGAGCTAAATTGATTGAGCCGTCGCCAAGACACCCTCCAAGCCGCATCACTGGCTGAGCTGCCAAATTTGATTATTGAGATGGGACAGAAGCTTTGGCAGAGTTTCGCGTTGAATACGCCCGCCAAGACAAATGCGCACGTTTTGGTCATGTATCCCCGCGGTGCGAAACGCGTTTTCAGGGGCAATGCCGATCTCGTGGTTGGACATATGGGACATCAACGTCGCACAGCTCACGTTCTCGGGGAGCCGCAGCCAGATATTAAATGCATGCGGGTGTGACCAAAACTCGGCCTCGGTGATTTCCTGCGCGGCGATTTCCTGACGGATGGCGCTTTCTTTGCGAATATAGCGTCGAATTTGATCCGCCGTGCCATCTAGAACCCAGCGGGTCGCAAGCGCCATACACACCGGCGAAGACATGCCTGATACGGCACGAATACCATTTTCAAGGGCGAAATTGGCCCTCGCATTGGGAGTGACGGTATAGGCAAGACGCAACCCCGCGCCAATGCACTTCGCAAGCCCCCCGATGTACCACGTCAACTCAGGCGCGCTGGTTGCCATCGGAGGCGGCGCATCAGGTAGAACAAACCCATAGGCATCGTCCTCAATCAGCGGAAGACTGTGGCGGTTGATCACCTTGGCAATCTCAAGGCGGCGATGTTGAGGCACAATCATAGTGGTCGGATTGTGCAAGGTCGGATTAAGATAAAGCGCTTTTGGACCATGGCGGTGAATGGCCTCTTCGAGGGCGTCTGGCAAAATGCCATCCTTGTCCATCGGCAAACCAATCAGTTCAAGACCCAGCTGCGCCGCGATCTTTTTGAAGCCCGCATAGGTAATATCTTCGCACAAAATGCAATCACCAGGGCGCGCCAAAACAGTGAGGATCGCGAGCATCGTGGCATGTGCCCCAGGGGTGACCGACACGCGATCCAGATTGGGCACCAACCCACGCATAGACAGCCAGATCGACGCCGCTTCTTTGTCGACATCGCCGCCCATCGGTGCTTGATAGCGCAGCAGATGCAAGAGATCTTCGGACACGGCAGAAAGCCCTAAGCGCATGCGTTCGATAAGATCAGGATCCGTGGGTTCGGGCGGCGCATTCATGGTGAGATCATTCGCCATCGCGCGGCGTTCATCGCTGGCACCGTTGATATTGTGCTGGGGCAACACAAAGGTGCCACGCCCAACATGTGATTCAACAAGTCCGCGACTGATCGCTTCGGTATAGCCACGTGAAACGGTTGTGAAATCAACGCCAATCATGTCGGCAAGCCGCCGCTGCGGCGGCAACCGATCACCGGGTAACAACACACGATCCTTCATGTCCTGCGCAATACAATCGGCAATCGCCAAATACCGCGGTTTGCTCGCTTGTTCGATTCTTTTCGACCAATTCTCCATTGCTCTCCGTTCATCCTTGCGCTTAGTGCCAACATTGTATGCATAGTATGCAATCAATATTAGGGCGAGAAGCAAGCCTGTAAAGCGCCAAAAAAACAAATACAGCCCAAATATTCGCATATTTTATCCGGTATCGCACAGCAGTTAAGCAAAAGCGTACAATCAATACAATTGCATTGTATGTATAATTGTACGCACCAATAGAAGCCTACCGCATGACCTGACACACCTAAGGCAAGACAACCGCAAACTACAGGAGAGCGAAATGCCAAAGGTAACAACACCAGCCCATAAAGACGGTGATTTCTTTGTGGACTACGAAGAGAAAGTATTCGAAGACGTACAGGCCGAAGAAGGCCAGAAAGCACTTGTGACCTTCCACTCTGTTGCCTTTGAGGGCTCTATTGGATTGGTGAATATCCTTCAGGCCATCCGCCTACAGCGCAAAGGTTTTGAGACGTCTGTGCTGCTTTATGGCCCAGGTGTGTCTTTGGGTGTTCAACGTGGTTTCCCGACATTGGGCGACGAAGCCTTTCCGGGCGCGCAGAACTATTCGGCCAACTTGAAAAAGTTCATGAAAGAGGGCGGCAAAGTCTATGCCTGCCGTTTTGCCCTGCAAATGCTTATGGGCCACGGCGAGCCATCCTTGCTTCCTGGCATCGTGCCAATCGCACCGCAAGATGTGCTTGATCTCAAGTTGCTACACATCCGCGACGATGCGGTGATCGTGGACACCTGGACTGTCTAACACCGGAAGCTTTGGGGCGGCAACGGCGTCGCCCCAAGGCTCCGACCTTCAAATTTGAATTCATCTGATCATGGCGCGGTTTTCCCCGCCGATCACCCACAAAGGATGGCCTATGTTAGACCACACCGTCAGAGTTGCCGCCGTTCAGATTGCCCCCGATCTGGCAAGCCGTGAAGGCACCATTGAGCGCGTCTTGAACGCGATCGCAGAGGCCGCTGATAAAGGGGCCGAATTGATCGTGTTCCCTGAAACCTTTGTGCCCTACTACCCCTATTTTTCGTTTGTATTGCCCCCTGTCCAACAGGGCCCCGAACACCTGCGCCTCTATGAAGAGGCCGTGGTTGTCCCCTCGCCCGCGACACAGGCCGTGGCGGCTGCCGCGCGCAAACGCGGTGTCGTCGTTGTCTTGGGCGTCAACGAACGCGACAACGGTTCATTGTTCAACACCCAGCTGATTTTTGACGCAGACGGGACACTCGCCTTAAAGCGCCGCAAAATCACCCCCACCTATCATGAACGGATGATCTGGGGCCAAGGCGACGGTGCCGGCCTTAAGGTCGTGGACACCAAGGTTGGCCGCATTGGGGCCTTGGCCTGTTGGGAACACTACAACCCGCTCGCGCGCTACGCCTTGATGGCACAGCACGAAGAGATCCACGTCGGTCATTTCCCAGGAAGCCTGGTGGGGCCGATTTTCGCCGAACAGATCGAAGTGACAATGCGCCACCATGCCTTGGAGTCGGGCGCCTTTGTCGTGAACGCAACAGGGTGGCTGACACAAGAACAGATCGACAGCATATCGGATGATCCCAAACTTCAAAAGGGGCTTCAGGGCGGATGCATGACCTGCATCATTTCCCCAGAAGGGCGCCACGTTGTTCCCCCGCTGACCGAAGGCGAAGGCATTTTGATCGCCGATCTCGACATGCGGTTAGTCACCAAACGCAAACGCATGATGGACAGCGTGGGCCACTATGCCCGCCCCGAGCTGTTGCACCTTGTGCACGATGCACGAAGCGCCCAGCCCGCGCATCGCATTGAAAATCCCCAAGACCTAATGACCACCCCAGACGTGGAGGCAGAAGATGTCAGAAGCTGAATTGATCAATGAATTGCAGACCCATGGAATGCGGCTGGTTGACCCGACCGCGGGCATGGAAAGCCGTCGTGGCGGGGCGGGTCCAACGGATCACAAGGCCGTCACGATTGGCGACACCACGGTCATGGTCCCTGTCCACACCGCTCCGGCCTTTGACAGCCCCTACTGGGTGCAAGCGCCCGACGAAGACGGGTTCGCGCAAGTCAGCAAACAAGGCCAGCCGTTGGCCAAAATTCGGTTCCCGAACCGCCCCAAATTCTATGACCTGAAAACCGCAGATGGGGTGGAATACAGCAAAATCGCGACGCTGCACTCAAAGGACGTTCTGGCCACGACGGTTTTGCAAACCTGCATTCGGTATGAAAGCCGCAAGAAAACCTGCCAGTTCTGCTCTATCGGCCAGTCCCTCGCCGCGGGTCGCACGATTGCCCATAAAACGCCCCAACAGCTCGCCGAAGTTGCCAAGGCCGCTGTGGAATTGGATGGCGTGAAACACATGGTTATGACCACAGGCACCCCCGCCGGAAAAGATCGCGGCGCATCGGTGATGGTCGACAGCGCCCTTGCGATCAAGGCCGCGGTTGATTTGCCAATCCAAGGCCAATGCGAACCACCCGAAGACAACATCTGGCACGAGCGCATGTTTGAAGCGGGCATCGATGCGCTTGGCATGCACCTTGAAGCCGTGACCCCAGAAGTGCGCGCACGCGTGATGCCCGGCAAGGCGCAAGTCAGCTTAGAGAAGTACTTTGACAGCTTCAAATCCGCGGTCCAAGTGTTCGGTCGCGGCCAAGTCTCGACCTATATTTTGGCCGGCCTCGGGGATACGCCCGAAGCGATCCTTGAGACCTCGCAAGAGCTTTGCAATATCGGGGTTTACCCCTTTGTGGTGCCATTCGTTCCTGTTTCGGGCACCCCAATGGAAAGCCACCCCGCGCCCGATGCAGATTTCATGGCACGTATCCTTAAGCCTTTGTCGGGCATGATTTTACGGGCAGGCATGAGCGCGGAAAGCGTAAAAGCAGGCTGTGCCAAATGTGGCGCGTGCTCGGCCCTTTCTGTCTACGAAAAATTGAGGGCGTCATGAGTTTTCAGAACCCCCGCATTTTTCTCTCACCCGATTTTATTATCCGCGCGGCGGCCAAACCTTGGGAACTTAACGGCGTTGAGGCCCTGCGCCGTCAAGTCTTTGTCGATGAACAAGGCATTTTCAAAGACCATGACCGCGACGCGATTGACGCGATTGCCATGCCGCTCGCGGCCATAAGCACGCTTGCGTCTGAGGCGGATCAAGTGGTCGGCACCGTGCGCATTCACGAAGAGGCACCGCGGTTGTGGCGCGGTTCGCGTTTGGCGGTGACTGAGAGCCATCGACGCATGGGGCGCCTTGGCGCCGAACTCATTCGGTTGGCGGTTTGCACCGCACATGGGCGTGGCTGCGACAGGTTTCTTGCGCAGGTTCAGATGCAAAACGTGCGCCTCTTTAAACGCCTCCACTGGACCCCCTTGCAAGAGGTGAACGTCCACGGCGTCCCCCACATGGAGATGGAGGCCGACCTTAACGCCTACCCTGCGATCACGGACCCATTCGTCGGCTGGAAATCCCTTTCCCCGCACCGAAAGCGCAGCGCATGAGAACTCAGCAGTCCCTTCGCCAGATCGCGCGTACGCTGCGTGACCATCCGTCCATCCGCAGCAAGCTCGACATCGCCCAAAGCACCGCAACACTTGGTTTGACCTCTGACAGCGCGGGCCAACCAGGCGATGATTGCGCCGTTTTGCCGACCCAAGACGGTTACGATTTATTCGCCTGCGAAGGGTTCATCAACGCTTTCGTACAGGCCGATCCGTGGTTTGCAGGGTGGTGCGGCGTGATGGTGAACATTTCGGATATTCTATCTATGGGCGGTCACCCAAAGGCGGTCACCAACGCGATTTGGGCCCCAAGCGCCGATAAAGCGCAGCCTGTCCTTGCGGGAATGAAAGCCGCATCTCTGGCATATGGCGTGCCAATTGTGGGCGGACACACCAATCTCCATACGGATGAATTACAGCTTTCGGTGTCCATTCTTGGGCATGCGACAAATGTCATTTCAAGCTTTACGGCCCAGCCCGGTGACGTTCTGATCTGCGCGGTAGATTTACGAGGCAGCTACCGAGAGCCCTTCGACAACTGGAACGCAGCCCTGACCGCAGCTCCTCAAACGCTTCGGACTACTATGGATATTTTGCCTAAACTGGCAAACAGTAACCTTGTACATTCAGGCAAAGACATAAGCCAAGGCGGCATCGTTGGCACTGCACTGATGCTGGCTGAAGCCTCCGGTGTTGGCATCGACATTCAAGTCGATGCAGTGCCGCGCCCAGCGGAGGTTGCACTAGATCGCTGGCTTCGCAGCTTCCCAAGTTTCGGCTTTTTGCTCAGCGCAAGACCAGAGAATGTCGAGGCTATTTGCCAAGCATTTGTCGCCCGAGGGGTTTCCGCCGCAGCCTGCGGAGACATCAACGATGGCAGCGCTGTGCAGCTCTCAGGACGCGAAGAAACCGCCGTATTCTGGGATCATGAACGCACCCCTTATTTGAATTTAACAGCAAGAGAACCCCACCATGCCTGAAGCACGTTTTACCATTCAATGGCCTGATGGTCAGACCGAAGACTGCTACTCACCATCGACCGTTATTCGAGATTTCCTAGCTGCGGGGACCACATATACACTGAGTGACTTTCTATCTCAGAGCCGCTTGGCATTAGAAGAAGCCAGCACACGCGTAGAGGCCAAGTTTGGGTATCGCTGCACGAGTGCGGACGCACAATTGGAAAAAATCGAAAACGCCGCGCGCGCTTTTTCTGCAGCCGACAACGTTACATGCCTGTCGATCACCTAAGGAATACATCCATGAACCATCGCGAATATAAATCTATCGTCGTTGTCGGCGGTGGTCAGGCCGGCCTGTCGGTAAGTTACTATCTAACACAGGAAAACATCGACCATGTTATCTTGGAACGTCGGAAGAAATTCCATTCGTGGCGGGTCAATCGGTGGGATACTTTTTGTCTGGTCACGCCCAATTGGCAATGCCGTTTACCTGATTTCCCTTATGCAGGAAATGACCCTGATGGGTTTATGGTAAAGGACGAGATTGCGAATTATCTGGATGCCTTTGCACAGACGTTCAATCCGCCAATTGTTGAAGATTGCGAAGTGACACGGATCACAAAACGGCCCGAAGGCGGATACCTTGTTGACACGTCCATGGGTAACTATTCGACCGACCAAGTCGTGATTGCCACCGGTGGTTATGACAACCCGATTGTCCCGCCCTATGCGGCCGACCTCGATCCCTCGATCATGCAAATGCATTCGGTAGACTACCGCCGCCCAAGCCAAATGCCCGAGGGCGCAACCCTTGTGGTTGGCACGGGGCAATCGGGGGTTCAGCTGATGGAGGATTTGCACCTCGCTGGCCGCGACGTTCATCTCGCTGTGGGCCCTGCACCACGCTCGCCTCGGATGTACCGAGGACGAGACGCGACCGATTGGATGTATGATTTGGGCCACTACGACATCACAATCGATAAACACCCAAACCCTGAACACGCGGTATCGAAGACCAATCACTATATGACTGGACGTGACGGCGGACACGAAATTGATCTGCGCAAATTTGCCCGCGATGGAGTGTCTTTATATGGCTCGGTCAGCGGCATGGACGACAAAAGTATTCAATTTCTGCCAGACTTGGAAAAGAACCTGGATGACGCGGATGAAAGCTATCTTGGCATTTGTACGGCCATTGACGGCTACATTGAGAGGAACAATATCGATGCCCCTGTAGAGCCGGAATTTGAAAAGGTTTGGCGTCCAGAACAAGAGATCACTCACATTGATTGCGAGGCCCTCGGCATCACTTCAATCCTTTGGGCGATCGGGTTTCGCCCGAACTATGGGTGGATCGACGTCGATGTCTTCGACGATCTGGGGCGTCCTGTTTACAGGCGCGGCGTGTGTGAAGAAGACGGGTTCTATTTCATCGGTCTGGGATGGTTGAACACATGGGGATCCGGCCGATTTTTGGGGATTAATGAAGACTCCAGATACTTGGTTGACGTGATTTCAGCACGACAAAAAAGCAAGATGCGCGAAGCATCATGATTGCACAGCCCACAAGCGCGCAAAAACACATCAGCCACCATGCAACCCATACTCTAGGCATGGCGCAGCTAGGGTTGCGTGGACTGGCGGAAGAATGGTGGCTGCGCCATCTTGGCGATGTGCATTGGCAATTGATTGCCGCTTCCCTCGGTCAAACCACAACTGTGTTCAAAGATGCCTCTGGGCGGCAAGTCTATGCGGCCTTTTGTGCGACCGAGTTTGCCCAACTCAATCCTGATCACATCGGTTTGGGAGATGTCTTAGAAGTGAATTCCATACTGTGGGCGGCCGGCAGAAGCCGCCTTCAATCCAACCATGTCCTTATGGTCGGCAATGTCATTGTTGCGCGCTTTCGGTTGATTTCCACATTTGTGTGCCACGAGAAAGATGGCCTTAATTCGAGCATCTGTCGCACAATGCCCTACTTGGTTCCGGTGCTTGATCCTGCGCCGGATGCATTTGCCGCGCAAACAAGCCAAACGGCCCGTGCCTGCCGCGCCCAAGACAAAACATGGGAGAAGAACGTCCTGATACACCCCTGTGTGGGGACTGATTTCAACGCTGTGGGGCTGCTCTATTTCCCAAGCTTTACGCGTTTTTTCGATCAAGTTGAACGCTGCCTCGAAAACTCCAAAGAATGGGCCCCCGTGCGGTGCCGGCGTGTGCACTATTTTGGCAACATTGAACGTGGTGAAGATGTGATCGGGGCGCGGACATCGTCTGGCAAACCCGTTGGTTTGGAACTGTGGCACTCAGCAGGACACGCAAAACCCACGAAAAAACTGGCCCATAGTGCGCTTCAGCGGTTTCCAATCCGATCAAAGCCAGCCTAGGCCCCCAGTCCCCTATACGAAATGTGTATACCTAGAGATTTAGCGACACCTTCCAACAAACACGGGTTTTCTTCGCCGCGTGCGGCGATCCGCCCCCCCCTTCTAGCATCGAAAGTGTCGCTGCCGCCTCTAGGGAGGCTCGATAACCTCTAAGATTGTCCCGTAATTGCCAATATCGTTCAGCCACGTCATGATCATCGCGCGGAATTGGCTGCTAAGTCAGCACCACGGCAGGAAGGCTATGATGACTGGCAGAAAACGATGTACGAAGGCAAGCTGTTTGCTGTCTCGATACCGACCAATCAGTCCCAACAATTTTTGGCTACCTGTCGCAGTGTTCTGACCTATATTAGCGCGCAAATGGCATCAAAGCCACCGGTTACCTGGCATTGGACGGGAAACGGTGGCGAATACTTGCTTTGCGGATGCCGACATCCGCAGCAAAATCGGCATAGCCAAAATCATCGAAACCCATTGTTCGTGCGGCATGCTCGGCGGAATTTGTCAAAGCGATTTTGTGTCAACAGTCGGAATTTTGACCACCCATCTTAATGTCCAACGTTCGCAATGCGTTTTCGGCCGATTCCAAAGCCCCTTCGATATATCCGCCAAATAGGGGAGCCATTTCGGTGCCACAAAACAGCAGCTGTTCATCCCAAAGCCCGACAAGCGAGCGCGGCATTCCATAAGACGGATGGGCATGTAAAGGGGCCAAATCCGCCTCGGTTGCCGTAAACGGGTCAAAGGCCCAGTCTTTTACAAACAGATGTCTCGGCTTTGCCCCCAATGACCCAAACAGTCGCCCGAGTTGTACCTGAATGTTCTGGCGCAACATCTGTACGTCTGTGCGTACTTTTGGCGGCACTCCAATAAACCCGAACAATGCGTATGGCCCGCCATGTTCGGGTGAGGCATCATGTATTTCAACCATGGGGCCAAACCGGCTTTGTGCATCTCCAGATAAGCCGGCGTTACGCCAAAATGGTGTATCATAAATGGCAACCGCCTTCGCTTGACCGGCCATCCATGTGGGGGTTTTTTCCAATGCCCTCGTGGCGACACTGGGCAAGCCGGGCAAGAATTTAATATTGGTCGCCACACGTGGCGGCAAACACAAAACCACACGGTCGAACACCGCAAATTCACCCGTGCGAAAGGTGGCCACGATGCCGGCTTCTGTCTTTTTTAGTTCGGTCACTTCGGTGCCCATGCGGATACGATCCTGTGGTAGGCCATCCGCCAGAGCGTCGATCAACGCACCCAGACCGCCTGCAAGCCTCCAAGAGCCTTGCATAGAGGAAAACCCACGGCCGCGCTGTACGTGCCCCCGTTCATTTTCATACATCAAATCGCCGTCTGCGAATTGGTCGAATTTCGCAAGTTTCAAGCGTTCAATCAGGCACGCGATACGTGGCTGCCCGGGCCAAAACCAAGCCGGTCCAAGGTCAAACGCTCCACCCGCATAGGTATCGGTTTTTATACGACCGCCAAGGCGCGCGCGCGCTTCGACCAAAACGAAATCTCTACCCTTTGCGTGCAGGGCATCCGCGAGGGCAAGGCCGGACAGGCCACCACCGACAATCAGCGTCGTCATAGGTAATACCCCTTCGGGTATCGCGCGCGCGACGAGGCGGGTTTTGCACTCATTCCTGGCATCGGGATCACACGGCCGGTGGTTTTGCGTGGATCAAATGCCCAGTTTTAATCCAGAGTTTCGCACCATCTTGGCCTGCGACCACGGTCAGGTTTTCGCCATCAGGCAAACGCAACCAAGCGCCTTTGCCAAGTTCGGCACCGTTTTCCGTGACTGAACCGCTGATCACCAACATCTCGATCCCACCAGCATCGCCATTGGTCATGGATGCCCCCGCATCGAGATGATGATAGGTGACCACTTCGCGATCATCGCGATGAAGCTGCGCCGTTGCCACACCATCTATTGGCGCACCAAGTTCTTCTGCCATGTTCTTGCGAAACTGGCTGCGGTCGTCCATGTCAAACTGCCACAGCTTCACAAAGACCGTGCATCCAAGGTCTGAACTTGGGGCGTGAGATGTGGTTGGCGGATTGCGCACATAAGTGCCTGCGGGAAAATCACCATATTGATCTTGGAAGACGCCATCCAGCACTATGTATTCTTCGCCACCGGTATGGGTATGTTCCGAAAACTTGCTGTCGGCGGCAAAGCGCACGATGGTTGTCGCGCGCGCAACCTCGCCCCCGATACGGTCAAGCATGCGGCGCTCCACTCCTGGCACAGGAGACGAAACCCAATCGATTTGCTCCGACTGGACAAGTGTTCGTACTGCAAAGTCAGCGTTCAGTTCCATTATCTCAAGTCCTTTTTATCTTGTCCGGCTAGATCAACCGCTCAGCCTTACCTACCAATAGGTAGGATGCGCAGTCAATAGGGAAAATACGGTGCCAACCGCAACGGGTGACACCGTGTTATCGTGTCGCCTGTTGCGGACTTAAGATACACCTAGGGGACGTGGGGCTTCCTTACGGACCGACGCAAGGCAAACGAATGCCCACAATCAAAAAACAAAGGATTCGCGGTGTATTCGCGTCTGTGCAATCCCAAGGTCCGTAAGGCTTGTTTCACTCCAGTTCATCAAAGCATCGGGTCCGCACAAGAAGATCTCGCGGGCCATGAGGTCTGACACCGATTGGATGTCACCGAACTCCATACGACGCTGCTTGACGGGCACGGCTGGTGTGTTCTTCTGGGTCAATTGTGGGACTGACGACGCGTTCTGACTGCTTTGAAATGCATGGATACGAAGTGTCACATTCGGGGCAAGTTCGCTTTGTTGTGCGGCAAATTCCGCCAAGACATTTACGTCATCATCACGTCCCGCAAACATAAGAACGATATCGGTTTTCACCTTGCTTGGGTGCGCCTTTGCCATCTTAAGGATACCGTCCCACATCGCCATGAAGGGCGTGATACCAGCACCGCCAGCGATCCAAAGCATCTGCGCAGGAAGATGTGGTTGCGCGGACTCATCAGAGTGCGAAAAACATGAGAACCCCGCCCCCGTGCCTTTGAACGTAACCGGCAGGTTTTGCGCGATCAATGTATCGGCATTGTCATGCAACAGATTGGAGATCAAGCCACTCTTTTTGCGTTTGACCGTCACGCTCACTTGATCCGAGGCGCGGAACAGACTGTACTGTGCATCAAAATCACTCGCACTCGAAAGCGTCCAAGTGCGTACATAGTCTTCGTTCACCAGTTGCGGATTGGCCTCGTACATATGGTTGTACCCAAGATCCAGAATGCGTGAGAAATCGAAAATCCCAAACCCTCCGGGCAATGGCAGATCCGTCGGCGACGAGAGTTGAAAGTTGAAGGTCGTGATACTGTCAGATAGCGTTTTGGTTGAGATAAGCGTGGCCGTTGTGCCAACGTCAACCGCGGTCTGCCCCATCTGATCCAATTCATGCCGCAGGTATTTTACCGGCGGATTATACGGCGAGAGCTGTTCCTCGGAGGTTAGCCTCAGATTGAGACCATGTTTTACAAAGACCGCACCAGTCACCTTGATACGCGTCAATAGCTCAACCCGCGGCATGAGCGCCTCGGCGTCTTGGCCGGTTAAGTTCTTGGCCTCACCCGTGATATACAGAACATCGCCCGTTGTGAAATCTGGGAACATAAGACCAACTTGGGGGTCGGTCTCAATATTGCCCAGGGACTGGTAAAATCGATTTCCGGAATGGTCAGGCAACACCAGATAGGTCGTGATTTGATCGCCATCATTTTCTTCGTAGACGCGCGTGAAACCGGGAGCACCGCCGCGATGGTTCACCCCCATGTCAGTCTGCGCGCCCAAAGTCGTGTCTCCAGCCACGTGTTTCGTCGCCAGAAACACCGTACTTGCGCGGCCGACAACGGCTTTGGCGTCGGCGGGCAGGATGGACGTGGCAGTGTCAAAACTATCGTGAACCAATTCACCCGCGCGTTTCATATACTCTAGCGCCCGCACGGTTATGTATTTCGGGCAATTTCCAAGGTGCTGGTCGGACCGGAGCCGGAGCTCCACCTTCCCTTTTTCATCAACGTTGGCCGCTTCGATCGTACCGGCTATTTTATTGCGCCGCCGGTTGTTGAAATCGACCCCGACACCTGCAAAAAACCGTTTTTCACCCGCCGACGCGGGCCTGTGTCCAAGCGCGCGCGCGAAGGGATCATTTGGCGTTGTCTCGGCAATGATGTCTGTAACATTCCCACCGCGTACGTTGATGCCGACGTTTGGGTCAGTGCTTGACGCGGTCACCAAAAGGCTGACCCAAGGGCGCCCGTCCCGATCAAGCGTGGCCAGAGGCAGGTAAGGTAAATCCGCAAAGAAATCCGCGTGCTGCACTGGCATATCACGGCGGATATAGCCCGGAATGGCGTCAATAAGCTCTTTTGGTGTATTGCGTCGTTCTTGCAATACCAGCTCACCTCGGTGTGATTTATGTGACTGCGACATTGCTTGATCCTTCTACTCTTGTGACAAGGTTGCCTCGCAAGAGCTGCTCCGACATTGCGCCTGATTGAACTAGAGACCGAGATCGCTCAGACTTGGGTGATCATCAGGCCGGCGTCCGAGCGCCCAACGGAACTTTCTGTCGGTCTCTTGGATCGGGTGTTCGTTGATGCTCGCAAAGCGGCGCTCCATGTACCCGTTTTCGTCAAACTCCCAGTTTTCGTTGCCATAGGCGCGAAACCAATTGCCGCTGTCATCGTGGTATTCATAGGCATATCGCACCGCGATACGATTGCTGTCATAGGCCCAAAGTTCCTTGATCAGCCGATAGTCGAGTTCTTTTGCCCATTTTCTGGTCAGGAACTCTTCGATCTGGACACGACCTTGCGGAAACTCGGCGCGATTGCGCCATTTGCTATCGGGGGTATAGGCACCTGCAACCTTGGCTGGATTGCGACCATTCCAGCCATCTTCGGCAAGGCGAACTTTTTCAATGGCGGTTTCCCGTGTGAACGGGGGCACGGGATGACGTGGATTTTCAAATTTCATTTCAATACCCTATCTTTCTGCTACGAGGCCGACCGCGGTTGCTGGCATTGGCTCAAATCCTGGCAAAGCCTCAAAACGCGCAAGCCAAGCTTGTACATTCGGATAAGGCGCAAGCGATACGTTCCCCTCGGGCGCATGGGCTGTATAGGAGTAGGTCGCAACATCCGCGATGCTGGGTTTGTCACCGACAAGCCAGTCGCGTCCTTCCAAACCTTGTTCCAATTTCTGCAGCGCCTTGTTTGCAGTGGCTTTTGCAAAATCCGCATCCAGCGGCGCTCCAAACACCGTAATCAGCCGCGCAGCGCAGGTTCCAAAGGCAACCTCACCCGCTGCGAGCGTCAACCACCGCTGAATGTTTGCCATGCTCGCTGCATCGTCTGGCATCCATCCAGGGGCGTATTTTCGCGCCAGATACACCAAAATGGCGTTTGAATCTGAAACAACTGTGTCCCCATCTTCCAACACAGGCACCTGTCCGTTTGGGTTCATCGCCAGAAAATCGGCAGACTTATGAGCGCCAGCGGCAAGGTCAACAAATACCGCCTCATGGGCGATCCCCGCCAGCTTGGCAAAGACCAAAGCGCGATGCGCATGACCGGATTTTGGAAAATGATGAATACGAACGGCGCTAGACATGTGACGGCTCCTGCTTGGGTAAAATATCTTGGGATACGGATACCACTTGCAGTCATTCGTTATAATTGACAGAATTAGGCGAACTTTAAGCCCAGAGAGGGCGCAATCATCATGGACAAAATTGATCGCATGCGGGCCTTTGCTTTGGTTGCAAAGAACGCATCATTCACAGTAGCCGCCCACCGCATGGGCAGATCAGCCCGGCTGGTCAGTAAATATGTTGCCGATCTGGAAGAGTCCCTTGACGTTCAACTGTTGAACCGCACGACGCGCAATGTGTCCATGACCGACGCAGGCGTCACCTATCTTGCAATGTGCGAGCCGCTTTTGGATGGGTTTGACGAGCTGGAAGAAGCCGTAACAAACCAACAAACTGCGTTGCGCGGGGCCATTCATATCACGGCCCCAACAGGGTTCGGTTCAATGCGACTTGCGCCTTCATTGGCCAAGTTCGCGGCCCAGCATCCAGAGATCGAGGTTGACCTAAGGCTTTCTGATAGTCGGGTGTCTTTGGTCGAAGAAGGTCTCGATCTTGCAATTCGGGTAGGAGCACTGCGCGACAGCGCTCTCAAAGTTCGTCGCCTTGGCCCTATGCCTCTGGTTGTCTGCGCATCTCCCGCCTACCTCATGCGGGTGGGACACCCCGCCCACCCTGACGCGCTCACTGAGCATGAGTGCATTTTGGACGGTAACATGACAGAGCCGACGGTTTGGCGTTTTCACATCAATGGTAAAGACAAGGCAGTCCATGTGAGAGGACGGCTTCGTGCAAATGCACCTGCTGCCACTGCGCGGTTGGCCGCAGCGGGGGTTGGGATCGCGCGCTGCCCTGCCTATACGGTTTCTGATGCCTTGAAGTCAGGAGAGTTGGTCGAAGTTTTCGCCGAGCACCGCATAGCACCCTATGCTGTCGCAGCTTTGTTCCCCCAAAACCGTCGGCTCGCAACACGCGTTCGGGCGCTTATTGATCATCTCGCAAGCGACGTGTCGCTTTGTGGTGACGAAACACTATAATCATCGTCCCCCGCCTTGGGGATCAATGTTTGCGCAAAGTCGTTCACATCGAAAAGGGGCCGTTTCCAGCCCCTTCCCCGTTCTTGCACGGTAAGTGCCTATTAATCAGTTGCGGCCAGCCATTACACCGCCATCCACATCGTTGACCACACCAGTCGTCCAACCCGCAGCGTCAGACAGCAAGAAGCAGATGTTTTGCGCGATGTCTTCTGGGCGGCCAACGCGACCAATCGGGTGGAATGCGCCAAAACCGTCAACCAGAGTTTTCTCGACGTCATCCGCAGGGATGAATGAGGCAAAGATCGGTGTAACGACAACAGCAGGCGACACTGCGTTCACGCGAATATTGTGATCCGCCAATTCCATTGCGAGATGCTGGGTCATCGCGTGGAGACCGGCCTTGGCCATGGAGTACGCAGAGGATGGCGTGGCTTTGATCGCTTGCTTGGCCCACATGGAACCGACGTTTACGATGGATCCACCGCCATGCGCCTTCATGTTGCGCGCCACGGCCTGTGTAACAAAGAACAAGCCGCGGTTTACGTTGTGGTAGGTGTCAAAATCAGCGACTTCATGATCGAGGAACGCTTTTGGAAGGAATGAACCAGCTGCGTTCACCAGTTCTGCGATGTGGCGATCTTCGGCGTCGATCTTCGCGATCAGTGCTTCTACGCCAGCTGTATCCGCAACGTCGCCTTGAAGTGTTTCAACCTGACCTGAGATCTGGGCGCGCGCCGCATCCAGTTTGGCAGTGTCACGCCCTACCAGTACAACGGTTTTCCCTTGGGACGCGAGCTGCTGCGCCGTCGCAAGGCCCATACCAGAAGAGCCACCAATGATGATGCTGATTGAATTTGTCATGTTCGTCTCCGTTTGTTTATCTACTACTAGGTAGCTTCTAGGCTTGCCGCTCGAGGATTGCAAATACTATCTACTACTAGATAGATCGCAGGTTCGTGATCAAATGCTCTCGACGTACTTACCTCGAAAGATCCGCAGAATCAGAATTGAGAAGAAAGAGCTACGCTTTTGACAGTTGGATCAACGCGTCCAGCGACGCTTCGAGGTCTTGTGGTTTCTCTATACCTCGGGCGACCAACATTGCCCCCTCAAGGCTTGAGACAAACAATTTGGCAAACATGCCAGCGTCCAAATCGTTGCGGATTTCACCTGTTGCTTGGCCATTGCGCAGAACATTCGTGACCCAGTCGTACTGATCTGCGAAGAACAACGCGACTTCTGAGCGCACGCGTTCAGGAAGAGATGACACATCCGCCGCCAACACGCCACACAGGCATAAACCACGCTGATTTTGCAGGGTGCTCACGAAGAGCCCGCCATATTCACGCATGAGGTCGGATGCAGATGTGGCTTCTATCTGGGCTGTCAGTTCGCGAAAATTCTGACGATACTCTTTTGCCACTGCCTCGGCCAAGTCGGGCTTTGTTGCAAAGTGGTAGTGAATGCTCGCGCTTTTGATCCCTACAATTTCCGCGATGTCACGAAAACTGAAGCCATTGTACCCGCTTTCCATCATAAGATCGCGCGCAGTATTTAAGATGGCGGTTGCCTTACTATTGGGTTGTCGCTCGGTCATAAGTCTTACCTACTATCAACTGGTAGATAGTATTTGGCAGCAGAACGACATTTTGTCAAACCGCACGGAACGTTCCAACGACAGAGAAACCCGATATGCCTCTTGATTTCGTGCGCTGTCATCCAAGCAAAAGGTTCGGTAGCCATGTGACAAGACTTGGCACGAGTGCAAGAAGAATAACAAAGCTTAGCATAATCAAGAAGAACGGCAGAGCAGCACGCACGATTTGATTTAGCGGCTTGCGCGCCAGGCCTTGCAAGACAAACAAGTTCATCCCAACCGGTGGTGAAATCTGCGCCAGCTCAACCATCAAGATCAAGAAAACGCCGAACCAAACTTGGTCGTAACCCGCATTGAGCACCAAGGGCAGTGCGATTGGAATGGTGATGACAATGATCGACATGCCTTCAAGAAAACTCCCGAGAACGACATAGATCACAATCAGCAACAGAATGAGCATCAACGGTGCGAGATCCAGACTTTCGATATAGCGTTCAATCGCTTGCGGCATTCCAAGGAAGCCCATTGCTACCGAAAGGAAGGACGCAGCAGCGATAATTAAGCCCAACATAGATACGGTCCGCGAGGTTCCTATCGCCGCGGCGGAAAGCGCCGTAATGGAGAGCGACCCTTCAATTGCCATGATCCCAACGGTTGCGACGACGGCAACGGCAGCCGCCTCTGTTGGGCTCGCGATGCCTGAATACATGGATCCGAGAATAGCCGTCATTAACGCCATGAACGGCAAGAGTTTCGGAAGGCGCGTAAAACGGGTACGCCAAATATTTTCATCAGTCGCTTCGGCCGTCCCAAACTTTTCAGGCTTCAAGACTGCCATGATCATGACAAAGCCCATGAAACACAGAGCAAGCAACAAGCCCGGCACTAAGCCTGCCGCGAACAGTTTAAGGACCGATGTTTGGGACAGAACACCGTAGATAATCATTACGATGCTCGGAGGAATGAGGAAGCCAAGCGTCCCTGCGCCCGCAAGGGTACCATAGGTCAACTGTTCATCGTATCCACGATCGCGAAGCTCATTGATCGTGATTCGCCCAACCGAGCTCGTGGTCGCAGCAGACGAACCAGAAATCAGCGCGAACAATGTACACCCGACAATATTGATATGTAGCAGGCCGCCAGGCAGATAACGCAACCATGGTTCGAGCGCCTCAAAGAGCCCGTCAATGAAGCGAGACCGATAGAGTAGCTCTGCCATCATGATAAACAATGGCAGAGCCAACAATTCCGGCGAACTGAGGCCGTTCCACATCGCCTGAGCCAACAGTTTCTCAACCGGCATCGAGCGGAAAATCTCAAGACTAACGACGCCAATGCCGACCAACCCCAAGCCCACCCAAGCGCCAGACCCCAGAATGAGTACAAGTAAGATAAGAGGTAGAATTACAGATGCTGGCATAGCGAAAAGAGTCCAATAGGGGGGTGGATAAATTTAAGTGGAGGGATCAAGTTCTTCGGGCTGATTGCGTAACAAACACACAGCGCGCATCAGAATTTGCAGCGACAACAAACACGCGCCGAATGCGATTATGGCCGACGGGTAGACCAGTGGGGTATCCGTGATCGACCCGCTGGTGCGTCCAGACTTGAAGTAGGACCAGCAGAGCTGAACCAGCGCGGAACTCACGTAGAGTGAAATCACAAATCCTAAACCTAGCCCCAGCCATTCTGCACCACGTGGCAACACCGATTTGAGCAAAGTCACGCGAATATGCCCGCCAGTACGCAACGTCCACGCAAGCCCTAAGAATACCGCAGACATGTGAACAAAAACGCCAAGTTCCCACAGGAAATGCAGGCTGATACCAAAGAGATTGCGTAGAACAATTTCAAGGACAATGAAGACAGCAACCGCGCCAAGCGCGACCCCCGAAAGCAAAGATAAGCACCGAGTGAACCGATCCATTGCGTTAATCATTATCTATCACCTTTGTTGAATGACGATCCCAACCTATATGGTCAGGATCGCAAATACGTTTTATTGAGCTGCGGCGTAGCCATCTAGGATTGCTTTGGCTTTATCACCAAGGCTTTCCAGTGCCGCTTCACGCATTGGTGTTGCGCGCTCGACGAGAGCATTGTGAAGATCGTCTGAGACCTCACCCAACGTCATGCCGTTTTCCGCCAGAATGGCTTTCTTCGCAGCATCTTCTGCCCGAGCGGTTTCCCAAAATGTAGGCTGAAGATCCGTTGCGACTTTCTCGATCGCAGCTTGATCTTCTTCACTTAGGCCTGCCCAAGCATCTGCATTCACAGTCATCGCATTCAGGTTCCAAGAATGCGATGTTGGGTAGCCGTGTGACAAGAATTCCCAGAAAGAGCCATCAACCGCAGAAGATGAAGACGTTACAACCCCCTCGATTGCTCCGGATGCAAGAGATGGGATGACCTCGCCCCAAGGCAATTGCACTGATGTCATGCCCGCGGCGCTATATACTTCTGTCGAAGTTTTATCATAGGTACGAACACGAATGTTCGCGAGCGAGTCGATGTCCGTCAGCTCTTGCTTTACCCACACCTGCGGCGCTGGCCAAGGAATTGTGTAGAGAACCTTTTGATTGTGGCTGTCCATGATATCTTCAAGATCATCGCGGAAATAGTCATCGAAGCTTTCAAATGCATCAAAGGACGCGAACATAAACGGCAGACCAGGAAGGCCAAGAAGAGGTTCATCGCCAATTTGCTGTGGCAAAAGAAGGTCACCAATCGGGACCAAACCATCACGCACCGCGCCCAACATCTCTGGGCCTTTGAAGCCCAATGAACCACCGGGGTGAATTGTGATGTCAACGCGGCCGTCTGTGGCAGCTTTGACCTCTTCGGCAAAAACACCTGCGCTTTGCGTGATGAAATTGCCTTCTGGCCATGCCATCGGCAAATCCCAATTATCGGCAAGGGCCGGTGTTGTGGCGAGTGTGAGCGCTGCAATAGTGCGAATGAACATTTCGGAATCCCCAAATTGGCTGAAAAGGTTGTTTGATTGTTCCAACGTTATTCATCGTCAACAAGATAAACAGAGATATAATTTCACCCAATTTCATTCCTTAAGGGAATGATTTAGATTTTCTAGTCACCCAAGATGTCGGCCCCCTTGGGTCACAAGTGAACTTTCTATACGCCTTTTAACACCACGTCTGCAGGAGCATTCTTGCGCCACGTGTTGGCGTCAGGGGCAGGATGCTTACATTATTATATAAATAACAAAACCTTAACGAGACAATAGTGCTCCTCCAAAAGCCAATTAACAATGTCGACGTATACATTTCAATACATCACAGGGCACTTGATAAGATCTTTCTACTGGCTTGAGACGGAGGATGCTTGCCTTCAAAACCCCGTGGCTGGCGTCGAAGATCTGGTCAACTCTTGGTGGAAAACTGAGTTACCGCGAAGCACCCAAACCTGTAAGAAACGGTCGTAATTTTTTCGACAAAGCAACCGCAGGTGATGAAAATATGTGCACAGAAACCGCTATTCTTCGCCGCCGCAACAGGCGCCCCACATTTAAGTCGACCCCCAATGCGCCTAAGTGCGGTTCGTAGGTTCACCACATTAAGTCACACTTTGTAGCCAGCAATCGACAATCCAGCCCTTTCAATGCCGGAACGAATTGCCATTGCAAGTTCCACGCTACCAGGGGTGTCGCTGTGAACGAGCACAGAGTCGAATTCACACGGTACTTCGCGCCCATCCAGCAAAGTCAGTTTTCCACTGGCGAGCGTATTTGCAACACGGTCTTCAACGCTTTTTAGGTCTTTGATCAATGCGCCCTTTGTGCCGCGCGGAGCAAGCCTTCCAGCCTCCACATAGCCGCGGTCCGCCAAAAAAGACCTGATTACCGGAATGTTGGCATCCTCTGCCGCGATTGCCGCTTCTGTGTTTGGAAGGCCCACGAACTGCAATGTGGGATCAAAAGACTTCATCGCTGCGATAAGAGTACGCGCGACGTCGGCATCACCAAATGACAGGTTGCCCAAAGCGCCATGAAAGTTCGCATGAGTGAGTTTTTGTCCCTTGTGCTCTGCAATCGCGCTGAGTGCGCCCAGCTGTGCGATCGTCTCAAGTTCTAGTTCTTTCAATGACATACTTAACGCGCGCCGGCCAAATCCACTTCGATCTGGATACCCCACATGCCCCCCAATCCGAACGTTGTGAGTGGCCGCAAATCCTATCGTACGCTCCATCACCACGGGATCCCCCGCGTGTGCACCGCACGCGATGTTTGCCGATGTGATCAAGGGCATAAGGGTTTCGTCCGGCGCGATTTCGTAGGGGCCAAAACCTTCGCCCAAATCGGAATTTACATCAATCGTTCTCATTATTGTCTCCCTAGGCGATATTGCGTAAGCCATTCATGATCTTTCGTACGCGGTCCGAGTGGGCATTTTGAGTACGCAGCGCGATCTTTGCCTCGTCGATACTACAAGGTGCAAACCGGATTGACTTGCCTATCGGGACTTGTGCGAGCACCGACATGTCAGCCTCGATGACTTTACCAAGTTTCGGATATCCGCCGGCCGTATTTGCGTCTTTCATCTGAACGACGGGCTGCCCTGACGGAGGCAACTGAATTGTACCGGGCAAAATTCCATGCGATAGCATTTCTTTGTGGACTTTTGGGGAAATTTGAACGCCATTTAGACGGTAGCCGACCCGGTTGCTATCGGGACTGATGACCCATTCCTCGTCCAAGAATTTTCTTTGATTGGCCGCGTCAAGGTCTTCCCACTCGCGCGCTGGGATAAACAGCAGCGTAGGGCACGCGGTAAAGTCCCTGAATAGGTCAGGGAACTCACGCGGGCTAAGGCCTTTTGGGCGCATTTCACGGCCTTTGCGCGCTGGTCCAACATCCAAGACATCGCCCGCTTTTAACAAACGCCCAGACAAACCACCAAAGCCCCCCTTAAGGTCGGTAGACTTTGATCCAAGAACAGTCGGCACATCGATACCACCGGCAACACACAGATAACTGCGCATGCCTGACGCGCATGGTCCTACGCTCAACCGCTGTCCTTTATGAAAGGTCTGCGCCCACCATCGATGTATCGGTTTCCCGTCAATCTTTGCTTGGATTGGAGCCCCGCCAATACAGATTTCGATGTCGCGAGTGGCCTCGACTTCAAACCCGCCAAACGTAAACTCAAGGGCGGCTGCGGTATCTGGGTTGCCAACGGCCGCATTGCCGACCTTCAACGCCAAGGCATCCATCGCGCCACAGCGCCCGACCCCATCCGATAGGTAACCAACCCGCCCAGCGTCTTGAACACTTGCGTAAAAGCCGGGCTTCAATATCCTGATCATGCCGCACCCTCTCGTGCAACGAACCGGACCCGATCCCGTGCGGACAACAGCGAGGGCTGCTTCCGGTTCTCATCAAAAAGCTCAATCTCGGTGTGACCTAATATATGCCATCCAGATGGTGACGTCCGAGAAATAATGCCAGTTTGTCCACCTCCGATCGCAACACTCCCCGCTTCGACGCGAACTCTGGGAGATGCGCGGCGGGGGCAGTGAAGTCGTTCATCCAATCCACCCAAATAGGGAAACCCTGGCTGGCTTCCGAGTGCGAAGACAATGTATTCTGTGGCAGTGTGTATGCGCACGACTTCTGCAGGGGTGAGCCCTTCAGCATGGGCCAAATCAGCGAGATCCTCGCCATTGTAACGAACCGGTATTTCCACGACTGTGTCTGACGGTTCTAACGGTGTAAGAGTTTCCCACAGCCGAAAAACGTGATCACACACAGCATCATCCGTCGCATCGGGCCCAAGACAGAGCAGCAGACTGTGTACGCCAAGGACACAGGCCTGGACCATTTCGAGATCATGGCAGTGTTGCTCCAAGGCCCAAAATCTTGCCTGCGTCTCTCGCATGAGCGGGCCATCACACTGGAACAACACCGCCTCTTCACCTAGATGAGACACATGGAGCGCAGGTGTTGTCATTTGGTTCTCTCTTGATTGGCATAGCGTGGGCCGGTTCGGCCGATCATCATCTTATTTCGGATTACCGGACCACATAAACAGAACAGTGTGCATGGCGCACAATACGAGCCGCGTTCGGTCCAAGCATGTAGTGAGACCTATCTGCTTTGTGGCTTCCAACCACGATCATAGATGGCCGTGTTTGATCCGCCAGACTAAGCACCTCTTCATAGGCGCGACCTGTGGCAACGACGTGGCGCAGTTTTGCATTTGCCTCGGCGCCCAAGGCCTCGCACGCCAGTGTATTCAGCAGGTTCTTTGCCTCTTCCAACATATGATCGTGGTGATCCTTGCTGAAGAAACTGCCGACACTGCTCATACCAAAATCAGGGATCACCGCGATGACATCAAGTTGCTTGTTCCGCAAAGTCGCCATCTCTTGGGCTGCTTTGATGGTTTGGATGTCATCATTTCCGTTGCTGACGTCGACTGCGCAAAGAATGGGACCGGTCATGAGGGAACTCCTTCTCGCGACATGCGCGCGCGTTGCAAGAATGCGATTAAAGCCAAGAACGCCAATGCCGGCAGGAAGACGATTTCTTTTGCCATTTGATCAGCGGGCGCTTGGACGGATGCGATTTTGACGGGCGCATCGCCGTAGAAATCAAAGCCATTAAGGGTGCTGCTGAACGCAGAGCCAAAGGATGGCTCGTCCATATTCACAGCATCACCGTCTTTGAGAAGCAAGAGACCAAACTCTGCGAGACGATTATCGCTAGACCCTTCGGTGTCAATCGGCAGAACCAATGTTGTCTGTTTGGTCTCACCCGTATCGTAGTCCGGACCAGATACGACGAGACGCAGCTCTTCGCCAACAGCAGCATCGCCAAGCGCTTGGGTGAAAGCGGCCGGTTCGATTGCTTCGAAAGGTGGCAGAATACGGTTCATCACAAAGTCAGGGCGGAACAAGACGAATGCGACCAGCACGAGTGCGACGCTTTCATAAATGCGGCTCTTGGTGAGGAACCATCCCATTGTACCGGCAGTAAACACAAGGATGGCAATGGACGCCGTGACGAAGACCACAATGCCCTGCCACCACGTGACATCAATAAGCAGCAAGTCAGTGTTAAAGATAAAGACAAACGGCAATGCCACGGTGCGCAAGCTGTAGAAAAAGGCGACAAAACCGGTTTTGATCGCGTCACCGCCAGAAACAGCAGCAGCGGCGAAACTGGCAAGGCCCACAGGCGGCGTCACGTCGGCCATGATACCGAAGTAGAACACAAACAAGTGGACCGCGATGAGAGGCACAATGAGACCAGACTGGGCCCCAAGCTCTACCACGACGCCAGCCATCAAAGATGACACCACGATGTAGTTCGCCGTCGTAGGAAGACCCATGCCCAGGATGAGGGACAGAAGTCCAACCATCACCAGCGTCAAAATCAAGTTGCCTCCAGACAGAAACTCAACCAAATCGGCCATCACTTGACCAACACCCGTAAGAGTGACCGTGCCCACAATCACGCCAGCCGTCGCAGTGGCAAGGCCGATGCCGATCATATTGCGCGCCCCATCAATGAGACCTTGCGTCAGATCCACTACGCCTTCTTTAAAGGCATTGGCCGTGTCATTTTCACCGCGGAAAATTGCCTTGAGGGGACGCTGAGTGAGCAAGATTACAAACAAAAGCATGGTCGCCCAGAACGCAGACAAGCCCGGGGATTTTTGCTCAATCATCAAAAAATAGACCAGTACGATGATTGGCAAAAGGTAGTAAAGACCGGCTTTATAGATCTCGGCCACAACCGGTAGTTCAACGGTCTTCGCATGGGGATCATCCGCCTCCAAGTCAGAGACACCGGACGCAAGATACAAAAGCCCAACATAGGCTGCGAAAATCAACAGGGACATGACAGGTGCAGACATTGATGGCACCAAAGATGTCACCAATTTCACGGGATATTGCACACCATAGCAAAGCGCCGCAAAGCCAGCGAAGAATGCGGCCATACCGCCAATGGTTTTGCCCATGGACACCACGCGATTGCCAAGGGTTGGCATGTTGTTTTTCACCGCTTCGAGGTGAACGATGTATACGAGTGCGATGTAAGAAATCGCCGCTGGCAAGAACGCATGAGTGATCACTTCAACATAGGAAATGCCCACGTATTCCACCATCAAGAACGCCGCGGCGCCCATCACCGGCGGCATGATTTGACCGTTTACAGAAGACGCCACCTCAACTGCGCCTGCTTTTTCGGATGAGAAGCCAACACGTTTCATAAGTGGGATCGTGAACGTGCCAGTGGTCACGACATTCGCAATGGAAGAGCCAGAAATGAGACCCGTTGCAGCAGAACCAACAACAGCCGCCTTTGCTGGGCCGCCGCGCAAATGACCAAGCGCGCCGAATGCCATCTTGATGAAATAATTGCCGGCCCCCGCTTTGTCGAGAAGCGCACCGAACAACACAAACAGGAACACGAATTTCGTAGAAACCCCGAGCGCGATGCCAAAGACACCTTCGGAGGTGATCCACATGTGGCTCATAGCTTTCTTAAGAGAGGCCCCTTTCCAACGGATCACATCGGGGATGATTTCTGACGATCCAAAGAACACATAGGCAAGGAAAACAGTCGCGATGATGGCCATAGCAGGGCCGAGCGCGCGCCGCGCCCCTTCGAACAAGATAAGCAAACCCGCCAGCGCGAACCATTTATCGACGTCATCCGCAAGGCCGCCTGCCGCTACAACTTTTTGGTAGAAAAAGAAACCATACAGGGCGATGAACGCGCCGAAAAGGCCCAAGAACCAGTCGGCTATTGGAATGTAATTGCGAGGGCTGGCTTTGAAGGCGGGATAGGCCATAAAGGCAAGAAACACCGCAAAGGCCAAGTGAACTTGGCGTGAGTTGTTGATGATATCACCAGGCAGAATGTAATTTGCGAGCGGCGAAGCAAGCAAAACCTGAAAGAGTGACCACACAACCGCGACGATCGAGATAAAGATGCCCACAGACCCCGCTGGGTTGCGCGCCCCCGCATCAGACGATGCGACAAGCTCTTGCAGCTCCTCTTCGGTTAATGGTCGGTTTTCCGTCGATTTATCTATCATGGCTGTCTCTCTTACCTCGCGAATTTTTCCGCGCTATCAAAACAAAAACGAAGGGGCACCGAAGTGCCCCTCCTAGAAACGTAAGGTTTGAGTTAGTCAATCAGACCGGCTTCTTTGTAGTACTTCTCGGCGCCAGCGTGCAGCGGCGCAGATAGGCCAGCGGTTGCCATTGCCTTTGGATCAAGATTGGCAAAAGCAGGGTGCAACTTGCGGAAGTCTTCGATGTTTTCAAAGACGGCTTTCACAATCGTATAAACCGCCTCTTCTGATACGTCCGTGGAAGAAACGAATGTCGCACCAACGCCGAATGTCGACACGTCTGCGTCACTGCCGCGATACATGCCACCCGGAATTGTAGCCGTACGGTAGAACGGATTGTCCGCAATCAGGCCGTCAACCTCAGCACCATCAACGGTTACAAGAACGGAATCACATGCGGTTGTTGCTTCTTGGATCGTGCCAGAAGGGTGGCCAACGGTTACAACCATCGCATCGATTTGGTTGTCACAAAGGGCTGCGGATTGCTCGGCGACTTTCATTTCAGTTGCCAAAGCGAACGCGTCTTGACCCCAACCTTTGGCTGCCATCAAGGTTTCCATCGTGCCGCGCTGGCCAGAGCCTGGGTTGCCGATGTTTACACGCTTGCCTTTTAGGTCATCAAAGTTGGTGATACCTGCATCTGCACGGGCAACAACGGTGAATGGCTCTGGATGCACAGAAAAGACTGCGCGAAGGCCTTCGAACGCACCGGCCTCTTCAAAGCGCGACGTGCCGTGAAACGCGTGGTGTTGCCAATCGGATTGCGCCACACCGAACTCCAATTCGCCTTCGCGGATCGTGTTGATGTTGTAGACGGAACCACCCGTGGACTCGACTGAGCAACGAATGCCGTGCTCTTTGCGATCTTTGTTTACAAGACGACAGATCGCGCCACCAGTAGGATAGTAAACGCCTGTGACACCACCAGTACCGATTGTGATGAATTCCTCTGCGAACGCAGCTGGCGCTAGAAATGTTGTAAGCGCCACCGCTGTAATTGAAGATTTTAGTTTGGATTGCATCCCTGAACTCCCGGTTCTGTTAAATTATAATTATCTGGTCTGTGCCAGATATCTGGGCGAACCTCGTTGCGTCATATTTTTCTGAGGCAACAAAACCAACCATCGTCAATTTACCACTAGGCTGCCCCAATTGATTAACGAGATTTTGGACTTTCGATACATTCCATAAGGGACTTGATCGGACGTAAATTCATTCCGAACTGGGCGCAGCGAGGAATGATACACGGGAAGACGCGCGATCGAAACGGGCCAACCGCACCTCTGGCGCTATGCTCACCCCGCCGCTTCGCAAATATGTTGTATAACGGCCAGTGCCTGGGCGACTTCTTGGATCGTATTGTAGTGGCACATTGATAGACGAACACAATCCGGCAGATCCAAGGGATAAAGAATATTGCCGCTATAGTGATCCGCCTTTCGCATATGGGTGCGAACCCGCTCTTTGTTCAATGTCGCAACAACATCCGCCGACGCAACACCATCAATGACAAAGGACACAGTTCCCTCTCGATGCTGATTGTCCGCACCCCCAAGGATCGTTATCCGGTCCATATCTCGAAGCCCCATGAGGTTCCCAGTCCCGTTGATCAGGGAATCTGTCAAAGTCATCTCATAACTTTTGATCGCGGCCCCAGCCGCCTCTAGGCGTTTCCGTGGCGCAACCTCGTCCGACACGTTGCCGCCGAGCCAATCAAAATATGCAATAACGTCAGAAATCGCAGCAAAAGCACCCGTATCGCGCGTGCCCAATTCCCAGTTGCGGATCGGCCCGCCGATCAATGCCTCATGGGAAAATGACGTCAGTTTGTCTGAAATCCACGCAACCCCATATCCATGGCGCGAGAACATTTTGTACGGAGAAATAGCATAACCATCAATGTCATATGCCGCCAAATCGACTTGTCCATGCGCCGCATGCTGGATACCATCCACAATGATAACACAGTCGGGCGACACGGCACGGATGGCCGCCGCAATCGCGGCAACATCGACACCGATCCCTGTAACGGGGGAGGCATGTAAAATCGTTGCGACCGCAACGTCTGGGGTCATCTGCGCGGCGTAATGTGAAGCGGTTACCGTGCCTTCGACATCGTCGTGCGCGACGCTCACATATTCCATACCCGTGACGCCGGCCCAATGCTGTGCAGCGCTCCGGCTAGATGGATGCTCAAGCGAACTTCCAATAACCTTTGCACCCTTTGGCGCATTCAGACATGCCACCTTGATCATCCGAAACAAGAGCTCGGTCCCGGTCTCGCCAAGAATAAACTGACCAGAGTGGGAATTCATGAACACAGCCAAGTCGGTACGTGCCTTTTCAATCGTAGCCTCCAGCGCTTTGGCAGCTGGGTTGTCGCGACCTTGATTATCGGGGATACCCGCGTATTTCGCCGACGTCTCGATCACAGACTTCAAGGTCAGGGCCCCACCACCGTTCTCAAAATACACCCGCGGCCCTTCGATCGGGCACGCCTCGACATTTGCGAAGCGATCACGAATTTCATGGATAAGAGATTGGTTATCTTGGATCATGGTGTATTCCGTATAGAGATATAGGGCCAGACGATCGGCCGCCGCAGACACAGGTCAGCAGCCAGATTTAACGAACACGTCTCTTGTGAGAGCCGGCACGTTTTCCCGTACGAATATCTCTGATCCAGAGAGATACTTAAAACGACTAATAATCAGGAAGGCATATCGAAAAAAGGAATGCATCATCAGGGTACCCCCACACAGCGTTACCTAGGGGACCTCAAATCTGATGACTGCGCCCAAAATCGCAATGCAGTTTGGCCAGTTCTGCTACTTCTTGAATAAATGCGTTGGGACGGTCGCTTCTGTACATCGCCACATAGGGAATTGGGGGAAGAGGATCCTCGGTGGCGATGACTTCCAATTTGCCCGACGTCTCCAGATCTTGGCAATATTCGTAAGGCAAATATGCCACGCCAAGGCCTGCAACGGTCAAGCCAAGCAACGCTGTCATTGAATCACATACAAGCGTTTCATCAAACACGACGCCTCGATCCTTTAGCCACTTGTTCAAAAACAACCCAGAGCCCGATGCGTGACCTTGGACAAACACCGGAAAACGCGCCAAGTCTCTGTGCCTGATGGGTTTGTCGACATCAATCAGCCCCGTTTTGGCCATCCAATGGTTCTGAACTGTTGCAAGCGGCTTAGACGTGAATTCCGGAAGCACGAAGGTTTCCGGTATAAGAATCAGATCAAGCTGGCTTTGCTCTAGATCATGAAACAACGCTTTGGCCATATCGACTTTTGGCGAGATATGTACGTTCTCAAATTTGTCTTTTATTGCAGAAATCAACTGGGGAAACCACGTGATGGCCGTCAACTCTGTCACACCAATTCGAAGGGTTCTTGGCCGGTTTACGACATCCTGTTGAATGTCCGAAATTTGATCGTGCAATCGAAGAATTTGCCGTGCCACATCAAAAAGCTCTTCGCCGCGCGCCGTCAATTGCGCCCCGCGCAGCCGCCGGTCAAAGACTTCTATCTGTGACCCACGCTCAAGTTCCTGAACGCGCTTCGAGATCGCGGATTGGGTTGTATAGAGCTTTGCCGCGGCGCGTTCAAACGTACCCAATTCTGCGATCCAGTACAAAGCTTCGAGCTGTTTCAAAGTGATGTTTACATTCATTGATCTTCTTTCCAGCCAAGCAAGCCCATTCCAAAAAACTATCAATAAAACTGAACACCACCTCCAAAAGGAATGCAATCCCTCCCTGCATCCAACTATCTAACCGTCGCCCTCGCTCATCACAGCGTCAAACAAGCTCCTGTCCCGATCAACGCATTGCTCAGACATCAGGCCTCATCTCGCCCTAGGAATGCGCCCTTAAGTGCCAGAAGCCTTATTCGAAAAATCAAAAACGAGCAGTACTGAAATTGGGGGCTAGACACCGAAATTCAGGTTCTTTCATATTTTCCAAACCAGATATGGGTGGGAATCTAGGGGGTATTACTCCTAGATTCACACCATTAAACGAACGCAATATTCGGCAGACTGGTGCGTAGCCAAAGTTCGCTGCAGAGGGTCGGAATGTCCAAGTTTGGCCTATTTGCGATGATCTTACTTGGAGCGTTGCGCCGCTCCACCACGCAAAGGTTGTGACATAGGTTAGGGACACCCCACACCCCGATCAATGACAAATGAGCCATGGAAAACGGGCAAATAAAGAGCAGCTGCAACAAAAGAAGAGCTCTGAGGTTTCCACCAGATTTATTGGAAGGCAGACTCAAAAAGTTGTACAGATTGGCGTCACCCGAAATTTAGTTAAACGATCATCAGGAATTGTTTAACGATCAAGCAAGGGGCCTTGGCCCCGCGCAGTTGTTTTGCTCGCAAAACGACGGAGCGCCCCCACGGCGTAAGTGGCATACAGGTAGCTCTCAAAGCTACCTACAGTCTGTCTCTATGGGTAGGAAACCGCGCCCAATTAATAGGTTATCCACATAATTCAGATCCCCACTCACCCAGAGCACGAAATCCGGTTTTAAACTTTCATGAACCTCACCGAGCCTTTCTGAAACGCAACAGAAAGGAACTGTGATGGCCTATCAATTCATTCACATCGAAACATACTCAAGAGCCCAGACCAAGGTTAAAGGGACAGACAATCATTTCAATTCCGCAGCTCAGGTTTTCGGGGAGGCAAGACGCGTGCCCAAATATTCTGGTCATGTAGAACAGGTTGGAAAGGTTTATCGGCTTGGAGGAACACTCTCGGTCGCCCAACTAGAAGCAAGACACACAGCCCTTCTGAAAGACCTCAAGGAAAGGGTCACCCGCAAAGATGGCAGCACTTATGAGCGTAAGCTTCGAAAGGATGCGGCGACGCTCTATACGGAAATCCATTCGCATCCCCTGCCCACCTCCACGTTCTTGGCAGACAAGAAAACCTATGGACCCGAAATTCAGAAATGGATCAAGCTGGCGCTTGAGGATTTTCAGGCTCGGATGCCAGACGACATCGAATGGACCGCGGTCATGCATGTCGATGAAAGCCATGTGCATTTTCATATCCTTGCGATCAATCCAAAGGACCCGAAGCTGGACGCCAACAAGCTCCACACGGGAAAAGCAGCGGCAGCAAAGCTCCGCAAGGCTTTGGATGCCCCGACTGCGGTCACAGCATTGCCAAAGCCTGAACTACAGAAGCGACCGAGGAAGCCCAAGCAACCCCGCCCCTCAAAGAACCGCGAAACTCAGCGCAAGAATAAGATCAAACGAGAGGCGCAGCTGTCAAATTGGGAAAAGGAATGCCGAGATGTTGAAGCCCACAATGCTGCGTTGCTGGCGGCCTGGAATACGGAAAACGCTGCGCACCTCAAATCCGCACGCAAGCAACGCGGAACAATCCCGGAAAAGGATGCTTACACAGCTGCAATGAAAGCGCTGCAAGATCGGTATTATGAACAGGTGGGAAAACCCTGCGGCCTCTTGCGGGACGGCCCCAGAGCCGAGCGCCTGAGCGCGGTTGAATATGGGGCACGACAGAAAAACGCGCAACGGCTGGCTTCCGATATTGAGACTGTTGAAAGGGATCGCGAACGTGTCGATCAGGAAATCGATATGGTCGAAGATATCAAAGCACGTCACGCTGATAACCTTGCGGACTTTTCCAAAAAGCAGGCAGAATTCGACGACGGGCTGGACGCCTTGGAAACGCTCATCACTCAATTAGAAACCGGTGAGGCGACCGTTTCGGATGGCGCAATCCAAATGCAGAAACCACCCCGCTTTCTCAAGCATCTATTTCAGAAGAAGCCCGACGAAAGCAGAACGGTTGGTCTATTCAGACGACTTTTTAAACTAATTGTCCAGGGAGTTAATAGCGGGCGCAACGTGGTCGAAACCACGCCAGAGTCCAATGAGCCTGAACTTTAGGAGCTACACAAACGGCCCATAGCTGCCGTTCGTGAGCACGATGCGCGCGGAACTGCAGGCTCTTCGAAGTGGACATTGATGACACGGTGCAATAGCTTGGAATGAAATGAGGGAGATTGCCCGACCTCGGGCCTGGCATATAATTCTACTTCGAACGCAATTATTCCCAAACACCTAGATCAGGTATTTTTACTCCACTCGTGGTTGCAAGTAGTGACGGCGCAACTATATATCGTGGTAAGATTCGCAAATTGCGGCGCGTATTTCAGGAATTTTTTACCAAGAAGCTTGAAGGTTTTATTGAATGAGTAACGGATACACTATTGATTTTGTTGGAGTTGGTGAGGAATCGAAGAGTGGTGATTGTATTATTATTCAGTTCGGCGATTTCACTAACGCGTTGAGCCTGCGTACCATTGTTATCGATGGAGGGTTTAAGTCGTCGTTTGAAAAAGTTTCTGAACATCTAACCAATGTTCTCCAAATAGATAAAATCGACCTTGTTGTCTCCACTCACCCTGACAGAGACCATGTCGGCGGGCTAGTTCAGTTAGTAGAAGAATTTGATGTCGCCGAACTTTGGATGCACCTGCCTTGGAACCATAATGAGGGCTTAGCATCAAAATTTGTAGATGGTCGCATAACTGACGAGAGTATTGCGGAAAGGCTTAGGAAGAGTCTTCAGGCAGCACGTGATTTGCAAGTAATCGCCGAACAAAAGGGATGCGTAATCAAGGAACCGTTCACTGGTCTTAGCTTCGACGGTTGTTTTACCGTTGTCGGCCCGACGGAGGACTATTACGAGGAATTGATACCGCAGTTCGATGGAATGCCGGCACAACGATCAGCATTGGCATATGTTGCGGATCGAGTTGCTGAGGGCTTTCAAGTTCTGAAAAAAATGTTTGCATCGTGGGGCGTAGATCAGATTGATGATGAGGACACGACCAGCGCGAGAAACAATAGCAGTGTGATTTCAGTTCTGCAGATCGATGGTCGAAATATTCTTCTGACAGCCGACTCAGGTATAACCGCTCTCAATGCGGCTTTGGATTACGTCGAAAGTAAAACTGGGCCCTTAACTTACAATGTCGTTCAGATCCCTCACCACGGCAGCCGTCGGAATGTAGGTCCTTCAGTCTTAAACAGGATAATAGGGAGCCCTGTAGTTGAAGGGACTAGCGGACATAAGGTCGGCGCTTGCATTTCAGCAGCGCCTAAGGGCGCGCCAAAGCATCCCCACCAAGCTGTCATAAATGCTGTTATTCATCGAGGAGGCACTGTTTCAGTGACACGAGGGATCACCAAATCTTATAGTTACAACGCTGTCGACCGCCCCGGTTGGGTTACCTCCTCTTCGGAAGAATATGGGTTCGTTTACGAGGCGGAAGAATGACACTTAAGACCAAAGCACTACCGCTTGTAATTTCAATAGTTTTGCTAGACGTCCTAATTCTCTTGTTAGTAGAGAGCGTTGGGGATTTACGACAGCTGACAGAATTCGCATGGTCAGAAGCTGCGGCGCTTACAGTATTCTCAGCAATCTCACTAGTGTTAGTGAATTTATTGCCAGCATCAATTGCTGAGAGAATTATCTTTCTCCGAATTAAAAATTTCCTCCCTGGCAATCGTGCTTTGAGCATTGTCAAAAGAGATGATCGACTTGATTTTGGGATTATTTCGCATCGATGGCCTGAGTTGTCAAAAATTCAACACGGCCAGTCAAATGCCTGGTGGTATCAAAACGTCTATCGACCAGTCAGGGACGAACCCGGAGTCGCATCTTCTCATTTCGCATATCTTTTCTTTCGTGATGCGTTTTCCGCATCACTAATTATTGGGCTTGGTGGTGTTATTTGGAACAAATTGATCGGTGAGATCGACAGCGTAGAACCGCCATCTATTACGGCTATACTGCTGGTATTCATCGTTGCTGCTCTACTAGGTATCAGTGCTGGGAATTCTGGTCGGAGAATGGTTGCAAACTCATTTGGAGCTCATCTCTGATTTAGAAAAGGACCGAAAGCAATTGAGGTGGTAGCTTGCACAAACTGACAGATCAACTGCCCGACTGAGGGTTCTGGAACCATTTGCGAGGTCAAAAGAAATGAAAGTTACTGGGTTTGACGCCATCGAAAGAAAGTTAGATCAAATGGCAAGGTTTTCTGAGGAGATCGACGGAACCTTGGCGACTGTAAGCTTTGATGCAGAGGATCCAGAAAGTATTGAGGCAGCTCTACAAGAGATCAGCGATGCAATAGATGAAAAAACTCGGTCCTACGAGCGAAACGACTGGATTCAAGATCTGGCTGAACGGCTCAAAGAACACGCTCGTAATCAGGTTCTAGGAAAAGCCACCGCAGCTCGTACGGAAAGCAAAGAATAGATGACGATCGCATCCGCACTTGAAAACCTCAACAATGCGATCCTTGACCTACAGCTGGCTGACCATAACACCTACGTGCGACCAGTAACAAAATTGGCTGCTGCACTAAACGCTCCAGAGTTAAAGGCAGTAAACAAGAAACTACGGGATAACGTCGATTTCGAAGATTTCATCGAGAATTCTAACAGAGGCGGGTCTATGGCTGGAAGCTCTCAACTCAATTGGCCACTTGAAACAGAGCATGAGCTAGGTCTGATTTTAAAGATAATTGAGAAAGCAGGGAACGACCCCAGCTGGTTACTGAGTTTTACTCATCAGTGGTTCTATGATGGTAACAAGATTATAGCAGGCGTTCGCAAGTTCACTCGGTCGATTTTAATACCGTTTGCACGGGATTATAAAACATTCACAGCGAACTTCTCGTCTACAAGCGAGAGTGAAGGTCAGGCATCCGAGACGCTCTCCGTTCCTGATCGTCTTGAACAGAACAAGGTCCCGATACTCTATATTTCTAAGCAAGTTCTCCAGTTGATTGAGGAATTTCGAGAGAGGGTCCGAGGGGACAACAAGCTATCCCCCGATGATCGAGATGCTGCACTTGAGGCATTGGAGACGCTTCATGAGCTGATCCGTGAAGCCAATCAGATGTCGGAAATACCGCCAGAAGATCTGATCGAGAACGAAGACGTTCACTCATGGCCACGGCGCTTCAAATCAGCAATCGAAGAGAACTTGCAAACAGTAATCGACCCCAAGAACTTAGCAAATGCTGCAGTGCCAACCGGATTAATACTTGGATTTGGCGCACTTGGAGCACTGATTGCCGGTCCCGCAGGATTCGGTGCCGGCAGCCTTTTAGGTCATCTGATAACGGGACAACTTAACCCCGGCACTGCTGCTAAAGAGATTGAAAAAAGTTGGGGAAATGATAGCTGATGGGGCTCCACAACAAGGGCGTATTCTATACTTAATATATTTTCAGCTCTTCAGAAGTTCATATGTGATCTAGCGAAAGCCAAGTGACCGCGAAGTTTTAGTTGGGATGTCCGCTTAAGCCCTTCAGGAGCGGGATAGCGCTTTTACAGCGAAAGGCTGCTTCCCCCCCTTAGTGTCGACTACCTCTTCCGGCCCTTAGGGGACATTGGTGGCCTTTGCAGCGAAGGTCTGCTCGAGCCGATCTCCGTCGTTGCAATTTCATGCTGCGTGTGCGCGCAGCACCAAAAAATGCCGCGTAAGCGAGAGATTTGGTGTCACTGTGCCATGAAAAACCGGTCATTCATCCGGGCCGCGAAGGGAACAACTTCGACTTTTCAGTGCCCCAATATTTGGCTGAGGAACAATTTGGTCCGCTCGGATTGTGGGTTGTTGAAGAACTCTTCTGGTTCGTTCTGTTCCACAATTTGACCCGCATCCATAAAGATCACGCGGTTCGCAACTTCGCGGGCAAAGCCCATTTCGTGCGTCACGCAGAGCATTGTCATGCCTTCTTCGGCAAGCTCGATCATAGTGTCGAGCACTTCTTTGATCATCTCAGGGTCAAGCGCCGATGTTGGTTCATCGAACAACATGATGCGTGGCTTCATGCAAAGCGAGCGCGCAATGGCCACACGTTGCTGCTGACCACCGGACAACATGCCTGGGTACTTGTTCGCTTGCTCAGGGATCTTAACCTTCTCAAGGAAGTGCATCGCGATCTCTTCGGCTTCTTTCTTGGGGGTGTTACGCACCCAGATCGGAGCCAGCGTACAGTTTTCCAGAATGGTCAAGTGAGGGAACAGATTGAAGTGTTGGAAACACATGCCAACCTCGGACCGGATCTTATCGATGTTCTTCAGGTCTGACGTAAGCTCAGTCCCATCAACGATAATTTGACCCTGCTGGTGTTCCTCAAGGCGGTTGATACAACGGATAAGCGTCGATTTACCGGAACCGGATGGGCCCGCGATAACGATACGTTCGCCGCGTTGAACGGTCAGGTCAATGTCACGCAGAACGTGAAACTGGCCGTACCATTTGTTCATTTGATTGATTTGGATCGCCACTTCTTCGGACACATGCATCTTCGAGTAGTCGATTTTACGGTCGGTTTTCAGGTTAGACATTGTTTGCGTCCCTTTTAATTCTTATGGCCACGGTGAAGCTTGTCTTCAAGGAAAAGGCTGTAGCGCGACATGCTAAAACAGAAGACCCAATAGACAAGTGCGGTAAAAACATAGACTTCGTTGGACAGGCCAATCCATTTGGTGTCGGTGATAGTCGCATTTGCGATCCCGAGCAGATCATAAAGACCGATAATCAGAACCAGGCTGGTATCTTTGAACAGACTGATAAACGTGCTGACGATTCCTGGGATCACGATCTTGAGCGCCTGTGGCAGGATAATCAGGCGCATGGACTGCCAATAGCTCAGGCCAAGCGCATTGGCGGCTTCGTACTGACCAGCTGGTATGGATTGCAGTCCGCTGCGGATTACCTCGGCCATATAGGCAGAGGCAAAGAGCGAGATCCCGACAAGGGCGCGCACCATCTGATCCATGGTTGTGCCGGGCGGCAGGAACAGTGGAAGCATGACCGAGGACATGAATAGGATCGTAATCAGCGGGACACCACGCACGAATTCAATGAAGATCACGCACAGGCTAGAAATTGCCGGCAAGTTCGACCGACGCCCAAGGGCCAATATAACACCCAGCGGCAGCGACACGACGATCCCGGTCAGGCCACATACGAGCGTTAGCAGCAATCCGCCCCATTTTGATGTCGCCACTTCGGGCAAGCCCAATCCGCCTGCAAGCAGAAGGGCCGCAATCAGAGGATAAAGTCCGGCAAAGATCAGCCCGTAGCGGCGGAAAGGGATTTTCTCGACAAGCGCAAAGGCCAGAGCAACCGGCAGAAGGGCAAGCACGATCCAAACGCGCCAGACGTCTTCGGCAGGATAGAAACCGACCACGAAAAGGCGGAAGCGTGCGGTAATAACCGCCCAGCAGGCGCCACCACTGGTGCAATCATCGCGTGATGAGCCCACCCAGTCAGCAGAAAATATCAGCCAATTCAGTATTGGTGGCACGAAGCGCACCAGAAGATACAGGATCAAAATAGATGATACAGCGCTGCCAATAGATCCGAACAACCGCTTGCGGATCAGGTCCAGAGGCTTGGTGCGCACACTTGCAGGCGGAGGCGATTGCGGGATGAGTTCCTTGGTAAATGACATGTCCCAACTACCTCACTTTAAGCGCGACGCGCGCGTTGAACCAATTCATAAACACCGAGATGAGCAGGCTGATGCCCAGATAGACCCCCATGGTGATCGCGATAACCTCGACAGCCTGGCCGGTTTGGTTGAGGGTCGTTCCGCCGAACGTTGCGACCAGATCCGGATAGCCAATGGCCACGGCAAGCGAAGAGTTCTTGGTCAGGTTCAGATATTGGCTTGTGAGCTGGGGTACAGCCACCCGCATCGCTTGCGGGATCAGAACCAGCTTCATCATTTGTCCGCGTTGCAGCCCCAGAGCTGTGGCGGCCTCACGCTGACCCGTTGAAACTGATTCAATGGCCGAGCGGAAAATCTCCGCGATATAGGTTCCGGTGTAGAGAACCAGAGCCAGCAAAAGCGCTGTAAACTCGGGCGAGATGACCATGCCACCGTTGAAGCCAAACCCTTTCTGGACAGGGAAATCCCATTCCATTGGGCTGCCCATCGCCAAATGTGCTATCGACGGCAGGCCAATGATCAATCCCAGAGCGCTGTAGAAAACAGGAAACGTCTGGCCAGTCAACTTTTGTCTTTTTCGGGCCCAAACCGCAATGGCAACGGATGCCGCAATGGCGATCAGCGCCGAGACTAGCACTACAGCGAACCCATCCTGTACAACTGGCGAAGGTAAGAACAAGCCACGATTGTTCAGCTCTGCCACACCCAAAATACCGATACTTTGTCGAACGCCCGGCAGAGCAAGAAGTACACCGTACCAAAATAGAATCTGCAAGAGCACCGGTACGTTCCGAAGGCTGTCTACATAGGCGTATGCCACGCCAGCGGCGAGCCAATTCAACGACATCCGCATGATGCCCATGATCAATCCAATGACCGTTGCCAAGATGATGCCAAGTGCCGCGACAAGAAGGGTGTTAAGCAGTCCGACAATGAACATCTGCCCATGTGTGACCGGTTCGGGATATGCCACAAGCATTTGGCTGACGTCATACCCGGCCGGGCTGGACACAAAGCCGAACCCGGTCGAAATTCCCCGATCCAGCAGGTTCTGGGCCGTATTGCTGATGATGAAGAAGGCAAAGGCTGCAACACCGCCAACGGCGATGGCCTGCATAAGTAAGCCTCGGAATTTAGCGTCGTAGATGCTGAAACGCATTCTATTTAGTGACGCCTCTTTGTTTGCGACCACGTCATCCTCCGTTAGTTTTTTTTTACAAACTACGCGAGCAAAGGCACTTTGAGACTTCGCTAGGCCGCCTATCTCACTATCGGCTTGGGCCTAAAATAGCATCAAATAGCATCAAGTCGGGAGCCGCTTAACACGGCTCCCGACAAGGGTGTCGTCAGCACTTATGTTGTTTTATCGTCACGCTTTGGCCAAGCTTCTGGATCAAGGTCTAGGTCCGAAAAATCGTCGATGTTCAATACTGGACGTTCAATGCCTGCTTTCAACTGCTTGCGGAAATCTTGAAGGACCCGCCGCGCGATCGGGAACAGCATCATAAGAGCCAGCAAGTTCACCAGCGCCAGAATCCCCATCATCGGATCCGAGAAGAAGAAGACCGCAGTTGCATTCGGCGCCACAGATCCCAGCAGGACAACGCCCATAACCAAAATCCGGAGCGCTTGAATGCCAAGGGGGTTATTGGTCAGAACAGTGACTGCATTTTCCCCGAGATAGTAGTTGTAGATGATTGAGCTGAAGGCAAATAACAGGATTGCCGCGGTCAGGAAGTATTGTGCCCAGCTGCCCAAATGATGTACCATAGACTGCTGCGTCAACGCAACGCCATCAACACCTTCAGCACCCGGCACATACACGTCACCAAGCAAGATCACGAAAGCTGTACACGAGCAAATCACGATCGTGTCGATGAACACCGAAAACGCCTGCGTGATACCTTGACTAATCGGGTGACGCACCTCTGCAGTTGCCGCGACGTTGGGTGCGGATCCCAGACCGGCTTCATTCGAGAACAGACCACGACGCAAACCCTGCGCAATCGCTGCCCCCATACCGCCACCAACGGCTTCTTCAAACCCAAATGCGTTTGAGATGATCGCTCCGAAAACTGCAGGAACTTCGCCGATATTCATCACGATAATCAGCAGTGCCATAGCGATATAACCGATTGCCATGATCGGAACCACAACATCTGCAGCTTTGGCGATACGATGGATACCACCAAAGACAACAAAACCTGTGACAGCCGTCAAGAACAGACCAGTCCACAGACGATCTATCCCAAGGCTGTCGTAAGCTGCACCTGCTACCGTATTGCCCTGAAAGGCGTTAAAGCCAATCCCAAAGGCTGCGATAAGACAAACCGCATAGGCAATCGCCAACCAACGATAGTCACGGCCAAGGCCGTGAATAATGGCACGTGCCGGGCCACCACGATAGGATCCCATTCCGTCAGATCGCTTGAAAAGTTGCGCAACAGAACATTCGACAAGACTGGTTGCCATACCGACAATAGCAATCGCCCACATCCAGAAAACTGCGCCCGGACCACCCAAAGTGATCGCGACAGCCACACCAGCGATGTTACCACCTCCAACACGCCCGCCAACCGAAATCATCAACGCTTCACGTGCTGAGATTTTGTTCGGATCTGCGTCGCGTTTGCTTAGTACCCGGAACATCCGCCCGAAGAACTGAAATTGAACAAATCCTGTGGCGATGGTCAAGAAAACGCCAAATATTACAAGGATGGGGATAAGCGACCATCCCCAAGTGAGGTCTCCGATGACCCCGAAAAAGCTTTCAATTAGTCCCATGCATTCCTCCGCTAGGTTTTGTGACTTATGTCAGATTGGGAGAACGTTAGGGTGATGACGCCAAGAATACGATTTGCAACACAGGGTAATTCGTTTACTAATTGACTCATAAATAGCATCAAGTCACGAAAGAACAGCCACCCATGCCAAGAGATTTGCCCGAAAACCTGAGGCTGCTGTGTAGTTATCATCACTCGATTGCGGATGTATGTCGCAAGCTTGGGGTGAACCGTTCACAGTTCAATCGGTACCTAAACGGTCAAACCCTGCCGTCGCTGCGACTGATGCGAAAGATGTGCGACTTTTTCGGTATCGAAGAGGCAGAACTATTGATGCCGCATGGTCAGTTCAAAGAGCTTATTCGCCTAAAGCCGCAGGGTGTCGGCATTGAGATCGACAGGAACATCATCATGTCGGAGGCTGAGAAAGTCATCCAGACCTCTCGATCAAAACTTGATGCTTACGCAGGGTACTATTTTTGCTACTACAATTCCATGTCGAACCCAGGCAAGACACTGAAAGGATTCACAAAAATATATCGCACTCCGTTCAGTATGAACATCAAAACGATCGAATTGATTGGCAAGCTTGGTCATGATGGCTTTACCTGCAAATACGAAGGCGCTTGTTTTACGCTTGGAGATCGCTTGTTCATCACGGCCATGGAAACCCTGACCTACAACGAGGCGATCCAGATTATTCTCTATCCGAGCTACACCAACCGCATCCGCTATCTCAGCGGCATCATGTCCGGTGTAGCGGCTCATGCGTCGCGTCCCCCAACTGCCACACAGATTGTACTGCAATTTCTTGGCACAAACGTCGATATTCGCAAATCTTTGAAACTTTGCGGATTGTTTGCGTCTGGGGATGATCAAATCCCCGATGATGTTCGGCGCATGATCAGCGGCGATTTGCGCGAAGGGACACATCTTCTGGAAGCAGCCCCTATGTGAGGCGCTCGCGAGCGAACTCTCCGCACATGGGTGTCGCCAAGGACGATCTTAGGTCAAAGTCAGAGGTGTGCTTGCTAAGGGCATATAACAATTTTGTATAGACCGCCTCAACCGTGGCATCCCGCCCGTCAATAACGCCAGCGTTCAGCAATGCGGCACCTGCGGCATAGGTCCCAAGCGCAACCCCCCCATCAGCACACTGGCTGATGGCGAAAACCGGAACATTTCGCCTTTCTGCCAGCCGGAGCGCTGGGATAAATTCCGGCAAATCTGGAACGGTCCCTGCCCCATAACACCGCAATATAAGGCCGTCAGCGCGCGCGGCACAATACTCAAATATCTCGCCGCCCATCCCAGGTGTGAACGACAGAACTGGTACATTAAACGTCCCGTAGTTCTGCCATTCAAACTTATCTGAAACATGGCGCGCCGGTACATCCATAGGGGCATCGTGAAACGCGTCGAGGGCAGATGAATGGGATTTGCGGACACGGGTGCCATGCAGCCTACGTCCAGCACATTGCACCCAAACACCGGGGGGCACCTCGTAAACAGCATTCATGGCGTCGGTTAGGTTTTGCAGGCCATCATTGTTCTTAACCGTGAGTGGCAACATAGACCCCGTCAAAACAACCGGTTTATCCAACCCTTCCAGAGCATAGCTTAGAGAGCAAGACGTAAACGCCATCGTATCTGACCCGTGGGTCACAACAAAAGCATCAAAGTTCTCGTAGTTTTCGGCTATTGTCCCACCGATCCAGTTCCAGTCGTTGGGTGTTGCTGTGCCGCTGTCAATCAAAGGGTCGGCGATGCGAACCTCAAAATTTTCCTGAATATGGCCAAGGCTAGACAATTCAACAAGGCAGTCTTCGACGATACCCAGTTGGGGCGAATACCCGTGCACGGTCTGGACCATACCGATCGTCCCACCCGTATGAATGACAAGTGTTTTCATGTGCTATGCATCCTTGCAAAAAGATTTTTCAACCAGTCGCCTCGCTAGTAGACGCGTGACGTCGATCAGATCTTTTTGAGTGTTTTCATACGCGATGAGTGGCAGCTCAGTGCAAGCCAAGAGCACAGTTTTGCTCTGGAGCCCATCAATCAGGTCTCCAAATCGTTGAATAACGCCCGCATCGTTCCCACCGTATTGCTTCACATCATAGATGATCTGATGCAGGTCTGAGATACCTTCTGGGACTTCAACATTAAAGTTTTCTGCTAGACGGTGGTACGCTGACCAACTGTCCATTTGCGTCACTGGTTCAGACCCAAGTAAAGCAACCGAAGAGTGACCATTTTCAACAAGGTAATGTTCGACAACATCTCCGACAGATATCAGTTCGGCATCTCGTGGCTTTGCCTTGATCTGACGTTCATAGTAATTCAGTGTATTGCAAGCGATGGCGACATAGTCGGTCTGGTCTGCAATGTCAGAGAACACGCGTTCCAGCTCAGGCCAGACGACGAGGTCATTGGCTTCAAGTTCCATCGAAAGCCCCAAAGCCGGTGACGAAATAACCCGCACCCCCGGCCCATCAAGGTCGCCGGTGTATCTTTCACCCATAAGGTTCTTGGTTTCCTCGATAACTTTGACCAGCAGATCGGCACCAGCTTCTGGGCCTGAACCACCGATTAGTCCAATGCGACGACGCTGACTACGTGTTAGTAATTCCATTTTTAGCTTTCAAAAAGGCCCCGGAATGTAAAATTCCGGGGCAGTCGGGGAAGAGTTCAGCGAATTGGTGCAGCGTAGCGCAGGCCGCCATTTTTCCATGTGTCGTTCAGACCGCGACCCAACCCAAGCGGGGTATCTGGGCCAACATGGCGCTCAAAGGATTCACCGTAGTTGCCAACGTTTTTCAGGATCTGATAGGCGAAGTCGTTGCTCAGCCCCAACGGCTCACCAAGGTCGCCATCGACGCCAAGGATACGTTTGATCTCAGGGCTGGTGGTTTCCGCTTTGATCTGGTCAACGTTCGCAGATGTGATGCCCAGTTCTTCGCCGGTATCCATAACCCATAGTGACCAGCGCACAACATCACCCCATTGGTCGTCACCTTGACGAACAACCGGACCCAAAGGCTCTTTCGAGATAATCTCGGGCAGGATCATGTGTTCATCGGCATTTGCCAATTGCACACGAGCGGCTGCAAGTGCAGATGCGTCGGTGGTATAAACGTCGCAACGACCGGCCTCGTAGGCCGCAACCACTTCCGCTTCTTTTTCGAACGCAACAATCTTATAGTTCATGTTGTTGGCGTCGAAGTAATCCTTCAGGTTCAATTCAGTGGTTGTACCGGTCGACGTGCAAACGGTCGCGTCGTTCAGTTCAAGCGAGCTGGAGACACCAAGGTCTTTACGCACCATGAAGCCTTGGCCGTCATAATAGGTAACGCCGGTGAAATCGAGGCCTAGGGCCGCGTCACGGTTATAGGTCCAGGTTGTGTTGCGCGACAGCATGTCGATCTCGCCACCCTGCAGTGCGGTGAAGCGCGTTTTCGCAGTCACAGACGTGTAGTCAACGGCGTCCGGGTCGCCGAAGACAGCAGCAGCAACGGCGCGGCAGACATCAACGTCCAGCCCCCGAAAGTTACCTTCGTCATCTGGTGCGGCAAAGCCTGCCAACCCGAAATGCACGCCGCAGACGACTTTGCCGTTTGCGCGTACGTCATCCAAGGTTCCTGCGTTCGCAAGGCCCGCTGTCAAGGCAAGGGCAGCAGACGTGCCCATTGTTTTGTACATTTTCATTATTTCCTCACTAGTTTTGTTTGCAGGTGAGAGGACATTGCGCCCTCATCGCTCAGTTCAGCAGAGTTCAGGGGGAATTGGTCTTTTGTAGACTTGCATCCGAAGTGCGCTAGTAAAGTTCATTGTAGCGTCTGTTAGCATCACAAGCGAAAGTTGTTTGATTAGTTGGCTTGCTTCTAAATTCGCCTCGTCTAAAGCGGTAAACATGACTCACAGGAGGATGAAGATGAGGCACGAAGCAGACGCGATAGGAACCCAGGACATTCCTGATCAAGCGAAATACGGCATCCACACGAAGCGCGCCCATGATAACTTTTACATCTCCGGTCAACCTCTGGCCGCCTATCCCGAACTTGTCAAAGCCCTTGCCCAAGTGAAGTTTGCTGCTAGCCGCGCGAACAACACGTTGGGCGTATTGAACTATAAAAAGGCCTGCGCCATACAAGCAGCCTGCGATGAGATCATCGCAGGAAAGCATCACTCCGAATTCATCGTGGACATGATCCAGGGGGGGGCCGGAACATCAACAAACATGAATGCCAACGAGGTGATCGCCAATGTCGGGTTGCTGATACTGGGGCATGAACTGGGGGAGTATCACCATCTGCACCCGAACGATGACGTGAACCGCTCTCAGTCCACCAATGACGTTTACCCTACAGCCTTGCGTCTAGCCATTCTGTCCCACATCGAGAGCTTTACTGCCGCTCAGGCCCATTTGCGTGACGCATTCGAGGTGAAAGCCCTTGAATTTGACCCGATCATGAAAGTTGGGCGAACTCAGCTTATGGATGCCGTGCCAATGACGCTGGGACAGGAATTCCGTTCGTTCTCAAACACAATTGATGAAGATATAGACCGGTTGCAAGAAGCCGCGCTGCTTTTGCACGAGGTCAATCTGGGCGGTACCGCGATCGGAACCCGAGTAAATGCTCCAGAGGGGTATTCTGATCTCGCAATCACCGAATTAAGCAGGAAGTCGGATTTCCAGCTAAAGCCCGCTCTGAATTTCATCGAAGCGTCTTCTGACCTTGGGGCTTTGATCACGTTTTCCGGTATCCTCAAAAGGATTGCCGTGAAACTCTCGAAAATCTGCAACGACTTGCGCTTGCTTGGCGGCGGGCCGCGTGCAGGACTTGCGGAGATCAGTCTGCCCGCCGTGCAGGCCGGGTCGTCGATAATGCCGGGGAAAGTCAATCCAGTGATCCCTGAGGTCGTTAATCAGGTGGCGTTTCAGGTCATCGGCAACGATCTAACGGTCACAATGGCGTCTGAAGCCGGTCAATTACAGCTAAATGCAATGGAGCCTGTCGCGATCCTGAACATCTTGCAGTCTTTGCGCATTCTTCGACGGGCGATGCGAACGCTCGCTGATAAATGTGTTGTTGGCATTGAAGCAAACATTCCGCAATGTCGCAATTCTCTGGACAACAGTCTTGTTCTGGCGACTTTCTTGGTGCCGGAAATTGGATATGCGGCCGCATCGAGATTGGCAAAACATGCCATGGCAAATGGGGTATCCCTGACCGAATCCGCCCGTGAGCTCCAGATGGAGATTGAAGACAAACTTGCGGCCCTAACCTCCGAGTAATCCAGAAACGGTTCCTTGTTCACATGACAGACGAAGAGTTTCTCGTGGGGTCGTGCCAACATGTTAAACTGCGGGGCAGGTCAAGAAAATTACTACCTCGTCAAAGGCGGCAACGAGGCATTTGTTGAGCTCAATAATGATCTATCCTCTCGACTACTGGGCTTGCTGACTGGAGACACGTCTAATTAATAGGAGCTAACTGTGTGGGCGGAACTGAGTTCAGTCCACGCTTCGAGTGCCCATTCCACTAGCAGTAAACGGAACGCTGGAAAACGTTGAGAACTACACCTTTGAAGCGCAGCAGTAGGGATCCTTCCTGTATCGCGGAAAAGCTTGCCGCACCTGCGAAGAAATGCTGCGCCAGCGCAAGCCGGATATCCTATGTCCGCACTGTGGGATATGCGCCATTTCGCTGCGGCTGCGCCAATGTCAGCTTTCAAAGGTTTTCCTACTACGCATTTGCTTACTGTGGTGGACGCCATGAGATCGAGGCGACCGAGCAAGACACCAAGGACCAGCAGCCATTTCTTCACGTGATCGTTAATATTCCTGAAACCGGCAATCCCACCCGCGAGCAATTCTCGGCAGCATTCGATGAAGTCGACGCAAATAAGCATAGGCTTGTACTCGACAGCAACAAGCATACCCACGCTCAGCAGAGCGGCAGGGGCGCTTCCGAAAGCGAGACTAGAGTCTCGAGATTTGATCTATAGAGGATGTTTGCGCGGCAAATATGGTTAAAGAATTCTAAAAGAAATTCATGAGTAGCGTTGCCATAGCACTTCAAACAGCACCTATGAAGAGAGACGCGAAAGCACCAGCCAAGACACCATTCTGAGGTCTTTCTGGAATCTTGTTATAAAAAATAAGAATCCTACCATATCGAGCTGAAGACTTGACCCTCGCATATAAAAAATTCGCAAACGCTAAGGCAAAGACGCCGATAAAGACCATCACAGAAAATCTGTTGCGGAAGCCAGAAGTTAAATGAGAGAAAAATTGCGTAGGTTCACTGCCCACTTCATAATCAAACGCGTGTTTGACAGCGTTTGTTTGAGAAACAGCCTGAGCTACGTTTTCCAAGCCCCGCTCTTCTATAATTTCGATGGTATTGAGTCTCTCAAGAAGTCCTTTATTTTCGTTTAATATCAAAACACTGTCAGAAGTGGTCTGTGATTTTACTTGAGACGTCAAGGTTGACATCATAGTCGACATCACGAGCATCATCACCATTAGAGCAAAAACCCGTAATTGCTCAGAAGTTACCTTCCCATCATTTTCATCGCTGTCACTCAGAAACAAAGGATAAAAGAAGAAAATTTTGTCCAGTACGGAGTTGGAGTGGCTATCCACCGACTTTGAGAGTTTTTTAGATACTGGCTAATAAGATTGAAGTAGCCATCAGGCCAAGTAATATCTGTTGATCGGATTTCTGTTGTTATCCTACCAATTTTTCCAGATCGGAAAGACAACACTAGAATTTGCTTTTCAAAACTTTTCTCATTGTCCGGTCTGTTGAAGGGAATGACTACAGATATTGTGACGACAAAGTCCTTTACAGTGTCATCGCGTATTTCAGTTGTAGAGAAGAGTTGATCATAGGAATTATAGCTACAACCGAGCCATTTTCGAATGTGATCTGACATACAAAATCGTTATGAAGAATGTCATGATCAGTGGATATTTTATGAATTATCTTGTCAAAAATAATCTTTGCTTCATCTAGACTTAAATCAAAACCACCTACGTGCTCCTTTTTTCTTGCCGCATGAGTTGGTCACCTCGGCAACCTAAATCTGTTTGAGAGCTAATCACCGAGATTGAGGTGCTGATCTATTATGCGGCGTATCATCTCGGGACGGCTCGGAAGGTCTTTTTCCGTTTTTCGCAAATCATCAATCCGCTCAATGACGGTTCGTTCCAGCCGTAGTGATAGCTGTTCGGTATCTTTTTTGGGCCGTCCTGTTTTCATCGCCATCCGCACTTGACTTTTTAACTTTATAAACCTATTTAATATTTATAGCACGCAGGCTTCAAAGCTCCAACTTTGTTGCCCGCGCTAATCACAACGATCGTTAGGAGATCTTTATGACTACTTCACCCGATACCACACCCACAAAGTCTGGGAAACTTTATTTCTTAAATCCGCAAAGCGTTGCTTTTCAGGCGGTGCTTGATCTGTTCGATCACGCTATGCGCGCAGACAGCATGAGGCGCCTGTCGGGGGGATCTATGCACACAAAGATCGGCCTGGCGTTTTGTCACGATGCAGCCGACGCATGGGCTGACTGTGACACAGCGATTAAAACGCTATTGCTGATGCCTGACCTCGACAAACGAACTCGCATTACAGCAGAGTTTCTTATGCTTTTGCTTCCTGAACACATTGAAGATGACTTGAATTTTCAGGGGTACTTTTCAAAGCTCTCCAAGGCGTCAAAAGCGTTGCGCAAACGCGACCACTTGCTGGCCGACCAACTTATGGACGCGGCGCTGATATTTCATGTCTTTGAAGCGAACTTAAAGCTGGCAAAGCTCCAGCCGGTACAAGTTACCGCGTAACCGCTCATTCCTCAGAATCGCATTCGTCACTTTGCCGCACCTAATGCGGCAAGGTTGCGCCTGCACGTCCCCCCAAATTATTTCATGTCACCCGCACCCCCTATCGTGCGGCTGGATCCCATATGCGAGGACAACACATGCCCTACACAAGCGCCTATTATCCTTTCAAAATCCGTGGTGAGTATCCGCAGGTATACATCGGCCCGACCAAACCTGAAGTTATTGCAGCTGCAGAGCGCAAAGGCTTCACCGTACTAGGTCGCGGCGGCCCAAACCGGCAAATGGTGATACTGGGGTGTCGCACTTGTGGCACTCCGATCCATCGACGCAGCAGAGTCATCTTGTTTAACAACATCGACTGCGAAGGCTGTAGTAACAAAAAGGATGAATTAGCCGCAGCGGCTATCGACGGCGAACTGGTTAGCACAAAGCCAATGGGACATCGTCATCTGCGAGAATGGCGGCTCAAGTGCGGTCACGTTGTTATTCGCCAGAGAGGCAACATGCGCAAAGCTGCGCGCGGCGATAACGAAGCTGGATGTGAGCTGTGTCGTGAAGAGCGCTACGCCGCTGAGGCAAAAGAATTCCGCTGGACGCTGCTCGGACCTGTTCCAAATAAACGTGGTTATCGCCGGTACAAGCACACGTGTGGTACCATCCAAAACGTTTCAGTTGGCAACATGCTATGGGGAGACGTTGCTTGCCATACATGTGGCAAAGGTGCTTCCGCCAGACCGTCCTTCATTTACATCTTCCAAATCGACTTGCCGCAGCAAACAGTCATTAAGTTGGGATACAGTCGAAAGCCGCATAAGCGCCTTCGTCATCAACTTGGTATTGATTTGAATGTGCGTACTAAAGTTCTGAAAACAATTCCGATGCCGTCCGGTTTTGTCGCTCGTAAGGAAGAAACTGCGGCCCATAACACTCTTGCGAAGGATCGCCCGGAATGGGTTGTTCCCAAATCGGTTTATGGCGATCAAATCAACACAGAAGGCGAGATATACCTCCCGGCCGCATTAGGCAAAATTCACGCGCTTGTGGATGAGATCGCAGAGTGTTTTCCGCCGAGTGGTCCAGCCTAAAGGCATGACCGCCTAAGTCGTAGCCCGAGGGTCGCCGCACTATTGCATGGCTCTCGTTCCCTGGCCTCAATACCTCACCATAGGCTCAATTCCCATGCCACAATCATCACTGAATGCGCACGCCAGTGCGCTCTCTACGCCTGCGTTATCAGCGCATTCTCTCGAGGTCCTCCGCCCACTCCTGCGCAGCATAGCCATGTGGCACCGCGGCCGGACACGCATGGTGCCTCTCGACCCAGAACTCGACTTTGACGACATCGAAGCTGAGGAGACACCGGATCCTGCAGTGCCAGCGCGTGACGAGCTACAGCGTGTTCTGAATGAACCATACACATCAGCGCCGGCGGCTTCTGCTATGAACCCCGATGAGATCAAAGCTGCCATCGCGGCGGATCGTGATCCATTCGCAGAAGCAATTGATCGAACCTCTGACACGGACAGCTTTCTCGAGCGGCCGCAAGTTCCAACCATGATCATGGCAGCACGTTTCGCAGCTCTGTTGAACAGCGCAGAACTGCAATGTGAGGTCACTGCGCCCCGCTCCTTCACAGTGCTCACAATCGCGAACGATGACGCGCGCGAAGCTGTGTGGAAAGACATCGACAACGTTCTGCGTCGATTGGCGGATCTGTGCGACGAGGCTGACGACACGTGGCGTGGTTTCGCGACCCCATGCCTGCACGCTGCACCGAGCAGCAAACACAGGCTAAGCGATCACGCAGCCTTCGATGCATCGATCGCATCTGCCTTGCGCAAAGGCTACAAACTCATTGTTCTCGCGCCGGACACCACCTCCGCGTCAGACGTCACACGCGCCCTGTGCCAACGCACACTCCAACTGCCACAACTCACCGGTCAAATGCTCATTGAGATCCTACGCGCAACGCATTCGGCGACAGGGGAATTGTCCGAAGATGCAATCGCCGATCTTCTGCCGCAAGATAACGATATCGCGGCTCTTCCACAGGCTGTGATTGAAGCCGCGTTCTTAGAAGAGACCTCACTCAAAGTCGCCAAATCCCTCGCCGCTGCAGCGGCACGTTTACAGGCAGTACCACCTGCCATGACAACACTGAACGACATCGTCTTCAACCCAGACACAAGCGCGCCAGTTGACCGCTTGGTCGCGGACATGGCCGCGTGGAAGGCCGGACAACTACCTTGGAACGAGGTCTCATCTTCGGTGCTTTTTCATGGCCCTCCCGGCAACGGCAAAACCCTCTTAGCCTCAGCTCTGGCCGGAAGCCTCAACATCCCCCTCATCGCGACCAGCTACTCCGATTGCCAAAAGCACGGACATCAAGGTGACATGCTCAAAGCCTTGTCTGGTAAAGTCGATGAAGCCATCATTACGGCGCCTTGTGTCTTCTTTCTCGATGAACTCGACGGTTTCACCCATCGCGACCGCCCCAACCGCCGCTCCGACTATATCGTTGGAGTGGTCAACGGCTTGCTCGAGCACCTCACTCGCTTGAACGAGACCCCAGGTGTGATTGTTCTCGGCGCGACCAATTTCCCCGACATGATCGATCCGGCGGTCACGCGGCCGGGGCGCTTTGATCTCAAAATCGAGATTTCAACTCCGCACAGGCATCCGATCCAGAAGATCTTAGAACTGGCTTTGGGCGAAGATGCGCAAGGGATGGACCTTGCTCGCATCACAGACCAACTGCTCGGCTCATCCGGCGCACAGGTTGCGGCGCTAGTTCGTGAAGCCCGCGGCCTCGCCCGCGCCGAACAATCCACGCTCTCACAACAGCACTTAGAAGCCGCCGCGTCACGCGTGTGTCCGGTTTTGGAAAAAGATCTCATCTGGCGCATCGCCATCCACGAAGCTGGGCATCTCGTCGTAGCAAACGCCCTAGGCTTGCCGCCTGCCGAACGCGCAGCGATCACAAACACAGGCGGTTTCGTCGACATCCCATCACCGATGTTAGAAAGCGCCCAAAGCGCAAAACACCGTATCGCCGCGCTCCTCGGCGGTCGTGCCGCGGAGCATGTCATCTTTGGCGAAGCGCTCAATGGTTCTGGCCTCGGGACAAACTCCGACCTCGAGCTCGCAACCAAACTTGCCGGACAAATGATCTGTGAATGGGGATTTGGCGATCAACTCGTATTCACGCCCGCTCGCATCAAAGACCGGACAAACCACTTAGACAAAATTCTCAAACACGCAGAGCACAGCGCCATCCAAATCCTTACGGCTAGAAAGGAGCTTATCTCTAATATAGCGGTAGCGCTTTGCGAAGAACGGGAGCTGTCAGCCCAGCAAATTCGAAGGTTGTTACCGCCGACGCTGCGTCTAGACGCAGCACACTCACGTTCACAACTCTAAATGTCCGGGCTCGGGGAACGAGGTTTTAAAGAACGCCTTATTGGTGGCCTGACGGGTATCCACAGATTGGATCGTTTCCCGTGCCCGTTATCCACATGTTTCACCGAGCAGCTTCTATGCTCAAACTTAGCCGCCTCTTACATTTCTATCATCGCAAGCACGCAAAGGCCCGCCTTGGCCCGCGTGCCAGAATAGGAATGAGCCCTACCCCGTAGGACATAAGAGAGACAACGAGCATGATCAGTTTAGAGAAGAGACCAAAATCCACATCCACACCGCCAAACCACCGAGCCGGCCCAAAACTTTCTTTGGTGAAGCCGCCGCGCGCACCACATCCGCGCCTCATTGAAGTCGCGCGTATCCTCGCCCGTCAAGCTGCCCAAGAGGCCTTTGCCCGCACGGTACATGCCACACCAATCCACTAGTCGAAGGAACGATTAATGCCTGTACCCTACTCCGCAAAACGCGCCGCGATTTACGCCCGCTATTCAACGGACCTACAATCCGTCACCTCCATCACGGATCAAATCCGCCTCTGCCGTAAAATCGCTACGGACAATGGGTGGAATGTTGTCGAGATCTTCACTGACGACGCGATCAGCGGCGGTACTCACTTGCGGCCCGGTTTTCAGAAGCTGCAACAGGCCGCTCAAAATGGTGACTTCGATATCATTGTTTCAGAAGCACTGGACCGCCTGTCGCGGGATCAAGAACACAGCGCGGGCCTCTATAAACAGATGTGCTTCTTGGACATTGATATTTTCACGAAGCTCGAAGGCAAGATCAACGAGATGCACATCGGCCTTGGCGGCACGATGAATGCCCTCTTTCTCAAAAATCTCGGACAGAAGACACACCGTGGCCTCGAGGGGCGTGTCGAGGCTGGCAAATCTGGTGGCGGACGGAGTTTTGGGTACACAGTAGACCGCCAGCCGCTCGCGGATGGTACCTTTACCACAGGCGAACTGGTCATCTGCCCAGAAGAAGCCGCTGTGGTCAGGCGTATCTTCGCAGATTACGACAAAGGGCTATCCACCCGTGCGATTGCTATGGCCCTGAACGCCGAAGGCATCCCTGCCCCCCGTTCTGGAAAGGGCAGCGGAACATGGTCTTTCTCCACAATCTCTGGGAACTGGAAGCGCGGCACAGGTATTCTCAATAATGAACTCTACAATGGCGAACGTGTTTGGAACCGCCAGCGCTACATCAAAGATCCGAATACAGGCAAACGTCAGGCTCGGCTGAACCCTGAGACAGAATGGGTCCGCAAGGAAGTGCCAGACCTTCGCCTGATCGAGGCAGACATGTGGCAGCGAGTAAAGCAGCGTCAGGGCGTCATCAGAGCTACGTTAAGTGATGCGCAGCAGACCAACGATAGCAACCCACTCGCGCGAGCAAAACGCACCAAGCACCTGTTTTCAGGTCTTCTTAAGTGCGGCTGCTGCGGTGGCTCCTATACCCTGATGAACAAGACAAAGTACGGCTGCGCTTCAGCACGCAATAAAGGCACTTGCGACAACCGCAAGCTCATCAAACGCGAGAGTGTAGAAGAGCGTATTCTGTATGGGCTTAAGTCCAAGCTGATGCATCCAGAGATGCTCAAGGAATTCGTCGTGGAATACCATCGAGAATGGAAACGCCTTAATAGCAAGAGCTCATCCGCACGAACCTCCATTGAACGTGAACTCAAACAGCTCGGCGGGCAGATCGATAAGATCGTCGAAGCCATCACGGCAGGGATGTTTCACCCATCGATGAAGACGAAGATGGACGATCTTGAAGCGCGCAAAGCCGAATTGGAGAACAAACTCTCCGCCCTGCCTGAGCAGGATCCAATTGTACTACATCCTGCCCTTGCAGAGACCTACCGCGCGAAGATTGCCGCCTTGTCGGACAGCCTCAATGACGAGGCTAGCAGATCCGAAGCCTCAGAGCTGCTGCGTGGTCTGGTTTCGGAAGTGCGTCTTCATCCAGACGAGAGCGCGGACGACGGTCATGTAATTGAACTCTATGGAGAATTAGCCGCCATTCTGGAGTTGTCGGCCCCTAAAAACGACAACACCCGCCGTGTTACGGGCGGGTTGTCGGTTCAAGTGGTTGCGGGAGTAGGATTTGAACCTACGACCTTCAGGTTATGAGCCTGACGAGCTACCGGGCTGCTCCATCCCGCG
>CANNCD010000006.1 GCA_947503035.1 uncultured Halocynthiibacter sp.
GCAACCTCAGCAACCTCAGCAACCTCAGCAACCTCAGCAACCTCAGCAACCTCAGCAACCTCAGCAACCTCAGCAACTTCGTCCTCGATGATATCCTCAACGATGACTTCCGACTCGGCCTCTGGGGCGTCGACTTCGGTGTCGTCGGTTTCAACAAAGGCGCTCAGATCGAAGTCGTCACTTTCGTCGGTGCTGTCCTCAGCGACAACATCTTCCGCTGCTGTCTCGTCGCTTTGCTGTGCAACGCGGCTCAAAAGAGCAGAGATCGGGTTGTTTTCAACTGAAGACTCTTCTGCGGTGATCTCTTCGATCTCGGCTTCAACCTCGGTTTCCGCTTCTGGCGCGTCCTCAAGCTCTGCCTCGGTTTCGGAAATCTCCTCAACATCGGCAAGCTCTTCGGTCAGACCCGCGATCATCGCGTCTGTGTCCTCGGTTGGGGCGTCAACGATATCCTCAACGGTCTCGGCAGCGGGTGCCTCGTCCTCTTGGGAAATCTCTTCGGCAAACAGGTTGATGTCGAAATCGTCGTCTTGGTCATCAGTATCGATTGGGGTCGCTGCGTGCTGATCCTCAGAGTAGGTAGGCTCGTCCGAGTCAGCGCGGGACACAACCGCACGAATACGTTGAAGTTTCGCCGCGACGCTTTCGGCATCCAATGTGGAAGCCGCCGCAACAGGCGCGTTGTCTTGATCGATCAGATCGGTCTGAAGCGCTTCTGGCGCTTTTGCCACCTCAACCGGTGCTTTTTGCGCAACGGGTTCGGGTGTGATCTCTGGGGAGGCAACCGGCTCTGGTGTTGGCTCCGCACGGGCTTCTACCACTGGGGTCTCAACTACCGGCGCTGGGTCCTCGGCCTTGTCAATTGCGGTTGGGCGCAGAACAACACCGGTATCGCCAACTTTGGCCTCAACACGTTTTGAAATCTCGCGCTCAGCGATCCGTGCCAACATCTCGGCATCGGGGGTTGCGGGTTCGGCACCGAAATACCGGTCGTCCGCTGCAAGATCGCGGAAATACTCCGAGATTGCCTTCATTGTTTCAAATGAATCGTCGAACCCCTCAAGGGTACACGAGAAGGTTCCGTACGAAACCGTGAGAATTTTACTGGCACCTACCATTTGCCTGCTCTCTTTCCTAATTAACCAATTTCCACTGTTCTAGCAGCCAAGGGGTCGCAGAAAGGGGTCGGACTAGGGCGTTTCCTGTGTCTTTTCATGGCGGAAATGTGTCATTTTGCCCAAAACAGGGGAAATCACCGTGAGTCGCACCATTGTAGCAGAAAATTTGCCCGTCACATTGATTGGGGGCGGCGTTGTTGACGAATCTACTCTAATTGACGCGATTTCGCGCACGGGGATGTTGGTTGCGGCGGATGGCGGCGCCAATCGTGCGGTCGCGTTGGGCCATATGCCCAAGGTGGTTATCGGTGATTTTGACTCGGTCGACCATGCCACACAGGACGTATTGGGGCAGGAGGCATTGTTTCCAATTGCCGAACAGGACACGACCGATTTTGACAAATGCCTGCGCAATATCGATGCGCCGTTGATCATCGCGGTCGGGTTTACGGGCGCGCGGGTGGATCATGAACTGGCGGCGCTGGGGTGTTTGGTGCGGTACGCGGCGCGGCCAGTGGTCATGGTTAATGAAGACGACGTGATCATGGTCTGTCCGCCGGAAATTCGCCTGCCTTTGGCGGCGGGGGTGCGTGTGTCATTGTTCCCGCTGGGCGCGGCGTCGGGCACATCAACGGGCCTGCAATGGCCCATTGATGGGCTAGAGATGGCGCCGGATGGGATGATCGGCACGTCGAATATCTCGACGGGGCCGGTGCATTTGACCATGTCCACGTCCAAGATGTTGCTGATCCTGCCGCGGACCATGTTGGATGTCGCGATCAAGGCGATGATGATTGCGCCGCGCTGGCCGGATTAACAGTTCGGTACATTGACGGCGAGCCCGCCAAGCGACGTTTCCTTATATTTCGACGCCATATCCGCGCCGGTTTGGCGCATAGTTTCGATGGCTGCATCGAGCGGCACCAAATGCGTGCCATCGCCGCGCAGGGCAAGGGACGCCGCCGACACGGCTTTAATCGCGCCAAGGCCGTTGCGTTCGATACACGGCACCTGAACCAGCCCGCGCACGGGATCACATGTCATGCCAAGATGGTGTTCCAATGCGATCTCGGCGGCATTTTCGACTTGTTCCGGCGTGCCGCCCATCACCGCGCACAGGCCAGCGGCGGCCATGGCAGATGCGCTTCCGACCTCGGCCTGACAACCCGCCTCGGCGCCCGAGATCGAGGCGTTGAACTTCACCAGCCCGCCAATCGCCGCTGCGGTCAGCAGGAAATCGGGGATTTTCGCAGGCGTCGCCGTCGGCACGTGATCCAGCCAATACCGAAGCGTCGCGGGCACCACACCCGCCGCGCCATTGGTCGGGGCGGTGACGACCTGACCGCCGGCGGCGTTTTCCTCGTTCACGGCCATGGCATAGGTGCTCATCCAGTCGTTGATGGTGTGGGGCGCGGTCAGGTTCAGACCCTGTTCATTGACTAGCGCGGCGTGAATGCCCTTGGCGCGGCGTTTCACCATCAACCCACCGGGCAGAATGCCGTCGGTCATCAGCCCGCGATCAATACAGTCGTTCATCACCTGCCAAATCCGCGCAATCCCATCATCAAGCGCGTTCGGCCCCATATGAGAGAGCTCATTCTTGCGTTTCATCGCGGCAATCGACAGGCCGGATTTGGCCGCCATCTCCAACATCTGCGCTGCGGATTTAAACGGAAACGGGATGGGCGGGCCATCTGGCGCGTCGTCTTGGTTTGCCAATTCGTCCGCCGTCAACACGAACCCGCCGCCGATGGAGTAATATGTTTCTCGTAGGATCACGTCACCCTGTTCGTCGCGGGCGATCATCTCCATGCCATTTGCGTGGCCGTCGAGGGGCGCGTCATAGTTGAAGACCACATCCGCCTGAGGGTCGAATGACAACGGCGGAAGCTCCGCTGGCGTCACCGTTTTGCTGCGCAGCATTTCGACCATCGCGGCATCTGCCAAATCGGCGTCATAGGTGTCTGGCATCATCCCCGCCAACCCCAAAATGACGGCGCGATCCGTCGCGTGCCCCTTGCCGGTGAAGGCGAGGCTTCCGTAAAGAACCGCGCCGACGCTGGCGAACTCAAACGGCGAGGCACGCATCAGATCAAGGAACCGCGCAGCCGCAATCATCGGCCCCATCGTATGGGATGACGATGGGCCAATACCGATTTTGAACATGTCAAAAATGCTGAGATACATCGCGCGTCCTTTGCGTTTTTCTTACGGTGTCACGGCAAGAGATGAAAATGAAACGAATTATTGTGATAACACACGTAACAAGGGTTGATTTCACACTCGCAGACGACACTGTTTCTGACTATAACGACTACAACTAAGGGGAGACCGGCCATGTCCAGCGAATTGTCACCGATTGATAAGGCAAAATTTGTCGCGGCCAAACGCGCATCGACCTATGTCAAAGACGGCATGCGGGTCGGGCTTGGCTCTGGTTCGACCGCCGCATGGTTGGTGCGTTGCCTTGGGGAACGCATCCGCGATGAGGGGCTTCGGATCACCGGTGTGCCCACGTCAACCCGCACGGCCGTTCTTGCCCGCGATGTGGGCGTTCCAATCATCAGTCTGGACGAGGCCAAGTGGCTTGATCTGTCGATTGATGGGGCCGATGAATATGACGCCAACCTGAACCTGATCAAAGGTGGCGGTGGCTCGCTTCTTCAGGAAAAGATCGTCGCGACCGCAAGTGACCAGATGATCGTGATCGCGGATGCCGCCAAACAGGTCGAAAGCCTTGGCGCCTATCCTCTGCCGCTTGAGATCATTCCGTTTGGCTGGCAAACCACCAACGCCCTTATCGAGGAAACCTTGATCGGGCTTGACGTGTTGGGCCGCAATACGACCCTTCGGATGAATGGCGATGTGCCGTTTATCACGGATGAGGGCAATTATATCGTTGATCTCCACTTGAACCGGATCGGCAACGCGCGGCAATTGTCGCTTGTCTTGAACCAGATCCCGGGTGTGGTTGAAAACGGTCTCTTTATCGATATTTGTGACGTAGTTGTGATCGGCCATGGGGATGGCAAAGTGGAACTGCGCGACATAAATAACGGCACAGTAGAAGAAGATCGGATATTCTTCGCCGAGAGCGACAACCTCTTTACCGATCTCGCAGATTAGAAAGCCTAGGACTATGACATTCGACTATGATCTATTTGTAATTGGTGGCGGCTCTGGTGGTGTGCGCGCCGCGCGTCTCGCCAGTTCCGAAGCAGGCGCCAAGGTTGGCCTTGCCGAGGAATACCGTCTGGGCGGCACCTGTGTGATCCGCGGCTGTGTACCGAAAAAATTGATGGTTTTCGCAAGCGGCTTTAACCCGATGATGACCGACGCGGCGGCCTATGGCTGGGACGTGAAGGCGGGTGACTTTGATTGGCCGCATTTCCGTGGTCTGTTGGATGCGGAGTTGACCCGTTTGGAAAACCTGTATCGCTCTGGTCAGAAAAACGCCGGCGTGACCGTCCATGACGCACGCGCCGTTGTAAAAGACGCACATACGGTTGAACTGTCCACCGGCGAAACATTCACCGCGAAACACATTCTGGTGGCTGTTGGTGGCAAACCGTTTACGCCCGATGTCCCTGGTGCCGAACACACGATCACCTCGAATGAGGTTTTCCTTTGGGATCAGCTCCCGAAATCGATCCTTATTGTTGGTGGTGGTTTCATCGCGTCCGAATTCGCCTGCATCCTGCATGGCCTTGGCGTGAAGGTCACACAGATGTATCGCGGCGAAGAAATCCTTCGTGGCTTTGATGCGGAATCCGTGGGCGTTGTGGCCGATGCAATGCGCGAGCGTGGCATTGATCTTCGGGTGAAGACCGACGTGAAATCGATCACCAAAACCGATGCGGGTTTGGTCGTGGATGCAACCGACGGCACCAATGACACGTTCGAAACCGTCATGTATGCGACGGGCCGCGTGCCAAACACAGATGGGCTTGGTCTTGAAAACGCGGGCATCACATTGGGCAAACGCGGTGTGGTTGAGGTGGATGAGTATTCACAGACTTCCGTGCCGTCGATCTATGCGGTGGGCGATGTGACGAACCGCATCAACCTAACGCCAATCGCGATCCGCGAAGGTGCCGCGTTTATCGAGACCGTCTTCCACGGCCGCCCGACCAAACCGGACCATGACCTTGTGCCGTCTGCTGTGTTCACACAGCCCGAATTTGGCACCGTCGGCATGACCGAGGACGAAGCCAAAGAGACCGGCACCATCGAGGTCTACACCACCAAATTCCGCGCCATGAACACATTGTTCGCCGGTCGCGAGGATAAGACATTCATGAAACTCATCGTCTCTGCCGAAACCCGCAAGGTGCTTGGCTGTCACGTGGTGGGTGCCGCCGCGGGTGAAATGATCCAATTGGCAGGTGTGGCCGTAAAAATGGGTGCAACCAAAGAAGATTTCGATCGCACGGTGGCCGTGCATCCCGTCGCCGCAGAAGAGCTGGTGACATTGAAAACACCAACCCGTACGGTATAGCCCGAACAGGTTGAATTATGCATGAGGCTCCCCATTTGTAAGGGGAGCTTCGATGACAACAAGGTAGGAAAATAATGGCTGGAAATAACGGTGGCCCATGGGGCGGCGGCGGCGGAAACCAAGGGGGCGATAAAGACAATCGTCCAACTGGTGGTGGCGGCAAACGTCCAAACAACAACGACCCGCAGATCCCCGAGATCGATGAATTGGTCAAAAAAGGCCAAGAACAGCTGCGCGTTCTTATGGGCGGTCGTGGTGGCAACGGTAACGGCGCTGGCACTTCTGGTCCTGAAATCGGCAAAGGCGCGATTTTCCTTGGTCTGATTGCGGCGGCTGTCGTTTGGGCCGGTGCATCGTTTTACCGCGTTGATACCTCCGAGCAATCCGTCGAACTTTTCCTTGGTGAATATTACAAAACCGGCAACGAGGGTCTGAACTTTGCCCCTTGGCCGCTTGTGACCAAAGAGATCCTTCCGGTGACGCGCGAAAACATCGAAAACATCGGGACCGGCCAGAACATCAATGATCTGGGTCTTATGTTGACCGGTGACGAGAACATCGTTGACGTTGATTTCCAAGTTGTTTGGAACATCAACGACCCTGCGAAATATCTGTTCAACCTTGCGGAACCTGAAAACACGATCCGCGCGGTTTCGGAATCTGTGATGCGTGAAATCGTATCGCGCACCGATCTGACACCGATTTTGACCACAGGTAAGGGCGCCATCGCGGCCGAGCTTGAGGAGCTTATCCAAACCACATTGGACAGCTACAACAGTGGTGTGAACATCGTTCGTGTCAACTTTGACAAGGCCGATCCGCCCGCAGAAGTTGCCGATGCGTTCCGCGAAGTTCAGGGTGCTGAACAGACCCGCGACACGCTTGAGAAACAGGCCGACGCCTATGCCAACACCAAACTGGCGCAAGCCCGTGGTGAGGCCGCACAGTTGATCGCCGAAGCCCAAGGGTACAGCGCGCAAACCGTGAACCAAGCCGAAGGTGAAGCCAGCCGCTTTATCTCGGTCTATGACGAATATGCCAAGGCCCCAGAGGTGACGCGCAAACGTCTGTACCTAGAAACCATCGAAGGCGTTCTGGGTGATGTGAACAAGATCATCATCGACGAATCCGCAGGTGAGGGCGTTGTTCCATATCTTCCGCTCAATGAGCTGAACAAAGGAGGGTCAAACTAATGAGCCGTCTGAATTATATCCTTCCCGCCCTGATTTTGATCGCTATTGGCGTGCTGTCCTCGGTCTATATCGTTGACGAACGCGAAAAGGTTCTGCGCCTTTGGTTCGGTGAAGTCAGTGCCGAAATCAACGAACCAGGCTTGAACTTCAAGATCCCAGTTCTGCATGAAATCGTAAAATACGACGACCGCATTTTGCCGCTTGATACCCAGCCTCTTGAAGTCACCATGAGCGACAACCGTCGTTTCGAAGTGGACGCATTCGCGCGCTGGCGTATTTCCAACACTGTTGGCTTCCGTCGTGCGGTTGGCGCTGGTGGCATTCCATCAGCCGAAAGCCGTCTTGAAACCATTTTGAACGCCGAGTTGCGTCAGGTTTTGGGTGATGTGAATTCCAGCACATTGCTGTCATCCGACCGTGTTGCATTGATGATCCGTATCCGTGATGCGGCACGTATCAAGGCCGCCGATCTGGGTGTAGAAGTGATCGACGTGCGTATCAAACGTGCGGACCTACCCAGCGAAAACCTCAGCAAAACGTTCGAACGTATGCGCGCCGAACGTGAACGCGAAGCGGCGGACGAAATCGCCCGTGGTAACGAGGCCGCCCAACGTGTGCGTGCGAATGCAGACAAGACCGTGGTTGAAACCGTCTCCGAAGCGCAAAAAGAAGCGGACATCATCCGTGGTGAAGCCGACGGTCGTCGCAACGCCATCTTTGCCGAGGCCTTTGGTCGCGACCCAGAATTCTTTGCCTTCTACCGTTCGCTGAACGCCTATGCGACGTCTCTCAAGGGTAGCAATTCGTCCTTGGTGATGTCACCAGACAGCGAGTTCTTCGATTACTTCAAATCTGACACGCTTAAATAGACGTTAGAACAACATCTTATCGAAAGGGCCGGCGGATTGTCGGCCCTTTTTGCGTTGAAAGTGGCGGTATTATGCCACTTCACAGCGATATGACGGATATGTGTCTGCCACGCCCTTGAAGATTTCGTCAGAGTCTTAAATGTTTACTATCAAATACGCGGTATATCGCGTCTAATTGGTGTTGAATAAGAGGAGCTCATCGTGACCACGAACATCGTAGCACAATCCGACACGCCCCGCGCCGTTGCCCTTGCGCAGGCGGACACATCCGCAACCAAACGGCTTGGTTTTCTCGCACTCGTTTCGGCGACCCTTTTGGTGGTGACAACCGCCATGGGCCACACGCGCGGCGCCCCAGAAAGTTTCGCAGACTTGGCCGAGGCCGTAAGCCCAGCGGTGGTAAACATCACCACGACAACAGTCGTCGAGGCACAGGCCAACATCGCGCCCGTCGTCCCCGAAGGGTCCCCGTTTGAGGATTTCTTCCGCGAATTCCAGGACCGCAACGGCCAGCAGGGCACCCGCCCACGCCGCAGCCAAGCGCTTGGTTCGGGTTTTGTGATTTCTGAGGACGGCTATATCGTCACGAACAACCACGTGATCGAGGGCGCCGATGAGATCCTCATTGAATTTTTCGAAGGTGACGAACTTCCTGCGACTCTGATCGGGACCGACCCAAACACCGACATCGCCTTGCTCAAGGTAACAAGCGATGAGCCGCTTGATTTCGTGTCCTTTGGCGACAGTGACATCGCACGTGTGGGTGACTGGGTGATGGCCGTTGGTAACCCGCTTGGTCAGGGCTTCTCGGTCTCTGCCGGTATCGTATCCGCGCGCAACCGTGCGCTTTCTGGTATTTTTGACGATTATATCCAAACCGATGCCGCGATTAACCGCGGGAATTCCGGTGGTCCACTGTTCAACATGGACGGCGACGTGATCGGTGTGAACACCGCGATCTTGTCCCCGAACGGCGGCTCCATTGGGATCGGTTTTTCCATGGCGTCCAACGTTGTGACCCGCGTTGTCGACCAGCTTCAGGAATTTGGTGAAACCCGTCGCGGTTGGTTGGGCGTGCGCATCCAAGACGTGTCTGATGATGTGGCCGAGGCGATCGGCCTTGAAAAGGCTGCCGGTGCATTGGTCACTGATGTGCCTGATGGTCCCGCAAAAGAGGCCGGTGTTCTGGCCGGTGACGTGATCGTATCCGTTGACGGTGCCGACATCGAAAACGTGTCCGGCCTTATCCGCCAGATCGGCGATAGCCCCGTTGGTGCCGTGTCCCGTGTTGTGGTGTTCCGTGATGGTGGCACCCAGACGATCAAGGTTACGCTTGGCCGCCGTGAAACCGCCGAAGGTGTTGCGACGCCTGCCGCTGAAACCCCTGCCGAACCAGAGGCCCCAGCAGAAACCGATATCCTCGGTATGACCCTGTCCGGTATCACCGATGCCGACCTTGAACCGCTTGGCCTTGCCAAAGGGTCCGAGGGTCTGGTGATCCGTTCTGTGGATGAACTATCCGAAGCCTATGAAAAGGGTCTGCGTGAAAACGATGTGATCGTCGAGGCCGGTCAGGCGAATATCGCCACGATTGCCGACCTTGAGGCGCGGTTCGCCGACGCCAAGGACGCGGGGCGCCGTTCGATCCTGTTGCTTGTGCGGCGGGACGGGAACCCACGGTTCGTGGCGCTTACATTGGAATGAAAATTGGGGCGCTTCGGCGCCCCTTTTTATTCATAGAATATCTGACCGTTCACTTCTTCGGCGGTTTGCGGTGGCGGGGTCGATACGCTGTCATGTGAAATCAGACCCAGTTTTTGCGCCGCGTCGCGCGACAAAATTCCACTGTCTAATCCCTGTGGTTTTTGAAACGCACGGACCGCGCGCATGGTCCACGGCGTCATTAAGCCGTTGATCGGACCACGGTAATGACCACGTGCCGCCAACGCGCGTTGAAGCGAAGCCACAAAGGCAGGGGTCAATTGAAACGGGCAGGGGGTTTCGAACCAGATTTCCCGCCGCTCTTGAACAATTCGCGGGCGCGTCACGGTGCTATAGATTGCGGGTCGCAACAATGTGCCGTCATCGGTGTATTGCGCCGTCTCGACGACGATCTGTTCGGTGGTGGTTTCGACAACCGCTGGGGTCACGTCTTTTTCCCAACAACTGCCGCTCACGGCGCCGCTGGGGCCCTGTCCGTGGCTTTCGAACGGGGCGTTTACGTTGTCGATATGCCCGACACAGGCGGTCAGGGTGGCCACCGTGCTGGCAACGAGAATGTGTCTTATGCTGATCATGTCTGCCCGATCATCTGTGGGTCTTTGCCCGTTTTCGCCATATTACCCTGATCTGCACGCCAGCGAAACCTTTTTGAAAAAGCCGCGCCGAGTGTGCGTAATTCTCACAAAAGACTGGCCCCCATGGGCGCGCAGCGATAGAAAAAGACAACTCTATTCAAAGGAACCTCGCGAGATGGCTAAAATTACATATATCGAGCACAACGGCACCAAACATGACGTAGACGTTGCGAATGGTCTGTCTGTCATGGAAGGCGCGCGCGACAACAACATTCCCGGTATTGAGGCCGATTGCGGCGGCGCATGTGCCTGTTCCACATGCCACGTCTATGTGGACGAAGCATGGGTTGAAAAGATCCCAGCCAAGGACGCGATGGAAGAAGACATGCTTGATTTCGCGTTCGAACCAGACGCGGCGCGCTCCCGCCTGACCTGTCAGGTGAAGGTCACCGACGCATTGGACGGTTTGATCGTCCACATGCCAGAAAAACAAATCTAGTGCTGCGCGCCGGCCTTGTTGTGGCGGTCGCCTGCGTTGCCAGTTTGGCACAGGCGGGCGTGTCCGGCATGGCTGGCGACATGCCCGATCGGGGCGATGTTTTTCTAGAGCAGCCCAACGCGCTGGGGGTGGTGGCATCTGTGCCCCGCCCAGTGAGCTTTTATTCCGACAATCCTCAGGTTCTTGGCAAAGCCAAAGAGTGGCATGTGGTGATGGACCATGAGGATACTTCCTATGGTCATAATATCATGGGCGGCCTTCGCGACAGCGCGTCTATGGCGTGGTATTGGACGTTTGAAGGTGACGAAAGAACGTCGTTGCCGCATAACATTTGGGTCGGCCCTGCCCATGTGATCGAAGACATTGCGCCCCGTTGGGCCGATGTCACAGGGGATGCTCTTCCGGAAGTCGTAACGGTAACGTCGTCTTTTGACGAAGGCGGGCGGTTGTCCATTTATGATCCCATATCAGGCGCAGAACCCATTCACGGCCCGCATATCGGTCGCCGCAACCGCTGGCTTGCCGTTGCCGGTATCGCAGATTTTGACGGGGACGGGCAGAATGATATCGCCTATGTGGACCGTCCGCATCTTGCGAAAATCCTGCGGTTTTGGACGGTGCGCGATGGGGCCTTGGTGGAAATCGCCAGTGGTGACGGGTTCACCAATCACCGCATCGGCGAAGAAACCATCACCAGCGCCGTGCGCTCCTGCGGCGACGTTTCCCAGATTGTAACGGTGGATGCGGGATGGTCGCGGATTTTGGCGTCCCATGTCGTGGACGGCACGGTCCAGACCGAGGACCTTGGGGTGTATCGCGGCCCCGCCAGTTTGGCAGAGGCCGCAAATACCTGTTCTTAAAGCGCGCGCCAGCCGATGTCGGTGCGGTTGAAACCGTCGGGCCAGTGGATGCTATTGACGGCATGATAGGCACGTTCACGGGCCTCGTTCAATGTCGCGCCACGGGCGGTCACGTTCAACACGCGACCACCGTTTGCGGTGATTTCGCCATCAACCAATTTCGTGCCCGCATGGAACACCATGTTCGAACTGTCCTCGACCAATGCGTCTAGGCCCTTGATCACAGAGCCTTTTTCATAGGCACCAGGATAGCCGTTCGCCGCCATCACGATGGTCATCGCGTGGTCATCGGCCCAGTTCACCTGTGCCTTGTCCAAGGTGCCCACGGCCGCAGCCAACAACAAATCAAGGATCTGACCACCCAAACGCATCATCAACACCTGACATTCAGGGTCGCCAAAACGGGCATTATATTCGACCAAACGTGGCTGGCCGTCTTTGATCATGAAGCCCGCGTACAACACGCCCTGATAGGGGGTGCCGCGTTTCGCCATTTCGGCAACACAGGGTTTGATGATCTCGTTCATGGCTTTGTCGATGACGCTGTCGGTCATGACGGGCGCAGGGGAATAGGCCCCCATGCCACCGGTATTCAGACCCTTGTCACCGTCATAGGCGCGTTTGTGGTCTTGGGCTGTGCCCACGGGCAAAACGTTTTCGCCGTCACATAGAATGAACCAAGAGGCCTCTTCGCCCTCCATGAATTCTTCGATCACGACCTCGGCGCCCGCGTCGCCAAATGAGCCGTCGAACATGTCGTCAATCGCGTCCAGCGCGGTGTCGACGTCCTCGGCAACGATCACGCCTTTACCGGCGGCAAGACCGTCGGCCTTAACCACAATCGGTGCACCTTGTTCACGGATATAGGCCTTGGCGGCATCCGCATCGGTGAAATGCGCATAGGCTGCGGTTGGTGCGTTACAGGCGTCGCAGATGTCTTTGGTGAACGCCTTGGACGCCTCAAGCTGGGCCGCCTTTTGCGATGGACCAAAACACAGGATACCAGCAGCGCGCAACGCATCGGCAACACCGGCGGCCAATGGGGCCTCTGGGCCGATGATCACGAAATCAATCGCGTTCTCGGTGGCGAATTCAACAACCGCCGCGCCGTTTTCAACGTCAATAGACGCGCATTCCGCAATCATCGCGATGCCCGCATTTCCGGGTGCGACGATCAAACGATCGCATTTAGGGTTCTGTTTCACAGCCCACGCAAGGCTATGTTCACGCCCGCCGCTGCCTAAGATAAGAATGTTCATGTCGCGTCCCCGCTTGGCCTTTGGTTACCGGCGTTCTAAGGTGGGATGACCCACATGACAAGCGAGCCTTTATGTCAGACCTGTTCGAAGACGCAGAAACCGCCAGCAATGAGCCAGAATTCACAGTTACCGAGATTTCCGGCGCCGTAAAACGCACGATCGAAGGCGAATTTGGCCATATCCGCGTGCGCGGCGAGGTCGGGCGCGTGTCACGGCCACGGTCGGGCCACGTCTATATGGACCTCAAGGACGACAAATCGGTTCTGTCGGGAATCATGTGGAAGGGCGTTGCGACCCGCCTCACAACCCAGCCAGAAGAGGGCATGGAGGTCGTCGCGACCGGCAAATTGACCACCTTTGGCGGCCAATCCAAATACCAAATGGTGATCGAAGACATGGTGCCCGCCGGTGCCGGTGCGCTGATGGCGATGCTGGAAAAACGCAAAAAGGCGTTGGAGGCCGAGGGCCTGTTTTCGCCGGATCGTAAACAACGTCTGCCCTATCTACCCGAGGTGATCGGGGTTGTGACCTCGCCGTCCGGTGCCGTGATCCGCGATATCCTGCACCGTTTGCGCGATCGTTTCCCGCGCAAGGTGTTGATCTGGCCCGTGGCCGTTCAGGGTGCGCGCTGTGCCCCCGAGGTGGTGAATGCCATCAACGGGTTTAACGCGCTGACCCCTGGTGGTGCGCTTCCGCGGCCCGATTTGATTATCGTTGCCCGAGGGGGGGGCTCGATTGAGGATCTTTGGGGTTTCAACGAGGAAATCGTTGCCCGCGCTGCGGCTGCGTCGCGTATTCCGCTGATTTCGGCGGTTGGGCACGAAACCGACACAACGCTGATCGATTATGTGTCCGATATGCGCGCGCCCACCCCGACCGCTGCCGCCGAATTGGCCGTGCCGGTGCGGATGGAATTGATGGCGTGGATCGAAAACCAAGGCGGGCGCATGACCAATGCCGTCACGCAAACCATCGGCCATCGCCGTCAACGGGCACGCGACATCGCGCGGGCCTTGCCCAACCCCGAAACGTTGTTGTTCGTGCCGCGTCAACGGGTTGATGCGATTGATCTGGGGCGGTCCTTGCGTGTGGCGATTGCCGAAAAGAAGAACATGTTTGTAACCGCCTCGGCGCCTTTGCGGCCCGAATTGCTTCGTCAACGGGTGGGACGCGAACAGGACCGATTGGCGCAAACGTCAAAACGCCTTGCGCCAAGCCTGCTTCGGACGATCGAAACCAAGTCGGATGCCTTGGCACAGCGTGCAAAACGGCTTCGGATTGACCCGATCCAACAGGCGATTGCCCGCGATCAGGTGTCCTTGGCCCAGCTGGCCAATCGGTTTGATCGCGCCGGCACCGCCCAGATCAAGGGCTGGTCGGATCGGCTTGCCTCGCTTGATCGGATGCACGGCACCCTTGGGTACAAGGAAACCTTGCGACGGGGGTACGCCGTTGTGCGCGATGGAGACGACGTGGTGACCAACCGTAAAGACGCGGCCAAGGCCAAGGCGTTGCAGATCGAATTTGGTGATGGTGTCTATGACGTGGGCGCGCCCGCGGCCAGTGCCCCCAAGCCCGCCAAGAAACCGAAACCCGCACCGGATCAGGGTTCACTGTTCTAACCACAAACCACTTTGTAGGCACGGTTTAACACCTCCCCCCTTTTATTTTTCGCCCGTCTGGCATAGGTGAAAGGGGAACGTTCAAAGGCGCGCAATATGTCATTTTTCAAAAAGCTCAAAGATCGGCTGACCAATTCTTCTTCCAAAATCGACGAGGGGCTTGAGTCCATCATCGAGGACGGCGGCGTTGCCGAGACCGAAACACCTGAAGTGATCGACGCGCCAGCCCCCGAGGTTGAGACGCCAGCCGCGCCAACGCCGGCAGTGGTCGAGCCGAAACCAGAGCCTGCACCGGCGCCGAAAACCGGCATTATCGGTCGCGTTCTGGGGCGCAAGGACGCCAAGCCAGTCGTCAAACGTGAACTTGATGACGCGATGCTCGAGAGCCTCGAAGAGCTGTTGATCACTGCCGATATGGGCGTTGAAACCGCGTTGCGAGTGACCGCGAATATGGCCGAGGGTCGATTTGGCAAACGCCTGTCCGTGGATGAGATCAAATCCCTGATGGCTGATGAAATCGCACGGATCATGGACCCCGTGGCGAAGCCGCTGCCCCTGTATCCCAAGACACCACAGGTCGTGTTGGTTGTCGGCGTGAATGGCGCGGGCAAAACCACCACCATCGGCAAATTGGCAAGCCAGTTCCGCGCCGCGGGCAAATCCGTTGTGATTGCCGCCGGTGACACATTCCGTGCCGCCGCGGTGGAACAGCTTCAGGTCTGGGGCGAACGCGCGAACGTGCCCGTTTTGACCGCACCCGAGGGGTCAGACCCCGCCAGCCTTGCCTATGACGCGATGGTTCAGGCGGAACGCGACGGCGCCGATTTGTTGTTGATCGACACCGCCGGTCGTCTGCAAAACCGTCAGGACCTGATGGAAGAACTGTCCAAAATCGTGCGGGTCATTCAGAAAAAAGACCCAAGCGCGCCGCATAACACCTTGTTGGTGTTGGATGCGACGACGGGTCAAAACGCGCTTAATCAGGTTGAGACATTCCAGAAACTGGCCGATGTGTCCGGCCTTGTCATGACCAAATTGGACGGCACCGCGCGCGGTGGTGTCTTGGTGGCCTTGGCGGATAAATTCGGCCTTCCGATCCATGCGATTGGGGTCGGCGAACAGATCGATGACCTTCAGGCGTTTGACCCTGCCGAATTCGCGCAGGCCCTTGTTGGCAACGTAGAGGACTAGGATCATGTCAGAGAAAACCGTGCCGCCTATGGTGAAAACCGTTTTGGAAATGGGCCCGATCGTGGCCTATTTCGTGATGTACAGCCGGATGAAGGACAACGTTTATTCCGTTGGTGGGACCGAATATGACGGGTTCATCATGGTCACCGCGATTTTTATCCCGATGCTGTTGATCGCGACGGGTATTCTGTGGAAACTGACCGGTACTATCTCAAAGATGCAGGTCTTGACGGCCGTGTTGGTTGTAGTGTTCGGCGGCCTGTCGATCTGGTTCAACGACGACCGGTTCTTTAAGATGAAACCGACGATCATCTATCTTATCTTTGGTGGAATTCTTGGCTTTGGTCTTATGCGCGGGCAAAGTTATCTTCGCAGCGTCATGGAACAGGCCATGCCCCTTGAGGACGAGGGTTGGATGATCCTGACCAAGCGGTTCACCGTGCTGTTCTTTGGTCTTGCCGTCGCGAATGAGATCGTCTGGCGGTTTACCAGCACCGACATGTGGGTGAACTTTAAGACCTTTGGCCTGACCGGCCTTATGTTCTTGTTCTTTATGTCGCAGGCGAAACTGTTCGACACCTATGGCATTGATAAAGAAGAAAAAGACGGGGCCGAATAGGGCCCCGCCGATCTGATTACCGTGGTTTAAACATCGAATCCTGCGCCGCCTTATCAAAGGTGGCGCGTTTTGATTCATCGGACCCAACAGCCGCCCCCGCAATCACCGCAGGACGTTTATCAAGCGTCTCTTTCCAGCGGCGCAGGTTGGGTTTGTCGCTCCAATCTTGTTTCTGTTTTTCCCATGAATTCGCCCAGCCCCAAGCCGCCATATCGGCGATGGAATAAAAATCACCGGCCAGAAATTCGTGTTTGGCCAAACGGCGATCCATGACCCCATAAAGGCGCGCGGTCTCGTTGCGATAGCGGTCCTTGGCATAGGGCAGGTCGTTGGGCGGATCCATCTGGGGCGCGTAAAACAGGAAGTGATGCGCCTGACCGGCCATCGGACCAAGGCCACCCATTTGCCACATCAGCCATTCATCCACGGCCACGCGGTCGCGTTCGGTTTCGCCATAGAACGACCCCGTTTTGCGGGCGAGGTATTGCAAAATCGCGCCGCTTTCAAAGATGGAAATCGGCTCACCATCAGGGCCGTCATAATCCACAATCGCGGGCATCCGGTTGTTCGGCGCGATCTCCAAGAACGCCGGTGCGAACTGATCGCCGCGCCCGATATTGATATAGCTCACCTCATACGGCAGGTTCATTTCCTCGAGGGCGATGGTGATTTTTTTGCCGTTGGGGGTCGGCCAGTAATAGAGATCAATTGGGCGCATCGGTGATTCCTTGTTTAGGTCAAAGGAGTTTGGCCCAGATCATCATCGTATCAAAGTACCGAATAGAGGCGTGATCGCAAATATCCGTGACCACCGTCGGGCAGGGCGGACGGGGCGCGTGGCCGATAATGTCCCAAGCGAGAGCGTCTCGCGGTCGCGCAAAAACGCACGATAAAGCGGGAACATGCCCGCGCGCAGATAGGTGCTCCAATGGCAAACCCGCTGCGCAGGCAGGGCAATCGGAAACCCCAGCCGACGTAACCCCGCCAAGGTCTCAGGGCAATCCAGTTGCAGATCAAGCCAGTTCATGCGCCGCCGTTTGAGCCCATGTCCAAGCGACTGTTCCGTCGGCGAAACCGGACACATCGCCCGTTCGAAGTAGAATTCATAGAGATCGTTTTCGCGGGTCGTGATGTTCAATACCTCAACGACCCGCCCCGCATCGGTGTCCATGGCCGCATCCGCAACCGAGCGCAGCTCGGCGCCGGCCATCAACACCGCGCGGCCCAAGGTGTTGGTTTTGACGTGGTGCAGGGCCGACAGGAACACCCGCGCCCCAAGGCTATGGGCGACGATGTCCACCTGACGGTTTGGGGCGAGTGTGCCGATTTGATCGATCAACCGCGCAAGGGCGACACCTGCATGTTTTGCCTTGCGATAGGCGGACCAGATGGTCCCGCGCGCCTCCCAGCCAAAGGCGATGCTCAGGCCCTCGTCGGCGCGGTTTCCACCAAAGCCCAGATGATGCGGCCAAGACACCGAACGCGGCGCTGACTCATCCGGCGTAAGGGACAAGATATGGCGATGCGGTGAATGGTTTTGTACGCTGGGCGCGTATTTATACCCGTGGATCATGATGACAATCGGACCATCGCCCGCCATAGTAAGGGCCGCGGCAAGATCACCATCCACTCCGTTGGTAACCGGCGTATCACTCAAGGCATTTATGCGAATATGAGACATGGCAGCTCTCTTTGCATTGGGTGATTTCGGGATAGGTTAACGGTGCAACAATTTGATGAAAACTTTACTACAGCTGCGTAAAACCGACGCTGCGCGGGCTTGACCTTGCGATGATTTTGTCGTTACCAAGGGCTGTGGCGATTTGTTGACCAGATTGCGGGCCACGTAAAACATGCTGCTAAAATGGGATTGGGATATGTGCCCCGATACCTATTTGGGTCGGGGTTTTTTTGTGCCTCCCTGTTGGCACATCGGAGATAAAGATGACGAAAGACTGGAATACACGGACAAAATTGGTGCACTCAGGTGCGCGTCGAAGCCAATACGGTGAGCTCTCCGAGGCGATGTTCCTGACCCAAGGGTTCGTTTACGACACCGCGGAGCAGGCCCAAGGTCGGTTCGATAAGTTGGGCGAGGATGAGTTCATCTATGCGCGCTATGGCAACCCAACTGTGGCCATGTTCGAAGACCGCATCGCCGAGATCGAAGGCACCGAGGCGGCATTCGCGACGGCATCCGGCATGGCGGCCGTCAACGCGGCGCTGACCTGTTTGTTGAAAGCGGGCGACCACGTCGTGTCCGCCAAGGCGCTGTTCGGGTCCTGTCTTTATGTTCTCGAAGACATCCTTGCGCGGTTTGGCGTCGAGATCACATTGGTCGACGGCACAAACATGGACGAATGGAAGGCCGCCGTGCGTCCTGACACCAAGGTTGTGTTCCTCGAATCTGTGTCCAATCCAACGCTTGAGGTCATCGACCTTAAATCTGTTTGCGATCTGGCCCATGAAAATGGCGCGACCGTGATTGTGGACAATGTGTTCGCGACGCCCGTGTTCTCCCGCGCGGTCGAACTGGGTGTGGATGTGGTTGTCTATTCCACGACCAAACATATCGACGGCCAAGGTCGTTGCTTGGGCGGTGTCGTTTGCGGCACCAAAGAATTCATTCGCGGCCCGTTCGAAACCTATACCAAACACACCGGCGGCGCCATGAGCCCGTTCACCGCTTGGGTCATGCTCAAGGGGATGGAGACGCTTGATCTTCGTGTCCGTGCACAGGCCGAGAGCGCCCTGGCCATGGCGAAGACTTTGGAAGGTCACGATAAATTGGAGCGTGTGGTTTACCCGTTCCTTGCGTCCCACCCTCAACACGATCTTGCCCGCGAGATGATGGAAGAGGGCGGCACCGTTGTGACCCTGATCGTGAAGGGCGGCAAAGAAGGGGCGTTCCGGTTCCTGAATGCCCTGACCATTCCGACGATTTCCAACAACCTTGGCGATGCGAAATCCATCGTGACCCATCCGGCGACGACCACGCATTACCGTCTGCCTGATGAACAAAAGGTCGAATTGGGCATCGAGCCGGGCCTCGTGCGGTTCTCGCTTGGTCTTGAAGATGTGCGCGATCTTATTGCGGATGTCGAAAACGCCCTTAAGGCCGTATAATTTGTCATGGCGCGCTCGCCCCTTTAAATTGGGGCGGCGTTGTCATACATAGCGCAGAACAATAGGAGCGCGCCGTGACCGATCAAACGATGCCACAGACCCATATCCCGTCGGATGACGAGGCAAAGCAGGCTCTTGAGACGCTCAAGGCTTGGGCGGCGCGTGGCGATGAAAACCGTGCGGCTCTGCGGGCTGCGGCGGGGGCATTGTCCACAGAATATCCAACCGATTTCACGCCCGATGCGGCCTATAAATCGCGGATGCCCGATCTTCAGAACGGACCAGCAAGCCTAATCCGTGGCGCGAATGAGCCCATCCAACACGTGGGCATCTCCAATTTCCGTCTGCCCGTGCGGTTCAAAACCCGCGATGGCGGCGACACGATGTACCTTGAAACCTCGGTGACCGGCTCTGTCAGCCTTGAGGCCGATAAAAAGGGCATCAACATGTCGCGCATCATGCGCAGCTTTTACAAACATGCCGAGCGCGAGTTCAGCTTTAACGTCATGGATGCCGCGATTGCGGATTACCAAACCGATCTTGAGAGCCTCGATGCTCGCATCATGATGCGGTTCTCGTTTCCGGTGATGCTTCCGTCGTTGCGGTCCGGTCTGTCGGGGTATCAGTACTATGATATCGCGCTTGAACTGGTTCAGGACGGCGGCGAGACCTATAAAATTATCCACCTTGATTACGTCTATTCGTCCACATGTCCGTGTTCACTTGAACTTTCCGAACATGCGCGGGCGGAGCGTGGCCAATTGGCGACGCCGCATTCACAACGCTCTGTGGCGCGAATTTCGGCCTGTATGGCCGAGGGTGGCGATACCCTGTGGTACGAGGATCTGATCGATATTTGCCGCAACGCCATCCCGACCGAAACACAGGTCATGGTGAAACGCGAAGACGAGCAGGCCTTTGCCGAATTGAACGCGGCCAACCCGATTTTTGTCGAAGATGCGGCGCGTTTGTTCTGCGAGGGGCTTCAGGGCGATCCGCGCATCGGCGATTTCCGCGTGGCCGCCAGCCACCAAGAAAGCCTGCATAGTCATGACGCCGTTAGCGTTCTGACCCGCGGCCATACCTTTGGCGCCAAAAGCATCGATCCGCGCTTTTTCCAAAGCCTCTTCCACACCGGCTAGGCCGACCTGACCACTCTTCACACCTCCAACGGATCGAGCCACGCATGCAAGGTACCCCTCAATTCTCGACAGGACCGCGCGCGATTGGTCTCTTGATCGCGGTGTCGTTTCTGTTGGCGTTGCAAACCATCGTGGCCAAGGTCGCGGTGAGCCATGCGGTGCCGATGCTATCGTTCTTGACGGTTTGCATTTTGACATCTGGAACCGTGCTTTTGGTGTTTTCAAAACGGCCCAAGATGACATCCGCGCTTTGGCGGTACTGTGTGATATCGGGGGCGCTCTATGCCTTTCCGAACGCCTTGGGATTTGTCGCCGTGGGCGAATTGGGCGCGGGGTTCGTGGCCTTGGTGTTTTCCTTCACGTCGCTGGTCACATGGGTGATTTCGGTGACTTTGGGTGTCGAGCGTCCGACCATGATCCGCATCATTGCGGTGTTGATCGCCCTTGCCGGCGGGTGCCTGATCGCCATGTCCAAGGCATCCGGCGGCGACGCGCCGCTGGGCTGGGTTTTGATCGCGATGACGTTTCCGGTGATCATCGGCATCGGCAATGTGTTTCGCACCATGCACTGGCCCACCGGAGTCGCACCGTTGTTCCTTGCGGCGGTGATGTTGATTTTTGGCGGCCTCACTGTGCTGCCCTTTGCGGTGATCCTTGAGGGGCAGGCGGGCATCATAGGTCCGTGGGAGATTTACATGGCCGAAATCGCGGTGATGATCTCGGCCTATATCCTGTACTTTCAGCTTCAGCGTCTGGCCGGCCCCGTGTATCTCAGTCAAATCGGCGGGCTGATTGCGCTGTTCGGGGCGGTGATCGCGGTCGTGTTCCTTGGGGAAGCCTTGCCTTCGTTGATTTTGCCCGCAGGCGTGTTGATCGCGCTTGGGATTGTTCTGTTCCACCGCGGAGGGGCGGCTTCTTCTTGACTTCGGGCGCGGTCGGGGCCAATCGTGCCCTATGTTTGATTTACGACCAGTTGGATATGTGATCGGCCTTTTGGTGGCTGCTCTTGGGGTGACCATGTTTTTGCCGATGGCGGTGGATCTCTATGATGGGGATCCCCACGCCGGTGCCTTCCTTGAAGCGGCGATTATCACGGCGGTGACGGGGGCCTTGGTGGCGATGGCCTGTGTGAACGGGATGACCCCGCGCCTTAGCCTTCAGCAGACCTTCCTTTTGACCACTGGCGTTTGGCTGGCGCTGCCGGTGTTTGGCGCGATCCCGTTTTTGCTGGGCGAAACCGACGCAAGCTATGTCGATGCGTTTTTTGAGGCCATGTCCGGCCTGACCACCACGGGGGCCACGGTGTTCTCGGGGTTGGACGATCTGCCGCGCAGCTTGCTGTTGTGGCGCGCGATGCTCCAGTGGTTTGGCGGCGTGGGTATCATTGTTGTGGCCATGGTGTTTTTGCCCGAATTGCGCGTTGGTGGTATGCAGATTTTCCGATCCGAAGGGTTCGATACCATGGGAAAAATTCTGCCCCGCGCGACCGAGATTTCCCAACGTATTTCCACGATCTACATTAGCCTGACTGTGGTTTGTGCGGTGACCTATGCCGCGCTTGGCATGGGGAAATTCGACGCGGTTGTGCATGCGATGACCACCATCGCGACGGGTGGGTTTTCGTCCCATGATGCGTCATTCGGCTATTTTGGCCCCCAGATGGAATATGCAGGCGCGGTGTTCATGATGCTCGCTGCACTTCCGTTCGTGCGGTATGTCCAGATGATGGCGGGCACCGCGAAACCGATGTTGACCGACCCACAGGTACGCGGGTTCTTTGGAACCATGGCAGTGGTGGTGTTGCTGTTGACGGCGTGGCTTTATTTCACGGGCCAAGAATCGGGCGAAGGTGCCCTTCGTCTGTCGCTGTTTAACGGCGTTTCGATCCTGTCTGGCACGGGATACGCCAGCGCAGATTATATGACATGGGGGCATTTCCCCGTCGTCGCGTTCTTCTTTATCGGCCTGATCGGCGGCTGCGCGGGAAGCACGGCGTGCTCGATCAAGATCTTCCGCTATCAGTTGTTGTTCGCCTCGATCAAGGCGCAGGTCCAAAAGATCCACTCGCCCAGTGGGGTGTTCACCGCGCGCTATGCCGGCCGCGTCGTGGGCGAGGACATCCGATCATCCGTTATGGTGTTCTTTGTGATGTTCTTTGTGTCGCTTTGCGTGGTGTCAATTTTGCTGTCGATGGCGGGGCTTGATTTCATCACGGCTGTGTCTGGTGCGGCGACGGCGCTGGCCAATGTGGGGCCGGGGCTGGGCCCTGAAATCGGGCCGGCGGGGAACTTTGGTGGGCTGCATGACGGGGCCAAGTGGATTTTGGCTGGGGCCATGTTGCTTGGCCGTCTTGAACTGTTGGCGGTGTTCGTTTTGTTCACCAAGCAATTCTGGCGCATCTAACAAAAAGGGCCACCCAATGGGCGGCCCGTTTCACATCATGTGATTGATCTTATTCAGACCAGCATTCCACCAGAACCGTGATGTCGCTTGCGCGTTGTGTCAGGTCCTCGGGGGCGAGGGCGCCGTTTGTGGTTGCCGTTGTCACGGCCACGCCAGTGTTCGCGATGGCACCCGCGTTTAGGGCAAATTGAACGTCCTGTGGCAATTGCTGGGCCCCTGTGGATTTCGCCAAGAGGATGCCCATAACCGCACCGGATTGGTCCAGAACAGGGCCGCCTGTGTCGGACGCGCGGGTGTTAAGCGACAGACGCACGCGGGTCTCTTCGCCATTGAGGCCACGCACATCGGCCAAGGTGCCAAAGGTCACCGTCGGCGCGCCCAGCACACCTTCGTAAGAGAAACCAGCCGCCGCCACGTCGGATTTCAGACGGGGCAGGGTGTCGCCGAATTGCGCAAAGAATGGCGGCGACAGGGGTGTCTTGGCCTTAAGAACCGCCACGTCGGCGTCGGCGTATGACACCTCAACCTCGGTGTCGCCATCGATGGTGACGCGCGTACAGGCATTCACGGCCTCGGCGGTGGTGATCACATCGCCCGCATCATTCAGGTAGAAACCAGAACGCACACGGGTCGGGCCGCGCACCTCAAGACCGGCAAGAAGATCGATCTGTTGATCGGCACCACCAGCACCCAGCGTTTCATCCAAGGAATAATCGCCGTAAGGGGCAAAGCTCGCCTGCATTTCGGACACCACGCGGTTCATGCGTTTGTCGTCGCCTGCTGGCCACACAAGGGTAAAGCCCTTGATCAAACCACGGCTTAGACGGGCAAAGGTATAGGAATGGATCGTGTCGTTCTGCCCACGCAGGGTGAACGACGTCTCGCTGCGGCTGCGTTCGCCTTCGCTTGGCACGATCTTGAGCGTCTGCATGACGTCATAGAGACCGAACAAGGACGCGCGATCCCCAGGTTGTGAAATCAACAGAACCTGTGCGCCGGTGGCGTCAGTGGGTTTGTAGTGGACGAAGGGGGCTTCGTATTTGTCAAACGCGACAAGGTTCGCAGGGATCTTGATCTCGATGCCGGCCTCGTCTTCGCGGATGGTTTCAAGCCCAAGCGCCGCAAGAACGGCGGTGTAGTTGTCCATCAATTCGGTCCGCTGTTCGGTCGAGAGAACGCCGGTCGCCTCATAGCCCATCTCGGTTTGATAGGCGGCCATGGAGTTGCGTGTACCACGACCAAATGAACCGTCGATTGCCGCCGTATAGAACCCTTCCCATTTCAACGCCTCCTGAAGGGCGCGCTTTTCATCGCGGCTCAAGGCTGCCTCGGCGGCGCGGGATTGGCGCAGGGTTTCCACTGGCGCGACCTCGGGGATTGGGTCGGGTGCGACCACTGGTGTTTCGGGAATGGCGCGGCTTTCGGGCTGGACCTGAGGGATGGCGCGCTGAATGCCGCCAATCGGCCAGAACTGTTGGCCAAGCGATGAATTGGGCGCGATATAGGCGTCACGCGGGATCAGATTATCGCGTTTCAACTGGCGCAATGTGCCGTCGATCACATTTCTGTCATATGGGCCCAAAACGACGCCATACCAGCCCGCGCCAAGGGCAAAGCCGGCCACATTGTCAAAGGCATTGCCATAGGCACGCGCCCGTTCTTGGGCCTGACGCAGGTTCGGTTGTGCCTCGATTTGGATATAGGCGGTATCTTGCGCCACTGTGGCGCTGCCAAAGATGGCGAAAAAAGCAATAAATACAGGTAAAATTAGTCGGATCATGTAGGTAACGCGCCCCTTGCGGACAGATATTTCGATGTTTCGCTGCGCACACTAGCAGAGCGGGCCAAGTTTGCACTCGAAAATTGGGTGGTATTGATTGACCATGTGCCCGCTGTTGCATACACAGAACGCGCTTTCAAAGAGGTGACAACATGGCAAACGGTATCGAGGCTCCTAAGAGCTTTCAGGAAATTATCTTGCGGCTTCAGAATTACTGGGCGGGCAAGGGCTGTGCTGTGATGCAACCCTATGACATGGAAGTGGGCGCGGGCACGTTCCACCCTGCGACGACGCTTCGTTCGCTTGGCGACAAGAGCTGGGCCGCGGCCTATGTTCAACCGTCCCGTCGTCCGACCGATGGTCGTTACGGTGAGAACCCGAACCGCCTTCAACATTATTACCAATATCAGGTCGTGATCAAACCATCTCCGCCGGATCTTCAGGCGCTCTATCTCGGAAGCCTCGAGGCCATCGGGATCAACATGGAATTGCACGATATCCGTTTCGTAGAAGACGATTGGGAAAGCCCAACGCTTGGCGCGTGGGGTCTTGGTTGGGAAGTGTGGTGCGATGGCATGGAAGTGTCTCAGTTCACCTATTTCCAACAGGTCGGCGGTCATGACTGTCACCCTGTGACGGGCGAATTGACATACGGATTGGAACGTCTTGCGATGTATATCCTTGGTGTCGATCACGTGATGGATATGCCGTACAATGACCCATCGTCACCGGTGCCGTTGTCCTATGGCGATGTATTTCGTCAGACCGAGGCCGAATATTCCCGCTGGAACTTTGACGTGGCCGACACCGATGTGTTGCTGCAGCACTTCAAAGACGCCGAGGCCGAATGCCAACGTATTTTGGAACAGCCCTATGAGGACCCCAAAACAGGCAAGCGTATCGTGATGGCGCACCCCGCCTATGATCAGGCCATTAAGGCCAGCCACCTGTTCAACCTCTTGGATGCACGTGGGGTGATCTCGGTCACCGAACGTCAGGCCTATATCGGTCGTGTGCGCGCCTTGTCCAAGGCCTGCGCCGATGCATTCGTTCAAACCGAAGCAGGGGGGTATGCCGCGTGACCGGCAAGATCCCAACGGTACTTATTATGATTGCAGCTCTCCTTGCCGGCGGCGGAATGTATTACCTTCAGGTATACGGGTATTACGACGAAATCCCCGCATCCGCCCCCGCAGCCCAGATCGAGATCACCAATCTTGTGACAGGGACCCCAGAACCCATGTTGATCGACGGTTTTGACGGGATCGATTCCGACAGTTCCCCGATCCGGTTCCGCGCGTGTTTTTCCACGGATATGTCCACGGCCATGATGACCGAGACATTCCTGACCTATGACAACCCCGAACCCCGGACCGCGCCCGATTGGTTCGGTTGTTTTGATGCGAAAACCATTGGTGCCGATCTTGAGGCCGGTGTTGCCACCGCGTTTCTTGGCACCGAAAACATCAGCTATGGCATCGACCGTGTGATTGCCGTCTATGACGACGGCCGCGCCTTTGCTTGGCACCAAATCAACGCCTGTGGCGAAAAAGTATTTGACGGTGAGCGCGCCCCCGAAGGGTGTCCACCTGCTCCGGAGACAAACTAATGCCTGATCTACTGATTGAACTCTTCTCCGAAGAAATCCCCGCACGTATGCAGGGCCGCGCGGCGGCTGATCTTAAGAAACTCGTGACCGATGGTTTGGTCGAGGCGGGTCTGACCTATGCCTCGGCTGGTGCGTTTTCGACGCCCCGTCGTTTGACCCTGTCGGTTGAGGGTCTGCTCTCCGAGAGCCCAGACACACGCGAAGAGCGCAAAGGCCCCAAGGTCGGCGCACCGGACAAAGCCATCGAAGGGTTCCTTCGTGGTGCGGGCGTGTCCAAGGACGATCTTGAAATCCGTGACGACAAAAAGGGCCAGGTCTATTTCGCAGTGATCGCGAAGCCGAGTCGTCCTGCGGCGGATATCATCGCCGAGGTTCTGGAAAACGCGATCCGCAATTTCCCATGGCCAAAATCCATGCGCTGGGGTGCTGCGCCGTTGAAATGGGTGCGCCCGTTGCATTCCATCATCTGCCTGTTGTCCGACGAAGCGGGCGCGACGGTTGTGCCGGTTGATATCGACGGTCTGATTGCCGGTGACACCACCGAGGGCCACCGTTTCATGGGCGCTGGGCGGTTTGCCGTGACTGGGTTCGACGATTACGCGACCAAGCTACGCGCGAATTCCGTGATCTTGGACGCGACAGAACGCGCCGATCACATCTGGAATGATGCGACGAACCAAGCCTTTGCAAATGGGCTTGAGGTAGTTGAGGACCGTGGTTTGTTGACCGAGGTTGCCGGCCTTGTGGAATTCCCCGTCGTGTTGATGGGCGAGATCGCAGAAGATTTCCTTGGGCTGCCACCAGAGGTGCTGCAGACATCGATGAAAGAGCACCAAAAGTTCTTCTCGGTGAAGAACCCGAAAACTGGCCGCATTGAACGGTTCATCACGGTTGCGAACCGCGAAACCGCGGACAATGGCGCGACGATTTTGGCAGGGAACCAAAAGGTTCTGTTTGCCCGACTGTCCGACGCGAAATTCTTTTGGGAAAATGACTTGCGCGTGGCGAATGCGGGCATGGAAACATGGACCGACGCCTTGTCCAACGTGACCTTCCACAACAAACTGGGCACACAGGCGGCGCGGATTGATCGCATCGCAGCATTGGCACGTGAGATCGCGCCAGACGTTGGCGCCGATGCTGATTTGGCCGAAAAGGCCGCGCGCGTTGCAAAGGCCGATTTGTCCTCCGAGATGGTTTATGAATTCCCCGAACTTCAGGGGCTTATGGGCCGTTATTACGCCGAGGCGGCCGGTCTGCCGCAAGAGGTGGCGAATGCCTGTGAGGCGCATTATTCCCCATTGGGTCCAAGCGACGACGTCCCAACAGAGCCAGTTTCCGTCGCCGTGGCGCTTGCGGATAAGATCGATACATTGACCGGTTTCTGGGCGATTGACGAGAAGCCAACGGGGTCTAAGGACCCGTTTGCGCTTCGTCGTGCGGCGTTGGGTGTGATCCGGTTGATCATGGAAAACGACGTGCGTGTGTCCTTGGCCGATGTGTTGGGCAAAGGGTACGAGGGTGCCGATGTGGCGCATCTGGTTGGGTTCTTCCACGACCGTTTGAAAGTGTACCTGAAGGACGAAGGTATCCGTCACGATGTGATTGATGCCTGTTTGGCGATGGACGGTAGCGACGATATCACCCTGTTGGTGAAACGTGCCCGTGCGATGGCCGCGTTCCTGAAGACCGACGATGGGGAAAACCTGTTGCAGGGCTTTAAACGCGCGAACAACATTTTGTCGCAAGCTGAGGAAAAAGACGGGGTTGAGTATTCATTCGGCGCGGATGTAAAATTCGCCGAGGATGATAGCGAGACCGCCTTGTTTGACGCGTTGAAATCCGCAGAGGGGGCGATCTCTTCGGCCATCGAGACCGAAGATTTCGCGGGCGCCTTTGGCGCCATGGCCGCCCTACGGTCACCGATCGATGCGTTTTTCACGGCAGTGCAGGTCAATGCCGACAACGCTATCGTGCGTCGTAATCGTCTAAACCTGTTGGGTCAAATCCGCAAAATCGGCACATCTGTTGCCGATCTGACCCGCGTCGAAGGGTAACATGTATGGGGCCTAGGTTTGGCCCCATTTCACCGCTATCGTTGGTCCAAGGAGACTTTGATGACCAATTCCGCGCAGGCACCCGAAGATTTTTGTGAAATCACCCCGACCGCCAATATCGGGGTAACCACCCACGGTGGACGTGCCAAGTGTCTTCAACGCTTGGTGCGGTTGGATATGCCTGTGCCTTTGACGCTTGCGCTTTCGTTTGGTGCGGTGAAGGACATCGCCGAAGGGCGTATGCCCGACACGGCCCGCATGATGGCGAGTTTCGGCGACGCACCGCTGGTTTGCGTTCGGCCAAGTTCCCAAGACCCAGATTGGGGTGGCCCGCGCGCCGTGTTGAACGTCGGTATCAACGATGCCCGCCATGCGGACCTGTGCAAACAGATCGGCGAAGAGGCCGCAAACGTTATGTATCTGCGGTTTGTCAAAGAATTCGCGGTCCATGTTGCGCGGCTTGACCCTGATATGTTTGAGGCCCCCAAATCGGATAGCGCGCAGGCGCTTGCCCATGTTCTGAACGCCTATGAGTTAGAAACCGACACCCCATTTCCGCAGGACCCCGCCGTGCAATTGGCGCAGGTTCTTCGGTCCATGGCGCGGGCGTGGGACGGGACGACGGCACGGTTGCTTCGCTCCGCCAGTGGTGCCCCTGCGGATGCGGGGCTTGGCCTGATTGTCCAGAAAATGGCGCTTGGGGTTGGGCCGGGTGAATCGGGGTCCGGACGCATTCATTTCGTCGATGCGGTCTCGGGCAAGCCGGCCATCGTCGGCCGCTATACCCGCCAGTCCCAACAGCACGAAACCGAGGTGCCGGAGAACACGCTTTATATCGGGCGTGATCCGCGCGGCCCTTCGTTTCAGGACGAAGTCAACGACGTCTTCAACGAATTGGTCGATTGGAGCGGTATCCTTCGGCAGCGCCTGCGCGAAGAGATGCAGGTTGAATTTACCGTCGAACAAGGCGCGCTTTGCGTTTTGGATGCGATCCGCGTCCAGCGGTCATCGCGTGCCGGCGTCGCCATTGCGGTTGCCCTAGCCAATGATGGGATCATCACACGAAACGATGCCCTTTTGCGGACCCAACCCCACGCCCTTAGTGAACTGTTGCACCCGCAAATTGACCCGAGCGCGGACCGCTCTGTCTGTGCGCGCGGCATTGCCGCGAGTCCTGGGGCGGCCACGGGGCGCTTGGTATTTGATTCCGCCACCGCACAGGCCAACGCCGCCCGCGGTGAGGCCTCTGTTTTGGTGCGCCGTGAAACCACCCCCGAAGACATCCGTGGGATGCATGCGGCCTCGGCGGTTTTGACCGAAAAGGGCGGTGTGACAAGCCACGCCGCAGTGATCGCGCGCGGGCTGGGCGTGCCCTGTATCGTTGGGGCGACCGATATCAAAATCGATTCCCGCAAAAAACAAATCCTGACCCAAGACGGCCGCGTTTTGTCCGAAGGCGAAACCATGACCATCGACGGGACTTCGGGTGAAATCCTTTTCGGGGCGGCCAAGATGGTCGAGGCCGCACAGGACGGCGCGTTCCGTTCGTTGTTGTCATGGGCCGACGACGTGCGCGAAATCGGGGTGCGGGCCAACGCCGACACCCCCGCCGACGCCGCCGTCGCCCACAACTTTGAGGCCGAAGGCATTGGCCTGTGTCGCACGGAACACATGTTCTTTGAACAGGACCGCCTGACCGTGATGCGCGAAATGATTTTCGCAGATAGCTCGGCGGATCGTCATGCGGCGCTTGACCGTCTGTTGCCGATGCAGCGCAATGACTTTATCGACCTGTTCGACATTATGGCGGGCAAACCGGTGTGCATCCGTCTGTTCGATCTGCCGCTCCATGAAATTCTGCCTGCCACGCGCGAAGGCCTTCATGACTTGGCCGAGGCGCTTGATCGACCTTTGTCCGAGGTCACCCAGCGCGTCGATGCGATTTCCGAATTCAACCCGATGTTGGGGATGCGCGGTGTGCGTTTGGGCATCGAAATGCCCGAGATTTACGTCATGCAGGCCCGCGCGATTTTTGAAGCCGCGATTGAGATGGGGCGCCGTGGTACGCCGTTCGTGCCCGAAATCATGATCCCGCTTGTTTCGGCCAAACGTGAAGTCGAACTGGTCAAGACCCAGATCGATGGCGTTGCTGCCGAACTGCGTGCCCATGGTGCATCGGATTTCGACTATCGGTTGGGGGTCATGGTGGAAACGCCGCGTGCCGCATTGCGGGCAGGGGACATCGCCATGAATGCGTCCTTCCTCAGCTTTGGTACGAATGACCTTACCCAGATGACCTATGGTCTGTCGCGCGATGATGCGGGGCGGTTTATGTCTGGTTACGTGCAGAAATCTGTCTTTCCCGAGGACCCGTTTCACATGCTTGACCACGAAGGTGTGGGCGAATTGATGGAGATAGGGGCCGCCCGTGCCCGCGCCGCCCGCCCAAATATTGTGCTTTCAATGTGTGGTGAGCACGGCGGGAACCCCGAATCGATTGCATTCTGTTGTGCGGCAGGGTTTGATTACGTGTCGTGTTCGCCGTTTCGGGTACCCGTGGCTCGGCTTGCGGCCGCCCATTTGGCAATTTCCCAGAAATAGGTGAAATTACCTATTGTCTTAAGGACCTTACGCAGCTTTCCCATATTGGGATAGGTGCTTTGTTGTGACACCCTAGACCCCAAAAACCACGCTTAGTTGTTTCTTAATCAGAATTCCCTTATGAAGTCGCGAACTGCGGCTTTGGCTGCGATGTAACTGCTATGCTAGGATGTCTCATGACACGCTCTGTATTTTTTGCTGGTTTGATTGCCTTTGTAACATCGTTTGCCACACCTTCCTTGGCGAATGATGTCGATCCGACTGTTGCCCTTGATGGCCAGATTGCCTTGCTCTTGGGGCAGGAACGCGCCGTTCTGTCCGAGGTGAGCGCCGCTCATTTCCAAGGTTTGACAACCCCGCCATTGAAGGCAGCCGCCGGAATGGACAGTGTCGAATACACGCGGTCTTGGGTTTCGGCCCAACCCGTGCGCAAAGGCGGCGATGAATGGGCCTGTTTGACACAGGCGCTCTATTTCGAAGCCCGCGGCGAAAGCGTAAAGGGCCAGTTCGGCGTTGCCGAGGTTATTTTGAACCGCGTTGCATCATCGCGGTATCCAGACACCGTGTGTGGCGTGATCCATCAGGGCACCGGCAAAAAATACCAATGCCAGTTCACCTATACCTGTGATGGCCGTGCCGAGGTGGTGTCAGAAAAGCGCGCCTATGATGCCGTTGGCAAGATCGCCTATGCGGTTCTGAACGGTGCGCCGCGTAACCTGACGTCTGGCGCCACGCATTATCACACCAATGCTGTGAACCCTCGCTGGGCCAAAGTGTTCCCTCACACTACGACAATCGGGGTTCACCGTTTCTATCGCCAGCCGTCGCGCACCTAATCTGTAATTCCTTCTGGTATCATCGGTTTGTTCCCTGATAGATGTATGTAAACATCTATGAGAGGGTCCTATGACGCGCGAAACCGAGATTGCATTTGCCGAATTGGACATGCGGGCCGATGCCATGGCAGGTGATCCGCCGCTTGACCGGATTTCTCTGCGGGATCATGTGGTCTCTGTCGAAATCGGCGCATTTCAGCTCGAACGCGATATGACCCAACGTTTGAAATTCAACGTGGTCGTCGAAGTGTTTCCCGTGTCAGGCGATGTGGCCGATGATGTCGATAAAATCCTATCCTATGACACCGTGACCGAGGCCATCGCGACCGAGCTTGCCGCGGAGCGGTTGAACCTTCTTGAAACCTTATCCGAGCGGATTGGGGATCGCATTTTGTCCGAGCCACAGGCGGCCAAGGTGTTTGTTCGGATTGAAAAGCTGGACCGTGGGTCTGGTGACCTCGGTGTGGAAATCGTGCGCACCAAGGACGCCGCTGCGCCCCTTTTGCCCGTTCATGAACAGGCCCCAACGGTCGTCTTCGTTCCTTGGTCCGTGATCTGCGGCGATGCCCTAGGCGCGTGGGTCACTCAGTTTCGCGCATCGGCCCCCGTTGTGGTGTGTGTTGCGCCGGATGATGCTGCTGTCTCTGATATTACTGGCAACTCTGGTCGTCGCATCGATCTGTTGACCATCGAACAGGCGGCCTGGACCTTTGCGGCCCTGGCCGAAGATTGCGCAGTGGTCAACACCAGAACCGAGATGGATTGGTCGATCAAAAACGGCCAACTGGCGATCTGGGCCCCGTCTAAAATGGTGATGGATGCCGTCGATGGCCCAACATGTGCGGCGTCGGATGCACTTGGTTTGGCACGCTGGTTCGCGGGCGAAATCGGCGCCAAAGACGTCGTTGTGATCGACGCGGGCATGTCACCCCAAACCGGAATTTACGGCGCATGACGTATTACTACCGCCCAATTGTGATGTCAGGAGCCACGCGCCCGCACCATGCCCGTCAATTGGCGGGAGGGTCGTTTTGGTTTGATCGCGTCGAACGGCTGTCGCGAACCGCGCCCGCAGAAATCATTGACGCGAATAAGATCCCACAGGATGTCTTGGACCGTTTGTGTTCCGAGCGCGCGCCGATGGCGGGCCTTGGTTTTGATGGGGTACCCAATCTGATGGGTATCCTGAACGTCACACCAGATAGCTTCTCTGATGGGGGCAAGTTCACCGCGCCAGACGCCGCGATTGCCCACACAAAACGGATGATCGACGACGGCGCAGACATCATCGACATCGGCGGCGAAAGCACCAGACCGGGCGCGGCTTTTGTCCCCGAGGAAGACGAAATCGCACGCACGGCGCCAGTGATTGCTGCCCTTCGTGAAACCACAGCGGTGCCAATTTCCATCGATACCCGCAAATCCGGTGTCGCCCGCGAAGCCGTCGCAAAAGGTGCAAACCTTTTGAACGATGTTGCCGCTGCCACGTTTGATCCCGCAATGTTCGACGTGGCCGCCGAAACCCAAATGCCGATCTGTTTGATGCATGCGCAGGGCGACCCCAAGACCATGCAGGATGCGCCGACCTATGATGATGTTGTTCTGGATGTCTTTGATTTCCTGTCCGCGCGCGTCGAGGCGGCCATTGCTGCGGGCGTGCCGCGCAGCCGGATCATGGTCGACCCCGGTATCGGCTTTGGCAAAACCACGGCGCATAACATCGCGCTGTTGGACAAGATTTCGATCTTTCACAGTTTGGGCTGTGTCATTTTGCTTGGGGCATCACGGAAACGTTTCATCGGTGAAATAACCGCGACCGAAACGGCAGAAGACCGCGTGATTGGGTCCGTCGCGGTGGCGATCCATGGGATGATGCAGGGTGTTCAGGTCCTGCGCGTTCATGATATCAACGAGACCAATCAGGCGATACGCCTGCAAAAAACGCTAATTGGGATGTAGGCAGTATGAGTAAATCAATTTTTGGAACCGACGGTGTACGCGGACGTGCGAACACATACCCGATGACGGCGGAGTTGGCCCTGCGGATTGGTGCGGCGGCGGGGCGGTATTTCCGCCAAGACGGCAAGAATTTTCACCGCGTCGTGATCGGCAAGGACACGCGCCTGTCGGGCTATATGTTTGAAAATGCCCTTACTGCTGGCTTCACATCTACGGGGATGAACGTGTTGATGTTGGGGCCTGTGCCGACGCCCGCTGTGGGCCTGTTGACGCCATCGATGCGCGCCGACGTGGGCGTTATGATTTCCGCAAGCCACAACCCAGCCGAGGACAACGGCATCAAATTCTTTGGCCCCGATGGGTTCAAATTGTCGGATGAGGCCGAGGCCGAGATTTCCGCGTTGCTTGAGACCGGAGTGGAGCCAGCCGCCGCCGAGAACATCGGCCGTGCAAAGCACATCTATGATGGGCGCTTCCGCTATAATGAGCGGGTGAAATCGACATTCCCGTCTGGCAAACGCCTCGAGGGGCTCAAGGTCGTGATCGACTGTGCCAACGGTGCCGCCTATCGTACCGCCCCCGAGGTTCTTTGGGAGCTGGGCGCCGAAGTCATTCCCGTTGGCGTGACGCCGGATGGTAAGAACATCAACCAAAACTGTGGCTCTACCGCGCCTGAAACCGCGGCGGAAACCGTGGTGGCGCATGGGGCCGATTTGGGCATCTGTCTGGACGGTGACGCCGACCGCGTGATGATTATTGATGAAAAAGGTCGCGTGGCGGATGGTGACCAGTTGATGGGCATGATGGCATCACGTTGGGCCGCCGAGGGCCGTCTGAAGGGCGGCGCCCTTGTGGCAACCGTGATGTCGAACCTCGGGCTTGAACGGTATCTTGCTGCGCAGAATATCGGGCTGCACCGTACGGGTGTTGGCGACCGTTATGTGGTCGAGGCGATGCGCAAAGGCGGCTATAACCTTGGTGGGGAACAGTCGGGCCATATCGTCATGACGGATTATGCGACCACGGGCGACGGGTTGTTGGCGGGGCTTCAATTCCTTGCGGCGATGGTGGAAACCGACAAGCCCGCAAGCGAATTGACCAATGTGTTTGAAACCGTGCCGCAGATGTTGAAGAACGTGCGCTATACGGCGGGCAAGACCCCGTTGGACGACGCACAGGTTCAGGCCGCAATCGCACAGGGCGAGTCCGACTTGGCCGCGACAGGGCGTTTGTTGATCCGCAAATCCGGCACCGAACCGTTGATCCGTGTCATGGGCGAATCCGAGGACAGCGCCCTTTTGGATCGCGTGACCGACAGCATCGTCGACGCCGTAAAAGCCGCGTCTTAAAATAGATCGCGCAGCGCCTTCCATTGGCTGATGGCCATGCCACATAGGATCAGGATAAGCGCATAGAGCATCGATGGGGGCAGGGGTTCAGACAGAACCAAGGCCCCCAACACAATCGACCACACCGGCACCTGATAGTTCACGAGGCTCATGAACACAGGCCCCGCGCTTCGGACCACAAAAACCAGAAGTAGGTTCGCCAGTGCCGTTGGAAACACACCCAGAATAAGCAAATATCCAAAGGTTTTTGCATCCATCAACTGGGGTGCGCCCTCGACAAAGATTGCTGTGGTGATGGATACGGCAGCCCCGACAATCACCATAACCGCCGCAAGGCCAATCGGGTCGATCTTGGGTAATCCACGCATCGTGATCGTACTGATGGAATAGCACAGCGCCGCCGAGAGACAGGCGATCCGCCCCGCCCATTCGAGGTCCGCATTGGTGCTGGCAAAGGCCGTGCCCCCCACCAACAATGCGACCCCGATGAACCCGATCACAACCCCCGCGAGCTTGTCCAACGTCATGCGCGAATCTGGGACAAAGACATGCGCAAGCGGAAGAACCATAAGGGCGACCGCGGCCATGGAAACGCCTGTAAAGCCAGAGCTCACGTGCTGTTGGCCCCAGCTGAGCAACATGAACGGAAAGGCCGAGCTAAAGCTCCCGACGATGAACACAGCGAACCAGTTTAGGCGCGTTGGCGGTGTTTCGAATAATTTGCCGCCGCGCATTTGCCAGATAACGGTCAACAGGATCGCGCCCATAGTGATCCGCGTCGCAGCAAGCCAAAACGGGGTGATCCCCGATAGTGCCAGTTTTTGAACAAGAAACGTGCTGCCCCAGATGAAACCAAGAAGGGAAACGGTGGCCCAGTGGATGGGTTTAATTTGATTTTGCATAATGGGGTCCTTTGAAACGACATGACCCCAGCCAAGGGCCGGGGTCAATCTTAATCGTTTGGTCAAACCCTGAGAGGTTTAGTTTTTCTCTTGGTCAACCATTTTGCCTTCGGCGATCCAAGGCATCATAGCGCGAAGCTGTGCGCCAACCTGTTCGATCTGGTGCTCGTCGTTTGCACGACGGGACGCTTTGATTGTTGGCTGGCCAACAGCGTTTTCAAGCATGAAGTCACGAACGAATTTACCGGTTTGAATGTCGGTAAGCGCTTCTTTCATGGCTTTCTTTGTTTGCTCGTATGGAAGGATACGTGGACCAGTGACGTACTGACCGTATTCCGCAGTGTTGGAGATGGAGTAATCCATGTTCGCGATACCACCTTCATAGATCAAGTCTACGATAAGCTTGGTTTCGTGTAGACACTCAAAGTATGCCATTTCTGGCTCGTAGCCAGCTTCGACAAGTGTTTCGAAACCACAACGGATAAGTTCAACGATACCACCACAAAGAACAGCTTGCTCACCAAATAGGTCAGTTTCACATTCCTGACGGAAGTTGGTTTCGATGATGCCGGAACGACCGCCACCGATTGCGGAACAGTAGGAAAGACCGATTTCTTGGGCTTTGCCAGTCGCATCAGTGTCAACAGCGATAAGGCAAGGAACACCGCCGCCTTTTGTGTATTCGCCACGTACTGTGTGACCTGGGCCTTTTGGCGCCATCATGATCACGTCAACGCCTTCCTTTGGCTCGATTAGGCCAAAGTGAACGTTCAGGCCGTGTGCGAATGCGATTGCTGCGCCTGGCTTGATGTTGTCGTGAACGTATTTCTTGTATGTTTCTGCCTGAAGTTCGTCGGGCATTGTGAACATGATTACGTCACACCAAGCAGCCGCTTCTGCGATGCCCATGACTTCTAGGCCTTCAGCCTGTGCTTTTTTCGCAGATGGGGAACCATCACGAAGCGCAACAACAAGGTTCTTCGCGCCAGAGTCACGAAGGTTCAGCGCGTGCGCGTGACCTTGGGAACCGTAGCCAAGAATGGCAACTTTTTTGTCTTTGATTAGGTTAACGTCGCAATCGCGATCATAGAATACGCGCATATTGGCAATCCTTTGGCTGTGTGGGTGAACCCACGTGAATCATTGGAGACAGGCTATATCGTGGATCGGCGGGGTGTTCTGCAAGGATTGTATATTTTTTTGAATTATGCGAAAAATCATTCGTGATTAAATGATTTGGTGAAAAATTCATGCAAGCCGACGACATTGACCGACGTATCCTACGCTATATGCAGGCCGAACCGACCCTTGCGATGGTGGATTTGGCCGATAAGGCCGGTGTGACCTCGGCCACGTGCTGGCGGCGGATCGAGCGGATGACAACCGCGGGGATCATTCAGGGACAGCGCGCGGTGATCGACTGGGGCGCGCTTGGCTATGATGTCGAGGTGTCGTTGCGGGTAACCTTGGACAAGACCCAATCGCGGGCCTTTGACGATTTTCTGGCCGGCGCGCGCGACATCCCCGAGGTGATCGAGATCCAAACGTTTCTGGGGCAGGTCGATGTGCGCCTGAACGTCTTGGCGCGGGACATGTCCCATTATCAGGAAATCTATCGCGAACGCATTCTGACCCTGCCGCATATCGCGGATATTGAGGCGCTCATGTTAATTTCGGAACTGACATCTGGCGAGGCGCTGCCGATATGATTGATTTGGATGATCTGGACCGCGCCTTGCTGCGCGACCTTGCGATGGATGCCACCCAAAGCGCGGGCGCGCTTGGCCGTAAACATGGCCTTAGCCAGCCTGCCGCGTGGCGTCGCATCAAACGCCTCGAGGATGCGGGTATCATCAAAGGGCGGCGTCTGGTTCTGGATCGCGAGGCGCTTGGATTTGGGGTGACCGTGTTTCTGGGGGTTAAGCTGGCCGTCAAAGGGCGCGTGAACTTTGAGGACTTTGAGGCCGCGATTTCCGCCATCCCCGAGGTCCAAAGCGTGCAGCACGTGCTGGGCCTCTATGATTATCGATTGCGGGTTGTGGCGCGCGATCTGGCCGATTTCGAACGGGTTTTGCGTCGCCGTATCATGGCTATGCCAGGGGTCGGCAACGTCGAGGCGAACGTGTTATTGTCCGAAGAAAGCCGCATGGGCCCCATCGGTTAAACGTTCAGGCCCCGTCGCATCAACGTTTTGCGCACCGGTGTCACGGCGTACATCGCATTAAGCGCCCCAGCCCGTAGGTTACGCAACGCCGGCGCCCCCATCATCGAGGCACGGTTCAACATATCGATCCCCATCACACGGTTGCGGATGTCGCTGTGACGTTCCTTGTCATAAGCGGTCAACATGGCACGTCCGCCGATATCCGCCGGATTGGCCAGCGCCAATTCCCAAAGGGCCGCCATGTCGGCAAGGCTCATGTTCAATCCCTGCGCGCCGATGGGCGGCACCACATGGGCGGCCTCGGCGATTAATGCCGTGCGTTCACCGGTCAGGCGTTCGGCAAATTGGCTGATGATGGGCCAATGGGCGCGGCCGGAGGCAAGGGTCATTTCACCCAAAATGCCACAGGACCGTTCGTTCATTTCGGCGGTGAACGCATCATCATCAAGCGCGGCAAGGCGCAGGACATTCGGGCCGGTTTCCATCCAGACAATCGCCGAGTGATGCACCCCGTCGCGGTCGGGTAACGGCACCACGGTGAACGGACCGCCCGTGCGGTGAATTTCGGTGGAAATGTTGTCATGCGGCATCGGGTGCGACACAGCAAACACCGTGGCACGTTGCCCATAGCGGATAGTTTTCGCATCGATATCAAGGGCCTCGCGGACGGTGGAATGACGTCCATCGGCCCCGATCAACAGTTTGGCCCGCACCACGTCGCCGTTGTCGAGCGTGACAATCGCCTCTCCCTCGCGGGTCAGAACGCGTTTGGTCGCAGCGCCTTGCACCATGGTCACATTGGCAAGCCCGTCGATATGCGCGGCGAGTTCACGGCGCAAAATCCAATTGGGAACGTTCCAGCCAAAAGGGCCGTCGGTGATGTCAGCCGCGTTAAAATCGCGCATAATCCGTGGGGTGTTTTCCACACCACCCGCGTCAATGATCCGCATGACCTGAAGGGCGGCGGCGTGGGGCGCAAACCGATCCCACAGGCCAATGTCATCGAGAAACGCACAGGCAGGTTGCCAAAATGCGGTGGATCGAAGGTCCTTGGGCGTGTCCTTGGACGCGGGCATCGGATCGACACAGAGAACCGAAAACCCAATGGCGCCAAAGCCCACGGCGGCAATCAAACCAGCGATGCCGCCACCGGACACCAATACATCGACATTTGTTTTGTTCATCTGCATCTCCTGCCTCGGTCGTAACCGGTTCAGAGGCCAATTGCAAAGCGACAGCTCGTCTCAGAGGGCGCGGCGAAGATCATCCAGAAACGCGGAAATATCGGTGGTGTGATGGTGGATATGATCACTGTCATCAGGCGTATCGGCAATGTGGATCGTCCGCATCCCAAGGGCATGGGGCACGACAAGGTTGCGCGCCGCGTCTTCGAACATCGCGGCCTTGGTCGGGATGATACTGTCCCGTTTGATGATGGCATCATAGGCGGCGGCCTGTGGTTTTGGCACCAACAGCGCGTCTTCGCATCCATAAACCGCATCGAACAGATCTGTCAGACCCCGTGCGGCCAACACGTTATGGGCATATGCGATGGGGCCATTTGTAAACACGATCTTGCGGCCAGGGAGCGCCTCAATCCGAAGCCGAAGGACGGGGTCTTCGTGCAAGTCGCCTAGGTCGACGTCGTGGACGTCCTGCAGAAAACGTGTTGGCTCGACATCATATTCCGTCATCAACCCACCCAAAGTGGTCCCGTATTTTTCCCACAATTCGTGGCGAAGTGTTTCGGCGCGTTCCCCAGACATGCCGAGGTCCCGCATAACGAAATGGCGGATTTTTTCCGAAATCTGGTCAAAAAGGCACATGGACTGGGGGTATAGGGTGTGATCAAGATCAAAGATCCAGCAATCAACGTGCGAGAGGGAGGCGTTCAACATGTGCGAATCCTACCCTGCCAAAGATGTATAAGCAATTGATACACTTGCCCGACGCACGTTTGGCGCGCTAGGGTGCCGAAACAACGACGGAGACGACCATGAGCGACCAGAGATCGACACAAAAAGATGCCTATGGGCTTATTTTGGATGCGATTGACGTGGGTGTTTATAAGCCCGGCGATCGTCTGGTCGAAAGCGAATTGGCCGAACGGTTTGGCGTGTCGCGCACCCCGATCCGAGAGGCACTTCAACGGCTTGAGACCCAGTCTCTTTTGACCCGCGATGGGCGGTCGTTGATTGTCGCGTCTTTGGACCATAATCAGCTGGCTGAACTCTATGTTGTACGCGCCGAGCTTGAGGGCCTTGCCGCCCGTTTGGCCGCCCGTCATGCCGCGCCCGAGGAAATCCGCGTCCTACGTGAAATGGTCGAAGATGACCGCGCCCGCATGGACAATCCCGAGGCGCTTGCCCGTTCAAATCGCCGGTTTCACAAGCAAATCCACCTTGCCTCGCATAATCGGTATTTGGTGCAACAGCTTGATCTTGTGCATCGCTCGATGGCCCTGTTGGCGACGACGTCCCTTGCGTTTGAAGGTCGAAGCGAAACCGCATTGGCCGAACATGACGCCATCGTCACCGCTCTTGAGGCGCGGGATGGCGATGCGGCGAGCCTTGCGCTTGGGAACCACATCTCTCGGGCCTTTGAGACCCGCCTGAAAATCGACGCAAACAGCGACGACCGCTAGCTGCCGCTATTGTTTTCGTTAAAGACCCCGTGTTCGGTTTTGTCCCAGTAAAACGGGCAGGTGAACAATTCAAACAGCCCCTTGTATACTGCCAACACCCCAAGCGGAAAATAGAGCTGTAACGTCGGGACAAAAATCGCAAGACGTCGATGTTGGGTTCCCCAGACGGCGAACACCCCAATCGCAATCTGGATGACTTCTGTCACGAATAATGAAACCCCAATCCCGATCAGGGCGGATTGGGGCAGGATTTCTTTGAACGGGTGGGCGACGTCAAACATCAAAAGCCAGAACGACCAAAGAACCGGAGCGAGGACAAATTGCGACAAGGTCGCGCCAAAGAGAACCTGAACGCCGAAGAATTTCCACGCACCAAGATCACGATAAAGTTTCACCGGATCGCGCATGTGGACGGCCCATGTGATCGCATAGCCCTTGTTCCAACGCGACCTTTGTTTGACCCACGCCCATGGTCGGCAATTCGCCTCTTCTTGGGTGACGGTTTCGATGATTTCGGTGCGATAGCCGTGGCGCACCAGACGGATGCCCAAATCCGCATCCTCGGTCACGTTATGGGCGTCCCAACCGCCAAGTTTCTCAAGCGCCTCACGGCGGAAAAATAGGGTCGTGCCCCCAAGCGGCAGGGCAAACCCCAATTTTTGAATGCCAGGTAGGACGACGCGGAACCACGTGGCATATTCAATGGCGAAACAGCGCGACAACCAGTTGGTACGCGCGTTGTAATAATCAAGCATTCCCTGCAGGCAGGCGACCTTGGGGCTTCTTTCGTGGAACCGTTGGACCACCGCGTGAATTTGGTCGGGGTGGGGGGCGTCCTCGGCGTCATAGACCCCGATGATCGAACCGCGACAAAAGCTGAGGGCATAGTTCATCGCGCGGGGCTTGGTACGAATGCTGCCGGCGGGGACCTCAATTGGACGGATCCAGCGGGGAAGATCGGTCGCGGCAATCGTCGCCTTGGTGGTGTCGTCATCGTCTTCGATCACAAGGCAGACATCCAGCAATTCACGCGGATAATTCAGATCACGCATACGCCGCACGAGGTGGTTCGCGATTTCCTTTTCCTTGAACAGCGGGACCATAATGGACACGACAGGCAGGCGTGCGATGCTTGTTTTAGTGGCCTCTGGTCGTGGGCGATGTTTGTATTTGTACCGATCCAAGACCTGCATGGTTGCGGCACCGATTTTCATGCCAGCAGCCAGATAAAACGTGAAAAGCGTCCACGCCAGCACCATCGCAACCAGTGCGTTGAACGACAAAATACCAACGGTCGCAAGACAGGCCGCAAAGAGCGCGACGCGTATTTGGAGTTTGCGCGTGTGCCATTGTCGGCAACTCTCGTCCTCATCCACGAGGGTTTCGGCACGCTGTGTTAGCTGGGATTTGCGTACCCGTAACAGGGCGTCATGAATGTCTCGTTCTGGCGCGATGGCCATAAGAACAGGGCCGAACGTATCGCGTAACAATCCCTCCATCTCGGCGAATTCGGCGGGGCGGGCACAGGCGATAACCGTCGCGCCGCCGACGCGAATCCATGGAACAAACGCCCCACGGATACAGGTTGCTGCGCCGATTTCGTCAATCAGACGTACGTCGGGCGGGGAAATGGTCAGGTCCGCAAGGCGCGCGTCCCATTGACGGCTGAGACCATCGTAGAGAGCCGCTTCGGACACCATATTGTGGGTTAGGAGAATGTGACCAAGCGGGACGTCTTCGCGGGCCTGAAGAGCCAAAGCGCGCAGCAGGTCACCCGGATCAAGAGCACCCGAATCCACCAAAATCTGGCCAATCGGGGTCCGACCGCGCGTGGCGCGTGCGGTGCCAAAGCGTTTTGACAGCGGCGTTACGATTCTGAGATTCGGTTGGGCGAACATTGTCCCTCACATGTTGACCATGTGAGGGTGTCTGGTTCTGGTTAATTGGGCGTTAATATGCGCCCAAAACCGGTTAATTTACGCAGATTTCGCTTCGATTGCTTCGACGAAGCGTTCAAAGAGGTAAAAGCTGTCCTGTGGGCCAGGGCTGGCCTCTGGGTGGTGCTGGACCGAGAACACCGGACGGTCTGCGATTCGGATGCCACAGTTGGAGCCGTCGAACAAAGACACGTGGGTTTCGATAACACCTTCTGGCAGGGTTTGCGCGTCAACCGCAAAACCATGGTTCATGGATGTAATTTCAACCTTACCTGTTTCGTTTTCCTTAACAGGGTGGTTTGCGCCGTGGTGACCGTGGTTCATTTTCACAGTTTTCGCACCCAATGCCAAAGCAAGCATCTGGTGGCCAAGGCAAATCCCAAAGACCGGAAGATCGGCCGCGAGGACCTCTTTGATCATTGGAACGGCATATTCGCCGGTCGCGGCGGGGTCACCCGGGCCGTTGGACAGGAACACGCCAGCAGGGTTGTGCGCGAGCACTTCTTCTGCGGTCGCAGTCGCCGGAAGGACGGTTACGTCACAGCCAGCGGATGCAAGGCACCGAAGAATGTTGCGTTTCGCGCCGAAATCAATCGCCACGACCTTGTGGCCAGGTGTTGCGCGTTTGGTGAAACCATCAGGCCACGCCCAACGCATCTCATCCCATTGATAAGACTGGGAACATGTGACCTCTTTGGCCAAATCCATACCCTCGAGACCTGCGAACTCGCGCGCTTTGGCGATCAGGTCTTCGATGTCAAACTCGCCATCTGGGTGATGGGCCATTGCGACGTGCGGCGCGCCTTGCTGGCGGATCGCGCGGGTCAAACGACGTGTATCCAAGCCGCCCATACCGATGCGGCCACGTTTCTCAAGCCACGGGCCGAGTTCCCCGACAGCGCGCCAGTTGGAGGAAAGGGTCGGGTCCCATTTCACAACCATGCCAGCGGCAACTGGGTTCGCGGTTTCGTCGTCTTCTGGGGTCACACCGGTGTTGCCGATGTGTGGGAATGTGAAGGTCACAACCTGACCGGCATAAGACGGGTCAGTCATGATTTCCTGATACCCTGTCATCGCGGTGTTAAAACACAGCTCGGCGACGGTGGTGCCGGTGGCACCGAACCCCTTGCCATAAAAGATTGTCCCGTCCGCGAGGGCGATACAAGCGGTAGGTTTTTCAGTAAGTGAGGTAACGGCAGTAGACATGGCGACTCCTGATCGGCAGCAGGGTAGGTAAACGGGTGGATGATTATTCCGCGCCGCCTGTCGGGTCAAGCGGACATTTGCCGTTCCTGCCTTTAATTCGTGCAGGAACCGCCGGTGGCGTCATCCAATTCGCTCTTTGCTTGCCCCGTTAGCGCGAACGAGCTATGTGTCGTGGCTAGAAAACGGAACCAGGGGATGGGACACCGATGACAATACGTGAGCGCCTCGGCGCGTCGACCAAAGACGCAATGCGCAACAAAGAGACGAAACGCCTTATGACGTTGCGCCTGATCAATGCTGCGATCAAGGATCTTGAGATCTCACTTCGCGGTGAGGGTTCAGACGACGAAATCGGCGATCCGCAGATCGTGTCGATTCTCGAACGGATGGTAAAGCAGCGCAAAGAAAGCGCGCGTGCCTATGAAGAGGGCGGTCGGATTGAATTGGCAGAACAGGAATTGAACGAGATCGAAATCGTTCGCGAATTCCTTCCACGTCAGCTTGATGATGACGAAGCCGCCAAGGCCATCGCCGCCGCCATCGAAGCCACAGGCGCGGGTTCCATCCGCGATATGGGCAAGGTTATGGGCGAGCTTAAATCCAAGTTCGCAGGCCAAATGGATTTCGGCGCTGTCGGTCCTATGGTCAAGGCGCAGCTCAGCTAGAGCTTGCGAAATAATCGAATGTTGCGGCGCCCATTGTGGCGCCGTTTTTCGTTTTGGGGCTAGTGGGACGCGCGATGGGGCGCGAGGGCCTCTTGGATATCCCCGTAAAGGGTCTTACGTTCCTCAGGTGTCAGAAATGCGCCCAGTTCGACCACTCGATGCCCGCCCGAGAGCGTGAGGTAATTGGGCACTGGCCCGCCCGTGGGACGCATCCGAAGGTCCACCCAGTGCGTGTTCGCGTCCCAAGATTGGATATGGGTGTTGGCGTTCATGCGCCGCAGTTGGACGGTGTCGGGGGTGATGATCAGGTCCTCGCGAATGCGCATGGCCCGCCAGTTCCGGCTTATGGCGAACCATATGGCCGCGATTGTCACCACCGCCGAAAACAGAAGAACCCAAAGGACGGGGCTTCCTAGGACGCCCAGAAGCGGCAGCAGGAACAGGGTCGCGGTGATGCCAATAAACCAGACGAATCCCCGTGGAGACAACGAACGATAGGGCCACGCCACGAGGTGGCGCTGGTTTGGCTTATCTGGGGATATGTTCCATTCATAGGGCATAGGCAACCATATGATGACAGTCGCGCTGAGGCCCTGCGACGAATCCGCATAGGCAACAAAAAAGGCCCCTCCGAAGAGGGGCCTTTTGAATGTGGTCTCAACTATGAACTAGTGAGCAGGGGCTTTGTCCCAGTCTTCCTGTTTTGGAAGCTGTTCGAAAGTGTGCTCTGGTGGTGGGCATGGAAGTGTCCATTCCAGAGTATCTGCATACTCGTTCCAGTAGTTGTTTTCGGTAACTTTTTTGCCCCAACGCAGTGAGTAAAGAACGATACCGAAGAAGAAGATGAAGGACGCAAAGGACAAGAACGCACCCATTGAAGAGATTTTGTTCCAGTATGCGAATGCTTCTGGGTAGTCGATGTAACGACGTGGCATACCCTGACGACCCAAGAAGTGCTGTGGGAAGAAGGTAAGGTTTGCGCCGATGAACATCATCCAGAAGTGAAGCTTCGCAGCCCATTCAGGATAGTGACGGCCCGACATTTTGCCGAAGTAATAGTAGATACCCGCAAAGATCGAGAACACCGCACCAAGCGACATCACATAGTGGAAGTGCGCCACAACGTAGTATGTATCGTGGTATGCACGGTCAACGCCCGCCTGAGATAGAACAACACCTGTAACGCCACCAACGGTGAACAGGAACAAGAAGCCGAACGCCCAAAGCATAGGTGCCTTAAACTCAACAGAACCGCCCCACATTGTCGCAATCCAAGAGAAGATTTTGATCCCTGTTGGAACCGCAATCACCATGGTTGCAAGCATGAAGTAGGACTGTTGTGTCAGGGACATACCAACGGTGTACATGTGGTGAGCCCAAACAACAAAGCCGAGAACACCAATGGAAACCATCGCGTAAACCATTGGCAGGTAGCCAAAGATTGGTTTCTTGGAGAAGGTCGAGATGATGTGTGAAATCAGACCGAAACCAGGAACGATGATGATGTACACTTCTGGGTGACCAAAGAACCAAAGGATGTGTTGGTACAGGATTGGGTCGCCGCCGCCTTCTGGTTGGAAGAAGGTTGTGCCAAAGTTACGGTCCGTCAGCAACATGGTGATCGCGCCAGCCAAAACAGGCAAGGACAGAAGGATCAACCACGATGTTACAAAGATGGACCATGCGAACAATGGAACCTTGTGCATTGTCATGCCTGGTGTGCGCATGTTCAGGAATGTCGTGATCATGTTGATCGCGCCAAGGATAGAAGAGGCACCAGAAACGTGAACCGCGAAAATCGCAAGGTCCATAGAGTAGCCGCCTTCGTTCGTGGAGAGCGGTGGATAAAGAACCCAACCCACACCAGAACCAAGCTGTTGGTTACCACCAGGGGCCAAAAGCGAAGCAACACCCAATGCAACACCGGCAACATACATCCAGTAGGACAGGTTGTTCATCCGTGGGAACGCCATATCAGGCGCGCCAATTTGCAATGGCATGAAGTAGTTGCCGAAACCGCCGAAGAGGGCGGGAATCACAACGAAGAACATCATCAATACACCGTGGTAGGTGATCATAACGTTCCAAAGGTGGCCGTTTGGCGTACAAAGTGCGTCAGGGTTCGCGATGAAACGCGCGCCTTCGAGACACATGTATTGTACACCTGGATTCATGAGCTCGAGACGCATGTAAACGGTGAAAGCAACTGAAATAAAGCCAACAATTGCTGCGGTGAAGAGATATAGAATCCCAATGTCTTTGTGGTTCGTAGACATGAACCAGCGCGTGAAAAAACTGCGCTCGTCTACGTGGCCATGATCGGCTGCATCCGCCATAGCGATCTCCTGTTCCCAGTGGTTAAACGCGCAAAGCAGGACTTTGCGCGACGTATTCCTCCCCGTCTTAGTGCGGGAAGCTGTTGCGGGCAATGTATCACTGCGCCGCAGGTGGTATTTTTTTCGCCCAAACGCCCGATTTATTCGGATTCTGGGGATTCTGTTGTGCCTGTGCCGTCGATAGAGGTGTCAACGGGCGCGAGGCTTGCCAAATAGGCGGCGATATCTTCGCCCCCTTTGGCCAAACGAAAGTTCATGCTCGACTTGGCGTTGTTTTTACCCAAGGTTTCCTTAAGAAACGATGTTGGGTTGGCCAGATAGGCCACAAGATTGGCCTCGTTCCAGACCAAACCGGCCTCGCCTGCGGCGACGATGGACTTCCCATAGCGGAAATCGGGAATCGTTCCGGCGGTCATACCGATGATCCCAAAGAGATTCGGTCCGATCTTGCCGCCGCGCACGATGGTGTTGTCGCCATCGACGATCATGTGACAGGCCTTACAGCGGCGGAATTCCTTTTCACCGGCAGCGATGTCACCGTCGGCCAAGGCCGAAAGAGGGGCGGTGGCGAGAATGCCCGCAATGACGAAGTTCAGTGAGCGCATAACCCATCCTTTGATATGATAATGTTGCGTCGATCATGCCCCGTGTTCGCGAAAAATGATACGGTGCGATTGTCGCAGTTACCCGTCAAAGGCCGTTTCAAACGTCCGTTTCAGCGCGTTATCAACGTCGCCCATTTCCACAGGAAGACCCAGATCAACCATGCTTGTGACGCCATATTGGGTGATTCCACAGGGCACGATGCCGGTGAAATGTGACAGGTCGGGTTCGACGTTGATGGACAGGCCGTGGAAGCTCACCCATTTGCGCAGGCGCACACCGATGGCGGCGATCTTGTCCTCGGCAACGGATCCATCGATGTTCAATGGCCGTTCGGGCCGTTCCACCCAGACGCCAACACGGCCGTCGCGAATCTCGCCAGTGACGTTGAATTCGGCGAGGGCGGCGATGACCCAGTTTTCCATCTGTTGCACGAATTTACGCACATCGCGTCCGCGTTTATTCAGGTCCAACATCACATAAGCCACACGTTGCCCCGGTCCGTGGTACGTATATTGCCCACCGCGTTTGGTGTCATAGACTGGGAACCGGTCGGGGTCGGTTAGGTCTTCGATCTTGGCGGATGTGCCCGCGGTATAGAGCGGCGGATGTTCCACCAGCCAGATCAATTCATCCGCAGTACCTGCATAAATATCGGCGGCGCGTTGCTCCATCAGGGCGACAGCGTCGTCGTAATCCACAAGCCCCGTCGCGGTGATCCATTCAACCATGTTATTGCCCTTGTTTCCGTTCGCCCCATACATAGCGGGGCAGGCCACGGAATTCGACCCTTTGACCGCAAATTTTGCCAAAGGTGCATTTTCCTCTTTTCAAGGGCTTGGCCGTTCGGTATAGCCACCACACCAAGTCAAGGCGTGCGGCCATGGCGGAATTGGTAGACGCGCAGCGTTGAGGTCGCTGTGGGGTAAAACCCGTGGAAGTTCGAGTCTTCTTGGCCGCACCAACTTGTTATCCCAAACAATTGAAAATCTATCCCCCGTCGGGGTTATGTCGTTTTGTGTTCTGCAAAATGAAAAGGGCCGCATTTCTGCGACCCTTTGTGTTTGTGTTTGTGTTTATGCGGCGGCCAATCGCTTGGCCTCGCTTCTGGCGAAGAACAGGTAATAGAACACCGGTGCCGCGATCAAAGTCAGGATCGACGCGAACGCCAAGCCCCCCATGATCGTCACTGCCATCGACACAAAGAACGCGTCCGACAACAATGGCGCCATCCCAAGGATTGTCGTCGCCGCGGCCAAGATCACCGGACGCAGACGCGACACACAGGCCGTCACGATGGCCTCGCGCAGTTCCACACCTTGGGCGCGCACGATGTCGATTTCTTCGACCAGAACGATGCCGTTCTTGATCAACATGCCCGACAAGGACAACAGCCCCAAGAGCGCGGTGAACGTAAAGGGAAGACCGGTCCCCAAAAGACCAAGCGCCACGCCGTTGACCGACATCGGAACCAAGAGCCAGATGATGATTGGCTGTTTCAGACGACCAAACAACATGATCGAAATCAACACCATCACCAACAGGCTGAGCGGAAGCTGACGGCCCAAGGATGCCTGCGCATCGCCGGAACTCTCGTAATCGCCGCCCCATTCCATCTTGTACCCAATCGGAAGCGGGATCGCCTCGATGGCGGCTTGGACCTCGGCCTGAACGGCGGCGGGGGTGGTGTCTGCGACGATATCGGCCGAAACCGTCAACGTCGCAACGCGATTGCGCCGATGAATAAGGGTGTCTTGCGCCTCATAGGTCAGACCGTCGATAACCTGCGTGATCGGAATGAACTGTCCGGCTGTGCTCGAATAGATCACCTGATCCAGAAGGTCTGGGCTGGTGGTGTCATTCAGACCCACAATGATCGGGATCAAACGTTCATCTTCACGGAACACTCCGCCGGTTGTCCCTTCGGTGGCAAAGGCAAGACCGGACGCGATGTCATCGCGGCTGATGCCGGCGGTCTGGGCGCGGTTGGTCGCATAGATCGGACGCACCACCAGTTCTTTTTCACGCCAGTTTTGGCTGATGTCGATCAGATTGTCCGAACTTGCGGCCAGAACGGCCATGGCTTGATCGCCCAGTTCCCGAAGCACCTCTGGATCGGACCCCGAGAACCGCGCCTCGATTGGGTTACCGCCACCGGGCCCAAAGACGAGACGTTTTGTGCGGAATTCCCCACCGGGGAAATTGTTCCGGCCAAAGTCGTCCAGATCCGCCCGAAGCGCTGGGATTTGCTCGATGCTTTCGGTGCGAATGATCAGGTGGCCATAGCTCGGATTGGGTTTCTCGGCGCTATAGGTCAACAAGAACCGCGTCGCGCCTTGCCCCACAAATGAAGTCACGGACACAACATCGTCGCGTTGCTCAAGCCACTCTTCCATCTTGGTCAAATCTGCCGAGGTCGTGTGGATCGATGTCCCCTGCGGGAGCTTGTAGTGCACGAAAAATAGCGGTGTGTTTGAGTCAGGAAAGAACTGTTGTTTGATCTGACCAAAGCCCGCGAAACAGGCCACGGTCACGGCAATAAGGCCCGCAACGACCAACCAGCGCGCCTTGATTGCGCCACGCAAAACCGCGCCGTAGGCCCGAAATAGCGGCCCATTATAGGCCGTGTCTTCGCCGCCTTTGCCCTGTTTGAACAAAATTCCACCCAGCAATGGTGTCACCGTCAAACCAAGAACCCAAGACAGCAGTAACGAGATGCTGATCACCGCGAAAAGCGAGAACAGGAATTCACCCGTCGCGTCTGGGCTGAGGCCGATACCGGCGAATGCCATGATGCCGATGACGGTCGCACCCAAAAGCGGGATCTGCGTTTTCTTGGCGGCCTCGTCGGCGGCGTCCAATTTGTTGGTGCCCCGTTGCATCGAAATCTGCATGCCCTCGGCGACCACGATGGCGTTGTCCACCAACATGCCCATCGCGATGATCAATGCACCCAGCGAAATACGTTCCATTTCAATGGAAAACACCGCCATAAAGAACAGCGTCCCCACAACGGTCAGCAATAGGGTCGACCCCACAACCACCGCCGCGCGCCAACCCATTGCCACGGCCAGAACGACCACAACGATGCCAACGGACATGGCAAGGTTCACCAAAAACGCGCTTGAGGCTTCGTCAACCACCACGTGTTGCTGATAAATTGGTTCAAGGATGACCCCCGCGGGGATTTCCCCCTGAAGTTCGGCCAAACGGATGTCGGCACGTTCGCCGACGGTCACGATGTTTTCCGACGCGATCCCTGCAATCCCGAGGGTGAATGCCTCTTGGCCATTGTGCCGTACGACAAAATCAGGCGTCGCGACACGGTCACGGCGCACGGTTGCGATGTCGAACATGTTCAACAACTCGCCACCGACACCGACCTTCAGGCCGGCGATTGCACTGACGCTATCTTCGCCATCTGGGGCCTGAAGGATCGTGGTTGTACCTGCTGTTTCAATAGATCCCGCATCAACCACGCTATTGGCCGTACTTAGCGCGCCAACAAGCGCCGCAGGGGGAATGCCTTGGTTTACCACAAGGGCAGTGTCGGTATCGACGAAGATCGCCTCTTCTGGAAGACCTGCAACATCGACGTCCGCGACACCTTCAACGGCCAGCAGTTCACGACGCAAAAATGTTGCCAATTCGTGGCGTTCGGCGTCGGAGAACCCTTCGGCGGTGACGGCGTAATAGATACCGAACACGTCCCCGAACGAGTCATTCACAAACGGCGTGCTTACCCCACTTGGAAGCGACCGCGTCGCGTCCGAGACCTTGTTTCGCAGCTTGCTCCAGACCTCGGGGAGGGCCGCGCCGTCATAGGTGTCTTTGATTTCAACCTCGATAAGGGATTGTCCAGGTTGGTTGATCGACGTGATTTTCTTGACCTCGCCCATTTTTTGAATCGCGGATTCAAGCGGTTCGGACACCTCGCGGGCGACCTGTTCGGCGCTTGCGCCAGGGTAATAGGTGATGACCATCGCCTGTTTGATGGTAAAGGCCGGATCTTCGAGCCGTCCCAGTGAATTGAACCCCCAGAGGCCGCCAAACAGACAGCCGAGGATCAAAAGCCACGTCATGAGCGGCTTTTCTATGGATGCGCGTGCAATGTTCATGATCAGCCCCTAATTCGCAAAGCCGTCAAAGCGACGTACGGTCGCCCCGTCGGCAAGGGTTTTGGCGCCAGCGCTCACAATGATGTCGCCAGCGGCAAGCCCATCGGTGACGGTGAACTGGCCGCGCCCATCGGGTGTTATGGTGATGTCGCGTTTGCTTACGGTGCCTTGATCGCCGGTGGTCGGGGCAAAGACCAAGGCGGAGGTCGCTCCATCTGCGGCAATAACGATGGCCGAAGCCGGAAGGGTGATGGCACGCTCGACGTGAAGGAACTCGGCTCGGACTGTCACCGATGAGCCTGGCAAAATATGAAGCCCCTCTGCATTTTCAAGCGCAAGCGTCAGACCATAGGTTTGCCCCACGGCCGCGGTTTCGGCGTTGAATTCACGAATTTGAAGCGGATAGACCGTGTCGCTTGTGGGGAAGGTCGCGGTGATACGCACATTTGGATTGTTGCCCGCCTGTTGAAACAGGACCTCGGGGACGTCGATATCGATCCGGATCTCGGACATATCATGAAGACGGGCGACGGGGGTGCCGGCAGAAATGGTGGTAAAGTTTGCGACATTGCGCGATGCGACAATAGCGTCAAATGGGGCATGAAGCGTCGCATGCTCGAGCGCATATTGCGCGTTGCGCACGGCGATCTCGGCGATGGCCACGGCGGTTTCGGCGTCATCGACGTTCACTTGGGACACAGTGCTTCCAAGTTTGGTCAGGCGCTCGAGGGTGCGTTCCGCCTGTTCCTTTTGAAGCTGGGCCTGATCAAGGGTCAGGAGAAAGGTTTCAAGATCCAATTCCGCAATCAGATCCCCCTCGCGAAGGGTTGCACCCTCGACAAGAGGTAGGTCAATGATCTGGCCGGAGACCTGAAAGGCAAGATCAACGGTTTGACGGGCCACGACCTGACCAAAGAATTCGCGCGACGGACCTGTTTCGGCTTGGCTGATCTCCAAAAGCTTGACCGGCTTAATGATATCTTGGGCGACAGCGGGCTGGGCCAAAAGAGCGGCGACCAGAACATAGGGAATAAGTTTCATGAATAGGGGCACTCCGTGTTGCCGTTGGTTTCGCGGATGACATCCAAAAGGCGGGTCAATTCCGCTTGGTCTTTTGCGTTCAATCCGGTGACGCTTTGGACAAAATGGTTGGCTTGTAGCATCAACGCCCGCCGCGCAGTTTCGCCCTGTTCGGTCAGCGCCAAAAGCCATGCGCGCCGATCATCAGGGTGGCGTTCGCGTCGAAGCGTCCCTTGTTTTTCAAGGTCGTCGGCCAGTGCGGTAAAGGCGGGTTTGGTCACACCAAGGGTGTCGGCAAGTTCGCCCATTTTCCGTGGAAAGGGGATGCTGACGATCAATTTTCGTGCGTTGCGTGAAAGAGGGGGATCAATGTTGACCTCTTCCACGACCTGATCAAGTCGGGTGTAAAGGTCGTGCACGCCCATCAAGGTGCGCACGCCCCAAGTTTCCTCATCTAGGGTGGTCGGTGACATAGAGACTCCATTTAGTTCAGAATATGAACTATTCAGGTGCGGAACTAAAGTCAATACAGTGAACCATGAAACTGCTCCGTGTTGGTTTTACTTCGGTTGCAGTTACGTTACGCTAGGTAAGGGGTATTCGCCCACAGGAGGTTTACGCGTGACCAATGAGACGACGCCACGAAAACGAAACGCGGCCGCAACGCGCGACGCCATTCTGGACGCGGCACGGCGGGTGTTCACCATCCGAGGTTATGACGGATGTGGTACCCGCGAGATCGCATCAGAGGCCGGCGTGAATGTGGCTCTGATTAACCGCTATTTTGGGTCCAAGCTGGGTCTGTTCTCCGAAGCGGTTCTGTTCGACGAAGAGGTCGACGCGCTTTTGTCTATGCCGCTTGATCAAATGGCGGATGATTTATCAGAGCTTTTGACGACCAAGCCCCTAACCAAACCCGACTTTGATATCACCTTGGCGGTGTTGCGGTCGGTGTCGAACATCAATGCGACCGAGGTCGCGAGCAAAAAGTTCCACGACCGATTTGTGGCGGTTTTGGCGGATCGTTTGACAGGGCCGGATAAATACCATCGCGCAGAGATGGTTCTATCGGTGATTGCGGGGGTCGATTTGATGAGGCGGGTGTGCCGCTCACCCGCGTTGGCGAACGACGGCATTGTCGCGCAACCTTACCTGCGCGATATCCTTTGGTCGTTGATTTATCCGGACGAGGCGCGTTTTGACGCCAATGTCATCAACCGATAGGTCAGCTGCGCAGCTGTGAAATCCCATGCCTCGGCGTCGGTGATCGGGGCGAGTTCGACGATATCCATCCCAACGATGTTACGCCCTTTGGCGGCGTTGGCCACCAGATGGATCGCCTGATAAAATCCCAAACCACCCGGAACCGGCGTGCCCGTCGCAGGCATGATCGAGGGGTCCAAACCGTCGACGTCAAAGCTGATGTAGACGTCGTCGGGGAAATCATCGGGCAGGGCGACGGCGTGGGTGTTGTTCACCACCAAATCTTCGCCATCGACAAAGAAGACGTTGTTCTTGGTGCGGCTTTCGGCCTCTTGGGTGCAAAGGGCGCGCACGCCGAATTGCGCAAGGCGGTGACCGTCATTCACCAGTAGGTTCATGACCGATGCGTGCGAATGGGGTTCGCCTTGATAGGCAATGCGCAGGTCCGCATGGGCATCGATCTGGATGATCCCAACAGGACGGCCAAGCGCGCGGGACACGCCCGTCACTGCGCCAAACGACAGGCTATGTTCGCCGCCCAATGTCACGGGGATCGCACCCGCATCGACGCTGGTGCGGGTGGCGGCAGCAAGGCGCTCCATGACCTCGGGCAAGGGACCAGAACAATCGACGGGCGCGGTGGTGGCGATGCCGTCGGCGCAGGCCTCGATCCCATCACAAAGCCGTTCCAATTCGTTCGACGCCTCGATGATCGCGGCGGGCCCATCGGCCGTTCCCGCCCCATAGGACACAGTGCGTTCAAGCGGCATCGGGATCACGTGGAACCGCGCCGTGGCGGCGTCACGTTCGGATAGGGTCAGTTCGCTATCAAGAAAAACGGTCATCTTTTGGTCCTAGGAAAGGCGGTCGCGGAAATCGGCATAGCTGAATTCCTTGATCATCCGCAGGTCGTCTGTGTCCGATTGCCAAAGCGCAATCGCGGGCAGGGCGACCCCGTTAAACGTGTTGGTTTTCACCATGGAATAATGCGCCTGATCCAAAAACGCGATGCGCGTGCCAATGGTTGGTGTTGTGGGGAACCGGTAATCGCCGATCACGTCGCCGGCCAGACAGCTTGGACCGCCCAGACGATATTGGGTTCCGGTGTCGGGCTCATTCATCATGGCAGGGCGATAGGGGGCCTCGATCACGTCGGGCATGTGACAAGTCGCCGAGATATCCATGATGGCAAGGTTCATGCCGTTCTGCGGCAGATCAAGCACCTCGCCGACCAGAATACCAGCATCAAGCGCCATGGCCTCACCCGGTTCAATATATGGCGTCGCGCCAGTGGTTTCGCGCACGTCACGCAGGAAATCGACCAGTGCATCGCGATCATAATCGGCGCGGGTGATATGGTGGCCACCGCCGAAATTCACCCATTGAAGGCTGGGGAAATAGGGCTCCAAATGCGGTTTTACCGCGGCCCAAGTGCGGGCGAGGGGCGCAAACCCCTGTTCGCAAAGGGTATGCATATGGACGCCATCGACGCCCTCCATATCCTCGACGGTCAATTGGGAAACGGGGGTGCCCAGACGCGAACAAGGCGCGCAGGGGTCGTATTTCGCGATCTCGCCCTCGGAGTGTTCGGGGTTGATCCGAAGACCCACATGAATGGTTTGGCCATTGGCGCGCGCGGCGGCAACGACCGGCATGAACCGACGCTTCTGGGCAGGGGAATTGAAGATGATGTGGTCGGACAGGGCGACGATCTCTTCGATCTCGGCGTCCTTGTAACCGGCACAAAACGTCGCCAGTTCGCCGCCGAAAAATTCACGGGCCAGACGTGCCTCGAACAGGCCCGAGGCGCATGTGCCGTGCAGCGTGCCGCCGACCATATCGCCAAGGCTGTGCATCGAAAACGCCTTGAGCGCGCCCAAAACACGCGCCCCCGAGCGGTCGGCCACATCGCGCAAAATGCGCAGGTTGTCGGCGATCTTGACCGCATCAACGACGAAACACGGCGACGGCACGCGGTTCAGATCGAACCGCGTAAACGCACCCGCGTCCCCCGCCTGTGTTTCCATCATCGCGGTCATTTAGAAATCAACCGGACCGTCAAGTTCTACCACATTCCACGGCAGACCATGTTCGTTCAACATGTCCATGAACGCGTCCGGATCAAGCTGTTCAGTATTCCACACACCGGCATCCAACCAAATCCCTTTGATCATCATCGCTGCACCGATCATCGCGGGCACACCAGTGGTATAGGACACCGCCTGTGAACCGACCTCGGCGTAACACACCTCGTGATCGCAGATGTTGTTGATGTAGTACGTTTTTTCAACGCCATCCTTTTCACCGGTGATGATGTCACCAATGTTGGTCTTGCCCTTGGTCAACGCGCCCAAGTCACCCGGGTTCGGCAGAACCGCCTTCAGGAACTGAAGCGGAATGATCTCTTTGCCCTCGTACATCACCGGTTCAATCGAGGTCATGCCGATGTTTTCCAGAACGGTAACGTGTTTGATGTATTCGTCACCAAAGGTCATCCAGAACCGCGCACGTTCAATTTCAGGGAAGTGGGTTTTCATGCTCTCGAGCTCTTCGTGATACATGAGATACATGTTTTTCGGACCCACACCGTCGAAATCAAATTCAACCTTGGTGGTCATCGCGGGGCTTTCGACCCAGTCGCCATTTTCCCAGTGACGCGCGGGGGCGGTCACTTCGCGGATGTTGATTTCAGGGTTAAAGTTGGTCGCGAACGCCTGGCCGTTGTTACCACCGTTACAATCAAGGATGTCGATCTGACGGATGGTGTCCAGTTTATGTTTGCGGATCCAAGTGGCGAACACAGACGTTACACCAGGATCGAAACCAGACCCCAGAACGGCCGAGAGGCCCGCCTCTTTGAATTTGTCCTGATAGGCCCACTGCCAATGGTATTCGAATTTCGCCTCTTCTGGTGGCTCGTAATTCGCGGTGTCAATATAGTGACAACCGGCCTCAAGGCAGGCGTCCATCAGGTGCAAATCTTGATAGGGCAGGGCAAGGTTGATCAACAACTCCGCACCCGTTTCGCGGATCAATGCGGCGGTTGCGGCCACATCGTCACCGTCGACTTGGGCGGTTTTAATCGTTACGCCAGTGCGTTCCAGAACGGACGCGGCGATGGCTTCACAGCTGCTGATGCGGCGGCTGGCCAATGTGATATCGGTGAAGATATCGCTGTTCATCGCCATTTTGTGGACGGCGGCGTGGCTGACGCCACCGGCGCCGATGACAAGTACTTTTCCAGAGAGAGCGTTGGTCATAACGTGTCCTTTCTAGTGTTCGAAATAAGTGTAACCACGGATGCTGTCCTTATAGGCAGCGGTGATGGCTTTGCGTTCAGATGGGGTGATATCACCCCGTTTAATGGCGGCTTCGACGCGGGATTTGAACGCCGCGAACATGTCGTTCGGGTCATATTCCACATAGGTCAGAACCTCGGCGATATCGTCGCCTTCGACCTCGTGCAACAATTCAAACCCGCCCTCGGGGGTACATTCAATGGTGACGACATTGGTGTCGCCAAAGAGGTTGTGCAAGTCGCCAAGGGTTTCCTGATAGGCCCCAACATAGAACGCGCCCAGATAATAGGGATCGTCGGTCAGTTTGTGCACAGGCAGGGTGGGGCTGACGCCATCGGCGACGACGAATTGGTCGATCTTGCCGTCGCTGTCACAGGTGATGTCCGACAGAATCGCGTGGCGGTCGGGTGTTTCATTCAGACGTTGAAGCGGGGTGATCGGGTGCATCTGATCGATGGCCCAAACGTCCGGCAGGCTTTGGAACAGCGAGAAATTACAGTGATAGATATCCGCAATGGAGTTCAGTTCCTCGCGGGCATCGGATTGCAAATCTGGGTCGGCCTTGTCCATCAGATCGCGGAATTTCGCGATGAGGTTCAGGTAAACCCGTTCGCCCTTGGCCAATTCGCGGATGCCGATCTGTTCACGACGGAACAGCGCGCGCAATTCGTCCCGCAAATACACCGCATCATGCAGGGAATGCGACAGGCGGTCGTTGTGGGTTATGTTGCCAAGCGCAGCGAGTTCGGTGATCAGGTGGTGATCATCCTCGGACACCTCGGGGCGGTCGGCGGAATCGTATAGCGTCGCCTCAAGCACGTTGAACAACAGCATCGACGATGACGCCACGGTCGCGCGCCCGCTTTCGGTGACAAGATGCGGGTGCGGAATGCCCGCCGCGTTCATCGCATAACCAGTGATCTCGACAATCGCGTTACAGTAATCCGCGACCGTGTAATTCACGGAATGATCGCTGATGCGTTTTTGACCGGTATAGTCAAAGCCAAGCCCGCCCCCGAGGTCCAGATAGCACAGGGGCGCACCCTCTTTGGTGAGTTCGGTGAAATAGCGACAGGCCTCAGACACCGCGCGGCGCACGTCGTTCAAGTCGGGGATTTGCGAGCCAAGATGTGAGTGTTGCAGCACAAGCGTATGAAGCAGGTTTTCCGCCCGCAGACGATCCACCACATCCAACACCTGATCCGAAGTCAGACCAAAGGCCGACCGGTCGCCCGAACTTTCGGCCCACGCGCCACCCACACGGTGGGTCAGTTTCATCCGCACACCAAGCGCGGGGTCCATGTCCAATTCGCGGGCCACATCGACAACGATATCAAGCTCATTCGGGCTTTCGATGACGATGACGGTGTTGAACCCGATCTTGCGCGACTGCATGGCAAGGGCGACAAATTCGCGGTCCTTGATGCCGTTACAGATGATCAGGCTTTGATCGGACAAGGGTTGCGACAGCGCAATGATCAGCTCCGGTTTGGAGCCGCATTCAAGACCAAAGTGGTATTGCTGGCCAAAGGAGACGATGCGTTCAATCACCTGTTCCTGTTGGTTCACCTTGATCGGAAACACACCACGATAAGCACCGGAATAGTCGTTATCGGCAATTGCCTTGGCGAAGCTTTCGTTGATTTGTTGAAGCGAGTTTTCCAAAAACGACGACACGCGCAGCAAAATAGGGAGCTGGATACCGCGGTCTTCGAGGTTGGTGATAATGGCCGGAAGAGACACAGGGGGATAGTCAGGTTTGCCAGGTGTCGCGATGGCCATATCGCCATTGTCCAACACCGTAAAATATGGATCACCCCAGCGATTTATACCGTAAATCGCGTTTGCATCTTTTCCCATCAGCCCGCCTTTCGCACATAAGTTAGATAAGCGTCATAATCACAGATTCGGGCAAATGAAAATCCAAAATTTTGCCCTAGGGTAAAATCGTCAGCCAAATACCGATGCTGAGGATAGACCCCACGGTCCCGATCAACACAGTCGATGCCGCAACCCGTTTCGCCGAGTCATACATATTGGCGTAAATATAGGCGTTTACGCCGGACGCCATGGCCGCGGTCAGGGTCGCAGAGCGGATCGTTTCAACGGATAAATCAAAGGCGGTGGTCAGGGTATAGGTGATCGTTGGGTGCACGACCAAGGACAGGGTCACGACATAGATAATCGTGCGCATGTCGCCTTCGGGTCGATAACGTACCAAGATGCCACCAAGCCCAAACAAGGCCGCAGGCAGCGCCGAACGTTTGATCAAATCGACCGCATCGATCATCGCCGTCGGGAGAGTGAGCCCAGACAGATTCACAATCAGTCCGAGGGTGACGCCAATCACAATCGTATTGCGGAACATCGCCCGCAGGATGGATCGGCCGATCTCTTTCTTGCCTTTGCCCTTGGCGCGCAAGGTTTCCATGATCGCAATGCCGAACCCGTAAATAAGCGGCGAATGCACCGCCAAAATCGCATAGTTCGCATCAAGCGCGTCCGCCCCATAGGCGCGTTCGGTGATCGGAACACCCAAGAGCAAGGCGTTGGAATACATCCCGACAAACCCGATGGTCACCGCGTCCTGAATGCCGCGCCCAAACACGTATCGCGCCCCAAGAAAGGCCAGCGCGAACACCACAATCGCGCCGCTGTAGAAGCTGAACATGAGACGAAGATCAAAATTTTGCGCCAAATCGATGGTCGACATCGCCGAGAAAAGCAAACAGGGGATGGCGAATTTCTGGACATAGGTCATCAACGCATCAACGTTGTCCCCCGAAAACCAGCCCTTCCATACGACAAGATATCCAAACCCCATAACAAGAAAAACAGGGAGGATGATGTCGATGAATGAGAACATTAAAGATCCAGCGTAAGGGTCATGCCATCAAAGGCGGGAACGGTCCCGTCAGGCGTTTCGTTTTCGACGTCGGTATAATCAAGGTCGATGTGCATATTGGTGATGACCGCCGATTTCGGCGCGGCGCGTTTGATCCAGTCGACCGTCTGGGACAGATGCGAATGCGAACTGTGTGGCGTGCGGCGTAGGGCATCGATGATCCACAGGTCGAGGTCATTCAACTGGTCCCATGTGGCGTCGAAAATCTCGCTCACGTCGGGGATATAGGCGACGTCATTCATCCGAAAGCCGAGCGCGGGAATGCGTCCGTGTTGAACGGGCAGGGGCGTGAATTCAATCGGGCCGCCATCGCCGTCAACGGTGAAGACCCCATCGATTGTGTTCAGATCGCAGATCGGTGGATAGTCCGACCCTTTTGGCGTCTCAAACACATAGCCAAACCGCACCAAAAGGTCGGCTTGGGTGTGCTTATCCGCCCAAACCGGAATGCGCCCGCCCATGATATAGGCAACCTGACGGATGTCGTCCAAGCCGTGCACGTGATCCGCATGAGCGTGGGTGAAGACGACGGCATCGATGGTTTCAACACCGGCATCCAGAAGCTGATCTCGCATATCGGGCGAGGTATCGATCAGAACCCGCGTGGTGCCTGCGTCGGTGATGCGTTCTACCAAAATCGAACATCTGCGCCGACGGTTCTTGGGATTGGCTGGGTCACATTCGCCCCAGCGGTTGCCAATCCGTGGCACCCCGCCGGACGATCCACATCCCAATATCGTTATGCGCATCTGGGCCATCTAGCCGGCCTCGTATGCTGCGGCTTTGGCGAACAGACGGTCAAAGTTTTCTTGGGTCTTGGCCGCGAAATCCGCATAGTTCATGCCAAATGTGTCGGCACCAACCTTGGCGGTCAGCGCGCTATAGGCGGGCTCATTGCGTTTGCCACGATGGGGCGGGGGCGCAAGATAGGGCGCATCAGTTTCCACCAAAATCCGGTCAATGGGGGCTGCGGCAAAGATGTCGCGTACCTCTTGGGATTTCGGGAAGGCTGCGATGCCGGACATGGACAAATAGAAGCCCAGATCAAGGGCCGCGCGGCCCAATTCGGCAGAAGAGCTAAAGCAATGCATCACACAGGAATAGGCGCCGTTTTCATGCTCTTCGCGCAGGATGCGGGCCATGTCATCGTCCGCCGCACGGGCGTGAATAATCAACGGCAACCCCGTTTCGCGGGCGGCGGCGATGTGAATGCGCAGGGATTTTTGTTGAATTTCAATGCTATCGGCCGAGTAATGGTAATCAAGCCCCGTTTCGCCGATCCCCACCATCTTGGGGTGTTCGGTCAGGGCGATCAATTCATCGACGCTGGCGAGTGGTTCCTCGTGGGCGCTCAGCGGATGTGTCCCTGCGGCCCAAAAGACGGGTGCATGGGCGTCGGAAATCGCGCGCACGGTATCGGCATTGCGAAGCCGCGTACAGATCGTCACCATCCGCGTCACACCGGCGTCATTGGCCCGTGAAATCAGGTCAGGAAGTTCGCCGTCAAAATCTGGAAAATCAAGGTGGCAGTGGCTATCGGTAATCTGTGGCGTGGTCATCGGGGTCCCTAGCGTGCGGCGCATTTGGCCGCGATCGTATCCATCTTTAAACCCATATCAAGGATGAGAGCCGTCGGGTCAAGGTTCACGGCACGCCCATGTCGTGCGCGTGCGGACATCTCTTGCTGTGCGGTGGCCCAAATGCGCGCGGCGGCGGGGGTCGGGGCAAGGCGGGCCAACAGGTCGGCTTCGCCGTCGAATGCCTCGAACGGGGCGGGGCCGGCAACGCCTGCACGGGCCAGCCGCGCAAGGAACATATCCCACAAATCCAACATTAACAGGAATCGTGCCTGTGCGTTCTTACCTGCGGCAGAGTCCGCCAATTTCACCAAACGGGCGCGATCCACGTTCGGCATCGACGCGGCCAGCGCCCCGATTTCACGGTAAATACCAAGGCCACCCTGGGCCACCAATTGCAGCGCGTCACCGACCGATCCTTGGGCCAATGCGGTCAATTCGCTCGGGCTTGCCTCAAGCGCGGTGTCGCCAAGCGCGTTTTGAAGGGCCGTTGCCAGATCATCGGGGGCGAGTGCTGCGCAGCGTAGTTCGCGACACCGCGACCTGATCGTCGGAAGAAGCCGCGAGGGTTGGTGGCTGATCATCAGAATAACCACATTCGCGGGGGGTTCTTCGAGCAGTTTGAGCAAGGCGTTGGCCGCGTTTACGTTCATTTCATCGGCGCTATCGACGATAACCACACGCCGTCCGCCGTCGGTCGCGGACATAGAGAAGAAATTCTTGAGCCGGCGAATTTCTTCGACGGTGATGTCCTGTTTCAGGCGCGCTGCCTTTTCGTCATAGGCCCGCCGTATCAGGGCAAATCGTGGTTCAGAATGGGCGGCCAGACGGGCACAGACGGGGTGATCCATGGACACATCAAGCGATGTGGGCGGCGGCGGGGCCTCGCCGAATAGGCCGCCATCATCGGCGGTGTCTGTCAGCAAAAATCGTGCAATCCGCCAAGCAAGGGTTGCCTTGCCGATCCCGCGTGGTCCTGTGATCAACCACGCATGATGAAGCCGTCCAAGGGCTGCTGCCGCCAGAAAATCCGCCTCGGCGCGGGACTGCCCAATCAATGTCGCGGTGTCGCGCGGGTGTGGCGCGCCGTCGATGGCATCGGGTTCGGGGCGGGCTTCGTCGCTCATAGGTGGTCCTTGATTGTCGCGGTGATATCCGCCGCGACGCTATCGATATCGCGCGCGCCGTCGATGGTCTTAATGCGGTTCGGATATTGCGCCGCAAGTGCCAAGAAACCGTCACGCATCTGTTGTTGCAGATCGACGCCAAAATCTTCGAAACGTTCCTCGACCGTGTTGCGGGACTTGGCTCGGGCCAGACCGGCGGCGGGGTCCATATCGATCAGAATGGTCACGTCGGGTTCGCGCCCGATCATAAGGTCATGGAGCGTGTCCACAGTCGCGCGCAGATCGCCACGGCTGATGCCCTGATACATACGGGTGCTGTCGGCGAAACGGTCGCAGACAACGATTTTTCCGGCCTCGATGGCGGGTAAAATCGTCTTTTCCATGTGGTCGCGACGGGCGGCGGTGAACAGCATGATCTCGGTCTCGGCGGACCAACGATCGGGATCGCCCTGAAGAACCAGCGCGCGAATTTCTTCGGCACCGACAGATCCCCCCGGTTCGCGGGTATGGATCACATCAAACCCTTCGGCGCGCAGCGTTTCCACAAGCATCTTTGCTTGGGTCGATTTGCCCGACCCATCGATGCCTTCAAAGCTAATAAAAAGACCGTTGGACATAGGTCAGAACAGGCCTTCGTCGCCGGTCAGCCGACCGAACAATACCTGCGCGGCGGTGCCAACGCGTTTGCCAAAACCACCCGCGGCGATGTCTTGGTCTGCCACCAATGGGATGTGGGCCTTGTCCATGTCACCGCGTGTGACCACGAGGGTAGCAAGTTCTTGGCCCTTGGAGATCGGGGCCTCAAGCGGGCCGTTATAGACTACTTCTGCCGATGCTGTGCGCAGCGCCTCGGCGGGAATAAGGATGTCGATGTCGCTTTCGGTCATCAAGCCAACGGTCGACGCGGCACCCATCCAAACAGGGGCCTCGGCAAGGATTTTGCCAGCGGGTGCAACGGTACGCTGAACGAATTGACGGAAGGCCCAATTGGCGATGCTCTCTGCCTCTTCTGCGCGGGCGGCTTCGGATTGCAGGCCAGAAATCACAAAGATCACACGGCGATCCCCCTGACGTGCAGAGCCAACAAGCCCATAGCCCGCCTCGGAGGTGTGACCGGTCTTAAGACCATCGGCGCCGATTCCCAGTTTAAGAAGAGGGTTGCGGTTGAACCGGTTGTCCGGCGCGCGCCCGTCAAAGCCGAATTCGGTTTGCGAAAAGAAGTGGTAATACTGTGGAAAATGCGTGATCAGACGGTCGGCCAAAACGGCAAGGTCATGCATGCTCATGCGTTGTTGTGGATGCGGCCAGCCAGATGCGTTCGCAAAGCTGGAATTGGCCATGCCCAAATCCTTGGCACGTTCTGTCATCTGCTTGGCAAAGGCCTCTTCGGTCCCAGCCAGACCTTCGGCGACGGCGACACAGGCATCATTGCCCGACAGAACGATGATCCCTTGGATCAGCTCGGCGACGGTGGGACGATCACGACGATCAAGGAACATGGTGGATCCACCCATCGCTTCGGCGCGGGTCGAGACGGCGAACGGGGTGTCCATGGACACGCGCCCGTCTTCGATGGCCTCAAACAACATGTTCAACGTCATCAATTTCGACATGGACGCGGGCGGCAGCGCCACATCCGCGTTCTTTTCAAACAAGACTGTACCCGAGCTTTGCTCGATCACGATTGCGCTGCTGGCGCGGGTGTCGAAATCAAGCGCAGCCAAAGGCGACGCAACCGCGATGGCGGCGGCTGCGATCAAAGAGAAGAGTTTTGAAAACATGGAAGCCTCGCCCTAGTTTGTGACCGGATAAGCGTCGGTAAAGCCGACAGATTTGATCGCCTCAAGAACGGTGCTGCGTTCGCTGCTGGACTGTGACGGGCCAACGATGACGCGCCAGAATTCCTTGCCGCTTGAGGATTGCGCCAAGACGGTCGGGGTCACGCCGGCGTCCCGAAGGGTGTTTGCGGTACGGTCTGCGTTGTCTTTGATGCTAAAGATGCCGACCTGAATGAAGGGCTTTTCAAGGCTTGAGGTCACAGCAGGGGCCGCAGCGGGTGTTGGGCGCGGCGTTGGTACAACCTCGGCGGTTTCAATGGCGGCGGCCGCAGATTCGATTGGGTCAATCGTCACGGTGTCCAAAGTATCCGGCAGCAGCGCCTCGTCCAAAGCGACGGATTCGGAGGCAACAGGTTCGGTTGGCACTTCCTCCTTGCGAAGCGCGGTCACGTTGAGCTCAACCGGTTGGCCCGCCAAAACACCAAGCGCCTCGGCGGCGTCGGATGAGACCTGAAATTTCGGGCCGGCCTGTTCGAATTCACGTTTGAAAAGGGCACCGATTACGAATTTTCCGTTGCTCTGGTTGCGAATGATCACACGTTCGGGGCTTGTCACATCGGGGTGGGCGGCCCAGACACCGCCAAGCGACGGACGACCATCCCAAAGACCGGCGTCCGTGACCTGAAACACCTCGGGGGCTTCGACGTCGCGTTCAACGATTTCGACGCCGGTTGCGGCGGACCCCGATGGAGATGATTGGAAAAGTGAGCCGTTTGCGCCCTCTTCACAGCCCGCAAGAGCCAGTGAAAAAATAGCGACAGCGGAAATTTGCGCGAGTGTGCGATGTGCCATGTGTTGCCCTTTATCTGTGCAGATTGCGCTGCACGACCTCTTTTGCTGAGGTTTTTAATGCCTGTTGGCGCTAGTTTAACGGGGAATTCCGCCTATGGGAAGGCCGTCAACATGGGTCGGCAAAAATCCCCTGTTACAAATGCGGCATAAAAGGGGTTGAACTCTGATTTTTGTCGCGCTAAATCACCGGTGTCGGAGGAGTGGCAGAGTGGTCGAATGCACCGGTCTTGAAAACCGACGAAGGTGAAAGTCTTCCCAGGGTTCGAATCCCTGTTCCTCCGCCACCTTACCATTTGGGTGGTTATGATTAGGTCGCCTTGGGCGGCCTTTTTTGTTGTGTCGGTAATGCGGCATCACCATTTGTGGGCACTCCATGATAGATGCAACAAGAGCAAATTCATTTTGGGCGGATCTGGGCGCTTTGCACTGGCTTGTGAGCGGTAGTGCATTCCCATTGGTGATGGCCTGGGTAGAGAGGAACAATCCGATTGCCTTGGGTAATGTTATCATATAACAACTCCTCCAAATAGCACAGGATGACACATGGGTAAGCGCGGAGAAGAGCTACAGGCGGGGGTTATGTCCATCCTGCGTGCGGGACGTGGCCCTATGTCGGCCTATGACGTTCTCGAATCGCTCAAGGGTACCTATCCGAAAATCGCGCCGCCTACCGTGTATCGCGGTCTTGCGGCCCTTATGGAAAAGGGGCGGGTCCAGCGTCTTGAATCGCTGAACGCCTATATCGCGCGCCAAGATCATGAAAACACCGACCCCGCGATCCTTTCGATCTGCAAAGACTGCGGCACGGTCGAAGAAAACACTGACCCCGATGTGTTTCAACATCTGTCGAGCGCGTTGAAAAAGGCGGGTTTTTCGGCCCAACGTCATGTCCTCGAGGTGCACGGCGTTTGTTCATCCTGCGAAACCGAGGCGTAGACCCATGAAACCGTTTCAATCTTTTCACCGTATTTTACTGATCGGCGCCGGACCACGTCTGGCGGTGGCGGGCGTGATCGTTGCGCTACTTTGGCTTGGTTTTCTGTGGGCAACCACCACACTGGGGGCACTATGACCGCGACGTTGTCTTTTGAAAAACTGACGCTTGGGTATGACCGTTTGCCCGCCGTGCAACAGTTGAACACAGAAATCGCCCAAGGTAGCCTAACCGCGGTCGTCGGCCCGAATGGCGCGGGGAAATCGACCCTGCTTAAGGGGGTGACGGGTGCCCTTACCCCAATCGAGGGATGCGTCACCATCAACGGGTTCTGCGAAAAAGACATCGCCTATCTGCCCCAGCAATCCTCCATCGATAAGAGTTTTCCCATGTCGGTGATTGACCTTGTCGCGATGGGACTTTGGCGTGAAATGGGGGCCTTTGGACGCCTTAGCCGCGCGATGAAATCTCGGGTAAGCGATGCGCTCGCCGCGGTGGGTCTGACGGGGTTTGAAAACCGCGCGATTGGGTCGCTTTCGGGTGGCCAGATGCAGCGTGCCTTGTTTGCGCGTCTGTTGTTGCAGGACGCAAAGCTGGTTCTGTTGGACGAACCCTTCACCGCGATTGACGCGAAAACCATGGCCGATTTGATCAAGGTGATCAAAAACTGGCACGCCGAGGGGCGCACCGTTTTGGCCGTGCTTCACGACTATGACATGGTCGGCACACATTTCCCCGAGACCTTGATGCTTGCGCGGGAATTGGTGGCGCATGGCCCCACGGCACAGGTGTTGACCGCCGAAAACCAATTCCGCGCCCGCCAGATGTGCGAAGCCTGCGCCGGCGTGCCCCATGTCTGTGGAAAGGCGGCGGCATGATCTGGGATCTGCTGATTGCGCCCTTTGCCGATTTTGGGTTCATGCGCCGTGCGCTTTTGGGCTGTGTTGCCGTGTCTGTTGGTGCGACGCCGGTTGGCGTGTTTCTGATGCTGCGCAACATGAGCCTGACGGGCGACGCCATGGCCCATGCGATTTTGCCGGGGGCCGCGATTGGGTATCTGGTATCGGGTCTGTCCCTTGGGGCAATGACCATCGGCGGGTTGATCGCGGGCATGGTTGTGGCCCTTGCGTCCGGTTTCGTCGCCCGTGTCACATCGATGCGCGAAGACGCGAGCCTCGCTGCGTTTTACCTTATTTCATTGGCGCTGGGCGTGTTGATTGTCTCGACCAAAGGAAGCAACGTCGACCTCATGCATGTGTTGTTTGGCACCGTTTTGGCGCTTGATAACGCGGCGCTGATCCTGCTGTGTTCCTTCGCAAGCCTGTCTGTTTTCGCCCTTGCGGTGCTGTTCCGCCCCTTGGTTCTCGAATGCGCCGATCCACAGTTCCTACGTTCCGTGAGCAAGCTTAGCGCGATCACCCACTTTGCGTTTTTGGCGCTTGTGGTGATGAATTTGGTCGGCGGCTTTCACGCGCTTGGCACGCTTATGGCAGTGGGGATCATGATCCTGCCCGCCGCCGCCGCGCGGTTCTGGGCGTCGGGCATTGCGGGTCTTATCGCCGTTGCCGCGCTGATCGCGGTGCTCTCAAGCATCATCGGCCTCTTGCTGTCGTTCCACTATAGCCTGCCGTCTGGCCCCGCGATCATTTTGGTCGCCGGTGTTGGCTATTGCCTCTCTTTGATTTTCGGTCCAGTTGGGGGTGCGATCGCGCAGTCCCTTCCGCGCCGCACCTATGAAACCTGAAAGGACTATCATGACGTCTCGTCGTACACTGCTGGCCTCTGCGGCCGCGCTCTCTGTTTTGTCATTCGCACCCGCATGGGCGGATGAACCCCTTCCCGTGGTTGCAACATTTTCGATCCTTGGGGATATGGTTGACGCGATTGGCGGCGACCACATTGCGTTGACAACATTGGTTGGCCCAAGCGGCGACGCCCATGTGTATCAGCCAACCCCACAGGCCGCGCGCGCCGTGTCCGAGGCAGAGGTTCTGTTCACCAACGGGCTTGAGTTCGAAGGCTGGTTGGATCGTTTGGTCGAGGCGGCGTCTTTTGACGGTGCACTTGCCGTGGCAACTGCGGGTATTGATCCGATTGCCTATGATGATCATGACGATCACGGAGAAGACCATCACGACGACGACCATCATGATGACCACAAAGACCACGATGATCACGCGGATGAAGAGCACCATGATGACCATCACGACGGTCACAAAGAGCATGATGATCACGCCGACCATGAGGAACATGACGACCACGCCGATCATGCCGGCCACGAAGGTCACGACCACGGCACCTATGATCCGCACACGTGGCTGAGCGCGAAATTGGCGGTGACTTATGCCGATAACATCGCGGCGGCCCTTGCGCAGGCGGACCCTGAAAACGCGGGCGACTACTATGCCAACCGCGCGGCCTATGTGTCCGAGCTTGAGGCGCTTCATGTCGAGATCACAGCGCTGATCGGCGGGCTTCCTGCGGACAAACGCACCGTTGTGACATCCCACGATGCGTTCCAATATTTCGCGCGTGATTACGGTCTGGTCTTTGCCGCCCCTCAGGGTCTAAGCACCGATTCCGAGGCCTCTGCCAAGGACGTTTCCGAAATGATCGAGCACATCCGCCACGATGGCATCTCTGCGGTTCTCGTTGAAAACATCGCGGATTCCCGTCTGTTAGAGCAAATCGCAAGCGAAACCGACGCGACCATCGGCGGCACCCTCTACCCAGGTGCATTGTCCGGCGAAGATGGCCCTGCGGCGACCTATCTTGATCTGATGCGCCACAACGCGACCACCCTTTCTGATGCGTTGGGTGGTTAATCATGCTTGATCCACGCGTTCCGGTGACCCTGTTGACCGGTTTTCTTGGGGCGGGGAAGACCACCGTTCTGAACGCCGTGCTGGCGGACGACACGACCGAGCGCGTGGCCGTTATCATGAATGAATTCGGCGATGTTGGCCTTGATCATGATCTGATCGAGGAAAGCACCGAAGAGATCATTCTGATGCAATCTGGCTGTCTCTGTTGCACGGTTCGGGGCGATTTGGCGAAAACCGTCACGGGGCTGTTCATCAAAAAATGGGATGGCGATATCGACTTTGATCGGATCGTCATCGAAACAACGGGGCTGGCCGAACCGGCCCCGATTGCCCAAACATTACTGGTCGATCCGATGTTGGCGCGCAACACGCGTTTGGATGGGATCGTGACCGTGGCCGATGCGGCCAACGGCGCCGCCACCCTTGATGCCCAGTTCGAAGCCGTGTCCCAAGCGGCGATGGCCGATCTGATTATCCTAAGCAAAACCGACCTTGTGACGCCCGACAAATTAGCCGCGTTTGAGGACCGTCTCTTGGGGCTGAACCCCGGTGTACGGATCAAACACGCGATCCGTGGCGAAAATGTCGCCAAGGATATGTGGGGCCTAAGTGCGATGCGTCCTGCGGCCAAGCCCAATGACGTTCTGAGTTGGACATTGGGAGAGACGAAAACGACGGAGGATGGTGCGTCTGATCCGTTCGGCAATCTGTCTGGCTTTGGCGCATCCGCCACGCCCGCCGCGCCCTTGCCGGTGCATGACGCGCGCATTGGATCGGCGTCCATTGTGTTGGATGAACCTCTGTCCGAGGAAACCTTTGACCTATGGCTCGACACGTTGGTTGGCCTGCGCGGCCCCGACATTTTGCGGGTTAAGGGGATCGTGTTCCTTGAGGGGATCGACAAGCCGTTCGTGTTCCACGGCGTGCAGCACGTGTTCGATCCGCCCGTTCAACTGGCCGAATGGCCGTCGGATGACCGCCAATCGCGGATCGTTGTGATCGCGCGGGATCTGACGCGTCCGGAGCTCCAACATAGCTTTGAGAGGTTGCGCGCGACCAAGGATGAAACACCAGATTCCTAAGCGCGTATAGGTTTCCTGCGGCACGCGCTTGCGCCGCAGGAGAATGGCCTAGGCGGTCGCGGTGACCTGTGGCGCAGATTTGATATTCCAAACCAACAGACCCAGAACCGCAATCGCGCCGATGGAGTTGAGCGCAATGGTCGCCGGCCAAAGACAGGCGAAACCAGCCGCAAGGCTTGCCACGCGCATGGTGATTCCGAAACGACGTTCCATGCAGCCTTGGATCGCCGCCGACAGGGCATAGACACCCACAACGGCAAAGGCGAACACGCGGATCATTTCGGGCCAATCCCCCGACAACAGCGGCGTATAAGCAAAGAGCACCGGCACGATATAAAGACCCTTGGCGAGCTTCCAACTGGCCACGCCGGTGGCCATGGCGGGGGCCTTGGCGATGGCGGCGGCGGTGAATGCGGCAAGGGCCACGGGTGGGGTCACGTTGCTATCTTGGCTGAGCCAAAAGATGATCATATGCGCCGACAATAGGGCTGTGGTGGCAACGCCCGCAGGGACGACCTGTTCGCGAAGCGGCGCCGCGATTTCAAGCGGAAGCGCGCGGATCAGATCGGTCGCCTCGGCCTTGGTCAATTCACGGGACAGCATCTCGATTTGATCCGGCACACCGAACATCAAGATGGCCTTGGCCGTGTCGGGCAATGCACCCGCCGCCAATTGCGCGATCACGAATTGATCCGCGATCATCCCCGCCAACGCAGGCGCGGACAGCGTCGCAAGGACGATATAAGCGGCCGTCACCGGCAACCCCATGCCCAAGATCAGGCTGGCCAAGGCGATCAATACCAACGCAATCAAGATATTGCCGCCAGACCATGACGTGATCATCAGACTAAAGGTGTTGCCGATGCCCGCCGTCGCGATCACATTGACAATAAGGCCAATGGAGCACAACAAAACCGCCGTCAGAACCATGCCCTTGGTGCCCATCACGAAGGCCTCAAATACCGCACGTGGACCCATCGGGTTCTGGGTCAGCCAGCTCGATGCGATCACCGCGATAATGCCGAACACCGCTGCATAGGTCGGGGTAAACCCCGAGACCAACATGCCGATCAGCGTGCCGATTGGGATCACAAAGCTCGCGCCGCCTTGCTTGAATGCGGAGCCAAGCGTTTGGCCCTCGCTTGGCATAGGCGGAAGGTTGTTGCGCCGTGCCTCGATGCGCACAAAGAACGCGACAGATAGGAAGTAGAGAAGCGCGGGAAGGGCGGCGACCGCCACGATGGTTTCGTATGGAATCTGGGTAAAGCTGGCCATCACGAACGCACCGGCCCCCATGATCGGCGGCATCAATTGCCCACCGGTTGACGCGGCGGCCTCAACCCCGCCTGCGAATTTCGGGGCAAAGCCCGCGCGTTTCATCAAGGGGATGGTGATCACGCCAGTGGATGCCGTATTCGCCACGGCGGATCCCGAAATCGTACCGGTCAAACCGGAAGCAATCACGGCCACGATACCGGGGCCACCGACCATTCGACCGGCCACGGCACGGGCAAGGTTGATTACGAATTCGCCCGCGCCCGAGCGCAGCAAAAACGCACCAAAAATGATGAACAAGAACACATAGGTCGACGAAATGCGCGCGATCGAGCCGAACATCGCGTCATCGCCATAGATCGAGCGAAAGGCGACCGTTTCAAGGCTGAGGCCTGGAAAGGCAAAGACGCCGCCGACATATTTTCCCCAGAAGGCCACATAGGACAGGGCGATGATGATCAGGCTGGGAATGATCCAACCTGCCAAACGGCGGGTCAGTTCAATCGCCCCCAAGATACAGATCACAGCCGCAATCCAATCCGGTGTCGCGAATTTCACGCCCCGCGCGTAAATCGCGTTTTCCGCAAAAGTAAGCCAGACCGCCGCCGTCGCCACAATCAGACCAAAGCAAAGGTCAAACGCCAACAGGGAGCGTTTCTTGGTGGCCCCAGTCATTGCGGGATAGAGGATGGCCGCAAGCGCGGCAAAGCCCGCAAAGTGAAATGCGTTGCGTTGGAGTTCCGACAGGAACGGGTCAAAGGCAACATAGAGATGAAGGGCTGCGATGAGGAAGCAAGCGACGGATAGGATGCCGTTCGCGGGTCCCTTAAAACTGCGCAATGCGCCGCCGTCTTCGTCTTTTGTATCGGTCATGGTGTGGGCTCCGGACATAAAAAACCGCCCGCAGGTTTCCCACGGGCGGCGGTATTTTGGCTTAGTTTGCGATCAGGTTCGCAGGAACGTCGATGCCAACTTCTTGGTAGTACTTCACAGCACCAGCGTGGAGCGGCAAAGGAAGACCGGCAATCGCACGTTCAACGGCCATGGCCTTGGTCGCAGGGTGGATCGCGTTCAGGAACGGAAGGTTCTCGTACATCGCCTTGGTGATCTGGTACACGTCCTCTTCAGGAAGATCGGCGCTTGTCGCGAGGAAATTCGGCTGTGCGATGGTTTGCACGGCTTCGTCCTGACCAGGATAGGTGCCTGCCTCGATGGTGAACGGTGTCCACAGACCACGGCCGCCGTCGGCTTGGGTCATTTGTTCGTCTGTAAAGTTCAGCAATGTGACCTTGTCACCGGCGGATGCCATCAACTGGCTGACTGCGCCAACGGGAACGCCTGCGGGTGTGCCGATGCCCTTGACCTGACCGTTCTGAAGCGCCTCGGCCGATGGGCCGTAACCGCCGTGAACCAGTTCATAGTCGGTGTTGATGTCGACACCAAGACCGGCCAAAATCGTGCCGTTGGAGCCGATGGTGCCCGAGTTCTGACGACCAAGCGCCATGGCTTCGCCTTTGAGGGACACAAGATCACCAACGGTGCCAGTCGCCGCTGCATCGGAATCAACAACAAAGTGTTCTACGTTCTGCCAAAGCATTGAAACGGAACGAAGGTTTTCCTGTGGGCCAACCTCTTCGAGGGGGCCAGTGCCGGTCGCGGCGTAATAGCCATAGAGACCCTGCATAATGCCGAATTGGGCTTCGCCCTCGCGGATCAGACGGACGTTTTCACCAGAACCGGCGGAACTGATGGCGGCCATGCCGATGCCTTGCTTTGGTTCAAGCTTTACTTTGACAAGCGTCGCAAGCGCCACGCCAACCGGATAATAGGTGCCGCCCGTCGACGCGGTCGCAAGAACATAGGTTTCAGCCTGCGCCGCAACGCCGGACATCGCGATGGTTGCCGCAAGCGCGGCGGATTTGAACAATTTCATGGTAGTCTCCCAGTTAAGAGCCCCTCCTCGGGCCATGCTGGTAAACTATCTGTTCATATTTCGCCGCGATATGAGGGGATCCGCAGGCAGGGCAAAAAACACTGTGCGGAAATCCGCAGGGGGCGGTCAATCGACCAGCTGGGACTTGTCCAAACCCAATTTCACGATCTTTTCGTTCAATGTCCGACGCCCGATTCCCAGTGCCTCGGCGGTGGCGGTCATGCCGCCGTTATGGGTGGTGATGGCCTGCGCGATCAGGGTTTTTTCGAACCGCGCGACGGCCTCGCGCAGGGTGGCGGGGACGTCGTCGGTGATGTCATCCATCCGAAGCGCCTCGGCCACGGACCCCGTACCACGACGTGCGGCAAGCACCCGCCGTTCGGCGACATGACGCAATTCGCGCACATTTCCCGGCCACGGATGTGCGAGCAACGCAACGGCGTCCTCGGCGGTAATGGTCGGCGGGGTGATCTCGTATGTTTCGGCGTGCTGGGTGACGAAATGATCGAAGAGCAACACGATGTCATCGCCGCGATCCGTCAGACGCGGAAGATGCATCTGGAAGGTGTTCAGACGAAACAGGACATCGGCGCGAAATGTCTTGGCCTCAACCCGCGCGGCAAGGTCTTCGTTCGTCGCGGCGACGATGCGCACATTGGTAATCACAGTGTCTTCGCCGCCCACAGGGGTGATTTCGCCGGTCTCAAGCGCGCGGAGCAATTTGGCCTGAACGTCGATGGAACAGGCGCCGACCTCGTCCAGAAACAAGGTCCCGCCATCGGCCCGCCGAAAACAGCCCCGCAGCGCGTTGTTGTCGCCAAAAATCGTTTCCGCCGCGCGCTCGGGGTCAAGTGTGGCGCAATTCACCGCCACGAACGGCGCATCCCGCCGCGGTCCCAACCGATGAAGCGCCTTGGCCACCAGTTCCTTACCGGTGCCGGTTTCGCCGGAAATCAAAACGGCGCCCTTGGTGGTGGCCAGATCAATCGCCTGATCCTTAAGGGCGGTGACCTTGGGATCATTGCCCAGCAACACCCGATCCAGCCCCGAAAGCGAGATCAGCTCGTCGCGCATCCGACGGGCGATATTGGCCAGACGATGCTGTTCCGCCGCATGTTTCATCGCGGTCAATAAACGGCGGGGATCGAACGGTTTTTCCAAAAATGAATAGGCCCCGCGCTGCATCGCATCCACAGCCATCGGAATGTCCCCATGGGCCGAAATCAGCAAAAGCGGCGGCGCAGTCTGCGGATCAAGCTGATCCAACAGATCAATCCCAGACATCCCGGGCATCCGCACATCGGACAAAATCACATCGGGCGCCAGCGCCTCCATGCGGGGAAGGGCGGCCTCGACGCTTGGAAAAACGGATGCCGTCCACCCCGACCGTTCAAGAAGAACCGCAAGGGATTGGCGCATTTCGTGGTCGTCATCAATCACGATCGTCGAGAAGGTCTCAGCCATGGGTCTGGTCCGTTTTGGGAAGGGTAATTGTGAACACCGCCCCATTGATTTCACCGTTCTGGGCGGTCAGTGTTCCGTCCATGTCATTGATGATTTCCGCCGAAATCGCAAGCCCAAGCCCCATGCCCTTGCCCGATGGTTTGGTGGTGAAGAACGGTTCGCGAAGGTCATCCATCGTCAGTTCACCGATGCCATAACCCGAATCCGATACCACAATAGATACGGATTTATCATTGTTTTCCAAATGGATATCGATGGTCTTGGTTGCCCCTTCACCCGCCGCATCAATCGCATTTTGTAACAGGTTTACCACGACCTGCTCAAAGCGTTGAGAAGCACCTTTGATCTTCGTGTCACATGGCACGATGGCAGAATTGATCACAATTCCACGGTCACGCGCCGTATGCGTGACAAGCTGAATCGCGGCGGTGATAGAATCGCAGAGCCCAAATGTTTCGTCCGCCTCGCGGGTGTTTCGGCCAAAGGATCGGAGCTGATCTACGATCCCTTGCATCCGATCAAGCAACCCCGTGAGCTGGGGCGACAGGGCCCCCGGAAGGGTGTTCGCGGCGATTTCCTCGGCGACCAGATAATTGCGCATCGCAGAAATCGGCTGTCCCAACTCATGGGTAATCGACGCCGAAAGCTGCCCAAGCGCGGCCAGCCGGTTTTTGCGCGCCAGTTCGTCTTGGGCGGTGCGCAGGCGGGCTTCGGCGCGGTGGCGTTCTTCGATTTCCTTGGTTAGGCGATGACGATCCGCATTGGCAACCAAAAGGGCATCTCGCAACTGCGCCGCCCGCCACAGAGCGGCCGCAATCGCAATCGCCAGCAACAGAGCGACGCCCGTGGTCACGAAAAACAACGCCCGAAGTCGGATGTCGCGAATATCCGTCAACAGATGGACGGTCCAATTTTCGTTGCGCAGATCGGCCTTGGTCCACAGATGGGTTGTGTCGTTCAGGGACACGCGGCGTTCGCCGTCGGGTTGCCAATCAAGCGGCACGAGGGGCTGGCTGCCGAATTGGCGCTGTTCCCGTAGCGTGCGTTCATCAAATGGGCTGAGCGGATGAAGCACCCCGTAAATCAATGTGGGATCCGAGCTCGCGATCACCACGTTTTGGGCATTGGTCACCAACACCCGTTCCCCACTTTCTGAAAGCGCGTCGCTGATGTCTTTGAAGCCAAGTTTGACCACAACCACGCCAAAGATCGTGCCAAATTGGTTTCGAATCGGTTCAGCGATGAAATACCCGGGACGACCGGTGGTGGCCCCCACTGCATAGAACCGCCCAATTCCCCCCGCAATGGCATCGCGAAAATAGGGGCGGAACCGATAGTTATTCCCGACAAGGGATGTTTCGCTTTCGGCGTTCGAGGCCGCAACGGTGTTCCCGTTGATATCCATGACAAAGACAAATTCCGCATTTGCCTTGTCGGCGACGGTGCCCAAAATGTCATTTAACGGTGTCGGATCAACCCCATTCAGAGTGTCGCGCGTGATCGGATCGACGGCAATGACGTACGGCAAATGCGCCAAACGTTCCAGTGCGCCATCGATGCCTGAAACGAAAAACTGGGCGCGTGCAGGGGTTTCCTCGGCCTTTTGGGCGATGAAAAACGCGATCAACCCTGAATAGGCCGCAAGGCCAAGCGCAACGCAAATGGCAAAGATCACCAATGCCGAAGCAGTCTTGATCGGCGGTGTCGAGGATGCAAAATCTGAGCTGGATACGGTCGTCATGCCCGCAACTATACGAAGATTGGCGGATTTTCATAGGGATCAGGCGGTTTGATATGTGATTTCTGCTGTGTCGGGTCTGGTCATGGCCGTTGTTTCACGTTTATTATCTCAGACGCTTCGGCACTTTGGGGCGAGGGCGATACGGATAGCGGACCAAACTCCGAGGACATAATGAGCGAAGAACAACAATCGGCCACGGAAATCGTATACAACACGTTGTATCGCGAGATTTTGACGCTTGAACTGGCGCCCGGCGCCAAACTCTCTGAGGCGGATACCGCCAAGCGTTTGAACGTGTCCCGCCAACCAGTGCGCGAAGCGTTCATCATGTTGGGGCGGTTGGGTTTCCTTGCGGTGCGCCCCAAGCGCGCGACACTGGTGTGCAAGATCTCGGAACAGGATGTTTTGAACGCAAAATTCATCCGCGAGAGCCTCGAAATGGCGACGGTGCGACGTCTGTCTGCCGAGGCATTTGACGACTGGAATGCTGCGCTTTCGGAAAATCTTGCTGCGCAGAAAAAAAGCGTGGATGAGGGCGATTATCCCACATTTCACGTCTTGGATGATGCGTTCCATATGATGCTCTGTCAGGCGGCGGACCTTGGATTTGTGTGGGACCTTATCCTCGAGAAAAAGGCCTATATGGATCGCGCACGTGTGATGAATATCCAATACAAACAGGGTATGTCCGATGCCTATGCCGACCATATCGCCATTTATGATGCGATTTCGTCGGGCGATTACGAAGCCGCAGCAGCCGAGATTTCGCGACACCTAGGCCGCATTGAACATACCATCAAACACATCCGTTCAAGCAACGAAGCCTATTTCGTCGACTAGGCTATTCGCGGAACGCCCGATTGAAGTAATCCCAAAGCGGCTTCGTCAGATAGGCCATTGGGGTGCGATCCCCCGTTCGCAAATACGCCTCGACCGGCATCCCAGGAAGCAACACCGTGTCGGTGCTTAGCTTGGCCAATTCTGTTGCCTCAAGCCCCAGTTCTGCACTGTAAAACACCTGCCCTGTACGTTCGTCCTGAAGCGTATCTGCCGAAAGGCGTGACACATATCCATCCAATTGAGGGGTGGTGCGTTGATCAAATGTGGTGAACCGAAGATTGGCGATTTGCCCAACGTGAACTTGATCAATATGAATGGCGGGAACCCGCGCCGTTACCACAAGAGGTTGATCTTGTGGGACAATATACATCATTGGTTCGCCTGCGCCGACCACGGTTTGGGGGCCATAGACGGTCGAGCCGAACACGACACCACGAACAGGGGCGCGCACCACCAGAAGGTCAAGTTCGCGATCCAAAGCGGCCTTGCGCTCGGTCAATTCAAGTTCGCCGTTGCGTAGATCACGAAGGGCGGCGATCGCGTCTTCTTGTTGTTGCGCCGTAACTGAGAGGATCTCAATTTCGATCCCCGCAATACGTCCGCGCGATTGTGCGATATCTGTCGTGAGACGGCCCAATTGTCCGCGCATCTGGGCGAGATCGCGTTCAAGGGCGCTCACGCGTGCGGCCTGCGTCAGCCCGCGATCCAAAAGCGTCTTTTGATCGTCAAATTCCTGTTCAAGGAGAGCAAGCTGGGTAACCAATGCATCCCGTTGATATTCGAGGCCAAGGATCGCGTCCTCGGTCTGGCGTTTCTGTTCGCCCAGTTGATTGCGTTGTTGGGTTGCAGTGTTGCGCCGTGCGGCAAACAGACGGGCTTGGCCCTCGATTTGATCATGAATTTCGGGGAATGTTGCGGCGCGGTCCAGCAGGGCTGCGGGGAATTCGATCTGATCAAGCCCGTCACGTTCTGCCCGCAGGCGCGCGATGCGGGCCTGTGCCTCAAACAGCTGGGCGTCGATGATGGCGCGCGCGGACAAAAGTACACTGTTGTCGAGGCGCAAAACCACGTCGCCCGCGTCAACCATATCCCCGTCGGTTACCAGAAGCTCACCGACCACTCCGCCGGATGGATGTTCGACGACCTGACTGCGGTTTTGGACCTGAACAAGGCCGTTTGCGACCACGGCACCCGCGATCTTTGTTGACGCGCCCCAGACCCAGGTGCCCGCACCCAAGACGAGAACGGCGGCAACCCCAAGGGTAATCGTGCGCGGCGCATTCCACCGCTTTACGTGATCGGGGATCATGATGTGGCCCCTTTTTCCAAGGCGGATTGGATGTTCTGCGCGTTCTTTGTCACGGATTTCAAAACCTCATCCCGTGGGCCGAATGCCGTGGCACGTCCGCCGTCCAAGACCAACAGAAGATCACATTCGGAAATTGCGGCGGGGCGATGCGTCATGATCACGACGGCGCGGTTCATCGATTTGAAGCCTCGCACAGCACGGTTAAGTGCGTCAGACCCAGCAGAATCGAGCGCGGAATTCGGCTCGTCCAGCAGCAACAAAACGGGGTCACCATATAGGGCGCGCGCCATGCCGATACGCTGTTTTTGACCACCAGAAAGTTGGCCGTCGCGCCCGCTTATGACCGTGTCATAGCCATCTGGCAGGCCAAGGATCATCTCATGGGCATTGGCACGTTTGGCCGCGATGATCACCGCATCGACATCGGGGGTTTCGGCAAGACGGGCGATGTTCTCGGTAATTGTGCCGCTAAAAAGCGTCACTTCCTGTGGCAGATAGCCAATATGTCGTCCGAGCGCGTCGGTGTCATATTGATCAAGCGTCGCACCACCCAGCCGGATTTCCCCCATATTCGTGGGCCAAAGCCCCAAGACCGCACGTCCAAGGCTTGACTTTCCCGCCCCAGATTTGCCGATGATACCAAGAGCCTGCCCTGGTTTGACCTCGGCAGAGACGGCGCGAATGACGGCGGTTTTGCCCCCTGGGGGCAGCAAAGAAACGCTAGAAATCTGCAGGTGCGCCGGTGGCGTCGGAAGGGGCGTGTGTTTCGCGTCGGTCGGTGTCGCCGCCAGATACTGCGCAAGGCGTTTCCAGCCTTGACGCGCCCGTTGATAGGCGGGCCAATTCTGGATGGCCTGTTCAATCGGGGCAAGCGCGCGCCCCATAAGGATTGACCCTGCAATCATTGCGCCGCCGCTGATTTGATCCTGAAGCACATAATAGGCCCCGACGGCCAGCATCGCGGATTGCAAAAACAGACGGAACGCCTTGGTGAACGATAGAAATCCGCCGGTCCAATCGCTTGCTTCGAGGGTCGATGCAAGCGCGTCGTCGCGTTGCCCGAGCCACCGTTTTCTGACCGGTTCGGTCATCCCTTGGCTGCGCAGCAATTCCGCCGAGGCGCGGGCCTGTTCGGCCAGTTGATCCGATGTCTGGGTCTTTTGCGCGGCGGCGGCGGTACGGCGGGTCGTAAACATCTGGTTCGCGATGGTCACAACAATCAAGACAATCCCGCCCACAACGGCAAGCCAGCCAAGCATGGGGTGGAACATAAATATCGCCACGACGAAAATCGGCGCCCATGGCAGATCCAACAGGGCGAGTGGTGCAGGGGATGAAAACACCGTGCGGATCGCATCAAGGTCGGACATCGCCCCCGACGCCGCCGCGCGTTCGCTTGGGATTACGGCGCGTTTGACGGTGGCATCAAACACCCGATCTTGAAGGGCGCTTTGGAAACGGGCGCCGAAACGGGCCAAGACACGGCCGCGCGCATAGTCCAAGATCCCCATCATGACATAGAGAAACCCAACCAAAAGTGTTAGCGCCGTCAAGGTTTCCACCGACCGTGACCCCAAAACGCGGTCATAGACCTGCATCATGAACAGCGGCCCGACCAACATCAAAAGGTTCACAAAGATCGAAAACACAAAGGAATAGATCAGAAAGACGCGGCCATATCCGCGCGCTTGGCGCAATTCGTCTTGGCCGGATTTTATTGAGGGGGTCGGTGCCACGGTGTTGCCTAATCTTTGAAATGCTGTGTTGAACGTATAGAAATTTATTTAAGAATTATAGAATATTAATCGCGGGTCGATTTGGGGGCGATCAAAACGGTGTCCCCCGTTGCGCCCAATTCCCCATCGACGACCAAATATGTGCGGCCGTCCCTGACCTCGGTGATGGTCGCGGGGGTGCCTTTGGGGCTGTGGTGTTCCATGAACGCCTGTCGCGATATTGCCGGCGCGACGGTGCCCGATGTCATCGACAGAACCTGTGTCGCGATTTGGGCGACCTCGGCCACGGCGTGGGTGACATAAAGCACCGGAAGGTCAAACACATCCGGCAGGGTCGCAACATAGGGCAGGATGTCGTCCTTGCGCTCCGTATCAAGTGAGGCCAGCGGTTCATCCATCAGGATCAGGTTCGGACGACTAAGAAGGGCGCGGCCCAGCGCGACGCGTTGTTTTTCCCCACCGGAAAGGGTCGCGGGACGTTGATCCAGAAGTGGCGCGAGGTCGAGCGCCGCGATCACAGTATCTTTGTCGGGCCCCGCGACCTTGGGTGCGCGTTTCACGGCGAAATCCAGATTGCGCGCCACGTTCATATGGGGGAACAGGCGTCCGTCCTGAAATACCGTCGCGATGCCGCGTTTATGGGGCGGGATAAAGGTGCCGATCATGCTGTTTTGCAGGGTTTTTCCACCATAGGTGACCGTGCCCCGCAGGTCGGGCGCCAAGCCCGAGATGCAGCGCAAAATCGTGGTTTTTCCGACGCCCGAGGGGCCAAACAGAACCGTGACACCGGTCAACTCGGCCTTCATTTCATAGGCAAAGTCGGCATTCCCAACGGCAAGGTCAATCTGTGTCATTTCAACCCCATCGGAAAACGGCGGTTGAGCGTAAACACCAGCAACAGCGTCACAAAGGCAATGCCCAGAAGGGTGCCTGACAACATATGCGCCGCGCCATAGTTCAACGTTTCCACATGTTCATAGATCGCGATCGAGATCACGCGGGTTTCGCCAGGGATATTACCGCCCACCATCAAAACGACGCCAAATTCCCCCAGCGTATGGGCGAATGTCAGGGTCAGCGCCGTCAAATATCCGCGCAGGGAAAGCGGGACGACGATGGTAAAGAATCGGTCAACGGGGCCCGCGCCAAGGGATGCCGCGGCCTCAAGGGGGGCGTCGCCGATGGTGTCAAAGCTCGCTTGAAGCGGTTGCACCATGAACGGCAGGGAATAGAGGGTCGAGGCGAAGATTAGTCCGACAAAAGAGAATGTCAGCGTTTCGCCGGTGATCGACAAAAACGCCCCACCGATGGCGGAATTTGGGCTCATCAATATTAGGAAATAGAACCCAAGCACCGTCGGTGGAAGCACAAGGGGCAGGGCGGTTATGGCCTCAATCACCGGTTTCAGGCGTGACTTGGTCCGCGTCAGCCACCACGCCAACCCCGTGCCCAGAACGCACAGGATCAGCGTGGAATAGAGCGCCAACCGCATGGTCAGCCAAAGGGGGGCAAAGGCATCCCAGATCATTCGGTCGGCACCTCATACCCGTGATTGCGCATGATGTCCTGCGCCGTTGGTGAGGTCAGGAAAGACAGGAATGTTTGTCCCGCGTCTTGGTTGTTCCCGATGACCACGGTCGCGTCCTGTGTGATGGGGGCATGGTGATCGGAAGGGATGGGCCAATAGGTGCCGGATTGCGCCGCGTCATTGGCCAAAACGGCGGATTTCGCGACAAAGGCCAGATCGGCCGCCCCCGTGCCCGCCATGGCGAATGTCTGGCCGATGTTTTGGCCAAAGACCAGCTTGCCATCCAACGCCTCGCTCAGGCCAAGCGTCGCAAGCGTCTGCTCCGCCGCAAGCCCATAGGGCGCAACCGCGGGGCTTGCCAATGCGACAAACCGCAGGGACGGGTCGGTGAGGGACGCGGCGGTCACATCATCGGCCAGCCCCCAAAGAACCAGTTGCCCGTGGACATAGGTGACCGGTTCGGTGCCAAGGCCCGCGTCGAACAACGCCTTGGGGCGTGCCTGATCGGCGGAGAGGAAGACGTCATAGGGGGCGCCGTTGCTTATCTGGGCAAACAACGTGCCAGATGCGCCCGAGACGATCACCAAATCGGTGTCGTGGGTCGCCTCGAATATGGGTTCAAGGATGGAGAGGGTCTCGGCGAAATTCGTCGCGACGGCCACGGTCACCTTGTCCTTGGACATGGCCGTGCTGCCGACGCAGATCGCACAACATGATAGCAATAGTCGGATCATACCCGCCCCCTCATTCACCCCAGAATAGGGCCAACGACGGGTAGGTCAATCGCCAGAAACCGCAAAGGGATCAGGATCATAGACCACATGTTGAAAATAAAGCCCATCCGACGGCGCAACCGGCCCACAGGCGGTGCGATCACAGGCGGCAAGTGCCTCGCCGACACGTTCAGGGGCCCAGCGCCCAGAACCCACGCGTTCGATGGTACCCACAAGGCTTCGAACTTGGTTATGAAGGAAGCTGCGCGCGCGCACGTGGAAATGGAATTCAGACCCGTAGGGGAGAACATGTTCCTCGATCCGGATTTCATCCAAGGTGCGCATCGGGCTATCGGCCTGACACATGGTGGAACGGAACGTGGTGAAATCGTGATGCCCGATCAGATGTTTCGCCCCTTCGCGCATGGCGTCAATATCCAGCGGAAAGTTTACCTGCCACACAAACCCACGCAGGTGGGTGATCGGGGGGCGGCGCGCCAGCACGCGAAACAGGTAATGCCGTTCCTTGGCCGTATAGCGCGCGTGAAAATCATCGGCCACCGGCACGCATTCGACAATCGCAATCGGGTTCGGTTTCAGATGGAAATTCAACGCGCCCATAAGCGCAAACGTGTCCCATTCCTTGGCCATATCGAAATGGGCCACCTGACCCAAACCGTGCACACCCGCGTCGGTGCGACCCGCCGCAACAATGGAACCCGCCGTCGGATCCAAAATCGCCAAGGCGTCTTCGATACATTGCTGGATGCTTGTCTGATCCGGTTGACGTTGCCAGCCGTGGTAGGCGCCGCCGTTATATTCTATTTTTATCGCATATCTGGGCATAGACACCCGATATCCGAGGCGCGCGCGATTGGCAATTCCCCTGTTGCATTGGCCCTGCATTATCTGATGGGGCGGGATTAAACGGTTTTCCCCGTTGAACATGCTTGGACTTTGGGGGGCGGGTGCCTACATTCAACATAACAACGAATGAGGCATGACGTGGGACTTGGTAATATTGTTGGGGGCATCACCCATGGCGTCGGGCGCAGCATCGAAGGCGTGACCGATACGGTGACAGGGGTGTTTGAGCCCACCGTACGTCTGGGCGTGACCGGTCTGTCGCGGGCGGGCAAGACGGTTTTTATCACCTCGCTTGTGGCGAATATGCTGAACCGTGGTCGTATGCCCCAGCTGATCGGCGCGTCAAATGGCGCGATCCAGTCGGCGTATTTGCAACCCCAGCCCGACGATACCATCCCGCGTTTTGATTACGAATCCCACCGTGCCGCGATGACCGGTCCTGACGCCCATTGGCCCGAGAGCACCCGCGCGATTTCCGAGTTGCGCCTGTCGTTTCGGGTGCAACCCGCGGGGCTTTTGTCGGGGCTGGCTGGTCCGCGCAAGGTGCATCTGGATATCGTGGATTATCCGGGGGAATGGCTGCTTGATCTTGGGTTGCTGGATAAATCCTTTGCCGAGTGGAGCACCGAGACACTGACGCGGCTGGCCAAACGGGACCAAGGGGCGTCCTTCACCGCATTACTGGGTGAAACCGATTCCGATGAGAAGTTTGAAGAAGGCACGGCCAAGACCCTCGCCGCGACCTATACCGCCTATATGCAGGCGGCGCTGGGCGCGGGTTTGGCCGACCTTACTCCGGGGCGGTTTATCCTGCCGGGGGAATTGGACGGCTCGCCCGTTTTGACATTCGCACCGCTGCCCGCCCAGACGAAATCGGCCCGCGGGAGCCTCTATCGCGAGATGGAGCGCCGCTATGAGGCCTATAAATCCCGCGTCGTGAAACCGTTCTTTCGCGATCATTTCGCGCGGATCGACCGGCAGGTGGTTCTGGTCGATGCCCTTGGTGCGATCCACAATGGCCCCCAAGCGGTCGAGGATCTGCGCACTGCATTATCCGATATCCTGACCGCCTTTCGCCCAGGGCGGAACGCGTTTCTATCGACCCTGTTCATGGGGCGGCGGATCGACAAAATCCTGTTCGCCGCGACCAAGGCCGATCACCTGCATCATGAACAGCACGCCCAGCTGGCCAATATCATGGACGCCCTTGTGCGCGACGCCAAGGACCGCGCCGATTTCGCGGGTGCCAGCACCGCGTCCATGGCAATTGCATCCATGCGCGCCACGATTGAACACGAGGTCAAACAGAACGGCATGGTCATTCCCGCCGTGCGTGGCAAGCTGGCCGAGACGGGCAAACAGGCCGCGTTTTATGCCGGTGCTTTGCCCAAGGACCCGAGCCAGATTTTGAACCCTGCACGGGATGGGCACACCGCGTGGCTGGACGGCGATTTCGGCGCGATGCGCTTCGCCCCCGCCGAGATGGAGCTTGATCCAAACGACGGCCCCCCGCATATCCGGCTTGATCGGGCGGCGGAATTTCTTATTGGCGATAAGCTGAGGTAGACCTGATGACACAGACCGATACCCCGAACGGCCCGATCCTGATTGACCTTGACGGAGAAGAGGCCGCGCGCCCCGATATGGTTGACCCCGTGCCCGATGGCACCGGTGCGACGGTCGTTGCATCTGCACCAACTGGACGTCGGTCATGGCCCGTGCTGCGCTGGTTCTTGGCACTGGCCGTTACGTTGGTCGGGTTTGCCATCTCCGTTGCCACGTGGGATTTCACCACGGCGATGATCGCGCGTAATGTTTACCTTGGTTACGGCGTCGCCATTCTTGTCGCCATCTGTGTGGCTCTGATGATCTGGCTCGTGCTGCGGGAATGGCGTGGATATATGCGTCTGGCGCGGCTCGACGCCCTGCGCAGTGATGTGGATGCCGCGCTTGTCGGTGGCACCTTGGCCGATGCGCAACATGCGACGCATCGCGTGGCCCTGTTGTATCGGGGGCGCGATGATGTGGCGTGGGGGCTGTCGCGCTATGACGAACGGGCAGGGGATGCGGTGGACGCCGAAGGGTTGATCGCGCTGGCCGAAACCGAACTGGTCGCGCCGCTTGATCAACAGGCCCTGCGCGAAATCGAAGCCGCCGCCCGTCAGGTCGCCACCGTCACCGCGATTGTGCCCATGGCGCTTGCGGATGTGTTTGTGGCGCTGTTTGCCAATGTCCGCATGATCCGCGCCATTGCCGAGGTTTACGGCGGGCGGTCCGGCACCCTCGGGAGTTGGCGATTGCTGCGCGGTGTGACGGCGCATTTGGTGGCCACCGGCGCGGTCGCTGTCAGTGATGATCTGATCGGCACCATCGCAGGCGGCGGTGTCTTGACCAAAGTATCCCGCCGGTTCGGCGAGGGAGTGATTAACGGCGCGCTTACCGCGCGTGTTGGCATTGCGGCGATGGATGTGTGCCGCCCGATGCCCTATGTGCAGGTCGAAAAACCGGGGGTGACCCATGTGATCAAACGGTCCCTGACGGGGCTGTTTTCCTAGAATCGCGGAATGCCATCGGCGGGGGCGTCGCGGTCCTCAATCCCGAACCGAAGGCCCCGTCCAATGCGATGTGCCAAATCGGAAAACGCAGTGGCGATCTCGGGGCGAAGCTCGGCGTGGACCGTTTCATCAAACAGCGCCAACCACGTTTCGAAATGCGCGGCCTTCACATTCCCCGCCTTCATATGAGTGCGCATCGGATTGCCAGAATAGGAGTGATCCAACAGGATCGCATTGCGCCAAAATCGCACGATCTTGGCCTCGTGGTCGGGCCAATCATGGGGGGCGACATGGGCGGCAAACACCGGCCCCAAGGTCGGATCGCGCCGTACCTTGCGGTAAAACGCCTGAACGACCTCGGTGATTTCGTCCTCGGAAATGTCAAAGCGGGCAAGGGACGTCATGAGATGTCTTTCCGTGGTTTAAGCGGGCGAATGATATGGCCACAGACCAGCTTGCTGAGGATATAGGGTACTGGCGGAATTGTGGAAAGCGGCATCAGAACCCAATCCCGAAGCCACGGCAGCCAGCGGCTATCGGATTGGTATTGCGGGGTGAAGAGGGCGCTCATGGTTTGGTAAATCCGGATATGGGTGCGTCGCGTTTTGGCGTATTGGGCGAGGGCGTCGTTGATCGGTTGATCCGCCAAGGCATCGGCCAAAGCCGCCGCATCAAGCAGGGCCATGTTCGCCCCCTGTCCCAACTGGGGGCTGGCGCGGTGGGCGGCGTCGCCGATGTAAACGATCCCGTCACCATAGGGCGTTTTCAACGTCCCATGCCGATACCGCGCGGGCGAAAGATCATCGTGCGATGTGATCTGATCGATACATGGCGCAAGCGCGGGCCAAAGCGCCTTTGCTTCGGATTTCCAGTGTTCAATCGGCTGGGCGCGCCATGTGTCAACATCTTGGACGCGGATGGACCAGAACATCGCGGCCTTGCCGTCGGCAAGCGGCATAAGGCCCAGCATGCGGTTGGCGCTGCGGTATCTTTGCATCAAATGGTCCGTTGGAATGGGTGCGGGGTCGGGCATATCGATGACGGTCCAAAGCGCCCCAAACCCAAGCCACCGTCCCCCAAGCGGCGAGAGCGACGAGCCAGCGCCGCATGCGTCAATGACCAGATCAAATGGTGCGGACTGGGTGCCGTCGTCAAAGGTGACCCTGCGCCGTGGGGCGTCTGACACGGCGGTGGCACGTTTGTTGGTTTCGATCCGAACGCCGTTTTCCTTGGCCGCATCAAACAACACTTGAAACAGTTCGGCGCGATGAATGGCCAAGCCGAATTGATCGCGCCCCGATTTGCGATAATCCACCGCCAACACACGTCTGCCTGACGTGGCCTCGTGGCCGACCATATTGGTGATCTTGGCGCCGCGTTCAATGGTGCGTTCGCGCAGGCCAATCCGGTCCAGAACGTTCAACCCCACGGGTTGAATAACCAGCCCCGAACCCACCGGTTTTGGCGCATCAAATTGGTCAAACACGACCACCTCATGCCCCGCGCGACACAGCAAGGATGCCGCCGCAAGCCCGCCGATACCCGCGCCACAAATACCGATTGTCAAAGAGGTCATCGCGAAAATCCTTTGGATGAAATCGGGGGCGGGCCCGCTGTCTTGCCCCCACAATAAATCACATGAAACATATCTGGACCATGCGACGTTGCAACGCTATAAGGCGCTCATGACCTATGGTTTTGCGATTATTATTCGAATTATCAACCCGACGCTCTAACAAACTGAGCCGTCGGGACAAGGCGTATGGAAGACCGCGCCGCTTCGCAAATCAAGACCTCCAAAAATAGGAATTTCGAGCCATGTGCGCCGATACCCCCGAGAATACTGTCGACTATAAATCCACGTTGAACCTGCCAAAAACCACGTTCCCGATGCGGGCTGGTTTGCCAAAACGCGAACCCGATTGGTTGGCGCGCTGGGCGAAGATGGATGTGTACAACACCCTTCGTGCCAAGGATGGCCGCAAGCCGTTCACGCTTCATGATGGTCCCCCCTATGCGAACGGCCATTTGCACATCGGTCACGCGTTGAACAAAACCATCAAGGACATGATCGTGCGTTCGCAACAGATGATGGGTTTCGACGCGCGTTATATCCCCGGTTGGGATTGTCACGGCCTGCCGATCGAATGGAAGATCGAAGAACAGTACCGCGCCAAGGGTAAGAACAAAGACGACGTTCCGATCAACGAATTCCGCGGCGAATGTCGTGCCTTTGCGCAGAAATGGGTCGACATCCAGCGCGAAGAATTCAAACGCATGGGCATCACCGGCAACTGGGAAAACCCATATCTGACGATGGATTTCCACGCCGAACGTGTGATCGCCGAAGATTTCATGAAGTTCCTGATGAACGGCACGCTGTATCAGGGGTCCAAACCCGTGATGTGGTCACCGGTTGAGAAAACCGCGCTGGCCGAGGCCGAGATCGAATACCACGAACACAAATCCCACACGATCTGGGTGCCGTTCGCGTTGAAATCTGGCCCTGATGCGTTGAAAAACGCACGCGTTGTGATCTGGACGACGACCCCGTGGACGATCCCGTCGAACAAGGCGATCTGTTACAACCCGAAGATCAACTATGGTTTGTACGAGGTCACCGCGACCGAAGAAGAGAGCTGGACCGCCGTTGGTGATCTCTATGTTCTGGCCGATGATTTGGCGGGTGAAACCCTGACCAAGGCGCGGGCTACCGAATTCAAACGCGTGTCCGATGTGACTGGCGATGACCTGGCATCCGTCACCTGTGCGCACCCGTTCAACGGGGTCGATGGCGCCGACGGGTTCTGGGACTATGACGTGCCGATGTATGACGGCGACCACGTGACCGCCGAGGCCGGTACCGGCTTTGTGCACACCGCGCCATCCCACGGTGCGGACGACTATGAGGTCTTTATGAAGCGCAACCTGCTTCAGGAAATGACCCATAACATCGGTGAAGAATCCGAATTCCGCGACCACGTGCCGTTCTTTGCGGGCCAACGCGTCTTTGATCACAAGGGCAAAGAGGGCAAAGCCAACCGCGAGGTTCTTGCCAAATTGGTTGAGGTCGGCGGCATCATCGCCCGTGGTCAGGTCAAGCACAGCTATCCGCATTCTTGGCGCTCCAAGGCGCCGATCGTGTTCCGCAACACGCCACAGTGGTTCGCCGAAATCGACCGTGAAATCGGCGACGGCAAAGACACCCACGGCAAGACCATCCGTGAACGTGCCCTGACCGAAATCGACAACGTGAAATGGACCCCACAGTCCGGCCGCAACCGTCTGTATTCCATGATCGAAAGCCGCCCTGACTGGGTTCTTTCGCGCCAACGTGCGTGGGGCGTGCCTTTGACATGTTTCGTGCGTGCTGGCCTGTTGCCGACGGACCCTGATTTCCTTTTGCGCGACGCGGCCGTCAACGCCCGTATCGTCGAGGCGTTTGAAACCGAAGGTGCGGATTGCTGGTTCGCCGATGGTGCCAAGGAACGGTTCTTGGGCGATGATCACAACCATGATGATTACATCAAGGTCGACGACGTGTTGGATGTTTGGTTCGACTCTGGCTCCACCCACAGCTTTGTTCTGCGGGACCGCGAAGATGGGTCCGACGATGGTATCGCGGATGTTTACATGGAGGGCACCGACCAACACCGTGGTTGGTTCCATTCGTCCCTGTTGCAATCCGTGGGCACCAATGGCCGCGCGCCATACCGCAATGTTGTGACGCACGGCATGACGCTGGATGCCAAGGGCAACAAGATGTCGAAATCCGTAGGCAACATCATCGCGCCGGAAAAGATCATCAAACAATACGGCGCGGATATCCTACGTCTTTGGGTTGCGCAGGCGGATTACACCACCGATCAACGTATCGGTGATGAGATCCTCAAAGGTGTGGCGGACAGCTATCGCCGGTTGCGCAACACGATGCGGTTTATGTTGGGGTCATTGAATGATTTCACAGAATCCGACCGCACCGCGCCAGAAGATATGCCCGAGTTGGAGCAGTACATCCTGCACCGTTTGGCCGAATTGGATACGGTTGTGCGCGACGGCTATGCCCGTTTCGATTTCGCCGGTGTGTTCCAAGCGGTGTTCAACTTTGCGACGCTTGATCTGTCTGCCTTCTACTTTGATATCCGCAAGGATGCCCTGTACTGCGACGGCGACACATTGCAACGTCGCGCGTCTCGCACGGTTCTGGATATCCTGTTCCACCGCATCACCACATGGCTTGCGCCGGTGCTTGTGTTCACGATGGAAGAGGTCTGGCTCGAGCGCTTCCCAGGGGACGATAGCTCGATCCACCTTGTGGATTTCCCTGACACGCCTGCGACGTGGAAGAACGATGATCTGGCCGCGAAATGGGCCACATTGCGTGCGACCCGCCGCGTGGTGACAGGTGCGCTTGAAATCGAACGTCGTGAAAAAACCATCGGGGCCAGCCTTGAGGCCGCGCCGGTTGTTCACGTGTCTTCGGCAACTGCCGAATTGCTGGGAACCGTGGCGTTCAACGACATGTGCATCACATCCGACGTGGTTGTGACCACCGATGCCGCCCCAGAAGGCGCGTTCACGTTGAACGATGTTCCCGAGGTAGCCGTGGTGTTTGCCAAGGCCGAGGGCGACAAATGCCAGCGCTGCTGGAAGGTTCTGCCTGACGTGGGCGACCACGGTGTCGACGGCGTCTGTGGCCGCTGTGCCGATGCGCTTAAGTAACACGTAGATCATATCAAATTGACTTTGGGCGCCGTTGTTATGACGGCGCCCAAATTGTTTATGCCGCAAACAAATCCTTGATCAGATCATAGGCCTCTTGGATGTCAGTGGCCGCGGTATAGGATGTGAAATCGACCGCGGTTTCGTCCTCGTCGGTCTCAAACAGGCTCATGATCAATGACTCGGCGTCCATACCGCTGGTTTCACCACCTTCTGGCGGGGGCGGTGGGGGCGGAGGACGATTGCCTGCCTGCATTTCGGTGTGATGCGCGGCCAGCTCGTCTTCTGTGACCAGACCATCGCTATCGACGTCGATGTTGGTGAACTGCTCCGACAGACGGCCGGCATCGTCACGCGTTTCGATTTCGGAAATCGCAATAGAGCCATCGCCATCCGTGTCGAAAGCAGCAACCTCGGTGGCGGCCATTTCGCTTGCGGATTGCATCTGCGCGCGTGATTGTGAGATTTGGGCAGTCAGTGAACCGCCGATGGACATATTCATGTTGATCCTTTCTGGTTTCAGAACATGGTCCAAGAAGCGTTACTGCCTTCGCCTTACCTGTTTCCTAACCGAAAAAATCAAAGTCTCTAAAATACGACCTAAGCGGAGCTGCGTTCTGGGAGCGTTTGTTGCACGATTCCAACCAGCAAAAGATAGATGCTTGTGACCACGAGCCCCACATAGGCCACGGTGTTTGGGGCAAAGTTCTCCCATGCCATCCAGCCCGCGAACCCTGTCCACGCCACGGCCATCGGCAACGACACCACCCGCCAGCGTTTCGTGCGCACGGGGTGGATGAATTTCAGCGGCATTAACATGGCGACACACAACAGGGCGACGACCACGACGATGATTTCAATGCGGGGTTCGGTCGCGAATAGGGTGATGATGACCATGTTCCAGCACCCCGGAAATCCGGAAAACGAATTGTCCTTGGTCTTCATGCGGGTGTCGGCGAAATAAAGTGCGCTTGCGAATGTAATCGCGATGATCGCGAACCAGCCGGTCCATCCGGGCAACAGACCCGATTGAAACAGGGCATAGGCCGGAATGAACACATAGGTCAGATAGTCGATAATCAGATCAAGCAACACGCCGTCGATGACCGGCGCGTTGGTTTTCACGTCGAATTTTCGCGCCAAGGGCCCGTCGATGCCATCTACGGCAAAGGCCACAACCAGCCAGAGAAACATGAGGTCCCATTTGCCTTGGCTGGCGGCAAGCATGGCGAGCATTGCAAAAACGGCACCGGTGGCGGTAAGGGCGTGGACGGAATAGGCGAGAATTTTCTTCATTCCACCTGTCTGTCGCAGTTTCCGCCAAAAAGCAAACGCGGCGAAGGGTCAATCCTGTGCGCGGGGGTGGGCCTTTTGGTAGACGTCCATCAAATGGGCCGTGTCGACGTTGGTGTAAACCTGAGTCGCATTCAGGGACGAATGGCCCAGCAATTCTTGGATCGCACGCAGGTCGCCACCGGCGGCCAACAGATGCGTCGCGAATGAGTGTCGAAGCGCGTGGGGCGTCGCCGAGGCAGGGAGGCCCAGCTGCATCCGCGCCTGCTGCATGGCCTTACGCACGACGCTGGCATTCACCGGACGACCACGGGCACCACGGAACAGCGGCGCATCGGGGGCGATCTCGGCGGGATAGGCCGCAAGATATGCGTCAACCGCGTCACGGGCGGCGGGGATCACGGGAACGATGCGGTCCTTGTCACCCTTACCGCGAATGCGCAGGGTCTCGGGCAGGGGCGCGTCGGCACAGGTCAGGGCGAGCGCCTCGCTTATCCGAAGGCCACAGCCATAGAGCACGGTCAAAATCGCCGTGTCGCGCAGCCCGACCCAGTCGGTGGTGGACTGCATTCCGATGGTATCAAGCATCGCGCGGGCGGCGTCCTCGGCCAGTGGGCGGGGCAGTTTGGCGTGAAATTTCGGGGCGCGAGTCGACAGAACGGCGGTGGCGTCGAAATCTTCGCGATCCGACAGCCAACGGTAATAGCTCTTGATCGAAGACAACATCCGCGCAAGCGAGCGCGGCGCAACACCACGCCCCCGTTCATGGGCCATAAAGGCGCGCATATCTGTCAGGGTGACCTTGGCCAAGGCACCGGTGCCCAGCTGCCCGCCCATGTGTCCCCCCATAAAGGCGGCAAAGGTCAAAAGATCGGTGTGATAGGCCGTGATCGTATGTTTCGACGCCCCATCAAGCCCCGCCTTGCGTTCAAGGAACTGGTCAAAGGACGCCGAAAGCGCAGGGGAAATTTGGCTCGCAGGAGCCGAGGTCATCCGAGATAACGACGCATTGAGCGTTCAAATACACCCGCAAAGAAGGCCAACAGGTCGGTGCCTTGGCTGGCCTTAAACAGGTGCGGGTCTTCGGAGCCCATCGCCAACATACCCGGAAGCCGACCTTCGCCGAGATCAAGCAACAATGTCGCCTCAGAACGGATGAATTCGGCCTTATCGCCGTAGATTTCGCCGTCATTTGGCGCAACTTGGCGCAGGGTGACCTGACGGGCAGGGACGCTGCGGCCGTTGGTGACATAGTGATCGACGTAACCCGGTTCGGCAACGGAAAGGATGTCGCTGACTTTGGCCAAGGCGGGGCTGTCTTCGGCCTGCGATGTTTCCAGAACCAGACGGATGGAATCCACGCGCAGGGTCGTCGCGACCTCACCGGCGAGGTTTTTCAGGAATGTCTCGAAATCGGTCGGGTCCAGCATCGACAGGATCGCGCGATGAATTTGGTTGGTCCCCGCAAGGTTTTCATAGGCCGCCGCGATCACATTGCGATGCGTGTCCTCAAGCCGATCAAGACGGGTTTCAAGGCGGTCCATGGCAATGCCGCGTAGATCGACGATGTTCTCGCCCATACCGCTTTCGTTTGCGGCAACAAGCGCGCGCATAACGTCTTGATCCTCAAGAATAACCTCGGGATGTGCGAGAAGTTTTTCACGCATTTGATCGTCAAAAAGGGCAATGCTCGACATGCCACCTCCTTATTTTGTTGTGCGGGCAGATGGCGTTATCGCTCTGCGAGTGCCCGCACTTTGGTCTAGTATAACGATAAAACCGTTAATTTATAGGATTTTTTGACCGGTCTTTGCCCAGTCCGCTTCGAACGCGGCAAGGCCGGCGTCTGTCAACGGGTGCTGCGCCAGCTTCTTGATCACGGCAGGGGGGGCGGTTGCCACGTCTGCGCCGATGATTGCGGCCTCTTTCATGTGGTTCACAGTGCGGATCGATGCCACAAGGATTTCAGTGTTGAAATCGTAGTTGTCATAGATGCTGCGGATGTCTTCGATCAATTCCATGCCATCGATGTTGATGTCGTCAAGACGACCAACGAATGGGGAAATGAAGGACGCGCCAGCTTTGGCGGCGATCAGTGCTTGGTTCGCAGAGAAGCAAAGCGTCACGTTCACTTTGGTGCCAGAGTCAGACAGCGCCTTACAGGTCTGAAGACCGGCCCAAGTCAATGGAACCTTCACGCAGATGTTTTCCGCGATCTCGGCCAATTTGCGACCTTCGGCCAGCATTGTTTCGAAATCCATGGACACGACTTCTGCGGAAACTGGACCGTCAACAAGGTCACAGATTTCTTTGGTGACTTCCATGATGTCACGGCCGGATTTCATGATGATGGATGGGTTTGTGGTGACGCCGTCAACCATGCCGTAATCGTTAAGTTCGGCGATGGCTTCTACGTCTGCGGTATCAACAAAGAATTTCATTTCGGTGTTCCTGAATGGGTTGGCCAATTTTCTTGGACTGTGTACCCTAGACCGAGCCATCAAGAAACCCCAAAGGAGTCGCGGCGTGTCAGATCAATCGTTCTTTGCCGCTGGGGATCTGATTTCCGTGGTCACGGCCGAACCGTTGGATCGGTTGCTGGACTATAAGGCGCCCGAGGGGGGCTGTTTTGTCGGCGCGTTCCTCGAGGTGCCGCTTGGCCCGCGCAAGGTGTTGGGCATTGTCTGGGGCCGCGGGCAGGGGGGCTATGATATAAATAAGGTCCGCGCCGCGATCCGAGTGCTGGATGTGGCACCGATGACACCCGATATGCGCGGATTTTTGGAACGGGTGGCGAATTATACCCTGACGCCGATGTCGCAGATGGTGCGCCTTGCGACACGCGCACCGGGGTTGGGCGATCCACCGTCGATGCGCAAAGTATACCGTCGCGGCACCGGCGAACCCACGCGGGAAACCGCCGCCCGCCGTAAGGTGTTGGACGCATTGGCCGAATTCCCCGAGGCGTCATTTACGTTAAAAGAACTCGCCGATGAGGCGGCGGTCACATCCAGCGTCATAAAGGGCCTCGTTGAACAGGGCGTCGTGGCCGAGGTCGACAGCCCGCGCGATGTGCCATTCCCCGTGCTGGACCCGTCTTTGCCGGGATTGAAGCTGGCCGATGACCAACAAGAGGCCGCCGACAAATTGGCCGACGGCGTGCGGTCGGGCAAATACGGCACCACGTTGTTAAAGGGTGTGACAGGATCGGGTAAAACCGAGGTTTATATGGAGGCCGTCGCCGAATGCCTGCGCGCGGGGCGTCAGGCCTTGGTTCTGTTGCCCGAGATCGCCTTGACTAGCCAGTTCTTGGACCGCGTGGAAAAACGGTTCGGGGCCAAGCCCGCCGAATGGCATTCCGGCGTGACCATGACCGAACGGCGACGGGTCTGGAAAATGGTTGGCGATGGTGGCGTGGAATTGGTCGTGGGGGCGCGATCCGCCCTGTACCTGCCATTTCGCGATCTGGGTCTGATCATCGTCGATGAGGAACACGACACATCCTATAAACAGGAAGAGGGCGTTTTGTATTCCGCCCGCGACATGGCGGTTCTGCGCGCCTCGATGTGTAACACGCGGGTGGTTTTGGCGTCTGCCACGCCGTCGCTTGAAACATGGGTCAATGCGGATCAAGGCAAATACGATCGGATCGATTTGACGTCGCGATTTGGCGATGCGGTGATGCCGGATATGGGCGCGATTGACATGCGCAGCGAAACCATGGAGCGCAACCACTGGATTTCCCCGACCTTGATGAAAGAAGTCACCGCGCGGATTGAACGGGGTGAACAAAGCCTGTTGTTCATCAACCGCCGTGGCTTTGCGCCGCTGACGATTTGTCGGGCCTGTGGGCATCAGGTGGGCTGTGATCACTGTGATGCGCGGATGGTGGAACACCGGTTCCAGAACCGTCTGGTCTGTCACCAATGTGGCGAAACCAAACCGATCCCAACGAAATGCCCCGAATGCGAGGTCGAAGATAAACTTGCCCCTGTTGGCCCCGGTGTGGAACGTCTGGCCGAAGAGGCCAAGACGCGGTTCCCCGATGCACGCGTTGCGGTTCTGTCGTCTGATTTGTTTGGCTCTGCCCGTGCGCTCAAGGAACAAATCCACGAGATCGCCGAGGGCGAGGCAGACATCATCATCGGCACGCAATTGGTGGCCAAGGGGCATAACTTTCCGCTGCTGACGCTGGTGGGGGTGATTGATGCCGATCTGGGGTTGCAAGGATCCGACCTTCGTGCCGCCGAGCGTACGTTCCAATTGATGCGACAGGTGGCGGGCCGTGCGGGGCGCAGCACCAAAAAGGGCATCGCGTTGCTCCAGACCTGCCAACCCGAACACCCCGTGATCCGTGCGATTATCGCCGGTGACGAAGAGGGCTTTTGGCGTGCCGAGGCCCGCGAGCGCGAGGCGGCGGGTGTGCCGCCCTTTGGCCGCATGGCGGGGGTTGTGATCTCAAGCGAGGATTCCGCGCAGGCCTTTGATCTGGGCAATGCGATGGCCCGCCAAACCGGCCCGTTACAGGCCATCAACGCACAGGTCTATGGCCCCGCACCGGCCCCCATCGCCAAGGTCCGCGGCCGTCACCGTGTGCGTCTGTTGGTCAAGGCCGACAAGGCCGCGCCGCTGCAACGTGCGCTTGATCAATGGGCCGGACAATTCAAACTGCGCGGTTCGCTTCGGGTGGCCATCGATATTGATCCGCAGAGTTTTTATTAGGGCCGTCAGGGGGCGTTATGATCCGATCACTTCGATCCTATGTCGCAAAACGGAAATATCACGCGCAACAGTGCCGCTATAAACGCTGTAGCCTCTATGTATTTGAAACCCATGCTATTGCCCTGCCTGTGGTGCCCGCGCGCACGATCTGGCCCGACGATGGGGTTGAGGATCATATCATTGGCATTCGTGATTTCGACGTGTTGGGCCATGCGGTGCGAGGGGCGCTTGATCTATCGCCAAGCTTGGTGGGACGAACGGATTTTGTATCGTTTGATGTCGAGACCGCGCGGTTCAAAGCGAATATTGAACGTATCCGTGCGATGTTGGACATGGGCAAAGAGCGATTCAATCGCAACGCTGAACTGATCGATATCACGGAGTTTCAAGACACCATCGTCTTTGATAAACAGAAACCCATGCAGGGGTATTTTGCCTTTGACGGGGGGCGCGTCGGTCTTGAAACACGCGAATTGCCCCATGCCGCCACGGCGACCGAAATCGGGCGCGCGATTGCACAGCTTTTGTAGCTGCACAATCCGTCGTGCGGTGACGCACAGGATAAACGGCATTTGTTGACTTCCCAAAACGCGGGGATCGGCGTAATGCGGATGCATGAAAACATTTTCCACCACCCGTTCCCATGAATTGCCGATCTGGCGCCGTCCGATTGCGATGTTGTTTGCGATGGCGATTGCGATGCCGATTGCGTTTTCGACGTGGCTTGCGCTTCTCAATAACTTTGTGATCGAGGTCGCGGATTTTGACGGTGCGGACATTGGCTTGCTTCATTCCGTGCGGGAGATTCCGGGGTTTTTGGCCATTGGCGTGATCGCGGTTCTGTTGTTCATGCGCGAACAGGTGTTGATCGTCGTGTCGCTTGCCTTGTTGGGGGTTGCAACGGCGGTGACGGCGCATTTCCCTACCATGGGGGGCATTTTGACCATCACCATGTTGTCGTCCATCGGGTTCCATTATTATGAAACCGTGAACCAGTCGTTGCAATTGCAATGGATCGCCAAGGACCGCGCGCCCCAGATGTTGGGCTGGCTGTCAGCGGCGGCATCTGCGGCGACACTTGTGATCTACCTCGGGATCATCTCGACGTGGGAACAGCTCGGCCTTGAATACACCACCGTCTATTTGGCGACGGGCGGCGTGACGGCATTAATCGCGCTGTTCTGTTTCGTGGCCTATCCCCAGTTCGAAACCCCGAACCCGCAAACCAAAAAGCTGATCCTGCGCAAACGCTATTGGCTCTATTATGTGCTCAACTTCTTTGCTGGTGCGCGCCGTCAGATTTTTGTGGTGTTTGCCGGTTTCATGATGGTCGAAAAGTTCGGCTATGACGTGCATGAGATCACATCGCTTTATCTGATCAACCTTGTGATCAACATGATGGCCGCCCCCTTGATGGGCAAGGCCGTGGCGCGGTTTGGTGAACGGCGCACGTTGTTGTTTGAATACGCAGGGCTTGTGCTGGTGTTTCTGGCCTATGGCGGCATCTACTTCTTTGGCTGGGGCGTTTTGATTGCGTCCGCGCTTTATGTGCTGGATCACTTGTTTTTCGCGCTGGCGCTGGCGTTGAAGACCTATTTCCAAAAGATCGCCGATCCCGCCGATATCGCGCCCACGGCCGCGGTGGCGTTTACGATCAACCACATCGCGGCGGTGTTCTTGCCGGTGCTGTTGGGCCTGTTGTGGATCGTGTCACCGGCGGCGGTGTTCATCTTTGCGGCGGCGGTGGCCTCGGGGTCGTTCCTGTTGGCGCTGTTGATCCCACGCCACCCGTCCAAAGGTAACGAAACCGTTTTCTCGCGCCCCTAGGATTGGGCGCTGGGCCCCCCTATATAGGGTGGGACAACACATGAGGAGATCGCCATGTTCGGATTGACCAAGAAAGTGACAGAAGTGACCAAAGACACCGCCATCGCGGGGCGCGAGACGCCGATTTTGACATCCGGTGTGCATCATGTGTTTGGCAACGACATCCTTATGCCCGTCCCCGCAGGCGCAGAAGAGGCCATGTTCGGCATGGGCTGTTTCTGGGGCGTTGAACGCATGTTCTGGCAGATCCCAGGCGTGATCACCACGATGGTGGGCTATGCCGCAGGATATACCGAAAACGCGACCTACGAAGAGGTGTGTTCGGGCGCGACCGGTCACAACGAAGTGGTTCGCGTGATCTTTGATCCTTCGGTCGTGTCTTACGCCGAGCTGCTCAAGGTGTTCTGGGAAGGCCACGACCCGACCCAAGGCAATCGCCAAGGCAATGACCGCGGTACCCAATATCGCAGCGGCATCTATACGTTCTCGGATGCACAGGCCGAGGCCGCGCGCACGTCCAAGGTCGACTTCGGTCCCACTCTTTTGGCGGCGGGCTATGGCGCGATCACAACGGAAATCGAACCGGCGGGTGCGTTCTATTATGCCGAACTTTATCACCAACAATACCTGTCCAAGAACCCCGACGGGTACTGCGGCATCGGCGGCACCGGCGTGACCTGTCCCATTGGTCTGCCGACCTAGCAAAAACAGGCCAAGGCTTGACGCCTTGGTCCATGCGGCGTAGGCCTCGGACAACTTATTTACAAAGGTCCGACCATGCCCACATATACCGCCCTGACCACGATGAAGTCCAAAAACAACGCCCAACCTTTGGCGGATGCGATGGAAAACATGACGCCCGAACCATACGGCGTCGGCGTGTTTGAGATCGAAGACGGGTCCGGCCTGTGGGAAGTGGGTGGTTATTTCACCGAGGAACCAGACGCGGCGGGTCTTGCCCTGTTGCAGACCATGTTCGACACCAATCCGTTTGTCGTGTCCGAGGTTCCGGATATCGATTGGGTCGCCCATGTGAAACGCGAATTGCCACCGGTCGAGGCAGGGCGGTTCTTTGTTTACGGTAGCCACGACGCGGCGGACCTTCCTGAAAACAAAATCGGCCTATTGATCGAAGCGGCCATGGCATTCGGCACCGGCCACCACGGCACGACGCTTGGTTGCCTTCGTGCACTTGATACCTTGGCCAATGACGGTTTCGTGGGCGAAAACGTGGCGGACATCGGTTGTGGCACCGCGGTTCTGGGCATGGCTGCGGCGAAAATCTGGCCGAACCCCGTTGTCGCAAGCGATATCGACGAGGTCGCCGTGGCCGTTGCGGAAACCAATGTGATCGCTAATGACATGCAGGGCCGCGTCACCTGTCTTGAGGCGGCCGGCTTTGGCCATCCCGATCTTTTGGCCAAGGCGCCATATGATTTGGTCTTCGCGAATATCCTCAAGGGGCCGCTTGTGGCGCTTGCACCGGATATGGCCGCGAATATCGGAAAAGATGGATATGCGATTCTTTCGGGGATTCTTAACGAACAAGCGGACGACGTAATCGCCGTTTATATCGAGAATGGATTTAATCTTGTCAAAAGGGACGAGATTGTTGACTGGACGACCCTAACATTACGCCGTTAACCCTGTAAAACATGGGTTAAACACAGTTTTGTTTGAAATAAGGCAAAATTGTAGCTAACCTGTTCATACGTTGGTGGGGGCCAGTGTATGAGGCCATGTTATGGCATATTATGGATTTAAAGACTTTGATCGTCGTATTGGACGTATCGAAAAACGTCGTCGGAAAATCTCCGGCGGCTATGTGCATCGCGTAAGCCGCGATGGTCTTGTGGTTTTGAAGCCGCGCTCATCCTATCGGTTCCCGTTTAAGGGGATCGTTCTTACTCTTGCTGGCCTATTCGTATTGAAGGCGTTTCTGGTATTCTCCCTTGGCGAGACACTCTATCAAGATCGCGTGACGAAGCTGTCCGAAGGCACGTCATTCGAAGCGATAGGGGCCAAGGTGATGACCCTTGATCCGGTAACAGAAGCCCTTCACGACGTGTTCCGCAAGGCTGCGGACTACGTTTAGAGCTAGCCGAATGTGATGGTTCGGACGAAACGCGGGCTTTGCCATTGGCAAATGTTCGCGTTTCGTGCTAGTTCTGTTTCAAAACAGAACAAAGCGAGAGCAGCATGCGTATTTTGGGTATCGATCCCGGTTTGCGAAATATGGGGTGGGGTGTCATCGACGCCCAAGGCACCCGTCTTTCTTATATCGCCAGTGGCGTTGTCCACTCTGAAGGCAAGGAATTGCCGGAACGGTTGTTGTCCTTGCATCGGCAACTGACCGACGTTTTGCGCGAATACAAACCCGAAACCGCGGCTGTTGAAAAAACCTTTGTGAACAAAGATGGTGTTGGGACCCTGAAACTGGGCCAAGCGCGCGGTATTGCGTTGCTGGTGCCGGCGCAGGCCGGTTTGACCGTGGGCGAATATGCCCCGAATGAGGTCAAGAAAACCGTCGTGGGTGTGGGGCACGCCGATAAGGTGCAGGTCCAACATATGGTCAAGATGCAGCTCCCAAGTGCCGAATTCAAATCCGCCGATGCGGCCGATGCCTTGGCGATTGCGATCACCCATGCCTATAAAGGGCAAGCAAATGACAGATACAAAGCAGCACTACAGGCGGCAGGCGTATGATTGGTAAGATTTCCGGAATTGTAGACTACAAATCGACAGACCACGTTTTGATCGATGTGCGCGGCGTTGGATATATCGTTTATGTCTCCGAACGCACCCGCGCCATGATCCCCAACGCGGGCGAGGCGGTGGCCTTGTACACAGAACACGTCGTGCGTCAGGACTTGATGCAATTGTTTGGCTTTCCGACGCTGGTTGAAAAGGAATGGCACAGGTTGCTGACCTCGGTGCAAGGGGTCGGATCCAAGGCGGCGATGGCGATCATGGGCGCGTTGGGTGCCGATGGAGTCAGCCGTGCGATTGCGATTGGCGATTGGGGCGCGGTAAAGGCGGCGCAGGGGGTTGGACCCAAACTTGCACAACGTGTCGTGAATGAATTGAAAGACAAGGCGCCGGCTGTGATGGCCATGGGGGGCGATGCCCATGACGCCCTCGAGGCGGACGTGATTGACGACGGTGATGTGCCGGCCCCTGCGCCGAAACCGAAAAAGACCGCGAAACAATCCAAGGCCGCCGGAAATGCAGCTGCGCAGGCCGACGCACTCAGCGCGCTTAGCAATCTTGGCTATGGCCCCAGCGAAGCCGCGAGTGCCGTTGCCACCGCCGCTGGTGATCATGACGGGGCGGATACGTCTACGTTGATCCGCGAGGCTCTGAAATTGCTCGCGCCAAAGGGATAGACCATGATTGATGCCGATCCCGACCTACGTCCCGAGGCAAAATCCGGCGACCACGACCGTGCGCTGCGTCCGCAGGGCCTGAATGAATTTATCGGCCAAGAGGACGCGCGCGCCAACCTGCGGGTCTTTATCGAAAGCGCCAAACAGCGTGGCGAGGCGATGGATCACGTGTTGTTCCACGGCCCGCCCGGTTTGGGGAAAACGACCCTGGCCCAGATCATGGCGCGCGAACTTGGCGTGAATTTTCGCATGACGTCCGGCCCTGTCTTGGCCAAGGCCGGTGACCTTGCCGCGATCCTAACCAACCTTGAGGCGCGCGATGTCCTGTTCATCGACGAAATCCACCGTCTTAATCCCGCAGTCGAAGAGGTGCTCTATCCCGCGCTTGAGGATTTTGAGCTCGACCTTGTGATCGGCGAAGGCCCCGCCGCGCGTACCGTTCGGATTGAACTTCAGCCATTCACGCTTGTCGGTGCGACCACGCGTTTGGGCCTTTTGACCACGCCGCTGCGCGATCGGTTTGGCATCCCGACACGTCTGCAATTCTACACAATCGCCGAGCTCCATGAAATCGTAACCCGTGGCGCGCGTTTGTTGAACATCCCCTGTGATCCCGATGGCGCCCATGAAATCGCCCGTCGGTCCCGTGGCACGCCGCGTATTGCGGGGCGATTGCTGCGGCGTGTTGTCGATTTCGCGCTGGTCGACGGGGATGGACGGATTACGAAAGAAATCGCCGATAGCTCGCTCACGCGGCTTGGGGTGGATCACCTTGGGCTTGATGGGGCGGATCGTCGGTACCTGACGCAAATCGCCGAGAATTACGGCGGTGGCCCCGTCGGCATCGAAACCATGAGCGCCGCGCTTTCCGAAAGCCGTGACGCGCTTGAAGAGGTGATCGAGCCGTATCTGTTGCAACAGGGATTGCTGCAACGCACGCCGCGCGGACGGATGTTGGCGGCCAAGGCATGGACCCATCTGGGTCTGACCGCGCCGCGTGTCGTGGGACAGGACGATATGTTCGACGAAGGTTGAACCGCGCCTCGCAACGGTTTATGCCAGCGCCATCAATTGACGGAACGCACCATGATGACACCTGCCGAAATCGAAAAAATGTTCACCCGCGCCGATGGCACCTATGGGTTTGCCCGCTGGGGCCGCCCGATTGTGCCGGTGGTGTTTGGCGTTGACGAGGCCACATTGGGTGTCGTCAAAGGCGCCGCCGAGGCCGTCTGTACCCTTGCGGGTCATACGATGGACGAACTCGATAGCGAACTTGGCAGCAACATGATGGTGTTCTTCATGCGCGACTGGGCCGAGTTGGCCGAGACGCCCAAACTGGACGAATTGATCCCCGAATTGGCGACCCTTGTGCCCCGCCTTCAGGCGGCGGATGCGACCCAGTATCGCATTTTCCGGTTTGACAAGGACAACGCCATTCAGGCCTGTTTCATGTTCATCCGCATGACCGACGAGATGCTTGATATGCCCGCCGACACATTGGCGTTGGGGCAGATGGTGCAGTCAATCGTTACATGGGGCGATGGCGCGTTTTCGACGCAGTCCCCGTTGGCGATTTTCCCTGACACGGGTGCGTTGATCCTTCGTCCAGAAATCGCAGAGCTGATCCGCGCGGCCTATGATCCCATCATGCCGGTGGCGGCGGATGATGCGTCCCACGCGCTTCGTCTGTTTGCACGGATGGGCACGCTCGAATGACCCATCATTTCCCCGTTCGCGTCTATTATGAGGACACCGATTTCGGCGGGGTGGTGTATTACGCCAATTACCTCAAGTTCATCGAACGCGCCCGCACCGAGATGCTGCGCGAGGTGGGGATTGATCAGGTTGCGTTGAAATCCGAAGGGGTTGTGTTCGTCGTGCGCCGGCTTGAGGCGGATTACACCGGCGCGGCGAAATTCGATGACATGCTCGACGTGGTCACCACCGTCGATGATATCGGCGGTGCGCGCATCATCCTGCGCCAAGAGGTGCGCCGCGATGATGCCGTTCTGTTTACCGCGATCGTCACCCTTGCGGCGATGAATGACACGGGTCGCCCCGCGCGGTTACCGGCAATTTTGCGTGAACGCCTGCGATAATCCGCCCTTTTTCGCAAAATGACGCGCAAATGTTGGCATTCCCCCTGATAATCCGTTACTGATCTATCTAAATAGAGCCAAAACAGGCCAAACAGGCGGGCGCACGCGCCCTTATTAGATAGAGCAGGACCGATGGAAGTAGAAACACTTGCCCTCGCACATGAGATCGATTTCTCTTTTTGGGCGCTTTTTGCGCGTGCAACCCTTGTCGTAAAACTTGTCATGATCATGTTGATCGCTGCGTCCTTCTGGGCTTGGGCGATTATCGTGCAGAACATCATCCTTTATCGCAAAACCCGCACCGAAGCGGCGATGTTCGATCGCGCGTTCTGGTCTGGTGAGCCCTTGGATGAATTGTATGACCAAATTGGTGCGGCCCCCACGGGTGGTGCCGAAAAGGTATTCGTCGCGGGCATGACCGAATGGCGACGCAGCCACCGCGAAGACGGTGGTTTGATCGCAGGTGCCGCCGCACGTATCGACCGTTCCATGGATGTGGCGATTGCCAAAGAATCCGAAACCCTGACCGCGGGGCACTCTTTCCTTGCGACGGTTGGTTCTACCGCGCCGTTTGTTGGTTTGTTCGGCACCGTTTGGGGCATCATGAACGCGTTCATCGAAATTGCTGCGCAGCAAAACACCAACTTGGCCGTTGTGGCCCCCGGTATCGCCGAGGCGTTGCTGGCAACCGGTCTTGGACTTTTGGCGGCGATCCCTGCCGTTGTGTTTTACAACAAACTATCCGCTGACAGCGACCGTATCCTGTCTGGCTATGAGGCCTTTGCAGACGAATTTTCCACCATCCTAAGCCGTCAGTTGGACAGCTGATATGGGCGCGGGTGTGATCCAAAAATCAGGCGGGGGCGGTCGTCGCCGTCGTCGCGGTGGCCGCTCGGCGGCGATGTCCGAAATTAACGTGACGCCGTTCGTGGATGTGATGTTGGTGTTGTTGATCATCTTTATGGTGGCCGCACCGTTGTTGACGGTGGGTGTTCCAGTTGAATTGCCGAAAACCGCCGCGGGCGCATTGCCAAGCGAGGCAGAAGAGCCCCTCACCATCACCTTGGCCGCCGATGGCCGCGTGGTGTTGATGGAAACCGAGGTCGAACAGGCCACTTTGATCAACCAATTGCGCGCGATTGCCGCCGAACGCGAAAGCCAAAAGGTCTATATCCGTGCCGATGGGGCCATCCCATACGAGGCGGTTGTGACTGTTATGGGCGCGCTCAATGCGGCTGGCTTTAATGACATTGGATTGGTGACCGACACTGGTGGACCGGCCCTTGCGGGGCAGGACGGCTAGGGATGCGGACCGGCACCTATATATCTGGGATTGGGCACGCTGGCCTGATCACTGTGCTGTTGTTTGGCGGCATGTTTCAGACCGAAGACGAACGCCCACCAGAGGACGTGTCGCAGTTCTCACTGCTGTCTGAGGCGCAATTCGCGGAATTGCGTTCGCCAGAAACCAGCCCTGATGCGACATCCGATGCGCCAAGCGTCGAAGCACCCGAACCCGCCGAAACACCGGTTGAACCGACGCCGGACACGGAACCAACCGTGTCTTCGCCTGTGCCGCAGCCGCGCCCCGTTGAACAGGATCCCGCGCCGACGCCGCCCGAACCCACACCCGTGGTCGAGGCCCAAGTCGTGCCACCCGTTGAACCCGAAGCGCCCGACACCCCCGTCGAAACCGAACCACCCGCGCCAAGCGATATCGACCGCGTGGCCCCCGTTCCGGTCGCCCCAAGCGAACCCGAATTGGACGTCGCCGACGTGGCCGTTGACGCGACCAGCCCAACCCCAAGCGAGACACCCGATCCGGTTGATGAAACTCCTGCCGCCCCCGAGGCCGCGGTGACCATCGTTCAGCCCGAGGTAAACATTATCGAGGTCCCAGCGCCAACCGCAAGCGCGCCGAGCCGCACACGCGTGCCAACCGCGCGCCCTGCGAACCTGCGCCTGACGACACCAGAACCGGCAGAACCCGAAACCGCGCCGTCACAGCTTGATATCCTCGCCGCCCTGACCGAGGCCCAAGCCGACGACGATGCCGCCCCCGAGGCCGCAGGCCAATCCGCGCCAAGCAACGCCGCCGTTGGCCCGCCCTTGACCGGCGGCGAACGCGATGCGCTTCGGGTCGCGATCTCAAGCTGTTGGAACATCGGCACGTCCTCGACCGAGGCCCAACGCACCACCGTGGTCGTCGGCATGGACATGACCCCCGAGGCCAAGCCGTCCAACATTCGTTTGGTTTCGTCCAACGGATCAACGGAATCGGCAACCAATATCGCCTATGAGGCCGCACGCCGCGCGATCCTTCGGTGCCAATCAAAAATTGATTTGCCCGCAGAAAAATACGAGACTTGGCGCGAAATCGAAATCACTTTCAATCCTGAAAACATGAGACTCAGATGACCCTATTTAGATCACTCACCGTCTTCCTAACTTTGCTTTGCCTTTGGGCGATGCCCGCACATGCTGTGCTCAAGATTGAATTGACGGATGGGGTGATCGAACCGCTTCCGTTTGCGGCGCCGACGTTCCTGTCCGAAGGGGGCGATCCCGCGCTGGCGAAACAAATTTCCGACGTGGTGATTTCCGATCTTCAGGGATCTGGCCTGTTTCGCGCCATCCCCGAGGCGGCGCATATCTCCAAGATCACCGCCTTCAACAGCCCCGTCCAATACGCCGATTGGCGCGCGATCAACGCGCAGGCCTTGATCACCGGCGCCGTGACGGTGCAGGGCGACCGCGTCACCGTCAAGTTTCGCCTGTTTGACGTCTTCACCGGCGCGCCCTTGGGCGAAGGCTTGCAGTTCGGTGGCACCCGCGCCAGCTATCGTCGTTTGGCGCATAAGGTTGCCGATACGGTTTATTCCCGCATAACCGGCGAGAGCGGCTATTTCGACAGCCGTGTCGTGTTCGTGAATGAAACGGGCCCGAAAAACGCCCGTCAGAAACGTCTCGCGATCATGGATTACGATGGCGCAGGGGTTCAGTTCCTGACCGATGCGTCGTCCATCGTTCTGGCCCCGCGTTTCTCGCCGACTGGCGACCGCGTTCTTTATACGTCCTATGAAACGGGTTTCCCGCAGATTTATCTGCTGGATGTGGCGCGTGCGGGCAAACGGGCGCTTGAGACGCAAAACGGTACTATGACCTTTGCGCCGCGGTTCTCGCCCGATGGCAACACGGTTGTCTATTCTCTGTCCGCGGGTGGCAACTCTGACATTTACCGCATGGATTTGGCCTCGGGTCGCGCGACCCGTTTGACCACCGCGCCGTCCATTGAAACCGCACCCAGCTTTTCACCAGACGGAAACCGGATCGTGTTCGAAAGTGACCGCAGCGGCAGCCCACAGTTGTACGTGATGTCCGCGAATGGCGGCAACGCTCAGCGCATCAGCTTTGGCAAAGGGCGCTATGGCACGCCGGTTTGGTCGCCACGTGGTGATCTGGTGGCCTTTACCAAACAAGACAGCGGCCGGTTCCACATTGGCGTGATGCGCAACGATGGCACCGAAGAACGTCTGTTGACCACGTCCTTCTTGGACGAGGGCCCGACGTGGTCGCCGAATGGGCGCGTCATCATGTTCACCCGCGAAACCCAAGGCGCAAACGGCACCGCATCTTTGTATTCCGTGGACGTGTCTGGTCGGAACCTCAAACGGGTGGGGACACCCTCGGCGGCGTCTGATCCGGCGTGGTCGCCATTGTTGAAATAACACCTAACAAACACGTGCGTTCCCAAAAGGGGGCGCGCGTGCTAGATTAATCAAAACGAGCCAATAAAAACGGGAAATACCGATGAAATCTCTTTCAAAATTGTCGCTTTTCGCGGCGGTCGTGGCCCTTGCGGCATGTAACAACTCAGGTGATTATCTTGGCGATGATGTGAACGGTGGGTTCGGCGCCAATGGCAACGGCACCGGCGGGTTTGGCGCCGATGCGGCAAGCAATCCGACAACCGCGGCCTATTTCAATCAGGTCGTTGGGGACCGCATCCTCTTCGCCGTAAACGAAAGCACCCTTGGCGCTGAGGCGACTTCTGTCCTTGCGGCGCAGGCGAATTGGTTGGTGATCAACCCCGATTTCAGCGCGATCATCGAAGGTCACGCCGACGAACAGGGCACACGTGAATACAACCTTGCATTGGGCGCGCGTCGTGCGAATTCGGTCAAAGAATACCTTGTATCCCAAGGGGTTGCGCAATCCCGTCTTCAGACTGTGACCTATGGCAAGGAACGCCCGATTGAGATTTGCTCGACCGAGGCATGCTATTCCCAAAACCGTCGCGGCGTGACCGTTCTGTCCGCTGGCGCTGGCTTCTAGGAGATCTGTCATGGGTATTCGGGCCGTTGTAATTGCTGCGTTGATGTTCGTGACGCCGACTGTTGGTGTCGCACAGGATCAGACCCTTGCGGATATCCGTCAGGAGCTGTCGATTGTTTACGTCGAAATTCAGCGGCTCAAACGTGAGCTGTCCACCACGGGTGCCCCTGCGCCTGCGGTTGGGGGGAACACGTTGCTTGATCGTGTGAATGCGATTGAGACCGAACTCCAACGTCTGACTGGCAAAACAGAAGAGCTCGAATTCCGCGTTGGGCGGGTCGTTGCCGATGGGACGAACCGGATTGGCGATCTTGAATTCCGTCTGGTCGAACTTGAGGGCGGCGATGTGTCCACGCTTGGGGTGACGACGACCTTGGGCGGTGATGTCGAAGCACCTGCGACGCCGGTTGTGGTGCCTGATGCGGGCCCCGCTTTGGCGGTGGGTGAGCGCGCCGATTTTGACGCGGCGATGGCGGCCTTTGCGGCGGATGACCATGCGGGCGCGGCCACCATGTTCGAGACCTTTATCGCGACATACCCTGCAAGTGCCTTGACCTCTGAGGCGCATTTGCGTCGCGGATTTGCGCTTGATGCACAATTGGATATCTCCAATGCGGCGCGTTCTTTCCTTCAGAGTTATTCCGGTGAGCCAACAGGCGCCCACGCCGCCGAAGCCTTGTTGAACCTTGGGATTTCCCTTTCGAAACTGGGGCAAATCAACGAAGCCTGCGTGACGCTTGGCGAAGTTGGGGTGCGGTTCCCCAACGCAGAAGAGGTGCTTCAGGCGAATTCATTGATCCGTAATTTGGGCTGCGCATGACATCGGACGCATCTTTGACGACACCACTGAACGCGGCTTTGGCCGCGTTTTTTGCATCCCGCCCCATGGCGCGGATCGGGGTTGCGGTGTCTGGGGGCGGGGATTCCATGGCCTTGATGTGTGGGCTGATTGATCTGGCCAAATTGCACGGCATGACTGTTTGTGTCGCCACAGTCGACCATGGTTTGCGCGCATCCGCGAAGGTTGAGGCCGCGATGGTCGCGTCGACAGCCGCGGCACACGGGGTTGCCCATACCACGCTGGAGTGGGAGGGCTGGACCGGTGACGGCAATCTTTTGTCCGAGGCCAGAAATGCGCGGTACGGGTTGTTGGCGGATTGGGCGCGGGACAGTGCACTGGATGCGGTCGCGATTGGTCATACTTCCGATGATGTCGCCGAGACTTTCATGATGCGATTGGCGCGCGGTGCAGGTCTATCGGGCTTGGCGGCGATGTCCGATGATTGGCGGGAAAACGATACGCGGTTTCTGCGGCCGGTTTTGACGCTTTCGCGGGATATGCTTCGCGGGTATTTGACAGAGATAGGACAGGGTTGGGTGGATGATCCGACCAACGACGACGTTACATATGACCGTGTCCGTATGCGCAATGCTTTGCCCGACTTTGCCGAACACGGACTGACCGCGACGCGTCTTGCAGATGTCGCACGGCAACTGGCGGAGGCCAACACAGCACTGGCCGCGGTTGCGCTTGCCTTTGCAAAACAACACTGCACTGAACAGGTCGGGGATGTGTTGATCGACCGCACAGCATTTGACGAGACACCCGATGATATCAAACGGCGCATCCTGAACACGGCATTGTGTTATGTGGCCTCGGCGCATTACGTGCCACGCGGGACGGGTATGACCGACCTGATGCGCGCGATTGCGGGCGGGCAGGGGCATACGCTTCATGGCTGTCAGATCACACAGGCCAAAGGCGTGATCCGCATTGCCCGTGAATACAATGCCGTGCGTGATATGGTCGGCGCAAACGGTGTTTGGGATACACGTTGGACGTTTTCTGTTGAAATTCCCGCGACATACCATATTCGTGCCCTTGGCGTGGATGGATTAACCCAGATCGAAAACTGGCGCGATTGCGGCGTTCCTCGTCGAACCCTGATCGCATCCCCAAGTATCTGGGACAACGACCGGCTTATCGCGGCCCCACACGCACAATTTGGAAACAATTTTGGTATTGGGATGGTAAAAACCGATCATTCCTTCATTGGGTCGATGATAACGCATTGAACTCTGGCCAGTGATCCCTATTTTAGACCAAAGGCCAGATTCCTTGGCCACTGATTTCTGAGGAGATTTCTCTTGGGCAACGCACGCGTGTTCGCATTTTGGGCCATCCTAATTTTACTTGTTTTGGGCCTATTCACGATGTTCTCCGATGAGAACGCCGCCATTGGTAACCAAAAAAGCTATTCCGAACTTGTTCAGGCTGTTGAAAACGGCGCTGTGACCTCTGCCACTGTTGATGGCGAAAACGTCCGCTATATCGGGTCTGACGGCCAGACATACGCGACCATCGTTCCAGACGATTCCGGTGTTGCGGAATTGATGATCGCCAATGGCGTGACGGTTACCGCGGTGAAACAGGCACAGTCCGGCTTTATGTCGCTCTTGTCGCTTCTGCTTCCTGTGGGTCTGTTGATCGCGTTCTGGTTCTTTATGATGAACCGGATGCAGGGCGGCGGCAAAGGCGGAGCGATGGGCTTTGGCAAATCACGCGCCAAGCTATTGACCGAAAAGGCCGGCCGCGTGACGTTTGACGACGTTGCAGGTATCGACGAGGCGAAGGATGAATTGGAGGAGGTCGTAGAATTCCTACGCAACCCCCAAAAATTCAGCCGCCTTGGCGGTAAGATCCCCAAAGGCGCGCTTTTGTGTGGCCCTCCCGGTACGGGTAAAACGTTGCTTGCACGCGCAATCGCGGGCGAGGCAGGCGTGCCGTTCTTTACGATTTCTGGTTCCGATTTTGTTGAGATGTTCGTTGGTGTGGGTGCATCCCGTGTGCGCGACATGTTCGAACAGGCCAAAAAGAATGCGCCATGTATCCTTTTCATCGATGAGATCGACGCCGTGGGCCGTGCCCGTGGTGCAGGTCACGGTGGTGGGAACGACGAACGCGAACAGACATTGAACCAACTTTTGGTTGAGATGGACGGCTTCGAAGCAAACGAAGGCATCATCATCGTGGCGGCGACCAACCGTCGTGACGTTCTTGACCCTGCGTTGCTGCGCCCAGGTCGTTTTGACCGTCAAGTGACCGTGCCGAACCCAGACATCAAAGGCCGCGAGAAAATCCTGGGCGTGCATGCGCGCAAAACGCCGCTTGGCCCTGATGTTGATCTTCGCATTATTGCCCGCGGGACCCCTGGTTTCTCTGGTGCGGATCTTGCCAACCTCGTGAACGAGGCGGCGCTGACCGCTGCGCGTATTGGCCGTCGTTTCGTTGCGATGGACGATTTCGAACATGCCAAGGACAAGGTCATGATGGGCGCGGAGCGTCGTTCGATGGTCATCACCGAAGAGCAAAAAGAAAAGACCGCCTATCACGAAGCAGGCCACGCCGTTGTTGGTGTTGAGCTGCCGAAATGTGATCCGGTCTATAAGGCGACGATCATTCCACGCGGTGGCGCACTGGGCATGGTGATGAGCCTGCCTGAAATGGATCGTCTGAACTGGCACCGTGATGAATGTTGCCAAAAGATCGCGATGACGATGGCCGGTAAGGCCGCCGAGATCATCAAATACGGCGAAGACGGTGTGTCCAACGGCCCATCCGGTGATATCCAACAGGCGTCTTCCTTGGCCCGTGCCATGGTTCTGCGCTGGGGTATGTCCGACAAGATCGGTAACATCGATTACCAAGTGGCCGCCGAAGGGTATCAGGGCAACGGGGCAGGCGGGTTGTCTGTGTCAGCCGAGACCAAGGCGTTGATCGAATCCGAAGTGAAACGTTTGATCGACGAAGGCTATGACACCGCATATCGCATTCTGACCGAAAAGAGCGAGGCGTTTGAAAACCTTGCGCAGGGTCTGTTGGAATACGAAACCCTCACGGGTGCCGAGATCAAAAAGGTCATGGCTGGCGAGACGCTCGGAGATAAGGACGAAGACGACGGGGTGGACGACAAACCAAGCCTGACTGCCGTTCCAAAGACCAAGCCAAGCCCCGCGGCGGCGCCGAAGTCCGACGATACACCGGATGACGCGCCCGAAGCATAAGCCACATTAATACCACCTACGCCGTCCCATATCGGGGCGGCGTTTTCGATTCCACGCCTCGTGCTGTTTTGCCCCATTGAGACCCTCGTCCATCCGCGATAAGACAGGGCAAACCGCCAAAGGAACAGATTATGCGTGCGCCGAAAGATTGCCGTGACATGTCCGAACTTCGTGTCGAAATCGACGCGTTGGACGCCGAACTGATTGCGCTTCTCACGCGCCGTGCGACCTATATTGATCGTGCCGCCGAAATCAAATCGGGCAACGGGCTTCCTGCGAATATCCCTGCACGTGTCGAAGAGGTTGTGGACAATGTGCGTGCGCATGCCGGTACGGCGGGGCTTGACCAGGATCTTATCGAGGACCTGTGGCGCAAACTTATCAACTGGTCGATTGCACGCGAAGAAGTGCATCTTGGCCGCAACGACGACTAAGGATTTTGAAATGACCGCGACCCTTATCAACGGCAAAGAATTCGCAGCAGACGTGCGCGCCCAAGTGGCCACACACGTTGCCCGCATCAAAGAAGAAAACGACATCACCCCCGGTTTGGCCGTTGTGTTGGTCGGCGAAGACCCCGCAAGCCAAGTGTACGTGCGCAGCAAGCACAAGATGACCGTCGAGGTCGGCATGAACAGCTTTGAGCACAAGCTCCCTGAGGACACATCCGAGGCTGACGTTTTGGCGATTGTGGAACAGTTGAACAATGACCCTGCGGTCAACGGTATCTTGGTGCAATTGCCATTGCCAAAACACATCGACGAGAACCTTGTGATCAATGCGATCAACCCAGCCAAAGACGTGGACGGGTTCCACATCTCCAACGTGGGTCTTTTGGGCACAGGTCAGAAATCCATGGTGCCGTGCACGCCGCTTGGTTGTCTAATGTTGCTCCGTGATCACCACGGAACGCTGTCTGGTTTGAACGCCGTTGTCGTTGGCCGCTCCAACATCGTTGGCAAACCAATCGCGCAACTGTTGTTGAACGACAGCTGCACTGTGACCATCGCGCACAGCCGCACCAAGGACCTTGAGGACGTGGTGCGTGGCGCCGACATCGTTGTTGCCGCCGTTGGGCGTTCCGAGATGATCAAGGGCGATTGGCTCAAGAAGGGGGCGACCGTGATTGACGTAGGCATCAACCGCATCCCCGCCCCCGAAAAGGGCGAAGGCAAAACCCGTCTGGTGGGCGACGTTGATTTCGCATCCGCATCCGAGGTTGCCGGCGCGATCACCCCCGTTCCAGGTGGTGTTGGCCCGATGACAATCGCGTGTTTGCTGGCGAACACCCTGACTGCGACATGTCGCAGCAACGGTCTGGCCGAGCCAGTTGGTTTGACAGCGAGCTAGTTCAACAGCGGTGCCAAGAACACCACATACATCAAGCGGTCGGGCAAAAACGTAAATGCCCCCGCGATCCCAATGCCATAGATCGCGGTTCCGCGCATATGGCGACGATGGCGCGCGATTTGTTTGTTGCGCGCCGCACGTACCCCCAAGAACAGGTTGATCAAGACAAAGATCGACAACAGGTGGATCATTGAAAATCCGCGGAACATGTCTATCTCATTGATCCAAAACGATGAAATGGACGTGATTGCCATCATCACCACGAACACGCGCCCTGCGAATTTGTGGCGCGGCGTGCCTGTTTTCATCACGGCAATGGCAAGTGTCGCAATGAGCGAAAGCACGACAGTGCCCAAGTGGATTTGAATGGGAAGGCTCGCCTCGGCGATGGCTTGGAAATTCATGTTGGTCCTTAAAATTGATCCGGCCACCCTAGCGAATGGTAGACTCGTGTCTAGGTTGTTTCAGCTTTGCCCGCATCGAATGTGGTCAACATGCGCAAATCACTATGATTCTTGCATTATTGTTTATCTTGGGGCATGGTGACGTCAAAAGCGGGCAAAAGAGACCCGCGTGGGCAGTGATCGCAGAGGCAGGTCATATGAAAATTAGTACGTTATTTAAAGCAGCAGCTTTGGGCCTTGCCCTGACTGCGACAATGGCTCCAGTTACGGGGCAGGCCGAAAACCTTAAGGTTCTTCGCGACACAACCGCGAGTTCCCTTTCGGTTCCCATGAACCGCGCGGTGGTCGTCGAAAGTGAAACCCCCTTTGCCGAGGTATCGATCGCGAACCCAGCGATTGCGGATTTGTCGACGCTGACGGATCGCACCATCTATGTATTGGGTAAAGAACCTGGTCGCACGACACTTACGTTGTTGGCTGCTGACGGGTCGTTGATTGCCAATGTGGATGTACGTGTTGAACGCGATATCGCCGAATTCAAAGAACGTCTTGGTCAAATTCTTCCGAATGAGCCCATTGAAGTGCGCACCGCCAACGATGGTATTGTTCTGTCCGGTACCGTTTCCAGCATCGTGCGTATGCAACGTGCGCTTGATCTTGCGGAACGCTATGCGCCGGAACGTGTGTCCAACCTGATGACTGTGGGCGGCGCCCAGCAGGTGATGTTGAAGGTGCGGTTTGCCGAGATGCAGCGCGAAGTCAGCAAAAACCTGTCGTCTAACCTTGGGATTTCTGGCTCATCGGATGGGGGCAATTCGTTCCTAACCGCATCCGGCATCGCCGGAGGCGCCGACAATCCTGGGTCGTTCAACATCGGCTTTAACGCCGGTAACATCGAATTTGATCTGTTGATCGAGGCGCTTGAAACCAAAGGTGTGGTCCGCACGTTGGCCGAGCCAAACCTGATCGCGATGTCTGGCCAAGAGGCGACTTTCCTTGCCGGTGGTGAATACCCCGTGCCAATCGCCCAGCAGAACAACACTACCACCATCGAATTTAAACCGTTCGGCGTTGAATTGAACTTTATCCCGACTGTGACCGAAGGCGATATCATCAACCTTCAATTGGCGACCTCTGTGTCGTCCATCGATGCCAGCAACGGCATTGAAATCGATGGGTTTGAAATTGACGCGTTCCGGACACGTCGGTCATCGACAACCGTTCAAATGCGCGACGGCGAGAGCTTTGCCGTGGCCGGTTTGTTGCAGGACGACTTTACCAACCTGAATTCTCAGGTGCCATGGTTGGGCGATATTCCGGTTCTGGGCGCACTGTTCCGGTCCGCCGAATACGAACGTGCCCAGTCCGAGTTGGTGATTATCGTAACGCCACATCTTGTATCTCCGACCCGCGGCGAGGCGCTTGCGCTTCCGACGGATCGCATTCGTTTGCCCTCTGAGGCAGAGATGTTCATGTTCGGTAATGTTGCCGGCAAGAACCGTACATTCAACGGCGTCGCAGGCGAAGTCGCAAAGCAAGACTTTGGCGGCTCCTACGGTTATGTTCTGGAGTAAGCCATGCGTTTGACATCTAAATCCACCGTTGCCGCAATGAGCGTCGTTTTTGTAACCGCCTGTTCGGGGGGCGACGCATTGTTGTCCGATTGGTACCTCCCTCTTGGTGAGAACCTGAATGAGGGGCACTTTGGTGCCCCAACGGCGAACAACCACGCGCTTCAGACGGGTCAGATCAATGCAGTCGAAAGCCTTGGAAAACGCTTTGCGGCCGAGGTCGACACCACAATCAATTTTGCGTTCAACCGTGCGTCTCTGGACCAACAGGCCCGCGATACGTTGAAACGTCAGGCGGATTGGATCCGTCAGTTCCCTGAAATTCGGTTCCGTGTTTACGGGCATACCGATGCGGTGGGCTCTACTGCCTATAACCAACGTCTGGGCCTACGTCGTGCGAATGCGGCTGTGTCCTATCTGACGACTCTTGGCATTGATCGTAGCCGCCTTGAGGCCGTTGTGTCCCGTGGCGAGACCGAGCTTGCTGTGGCATCCCAAGGCGAAGAGCGTCGCAATCGTCGCACTGTGACCGAGGTCACCGGCTTTGTTCAGAACCACAATACCCTGATCGAAGGCCAATACGCCGCAGTGATTTACCGTGAATTCGTTGAAGGCGCGACAAGCATTTCCAACCTTACCCCATTGGGGACGGGTCTGGGCTCCGCTAGCGAGTAATTCGCGACTGTTTCCAAATTGGGCAGATAATGGAACCGTTTTGGCCCCATTGTTGCCCAGATTGGAGTTCAAAAAGATCCTAACGAGAAACCCCATGTGATTCTATGCATGGGATGCGGCCCCCGAGAACGGGGTCGTCTTCGATAAGGATTTGAACGATGAGCGCAGTACTACAGGCCGAACCCGCACCGATCACCGCATGTACAATTTCGCGGGACGTGCAAAATTTCGAGCTTTTGATTGAGGACATGGAAACCAAGCTTGGCGAAAGCTGGGGGGATTTGTCCTTTGATGATGCGGCGGTGTTCCTCGAACAGGAAGACGCCCAATCCCTTGAATTTGTTGCCATTGCGGTTGACGAGGACGACGAAGACGCGCTTGGCGAAATTGGCGACCTTATCCTGCAGGCAAAATCGCAACAGATCGGCGTCATCCTTATTGCAGCCGAAGTAAGCCCAGCTGCGCTCCATAAACTGTTGCGCCTTGGGGCAGATGATTTCGTTCCTTATCCGCTTCCTGAAAATGAATTGCACGCCGCGATTGATCGTCTGAGCGCCAAGCCCGAGGTTCAAGAAACCGTGGCACCGGCAGCACCCGAATCCACGGGCACGGTCCTTAAGGCGGCTGATGACAGAAGCGCGGTTGTTCTTCCGGTTCACGGATTGGCAGGTGGCACAGGTGCGTCCACGTTCGCGGTGAACCTTGCATGGGAATTGGCGAATATCGACGCCAAAGACCCGCCCCGCGTTTGTATCCTTGATCTCGACCTTCAGTTCGGGAGCATCTCGACCTTTCTTGATTTGCCACGCCGCGAAGCGATTTACGAATTGCTGGCCGACACGGAATCTATGGACAGCGAGAGCTTCATGCAGGCGCTTCAATGTTTCAATGAGCGTTTGCACGTGATGACCGCACCTGCGGACATGTTGCCGCTTGATTTGGTGGGCCCAGAGGACATCGACCGGTTGGTGGAAATCGCGCGCGTCAACTTTGACTATGTCGTCATCGATATGCCCTCGACGCTTGTGGGGTGGACCGAAAGCGTTCTGAACCAAGCCCACGTGTATTTCGCGATGATCGAACAGGATATGCGATCTGCACAGAACGTGTTGCGCATGGTGCGCGCCTTGAAATCCGAGGATCTCGCCTATGAGAAGCTTCGCTATGTGATTAATCGCGCGCCTAAGTTCACCGATATGGCGGGTAAATCGCGGGTCAAACGCATGGCCGAGAGCCTGGACGTGCAGATCGATTTGCAAATGCCCGATGGCGCCAAAGTCGTCGCTCAGGCGGGGGACCACGGGCTTCCACTTGCAGAGACGGCCCCGAAATGCCCGCTTAGAAAAGAAATTCTGAAACTTGCCAAGTCGCTTCATGATTTGAACAAGAATGAAGTCGCGCAGTAGAAAGAGACGCAAGTAAATGTTTTCAAAGTACAAAAAACCAGACACTCGCACCCCTGTTGCCAAGGCCGCCCCAAAAGAGGCGCCGAAGCCCAAGGAAGGGACCGCCGCCGCACCTGCGCCCGCCTCCCTTCGCAAGGCATCCCAAGTCGCGGCCAAGGCCGGCCCTGCGGATAAGGAAATCAAACGCAAAGAGCGTCTGTTTGAGATCAAGGTAGAGCTTCACAAACAGCTTCTTGATAACTTGAACCTCTCCGCCCTTGAGAGCGCGACCGAGGCTGAGTTGCGCCAAGAGATTTCCGCCATCGCGTTGGAATCCCTTGCCGAAATGAACGTGGTGCTGAACCGCGAAGAACGTCAGACCCTGACCCAGGATTTGTATGACGAGGTCACTGGTCTTGGTCCGCTTGAGCCGCTTTTGCAGGACGAAACGGTCAACGATATTCTTGTGAATGGTCCCCAGCAGATTTTCGTGGAACGCGAAGGTAAGCTCGAGCTGTCGGACATTACGTTCAAGGACGAAAAGCACCTGTTGCGGATCATCGACAAGATCGTTTCCGCCGTGGGCCGTCGTGTGGACGAAAGCAACCCCTATGTGGATGCGCGTCTGAAAGACGGGTCGCGTTTCAACGCCATGGTTCCGCCGGTTGCGGTGGATGGGTCGCTTGTGTCCATTCGTAAGTTTAAGAAAGACAAGCTGGGCATTGATGACCTTGTGGATTTCGGTGCCTTTACCGAGGAAATGGCCGCCTATCTTCAGGCCGCCGTTGCCACTCGTTTGAACGTGATTGTATCCGGCGGTACGGGTTCTGGTAAAACCACGACGCTTAACGCGCTATCGTCGTTCATCGATAACAACGAACGTATTCTGACAATTGAGGATACGGCCGAGCTTCAGCTTCAACAGACGCACGTGGGTCGCATGGAATCCCGTCCGCCAAACGTTGAGGGCAAAGGCGAGGTATCGCCGCGCGACTGTCTGAAAAACGCGCTTCGTATGCGTCCAGATCGCATCATCGTGGGTGAGACCCGTGGTGAAGAGGTGATCGATATGCTTCAGGCGATGAACACCGGTCACGATGGATCGATGACGACCATTCACGCCAACTCGGCGCGCGATGGGGTGTCCCGTCTGGAAAACATGATCGCGATGGCCGGTATCGAGATGCCCCTTAAGGCGGTTCGAAGCCAGATTTCATCGGCGGTTAATCTGATTGTGCAAGCATCGCGTCTTCAGGACGGGTCGCGTCGCATGACGTCCATCACGGAAATCACTGGGATGGAGGGGGACGTTATTTCGATGCAGGAGATTTTCCGTTTCCAACGTGTCGGTCTGACCCCTGAAAACAAAATTATCGGTCACTTTACGGCGACCGGTGTGCGCAGCCACTTCTCTGAGCGGTTCAAAATGTGGGGGTATGATTTGCCTGCCTCAATTTTCGAACCCACCAAGATGGGATAGGATAAAATGGAAGTCGGAGTAGAACTTGTCATTTATGTCGTGATTTTTATCTCGGTGTTGTTGCTGGTGAATGCGATCTACCTTTTGGTGTTCGGGAAATCCATCAGTCTTAACAACCGAATAAATCGACGCCTTGAAATGATGGAAAAGGGCGGTGGCCGCGAAGAGGTCATGGAACAATTGCGCAAGGAGATGTCTCAGCACATCAAATCGCGTTCGATCCCGCTCTATTCGATCCTCGCAAATAAGGCCCAAAAGGCCAATATCGCCTTTACGCCACAGCAATTGATCATGGTGATGGGCGGTCTGGCGATGTTCGCCTTTGTTGGCCTGTCGGTCGGGACCGCGTCCAGTTTCCCCGTCAAGATCGCCCTGTCCGTTGGGATGGGCGTCGGCGCGGTGTTCATTTGGGTGTCCAACCTTGCCAAAAAACGCATGTCGATGATCGAAGAACAACTGCCCGATGCGGTCGAACTTATGGTGCGATCCCTTAAGGTGGGGCACCCGTTTGCCTCGGCGTTGACGATTGTATCAGAAGAGGTCCCCGATCCATTGGGCACCGAAATGGGCATCATCGCGGATGAGAACGCCTATGGTCGTGATGTGTCCGAGGCGCTTAAGGCGATGGCCGAACGTCTGGACAATCAGGATTTGCGCTTCTTGTCGGTGGCCGTCACCATTCAACAACAGGCGGGTGGTAACTTGGCCGAGATCCTTGCCGGTCTGTCCAAGGTGATCCGCGCGCGGTTCAAATTGTTCCGCCGCGTGAACGCCATCACCGCCGAGGCCAAGTGGTCGGGCGCGTTCCTGTCGGGCTTTCCGATTGTGGCCCTGATTGGGATCAACCTGCTTGATCCGAACTACTATGACAACGTGTTGGATCACCGGTTGTTTATTCCGGCCTGTATCGCAGTTGCGGCGATGCTGTCGGTGAACATCTTCGTGATGAAAAAGCTTGTGGATATTAAGGTGTAAGGGGGAGATATGAGTATATTTAGTGACATAAACGGTTTCCTTGTCGAACTGCTTGGCCCGCTTGGTCCGCTGATTGCGGTTGGGGTTTTGGGGACGGCGCTGGTCGTTGCGACTTTGCCTATGTTCCTTGTCAAAAAAGAGGACCCGCTTGACCGTCTGAAACGTCAACGGCTTGACCCAAATGCGGCGAAACGCGAACCAACTCAGGCGCTTCGGGTTGAGACCAAGAACGATAAGCTCGAAAAATACGCGGGTTTTCTTGAACCTCAGGACGAAGAAGAACTGTCCAACATGCAGCTCAAGCTGTTGCGCGCGGGGTATAGCGGGCCAAACGCGGTTCGCACGTTCTTTTTCCTACAGTTCGCCTTGGCGTTGCTGGGTCTCGCGGTTGGGGGCATCTATGCCTATCTGAAATCGCAAGGGACCGAGGTCCCGACGCAGGCTGACATGTTGAAATGGGTTCTTGGACCTGGTGTGGTCGGATATATGGGGCCGAAATACTGGGTCACACGTCGATCCGCCGAACGCGAAGAGATGATCATCAATGGCTTTCCGGACTCGCTTGATATGATGCTTGTTTGCGTCGAGGCGGGGCAATCGCTTGATCAATCGATCATTCGCGTGTCGCAGGAATTGCGTGCCTCTTATCCGCCCTTGGCCGATGAATTCGAAATGGTGGCCTATGAAATGAAGGCCGGTAAAGACAAGGCTTCGGTTCTTAAGGACATGTCTGAACGCTGTGGGGTTTCGGATATTTCTTCCTTTACCACCGTGTTGGTCCAGTCCCAGACCTTTGGTACGTCGATTGCCGATGCGCTTCGGGTCTATGCCGAAGAGATGCGCGACAAACGCGTGATGCGCGCCGAGGAAAAGGCCAACAAATTGCCGACCAAGATGACCTTGGCGACGATGATGTTCACATTGCCACCGCTTATGATCGTTCTGATCGGGCCGTCGCTTGTGGGTATGGCCGAGTCCTTCTCGCAATTCTAAAACGGGCAGGGGCGTGTGATGCGCCCCTTTCCCCTTGTCATGAGGCGGTGATTTCGGCGACAAAGACCTGTGGATCTACTGTGGGGCCAAGTTGTGCGAAATATTCTGTTACCTATGATGCTCTGCGCCGCCCTTGCAGCGTGTGAAACCACATCCCCCGCGATCGATGGCAAATATGCCCCCCCTGTTGATCCGACCCAAGAGGCGGTTGACGGCATGGTGGTCGGGCAACGTCTGATGGATGCGGGTGAATTTGAACTGGCGCATCGCGCATTTCTACGGGCCGCCAGCGAACAGGGCCTGAATGCGCGCACCTATACGGCGCTTGGTTCGGTGAACCTGCGCATGGGGCGCTTGGGTCAGGCCGAGAACCTGCTGCGCGAGGCCGTGGAAGAGGACGCAGAATTCGTGCCGGCATGGAACAATCTGGGTGCGGTTCTGATGGAACAACAGAAATACCCCGAGGCGGCCCGCGTTTTCAGGCTCGCTTTTGCGTTGGATCGTGGCGAAAGTGACTCGATCCGTGAAAATTTACGCTTGGCGCTCGCAAAAATTGAAAATCCGACCTATACTGAGCAAAATGACACAAATTATGCGTTGGTTCGTACGGACACATCCGAGTTCGTGATCGAGGCAACGCCATAAGGTCTGAGCAGTAAAAGGACGCAAAAATGCGCCACCCTATGATTTTGTCGCTGTGTCTTGCGGTTGCGGTTTCTGCCTGTCAGAAATCAAGCGAGACGAATGTGGACGAGGCCCTAAAGGACCTCAATGTGATCGATGAGAGCAATCTCAGCGATATTATGCTTACTGTCGCTGATCCCGACGAAGCTGTTAATTTTTTCCGCCGTTCTGCCCGAGACAACCCAGATCGCATTGATCTTGCGCGTGGTCTTGCGGTGTCTTTGGTGCGGGCCAAGAAATACCAAGAGGGCGTCGGCGCCTGGCAAAAGGTCGTGGCCTTTGACAGTTCCACCAACGACGACCGCGTTGAACTGGCCGATGCGTTCATCCGTGCCGGTGATTGGGATGCGGCCGAGGCCGAACTCGACAAAGTGCCCCCCACGATTGAGACGTTTAAACGCTATCGCCTTGAGGCGATGGTGGCGGATTCCAATGAAGAATGGAAACGGTCGGATAGCTTTTACCAGACCGCAGTTGGCCTGACGACGAAACCGTCTGGTGTGTTGAACAACTGGGGGTTCTCGAAACTCTCCCGTGGGGATTATGGCGCGGCCGAACAATTGTTCGTTGATGCGCTTGGCTATGACTCCGGTTTGTTTACCGCCAAGAACAACCTTGTTCTGGCCCGCGCCGCGCAACGTAAATATGACCTGCCTGTTATCCAAATGACTCAGATCGAACGTGCGCAATTGCTCCATACCTCGGCCTTGTCTGCTATCAAACAGGGCGATATCGAAACGGGCCGCGCGCTTTTGCAGAATGCGATTGAAACCCACCCGCAACACTTTGAGGCCGCCGCGCGTTCGCTTGCCGCCCTCGAAAGCTATCGGGGCTAGCCACATGGATCTGTCGACGTTTTCCATGGCGATTTCCAAATCCTCTGCGCTTTGGTTTTTGCCTTTTGTGGCCCCGCTGTGCGTTTGGGCGATCTTTTCCGACCTGATGAATATGAAAATCCGGAACCAGTGTGTTTTGGCCATGATGGTGGTCTTTGCCGTCGTTGGGTTCTTCGTGTTGCCGTTTGACGCCTATCTGTGGAGCTGGTCGCATTTCGCGGTGATCTTGGTCATCGGATTTGTCCTGAATATGGGCGGGATGTTCGGGGCGGGGGATGCGAAATTCGCCGCCGCCATGGCGCCGTTTTTCCACGTTGGCGACTATACAACGGCGCTTTATCTCTACTGTTTGACCTCGGTCGGCGGCTTTGTTCTGCACCGGCTTATCCGTCGTGTGCCACTTATCACCAACGCGACGCCGGATTGGCACAGCTGGACCAGCAAACGCATGCCCTTTGGTCTTTCATTAGGGGTTATGATGCTAGCCTACCTTATCTTGGGCGCAATTTACGGGGCCTAGGCCGCAGATATCAAAGGTTGATCACACATGAGCACTCCTTCCGTTCTTCCGCCCGAACAACCCGCCTCGCTGGCTGCGGTTGGTCTGTCGCCGGTTATGATGCGCGACATTCTGTTGAAAACGATGTTCCGCCAAAACCTTGATCTTGTGTCGGTTTTGTCGCGGACGCTGTGTCTGACGATCCCAGTCACGCAGGAATTGGTTGATCTGGCGCGCGGGCAAAAATTGCTTGAGGCGACGGGGACATTGCATGCGTCATCCGGCGGCGAAATGGGGTATCAGCTGACCGATGCCGGCAAGGCGCGCGCGCTTGATGCGCTGGCCCAGTCGGAATATTTCGGCGCGATGCCTGTGCCGCTTGAGATGTATAAGAAACAGGTCGAACGCCAATCGATCCGCAATATCCACGTTGATCGTAAACAATTGACCGACGCGATGGGCCATCTGATTTTGCCCGATAGCCTGTTGGACCACCTCGGTCCGGCGGTTGGGGCAGGGCGTTCCATTCTGATGTACGGCCCCCCGGGTAACGGTAAGTCGTCGATTTCAAACGGGATCCGCGACGCGCTGGGGGATACGATTTTTGTGCCGCGCGCCATCGAATATTCGGGGCAGGTGATCACGGTTTACGATCCAATCGTGCACACGCTCGCCGCCGACGAAGAGGACGATCCAAATGCGTTGCGCCGGACGGGGGCGAAATATGACCGCCGTTATGTGCGCTGTGAACGGCCCACGGTTGTGACCGGTGGTGAGCTTACGGTGTCGATGCTGGACCTTGTCTATAACTCGACCTCGCGGACCTATCAGGCGCCGTTGCAGTTGAAATCAACCGGCGGCATTTTCATCGTGGATGACCTTGGCCGTCAGGCCGAGCCACCCCAAACATTGGTCAACCGCTGGATTGTTCCGCTTGAAGAAAGCAAAGATATCCTTGCGCTTCAATCCGGTGAAAAATTCACGGTGCCCTTTGATACGTTGGTGATTTTCTCGACCAACTTCCACCCGAATGAGATTTTCGATGGTGCGGCGCTTCGCCGGATCTTCTTTAAGATCAAGGTCGATGGACCGAACCAAGAGGATTTCCTCAAGATTTTCGCGATGGTCGCCCGCAAGAAAAAGATGCCTTTGAACGAGGCGACCTTGGTGCATCTGTTGAAAAAGAAATACCCGACGATCAACAATAATTTCGCCAACTATCAACCGGTATTTTTGATCGACCAGATGCGCGCGATTTGTGAATTCGAAGGCATTCCGTATCAGATGACGCCGGATCTTATTGATCGGGCATGGGCGAATATGTTCGTGAAAGACGAAAAAATCGCCAAGTAATTTGGGATTTAGATACAAAAAGGGCGCCTCAAACGGGCGCCCTTTTTCAATACGATGCTAGTTCCGGCAGGGGATCGGTGTTTCGATCACGTCGCCACCACGTCGCGATTTGATGGTACAAATCTTTTGGGCCACTGGTGCGGACACTTCGTTCGCAACGATCCCAAGCAGACTGTTTTGATCCACCTCAATGCCAGCAGCAACAATCGTGTCATCGGCAGTACCGACAAGAGACAGCGTGAGATCGCCCGTGGCCTGAGCCTGTGCAAGGGCGGCAACCTGAATCGGTGTAACCTCGACCGTTACCGTTTTCGCGATGGAGACGTCGCGATCGCCAGAGTTTGCGCTTTGGTCCACGGCAATAAGTTTCACGCCGCTTTCAATAAGTTTGGTGACTTCGTTCCCAAGCGCCTTGCCGGACCAATAGACGTCCACATGGTCACCAGGGCGCAAGAAGCCAGACACGCCGCTTGTCGCGTCCACATCGATGGCAAAGGCACGATAGCCCTTAGTCAAACGACCGGTCAGGCCTGCGTTATCGCCAGGTTCTGAAACCTTAACCGTAAGGATCGCTTCGTTTGCTTCCATTGGACGTAAAACGGTGCGCAATAGGTCTTCGCCTTGGGTGAAGAATTCCTCGGTTGTCGCAAATGACCCCTCGGGGAGGTGGTTCACGGAAAACGGCGCAAGGGCGACGTCTTCTGCTGTGATTTTCTCACCATATTCTATGGGTCGCGTTACGATCAGAATTTCGGTTGTTTCAACCATCGCCTGACGCGCAATCCGTTCCTGTTCAAGGTTGGTTTCATACGTCCCCAAAAGACCTTGCGCCATGTGGACGGCAAAACCCGCCAGCGCGATGCCTGCTATCAAAACGAGGCCAAATACCAATCGCATGATGTGTCCTTTCTCTTTAAGTCCGCCCAAGGGCGGATTGTTACTAGGTCAGTGTTGTACGCCAAATATGTCTAAAGCTTGGCCAGATGGGGGCCAAGTTAAGGTTATTCACCGTGGGCATATTAGGGATACAGGGCATTAAATCGCGCCGAGGCACGATGTAATGGGTGACCCGATTTGGTGGGGCTAGATCTTTTGTGCGAGAACCGCCGCGCCGATTGAGTCTTCAACCGCTTGCGTTTCGTCGTCAAATTGCACGGCAAATGCGACCGTGATCGCGACCACCGCTGCCGTTAGAACAACATAGTCGATCGAAACTGCACCGTCTTCACTGTTGAAAAATGTACGTAGTGACATTTGTAACTCCTTAACTCGAAACGCCGGGGAGGAAGCCAAAGCCCCAAGGGCCTTGGCAAACCGCTCGCTTAGATAGCTTCTGCAGCAACGGCTACGCCGATGGAGTCAGATACAATCTTGGAGTTGTCGGAAAGAGTAGTTAGGCCAGCAATCGCCATGGCTACAACAGCTGCTGTTAGAACAACGTAGTCTACTGTGACCGCGCCGTCTTCGTCTTTTACAAAGTTGAATAGTTTCATGGTTTTGATCCTTGATAAGAGTTTTAAAAGTGATGTGGGGTCGGTGGTCCGACCCCAGTCAGATCACTTAGATTTTTTCTGCAGCAACGGCTACGCCGATGGAGTCAGATACAATCTTGGAGTTGTCGGAAAGAGTAGTTAGGCCAGCAATCGCCATAGCTACAACAGCCGCTGTAAGAACAACGTAGTCTACTGTTACTGCACCGTCTTCGTCTTTTACAAAGTTAAATAGTTTCATGATTTTGATCCTTGATAAGAGTTTTAAAAGTGATGTGGGGTCGGTGGTCCGACCCCAGTCAGATCA
>CANNCD010000007.1 GCA_947503035.1 uncultured Halocynthiibacter sp.
AAAGGAGCAAAAATCCTCTACGCACACCTCGGCGGACAACCAGCCATAAACGGATACAGCTACACATACAGAAACGGATGAGACTGACTGTGACGCGCGTCCAGTGCACGCCCCGCGATGGAACTCGGGTATGCCAAGGCCAAAATATGGGGCAAGGATGCGTTGTGGTCCATCGCCGCAAGCGCGTTCGATAAACCCACTGCGCGCGCCAAGGTGAGTGCACGGCCTTCAGGGCGTCACCGGCTGGGGTGGTGGGCCCGATTGTTTCGAAGGCCGGTATGTGTCGCCAATTGGCATTACCCAGTGATCGGTTTTCCAACGTATCGCGCGGATATTTCTGTGACGAAGCTTGGCGGGTTGTATTGATTTCCCAAATGGCTACAGTGTCTTCGAATGCTCTTTCCACTTTGGCGGCAGATCGCCAGCGTGGACGAAAAGACACTATTGATGAAGAAATACATTTTCGGCGCACGACGATTGTAGACGAAGTGCGTGCCTAGCATGACGAAAAGGGGGCACATGCGCTCGGAGAGAACCGGCGCGACAGACATTGCAGAACTCGGCGGCGCGGCGTTGGCGAATGGTGTGGATTGTACGGCGGGAATCGGAGCGATTGATGCCTGCGACGTCTCAGGTGTCGATATTGTCAGTTATGACGGCACGGATATCACAGTTGATGTGACGGGTGACTACATTGCCGCGGGAGATTTTATCTCGGTTACGAACTACGGTTCTGGCACTGTTTCTATCACAAGCGAGGGCTCAGTCACGGGCCAAACTGGTGATGGAATCACGGTCTCCAACTCGGGCTCTGACATTATGATTGATGCGGGGGATGTCACCGGCAACGATGGCATCGAAGTCCTCAACGATGGGTATGGCGGGGTAAGCGTAACCAGTGACGGAACTGTGACCGGCACCACAAGTGAAGGTATTCACATAAGCAACTTTGGCGGGGATCTTACGATTGACGTTGTTGATGTGACCGGCGCCGACGAAGGCATTCTTGTCGACAATATCGGGTCTGGCGCGATCAGTATCACAAGCACGGGCTCGATCACCGGCGAGACGGGTGGGATCTATGGCGGAAATCGCGGCACCGACTTTACCATTGATGTGGTCGACGTAACGGGTAACACGGGAATCGGCATTACGAACGTTGGCTCTGGCGATGTGAGTGTAACCAGCAGCGGCACCGTGACCGGCACGGGCGATATCTATGCGGGTGGAATTTACGGGTCCGGTGTTGCTGGGATCAACTATGGCATGGACCTGACGGTAGATGTGGTTGACGTTGACGGAGCAGCGATGGGCATTGCCGCAATTAATTCCGGCAGTGGAGCCGCGACCGTGACCAGCACGGGCACCGTCACCGGGAATGGCAACGCCGGTATTTATGCATATAACGGCAATAGCGCGACCGACCTTACGGTTTATGTGGCGGATGTGTCAGGAACGCGCGTTGGTATCGGCGCATCGAACTATGGCTCTGGTGCGCTTACCGTGACCAGCACGGGTACTGTAACATCTAGTGCTTTTGGCGCTTACGGCGGTTACCATGATGCAGGCATTTCTGCGAGCAACCTCGGTACCGATCTGACGATTGATGTTGTCGATGTGACGGGGCACAGCACAGGGATCACGGCGGAAAACTCAGGCACTGGATCGGTAAGTGTAACCAGCTCCGGCACAGTCACAGGTGAACAGGGCGATGGGATCAACGTCGTGAACCACGGTGATGCGCTGACAATCGATGTGGTTGATGTAAGCGGCTATTACGACGGTATTGACGCAACCAACTATGGCTCTGGTGCGCTGAGCATCACCAGCACAGGCATGATAACCAGCGAGCGCGGTGCGGGCATTTCCGCATCCAACGCTCATTATGGGGGGACCGACCTTACTATTGATGTTGTTGGCGTGCACGGCCAGTACTCGGGTATTAGCGCCTATAACGGTGGCACAGGTGCGCTGACGATTACCAGCAGTGGTGGGGTAAGTTCGAGTGAATTTGGCGCCATCTCTGCGAGCAACGGCTATTCCGGAACCGACCTTACGATTGATGTGGTTCATGCGAGCGGTGGACACGGTGCGAGCATTGGCGTTTCAAACTTTGGCACAGGTGCAGTGAACATCACCAGCAGTGGCACGGTTGACGCGAGACTCGGCGAAGGCGTCAGTGTTTACAGCGCAGAGACAACAACGAGCGTGACCATCGATGTGGTTGATGTGGACGGTGACTATGGTGGCATCGATGTAATACACGCAGGTACAGGTGCAGTGAACATTACCAGCAGTGGAACGGTTACAACAAGCTTCTACGGGGTTGGCATCGAAGCACAAACCTATAGCGCCTCTACCGATCTAACGATTGATGTTGTCGACGTAACGAGCGGCGGTAATGGCATTCAGGCGAACCACTATGGTTCAGGTGAGTTGAGCATTACCAGCACGGGTACGATCACAAGCGACACCGCTCATGGCATCGATGCGAACAACCTTGACTATGGGAGCTATGTCTATGGGACCGATCTGACAATTGATGTCGCAGATGTGGCCGCCCAATACGACGGTATTGAGGCGACGCACTATGGCTCGGGCGCGTTGACAATCACCAGCAGCGGCACCGTCACGGGTGAAGAGGGTAGCGGAATCGATGCACGTACCGGCAATAAAGGGACTGATCTTACGATTGACGTTGTCGACGTGATTGGCGGCGGATACGGCATTGAGGCCGATCACGATGGTTCAGGTGCACTAAGTCTGACCAGCACGGGCACGATCTCAGCTGACTTCGGTGACGGCATCGAAGTGCGAGGCGGCCAGCAGGGCACCAGTGTCACGGTTGACGTGGTTGATGTGAGCGGCGGATATAGCGGTGTTGAAGTCAGCAACTTTGGCTCAGGTGCGGTGAACGTGACCAGCACTGGAACAATCACAGGTGGGCACGGCACGGCCGTTTCCGTCCGCAATGGCAGTTACGGCACGTCTGGCACCGACCTTACGATCGACGTCGCGGATGTGACCGGCGAATTTGGCGGCATTGATGCGTTCAATCGCGGCGAAGGCGCGCTGACCGTGGTCAGCAGTGGGACGGTAACGGGTGGCTACAGCGACGGTATCTCGGCGACGAACTATGGCACGGACCTGACGATTGATGTGGGTGATGTGACCGGTTCACGTGGCATCGAGGCACGCAACGAAGGCTCTGGGGCGTTGACCATCACCAGCGCCGGAACCGTGGAGGCAGGAACCGATGACACCTACGGCTATAGTTATGGCTATAGCTATGGCAATGATGGAACCGGAATTCGCGCGACTAACTCCGGTACTGACCTCACGATTGACGTGGTTGACGTCACAGGTACGCGCGGTGTCGAAGCGCGCAACGAAGGCTCGGGATCACTGACAATCACCAGCACCGGAACCGTGACGGCAACTGCTCCGGATGGCTATTCCTACAGCTATGGATATGGCGATGAGGGAGTCGGAATTCGCGCCTCTAACCATGGCACGCACCTGACGATTGATGTTGTCGATGTGACCGGCTCGTCTGCGGGTATCACGGCCAACAACGGCGGCACCGGCGCCCTTAGTGTGACCAGCACTGGCGCTGTGACTGGCGAAGAGGATTGGGGGATCGCCGCCACCAACTTTGGCACGGACCTTACGATTGACGCGGCCGATGTGACCGGCGGGGCGGTTGGTATTGGTGCCGTTAACTATGGGTCGGGCGAACTCACCATAACCAGCACCGGAACTGTGACTGCGGCATATACTGCCTCTGAGGGGGGATATTCCTATTATTCCTACGGGGACGACTATGGCCCCATCACCGAAGACCACCTCGGATCTGGCGTCATTGCTGTGAACTATGGCACGGATCTTACCATTGATGTGGCTGATGTAACCGGCAGCGCCTATGGCGTCGCTGCGGTGAACTATGGTTCTGGTGCGCTGAGTGTTACGAGCACCGGTGCGATTACCGGTGATGGTGCGGTTGGTATTTCCGCGATCAACTCTGTCGATGGGACTGACCTGACGATTGATGTTGTCGACGTAAGCGGTGAGACCGCAGGTATCTCGGCCCTTAACGAAGGATCTGGTACGACCACAATTACCGTAAGCGGCGTCGTGACCTCGAATTCTGGCACGGGGATCGAGACCAACGGCGCAGATGCGACCATCACGTTGACCGCGGGTGCGGATGTCAGCGGCGGCAGCGGTGCGGCGATCACCGATGGGGCAGGCGACTCAGTCCTGACCGTCGAAGAGGGCGCCGTTGTGACCGGTGAAATCCAAATGGGCGCCGGCTCTGACACCGTGAACTTTGTCGGTAGCGATGTCTCGGGCATCACATTGTTGGATGGTGGTGCAGATGTCTCTGCCCTTGCCAGCACGGCCCTTGAAACATCCGAAACCGCCGAGCTGAGCATCGCGGCAGTGACCAGTGAAACGGATACGCTGAACTTTATCGGTAGCACCGGAACCATCGACAGCAGCGCCTTGGTGAACTGGGAAGCGATTGAAATTGACACCGACTCTGAACTTTCCTTTAGCGGCGGCGCGCTCGAGATTGATGAGCTTGCTGTTGAAAGCGGCGGCATCTTGGATGCGACCGGATCGATGTCGTTGCTTGGTAGCCTTGCCAACAACGGGATCATCAATTTGCAAGACGGCAGCGCCGGTGATGCGGTTACAGTTTCCGGAGACTTCTCCGGTGATGGTGCGCTTACCATTGATGTCGACTTTGAGAACAACACAAGCGATACCTTGGAGATCGCCGGCGATGTGACGGGTGGTACGACCAGCCTGACGATCAACGACATCACCACGGGCCCAGCCTCTGGTGATGATATCGTTGTTGTTGATGTTGCTGGCACCACTTCCGAGGGTGACTTTGAACTCGCTGGGGGCACGGTTTCATCCGGCATCTTCGACTACACCCTTGGTCTGACGGGGCAGCAATGGCTCTTGGCGCGTGGCGACGTGAATAGCACCGGCGGCGCATACGAAGGCCTTGTTGCATCGCTTGGCGGGTTCAACGATCTGTCGACGTTCCAACAGCGCGTTAATTCACGTCAATGGTTGAGCACCGACGGTGTTCCATCCGGTGGCTGGATGTCGGTCTCGGCAAACGTATCAGACGGCGCATTGGCATCAACTTCTGGGGCGGCCTATGACACCAACGTCTATGGCATCCAAGGGGGCTATGACTTTGCACCAGTCCAGAGCGACAACGGCACATGGGTCTTCGGCGCGAACGGACATTACACACGTTCGACAACAACCTTCACCGTTGAAGATGGCTCAAGCTCGGTCTCATCCGATGGATATGGCGTGGGTGCTAGCGCAACGTGGCACGGTAAGGACGATCTCTATGTCGACCTTCAGGGGCGGATTACATCCATCGACACCGACATCTCGTCGGCCTCAGAGGGCGACCTTGTGACGGGTTATGCCTCGACGGCATATGTTCTGAGTGCAGAAGTCGGCAAGACGATTGCATTAAGCAAAATCAGCTCGATCGTGCCACAAGCCCAGCTCTCATTCGCGAGCGTGAACCTTGACCCGTTGTCGGACAACTCTGGCTATGATGTTGCCTTTGATACGAATGAGAGCGTCACAGTGCGCCTTGGTTTGGCATATGAATTCGATGTGTCGGCAACCCTCAACGTCGAGAGCGGCTCCAAGGCCTATGTTCTGGGTAACCTGTCCCGAACAAGCGCAGATGTGAGCGAAGTCAACGTTTCCGGTGACGTCCTTGAGATCGACACAAGCGGGAATTGGTTTGAGCTTGGCGCGGGTGGTTCCATTGAATGGGACAACGGCTATGCGACCTTTGCCGAGGCCAGCTATAAAACTGGCGTTGGGAGCACAACAAGCGGCAACCAGAGCTTTAACCTACGGGCTGGCTTGGAATTCAACTGGTAGGGTCACTGAAAAACTTTGGAGGGGCGGTTCAATCGTCCCTCCAAGACGTCTTTGCGGTGGGAGGCTGCGCAGAAATGCGGCTTTTCTGCCAATTTGGTGCGACACATGCCCAGAGTGCGGTGCGATTGTAACATGGGGCTTTTTATTGAAACTGCGCCCTTGTCGGTTGGGGGGCGCGTGGTTACATGTCGATGTATGAAACAGCCATTCTCGCTCCGTAAAAAGCAAAAAACAGTTTCGGTCGTTCGGATGTCTGGGGCAATCGCCGCAGGTGCCCGTTCAGGTCTAAGCGATCAGTCCATGGCGCCGTTGTTGCAAAAGGCCTTTAAGAAGGGCAAACCGACCGCGGTCGCGCTTTTGATCAACTCGCCTGGTGGCTCGCCGGTGCAATCGTCTCTTATTGGTGCGCGCATTCGGCGCCTTGCCGAGGAAACCGACGTGCCGGTGTTTGCCTTTGTCGAAGATGTCGCCGCATCTGGTGGCTATTGGCTTGCGGCGTCGGCGGATAAGATTTTCGTGGATCAGAGTTCCGTCATTGGCTCGATTGGGGTGATTTCATCTGGTTTTGGTTTGGACGAATTTATCAAATCCCACGGGATTTCGCGTCGTGTGCATACGGCCGGTAAATCCAAATCGATGATGGACCCGTTTGTTCCCGAAAAAGAAGAAGACGTCGCACGCCTTAAGAACCTTCTTGAACAAATCCACGGCGTGTTCAAATCCCACGTTACCGAACGTCGCGGCAATCGCATCGCCAAGGACATCGATCTGTTCACCGGCGAAATTTGGGTCGGGCAAAACGGTATCGACGTAGGACTTGCCGATGGCATCGGCCATTTGGTCCCCGTGATGAAGGACCTTTATGGCGACAAGGTAAAGTTCCGCGTTTACGGCGCTAAGAAATCCATTTTCCAACGGTTCGGGGCGCATGTCGTGAACGACGCGCTTTCGTCAATCGAAGAGCGCGCGGAATATGCACGTTATGGATTGTAGGCATGATTAAGATCGTCACGCTCTTTTTGGCCGGCATGGCGGTGCTCGCGATGTTCGGGCGCCTGCGTTATCCGGGGCAAAAGACAATAGAGCGATTGAAGTGCCCCACCTGTGGCCGCTATAGAGTGACAGAACGTTCCTGCGACTGCGATAAGAAGTGAGATAACGAATGGCGTGGATATCGGTTTGTATTGGCTTGGTTATGCTTCTGCTTGCGGGGGACTCGCTTGTAAAAGGAGCGGTGAACCTGAGCCTTCGGTTGGGCATTCCGGCGTTGATCGTCAGCCTGACGATTGTGGCGTTTGGCACCTCGGCGCCTGAACTTTTGATCGCAATCAAAGCGGTTCTTGACGGGGCTTCGGGCATTGCCATCGGTAACGTCGTCGGGTCGAACACCGCCAATGTGTTGCTGGTGCTTGGTGTGCCGGCGATCCTTGCGACGCTGAAGACATCCGAATGTGACACACGTAAATCCTATCTGTTTATGATTGTCGCCAGCGTGGTGTTCACCGCCATCGCGATGACCGGTACATTTACGTGGGTCAAAGGCCTCGTCCTTTTGGCGCTTCTGGCGGTGATGCTGGGCGATCAGATGCTCGAGGCGCTTCGCCATAACAAATCCAACGACACCAGCATCGAAGACGACCTCGAAGGGGTTGATCCCGATATGCCGTGGTGGAAGATCATCCTGTTCCTTATCCTCGGTCTGATTGGTCTGCCTCTTGGCGCCGATCTTCTTGTGGATGGCTCAAGCACAATCGCGCGCTCCTTTGGTGTGAGCGAGGCAGTGATTGGTCTGACGCTTGTTGCGCTCGGCACGTCTTTGCCTGAATTGGCGACAACCGTCATGGCCGCCCTACGCAATCAGGCCGACGTGGCACTCGGAAGCGTGATCGGGTCAAACATGTTCAACCTGCTTGCGATCATCGGCATTGCGTCCCTTGTGGGGGATATTGATGTTGCCCAGTCCATCCTTGGCTTTGATATCTGGGTCATGCTGGGCGCGTCGCTGCTTCTTGGGGTGTTTGTGTTTACGAAAATCAACATTACCAAAATCTGGGGCATCCTGTTTTCGGCCCTATATGCCGGTTACATCGCATTGGTTTTGTTCTAGGGAAAATGCCCGTGGGCGCTGGCCCGTGGGGTATTTCTGCAAAGTTGTGCACCTCTCGCGAGATCGTTACCTGTTTGTTACTTTTTGGTAGCGATTTCAGGCATTTGGAGTAGATGAAAAAATATATCGTTTAAATTCAACACGTTATATTGCTGCTTAAAAAATAGGCAAATCACGAGTAGTGCAGTAAAATAAGGGAAAAACGGCAATCCCGAAACGTTACCAACAGAGTTATCCACAGAAACGGTGGATGAGTTTTCTATTGCGAAGCCATTGGAATCTTTGCAGCGCGTCCGAGAATCGATAACCTAGGGGCCATATGTCAGATAGCGAAACATCCAACCTTACGGGGCACGCGTTAATTCACTCGTATTTGCGCCTTTTGGACAACTCTCCCGGCGTTTATCGGATGTTGGATGATGAATCGCGCGTGCTGTATGTCGGCAAGGCGCGGTCGCTTCGTAAGCGCGTGTCGAACTATGCCAATCCCAATGGGCACACCGCGCGGATCGCCAAGATGATCTCGGAAACCACGTCGATGATGTTTCTGACGACCAAGACCGAGACCGAGGCGCTTTTGCTTGAGCAGAACCTGATCAAGCAGCTGAAACCCCATTACAACGTTCTGCTGCGTGATGATAAGTCGTTTCCGAATATCGTTCTGACCACGGGGCATGATTACCCGATGATCGGCAAACATCGCGGTCGCAAGGGCAGCAAGGGGTCCTACTACGGCCCGTTTGCCAGTGCCGGCGCCGTGAACCGCACGTTGAACCAGATGGAAAAGGTGTTTCTGCTGCGCAACTGTACCGACACGGTGTTTGAGGGCCGCACGCGCCCCTGTCTTCAGCACCAGATCAAACGATGCTCAGCGCCCTGTGTCGGTAAGATCAGCAAAGAAGACTATGCCCAATTGGTAAAGGACGCCGAACAGTTCCTTCAGGGCAAAAGCACAGGCATTCAGACCGCATTGGCCAAGGATATGGCCGAGGCCTCCGAGGCGATGGAGTTCGAACGCGCCGCCGCCCTGCGCGACCGCATTCGCGCCCTGACCGAGGTCCAACAGACACAGGGGATCAACCCCCGCACCGTCGCCGAGGCCGACGTCATCGCGCTTCATATGGAAAACGGACAGGCCTGTGTGCAGGTGTTCTTTATCCGTGCGAACCAGAACTGGGGCAACCACGACTATTACCCGAAAACGGGGGCAGGGGCCGCCGAGGCAGAGGTGCTTCAGGCGTTCATCGGCCAGTTCTATGACACCAAGGATCCGCCCCGCGTTGTGTTGTTGTCCCATGACATCGAGGACAAGGATCTGATGTCCGAGGCGTTGTCGCAAAAGATCGACCGCAAGGTCGAGGTCGCCGTCCCCCAACGTGGTGAGCGGGCCGAATTGGTCAATGGTGCCGCGCGTAACGCCAAAGAAAGCCTTGCCCGCCGGATGAGCGAAACCGCGACGCAGAAGAAGCTGTTGGAAGGGTTGGCCGAGGCGTTTGATCTGCACAAGGTGCCGCAGCGCGTCGAGGTCTATGATAACTCGCACATCCAAGGGGCGCATGCCGTCGGTGGCATGGTCGTCGCTGGCCCCGAAGGCTTTATCAAAAGCCAGTACCGCAAGTTCAACATCAAGGACACGGACATCACCCCCGGTGACGATTTCGGCATGATGAAAGAGGTTCTGTCGCGCCGGTTCAAGCGTCTTTTGAAGGAAGACCCAGACCGCAAAACCGAAGCTTGGCCCGATCTGTTGTTGATCGATGGTGGCGCAGGACAGGTAAGCGCAGTGCAGGAGATCATGGACGAATGGGGCGTGAATGACGTCGCCATGGTCGGTGTCGCCAAAGGTGTCGACCGCGATCACGGCAAAGAGGAATTCCACCGCACGGGCAAACGGCCCTTTGCGCTTCGCCACAACGATCCGGTGCTCTATTTCATCCAGCGGATGCGGGATGAGGTCCACCGTTTTGCCATCGGAACCCACCGTGCCAAACGGGCCAAGGCGTTTACCGCGACCCCGCTGGATGACGTCCCAGGGGTCGGTGCGTCGCGCAAACGCGCGTTGCTGGCGCATTTCGGCTCGGCCAAGGCGGTGTCGCGCGCGGGCCTCACCGATCTTCAGGCCGTCGACGGAATTTCGAGCGCATTGGCAGAAACCATATATGACTTCTTCCATGACAAGGGTTAACGGGATAGAGTCGCGCCTATGACTTGGAACATACCGAATATATTGACCGTTTTTCGCCTGATCGCCGCACCTGCGGTTTTGATCGCACTTGCATTTCTGGCCCGTCCTTATGGGGATTGGGTGGCGCTTGGCCTGTTTGTTGGGGCGTCGGTCACCGACTTTCTTGACGGGTATCTCGCACGCAAATGGAACCAACAAAGCAAGTTCGGCGCCATGCTTGATCCCATCGCCGACAAGGCCATGGTCGTGATTGCGTTGGTGGCCGTCGCGGCGATGTCACAGCTTGCGCCGCTGATCGCCATTCCTGCCGCGTTGATCATTTTCCGCGAGGTGTTCGTTTCGGGTCTACGTGAATTCTTGGGTGCGGACGCGGGGCGTTTGGCGGTGACCAAATTGGCGAAATGGAAAACCACCGTCCAGATGGTCGCGATTGCGGTTCTGTTTGCACGGCCGCTGTTTGATCACTATCTCGGAATGCAGACGATTGGCATGGATGGCGCGACGGTTGAGGGCATTCTGGATGGAACGATCTCGGACGAAGTTGGGCTGCGTTGGAAGTACTATGGCCTGTTGTTTGGCCACTATGGTGGGATCGTTTTGATCAACCTTGCGGCGGCTTTGACACTGATCACAGGTTGGGATTATTTCGCCAAATCCCTTCCATTTTTGCGCGAGGAAAAGTGATGCAGGTTGTTTATTTTGCATGGGTGCGTGAACGTCTTGGCCTTGCCAAGGAGACCGTTGAAACAACGGCGACCACGGTCACCGAATTGGTTGCTGAACTTGCGGCGCGTGACGAACGATATGCCTTTGCGTTTTCGGATATTTCTGCACTTCGATGTGCGGTGGATCAGGAATTGGTTGAATTTGATGCGTCGATCACAGGCGCCTCTGAGGTCGCGTTTTTCCCACCGATGACGGGTGGCTGATATGGCGGTGCGTGTCCAAGAGGCCCCCTTTGGCGCGGGCGATGAACTTGATAAATTCACTGCCGGTGCGGCCGGTTCCGGCGCAGTTGTATCGTTCACCGGCGTGACCCGCGATGCCGAGGATGGCTCGCTTGATCATATGCTGATCGAACACTATCCGGCGATGACGCAAAAGGCATTGGAACAAATCGAAGCCGACGCGCGCGCCCGATGGCCCCTCGACGATGTACTGATCATTCACCGGTTTGGCGTTCTTCGGGCGCAGGACCAGATCATGATGGTCGCCACCGCATCACGTCACCGCGTCGCGGCCTTTGAGGCGGCTGAATTCTTGATGGATTACCTTAAATCGCGCGCGCCGTTTTGGAAAAAAGAAGTGACCCAAGACGGCGCCGATTGGGTCGCATCCAAGGATGAAGACGAACAAGCACTTAATCGTTGGTAGAGATATGGGCGGATCACGTAAACAGATCATCTTTCACTGTGGGTCCTATAAAACAGGAAGTTCGAGCCTTCAGGAACGGCTGTACTTTGATTCACAGCGGTTACGTGAAAACGGGGTGCTCTACCCTGAGACGGGCATACGATTTGATCGTCCGGAGTTGGGTCATCGTCATTCTGAGTTCGCCCGTGAACCGAACCCAGACCTTTTGTTGGCGCTTCGTGATGAAATAAGAACAAGCGACTGCGACACGGTTGTCATGTCCTCCGAAGCATGGAGCGACGTGCGCCATCACCTAAGCCTTTGGAGTTTGATGGGGGCGCTTCGTTTGGATGCCGAAATCGAGCACGTCTCGGTGCTGTATCTGCGCAATGTATGCGACTATGCGGTAAGGCATTATCGCGAATTCACGCTGCGCTGGCACAATCGCCTTACTTTTCCACAGTATGTCAAAGCGAACCGGCACATCTTTGACTATTTGATGATCGCGCAACGTTTGAATGATGTATTCGCAGGCCACCAGACCCGTTATTATTGTTATGAGGACGTGGGGGATGTGGTGGGCCACTTTACGGCTTCACAGCAGCTCCCTGACCTGTCGCCCCTGTCATCGCCCAGCGGACGCATGAACGTCGGTCGCGACGCCATCGAAACAGAGATTTGCCGTCTGTTAAACGCGAAGCTCACTGTGCGGCAAATGAAGAAAATCAATCGTGATGGCATCGTTCAAAATCATCCATTTCAGGATGAGAGCAAGCAGTACCTCGAAGATTTTTCGTCGATGCGCACCCCGTTTTCGAACGAATGGGGCACCGAGCTCAGGGCCTATTGCTCACTAAGCGCCGAGCAGGTGGAAACTTTGGCCGCGACGCCAGATTTCACACAATCGCCAATCAATAAGATACGTCCGGCGCTTGCCAGCTATGTCGAAGCGGCGCTGGCGAAAACGATGACCTAGGCCTTAGTGTGCGCCTCGATATAGGCCCGAAGCTCTTCTGCTTCGTGGCGTGATGCACGCAAACCATCCATCGCCGCGTTCAGTTCGGCCTCGGCCTGAGAGATTTTCCCAGTCAGCTCTGCCTCACGTTGATGAAGGTACGTGATCGCCTGATCGCGGGTCTCTTCTGCTTCGTGTAGGGCCGTCGCGATTTTCTCCAGTTCGTTCATGTCGCTTTGGGACACGCGGTTGAACCGGTGAAGAACCCAGTGCGCAAACCATCCCGCCAAAAAGGCGACAAACAGAATGATGGCTGTAACGATGATAAATTCAGTTCTGTTCATGACTATTCCTCTGCGCCGTCGCTTGCTTCAAGCAATGAAAATTCGATCCGACGGTTGGCCTCGCGGCCTTCTTCTGTTTCGTTGTCGCCAATCGGGGATGCCTCGCCAAAGCCGCGCGACGTTAGGTTTTCGGTGATGACGCGGCGCGCCTGAAGCGCGTTCAACACCGCATCTGCCCGCGCTTGGCTTAGGTTCTGGTTCATCTCTTCGCGACCTTGGCTATCGGTGTAACCTGCGATCAAAATCGGCACAGGTTCACAGCCCTTCAGGGCATCGGCAAGATCATCGATCACCGATTGCGACCCCGCATCGATGTCTCCAGACCCCGGCGCAAAGGTAATCTTGGTTGATGCAAGAACAGCATTCGTGCGCTCGATACATTCCACAGGCGTCGGAAGCGCAAGCGTCGGATCGAGCTTTTTGTCGTAGGTGATGTTCAATTGGAAATGCGCGGATTCGCCAAGCCGGTCTGAAAACAGCTGCGCGATCTCGGCGTTGGTTTCGTTGCTTCCTGTGGTGCCACGTAGGTCGATGAAATCAGGTTGCACCACAAGTGCGCCGTTTTCCAATTTGGCAAGTGCGGTCAAACCCGTAAGCGCGCGTTGCGACCAGCCCTTGGGGAGGGCTTCGTCGATGCGCGTTGCGGCATAGACATCCGCTGCACTGAACTGGGCGCGGGCGAATGACGTTGCCGCATGGCGTTGACGTTCGTTGGGCATCACGCCGCGCAGTTGTACATCGCCTTCTGGGCTTTTGGTGGCGACAAATTCGGGCGGGCCGTCTTCGTTATCGCCCGTGCCGTCAATATTGATCGCCGCCGGAAGAACCGTTGACAGGGAAAAGATGCTGGGAAGGTCGGCCTCAAGTTCGCCGACGACGCTATCGAACAGAGCCTTTTGTGTGCCTTCGGCAGCCACAAGAGACACGTCCACATTCGAGAAGGTAACGGAACCCGCACCCAGACGTTGAAGCGCCTCAATTGCGGTTTTCACCCCGTCCCCCCAAGAGGTGGTCGGAACCCCCATCCCAATCGTACACAGGGCATCACCGTCATAGCCGGCGTTCTGGGCCGCGGTCAGGATCGTGTCGCGCGATTTGATCGTGTCGGCCGAGCAGGCATCAAAACGGGCGCCTGCGCCGTCCATCACAAACCGCAATGTAAACGGCGCGATAACAGGACGCGGCGCAGCAATATCAAGCGCCAGCTTGACCGAGCTTGGGGCGCGCCGCGCAAGGCTGTTTTCAAGGGCGCGTTTTTCGGCAAGGGATGATGTGATCGCGGTAATAGTGACCTGATCGGCGGCGATGGAAATCTTGGAACGTGGAAGATCCTCAAGCGCATCAAGCGCGAAGAACATCGCGATATCGAATCCTTCGGGCGCGGGGAAATCGGCAACCTCAAGAAGATCCGCAACAGTTTGCGCGCCCGCCGTTTGGGCGATCGATTCCATCACGACCTCGCGGTCAGAGGATTTTGGGATCAACCCAATCACGGAAATCCCGTCGTCATTGCGCAACAATTCGATGGAAAACCGTGGCGCGGAAATACGGGCGGCGGCCTCGACGATCATGCTATCGCGCACGCGGGACGCATCGACGATGGCGCGGGCGGATGACAAGGCACGGAAACGGGCGGCTTCGGTTGGGGCTTCGCCGATCAGTTGCACCTGCAACCCGTCGACCTCGACCTCGGCCCAATCATACCCATCATCATAGAGCTGTTGCGCGACGGCCGCTTCGGTACGGGTTTCGATCAAATACGCCGAAAGACCCGCCATGAGCGCCGAAAAGACAAGAGCGGTCAAAAAGATCAGCGTGGTGATCACGAATGACGAAAGGCGCATGGTATGGGTATTTCCGTAGAGTGAGCGTGTCCGCCCTGTCTAGACGCTAGGGCGCGTCTATTCAATCAAAGGAATAGAGCACCGGCAAGAAAGAGCCCAAACAAAAGCCCCGCATCCCGATTTGAGCGGAACAATTGACCGCATTTCTCGGGATTGTCGATGTCTAGGCGTGTTAACTGCCACGTCAGATGCCACCCCATCACCCAAGGTGCGGCCAGTGCGATGATCGGCGTAAGGATGCCGCCGGTTGAAATGGCGGCCAAAATAACGGCGATGCCCAGACAAGAAACCGTGCCGACCATGAAGCCGCGCAGCCACTTTGGCGTCTTGTCCCCGAATAGGCGGGCAGTGGATTTGATGTCGGCCTCTTCGTCGTCTTTGATGTCTTGGTGTGCATAGATCGTGTCATAGAACAGGGTCCAGAACACCGCGCCGACATACATGAATACGGCCTCGGGGCGGATAGTTTCGGCAATGGCGGCATAGCCAACCAGCGCCCCCCAGTTGAACGCGACCCCGAGAAACAGCTGGGGCCACCAAGTGAACCGTTTCGCAAACGGATAGACCATCACCGGAATGACAGACCCAAGCGCCCAAAGGATCGCGGTGGTGTTTAGGGACACCAGAACCACAAGGCCAACCAGCGCCTGCACACACATCCAGACCAACGCCTGTTTTGGCGTGACTTGTCCCGATGGGATGGGGCGGGACTTGGTCCGTTCTACCTGTGCGTCAAATTCGCGGTCGGCAAAGTCGTTCCACGTACAGCCCGCGCCGCGCATGACGAACGATCCAATGCCAAGTGCGATGATTAACCAAACCGCATCCAACGTGAACCCCTCCCGCAGGGACGCCAACAAAACACCCCAGATCGCGGGGATCCACAACAACCACGTGCCCGCCGGACGATCCGCCCGTGACAGGCGCAAATAGGGCTGTGTGAATTGGGGCGCAAACCGGTCTACCCAATTGTTATCCACGGCGTCTGCGACACGTCCTGTTTGCTCTGGTTGTTTGTCAATTTCGGGCATATGGTTCGGCCTATGAGTGCGAAAATCAGACTATATGTAGACGCCCCATTGGGGGCAGGGCAATCCATTCCTTTGGACAAGGATCAGGCGCATTACCTTTTTGGGGTGATGCGACAGGCATTGGGCGGTCATGTCGCAGTGTTCAATGGGCGGGACGGCGAATACCTGACCGAAATCACCAAGGCGGGGAAACGTGCGGGTGAACTGACCTGTGTGGAACAGACCAAGCCGTTGCAGATGCCGCCAAATCTTTGGCTGATGTTTGCCCCGATCAAAAAGGCGCGCACCGATTTCATCGTCGAAAAGGCCGCCGAAATGGGCGCGATGCGCATCGTGCCAGTGAATACCGAATATACGAATTCCGATCGCATTCGTCGTGACCGCCTTCAGGCGCATGCGGTCGAGGCGGCGGAACAATGTGGTGGCACCTATGTTCCCGAGGTCGCCGATTTGTGTCGTCTTGATCGCCTGCTGGCGGACTTCCCCGAGGACCGTCAGATATTGTTCGCCGATGAATCCCTTGTGGGGGCACGCGCGGCGATTGGTGCGGTGGATGCCGATAAATGGGCAATCCTGATCGGCCCAGAAGGTGGGTTCAGCGACAAAGAACGCGCCCGCCTGCGCGCTATGCCGAATGTGACGTCGGTGTCGCTTGGCCCGCGCATTTTACGGGCGGATACGGCGGCGGTTGCGGCCATGACACTGTGGCAAGACACCAAAGGCGACTGGTGATGATACGGCAGGCGAATATGGCCGATATCCCCGCGTTAGAGACGTTTTTGCGCGCCAATATCAACGGTGCGATGTTCCCTTTGTCGAACCTACGGACGCACGGTTTAGTGGTTGAAGGCCAGACAGGCGCGCCAAAATTGGCCATGTCATTTTGGCTGGCCTTCGAGGGGAACGACATCGTCGCAGCGGTTGGTTTAACCGAGGGCGGGAACCTTATGCCGGTGTTTTCAAAACCCGTCGATGTGGACTGGAAACCCGCCGTCGTCGGTCGGTTCCTGTCGGGCGCAATCGGAAGCACAGATGCGCGTCGGGCCGTGATTGCGAACCTTGGCGTCGCAGGCGCCCCGACCCATTTCGATCAAGACGAGCCCCAGTACGAACTCCCACTTGGACATATAAAAGGCGATGCATTGGGCGATCTTGTTCCAATTGACGATACAATGGTGGACCTGATTACCGCATGGCGCACGGCCTATCATATTGAAACATTCGGAACGTCGCCTGCCGACGCACCAAACATCGCGGCAAAGGAGATCGTCCAATACCGCGCGCGGGACAGTCACCGCGTTTTGTTCCGCGATGGTGCGCCCGTTTCGATAACGGGGTTTAATGCCGAGGTGGATGACGTGGTGCAAATCGGTGGGGTCTATACGCCGCCCGCATTGCGCGGACGGCATTATGCCCGCACGGCCCTTGCGCTTCATCTGAATGAGGTCCGCGGGCGCGGCATCACCAAGGCGGTTCTCTGTGCCGCGAACGAAAACGCCGCCCGCGCCTATGAAGCGATAGGGTTTAAACGCGTCGGATCGTTCACATATACCATCTTCAAAGACCCAGTTGAGGTAACATCATGAGCTTTCTTCGTCCCGAGGCCAAAGAGACCCTGACCCGTTGGCAGGATGTCATTATCGGTGGCGCGGTTCTGGTGCTGGGCCTCTATTTCGCGACCAGCCTTGGGATCGTGCGCTGGCTTGGATTTGCGATCATCGCGCTGGGCGCAGTTATGATCGTCGCGGGTATCCAACGCGCACGGTTTCGCCGCGCCAACGGCGGGATCGGCGTGATCGAGGTCGATGAAGGACAAATTTCATACTTTGCCCCTATTTCGGGTGGGGTGGCCGCGCATGTTGATATCCGCAAGGTCACATTGATGACGGTGAAATCCGGTCAGGTTTGGGTTGTGTCCCACACCGGCGGCGCACCGTTGATTATCCCCATTGGGGCCCCCGGTGCGGACCAGTTGTTCGACGCATTTGGGGCGCTTGCGGGGTTCGATACGGGGGCGATGTTGCGCGCACTTGAAACTGACGCAGATCACCCAATCGTGATTTGGGAAAAAACTCCTGCTGCACTCCATTGACTTCGGGGTAAAATCGCACCACCTCTGGATAAAGAACGAAATTGATCGGAACCTAACATATGTCCATTCCACAGTCTGGCGGCGGCCCAATCGAACATTTTTCGCAACTGGCGGAATATCTGTCGGACGGCTGTAAGCCCAAGGACGAATGGCGCATCGGGACCGAGCACGAGAAATTCGGATATTGCGAGGATTCCCTCAAACCTCTGCCCTATGACGGGCCACGTTCGATCAAGGCGATCCTCGAGGGCCTGCGCGACACCTATGGCTGGTCCGAGGTGCTTGAGGGTGGCAATATCATCGGTCTGGAAAAGGACGGTGCCAACGTCAGCCTTGAACCAGGGGGACAGCTTGAACTCTCTGGTGCGCCGCTTCGGACGATCCACGAAACCTGCGACGAGGTGAACACCCACCTGCGCGAAGTCCAAGACGTTGCCGACCGTATTGGTGGCCGTTTCATCGGTCTGGGTGCGGCACCCGAATGGACCCACGACCAGATGCCAGTGATGCCCAAGGGACGTTACAAATTGATGACCGACTATATGGATCGCGTGGGCACCATGGGGAAAACCATGATGTATCGCACCTGTACGGTTCAGGTGAATCTTGATTTCGGCTCCGAGGCGGACATGGTGCAAAAGCTCCGTGTGGCGCTTGCCTTGCAACCTGTCGCCACGGCGTTGTTTGCGAATTCCCCCTTCCTTGAGGGTAAACCAAACGGCCATAAATCATGGCGGTCCCGCGTGTGGCGCGACCTTGACCCCGCGCGCACCGGCATGTTGCCGTTCGTGTTTGAGGACGGCTTTGGCTTTGAGGCATGGGTGGAATATGCCCTCGATGTGCCGATGTATTTTGTGTACCGCAATGGCGAATATATCAACGCGCTCGGCATGTCCTTCCGCGATTTCCTTAAGGGCGACCTTCCTGCGTTGCCCGGTGAAAAGGCGACCCTGTCTGATTGGGCCGATCACCTGACCACGGCCTTCCCCGAAGCGCGGATCAAGAAGTTCATGGAAATGCGTGGCGCCGACGGTGGCCCGTGGCGTCGTCTCTGTGCGCTGCCTGCGTTCTGGACCGGTTTGACCTATGACCAAGGCGCGCTTGATGCGGCGACGGATTTGATCAAGGGCTGGGACGCCGAGACCCGCGAAGGTCTGCGTGTGGCGGCCTCGGTTGATGGCCTTCAGGGCGAATTCAACGGCATCAAATTGCACGACATCGCCCGCGAGGCCGTCGCGATTTCCGACAGCGGCCTGAAATCACGCGCCATGCCGGGGGCCGGTGGTTTGATCCCTGATGAGACCCATTTCCTCAATGCGCTTAAGGAAAGCGTCGAGACTGGCGTGACGCCTGCGGATGAGCTTTTGTCCAAGTACCACGGCGAATGGGACGGCGATCTGAAACAGATCTACGGCGAATATAGCTACTAGGATTTCTTGCCGATTTTTGGCTCGGTGCCGGCTTTGATCCGCGCGATATTGGCCCAGTGACGTTGGTACACCAGCAGGGTCAATATGATGCCGAGCACAAAGATATCCGGCCGACCCAGAACCATCATCCAAACGGTTGATGTGGCCGCCGCAACCAATGCGGACAGCGACGAAATCCGTGTGATCATCGCGGTCGCAAGCCACGTGAGGCAACAGGCGATGCCCACCGGCCATGCCAGCGCAAGCAAAAGCCCAAGGAATGTCGCGACACCCTTGCCGCCCTTAAAGCCCAACCAAACAGGGAACAGGTGCCCCAAGAAAGCACAAAGCCCCGCGACCTGCGCCGCATCTGGGCCAATAAAATGCCGCGCAATCAGAACCGCAACCGCGCCCTTACCACCATCAAGGAGTAGGGTGAGTGCCGCTGCAGGTTTGCTTCCGGTGCGCAGAACATTGGTCGCGCCGATATTGCCCGACCCGATGTCGCGCAAATTGCCCAGCCCTAGAAACCGCGTCAAAACCATGCCAAATGGGATCGAGCCAAGCAGATAGCCAAGCACAGCCGCGACAATGACAAGGTTGGTGGTGGTTTCCATAAAGGGCATTATAGGTCTCCGAATACGATGGCGCCGCCGACAAAGGTCGCGATGACCTTGCCCTGCATGCGTTGCCCATCATAGGGGGTATTTTTGGATTTGGAACGAAGCGTTTCGCGGTCCATCACAAATGGCGCATCTGGGTCGAACATCACCAAATCGGCGGGTGCGCCCACGGCCAGGCGACCTGTTTCGAGGCCAAGACGTTTGGATGGGTTCAACGACAACGCGCGCCACAAGGTCGGCAGGTCAATGTACCCCGCGTGCACCAAACGCATCGCCGCAGGCAGCAAGGTTTCCAATGCCACCGCGCCCGATGCCGCCTCTTCAAACGGGAGGCGTTTGCTTTCTTCATCCTGCGGGGTGTGCATGGACGAGATCACGTCGATCAAACCGGACGCGACCGCCTCAATCATCGCGACGCGGTCGTCTTCGCTGCGCAGTGGGGGTTTGACCTTAAAGAAGGTACGGTAGTCGCCCACGTCCAATTCGTTCAGGGTCAGGTGGTGGATCGATACACCAGCGGTGACATCAAGCCCGTCTGCCTTAGCACGCGCCAAAACCGGAAGGGATTTCGCCGTCGATAGGTTGTCCGCGTGGTACCGCGCGCCGGTCATTTCGACCAAGGCGATGTCGCGTTCAAGCCCCATGCGTTCCGCCATGGGCGACACCATCGGAAGCCCCTTGAGCGTCGCGAATTTCCCAGATGTGACCGCCGCGCCCTTGGACAGGGTCGGGTCCTGTGGGTGGGCGATGACCAAGGCATCCAGCGATTTCGCATATGTCATACAACGCGCGAATACCTTGGGGTTGGTCACAACGTTGTCGCAATCGGTAAAGGCCGCAGCACCGGCGTCCTGAAGGAAGCCGATCTCGGTCATCTCGCGGCCTTCGCGGCCACGGGTCAGGGCGGCCATGGGCATCACGCGGACCGGCGCGGCCTCGTTCGCACGACGTTCAACGAACTCCAACACTTCGGGGCTGTCGATGGCGGGCAGGGTATCGGGGCGCGTGACCATTGTGGTGACACCACCTGCGGCGGCCGCAAGACCGGCGGTGCGGAAACTCTCTTTGTGGCGCTCCCCTGGTTCGCAGACCTTTACGCCGATATCAACGATGCCGGGTGCGACGCATTTTCCGCCACAGTCGACCACCTGTGCACCATCGGACGACACATCCCCTACGGCGGCAATCACCCCGTCTTCGATCAGGATCGCACCCAGTTCATCGGTGCCATGTTCAGGATCAATCAGGCGGGCATTTGTCAAAAGAGTTTTCATTTCGATCCTTCGTAAGACTGTTCGGCCAAGGCCGCAGCACCGGCAAAATCACCGCGTTGGGCGGCCATTATTGCGCGACGCGCAAGGTGTTGTTTGTAGATATACGCGGTTTCGATCACGGCAAGGCCGTTGAACCGCAGGTAAAGACGCCACCACATAAGACGCGACACACGGCGCAGATCATTTAGCGCGAGCCAATAATCGTCTTCGGTGGTGGATTGGACGATGAAACGTTGGTTGGTCAAAATCCATTCCGTGGTCTTGACCTTTTTCCAATCGGCCTGATCGTCAAAGATAAAGGCATAGGCCAGACAGGACAGGACGAAAACCACCAACAGAACCGCGATGATCACTGCCGTTGTCAATAGGCCGAGATCGCCGAAATAGGTCTGTACGAAGGCCACGACCGCCCAAGAGGACGGGGCGCCCAAACAGATGCTGGTCAGGACCGAGCCGAACACTTTGCTCCCGACAAAGACGCGCCGGTTGGGCGTCCATTCCGCCACGATATCTTCGCCATGTTTAAGCGCAACATCGTCGTCAATATGTGGCGTAAGCGGGATCAAGCACAGGCCCCTTCGATCAGGTCCAAAACCATTTCGGGGTCGTCCAGCGGCCCGAGGGCTGCTGATTTATGACCATTTGTGGTGATTTCGATGCTGTCGTTGTTTTGGGTGACACCCGCGAATTCCGAATACCAGATGCTGATGTCAGGTCCTGCGATCACACGTTGGCTTGTGACGGCATTCTGGACGGTTTGTGTTCGCGTCATGACAAAGATCAACACAGCAATCGCGGGCCACACAAATACACCCGCGTTGATATAACCAAGGTGAAATGCGACCGCGCCAGCGGCAACCAAAACGGCCACAAGAGCGGCCTTGGCCGGTGTAAAGATCGGCTTGGCATAGGTCGTGTCGACGGACCACAATACCGTTTCGCCCGCGGTCAGTTCAGGCATCCAATTGCTAGACATATACGCCCTCATTCGGTTGTTCACGGCGGTTGCGCGCCAAAAGATCCATCGCGGCCATACGGACGGCAACGCCCATCTCGACCTGCTCTTGGATCACGCTTCTGTTGATGTCATCGGCGATGGTGCCGTCGATTTCAACGCCACGGTTCATCGGGCCCGGGTGCATCACAATCGCGTCGTCTTTGGCATAGGAGAGCTTTTCCGCGTCCAGACCATAGCGGTGGTAATATTCGCGTTCTGACGGGATGAACCCACCGTCCATGCGTTCCTTTTGCAGGCGAAGCATCATGACAACGTCACAGCCTTCGATGCCCTTGCGCATGTCGTCATAGACCTCGACGCCGAACTGATCGATCTGCGATGGCATCAATGTGGGCGGCCCGACCAGACGGATGCGGTTTTCCATTTTGCCCAGCAACATGATGTTGGAACGGGCCACGCGGCTGTGGGCGATATCGCCACAAATCGCGATGTTTAGACGGTGCAAACGACCCTTGGCACGACGAATGGTCAATGCATCCAGCAAGGCCTGCGTCGGGTGTTCGTGACGCCCATCACCGGCATTCAACACGGCGCAGTTCACCTTTTCTGCCAGCAAATCAACAGCACCGGAATGGGGGTGGCGCACGACCAGAATGTCGGGATGCATCGCATTCAACGACAGGGCCGTATCAATCAGGGTCTCGCCCTTTTTGATCGAACTGGCCTGCATCGCCATGTTCATCACATCCGCGCCCAGGCGTTTCCCTGCGATTTCGAACGACGATTGCGTGCGGGTTGAGTTTTCGAAAAACATATTGATTTGGGTCAGGCCGGCCAAGGCATCGGAATGCTTTTGCTGGCGACGGTTCAAATCAACATATTTATCAGCGAGATCCAAAAGCGTTGTGATCTCTTCGGGGCGGAGCTGTTCAATACCCAGCAGGTGCTTTTGACGAAATGTCATGGTGCCTCATGTCCTGATTTTCTTGCTTATAGAAAGGCTGGGCCGTTGGGGCAAGGGTGCTTTACGTTTTGGGGGGCGACGCGTAGTTTGATTTTTATGGAATCGCATATGGATTATGATACGGCGCGCGCGCTTTTGGAATGGCAGGTCGAACTTGGTGCGACCGAGGCCATTGGTGATGTTCCGGTCAATCGGTACGAAGCCCCCGCCACATTGCCAAAGGCCAAAAAGGCCGCGCCAGCCGTGGTCGCCGCCCCCAAGGCCGTGGACCCCGCCGACGAGGCGCGCAAAACCGCGTCGGGCATTCCATCCATTTCCGCGCTGCGCGAGGCGATGCAGAATTTCGAACATTGCGCATTGCGCAGTGCCGCCCAGAACATGATTTTCGCCGAAGGGGCCGAGGACGCCTCTGTGATGATCATCGCCGATGCGCCGTCGCGTGATGACGACCGCACAGGGAAATTGTTCACAGGTCCCTCTGGCGAATTGATCGACAAGATGTTCGCGGCCATCGGTTTGGACCGCGCGACCGATACTTATGTCACGCCGATTACGCCGTGGTGCCCGCCCGCGGAACGGGATCTCAGCCAAGAAGAAATCGATATGATGCGACCATTTGTGCTACGGCATATTGAATTGGTTGCCCCTAAGGTTGTTGTTCTGTTGGGGAATGGTCCGTGCCGCGCCTTTGTTGGTGATCAGGGGCTTCGACGGTTGCAGGGCCAATGGGCCAAGGCCGGTGATGTCGCCGCCATCCCCATCTATCCGCCGCAACAATTGTTGCGCGCCGCACAATTTAAGCGTGACGCGTGGATGGCCCTTTTGGCGGTTCAATCTGCGCTCCGCCCCTAAGGAGAACGCCATGAGCGAACGTGAATTTATCCCAGTCCGCATCGCCGTTTTGACGGTTTCTGACAGCCGTGGCTGGGAGGACGATAAATCCGGCAATGTTCTTGATGCACGGATTAAGGACGCGGGGCACATCGTGGCCGACCGCAAAATCCTGCACGATGAACGCGCCGAAATCGCAGAACAGCTTCGGACGTGGTGTGCGAACCCCGATATCGATGTGGTGATTTCGACCGGCGGCACCGGCCTGACGGGTCGCGATGTGACAGTCGAGGCGCATCGCGATGTGTACGAGAAAGAGATCGACGCGTTCGGCACGGTCTTTACGATCATCTCGATGGAAAAGATCGGAACAAGCGCCGTGCAATCCCGCGCGACCGGCGGCGTGTCAAACGGCACCTATCTGTTCGCCCTGCCAGGAAGCCCAGGCGCCTGCAAAGACGCATGGGACGGCATTCTGGTCAAACAGCTCGACTACCGCCACATGCCGTGCAACTTCGTCGAAATCTTCCCGCGTCTGTCGGAAACCCAGCGGCGCAAGTGATCAACCTGCGGTACAGCCGCGCATTTCAACCATCTGATCGCCGCCAAATACCGTAAGGCGCATGTCGGAGCGATCCACCATCGTCGGTGTTGCGGTCATCGAAATCACATCTGCGGTGCTTGTGATTGTGTTGCCCTTGCGGGTCGTGGTGCTATCCGACACCCAAATATTCGGGTTCGACACTTCCATTACGGTGACCTCATCGCGGCCTTGTTGCGGAAGGCGCGCGGTCATCGATACCTGAAACCCACCTGTGATGGGGGTCATTGTACAGGTCGCGTTTGAACGCAGTTCCCTGGGGCCGGTTTCCATCGACGCAATGATATCCGCATCGGGCCCCGTATCCGTTAAGGGGATCGTGATTGCCATATCAACGGGGACGCAGATGTCCTCGCAGACCCCAAACCGAAGTGTGCCAGACAGTGTCGCGGGCCCTTGGCCCTTGGTCACCAAGAGGGGCAGGATGACCTCATCGCGATAGCCAATGGATCGTGCGCCGCCGGCGTGAAACACCTCGGGCTTGGGCCAATCGATCGTCACGCCGGTCACATTCGTGCCACTGTCCCATTCGAATTGCGGCGGGATGCCATTGGCCCCCGGGCTGCGCCAATAGGTTTTCCACTTGGGCGCAAGGGTGATCTTAACGGCGGCAACATGTGCGGTCGCGCCTTCGCTCCAACCGGACAGCCCGTCGACAGAGACATAGTCGTAATCCTGCGCCATCGCGCCCGTGGTGACCGCGCAAAGGACGGCAATACATGTGATAGTTTTCATCATGCCCTCACCATAGAGGGATTTCGGTAAACGAAAACTCACTTTTGAGTGTGGTGTTTTGCCTTGCGCATATCTGTCGAACTCCGCATTCTTGGAATATGATTAATTTCGATTTTGATACGGAACTGACCGGTAAACTATTAATTGCGATGCCGGCGATGGAGGACCACAGGTTCATCCGTTCGGTTATTTACATTTGTTCGCATGACGAAGACGGCACCATGGGCCTTATTGTGAACAAGCCAACGCCAGCCATTACTTTTGACGCCCTGATGGAGCAGCTCGCGATTGAGGTGAGCCGCGACACCTCTGATCTTGGGGTGTATTTCGGCGGGCCGGTCGAACATGGGCGCGGGTTTGTGCTTCATTCCGCCGATTACGCCACGGGGGATGGATCAACCCTCTCACACCGCGGGATCGCCATGAGCGCAACGATCGAAGTCCTTCAGGATCTTGCTGCCGATACAGGCCCAAGCGCCGCTCTTTTGACGTTGGGCTATGCGGGTTGGGGCGCTGGGCAGTTGCGCGATGAGATCAACCAAAACGCGTGGCTAACCTGTGATGCGACCCACGATCTGGTGTTTGATCGCCCTTGCGATGACAAATGGGATGCGGCCCTCGCGAGTATCGGCGTAAGCGCAGAGTTGTTGTCGGGGACTGCTGGCTCGGCCTAGTCGCGCGGCGCGGCGGCGCGGGTAAGGCGGTCGTTGATCGCGGCCCCAATGCCATCCATCGGGATGGGCGCAATGGCGATGCGGCTGGCTCCGATGGTATCCATCTTGTGCAACATCTGAAACAGGTTCGCGGCGGCCTCGACCAGATCACCAGAGGTGGACAACATATAGTCGCCTTCCACGTCGCCAAAGCCAATCATTACCTCACCGTCATGCGCGGTTTCCGCGTTCAATCGAATAGGCGCATCAGGGGCGTAATGCGACAACAGCTGGCCGGGAGCATTAATCACATCATGCGACGCCCGAATGGCCAGCTGTGTTCCCAGCGCGGCCTCGATGGCCTCGCGGGGAACTCCACCCGCCCGAAGCAAGGACGGCGCGGGATCAAACCCAATGATCGTCGACTCCAGCCCAACATCACAGGCTCCGCAATCCAGAATCGCCTCGATCTTGCCGGCAAGACCGTCGGAGACATGCGCCGCTGTCGTGGGGCTGATGCGGCCGGATGGGTTGGCGGACGGCGCCGCGACGGCCCGACCAAACCGCGACAAAAGCGCCCGTGCCTCGTTATGTGCAGGGATCCGAATGCCAACAGTCGTCAGACCGGCGGTCACCAATGGTGACAACCCGCATCCCGCGCGAAGCGGCAGAACAAGCGTCATCGGACCTGGCCAAAATACGGATGCAAGCGCACGCGCCTCGGGTGTGAACTCGACGTATCTCTCGGCCATTTCCACATCAGAAACGTGTATTATCAATGGGTTGAACTGTGGTCGCCCCTTGGCCGTGAATATGCGCGCCACGGCCATATCATTGTGTGCATCCGCCCCAAGGCCATAAACCGTCTCGGTCGCAAAGGCGACCAACCCACCATCGCCCAGGATATCCGCGGCCCGTTCGATGCCAGCCGGATTGGCACCCAATGTGATTGTGTTTGGCTCTGACATTTCTGACGTAGCGTTCCTGTTGCTGGATGGAAGTGAAAACCTAGACTAGGTCCAAGGCTATAATGTCAAACCGACCCATCGCCAAGGGTCGTGGGGAAATTTGAGGGGAAATCGGATGCCGTACGTCGCACCTGTTGAAGAATATAAATTCATTTTTGATCACATCGTTGATCTCGAGCAGGTCATTGCGATGCCGAAATTCGCCGAGGCCACCCCAGATATGCGCGATGCAATTTTGATCGAAGCAGGCAAACTGTGTACCGATATCATTGCCCCCCTCCAACGCAACGGAGATCTTGATCCGGCGGTTCTTGAAAACGGCAAAGTCCGCACCTCAAAGGGGTTCGCAGAAGGGTATGAAGCCATCGCAGAAGGTGGCTGGATCGGCATGGCCGCGTCACCTGAAAACGGCGGCATGGGGCTTCCTTTTTCTATTGCGACTGCGGTGAATGAAATGATGGCGGCGGGGTGTCTGTCGCTTCAACTTAACCCATTGATGAGCCAAGGCCAGATCGAGGCCCTTGAACATCACGCCTCGGATGAGATCAAAGACCTGTACCTTCCCAAGCTCATCTCGGGTGAATGGTCCGGCACGATGAACCTGACCGAACCGGGGGCGGGGTCGGATGTTGGTGCGCTTGTCTCCAAGGCGGTTCCGAATGGCGATGGCACCTATGCGGTGTCTGGCCAAAAGATCTTTATCACTTGGGGCGATAACGATTTCACCGAAAACGTCTGTCATCTGGTTCTGGCCCGTTTACCTGACGGGCCTGCGGGCACCAAAGGGATCAGCCTCTTTATGGTGCCGCGCCATATCCCCGATGAGGATGGGGTTCCCGGTGTCGCGAATACGCTCAAGGTTGTGTCGCTTGAACATAAGCTGGGTCTCCATGGATCGCCGACCGCAGTTATGGAATATGACGGCGCGACAGGTTGGCTGGTCGGCACAGAACATGGCGGCATGAAAGCCATGTTCACCATGATGAACAATGCCCGTGTTGGCGTAGGCGGACAGGGCATTGGCGTGTCCGAAGGGGCATATCAACAGGCGCTCGCCTATGCGATGGACCGCAAACAGGGCAAGACCATTATCGACCACGCCGACGTGCGTCGGATGTTGGCGACGATGAAATCCGAAACCTTTGCGGCGCGTTCAATCATGTTGGCCTGCGCTGTTGCGCTTGATATGGCGACGGCGACGTCTGATGCCGATTGGGTGGCACGGGCCGCGTTTTTGACGCCTATCGCCAAAAGCTTCGGCACGGATGTGGGCAATGAAATGGCTGCGCTGGGCGTGCAGGTGCACGGCGGCATGGGCTTTATCGAAGAAACCGGTGCCGCACAGTGGGGCCGCGATGCGCGGGTCACCACGATCTACGAAGGCACCAACGGTATCCAAGCGATGGACCTTGTCGCACGTAAAATGATGGACGGCGGCGAAACCGCGTTCCGTCTCCTCGAAGAGATCGAACAGGCCGCCGAGGGCGCGCGTGGTCGCTTGCCCAATATGGCCACTGCGCTTTGGGATGCGGCGGAATCGCTTCGTGAAGCGACGGAATGGTTGGTCGAACAGGACGATCTGGAAAACCGTTTTGCCGGTGCGGTCCCCTATCAACGGGCCTTTGCGCGGGTGCTGGGCGGATACTATCACTTGCGTGCCGCCATCGCGGAGGGCAAAGAGGGACCACGCACCCGATTGGCCCGTTTCTATATTAAGCGGATCATGCCAGAATACGCCGCGCTTTTGGTTCATGCCCGCGAAGGGGCGACGGATTTGATGGCGCTGACCCCAGAGGACCTATCGACTCAATGACAGATTCCCCCGCCGGCCTGACGTTCCCATTCGAAACGCCACCATCGCGGGGTGAAGTCATCGAGATCGCGGACGATGTGTACTGGGTGCGCATGCCGCTTCCGATGAAGCTCGATCATGTGAATGTCTATGTGTTTGGTGATGACGATGGGTTAACCGTGGTCGACACCGGCATCGACACCCGCACGAGCCGAAAAATCTGGACCGACCTTCTGGCGGGGCCATTGGGTGGGCGACCGGTTGTGCGTGTTGTTCTAACGCATCACCATATGGACCACGTCGGCCTTGCGGGGTGGTTCGCCACCGATCATGGTGCCGAGATTGTCACGACGCGGACCGCGTGGCTCTATGCGCGGATGTTGCAGATGGATGTGCAGGAACGCCCAACCCCGCAGGCCGTGAAATACTGGACACGTGCCGGCATGCCCGGGGACATCATGGACGCGCGTAAGGACCAGCGGCCCTTCAACACCGCAGACGTGGTTGCGCCGATCCCCGTTGGGTTTACGTCGGTACGCCGTGGCGATGTTCTGCGTTTTGGACGTCGCACCTGGGATGTACGTTTTGGCGGAGGGCACGCGCCAGACCACCTGACCCTTTGGTCGCGCGACGATCAATTGGTCGTGATGGGCGATCAGGTCATCAGCTCAATCTCGCCCAATATCGGGGTTTATGTGACCGAGCCAAACGCCGACCCACTGACCGATTGGATCGATACCTGCACCGCGTTTTTACCCCACGCCCGAGAGGATCATCTTGTTCTGTCGGGGCACAAACGCCCGTTTGTGGGTTTGCCGCATCGGCTTAATTCATTGATCCAAAACCATGAAACGGCACTGGATCGGTTGTTGGCATTTTTGGCCAAGCCGGCAACGGCACACGATACGTTCTCGACTCTGTTCAAACGGACCATTGGCGACGGTGAATATTCCCTCGCATTGGGCGAGGCGATGGCCCACCTGAACCATCTCTATTTCAGGGGTGACATCACCCGCGAGACCCGCGAAGATGGGGTCTATATTTGGCAGGCGAGGACAGATCATGGACAATAAAATCAAGACCACCGCAGAGGCCGTCGAAGCAGACGCGATTCCGCGCGCCCACGTCGTTCATTTGGACCCCGCCGAGGCATCTGCCGGAAACCAGCCGCTCCCGAATGCCTTGGCCAAGAAACCTGTTGCCAAGAAGTCGGATGCGCAATGGGCCTATGAACGTTTGGTGGTGTTCATCAAGAAATTCGAAGAGACCTTGGACGCGGAACATGAAATCGCAATGGGGTTTGTCGGCGGCGATTCCGGTGTCCTCCGTATCCAAGGTATCGGCTATTTCGACCCTGATATCTTGACATTTTACGGCACCGACGAATCTGGCGCCAAGATGCAATTGGTGCAGCACGTGTCCCAGCTTTCGGTGATGCTGCGCGCCCTTCCAAAACCCACCGCCCAGCCCGAGCCAACGCGAATCGGCTTTCGTCTGGCGGAAGATCTCGAAAAAGAGACTTAAACGCGTTGTTTTGACCCAATTCGGGGGCGTGACAGGGGGCGGAAATTCGGTTATCCAACCCCCAAACAGTATTAGGAGATGATCATGTCAGATCACAAACACGGCGAAATGAACATCGAAGCACAAGAACACGCATTCGCGGGTTTCATTAAGTTCTCCAAATGGGGCATCATTATTTCCCTTGGCGTTCTTATCTTTATGGCGCTTGTAAACGCGTAATGTGCGATTGCACGGTGGGGACGATATGAAGAAACATCTGATTGTTTTGGCGGCCCCACTTATGCTTGCGGCTTGTGCCGGTGAATCCATCTGGGCACCGGACGAGGCCATCAATGCCTATAGCTATGTGCATGATGGCCCGCCGACCCTGACCCTTATGACGGTCATCAACAACCATTCCGGAAGCAGCGGCCACACGGGCCTTATGATCAACGCGTCTGAACGTGTGATCTGGGACCCCGCGGGTACGTTTGAATTGCCACAGGCGCCGGAACGTAACGACGTGCACTATGGCATTACGCCGGAACTTTTTGCGGTTTACGTCGACTACCACGCCCGCGACGCGTGGCACACCGTGATCCAACAGATCGAAGTCACCCCCGAGGTAGCCGAACTTGCCCTGCGCGAGGTTGAGGCATATGGCGCGGTGCCAAAATCATACTGTTCGAACAGCACCTCGGAAATCCTGGGTCGTTTGCCCGGCTTCGAAGGCTTCCCACGGCATCTGTTCCCGAAACAGACGATGAAATCCTTTGCTAAGCTGCCGAATGTCACGACCGAAACGGTCTATGAATTCGACGACGAAGACAGCAAAGTTTTGGTCCAACTGACCACCAACTAGCCCAGAAAATACATCATCCCATAGAGCGTCACGGCCCCAGATGTGATCGATAGGATCACGTTCTTGGTCTTGATCCCGACGGCCATTGTGACGGTCGCCGCCAAAAGACGCGCGGGGTCCGGTTGGCCGCCTGTTGCCTCGGGGAAGAACACCAATGGCGCGGCGATCCCAGGAAGAACCGCAACGGGCGTATAGCGCAATAGGCGCAGGATCCAGCTTGGGATGTCGCGGTTGCCCACAAGTCCAATAAAGGAAAACCGGATCAAGAATGTCCCGACACCCATGGCCGCGATGATGAACCAGATGTTTGCATCAGAATAATTCATGCCGCGTGCCCTTCCATTTTGGTTTCGATAAATGCGCCGACGCACATCGCAATGAGGGCCGCGATAATTAGGCCAAGCCCGAACGGCACGAACGCAAGCAAAAGCGCAAGCACGACAGATGTAAGTGCCGCGGCAACGTGCGCGATGGTCTTAAGCGCAGGCGCAACCAGCGCCAAGAACGAGATCGGCACGGCGAAATCCAACGCAAATTCGGGCGGAATACGCGCACCAAAGACAGCCCCGAGATAGGTGCTTATGTACCACGCAATAAACACAGGAAGCCCCGTTCCCGTGAAATAGGCGACACGTTCGGCGGTGCTTAGGTTCGGAGTGTTCTCGAATTCGGCCACGCCAAGGGCGTAGGTCTGATCCACAAGCCCATAGGACATCAGGGCGCGTTTCCACATCGATACATCCCGCAGGTACGGCGCGATGGATGCCGAATACATGGCCATGCGCAGATTGACCGTCAGTGCGGTCAGGATCACGATCAAGGTCGGGACGTTTTCGGTCATCAGTTGAACGGCGGCGAATTGCGACGCGCCTGCAATCACAAGAAAGCTGAACCCCATGACTTCGGCGAGGTTAAATCCCGCCTCGGTGCCAACCACGCCAAACAACAGCCCAAACGGCAAGATGATGATCAGGAACGGGGTTCCGTGCCCGAGCCCGCGCAAAAATGCTGATTTCGTGGTGGTGGAGGCCATGGGTTGCTCCTACAATATGGCAAATGAATTCGGGTACGCTATTGTGCGGGAATGGGAATGACAAGTGGCTGAAATATCAAAAATTTTGATGCCATGTGTCACGTGGGATCGAATACGGCACTTGGGTCTCGCCGCTATGATGAAGGCACGCAGATGATGAAACAACCAGTCGCAGTGATCCTTGCAGGTGGACAGGCCCGCCGGATGGGCGGGGGCGACAAGGCGTTGATGACCCTTGCCGGTCGTCCGATGATTTCGCATGTTCTGGACCGGATCGAACCACAGGTCGCGGGGCTGTGTGTGAATGCCAATGGCGATCCGGATCGGTTCAAACGGTTTGGTCTGCCGGTGGTTAGGGATAGTGTTGAAGGTTTTGTCGGTCCTCTTGCGGGGATTCTGGCAGGGCTCGATTGGGCAGCTGAACGTGGGCATGATCACGTGGTCAGCGTCGCGGCCGACACGCCGTTTTTTCCACCTGATTTGGTGCCGTATCTGTTGATGGGGCTTGATAATGGGCCGATCTCTCTGGCCATGACGGGCGATCAGGTGCATCCGACATTTGGGATCTGGCCCGTGGCGGTTCGGGATGAATTGCGCGCTGCGTTGATGGATGGCACGCGGCGGGTGTTGGACTGGACCACGGCGCAGGGCGCAACGACGGTTCCGTTTTTCCAGACCGATCCTGATCCGTTTTTCAACATCAACACCCCCGATGATCTCGCGCTGGCCGAGAGCTATTTCACAAAGGACGCGTCATGAACGTATACGGGATCACCGGCTGGAAGAACGCCGGTAAGACGGGGTTGATGGAACGGCTGGTGGCCGAATTTACCGCGCGCGGGTTGAAGGTGTCGACCGTCAAACACGCCCACCACCGGTTCGATATTGACCACCCCGGCAAAGACAGCCACCGCCACCGCGAAGCCGGAGCACGCGAGGTGATCCTGAGCAGTGGTGTGCGTTGGGCCCATATGGGCGAATTGCGTGGCGACGATGAACCGACGCTTGAAACGCATCTCGCGCGGCTCGCGCCCTGTGATCTGGTCTTGATCGAAGGGTATAAGGGCGAGACCCACCCCAAGATTGAAGCGCATCGTGCGGAGACCGGCAATCCGTTGATCGCGCCGGATGACCCACGTATTCGTGCGATTGCGAGCGATGTGTCGCTTGATGGAATGCCGGTTCCGGTTCTTGATCTGGATGACACGACAGGGATTGCCGATTTTATCGCGGCGGATTTGGCACCGTCCCCCAAGGCGACCCTTGGGAACGACTGTTTCGCGCTTCCTACTGGTGTTGAGTGGATCAAGACCGAGGCCGCGCTTGCGGCGCTTCGGGATCGGTTGGTGTCGGTGGTGGGGGATGAGACCATTGCTACGGATAGTGCACTGGGACGAGTGTTGTCCTCCGATGTTGTGGCACGTCGGTCCAATCCGCCGTCCGCGAATTCGGCGGTTGATGGGTATGGGTTCGCGCATGACGGGGCGAAGGAACAGGTGCTTGAACTGTCCGAGGGGCGGTCGGCGGCGGGTGCGCCGTTCGACGGTGTCGTTGGGGCCGGGCAGGCGGTGCGTATTCTGACGGGGGCGATGATCCCAATGGGCGTCGACACCGTCGTTCTACAAGAAGATGTGGTTGTCGCGAATGGCAGCGTGACCTTTGCTGCGCCACGTAAGGGTGCGAATTGCCGACGTGCGGGCGAAGACATCGATGCGGGTGCTGTGGCCTTGGAACGTGGGCGGCGTGTGACCTCACAGGATATCGCCTTTTTGACCTCGGTCGGCGTTGGACAAGTTTCAGTGAGTAAACCGCTAAGGGTCGGAGTGTTGTCCACAGGGGATGAATTGGCCCCGCCGGAACCCGCGCAGGGGCCGAGCCGGACATACGACGCGAACCGTCCGATGTTGTTGTCGCTGGTGCAGGCGTGGGGGTGCGAAGCGGTTGATCTGGGCCATGTGGACGACGATCGCGACGCGCTGAAGGCCGCGCTTGATGATGGTGCGACGCGTGCCGATGTGATCGTGACATCGGGCGGGGCATCCGCGGGCGAAGAGGATCACGTTTCGGCCCTATTGAGTGACGCGGGCGCGATGCATCACTGGCGGCTCGCGATCAAACCCGGTCGGCCTCTCGCGCTTGCACAGTGGTCGGGTGTGCCGGTGTTTGGGTTGCCAGGGAACCCTGTGGCTGCCTTTGTCTGTGCATTGGTGTTTGCGCGCCCATCCTTGGCGGTGCTTGGGGGCGGGGCGTGGGTGGAACCCCAAGGCTTCGACGTGCCGGCGGCGTTTGAGAAACGCAAGAAGGGCGGAAGACGGGAATACCTGCGCGCGCGCATTCGCAATGGCGCGGTCGAGGTGTTCAAATCCGAAGGCTCGGCCCGCATTTCCGGCCTAAGCTGGGCCGAAGGATTGGTGGAATTGCCCGAAGACGCGAGTACCATCACCAAGGGCGACTTGGTGCGATACGTGCCGTTCTCGAGCTTTGGGATCTAGTCGAAGGTGCCGGCCACGCGGCCAAGCAACATGAAGGCGCGCGCAGAACGGGTTTCGGACAGGGCGGCGACCTCGGTGTCGTCGGCCTCTTCGCAGAATTCGATCAAGGATTTGTCGAACTGGCGTAGGAAATGGTGCACCGTGTCGCGAAACACGGGGTCCTGACGCATGCGGCCAGAGGTCAACGCAAGGCTTGAGCGATCACGAATGCCACCAAGGGCAGACACCGACGGACCACGATCCCCATTTGCGAACTTGCGCCAGATTTCGGGACGGGCGCGGTCGGGGCGCAGGTCATCCATGTAGATGCCGTCTTGGCTCATCAATGTCAGAACGTCTTGGGCCGCTTGGATCAACTTGCTTGCTTTGCGGTCCTTTAGGGCACGACGAAGTGCACCAAAACCCACGTTATCCTCGGGGTTTTCCGGAAAGTTCACCGCGCGAATGAAGTCGGCCCGTAGGATCGGGGGCTGGATGTCTTCGGCGGTTGTGCCGAGTTCAAGCTTGGTCTGATCGAACGACGCCTCGTCCACGGGACCCTCGATGCGCACCGGTTCTTGGCGACGTTCACGGGATGATGTGAAGGTGACAATCGCGCTTTCGGTTTGTTTTTGCGCGGCGGCGATTTCGTCAAGTTTGCGCGCGACCGCTGGATCGGCGGTCGCGGCATTCGCACGTTGCCCGTCCAAATAGGTTTTGCGCATCCCGTCGATTGCGGCCTGAAGGCGCGTCGCCTCTTCGCGCATGATACGGGCGCTGCGGGCGGTGGCCGCACCGACCCAGATCACAGCAACAGGCAGGAACACAGCCACAACCGTCATCATCACCCGCAAGGGGTCATCGGGCGCCTCGCTTGTGTCGACAAAAAAGAAATAGGCCGCGCTCATGACGATCCAAAGCAGGCTCAGCAAAAGGGCAATCACCTCAGGCGAGGAGAAATTGCGGCTGGGTGGGGCGCGAAATTGTTGCGCCGATTGTGTCGTCGTAGATGTGCGAATGGGCGCGGCCATGTGTATTCCGATACGGCTTAGATGTATTCGATTTTTAGCACTTCGTAGCTGCGTGCGCCACCTGGTGTCCGGACTTCGACGCTGTCACCTTCGTCTTTGCCGATCAATGCGCGCGCAATAGGCGATTTGATGTTCAAAAGGTTCTTTTCGATATTGGCTTCGGTTTCGCCAACAATTTGATAGGTTTTCTCTTCGTCGGTGTCTTCGTCAACCAATGTCACCGTCGCGCCGAATTTGATCGAGCCGGACATTGCCTTGGGGTCGATGACCTCGGCCAAGGAAATAATCGCCTCAAGCTCTTTTACACGGCCTTCGATAAAGCTGTGTTTTTCGCGGGCGGAATGGTATTCGGCGTTCTCGGACAGATCGCCGTGATCCCGTGCTTCTGCCACGGCCGCAATAATTGCGGGGCGTTCAACAGTTTTCAACTGTTTCAGTTCGGTTTCGAGCGCGACATAGCCGGCGCGTGTCATCGGGATCTTTTCCATGAATGCCTTGAATCTAGTTTGTTTCAGCGTTGTATTGATAACGCCCACTGACAGCGGAAAGTCAAGAGTCGGGCGCGGGTTTTTGCCTATGATGCGGCGTTTGCCATTTCTATTTGTTCGTGAATACGGTGTGAAATTCGGCTAATTTTCCACGTGGTTCCTGTTTGCGGTACTTATCGTCCTGATATGCCGATTAACGCAGTGTCGCAATTGACCCTCACTTATCTTAACCGCTAGAAAAGCAGTAACGAGAGCTAAACGTCAGGCGCGAACACGCCCAGCAATAAGGAACGAATATGTCAGAAGTTGAACGGGAGTCGATGGAGTTCGACGTAGTCATCGTTGGGGCCGGTCCGGCGGGGCTTTCTGCTGCGATCCGTCTGAAGCAACTTGATGCTGATCTTAATGTGGTTGTTCTGGAAAAGGGGTCCGAGGTCGGGGCGCACATTCTATCCGGTGCGGTTCTTGATCCATGTGCCCTTGATGAATTGATCCCCGATTGGAAGGCCAAAGGCGCCCCTTTGAATACCCCTGTGAAGAAGGACAAGTTCCTGTTCCTCGGGCCAGCGGGCAAAATGACCATTCCGAATTTCGTGATGCCGAAACTGATGAACAACCACGGGAACTATATCGTTTCCATGGGCAACGTCTGTCGTTGGTTGGCCGAGCAAGCCGAAGCCATGGGCGTTGAAGTGTTCCCAGGGATGGCTTGTTCAGAGTTGATCTATGGTGACGCGGGCGAGTTGCGCGGTGTGATTGCCGGTGAATTCGGCAAAAACGCCGATGGCACCCCCGGTCCTGGTTATGAACCGGGGATGGAGCTGTTGGGCAAATATGTCTTCCTCTCCGAAGGTGTCCGCGGATCGCTTTCGAAAGAGGCGATCGCGAAATACGATCTTGCTGCCGATTCAGATGTGGCCAAATTCGGTCTTGGCATGAAAGAAATCTGGGAAATCGATCCAGAGAAACATTCCGAAGGCACCGTGACCCACACCATGGGCTGGCCTTTGGGGTCGAACGCCGGTGGTGGTTCCTTTGTGTATCACCTCGAAAAGAACCAAGTGTATGTCGGTTTCGTGGTGCACCTGAATTACCAGAACCCGCATTTGTTCCCATACATGGAATTCCAGCGGTTCAAACATCACCCCGAAATCGCCCAGCTTCTTGAAGGTGGGAAACGTGTGGCTTACGGCGCGCGCGCGATTTCCGAGGGTGGCTATCAATCCATCCCCAAGGTTGCCTTCCCTGGTGGTGCGCTTCTTGGGTGTTCTGCGGGTTTGGTCAACGTGCCGCGCATTAAGGGTAACCACAACGCGATGTATTCCGGTATGCACGCCGCCGAGGCCGCGTTTGTTGCGATCCACGCGGGCCGTTCTGGGGACACTTTGGACGATTACGAGGCGCTCTTGCATGCCGGTCCAATTGCGGATGATCTTAAGAAGGTGCGCAACGTGAAACCGTTGTGGTCCAAGTTCGGCATGATGACGTCCTTGGTCGCCGGTGGTTTTGACATGTGGACCAATGAATTGTTCGGTTTGTCCCTGTTTGGCACGATTAAACACGGTAAATCCGATGCCGAGGCCACCGGTCTTGCGGCGGATCACGCCGAGATCGCGTATCCGAAACCCGACGGTGTTCTATCATTTGATCGTCTGACCAACGTGTCCTTTGCGGCGACGAATCACGAGGAAGAACAACCCTGCCACCTTCAGCTTGCGGACCCATCCGTGCCGATCTCGGTGAACCTGCCGAAATACGCCGAACCCGCGCAACGGTATTGCCCTGCTGGTGTCTATGAGGTGATCGACGAAGACGGCAAAGAGCCCCGTTTTCAAGTGAACTTCCAGAACTGTGTGCACTGTAAAACCTGCGATATCAAAGACCCAAGCCAGAATATCAACTGGGTCACGCCGCAGGGGGGCGACGGGCCTAATTATCCGAATATGTAGCGGAAAACAGACAATTTCGGGGCGGCCATGGTGCCGCCCCGTTGCTTTCTGGGGGGGCAGGGGCTAGCCTCAGAGGTGGATCAACCGCCGGAGAGCCACGTGACACCGATCAACCGCACCCTTATTTCTGTACTTCTTTTCGGGGCCATTTCGACGGCGCCCGTCACCGCCGAACATTCCGGATCATATCTGGCTGGGCGTATCGCAGGACAAGGTGCGGATTTTGACGCTGCCTCTCTGTATTTCTCTCGCGCGTTTTTGAACGACCCGACCAATAATCTGCTGCGCGGCGGCGCGGTTGAGGCATTCGTCGCCGATGGTTCATTCACCGGTGCGCTTCCCATTGCCCAAGCGCTTGAGAAAAGCGATATCCCGTCCGAAGTTGCGCGAATTGTCACCACGATTTTCGATATCCAATCCAAATCCCCCGCCGACGTGATAGCGGCATTCGCCGGTGGGCGAGTCATCAGCCCATTGATCGATGATCTGATCATCGGCTGGGCGCATGTCGGTAACGACGACATGTCGTCGGCCATCACGGCCTTTAACAAAATGGGCACAGAGACGGGGCTCGAGGATTTCAGCAATTACCACAAGGCGCTGGCCTTGGCGTTCACGGGTGATTTCGGTGCAGCCGACGCGGTCCTGTCTGGCGACGGTGAGCAACGCATGCCTGTCACCCGCAGAGGCCTTTTTACACATGCGAAAATTCTTGGCGCGCTGGGCCGCCGCGATGATGCGCTTGCCTTGATCGATGGGGCATTCCGTCGTGGGGTGGATCCCGAAATTGAGGCGCTTCGTGCGGGCATATCTGATGAGGCCCTCCCGAAATTTGATGTCATCACCGGTTATGCTGATGGTGTCGCAGAGGTGTTCTTCATGCTTGCCGAGGCCTTTGCCGCCGAAGAGGGCGGAAGCAAAGTCGTGCCGTTGCAATATACACGTGCCGCGATTGAACTGAGCCCAACACATACGGACGCTGTATTGCTGGGCGCCGACATTCTTGCGGAACTTGAACGTCACCTTGAGGCGGCCGAGCTTCTTGATACCGTGCCACGCGATCACCCAACGGCCCTTGAGGCCCAGCTCTCAAAGGCCCGCGCCATCGAAGACAGTGGCGATCTTGACGGGTCAGTAGAAGTTCTTGAGACCTTGGCCAAGAGTTATTCTGATACCGCCCAAGTGCATCTTGCTCTTGGATTGAAATACGCGAAGCAAAAAGATTACGAACAGGCCACTGGCGCCTATGATCGTGCGCTTGATCTGATGGGGGATACGTCCCCCCGCCATTGGTTCGCCTATTTTGAACGGGCGATTTCATACGAACGCCGTGGCATCTGGGACAAGGCCGAGGCCGATTTTCGGCGTGCGCTTGAGCTTAATCCTGATCAGCCCAGCGTGTTGAACTATCTCGGGTACTCCTTGCTTGAGGAGAACCTCAAGTTGGACGAGGCCCTGTCGTTGATCGAAAAGGCCGTCTCACTTCGCCCTGACAGTGGTTATATTATCGACAGCCTCGGCTGGGCGTATTTCCTTCAGGGGCGCTATCATGACGCGGTCGAACCCATGGAGCGCGCGGTTGAGCTTGAGGCGATTGACCCCATTGTGAACGATCACCTTGGGGACGTGTACTGGGCCGTTGGTCGCAAACGCGAGGCCGAATTCCAGTGGAGCCGCGCCTTGTCGTTTGATCCAGCATTGGAAGACGTGGACCGCATTCGTCGCAAGCTCGAAGTGGGGCTGGATGTGGTGCGCCAAGAAGAAGGTCTGGACCCAATCGTGGTGGAACACGATGGCTAGTGAATTTGCCCCCGCCAAGATCAATCTGACGCTCCATATCACGGGGCGGCGTGCGGACGGGTATCACGAACTTGACAGCCTCGTCGCCTTTGCTGGCGTTGGGGACACTGTGTCTATGGTCCCGTGCGATACGGTGACCCTTGATTTGTCTGGTCCACAAAGCGGGGCACTTGCGGTGACTGACGACAATCTTGTTTTGCGAGCGGCCAAGGTCATGGGCGGCGCCGGTGCTGCGCTTACTCTTGATAAACATTTGCCAGTTGCATCGGGTATCGGGGGTGGCTCCGCCGATGCGGCGGCGACGCTTCGGCTTTTGTCGCGTGTTTGGGGGGCGCCTTTGCCCGATGATGCGGGGCTATCGCTTGGGGCGGATGTGCCGGTTTGCCTGAATGGGCGCACGGTGCGGATGCGGGGAATTGGCGATGTGATCGACCCCGTTCCGGCATTGCCCACGGGCATGGGCATTTTGTTGGTCAATCCCCGCCAAGAGGTCCCGACGCCGCTGATTTTCAACGCGCTTGCGACACGTGACAATCCACCGATGCCGGATGTGCCCCAGTTCGCCACGGCCCATAGCCTGTGCAACTGGTTGGCCGATCAACGCAACGACCTCGAGGGGCCGGCCGTCGCCATTGCGCCCGTCATTCGTGATGTGCTGGATGTGATCACCGATACGGACTGTCTTTTGGCGCGTATGTCGGGATCGGGAGCGACCTGTTTCGGCCTGTTTGAAACCGTGGCCAAGGCCGAAGCCGCGGCCGATACGGTTCGCCGGATCCACCCTGAATGGTGGATCTCGGCCTCGCATATGATGGGCGCCTAGGTCAGGCGCGCGACAACGTAATCCGCAATTTCGATCAGCATGGTGCGGATTGGATCATCTGGCAATGCTGTCATCGCCGTCTTTGCCTTATCCGCCCATTCAAGCGCCTCTTGGCGTGTCGCCTCAAGGGTGCCGTGTTTGTTCAACAGGGCAATCGCGTGGTCCAAGTCACCGTCCTTCTGGTCGCCTTTGGCAATGGTACGATCCCAGAACGCGCGTTCTTCGTCGTCGGCAAGGGCCACGGCCTTGATCACCGGAAGGGTGAGTTTGCGTTCGCGGAAATCGTCACCGATGTTCTTACCGGTGGCATCAGAACCCCAGTAATCCAGCAGGTCATCCACAATCTGAAAACTGATCCCAAGCGCATCGCCATAGGTGTAAAGCGCGTCGATCTGCTCTTGCGGCGCGTTTGCAATCACGCCACCGACCTTGGTCGCGGCACTGAACAACGCGGCGGTTTTCCCACGCACCACCTGAAGATAGATGTCCTCGGTCGTGGCGAGATCCTGCGCGGCGGTCAATTGCAACACTTCGCCCTCGGCGATGGTCGCAGATGCATCCGCAAGAATATCCAGAACCTCAAGCGAGCCAGTCTCAACCATCAACTGGAACGAGCGCGAGAACAGGTAATCGCCGACCAGAATGCTTGATTTATTGTCCCACAATAGGTTCGCGGTCGGACGGCCACGGCGCTGGCCGCTTTCGTCAACGACGTCATCATGCAACAAGGTCGCGGTGTGTATGAATTCCACGGTCGCCGCGAGATGCACATGATATGGGCCGTCATAGCCCACCAATTTCGCCGCCGCCAAGGTCAACATGGGGCGCAAACGTTTACCGCCGGCCTCGACCAAATGCGCGGTCACCTCGGGGATGCGCGGGGCGTGTTTGCTTGCCATGCGGGTCCGAATAAGGGTGTTCACCGCGTCCATTTCATCAGCCAAGGCGATGCTTAGGGCTTCGTGTGGTTTTACCTGTGCGTTGTCCAAACTCATTGTGCTCTCGTTAGGTGGTCGACATTGGGACGGATTTGTCCTTAAGTCATAGTTATGAAAGAGCTAATGCGAACAACCGATCCGACACTCATTCCCTTTGCCAAGGCGCTCTTGTCGGGGGAAGACATAGCGTGTTTTGAAATGGACGTAAACATGAGCATCCTAGAAGGTGGCATAGGCATAATGCCGCGTCGCCTTATGGTGCATGATCGCGACCTGTTTATGGCGCGCGCGATCCTGAATGATAACGATATACCACTGGGGCAGTGATGGACCTTACTCAGGACGCTTTTTTGGGGGGCAAGTTGCAGATTTGGCAGCCGGCGCGCGGATATCGGGCGGGCGTTGATCCCGTGATCTTGGCCGCGACGTTGCCTGCACAGGCGGGGCAGTCGGTGCTTGAATTGGGCTGTGGCGTTGGCGTCGCGAGTCTCTGTGTGGGGGCGCGTGTTGCCGGTGTGTCGATGTTCGGGTTGGAGTTACAGCGTGAGTATGCCGATCTCGCGCGTCGAAACGCGCGGGAAAATGATGCGAATTTTACGGTATATCAAGGCGATTTGTTGGAAATGCCGATGGATCTTCGGCTGCAGCGGTTCGACCATGTCATCGCGAACCCTCCGTATTTTGATCGCAACCGTGGCACCGCATCCGACCATAAGGCGCGCGAACTGGCTTTTGGTGAAATCACTCCCTTGTCTGATTGGGTGAGTGCCGCGTCGAAACGGCTTAAACCCCAAGGGTACTTGACGATTATCCAAGATGCGGTGCGGCTTCCGGCGTTGATGGCGGCCTTGGATGACACCCTCGGAAGCCTCCAAATTCAACCCCTAACGGCCCGCGCAGGTCGCCCCGCACACCGCGTCATTTTGCGCGCCCGCAAGGGTGGTCGGGGTGATTTTCGTCTGCTTGCGCCGCTTGTGATGCACGAGGGCGACTCGCATGATGGGGATCGGGACAGCTATCGCGCGGAATTTCGCGCAGCCTTTCGTCACGGTGAGGCGATTGATTTTTCAGCAGATTAACCTGCTGTTAAGCTCTGAGCTGTTTGATCGGCCTGCACCACCGCAGAAACAAGTGACAAAAACGCGAAACTGTGGTGAAATGATTGTGCAACTGAACAGTGAGAAGGAGTTATTAAATGTCCGTGAATTCGCATGTTCTGGAGCTTCGGAAGAAACACGACACATTGTCCAATCGTGTCGAAGAAGCCCAGCGTAGCCCTGCCGCCGATCGTCTTAAGGTGGCTGAGATGAAGAAACAGAAGCTCCGATTAAAAGAAGAAATTGGTCGATTAACGACCGCGTAACTCTCCTCCGAATGGAAATGCCGAACACGTCCTGTGTTCGGCATTTTTAGTTTTACGACGCCATGTATTGGCCGCCATTGGCTGTCATGGTTGAGCCGGTGATAAAGCCAGCATCGTCAGATGCAAGGAACACGACGCAGCGCGCGATTTCTTCTGGTTCGCCCAAACGTCCCACTGGGATTTGTGAAATGATGCTTTCACGAACTTTTTCGGGGACTGCCATCACCATATCTGTCGCGATATAGCCTGGGCAAATCGCGTTCACGGTGATCCCTTTGAATGCGCCTTCTTGGGCGAGGGCCTTGGTAAAGCCGATGTCACCGGCCTTGGCCGCGGAATAATTCGCCTGACCCATTTGGCCTTTTTGGCCGTTAATAGAGCTGATGTTGATGATACGGCCGAATTTGCGGTCTCGCATGCCAGACCAGATCGGGTGCGTCATGTTGAATACACCAGATAGGTTGGTGTCGATCACTTCTTTCCATTGGGTCGGTGTGATTTTGTGGAACATTGCGTCGCGTGTGATGCCTGCATTGTTCACCAATATGTCAATTGGACCAAGATCGGCTTCGACCTTGGCAATACCCTCTGCGCAGGCGTCATAGTCGGCGACCGACCATTTGTATGCGGGGATGCCCGTCTCTTTGGTGAAGGCGGCGGCGGCATCTGAGTTGCCGGCGTAATTGACGGCGACTTTATATCCTTCGGCCAGTAGGGCCTTGGCGATTGTTGCACCGATTCCGCGGGTTCCACCCGTGACGATAGCTACTTTAGACATATAAGTTTAACTCCTTTTTGAAATCAAAATACACAAACAGCAATCTGCGCGCAACTTAATTGCGCGCAGAAATATTTTACCCTAGTCGCGTTCGACGCAGACTGCGACGCCCATTCCGCCACCAATACACAGCGTAGCAATACCTTTTTTGGCATCGCGGCGTTTCATTTCGAACAAAAGCGTATTCAGAACGCGACACCCTGACGCACCAATTGGGTGGCCAATTGCGATCGCGCCGCCGTTGACGTTGACGATTTCAGGATCCCAGCCCATCTCTTTGTTCACCGCACAGGCCTGCGCAGCAAAGGCTTCGTTGGCCTCAACGAGGTCCAGATCATCTGCGGACCAGCCGGCTTTGGCCAAGGCCTTCTTGGACGCATGCACCGGACCCATGCCCATGATGGACGGGTCAAGGCCAGCAGTTGCATAGGACGCGATACGGGCGAGGGGCTCAATGCCGCGCTTCTCGGCGTTCTCGGCGGTCATAAGCAACACAGCCGCGGCACCGTCATTCAGGCCGGACGCATTGGCCGCAGTCACGGAACCTTCGCGATCAAAGGCAGGGCGCATCTTCTGCATTGCTTCGATGGTCGCGCCGTGACGGATATATTCGTCGGCGTCGACGATGATGTCGCCTTTGCGATTCTTGACGGTAAAACCAAGGATCTCGTCGGCGAACTTACCTGCCTTTTGTGCGGCTTCGGCTTTGTTCTGGGACGCAAGCGCCATCAGGTCCTGCGCATCGCGGGAGATGTCGAACTGTTTCGCGACATTTTCGGCGGTGATCCCCATGTGATAGTTATTGAACGCGTCCCAAAGGCCGTCGTTGATCATGCTGTCGACGTATTTGATGTCGCCCATCTTTTGGCCCGCGCGCATGTTTGCAACATGGGGGGACATGGACATGTTTTCTTGGCCGCCAGCCGCAACAATATCTGCGTCGCCCAAAAGAATGTGCTGTGCGCCCAATGCAACGGCACGAAGACCGGAGCCACATACCTGATTGATGCCCCAGGCGGATGCCTCTTTGGAAAAGCCCGCTTTGATGTGTGCTTGTCGTGCGGGGTTTTGGCCTTGGCCCGCGGTCAGAACCTGACCCAAAATGGTCTCTGATACTTCGGCGGCATCAATGCCTGCGCGTTCGACGATACCGGTCAGAACGGCGGCACCAAGATCATGCGCAGGAGTTTTTGCAAATGAACCAAGAAAACTGCCGACTGCGGTACGGCCAGCGGATGCGATTACAATATTTGTCATAGTCTCTCTTCCCTAAACAGGGTTGAGCGCTGACAATTACGATAGGGTGCGCCCAACCGTTAGGGGAACGCTAGCCGCTTTGCCGCAGTGCGGCAATAGTTTCTGTAAGAAATTTTATTTCACGCCGACATTAGGCGCGTTTACCTTTCTTACCTACATCCCATGGTGCTTTGATCGTAGGGGCGCCAAAATAGTAGCCCTGCATGCAGTTGACCCCAATAGATGCAAGGTATGCGACGTCTTGGGCATCCTCGACGCCGACGGCCACGGAATACATGTCGAACTCTTGCGCGATACTGGTCAAGACGCGCACCACAGATTTTTTATCTGGGTCATTGGCAACGCCGCGCGAAAAACGGGCATCAATCTTAACCATATCGAACAAAAGATCCTGAATGAGGCTGATTGACGTCATGCCTTTGCCGAATTCATCCAAGGCAAATGCGATCCCATCAAGGCTGAGTTCATCGATAAAGGCGCCGACGTTTTCCGGCATCGTCATAACCGAAGCCTCGGTGATCTCGAGGATGATGCGTTCGCCCGCCGTTGGGTCACGGCCGATCCCCTGTTGCAGGGTCTTCATCCAACGTGGATAGCCGATTGAACGCGCGGAAAGGTTGATCGACAAGCGCAGGCTCGGATCTTGGGCCAATGCGTTAAACCCAAGTTCAAGCGCGAGGCAGTCGATCGTGCGCCCCATTTCGGTGGCGTCGACCACACCCATAAATTCACGCGCCGGAATGATGCGGCCCGTGTCGTCAAGGATACGGATCAAACCTTCGTAGAACGCGGGTCGATCCCCGCCGGTGGTCGGCATGATCGGCTGATAGGCAAGCATGGCCTGTTTGTTGGCAATTGCGGTGCGAACCATGGACATGGTGTCGCCGCTTTGAACGGTGTTGGAAAATTCAAGCGGACTCGCTGGGCCATCAATAGGCCCACGTTTGCGGACCTTTGGGGGACCGTTAAACGGCTTTTTGTGATTTGGTTTCATGACACCCTCCGCGTTACCCCTGTCATTGTGCGGAGGAGTGCCCTAACAATGTATGAAAGGGTGAATTGGTCGATATATTGTGTAAAATAAGGCGAAAATCCCCAAACTCATGATTGGTAAGAGGAATTAACGATGGAGCGCTGCGGCTGGGTCGGATCAGAAGAACTTTATGAAAAGTATCACGACGAAGAGTGGGGTGTGCCGCAATATGATGGCCGCGCCTTGTGGGAGCAGATCACACTAGAGAGCTTTCAATCTGGTTTAAGTTGGATCACGATTCTGCGAAAACGTGAAGGTTTTCGCGCGGCCTTTGCGGGGTTTGACCCCGATGTCGTGGCCACATGGGGCGAGGATGATATCGAACGTCTGTTGCAGGACGAAGGCATCGTGCGTCACCGCGGCAAGATCAGCGCGACGATCAACAACGCCAAGGTCTGGCAAAAGATCGAAGCCCGCGAAGGATTCGCGAAATTCATTTGGTCCTATGTGGATGGCACGCCGCTGCAACCAGAGCGCGCAACCCTTGCGGATGTTCCGGGATCAACCGATCTGTCGACACGTCTGTCGAAGGACCTGAAAAAGGAAGGGTTCAAATTTTGCGGACCGACGACCGTCTATGCATTCATGCAGGCGTCGGGCATGGTCAATGATCACGTCGTCACATGCCCATCCCACGCGGCGGTTAAGGCGTATCCACCAATGCGGTAACGATGGCCTTAGCGCTTTCGCTATCCCATTCGGCGTCGCCGGTCAGACGGGCGATTTCGTTGCCCTCGGCATCAAGAATGACCGTCACCGGAAGGCCAAGAACCGCCATTTTACGCGCCAGCTGTTGTTTGGGGTCGGTGAAAATCGGCAGGTTCTCAATCTCGGCCTCGTCAAAGAAACCGTCGATGGCGGGGCGTGGATTGCGGCCCGTGGCGACCGGAATAACGGCGAATGCATCACCGCCAAATTCGGCCTCAAGACGGTCAAGCGACGGCATCTCGGCGCGGCATGGGGCGCACCACGTGGCCCAGAAATTCAGAACAACGTGTTTGCCTTCAAACGCCGCAAGGGTGGTTTCATTCCCATCCGCATCGAAAAATACCGTGTCAGGCGTGGGTTTTGATTCGGTGTGAAAGTTGAGCTTTTGCATATCGCCGTCACGCAATGCCTCAACTGCGGACATATCGGCCATCGCAGTATTTGCACCTAGGGCAAGGCCCGCGTATAGAACTATTGAACGAATAATGCGCATTTTCCCTCCAAGGGCCTTAAAGACATGACAAACGATACCTCGAACAAAATGTGGGGCGGCCGCTTTGCCGCTGGACCTGACGCGATCATGGAGGCAATCAATGCCTCGATCGGGTATGATCAACGTATGGCCGCACAGGACATCCAAGGGTCTCGTGCCCACGCAGCCATGTTGGCCGCGCAAGGCATCATCACAGATAGCGATGCAGAAGCGATCCGTGAAGGGCTTCTCACGGTATTGTCAGAAATCGAGAACGGTGATTTCCCGTTTTCTGCGGCACTCGAAGACATTCACATGAATGTGGAATCCCGTTTGAAGGAAATCATCGGCGAACCAGCGGGCCGTTTGCACACGGGTCGTTCGCGGAATGATCAGGTTGCGACCGATTTCCGTCTGTGGGTCCGTGATCAAACGGATGCTGCGATTTCTGGCCTTGAGGCGTTGATGAAGGCGTTGTTGGGTCAGGCCGAAGCCGGCGCAGATTGGGTAATGCCTGGTTTCACCCACCTTCAGACCGCTCAGCCCGTGACATGGGGCCACCACATGATGGCCTATGTTGAAATGTTCTCCCGCGATATGTCCCGTTTTCAGGATGCGCGCAAACGCATGAACGAATCCCCCCTTGGGGCGGCGGCTCTTGCGGGCACGTCTTTCCCGTTGGACCGTGATGCGACTGCTGCGGCGCTGGGCTTTGATCGTCCGATGGCGAATTCATTGGATGCCGTGTCCGACCGCGATTTCGCGTTGGAATTCCTTGGCGCGTCGTCCATCTGTGCGATGCACCTGTCGCGCATGGCCGAAGAATTGGTGATCTGGTCCTCGGCGCAGTTCCGTTTCGTGGCGCTGTCTGATCGGTTCTCGACCGGTTCGTCCATCATGCCACAAAAGAAAAACCCAGACGCGGCGGAACTGATCCGTGCGAAGATCGGGCGTATCTTTGGTGCGAACACGGCGTTGATCATGGTGATGAAGGGCCTTCCGCTCGCCTATTCCAAGGACATGCAAGAAGACAAAGAACAGGTCTTTGATGCCGCCGACAACCTTATGCTCGCACTTGCGGCGATGACCGGTATGGTCGGTGACATGACCGCAAATACCGAGAGCCTCGAGGCGGCCGCCTCAAGCGGGTTCTCGACCGCGACCGATTTGGCGGACTGGTGCGTGCGCGAATTGAACATGCCGTTCCGCGACGCCCACCATGTGACCGGCACCTTGGTCGGCATGGCCGAAGCCAAAGGCATCGACCTTCCTGAGCTGACCCTTGCCGATATGCAAAGCGTGCACGCCGAAATCACCGAAGCGGTGTTCGATGTGCTAGGCGTACATAACTCGGTCGCGTCCCGCACCAGCTATGGCGGCACAGCCCCCGCACAGGTGCGCGCGCAAATTGCAGCATGGAAGGCAAAATTGTCATGAAACCTACGATAGCCCTGATCCTACTCACCTGTGCCCTCGCGTCCTGTGGCGCGAATGGCGAACCCGTTGCGCCCGTTTTGACAGGGTCGCAATCGGTCAGCGTGAACTCGAATTCGGGGCTATCGACGTCGACACACATCGGCGTGGTTTTCGGCGGCCAATAAGGACACATTTACATGCCAGCTTTGCGCGTTATTTACCTTGTTCTTGCGATCATCGGGGCGATTGTTCCGATGTATTTCTTTGTCTCATGGTTCTTGGTCAACGGGTTTGATCTTCGGGCAATGGCGTCGGCATGGAACGTGAATGACGCGTCATCTGGCCTTGTTTGGGATCTGACGATCTCGGCCGTGGTCCTATCCATTTGGATACTGTCTGAAACCTATGTCCGCAAAAACTGGATTGCCCTCTTGGCGATTCCCGCCACCTTCTGTATTGGCGTTTCATGCGGCTTGCCGCTCTTTCTTTTCTTACGTTCGGGACGTATCACCTAATGGACCACTTCCTCTATCGCGATGGCGAATTGTTCGCCGAAGACGTGTCCGTTGCGGAAATCGCAGCGACTGTTGGCACGCCGTTTTACCTGTATTCATCGGCCACCTTGTTACGTCACTTTAAGCTGTTCGATGACGCCCTGTCCTTTGGTGAGCATCTGGTGTGTTTCGCGATGAAGTCCAATTCCAACCAAGCGGTTCTGAAACTGCTGGGCGATGCAGGTGCCGGCATGGACGTGGTGTCGGGTGGTGAATATGCGCGGGCCCGTGCGGCGGGCGTATCCGGCGACAAGATCGTGTTTTCCGGCGTGGGCAAAACCCGTCAGGAAATGACCGACGCCCTGACCGGTGGGATCCGCCAGTTCAATGTTGAGTCTGAGCCCGAGATGATCGCGCTGAACGACGTGGCGCTGTCGCTGGGTGTGACCGCGCCGATTGCCATTCGTGTGAATCCCGACGTTGATGCGAAAACCCACGAAAAGATCGCGACCGGTAAATCCGAAAACAAATTCGGCATTCCGATTTCCCGCGCATCTGAGGTTTACGCCATGGCTGCGGCCATGAAGGGCCTTGATGTGGTTGGGATCGATGTGCACATCGGCTCGCAACTTGTGGAACTGGAACCGTTTGAAGAGGCCTATAAAAAAGTCCGCGCGTTGACAGAACAGCTTCGCGCCGAGGGCCACAATATTCGCCGTCTTGATCTGGGTGGCGGGCTTGGCATTCCTTATATGCGCTCGAACGAGGCACCGCCCCTTCCGGTGGAATACGGTCAGCTGATAGAACGCACCTTGGGTGATCTTGGTTGTGAGATCGAGATCGAGCCAGGCCGTCTGATCTCCGGTAACGCGGGTCTTATGGTGTCCAAGGTGATCTATGTAAAATCGGGCGAAGACCGCGAATTCCTGATTATTGACGGCGCGATGAACGACCTTGTGCGTCCGTCCATGTACGGCGCGCACCACGATATCATCCCGTTGATTGAACCAACCGCCGGTGTTGAGCAGACCCCATATGACATCGTGGGGCCGGTTTGCGAATCTGGTGATACCTTCGCCAAGGGCCGTCAGATGCCGCCATTGAAACCCGATGATCTGATCGCGTTCCGTTCGGCTGGTGCCTATGGTGCGGTGATGGCGTCGGAATACAATTCGCGCCCGTTGATCCCCGAGGTTCTGGTCCAAGGCGATCAATTTGCTGTAATTCGACAAAGACCGTCCTTTGAAGAAATGATAAATCGCGATACCATCCCAGCGTGGCTGTAACGTAGACGATTTGTCCGCGGGCCACAGTGATGGGGCCCGCCATGACACAACCAATAAACCAAGAGGCAAAGCTCGCGCTGCGATCCGTTCGCGGGACGTATTGGCGCACATGGTTTGGCCTGTTTGGTGAACGGTTCGTGCGGGCGTTCTGGCCGCTGTATTCCCTTGTCTTTGCCGTTCTTGCCTTTGTCCTGATGGGCGCGCTTGATGTCTTGGGCGACTGGGCATTGTTGTTTCTGGTGGTCGTTGGGCTGCTTGGCGTTTGGCTGTTGTTCCATGGGGCGGCGGTGTTTCACCTGCCTCAACGGGATCGGGTGATCGCGCGTTTGGACGCATCCGTCGTGGGTGCACCTCTTGCGGCCCTTATGGACACACAGGGGACGGGCGGTGGCGATGCCGCGTCCGTTGCGCTTTGGCGGGCGCATCGGGATCAGATGTTCGCCAAGGCTGGGACGGTGGTCGCCGATACGGGCGACTTGCGGATTTCGTCGTTTGACCGGTTCGGGGTACGCTATGTCGCGGTGACCGCGTGTCTGGTGGGTGCCCTCTTCGGGAGCGGCGCGCATTTCCGCGACGTGCCCTTGATCCTTGCGGGCGAAGGCCCGAACAGCATTCCCCCAACATGGGAGGGCTGGATCACCCCGCCGCGCCACACCGATTTGCCACGTATGTATCTGGCTGATTTGCCCGAGGGTGAACTTCGTCTTCCGGTTCAAAGCGAGATCACCCTGCGCCTGTACGGCGAAGAAGGCGCGCTTGGGGTTGACCATAACCTAACCCAAGACGGTGATACCATTCGTGTTGACGCCAGTGGGACGCTTACAATCACCGGAACGGGCGGGGCAGAATGGCGGGTGTTTGCAATATCGGATCGCGCGCCGACGGTCCTTGTCTCGGGTCCATCAAGCGGCGAGGCCGACGGGACGTTCCGCCAAGATTTCTCTGTGCGCGATGATTATGGCGTCGTGTCGGGCGTGGCACAGTTTGGCCTGAACCTTGCCGCGATTGAGCGGCGCTATGGGTTCACCACGGCCCCTGATCCGCGTGACGACATTGTCGTTGATCTGCCCATGGCCCTGACCGGTGACCGCACGGCATTCACCGAAACACTGGTCGAACAATTCGAAGAGCACCCGTGGGCCGGCATGCCGGTCGTCATGCAATTGTCCGTGCGGGACGCCGCGGACCAAACAGGCGCAGCGGTTCCAGTTGAAACGTTCCTCTCCGAGCGCGCCTTTTATAACCCTGTCGCGCAGGCGGTCATCGAGATGCGCCGCGACGTGTTGTGGGCGCGGGACAACGGGACGCGGGTTGCGCAAATCCTGCGCGCCTTGACCCATCGCCCCGATGAACGCACCGCCGGATCCGACACATATCTTGGGGTGCGCCACGTCATCCGAAGCCTTGAGGCCGAGACGCCGATATCCGTCGAAACCCAGAGCGAAGTCGCCCAGTCACTGTGGGATATCGCCCGCCAGCTTGAGGATGGCGACTTGGCCGACGCAAAAGAGGCCCTGGCCCGTGCCCAAGAACGTTTGGCCGAGGCCATCCGCCAAGGCGCCTCTGAGGATGAGATCGCGCGCCTGACGGATGAGCTTCGTCGCGCGATGGATGATTACATGCGCCAAGCCGCGCGCGATCCCAGCCAACAACAGGACCAAGCCGCCGAGGGTGGCGAAGGCACACAGGTCACCCAGCAGGACATCGACGATCTGATGGCGCGGGTCGAAGAGTTGTTAAAGGAAGGGCGTACCGAAGACGCGCTCGCGCTTTTGGATGCGCTGCGCGAGATGATGGAGAACATGCAAGTCACTGAGGGCGAAGCCGGCCAAGGGGACGGCGAAGGGCTTCAGGGATTGGCGGATACTTTGCGTGATCAGCAACAGCTCTCGGATGAGGCGTTCCGTGAATTGCAGGAACAATTTGACGGCAATCAGGGGGGCGACGGCGATGATCTTGCGGACCGGCAACAGGCGCTTCGCGATGGGCTTGATGCATTGCGTGATAGCCTGCCGAATACCGAAGGCGGAGAGGCGCTTGATGGGGCGGGCAGCGCGATGGACCGTGCAGAAGAGGCCCTGCGAAATGATGATCTGGCCGGCGCGATCGATGGTCAGGCCGAGGCGATTGAACAGCTTCGCGAAGGGATGCGCGGCGTGGCGAATGGCTTGGCACAGGGATCGGGTCAAGACCGCGGGCCCGCCGAGGCAGGTGGTGACCCGACTGCGCGCGATCCGCTTGGGCGCGGGCAGGGCGGTCTTGGGGCCGTTGGCGGCGACCGTGGGCTGTCACCGCGCACCGAGATATACAACCGCGCGCGCGAACTTATGGATGAGCTCCAGAATCGCTCGAAGGAGCAATCCCGCTCTGAGGCGGAATTGCAGTATCTTGAACGCTTGCTTCAGCAGTTCGATTAATTCGGAAGTTCGCCGGACAGATCAGACAGGTTGGTGATCGCGTTCTTGGCACTGCCGTCAAGCCATGTCCGGATCCCATTGACCCAATCCACATAGGCCGCAAGCGGATCAGACAGGGCAGGAACCATGCTCGAAATTTGTGGGGCAAAGACATAAAGCGCGAGTGCGATCAAAGCGATGACAACAATCAACAAAAAGCCAGTGCGGAACCCACGACGGTTTTGGGCGCGTACCGGTTCGCTGACTTGGGCCTCGGAGCGGTCCGAGGCGGCACGCAGGGTCGAATTGATCTCTTCGATATCCGGAAGAAGATCACTGCGCGAGTTGGATTTTTCCTGCTGATGTTCCTGTTCGATCCCACGAAGCCGCGCAGTGCGACGCTGAACGGCGGTGTCGGCTTCCTCGAGACCTAGATCAGGCTGAGTTTCGAGGTTGGCTGTGCCCTCTTGGCGGCGGGCTTGTGTCTCAAGTTCTGCTTCTTCGCGCAGGATATCCAAGAGCGATTGATCAAGTTCGGGCGTCGCGGTGTCTTCGATGGACTGACCGACCTCGCCGTATTCGGCCAAGGTTGCGTTTTCATCAAAGTCCAGATTGGTTCTGGCCTTTTCCTGTTCCTCGTAGAACGACGCGTCACGTTCGTCTTGGGTTTCGGCAAAACCGCCCTCGGGTTCTTGAAACCATGTGTGGCCACAGCTGGCGCATTGCACGTCGCGGCCTGTGTCGGGAATAACGGACCCGTCGATTTCATACTGCGCATCGCAATTCGGGCATATTAGCCGCATATTGCCCCCCATTTCGGCATATCGTGCCATTGGTGTTATTGTGTCGATTTCGGAAACTGTAACAACACATTTGAGAATTTAAAAGCATTTGCAGTGCTTTGCATTGCAAATCGCCGCGCGCTTGGGCAAAACTGCATCAGGTTGAACAAGGGGAAACGCCGTGATCGAGCTACAAAATGTGGCATATAGCTATGGCGGCGGAGAGCTTTTGTCGGACATGACGCTCACTCTGGCGGCTGGATCTTTCTATTTCCTTACTGGGCCATCGGGCGCGGGGAAATCGACGTTTCTGAAGCTTTGTTATATGGAATTGATCGCAAGCGCGGGGTCCGTGTCGGTGTTTGGTCAAGACGTGCGGGATTTGGATCGCGACGGTGTTGCGCTCAATCGGCGGCGCATTGGTGTCGTGCATCAGGATTGTCAGTTCCTTGAACATTTGCCCATTGCCGAGAATATTTCCCTGCCTTTGTCCGCTGCGGGGCGCGCAGGGGATGCGCAAAACCTCGATGAATTGATGGCGTGGGTCGGGTTGCGCGATAAGGCACACCGGTTGCCTGCCGAACTGTCCGGTGGCGAACGTCAACGGGCCGCCCTTGCGCGGGCATTGATCATGTCGCCCGACGTTGTTTTGGCGGATGAGCCGACAGGGAATGTCGATTGGGAAATGTCCCAACGGCTTTTGACCTTGTTGATCGAGCTGAACCGCATGGGCAAAACGATTGTGATCGCGACCCATGATTTGAACCTTATTCGGATGGCCAAGAACCAAGTGAACGCGCGGGTTCTTCGTATCGCGGACCGACGGCTTCAATTGGCTGGGGCAGGTCTATGAGACAGATCGTCATGTCGTGGTTCCAATCCGACAGCCAAGCGGACCGCATCGTTCCGCCATCTGGATTTACGGCCAACCTGACCACATTCGCGGCGGCGGCGATGGCGTTTCTCGCGGTCTTCGCGCTGGCGCTTTCGTTTGCGACAGGGCGTTTGGCGGATCGTTGGTCGGCGGAGTTGGCGCGATCATCCACGGTGCGCATTTCTGCGCCCGAGGGGCAAATCGCCGCCCAGACACAGGCGGCCCTGAACGTGTTGAACACCACCCCCGGGGTGGCATCCGCGACGGTTCTGGGCCCTGAGGAACAGCGCGCATTGCTGGCCCCGTGGTTCGGGCCGGACCTGCCGATTGATACGCTTCCGCTTCCGCAGCTGATTGATGTTATCGAGGACGGTGACGGGTTTGATGTCGACGGCCTTCGGCTTCGGCTTTCGGCCGAGGCACCAGGGGCGGTTCTGGATGACCACACGCGTTGGCGACGTCCGTTGATCAAGGCGGCGTCGCGGCTTCGGATGTTGGGCTTTTTCTCGATCCTTCTTATTGGCCTGACCACGGCGGCGATGATCACCCTTGCGGCGAATGCGGCCCTTGCGGCCAACGCACAGGTTATCCGTGTGCTTCGTCTGGTTGGGGCGCAGGACCTTTATATCGCGCGCGCCTTTATCCGCCGTTTCGCGCAACGTGCCGGTGTCGGTGCGCTTGCGGGCGTTGTATTGGCGATGATCGGCGTGGCCCTATTGCCCGAGGCATCGACCGCTGGCGGCTTCCTCACTGGTCTTGGGTTCCAAGGGTTTGAGTGGATATGGCCGCTGTTTATTCCAATTCTTGCCGCTGGTGTTGCCTATTGGGCGACACGTTATGCGGCGCTTCGAACCCTAAGGGGGCTTACCTAATGGCCTATGCAATTCAGTGGCTGCGGTCGCTTGTGTTTATCGTGCAGATGTACGTGATGATGTTCGTTCTGGCGATTTACTATACGCCGCTCGCGATCATCTGGCGCGACTATGCGTTCCACGGCATCCATGCCTATTGCCGCTATGTGCGGTGGTCCGCGTCTTGGATCGTCGGGCTTCGATCCGAAATCCGTGGCGAAGTGCCCAGCGACGAGGTGTTGATCGCATCTAAGCATCAGAGCTTTTTCGATGTGTTGATGATCGTGTCGGTGGCGCCGCGTCCGAAATTCATCATGAAGGCGATCCTTAAATATGCGCCAATCGTCGGGTGGTACGGTATGCGCATCGGTAACGTCGCCGTCAGCCGCGGCAAGCGTGGCACCGCGATCAAACAGATGGTTGCCGATGTGAAGGCCGGCGTTCAAGACCCCGGTCAATTGGTGATCTATCCCCAAGGCACCCGCGTCGCCCCCGGCGTAAAGGCGAAATACAAGGTCGGCGTTGGCGTGTTGTACGAACAAACGGGCCAAGACGTTGTGCCCGCGGCGACCAACGTTGGGGTGTTTTGGCCACGCCACGGCATTTACCGCAAACCCGGTTTGGCCGTTGTCGAATTCCTACCGCGTATCGAGGCGGGCAAGCCGCTTGATGAGTTCATGAAAGAGCTTGAGAACGTGATCGAGCCCGCCTCCGATGCCCTTATGGCCGAGGCAGGGTTCGTCGCCGACAATCAGTAGACACAAAAAAGCCCGCTGCGATAACAGCGGGCTTTTGATTTAAGCAGCGAGACCTTTGGCGCCAAGTTCGAGGAACTTTTTGCGGCGCTCTTTGATCAACGCTTCGCTGTCTTTCTTGGACAACATCTTGATGTGTTTCTCGATCACCTTGCCGACGGCCTCGATGGCCTTTTGGCTGTCGCGATGCGCGCCGCCTGTTGGCTCGGGGATGATTTCGTCGTTCACGCCCAGTTCACGAAGATCCTGCGCGGTCAAACGCATGGCTTCTGCGGCTTCGCGCATTTTCTCGGCGTCTTTCCAAAGGATGGATGCACAGCCCTCTGGGGTGATCACAGAATAGATAGAGTGTTCAAGCATCACGACCTTGTTCGCAGCCGCAAATGCAACCGCACCGCCGGAACCACCTTCGCCGATGACGACAGAAATCAACGGAACGCCGATCTGAAGACATTTTTGCGTTGAACGGGCGATCGCCTCGGACTGGCCACGTTCCTCGGCACCCTTACCAGGGTATGCGCCAGGGGTGTCGACCAAAGTCACAACTGGGATGCCGAATTTGTCGGCCAGTTCCATCAGGCGGATCGCCTTGCGGTAGCCCTCGGGACGGGCCATGCCGAAATTGCGTTCGATGCGGGATTTGGTGTCGTTGCCCTTTTCGTGGCCGATCACCATGACGGGGGTGCCGTTCAAACGGGCAAGACCGCCCATGATCGCGTGATCGTCGGCAAAGTTCCGGTCACCCGCAAGTGGGGTATATTCGGTGAACAACGCATCGATGTAATCTTTGCAGTGGGGGCGGTCTGGGTGACGCGCCACCTGACATTTGCGCCACGGCGTTAGGCTGCTGTACATTTCAACCAACAGGTCGGCGGCCTTTTGGTCCAACGCCTTTGCCTCGGATTCAATATCCATCTCATCGTTGGCCCGTGCCATCGCGCGCAGCTCTTCTGCCTTGTCTTCGATTTCCGCGAGCGGTTTCTCAAATTCGAGATAGTTTGCCATCATGTACTCCAAAACGCTTGTTACCCTGTATATGACCTTGGGGAACAAGATTTGCAACGCCAAGATCAAGTCAGCAAGATTTGTTCAGCCGCCCCATGGCACACCAAATGGGAAATTGAGAGGGTGAACACATGGCAAATACCTACGAAGATCGAATGATCCGCGTTTTGGACTATATTTTCGATAATCCCACCGGTGACCTGTCACTGGATGCCTTGGCGGATGTTGCGGCGATGTCGCGGTTCCACTGGCATCGGGTGTTTGTGGCCATGACTGGCGAAACCTGTGCCCAAGCCGTGCGCCGTGTGCGTTTGGCCCGTGGGGCGGGGATGTTGGTGCAGACCGATGACCGGATCGAGGATATCGCCAAGAATGTCGGTTATGGTTCGATCCAAGCGTTCAGTCGCGCGTTTCGTGCCGCCTATGGTGTTGCGCCCGATCAATTTCGACAGCGCGGGGACATGCGTTCCCCGCTTTTGAAACCTAATGTCGGAGACTATCCCATGTTCCCTGTTGAAATTACCCAAACCCCCGCGTGCAAATTGGTGGGGGTGCCTCACACTGGCAACTACCTTGAAATCGGTAAGGCGTTTGATCGCGTCACCGCGGTGATTGCTGCACGTAATCTATGGCCGGATGTGCGAGGTATGGGGGGATTGTATTATGACGATCCCGCCTCCGTAGACGAGGCGAGCCTGCGTAGTTTCGCGGGCCTCTATCTGGCCGACGGGGCCGCCGCGCCCGATGGGCTTGAGCTGCGCGATGCGCCGTCGGGCAAGATGGTCGTGATGCATTATAAGGGGCCCTATGCCGGGTTGGCGGCGGCCTATCAATATCTGTTTGGCGTTTGGTTGCCGCAGTCCGGCGAAGAAATTGCCGATGCCCCCGCGCTTGAGGTGTACCTCAATAATCCACGCGATACGGCGCCGGATGAATTGCTGACGGATGTCTCCATCCAGCTTAAGTAGCTATTCCAAGCCCTGCGCGCAGCGCCATTTCGGGTGACGACAACACCGCGACATCCGATTTGACATATGCCGCAGCCCCCATCATCGAGGCCTGCGCCAGAACAAAGGTGCGGGCCAATGGGTGCGCGGCGGCGTGGATATCGATTTCGGTTGCGATCATGCGGGCGAACCCATCAACGTCGCCTGCCTCAAACATCGGCCATGCATGTCCAAGGAACAACGGCACAATGGTATGTGTCGGGGCACAGTCCCGCAGCAGTCCGATGCTGGCCTCGGCCGTGCTGGTAAGGCAATAGGCCAACGTGATCGCGCCCGCTTGGGAATTCGCAAGGGTATTGGCCGCCTCCATCATCGGGCGGTCAATGCGGATCATCCCCAGATCATCGGCAATAGTCCCAAGCGACGTGCAGCTACACAAGGTCGGGCCGGTTACGGCGCCGACCTCGGAGGTGATCTCAGAACGAAGCGCATCATCCACACCGCCGGTGCGGGCGCGCGCCAGCCAGTCTTCGCGCACGACATGGGTCAGGGTCGCCGTGGGGGCGATCCGATCACGCAATGCGTCAAAGGTGGCAACGTGCACCTCGGCGGTATGGAATAACGTAAGATCAGCCACTGATAAGCTCCGATTGGGCCACGATGACTTCGGCCTGTTTGATCGATGCTATATCAACCAGACGGCCTTTGTATACGGTCGCGCCTTCGCCATTGGCCTTGGCGGTTTCCATCGCGGCAAGGATCTCGCGCGCTTCGGCGACCTGTTCGGCGGATGGGGTAAAGACCTCGTTCGCGATGCCGATCTGCTTCGGGTGGATTGCCCATTTCCCGACCATACCAAGGGTCGCAGATCGACGGGATTGTGCGCGGTATCCTTCGTCATCCGAGAAATCCCCGAACGGACCATCGACTGGCAAAATGCCGTGGGTGCGACAGGCGGCAACAATCGCGGCCTGCGCCCAGTGCCATGGATCGGACCAGTGCTGATTGCCGCCCTGCAGCATGTAGTAGTTCTCTTGCGTGCCGCCGATACCGGTGGTTTGCATCCCCATCGACGCGGCGAAATCGGCGGCGCCAAGGCTCATCGCTTCAAGGCGGGGCGAGCTGGCGGCGATTTCGTCGACATTTGCAAGGCCCGCGGCGCTCTCGATGATGACCTCAAAGCTCACTTTCTTTGTGCGCCCCTTGGCGGTTTCGATCGCGGTCACAAGGGCGTCAACGGCATAAACATCTGCGGCACAGCCGACCTTGGGGATCATGATTTGATCAAGGCGCTCGCCACATTGTTCCATCAGATCAACGACATCGCGGTACCAGTATGGCGTATCAAGGCTGTTGATCCGCACGCTCAGGTATTTGTCGCCCCACTCAACGGTGTTCACAGCCTCGATGATATTTGCGCGGGCCATGTCTTTGTCGGAGGGCGCGACGGAATCTTCGAGATCCAGGTTGATCACGTCTGCGGCGCTTGCAGCCATTTTCGCGAACAGAGCAGGGCGGGATCCCGGCCCAAACAATTGGCAGCGGTTCGGGCGTTTCGGGGGCTGTGGTTGGATGAGAAAGCTCATGATGAGTCTCCTTGAAATTAAATTCCTAATTGGGTTGAGTTGTTGATATATTGTTGCGCAATGAATATCAAATCAAATTTTGCACCTGCAGCAATTGACGATTCGTAGTGAAATTCGAGTGCGGGGTGAAATTTATTCGACTTTATTGGTAAAGTTCGGTGAATTCTTCAGATATTTATAAATATATGCGTAATATTCACCATCTATTTGCAAGAATATCAGGTATTCATTGCGCAAAATCGAAGGATTCACGCAATGATCAAGACACCATATCTTCTCTTTCTGGGCGACGCGCCCGATCAACTGGCCGTCAAAGTTGCACAAGGCATCAAAGACTGGCGTCCCGAAAACGCCGTTGGCCAATACCGTATGGATGGCTGTCGTGCGGATGTTGGTTTGACGGACATGACCCTTGCCGAGGCCCGCGAGGCGGGTGCCGAGACGCTTGTGATTGGCGTTGCCAACCGTGGTGGTGTGATTTCCGACGTGTGGAAAGACGTGCTTCTTGAGGCACAAGAGCTTGGCTTTGATATCGCGAGCGGCCTTCATAACCTCCTGAAGGACGAGGCGGACCTTGTTGCCAAGGCCGAGGAAACCGGCACGTCCCTGTTCGATGTGCGCATCCCGACCGAAGATTACCCCATTGCGACTGGCGTAAAACGCACCGGTAAACGTTGCCTTGCGGTTGGCACCGACTGTTCCGTGGGCAAGATGTACACGGCCCTTGCGATGGACGCAGAGATGCGCAAACGCGGCATGAAATCCACCTTCCGTGCGACGGGCCAAACCGGCATTTTGGTCACCGGCTCTGGTGTGCCTTTGGATGCGGTGATTGCCGATTTCATGGCGGGTTCTGTTGAACACATCACCCCAAACAACGACGCGGACCACTGGGATCTGATCGAAGGTCAGGGCAGCCTGTTCCACGTGTCGTTTTCCGGTGTGACTATGGCGTTGATCCACGGCGGCCAGCCAGACGCGTTGATCCTATCGCATGAACCAACCCGCGAACACATGCGCGGCCTGCCGGATTACACCGCGCCAACCCTGCAAGAGCTGAGCGATATGGCGCTCGCGCTTGCCCGTATCGCGAACCCTGCCTGTCAGGTGGTTGGTATTTCCGTCAACACCCAACACATGTCCGAAGAAGAGGCCCTGTCATATATGGCCGGTGTCGAAGCGGAAATGGGGCTTCCGACGGTGGATCCATTCCGTCAGGGTGCAGGGCGTCTTGTGGATGCGCTGGCCGCAATCTAGACATGGGTATGCAAATCTCAGTTACCCCCGATGTCTTTCGTCTCGCGCAGGTCTTTACGATCTCGCGCGGGTCCCGCACCGAGGCCAAAGTCCTGACCGCCCGCGTTGGGCGTGATGGCGTGACGGGGTGGGGCGAATGCGTGCCCTATGCCCGTTATGATGAGACGATCGAAAGCGTCTCGGCCCAGATCAACGGGTTGGGGCAGGTGACGCGCGACACTTTGCAGGATGCGCTTCCTGCGGGGGCGGCGCGCAATGCCGTCGATTGCGCCCTTTGGGACCTCGAGGCCAAGGCCACCGGTAAACGTGTCTGGGACCTTGCCGGTATTGCTGCACCCAAAGCGGTGACCACGGCCTTTACGATTTCATTGGGTGACCCCGATGTGATGGAGGCCGAGGCCCGCAGAAACGCGTTTCGTCCATTGTTAAAGATTAAACTCGGCACGCCAGATGACATGAACCGTCTTGAGGCGGTCGTGCGCGGTGCCCCCAAGGCCCGTATCATTGTGGATGCGAACGAAGGCTGGGATGCGGATGTCTATTCCGAACTTGCCCCGCATTTGATCCGATTGGGTGTGGAATTGGTTGAGCAACCTTTGCCCGCCGGTGCCGATGACATGCTCGCCGAGATCGAGCGGCCCCTTCCGGTCTGCGCGGATGAGAGCGCGCATGACACCGCGTCTTTGCCTGCGCTTAAGGGCAAATACGATGTGGTGAACATCAAGCTGGACAAAACCGGCGGCCTGACCGAGGCGCTTAAACTGCGCGCGGCGGCGATTGATGCCGGATACGGTGTGATGGTCGGTTGCATGGTTGGATCGTCGCTTGCGATGGCCCCTGCGACCTTGTTGGCGCAAAATGTGGCCTTTACAGACCTTGACGGGCCGCTTCTATTGGCCGAAGACCGAGACCACGCATTGAAATTTGACGACGACGGCGTTCACCCGCCCGTTCGCGCCCTTTGGGGATAGGAGACACAGAATGAGCCGCACTGTTTATGTAAACGGAGAATACCTTCCAGAAGAAGACGCCAAGATTTCGATCTTTGACCGCGGGTTTCTGATGGCCGATGGTGTTTACGAAGTAACCAGCGTTCTCGAAGGCAAATTGGTTGACTATGAAGGTCACAAGGTTCGCCTTGCGCGGTCCCTGTCCGAGTTGGATATGGCCATGCCCGCGACCGAGGATGAAATCCTTGAAATTCACCGCGAACTCGTACGTCTGAACGACGTTGTCGAAGGTGGCGTGTATCTTCAGATTACACGTGGTGCACCCGCCGACCGCGATTTCGCCTTCCCAGATCCCGACGTGACCCCGTCGTCCTTGGTCATGTTCACACAGTCCAAACCCGGCCTTGCGGCGACACCCAGCGAAGGCATCAAGGTGATTTCGATCCCTGATGTGCGCTGGGGGCGTCGGGATATCAAAACCGTTCAATTGTTGTACCCGTCCATGGGTAAAATGATGGCCAAGGCAGCGGGTGCCGCGGATGCGTGGATGGTCGAAGACGGTCTTGTGACCGAAGGCACATCCAACAACGCCTATATCGTAAAGGGTCGTAAGATCATCACGCGCGAGCTGTCCAACGACATCCTATCCGGTATCACACGCGCCGCCGTGTTGCGTTTCGCAAAAGAGGCCCAGATGGAAGTCGAAGAGCGCGGCTTTAGCATCGAGGAAGCCCAAGACGCAGACGAGGCATTCGTGACCTCTGCGACCACGTTTGTATTGCCGGTTGTGTCGATTGATGATGCGCAAATCGGTGATGGTAAACCAGGCGAGGTCGCGCTGCGTCTTCGTGAGATCTATCTGGAAGAAAGCCTCAAGGCCGGTATCTAATATGACTTGGGGGCGCAGTGATGCGCCCCCAGCTATTTTCTATGCAGCCGGTGTGAAGGCTGTGAATGTGATGCTATCTGCGGCCACATTCGGCGTGCCGGTCAGAACGGCAACCAACTGATCCCCAAAATACACATTCGTTGACTCTTCATCATCGGTGTTCTCGGTTGTCAGCGTGTCGGTGTCCGCTGCGCTCGCCACGTCTTGGCTGATCACAAGAACATCTTCGTCCACGTCAAAGTCGGTGATCGTCACAGCCGCATCGTCAAGTTCATCGAAGGATACGTTGAAGGTGTCGTTGTTGTCACCACCTGAGACGATGTCGCCATCATCGACGAAGAACTCATCGTTGCCAAAGCCGCCTTCGATCACATCTGGTGTGTCTGTTCCAGCATCGTCAAGCGTTGTGATGGTGTCGGCACCCGTATCGCCAAAGATCTCGTTCGAACCGCTGTTATCGGTGATCGTGTCGCTTCCGGCACCCCCACGGATGAAGTCATCCCCAAGGTCAGACGTATCGGTTGTGGCCGTCACGTCATCGCCTGCGCCCAGTTGAAGGTTGTCGTCACCCGCATCGCCGGCAACGGTGTCATCACCGTTGCTTCCGTAAATAATGTCATCACCTTCGGCGCCGCTTAGGATGTCATCGCCGTCGCCGCCGCTGATGGTTTCACCTTCTTCAGTGCCAGTAAGAGTATCGTCCAAGGCCGTTCCGACGATGGTTTCGGTCTCTTCTTCTTCCTCATCCTCAGGCTCGTCCACAGGGTCAGTGTCATCCTCAGGTACGTAGGCTGCGAATGTGATGCTATCTGCGTCTACATTCGGTGTGCCCAACAGAACTGCGATCAACTGATCCCCAAAATACACATTTGTTGACTCTTGGTCGTCTGTGTTCTCGGTTGTCAGGGCGTCTGTGTCCGCCACGCTTGCCATGCCTTGAGTGATCGCAAGAACATCTTCGTCGACATCAAAGTCACTGATGGTTACGACCGCGTCGTCAGTTTCGTCGAAGGAAACGTTGAAGGTATCGCTGTTTTCTCCACCTGAGACGATGTCACCATCATCCACAAAGAACACATCGTTGCCAAACCCGCCCTCGATGACGTCTGGGGTGTCTGTTCCAATGTCATCAAGCGTCGTGATGGTGTCGGCGCCTGTATCGCCAAAGATGGTGTTTGTACCGCTGCCGTCGGTGATCGTGTCGTTTCCTGCGCCACCACGGATAAGGTCATCGCCAAGATCGGACGTATCGGTCGTGGCTGTTGCGTCATCGCCCGCGCCCAGCTGGATGTTGTCGTCACCTGCATCGCCCGCAACAGTGTCATCACCGTTGCTTCCGTAAATAAGGTCATCACCTTCGCCACCGCTTAGGGCGTCATCGCCGTCGCCGCCGCTGATGGTGTCGTCTTCTTCGGTACCAGTAAGAGTATCGTCAGACGCAGTACCGACGATTGTGGCTTCCTCCTCGGGATCATCCATCAGATCAGACCCATCATCGGGCGCTTCCGTATCTGGTGTATCTTCGGCGGATGATGACGATGAAGACGTGTCATCATCGTCATTGATAAAGGCGTCGATGATGAAGCCCGTGGCAGCAAGCGACAATAGTGACAATGTTAGCAGCATTGTGTTCCCCAGTTCATAAAGATTGAATTAATAAATTTAGTGTTAGGGTACACTCTTAGACGCATTCTTGGCAATCTTCCGCCACATTTATGCCTAATTTGCCATAATTTTCGGCCACCCGTTTCCGGAATGGAATCAAGTGGCGCCGCTTTCGTGGGATTGTTTCCCTATTCGGGGTGGGCTTCTTTGAAGCTTGCCATTGATTCGGAGCTGGCTTCGGTTTGGTGCTGTTCTTTCCACTGCTCGAACGGCATCCCATAGAACATTTCGCGCGCGTCATCCTTGCTCATGGCGATCCCTTTTTCCGCGGCGGCTTCTTGATACCAGCGACTTAGGCAGTTCCGGCAAAACCCAGCAAGGTTCATCATATCAATGTTTTGTACGTCGGTTCTGGTCTGAAGATGCGCTTGTAGGGTGCGGAATGCGGCGGCTTCGAGTTCGATTTGGGTCTGTGCATCGATGGTCATGTCTGGGGCCTTTTTTCATGGGGTTACGGGCAAGGTACTGATCATATTGCCCGAAGTTTGTGCGGTTTGTAGATAAATTACTGACGACTATCATAAAACAGTGACGTTTCTCACAGTTGTATTCCAGCATGAATTCGATCATAAGGGCCTTGGCCCACCGACATTTTGAAACGACACGAGGAATAAGGCACTATGACCCGCCTTCGCAATGTAAAGATCGTGGCCACTTTGGGCCCAGCATCTAACGACTATGAAACCATCCGCGCGCTTTTCGAAGCCGGCGCAAATGTGTTCCGTCTAAATATGAGCCACGGCGACCACGATGAAATCCGCGTGCGTCACGAAATTATTCGTAAAATCGAAGCCGACACCGGCCGTCCGATTGCGATTTTGGCGGACCTTCAGGGGCCGAAAATCCGCTGTGGGGTTTTCGCGAATGAATCCGAAGAGCTCGAAATCGGCGACAAATTCCGCTTTGACCTTGATGACGCGCCAGGTGATGCGACACGGGTTAAGCTCCCGCATAAAGAAATCTTCGACGCGCTTAAGCCAGGCGCGCACCTTTTGGTGAACGACGGCAAAATCAGCGTACGTGTCGAAGACTGTGGTGCGGATTACGCGAACTGTGTTGTCGAAGTTGGTGGCACAATCTCCAACCGTAAGGGCGTGAACGTTCCTGACGTGATCCTTCCTGTTGCGGCGCTGTCTGACAAAGACCGCACCGACCTTGAATTCGTCTGTGAGCTGGGTGTGGACTGGCTTGCGCTATCCTTTGTTCAGCGCGCAGAAGACGTGATCGAAGCCCGTGAATTGGCCCGTGGCCGTGCGGCGATCCTGTCCAAAATCGAAAAACCAGCCGCCGTAGAAGCCTTTGACAGCATCTTGTATGTGTCCGACGGTATCATGGTTGCCCGTGGTGATCTTGGTGTTGAATGCCCTGTGCACTCTGTTCCGCCGATCCAAAAACAACTTGTCCGCAAGTGTCGCGCCGCCGCGAAGCCAGTGATCGTTGCGACCCAGATGCTTGAGTCCATGATCGACAGCCCAGTGCCAACCCGCGCCGAGGTGTCCGATGTTGCGACGGCGATCTACGAAGGTACCGACGGTATCATGTTGTCCGCGGAGTCTGCGGCCGGTGATTATCCAATCGAAGCCGTGACAACCATGGTGAACGTTGCGATTTCTGTTGAAAACGACGCGACATACCGCGAAGTGATCGAAGCAAGCCGCACCGCGAACCGCATGTCCGTGTCCGACGGTATCGTTGCCGCTGCGCGCGAAATCGCGGAAACATCCGACGTGAAGGCGATCGCGTGTTACACCAAATCCGGCACAACCGCGTTGCTGACTGCGCGCGAACGTCCACGTGTGCCAATCTTGGTTATGACTTCGCAGGAAAAAGTTGCCCGTCGTCTTTGCCTCAGCTGGGGCACAACATGTCAGGTCACCGAAACGGTTGATCGCTTTAAGACCGCTGTTGTGAATTCGGTTCGCGCCGCCATCAGCACCGGCATCGCCGAGCAGAAAGACCAGATCGTGATCACCGCCGGTGTTCCGTTCAACGTGTCAGGCACAACGAATATCCTTCGTGTTGCGCCGTGTGATGAAACCTTGATTGTCAGTGCCGACAACGAATAAGGTGCCATCATTATAAAAAGTGAGGGGATTGATATGGATACAGATCTAATTTTTGTTGCAGGCGTTATCGTCGCTGCCGTGTCGCTCCCCTCAATTCTTACCTCGTTCATTGATCAACGGTCCCCACGTGCAGGGGCCATTGGTGTTTTGGTCGGTGGTGGCTTCATCGTCTTTGCTTCGATGAACAAGGTCGGGGGATATGCATTGAATGACGTTCCCGCGCTTGTGGTTCAAGTTATCGGAAATTTCTTCTAGCAACGTCACTTTGGCCTTGCCAGAATCCATGCGCGCCCGTATACGGCGCGTTCAAGCGTGTGACCGGCCAATATGGCATGCCGAGTCACGCAAACACCGCTCGAACATATAAGGAGATGGAAATGCCTAAGATGAAGACAAAGTCGAGCTGCAAAAAGCGGTTCAAGGTCACGAAAAATGGCCACGTTAAAGCAGGCCAAGCTGGCAAACGCCACGGCATGATCAAACGTACAAACAAATTCCTGCGCAACGCGCGCGGCACTACAACGCTCTCGGCTCCTGACGCAAAAATCGTCAAGTCGATGATGCCATACGCTCGCTAAGGAGGTCCTGATATGTCTCGCGTAAAAGGTGGTACTACTACTCACGCCCGTCACAAGAAGGTCATCGATGCAGCCAAGGGTTTCCGCGGCCGTCGTAAAAACGCTTTCCGCACAGCTACTCAGGCGGTTGATAAAGCGAACCAATATGCAACCCGCGACCGCAAGAATCGTAAGCGCAATTTCCGCGCGCTTTGGATTCAGCGTATCAACGCGGCTGTTCGTTCACACGACGAAGCATTGACATACTCCCGTTTCATCAACGGTCTGTCTCTTGCTGGTATCGAAGTTGACCGTAAGGTTCTTGCTGATCTAGCTGTTCACGAACCAGAAGCGTTCGGTGCGATTGTTGAAAAAGCTCAGGCTGCTCTTGCCGCCTAAGTTGTTTTAACAACACGAAAATTTGAAACCCCGGCGTTGCGAAACGTCGGGGTTTTTTCATGGTCTTGCCCCAATTACGACAATTTTCCCCGTTTTATTAATCAAACTGAAACCTATTTTCAGTGCGGTAACGATTGGAATGTCACTTGGCACGTATCAGCGAACTTCACTATTCAAACGCCTATGCGAATAGCTCTGGGATTTCAGAGTTCATCGAGATTGCGTTGTCGTCGTCCGAGGACCCTGCCGATTTTTCCATGGCCTTCTACGAGGCAAACGGAACCCCTGGTCTGGTTGTGCCATTGGACGATAGCGATGTGCAGGTCACCTATGATGCGCAGACTGACGAATACGTCTATGTGATCTCTGCCGACTATTACGACATGCTCCTAACCGATCCAAACGGTGGCGGTTCTGGGAATTACGAGGCCTATGCCCTTGTAAATACTGACACCTCTACGGTTGTCGAGTTTCTCGATATTGGCGGCGGTACGACGGCAATCGAGGCCGACGGTGGCCTTGCCGACGGTGCGGTTTCGGAAAACGTTCCGGTTCTTGTTGGGCCGAACTCAACAACCACAACGATTCAGTTCAACCAACCCAACCCCGACGTCCAAGTCTATGAAACCGCTGCGGCGGGGGATTCGGGGATTGTCTGCTTTGTCTCTGGCACGTTGATCGCCACGCCTGACGGCCCGCGCTTGGTCGAGGATCTTTGTGTCGGTGATCTGGTTGAAACACTTGACGACGGCCCCCAGCCGATCCGCTGGCACGGGGCACGCACCGTGGCGGGCACAGGGGCGTTTGCGCCGATCCGGCTCGATGGTGCGGCCTTTGGTGGCGCGGGTGCGCTTTATGTGTCGCCGCAGCACCGTGTCCTGTTGCAGGGGTGGCAGGCCGAGATGTTGATTGGTGAGGATCAGGTTCTGGCCGCCGCGACTCATCTGTTGAATGATCGGACCGTTGTGCGGGCCCCGCGCGCGTCGGTCACCTATCACCACATCATGTTCGACGCCCATCAGATCATCACCGCCAACGGTGTTTTGTGCGAGAGCTTCTACCCTGGGGATGCGGCCTTGCGGGCCTTGGCCCCCGAAGCGGCGGACGAACTGTTCACGCTTTTCCCCGAACTGACGCGGCCCTATGCGGGTTATGGCCCCATGGCGCGCGTTGAATTGAAGGCACATGAAGGCCGTCTGTTCGCATAGAACGCCCAGCAACCCTTGCATTCCCGTCGCCCTGTGATAGCACATTCTCCAACTGAATTCGGAGAGATATCATGGACGATCTTGGCGACCTGCGCGCAAAATACCTGACCGCGGTCAATGAATCGGCGGACGAGGCATCGCTTGAGGCGCTGCGCGTAGCGGCGGTTGGCAAAAAGGGCGAGGTGGCCCTTAAGATGCGCGAACTGGGCAAAATGACCCCAGAGGAACGCCAAGTGGCCGGTCCAGCGTTGAATGCGCTTAAGGATGAAATCAACGCGGCGCTTGCGGCGAAAAAGGTTGCCCTTGCGGATGCGGCGTTGAACGCGCGTCTGGAAACCGAGTGGCTTGATGTGACTCTGCCGGCGCGTGGCCGTCCTGCGGGCACCATCCACCCGATCTCCCAAGTGACAGAAGAAGTCACCGCGATCTTTGCCGACATGGGCTTTGCCGTGGCCGAAGGTCCACAAATCGAAACCGATTTCTATAACTTTGACGCGTTGAACATTCCGCCGCATCACCCTGCGCGTCAGGAATTCGACACGTTCTATATGCACCGTGACGAGGCCGATGAACGCCCGCCGCACGTGTTGCGCACGCACACGTCGCCGGTTCAGATCCGCGCGATGGAAAAGACCGGCGCGCCGATCCGCGTGATTGCCCCTGGCCGCGTGTATCGTTCCGATTACGACATCACCCACACGCCCATGTTCCACCAAGTCGAAGGTCTCGCCATCGGCAAGGACATCTCTATGGCGAACCTGAAATGGGTTCTCGAAGAATTCGTGCGCGCGTTTTTCGAGGTCGAAAATGTGGAATTGCGTTTCCGTGCGTCCCACTTCCCGTTCACAGAACCATCTGCCGAAGTGGACATTCAGTGTTCTTGGGACAACGGCCAGCTTAAGGTTGGTGAGGGCGACGATTGGATGGAAATCCTTGGCTCGGGCATGGTGCACCCCAAGGTTCTTGAGGCCGCAGGCGTTGACCCGAACGAATACCAAGGTTTCGCCTTTGGTGTGGGGATCGACCGGATTGCGATGCTGAAATACGGCATCCCTGATCTGCGCGCCTTCTTTGACAGCGACCTGCGTTGGTTGCGCCACTATGGCTTCTCGGCACTTGATATGCCGAACATCCACGGCGGTCTAAGCAAATGAGCGACGAGACCCAAGACCTAAACGAAATTTACCCCGGTGCTGGCACGTTCCAATTCGGCCACACCAAGGTGATTAACGAACGCCAATTGAAAATGGTGCGCAACAAGAAAAAGACAGCGATGTCCGCGCCGTACCGTGAATTTATTGGTGATCTGGATTCTTTGCCGATGGTTGGCCGTTGCGATATCGCGGCCAACTGGGACGGCACGCCTGCGCTTGTCATTAAGACCCGCGCGGTGCGCAAGGTCCGGTTCGACGAAGTCACCGCAGGTATGGCCAAGGCCGAGGGCGAAAAGTCCCTTGAGCTGTGGCGCGCCCATAAACAGGCGTATTTGGAAAAAAACGGCGGGTTCAAACCAAGCGATGTTTTGGTGTTTGAACATTTTGAAATGATCGAAGATTTGGCCGGTCTCGCAATTGCCGACGAAGAGGAAAACTCATGAAATTCACACTCTCATGGCTGAAAACCCATCTTGAAACTGACGCGTCCTTGGATGACATCCTTTACGCGTTGACCGACCTTGGTCTTGAGGTCGAGGGCGTCGAAGACCCCGCCAAGGCCCTGTCTGATTTCAAAATCGCCAAAATCACCCACGCCGAGCAACACCCAGACGCCGACAAACTGCGCGTTTGCAAGGTGGATGCCGACGGTGGCGAAACCCAGATCGTGTGTGGTGCACCAAATGCCCGCGAAGGCATCACCGTGGTTCTTGCGACGCCTGGCACCTATATCCCGGGTCTCGATATCACGATTAAGGTTGGCAAAATCCGTGGCGTTGAATCCTTTGGGATGATGGCGTCCGAATCCGAGCTTGGCCTGTCCGAAGAACATGACGGCATTATCGAATTGCCATCTGGCGAAGTGGGCGAGAACTTTGCCGATTGGTTGGCCGCGCATAACCCCGCCGCCGTTGATCCGGTGATTGAGATCGCGATCACGCCAAACCGTCCCGACGCATTGGGTGTGCGTGGCGTTGCGCGTGACCTTGCGGCGCGTGGTTTGGGCACGTTGAAGGCGGAAAAAAACGCCAAGGTTGAAGGCACATTCGACAGCCCGATCAACGTGACCATTGATGCGGACACTGCCGATGGCTGTCCTGTGTTCATGGGCCGTATGATCAAGGGCGTGAAAAACGGCCCAAGCCCGAAATGGCTTCAGGATCAGTTGAAGGCCGTTGGCGTGCGCCCGATTTCCGCGCTTGTGGATATCACGAACTTCTTCACCTATGACAACAACCGCCCGCTTCACGTGTTTGACGCGGACAAGGTGTCTGGCGATCTGCGCGTGCACCGCGCCAAGGGTGGCGAAGCATTGGTTGCGCTGGACGACAAGGAATACACATTTGCCGAAGGCATGATTGTGATCTCTGACGACAAGCAGATCGAAAGCGTCGCTGGCATTATGGGCGGCCTTGACTCTGGCTGTACCGAAGAGACCACCAACGTTTTCCTTGAGGCCGCGTTTTGGGAGCCAATCGGCATCGCCAAAACCGGTCGTGCGCTTAAGATCAACTCCGACGCGCGCTACCGCAATGAGCGCGGCATCGATCCTGCGTTCAACGCCCCCGCGATGGAACTTGCAACACAGATGATCCTTGATCTTTGTGGCGGTGAGGCGTCCAACGTTGTGACCGCTGGCGCCGTGCCTGACGTTTCGCGCAGCTACCCGCTTGATACCGACCGCGTGCAGTCGCTTGTCGGTATGGAAATCCCAGCGGATGAGCAGGTGAAAACCCTCACCGCGCTTGGTTTCGAAGTAAAAGACGGTCAGGCCCATGTTCCGTCGTGGCGTCCTGATGTTCTTGGCTCTGCCGATCTGGTCGAAGAGGTCGCGCGCGTTGCGTCCCTGACGAAACTTGTCGGCAAACCCATGTCACGCGCATCCGTTGGCGTCCCCGAGGCGATCCTGACGCCGATGCAGAAACGTGAAACCACGGCGCGTCGCACGGCGGCTGCGCTGGGTTACAACGAATGCGTGACCTATTCCTTCATCGACCAGAAATCTGCGGCCCTGTTTGGCGGCGGCACCGATGCGACGAAATTGGCGAACCCGATCTCGTCCGAATTGGCGTACATGCGTCCGGCGTTGATGCCGGCACTGTTGCAGGCAGCGGCACGCAACCAAGCACGCGGTTTCGCAGATATGGCCCTGTTTGAGGTTGGCCCAGAATTCTTGGGTGGAGAGCCCGAGGATCAGCGCATTGCCGTCACAGGTATCCTTGTGGGTCACACTGGCCCCAAGGATGTGCACGGTGAGCGTCGTGCGGTTGAGGTCTATGATGCCAAGGCCGACGCCGAGGCGATCCTATCGTCAATCGGCGCACCTGAACGCGTGCAAATCATTCGTGGCGCGTCTGATGCGTGGCACCCTGGTCGGTCGGGTCAAATCTGTCTTGGTCCGAAAAAAATCATGGCTGTCTTTGGCGAAATCCACCCCAAGGTTTTGGCCGAGATGGACGTCAAAGGTCCGGCAGTTGCCTTCACGGTTTACCTTGAACAGCCACCAATGCCACGTCGCAAAAACGCGACTCGTCCGGCATTGGGCGCAAGCGATCTTCAGGCGGTTGAACGTGATTTCGCATTTGTGGTTGATACATCGGTTGAGGCGCTGACGCTGATCAACGCGGCGGCTGGTGCCGATCCAAAGCTGATCGAAAGCGTACATCTGTTCGATGAATTCAGCGGCGAAAAGGCCGAAGCGCAGATGGGTGAGGGCAAAAAATCCCTTGCGGTGACCGTGCGCCTTCAGCCCAAGACCGAGACGCTCAAGGAAAAAGACATCGAGGATGTCGCGGCCAAGATCCTGCAAAAGGTTCAAAAGGCAACCGGCGGCACATTGCGCGGCTAGGATATCAGGGGCGCGCAATGTGCGCCCCTTTTCATTTTTATTGGGGCATAAATATGGGACTTAAGGTTTATCTTTCTGGTGAAATTCACACAGATTGGCGGGATCAAATCGTGGCGGCTGCGGCGGATTTGCCGGTGTCATTCGCGGCGCCTGTGACCGACCATGAGGCGTCCGACATGTGTGGCGTTGCGATTTTGGGGGCCGAGACCGACAAATTCTGGGCGGACCACAAGGGCGCAAAATTGAATGCGATCCGCACCCGAAGCCAGATCGAGCAGGTCGACATTGTCGTCGTGCGGTTCGGCGACAAATACAAACAATGGAACGCGGCGTTTGACGCGGGCTATGCGGCGGCTCTGGGGAAAACCTTGATCGTGATGCATGGGCCAGAAAATCAGCATGCGCTGAAGGAAATCGATGCTGCGGCCCTTGCGGTTGCGCAGACCCCGCAACAGGTGGCGGATGTGCTACGCTATGTTTTGACGGGCCGCATTCCAGAGACCCCCGTCGAAGACGACGCAGAAGAATAAGAAAAGGGGCACCCGTTTGGGCGCCCCTTTGTCGTTAGAGGTCCTTGGCGACCGCGGGGCGGGCGTTGAATCGATCCAGATAGGCGGGAACATTGCGCAGCTCTTCCCAGCCCACCAATTCGGTCGCACCATCGCCACCCGATACAAGGCTATGAAGCCACGGGGCAATGGCGATATCGGCGATTGAGAATTCCCCAACAACCCAGTCTTGGCCTTCGAGCTGTTTATCAAGGACGGTCAACAAACGCTTGCTCTCGTCGGCGTAGCGTTGCTGTGGGCGCTTATCTTCAAAGTCTTTGCCGCCATAACGATAGAAGAACCCAAGCTGCCCCAGCATCGGGCCAAGGCCGCCCATCTGCCACATGAGCCACTGGATAGTCTCGGCGCGTTTCACAGGATCGGTGGACAAAAGCGCGCCGTGCTTCTCGGCCAAATAAATCAGGATCGCGCCGCTTTCGAACAATGGCATCGCGCCATCTGGGCCGTTCGGATCGATGATCGCAGGGATTTTGTTGTTCGGCGCAATTTCCAGAAAACCGGGCGTGAATTGATCGCCATCCATGATCGAAATCGTGTGAAAATCGTAGGGAACGCCTAGCTCATCAAGCGCGATTGAAATCTTACGGCCGTTCGGTGTGCCAAGGGAATAGAGCTGAATATGCTCGGGATTTACGGGCGGCAGATCCTTTGAGATCTGGAAATCGGACAATGTGCGCATGGGGCTACCTTTCGTTTAGGGGGTATAAGTAGCCATTTCTCCCCATGAAAAAAGGGGTGCAAAGTGCAAATAGTTCCTTAATGTAACCGTGCACGCAAAAATGCGGCATGTAAAAAGGGAAAAGGGACAGAAAATGCTTAAAGAATTCAAGGACTTCATCGCCAAGGGTAACGTCATGGACATGGCCGTTGGTATTATTATCGGTGCTGCGTTCACGGCAATTGTGAAATCGCTTGTGTCTGATTTGATCAACCCGATCATCGGCTTGTTCATGGGCGGCGTTGATTTCGTTAACAAATTCATCATCCTAGGCGAAGGCGAATTCGCAACACTGGCCGAGGCCCAAGAAGCCGGCGCAAGCGTGTTTGCCTATGGTTCGTTCATCATGGCGATCATCAACTTCCTGATCATCGCATTCGTTGTGTTCATGCTTGTTCGCTACGTGAACAGAGTAAAAGAAGCGACAGCCAAGCAAGAAGAAGCAGTCGAAGAAGCACCAGCAGGCCCAACCGAGTTGGACATCCTGACTGAGATCCGCGACTCTCTTAAGAAGTAAGCCGACCGACGTGATTTGGGAAGGCCCGCCAATTTGGCGGGCCTTTTGCGTTACAGGGCGAGGGCGGCCTCGGGGGTGATCACGTCATATCCTAGGGCCTTGCCAACGGCGTCATAGGTGACGTGACCCGCATGTACGTTCAACCCATTCATCAGATGTGGATCGTCGCTACAGGCGGCCTTCCAGCCCTTGTCCGCAAGCGCAAGCATGAACGGAAGCGTGGCATTCCCAAGCGCGAGCGTCGAGGTGCGCGCAACGGCACCGGGCATGTTGGCAACGCAGTAATGCATGACGCCGTCGACCTCATAGATCGGGTCTTGGTGGGTCGTGGCGCGGGAGGTTTCAAAACAGCCCCCCTGATCAATCGCGACATCCACCAGGACCGCACCCGGTTTCATTGTCGCCAGCTGCGCACGTGAAATCAGTTTCGGCGCAGCGGCCCCCGGAACAAGCACGGCACCCACAACCATATCGGCCGTCGCGATCAATTCCGCGGTGCGTGCGGCGGTGGCATAGCCATTCTTGAACTGGCCGCCAAACACGTCATCCAAATACCGCAGACGATCAAGCGAACGGTCCAGAACGGTGACGTCCGCGCCCATCCCGCTGGCGACACGGGCCGCTTGGGTGCCAACAACGCCGCCGCCAATCACGACAACCTTGGCGGGTCCAACACCGGGGACGCCGCCCATCAGAACGCCACGCCCACCGTTGGCCTTTTGCAGGGTCCATGACCCAACCTGTGGCGCAAGGCGTCCTGCGACCTCGGACATGGGCGCCAACAGGGGCAGGGTGCCGTTGGCCGCCGTGACGGTTTCATAGGCGATCGCCGTGCAGCCGCTTTTGATCAGGTCTTCGGTTTGGGCGGCATCGGGGGCCAAGTGTAGATAGGTGAACAACAATTGCCCCTCGCGCAGCATCGCGCGCTCAACGGCTTGGGGTTCTTTGACTTTGACGATCATATCCGCGGTCGCGAAAATCTCGGGGGCCGTTCCGATAATTTGCGCGCCTGCGTTGATATATTCTGCGTCGGTAAATCCTGCGCCGTCTCCGGCGTGGGTTTCGATCAGCACCTCATGGCCACGTGCCACCGCTTCTTGGGCGGCACTGGGGGTAATTCCGACGCGGAACTCCTGAGGTTTGATTTCTTTTGGGCATCCGATTTTCATAGCTCTCTCCTTGATGGATAGAAGTATGTGCGCAAAATTGTCGAATTTGATGCGTATTATTGTGTATTTTTGCAAAAAGATGGGATATACTTGCTGCGATATCCGAAATTCATCGAAGGAAGTTCGATAAATGAGCTTAGACAGCGTAGATCGTCGCATTTTGCGAGAACTCCAGCGCAGCGGCCGTATTTCCAATGCGGACCTTGCTGACAAGATTAACCTATCCGCGTCCGCCTGTCACCGTCGCGTTCAACGTCTTGAAACCGATGGATATATCGACAGCTATGTTGCATTGGTCAATTCGCGCAAAGCCGAGTGTCCGATGACGATTATGGTGGAAATCACCCTGTCATCGCAAGCGGATGAGGTTCTGAGTGCATTTGAAAAGGCAGTCGCGCGAATCCCCGAGGTTCTTGAATGCTATTTGATGACGGGGTCGGCCGATTACCTGTTGAAGGTGGTTGCGCCGGATACCGAAGGGTTCGCAATGCTTCACCGCAAACATCTGGCAAGCCTACCGGGTGTTGGACAGATGAAAAGCTCGATCGCGCTGCGGACCGTGTGTAAAACCACGGCCTTGCCGATCTAACAAAAAACCCCCGCAATTTGCACTGCGGGGGTCTTGTGGTCACCGAGATGACCTAGATATCGAATATACGCTTAGAGCATACCTTCGCGCTGAGCTTTCTTACGAGCGAGCTTACGGGAGCGACGAATTGCTTCGGCTTTCTCGCGAGCTTTCTTCTCAGATGGTTTCTCAAAATGTTGCTTAAGCTTCATTTCACGAAATACACCTTCACGCTGAAGTTTCTTTTTCAGAGCACGAAGAGCTTGGTCTACGTTATTATCACGAACACTAACCTGCATGTGGTTTTCACCACCTCTCTAAGTTGGATTTGCAAAATTGCAGGAAGCCGCCATATAGCAAAGTGAATTGGTTTTGTCTACTATGGGGCGAACCCAAATATCGGAGACCGCAGATGCCAGAGATGATTGACGGCGTATCAGACCGCAAACAGGCCCTTTTGGATGCTATTTTGATGCATGTTGTGTTCGATGGTTGGTCGGATGAGGCATTTTCGGCCGCCGCAGCCGATTGCGACATGGATGAGGTCGCCGCGCGCAGCCTATGTCCAAGGGGCGCGATTGACCTTGCGGGCATGTATCACCGTGCGGGTGATTCGGTGATGATCGCCAAGGCGCGCGAAAATGCCGATGCTCTGGCGCAGATGCGTTATAGCGAGCGCGTCGCGACATTGATCGAATGGCGGATTGATGCCGTTGATGACAAAGAAGCCGTGCGCAAGGCCAGCGTCTTGTTCGCCATGCCCCAGAATGTGACCGAAGGCGCGAAACTTGTTTGGGGTACTGCCGATGCGATTTGGAACGTGTTGGGTGATACGTCTGATGACGTGAATTGGTATTCGAAACGCACGATCCTGTCGGGTGTTTACGGGTCTTGCATCGTGTTCTGGCTGGGCGACGAGAGCGAAAACCACGTGGATACGCGCGGCTTTATCCAGCGTCGTATCGACAACGTCATGCAATTCGAAAAGGCCAAGGGCGTCGCCCGTAAGAACCCCGTTCTTGCGCCGCTGATGTCATTGACCGGTGCCCTATTCGCGGGTGTTAAGGCCCCCGTTGAACGTGATGATCTTCCGGGCCGTTGGGCTCCAAAGGAAAACTAATACCCATGCGCGCAGTCGAAATTACCACCGCTGGTGGTCCCGAAGTTCTGGTCGAAACGACCCGTGACATTCCAACCCCTAAGGCGGGCGAGGTGGTGATCAAGCTGGCCTATGCCGGCATCAACCGTCCCGATGCGTTGCAGCGCGCGGGGCTCTATCGTGCGCCGGCGGACGCGTCCGACCTTCCTGGTCTCGAAGGGGCGGGCGTTGTGCATGCGGTGGGCGAGGGCGTTGATCTGGCCATTGGTGACCGCGTCTGCGCCCTGTTCCCCGGTGGGGCCTATGCCGAATACGCGGCGACGCCCGCGGCCCACGTTTTGCCGATCCCCGATGGGATGGATTTGCGCGCGGCGGCCTGTTTGCCCGAGACGTTTTTCACCGTCTGGTCCAACGTATTCCAACGCGCGGGTCTTGTCGCGGATGAGGTGTTCTTGGTTCACGGCGGCACGTCGGGCATCGGCACGACGGCGATCCAATTGGCGAAAACTTTTGGCGCGCGGGTGTTCGCGACGGCAGGATCAGACGAGAAATGCGCCGCCTGTGTTGAGCTCGGCGCCGAGCGTGCGATCAATTACCACAACGAGGATTTCGTCGAGGTGCTGCGCGAAGCGGGCGGGGCCGATGTGATCCTTGATATGGTGGGTGGCGACTATATCCCCCGCAATATCAAATCCTTGGCCGATGATGGCCGTCTTGTGCAAATCGCGTTCCTGACCGGCCCCAAGGCCAATGTGAACTTTGCCCAAGTCATGCTACGCCGTCTGACCATCACCGGAAGCACGCTTCGTCCGCAATCCGATGCGGCCAAGGCCGTAATCACGGATGAGCTTCGCACCGATGTCTGGCCGTTGATTTCACGGGGCGACATCGCCCCCATCATCGATAGCGAATTTGACCTCTCCGAGGCCGCCGCCGCCCATACACGCATGGAAAGCAACGCCCATATTGGCAAGATCGTCTTGCGGATCAACGCACAGGTGTAAACGTGCCCGTCGCCTTGCAATCGCGGACGGTGTCGGTGCCGCAATAGCGTGGAGACAGATCCTTATCCAAACAGATCCGTGCCTCTTGGATATAGGTTTTCCCGTCGTCGACCTTGCAGGTGATGGTGATCATATCAGGCTCTAACTTGGGGTTATCCTTTAGAAACGCCTCTTCGATCACACGTGCCGGAATGGCCACGGTTTGGTTGAGTTTACGGAACACCTCGGGGCGGTTCACGTTTTCATAGGCTTCGCGCGCCGTCGCGAAATAATCCTCGGCCGATAGGCCCGCGCATTTCCCGTGCTTGTTCCATTGATACCACGCAAGACCCGAGGTCCCCATGATATCGGCCATTGCATTGGTGTCGGCGCGGCTTGGGTTGCGTGCCGTTGTCAGGCAATTGCTGGGCCAGCCCCGTTCATATTGCGGCCACAACCCGTGCATGACCCAGCCGAAATCCTCGCGCGGGTCACACTGGGGGCTGTTGCGGTCATCGCCGTCTGTGGCGCACCAATTCGGGGACCACGACAGGGCCAAAACATAGTAATCAAAATCGCCCGCGCGTTCGCCCTCGGACAGGGCAGGGATGGGGGCAAGGGCGGCCAATAGGGCCAGTACGCGTCCGAAATACATTTTCTCTTTCCTCTTTTGCTTGCCCGCACTATATAGGAAATAAGTTCCCCAACAATGTGAACCCGCCCGAACGAGGGTCGACCGGTTTCAGGTCACGGGGAAGATGTGTTTATAGGAGATGATCATGGCGAAACCAATCATGGCAAAAGCGACGGCTGTATGGCTTGTCGATAACACCACTTTGACGTTCAAGCAGGTTGCGGATTTCTGTGATCTCCACGAGCTTGAGGTGCAGGGCATTGCCGATGGCGACGTTGCAACAGGCGTTAAGGGCTTTGACCCAATCGCGAACAACCAGCTGACCGCCGAAGAAATCAAAGCGGCCGAAGAAAACCCAAGCCACAAGTTGCGTTTGAAATTCAACCCAGCGGCTGTTGGCGAAGAAAAACGTCGCGGTCCACGTTATACCCCATTGTCAAAACGTCAGGACCGCCCTGCATCGATCTATTGGTTGGTAAAGTTCCACCCAGAATTGTCCGACGGTCAGGTGTCCAAATTGGTTGGCACAACCAAACCAACGATCCAAGCGATCCGCGAGCGCACACACTGGAACATCCAGAACATCGAACCCATCGACCCTGTTGCATTGGGCCTGTGTAAACAGTCCGAGCTTGATCTTGCCGTGCACAAAGCCGCCGAGAAAAAGCGCGCAGAAGGCGGCGTGATGAGCGATGATGAACGTCGTAAGCTCGTGTCCACAGAACAGTCCCTTGGCGCCCCAGAAGAGCCCAAGCTTCCGTCTGCGATCGAAGGTCTGGAAACATTCAGCCTGTCCACAGATGACGTCGAAAAGACAGAAGAAGCACCGGTTGACGCGGACAGCTTCTTTAACCTTCCAGATGGTGACACGGACGACGAATAAGTCGACCACGTTTGCATTTCAAAGCCCCGTTGACCGACGTCAGCGGGGCTTTTTGGTATTTACCAAGTGATGACACGGTCATTCATCGCGCGTTCTACTTCGAATTTTATCCAATCTTCGACCGAGGTATAGGCTCGCTTGATCGTTGAAAAATCATTCTTCGGTGTCACAAGTATCCGCGCGTCGCTCTGGATCGTGTGGTAGTGCTCTACGTGTGCAGAGTTCGATGACGAGGCCTCCGTGCTTGTTCCAACAATGAGGGAAGCGGGTGGGCGAGCTGCGGCGCTGGTTAAATTTGGCGGCTCGATGTCCAGTGGTACCCCAATTGATTGGTCTCCACATGTAAAGCCGAATGTTGCAAATCGATGTGCGCCTATGCGAAGTCCATTGGTGTTTTTGAATATCGCGTCAAAGAAAGCGCGGTTCGCGCCGCGTAGAAAATCGTTGATTCCAGTTTCGATAAGATCCTCGTAGGACGACGCAATAATCCGGATGTCATAGGCGTACCTTGCGATGTCTGGGCGGTGCGACGCGCGTATGCCACCCGTGGTGACCGTTAGGTCGTCGAATTTTTCCAGATCGAGGAGTTCGATGAAATTCATGTTTAAACTCAAATACTTAAAGGTGAAGCGTTTTACATGGGGTGGTTATAATTGTCTCCGCGCCTTCAGCGCCGCCTGAATTGTGCCGTCGTCGAGGTAATCCAATTCCCCGCCAATCGGCACACCTTGGGCCAGTGATGTGACGCGCACATCGAGGGTTTCGAGCTCATCTGCGATGTAATGCGATGTCGTCACCCCGTCGATGGTGGCGTTTAATGCAAGGATCACCTCGGTGATGCCCTCGGATTTGATCCGGTCGATGAGTTTCGGAATGCGCAACTCATCCGGCCCGACATTATCAAGCGCGGACAAGGTCCCGCCCAACACGTGATACCGCCCGCCAAAGGCCTTGCCGCGTTCCATCGCCCAGAGGTCACTGACGTCCTCGACGACGCAGATTTCGCCGGTGGCGCGTTTTTGGCTATCGCAGATGTCGCAAATATCGGCGGTGCCCACATTGCCACAGTTCAGACATTCGCGCGCGGTGGCGGCGACGGTCTGCATGACGTCGGACAGAGGGGTCAACACGGACCCACGTTTCTTGATCAGATGCAAAACAGCCCGACGCGCGGACCGTGGTCCAAGGCCGGGCAGCTTCGCCATCATCTCGATCAGATGCTCTATGTCGCGGGTGCTATCAGACACCTAGAACGGCAGGTCCATGCCGGGTGGAAGGCCCAACTCCTCGGCCATTTTGCCCATCTCGGCCTTGGAACGATCTTCGGCCTTTTGCTGCGCGTCTTTGATCGCGGCAAGGATCAGGTCCTCGACCACTTCTTTTTCGTTCGGATCAAGGATCTTTTGATCGATGTTCAGATCGGTCAACACGCCCTTGGCGGTGGCCGTCACGGTCACAAGCCCCGCGCCGCTTTCGCCGACGACGGTGATATTGGCAAGGTTGTCCTGCATTTCGCCGACCTTGCCCTGCAATTCCTGCGCCTGTTTCATCATTTTGGCCATGTCACCCATGCCACCAAGACCTTTGAACATTGTACTTCCTTTATTCTTCTTCGAACGGATCCCATTCACCTTCAACCTCGGGCAGGGCGTCTTTGGCCGCCTCTGCCATGATGTCGGCTTGGGTCCGAATGTTTTTGATTTTCGCGTTTGGGAACTTGGCGATCACGGCCTGCACCATCGGGTGGGCTTTGGCCTCGGCCTGAAGGGCGTTGGCGGCGGCGTCGCGGATTTCGGCGATGGTTTTCGCGCCGCCCTCATTCACCAAGGTCACGGCCCAACGCGCACCCGTCCACGCCTGAAGCTTGCTTCCAAGACGTTGCGCAAGGTCGTGCGGGGCGTTGTCGTGTGGCACAAATTCGATACGGCCGGGGCGATAGCCCGCAAGGCGCACGCCACCTTCGACGTCGACCAACAATTTCATGTCGCGGTGGCTGCGGATCAGTTCCACGACATGTTCAAACGTCACATATTGCGCCAGAACCGCCTCGACCTCGGGGGCGAGGGCGGCGGTCACGCCACCGGTGCCGGTCTGGGCGACGACGGATGCCTGTGCGTTGACGTTGCCCCCAACAGGCGCGCCACCACCACCGGATGGGCCGCCGTTATGGGGCGGCGGGGGCGGTGTATCCTGAAGCTTTTTGATAAGGTCTTCTGGGCTTGGCAATTCGGCGACATGGGTCAAACGGATGATCGCCATTTCGGCGGCCATCATGGCGTTTGGTGCGGCGGCGACCTCTTCCAAGGCCTTGAGCAGCATTTGCCACATGCGGGTCATCACGCGCATCGGAAGCTGTGCCGCCATGGCCTGACCGCGCATCCGTTCGTCGGGGGATACGGTGGGGTCCTCGGCGGCCTCGGGGGTGATCTTGATCACACTGACCCAGTGGGTGATTTCCGCCAAATCGCGCAGAACCGCCATCGGGTCGGCCCCGTCGCCGTATTGGCTTGAGATTTCGGTGAGGGCGCCGGCGGCGTCGCCCTTCATGATCAGATCAAACAGATCGAGCACGCGTCCGCGATCGGCAAGGCCCAGCATTGCGCGGACCTGATCGGCGGTGGTTTCACCGGCCCCGTGGGAAATCGCCTGATCCAACAATGACGTCGCATCACGGGCGGACCCTTCGGAGGCGCGGGTGATCAGCGCAAGCGCATCATCTGTGATTGACGCCGCCTCGGCGGTTGCGATTTTCTGGAGCAATGCGATCATCACCTCGGGTTCAATCCGGCGCAGGTCAAACCGTTGACAGCGCGACAGAACCGTCACCGGCACCTTGCGGATTTCTGTGGTGGCAAAGATGAATTTCACATGCGCAGGGGGTTCCTCCAGCGTTTTGAGCAGCGCATTGAACGCACTGGTCGACAGCATGTGAACCTCATCGATGATGTAGATCTTGTAGCGGGCCGAGGCCGCACGATAGGCGACGCTTTCGATGATTTCGCGGATGTCGCCAACACCGGTGCGGGACGCGGCATCCATCTCCATGACGTCGACATGGCGGCCTTCCATGATCGACGTACAGTGTTCGCACACACCACAGGGTTCCGTCGTCGGGCCGCCGGTGCCATCAGGGCCGATACAGTTCATGCCCTTGGCGATAATACGCGCGGTGGTGGTTTTACCCGTCCCGCGAATGCCAGTCATAACAAAGGCTTGGGCGATGCGATCCGCCTCAAACGCGTTCTTAAGGGTGCGCACCATCGCGTCTTGGCCGACGAGATCGGCGAAAACTTCGGGGCGATATTTACGCGCGAGGACCTGATAGGCGGGGGTGCTGCTGTCGGACATGTGTTTCCCTTTGGTTCACGTGAACCCTAAAACTTGCGGGGCTGCGCCGCAAGCCCGACCATGCGTTTCGTGTTAATCATCTTGGCCGCGACGACCCTTGGCGCGCGAGCGGCTTCTTTGGACGGCCTTTTGGTATTTGGTCGTGGCCTTGTCGCGTTTGCGGGACATGCGTTGGGTTTCGACCTGACGGTCGTTTTCGGTGGCCAATTTGCGCCACCGTTCAAGACGATCAGGGTCGAGTTGGCCCGCATCCACGGCGGTCTGCACCGCACACCCCGGTTCGCCAACATGGGCGCAGTCGCGGAATTTACAGGTCGCGGCAATGTCGACGATGTCGGCAAAGACGCCCTCGATCCCGCCAGCAGCATCAATCAGACCCAGTTCCCGCACACCCGGCGTATCCAACAGCCACCCGTGACCCGCAATCCGATGAAGTGCGCGGGCGGTGGTGGTGTGGCGGCCCTTGGCATCGTCTTCGCGAATGTCGGCGGTGGCCTCGGACGTACCGGCAAGGCCGTTGGTGATGGTGGTTTTCCCCACGCCGGACGACCCCAGAAGCGCAACGGTTTGGCCGGCACCGCACCATGGGTGTAGCTTCACCAGATCGGCGGGGTCCTTGGAGTTAATGGTGATCGCCACCTGATCGGGGGACAGGGTGCGCGCCCGTTCAAGATATGGGGCAACGTGGTCGACGCGGTCTGCCTTGGTCAGGACAACAACCGGTTCGGCGCCCGCATCAATGGCCATCGCGATAAACCGTTCAAGGCGCGCTTCGTTGAAATCATCATTGCAGGAGGTCACCACGAACAAGGTATCAACATTCGCCGCCACCAGCTGGGCGCGATGATCCTGACCTGCGGCGCGACGGCTTAGGACGGACAGACGTTCCAGAACCCGCGACACGCGCAGGGTGTCGTTTTCCACCATCACCCAATCGCCCACGGCGACTTCGGCCGAAGTAATCGCGGATGGTAGAACAAGACGAAGCGCGCTTCGATCTGGGTTGGGTTCGGCAAAGGCGCGCAGACGGGTGCGGTGGACCTCGGTGACGCGCATTGGGGTCAGGTCGGTGTCCGTGTCCAGAATTTGGTCTGCAAAATGGTCGGACCAGCCAAGTTCCCCAAGATCATCGCGAATGTTCATATCTGCCCCAGAACCCGAATGTGGAAACGGTGGTTTTGGCGCAGAGTGGTCATTAAAAACCGAATGTTGGGATAAAGGTAAGGATCAATACTGTCATGATATTGTCTCCTGACGTCTTCAACGCATCTGCGCGAGAATAAGGTGAGAGGCTGGACAACGACCCAAACGGGACTCGTTACGGCTGCTTCCTTCCGGATCTGACCGGGTTGGCGAGGCGCTCGCCCGCGCCAACCTCTCAAGCCGTGATATAATCCCGAGTCGCCGCCATGGCAAGGGGGGAGGTGCGTTAAAGCGTCAACCGAAGGCGGGCAAAGCCGTTTTCGCGCAGTCCCGTATCGGAAATCCGCCCATTTCCGTTTTGATCAAGATGATTGAGCGCACCCATCCCTGTGTCAAAGGTCACAGTCGTATCCCCAATGGAGCGTATCCGCCATGTGGGGGTGATCGTAGGGGTAAAGGTGTCAGACTGCGTGATATAGGCGGCGACGATATCGCGGCATGTCTCGCTGCCCTCGTAAATCGGGGGGTGCGCAAACGTGAGTGGGAACTTACCGGCCCCTTCTGCACGATAATTATTGGTGGCGACGGCGAATTCCATGTCCTCGGTCACCGGTTTCCCATTGTGGTGCACATTGTATATCCGCCGCGCGGTTGGGTTAAGCAGCATCCCCTGATTGCAAAACCGAGGGGGCACTGTGATGTCGATGTCATAGGTCAGACCCAACAGCATATCAAAGTTATAGGTCGGGAATTCGGGGTCATGAAGCGGCGCGTCAATCGCACCCTGTGCGATCTGGTTAAATAGCCCCGCAGCCCGTTCCAGCCATTCGAAGATCTCGGCACCCGTGGCACGCACGCCAAACAACAGGTTTGGGTACAGGTACAGGCTGGCGATGTCTTTGGTCGCGAGGGGGCCTTGGGGGATGTCGGTGTAATATGTGGACCCACCGCGCGCGCCGGCTTTGAACGGGGCGGCGGCAGAGAGAATGGGCAGATCGGCATGGGGGGTGTCGGCCAAAACGGTTTGCAAAAAGGCGCGCTGGGCCTCGGCGACGGTTTGGACGGTGGCATCCGGTTGAACCAATGAAAAATAGCTCTGAAGGGGGGCCGACGTATGCCCAACGACCCCACGGATATAGTGGAGGGTATCGGTGTGCGCAGCTTGGGCAATATCCGCGATGTCCGCGGCATCGGGGACCGTCGCAGACACGGAACCCTCCGCGTTGCGGGCGTAAATGGACGGCAGCGATACCTGATGTGCGCGGCGGGTCCAGCCGGTTTCGGTCTTGGCAAGGGTCAGATCAATGACCCCAAGGTGCGATCCCCAGAGACCAGGCATGACCGTCGGCACGTCGTGTAGTGTGCCATCCGCCACATCCGCACCCTCGGTCATTGCGAACTTGGCCCCCGGAAAGGTCAGATGAGTGTGTCCCGTCACGAGCGCATCAAGGCCGGAAACGGTCGCAAGGTGAGAGGCGGCATTCTCCATTCCGGTTTCATAGGGCAGGTCGGAGATGCCGCTATGACAGAGGGCGACGATGATATCGGCGCCGGCCTGTTTGATTTGCGGCACGACGCGGTGGGCGGTCTCGACGATGTCTTCGGCGGTGATCTTTCCCAACAGATGCCCGCGATCCCATGTCATGATCTGCGGCGGGGTAAAGCCAACCACACCGACTTTGACCGTTTGCGCATCGCCGTTATCGTCGACCACCGCTCGATCAAGAATGACATAGGGCGGAGTGAGTGGCGCCCCCGTCACGGGCGCTACATTGGCCACGGTAAAGGGGAAGTCGGCTTGCCTTATGATGCCTCGTAGGAACGGAAGGCCATAATTGAATTCGTGATTGCCAACCGTCGCCGCATCATAGCCAAGCGCGTTCATCGCCAATATCATCGGGTGTGGAATAGGCGTCTCTGCCGCTCGATCTCCAAGCGGGGTGCCTTGGATCAGATCACCATTGTCCAGCAACAGAACATTCTTGGCGGTGGCCCGTTGTGCCCGAATAAGGGACGCCACCCTCAGCAATCCCACCCGATCAGAAGGTGTGTCCGCAAAGTAATCATAGGGGGCCAGATGCGCATGAAGATCAGATGTCGCGAGAATACGAAGCTGGCACGTGGTGGTCGGAGCATCGGAGGAAGACATGTGGCGACTCTCTAACAGGGGTATTATATACCGCTCCAGTAAGACGGATTAGCGGCATCTATTGCAATATATCTTGGGTGCTAAGGGCGAATTAATATTTTGAAGCCTATAGTTATCGACAACTTGCGTCTTGGCTCGTACTGATTGTGCAACGTGAAAGAGGTGCGAGATGTTCTTTGATCAGACAGTGACGTTCGGTGGGTCGGGGTTCGACCGTGCGGCAGAAATGCGTGGCGATGATGCCAGAATTGACGCGTTGAAACGTGACCCGAATGCCCGTGTGTTGCCGATTTGGCGTGGCAAACCCCTTATTTCCGGCGCGGGGCAGGATACATGCGGCTGGATCGATACAGATCACCCGATGATCGCGTTCCATGGGGATGGCTCTGTGCTTCTTGGGATTGTGGACGGAGGGCCGCGATTTGCCTGTGACGTCTCGAAATGGGAGCCAGAGAATGGCGACGCCCCAGATGGGAGCATCGTGGATGTTGTCGTGACGCATCACCCCCTTGTGCCTGATGACTATCTTTTTGCGGATTTACGGGGTGTTATGACCCATCTAAGCGCCGAAGACGCCGAATTGGCGGCGACGGGCTGCGCAATTCTGGCTTGGCATCAGAGCCACAAATTTTGTGCCAAATGCGGACAAGCCAGCGATATGGCAATGGCGGGCTGGCAACGCAACTGCCCATCCTGTGGCGCGCCCCATTTTCCACGCACAGATCCCGTTGTGATCATGTTGGTAACCCACGGCAACGACGTTCTGTTGGGGCGTAGCCCCGCGTGGCCAGAGGGCATGTATTCCCTGCTGGCGGGCTTTGTTGAACCGGGTGAAACCATCGAGGCGGCCGTGCGACGCGAAGTGCGCGAAGAGGTCGATGTGGTTGCCGGTAGGGTCACCTATCTGGCGTCGCAACCATGGCCGTTTCCCATGTCGTTGATGTTCGGATGCAAGGCCGAGGCCCAGTCACGGGACATAACAATCGATCCTGCGGAAATTGAGGACGCCTTTTGGATGCCGCGCGAAGAACTTCTCGAGGCATTTTCGGGGCGTCATCCGAAAATGAATCCCCCAAGAAAGGGCGCAATTGCGCATTTTATCTTGTCAAACTGGCTTGCGGATATGGTCAAATAAGGGGAAAAGATATGCAGAGAATTTTGGAAAGGTCGTCATGAAGTTTACTGCACGCGAAGATATCGAAGCGACAATGGAGCAGGTGTTTGCGGATATCTCTGATTTCGACGGGCATGAACGTTCGGCGCTTCGTCGAGGTATTGAAGTGTCATCCTATTCTGTTGACCACAACGGCGCGGCCTGCCCCGCGTGGGATGTTGGGTTCCGTTATCGTGGTAAGCCACGCGTGGCCAAGGTAATACTGGCGACCTGTGATGCGCCGAATTTAATGAATGCGACGTTTAACGTTGGCGGTCTTGACGGGACGGCGGTTGTCGAACTCATGGCACTTTCACGCACGCGTACCCGTATGTCGATCGTGGTTGAGGTCGCGCCCAAGACCCTGTCGGCAAAGTTGTTGGTGCAGTCGATGAAACTTGCGAAAACTGGTCTGACCCAGCGGTTCAAGCAACGTGTTGGCAAAATGGCGCAGGAAATCGAAGACCGCCATTCCAACGGTCTCCGTAAAGTCTAGGCGCCGGTGCTGCGAATATCGCTGGCGGGATAAACCCCAAGGGTCGAAATCTCTGACGTGAAATGAGCAAGCTCATCCATCGCGAGCTGTACATTTGCGTCGTCGGGGTGGCCTTCGATCTCGGCATAGAATTGTGTCGCGGTAAATGAGCCGCCAACCATATAGCTCTCAAGCTTGATCATGTTGACGCCATTCGTCGCAAACCCACCCATGGCCTTATAAAGCGCAGCGGGAATATTGCGGACGCGGAACACAAAGGACGTGATCATTTTGTCTGCACGTCGCGACAGGTCTTCGGTCTTGGACATGATCAAGAATCGTGTGGTGTTGTTCGATTGGTCCTCAATGTCCGAGGCAACCACGTCCAATCCGTAGATCTCACCCGCAAGCTCGGACGCCAGCGCGGCTTGTTTTGGATCACCCGCCTCGGCAACATGCATCGCGGAACCTGCGGTATCTGCGCCTGTCTCACGACGAATATTATGCGCCTCAAGAAAGGTTTTACACTGTCCCAAGAGGACTGTGTGGCTCATTGCCGATTCGATTTCGTCAATTTTTGTACCCGGAACCGCCAAAAGTGCGATTCTTACGCGAACAAAGGTTTCTCCGATGATTTTGAGCCCCGAATCAGGCAAAAGTCGATGAATATCGGCCACGCGCCCATATGTCGTGTTATCAATCGGAAGCATGGCAAGGGCCGCATCGCCCTTATTTACAGCGCTAATCGCGTCGTCAAAGGTCCGACAAGGCAGGGGCGTAAACGTTGGGTGCGTCTTACGGCACGCTTCGTGTGAATACGCGCCGAGCTCGCCTTGGAATGCAATTTTTGCGGTCATATTACGGACTCCTCAACTATTTTTCCCTAAAAGGGCGATTGGTCGCGGTATCTATACCTTGCTCTTTCATAGGGGAAGCGGATACATAACGGCAAAACGACGGTAGAATGGAACGCGACATGTTCGACACAATGACATTTACTAAGATTCTCGGCGCTGGCTGTGGCGCTTTGCTTATTTTCCTTTTGGGCGGCTGGGCAGCAGAATCTCTCTATCACACGGGACCGACGGGTCACGGTGACCACGGCGAAGAGCACGCGAGCGGCTACGAGATTGAAGTGGCTGATGCATCCGCCCCTGTTGAAGAGGGCCCCGACTTTGCAACACTATTGGCTGCGGCTGATGTGGAAAAAGGCGCGAAAGTCTTTAACAAGTGTAAAGCATGTCACAAGCTGGAAGACGGCGCGAACGCGACTGGCCCACACCTTTATGCGATCGTGGATCGTCCAAAGGCGAACGCTGGCGACTTTGGCTTCTCCGGTGCTCTTACCGGTCTTGGCGGCACTTGGACCCCAGAAGAACTTAATGAGTTCATCCTAAGCCCAAAGGGTTTCGCACCTGGCACGGCCATGAGCTTTGGTGGTCTTAAGAAAGACGAAGATCGCGCGAACTTGATCGCGTATCTTGCGACCATCGGCGGCTAATTTCCGACACATATGAATTCAAAGGCCGCGCCCGCATCGGGCGTGGCCTTTTTTCGTTCTAAAATCCGCCAATCACAATTATTCACGCAATCGCAACTTGCATTGCGGTAAACTTGGATACTACCCTGATATCAACGAATAAGATCTGCCAAGAATGGCGACAGGAGGTATTTATGTACCAAGGCAAATGTTCATCCCGCGTTGTGTCCCGACCGAATTTCATGCTGCGACATACCCTTTTTGCATCTCTCGCTGTGGCGGTGCTGGCCCTGTCCGCGCCATTTGCCAAGGCAGAAGAGAACATCACCATCGCCCATGGGATCAGCAAATTCGGCGACCTGAAATATGGCCCCGACTTTGAACATCTCGAATATGTGAACCCTGACGCGCCTAAGGGCGGCGAAATCTCAATGTCCTTCCTTGGTACATTCGACAGCTTCAACCCGTATTCACGCAAAGGGCGTTCTGGGATCCTTGCCAGCAGCATTTATGAAACCTTGCTTGCGACGACCGCGGATGAGGCCGGCGCGAATTACTATGGTTTGATCGCCGAAACGCTGGAATATCCCGATAGCAAAGACTGGGTGATCTTTAACATCCGTCCCGAGGCAAAATTTTCCAACGGCAACGATATAACCGCCGATGATGTAAAGTTCAGCTATGAGCTTTTCCTTGAGCAGAGCCTTGGATCATATTCCGCCGCACTGACCCGTTCGATCGAAAAGGCCGAGGTGCTTGGCCCAAAACGTGTCAAATTCACCTTTACCGAGGACGCGCCACGCAACGAGGTCATCGGCCTTGCGGGCGGCATGACAATCGTGAGCAAGGATTGGTACGAGGAAACTGGCGCGCGTCTTGACGAAAGCCGTCTGGACCCTGGTATCGGTTCCGGCCCCTATGTTCTCGACAGCTATGAAATCAACCAACAGATCATTTGGCGCCGCAACCCAGATTACTGGGCCAAGGATTTGCCATTGATGCGTGGCCGTTCGAACTTTGACACCATTCGGATCGAGTATTTCGGTGATTCCACTGCAGCGTTTGAGGGGTTCAAAGCCGGCGAATATACCTATCGGGTTGAGAATACATCGAAGATTTGGGCGACCGAATACACCTTTGACGCCATTACATCGGGCGCGGCCAAGCAAGAAGAAATCGCGCATGGTTCCCCTGCGACGGGTCAGAGCTTTGTGTTTAACCTGCGTCGCGAGCGGTTCCAAGATGTCCGTGTCCGCGAGGCCATTGGTCTTATGTTTAACTTCGAATGGTCGAATGAGGCGCTGTTTTACGGACTTTATTCGCGGATCAATTCGTTCTGGGATAACACCTATCTTGCGGCGGATGGCCTTCCATCCGAGGCTGAGCTTGCCTTGCTTGAACCGCTTGCCGATATGCTTCCTGATGGAGTTTTGACGGAACCTGCGGTGATGGCGCCAACCTCGGGTCCACGCCAACTGGACCGCGCTAACCTACGCAAGGCCTCGGCACTGCTGGATGAAGCTGGCTGGCTTGTCGGCGATGACGGCATGCGTCGCAACGCGGCCGGCGAGACCCTTGTCGTGGAAATCCTTGAGGATTCACCAACCTTTGATCGCGTGATTAACCCCTATGTTGATAGCCTTCGCCGTCTCGGCGTTGACGCCTCTCTCAGCCGCGTTGACTCGGCGCAGTACACCGCGCGCCAACGTGCGTTTGACTATGATATGGTTGTCGACTCCTTCTCGCTTGGGTTTGAACCGGGCGGAGTGTTGAACCAGCTTTTCGGTTCTGAGGATGCCGATACATCCGTCTTCAACGGTGCCGGCCTTAAGAGCCCCGCTGTGGATGCATTGATCGAAATCGTGCGCGGTGCCGAGACCTCAGAAGAGCTTCGCGTCGCGATCTCGGCATTGGATCGGGTTCTGCGGGCCGAACGTTTCTGGGTGCCTCAGTGGTTCAAACCGTCCAACTGGGTCGCCTATTACGACATGTACGAACACCCAGAAAATATGCCGGCCTATGCCTTGGGAACGCTTGATTTCTGGTGGTACAACGCGGACAAAGCCGAGGCCCTCAAGGCGTCGGGCGCGTTGCGGTAAACCTTTATGGGCGCATATATTCTTCGACGGTTGCTTCTTGTGATCCCGACATTCATCGGGATCATGATCGTCAACTTTACCCTTACCCAATTCGTCCCTGGTGGCCCGATTGAACAGGCTCTTGCCCGTATTGAGGGCGAGGCGGACGCCTTTGCCGGCATCACCGGCGGCGGAAGCGAGCTGATTGAGACATCCGAGGATTCGAAATACGAGGGATCGCGGGGCCTGCCACCAGAATTCATCGCGCAGCTTGAAAAACAGTATGGGTTTGACAAGCCACCAGTCGAACGTTTCCTGACGATGATGTGGAACTATATGCGTCTCGATTTCGGCGAAAGCTATTGGCGATCCATCGGCGTGTTTGAGCTGGTCGCCGAAAAACTCCCTGTGTCTATCACGCTTGGGCTTTGGTCGACACTGCTCGCCTATGTGATTTCGATCCCCTTGGGCATTCGCAAAGCGGTGCGCGATGGGTCGCGTTTTGATACATGGACCAGTTCGTTGATCATCGTCGGCTATGCCATCCCTGGGTTCCTTTTTGGCGTGCTCTTGATCGTGTTCTTCGCTGGCGGATCATACTGGCAGGTGTTTCCGCTTCGTGGCCTAACGTCCGAACAATCCATCTGGGAGGGCCTTTCGACATGGGGCAAGATCAAGGACTACTTCTGGCACATCACCCTGCCACTGATCGCGTCGACGATCTCTTCTTTTGCGACACTGACCTTCCTGACCAAGAACTCATTCTTGGACGAAATCAAAAAACACTATGTCATCACTGCCAAGGCCAAGGGCCTGACGGAACGCAGCATCCTGTATAAACACGTGTTCCGCAACGCCATGTTGATCGTGATCGCGGGTTTCCCAGCGTTGTTCATCAGCGTCTTTATGGGCTCGTCCTTGTTGATCGAAACCCTGTTCTCGCTTGATGGGCTGGGGCGTCTGGGCTTTGAGGCGGCGGTGTCGCGCGACTATCCGGTGGTGTTTGGCACGTTGTTTGTCTTTGCGCTTATTGGTCTGTTGGTCGGGATTTTGTCGGACCTAATGTATATGTTCATCGATCCGCGGATCGACTTTGAAACGCGAGGGGATTGAGAATGGCCCTGTCACCGCTTAATCAACGCCGCTGGCGCAATTTCCGAAGCAACGGTCGCGCGTTTTGGTCGTTGATCATCTTTTGTGTGCTGTTCGGCCTGTCCCTGTTTGCGGAATTCATCGCGAATGATCGCCCGATTCTGGTGAAATTTCAGGGCGATTTCTATACGCCGATCTTCAAATTCTACCCCGAAACCACCTTTGGCGGCGATTTTAAGACCGAAGCGATTTATCAGGATATTGAGGTCGAATGCTTGATTATCTCGGCGGGTCTCGAGGATTGTTGGGACGATCCCGAGGCCATTATCGAAGACGCAAGTGACGGCAATATCGATGGTTTGGATATCGACCGCGGTTGGGTTATCTGGCCTCCGATCCCATTTAGCTATGACACCCCGAACGACATTAACGGTACCGCGCCGTCACCACCCGATGCTACGCATTGGTTGGGAACCGACGACACCACGCGCGATGTTCTGGCGCGTGTGATCTATGGGTTCCGTCTGTCGATTGTCTTTGCGATTCTTGTGACGGGCATTTCGTCGGTGATTGGGATTATCGCGGGTGCGATTCAGGGGTATTTTGGCGGTTGGATTGATCTGATTTTCCAACGGATCATCGAAATCTGGTCCTCAACCCCCTCGCTCTATGTGATCATCATCCTGTTCGCCATCCTCGGCAGGAGCTTCTGGCTCTTGGTAGGGGTCTCGATTTTGTTTGGCTGGATCGCGCTTGTGGGGCTTGTACGCGCCGAATTCCTGCGGGCGCGCAATTTCGAATATGTCCGTGCCGCCGAGGCGCTTGGCGTGTCGAATTTCCGGATCATGATCCGACACATGTTGCCGAACGCGATGGTTGCCACGCTCACGATGCTGCCGTTTATCGTGACCGGCGCGATCAGTTCGCTCGCCGCGCTCGATTTCCTTGGCTATGGCCTGCCGTCGAATCTGCCGTCCTTGGGCGAGTTGACCCAACAGGCGAAACAGAACCTTCAGGCGCCGTGGCTGGGCATCACCGCATTCATGACCTTTGCGGTCATGTTGTCGTTGCTCATTTTTATCTTCGAAGGCGTCCGTGACGCGTTCGATCCGCGAAAGATTTTCAAATGAACGATGTGCTTCGGGTAGAAAACCTGCATGTGTCCTTTGCCCAAGAGGGCACCGTGTCCCCAGCGGTTAAGGGTGTATCGTTCCATGTGGGGCGCGGCGAAACCGTGGCGCTTGTGGGGGAATCCGGATCGGGCAAATCGGTTTCGGCCCTGTCGACAGTATCTTTGCTTTCGGACAACGCCCAGATTGACGGCTCGATCACCTATGACGGGCGCGAATTGGTTGGCGCAAGCGACAAGGTTCTACGGGCGGTGCGCGGTAACGACATCAGCTTCATTTTCCAAGAGCCGATGACGTCGCTCAACCCGCTTCATACCATCGAACGCCAACTTGGCGAGAGCCTTGCCCTGCACCAAGGGGTACGTGGCGATGCGGCGCGGGAACGGGTTTTGTCACTATTGAACAAGGTTGGCATCCATGATGCGGAAAACCGGCTGACGTCCTATCCGCATCAGCTTTCTGGTGGGCAACGCCAGCGGGTGATGATCGCGATGGCCCTTGCCAATGGGCCGGATTTGTTGATTGCGGATGAACCGACCACGGCGCTGGATGTGACCATTCAGGCGCAGATCCTTGATCTGTTGGCCGACCTCAAGGAACAAGAGGGGATGAGCATGTTGTTCATCACCCATGATCTGACCATCGTGCGTCAAATCGCCGACCGCGTCTGTGTGATGAAGGACGGCGAGATCGTGGAAACGGGGCCGACCGCCGAACTGTTTGCGAACCCGCAACATGATTATACCAAACTTCTGTTGGCGGCCGAGGCGGTTGGGAAACCGTCGCCGGTTCCGGACAATAGCCCCGTGTTGGTGTCCGCCGATCAGTTGCGCGTGTGGTTCCCGATCCAAACCGGTCTGATGCGCCGCGTGACGGGCCACGTAAAGGCCGTCAATTCCGCCACGTTCGACGTACGTGCGGGCGAAACCGTCGGCATCGTTGGCGAGAGCGGCTCTGGCAAAACCACGCTTGCACTTTCCGTCATGCGTCTGATTTCGTCACAGGGGCGGATCACGCTTGATGGGCGCGATATCGATGGCCTGTCGCGGCGGGATATGCGCCCCCTTCGTGGGGATATGCAGATCGTATTTCAGGACCCGTTCGGCTCGCTCTCTCCTCGGATGTCCGTTGTGGAAATCATCTCTGAGGGTCTCTCTATTCACCACCCTGAGGCGGCCCGTGATCCGCGCGACGCCGTGGCCGAAATCATGGTTGAGGTCGGGCTTGATCCCGCCACCATGGACCGCTATCCGCATGAATTTTCCGGTGGCCAACGTCAACGGATCGCGATTGCACGGGCGATGATCTTGCGCCCCAAAGTGGTGATTCTGGACGAGCCGACCTCTGCGCTTGATATGACGGTGCAGGTGCAGATCGTGGATTTGCTGCGCGACCTTCAGACAAAATATGGCCTTGCCTATATCTTTATCAGTCACGACCTCAAGGTGGTGCGCGCGTTGTCCCATAAGGTGATGGTGATGCAGCGCGGCGATGTGGTCGAAGCGGGAACCAATGAAGATATCTTTGGTGCGCCAAAGACCGACTATACCCGCGCGCTTATGGCCGCAGCAGGAATTGAGCCGTCCTAGGATTTAGGACGGCGCAATCACCACACAGTCAGATTCGCGGGCCGATAGGCGACGACAGGCCATTTCGGCGGTCTCTTTGTTCATCTCCATGAACCGCGCCTCATAGCCTTTGCTGCTTTTGTGAACGGCCCGTTTTGTCCCATCGAGCGTTGTCATCTCGGCCAAAGCTGTCTTAAGCAAAACGCGCTCTGCTTGGTACCGCGAATTATACGCGCCGACGCTTACACCCCAGGACTTTGCACCGTCATTTGTCACCCGCGTCACAACAACGGGCTTGGCCTCAATGATGCGTGGCTCGGGACGAATGGTGGTGATACCTGCGGTGCGGTCGCTGGGTGTTGCGGGTGCGGCGATGATGACGGCCTGTTCGGTTTCGGTGAACGGGCGCAGCGCAATTGGTGTTTCGACCGCTTCGCGCATCGCAGTTTCGATGTCATCCTTAAGGGCAAGCGTGATTGCGTCGGCTTCGGGCGTTGTTTGTGGCACGGCACGTGCAATCACTGTTTGTGGACGCGGAGTCGGGCGCTGCGTTTTGCTTACGACTCCGGTCACGCGGATGGTTTTCGCGGCGGGGGCGGCCTCTTGGCCCTGATATGCGGGGCGTTGCGGCGCCCGGATCGCGGTGCGCGTTGGTGCGCGCTTAAAGCCAAGATCAAGCAGTTCTGCGACCTTGTTGTTGCGGGTGGTGGTCGAGCGGCCACCGAATACCGTGGCGATAATCCGTTCGCTGCCACGTTCGGCAGAGGCAACAAGGTTGAACCCAGCCGCACGCGTGTAGCCGGTTTTGATACCATCGGCACCGCGATAATCGTTCAGGAAACGACGATTGGTGTTCGCGACGGCCTTAATCCCCGCGTCCGTTTGAACGCGCGAGAACAGGTTATAATATTCTGGATAGTCAAAGAACAGATGACGGCCAAGCGTTGTCATATCCCGCGCCGTGGACAGGTGGCCAGATTCGGTCAGACCATGCGCGTTCTTAAACGTGGTGCGCGACATGCCAAGCGCCTTGGCGGTGCGATTCATACGACGTGCAAAGGCGGCCTCGGAACCGGAGACCGCTTCGCCAAGCGCGGTGGCCGCATCGTTTGCGGATTTCACCGCAGCCGCGCGAATAAGATACCGGAGTTTGATCTGTTGGCCGGTGCGCAAACCCAGTTTGGAGGGTGGCTCGCTTGCGGCGTGGGATGAGATCTTGATGGATTGATCAAGGGAAAGTTCCCCGTTTTCAACCGCTTCAAAGACTACATAGAGCGTCATCATCTTGGTCAAAGACGCAGGATGAAGCCGCGTGTCCGCGTTTTCCGAATGCAAAACCTTGCCGGAACGCGCATCGATTACCAGTGCCGCATAGGGCGCCGCCACGGTTGTGAGCGCCGAAAATACCAATGAAAATAGGAATACCCCCATGAGGGTACACTGCCTAAGACGTTGTGCCACGTCGATTACCTTTACTCTGCCTCGCGCCGCCGATTTTTCGGTCTGGCTTATTATTATTCCCCATCCATAGCATAGGTTTAGGCAAAGCGTCACTGCTAAATTGGTTAACGCGTTGTGGTGTGGTGATTGGGTTCCACAACATATAGCGCGTCTCGGCGGGACGTTGCCGTAAATAACGTCGACGTGATCACCAATACGTCGAATCGACAAGGAATCGGTCGTAGGATTAAGGATGAATCGCAATTGGCATGAAACAACCCTTTTCAGATAGCCCCAGACGCATATATATAGCACGAAACCAATCCATGGATGGACCGCATGACGCTGACGACTTTGGCGCCTCTTATGATGTCGGATGACGACAAAGGGGACGACTTTGAAACTGATCTGTTGACAAAAACGCGTCCGAAAACGGCGCGTCCCCCTTTGTATAAAGTGATGTTGTTAAACGATGACTACACGCCGATGGAATTCGTGATCACCGTTTTGGAGCGTTTCTTTGGGCTGTCCCATGCCCAGTCGTTCGAGATCATGTTGACGGTCCACAAAAAGGGACTGGCGGTTGTTGGGGTGTTCACCCATGAAATCGCCGAGACCAAGGTCACACAGGTCATGGATTACGCCCAACAGCATCAGCACCCGCTGCAATGCACCATGGAGAAAGAATAGGGCGCACGCCCTTGGCTCATGAAAAATTCACGTCTTACCCACGCGGTTCATTCGGGACAGATTGTTCTGCCTGAAACCGGAAAAATCGTCGTTTATCGTGCCGCTGGTGATGCGGATCTGTCTGCTTTGCCCAAGGAGCGCGTCGAAATCATCCAAGGGTTTTTCCCAGATTACGATGCGCTGACCAAGCGCGGCTTTAAGGTCTCTGTCGCGGCCTCTGGCACTGCGGCGCTTGCGATTGTGTGTCTGCCACGCTCCAAGGCCGAGGCCCTTGCCTTGATCGCGGATGCGGCCACACGCGCCGACACCGTGATCGTGGATGGTCAGAAAACCGACGGAATCGATAGTATTTTCAAGGCCTGTCGCAAATTGACCGCCGTTTCGCCCGCCTATTCTAAGGCCCATGGCAAGACATTCTGGTTTGCGAAAACCGACGCCCTCTCTGGATGGGCGGCATCGTCTGAACCACGCGAAATCGCTCCTGGGTTCCAAACCGTCGCGGGTGTGTTTTCCGCGGACAAGATTGATCGCGGCTCTGTGCTTTTGGCGGATGCACTTCCGGAAAAGCTTCCGAAAACGATTGTAGATTTGGGCGCTGGTTGGGGCTGGTTGTCCGCGCAGATTCTGAAGAACGAGCGCGTGTCCAAACTGCATATGGTTGAGGCCGAGTCCTCGGCGCTGGACTGTGCGCGCAAGAATCTCAACGACGAACGCGCCGTATTCCATTGGGATGATGCGCGCAGTTTTGCGCTTCCGGACAAGGTTGAAGCGGTGATCATGAACCCGCCGTTCCACACGACACGCACGGCCGATCCTGATCTGGGCAAGGCGTTTATTGCCTCGGCTGCGCGCCTGCTCAAGAGCACGGGGATTCTCTATATGGTGGCGAACCGTCACCTTCCTTATGAGACACATCTTGCCGAACATTTCCGAAATATCGATGAAATCGCCGGCGACAATAGCTTTAAGGTGCTGCGCGCCTCTGGACCGGGTCGCGTCGGTCGTTAAAGTCGACTAGTATGGTTGTTCAGTCTTACGAGGGATTCGCATGTCATTTTCGATCGCAGGAAAAACAGCAATTGTAACGGGCGCCGCCTATGGGGTTGGCCGTGCAATCGCGCGTCACTTTGCCGAGAACGGCGCGAATGTCGTGTTCGCAGATATGGACGAGGCCAAGCTCTTGGCCGAGTTGGGCGACGAACATGACGACGGCAACATGCGGTATTTCGCGGGCGATTTGCGCGAAAAACTGACCATGGCGAATCTGTTGTCCGCGACCATCGATGCGTTCGACCGCGTTGATATTTTGGTGAATGCATCCCGTCAGGTCGTGACCTCTGATCCGCTGTCCACCGACGACACCGGCCTTGAGGACATGTTGGCCCAGAACCTGATGACCAGCTATCGTTTGTCGCAACTGGTGGCCCGCCGGATGATCAAACAGGCGGCCTCGGACGAGTCCGAAGAGGGGTCGATCGGGACGATCATCAACCTGTCGTCTATCGCCGCGCGCCGGAGCCACCCGAATCTGTTGGCCTATTCCGTGTCCTCGGCGGCATTGGATCAAATGACGCGCTCGATGGCTGTGGCCTTGGCGCCCAACCGGATTCGCGTGAACTCCATTTCCTTTGGCTCTGTCATGAGCGCGAGCTTGCAGTCTACGCTCAAGGAAAACACCAACTATCGCGAAGATATCACCGAACACACGCCCCTTGGTCGCATTGCCGAAGCAGCAGAAGTCGCCGAAGCGGCCCAGTTCCTCGCCTCGGATGGATCGGCCTTTATGACGGGCCAAGTGATGACCATCGACGGCGGCCGGACGCTGTTGGATCCTGTGGCCGCCGCCGCGCATTAATTATTCGTCGGGATAGACCGCGCGGCACTGCGCGATGGTTGATGCGACGGTTTTGGCATCGGCATTGCGTCGCGCAATGAGACTGTTGAGCTTGCTTTGTTCAGCATTCAAATCAATCGCAACAGGGACCTGTTTGCGCTCAACTTTGGTTTTTGCACAGCGCACCGGTTTTTCTTTGGTGCCACAGTTCCGGTACCCATCGGGCACGATCCGCTCGACTGTCTTAAGGGCATATCCGCGTTCGACGTTCGCCTCTGTCTGGGCGATCAGCCGTTCCAGAACGTTTAGTTCGCGCGATGCATTTGAAATACACTGTTCCTGAGGTGTCGCGCACCCCGCAAGGGCCAAGAGACCCACTCCAATCCATAACCGCATAGCTTACTCCATATTTTCTGCGACTGAACGTAGCGAAATTCGCGATGTTATCCAATATCACGCGGTGGCCACTGGTACTTTGGGGCGAGGGGGGCTAGGAATTTGGGCGAGATAACGCGCAAGGACCCCGTGACTATGGACCATATGAATTCTGAAAAAACACGTGCCGCCGCATGGTTCCGTAGCCTGCGAGACGACATCGTTGCTGCCTTTGAGGCCGTTGAGGACAGCCATATAACTGGACCGTTCGCGGGCCAACCTGCGGGGCGGTTTGACGTGCGCGAAACCAAGCGCGGCACCGATGGTGACCAAGGCGGAGGGCTGATGTCGGTAATGCGCGGTGGTCGTGTGTTTGAAAAGGTCGGCGTAAATGTGTCGACGGTTTACGGAGAACTTGCCCCAGCAGCGCAACGTGCAATGGCCGCGCGCAAAGGCATCGAAGGCATGGCCGATGATCCACGTTTCTGGGCCGCTGGCATCAGCCTTGTGGCGCATATGCAGAACCCGCACACGCCTGCGGTTCACATGAATACACGTATGTTCTGGACCCCGCACGCATGGTGGTTCGGGGGCGGGTCCGACCTTAACCCCTGTCTCGAATATGATGACGACACCGCCGATTTCCATGCGGTTCAAAAAGAACACTGCGACCGCCACGACGCAGGGTATTATCCAAAATTCAAGGCTTGGGCGGACGAGTATTTCTACATTCCACACCGCAAACGTGCCCGCGGGGTCGGCGGGATTTTCTATGACGACCTAAATACCGGCGACTGGGAGGCGGACTTTGCCTTTACCCAAGACGTGGGCCGCGCGTTCCTTCCGGCGTTTTTGGCGCCAACCGAAAAACGCCGCAACACGCCATGGACCGAGGCCGATAAGGACGCGCAGCTGGTGCATCGTGGGCTCTATGCGGAATATAATTTGGTCTATGATCGCGGCACGAAATTTGGCCTTGAAACCGGCCACGACCCCGACGCGGTGTTGATGAGCCTGCCGCCATTGGCCAAGTGGACCTAGAAATTGAAAACGGAGGGTGACGTTAAATCACCCTCCGTTTTTTCAATTGCGAATTGCGTCAACCATCCGGTGGACGTTATCTGGATCGGCGTCCGGCGTGATCCCGTGCCCAAGGTTAAAGATATGCGGGCCGCCCGAAAACGCCTCTTTGATCCGTTTGGTTTCGCTAACCAATTGGTCGCCACCAGTCACCAATAGGCGTGGGTCAAGGTTGCCCTGAACGCAGCTGTCTTTTTGCAGATGTTCCACCGCCCATGCCGCATCGACCTTGGTATCAATGGCAAGGCAATCGGCGCCAACGGCCTTGGCAAACCCTTTGTATGCCTCGCCTGCTTCGCGTGGGAATGCGATGACGGGGACGGTCGGGTGCGCGGCCTTGAGGGCAGCAATGATCTTGGCAATCGGGTTGAGCGAGTATTTCACGAACGCCACGTCCTGAAGGCTGCCGGCCCAGCTGTCGAAGAGCTTGATGACTTCGGCACCGGCTTCGATCTGTTTCTTCAGGTATGCAATCGTGCCGTCTGTGATCAGATCAATCAACGCGTCAAAGGTCGCAACATCGGTCTGACGAAGCGCATGGGCGGGGCCCTGATCGGGCGTGCCGCGACCGGCAATCATATAGGTCGCAACCGTCCATGGCGCACCGGCGAAACCGATCAAAGTGGTTTCCTTCGGCAGTTCCGATTTCAGAATTTTCAAAGTCTCATAGATCGGGTTCAGCACCGCGTCGATTTCGTCGACTGGCTTCAACTGATTGAAATCATCCATGGATGTCACGGTCGACAAACGCGGTCCTTCGCCGGTCACGAACCAGACATCGGCTCCCAAGGCCTGAGGCAACAATAGGATATCGGCAAACAGGATCGACGCGTCGAATTCGTATTTGCGGATCGGCTGTAGCGTCACCTCGGCGGCCAATTCGGGGTTATAGCACAAAGACAAAAAATCACCGGCTTGCGCCCGGGTCGCACGATATTCAGGAAGATACCGCCCCGCTTGACGCATCATCCAAACGGGTGGGGTCGCAAGGGTTTCCCCCGCCAACGCGCGCAATAGTGTCTTTTGCTCGGCCATGATTGATCCTTTGATTGGTTTCCCCGTGGGTGTCGTTTGTGCGGCATGATGTCAAGAGAAACTGGGTAAAAACCGCGTGGTTGGCCATTGTCAGGCGGTTTTGTCGCGATTACACAGGGGCATGACATTGACACATCCAAGCCCCGCGAACCCGTTGAAAATTGGCACACGGGGTTCCCCCCTTGCATTGGCACAGGCGTTCGAAACGCGCGCCCGTTTGATGGCGGCGTTTGACCTTCCCGAAAGCGCCTTTGACATTAAGGTCATCAGCACCGCTGGCGACCGCATCCAAGACCGTGCGCTGCGCGAGGCGGGGGGTAAGGGTTTGTTTACCACGGATATCGAAGATCAGCTGATCGCCGGAGACGTGGACATCGCAGTGCATTCGATGAAGGACATGCCGGTGGATCAACCTGTCGGTTTGACCTTGGATTGTTACCTCCCGCGCGAAGATGTGCGCGACGCCTTTGTGTCGCTTAATGATGTGACGAACATCCACGATTTGCCCGAGGGCGCCGTTCTGGGAACCAGCAGTCTGCGTCGTCGAGCGCAACTGTTGTACAAACGGCCCGACCTGCGCACCGTTGAATTCCGTGGCAACGTGCAGACCCGCATGAAGAAGCTGGGCGATGGTGTTGCGGATTGCACCTTCCTTGCGATGGCGGGGTTGAACCGGTTGGAGATGACGTCGGTTGGCGCGACCCCGATCGACACACGCGATATGTTGCCCGCGGTTGCCCAAGGGGCGATTGGGATTGAACGTCGCGATGATGATATGAACACCGCTGGCCTGCTTGAGGCATTGCACCACAAACCCACGGGCGTGCGTCTTGCGGCGGAACGTGCGTTTTTGGCGGCGCTTGATGGGTCATGCCAGACGCCGATTGCGGCCTTGGCGGAACTGGATGGCACAACGATCCACCTGCGTGGCGAAATCCTACGCCCTGATGGGACCGAATGTCTGTCGATGGGGCAGGATGCGCCGCTGGAAGATGCCGCGCAATTGGGTCGCGACATGGGCAAAATCCTTCGGGCGCGGGCGCCCAAAGGGTTCTTTGGTTGGATTCACTAGACCGAAACGGAGCGCATCAGTTCCTTTTTCGTCAGCTCTGATTTGGCCCCCGCAAGGGACACTTCGCCCCGTTTGAGAACATAGAACTGATCCGCAAGGTCATAAGCAAAGCTGAAATACTGCTCAACGAGGATGATCGCCATGTTGCCTTCGTCACGCAGATATTCGATGACGCGGCCGATCTGTTGGATGATGTTGGGCTGAATGCCTTCGGTCGGTTCATCCAGCAACAAGAGTTTCGGCTGCGCAATCAATGCACGGCCAATGGCCAGCTGTTGCTGTTGCCCGCCAGACAGGTCACCGCCGCGACGGCCTTCCATTTCCTTCAATACTGGGAACAGTTCAAAGATCTGATCTGGCACCATGTGTTCCGATTTCGGAAGGCAGGCAAACCCCGTTTCAAGGTTTTCGCGGACCGTCATCAGTGGAAAGATATCGCGGCCCTGTGGGACATATCCGACGCCCTTTTGCGCCAAGACATGCGGGGGTACCTTGCCGATGGTTTCGCCGTCCAGCTCATATTCGCCAGACGTCCGGTTATGCGTTCCCGACAGCGCCTTCAGGAGCGATGTCTTGCCCACGCCATTGGTGCCCATGACACAGGTGACTTGCCCAACCTCGGCGGTCAGGTTGATGTTATAGAGGATCTGAGATCCCGAGTAGTGCAGGTTTATATTCTTAACATTCAGCATCTTAACGTCCTAGATAGACGTCGATCACGTCTTGGTTTGCAGTTACGTGATCAAGGCTTCCTTCGGCCAGAACCGACCCTTCGTGAAGCACCGTGACCTTGCATTCAAGGCGACGCACAAATTCCATGTCATGTTCAACCACGACCACGGCACGGGTTTTCGCGGCCTCTTTCAGGATGTCAGTGGTGTGTTCCCGTTCGGCCAATGTCATGCCCGCGGCGGGTTCGTCCACCAACAATAGGCGCGGTTCCTGTGCCAACAGCATCCCGATTTCGAGCCACTGTTTTTGTCCGTGGGACAATTCGCCAGAGGTGCGATAGAGGGATTCGGTCAACCCGATCTGTTCGGCAAGGGCCTCGACCTTGGATTTGTCGTCACTGTCTTGGCGATAGAACAACACCTTGAGCGGCGAGCGATCCTTTTTCAGCGCCATGATCAAGTTGGCGAACACGGTTTGGTCTTCGAACACGGTGGGGCGCTGGAATTTGCGACCAACGCCGGCCTGTGCGATTTTGGCCTCGGACATTTTCAACAGGTTCACCGATTTTTCGCCGAAAATCACGCGGCCTTCGTCGGGGCGTGTTTTGCCGGTGACGATATCCATGAACGTTGTTTTGCCCGCGCCGTTCGGCCCGATCACCGCGCGTAATTCGCCTTCGCCGATTTGGAACGACAGGTTGTTGATCGCCTTGAACCCGTCAAACGATACCGAGACGCCAGAGACTTCGAGAAGCGTGTTCATCATTTTGCCTCTCCTTTCGCGAATTTATCGACCAGACCGCCGATGCCTTTGGGGGCGAAGAGCGTGACGAAAACAAAGGACAGACCTAGAAGAACCAACCACCAGTCGACCCATTGGATTGTGTAAAACCCAAGCGGCACATTGGGGGCCTGACCACCTGTGAACCACGTGGACAAGAGCGACACGAGAGCGGCGCCAATCACCGCACCATAGATGCGTGCGCGCCCACCAATGGCGACCCAAACCGCAAGGTAAATCGACGCAGAGGTCGCGATTTCACCGGGGTTGATGATACCGGCCTGTGGGTAATATAGGGTGCCGGCGATGGCCGCGATGATGGCGGTGACGGTAAAGATGAACAGTTTGTAGCCCTCAACCGAATAGCCAAGGAAGCGCACGCGCGCCTCGTCATCACGGATACCGCGCACGACGGAACCGAATTTGCCGGATACGATCCACGCCACCAAGACATAACCAAGACCAAGTGCGAGCGCCGATGCCCAGAACATCCAAAGCGACACGGTGGATTGGGGGATTGCCTCCCATCCTGGGACGTTTTGCAGGCCGGACAGACCGTTGTTGCCGCGCAGACCGCTTTCGTTTTGGAAGAGGTACAGCGACAGGGCGAGGGTCATCGCCTGTGTCAGGATCGACAGGTACACGCCGGTCACACGGGACCGGAACGCGAGCCAGCCAAAGATCAGCGCCAACAGGCCGGGGATGATGATCACAAGCGCGAGCTGCAGCGTCAGGCTATCGGCAAAGGCCCAGACCCATGGGATATCTGATCCGCCAACCACGCCGAAAATCTGTGTGCCGATGGCGTCTTGGATTTCCTGTGGGGTGGGGGGAATGTCTGCCTCGGCCAAGGAGGTCATGACGATGCCTTTGGTCCGTTCAAACATCAGCCACATCCCGATCATATAACCGCCAAGGCCAAAGAACGCGAAATGTCCAAGCGACAAGATCCCACAATAGCCCCAAACAAGGTCCATCGCGATGGCTACCAAACACAGGCATAGGGTCTTGCCGAGGGTTTTCAGGAACGACGTCCCGATGATACCCGCGCCAAAGCTCTCGGACAACATGGTGACGATCAGGGTAAACCCAGCCAGACAGGCCAAGAAGATCAGGATTGATGGGTTACGTGCAATAAAGGAGCGTTCCATGGATCAATCCCCCGCCGCGCGACCTTTGAGGGCGATGATGCCCTTGGGTCGGAACTGAATGAAAATAATGATGAAGATGATCATGAATGTCTGCGCCGCAAGCGTGTTGCCTGGGTTCATCCATTCGATGCCTTTCTGAAGGAAACCAATCATGGTCGCACCGGCAAGGGTGCCCCAGATGTTACCAACCCCGCCGACCACAACGGTCATAAAGGATTGCACGATATAGTCTGATCCAAGCTCGGAGGTCACCTTGGCAAACAGGCCAATCGCAACACCGGCGATGCCCGCAATGCCAGAGCCAAGCCCAAAGGTCATCATGTTGATCTTATCTGGGTTGATGCCCATCGATGCGGCCATACGTGGGTTTTGCGTCACGGCGCGGACCTCAAGACCCAAACGGGTGCGTTTCATGATGAACAGGAACAGCGCAAGGAAGATGAGCGCGAGAACAAAGATTGCGATGCGGATATAGGAAATCGCGACCACGTCGTTGAACACCAGCGCACCATCAAGCCAACCGGGGGACGTCAAAGGACGCGCCTGCGTGCCAAAGATGTTCTTGGCCAGCTGTTGCAGGGCAATCGAAATACCGAAGGTCGCCAAAAGGGTTTCAAGCGGGCGGTTATACAGGTGACGGATCACCAGACGCTCCATCAACACACCGGCGGCGAATGTCACTGCGAACGCAAGTGGCAGCGCGACGATGATCGACACGGTGTAATTGGTGATGAACTGTTGCACTACATAACCGGTATAGGCGCCCAGCATGATGAATTCGCCGTGGGCCATGTTGATCACGCCCATGACGCCGAATGTGATCGCAAGACCAATCGCGGCAAGGAAAAAGATCGAGGCAAGCGAGAGCGCGTCCAAACCAAGGTCAAGCGCGGTTGAGGCGCCAACTTTGAGGTTGATCGCATCCAACACATCGGCCGCGGCTGTGGTCACATCGGCATTGGTTTCGATGTATGTGTCGAAATACGAATGCGCCGCGACGGCCGCGGATTTTTCTGCGGCATCAATAAAGAACGGCACCGCGCCGGCCTCGGCCAAGGCGGCGTATGCGGCGGTTCGGTTTTCTTCGGTGTTTAGCTGGGAGGTTGGGATTCCCCCGACTTTGCCGCCGACGATATTGTCGGACAGCGCCGCGCGCATTTCTGCCGCGGTTGGGACGGGCAGGGCAAGATCAGCTGCAACCAAAAGGTCGTACGCCTCATCCTCAGTCAGGTCTTTGCCAACGGTAAGCGGCGCGGCGGGGTTGCCATCTGGGCGGTCAATCGCGGCCACACGTGTCGTCGCAAGAATGGGGTTTAACGCGGCACGTGCGTCAACACCAAGATCGCCACGAAGGCTCTCGATTGCGTCGATACGTAGGGCAGGGTCGGTTTCGAATTGCACCGTCAAAAGACGCAAAAGACGTTCTTTGCGTTCTTTGATCGCAGGGTCCGTTTCGCCGTCAATCGCACCACGAAGCGCAGGCAGGTGCGTCGCATTCGGGTCGCGTTGGATCGCGTCAAGGCTCTCGCTGCGTACCAATGGATCGTCGGCCAACAGTTGGAACTGCACCAATGCGGCACCGATCATCGCGCGGATGCCGGAATTCGGTTTGATCTGTTTTAGGGTATTCTTTTCAACGGCTTCGACATCGGCACCGGTTTCGATATCGATCAATGTATATGTCTTGTCTTCGTTGGCGCGGGCGAAAAAGAACTGTTTGTCGTCCTTGCGCTGCCAAAGCTCTTTGGCTTGCCATTTTTCCAGAACATCGCGCGCACCAGAAAGGCCACTGTCGCGGATCGCGTCGATCGCGGGCTCGATGGTTTTGCGGGAACTCTTGGCGATGATCGCCTCGTTCTCTTGGAGAATGGATTGGATGGTCGGGCTCTGCGCCGTTGCAGAGAGCGCGCCGAACAACAACATCAAAGTCATCGTGAGCGTCGCTAGAAAAATGCGTGCCATTGGGGGTGCCTAAATAAAGTGGCCGAGGGGACAATTCCCCTCGGCCGTATTTTTACGTCAGATTAGTAGTTGGATTTGATCTGTACGCAGGAAGACGTTTCGGTGTTGTACATGCCGCAACCAAGGTCTTTCCAGTCGGATTTAAGAACCGCAGATTCAGCCAAGAAGTCTGTCCATGCATCGCCTGGAACTTCTGTTGTTTGGCTGATGATGTCGAATTGACCGTCTGCTTGGATCTCACCAATAAGAACTGGTTTCGCAAGGTGGTGGTTTGGCAACATAACCGCTGTACCGCCAGTAAGGTTCGGGAACTCTTGGCCGTACATCGCAGTGCGAACTGCGTCTACGTCTGTTGTGCCCGCTGCTTCAACCGCGTTCACCCACATGTTGAAACCGATATAGTGTGCTTCCATTGGGTCGTTTGTTACGCGCTCTTCGCCCATCTTGGCTTTCCAAGCAGCGATGAATTCGTCGTTTGCTTCGGATTCTGCAGACTGGAAGTAGTTCCAAGCGGCCAAGTGACCTTCGAGGTTAGTGGTGTCTAGACCAGCAAGCTCTTCTTCACCCACAGAGAAGGCAACAACAGGGATGTCATCCGCAGAGATGCCAGCCGCAGCAAGTTCTTTGTAAAAGCCGATGTTCGCGTCGCCGTTGATTGTGGAGATCACACCAACTTTTTTGCCGTCGGCGCCAAGCGCAACAACGTCAGCAACGATCTTGGACCAGTCAGAGTGACCGAATGGTGTATAGTTCACAAAGATGTCTTCAGCAGCGATGCCAGAGTCTTTGAGGTACTGCTCAAGAATTTTGTTTGTTGTACGTGGGTACACATAGTCGGTGCCAAGAAGGGCGAATTTTTCAACGCCAAGCTCTTCTAGGTAGTAGTCTGTCGCTGGGATCGCTTGCTGGTTTGGAGCCGCGCCAGTGTAGAATACGTTCTTGGAAGACTCTTCGCCTTCGTACTGAACTGGGTAGAACAGAAGACCGTTAAGTTCTTCGATCACTGGAAGAACGGATTTACGAGACACAGATGTCCAGTTGCCGAAGATCACGTCAACTTCGTGTACTTCCAAAAGCTCGCGTGCTTTCTCCGCGAACAGTGGCCAGTCGGATGCTGGGTCAACAACAACCGGAACAAGCATCTCGCCGTTGATGCCGCCTTTGGCATTCTGCTCTTCGATAAGAAGAAGCATCGTGTCTTTGAGTGTTGTTTCGGAAATGGCCATGGTGCCGGAAAGTGAGTGTAGAACGCCTACTTTGATGTCAGCTGCGGCGGTCGTTGCCATGGCAGCCAGAAGAGCGGCGGAGGAGACTAGTTTTTTCATTTTCTTTATCCCTGTTGTTTTTCGGCGATCATGTTTGATGCGCACTTCAAGGACCGTATTTCCTTAATGTGTTGCTGGATGTAGAATATAATGGCATATTGCGTTGCAAAAAATGCAACGCAATGCGGGATCTGACAGTGAAACACCTCCAATTGTATATGGCGATAAAAGCCATCGTAGACGAAGGATCATTCCGTAAGGCTTCGGAATTGCTGGGTATTTCTCCGTCATCTCTACTTCGCCAGGTCAAGGGGCTTGAGGAGGAACTCGACGCACCGCTTTTTGACCGGTTTTCAGGGGGCGTTCGATTGACGACCGTGGGTGAAATTTACTACCGCACATTTAATGAGCATCTTGCCCAAATGGATCGCGCAAAAGAAACGGTATCGGACCTACGAGGAGTGCGAATCGGTCACGTGCGCATTGCCGTGAGCCCCGAATTGGCACCTCACTATCTGTTCTCTCAGGTGCAAACGTTTCGTCAAACACATCCACGGGTGACGTTTTCGATCATTCCTACCCCTTCGGTAAGTTTCTCTGAGGCCTTGATGGAGGGGCAAGCCGATCTTGCGCTGATCTTGCTGCCGGTGATGCGGTCGGGGATCGAAACCCTCGCGTCGCGTGATGTGTCGCTATCGGTGGTTGTGCCAACCGGAAGTCAAACGGTTCTCTATCCTCATGATCTAGAAGACCATCAGATGATTGTGCCTACCCATGTATCTGGTGTGCGTGAAATGTTGGATGTGCATTTTGGCAAAAGACAGATCTTGCTGGATCAAGCGATCGAAACGGATCATCTTTTGCCGCCTCATCTGTTGCCGCGCCCCAGTCTTCAGTTTTGGCCAGCTGTCGCGCTGGATGTGGATGCGCTTCAACGGCTTGGGGGGCAGGTCGGTGTTCTGACTGGTTTGCCGCGTGTTCGCTTATCGCTTTGTCAGTTGGGCGGCCGTGTTTTACCGGTTGCGGCTGCGCGGTTCGGGATGCAGCTTCAGGAACTGCTTCACGAATAACCCTGCATCTATTTTGATCGTGTGATTGGGTTTGGCTTGGGCCGCATTGGATTTCTGACGGGTGAACTTCCCTTGAACAAATCGCTGCGCCGCGGTCTCTTTTCGGTCGGGTCCGTGGATGGCGTTATGGTGGCTGTCGCCTCAATCACTGCGCTGACGCGAGACACTTCAAATAGAAGCTTTGCGATAGGGTCGTGACCGTTGCGAAGGGCAGGGTCCAGATCGGCCCGTCTGTATCGAAAGCCTGTATCGCCCTCGGCCAGTCTTTGGACCGCTAGAATGGGACGGGTCAGTGTGCGTTCATAGGTCTGCATTATCCAAACGGCAATGAGACCCGAAAGCCCTGCCGCAATCGCCAATGCGATCGTTGTTGTATATTTGAGCTCTTGGCGGGCGCGTGCGAATTCCTGCGCCGCGATATTGGGGTCAACGGCATAGGTGGTGGAAAATTCAGTCGCGATACTTGCGGAATGGGTCAGCGTCGCAAACGCGATTGCCATCCACGTTGCCGCCATTACGAAACAGGCACAGGCCACTTTGATCCGAAATTCAATACGCATGAATGCCTCAATCGTTACACGCAAATATGGGATCACTATGGCCTGCAATGATTATGAACCGGTTAAAATCACCACTGCTTTCCGTTACTAGCCCAGATAGTCAATGATGGGGCAATCGGGGCGATCATCCCCGCGGCATGTCCGCACAAGATGGGATAGATCGTCATGCAAAGATTGGAGTTCGCGTTGCTTTTCTTCGATTTCCTCAAGGCGTTTTGACGCGATGCGTTTGACCTCGGCGCTGTTGCGGGATTGGTCTTGGTACAGTCCCAACAGGTCGCGACATTCCTCGATGGTGAACCCAAAGGCGCGAGACCGGCGAATGAACACCAGCTTGCGCACTGCGGTGTCATCATAGGTACGGTAGCCCGCGCTTGATCGCGATGGGGCCTCGACCAGCCCAATGTTGGCATAGTAACGAACTGTTTTCACGGGCAGGCCAGCGGCCTTGGATGCGGCAGAGATATTCATGTGATTGCGCCTTAACTCTCCAGTTGCGGGAAAGATTAGATCGGGGGCGTATGGAATGCAAACGCGTTGCCGCGCCCGTCATGAATTGAACGCAACGATAACCGTTTGACGCGTTGGCGCGATCAATCTACATGTTTCGACAAGAACTGTTGGGGTGCCCTTTTCGGGCTGAGATGCACTTGGTGCGGACCCATTGAACCTGAACCGGTTAGGACCGGCGGAGGGAACAGCTTGCGGACCAGAGGTCCGTTATGGTCGTGACCGTTTGCCATCCTGATCCCGTACATCTGGGGTATAGACAATGAGGGCTCGTGCGACCGCGGTTTCGACCGTCTCCCTTCTATTTCTTGATGTTCTACCGACGTTGTCCCCATGGCCAATGCGGTTCGGTCGCCCCCAACCCACGCTTTCATTCCATGCAAAGGGCGAACGCATATGTTTCGCCCTCAGAGGGTAAGGAGACCCCTATGAAACACCTCATCACCGCAGCGGCGCTGCTTTTGGCGACACCGGCATTGGCCGAAGACAAGATGACGCTTTTGCTTGATTGGTTCATCAACCCCGACCACGGCCCGATTATCGTGGCAGAGGAGCTGGGATATTTCGCGGACCAAGGTCTTGATGTGGAAATCGTGCCGCCCGCCGATCCATCCGCGCCGCCGAAATTGGTTGCCGCGGGCCAAGGTGACATCGCGGTAAGCTATCAGCCTAGCCAGCATTTGCATGTGGCACAGGGGCTTCCGCTTACACGTGTTGGGACATTGGTGGCGACGCCGCTGAACTGTCTGTTGGTTCTCAAAGATGGCCCAATCCAAGAGATCCGCCAACTTAAGGGCGCGACCATTGGCTTTTCCGTGGCTGGTGTAGAAGAAGCCGTTCTTTCCGCGATGTTGGGCCGCCATGGCGTGTCATTGGATGACGTGGAATTGGTCAACGTGAATTTCTCCCTCAGCCCGTCTCTTATGTCCGGTCAGGTGGATGCCGTTATCGGTGCCTACCGTAACTTTGAGCTGAACCAGATGGAGATCGAAGGCGTAGAGGGCCGCTGTTTCTATGTCGAAGAAGAGGGCGTGCCGACCTATGACGAATTGATCTATGTGGCGAACCCCGAACGTATGGACGTGGACCAAGTGCGCCGCTTCCTGCGCGCGACCGAATTGGCGACACAGTATATCGTCAACAACCCAGATGCATCATGGGAGCTGTTCAAGGGCTATGCCCCTGAGCTTGATGATGAGCTGAACGCCAAGGCGTGGGTCGACACATTGCCACGTTTCGCCCTGCGCCCCGAGGCATTGGACGAAGGCCGCTATACCCGTTTCGAAGCCTTTCTTGCCGAAAGCGGTTTGGTCGAAGGTACACGTCCGGTGTCTGCGCTTGCTGTTGATCTGGGGGCAGAATGACCTACGGGACCACATTCAAGGCTTGGCGGGATAATACCCCCGCTTGGCCGGCCTATACCGAACATGCGTTTGTCCAAGGTTTGGGTGACGGAACCCTGCCAGAGGCGGCGTTTCTGCATTACCTCAAACAGGACTATGTCTTTTTGATCCACTTTTCGCGCGCGTGGGCCCTTGCGATTACCAAGGCCGATACCGTCGAAGAGATGCGCCTCGCAGCGGGGACCGTGAACGGGTTGATCAACGAAGAGATCGCGCTTCATATCAAAACCTGCGCCGAGGCGGGGATTGATGAGGCGACCCTGTTTGCCACAGAAGAACGGCAGGAAAATCTAGCCTATACGCGTTATGTTTTGGATGCGGGGCATTCGGGTGATCTGTTGGATTTGCTGGCGGCACTTGCGCCTTGCGTGATGGGCTATGGCGAAATTGGCCGGACCTTGGCCGCGACGAAAACCGCCGACACCTATGGCGAATGGATCGGCACCTATGCCAGCGATGGCTATCAACAGGTGTGCGCCGATGTGGGTGCCTTGATCGATGCGGCGGTCGCGCGGCGTCTGGGCGATGACCCGACCCAAAGCCCGCGCTGGGCGAGCCTTCAGAAACGCTTCGCCATGGCGACACAGCTTGAGGTTGGGTTCTGGGACATGGGGCTTGCCCCGTGACCGCGCCCATCACGATAACGGGGTCGGCGTCCATCGATGGCACGCCGATCTTTTCCGGTCTCGACCTGACCCTTGCGCCGCAAAAATGGACTTGTCTTTTGGGGGCGAGCGGGGTGGGGAAATCCACCGTGCTTCGTCTGTTCGCAGGGTTGACCGAGGGGGTGACGTTCGACGGCACGCTCCACGTCCCTGATCGCGTGGCCCTGATGGCGCAGCGCGATCTGTTGCTGCCGTGGCTGTCGGTGTTTGACAACGTCATGGTCGGCGCGCGCCTTCGTGGTGAACGTCCCGACCGCGACCGCGCCGCAGAACGGCTGGCGCAGGTTGGCCTGTCCGATCATGCCGATAAATTGCCGGCGGCCCTGTCTGGTGGGCAACGTCAACGTGTGGCCCTTGCGCGGACCCTGATGGAGGATCGCGACGTGGTCTTGTTGGACGAACCCTTCTCGGCGCTTGATGCATTGACCCGCGCCCAGATGCAGGACCTGACCGCAGAACTTTTGACGGACCGTACCGTTCTTCTTGTGACCCATGATCCGGCCGAGGCCGCGCGTCTGGGCCATACCATCACCATCATGACACCGTCGGGTCGCATCGATGTGCCGGCCCCGACCACACCGATCCCGCGCGCGCTCAACGCCCCCGAGGTGTTGCACGCGCAGACTGACCTTTTTGACCGCCTTCGGAGCCCATTATGACCGCCACAGCCCAGCTTCAATCTCTTGTGTCCGACGACTGGCACGCCGCGACGCACCACGCGTTCACCGATGCCTTGGTCGATGGCACGTTGTGCACCGATAAAATGGCGGGCTATTTGCAACAGGATTACCTGTTCGTCGAAGGGTTCGTGCGGTTGTTGGCATCCGCCGTTGCCCATGCGCCGACGCTGGCCGATGCGGTCCCTGGGGCCCAGTTCCTTGGGCTAATCTGTGGGCCAGAGAACACCTATTTTCTGCGCTCACTCGAGGCACTTGATGTCGCGCCTACCGGCGTCGCCGCCCCCGAAACCGTGGCGTTTCAGCAATTGATGGACGAGGCGCGCATGTCGGGGCGTTACGAAATCATGTTGTCGGTGCTGACGGTTGCCGAATGGATCTATCTCGACTGGGCTGCGCCCTATGAGGATCGCGCCGAAGACCTGCCGTTCTGGTTCGGCGAGTGGATCACGCTTCATGCGGGCGAGGGGTTCACCGGTGTCGTGTCATACCTGCGTGGTCAACTGGACACCGCGTGGGAGACCCTCGATGACACCGCCCGCAAAGAGGTGACCGCGACCTTTACCAAGGCCGTAAAGCTTGAGCGCGCGTTCTTTGATGCGTCTTGGGCTGGCTTTCCGGTGGCCAAGTGACCGGCTGGCGCGCGGGGATCGCGGCGACCTGCCTTGCCATTGCGATATGGCAGGGGGTGATCTGGGCGACAGGCGTGGCGCGGTTCATCCTGCCGCCGCCCACATTGGTGGCACAAACGATCTGGGACAGCCGCGCCTTGCTTGCCGAACATGCGCTGATCACCATGTCCGAGGTTCTGATTGGGTTCGTCCTTGGTGGGGTGCTGGGGTTCATCTCGGCCATCGGTCTTGTGGCGTCGCCCACCGCGCGCGCCCTTGTTCGACCGATCCTTGTGTTCAGCCAATCGATCCCCGTTTTCGCGCTTGCGCCGATCCTGACGCTCTGGCTCGGCTTTGGGTTGGGCTCGAAAATCGCGATGGCCCTGATCATCATCTACTTCCCTGTGACGTCTTCGTTTTTTGATGCGCTCATGCGGACCAACCGCGACTGGATTGGGTTGGCCCAGGTCATGGGCGCACATCCCGCCCGCATCATGTGGCACATCCGCGTGCCCGCCGCGCTTCCGGGCTTTGCGTCGGGGCTTCGGCTTGCGGCGGTCTATGCGCCCATTGGGGCAATCATCGGAGAATGGGTTGGCGCGTCCAAGGGGCTTGGGTACCTCATGTTGCTGGCCAACGGGCGTGCCAAGACGGACCTGATGTTCGCTGCCCTTATCGTTCTGGCGATTCTGACCGTCCTTATGCACGCTGGGGTGAATAGGCTCTGCGAACGCTTCTTTGATCGTCCGGACGAACCCTGACACACCCTAACAGGTTACATCAAAGTAGGTCTTCACAAAGGTATTCACGCTCTTGGACCGATCTGTGCAGGCCAGCGCCAAGTTGCCACCGTCGCCCACATGTGCCTGCAGGCCGGTGATGAGGTCATCATAGTCGGCGCTCCCCCTCTGAGCGATAACAGCGTCGCTCTTTTGTCGTTTCGGAAAATCCACGGCCATAAGCGTAAAGATGGCGTCTTCAGGTACATCTCCATCGATCAAAAAGACCAGCTGGTTGTTGGTTTGCCCGAGATAAGTGAGCCGATAGCTTGGGCTTAGACATTCAAAGCACAGGTCGGGGTGATAGTATTCATAGACCTCTGAGGCGTATCCAAAGCTCTCCTTGCTATAGAACTCTGTGGTGCGCGTGAAAATGCTGTCGCTGTCTTCTTCCTTCAATTGAATTACAAGGACATCGGTTTGGAGAGCAGGGTTCTTAAAGCCGTCATTGATCCCATAGCCCTGTGCGCGTCCCTCATAGGTCTTTCCGTCATCGGTATACGAGATCACCCGCGCGTGTGTGGAGGTAAAATGAGGATCACGACTAAAGTGGGGGTTGGTACCGTCGAAAATTCCGACAAGCTTGAGCTCACGGGGGACCCAATATCGCGACACCTTTAGGGGGATGTAATACTCTTGGCTTGCGCTGAGGGTGCGATATCCAATGGGAACAACGCGCAAGGCGACGAAAATAAGACCCAGAAAGAACATGGTCTTCCCGAGTGTTTTGATTTTGGGTCCAAAGGTCATGCGCGCCTCATTCAAGGTATGATGAGGGATGAACGCTAGACGGGCTGGTGTAATGACGCAACGACCAAATCGGTCGGGCGCGAAGCCATTGTAATTCATCACAGATTGTAAGGGATGTTGGTAGCGGAGGAGGGACTTGAACCCCCGACACGCGGATTATGATTCCGCTGCTCTAACCACCTGAGCTACTCCGCCGTAAGTGAGGGCTGAATTACGGGAGAGCGCCGGAAGGGTCAAGAGAAAAACATCGGATTCCGTGGATTTTTGTAAAGCAGAGTGGGAGCGCCCGCTCGCCTGCTGACAGGTGCCAAGACAACGAGTCGGAGAGGGTAAGGATGGTTCCAATATGTATACTATATATATGCGCAGAAAAATCGTGAGGGAAATGCACGACGGATATGCACGGGTTTTGGCGGGGATGAATTCGTGTTTCGGCGGATGATTGGCATGTAGATACTTTAACTCCTTGAAATCATTGTTATTTTGATCTTTTTTGTATTTTTGTGAGTTTTTATTGATTTAGGTGTTGCGACTCTGTGCGGG
>CANNCD010000008.1 GCA_947503035.1 uncultured Halocynthiibacter sp.
AAAGGAGCAAAAATCCTCTACGCACACCTCGGCGGACAACCAGCCATAAACGGATACAGCTACACATACAGAAACGGGTAAGTATGCAAAGCAGTGGCCGTCATACTTATCACGACGGTCGCCAACCAAGAGGGGGGCGCGTTTGCTGCGCTTACCAACCAGCTGTGCCCATGGGGTGTCAAAAGACCGCGCTCGACTCCCTTATTTTTCCAAAGAGTAGGGGATGCAGAGCAAGCCAAAATCGAAACTGAACATTGAGTTTAATAGTCTCAATGAGGCGGATGCGTTTGGCGAAAGTTTTGACACGCAAACCCCAGTGTTCTTAGGGCAAATCTCGTTTGACCTTCTCGAGAAACGCAGCATCTCGGAGTTCGATCACCTTCGCTTCTTGTTCTGACGCATCAGGCGATCTGGCTCCTTATTGCCCCAATACGCGCGGCTTCTTTCAAGCCGTGCCAACACGCAAAACCAATCCAAGGATCGATTCATGACCCAGCTCAACACACATCTCAAAACCATAGAGCAACGTCTTTTGTGGCTGTCCCATTGGATGATTCACAACGCCAATCACATCCCAGCGAAATCGGATGGGATCAAAGTTGGCGGCCACCAAGCCTCATCTGCCTCAATGGTTTCGATCATGACTGCGCTTTATTTCGGTGCGTTGCGCCCCGAAGACAGGGTGGCTGTAAAACCCCATGCCTCGCCTATTTTCCACGCCATGCAATATCTGATGGGCAACATGACGCGTGAAAAGATGGAGAATTTTCGCGGGTTTGGTGGCGTGCAAAGTTACCCATCGCGCACCAAGGACATTGACGATGTGGACTTTTCCACGGGCTCGGTTGGCCTTGGTGTGGCGATCACATCTTTTGCTTCGATGATCCAAGACTATGTGCAGGCCAAAACCTGGGGCAAAGATGTCCCTCTTGGTCGCATGATCGCGTTGATGGGCGATGCGGAACTGGATGAAGGCAATATCTATGAATGCCTGCAAGAGGGCTGGAAGAACGATCTGCGCAACACGTGGTGGGTCATCGATTATAACCGTCAGTCACTGGATGGGATTGTGCGCGAAGGCCTGTTTGAGCGCGCGGAAAAGGTGTTTGACGCCTTTGGCTGGGATGTGGTGCGGGTAAAATATGGCACATTGCAAAAGGCGGCTTTTGCAGAACCTAGCGGAGAGAAACTGCGCGCTTGGATTGATGCCTGTCCCAATCAGCTCTATTCCGCGCTGACCTATATGGGTGGCGCCGTGTGGCGCAAACACCTGATGGATGACTTGGGGGATCAGGGCGATGTTACGGCATTGCTAGAAGCGCGCAGCGACGCTGAGCTGGCCGCCTTGATGGAGAACCTTGGTGGCAACTGCGTGCAAACCATGGCCGAGACCTTTGCCGCGATCGATCACGACCGCCCTGTGTGTTTTCTGGCCTATACAATCAAAGGCTGGGGCACGCCGATTGCAGGTCACAAAGACAACCACGGCGGGCTGATGACCAAAGCGCAGATGGCGGATTGGCAGTCAGACATGGGCGTTCCAGAGGGCGCGGAATGGGAGACAATGGCGACGGTGCCAGATGTCGCCGCGTTCCAGAGTTTTCTTGATCAAGTTCCGTTTTTTGCCAAGGGCCCGCGCCGTTTTACGGACGAAACCCTTAGCGTTCCAACGATCGATATCTCAAGCGAGCGCGAAATGTCGACCCAGATGGGTTTTGGGAAAATCTTGGATGATCTGTCCAAAGGCGACAGTGCCTTGGCAGAGCGCATTGTGACAACCTCTCCGGATGTGACGGGCACCACCAACCTTGGCCCATGGGTCAATCGGCGCAAGCTTTTCGCACGCAAGGCGCAAGCGGATACATTCAAAGACCACAAAATTCCGTCAACCGCCAAATGGGAGTTTGCCCCCGAAGGTCAGCATATTGAATTGGGCATCGCGGAAATGAACCTGATGTTGCTCTTGGGGGCTGCGGGCCTATCGCATTCCCTCTTCGGCAAGCGCCTGATCCCGATTGGAACGGTTTACGATCCCTTCGTGTCTCGTGGCCTCGATGCGTTGAACTATGCCTGCTACCAAGACGCGCGCTTTATGTTGATTGGCACGCCGTCTGGCGTGACCCTCGCCCCCGAAGGCGGTGCGCATCAATCCATTGCCTCCCCCTTGATTGGCATGTCACAAGACGGGCTGGCCGCCTTTGAACCCGCCTTTGTCGATGAGCTGGCCGTGATTATGGAATGGGGTTTTGATTACCTACAGCGCGACGGCGATGGCGATCCGGATGAGCGCACATGGCTGCGCGATGAAACCGGCGGATCGGTCTATTTGCGCCTGACGACGAACCCGATTGAGCAACCAGGCAAGCGCGTTGATGATGAGTTCCGCCAAGGGGCCATCGATGGCGCCTATTGGCTGCGTAAACTTGGCCCAAATTGTTCAATTGTGATCGCATACCAAGGTGCGGTTGCGCCCGAGGCGATTGCCGCTGCAGGTATCATTGCCGAACATCGACGCGATGTCGCGGTGCTCGCGGTCACGTCCGCCGACCGGTTGAACGCGGGCTGGACAGCGGCGCAACGCGAACGCGCAGGCGGCAACACCAATGCGACAAGCCACGTTGAGACAATGATGAAGGACCTGCCCAGCCACTGCACAATCGTGACAGTCATCGACGGCCATCCGGCAACACTGTCATGGCTTGGGTCAGTGGCAGGCCACAAAACAATCCCACATGGCGTGGAACATTTTGGCCAAACAGGAACGATCAACGATCTATATCGCCATTTCCGCATTGACCGACACGCCATTGCAGAATCTGTCAGCGCACTCACGGTCGGTGAGCGTTCACCAAGCGTGGCGTGGAAAGCGCTTGTGCCATCGTAAACTGCTATGAGGTCCATATTGGCGCACCTAACAGGAAGTCCGCTTTGTCTGCCTTGGGTGAGGGTGTCGCGTTCCGACGCGGAGGCGCGAAGTGTCCTCTGAAATCTGAGTATCGTTGGGGGGAGGGGGCTTTTATTTGCTTTTACTTGTTGGGTAGAGGGAATAGTCATCCATAACCCCACAATCACGGACAAATTCATGGCACAGAAATCTACCATCTACAAAGTTGAACTTACTGTGTCGGACATGGACCGTCATTATTACGAAACGCACAAGCTCACCGTGGCAAAGCACCCCTCCGAGACCGACGAACGCCTTATGGTGCGCCTGCTTGCCTTTGCGCTTAATGCGAATGAGCAGCTTGAGCTGACCAAGGGTCTGTCCACCGATGATGAGCCGGATATCTGGCAGAAAAGTCTGAGCGATGAGCTTGAGCTTTGGGTTGCACTTGGTCTTCCGAGTGAAAAGATCGTGCGTCAATCCTGTGGTAAGGCCGACGATGTGATTATCTATGCCTATGGCGGCAAAAACGCCGAGGTCTGGTGGGATAAAATCCAGAACAGTACGACGCGATTTGATAACCTTCGGGTGTTCAACTTTACCGACACCGATACGCGCGCGCTTGCGGCGCTGGCCAGCCGGTCGATGAAGTTGCAGGTCAACATTCAGGACGGCGATTTGATGGTCAGTGCCGACGAAGACGTTGTGTATCTGACGCCGCAGGTCTGGAAATAGGTCCAGCGATCAGTCGATCAAGCTGCCCAGATCAATAAACAGGGGAATGTCGGCTTCGGGGCTGATGTCGCCCTGTTCTACCATCTTCGAGATGATCGAGATTGCAGTGGGCGAAGTCAGCGCGACGCTGTGGTTTAAGCCACCATTGGCAAGGTCGCTCGCGTCGATCAGGCTGATGGGAAAGCCAGAGATGGCCGAGCGGTCGGTGACGCTCCCTAGGCGATTTTTCTGACCGGTAAGCAACGCAGACACCCGAAGCGCCTTGTCCTGTTCCGAGGCAAAGATGATCGTTTGTTTGGGAAACGATGACAAATCGCCGGCCTGTGCACGGAACAATTCGCCGTCGATATCGGGCGAGATCATCGCCAAGGTGGCGATATTGTCATGCATATCAAACGTACCCTTGTGTGACATCTGTCGCAGGGTTTCCATGACAAGGAACCCTCCCAGTGAGTGGGTGACAATCACCAGCTCGCGATCAGTGTCTTGGCTTAGGGCGCGGATCACGTCCTCAAGCGCGTTGCGGGCATAGAGCGTGCTGTCGCGGTCGTAAATGTATCCCGCACCAACCCCCGCCGATTGCCAAGAAAACAAAACCGTGGGCCCTTGGATGTCAAAGTCATGTTTGATCTGGGTGGTGAAATACACGGACTCGGCATGGTTCATATTATAGCCGTGGACGAATAGCGTTGTTTCGCGTCCAACCCCCGCCTTGGCGATATCGCGCGCGAAGGTGTTGATGTTTTCGACGGGCGAAATCCCAAGCGACACAAAATCCGTTGCGGCGTTCGGTGTGGTGGATGTCCATTCGATTTCACCTGTCTTGTGGCTTGGTCGAACCGATACAACGTGTTTCTCGTAACGTGGCGCATCAGGACGTGCAGGGGTGCGTTGGCCCATGGGTGCGGGGGCGTTTGAACGATAATTCACCACCCAAACATCATGTTCCGTCGCACGTTCGGAAGGGGCCGCATATTGAAACGCGCCGCGCTCTGCGCATCCACTGACCAAAGCCATGGCAAAGAGAAGGGCGATGAAACGTGTCATAAGGGGCGCGCCTATAGAAGTGACTTGTCCAAGGCTTAGTCAATCTGATCCCAACTGTATAGCGCCAGCGCGCCGGAACGTGCAAAACAACTGGTTTCTGCATGTCCAACCCGCTAAGAGGGGGCAACTTATGATGCGGCGCGACGCGCCAAAACCCGTTGGAGACACGAATGGAAGCTTTGATCCGAAATGCCCGCCAAGATTGGCTGGGCAATATCCGACCCGATTTGTTGTCGGGCCTCGTTGTGGCGCTTGCCCTTATCCCCGAGGCAATCGCGTTCTCGATCATCGCGGGTGTGGACCCCAAGGTTGGGCTTTATGCGTCGTTTTCCATCGCTGTGATCACCGCGTTGGTTGGTGGTCGCCCAGGTATGATTTCCGCGGCCACTGCGGCGACGGCTGTGTTGATGGTGACATTGGTGCGCGACTTTGGTCTGGCGTATTTGTTCCCTGCGACGATCCTTGCGGGTCTTCTGCAGATCCTCGCCGGTATGGCAAAGCTGGGCAATATCATGCGGTTCGTGTCACGGTCTGTGATGACCGGCTTTGTGAACGCCCTTGCGATCTTGATCTTCCTTGCGCAGTTGCCCGAACTTAACTTGGGCACCGAAGGCGTGACCATGTTGACCTATGTGATGGTCGCGGCGGGTCTTGGGATCATCTATCTGTTCCCCTATGTGAACAAAACGATCCCGTCGCCCTTGGTGACAATCGTTGTGTTGACCGGCCTTGCGATGGCCCTGAATTTGGACGTGCGGGTTGTGGGTGACATGGGCGAATTGCCTGATACGCTGCCTGTGTTCTTGTTCCCTGATGTGCCATGGACGTTTGAAACGCTCAAGATCATCTTCCCTGTGTCTGCGGCGATTGCGGTTGTTGGTTTGCTCGAATCCCTTATGACAGCGAACCTGATCGACGATCTAACCGACACCAAATCCGACAAGAACCAAGAATGTATCGGCCAAGGTATCGCCAATACGGCGACCGGTTTCATCGGTGGCATGGCCGGTTGTGCGATGATCGGTCAGTCGATGATCAACGTGCGGTCTGGTGGCCGTGGCCGTCTGTCCTGTTTCGCCGCGGGTGTGTTCTTGTTGTTCCTGATCGTGGTTCTTGGCGACTGGGTGAAACAGATCCCGATGCCGGCTCTTGTGGCGATCATGATCATGGTCTCCATCGGCACCTTTAGCTGGAAGTCCATCAAGGACCTGACGGAACATCCGCGCCCATCGTCCATCGTGATGATCGCAACCGTTGTGGTGACCGTTTACACGCACAACCTTGCCTATGGTGTTCTGACCGGTGTTCTTTTGTCTGGTCTGTTCTTTGCATGGAAAATCGCGGGCGTGTTCCGCGTGACATCCACATTGTCCGACGATGGCGACCACCGCACATATCTGATCGAAGGTCAGCTGTTCTATGCGTCGACACCTGAATTCGCGGATTCATTCGATTATGATGAGCGTCCTAAGAAGGTGACGATTGACGTGCATAACGCCCACATCTGGGACATCTCGTCCGTGTCGGTTCTTGACCTTGCGGTTCTGAAATTCCGCCGTGACGGCGCCGAGGTCGAATTGGTTGGTATGAACGAAGCCAGCGCAACCTTGATGGGCCGTCTGTCCGAACGCGATGACCCTGCGGCGCTTGAACGCCTCTTGGGCCACTAGAAACGCATCCCGCAGGCGTCCCTAGGGGGTGCCTGCGGATGACGCTATGTCAAAGACGATGATGCCGTCTGCACCGCCGACGCACAGATCACAGAGCCGTGCCCCAAGCGCCTGATGCGTTGGATGCTCGGCATAGGCTGTAAGGGCCTGTTGATCCTCGAACCGAATGACAAACCCCGCATCATAGTCGGGCGACTTGCATTCAAGATCGATATTCGCACCATGTTCGAATGACACCACCCCAGACAAAGTGCGCGCAAAATCGGCCAGCGCACCAAGGACGTCTGCCTGTTCGGTCGGGGGGCTGTCGTCGCGGAAATTACAAAAGACACAGTGGATGATCATCGGGGGTCCCTCGGGGTATATCAATGAAAAAGGCCCGCCAGAATATGGCGGGCCTTTTGTATTAGGATGCTTTGTTGCGTGGACGACGGCGTTTGTTGGCTGGTGCGCCACCGTTGCCTCCGCCGCCATTGCCGCCACCGCTGCGACGTTGACCGCCACCTTGTGGACGACCACGACCGCCGCCACCACCACCGCCGCGACGACGTGGGGCTTGGGCCTCTTCGACTGGCTCACGGCCACCGATCACTTCGATCTTGATCTTCATGACCTTTTCGATCGCGCGCAAAAGACCCAGCTCGGCACCGGATACGAACGCGATTGCCTCGCCAGAGCGACCCGCGCGTGCGGTACGGCCAATGCGGTGCACATAGTTTTCCGCAACCTCAGGAAGGTCATAGTTATAGACGTGGCTCACACCTGGAATATCGATCCCACGGGCTGCAACATCGGTCGCAACCAGAATACGGGTCTCACCGGATTTGAACGCCTTAATCGCGCGGTCACGTTGACCTTGGGATTTGTTGCCGTGGATGGAATCCGCAGGATAGCCCAATGATTCAAGATGCTTTTTCAGACGCTCGGCGCTGTGCTTGGTGCGCATGAATACAAGAGATAGGCCGTCTTCGTCCTTGTCGAGGTATTCTTTCAACAGGTCCGTTTTCAGTTTCTGCGCACAATAGTGGATCGACTGTTTCACCTTGTCGGCGGCTTTGCCGGGTGGGTTTGCCTGAACGCGTTTTGGTTCGGACAGGTATGCCTTGGCCAGTTCTTCCATCTGCTTTGGCATGGTGGCCGAGAACAACATGGTTTGGCGCGGCTGACCCAACAACGGTGCGATTTTACGAAGCGCATGGATAAAGCCCATGTCCAACATTTGGTCGGCTTCGTCCAGCACAAGGAAGGTCGCCGTATCAAGGAACACAGCGCGGCGATCAATAAGATCCATCAATCGACCAGGTGTCGCAACAAGGATATCGGTACCCTTGGCCAACAGTTGGATCTGGCGGTTGATCGATTGACCACCAACAACAGTCGCGACCTTAATCGGGGTGTTGCGTGTATATGTCTTAAGGTTATCGGCGATTTGGTTCACCAATTCGCGGGTCGGCGCAAGGATCAAGGATTTGATCGACTTTGGCGCCGGACGGCCGGCGTTTTCCATCAACGTGTGGATCAATGGCAAACCAAAGGCGGCGGTTTTACCCGTACCCGTTTGCGCAAGGCCCATCACATCGTGGCCCTTGATCACCAATGGAATGGCGCGACCTTGGATCGGGGTGGGTTTGTCGTAACCCGCCGCCGTGATGGATTTCAAAAGTTGCTTGTTCAGGCCAAGCTCGGCGAATGTTACGTCACCAGACGTGTCAGTGGATTCAGTTGTTTGGTCAGTCACAATGGACACCTTTATTACGGGACGCATAACGCGCCCCAAGCGGGGTGGGCACATCTGTGCCGTCCTGCGGTTCAAACCAATCGGAGGGCACCGTACCGCATGTACGATGATCGACTGGCCATAAGAACCCCGCGTGAAATGGGAACTTGGGAGGGTGTGTCAAAGAGATCTGACACAGAATCATAGGCAACGACGTCACATTTTCAGTGGGCTGCTCACGCGGCAGCGTTCGTTACTGTGGGCCATATCGGCCTGTTTTGATCAAAAGTCAATGAAATAACGCGCCCGTTATCAACGTGCCCCTTTCAACTGGGGGCAAGCGGTGCTACATGACGGCGTCTTTTGACATTAATCAAGGAGGCCCTCGGATGGGTTATAATATCGTCGTCGTTGGCGCTACAGGCAATGTAGGCCGCGAAATGCTAAACATCTTGGATGAACGTCAGTTCCCAATTGAGAAGATTGCTGTGCTTGCGTCCCGTAAGTCACTTGGCACGGAAGTTAGCTTTGGCGATAAGACACTCACGACGGAAGACCTTGATACGTTTGACTTTGCCGGTTGGGATATGGCGCTGTTTGCGGTTGGCTCTGACGCTACTGCGAAATACGCTCCAATCGCGGCTGCGGCCGGTTGTGTGGTTATCGATAACTCTTCGCTTTACCGTTACGACCCAGAAATCCCGTTGATCGTTCCAGAAGTGAACCCAGACGCGATTGAGATGTATTCAAACAAGAACATCATCGCGAACCCGAACTGTTCGACCGCGCAAATGGTTGTGGCGTTGAAGCCGCTGCATGACCGCGCGAAAATCAAGCGCGTTGTTGTGTCCACGTACCAATCTGTGTCCGGCTCTGGCAAGGACGCGATTGATGAACTGTGGGATCAGACCAAATCGATCTACAACCCAACAGACAGCAAGCCACCAAAAGTATACCCCAAGCAGATCGCGTTTAACGTGATCCCGCACATCGATGTATTCTTGGACAGCGGTGACACCAAAGAAGAATGGAAAATGATCGTCGAGACGAAGAAGATCATCGACCCTTCCATCAAAGTGACCGCAACCTGTGTGCGCGTTCCTGTGTTCGTTGGCCACTCTGAATCCATCAACGTCGAAACCGAGGATTTCCTCGACGAAGACGAAGCACGCGATATCCTGCGCGAAGCACCCGGTGTGATGGTGATCGATAAACGCGAAGACGGCGGTTACGTGACGCCGATCGAATGTGTTGGCGATTTCGCGACATTCATCTCGCGCTTGCGTCAGGACGTTACTGTTGAAAACGGTCTGAACATGTGGTGCGTGTCCGACAACCTGCGCAAAGGTGCAGCGTTGAACGCCGTTCAAATCGCCGAACTTCTGGGCCGCCGCGTTCTTAAAAAAGGCTAATCACCTTTGACCCTGAATTTGAAAAGCCGCCCTGTGATGGGGCGGCTTTTTACGTTTGGCGCTCTGAAAACCTGCCCTGCTGGACAATTCGGGCTAGGCGGGCCGATTGGTCCAGCGGGGCGTTAGGTTCATCAGACGCGGAACGCATTGCGGATGCATTCCTGCATTTCGAACAGGTTTGAAATTGCAGGTTGCCGCGTCTTAGAACTTGCCTGGATAGCCGTCGGGCAGATCGCCTTGGGGCATATCTGCGATGACGTCCCAATGTTCAACGATCCGGCCATCTTCGAGACGGAACAGGTCGAAATAGGCCGTCGGTTGATCACCAAAGACGCCTTCGGCTGCTGCGAAGACAAAGTTACCTTCGGCCACAACCATCGCAAGGTTGGTATAGTAGAATGCGATGTCGTTCTCGCCCAGATACTGAAGGAATGCACCCAGCCCGTCGAGACCATCGGCCACATCGGTGTTGTGCTGCAAATACTTCTCGGGATTGATATAGTCGGTCAATTCGACCTGCTCACCCTTGATCAGGACGCGGTTGATAAAGTCTTCGACCAACGTCTTGTTCTCGGCGGTCTTGTCGAGGTCGGTGACAATGGTTTCGCCATCGACTTGCGTTCTCCCTGATGGGTTTGGCTCTGCGGCCAATGGGCTCATGTTGTCCCAGTGCTCGACGATTTTGCCATTGTCGATACGGAATACGTCAAAGGCAACCAATGGCTGAGGGCCGAAGTTCTTATAGACGTAATGCGTGACGACCAGATCGTCTTCGGCAATGATCCGGATCGGTTCGAACGCCCCATCTGGATTGCTCGGAAGATGGCTCAAAAGCCCTTTCAGCGCATCAACGCCTGATGCTGCCAGCGGGTTGTGCTGAATATATGGATCGGCAAAGTAATCATCTACCGCATCTAGGTTGCCATGCACGAACCCTTGGGTCATCCCATCAATTACGATCTGTTTGTGTGCCGCGATGTCTGCGATTGCTGCCGTGCCGCTAAGGGCCATCGCAGCAAGTGTTGTCAGTGTTTTTGTCATGTCTTTCTCCAATTGTCTCCATGTGATGGCAACAGATGTAGACACACGCCGGTCGTTTGATTATCCCAAATATGTCGGTATCATTGTTCGATGTATTGAAAGAATGGATTGAAAAGATGGATGAGTTTCGCGCCCTAGCTGTTTTTGTCGCCGTCCACGAAGCCGGTAGCTTCAGCGGTGCGGGTAGACGGCTCAAACTTTCCACCTCCGTGGTAAGTCATCACGTCTCGAAACTAGAAGCCAAAGTGGGGGCCTCGCTGTTTTTCCGGTCAACGCGGTCCCTCTCGCTCACACCAGAAGGGCAGGCAATCCTTGCTTCTGCGCGGGCGATGGTTGATGCCGCAGATCAGGCGTTCGACATTCTCACAGAGACAAGCGAACAGCCGACAGGTGCCCTGCGTGTGACCTTGCCAGCATTCGGCGAACGAAGCCCATTGCACCAAAGCTTGATGCGCTTTGTGCGCACGCATCCTTTGGTCGCTATGTCGATCCATACCAGCGACTATCCGGTTGATCTGGTGAAAGAGGGATTTGACCTTGCTATCCGGCTTGGAGTGCTGAGCGACAGCGCGATGAAAAGCAAACGCATCGGGAGTTTTAGTCGCAAGCTCGTGGCGAGTCCGACTTATTTGGCGGCTCGTCCACCCATCAAAACCCTTGAGGACCTTCAGACCTGCGATTTCATCTCTATTGCGATGCTGCCGGACGCAATTACTCTGGTTCACAGGGGGGAGCAGTTCACATTTGAGCCAGAGAACATTCGCCTCGAGGTCCACTCTCTTTCGTCGGCAAAGCTAGCGGTTCTAGAGGGTCTCGGCATACAACATTTACCGAACAGCGAAGCGGAAATTGAGATCGCAGATGGGCGACTGGTCGAAATTCTACCGCAATGGTCTCTGCCCGAGCTTGGCATCTATGCCGTTTGGCCAGACATCGGCCCACAAAAGAAATTAACCCGCCGATTGATCAGTTTCATGGGTAACGGGGGTCTATGATGTTGGCTCATTCAATGTGTGAAGGTTTCGGCGCACCCGTGGTCCACAGAAAGTGCGGCCAGCCGACGTCTGAATTCGTGCGCGCAGAGAGTTTCTCAAAACTCGGCTTGGGCCGCGAGCCCGAAAAACGGTAGGTTGGGTTCAAACCGGACATTCGCTGTGATGTGCGAATGTCCGCGATGTTTGTATATTATACCTGCTCAAACGCGGTTTTTTCGGCGTTGTAGAATTCCAAACCACCTTCGCCGATATTGTGCCACAGCCCGTGAAGGGTCAGTGTGCCGTTTTCGACGGCATCCTTCACGAATGGGAAGGTCATGAGGTTGCCCATCGACACCAAAACGGCCTCTTTTTCCAAGGCGGATTCACGTGTTGCGGCGTCCTTGATGTCTTTGACCTTTTCATAGCCGGGGCGCAGGATATCCATCCAACGGCCGACAAAGCTTGATTTTTCCAACAGAGCAGGCGCGTTGCCAGAACACATGTCGCTGCATCCTTTTACGCCACCACAGCTTGAGTGCCCCATGACGATCACATGCGACACCTTCAACGCAGTGACCGCATATTCGATCGCTGCTGATGTGCCGTGGTAATCGCCATCCTCTTTGAATGGCGGAACGAGGTTCGCGATGTTGCGGTGGATGAAAAACTCACCCTCGTCCGCACCAAAAAGAGACGTCACATGCACGCGGCTATCGCAGCAGGAAATTACCATCGCGCGGGGATGTTGTCCGTTCGCGGCAAGGTTGCGATACCATACCTGATTTTCCTGATAACTTGTGGCTTTCCATCCATGATAACGTTGGACCAGATAGCTAGGAAGCGGTTTGGTATTGTGCATGAGTACCCTCACTTTTCGTTAAGTTTTACAAATTCTACGCGGAAACACTCGGCATTTCGAGGGCTTTCTCGCCCGTGCTTATTACTTTCTAAAGAATTCTCTGGTGGATTGGTGAGACGGGCCGTGGGGGCCTTTGGAGGGTGAGATTTGACACAGATATGCGTTTTGCGCATCGACGAAGCTGTGGCCGTACAGGCCGACGTGATGCGAGATTTATATAGACATTTGGGTGAAGGTGGGGCCGAGCGTTTGATTTGCCGCGCCATGGAAGATTTGGCCGTGCGGCTTGCCGATATTGAGGCCCACTATTGGAAAAGTGAATTGGAGGCGGTGTCCAAGGGATGTCGCACAATGATCGCTATCGCCCAGCAAATCGGCCTTTATGACCTTGCCGATGCCGCGCGGGTTGCGGGCGAATGTGCGGGCCATGGTGATCCCGTGTCCATTGCGGCGACGATTGCCCGTATGTTGCGCGTTGGGGATAAATCCTTGTCGACGGTCTGGGAACTCCAAGACATCATCGTTTAGGTGCTTGAATACCGTGTCTGATCCCGTAGGGTCGATGCAAAGATTATTCAGAGGCCAATATGACCCTTACATTTGCTGACGCGACGCCGTCATCCATTCCCGTTCATCTTGTACACGCCAAGGAGCAGCCCGATCTTGACGGCGCGGCTATGGCATGGATCGCCGCCTCTGGGTTTACGGGGGCTGCTGGGCGTGCGGTGGTTATACCCAATACCGATGGTGGAATTGCGGCGGTCGTGATTGGGCTGGGCGATGCCGTGTCACGCAAACGGTCACGGTTTGTTGTCGCGCAGGCGGTGACGTCGCTTCCGGCGGGAGATTACGACATTGTCGCCGATGCGGGCGCCGATATGGACGAGGTCGCGCTGGGCTGGTTGCTCGCGGGCTATGTGTTCGACCGGTACAAGGATGTCAAACCTGCTGCGGCTCGTTTGGTCGCGCCGAAATCGATTGACGCCGATCGTATCACGGCCATCGCGAACGGCGAGGCGTTGACGCGCGATTTGATCAACACACCGGCGTCGGATATGGGCCCACAAGAGCTTGAAGACGCATTCGTTTCCTTGGCCAAGGCCCATGGGGCGAAGACGAATATCATCACAGGCGACGATCTGCTCGATCAAAACTTCCCGATGGTTCACACGGTTGGGCGTGCGTCGCCACGCGCGCCACGTATGTTGGAAATGAACTGGGGCACCACGGGCCCGCGTCTGACATTGGTCGGCAAGGGCGTCTGTTTCGACACCGGTGGACTGAACCTTAAACCGGGCGCGTCGATGGGCCTGATGAAAAAGGACATGGGCGGCGCCGCGACGGTTCTCGGCCTCGCGCAGATGATCATGGAAACCGGTCTTCCGATCCAGTTGCGGGTGTTGGTGCCTGCGGTGGAAAACGCGGTGGACGGCTCTGCGTTCCGGCCACAGGATGTTCTGACCTCGCGCAAGGGCCTTACGGTTGAGATCAACAACACCGACGCCGAGGGGCGTTTGGTTCTGGCGGATGCGCTGGCCTATGCGACGGAAGAGCCAGCCGATTTGGTGATTTCTATGGCGACCCTTACGGGCGCGGCGCGTGTTGCGGTTGGGCCTGACCTTGCCCCGTTTTACACGGATGACGACAGGGTTGCCTCGACGCTTGCATTGGCGGGCGGTGCGGTCTGCGATCCCCTGTGGCGCATGCCATTCTGGGACCCCTATGAGACCATGATCGAACCGGCCGTTGCCGATTTGGACAATGCGCCGGCGGGCGGTTTTGCGGGGTCGATCACGGCGGCCCTGTTCCTGCGTCGGTTCGTGAATGACGACACGAACTATGTGCATTTTGACATCTACGGCTGGCAACCTGTCGCCAAACCTGCGCGCCCCAAGGGCGGCGTCGGGCAGGGCGCGCGCGCGGTCTTCGAAGCCCTCCCAACCCTATTGGAGCTCTGATGGAAAACGGCCTTTATCAAATCGCGGTCCCTGTGGCCGATCTGTTGCGCGAACCCTCGGGCGCGCGGGACAAGCAGGTTGTGATGGGGGCCGAATTCAACGTCACCGAGGTCAAGGACGGCTGGGTCTATGGGGCGTGCCGTGACGACGGGTATGTCGGTTACGTGCCGCAATATGTGTTGGGGCCGATCATGGCACCGACCCATTGGATCACCGATCAGGGCGCGTTTCTATATTCCGAACCCGACATGAAATCCCCCGAGGTCGCGCGGCTTGTCTTTGGATCCCGGATCAGTGCGCTGTCCACGACCAACGGCTTTGTCGAGATCGAGGGCGGGTTCCTTCCGGAACAGCACATATCGCCGCTTACCGAATGGGAAACCGACCCGACGGTGATCTGTCTCAAACACCTTAGCGTGCCATATCTTTGGGGTGGCAACACCAGCCTTGGCATCGACTGTTCGGGTCTGGTGCAAACGGCGTTGATGTCCTGTGGCATCACCTGTCCGCGGGACTCTGGCCCGCAGTTCGACCATTTTACAGATGAGGTGACGCGCGAAGAATTAACGCGCGGGGACCTTGTGTTTTGGAAGGGGCACGTGGGGATGATGTTGAACAACGACACGTTGATCCACGCCAATGCTTATCACATGCGGGTGGCCTCCGAACGTCTGGATGGCGCACTTGCACGGATCGCCCAAAAGGAATTCGGTGAGGTTTTGGGGTATCGTCGGCCTAGTCGATCGACTTAATCAATTTGCGTTCCAACACGCGCAGCACCGCCCGAAGGTCATTGCCCCGTTTCAGGATATGACCGTCCATCCCAACCACGGAATACTGCCCCTGTTTTAGGCGAAGTTTTGGACGTTTTTCGATGCGGTAAATTGGGTGTTCTGCCGTGCGGCGAAACACCGAAAATACGGCACAATCCCGAAGCGTCGAAATCCCGTAATCGCGCCATTCGCCCGCAGCCACCATCCGTCCGTAAAGAGACAAGATCGTATTCAATTCAGTGCGATGAAACATCACCGTGTCCGAGCCGCCGCCGGAAAATGGCGTTTGTGTGTGCATGACCATATCAACAGTTTGGGTTTCTTTTCCGCCCTTTGCAAGGCCAAGCCGGAAAATTTCGTTCATATTGCCCCTGCGGCTTGATCGCTTGGATGGAACGGGCTAGGCCAGTTTTATGACGATATTTATTGATGCGGACGCCTGTCCCGTAAAAGCAGAAGCCGAGCGCGTCGCGACGCGCCACAAGTTGAAAATGTATGTTGTGTCGAATGGCGGTCTGCGGCCATCGATGAACCCGTTCGTTGAAAACATTATCGTGCCCGATGGCCCCGACGTTGCCGATATGTGGATCGCGGATCGCGCGAAAAAGGGCGACGTCGTGGTGACGGGGGACATCCCGCTTGCGTCAAAATGTATTGAGAACGGAGCGCGTGTTGTGCGCCATAACGGCGAAATCTTTACGCCGGCGAATATCGGACAAATCCTTGCCACGCGGGATTTGATGACGGATTTGCGCGCCGCCGATCCATTCCGTCAGGGCGGCGGAAAACCCTTTTCCAAGGCAGACCGGTCGCGTTTTTTGAATGCGATGGAAAAAGAAATTCAAGCAGCAAAGAGGGACTAAAATGACCAAAGTAGAAGTTGTCGTTTTTGATATTGGGAACGTGTTGATCGAATGGAACCCCGAACGTCATTACGACAAACGTATCGGCGAAGACCGTCGCCGCGCCATGTTCGAAGAGCTTGACCTACATGGCATGAACGAATTGGTGGACCAAGGGCAGCCGTTCAAGGAAACCGTGTTTGAATTCGCCGCCAAGAACCCGAAGTGGCGCGCCGAGATTGAGATGTGGCATGACGAATGGATCGAAATGGCATCCCCGATCATTGACCATTCTTTGCGTTTGCTGCGCGCACTTCGGGCTAAGGGCGTGCCGGTCTTTGCGCTCTCTAATTTCGGGGTCGAGACCTTTGAATATGCCGAAACCCAGTATCCGTTTCTGATCGAATTCTGTCGTCGCTATATCTCGGGCCAGCTCAAGGTGACCAAGCCGTCCCAGCGGATCTACGAGATCGTCGAAGAGGACAGCGGCGTGACGCCGAGCACCTTCCTGTTCGCCGATGATCGCGCCGACAACATCGAAGCCGCCGCCGCGCGCGGATGGCAGACCCACCTGTTCACCTCGCCTGCGGGATGGGCCGCATGTCTGGTGGAACACGGTCTGTTGACCAAGGAAGAAGCGCTCTGATGATCTGGGTTCTTATTCTTGTTGCATGTATGGTTGTCGTCTTGCCGCGTGTTATGGAGCGACGTCGCCGAACGGTGACGGGTGCGATGCGGGAACAGGCCCCTGGGCAGATCGCTAACCTTCCTGCTGGCAAGACCTATTTCGAATGGCGTGGACCCGTGGGCGGCCCAGTTGCGGTCTGTGTGCACGGTGTGTCGACCCCGTCCTATGTGTTCGATCCGCTGGCGGAACGTCTGACACGTATGGGGTTTCGGGTTTTGACCTATGATCTGTATGGGCGGGGCCTGTCTGGGCGTCCGACTGGCGCCCAAAGCTGTGCGTTTTTCGCGGCACAGCTTGATGCGCTTTTGGAAAACCAAGGCGTGGACGATATTGATTTGCTGGTCGGCTATTCCATGGGCGGATCGGTGGTGACACGGTTCACCGCGGATGCGCCGGATCGTGTGGATCGGTTGGTTCTGATTGCCTCGGCCGGATTGGGGACCAAACTTGATCGCTATATGGAATTCGTGGTTAAGACCCCCGTGATCGGCGATTGGCTTATGACGGTTATGCCGCCTCGGTTTGCGACCTCGGTGCGACCGGATATCTCATCGGCCCAACCCGAACACAAATACCGGGGTACGCTCAAATCCATCCTGTCCAGTTACCGCTGGGCCTTGTCTGAGGACATGATGCAGGATCACCGCGCGCTGGGCGTCGCCCATGTGCCTGTGATGGCGGTCTGGGCCGAAGACGACGACGCCATCGCGGCCACATCCGCCGGACGTTTGGCCAAAGCAAACCGCGCCGCGTTTCAGGATGTGATCAAAGGTGCCGACCACGGCGTGGTCAAAACGCACGTTGATGAAATTTCTGCCGTGTTGCGCGACTTTTTGAAAAACGGCTAGATGCGACCGTCGTTGACCTTTTCTTATGGTGATTGGCGCTCTATGGGGGTGATATGAATATTGAACAGATATACGCCGACCGCGTCGCGTCGGGCGAATTGAACGCCGATCCTGCGCAGCAGGCCATTTTGCCACTGTTTCAAACCATCTGCGATGGTTTGACGGCTGAGCCCGTGCGGGGCGGTTTTTTGGGCCTGCGTAAGGTAAAGGCGGTCGTGCCCAAGGGCCTGTACCTTTGGGGTGGGGTTGGTCGTGGTAAATCCATGTTGATGGATCTGTTCGTTGACGGTCTGGGTGATATCCCGAAACGTCGCGTGCATTTCCATGCCTTTATGCAAGAGGTCCACGCCGGTATGCACGAGGCCCGCCAAAAGGGCATTGAAGACGCGTTGAAGCCCGTCGCCGAAGCCGTCGCCAAGGACGTTCGGGTTTTGGCTTTTGACGAAATGCAGATCACTGACATCACCGATGCGATGATCGTGGGGCGCCTGTTTGACATGTTGTTCGCCGCCGATGTTGTGGTTGTGACCACGTCGAACCGCGTGCCGGATGACCTTTATAAAGACGGTCTGAACCGCAATCTGTTTGTGCCGTTTATCGAAGAGATCAAACAACGCATGGTCGTCCACGAAATCGTCAGCCCAACGGATTACCGTCAGGATCGTCTTGCTGGGTCCGAGGTGTATTTCACCCCGATCAACGCCGATGCCCGCGCCGCGATTGATGCGGTTTGGGCTGATTTGATCGGAGGCGAAGTCGGTCCGCTGACCCTTGTTGTGAATAAACGCGATGTGGTTCTGCCCAAGTTCTCGAACGGTGTGGCGCGTGCGGGGTTCCACGACCTGTGTGGGCGCATGTTGGGGGCCGCTGATTATCTGGCGATTGCCGAGACGGTTAAGGTGTTGATCATCGAAAACGTGCCGTCGCTTGGCCGCACCAACTTTAGCGAGGCCAAGCGGTTCGTGACCCTTGTCGATGCCTTGTACGAGGCAGGCACGCGGTTGATCGTGTCCGCAGAAGCCGTGCCAGAAATGCTATACCGCGAAGGCGAGGGGGCGTTTGAATTTGAACGCACCGCCAGCCGTCTTCGTGAAATGCAGGATGCCAACTGGGGCAGCTAGCTAACCGTTTTCGCGCAGGATATTTCCGGCCAGATAAAGCGACCCACAGATCAAAATCCGCGCGTTTGGATGCGCGGCTGCGATCGTGGTCACGGCGCCCAAAACGTTATCGGCGGCAGAAGCCGTAAGGCCAACCCGTTGCGCCGATTGCATGGTTTCCTCGGCGGACAATGTCGCTGCCTCACCAGGGATCGAAACGGCGGTGAGGGTCTCGCTCACTTCGGCCAAGGGGCGGAAATATCCGTCGGTGTCCTTGGTGTTCAACATCCCGCACACCAAATGTGTCGGACGTTTTGGCAGGCCTCGGATTACATCACGAAGCGCAAGCCCAGCGGCGGGGTTATGCCCCCCATCAAGCCACAGCTCACAATTGCCAGCCGCATCAATCAACGGGCCGGTTTTTAAACGCTGCATCCGCGCGGGCCATGTGGCGTTGACCACGGCGGCCTCGCAGGCGGCGTCGTCTTTGCCAAGGGCGCGCAGGGTGGCGATGGCCATGCCTGCGTTTTGAATTTGGTGCGCGCCGATCAATGCGGGCAGGGGCAGGTCCAACAGGCCGGTCTCATCCTGATAGATCAGGCGACCGCGTTCTTCCCATACGTGCCAGTGCTGCCCATAGGCCAACAGAGGCGCGCCCAAACGGGCGGCGCGGGCCTCGATCACGTCCATGGCCTCGTCGGGCTGGGGGCCAACAACGCAGGTCACGCCGCGTTTGATAATGCCCGCCTTTTCGCCCGCAATCGCGGTTAGGGTGTCGCCAAGGAATTGTTGGTGGTCGATGGAAATCGGGGTGATCACGGTGATCTCGGGCTGATCGACGACGTTGGTTGCGTCCAACACACCGCCAAGGCCGACCTCAAGGATCGTGTAATCCGCGGGCGTGCGCGAAAACGCAAGGATACCGGCAACGGTCGTTGCCTCAAAATAGGTGATTGATTCCGTTCCGTTGACGCGGATGCATTCGTCCAGAATCTCGGTCAGGTGATCCTCGGAAATCAGCTCACCCGCAAGGCGGATGCGTTCGTGAAACCGTGCGAGATGGGGCGAGGTATAGGCGTGAACGGCGTTTCCCGCGCCCTCAAGACCGGCGCGGACCATGGCTTGGGTGCTGCCTTTGCCATTCGTGCCCGCGATGTGGATCACCGGCGGCAGGGCCCGTTCAGGATGCCCAAGAGCCGCCAAAAGACGCAGGACACGGTCCAACGTCAGATCGATGATTTTCGGATGCAAGGACATCATCCGTTCAAGGAGAATGTCAGAGCCTGGCTGGGTCACTCTTGTGTGGCCTCTTTGGATGCGTCTTCGAGCGCAGGAGTGGTCGGTGCGGCCTCTGGTTTAGGAAGGTCGCCAGCGACGGGCGCAGGAAGACCCATCAACATGCGGCAAATCGTGATCAATTCGTCGCGCATATCTTTGCGGTGTGTCACGCGATCCAACATGCCGTGGTCGAGTAGGTATTCGGACCGTTGGAAACCCTCAGGGAGTTTTTCGCGGATGGTTTGTTCGATCACACGTGCACCGGCAAAACCGATCAGCGCGTTTGGTTCCGCGATCTGCACGTCGCCCAGCATCGCATAGGACGCGGTCACACCACCGGTTGTTGGGTGTGTCAAAACAACGATATAAGGCAGGTTCGCCTCTTTCAGCATCTCAACCGCAACGGTTGTGCGCGGCATCTGCATCAGGGACAGAATGCCCTCTTGCATACGTGCGCCACCGGCAGCAGAGAACAGAACAAACGGACGCTTCAATTCAATCGCACGTTCAGCACCGGCGATGATTGCGTTGCCAACATACATGCCCATGGACCCACCCATGAACGAGAAATCCTGCGCAGCGGCAACGATTGGGGTACGGCCGATTTCGCCTTCGACCACCAACATCGCATCGCGTTCGCCGGTTTTCTTTTGCGCGGCCTTCATGCGGTCAGGGTATTTCTTTTGGTCCTTGAAACCCAATGGGTCGGCAGTGACCTCGGGGACTGCGACTTCGACGTATACGCCACCGTCGAAAAGGGCGTTGAACCGTTCGCGTGGTGTGAATGCCATGTGGTGGTCACAGCTGGAACAGACGTTGTGTGCCTCGGCCAATTCACGGTGGAACAACATGGTTCCGCACTCTGGGCATTTGGTCCACAGATTTTCAGGGACTTCGCGGCGCGAAAACAGAGAGTTAATCGTTGGGCGAACGTAGTTAGAAATCCAGTTCATCGTGTCACGGCCTTTGCGAAGTTTCGTTACGGAACCAAATAATGCGAAGCGCGGGGAATTGCAATCACCCTAGGCGGTGTTGCGTATATCGACGCCAAATCAGATAGGCCGCGATCATCAGGGCAGTCTGCACGATGAACGAAATCGCGCTGTCCATGCCCTTAAGGTCCATATCAAGCACCCAGAGCGATGTGCCATCCATATGCCCCGACACGCCAAGCGTGAGGGTCGCCCAGATGTTATTGGCAAAATGAAGCCCAAGCGCAGCACCGATATTACCGGTGCGCAGAGTCACCGAACAAAGGAGGATGCCACCAACGGTCGTCGTCATCACATAGAGCCACGCGTTCGCCCCAAAGGTCAGGGAATCATAGTGGCCAAGCCCAAAGATCAGCGAGGGCACAATCGCCGCGATCCAGAATTTCCCGAACCGCGCCATAAGATGTTGAAGAAGATAACCGCGAAAGAACAGTTCCTCGACCGCGATTTGGATAAAGATCACCCCAAGCATCGGGAGTAGAAACAAGAGCCAATCCGAGATCAAAAGGGGGCCGCGCTGGGCCACAGCGGTTTCCGGAAATAGCATGAGTTGCCCGAACCCGAGGATCAAACCGGCAAACGCCATAATGCAGGCGACGAAAAATCCATATTTGAAATGGGCGACACAGGCACGCAGCGCAGGGCCAAACAATGTCACGAAACGCCTTCGATGCAACACGCGCAGAATCACCATGATCCCGATCAAACCGGGAATGAAGGTCGAAAAGATGAACAGGATTTCAATCGGCTTTGACCCAAACGGCGTGATGTCGACCGACGCCAACCCGTCAATGTCGGTTAGTAACGGCAGAAGGACAAACATGCCCACTTGTCCCGCGCCAAAGATCGCGATCATCAGAACGGCCCCCAAAACGATGCGCCAAATCTCGTGGCGGTCTTGGGCGGGGGTGTGAAAATCACGGGTCAGTTGGGTCATCTGGGGCCTCTGTGCGTTCTGCCTATACCTATTGGCTAGTGGGTTGGATGCGCTGAAACAAGCAAACTCATGCCAGCCGTGGCCAAAAACCGCGAAAATCACAGGAACCACGCCGCAAACAGCCTTGTGGAAAATGGTCCAAACCCGTATTCCAGTTCGCAAGCCAAATGCGGGAGCGTAGCAATGACTAAATTCGATAAATCCAAACTACCCAGCCGTCACGTAACAGAAGGCCCCGAGCGCGCGCCGCACCGGTCATATTTGTACGCGATGGGCCTAACCGAACAGGAAATCCACCAGCCGTTGATCGGTGTGGCGACCTGTTGGAACGAGGCTGCTCCTTGTAACATCTCCCTGAACCGTCAGGCGCAGGTTGTGAAGATGGGCGTCAAACAGGCGCTGGGCACACCACGTGAATTTACAACAATCACCGTGACCGACGGTATCGCCATGGGCCACGAAGGCATGCGCAGCTCTCTTGCGTCACGCGAAGCCATTGCCGACACCGTGGAATTGACCATGCGCGGCCACGCCTATGACGCGATTGTTGGCCTTGCCGGTTGTGACAAATCCCTTCCGGGTATGATGATGGCGATGGTGCGTTTGAACACGCCGTCTGTCTTTATCTATGGTGGTTCGATCCTTCCAGGTCGTCACGAAGGCAAAGACGTAACAGTTCAGGACGTGTTCGAGGCGGTTGGTCAACACCAAGCCGGCAACATGTCCACATGTGAGCTTGAGAAGCTCGAAGCGGTTGCATGTCCGTCCGCCGGTGCTTGTGGTGGTCAGTTCACTGCGAACACCATGGCCTGTGTGTCCGAGGCCATCGGCCTTGCGCTTCCGAACTCTGCTGGTGCGCCTGCGCCATATGAATCCCGTGACCAATATGCCGAGGCATCCGGTCGTGCGGTTATGAACCTGCTTGAGAAAAACATCCGTGCCCGTGATATCGTGACCCGTGCGTCTCTTATCAACGCTGCGCGCGTTGTGGCCTGTACTGGTGGTTCTACGAATGCTGGTCTGCACCTTCCTGCGATTGCGCACGAAGCGGGCATTGATTTCGACCTTGATGACGTTTGCGACATCTTCCGCGAAACACCATATTTCGTCGATCTGAAACCAGGTGGTCAGTATGTTGCCAAAGACCTTTATGAGGCGGGCGGCGTTCCTGTGATCATGAAAGAGCTTGAAAAAGCCGGTCTGATTGATCGCGATTGTATGACCGCGACTGGGTACTCCATCGGTGAAGAAATCGACAAAGTGACCCGCGAAGCAGACGGCAAAGTGATCCACCCGATCGCGACACCAATCACCGAAACTGGTGGTGTTGTTGGCCTGAAGGGCAACCTGTCCCCAGAAGGCGCGATCGTTAAGGTTGCCGGCATGTCCGAAGAGCAACAGCACTTTAGCGGCCCAGCACGTGTATTCGAATGCGAAGAAGAGGCGTTCGCCGCCGTTCAAGCCCGTGACTATAAAGAAGGCGACGTGATCGTTATCCGCAACGAAGGTCCAGCCGGTGGTCCAGGTATGCGCGAAATGCTTGCGACAACGGCTGCGTTGTCCGGTCAGGGTATGGGCAAAAAGGTTGCTCTTATCACCGACGGTCGTTTTTCTGGTGCGACACGCGGTTTCTGTGTGGGTCACGTTGGTCCGGAAACGGCCCACGGCGGTCCGATTGCGTTGCTTAAAGACGGTGACGTGATCACGCTTGATGCGATCAAAGGCGAGATCTCTGTGGACCTCACCGACGAAGAACTGGCCGAGCGCAAAGCAAACTGGAAGGGGTCTCGCCCAACCATTTACGCAACTGGCGCGCTTTGGAAATACGCACAGCTTGTTGGCTCTACCCGTTTGGGCGCGGTGACGCACCCAGGTGGCAAAGAAGAAAAACACGTCTATGTCGATCTCTAAGCGGATCAAATTTACGGCGGGGCTTTGCCTCGCCGTTTCTCTGCTTTCTGGCTGTATGAAGAATGTCGACGTTCCGGCGTTTCTCAAATCGTCAAACACAGCAGAGACCCCCGTTCAAACGGTTCTGAACGGTGTAACGATTGCCAAACCCGACGATTACTGCGTGGATGAAACGACTCTGCGGGTCGATAGCGAAGCGGGTTTTGCCATTTTGGCCCATTGTGACGCGGTAAATGCCGTCGAGGTTGACGCCATCCCACAGACCCCCGTGATTTATACGGTGTCGGTGGGAGAACGCGCCACGACGCCTTTCGCGGACAAAATCGACGCACTTGGTCCATTTTTCACCTCTGATGCGGGTGCCTCGGCGCTTAGCCGGTCGGGTAATGGCGAAGACGTACGGGTGCTGGATCAATTCGCCACGGACGGCGGGGTCTATTACCTGCATGTGCGCGACGCGAGCGACGATGTCCTAACCGATGCCGCCGAAACATATTGGCGGGCGCTGTTCGGGGTGAAACGTCGGACTGTTTCCGTTTCGGTGCTTGGCTTGCGGCGTCACGATCTTTCAAGCGATGATGCCAAGACCGCACTTGAGGCGCTCGTTGCAAAAATATTACGCGAAAACAACGCAGACAACGGTTGATCTTGGGATAAAGTCCTGAGATTTATTGCGATATTGTTTGCAAAATGGAAACGATCTGTGCGCATACTCGGATGAGTTCGCAGGACGGAATAACTATGGCACTTGGGTTTAATACACTTCTTGATCGGCTGACACAGCGACGCGGCGTTCGGCGCTGGGCGCGGGCGGCACGGCGCGCGGCGACGATGGATCTGGCAACGTTGCGCAATTTGCGCCGTCAGGGCCGCCAATTGCGTCGCCATATTGATCAGGTGTCCTTTGTCGCCGAGGGGCGTCTTGCCTTGCCTCTTATTGGGTCGGATGCGATCCAAAAACCGATGTACACCGACTGGGCCTATCGCCCCCAACTGTGGCGCGGCCCGATTGATCGTCCCGGCATGGCGTCGGTGCAATCCAAAACCATGTTCGGCGACGAGGCCACGGTTTTCCACGACTGTAAGATTTCTGAACTGACCCTGCGCCAGTTGCGCAATCAACGCGAAGAAGACCTTGCGCCGTTCGGGCTTCGGATGGACGTTTTCCGCTTCGACGGCAGCTTTCTGTCCTTGGTCGTTGATCTTCCAGAGGATTCGGTTGTGGATCTTCGCAAGACCCACTTGATCCGTCTTTCCGCGATTGTTGAGCTTGAAAAAACGCTCGAAATTTTTGCCCGTCTCAATATCAAGCACGGGCCGAACACCGAACAGGTCGTGCGCGAATTGCCGCTTCATGAGGACGAGGTCATGGTGGAATTCGACCTTGCCTATACGAACCTGAACGAAAAACGCGTGGATAAAATCTGGGTGGACCTTATCTTTGAGGGGCCCGAGATGAACCAAATCATCCTTCGCGATCTGACCTTCACGCGCCGCCCACGCGCCGAAATATAAAGAGGCACCATGGCTGATCTCACTTTGACCAAGACCCGCATCTATGAAGGCAACTGGGAAGGTATCCTGACCATTGCCGCCGACACGGCCTACTCCCCCGAGATCGAGGTGACCTACCTTGAAAAGGCGGTGCCCGGTGTGATGCTGCGTCCCGACGACGAGGGCTATGCCATTCGTGTGCCGATCCCCGTTGCGGCGCTTTCGGATGGGGTGCAGACGTTTCTGATCCGTGATTTGAAAACCGGCGAAACCCTCGAGAGCTTTGCGATCATCACCGGTGAGCCGCTGGAGCATGATATACGCGCCGAGGTTGATCTTCTTCGGGCGGAACTTGATATGCTCAAACGGGCGTTCCGTCGCCACTGTGTTGAAACCGCATAGGTTTTGAAGTGACGCGGCGTTCGGCGTGACATCCTTCGTTTGACGGCGCAGATTGCCCGTAACGGAGGACCCTGAATGACATATCCACATTTGCTTGCGCCGCTTGACCTTGGCTTTACCACGCTGAAAAACCGTGTGCTGATGGGGTCGATGCATACGGGTCTTGAGGAAACCAAGGACTGGAACCGCGTCGCGGAATTCTATGCCGAACGGGCGCGGGGCGACGTTGGGTTGATCGTGACCGGCGGTATGGCCCCCAACGCCGAGGGCGGGGTGTTTCTAGGCGCAGCGGGCCTTTTTTCGCAGGCCGATATCGACAATCACCGCGTGGTGACGGATCGGGTGCATGACAATGGCGGCAAGATCGCGATGCAGATCCTTCATGCGGGGCGCTATGCCTATAGCCCCGATTGCGTCGCGCCCAGTGCGGTTAAATCCCCGATCTCGCCGTTCCCGCCCAAGGAATTGGATGCCGAGGGGATTGAAAAGCAGATATCCGACATGGTGACCGCCGCCGTGCGCGCGCAACAAGCGGGCTATGACGGCGTCGAGATCATGGGGTCTGAGGGGTATTTCATCAATCAGTTCTTGGTCGAGCGCACGAATAAACGCACCGATGAATGGGGCGGCAGCTATGAAAACCGGATGCGTCTTCCCCTTGAGGTGGTGCGTCGGGTGCGTGCCGCGGTGGGTGACGACTTTATCGTGATCTTCCGCCTGTCGATGATTGATCTGGTTCCCCAAGGGTCCAGTTGGGACGAGGTAGTGACCCTTGCCAAGGCCATTGAGGCCGCCGGCGCGACCATCATAAACACTGGCATAGGCTGGCACGAGGCCCGCGTGCCGACGATTGCCACCTCGGTGCCACGCGCGGCGTTTTCATGGGTGACCCGTAAATTGATGGGTGCGGTGTCGATCCCCGTCGTCACGTCGAACCGCATCAACACGCCCGAGGTCGCCGAGGATATCTTGGCCACGGGTGCGGCCGATATGGTGTCGATGGCGCGCCCGTTTTTGGCCGATCCGCATTTTGTGTCCAAGGCCGCCGCGGGCCGCGCCGATGAAATCGCCCCCTGCATTGCCTGTAACCAAGCCTGTCTGGATCACACGTTTTCGGGAAAATTGACGTCCTGTTTGGTGAACCCAAGGGCCTGTCACGAAACAGAATTACTCATCGCGCCGACCGACGCCCCGAAAACCATCGCGGTGGTCGGGGCGGGGCCTGCGGGCATGTCGGCGGCGCTCACGGCGTCTGATCGCGGCCATGCGGTGACGCTTTTTGATCGCGCCAGCCACGTCGGAGGCCAGCTTAACATCGCGAAACAAGTCCCAGGCAAGGAGGAGTTTTTTGGTCTTGTGGATTGGTTCGCAACCTCATTGGAAAAGTCCAATGTAACGCTTCGACTGGGCGCGGATGCGACGGTCGACACATTGGCAGAGTTCGACGAGGTCATCGTCGCCACCGGCGTCACCCCGCGCGACCCACAAATCGACGGTCAGGATATGCCACATGTCTTGTCCTATCTCGACCTCTTGTCCGGCGCCAAAGAGGCCGGTGATACGGTCGTCGTGATCGGGGCGGGCGGTATCGGATTTGACGTCAGCGAATTCTTGGTCGACCAAGGCCACAGCGCCACCGTTGATTTGGAAACGTGGAAACGCGAATGGGGTGTAAGCGATCCGTCCGACACGCGCGGTGGCCTTGCCGCCGAGGGCGCGCAGCCCAATCCGCCAAAACGGTCGGTCACGGTTCTGCAACGTAAACCCGAAAAGCCGGGCAAACGTTTGGGGAAAACCACCGGCTGGATCCATCGTGCGGCGCTGCGCCAAAAGGGCGTGAAAATGATCGCTGGCGTCAGCTATGACCAGATCACCGCCGAGGGCCTGTGGGTCACGCGCGACGGCGAACAGACACTGTTGCCCGCCGACACCATCGTGTTGTGCGCGGGCCAAGTCAGCGAACGCAGCCTTGCGGATGCGTTGATCGAAATGGGGCGCAGCGTTCATGTGATCGGCGGCGCAGATGTGGCCGCGGAATTGGACGCAAAACGGGCGATTGACCAAGGCACACGCCTCGCAGCGGGCCTATAGCCCCGAAAAACCCAACAAAAACAATCGTCCCGCCCTTGTTTCCAATTTCGGGACGATCTTTGCAAATACCCCCGTATTGTCGGGAATGTGCCTCTTTTGTGCCTTTATTGACCGTCAGATTGGTTCCAACGATGAGCCAATAAGGGATTCTAACATGGATCGACTAACGGAAATGGAGGCCTTTGCCACAGTTGTGGATCAAGGTGGATTTACGGATGCAGCCAAGAAAATGGGCATCTCTAAATCAGCAGTGTCAAAGCACGTCTCCTCACTTGAAGCCCGCCTCGGCGCGCGGCTTTTGAACAGAACAACCCGTCGGGTCAGCCCGACAGAAATCGGTTTGGCCTATTATGACCGCGCCCGCCGCGTGTTGAATGACGCAGGCGAGGCCGACGCATTGGTCACCTCGATGCAGTCCGACCCATCGGGCTTGCTCCGCATTTCGGTTGCGACCGATTTCGGCGTGAACCACCTGTCGCCGGTCTTGGGCGAGTTCCTTCAGGAATTCCCAGACATCACGGTGAACATGGTCTTGAACAACCGCTATGTTGAATTGATCAGCGAAGGGTTCGACATGGCGATCCGCATTGGTGAGCTCGAAGACAGCACCCTGCGTGCCCGCAAATTGGCGGAAACCTCCAAGCGCATGATCGCCTCACCAGCGTATTTCGAAAAATACGGTCGCCCCGAGAAAATCGACGACTTGAACGATCACAAACTTCTTCACTATTCGAACCAAGCCAACGGCGCAGTGTGGAAATTGACGGCCCCGTCTGGCGAAAAACGTCAGGTGCGCACATCGGGTTCCCTGTCTGTGAACGACGGTCAGTCCCTTTTGAACGCCGCCGTCTCCGGTCTTGGCATCGCATATCTGCCCAGCTTCCTCTATGCGGATGCGATGAAAAAGGGTCTGGTCGAAGAGGCCATCCCCGAATTGCCAGCAGAAACCCAAGGCATCTATGCGGTCTATCCTCCGGGTCGATTTACACAGCCAAAGGTCCGCGCGTTCATTGATTTCCTCGCGCATTCCTTTGCGGACAAGGGGCCCGATCTCTGGGCCTAGGTCAAAATTGGATCATCGTTATTGGGTCGAGGTGAGTATCACTTCGACCCTTCTATTTTGTGCGCGACCTTCGTCGGTCAGGTTCGATGCACGGGGCGAGAGATAGCCCATCCCCTCGGCTTCGAGCTGTGACGCGGCGACGCCGTGGTCCTGTGTCAGACGACGGGCCACAGATTGCGCGCGTTTCTTTGACAGGCCGATATTCCCCGCCAGACTGCCCTCGGCATCCGTATGACCGACAAGGGCGACGCGGCGGTTCGGGTTCGCATTCAGATAATCGGCAAGCTGTCCGAGGCTGGCGAAATCCTGATCGCCAAGCGCGGAAGAGCCGGTCTGAAATTCAAGGTCGGCCAGAATGGCGTGGCCGTTGGTTTCGATTTCATGCCCAAAATCGTCATAGACGATGGTCGGGGTTTTGGTCGAAACAACGATCTCGGCCGTGGAATCTGGACCATCAGGTGTCACGGACATCCATTGCAGGAACCCCATGGTGATCGATTTACTGGCGATCAGATATACGATTTCGGCGGTATCACCAGTGCCACGTTGTGCGGTCAGGACGCGAAAATCCCCGAGGTTGATATGCATGTCGGGTTCGTCGATCACTTCGGCGTTGAACCGGAAATCAAAGCCACCACAGGCATCTGTGTCACAATCCATGAGGATCTCGAACCCTTCGGCGATCAACTGTTCGCGCAACGGCGCAAGGATCTGGCCGGTGGTCAGGTGGGCCGTGTCGATATGCCAAGCGGATTTGTGCACCGTTCCCGTGGTTCGAAATGTAGGAAGTGCCCCGTCCGCCCATGCCCCAACAGGGATGGCGATATCGCTGGCGGCGGCGGTGGATTGGACCGCAATCCGCGCATTCGCCGGAAGGTCCAAAGTCGCGGCAACAGCCGGAAGCGCAGAGGTTAGCGACGCAAAGAGAACAAGGTGTTTTATCATGTCGGCCTTTATCTAGCAGTTTTGACTAAACATGTCATTAACACTTGCGCGGTGCGGGCCTGCAAAGACAGGGGGAATTGCGGGGGATTGTGTCCATGTATGGTAATCATGCCTGTCATTACGCGTAACCTCTTTGGGGTCATTTGATGCGGTAATGATATGATCCCACATTTTCCATGCCCAAGGAAGCATAGAGCGCATTCGCCGGAGCGTTGGATTTGACCACCAGCACCGATAGCTGATCCACCCCCATATCTTGTGCCCAAATCGCTGCTGATGCCATGATCTGGTTGGCGAGACCCTGCCGACGGGCCCAGTTTGCCACCACCAAACCGTGCAACATGGCAATGCCGTCGTGGATCGCGACAAAACAGGTGCCGGCGGGGCGGTCGTGATGACGGATCATGATGCTGGTCTTTGGGCCATCAACGCGGTCCATCACGCGCAGACGGGCGGGGCCAATACCGTCGGTCTCCCAAATCTCATTTTGCGCGGCCAGCGGGGGCCACGCGGCATAGATCATCCCCGCGTCTGGGGCGTTTTGGGCCATATCGGCAGAGTCGCCGATCAACAGGTTCACGGGATCGATAACCCGATAGCCACGCGCGGCAAGGTCGCTGTCAAAGGCGTCGTCGCCGTCTTTGAGCATGAACAGTTGCGGCTGGCCGAGGTCGGTCATCGCGGTTTCAACACGGGCAAGGTCCGAGTCGGTGTACTGGCCAGTGACGGTCGCCGCCGAAACACGTTTGCCGCCCCCATCCCCATCGCGCATGATAAACGGACCGACGGGTGTTGCCGCGCGGGGACGCCATGTCTGTTCGCAGACCTCGTACAACCGCTGTGCCATCATTGCGGAAAGATCGCCCGAAGCTCATCCGCGGCGGCGGCCAACTTGGCGGTGTCGGTGCCACGAAACACGATGTTGGTGCCATAGAGCCCGTCCTTTTGGTACGGATAGGACCCAATCGACAGATCAGGGTATTTGTCGGCAATGGCGCCAAGGGGCGCGGCCACGTCGCCTTCGCCACGGGCAAGGGGGACGGTTTCGCTTATCAAGGGGGCGCCGCCGGTGAGGGTCGGCATCATCGATTCCACCATGGCGCGGAACACGCTCGGCACGCCGGCCATGACGTGGACGTTTTTGACCTTGAACCCTGGCGCGATGGATACGGGATTGTCGATCAATGTGGCCGTGTCGGGAATGCGCGCCATGCGTTTGCGCGCATCATTAAATTCCTTGCCCTGTGCGGCGTAATGATCGCCAAGCAATTTCGCCGCATCGTCCCGCACATCGATATGCAAACCAAACGCCGCCGCCACACAGTCGGCGGTGATATCGTCATGGGTCGGGCCAATGCCCCCCGAGGTCACCACCGTGTCATAGGCATCGGACAGCGCCCGCACCGCCGCCACAATCGCATCGGCGTCATCGGACACCACACGGACCTCTTTCAGATCAATCCCGTGCTCGGTCAAAACCCCCGCCAGATGGTACATATTCGCATCGCGCGTGCGCCCCGACAGGATCTCATCGCCGATAACAAGCATGGCTGCGGTGGGGTTTGGCATGGGGCTCTCCTTGAATGGGTGTTGATTGGGGTATAAAGCCGTCTTATGCGCTTTCAAACTGAATTAATCCCCGCGACCCTTATTCGTCGATATAAACGGTTTCTGGCCGATGTTCGTCTGCCCGATGGGCAAGAGATGACCGCCCATTGCCCCAACCCCGGATCGATGATGGGGATGGCGGATGAGGGGATGCGCGTGTGGTTGGAACCCAATGATGACCCCAAGAAGAAGCTCAAATACGGCTGGCGGTTGATCGAGGACGGTGGTGTGTTCATTGGCGTCGACACGGGCGTGCCAAACCGCGTGATCGGCGAGGCCCTGCGCGCGGGGGCGATTGCGCCGTTGGCCGCCTATGAAACGGTGAGGTCCGAGGTCAAATACGGCGAAAACTCCCGTATCGATTTCCTGCTGCAACAGGACGGCCTGCCGGATGTCTATGTCGAGGTCAAAAGCGTCACCCTGTCGCGGCAAACGGGCCTTGCCGAATTCCCCGATAGCGTGACAAAACGCGGTGCGAAACATCTGGATGAGCTGGCCAATATGGTCGCCGCTGGGCACCGCGCGGTGATGTTGTATCTGGTGCAGCGCACCGATTGCACCCGCGTGGCGCTGGCCGATGATATCGACCCCGCCTATGGCCGTGCGTTCGATGCGGCCCTTGCGGCGGGTGTGGAAACCATCGCCGTTGGCGCGAATATCACCCCGCAAACCGTGGATGTGGGCGAATTGCTCACCTTTGACCGCTAGGGCTAGAAACTTCTGCGCCTGTTGATTATCTAGGGGGCAGACATTGATGGAGATCACATTGAACGACCACAAGGGCCACCTCACCAAAGACGGTATCCGCATCTATCAGGACGAAGATTTCGCGGGCATGCACAAAGCGGGCAAATTGGCCGCCGAGATTTTGGACGCTGTTGCGCCATTGGTCGTACCGGGTGTGACCACCGCCGCGCTTGATAAGGCGATTGAGGATCACGTTAACGCCGCCGGCGCGAAATCCGCGACGATTGGGTACAAGGGGTACAAGCACGCCTCCTGTATTTCCATCAACCACGTGGTCTGCCACGGCATCCCAGGCGACAAACGTCTGAAGGACGGCGACATCGTCAACATTGATGTGACCGTGATTGTCGATGGTTGGTTCGGTGACACGTCGCGCATGTATGTGGCGGGCAAACTGTCTCGCAAGGCCGAGCGTCTGATCCAAGTGACCCATGACGCGTTGATGCTGGGGATTGAGGCCGTGAAGCCGGGTAATACGTTCGGCGATATCGGCCACGCGATCCAGAAATACGCGGAGTCCCAGCGCATGTCCGTTGTGCGCGATTTCTGTGGTCACGGGCTTGGTCGTGTGTTCCACGCGCCGCCCAACGTTCTGCACTATGGTCGTGCGGGCACGGGTCCCGTGTTGGAAGAGGGCATGTTCTTTACGATTGAACCGATGATCAACCTTGGCCGTCCTGAAACCAAGGTTCTGGCCGATGACTGGACCGCCGTGACGCGCGACAAATCCCTGTCGGCGCAGTTCGAACATTCCATCGGGGTAACGGCAGACGGGGCGGATATCTTTACCCTATCGCCCGCCGGTAAATACCACCCCACTTGGGGGTAACACATGGCCGCCCTACGGGGCGGTTTTTGCTTTGGGGTGTGCCGGAATTGATTGGGTAGAGTTTTGAGCCGAGGCACAAAAATCGCGCCCTAGGTCAGCCCCAATTTCCGAGGCAAATCGCGCATGTGGCTGATGACCTCGGCCCCTTCGGCCGCGAGGCGTTCGGGCTTGTCGATTTCGTCGAACCCGATACAGCGCATGTTGGCGTTCTTTGCGGCGCGACAACCGGATGGGCTATCGTCGATCATGACACAGTCATCTGGCGATACGCCGAAATCGGCAGCAGCTAGTAGCAGCATTTTCGGGTCGGGTTTGGGGGCACCAACCGTGTAAGCTGAATATATCTTGCCCGCCATCCGGTCCCACATTCCGCTGGGTTTCAACGTCACTTCCATCTTGTGCATCGGGCCGTTGGACACCACGCAATACGCAACCCCCGCCGCATCAAGCCCGTCCAAAACGGGAATGATCCCGTCGATCAGATCAACGCCCTTACGCAGCTCCACCAACATCGCTTCGCTGATCTCTTTGGTCCAATCATCCGCGAGGGTCGCCCCCATTGCGCGGGCCTTGTCGCGTACGCTTTCGAGGGATCCGCCGACGAAATGATCCCGACATTCCATCGGGGTCAGGTGCAACCCGTACTGGGCGAGGTTCTTGGATATCCCGACGGATCCGGCCAGTTCGGTGTCGACCAAGACCCCGTCACAATCAAACAGAACAAGCTTGGGCTGGGTCATACGGGCTCCAGAATGGTGATGAAGGTGTCGCCATATTTGCGGTCGTCCAACACGGTGAACCCGTCGGGGGCTTGGGGCGTGTTTTCCTCAAATACGATAAGGGCGTTGTCTTTGATCCAGCCGCCGTCCATGGCGGTTTTCAACGCGACCTCGCCGATGCCCTTGCCATAGGGGGGATCAAGGAAAATCAGGTCGTATTCCGCTTCCGTGTTGGCGGGCAGGCGGGTTGCGTCGACGCCGATCAATTTGGTGTCTGATTGCCGACCGCACAGTGTGATGTTTTCGCGGATCAAGCGTTGCGACACGCGCCCATCATCGACAAAGGTCACGTGGGCCGCGCCGCGGGACAACGCCTCAAGGCCCAATGCGCCCGTGCCCGCGAACAGGTCCAGCACCCGAAGGTCGGTGATCGGATCGCGGTAGGCGCCGCTTGTCAAAACGTTGAACAGGCTTTCGCGCACGCGGTCGGTGGTGGGGCGCAAATGCGCGCCCGCGTCGCCTTTGCCCACGGCCGTCAGGGCAAGCCCGCGATGTGCCCCCGCGATGATCCTCATAGCAAAGACTTGAGGTCGCTGGTCGGGTCGGCGACGATCTCGGGGTCGGGGGTTTTGCCGGCTTCGATCATGCGTTTTCCGATCATATAGCCGCGCGGATCGTTCATCGCATCCACCGCGATTAATGTGCCATCACGGTAATACCAGTGCGACCGCGCCTTGCCGCCATCGCGCACAACCACGCGGTCATAACCGGTATTGAGGCCCGCGATTTGCAGTTTTACGTCATATTGGTCGGACCAGAACCACACACGCGGCACATAGGTTTTGCCCGCGCCCAGCATGTTTTCGGCCACCAGTTCCGCCTGTTCAATCGCATGCGGAACGCTTTCAAGACGAACGCGTGTGTCGCCAAGCGGGAAGGAGGCGCAGTCGCCCGCCGCCCAGATGTTCGGATCGGATGTTTGGCCCTGCGCGTTGACGGCGGTGCCGTTGTCGATGTCCAAACCTGCGGTTTCCGCCAGCTCGGACCCTGGACGCACGCCGACGCCGACGATGACGAAATCAAACGTGTCATCAGTGCCGTCGCTGAACATGGCGGCGGACACACGTTTGCCGCCCAGCAGACGCGACAGGCCGACGCCTTCGATGATGTGAACGCCATGGAGCCCATGGAGTTCGCGGAAGAAATCAGATGTCTCGCGGGACGCCACACGTTGCAAGATACGGTCGGACATTTCCACAAGGGTCACGTTCAGCCCGCGTTTGGCGGCGACGGCGGCGGCCTCAAGACCGATATACCCGCCACCGACGATCAATACGCGTTTGCCTTCGACGAATTCGGGGGCCATCGCGTCGACATCGGCAAGGGTGCGGACGGTATAAACACCATCCAAATCGCCACCGATTTGCGCAGGAAGACGCAGGGGCGATGAGCCGGTGGTGATCGCAAGCTGGCCGTATGGAATAACGTCGTCGCCAACGGTCACGGTCTTGGCATCGCGGCCAATCGCGGTCACCGGTGCTCCCAACCGCATCTCGATATTTTGGTCGTCATAGAACGACGCGGGCCGCAGATAGAGACGTTCCTCGGTCATGTCGCCCAGAAGATAGGCCTTGGACAGGGGCGGACGTTGATAGGGCAGGGACGGTTCCGCCCCAATCATGGTGATCTTGCCCTCAAATCCCAGCCCGCGCAGCTTTGCCACAAGAGACGCGCCTGCCTGACCGGCGCCCACTACGACGATATCATCCATGGTCTGACCTTTTTCGTTGGTAATCAATGGGGGCGACCCTATATCTGTAAGAGGATAAAACGCAATCACCCAAAGGACGAAAACATGACTATTACTGTCGGCGATACCCTTCCGAATGCTACTCTTTTGACGCTTGGGGCCGCGGGTCCCGAGGCGGTTGATCTTTCTGCGAAATTGGCGGGCAACAAGGTCGTGATTTTCTGCCTACCGGGGGCCTATACTGGCGTCTGTAGCACATCTCATGTGCCGTCGTTCATGCGCACCAAAGACGCGTTCGTTGAAAAGGGCGTCTCTGAGGTGATCTGTATTTCCGTGAACGACCCGTTCGTGATGCATGCATGGGGCGAAGCGACCGGCGCGACTGCGGCTGGCCTGACGTTCCTTGGCGATGCCGAGGGCACATTCATCAAAGAGATCGGCATGGACTTCACCGCGCCACCTGCGGGTCTGATTGGTCGTTCGAAACGCTTTGCGATGGTTGTGGACAACGGCGTGGTCACCGTGTTGCACGCCGAGGACAACCCAGGGGAATGCGATATCTCTGGCGGCGAAGCGTTGTTAGAGGCGATCTAATAAAAAAGGGCAGGCCGATCTGGCCTGCCCGATCCGATCCTAGCCTTGGATCATCGTCGTTGTTGGGTATGGAATATCGATACCACCGGCATCAAAGGCTTCTTTGACATCGCGTGTCAGGCCGAATTTCACATCCCAGTAATCGGCGGCCTTACACCAAACGCGAACCGTGAAATCAACCGAGCTATCGCCAAGGTTGGTGACTTTGACGAACACATCTTGGTCGGCCAAAATACCGTCTTGGGCTTTGATCATATCGGTGATGATGGTCTCGGCCTGTTTCAGATCGCTGCCATAGCCCACACCAAAGACAAGGTCCACGCGACGTGTGTCATGCGCGGAATAGTTCACGATGGAAGACGACCATACATCGTTGTTCGGGATGATGATCTGCACGTTATCGGGTGTGGTCAGTTCGGTTGTGAACAATGTCACCGCGGTGGTTTTACCGGTTTGACCGGCCACTTCGACGACGTCGCCGACCTTGATCGGGCGGAACGCCACAAGCATCACGCCCGCCGCAAGGTTGGACAATGTCCCCTGAAGCGCAAGACCAATCGCCAGACCGGCGGCACCGATGATGGCCACAAGCGATGTGGTTTCAATGCCGAAACGACCCAGAACAAAGATAACCGCAATCGCAAGGATCGCGTATTTCGCCATGCTTGCGAAAAAGCCAGCCAAGAGCGGGTCGATCTTGTCGGTCTTTTCAGACAGAGCGTGGATGCGTTTTTTCACAAAGCCAGAGAGCATATAAGCCGCCACGAGAATGGCGATGGCGTAAACGGCGTTTGCCAATAGGGCAACGACAGCGGACATGGGATATTCCTTTTGGTTGTGCGCCAAAGCGGCGCGTGATCGTACGACGGGACATCCCCGTTCATGGGCCTGTTACCGCAACCATTACTGATTTGTAAATGTCCAAGAGCGCGGGTTCTACTCGGGGCGCTCGTGATCGGTGGTATCGCGTTTGAACGGGCCATAGTCGGTCAGAATTTCGACATCGTGATCAATCGCGCGGCGTTCTTCGATCAGATAACGGTCGATGGCATCCGAGAACCCCTTGTCGCCAAACCAATGAAGCGAATGGGTGTGGCTGGGCATATATCCGCGGGCAAGTTTGTGTTCACCTTGTGCGCCGGCTTCGACACGGGGGAGGCCGTGTTTGATTGCGTAGTCGATGGCGCGGTAATAGCACAGCTCAAAGTGCAAACACGGATGATGTTCGGTGCATCCCCAATAGCGTCCGTATAATGTATCGCGCCCGATGAAATTCAACGCCCCCGCAACGTAACGCCCGTCGCGTTCCGCCAGCACCAACAGGATATCATCACGCAGGTGCATCTGGGCCTGATCGAAAAACGCGCGGGTCAGATAGGGCGTGCCCCATTTTCGCGCGCCGGTGTTTTGGTAAAACTCCCAGAACGCATCCCAGTGTTCCGGTTGGATTTGATCCCCTGTAAGGGCCACAATCGTGCCGCCAAACTCATTGGCCACGCGACGTTCCTTGCGGATGTTTTTGCGTTTACGTGCGGCCAGTGCCCCAAGGAAATCGTCAAACGTGGCATAGCCGTCGTTTTGCCAGTGGAATTGCTGCGTCACGCGGTGGGACAGGCCCATCTCGGTGCCGGCCTTGGCCTCGTCCTCGGTACAGAACGTAATATGAAGCGACGAGATGCCGTTGTTACTGGCCAGTTGCACGGCCCCTTGGACCAGTGCGGATTGACCAAGCGTTTCGTACCCCGCACGCGTCAGCATCCGCCGTCCCGTCGCTGGGGTGAACGGCACCGTCATTTGCAGTTTGGGGTAATAATCGCCGCCCGCATTTTCATAGGCATGGGCCCAGTTGTGATCAAAGATGTATTCGCCTTGGCTATGGGTTTTGCCATAGAGCGGCGCGACGGCGATGATCACGCCACCCTGACGCGCCACCAGATAGCTGGGGTGCCAGCCGGTGTCGCCGCCAACTGATCCGCTGACCTCAAGGGCCAATAGGAACCGGTGGGTTGTGAACGGGTCCATCGGCCGCCCATCATCCGCACCCGCACAGGCATCCCAATCGGCGGCTGGTATATCGGCAAGGCGAGGGATGATCTGGATGTCGATGTTTTCGGTCATGGGTGTTTGGCCGCGTAACCTTCGAAGGTGATGTTATCCGCGTATTGGCGGGCGTTTCGTTCGTCGCCTTCGGATTTCACGGTCCAACACAGGATCGGCAGACCCGACTGGGATATCCCAGAGACCCGTGGGTTCGATAGGTCCGACATCCGGTGGCTGATAAAGCTGGCGCCGACGCGATCCAGATCGGGGATCGGGCGAAGTTCCCCCAAACGGGGTTCGGGGACAGTGGGCCAATCTTCGGTGGTGAATGTATCGGTGGTCAGGCCGCGCGCCACATCAGGCAGAACACGCGCCATTTCGGCGACGGAATGGGGGTTGAACGACATCACGGCCACGTCACCCTGATACCCCGCCAGATCGGCGGCGATGGCACGTTCGAGCGGCCCGATATTCGGGCCAAGCCCCAAGTCCTGATCCTTGATTTCAATCAACAAGGGCACGGACCCGTCCACAATCGACAAAACCTCGGCCAATGTCGGAATACCGGTCGCCCCGCCGATAAGGGGCATGTTCCCCAACTCGACAGCGGTTTCTGTGGCGACAAACCCCGTCCGCCCCGTCAATCGGGGCAGATCATAGTCATGAAACACCATAGCGACCCCGTCTTTGGACCGCTGAATATCGATTTCGATGCCATAGCCCGCGTTCATTGCGGCGCGGATAGCCTCGCGACTATTTTCAGGGCGCCCGTCCGTCACATCGTGATAGGCGCGGTGACAAAGGGGCGTGGTCACAAAAGACGGGGCAAGATGGGTCATTTGATTTGGAAGATGCCTTCGATTTCGACGGCAACCCCAAACGGAAGCGACGGTGCGCTTACCGCCGAGCGGGAATGACGGCCGATCTCACCAAGGGCCTCGACAAAGAAATCAGATGCGCCGTTGATGACCTTGGGCTGATCGGTGAAATCGCCGGTCGAGTTCACGAAACCGGTCAATTTCACAACGCGCACCAAACGATCAAGATCGCCACCACATGCGGCCTTGGCCTGTGTCAGCAAGGAAATCGCACAAAGACGCGCGGCAGCAACACCACCGTCCACGTCCATGTCATCGCCCAATGTGCCGATGACCATTTTGCCACCTTCGATCGGAATTTGGCCGGAAACATAGACCAAGTCACCCACCTGAACCGTCGGAACATAGTTCGCAGCAGGCAGGGCAGGGGTTTCGAGTGTCACACCCAATTCGGCGAGTTTTGCTTCGATTGCGTTTGTCATTTTAATATTCCTATTGATGTTTGTCTGGAACGCTACTGATTTACGCGGAATTGGCAATTCAAATCACGCAGTGCCCCCAAGTTCGGCAGTCGGGCGCGAAAATGCCGCACCGTTGCCAAACTGCGCCATTTTTAGCCGGTTCACGCATTCTTGTGCGGGGGGTGGTTGAAGCTTGGACAGAGGCGCTCTAAGTGACAAATAAGATATCTACGCCCAAGGAATTCAGTTTTGCGTATTTTTGCGAACATTTCACGTCCCGTTTCAAAGATCGGCGCCATTGGTTTGGTCGGCCTTTTGGCGGCTTGTGCCCAGCCGGCCCCCGGTCCAAGCGGGTTTCACGACCCAAATGAGCCGCGCAACCGCAAGATCCACGACTTCAACCGCAAGGTTGATCAGGCTGTGTTGCGTCCTGCGTCCGGTGCCTATGGTTCGACCATTCCGAAACCCGTCCGCACGGGCGTAAGCAATTTTTCATCGAACCTTGGTCTTCCAAGTGCTGTTTTGAATAACTTGCTTCAGGCGGATCTGCGCGGTGCGGTGCACAACACGACCCGTTTCTTTATCAACTCCACTGTCGGTCTCGGCGGTTTGTTTGACCCTGCTTCGGGCGCCAAGGTGTATGAGGTCGAGGCCGACTTTGGTGGCACCCTAGCGAAATGGGGCTTTGCCGAGGGCGCCTATGTGGAGCTTCCGCTGGCGGGGCCATCGACAAATCGCGACGCCGTTGGGCTTTTGGTTGATCTTGTGACCGATCCTGTCGGGCAGGTCCTTCCGCGTGGCGAAAAATACATTGCCACTACGACCACCGTTCTTGATGCAATGAATAGCCGATATACATTCACCGATACGGTGGATTCTGTGCTATATGAAAGCGCAGACAGCTATGCGCAACTTCGGTTGTTCTATCTACAAAATCGCCGATTTGAGCTGGGCGAAGAGGCCAGCGCAGACGGCGTAGACCCGTATTCTGATCCCTATTTTGACCCGTATGAGGACCCCTATGAGTAATCATGTGAACAGACGTTTCTTTGTCGCAGGTGCGACAACCGCGGGTGCGCTTGCTGTGACTGGTGTACCTGCTGTGGCGATGACAACGGCATCGGCAACCAGCCTTGTGGACAAGGTCGTGGCCGACATCAACAAGGTGATCGCATCGGGGCAGAGCGAAGCTCAGATGTTTAGCGCGTTTGAAAACATTTTCTCGCGCTATGCCGACGTGCCGACCATCGCGCGCTATGCGCTGGGCGTCGAAGCACGTTCCGCAAGCAAGAGCCAGTTGAACCAGTTTTCCAAAGCGTTTCAGGTCTATATTTCCCGCAAATACGGCCGTCGTTTCCGCGAATTCATCGGCGGCCGTATCGAAGTTGGGTCCGCCAAAGAAGTGAAGTCCTTCTTTGAGGTGAAATCCACCGCCTATCTTCAAGGGCGTTCGCCGTTTGAGGTGACGTTCCTTGTATCGGATCGTTCTGGCAAGGACCTGTTCTTCAATATGTTCATCGAAGGCATCAACATGCTTTTGACCGAACGCACCGAAATCGGCGCGCAGCTGGACAAACGCAAGGGCAACCTTGATCAGCTGATCAAGGACCTACCAAGCCTCGGTTAATTTCCGCCGCTAAAGATACCCCGAAGCAGATCCCCGATGGGGTCTGCTTTTTTTTGTGGCTCGGGGGCGACCGGAGCAGCCACAGGGGCGATCACAGGCAAGGTCATCGGAAGCGGCGACACCGGTACGTCCTTGTGAATGCGGGTCATGGTTTCGCGCCAGATATCCGCAGGAAGCCCGCCGCCTGTCACGCCCTTAAGTGGGGTGTTGTTGTCATAACCCATCCAAACGCCCGTCACATAATCCGCTGAAAACCCGATGAACCACGCATCGCGCGCGGCCTGTGTCGTGCCGGTTTTGCCCGCCACATCGCGGTCATCCAGTTTGGCGCGCGCACCTGATCCGCCTTCGACGACTTGGTTCATCATATAGATGAGCTGTTCCGCCGCAGCCTGTGAAATCACGCGTTCACCCATGCCGCCCTCTTGGCCGAACATGGGGTCGCTGTCGCCCTGAAGGCGCAGTTCAACCAATCCATATGGCGTCACCGAACGCCCGCCATTTAGGATACCGGCATAGGCACCCGTCATTTCCACAAGCGTTGATTCAGATACCCCAAGCGCCAGCGCAGGGCCGGCGGCAAGGTCGCTTTTGATACCAAAGTCATTGGCGACCTTGCGGACAAGATCACGCCCGACAGCCTCGGACAGGCGCACGGCGGCGGTGTTCATGGACCGTTTCAACGCCTCGGTCAGGGTGACGTCGCCGTAGAACTGGCCGGTATAGTTACGCGGGGAATAATCGCCCGACCCAGGAATGTTGATCGTCAGCGGGCCGTCGAAAATGGTGTCGGCATATGTATAGCCAAGCTCAAGCGCGGTGGCGAAAACGAAGGGTTTGAACGAGGACCCTGTTTGACGGTTCGCCTGTGTGGCGCGGTTGAACGCACCGGATACCTTGGTCGCGCGGCCACCAACCATGGCGCGCACGGCACCGTCGGCGCTCATCACGACGATGGCGGCTTGGGCCTCGGATCCTTCGCGAACCTTGGTGTCAAAGATATGTTTCAACGCCTCTTCGGCGTCGGTTTGCATGCCCTGATCAAGGGTCGATTGGATGATCACGTCCTCGGTCGTGTCGCTGGTCAGGAAGGACGGCGCAGACGACATGACCCAATCGGCGAAATAGCCACCGGCGCGGGCCTGTGCGGCCTCGGACAATTGCGCGGGGTTGGCGCGGGCATAGTCGGCCTCGGCGGCGGTTAGGTATCCCTGATCTTCCATCAACTTGATCACAACGCGGCCACGGTCATGGGAGCGTTGCAGGTTATTCGTTGGGGCGTATCGTGTCGGTGCCTTAAGCAGACCGGCCAAAACCGCGGCCTCGGCGGGGGTGACCTGTGTTGCGGATTTGCCGAAATAGCGTTGGCTCGCGGCCTCAAAGCCACGGGCACCAGCACCCAGAAACGCGCGGTTCAGGTACACAGTCAGGATATCATCCTTGGAATACTTAAGCTCCATCGCGAGGGCATAGGTCGCCTCGGTGATTTTACGCCACTTGGTCGTGCGACGGCACTCTGCCTCGTACTCTGCCTCGGTTTGTTCGGCCAGAATATGGGGGCGGCCCATACACAAGAGCTTGGCGGTCTGTTGCGTCAGCGTCGAGCCACCGTTGCCGGACAAAGGCCCACGACCAGCACGCAGATTGATGCGCACCGCGGACGCGACACCACGGGGCGACACACCGATATGCCCATAGAACCGTTTGTCCTCGGTGGCGATCACGGCATTCTTAAGGTTGGGGGATACCGAATCCGCCGTCACCATGCCGCCGAACTGATCGCCGCGCCATGCGAACACATCGCCGTTGCGATCCAAGAGCGTCACAGACCCACGGGTGCGCCCATCGACCAAATCTTCGATGGGGGGCAGTTGGACAGCGTAATATGTGACACCGCCTGCAACTGCGAGACCCAAGATGACCGCCGTGCGCGAGAAAATGAACCACGTGATACGCAATATAAAGCGCAGCAGCCCACCAATTGTGCGGGTGACTATGTTGCCTTGTTTTGCGGCTTTTCGCTTTTGCGTTGTTTTTGTGCGTTTCGCCTTGGTTGCGGCTTTCTTCTTTGGCTTAGGCTTTGGAGTCGCCTTTGGGTTTGCCGTGGAATACCGACGTTCTGCCACCAAAGGCTTACGTTTTTTACCTGAACTGCTCATATGCCACCCATTTTGGAGCGTGCCTGTTTTTTACACCATACACCCGAGGGATTCGATTGTGGACCCCGTTCGCGACCTCGATTCGGGTTTTCTTTCTGCCTAAAAATTGAACACAACTGCCTAAATGTTCATTTTTTAGGCAAAATGCAGACGCGTTCGTTACCAAATCATTACCAATATCTTTGCCTTTGCCCCCGAAGCGGCTCTTTTCGTCTTCGTGAACAGCAGGCACATGTCTGCACAGACGGAAGGGGACTGACGTGAAACTAATTATTGCTGCAATCAAGCCGTTCAAACTCGAAGAGGTGCGCGAAGCGCTCACCGCTATCGGCGTTCGCGGTATGATGGTGACAGAAGTGAAGGGCTTTGGCTCTCAATCTGGTCACACCGAGATTTACCGTGGCGCAGAATACGCCGTGAATTTCGTACCAAAGGTGAAACTCGAAATCGCTGTGAGCGCGGCCATGGCCGACCAAGTGGTTGAGACAATCCAAACAACTGCAAAGACAGACAAAATCGGCGATGGCAAGATTTTCGTTCTCGACCTTGCACAAGCTGTACGCGTGCGTACTGGCGAAACCAACGAAGACGCACTCTAAGCGGCTCTCTCTTGAAACTAGGGACATCTAAAAAATGAAACTTACTAAATCTCTCCTTCTTGCCGCTGGTGCCGCTGTGCTTCCAGTTGCAGGCTTTGCTCAGGATGCTGCTGTTGCTGTTCCAACAGACTCAGTCTTCATCCTTAACTCGCTGTTGTTCCTCATCGGCGGTTTCCTTGTATTCTGGATGGCTGCGGGCTTTGCGATGCTCGAAGCTGGCCTTGTGCGTTCCAAAAACGTTGCAATGCAGCTTACTAAAAACATGGGCCTCTTCGGTCTTGCTGCGATCTTCTACTACCTTATCGGTTACAACCTAATGTACCCATTGGGTGACTGGGCAATCGACGGTGTCTTCTCTGGTCTATTCCCAGTTGTTGGCGTTCTAGAAGCTGTTGGTGTTACTGCTGAAGGTGCTGACGACTACGGTTATGCGTCTACTGGCTCTGACTTCTTCTTCCAGTTGATGTTCTGTGCGGCGACTGCGTCCATCGTTTCTGGTGCTCTTGCTGAGCGCATCAAACTATGGCCATTCCTAGTATTCACAATCGTTCTTACTTCCATCATCTATCCTTTGCAGGCTTCCTGGAAATGGGGCGGTGGTTTCTTGGACGCAAAAGGTTTCCTAGACTTCGCTGGTTCCACAGTTGTTCACTCTGTAGGTGGCTGGGCTGCTTTGACTGGTGCGCTAATCCTCGGCCCACGTATCGGTAAATACAAAGACGGCAAAGTTGTTCCAATGATGGGTTCCAACCTAACACTTGCAACGCTTGGTACATTCATCCTTTGGATGGGTTGGTTCGGCTTTAACGGTGGTTCCCAGCTTGCTATGGGTTCTGTAGGCGACGTTGCTGACGTTTCCCGTATCTTCTCTAACACAAACGCAGCGGCTGCTGGTGGTCTTGTAGTAGCTCTTCTTCTTACTCAAGTTCTATACAAGAAGCCTGACCTTACTATGGTTCTGAACGGCGCACTTGCTGGTCTAGTTGCAATCACTGCTGAGCCTCTTACACCAACTCTTGGTGAAGCGACCCTTATCGGTGGTGTTGGTGGCGCGATCGTAGTGTTCACTGTTCCACTTCTTGATAAGTTGAAAATCGATGACGTTGTTGGCGCGATCCCTGTACACCTTGTCGCAGGTATCTTCGGTACAATCGCTGTTTGCTTCACAAACTCCGATGCGTCCCTAGCTGTTCAGCTCTACTCTATCGCAGTTGTAGGTATCTTCACTGTTGTCGCATCCGGTCTTGTTTGGTTCATCCTAAAAGCAACCGTAGGCATCCGCGTAAGCGAAGAAGCAGAAATCATGGGTCTCGACCAAGCCGAACTAGGCATGGAAGCATACCCAGAGTTCACGAAAGGCTAATGGTCCCTAACCATTGCTGATCGTTTGGCCCCGGCGTTCGCGTCGGGGCCTTTTTCGTTCTAGGAGGAAATCCGCGCCGTCAAAGCAATTTTGAAAAAAGGGAATTATTTTCGACGGAAACGGTCTAGGCTCTCGTTTAAGGTTACGAACAACATTTTAAACGAGGGAACATTTTATGTTCAACATGATCAAAACCACCGCTATCGCCGCCCTTATGGTGCCTGCTGCATCCGGCGCATTTGCCGATGAGGTCGAGATTTACCTGACCGATATGCTTGATAACACTCAGGTTGGATACTGCGTTGATATCGCTGGCGGCAAAGAATACGGCGCCAAAGTTGAATCCGGTCTTCAGGGCCACACGTGTTATTCCAACCTCGGCGCGCTTGGCGTGGATCAGGTGTTCGACACCGAGAAATTCGCCGACGGTATCCTGTACATGCCAAACTTTGAAGTTTGTGCCGAAGCAGCGGGAACAGAAGCAGGTTCATTGCTTGCGCTCGCATCCTGTGACGGCTCCGACGCACAGAGCTTTGTCTTCACTGGCGAAGGCACAATCACCCCAGCCAGCGACACATCCCTGTGTTTCACAGTCGCAGAAGAAACCCGCTCTGGCCGCTCAGACGCAAACCAGATCAAGGTGCTGTCACTCGAAACATGTTCTGATGACCTAGCAGCCTACCAAGACTGGGCAGTACGCGGCGTAGAATAAGCCACTAGTTCATTGCAGATTTCCAAAGGCCTCGACTCACGTCGGGGCCTTTTAGTTCACTATTGGACTTGTGAGCGCTACGCTGATTTGAGTAAGGAGATTGGACATTAAACTATATTATTTTACTGACGAACAGTACGCGCTTGATAATTTGCGAAACGGCCACTTAAAGGTTTCTCGATTTGACAACGTGAATGATCCATTTGAGTTTTCCCCCTACGCGCTAGGGCGTGTTGAACGGAAAAAATGGAAACTTGCGATTCAAGATGCGAGGAATGAAAGTGGCTTTATTTCATTTACAACGGATTGGGCAAACCCGACCATGTGGGGGCACTACGGCGGTCGGGGAAAAGGGCTGTGTTATTGCTTTGAGGTTTGCGAAACCCTCGTGGACAAGATTACATACAGCCCCGAGCGGCTCAAGCCGCCGAAATCATTTAGTAAAAAAGATATCGAGAGAGCTCGGCTTATTAAGTCCAAACACTGGGACTATGAACAAGAGCATCGAATGAATGTGAATTTGAGGGAAATCAAACCAGAAGGTGACCTGCATTTCTGCAAGTTTTCAGAACGGTTGAAGCTTTCTGAAGTTATTATCGGGTTTAACTCGAGCATAACATCCGATTGCATTCGAACAGCGCTTGGATGCGCAACGGAGGATACCGTAAAAATCAAGACAGCGCGTGCGGCGTTCGCAACGTATAGGATTGTCACGCAAAATGCCAAAAACCTGCAAAAGTGAAGTGTGCTGATCCGGGGGGCGTAGCTTGAAATGGCGCGCCCTCGTGCGGCGCGCCATTTTTGTAAGGGTCCCTTTAAACTCCCGCGTCGACGATCGCTTTGGCAAGGACTGGAACGGTTTTGTCGTTCAGGCCCGCGATGTTCAGGCGGCTGTCGGAGACCATATAGATCCCGCTGTCTGCACGCATTTTTTCCACCAACTCCGGCGTTGTGCCGATTTGGCTGAACATGCCGCGGTGCTCGGCGATAAAGTTGAACCGGTCAGAGTTCGTCAGACGTTTCAGTTCATCCGCAAGCTGGGTGCGAAGACCCAACATGCCCAGACGCACTTCTTCCAGTTCCGCCTGCCAATCGGCGCGTAGGGCGTCGTCGGTCAGGATCATGGACACAAGACGCGCACCGTGATCAGGAGGGAAGCTAAAGTTCTGGCGATTCAGATAGTTAAGCGACCCTTGGGTCAGCTTGGTCGCCGCTGCATTGGCGCTAATGGCCATCAGGATACCTGTGCGTTCGCGGTACACACCAAAGTTCTTAGAGCAGGACGCCGCGATCAAAGTTTCGGGCATTTCGGATGCAACCATGCGCACGCCGGCCGCGTCTTCTTCGAGGCCGTCACCGAAACCTTGGTAGGCGATGTCGATCATCGGCGTCGCGCCCGTTTCCTGAAGGATTGAGATCACTTCGGCCCATTCAGCGGTGGTGATGTTCGCGCCAGTAGGGTTGTGACAACAGCCATGAAGCAACACAACGTCGCCCGGTTTCGCCTGCTTGAGGTCTTCGGACATGCCGTCGAAATCAACCGCACGGGTGTCTTTGTCAAAGTAACGGTATTCGCGCAGGTTCAGACCCACGTATTTGATGATGGACAGGTGGTTTGGCCATGTTGGGTTCGATACCCAGATGGTCGCCTCTGGGTTCATCCACTTGATCAATTCCATCGCCTGACGAACGGCGCCCGTGCCACCAGGTGTCGCCGCCGCCGCGATGCGACCACGTTCAACGGATGTGCCAAGCACAAGATCGATCATCGCGTCGGCGAATTCTGGCGCGCCCGCAAGACCGGTATAGGCCTTGGTTGTTTGCGCTTCCCAAAGCTGTTGCTCGGCGGTTTTGATCGCGCGCATAACAGGGGTGTTGCCGGATGCGTCTTTGTAAACACCAACGCCAAGGTCAACTTTGTCGGCACGAGGGTCTTCGCGATACGCTTGCATCAGGGCAAGAATTTTATCAGCAGGTTGGGCGGTAAGATTTTCGAACATAATTATTCGCCTGTGGCTATTTTGAGATCAGGATACATGCCCCATTCGGCCCAAGAACCGTCATAGAGCGCGTGTTGCGGGTGCCCCATGCGTTCAAGCGCAAGGGACAAAATGGCTGCTGTGACACCAGACCCGCAGGTCGTGATGGCGGGTTTTGCAAGGTCGACGCCTGCGTTTTCGAACTGGGTCCGAAGGGCGGGGACGTCTTTCATTGTGCCGTCGTCGTTCAACAACGTGGCGTAATGGACGTTTTTGGAATTTGGGATATGACCGGCCCGAAGACCTTCGCGCGGCTCGGGCGCATCACCACGGAAACGGGCAGGGCCACGGGCATCGATGATGGAGTGATCCCCCAGTTTCGACGCGGACGCCACCTGTGTCACGTCTTTGAACAAGTCGCCTTGGCGATCCACGACCATGTGACGGTCTTTGATGTTTGGCGCGTCGGTGGTGACGGCATTCCCATCGGCGATCCATTTCGGCAGACCACCGTCCAGAACGGCGACGTTCATCTGGCCCATCAAACGGAATAGCCACCACACGCGCGCCGCAGAAAACAGACCGGCGCCGTCATAAACAACAACCTGATGCCCATCGCCCACGCCCATAGCGCGGCAGCGGCTCATGAATTTTTCAACAGGGGGGACTGTGTGGGGCAGGTCAGAACGATGGTCGCTGATCTCTTTGATGTCAAAGAACCGCGCGCCGGGAATGTGTCCCGCGTCATATTCGGCACGGCCATCCCGACCGGCATCGGGCAGATACCAGCTTGCATCGAGGATACGAAGATCCGCGTCATTGATGTGTTCGGCCAACCATTCGGTCGACACCAGCGTTTTGGGATCGTCTGCGTACATATCGCCCCCTAAATCATTTTCTGTCTTGCTATCCGGCGAAGGGGCGATAGGCAAGACAAACAGGCGCCGCCGGTGCGATATGACCGGTTCGGCGCCTGTTTTTTATGTATATTACTTTGCCATCATCTTTTTGATGATGCCGAACACGGCCAATGCGGCACCACCGCCGACGCCACCGGATGCAACTTGGCCGATGATTCCCGCGATATCCATGCCGCCATCGGCCAGACCACCCGCACCAACCATGCCAAGGATTTGACCACCAAGACCACCGCCAACGATACCAGCAATAGAGTTGATCAATGTGCCTTGGTTCAGGTTCTTAAGAACACCACCAGCAGCGTTACCACCAACAGCACCAGCAATCAGACTTACGATAAGTTCCATGTTTCTTTCCCTTCAAACGGGCCATTTACGCACACCAAAGGAGGGCCCACCCCTGAGGTCTGCCTAAATACTGAACGAAATGTGAATGGAAACTAAGGGGAAAAGACTCGGGTCGTTCCCGTGTTACCCACGGTCACGCAACAGGCGCGCCTTTTGACGACCCCAATCGCGTTTCGCATCCGACGCGCGTTTGTCGTGGTTTTGCTTACCTTTGGCGATGCCGATCTTAATCTTCACGTATCCCTTGTGGTTGAAATACATAACCAGCGGCACAAGGGTCATGCCCTTTTTCGCAGTGGCGGCCCAGAGCTTAGCGAGCTCCTTGTTGGACGCCAACAATTTGCGGCGACGACGTTCTTCGTGCGGGAACATCTTGGAATTTTTGTATGGCGCGACATAGCTGTTCACCAGCCACAACTCGCCATCTTCAACCGCGGCGTAACTCTCGGCGATGTTCGTTTGCCCCACGCGCATCGACTTGACCTCGGACCCAAGCAGGATCACGCCACATTCGAGATCATCCTCGATGGCATAGTCATAGCGCGCGCGCCGGTTCTCGGCGATCACTTTGTAGTTGAGTTCTTCTGCGGTTTTTTTCTTAGCCATATCCATCATTTATGATCGAAGCCGACCAGAGTCCAGAGTGGTCACACATTGTCGGGCGCGCACCTGTGGCCCAAAAGCAAAAACCGCACTGGGATCAGCGCGGTTTTTAGAATTCATGTCTGTGATAGGGCCCTAGTTGATCAGACCCGCGTGGCGCATTGCGGCGTCCAGCGTGGCTTTGGTTTCGGCTTCCAATTCGGTCAGCGGCAGGCGGACCTCATCGGAACATTTGCCCAGAACGGACAAACAGTATTTCGCTCCAACCAGACCAGGCTCGATAAAGATCGCAGTGTGCAATGGCATAAGACGATCCTGATATTCAAGCGCGGTCACGAAATCCCCCGCAAGGGTCGCGGCCTGAAATTCGGCGCAGAGCTTTGGTGCAACATTCGCCGTCACGGAAATCGCGCCAACACCGCCATGGGCGTTAAAGCCAAGCGCGATGTCGTCGTTGCCGGACAGTTGGACAAAGTCCTTGCCACAGGCGGCGCGGGCTTGGTTCACACGGCCGATATCGCCGGTCGCGTCTTTGACACCGATGATGTTGTCGCGTTTCGCGAGCGTCGCCATGGTTTCGTTCGACATATCAATGATGGACCGACCAGGGATGTTATAGATGATGATCGGCAATTTCACAGCATCGGCGATGGCGTTGAAATGGGCCAGCAAACCACGCTGGGTCGGCTTGTTGTAATATGGCGTCACGACCAAAACCGCATCGGCACCCACACGTTCGGCGTGCTGGGCCAGTGCGATGGCCTCGGCGGTGTTGTTGGAACCGGCACCCGCGATCACCGGAATACGACCCGCAGCGGCGGCCACGACGACCTCAACAACCTGTTCGTGTTCGGCGTGGGACAATGTTGGGCTCTCGCCGGTGGTGCCAACAGGCACAATCGCGGATGACCCTTCGGCCACATGCCAGTCTACAAGTTTCTTAAGCGCATCAACATCCACTTGGCCGTTGTTAAACGGCGTCACTAGTGCTGGGATTGACCCTTTGAACATGACACGTCTCCTTGCTGGTGGCTGAATCGCCTATTGATTTGGGCGGAACCTAGCCGCGTTCACACCAAATGCCAAGATTGTGCGTTGCCTCTTTCGGGGTTTCCTGATCTTGTTTTGGGTAAAACGAGCAAAAATAAGAACGGGACACCCGAAAATGCGTGCGATTTTGGTAACGATTTGGTTGATTTTCATCGGTGTGATGCCTGCGGTGTCGCAAAACGCGGCTTCTGCGGCCTTGACCGAGGCGCTTGAACAGATGCGCGCGGGCGATTGGGACGGCGCACGGCGCACGGCCCGTCGCGGTGGCACGGTGACGCTTGATGTGATTGATTGGCATTACCTGCGGGCGGGGCGTGGTGCCCCTGGGGCGTACCCCGATTTTGTGGCACGCAATGGCGATTGGCCCGGTATTCCGTTGCTCGTGAAACGCGGCGAGGGAGCGATGGCAGACACCGGCAATGCCGGTTGGATCCGCGCCTATTTCGCCGACCAAGCCCCGCAAACCGGCACCGGCGCACTGGCCTATGCGCGGGCTCTTGCGGCGAATAATCAACGCACCAAGGCCCGCGAGGTCATCCGTGAGGCATGGAAAACCATGGTCCTCACGCAGGCAGAACATGACGCGTTCATTGACGGTTACGCGGATACCTTGGCCGGTATGCACGAGGCCCGTCTGGATTATCTGATCTGGGAAGGCCACGCCGACGCCGCCCGCATGATGTTCCCGCTTGTTGACACCCGTTGGCAGGCGTCATCACGCGCGCGTCTGGGCCTTCGGGCGCAGGTGGACGGCGTTGATGCCCTGATCGAGGCCGTGCCCGCCGATTTCCAAAACGGCGCTGGTCTGGCCTTTGAACGGTTCGAATGGCGTGCCCGCAAAGGGCGCAGCGACGGTGCGATTGAGTTGATGCTCGAGCGCGGCACCTCGCTTGGCCAACCCGAAAAATGGGGTTCGCGGCGCCGGACCTATGCCCGTGCCGAAATGCGCGAGGGCAGCCCGCGTCTTGCCTATCAGATCGCGTCGAAACATGGTTTGACCGAGGGCAGCAATTTCGCCGATCTTGAATGGCTGTCGGGCTATCTTGCGCTGACGTATCTTAACGATCCACGTACGGCCCTGACCCATTTCACACGCTTCCGCGGCGCCGTTGCCACCCCCATCAGCCTTGGACGCGCCGGATATTGGGAAGGCCGCGCCTATGAAAAACTGGGTGATCGCGCCGCCGCCAATGCCGCCTATGCCAAGGGGGCACAGCACCAGTCGTCCTTCTATGGTCAGCTCGCCGCCGAGAAAATCAACGCCCCGATGGATGCGGCGTTGCTGGGCCGCGAGGATTTTGGATCATACCGTGATGCGGCGTTCTTGAACCGCCCCGTCGTACAGGCCGCGATCTTGTTGCACCACGCGGGCGAGGATCGTCTGTCCGCACGGTTCTTTGCCCATATCGCCGAGACCATGTCCCACCGCGAACGGGGGCAACTGGCGGCGCTTGCGCTTGACCTTGATGCGAATTACGCCGCGCTTTTGACGGCGAAACGGGCCATTCAATTTGGGGACTTGATCCTTGATTCCTACTTCCCTTTGTCCACGCTGGTATCGCAAAACAATGACATCGCGCCCGAATTTGCACTGGCGATTGCGCGTCGGGAGAGCGAGTTCCTGCCCACCGCCCAAAGCGGCGTTGGCGCGCGGGGTTTGATGCAATTGATGCCCGGCACAGCACAGGACATGGCGAAAAAGGTCGGCACGACATACTCCGCCGAACGCCTGTTCGAACCGGCCTATAACGCCCGTCTAGGCACGGCGTATTTGCGTCAATTGTCCGACGAATTTGGCGGCAATCCGGTTCTGATTTCCGTGGCCTATAACGCGGGGCCGACACGGGCGCGCCGGTGGTCTGATGGCGATGATCCACGCTCAAGCAATGTTGATGTCGTGGATTGGATTGAACACATCCCGTTCCGTGAAACCCGCAACTATGTGATGCGCGTCACGGAATCCTTGGGTGTCTATCGCGCGAAACTGGCGGGCCAGACCCAGCCTTGGCGCCTGATGGATGAGCTTAAGACCCGATAAGTTTACCGACGGTCATGTGGCGTTTGCGGCCAAAGCCCTGAACGCGTTCGATCTCGAACCCCGCATCCGCAAGGTTGCGGCGCACAAATCCCGCCGCCGTATAGGTCGCGCAGGTGCCGTTTTCGGCGGTATGCGCGCCAACGGCATTCATCAAATCGGCCTCCCACAGCTCGGGGTTTTTCGCGGGCGAAAACCCATCCAAAAACCACGCGTCGGCACGGTTGTCCCATGCGGCAACATTGGTGCGCGCGTCACCGATAATGATCTCGGCGTGCATGTCGTCGGTGATGATCGTGCGCGCGCCGCTGCGCCATTGTTCAAGGAAGGGACCGGCAATCGCCTCGGCCTCGGGAAAGGCACGCAGGGCGCGGGCGATGTCGTCGCTCTCCATCGGATAGGCCTCAAAGCTGGTGAAGCGAAGGGTCCCATCGACGCCCGCCGCGCGCCACGCCAATAACGTGGCCAGCATGTTCAACCCCGTGCCAAAGCCAAGTTCTGCGATGTGAAACCCGTCGGTAAACCGCGCAGGCAAATCATTGCCGCCCAGAAACACGTGCTGGGTCTCGGCCAAACCGTTGTGGATCGAGAAATACGGATCATCAAACCGCGTGGAAACAGGGATCGCGTCATCGCGCCATTCAAGATCTGCCGTCTGGTTCATTGTGCCAAGATACCCTAAAGAGAAAGTCGCGCGACAATGCGCAAGCAGGACGGGTTTTGCAATGGTTGATATCACCATCTATGGCGCTGGGATTTTTGGGTTGTCGACGGCATTTGCCGCGTTGATGCGGGGCGCGACCGTGCGTGTGATCGATCCGTTCGGTGTGGGCGCAGGGTCAAGTGGGGGCATCATCGGCGCGCTGGCCCCGCATACGCCGGAACGCTGGGACGATAAGAAAGAATTCCAATTCCAGAGCCTAATTGGGGCCGAGGCATTCTGGTGTGATGTGGAAAACACGGGTGGGAAGGCGACGGGATACGGGCGGCTGGGCCGGCTGCAACCCATTGCGGATGACCACACCTTGACCCTTGCGCGGGAACGGATTGATCAGGCGGCGGAGCTGTGGCGCGGACGGGCGACGTGGTCCGTGGTGTCTGCGGAGGATCACGCGGGCTGGGCCCCGAAATCGCCGACGGGCCTGTTGGTGTTTGATACCCTGTCGGGGCGGATGCACCCGCGCATGACCTGTGACGCCTTGGCGGCGGCGGTTGTTGCGCTTGGGGCCGAGATTGTGACCGACGGGCGCGAAGAGGGCGTGGTGCTTCATGCCAAGGGCTATCACGGGTTGCTTGAGCTGTGTGACGAATTCGATCTGGCGCTTGGCAATGGGGTCAAGGGGCAGGCGGCCCTGTTGAAATTTGACGCGCGCGGCTTGCCACAGCTCTTCGCGGATTGGACCCATATCGTGCCGCATGTCGATGGCACCGTGGCGATTGGATCAACAAGCGAACGGTATTTTGATACACCTGATCAGACGGATGAGCAGTTGGACGATGTGATCGCCCGCGCGGTGAATGCGTTCCCGATGTTGGCGGATGCGCCCGTAATTGAACGCTGGGCGGGTGTGCGGCCCCGCGCGAAAACCCGTGCGCCGATGCTGGGCCCATACCCCAATCGTGAGGGGCACTTCATCGCAAATGGCGGGTTTAAGATCGGATTTGGCATGGCGCCCAAGGTCGCCGAGGTCATGTGCGACCTGATGCTTGACGGGCGGGACGATGGCATCCCGCCGGCCTTTCGTGTTGCGGCGAATTTCTAGAATTCAACGCCGATCTGTGCCTTTACGCCAGAGCGGAACGGGTGTTTCACCAGCTCCATTTCGGTGACCAGATCGGCGATTTCGATCAGGTCGTCCTTGGCGTTGCGGCCGGTCAAAACCACGTGGGTCATGTCGGGTTTTTCGGTCGCAAGGAATTCGACAACTTCGTTGATATCCACATAGTCATAGCGGATCGCGATGTTGATTTCATCAAGCAAAACCATCTTGTTGGCGGGGTCGCGGATCAGATCTTTGGCCTTGGCCCATGCGGCCTGCGCCATTTCGGTGTCGCGTGATTTGTCTTGGGTCTCCCAGGTAAACCCTTCGCCCATCGTGTGAAATTCGCATTCGTCCGAGAATTTCGACAGGATCAGGTCCCGTTCACCGGTGGACATGCCGCCCTTGATGAACTGCACGACACCGCATTTCATATCATGCGCGATACAGCGGAAAATCATCCCGAACGCGGCTGAAGATTTACCCTTTCCCTTGCCGGTATGCACGATGATCAGACCCTTTTTGTCGGTCTTGCCTGCCATGATTTTATCACGGGCGGCTTTCTTTTTGATCATCTTCATGGTGTGGCGGTCTGTGTCGTCGCTCATCTCAATTCTCCTCGGCTTTGGGGCAGTGTGACGGGCCGCCCACGCGGATGCAAGGGCTGCTGTCGTTAATCATCGGTTAACTAAGGTTTCATATTCCAGATGCAGTGGAGGCCCTATGAAACGAATCCTTAGCATAGTGTGTTTGACTGCGGTGACGGCATGTGATGGGCCGTCACCAGAATTCTTCGGTGTCGAAGGCACACCCATTTCCGTCGGCTAAAGCGACTTTGTCGTTCGCGTCAAAGGTGACCGTGCCGAGGCCGTGCGCACCAATTTCCTGCGGCCCTCGCAGCTTGGTCCGGTGATGGGGCACGCGTTTGTTGCAATCGAAACCGTGTCCGGTTGTACCATCGCCACGAAAACGACGCGTGATGCGCGGGTCGTTCTCTTCGAAAGCATTGAGGGCGTATTTGAGGGTAACATCGAATACGGTGACACCCACACTGGGCTTGACTTCGAAGGCGACCCCGCCTTGGTCAAGGCAGGGCTGGACTGTTCCTAGGACGTGTTGCGTAGTCGTTCCAACATAGCGCGCGCAGAATTGGAGCGCGGCATCCAAAGACCCCGATCGATTGCCTCCTCAAGACGTTCCGCAATTTCCCGAAGGGCTGGCGCATTGTGGTTCTCTATGAATTGACGTGTGTCGTCGTCATCAATGAACGCCGCATGAACCGCATCAAAATGGTGCGACTTTACGGCACCCGTCGTCGCGGCAAAGGCGAACATGTAATCCACCGTCGCGGCGATCTCGAACGCGCCTTTGTACCCATGACGTTTGACACCATCGATCCATTTCGGGTTCACCACACGGGACCGCACGACGCGACCCATCTCGTCCTCAAGCGTGCGAATGACGGGCCGTTCGGGGCGGGAATGGTCGTTGTGATAGATCGTACGCGCCTGCCCCTGAAGGGTCTCAACGGCGGCTGCCGCGCCCCCTTCGAATTGGTAATAATCGTCGCTGTCCAACAGGTCATGTTCGCGGTTGTCTTGGTTCTGTACGATGGCCTCGGCCTGTGACAGGCGGGCTTCAAATCCGGCGCGGTCACGTTTGCCTTCGGCGTCTTTGCCATAGGCATAGCTGCCCCATTCCAGATAGGCCTCGGCTAGATCGGCCTTGTCGTTCCAAAGACGTTCATCGATCATTGCCTGAAGCCCTGCGCCATATGCCCCGGGTTTCGACCCAAAGACACGGTGCGCGCCACCATCGGTCCGCATACGGGCGGCGGCGGGGTTTTGGGCTTCGCTCTCGTCCAGTGCCATGACGGCACGCGCGGCGCTATCAAATAGGGCGATCAATTGTGGAAATGCATCTCGGAAGAAACCGGAAATCCGCAGGGTCACATCGACGCGGGGGCGGCCCAAAACGCCCTCGGGAAGGATCTCAAACCCCGTCACGCGCCGGTTTGCGCTGTCCCATTTTGGTTTCACGCCCATCAACGCCATCGCCTGTGCGATATCATCGCCACCGGTGCGCATATTGGCCGTACCCCATGCCGTCACAAGCAGGCTTCGCGGCCAATCTCCATGATCCTGAAGGTGTTTTTCGATCAACAGGTTCGCCGATTTCCATCCCAAGGCCCATGCGGTCGGTGTCGGCACCGCGCGGCTATCGACGCTAAAGAAATTACGCCCCGTAGGCAGCACATCGAGACGACCGCGGGTTGGTGCGCCGGATGGCGCGGGGGCGACGAACTGCCCGTTAAGGGCGGTGAGAAGCCCCCCCCCTTCGGCGGGACCGCATCCCGCAAGGGTCGGTCGCACAGTGACGGCCACATGGTCAAACACGGCTTGCGACGCGGGGCCAACCGCCGCCTCGGTCCCGTCCAAAATCGCACTGGCCAGCATCTCAAGCCGCTCAATCGTGTCACCGGCACTGCGCCAGCTATCGTCGGCCATACCGGCCAAAACATCGGGGCGCGGACCGGTCCAGCGGTCGGACATCTCGACCGACAGGGGATCGAAGTCCAACCCCAAATCATCGGCCAAGGCACGGATCACCGATGCGTCCGCACCGCCGCCATCACCACGGGGCACCCGCACCAACGCCTGAAGCAAATCGCGTTCCTGATCCCCAACGGGCGATTGGCCGAAAATATGCAGACCGTCGCGGATTTGCGCCTCTTTCAGCTCACAGAGATAGGCATCCAGTGTCGCCAAATCCGTGTCGATATCTTCGCCTGTCAGGCCCGCGTCCTCGCCCAATCCTGTGGCCGACGTCATGGCAAGGATCTCTTTTTTCAAAACCTCAATGCGGCGCGGATCAATGCCCGCCGCCTCGTAATATTCGTCGACCAATGCCTCAAGATCCTTCAACGGGCCATAGGCCTCTGCGCGGGTCAGGGGCGGGGTCAGGTGGTCAATAATCACGGCCTGCGCGCGGCGTTTGGCCTGTGTGCCTTCGCCGGGGTCATTGACAATAAACGGGTAAATATGCGGCATCGGGCCGAAAACAGCCTCGGGGATACAGGTCTCTGACAGGGCCAAGGCCTTACCAGGGAGCCATTCCATATTCCCGTGTTTTCCCATGTGGACAATCGCGTGCGCGCCAAAGGCGTGGCGCAGATAGAAATAGAACGCGAGATAATTGTGCGGCGGTACAAGGTCCGGCGAATGATAGGTTTCGGTCGGATCGATGTTATAGCCGCGCGCGGGCTGCACGCCGACAACCGCATTGCCAAATTCGAAAACCGACAGCTTGAACGCACCATCCTCACAGAATGGATCGGTCTCGGGCGCACCCCAACGATCTTCGATCTGATCTCGTACCACCGCAGGCAATGCACGATAGACCGTCAGATAATCTTCAAGGTCATAAGACACACCACCACTACGATCCGCGCGATCCGTAAGCCAATTGGTCGGACCCGCCATGATCTTGGCCATGAGCGCGTCCGAATCCGCTGGACGTTGGTGCACGGAATATCCAGCCTCGGCCATGATGTTCAACGCATGCACCGTCGCGGCGGGCGTATCAAGCCCGACGCCATTGGCCAGCCGCCCGTCCTTGTTCGGGTAGTTCGCAAGCACCAACGCGGCCTTGCGTTCGGCCACGGGGGTTGCGCGCAGCCGTGCCCAGTTCGCCGCCAGTTCCGCGACGAATGCGATCCGGTTCTCTTGCGGTTGATAGGTCGCAATGGGGCATTCGGTGGCGTCATCAAAGAACGCCTGACCCTTGAACGAAATCGCGCGGGACAGGATGCGTCCGTCCACCTCGGGGAGGGCGACGTTCATGGCGATATCGCGCCCCGACAACCCATGGAGGCCCTCGGCCCATGTGTCCTCGGTCCCTGCGGCCAGAACGGTTTGGAAAATCGGCGCGTCATTCGCTGCGGGCATCGTGAGTGGATTAGATGTCGCCGCATCCCCAGCGTGGGGCGACCCAACGGCGAATGACGTACAGTTCAAAATCACCGCGGGCGGCGCGGCGTTGAACAGCCCGTCCAAGGTGGCGACGGACACGGGGTCCTTTAATGACGCGACAAAAACGGGCAGGGGATTCAGCCCTTGTTCCGTCAACGCCCGCGTCAGTTTCGCGATGGGCGCAAGGCCAGCACCCTGTACCAATGCGCGGTAAAACACGATGGGCACGACGGGGGCATCGGGCGTCCATTCGGCGCGCGCCGCGTCGATATCCGCAATCCCAGCACCAGGCCAAAACACACCGGCCCGCAACAAGGGGCGCGCGGGCGATGGCTTTTCACCACCTGTGATCATCGCATTGGCATAGGCCAAAAACGCCGCGCTGTTTTCCGGTCCGCCCTCGACCATATAGGCCCAAAGCGCGTCGTAATCTTCGCGCGATACGGTGGACAATTGCCACAGGTCTTCGTCGGGTTTGTCATCCCCCGGAAGGGCGACAAACGGGATGCCCGCCGCGTGCAAATGCGCTGCGTATTGTTCCGCGCCGTATTTCCAATATCCGGTTCCGCCCAGCACCCGCGCGATCACGATCTTGGATTTGGTCGCACAGTGTTCGATGTGTAAATCCACCGACATCGGGTGGTTCAAATGCATCATTGACGCCAACCGAAGATCGGGCGCGTCGTCCATTTCGCTGCGGGCCACCGAAAGGGCCGCCAATTCGGTATCCGCCGCCGAGATGAACACGATATCGGCGGGGGTCTGTCCCAAATCAACGGGTTCCGTGCCGTCATCAACGGCGCCGGCAGTCGCAGCAAGAAGGTGCATTACAGGGTCTTTTCCATAAATAGGCTGGCGGGATGATCGTCATATTCGCCAAACGGCCCGATTTCGACATAGCCAAGCGAACGGTACAGTTTCACCGCCGCAGCAAGTTTTTCACCGGTTTCAAGCCGCACAAGCGGGATGTCGATTGCCTCGGCGCGCAGGTGGAAGTTCTCCATCAAGGCGCGTCCGACGCCGTGTCCACGCCCTTTGGGGGACACAAACAGACGTTTTACTTCGACATAGTCGCCGCATTTCACCATGGCGACACAACCAACGGCGACACCATCGAGACGGGCGACGATGAAAAACACCGCTGGAATGTCGAGCTCCTCTGGGTCGAGGGTGAAACATTCGTCCTCAGTATAGACTTCGCGCAGGGCCGCATCGCTTCCGGCCAAAAGGACGCGTGCCTCATCCGTCAGCGGGCTCTCAAGACCGAACGTTAGGCTCATGCGGAGAGGGCCTTGGTGATGGCGGCCTGATCAAGACCGTGGTGGCCGATGACAACCAGACGGGTTTCGCGGGCTTCATTCGCGGCAATCGGACGGTCGAAATAGGTGTCGATGCGCGGACCAACCGCCTGCAATGTCAAACGCATGGGTTTGCCCGCAACGGCGGCGAACCCCTTAAGACGTAGAATGCCGTGGTCCTTGATGACGGAAACAACTTGGTCGGAGAACGCGGCCGCGTCGGCCAGTTCAGGCAGGGTGACGACAAAGCTCTCGAATTCGTCGTGGCCGTGTTCATCGTGATGATGGTGGTGATGCCCGTGATCATGGTCATCATGATCGTGATGGTGGTCGTCATCGTGGTGGTGGTGCACTTCGTGGCGGGCGTCCAATGTGGCCTCGGCGCTGGCCCCTTGGCCAAGCAACACATCCACAGGCAATGCGCCGTGGGACGCCTTGACGACCTGCACGCCATCGCGGCTCTCGTCCAGTAATTTCGCAACCAATGCGTCGGCGGCACCCGCGTCCAACAGGTCGGCCTTGTTCACGACGATCATATCGGCACAGGCGATCTGGTCTTCGAACAGCTCGGACAGGGGGGTCTCGTGGTCGAGGTTCTCGTCCATCTTGCGTTGGGCATCAACGGCGGCCACGTTATGGGCAAACACGCCATCGGACACGGCACGGCCATCAACAACGGTCACCACACCATCGACGGTCACCTTGGTGGAAATTTCGGGCCAGTTGAACGCGCGCACCAACGGCTGGGGCAGGGCAAGGCCGGATGTTTCGATCACGATGTGGTCTGGCTTGTCCTCACGGGACAACAGCTTTTCCATGGTCGGAATGAAATCGTCGGCGACGGTGCAACAGATACAGCCGTTGGACAGCTCCATGATGTCGTCTTCGGTGCAGGTTTCATCTCCACAGCCCTTAAGGATGTCGCCATCCACGCCAAGATCGCCAAATTCGTTGATGATCAACGCGATGCGGCGACCTTCGGAATTTTCCAACATGTGTCGGATCAATGTCGTTTTGCCTGCGCCCAAAAATCCGGTCACAACGGTTGCTGGAATCTTCGCCATATCGGTCGTCCTATATAAAGGGGGCGGGAAACACATCTGTCCCCGCGGATCACCCCGTCCGCATCACATGTCGCATGGCTGGTCTCCTGGCTTGCGGGTCACTGCGGTCCGGCCCCTTCCCGATGCGGTGCATCAGTGGTTTGGCGTTACGCTCGTCGCTTACAGTCGCGGGGGCGGCTTTGGTATTGAACCAAATTCCCAATTCATCCCCAAACGGGGAACCATACAGGGGCCATTTGCGCCGTTTGTGTCGTGATGGTCAAGCAGGTTCACGACGTAATTTCACCGAAATACACCCCCAAGACAGGGGGCAAACGGCCATATCTTGTGGATAAGTCGGGGTTTGCGGGCATATTTCGGGTTTTCCGTTGACTCGTTAACCACATGATTCAAAGGTTTTTAACCACTGGAATCACCAAGGACCCGCATTTGCGTTTTTCACGACTACGTCTCAATGGCTTCAAAAGCTTTGTTGACCCGACCGATCTGGTGATCGCGGATGGTCTGACCGGCGTTGTCGGGCCGAACGGCTGTGGGAAATCGAATCTGCTTGAAGGTCTGCGTTGGGTCATGGGCGAAACCCGTGCCAAGGCGATGCGCGGCGGCGGCATGGAGGACGTGATCTTTGCCGGCACGTCGTCGCGCAACCCCCGCAATTTCGCCGAGGTCAGCCTGACGATTGATAACTCCGAACGGCTCGCGCCTGCTGGGTTCAACGAACTGGACCAACTTGATGTGGTGCGCCGGATCACCCGTGATGCGGGGTCTGCGTATAAAACCAACGGCCGTGATGTGCGGGCGCGTGACGTCCAGATGTTGTTCGCCGACGCCTCCACCGGTGCCCATTCCCCCGCGCTTGTGCGCCAAGGGATGATCAGCGAATTGATCAACGCGAAACCCAAGGCCCGCCGCCGTATCTTGGAAGAGGCCGCTGGTATTTCCGGTCTCTATGCGCGGCGCCATGAGGCGGAATTGAAACTTAAGGGCACAGAGACCAACCTTGCCCGTGTCGAAGACGTGTTGGAGCAACTCGCCGCGCAGCTCTCGACCCTTGCCCGTCAGGCGAAACAGGCCGAACGGTATCGCAGCATTGGCACCGACCTTCGCCGCGCCGAGGGTATGTTGCTGTTCCGTCGCTGGAAAGAGGCCGACACCGCCCGCCAGACCGCCGCCGAAGAATTCACCGAACGCACGCGCGCCGCCGCCGCCGCCGAAACCGCCGCCCGTCAGGCCGCGACCGCCCGCCAAACCGCCGAAGATGTACTACCGCCCCTTCGCGAAGAAGAGGCCATCGCCGCCGCGATCCTGCAACGTCTGTTGGTGCAACGCGATGCGCTGGATGATCAGGAAACGCAGGCACAGGACTTGATCCGCACCCTGCAAAACCGGATCATGCAGCTGGGCGCAGATATGGAGCGCGAGGCGGGTCTGAATAAGGACGCCGGCGAAACGATTGAGCGGCTCGAATGGGAGCAGGACCAGATCCAAAAGGCCCATGAGGGCGCCGATGACGCACTGGCCGAGGCCCAAGAACAGGCCCGCACCGCCGCCGAGGCTTTGGCCGAACAAGAAGAACATCTGGGCGAGATGACCGAAGACGTGGCCCGTCTGTCGGCCCGCCACCAATCCGCGAACCGTCTGTTGGCCGACACGCAAAAGGCCCTAACCCAAAGCGAAGCCGAAGCCGCCCGCGCCAATGACGCGATGGGGGCCGCACAGACCGCACTGGTCGAAGCCGAAGCCGCGTATGAGGCCGCCGAAATCGCCCAAGCCGCCGCAGAAGAGGCCACCGAGGTCGCCGAGGCCGCCCTAATCGAGGCCGAAGAGGCGCGCACCGAAATGCAGTCCCAAGAAACCATCGCCCGCGCAGCGCGAAGCGAAGCCGAGGGGGAGGCAAACGCCATCCGCGCTGAGGTGTCTGCGCTGGCGCGATTGGTAGAACGGGACGCGTCCGAAGACGGTCAGGTGATCGATCAGGTGCGTGTGGACACGGGCTATGAAAAGGCGCTGGGAGCGGCCTTGGCCGAGGATCTTCGTGCGCCGGAAATCGCCGCCGATCAGATGTCTGGCTGGGTTGATTTGCCGGAATATGACGCGCATCAGGGGTTGCCGTCCGGTGTCCGTGCGTTGAACGAATATGTGACCGTGCCACATGTGTTGGCGCGCCGGATCGGGCAGGTTGGTCTGGTCGATGCCGCCGACGGTGCCGCCATTCAGGCCGCCTTGTTGCCCGGTCAAAGCGTCGTCAGCATCGAGGGCGATCTGTGGCGTTGGGACGGGTTCCGTGCCGGTGCCGAGGATGCGCCAAGCGCTGCCGCGTTGCGGTTGCAGCAGTTGAACAAACTGGTGTCGATGAAGGCCGACCTTGAAGTCGCCGAGGCCCGCGCCGAGACCGCCGTGGCCACCCATGATGACATCACCGCCCAGTTGGCCGACCTGACCCATGCGGACCAATCTGCCCGCGATGCCCGCCGTCTGGCTGACCGCGACATGAGCGACACCGGTCGCGCCCTGTCACGTGCCGAGGCCGAACAAAGCATCGCAAACGGCAAAGTCGAGAGCCTCACGCTTGCCGTGGCTCGTCACGAAGAAGAGGCGATGGCTGCCCGCACCCGTCTGCGCGACGCCGAGGCGGGCGTGGCCGATCTGGGCGATTTGGATGCCGCGCGCGGTGCCGTTGAAGACATCAAAATGACCGTCGAGGCGGCGCGCATCACTATGATGACCAAACGCAGCATCCAAGATGAACTGCGCCGCGAAGGCGAACGCCGTACCAAGCGCAGCCAAGAAATCACCAAGGAAATCAGCGGCTGGCGTCACCGTTTGGACACGGCGACCACGCGGATCGATGAACTGGCCGAACGCAAGGCCGAAAACGAAGACGCCCTTGAGGATGCGATCGTCGCACCTGAGGAAATCACAGCCAAACGCGAAGAGCTGGGCGAGGCGATCGAGGCCGCAGAAGAACGTCGGGGGATTGCGTCTGAGGCATTGGCCGGTGCGGAAAACACCCTGCGCGAGGCCGTCGCCGAAGAGCGCGATTGCGAACGCACCGCCGGCGAAGCCCGCGAGGCCCGCGCCCGTTCCGAAGCCCGCGCCGAGGCCGCCTTGGACACGGTTGCGCAGGCCGCCGAACGCATTGCAGAAGACCAAGAAACGACGCCCGAGACATTGCTCGAGACGCTAGAAATCAACCCTGACGCCATGCCCGCGTCCGAGGTGATCGAGGCGGATGTGAACCGTTTGAAACGGCAGCGGGATTCGTTGGGTGCGGTGAACCTGCGCGCCGAAGAGGACGCCTATGAGGTCCAGCAGGAACACGACAACCTGCGCATCGAAAAGATCGATCTTGAACAGGCGGTGCACAAGCTGCGCTCTGGTATCGCGAGCCTGAACAAAGAGGGTCGCGAACGTTTGTTGACGGCGTTTGAGCAGGTGAACAGCAACTTTACCCTATTGTTCCAACACCTGTTTGGTGGCGGCGAGGCGGAGCTTTTGCTGGTCGAAAGCGACGATCCGCTGGACGCTGGTCTCGAAATTATGTGCCAACCGCCGGGTAAGAAACTCAGCACGCTCAGCCTGTTGTCGGGTGGCGAACAGACGCTGACCGCGCTTGCGCTGATCTTTGCGGTGTTCCTTGCAAACCCTGCGCCGATCTGTGTTCTGGACGAGGTCGACGCGCCGCTCGATGATGCCAACGTGACGCGGTTCTGTGATCTATTGGACGAGATGGTGCGCCGCACGAACACGCGGTTCCTGATCATCACGCACCACGCGGTGACGATGGCGCGGATGGATCGCCTGTTTGGGGTGACCATGGCCGAACAAGGCGTCAGCCAATTGGTCAGTGTGGACCTGCGCAAGGCCGAGGAATTGGTGGCCTAGGCGACCACCAACCTGATTTTACAACGCGTTCAAAAGCGCGGCTGTCGGCCATGCATCGGCGGGCTGGCCCAGACGTTTTTGTTCGGCCTGAACGGCTGCGCGGGTTTTCGCACCAAGGATGCCGTCGATTTTCCCCACATCATACCCACGTTTCTGGAGCTTGGTCTGAAGGGATTTCATTTGCGCGTCAGACAGAGACGGATCGGGGGAACCCGCCGTAAACACAGGTGCGCCTTCGAGGCGGGTCGCGAAATAGGCGGCGGTGGTTACATAGACAAAGCTCTGGTTCCATTCGAAATACACGTCAAAGTTCGGATAGGCGATAAACGCTGGCCCCTTGCGTCCCATCGGTAGGATGATTGACGCGGGCAGGTCGGACAGGCTTCCGTTGGTTGGTTTTACGCCCAAGGCGGCCCATTCCGCGCCGGATTTCTTATGCGTCAGACCGGTGTCTTCCCAGTCCAAATTCTGTGGCACGGTGACCTCTTGGAGCCACGGTTCATTCGCGCGCCAGCCCAAATCGTGCAACATGTTCGCCCCAGACAACAACGCGTCCGGTGCCGAGGTCTTCAACGAAACGCGCCCGTCGCCGTCGCCATCCACACCGTTTTCGATGATGTCTTCGGGCAGCATTTGCACCATCCCGATTTCACCAGCCCACGCGCCCGTGGTGCGGGCAGGATCGAAGTTGCCCCGTTCAAACAGTTCAAGTGCCGCGAATACCTGTGGGCGGAACAATTCGGGGCGGCGGCAATCGTGGGCCAAAGTCACAAGCGAATTCAACGTGTTAAAGTCGCCCTGCACCGCGCCGTAATCCGTTTCAAGCGCCCAGAACGCCAACAAAACCCCACGCGACACGCCGTATTCGCGTTCGGCACGGTCAAAGATCGCGTCATATTTGCGCCCGTTGTTGCGGCCATGATCCATGCGGTTGTTGGAAATCACCGCACGGGCAAAATCGATAAAGGACTTCTTGAAGAACCCTTGGGAACGGTCGGCATCAAGGGTGCGCTGGTCCTGACGCACACCTGCGAAAAACGCGTCGACCGTGGATTGGGACGCGCCGTGGGACATGGCCTCGGATTTCAAACCCTTGACGAAGGATGAAAACGACCCGCCACAGTTGGCAGCGGCGGAATGCGTGGTCGCGGCAACGGCAAGCGTCGCAAGAAGGGCGGTCAATTTCATGGTCAGGGTCCTTAGAACAGAAGGGCGATGATAGTTACGATGATAAACGCGCCACCCCATGTCCGCCAGAGCGCACGAACCGCCGCATCAATATGAGCGGGAGTGAGCGTAGCGGCGCCTTCGGGGTGAACGAATGGAAAATCCTGTTTCTTGCCGTCATAGCTTCTGGGGCCAGCAAGCGACACGTCAATGGCCACGGCCATCGCGGTTTCGGGATATCCGGCATTGGGCGAGCGATGAAGTGGCGCGTCGCGGCGGATGATATCAAGGGATGACAGGGTGTTGTGGCAGAGCGCAATCAACAGGGCGGTGATGCGCGCGGGCACCCAGTTCAGAACGTCGTCAAGCCGCGCCGCCGCCCAGCCGAATTTCTCGTGGCGGGGGGTGCGATAGCCGATCATGCTATCGGCGGTGTTGGTGATTTTGTAGACCAGCAACCCGGGAAGGCCGGCGATCAGGAACCAGAACACAGGCGCGATGACGCCATCGGATAGGTTCTCGGCGGCGCTTTCGATGGCGGAACGGGACACGTCGCTGGGTGTCATATCGGTGGTGTCGCGCCCAACGATCATGGCGACGGATGCGCGACCCTGTTCCGTGGAGACCCGAAGCGCATCGGCCACCGCCGAGACATGTTCGCAGAGGCTTTTCTGGGCAATAAGGATTGCGCCGATGAGGATGGGAAGGATGCCAAAATCGGGTATGGCGTCGATGATCCATCCAAGAAGGGCCGCGCAGATCACAAGCGCGGCCATGACCGCCGCACCTTTGATCCGTTTCGCGCGGCCCTCATTAAACCGCGCATCACATGTGCCGACCAAGCGCCCCATCAACACCGCAGGGTGGGGGAAGCGGGACCAAAGCCATTTGGGCTCGCCCAACAGGGCATCGAGCAGCATCGCGATTGCAACAGTGGCCGTCATAGCGCTGCCTCAAGCCGGTCCCAATGGGCGGGCGAGGGTAGGCCAAGTCGCAGCCAGCGATCCGAATAGGGGAAGATGCGCCCAAGGATATGCGACTGTCCCAGACGGTCTTGCCATGCTGCGGCGTCGCTCACGTCATAAAGACGAAACAGGTCAGTGCCGCCAACAGGTTTGATGTCATGTTGGGCCATCAGCGCATCAAGACGGCGGGCGTCACGGGCAAGATCTGCACGGGTGGCATCGGCCCATTTCGGGTCGTTCAATGCCGCCGTGCCAATGGCAAGCGCAGGGCCAGACACGGGCCAAGGTCCAAGGATATCACGAAGCCGCCCCACCAATTTTGGGTCCCCAATCACAAAGCCAAGCCGTAGACCGGCCAAGCCCCAAAATTTACCAAAACTCTTGAGAATCAGGGTGTTAGGTCGCGCAGAGAGCGCCATCAGGCTTGCGTCGGGCATAACATCGCAGAAGCTCTCATCGATGACGGTCATAGGGCCAGAAGGCAGATCGTCGGCGGACCAGATGCGCCCGTCGGGGTTGTTTGGATGCACCACAGTGCGCGCGGCAGCCGCCCCATCAGAGGCGGACCAGCCGTGCGTTTCAAAGGCGGCGGCATGTTCGTTATAGGTGGGCGTCGTGATGTGATAGGTGTCGGCGGGCAACAGGCCAGGCAATTGCGCAATCGGCGCCGATGCCCCGTTGGTCGCGATGATGTCAACACCGTCGGGCACAGACCAAAACCGGCGCGCGGCGGTGATCAAATCATCCTGTGCCTTTTGATCGGGCAGGGCCGTCCACGCGTCAAGAGGGAGGTCGGGAATGGGATAGGGTACGGGGTTAATCCCCGTCGACAGATCAATCCAATCCGACCGGTCCCCGCCATAGATGGCACGGGCGGCGTCAATTCCGCCGCCATGATCGCGCTTGTCGGTCATTCGGAGGTCGGAAGCGGGGGGTGGCGCGTTGTAAAGTGACCTTTGACGCCCTCGGGCCACGTGCGGTACGGCACCTGACCGGTTTCGCTGGCGCTATGGAGGGCAGCAAAGCCAACAATGGCCTCGGCGTCGCCCTCGACTGGGTCAAAGTTGGACAGGGTGTAACAGAGTTTGTCCTCGGCTTGGATCGTGATGTTACACGCCATCTTGCACCCCATAAGGCAGGAGTGGCGGCGTGTTTTCACATCGCCTTCGGCGGTCTTGGCGGCGGCCTCAACCAATGTCGCAAGCGCATCCCCATCGGTGACTTCGACGCCACGCTCCTGCCAGTCTTCGTGCTTGCAGGTTTCGCATACTGTGATCCAAGTGGTCATAATTTCCCCTTTTATTTGCCCCGTTCAAAGCGGATTTTGGAACTTACCGCAAGTGTTCAGACAAAATTAACGTCTATCGCTAAAATATTAACTTAACGGTTTTGTTCTTTCCCCACGTGTGTGTGTGCGGCGAAAGGGCCGTTAGAAACGGAGGCAAGAATGCGCGTCTTGATTGTGGAAACCAACATCGACCTCGCCATGCTGTGGCAAAGCCATCTGGAGCGCCAAGGCGCCCACGTGTGGCACACGGCAACGCCCGAAGCCGCCATCGAAACCCTGCGCGAGAACGACGTTGATATTGTGGTGATGAACCTAACGATGGCCGTCGATGCGTCGTTTTCAGTCACCGATTTTGCCAGCTATCGCCGACCAGAGGCCCAGTTCGTGTTTGTCACGGGGCGGAGCTTTTTCTCGGACGGAAGCATTTTCACCCATGTGTCAAATGCCCGCGCCATGGTGCCTGCCGAAACACCGCCGGCCGATTTGGCGGCGATGGTCCAACATTATGGCGATGCGGTTATCCGCGACCGTGAGGCGCTTCAAAGTCAAGCTGTGGGTTGATCGGAATGATCCGATGCGGGTTTATCGTTTCATGTGAGAAATGATAATGCCGCACGATGTGATCCATGTTCACCGTCTCTTTGACCCCATCGATTTGGTACAGCTCGCGGGTGAACCCCCAAAGGTTCGGGTAATCAATGATCCGTTTGCGGTTACATTTGAAATGCAGGTGATAAACCGCGTCGAACCGCACAAGGGTGGTGAAAAGACGCCAGTCGGCCTCGGTCAAGTGATCCCCCATCAGGTATCGCGATTGTGACAGGCGGTCTTCGACCCAATCGAGCCCCTCGAACAGGGTCGTTACCGCCGTGTCATAGGCGGTTTGGGATGTGGCAAAGCCGGATTTATAGACCCCGTTGTTGATGTCGGAATAGATGCGGGTGTTGACGTCCTTGATCGCGTCGCGCTGGGCCTCGGGCCAGTAATCGGTTGTGTTGCCGGTGATCCCATCAAAGGCCGAGTTGAACATGCGAATGATCTCGCTGCTTTCGTTCGAAACAATGGTGTTGGTGTGTTTGTCCCACAGAATCGGCACGGTCACACGCCCCGAGATCGTCGGGGCGGCAGTCGTGTAAATATCGCGTAGGAAGGGTTTGCCGAACAGATCATCCCCCGTCGCACCATCGAAATCCGTGCCAAAGGTCCAGCCATCGGACAACATATCCGGATGCACAACGGACACGGAAATATGATCCGTTAGGGATTTCAGCGCACGAAAAATCATCGTGCGATGCGCCCACGGACAGGCATGGGACACGTACAAATGGTACCGCCCCGATTCTGCCTTGAATCCAGACGACCCATCCGCCGTCACCCAGTTGCGAAACCCCGAGGTTGATCGCACAAATGCGCCACCGGTGGATTTGGTATCATACCATTCATCGACCCATGTGCCGTTTACCAATTGTCCCATGCGAACCTCCTGATTTTTCACGAAGCTAGCGTATCTAGGGGGTCTATAATACCCCGCGCGGGGCGCAGCGGATGTGCAATCGCGCACGAAACAATATTGCGTGCCCGTCGCAAATAGCATCCATTTGGACGCAAAATCGCTTGTTTAATCCGTCGACTCCCTGTACCCATCCGTTAACGAAGCCCACAGGGCCAGAGAGGTTGGCAGCGCGCGATTGACCCAAATCGGGAATCAACCGTTGCATCGTTGGAATGCACGCGCATTCAGGCACTGCTCCTATGGCCAAAACGACGAAGGAGCCCACATGCGTTTTCTGACTATCCTTATGACAGCCCTTTTTGCCACCCCCGCCTTGGCCCATATCGGTCATATCGGCGAGGTCGCTGGTCACGGTCACCTGATCGGTGCCATCGCGATTGGTTTGGCTGGTGCGCTGGCTGTTTTGGTTGGCCCAAAGAAGGGCAAAGACCAAGACGAAGAAGAAGTTTCTGACGAAGAATTGCAGGAAGCATAATCGTGAAAACAGGTGTGATGATTTGCGGCCACGGGTCGCGTAGCCAGGCTGCTGTTGATGAATTCGCGATCCTAGCTGAGAAACTTCCGTCCTATTTGCCGGATGATTGGCAAACGGAATATGGCTATCTTGAATTTGCTAATCCCGTGATCCGCGACGGTTTGGACAAGCTTCGCGAAGGTGGGGCCGAACGCATTCTGGCCGTACCGGGCATGTTGTTCGCCGCAATGCATGCCAAAAACGATATTCCAACGGTTCTGAACACCTATTCCGCGAAACACGGGATTGAGGTGAACTACGGTCGTGAACTGGGCGTTGATCCTAAGATGATCGCCGCCGCCGCGGGCCGTGTCGAAGAGGCCGTTGAAAAGGCCAACAAAGAACAAGGCGACGTGCCCTTGTCCGAGACCTGTCTTGTGGTCATCGGGCGCGGTGCATCCGACCCAGACGCCAACGGCAACGTGTCGAAAATTGCGCGTATGTTGTGGGAAGGCATGGGCTTTGGCTGGTGCGAGGTTGGCTATTCCGGTGTGACCTTCCCATTGGTTGAACCCTGTCTGAACCACGTTGCGCGCCTTGGCTATAAACGTGTCATCGTGTTCCCGTATTTCCTTTTCACGGGCATTCTGATCGACCGGATTTATGGGTTCACCGACCAAGTCGCCGCAGAACATCCCGAGATCCATTTCGAAAAGGCCGGCTATCTGCGCGATCACCCTAAGGTCTTGGAAACATTCGCCGAACGCATCACCGAACAGGTGGGCGAGGTGCCTCCGCCGAACTGTGCGATGTGTAAATACCGCACGCAGGTTCTGGGGTTTGAGGCCGAAGTCGGCGCCGTCCAAGAAAGCCACCACCACCATGTCGAAGGGCAGGGCGCATCGGCCCCCGGCTCCAACGTCGAGGATTGCGCGAAATGTGATACCTTCTGTACCGGTGTCTGTCGTTTGGATGGTGACCACGATCATCATCACCATCATGATCACGACCACAGTCATGATCACGGCCATCACCACCATCATGACCACGATCACGCGCACCCTGAATACCCCCATGCGAAACACCCGCATGGCCCAGAAAGCGCACGGAAAAAATGAGCGAGGATATCCTAACGGCATCGCGCCCCACGCTTCGCTATGAACGTGTGCCGTCCGAGATCTATCGTCAGAGCTTTGCGACGGTGCGGTCCGAGGCCAAGCTGGACCGTTTCGATGCGGGCATGCAGGCGCTTGCCATTCGGTTGATCCATTCCTGTGGCATGGTCGAAATCGCGGATCGTATCGCGTTTTCCCCGAATGCCTATGCGGCGGGGCATGAGGCATTGGTCGGTGGCGCGCCGATCCTGTGTGACTGTGAAATGGTCGGGGCGGGGATCATCCGTCGTTACCTTCCGGCGGACAATCAGGTCATCGTGACGTTGAACAACGAAACAGTTCCCGCGCGGGCCGCCGACATTGGCAACACCCGTTCTGCGGCTGCTGTTGAACTCTGGGCCGATCATCTTGAGGGTGCGGTGGTTGCCATCGGCAACGCGCCGACGGCTCTGTTCCATCTGCTCGAATTGATTGACGCGGGTGCGCCGAAACCTGCCGTTATCCTTGGCTTCCCCGTTGGATTTGTCGGTGCCGCCGAAAGCAAAGCCGAGCTTGCCACCCGTCCGCGCGACTGTGATTTTATCGCCCTGCGTGGCCGTCGTGGTGGATCAGCGATTGCGTCTGCTGCGGTGAACGCATTGGCCGCAGGCCTGCCCGAGGAACGCACATGACACCGTGGTTGCATATCGTCGGCATCGGCGAAGACGGTATCGCAGGGCTAGCTCCCGCGACCCGCGCCGTTGTCGAGGCCGCCGAGGTGATCATTGGCGGCAAACGTCACCACGAATTGGTGGGCGATGTCGCCGCCGAACGGCTTGCGTGGCCGTCGCCCTTTGACACGTTGATTGACGCCCTGACCGAACGGCGCGGCCAACGGGTCGTGGTTTTGGCCACGGGCGATCCGCTTTGGTATTCTGTGGGCGCGCGCATTGGCCGTGAAATTGACCCGTCCGAGATCGTCTATCATCCGCAGACCGGCGCGTTCCAATTGGCGTCCTCGCGGATGGGGTGGTCCATGGCAGACCTTGAAACCCTGACCGTGCATGGTCGCCCAGTCGAACAGATGATCGCGTTTATTCAACCTGATGTGCGTCTGTTGATCCTGACCACTGGCGCGGACACGCCAGCCCAGATCGCGGCGTTTCTGACGGAACGGGGCTTTGGCCAATCCAAGATGACGGTTCTGGCCAATATGGGCGGCGCGGACGAGGCTCGTTTTGATGGCGTCGCCGAGGGTTGGAACCACGACGTGCCGCCGTTCAACACGCTTGCCGTGGAATGTATTGCGGCCACCGACGCGGCCCTGATGCCACGAGTGCCGGGTCTGCCGGATGACATGTTCGAACACGACGGCACCATGACCAAACAAGAGGTCCGCGCCGTGACCTTGGCAAAACTCATGCCCATGCGTGGCGCGTTGCTTTGGGACGTTGGTACCGGCTGTGGCTCGGTTGCGGTCGAATGGATGCGCGCCGCGCGGTATACCCGCGCGATTGGGATTGAGCCCCGCGCGGATCGTCGCGCCATGGCTGCGGCGAATGCGCTTGCGCTTGGGGTGCCGAAACTGGAATTGGTGGACGGCAAAGTCCCCGAGGCCCTGACCGATCTGCCTGCGCCCGACGCGATTTTCATCGGCGGTGGGTTCAGCCGCGAAACCTTCGATGCCGCATGGTCCGCTCTGCGTCCGCTGGGTCGTTTGGTCGCCAATGCCGTAACCCTCGAGAGCGAGATCGAGATGATCGCGCTTCATAAAGAATTCGGTGGGGATTTGGTGAAAATCGCCATCAACCGCGCGTCGCCCGTGGGGCCGCGCACAGGGTGGCGGCCGAATATGCCCGTCACCCAATGGAGCCTGATTAAACGATGACTGGAACGCTTTATGGGATCGGCCTTGGGCCGGGGGATCCCGAATTGATGACGCTAAAGGCGGCGCGCCTGATCGCGGCTGCGCCTGTGGTGGCCTATCCGACCTTGGCCGGTGCCGACAGTTTTGCGCGCTCCATCGCGGCGGAACATATCGCACCGGATGCGCGTGAGATCGTGATGGATGTCCCGATGACCGTGGCGCGCCAACCGGCGCAGGACGCCTATGACATTGGGGCCGATGCGATCCGTGCCGCCCTTTTGGCGGGTGATGATGTGGTGTGCCTCTGCGAGGGGGATCCGTTTTTCTATGGTTCCTTCATGTATCTCTATGCGCGTCTGTCTGACGATTTCTCGGTCGAGGTTGTGCCTGGTGTCACGTCGATGACCGCCTGCGCGGGGGCGATGGGCATGCCGCTGGCCGCCCGCAACGAAGTGTTAACCGTGATCCCCGGCCCACTCGATGAAACCGCGATGCGCGCCCGTGTCGCCGCCTCTGATAGCGTGGTGATCATGAAGGTCGGACGTCATCTTGATAAAATTCGCCGCGTGCTTGAGGCCGAGGGCCTGACCGATCGCGCGGCCTATGTTGAACGTGCAAGCCTTGCGAACGAAGTCCGTTTACCGCTTGCCAAGGCTCCTGGGAAGGCGCCGTATTTTTCCATGATTTTGGTAACGAAAGGGGCTGATCCATGGCTTTGAAACCAGAGATATCGCCTGTTGTAATCTGCCTGTCCCGTTCGGGCGAGGCGACCGCGCATAAGGTTGCGAAAGTGTTGAACGCGCAGGTTCACGGCCGCGAAGGTCGCGTTGATGTGGCGGATGCATTTTTCCCGAATGCGCTTGATTATGTGCGCACTTTGTTTGCGGCGGGCACGCCGGTTGTGGGTGTCTGTGCCAGCGGCATTTTGATCCGCGCCGTTGCCCCCGTTCTGGCCGACAAAACGACTGAGCCCCCCGTGGTGTCCATCTCCGATGACGGCGCGGTTGTGGTGCCATTGCTTGGCGGTCACCGCGGTGCGAACCGGATTGCGTCAACCCTTGCGACGGCGCTGAATGCGACCGCTGCTGTGACGACGGCTGGCGATGTGGCCATGGGCGTCGCGCTGGACGAGCCCCCCGTTGGCTATCGTCTGGCGAACCCCGAACATGCGAAACCCGTGATGGCGTCTTTGCTCTCTGGTGCATCGGCACAGATCATCGGCGACAACATCTTTGATCTTTCTTCGGACCCCGAAGGGGCCGTCGCGCTTCGCGTGAGCGAAGCGCCAGCCGAGCGAAGCGAGGCCTCCTTGGCCTATCATCCGACCCAGTTCGCGTTGGGTGTGGGCTGTGCGCGCAACGCCGACCCAGAAGAACTTTGGGAGCTGGTTCAAAAATCCCTATCCGATGCGAACATCGCGCCGGAATGTATCGCCTCGGTCAATTCCATCGATCTCAAGGGCGATGAGCCCGCAATGAACGAAGTTGCTCGCCGTCTTGGTGTGCCCCTTCGTCTGTTCACCGCAGCCGAGCTTGAGGCCGAGACACCGCGCCTTAAGAACCCATCCGATGTGGTCTTTGCCGAGGTCGGCACACATGGCGTTTCCGAAGGCTCCGCTCTTGCCGCCGCAGGGTCCGACGCGACGCTTGTCATCGAGAAACAAAAGACCAAGAACGCGACCTGCGCCGTGGCGCGTGCAAGCGCTCCGATCACCGATCACGCGGGACGTTCCCGCGGTCGTCTATCCATCGTCGGCATCGGTCCAGGTCAACACAGCTGGCGCACGCCCGAGGCCAGCACCCTGATAGCCGAGGCAGAAGAGCTTGTCGGTTATGGTCTTTATATCGATCTTCTTGGCCCGCTTGCCTCGGGCAAAACCCGTTCCGATTTCCCGTTGGGCGGCGAAGAGGACCGCTGTCGCTTTGCGCTGGAACAGGCCGCCAAGGGTAAAAATGTTGCCCTGATTTGTTCCGGCGATGCTGGCATCTACGCCATGGGTGCGTTGGTGTTTGAACTCTTGGATCGCGCCCCCGAGGACATGGGTGTTTCCGATGCCGCGCACCGTGTGGACGTGGTGTCGACCCCTGGTGTGTCCGCGTTGCAAGGCGCCGCCGCGCGCGCCGGTGCGCCGCTTGGGCATGACTTCTGTGCGATCTCATTGTCTGACCTTTTGACCCCGCGCGAAGACATCGTGAAACGTCTTCATGCCGCCGCCGAGGGCGACTTTGTCATTGCCTTCTACAACCCCGTGTCTATGCGTCGACGCACCCTCTTGGCCGAGGCCCGCGATATTCTGTTGCAACACCGCCCAGCCGACACACCGGTGATGTTGGCGTCGTCCCTTGGCCGTCCAGAAGAACACGTGCGCTATCGCAAATTGTCCGAACTTGAGGTCGACGAGGTCGATATGTTGACCGTCGTTCTGATCGGCTCAAGTCACTCGAAACTCGCGCAGCTGGGCGAAGGTCCACGCATGTACACCCCCCGCGGCTATGCCCGTAAAATCGACGGAGATCTGTCATGACAGTCTACTTTATCGGCGCAGGCCCCGGTGACCCCGAACTTTTGACATTGAAGGCGCAGCGCGTCATCGGTGAATGCCCCGTGTGTTTGTATGCGGGCTCTCTTGTTCCGCCACAGGTCGTCGCATGTGCCCCCGAGGACGCGCGAGTGATGGACACCGCCCCCATGACATTGGACGACACCCACGCCGAGATTTTGGCCGCCCACAAGGCAGGCCAAAATGTCGCGCGTGTGCATTCGGGTGACCCGTCGTTGTACGGTGCGATTGCCGAACAAATCCGCCGTTTGCGCGCCGATGATATCCCCTATGAGATCATCCCCGGCGTTCCTGCCTATGCCGCGATGGCCGCGTCTTTGGGGCAGGAATTGACCATCCCCGAGATCGCCCAGTCAATCGTCCTGACCCGCGTGTCCATGCAGTCCACGTCGATGCCATCTGGTGAGACGTTGGAGAATTTCGCCAAAACCGGCGCGACCCTTGCGATCCATTTGGGTGTGCGGAACATGCGCGAAATCGAACGCATTTTGACGCCGTACTATGGTGCCGATTGTCCGGTGGCCGTTGGGTATCGGGTTGGTTGGCCGGATGAAATGTTGCTTCGTGGCACCCTGTCCGACATCCGCAAAAAGGTCCGCGCAGAAAAGATCACCCGCACTGCGTTGATCCTTGTTGGTCCTGCCTTGGGATCGGTGCGCGACTTCAAAGATTCCGCGCTTTATGACCCCGAAATGCCGCACGTTCTGCGCCCCGTGAAAGGTGTCGATTTGGTTGAGCCAAATAACACCTAGGACAAAATGGCAACTTGACGTTAACCATGACTGTGCCAAGATCGGCATAGCTAAGGGGATATGCTATGTCTGAATTTCTACCGAAAGAAGTCCGTCAAGGCCTTGAAATGGCGCGCAAACGTGCGCTGCGCAAGGCGTCGCGCCTGCGGGTGCATACGGATGACGAGATCTTTCCGATTCTTCGGTATTGGGACGATGGCTTTGCGCTTGATCCGGCGAATGCGCCGCATTTGCGCGGGCATGTGGACATCTATGACGGCAGCCGTCATTTGTACCAGTGTCTGATCGTGGCCTCCGACTTGGAAGGCCCCGAAATGAAGTATGAATTCAAGCGCAGCACCAGCGCGGTGGATGCCGTGCCGTTGGATTACGAACGCGCGGCGGATGCGCCTGTGGCCCTTATTGGGCGCAGCTAGGACACCGATTTTACCGTCATGATTGGGCGCTGGACGTATAACACGATCCCGCGCCCTACTGCTTGATACGCGTCGCCGGCCGCCGAAACAGCCGGCGCAGCATTATTGCAAATCACCGAATGCCTTTTGCATCCGTTCGACCGCCTCGATGACTCGGGCGCGTGGTGTGGCAAAGTTAAACCGAAGGAAATCATCGCCGCCCTTGCCGAATGTCGGCCCGTGGTTTGGCGCGATCTTGGCGCCCTTTTGCACGCGTTCGGTGAATTCGGGACGGGCCATACCTGTGCCGGAAAAATCAACCCAGCTGAGATACGTCGCCTCAAGCGTCATGGGCGATAGGCCAGGAATGGCGGCCAGACCGGTTTCCAGAATCTGGCGGTTGCCATTGAGGTACGTCACCAATTCATCGACCCACGCTGCGCCAGCGGGGCTATAGGCGGCCTCGGACATCTGCATGCCAAAGTTATTCCCGTGAATGCCAAGCCCACCGGCACAGCGTGAAAATTTGCCACGAAGATGGTCGTCGGCAATGATCACATTGCCGGTTAATGTCGCGGCGATGTTGAATGTTTTCGTGGTCGCGGTCATCATCACCAAACGATCGGCGATGTTGTCGATTGCGGTCATCGGCGTATGCGTCGTGCCCTCGAACACCAGATCGTGGTGAATTTCGTCCGACACAAGGATCAGATCATGACGACGTGCGAAATCAGCAACCTGTTCAAGTTCCGCGCGCGTCCAAACACGGCCACCCGGATTGTGCGGTGAACAGAGGATGACCATCTTTTCATTGCCGGTCATCTGCGCATCATAGGCATCAAAATTCATCTCATACCGGCCGTCATTTAGCGCCAACGGACATTCGACCAATTCACGACCCGCCGCTTTGATCACCTTGGCAAACGCATGATAGACAGGCGTGAACAGCACCACCCCATCGCCCGGATTGGTAAAGGCATTCACACACAGGCCGGTGCCGTTGACCAGCCCATGCACAGTGAAAATGTGGTTCGGATCGACGGTCCAGTTGTGGCGTTCCTGCATCCACCAACACACCGCGTCAATCGCAGACGCCTGTTCGCCGTAATAGCCATAGACTCCGGTTTTCTGCATATTCGCGATCACGTCACGCACAACGTGGGGCGGGCGGAAATCCATATCGGCCACCCACATCGACAGACCTTCCTCGGGGGACACACCATAGAGGGCCTCCATCGAGTCCCATTTCGCCGAATGGGTGCCGCGCCGGTCAATTACGTCGTCAAAATCCATGAACATCTCCTAATCTTTGGGCCGACGTTACGCGCATATTCCCAAAGTGCAAGAGGCGTTGCGCGAATGCGCGTAATCGCCTAAATGATGCCTATGAGCATTCGACCGATCCTGATCCACCCCGACCCACGCCTTAAGAAGGTTGCCGCCCCGATTGAGGGCCTAACCGACCAGTTGAAAAAGCTGGCTGAGGATATGCTTGAAACCATGTATGACGCGCCGGGCATTGGTCTGGCTGCGCCGCAAATTGGTGTGTCGCAACGCCTTATTGTCATGGATTGCGTCAAGGACGAAGACGCCGCCCCCGAACCCATGATCATGTTCAACCCCGAAGTGATCTGGGAAAGCGAAGCGCGTGGCGTTTATGACGAAGGCTGTTTGTCGATCCCCGATCAATACGCCGAGGTCGAGCGCCCCGCCGAGGTTGCCGTCAAATGGATGGACATTGAGGGCGCCGAACGCGAGGTCAAAATGGATGCGCTTTGGGCAACTTGTGTGCAGCACGAGATCGACCACCTTGATGGCATTCTATTCATCGATCACCTGAAACCGATGAAACGTCAGATGATCACCCGCAAGATGCAGAAACTCAAACGTGAAATGGCGCGCTCATGATCCGGCCTTTTGTTGCCTACCCAGATAAGCGGTTGAAAACCGTTGCCGCCGATGTGGATGCGATCACCGATGAGATCCACGCGATTTGGGTGGATATGGTCGACACGATGGAGGCGATGCCGGGGCTTGGCCTTGCGGCCGTGCAGATCGGCGTGATGCAGCGTCTGGCCGTGGTCGATTGTTCCGAGGAACGCGGTCACGTCGTCAAGATGGCCAATCCGGTTGTGATCCACGCCAGCGCCAAGATGCGCGATCACGATGAGGCCAGCCCGAATTTGCCCGGTGTGCATGCGAAAATCTCGCGGCCACGTGCGGTGACGGTGCAGTTCATGAATGAACATGGCGATATGGAAGAGCGCGATTTCGTCGGCATCTGGGCCACAAGCGTCCAGCATCAGATCGATCATCTGGCCGGCAAGATGTACTTCGACAACCTGTCGAAAATGAAGCGCGATATGTTGGTGCGTAAGGCCAAGAAGGTTCGATAGATGAAGATCATTTTCATGGGCACGCCCGATTTTTCCGTAGGCATTTTGGATGCCTTGGTCGATGCGGGCCATGATGTGGTTGCGGTTTATTCCCAGCCGCCGCGCCCCGCCGGTCGTGGTAAAAAGGACCGTCTAAGCCCCGTTCAGGCCCGCGCCGAGGCGCTTGGTCTGCCTGTGCGCTATCCGACGTCATTGAAGGGTGCGGATGAGCAGGCCGAATTTGCCGCGCTGGGTGCCGATATCGCGGTTGTTGTGGCCTATGGCTTAATCTTGCCGCAGGTGATTTTGGATGCGCCAAAGCTGGGTTGTTTGAATATTCACGCGTCTTTGTTGCCCCGTTGGCGCGGTGCTGCGCCAATTCACCGTGCGATCATGGCGGGGGATGCGGAAACGGGTGTCTGCATCATGCAAATGGAGGCCGGTCTTGATACGGGCCCCGTTTTGTCGCGCGAGGCCACGCCGATTGGTGTCGAAGAAACCACCGCACAACTGCACGACCGTTTGGCCGATATGGGCGCGGCTTTGATCGTCCAGACCCTTGCGGACCTGCCGACACTTACCGCCGAGACCCAGTCCGAAGAGGGTGTCGAATATGCCGCCAAGATTGACAAGGCCGAGGCCCGTATCGAGTGGTCCCAACCGGCGATTGAGGTGGATCGCAAAATTCGCGGCCTGTCGCCATTCCCCGGTGCATGGTGCGAGGTTGCCGGTGAACGTCTTAAACTGCTTGAAAGCCGCATCGCGGACGGGCAGGGCGATGCGGGCAAACGCATTGATGGGTTGACCATCGCCTGTGGCACCGGCGCGGTTGAGATCCTCAAGGCGCAGCGTCAGGGCAAACGCCCCATGGTCGCCGAGGACCTGTTGCGCGGGTTTGAATTGCCCGATTTCCTAGAATAATCGCGGCGGGGGCTTTTCGTTTGACGACGGAACCCCCATATTCAGATCATGTTTATCATTCTTTTCATCATCGTCGGCATCGCAGCCGGTTTCGTCGCCACCCGCATCATGGAGATCGAGGCCGATCTGGTCACGACCATGGCGCTTGGAATTGGCGGAGCGTTGATCGGTGGGTTGATCCTGCGGATGCTGTTGGCGCTGTTCGGTGTCGCGGCTGGGTTCGTCGGGGCCGTTCTGGGCGCGCTTTTGCTGATCTGGGCCTATCGGACCTATATCCAAAAGAAATAATCACGCGTCCCAGCGATAGTGGATGTCGAACTCGTCTTCCTTCTGGGCGACGAACCCACACGATTGATAGAATCCGTTGGCGGGGCTGTCCCGTAGGGCCATCAGGCGGATGTCGCGTCCTTTGGATTGGACCCTTGTGACGACCTGTAGGCCGATCCCCATCCCGTGATGCGTTGGCGCGACATAGAGGTGGTCCAAATACAGATGCGTGCCCATATCGCGCAGCACGTAAAACCCAACGAGGACGTCCCCCATGAACAAGAGCTGGGTGTCATCGGCCACATAGGTCGCAAGGAACCTGTCCCGTGCACGAACGGGATCAAAACGTCCGATCGCCTCAAGGCTGGGACGCATCGCAGCCACCCGCATATCGGCCAAGACCGCGGGGTTAATATCACCCGCGGCTGTGAAGCGAAGGGTCGAGGTCATTTCTTTTTCTTGAACGGTTCCATGCCCGCACGCGCCAATTCATCCGCTCGTTCGTTTTCGGGGTGCCCCGCGTGGCCCTTGACCCATTCCCATGTCACGTCGTGACGTTGGTTCGCGGCGTCCAGTTGCTTCCACAGCTCAACGTTTTTCACCGGCTTTTTCGCGGCGGTCTTCCAGCCGTTTTTCTTCCAGCCGAAAATCCATTTGGTGAGCCCGTCCATGACATATGAGCTGTCGGTGACAAGCGTCAGAGTGCTGGGCCGCTCCAATGCCTCAAGCGCGCTGATGGCGGCCATGAGCTCCATCTGGTTATTGGTCGTATCTGGCGCGCCACCCTTGAGTTCGCGTTCCTTGACGACGGTGTCGCCATCGCGCGCGATCAACAATGCGCCCCAGCCCCCAGGACCAGGGTTTCCAGAGCACGCCCCATCGGTATAGGCAAAAAGTTCAGGCATAAGATCGGCTTTCGGTTAAACGGCGTCGCGCAGGATACGTGGTACTTTGAACTCCACGTTTTCCTCGGCTGTTTCTACGTATTCGACGGTGACGTCAAACCGATCTTTGCAGGCCTCGATAACCTCATTGATCAACACCTCGGGCGCGGACGCACCGGCGGTCAGGCCAAGAGACGTGATCCCATCAAGCGCGCGCCAGTCAATTTCGGTGGCCCGTTGCACCAGTTGTGAATAGTTACAGCCCGCCGCCGAGCCGACCTCGACTAAACGTTTTGAGTTGGACGAATTCGGCGCACCGATCACCAAAATCGCGTCGGCCTTTGGGGCCATCGCCTTAACCGCCTCTTGACGGTTGGTGGTGGCGTAACAGATGTCTTCTTTGTGCGGGCCGATGATGGCGGGGAAGTGGGTTTTCAAGGCCTCGACGATTTCGGCGGTATCATCAATCGACAGGGTGGTCTGGGTGATATAGGCCAATTTCTGCGGATCACGCACCGTCAGGTTCGGCACATCGGCAGGGGTCTCGACCAGCAAAACCTCACCCTCTGGAAGCTGCCCCATGGTGCCGACGGTTTCGGGGTGACCCGCGTGGCCGATCATCACCATCTGAAGGCCGGCTTGGGAATGGCGCTCGGCCTCGATGTGGACCTTAGAGACAAGCGGGCAGGTGGCGTCGACAAAGATCATCTCGCGCTTGGCTGCCGCTGCCGGCACGGCCTTGGGCACGCCATGGGCGGAAAAAATCACGGGGCGATCATCGGGGCATTCGTCGAGTTCCTCAACGAACACGGCACCTTTGTCGCGCAGACCATCAACGACGAATTTGTTGTGAACGATTTCGTGACGCACATAGACCGGCGCGCCCCATTTTTCGATGGCGCCTTCGACGATCTTAATGGCGCGGACAACACCCGCACAAAAACCGCGCGGCGCCGCCAGATAAAGAGTAAGGGGGGATTTGGTCATGGTGCGCCTCTGTATCTATGTCTCCCCAAGACGTAAGACGACAAAGGCGCAAGGTCCAGACCCAAGCGTGGGAACGGGGCAAATTGCCCCGCCATTTTGCGTTATTCCGCGGTTTCCGGCGCAGATGGTGCATCTGGCGTGAAAGGTTCGCGTGGTGGACGTCCAACGACATCCTTCAATTCGTTCAGCTCGATAAAGTTATCGGCCTGACGACGAAGCTCATCCGAGATCATTGGCGGCTGGGATTTGATGGTTGAAACAACCGATACCCGTACACCCTGACGCTGGAGGCTTTCAACAAGCGGGCGGAAGTCGCCGTCGCCTGAGAAGATGACGATGTGATCAACATGCGGCGCAAGCTCCATGGCATGAACAGCAAGTTCAATATCCATGTTCCCCTTCACTTTGCGACGGCCCATTGAGTCCGTGTATTCCTTGGCCGGTTTTGTCACCATGGTGAAACCGTTATAGTGGAGCCAATCCACGAGCGGACGAATGGGAGAGTATTCGTCGTTCTCAAGCAGCGCAGTATAGTAAAACGCCCGAAGCATTTTTCCGCGGCGCATGAATTCTTGGCGCAGTAGTTTGTAGTCGATATCAAACCCAAGCGATTTTGCCGCCGCATAAAGGTTTGATCCATCGATGAACAGCGCTAGCCGTTCGTCCCGATAAAACATAATGTGTCCTTCCAAAATGTTGCGCTAAAATAGTCCGTGAGTGGTTTTAACGTGCTTAACGCAACAGCGTTTCAAAATAAGGAAATTTGGTCGTGTCGCAAGAAGAATACATTCAAGACGCTGTTACAATCGCTCATGTGGCACTTGGAACGAACAAATCGGATAATAGTTCTACCCAAAAGGATATAATTGATACCGCAATTGGTGAAATTTCAAAGGCATTTGGCGGAATTGTTGCGGTAAGTCGCCTGTATACTTCTCCTTGTTTTCCCAAAGGTTATGGCCCCGATTACATTAACGCAACGTTAACTTTGCAGGTGATTCGCTCTGCGGACGACACATTGAAAACCCTGCATGAGATCGAAGCCGCGCTGGGTCGAACCCGTACAAACCGATGGGAAAGCCGTGTCATCGACCTTGATCTTCTGTCCTATGGCGCTGAAATCGCGCCAGATCGTGCCGGTTTTCAGGTCTGGCATGACCTGCCTCTTGAACGTCAAATGAAAGAAGCCCCAAGCGAATTGATCCTGCCACACCCCCGCTTGCACGAACGGGCCTTTGTTTTGGTGCCTTTGGCCGACATTGCCCCAGAATGGCGTCATCCGGTTTTGGGGAAAACTGTGATTGAAATGCGCGATGCGTTGCCGTCGGCGGACCGTGCGGAAATTTGTCCATTATAAAGACTCTTGTTGTAGATGTGATTCAACGCTTGTAAAATCCACAGGAGGCGCATAGATAAACGCCTTCAAAGCCTCATTTTTCGAAATTGGAGTCCACAATGGCGCGCGTAACCGTTGAAGATTGTGTAGATAAAGTCCCGAACCGGTTTGAACTGGTTATGCTTGCGGCGCACCGTGCGCGCGAAATTTCTGCGGGTTCTGAGATCACCGTTGAACGTGACAACGACAAAAACCCTGTCGTAAGCCTGCGCGAAATCGCGGACGAAACCCAGTTGGCGGATGATCTTCGTGAACGTCAGATTGAAAGCAATCAGACACAAATCGAAGTTGATGAGCCAGAAGAAGATTCAATGGCGCTTCTTATGGGTGCAGAAACACAGGATAAACCTGCCGAAGACGATATGTCCGAGGAAAAAATGCTGCGCGCCCTTATGGAAGCACAAGGCCAATAAGATAGGGCATGTCCCAATGCGTTTCGCTAGACGCAAAGAAGAAAGAGTGCGGACCGGATGATCGACGTCGAAGAACTCATCGGGCTGGTCCGCAGCTATAACCCCAACACAAATGCTGCATTGATCCGCGACGCCTATGCCTATGGGCGCGAAATGCACACGGGGCAATTCCGCCACTCGGGCGAAGAATATTTCACACATCCCGTTGCTGTCGCCGCGATTCTAACCGAACAGAAGCTTGATGATGCGACGATCATCACCGCGTTGCTGCATGACACCATCGAAGACACCAAATCCACCTATTCTGAGGTGGCTGAAATGTTCGGCAAAGAGGTCGCCGAGCTTGTTGATGGGGTGACAAAGCTTACCAATCTTCAGCTGTCATCGTCCGAAACCAAACAGGCGGAAAACTTTCGCAAACTGTTTATGGCGATGTCCAAGGACCTTCGGGTGATTTTGGTCAAACTGGGCGACCGGTTGCACAACATGCGCACGATTAAATCGATGCGCCCCGAAAAGCAGGTCCAAAAGGCCCGCGAAACCATGGACATCTTTGCGCCGCTTGCCGGTCGCATGGGGATGCAATGGATGCGCGAAGAGCTTGAGGATCTGTCCTTTGGCGTTTTGAATCCCGAGGGGCGCAATTCGATCATTCGCCGTTTTGTGACCTTGCAGCGCGAGACGGGCGATGTGGTGCACCGCATTACCCACGATATCCGTGCCGAACTGGGCGCAGTTGAGATCACCGCCGAGGTGCTGGGCCGTGCCAAAAAACCCTATTCCATATGGCGTAAGATGGAAGAAAAGGAACAGGGCTTTTCGCGCCTGTCCGACATTTATGGGTTCCGCATCCTGACCGACAACGAGGCCGATTGTTACCGCGTTTTGGGCGTTATTCACCAACGTTGGCGCGCCGTTCCGGGCCGGTTTAAGGATTACATAAGTCAGCCGAAATCAAACGGTTATCGTTCGATCCACACCACGGTGTCTGGCCGCGATGGTAAGCGGGTTGAAGTGCAAATTCGCACCCGTCAAATGCACGAGGTCGCCGAGGCGGGCGTGGCCGCACATTGGTCGTACCGCGACGGTGTGCGCGCGCAAAACCCCTTTGCCGTTGACCCTGCGAAATGGATTGCCGGCCTGACGGAACGGTTCGAAAACGCCGACGATCACGATGAATTTCTTGAGCATGTTAAGCTCGAGATGTACGCGGATAAGGTGTTTTGTTTTACACCCAAGGGCGACGTGGAAAAATTGCCCAAGGGCGCGACGCCGCTTGATTTTGCCTATGCGATCCATACGCGGATCGGGCATCGCTGTGTCGGGGCCAAGGTTGACGGCATTCGTGTGCCGCTTTGGACCCGTTTGAAAAACGGTCAATCCGTCGAAATCACCACCGCCGAGGGGCAGCGCCCACAGGCGACGTGGTTGGATATCGTAACCACGGGCCGCGCGAAATCCGCCATTCGCCGGAGTCTTCGGGAAGAAGACCGCGAACGGTTCATCAAATTGGGCCGTGAATTGGCCCGCGTGGCCTTTGACCATATCGGCAAGAAATCAACCGATAAGGTGCTTGAGGCGGCCGCCGAACAGATGGCTTTGCCCGACGCAGATGAGCTTTTGGCCCGTCTTGGAAGTGCAGAGTTGTCGGCGCAATATGTCGTTGGGCTTCTCTATCCCGATATCGCGCAGGATGCGGTTGATGCGGTTGACGAAAACCGTGCCGTCGTTGGTCTGACCGAGGATCAAACAAGCCAGCGCGCGCGCTGTTGCCAGCCCATTCCGGGCGAACGTATCGTCGGCATCGCGCAACGTGGCCACGGCGTGTTCATCCACTCGATCGACTGTGATGTGCTGGCTAATTTCGAAGAGGCGCCCGACCGCTGGGTTGATCTTCATTGGCACAGCGGCACCCACAAACCGGTTCACAGCGTCACGATTGAGGTGACTTTGTCGAATGACGCGGGCTCGCTTGGGCGGATTTGTACGCTTATTGGTGAACAAAAGGCCAATATCTCGGATATGAATTTTGCCGACCGCAAACCGGATTTCTTCCGTATCTTGATGGATATCGACCTTCGCGACACCCAGCATCTTCATGCGGTGGTTATGGCGCTTGAACTGGATAATTCGGTGTCATCGGTACGCCGGTTCCGCGATCCCACACGGGCCAAATCACTTGCATAGGGGCGGGGGCATCTAGGTGGTCTTTAAGCGCCGCGATAAACGAAGCATGCTTCAATCGGCATGGGCGACCATCTATCCCAAGGGGGGATGGGGCCGCGCGATCCAGTACATAAAGCACCGCGTTCGCCGTCTGCCCGACCCGCCGCATAAAATCGCCCGCGGTATATTTGTGGGCATCTTAATGAGCTTTACACCGCTGTTTGGCTTTCATGTCGTTGCCGCTGGAGTTTTCGGCTGGCTGGTGCGCGGCAATGTTCTGGCGGCGGTCCTGTCTACCTTTGTCGGCAACCCTCTGACGTTTCCCTTAATTGCGGCGGCCGCTCTTCAACTTGGCCATTATGTTCTTGGTACGGAATTCACGTCGGGGTCCGAGGTGGGGTTGGTTGGTAAATTCGTTGGCGCATGGAACGACCTTACCCATAACTTCAGTTCAATGTTCTATGATCGCCCAGCCGATTGGTCGATGCTCAACACCTTTTATCTTGAGGTGTTCTTGCCCTATTTGGTTGGCGGATTAATCTGCGGTACGGTTGCGGCTATCGCTGCGTATTATATCACGTTACCGTTAATTACGGCCTATAAGAATCGTCGAAAAGGACGGCTAAAGGCGCGGCTTGCTGCCATCCGAGATAAGGTTGGCAATAAGGCCGATAAAACCCCATAGGGATGTCGTGAACGCACAGAGGACTGACATGACAACAGAAACCGGAAAACTACGACTTGGGGTCAATATTGACCACGTTGCAACCGTGCGAAATGCACGCGGCGGGGCCTATCCTGATCCGCTTCGGGCGGCGAAATTGGCCGAAGAGGCCGGTGCCGATGGCATCACGGCGCACCTTCGCGAAGATCGCCGTCACATTTCGGACGCCGACATCGAGGGTCTGATGGATGTCCTATCGGTGCCGCTGAACTTTGAAATGGCCGCGACCGACGAGATGCAGAAAATCGCGTTGCGCCACAAGCCGCATGCCGTGTGCATCGTTCCCGAAAAACGCGAGGAACGCACCACCGAGGGCGGCCTTGAGGTGGCGCGCGAAGAAAACCGTTTGGCCCATTTCATCGCCCCCCTGCGCGAAGCAGGCAGCCGTGTGTCGATCTTTATCGCAGCAGACATGCGTCAGGTCGAAGCAGCCCACCGCATCGGTGCCGAAGTGATTGAGCTGCACACTGGTGGCTATTGCGACGCCCATGCCGAGGGTCGGTTTGATGAGCGCGACGACGAATTGAAGCGTCTGCGCGAGATGACCGAATTCGGCCATTCCTTGGGGCTTGAGGTCCACGCCGGACACGGTCTGACCTATGACACCGTGAAACCAATCGCGGCGTTTCCCGAGGTTGCCGAACTCAACATTGGTCACTTTATCATCGGTGAATCCATTTTCCGCGGCCTTGCGCCGTCAATCGCAGAAATGCGCCGCCTGATGGACGAGGCCCGCGCGTGACCCCGTTTGAATTCGCCCTTTTGTGGTGCGCTTGGGTTTTCGCCGCCGGCAGCCCAGGCCCCGCGACCCTGTCCATTGCGGGGACGGCGATGAACCATGGCCGCACATCCGGCCTGATCTTTTCGATAGGGATCCTATGCGGTGGCGCCTTTTGGGGCATTGCCGCCGCGCTTGGGATGGGCGCCGCGATGGTCGCGAACGCGTGGCTGTTCACGATGCTCAAATATTTCGGCGCGGCGTATCTGCTTTATCTCGCGGTGAAATCTCTTCGCTCGGCGTTCTCGGCGCGCAGTATCGCTTCACAGGCGGGTTATGGGGGGACGCCGTTCTCGGTGTTCTCTAAGGGGGCATTGATCCACCTGACCAATCCCAAAGCCATCCTCAGCTGGGGTTCGATCTACGCGATTGTCTTGCCGTCGGATGCGTCGATGTCTGCGGTCTTTGGGCTGTTTGGCTTTCTGTTCTTTGGCTCTACGCTCGTGTTTCTCGGCTATGCGGTTTTGTTTTCATCCAAAGGCGTTGTGGCGTTTTATGTCCGCATGCGTCGCGTGTTTGAATTGGTCTTTGCGGGCTTCTTTGGTTTTGCCAGCCTGAAAATCCTGACGGCGCGCGCGATATGATTTTGGGTATCGGAAGTGATCTTGCCAATATCGAACGGATCCAAGGCACGCTTGATCGGTTTGGTGATCGGTTCAAGAACCGCGTCTTTACCGATATCGAACAGGCCAAGGCGGAAAACCGCCGCGACGTGGCGGGGACCTATGCGAAACGTTGGGCCGCGAAAGAGGCGTGCTCAAAAGCCCTTGGAACAGGTTTGGCCATGGGGATTTCGTGGAAAGACATGGCTGTCACCAATCTGAAAACCGGCCAACCCACCATGGCGGTGACCGGCTGGGCCAAAGATCGGCTTGATGCGATGACGCCCGATGGCCATGATGCGGTCATTCACGTGACCTTGACGGATGACCACCCATGGGCGCAGGCCTTTGTTGTGATCGAGGCGCGCCCGAAAACTTGACTCTTGGGGCGCTGGCCCTCATGTACCCCATAACCGATTTTGATCAGGACCAAGCAGTATGACATCCTCTGAGACCAAGCCCGACGGCATCATGGAAACGGTGAAAACCGTCGTATACGCGTTGTTGATTGCGGGCCTGTTCCGGACCCTGTTTTTCCAACCGTTCTATATCCCATCCAGCTCAATGAAAGAGACGCTTTTGATCGGCGATTTCATGTTCGTGAACAAGATGGTCTATGGCTATTCCGCGGCGTCCTGCCCGTTGAACTTGTGCCCGTTTTCCGGTCGCATCCTTGGCTCTGATCCTGAGGTTGGCGATGTGGTCGTGTTCAAACACCCAAGCAGCGGCGTTGACTATATCAAGCGTCTGATTGGCCGCGAGGGCGACAAAATCCAGATGAAGAACGGCGTGCTATTCATCAACGGTACGGCTGTGAAAACCGAGGCTGCGGGTGAGTTCCGCGAACCGAATGTCGAACGTGGCTGGCCTGCGATGATGCCGCGCTGTGTCCGTCTTGAAGACAACGGCGAAACCTGCGTCAAAGAGCGGTTCACCGAGACCCTTCCGAATGGCGTTTCGTATAACACGTTGAACCTTGGCAATGGTCAGGGCGACAACACGCCGATCTTCACTGTGCCTGCGGACCACTTTTTCTATATGGGTGACAACCGCGACAACTCAACCGATAGCCGCTTTGGCCAGCCTTCTGGTGTTGGATATGCGCACCGCGATTTGATCGTTGGGCGTGCGGATCGGATTATTTTCTCGTCCTCTGGCAAGTCTCTCTTTGCATTCTGGACATGGCGCAGCGACCGTTTCTTTAAGGCAGTCAATTGAAGATCGCGGCCGAACTCACCGAATTCTCCAAGACCATCGGGTACACATTTCGTGACCCCGAGCTGTTGCTTCGTGCGGTGACGCATGCGTCGATGTCGTCGCCCACACGCGGGGACAACCAACGTCTTGAGTTTCTGGGCGACCGTGTCTTGGGGTTGACCATGGCCGAGGCCTTGTATGACGCTGACAAAAAGGCCGCCGAGGGCACCCTTGCGCCGCGGTTCAACGCGCTTGTGCGCAAGGAAACCTGCGCCGATGTTGCCCGTCAGATTGATCTGGGCAAAGTGCTTAAACTTGGCCGCTCTGAGATGATTTCGGGTGGGCGGCGCAAAGAGGCGTTGTTGGCGGATGCGATGGAGGCGGTGATCGCCGCTGTCTATCTTGATGCTGGGTTTGAGGCCGCGCGTGATCTTGTGCTGCGTCTTTGGGGTGATCGTGTTCGCACGGTGGATGCCGATGCACGTGACCCAAAAACCGCGCTTCAGGAATGGGCGCAGGCCCGCAAACAGACACCACCGAAATACCTAGAATTGAAACGCGAAGGTCCGGACCATGCGCCGGTGTTCACCATTCAGGTCCGTCTTGAGACCGGTGAAAGTGAACAGGCCAAAGCCCCTTCCAAACGCAACGCCGAACAGGCCGCCGCAAAGGCGCTCTTGCAACGGCTGGAGATGCAAAATGACGGATAAACGCGCGGGCTTTGTTGCCCTTATTGGCGAACCAAACGCAGGTAAATCGACCCTGTTGAACCAGATGGTTGGCGCCAAAGTGTCCATCGTGACCCACAAGGTGCAAACCACGCGTGCCCGCATTCGTGGCGTCGCAATGGAAGGTCAAAGCCAGCTTGTCTTCGTTGACACACCTGGTGTGTTCCAACCACGCCGTCGTCTTGACCGCGCAATGGTTGCCGCCGCTTGGAGCGGCGCCGCCGACGCCGATATCGTCGTTCTGTTGATCGAGGCACACCGCGGCATCACCGAGGGCGTGAAATCGATCCTTGAGAACCTCGAAGAGATCGCACAGGGCCGCCCGATTGCATTGGCCATCAACAAAATCGACCGCGTTAAGGCCGAGACATTGCTCCGATTGACCAAGGAAATGAACGAAGGGTTTGATTTCATCGAAACCTTTATGATTTCTGCCGAAAAAGGGCACGGTGTGTCTGGTCTTCGTGAATGGTTGGCAGAAACGCTTCCGACTGGTCCGTGGCTCTATCCCGAAGATCAGATCGCCGATTTGCCGTTGCGCATGATCGCCGCCGAGATGACGCGCGAAAAACTGACCCTGCGTCTGCACCAAGAATTGCCGTATCAGATGACGGTGGAAACCGAAAACTGGGAAGAGCGCAAAGACGGTAGCTGTAAGATCGATCAGCTGATTTACGTGCAACGTGATGGCCACAAGGGCATCGTTCTGGGCAACAAGGGCGAGACGATCAAGAAGATATCAAAAGAAGCCCGCGAAGAGATGACCGAATTCCTTGGCCGCAAGGTTCACCTATTCCTTAAGGTGAAGGTACGCGCGAATTGGCTTGAAGATTCAGAGCGTTACGACGAAATGGGTCTGAATTTCTCTGACGGCAACGCATGACCCGTTTGACGGCCGAATTTTGGGTGACCGCCTATCTGGCGCGCCTGCGTTTGGTGGATATTCCGGCGTTCGTCGTGGCCCGTGGGGACGCGACGGCGGGTGCGGTTCTGGTCAAAATGAACACGCTTGACGGTCAGGCCGAGGCATTTCAACGTTCGTTTGATCTTATGACGGGCGAGCGCGCGTGGATGACCCTGTCCAAGGGCGATGAGGCCGATGTAGACGCCGCGATTGCCAAACAGCGCGGTTTCGACCGTGATCTTTGGGTGATTGAGGTCGAAGACCGCCAAGGGCGAAATCTTCTGGATGAAATCGGTTTGTCGGACTAGGGTTCGGCATGGAATGGCGTGATCAGGGGGTTCTGTTGGGCGTGCGAAAGCACGGCGAAACCTCCGCTATCATTGATGTACTGACCCCCGAACATGGCCGCCACGCGGGCGTGGTCCACGGCGGTATCAGCCGCAAAATCGCCCCCATTTTGCAACCAGGTGCACAGCTTGACCTTCGGTGGCGTGCGCGCCTTGAGGGGCATCTGGGAACCTTTACCGTCGAACCCTTGCGCTCGCGGATGGTTGGGCTGACGTCCAACCGTGTGAACCTTGCGGGGCTGAATTCCATCTCCGCGCTTTTGATGTTTTGCTTGCCCGAACGGGTGCCTCATCCGGCCCTGTATCAACGGAGTGTGACCCTGCTGGATCTGATCTGTACCACAGACGCGTGGCCGCTGGCGTATCTGCGTTGGGAGCAAGAGCTTCTGGAGGAGCTAGGCTTTGCGCTTAGCCTTGGGAAATGTGCGGTGACCGGCTCGCGGGATGATCTGGTGTTTGTTTCGCCCAAAACCGGTCGTGCGGTAAGCCGTGGTGGCGCGGGGGAATGGGCGGATCGGTTGCTACCACTGCCGCAGTGTATGTTGGGGCAGGGGGATGCGACCAACGGCGAAATATCCGACGGGCTGCGCACCACCGGACATTTTCTTGCGCATCATATCGCGCCGAGCCTTGGCAATCGACCGCTGCCGGCAGCGCGGCAACGGTTGATTGATCTGCTTAATCGGGACTAGGCCAGAAGACGGCGTGCGATGACCTGTGCCTGAATCTCGGCGGCGCCTTCAAAGATGTTCAGGATACGCGCGTCGCACAAGATACGGCTGATCTGATATTCAAGCGCAAAGCCGTTCCCGCCGTGAATTTGCAGGCTGTTGTCGGCGGCGGCCCATGCCACGCGCGCGCCCAACAATTTGGCCATGCCCGCCTCAAGGTCACACCGCTTGTCGTTGTCCTTTTGACGCGCCGAATAATAGGTCAGCTGGCGGGTGATCATGATTTCCGCCGCCATCATCGCCAGTTTGCCACCAACACGCGGGAATTCGATCAGGGATTTGCCGAACTGTTTACGGTCAATCGCGTACTGCATCCCCACATCAAGCGCGTTCTGCGCGACACCAATGGCGCGGGCGGCGGTCTGGATGCGTGCGCTTTCGAATGTCTGCATAAGCTGTTTGAAACCTTGCCCCTCGACGCCCCCCAAAAGGTTCGCGGCGTCGACCTTAAAGTCGTCAAAGCCCAGTTCGTATTCCTTCATGCCGCGGTATCCAAGCACCTCGATCTCGCCGCCGGTCATGCCTTCGGTCGGGAAGGGGACGTCGTCGGTGCCAGGTGTTTTGGTCGCAAGGAACATGGACAGACCTTTGTAGTCCGTCGTGTTCGGGTCGGTTCGCGCCAACAGGGTCATCGCATGGGTGCGGGCGGCGTGGGTGATCCACGTTTTGTTGCCTGTCACGCGGTATTCATCGCCGTCCTTAACCGCACGCGTGCGCAACGCGCCGAGGTCGGAGCCCGTGTTTGGTTCGGTAAACACGGCCGTCGGCAGGATTTCGGCGCTCGAGAGTTTCGGCAGCCATTCCTGTTTTTGGGCGTCGGTGCCACCACAGAGGATCAGCTCGGCCGCGATTTCGGAGCGGGTGCCAAGAGAGCCAACACCGATATAACCACGGCTCAGCTCTTCGCTCACCACGACCATCGCGGATTTCGGAAGGCCAAAGCCGCCGAATTCCTCGGGGATGGTCAGGCCAAAGACGCCCATCTCGGCCAGCTCTTCGATGATCTCCATCGGGATCAATTCATCGTTCAGATGCCAGTCGTGGGCGTATGGCGCGACCTTTTCGGCGGCAAAACGGTTGAACTGATCGCGGATCATTTCAAGCTCGTCATCAAGACCCGTGGCTCCAACCGTCGTGCGTGCGGCCTGTTTTTGCATCTCGGTTACAAGGGCGGCACGGGCGGTCGCGGTATTGCCCGTTTCGATCAATGTCAGAATGGCGGTGTCAGTGGGGATCGTGCTTTGGCCGAGGTCGGAAATCCGTGCGATTTCGCCTTGGCTCATGGGGATGCCGCCGTAGATTTGTGTCAGATATTCACCGGCGCCGATTTGAAGCAACAAGGCCTCGATGGTGCCAAATTCGCCATCAGCGTCGAGACGTGTGGCCCAGCCGTGCATCTGGGTCATGGCTTCGACATAGGTGGCCAACCACGCGAGTGTGTGTGCGCGGTGTTGTTCACGTTCAAGGGCCTCGGCGTTGATGCGGCCATCGATGACAAGTTCATCGCGTAGGCCGTTTCTGGCATTTCCGAGCAGCTCGGAAAGCGGAGACAAGGTTTCCCCAACGAGACGCAAAAGCACATCTGTCGGGATGGGAGCGTGTTGCGTGTGCAGCATTTCTTGACCGGTATCTGGCATTTTGGACCTCATATCTGTTTAGAACGGTGTAATCACTTTGCAGTCGCAGCACAAGAAAAAAACAAAATTGATAACATAATTGAACTAAAATAACTTTGTGAAATTTATGATGCGATTGAAGCCCGAAACGAAAAAGGCCCCGCATGAAATCATGCGAGGCCCTAATTTTGTTGTTCTATAATAGTTTAGCCGATTGAGATGGCGCGAACGTCGTCGTCAATGTGGTCTTGGTACTGTTCAAAGTTGTCCGAGAACATTTGAACAAGTTTCTGCGCTTGGCTGTCGTATGCTTCGGCATCATCCCAAGTGCGACGTGGATCAAGAAGGATGTCGGCAACACCGGCCACGGCCACAGGCACGTCAAAGCCAAAGTTCGGGTCTTTGCGGAATTCGCCTTCGGCCAATGTGCCGTTCAGAGCAGCCGTCAGAAGCGCGCGAGTCGCGCGGATTGGCATACGGGATCCGGTGCCATATGCGCCGCCGGTCCAGCCTGTGTTCACCAACCAACATGTTGCACCGTGGGTCGCGATTTTGCCCTGAAGCAGCTTGCCGTATTCTTCTGGACGACGTGGCATGAATGGCGCGCCGAAACAGGTTGAAAAGGTGGGCTCTGGCTCGGTTACGCCGCGTTCTGTGCCGGCAACCTTGGAGGTGAAACCAGACAAGAAGTGGTACATCGCCTGCGCTGGCGTCAAACGCGAGATCGGAGGCAGTACACCGAAGGCATCACATGTCAGCATGATGATGTTTTTCGGATGACCGCCAAGCGCGCTTTCGGACGCGTTGGAAATGTAATCAAGCGGGTAGGCGCAACGCATGTTCGCGGTCAGGCTATCGTCTTCGAAGTCCAATTCCTTGGTCTCTTCGTCAAAGACCATGTTCTCGATCACGGTGCCGAATTTCTCGGTGGTTGCGTAAATCTCTGGCTCGGCCTCTTGGGATAGGTTGATCGTTTTCGCGTAACAACCACCCTCAAAGTTAAAGGTGCCGCGGTCAGACCAGCCGTGTTCATCGTCGCCGATCAAAACGCGGGATGGATCAGCAGAAAGCGTGGTCTTACCCGTGCCAGACAGACCAAAGAACACAGCCGTATCAACAGGGTTGCCCGGCGCGTGGTTGGCGGAACAGTGCATCGGCATAATGCCGCGCTCTGGTAGGATGTAGTTAAGAAGAGAGAACACAGATTTCTTGTTCTCGCCTGCGTATTCAGAACCACCGATCAGGATGATCTTACGCTCAAAGTTAAGCGCGATCACTGTTTCAGAGCGACAACCGTGTTTCTCGGGGTCAGCTTTGAATGTCGGACAGTTGATAACTGTGTAGTCAGGTACGAAATCGTCCAGCTCGTCGCGTTCTGGGCGACGCAGCATGGTACGAATGAATTGCGCGTGCCAAGCGAGCTCGGTCACCATGCGCACGTCCAGACGTTGGGAGGGATCTGCGCCCCCAAAGAGATCCTGAACGTAGTAGTCTTTGCCCTGCATATGCGCGATCATGTCGTCATAGAGACGATCAAACGCTGTTGGTTCCATAGGCGGGTTATTTTCCCACCAGATTGAATCCGCAACGTTGTCTGTTTTAACGACGAACTTATCTTTGGGTGACCGGCCAGTGTGTTTGCCAGTTGTCACCAAAAGAGAACCACCCTTGCCCAAGGTACCTTCGCCACGTTTTACGGCGGCTTCGACAAGAGCGGGTTCCATGTCGTTATAATAGACATTGCCCAAACCCGTGATGCCTTGTGTTTCAAGCGTATGGTTCGGGTTCACACGACCGTGTGTCATAACAAGCTCCTTGCGCCGCTTGGCGCATCTATCTCTTTTTTGGGGTGCAAAGGACCAATTTTGCACCACGCACCACCCGGTGCGATGCCTGTTTGTAACATGGGATTTGCCCAATGGAACCAGCGTAAACAGAACGTTAGCGCAATCATTGTAAATAATTTTTGACCCCCATGTATGATTATTACAAATATTAGCAAATTTTTCCGAATTGGTTACGAAAAAAGACCAATGCGATTCGTCTTTGGAGTTGATTAATTTGACCACAAAGGAAACAATGGCGGCCAGTGTGCGCATTGTAAAAATTAGGGAAACAAATCATGGCGAAAATTGCGCTGGTTGATGATGATCGGAACATTCTTACATCGGTGTCTATGACGCTTGAGGCCGAGGGCTTTGAGGTTGAGACATATAACGATGGTCAGTCTGCTCTTGATGCGTTTAACAAGAAGCTCCCTGATATGGCTGTTCTCGATATTAAGATGCCGCGCATGGATGGCATGGACCTATTGCAGAACTTGCGCCAAAAAACCCAGATGCCTGTGATCTTTCTGACGTCGAAGGACGACGAAATTGATGAGGTTCTCGGTCTGCGTATGGGCGCGGATGACTATGTAAAGAAGCCATTTTCCCAACGTTTGCTGGTTGAACGTATCCGCGCATTGCTGCGCCGTCAGGACGCGATTGCCGGTGTAGAAATCGAAGAAACCGCCGACACAAAAATGATCGAACGTGGCGATTTGCGGATGGATCCCCTGCGCCACGCCGTGACGTGGAAGGGCAAAGATGTGTCCCTGACCGTGACCGAATTCCTGCTTCTTCAGGCCCTCGCACAGCGCCCAGGTTTCGTAAAAAGCCGCGATCAATTGATGGATGTGGCCTATGACGATCAGGTCTATGTTGACGATAGAACCATCGATAGTCACATCAAACGGTTGCGTAAAAAGATGCGTACTGTAGACAATGAATTCTCAGCGATCGAAACGCTGTATGGCATTGGGTACAGATATAACGAGGAAGAATGACCGTTTCACCCCGCATAGGATACGAAAACGCCGAGCCAACGAATGGTACAGGCGTTGTATTGGGTGACGACTGGCATGGCGACGATACAGACGAGGCGCGCGAGCTGAACAAGCGCCGCGCACGTCGGTCGTTTATCTCGCTAAAACGTTCTCCGCTCGCCCGCAAGATTATCACATTCAATCTGCTGGCTCTTATCGTCTTGGTCGCGGGGGTTCTGTATCTGAACCCGTTCCGCACAGGCGTTGTGATCCAACGTGAACGCGCCTTGGTGTCTCAGGTTCAATTGATTGCGAATGTGTTTGAGGCTCAGCTGCCTCAAGAGGCGCCCGTGTCCTTGACCTCTGGTGATGGCATTGAGGTGGCAGATACCCTCTCTGTGCTGTCTCTTTCCAACGACGCACGTGTGTTTGTGTTCGACCCTGCCGGAACCTTGGTCGGCGAAGTGGACGCCGCGACGGGCGGCGATGTGCTTCCGGTTGAGGGGCTCACCGAAGGTGCGCGTGGCACCTATATGACCGATTTCTTGAATTCCATTTGGGACTGGACCGCGCGCAATGTGGGGCTGTCTGGCCGTTCCGCCGAAACCGTGCCGATCCCCGAACAGGCACAAACATTGGTTGAACCCGCCTTGGCCGGCGCGACCACGGTTCGCATTTTCAATGCCTTGAATACGGACGAGGCCCTCGCCGTTGCGACCCCAATCCGGCAGGGTGGCGAAACCATTGGCGTTGTGGTTCTGACAAGCGCGACGACCGCCGTAGAACAATTGGTGCGCTCAGAGCGTGAAAAAGTTCTTCAGATGTTTGTCGTGGCGATCATTGTCTCCGTCGGTCTTAGCCTTGTTTTGGCATCCACTATGGCCAATCCATTGTCCGATCTTGCCGCCGCGGCCGAACTGGGCCGCGACAAAGATGCCCGCAAGATGAACCCTGGCCGTGTCCGCATTCCTGATCTGACGGCGCGCCCCGATGAAATTGGCCGCCTGTCTGGGGCGCTTCGGGGCATGGTCTCTGCGCTTTATGACCGGATCGATGCCAACGAACAATTCGCCGCCGATGTGGCGCATGAAATCAAAAACCCGCTGGCCTCTCTTCGGTCTGCGGTGGGAACGTTGCGCGTTGCAAAACGCGATGATCAACGCACCAAGCTTCTGGATGTGATCGACCATGATGTGCGTCGTCTTGATCGTCTTGTCAGCGATATCTCCAACGCCTCGCGTTTGGATAGCGAGCTGGTGAAAGAAGAAGAAGAAGAATTCGACATGCTGCGCACCATCGGCAATCTTGCGACTTATATGCAGGAACAAGCCAGCGAAAAGGGCGTCGAATTTATCATCGATCTACCGCGCACATCGATCAATATCATGGGCCTTGAGGGCCGTCTGGCGCAGGTGTTCGTAAACCTGATCAGCAACGCGATTTCCTTCTGCGAGGATGGCGATGCGATCCGCATTTGGGCCCGCAAACGTGAAAACCGCGTCTTGATCGTGGTCGAAGACACCGGCCCCGGCATCCCCGATCAGGCCTTGGCGAACATCTTTAAACGCTTCTATTCCGAACGTCCGGATGGCGATTTTGGCAATAACTCGGGCCTCGGTCTGGCGATTTCCAAACAGATCGTTGAGGCCCACGGCGGCGTGATCTGGGCCGAGAATATTCGCCCAACTGACGCCGATGTGACCTCCGAACCGCTTGGCGCCCGCTTTGTGGTGGGTCTGCCGGTTTAACCCATGTCACAGCAGATGATCCATGCCTCCACCGTGGCCCTCAATGGGCAGGCGGTGGTGATTATGGGCGCATCTGGGACGGGGAAATCCACGCTCGCGCTCGAATTGATCGGGCAGGGGGCGACCCTGATTGCCGACGATCAGACCATTTTGACACGCGTGGGCGACGATGTGATTGCGTCCTGTCCGGATGCGATCACCGGCCAGATCGAGGTTCGTCATATGGGGATTTTGCGATGTGGGGCCGTGTCTGACGTGCATGTGAGGCTTGTCATCGACATGGATCAGACCGAAACGCAACGTTTACCCATTCCACGTACAATCGACCTTGCGGGAATCGATCTACCCCTATTGTATCGGATCAAGGGCCCGCATTTCGCCGTGGCCATTGGGATGTTTATGAAATTTGGACGCATAGCCACATGATGGCCCCTGATAAAACCGACCTCATGCATATTGTATTGGTGACTGGCCCATCTGGGGCGGGGCGCACCACTGCGATTAAGTGCTTTGAGGACATCGGATTTGAATCCATCGACAACCTGCCCATGTCTCTGCTTCCACGGCTCCTTGATGGTGAGCCGCTTGATCGTCCTCTTGTGCTCGGCATCGATGTGCGCAACCGCGATTTTTCGACACGTGCGATGATCGATACACTGGATACGCTGGTGGGGCGCACCGATGCGCAGGTCGAACTGTTGTATCTGGATTGCCGCGCGGATGTTCTTCAACGCCGGTTCTCGGAAACACGTCGCCGTCACCCGTTGGCCCCCGCTGAAACCGCCGAACGTGGGATCGAACGCGAACTTGATCTGTTGACGCCGGTACGGGTGCGTGCGGATGTCTTGCTTGAGACCAGCGAAATGTCGCCCCATGATCTCCGCGCCGAGCTTGAGGCGCTCTATGCCCCCAAGGGCGCGCAGAAACTCGCGCTGAGCGTTCACAGCTTTTCTTACAAACGTGGTGTGCCACGCGGGCTTGATATGGTGTTCGATTGTCGTTTCCTGCGGAACCCATATTGGGACGAAAGCCTGCGTAAACTGGATGGACGCAACGCCGAGGTTGCAAGCTATGTTGCACAGGATCCAAGGTTTGAGGAATTCTTTAAGAAAGTATTCGATTTGACGGAACTCCTGTTGCCTGCTTATATCGACGAGGGTAAGGCCCATCTGTCGATTGGGTTTGGGTGCACGGGTGGTCAACACCGGTCGGTGACGTTAACGGAACAAATGGCAGCAGCAATGCAAAACGCAGGCTGGCAGGTGTCCAAACGTCACAGAGAATTGGAACGGCGGGCCGGATGACGGTCTGCTCTAACACTGGGGACACCGCTTGATCGGTATCGTACTTGTTGCGCATGGGGGTTTGGCCCATGAATATTTAACCGCTGTCGAACATGTTGTCGGCAAGCATCCCGGAATTGTGGCCATCTCGATGGAATACAACCACGATCGCACGCTTAAACAGCAGGAAATTTGTGCCGCTGCCGATAGCGTCGATAGCGGCGAGGGGGTCGTCGTTGTGGCGGATATGTTTGGGGCATCCCCGTGCAATCTGTCTATGAAGGCTTGCCAATGCGAGACGCGCAAAATTCTCTATGGCGCGAATTTGCCGATGTTGGTTAAACTGGCCAAAATGCGGCACGCCACGGTTGATGTCGCAACCAAGGCCGCGGTGGCCGCCGGCAAGAAATATATTGATGAATACAATGGTTAGGACGACATGTCAGTCACACGCACGCTAAAAATCGAAAACGCCAAGGGGCTTCATGCGCGCGCTTCTGCCAAATTGGTCGAGGTCGTAGATGCGCATGACGCCACGGCAGAGGTCTCCAAAGATGGTCTATCCGCAGGCGGAGATTCGATCATGGGGCTTTTGATGTTGGCAGCCTCCATCGGAACCTCTATTGATGTTGAGACAAGCGGACCGCAAGCGGCCGAGTTGGCAGATGCAATTGAAGCGTTGGTTGCCGATAAATTCGGTGAAGACATGTAGGCGGAGGCCGGTAAGTTGGCTGAGCAGAGCAAGAACGAAGACGTGGTAACCACGTATAAATATGTACCATACGACAAGCGTAAGCTGTCGTATGCGAACACGTTTTCCAATCCATACAAGGTAGCGGCCATTCGCACCATCGAATGGATGACCGGCAAGATCCCTCTGCTGCGCCGCATTCGTCGCGCCGAGAAACTGGGTGTGGAAAGCGGACAAGCCTTTTGGCAGATGTGTTTCAAGGTGATGGGAATTGATATCCTAACCCCCGAGGAACAGATCGCGCGCATTCCCAAAACGGGCCCATTGGTCGTGGTGGCCAATCACCCGCAGGGCATGGTAGACGGTATGCTTTTGGCGGAACTCGTGGGGCGAGTGCGCACCGATTATAAAGTTCTGACACGGAACCTTTTGGCAGGTGTTGAAGAGGTCGAGGAATTCATGATTCCGGTCGCCTTTCCGCACGAAGAAAACGCAATTCGTCAGAACATCCAGATGCGTAAACAGGCGATGGAACAGCTTGCTGCTGGGGGTGTGATCATCCTGTTCCCGTCCGGCTCTGTTGCGACGTCCAAGACCTTCTTTGGTCCGATTGTGGAACATGACTGGAACCCGTTTACCGCCAAGATGATCCTGAAATCTGGTGCGGATGTGCTTCCTGTGTTTTTCCCTGGTCGCAACACACGGTTCTATCAGATTGCCAATCTGGTGTCGCCGACGCTCCGTCAGGGGCTTTTGCTTCACGAGGTGTGCAAAGTTCTGGATAAACCACAGTGCCCGCAAATCGGTGAACTGATCTCGTCCGAGGATTGTTCGGAATGGTCAAGCGATCCACGCGGCTTTATGGCATGGCTGCGCGGAAAAACCTTGGCGGTGAACCCCGACGCCTAGCGCGTCGGGACCGGTGTTTCGCCAGTGTAATCGTAAAAACCTCGATTGGTCTTGCGACCCAGCCAACCGGCCTCGACGTATTTCGTGAGGAGCGGGCAAGGGCGATATTTCGTGTCCGCAAGCCCATCATGCAACACATTCATGATCGCCAGACATGTATCGAGACCGATAAAATCAGCCAGCTCCAGCGGTCCCATCGGATGGTTTGCTCCCAATTTCAGTGACGTGTCGATGGACTGAACCGACCCGACACCTTCGTACAGGGTATAGATCGCCTCGTTGATCATCGGCATCAGGATGCGATTGACGATAAAGGCGGGGAAATCCTCGGAGGTGGCGGCAGTTTTGCCAAGGGTATCAACCACGGCCAAACAGGTCTGGAACGTGTCGTCATCGGTGGCAATACCACGGATCAATTCGACCAACTGCATCACCGGTACGGGGTTCATAAAGTGGAACCCAAGGAATTTCTCGGGGCGGTCGGTGCGTGCCGCGAGTCGGGTGATTGAAATCGACGATGTGTTCGACGTAAGAATCGTATGGGGTTGAAGATGTGGCAGCAGAGTCTCGAAAATTTGGGCTTTGATTTCTTCGCGCTCGGTCGCGGCCTCAATAATCAGGTCGGTTTGACCCAGTTCCGTTAACTCTGTTGTGGTTTTTATCCGAGCCATTGCCGCGTTTTTTGCATCGCGCGTAATCTTGTCGCGCGATACCTGACGTTCCAGATTCGCATCAATAAGTTTGATCGCGGCGGCCAATGCGTCGCTGCTGATGTCATTGAGAATGACATTATATCCTGACAGGGCAAAGACATGCGCGATGCCGTTACCCATTTGGCCTGCGCCCACGATCCCAACGGTCGAAATTTCCATTTTGCCTGCTCCTGTCTGTATTCGCACAGTCTATGCCGCGCCGCAGCGCCCACGCAAGGGTTAACGGATTGCTGCGATTTGAAAGTTTAGCCTTTTGGAAACTTACGCCGAATAACGTTGATCTTGGGTGAAGAAAAAAAATTGGTGGGAACATGTCTTACGAAAAACATGGCGCAGGTGCGCTTGATTATCTTCCGTGCAGATACGGGAATTCGAAACTTTTGTTCCGCGGTCCGCGCCGCCGGATCGAGGGGGATTATATTGCCGTTCTCGGCGGCACTGATACCTATGGCAAGTTCATCGAACGGCCATATTCCGCGCGGCTCGAACAACAGATTGGAACACCGGTCATTAATTTGGGCTGTGTGAATGCGGGGCCGGATGTTTATGTGAATGATTCCAAGGTTCTGGATATCTGCGCAGGGGCGCGCACAACCGTCATTCAGGTGATGGGCGCCCATAACATGTCCAACCGGTTCTATGCGGTGCATCCGCGGCGCAATGACCGGTTTCTAAAGGCGTCGAGCCTGATGAAGACCGTGTTCCGCGACCTAGATTGTACCGAGTTCCATTTCACGCGTCACATGCTGTCCACGATCAAGGAACGCTGGCCGGATCGGTTTGAAATCATGGTGGGGGAGCTTCAGGATGCTTGGGTTGCGCGCATGTCATCGCTCTTGTCAAAGATCGACGGGAAAACCGTTCTGTTGTGGATGAGCAAAAACAGCCCCGACGAAGAATTGGTGATGGACGACCCAGATCTAGGGACGGATCCGTTGTTCGTGAACCGTGCCATGCTCGAGGCGTTGCGCCCCTTGGCCACGGATATCGTCGAGGTAAACCTGTCCCTTGGGGCCAGCACGGCGGGGACGGACGGCATGATGTTCTCTGACCTTGAGGCGCCCGCCGCCAAAGAAGTCCTGAGCGTGAAGGCCCATGAAGAAACAGCCGAAGCCTTGGGGCCAATCCTTCAGTATCTATCCAAGGGCTAAACGCAAAAGGCCCGCCAAATCTGGCGGGCCTTTCGAATAGGGTATGACGGGATTAAACCGCGTCGGTAAGGGCCGGAACCGCGTCGAAGAGATCGGCGACAAGGCCGAAGTCTGCGACTTGGAAGATCGGTGCTTCTTCGTCCTTGTTGATCGCGACGATGATTTTCGAGTCCTTCATCCCAGCAAGGTGCTGAATCGCGCCGGAGATGCCGACGGCGATGTAAAGTTCGGGCGCCACGACTTTGCCGGTTTGGCCAACCTGCCAGTCGTTCGGCGCATAGCCGGAATCAACCGCCGCACGGGACGCGCCAACAGCCGCGCCAAGTTTCGCGGCAAGCGTTTCGATCAGGGCAAAGTCCTCTTCGGAACCAACGCCACGGCCACCAGAGACCACGACACCTGCCGAGGTCAGCTCGGGGCGATCGCTCTCTTCGACCTTGTCTTCGATCCATTCGGACAGACCAGGGTTCGCAGCCGCCGCGATGGATTCAACGGATGCAGAACCGCCATCAGCCGCCGCATCAAACGTCGTTGTGCGCACGGTCAGAACCTTGGTTGCATCGCCGGATTTCACGGTTTGCACCGCGTTGCCTGCGTAAACCGGACGTTTGAATGTGTCCGCGTCAACGATTTCGATCACATCAGACAGAACCATCACATCCAAAAGCGCGGCAACACGTGGAAGCACGTTTTTCGCAGATGCGGTGGAGGGGGCAACGATGTGCGAATAATCACCCGCCAAGGACACAATCAGATCGGCCAATGGCTCGGCCAAGTCGTTGCCATAGGCCGCGTCGTCGGCGCAAAGAACCTTGGACACACCCGCGAGTGTCGCCGCCTGTGCCGCGGCATCGCCACAGCCCGCAGAGGCACAAAGAACGGTAACGTCGCCCAATTGCGCCGCCGCCGTCACAGCCTTGGATGTCGCATCAAGCGCAAGCTCTGCGCCGTTTGTTTCAGCAAGAAGTAGAACAGCCATTACAGAGCCCCCGCGTCTTTGAGTTTGGTTACCAATTCATCAACAGAACCGACGATGATACCAGCGGAACGTGATGCTGGCTCTTCGGTTTTGATCACGGCAAGACGTGGGGTCACGTCAACGCCCAGATCCGCAGCTGTCTTTTGATCCAGCGGCTTTTTCTTGGCCTTCATGATGTTTGGAAGCGAGGCATAGCGTGGCTCGTTCAAACGAAGGTCGGCCGTGATAATCGCAGGCAGTTTCACCTTGATCGTCTGAAGACCACCGTCCACTTCGCGGGTCACGGTTGCGCTGTCGCCGTCAACGTCGACTTCGGATGCGAATGTCGCCTGTGACCAACCGGTGAGGGCCGCCAACATTTGACCTGTCGCGTTCATGTCGTTGTCGATCGCCTGTTTGCCAGCGATGACCAAACCTGGCTGTTCGTCTTCGATCACTTTCGCAAGGATCTTGGCAACGGCCAAGGGTTCGATGTCGTCATGAATGTCGTCCGCCGCAACCACAAGGATCGCGCGATCCGCGCCCATGGCCAAACCGGTACGAAGGGTTTCTTGGGCTTTGGCGACGCCAACGGACACGACAACAATTTCGTCTGCCTTGCCGGCTTCTTTAAGACGGATCGCCTCTTCGACGGCGATTTCGTCGAATGGGTTCATAGACATCTTAACGTTCGCAAGATCGACACCGGTGCCGTCGTCTTTGACGCGGACTTTTACGTTGTAATCAATAACGCGCTTTACGGGTACGAGGACCTTCATCAGCGTTTCTCCTTGTTTTAATTCCCAACTGACGTCGGGCTCAGCTCTCGTAAGGTTGATATCTTTTTGCGGGCGCAGAAAACAGACCTAAAACGTCACGATTTCGGGATAAGACGTCGCGTTCTGTACCGAATACCGGTTATCGGTTCGCCCCAGGCACCCAAAGAACGTCGTTTTCGCCGTCGTTATTTGCGATTCGCCCCGCAACAAAAAACCAATCTGATAGGCGATTGAGATATTTTACTGTGTCGGGGTTGACGGATTCGACCGTCGAAAGCTCTACCGCAAGGCGTTCTGCGCGCCGCGATACGGTTCGACACAGGTGCATATGCGCCGCAAGCGCCGAGCCCCCCGGAAGGATAAAGGACCGAAGCGGCGACAGTTTATCATTCATTTCGTCGATCTCGGCCTCAAGGCGGTCGACCTGTGTGCCGCTGACGCGCAGGGGCGGGTATTCGGCATCGTTGTCTTTTTCCATGTCGGGACGGCAGAGGTCCGCGCCCAGATCAAACAGGTCGTTCTGGATCATCGCCAAACGGTCGTCGATCTCGCCCGTCGCATGAAGCCGCGCAAGGCCAACAGTGGCGTTGGTTTCGTCAACGGTGCCATATGCATTGACCCGCGCGTCATATTTCGCAACCCGTGCGCCATTGCCCAATGCGGTTTGGCCTTTGTCGCCGGTGCGGGTGTAGATTTTGTTCAGAACAACCATTTTTATCCCCTAGGAAGAGCTACGCACATAGGCGAATAGAAGCAAAAGAAGCACGGCGACGGCCTGACCTGCGACGCGGTACCGCATGAGACGGTTCGCGTGTTTGCGGTTGAATTCGCCACCCTTGGCAAAGCCGCCAATGCCAAGCATCAGGATGATTACGACGACAAATGCGGCTGCGACGGCGATCAGAAACAGGGGATCTTGGCTCATAACGGGTACCTTTCGTTTTCCTATATCTAGGGTGGATTGGCGGAAATGCGAACCGAAATCGGCGCATTCCCCTGCGACCATTAGGCCTTGTTTATCATCCAATCGAGCGCACGGGTCGGCAGAATCCGCCGTGCAAGCCCCATGATATATGTTGGGGTGGTCACGTAATACCGCGGTTTGGGGCGCGGCGATTCCAGCGCGTGGATCAATTTATCGGTAACGGCCTTTGCCGCCAATTCAAACGTATCGGGGCCGTTGTCGGTATAAAGCCGCTTGAGTAGACCGCTTTCATATTGCGCCGCGCGGGGGGAGTTTTTCCAATCAATCCAACGTTCGAAATGGGGAATGGAGTTCGCACGGATATCGGATGTGATCGGGCCGGGTTCAACAGTGATAATATCAATATTGGTGTCGGCCATCTCGATGCGCAGGGTATCGGTAAGCCCCTCAAGCGCGAATTTCGTTGCGACATAGGCCCCGCGCCATTTCATCGGCACCAGCCCCAGAACCGAGGAACAGTTGATAATCCGCCCGTGCCCCTGTGCGCGCATCACCGGAATAATTTGCGCCGTTAGGTCGTGATAGCCAAAGACATTGGTGTTAAAAATATCGGCCAAGGCATCACGCGGAAGGTCCTCAACCGCTCCGGGCACCGCGAATGCGCCGTTGTTATAGAGTGCGTCCAGCGTGCCGCCCGTGCGCTCCAACGTTTCCGCGACGCCCGCGGTGACGGAGGCGGGATCGGCATAATCCAAAACGAAACTTTCCAGACCTTCACCGCGCAGACGTTCGCAATCCGCGTTGCTGCGACAGGTCGCAAACACGCGCCAGCCCCGTTTGGCCAAACCATGCGCCGCGTCATAGCCGATGCCAGACGAGCAGCCCGTGATCAAAATCGTTTTCGTCATAGATTTTCCACCTTGTTCGTTTTGGGCACTAGACCATGTGCCGTCCGCGATTTACACCTTATTCATGAGCAATCCTATCGAAGACCCGAATCCCGTCCCCACAAACGTGTCTGAACCGCTGCGCCGCGCCATTGGCGACCGGTATCTGACCTATGCCTTGTCGACGATTATGCACCGTGCGTTGCCTGATGCGCGCGATGGCCTGAAACCGGTGCACCGTCGTATTTTGTATGCGATGCGCGAGTTGAAACTGTCGTCCAATGGCGGTTTCCGTAAATCTGCCAAGATTTCCGGCGACGTGATGGGGAACTATCACCCGCACGGGGATGCTGCGATTTATGACGCCATGGCCCGTTTGGCGCAGGATTTCGCCGTGCGCTATCCGCTTGTGGATGGCCAGGGGAACTTTGGTAACATTGATGGCGATAACCCTGCGGCGGCCCGATACACCGAGGCCCGCATGACCATCGCCGCCGAGGCATTGTTGGAAGGTCTCAGCGAAAACGCCGTTGATTTCCGTGAAAACTATGACGGCACCCTGACCGAGCCAGAGGTCCTTCCGGCGTCCTTCCCGAATCTGTTGGCCAATGGGTCCAGCGGGATCGCGGTGGGGATGGCGACGAATATTCCGCCCCATAACGTGGCCGAATTGTGCGATGCCTGTTTGCATTTGATCAAATCGCCAAATGCGCGTGACGAGACCCTTGTTGATTTCGTCCCCGGTCCCGATTTCCCGACCGGCGGCGTGATCGTCGAGCCCCGTGAGACCATCCTTGAAACCTATCGCACGGGGCGCGGTGCGTTCCGCCTTCGGTCCAAGTGGGAGGTCGAGGATCTTGGTCGTGGGCAGTGGCAGATTGTCGTCACCGAGATCCCGTATCAGGTGCAGAAATCCAAGCTGATTGAGAAATTGGCCGAACTTATCCAGCTTAAGAAAAACCCGATTTTGGGTGATGTGCGCGATGAATCTGCCGATGATATTCGTCTGATTTTGGAACCGAAATCCAAGAACGTTCAGCCCGACGTGTTGATGAACAGCCTGTTCAAACAGTCCGACCTTGAGGTTCGGTTCAGCCTGAACATGAACGTCTTGATCGACGGCGTGACCCCCAAGGTGTGTAGCCTTAAGGAGGTTCTGCGTGCCTTCCTTGATCACCGCCGTGACGTGTTGCTGCGCCGTAGCCAGCACCGATTGGAAAAGATCGACCACCGGTTGGAAGTTCTTGAGGGTTATATCAAGGCGTTCCTCAACCTTGATCGCGTGATCGAAATCATCCGCAATGAGGACGAGCCAAAGCCGATCATGATGGAAGAATTCATCCTGACCGAGGTACAGGCCGAAGCCATTCTGAACATGCGCCTACGTAGCCTACGTCGTCTCGAAGAGATGGAACTAAAGCGCGAGCACGAGGCGTTGACCCTTGAGCGGGCAGGGATCGTTGAACTGTTGGGCGACGAAGACCTTCAGTGGAAGACAATCGCCACCCAAATCCGCGAGACCCGCAAGACCTTCGGCAAGGACTACCACGCCGGCGCGCGCCGTTCGCAATTTGCCGAGGCGCTTGAGATCGAAGACGTGCCAATCGAAGCCATGATCGAACGGGAACCGATCACGGTTGTCTGTTCGAAAATGGGTTGGATTCGTGCAATGTCCGGTCACATCGCACTGGACCGTGAATTGAAATTCAAAGACGGCGACGAAGCGCGGTTTATCTTCCACGCGGAAACCACCGATCGGTTGCTGGTCTTTGGCACGAACGGGCGGTTCTATACCCTGTCGGCGTCACAATTGCCTGGCGGGCGCGGCATGGGTGAACCTGTGCGCCTGATGGTTGATCTGCCGAATGAGGCCGAGATCGTCGACCTGTTCATCCACGTACCAGATCGCAAGATGTTGGTGGCCTCAACCGCAGGTGACGGATTCGTTGCATCCGAAAATGACGTTGTTGCCCAGACACGTACGGGCAAACAGGTACTGAACGTGCGCGGTGAAACCCGTGCGCTGACCTGTAAGCCGGTTGCGGGAGATCACGTTGCAGTTGTGGGCGAGAACCGCAAGGTTCTGGTGTTCCCTGTCGATGAACTCCCTGAAATGGCGCGCGGCAAGGGCGTTCGTTTGCAGAAATACAAGGACGGTGGCCTGTCCGACATCCGCACGTTTGAGCTTGGGGCGGGTCTTACGTGGCTTGATCCTGCGGGGCGTACACGCACCGAAACGGACCTTGCGGAATGGATCGGAAAACGCGCTGGAACTGGCCGCATGGCACCGCGTGGATTCCCTCGGGACAACAAATTCACCGACTAAAACCCCGTCTTGGGTGGCGCATATGTGACAATCGCATGATTTGTTGCAAAACTATGCCACCCAAGGCCATGAATCCGTCACGGAATGCTTGATTTTTGTCTCGCAACTTCGTATCTCCCCCGCAATATTGAACTGGGCATCGATGCCCCCCAAGTACGAGGCGCCACCGAAATGGCTAAGGAAAAGTTTGAGCGTAATAAACCGCACTGCAACATCGGCACGATCGGCCACGTTGACCACGGTAAAAC
>CANNCD010000009.1 GCA_947503035.1 uncultured Halocynthiibacter sp.
ACGACGATAGCCCGACAAAAGCCCGAACGGTTTGTCCCCGCCCCGCGCCCCATCTGGCGCGGCGGATGTTTCAAACACCTCAATCGGAAGCCGAAGCCCATGCGCGCGGATCGACAGTTTAAGCTCGTCCATCTCAGCCGGGTCAAGAACGGTACGGTCGCGGACAATCGCATCCTCCATGATTTGATCAAGCGGAATTTCGGCGATGACGCGTCCCTGCCCCTTGGCCTCGCGGTGGGCCTCGGCATCGGTCTTGTCCCGCGCGATTTCGGCACGCTCTTCAGCACTCGCAATGGACTGCGCCTGCGCCGCATCAGCAGCAACTTGTGAAATTGGCGCTACCGCTGCGCTCGCTCGGTTAAGGGTTTCGCGGCGAAACTCCTCTTCGATTTTGTTAAGGTCGTCCGCGCTCGGGGCGGATACTTTTCTACGCTTGGCCATTGCCCGCCTCCATCTCATTCATCTTTTCATCGCGCCACCAGGCCCCGACGATGATCTCTTTTACCTCGGCCCATGTCTGGTCGAACGTCTCGCGGCCACGGACATAGGTGTCGCGATTGAACTCGCGATAATCGGCCTCATAGATCCCGTTCACCTGCTCACCGGCCTGCCCGACCATGGCCGTCATATCCTGTCGGAAGGTGGTCATAAGGTCCCCGAAATAGGCCTGAATGACGTTGGCAAGATCGGTCTGTTGCGCCGCATCAAATCGGGTGATCAGGGTGCGCACCGCGTCCCATTCGAACTTCACATCCTCAAGACCCAACTGACGACGCTGGCTGTTTTCGCCGTCCTCGATGCTCGCGAATGTTGAATACAACATGTCAAAAAACCGCCCAGTAGAGTCGAATTCAAGGAAGGACGCACCGAGCGGCACAAGCAAGATATCCGCCGCCGCCAAAGCGTTAATGGTCAGGTAACCAAGAGCAGGGGGCGTATCGAGCAGGATGATGTCATAGTCATCCAAAATCCCCGCATCATCCAGCCCATTTGTCAGCGCATCCCAAAGCGCCCAGCCCCGCGATTGCATCCGCCAGACAGGCACCTGAAACTCGGCCCAGTACAGATTAAGCTGCGCTCCGATCAAGTCGATATTTGGCCAGTGCGTTTCTTGGATCAGGTTTCGCGGCGAAACCGTTAAGGCCTCGGTAAGGGTTTCGTCTAGCGCGATTTCGGGTTTGCCCTCTGCAGCTCGAACCTTGTTTTCCTCAACGACGTGCTGGGCATAGTCACGCGCCATGATCGGAAAGGCCGTCTGCCATTCGTCCTGAACTTCCCCACCCATAATCGACGTCATTGATCCCTGACTGTCCAGATCAATCACCAACACCTTATAGCCATCAAGCGCGGCACTCATCGCCAGATGGGCACAGGTCGATGTCTTGCCAACACCGCCCTTAAAGTTCGCAACGGCGACAACCTTGGCCTGGGCACCCTCGGGACGATAGGGGAGGTACTCCCGATTTGCGGCGCCCTCATTGGCAAAATGACTGCGCAGCTCCATGACTTCTTCAAGGGAAAACCACTTGGAATTTCCCTCGCCGACACCCTGTGGGAGGTCGGGATTGGCCTTCAACACACGTCGGAAATGCGCGGGCGCTACGGTGATCAGATATTTACACACTTCCCACGTAGAAAATTTTCGAAGCCGTTTACGCCCATCGGGTACATGCCCGCCACGGGCCAATTCATCGCGGCCTTTGGCGGCAAAAGCGGCAGCTTTCGCGAATCGCGCAGTGTCGATAGGCTGAGCGAGCTTGGCCTCGGCGGCTTCGGGATCGATGCCGAAATACGGGGGGAGGGGGGTCTTACCTGATGATGTCATTTTTATTCACCGATATCCGGTTGTTTGTTGCTCTTTGCAAAAACTATCGCACATGAAATCGTAAATGTGAATCATTCAAAGGGGTTTTCCTTGATAATCTTAGGAAATGAACAACAACACGCTTTAAGAAATATAGAATCTTTAAAGACTTTATCCTGAAATAATGTATATATTACAAAGGGATGAAACTGTTTGGGAACCCATATACAGTGTTTAGGGAACCCGTTTACGGGATAAAGGGACCCGTTCATCAGGACAAAAGGTGCCGATTCGCAGGATAGGGACTCTGCGGGCCAAGTTAGACCCTATATAGAGCCTGTTCCCGACTCTGACAGGATTCGCGATCCTGTAAATGGGTCCCTTAAAGCGCAGAGAGTTTGCTTAAGGAACCCAAATACGGGACGTGAAAATCCACATCAATGGTATCCAAGGTTCCGTTGATCACGGGTCCCTTTTGGTATAGCCTCTTGCAAAAGCGCCCAGAACGCCAGAGCAAACAGGTACCCATATGGACGACATTCCCAAGGATAAGCTGACCGGTGCGTTGCGCCGTGGCGCGGTGAAAAAACATGTGGCGGCGATCCACGTGTCGGGGAAACTGACCCTGCTTCAACGGAAATTGTCGAACGTTCTGCTGCTCAATGCCTATGACACGATCACGCAACAGGCGAGCTTTCAAATGGATGCGCGCACGCTTTGTATGATGGTCGGGTACAATTCGAACGACTTTGACTCGCTCAAACAATCGCTGCGCGGGTTGGCGGAGACGGTCGCGGAATGGGATATGCTTGATGAAAGCGGCAAACAGGAATGGGGCGTCTCGAGCTTGCTGAGCTATGCCAAGTTGAAGGACGGGGTGTGTGAATATGCCTATTCGCCGGCGCTTGCGGAAAAATTGTCCGACCCCAAGGTGTTTGCGTTAATCAACCTTAATATCCAACGGCGGTTCACCAGCGGCCACGCATTGGCCTTGTACGAAAACTGTTACCGGTTTCATCGGACCGGCAGTACCGGTTGGTGGTCGCTCGAGACGTTTCGCCGTCTGATGGGCGTCGACGGAAGCGCCTATTACGAGAGCTATAAACATCTTAATGCGAAAATCATTAAGCCCGCCGTTAAGGAAGTGAATAAGACCTCGAATATCGTGATCACCCCCGAGGTGCGCAAACGGGGCCGCGCGGTGACCGACATCAGGTTCGCGATCAATAGCAATCCGCAACTGGCGATCCTTGATCTGGACGACGGCGAGGGGATGCGCAAGGCGCCGGTCTATGATCGGCTGTTGGCGCTTGGGGTCAGTGACCGGCTGGCGCGGCAATGGTTGGCGGAACATGGCGAAGACGTGGTGCTGGGAAAATTAACCTATATGGCGGGGCAGGGGGATGTGCGTAGCCCCGCGCGATATCTGGCCGCGGCGCTGCGCGATGACTTTAAACCCGAGGTCGCGGTGACCGCGCCGCTGGTTGGTCGCGCCGCGAAATTACAACGGGTGCGCGACCTTGCGGCGGCGCGCACGCCAACCCAAAGGGACGCGGATAAACGGCTCTTTGCCAGCACGATTGAGGCATCAGGTGCCCGCGATGACTTTGACCGCCACGGCTGGATGTCGGGTCTGAACTCTGAGGCGATCTTTGCGTTTTGGGCCGACCTTATCCCCGGTGCGTTTGACGGAATTGATGCTTGACCTTGGGGACGGACATCGCCAAACCCACCGCCGAGGTGACCCAACGCATGTACGTTCGACTTGAGAAAATTAACCACATTCAGGGCCAAAGTCGGTTCTATGTGATCCGCATCGATGAGACCCTGTTCGGGGACTGGTCGGTCTGTCGCATGTGGGGACGGATCGGCGCGCATGGGGGGCAGGAGCTTCGTAAGGATTTTGACGATTTCGCCGAGGCCAGCGCCTTTGCCCATGCGCAGAAGGCACAAAAGCAAAAACGCGGCTATGGTGTGATCGCCGAACAGATGTGGTTGTTCGGCGAAAACGGTTAACCTGCGCTGAGCGCGTGAAGGACGCCGCGGATTTCGGCAAGTCCGCGCATACGGCCGATGACCGGATAGCCTGGGAAGGTGCCGCGCCCGATATCGGTTAACAATTCATGCCCGTGATCGGGACGGAACGGCAGGATCGCATCGGCGCGGCCCTCGGCGGTGCGGCGGTTTTGTTCATCAAGCAGCACGCGGGACAGGGCGACCATATCGGTGTCACCTTCGAGATGCGCGGCCTCTTCGAAGGAGCCATCGGCGTCCTTGCGGACATTGCGCAGATGCACGAAATGAATGCGATCGGCGAACCGTTTGGCAATCGCAGGCACATCGTTGATCGGGTTCGCCCCAAGTGAGCCAGAACAAAGCGTGATCCCGTTCGCAACACTGTCGACGGCCTCCATGATCCACGCGAGATCGTCCTCGGACGACACAATCCGCGGAAGGCCAAGGATATCGCGGGGCGGATCATCGGGATGCACACAAAGACGCATGCCCAGACGTTCGGCGGTCGGGATGACCTCTTCGAGGAAGCGACGGTAATTCTCGCGAAGCTCGGCACGGCCAATCCCATCGTAACGGGCGAGGGCGGTGCGCAGCCCGTCGATATCATAGCGATCATAGGCCCCCGGCAGACCCGACATGATCGATTTCAACAGATCATCCTGATCTGCCTTGGTCGAAGGGGCAAACCATTCGGCGGCCTTCTCCAGTACATCGGCGGGGTAATCATCGCGCGCGGCGTCACGACCCAACATGTGGATTTCGAACGCGGCCATGCGGTGCGCCTCAAACCGAAGACAGGTTCCGCCGCCTTTTACGGGGGACTGCAGGTCGGTGCGGGTCCAATCCAACAGCGGCATAAAGTTATAGCAAATCGTGTGGATACCGGCGGCGGCCATGTTCTCCATCGAGGTGCGGTAATTGTCAAAAAGCGGCTCTAAATCGCCCTCACCGCGCTTGATATTCTCATGAATGGGCAGGCTCTCGGCGACATTCCAGACCATGCCCTCGGCGGCGATCATGTCGCGACGTTCCTCAATCGCGGCCTGTTCCCAAACCTCGCCATAGGGGATTTCGTGCAATGCGGTCACAATGCCCGTCGCGCCGGTCTGGCGGATTTCGGGCAGGGTGATTTTGTCGAGTGGGCCGTACCAACGCCAGCTTTCCATCATGAGAGAAGTCCTTTCATCGCGTCCCGTTGTCCAAGCGTCTCGATCTTGGTCAGATGCGCGGTCAAACGGGGGGCATATGTATCAATCGGGTGGCCGTCAAAGACGGAATTAAGGGACAAAACCGCCTGAACACGGGTCTCGGGCGTGATCGCACCGGCAAGGGCCGAGGCAATATCGTCGGCCAGCGGGTCGCTGATCTCCATCGCGTTGCCCGCGTCATCGGGGCCAGACAGATAGCGGATCCATGTGGCGAGCGCGAAGAGAAGTTTGTCGTTCGCACGACCGGCAACCTCGTTTTCGGTGAGGGTGGACAGAATACGCTGGGGCAATTTCTGACTGCCATCCATGGCGATCTGTGCGGTTTTATGTTGGATCGCGGTGTTTTCAAAACGGCCCATCAATGCCTTGGAATAGGCGACCAAATCCACACCGGCGGGCGGGGTGAGGGACGGGATGATTTCATTCACCCACATCTCGGAAACGAATTGGTGAAACACGGGATCGGCGACGGCGACGGGAATGGTCGCGTGACCGGCCACACAACCGGAATAGGCCAGCGTCGAATGCGAGCCGTTCAACATCCGCAATTTCATATGTTCGAACACGGTCACATCATCAACCAGCTGCGCGCCAACGGTCCCGAAATCGGGACGGGCGTTGTTAACGAATGTATCCTCGATCACCCACTGGCGAAACGGTTCATGCAAAAGGGCGGCGTGGTCGTCACGGCCCGTCAATTCGGTGACGGCGGCAAGGTCCGCGTCGCTGGGCGCGGGGACAATCCGGTCAACCATGGTCGACGGGAAGGCACCGTTGGATGTGATCCATTCGGCAAGGTTAGGGTCGATTTTATCGGCCAACCCAACAACAATCGCACGGGTCAGGGTGCCGTTATCGGGCATGTTGTCCATCGACATAACGGTGAACGGGGCAAGACCCGCGTCCATCCGTTTTTGCAGGGCGCGGACCAAATACCCAGGGGCCGAGGTGGGCGTCGCATTGGCGATGTCGTTAACAATTTCGGGGTGATCGGCGTTTAAACCACCGGCGGCGGCGCAATACCCCTTTTCTGTTATCGTAAGGCTGACGATTTTGACGTCTGGGTGGGCCATCGCGTCAATCACGGCATCGGGGTTTTCGGGCGCGACCAAAACGTCGTTCAACACCTCGACCACACGGGGGGTTTTGGCGTCGCCTTGGACCTCAACCGCGGTATAGGCGTGACCTTGCGCGGCGAGCTTGTCGCGGGTGCCGGCGCTTCGAAGGCTGACGCCGATGACGCCCCAATCACCGCCTGATTTCTCCATCGCGTCGGCAATATACAGCGCGCCATGGGCACGAAAAAACGCCCCAAGCCCAAGGTGGACAATGCCCGTTTTCGGACGGTTTTCTGTGGTGGCCATAAGGCGCGGATGGGTCATAAACAGTCTCTCTTAAAGGCGATATGCGTTTTTCGCGAGGCGATAGGTCAGATCTTGGGCGACCTCAAAGGCGTCAGTTTCCGACAGACGACCCGAGGTCACAAGACCCGCAAGGAACGAACAATCCACACGGCGCGCCACATCGTGACGGGCAGGGATCGAACAAAAGGCGCGGGTGTCGTCGTTGAACCCGACGGTATTATAGAACCCCGCGGTTTCGGTCATGAGCTGGCGATACCGCATCATGCCTTCGGGGCTGTCGTAAAACCACCACGCGGGCCCCATTTTGAGCGACGGATACACCCCAACAAGCGGCGCAAGTTCGCGGGCATAGGTGGTTTCGTCCAGTGTAAACAGAATGATCGACAGGCGGGGGTCCATTCCATGGGCGTCCAGCAACGGTTTCAGCGCGCGTACGAAATCGGTCTGACGGGGGATGTCGAAACCTTTGTCGCGGCCAAAACCGGCAAAGGTCTGGGCGGAATGATTGCGGAAGGAGCCCGCGTGGATCTGCATGACGAGGCCGTCGTCGATGCTCATCCGCGCCATTTCGGTCAACATGTGGCCACGGAACATATCGGCGTCCTCGGCGGTGAAATTGCCGGTCAGGATTTTGTCGAACAACGCGGCAGGATCGGTCAGGTTTTCGGTGCGCGCAGTGGGGTGACCATGGTCGGTCGACGTCGCGCCCATCGCGGCAAAATCGGCGCGGCGCGCACGGTGGGCGTCCAGATATCCGGCCCAAGTGGTGGTGTCATGGCCAGTGATCTCGGCGAATTTGGCAAGGTTATCGGCGAAACCTTCGGTCTCGGGATCGATCACATTGTCGGGGCGATAGGCGGTGATGACACGGCCATTCCAGTCGCTGTCGCGAACCATCTCGTGATATTTCAACGTGTCGATCGGGCTTTCGGTGGTCGCGATGACCTCGATGTTGAACCGATCAAACAGGGCGCGGGGACGGAATTCGGGTTTCACCAGCGCGTCTTGGATTTGATCGTAAATGTCCTGCGCCGTGTCGGAATTGAGCGGCGTGTCGACGCCAAACACATGGGCAAAGGAATAGTCCATCCACATCTGGGTCGGGGTCGCGCGGAACAGGTAATAGTGGTCGGCGAAGCGTTGCCAAATCTTGCGACCGTCGGTTTCAACGGGGCGGCCATCGGCAGACGGCACCCCAAGCGTTTCAAGCGGCACACCCTGCGAGCAGAGCATCCGAAACGCGTAATGATCGGGCGTCACGAAAAGCTGGGCCGGATCGGGAAAGGCGTTGTTTTCGGCGAACCAACGGGGATCGGTATGCCCGTGCGGACTCACTATCGGGAGATCACGCACAGACGCATAAAGCGCGCGCGCGATGTCGCGGCCCTTGGAATCTTGGGGAAATAGACGGTCATCATCTAGCAACATAGGCGATCCACCCCTTTACGTGATCCGGTCAATTGTGGCATGTTCGTACAGGCCCTCTAGTAGGCTGATATGTTAGTTTGGGGCGCAGGTCAACTCTGCGGAGAATTTCGATGAGAGATAAAACATCATTCGACGCGGTCGAACCGCTGGTCCGAGTGTCGGTCACCGAGCAGGTTTTCGAAGCCCTGCACAGCCGAATTTTGTCGCTTGAATTGCCGCCCAAGGCGAAATTGTCCGAAGCAGACGTGTCAAAACAGTTGAACGTTTCCCGCCAATCGGTGCGCGATGCGTTTTACCGTTTGTCGGTCTTGGGCTTCCTTGTGATCCGCCCGCAACGCGCCACCATCGTGAGCCAAATTTCCGCGAATGAGGTGTATCGCGCGCGCTATATTCGTACCGCGATTGAGATCGAAAACATTCGTCAGGCCTGTAAGGTGATGGGGCCGGGGGATTGGAACGCGCTTCAATCGATCATCGAGCAACAAGAGGCCGCGATCAATGCGGGCGAGAATGAGCTGTTTCATGAGCTTGACAATGCGTTCCACCACGCGATTTGTGATCGCGCGGGCGTGCCATATGCATGGGACGCGATTCAGGAAAACAAGGTCCACACCGACCGCGTGCGCTTCCTTTCGCTTGCGTTTTCGGCGCAGGATTCCCTCAGCGATCACATCGCGATTTTGGACGGCCTACGGGCGCGGGATGTGGATGCGGCGACGGCGGCCGTGCGCACACATCTGTCCCGTATCGAAGGGGCGATTGCCCAGCTTCGAGAACAGAACCACGAGTGGTTTGACGATCAGTGATTAAAGATCAAGCTCGCTGCGCCATGGGGAATTGGCACCAGCGCGCGACACGGTAACGGCGGACACGGCCGCGCCAAAGGTCAAAGCGGCCTGCAAATCATCCAGCGAAATCTCGGCGATCTTGGTCTTGGTCAAGCAATCGCGTTCATGAAGCGCGGCAAGGAAGCCGGCGTTGAACGTGTCGCCCGCGCCAACGGTGTCTTGGACGGTGACCGCGGGGACGGGCACGGCAATGGTGCGCCCATCGGCCAAACGCGCAAGCGGGCCATCGGCGCCACGGGTCAGGATGGCGATCTGCGGGCCGAGGTCCTGAAGGGCGATGAGTTTGTCCATGATATCGGCGTCGCCATCGATCAACCAATCGAGGTCATCGTCGGACACCTTTACGATATCAGAGGCGGCAACCATGGATTTGATCCGTGCGACGTAAACCTCGCGATCGGTAATAAACGTGGTGCGCACATTGGGGTCGATCATGGTGACCTTATCCGCGGCGTGACGCAGGCACATGGTCTGATAGGTGCTCGCGGCGGGTTCGCTACAGAGGCTGATGCCGCCGAAATAGAGCGTCGAGATGTTGCTTCCGAGGGTCGGAAGGTCCTCGGCGGTGATCATGCGACCGGCGGTGTTTTCGTCGTAAAACGTATATTGCGCGTTGCCGTTGGTCAGTTTCACAAAGGCAAGCGTCGTGGGCCGCGCCGAGCGAATGCACAGATCAGACGAGACGTTGCTTTCGCTTAGGCCCGCATCAAGACGTTCGCCGAAGAGATCGGTGGACAGACCGGTCATGAAACCAGCGGGAATGCCAAGGCGCCCAAGAGAGATCGCCGTGTTATAGACCGCCCCCCCAGCAAGAGGCTGGAGCGCACCTTCGGCATTCGGAACCATATCAATGAGCGCTTCGCCGTTGCATAAAATCATGTGGGTCTCCAAGGAATCTCGTCGCGGGGTGGAATTCAGTTGTGCGTTTGTAACGATATAACTTACCCTAGTGTCAATGCTAATTAGTAAACAGAGTTGATTATTTGACATTTTCCGCCCGCCCATGTGATGACGCGGCGGAGATATGCAATCAAAGGGTGATCCGTGACCAACGACCGCGACCAACGACCGACGCAAAAAACCATCGCTAAGCTCGCGGGGCTGGCGGTGACGACGGTGTCGCGCGCCCTTGCGGGTGATCCGAAAATCGCGCGGTCCACCCGCGATCACGTGGCCAAGGTCGCGGCCTCGGTTGGCTATATGCCGGATCGCGCGGCGCAGCGGCTTCGGACCGGTAAGACCAAGCTGATCAGCCTGATTTTGGACCCACATCCTGAAATCCTCGGCTTTGGGAATTCGTTGATCGTTGGGGTGACGGCGGCGCTTCGGGACACGGGGTATCACCTGAATATCACGCCGCATTTTACGGACAACAACGCGGCTGAGCCGGTGCACCATATCGTGCGGAACCGGCTTGCCGATGGGGTGATTTTTTCGCGGACCGAGCCGTTCGACGATCGGGTTCAGTTCCTGATGGAAAACGATTTTCCGTTCACCTGCCATGGGCGCACCGAATTTTCCGCACCTCATGCCAGTGTCGATTTCGACAACGTCGCCTTTGCCCGTTTGGCGGTCGAACGGCTTGCGTCCAAGGGGGCGCGGTCAATTTGTATGATCCTGCCGCAACCGCATCTGACCTTTTCGAACCACCTGCGGTACGGCGCGCAACAGGCCGCAAGCGCCACGGGCGTCGATGTTCTTTTTCCCGATGATATCAGCCTTGATGACACCCCCGCCAAGATCGAACACTGGGCCCGCGAATTCCGCAGCATTAGACCCGATATCGACGGGTTTGTCTGCGCGGGCGAGGCGTCCTGTTTGTCGATTTCGGCGGGCTATGCGGGTCAATCCCTGCCGCATTTTGTGGTCAAGGACACCTCGCCGTTTATGGCGCAGATCAACCCGAGCGCTGACCGCATTTTCGAGGACATCGAACTTGCGGGACGCACGCTTGGCGAACGGCTGTTGACCCAGCTCGAAGGCGGGAACCTTCCGGAGCCGGTGTTGTTCCAACCCAAAGTGAGCTGGGAAGACTAGGGCGTTTTATCTACTGGAAGGCCGCTTGGAACCGTGTCGGGAATGCCAAAGGGCGGGTTTTGCACGGTCGTACCGGTCAGGGACCCAAGGAACGCGATGATGTCGTTGATCTCATCATCGGTCAGAGAAATCGGCTCTATATCACGGTAATTCGCCTGACGGGCGATTTCGCGGTGGTCTTCTTGAACCGCAAAATCATTGCCAATCCACGGGGCATCGGGCAGGTTCGCCATGTCGCGGGTCCACTTGGCAAGGGCCGCATCAGGATCAAGGTGGTGACGGATGATTCCGTCCAACGTCGGATAGGCGCCGTTATGCCCATAGGGCGCGGTCGAGGTGATGTTGCGCAACATCGGCGTGCGGAACCGGTACGCGTCTTCTAATCGGTTGCTTTCGCCCATGTGACCCACGTCGCGCACACGCGGATCAAACACACGGGTGCGACCAGGCCCAAAGGCGGGCAGGCCAAGCGCGTGGAATTTCTGGTCCGACATCAACGCACCGGAATGGCAAGAGGCACAATTTCCCTTGCCATAAAACGTCTCTAACCCACGGGTTTCGGCGTCATTCAGCGCGGTTTTGTCACCTGCGAGATAGGCGTCAAAGGGGGAGTCGATGCTTGTCCATTCGACCGCCATAAAGGCGGCAAGGGCGTTGGCGATATCGGCGATTTCGACGTCCTCGGGGGTTTCGATGTGATCGAATGCATCAACGAAGGCATCGCCATAGGCGGGGATCACACGGACGCGTTTGGCGATGATCGGCCACGCGGCGTCGATCCGGTCATGCACCGCACCGGCGATTTCGTTTTCGCGGGGGTTACCGGCCATTTCGAACTGGGCCACCAATGGGAAAATCGCCTGCGCCGCCAACAGGGAATTGAGACCCTCGGGCAGCCATTCCTCGGCGGGGGAATCGAACCCGTTTTCATAGGTGTCGCTGACGGACAGGCGTCCATCGTGGAACATGACGTGCATGTCGCGTGCCCCAAGATTCCAGAGCGCAGGCGCGTTACGCGGGATGCGTTTGCGAATGCGGTCATCGCCAACACCGGCGGTGCGATCAGGGCCCAAACCATCGCCACCTTCGCCAATGCCAAGTGACAATCCATCGGCGGTGCCAAGGCTTGGATGATGACAGGTGGAACAGGCGATATTTCTGTTGCCCGACAGAATTCTATCGTAGAATAGCAATTGACCAAGTTCGGCCTGTTTAGGCTCGAATTCGATGAAATCTTCAAGGGTCATCGGCGCGGGCAATTCGGCCCAAGCAGGCGTCGCGACCCCCATCAAAAGGACGACGATATGCGCAAGTTTGCCGTGATATGTGCCCTGATTGCGACGCCGGTTTTTGGCGGTGTGGAACAGGGGCGCGATCTTATGGAGGCCGGTAAATTCAAAGAGGCCTACGACACGTTTTGGCCCGCGGCCCTGTCTGGAAATGCGGACGCCGAGGAATTGATCGGGGTTTTGTACGCCATGGGTCTGGGCGTTGAACGCGACGACAGACGGGCGTTTGAATGGTATCTGCGCAGCTCGATGAAGGGTCACCCGGGCGCGCAATCCGGTATTGGTTGGTATTACGAGGTCGGGCGCGGCGTCGAGATCGACCTTGTGCGCGCCTATATGTGGTACACGTTGTCTGCGATTGGCGGCGATCCGGATGCGGCGATTTCCCTTGAGGAAGTCGTGAAAAAGATGACGCAGGAACAGATCGACGAGGCGCATATTTTGGTCAACGATTATAAGGGATGGATGTATCCGTTTCGATAAAAAGAAAGGGGCGCGGTCAACACCACGCCCCAATCTCGGGATATTAGTTTAGGTCGGCCGCACGTGCTGCGCCAACTTCTGCTTCGGCTTCTGCAACCGCTGCTGTCAGTGCGTCGAATGCTTGCTCGCCGCCTTGAACGTTACCTTTGAACCAATCGTAAACAGGGGATGCCGCGTCTTTGAACGCTGCTTTTTCTGCTGGTGTTGGAACATAAAGGTCGCCGCCGCCTGCTACGAATTCTTCGTATGCTGCGATGGATTTACGCTTGGGTGATGCGAATGTTGCCTGCTGAAGGCCATAGAAACCGTCAACCACAACTTGGCGAAGCTCTTCTGGCATGGACATGAATGTGTCGTTGGACATCCACCAAAGCGCACCCATGTAAGCGTGGCCGTCAAGCGTCACGTACTGAAGACCCGCATCTGGGAACTTCATGCCCATGATGTCGGTGATGCCGTTTTTGGAACCCTCAACAACGCCAGTCTGGAAGGATGTGAACAGCTCAGGCCATGGGATCGGAGTAGGGGAGGCGCCCAGTGATTTCACCAATTCCTGTGGAAGATCGGCCACAACTGTGCGGATTTTCAGACCTTCCATGTCCTCTGGGGATGCCACACGACGTTTCGTGTTGGCAAAGTTGCGCCAGCCGCCAGTGTTACCAATGGTCATCAAGCGGATCATGTCGCCAGAGTCGGCCAAAGCCATGTCGCGGATGGTGCGTGTGAAATCGCCGGATAGAACGTGCTCGGCAATGCGGTCGTCAGCCATCAGATATGGAAGGTCAAGAACCTGCACATATGGGAAGATGCCGGACGCGCCGCCAGATGTGGAAATGTACACGTCAACTGTGCCATCGGCCACGCCTTGAAGACATTCTGCACCGTTTGAACACAGCTGTGTACCGATGAAGAGTTCTACTTCGATTGCGCCGTTTGAAGCGGCCTCGACGTAGTTTTTGAACACAACAAGACCATCATAGTCCTCGTCGTTTTCGTTAGAGTTGGCAGTCGCACGGATTTTGAAATCCGCAGCAGTTGCCGCAGTCAGCGCAGTGCCCGCCATAAGCGTCGCAAGCGCGAGGGTCTTTAGAGTAGATTTGAGCATTGGTTTCCTCCCTTAATACTCGGTCGTTTTTGTTATTGAACAAATCCGGTTAGACGCGGAATTGTCATGGAAATTGCAGGTATATATGTGATCAAGAAGATCACGACGATCTCAACCGCTAGGAATGGCAAGATCGCTTTGGCGATCGATTCGACCCGTTCGCCCGACACCGCCGAGGCGACGAACAGAACCAATCCCATCGGGGGCGTGGCCAGACCGACGGTCAGGTTCACCGACATGATAATCGCAAAGTGGATTGGATCAACGCCTAGGTTGATGAAGATTGGACCCAAAATCGGCCCAAGGATGATGATCGCAGGACCGGCATCCAAGAACATGCCGACGACGAACAACAACAGGTTGATCAGGAACAACAGGATCAATGGGTTTTCCGACAGGGACAACACAAAGGCGGCCAATTGTTCCGGTGCGTGCGATAGGGACACAACGGTTTTAAACGCCATCGCCGCCCCAACAAGCAACATAACCACGGCCGATGTCAGACCTGCGCGCGATAGAATGCCGGGGATCTCGTCCATTTTCAACGTGCGCAGAACAAAGAACCCGATGATCAGGGCGTATGCCACGGCAACGGCTGCGGCCTCGGTTGGGGTAAAGATACCGGCGAGGATACCGCCAAGGATCAAGACCGGTGTCTGGAGCGGAAGCACCGCGCGTTTGGACACCATGCGGAAATCGTGGGACACGAATTTGCGAAGCGCGACCATCAACAGATGCGCGACCAACAGGCCAACGCCAAAGGCACCCCATTTTGCGATCGCGGTGGGTTCCTCGGCCATGGGCAAGAAGGACGAGATCAGCAAACCAAGGTTCAAACGCACCAGCGCGGTTGAGAACCAGTATTCCACAGGACCCAATTCAACGCCGGACAGAACCACGCGTTGCGCAGGCGGCAGGTCATATTTATCCGCGGTGAACCGCACCATAAGCATGAGACCAACGCCGACCATAATGCCCGGTACGATACCGGCCAAAAACAGGGCCGCGACGCTTTCGCCCATGACATATGCATAGATGATCATGATGCCAGACGGCGGAATTATCGGACCAATCACGGATGATGCGGCGGTGATCGCAGCGGCGAATTTACGGGTATAACCCTGTTTCTCCATCGCGGGGATCAACATCGAGCCAAGCGCCGAAGTATCCGCAACCGCAGAGCCCGACAGGCCCGCGAAAAGGATAGACGACAGGATGTTCACCTGCGCCAGACCACCACGAAGGTGACCCATCAACGCCTGTGCGAAGTCGATGATGCGGATGGTGATCCCGCCCTTGTTCATCAATTCACCCGCCAACATAAAGAACGGGATCGCCATCAAAGGAAAGCTATCCATGCCGTTGTAAACGTTGCGATAAAGAAGGGTGATGTCCTTAACATCGCCATTCAGCCACAAGAGCAAACCGGGTGCGGCCAAGAGGCCAAAGAACACCGGAAGGCCGATCATCAGGAATACGAGAAATACAGGTAGGAACCAAATCAGCATTATTCTGCACCTCCGGCTGTGTCATAGGGAATAGCAGGAAGATCAGCGCCCCGCCCAAAGAGTGAGATGATATTGCGCAGGATCAATTCGATGTTCACCACGGTCAACATCACCACGCCAATGAACAGCGATAACATCATCCACGACCGCGGGATGCGGAACCATTCGTCAAATCCAAGCGACGTCGGAAGATAAAGCGCAGCAGTCGCGAAACGGCCGCCGAAACCGGTGACTTCGCCCCAGCCGATATTCACGGCGACGATCAAAACCATCAAGGAAATGCACAAGAGGATAAGCGTAAGAATCAAGGCCGCCGCGCGGGGCAGGGCAACGCCAAGCATATCGATGGCGACAAAACCGCCACGACGAAACGCCGTCGGCGCCATAAGGCCCGTCATCCAAAGCATACAGAAACGCGCGGCCTCATCTGGCCACGGCAAAGCGTTATTGAGAACATACCGAAAAAACACTTGAACCAAGATCGCGGCGACCATGATGATCATCGCGGCCATGCCAACGGCACGCCCTATCTTGAGAACAAATTCGTTTAACGCGGCCAAAGGCCGAGCTATCGCAAGTAATCCGCCCATTCCGACGTCCTCCCTTAATATATACCCCGTCTCCCCACGAGGTGGTCGCCGCCCCTAGGTCGGGGCGGTAATCTTTTTGAACCCGCCGGCGTAAAACGCCATTGGGTCGCCGGATTTCATCTCGGCTTTGGTGACTTGGCCCACAACAATCGCGTGGTCGCCCCCATCATGTGTCGCATAAAGCGTGCATTCGAAACGCGCCAAACAATCGGCGATCAAAGGCACACCGTTATCGTCAATCGTCACATCCACACCGTCAAAGGCGTGGGCGTTCTTGACGAAACCATTGCAAATGTCGGCCTGATCTTCGGTCAGGATGTGGATCGCGAAATGCTTGGCCGTTGCAAAGGTGTCAAAGCGGCTCGAATTTTTCGCAGGCGCCCACATGACCAAGGCCGGGTCCAAAGACAGCGAAGAGAAACTGTTGGCAGTGATGCCCATTGGCCCGTTTTCCGACCCAGTGGTAATCACCGTCACACCGGTCGCAAACCGCCCAAAGGCGTCACGCAAAAGGCGCGAATTGTCTGCAGAAGGTGTGAATTCAGTTGTCATTGCGGTGTTCCCATCAGGCATCTATGCCACCTCGCGACCAAGTGCGGCGGTATAGAGTTTAAACCACGTTACACGGTCCATCTTAACGCGCAAGGCATCAGATAGGGCTTTGATACGATTAATGTTATTGGTGCCCATCACCGGCATAATTTTTGCCGGATGCGCAAGGATCCACGCCACGGCAACCGCCGCACGATCCACACCGTTTTCGGCGGCGACCTCGTCCAATGCATCCTGAACAGCGCCCGTACCAGTCATAAGTTCGCCCCCTCCCAAGGGTGACCATGCCATAAGGTGTTCGCCGTTTTTCTGATGAAATGCGAGGTCGCCATTGGTCAGACTGTCGACCGCCCCAAGGGACAGTTCGATCTGGTTCGTGACCAATTTATTCTTCATGCCGGACTGGAGTAGATCCCAGTCGTAAGGTTTAAAGTTGGAGACGCCAACGGACCCAACCTTGCCGGCAGAAACAAGCGCATCAAGTGCGGCGCCGGTTTCCTTGTGATCCATGAACGGATCAGGACGGTGGATCAGCAAAAGATCGATGTGATCTGTGCCCATCGCCGCCAAAGACGCATCAACGGATGCATTAATATGCGCCGCGGATGTGTCGTAATATTTCACAGGAACGTCTGAGTATTTGCCACAAGGCGCCACGATATCGCATTTGGTGACGATCTCCATTTGTGCGCGCAGACCTTTGTCGGCCTTCAATGCTTCGCCCATCACGGCCTCGGCGGTGTAGTCGCCGTAAATGTCGGCCTGATCAAAGGTGGTGATACCCTGATCAAGGCAGGCTTTGATCTTTGCAGTTACATTCGCAACAGAGGTGTCGGAATCATCCGCAACACGCCACATGCCGTAAACAATGCGAGAAAAATTAAGGGTGTCGGAAAGGGTGATACGTTCCATTAACGGCGAACTCCTGCGGCCAGCGGTGTGGCGGGGGCTGATGTGGGGACGCGGCCATATGCCTGTGGCAGCGAACACGTTTTCAAGTGGGGCATCACGCGGCTGCCAAAATGTTTGGCCTCATCGAGATGCGGGTAACCAGAAAAGATAAAGGCGCGGATGCCCATCTTTTTGTATTCTTCGATCTTGGACAGAACCTGATCGGTGGACCCAACAAGCGCAGCACCACAGCCAGAGCGGGCACGGCCAACGCCGGTCCAAAGGTTCGGTTCGATATAGCCGAATTTATCGGCCAATTCGCGGTTCTTGGCCTGATGGGACACGCCCAACGATGTGCTATCAAGCGCGCGGTCGCGGATCATTTTGCCGTACTCATCATCCAGTTTGGAGGTGATGTATTCGGCGTATTCTTTGGCCTCTTGTTCGGTGTCGCGCACGATCATGTGGACGCGCAGACCGTAATCAAGGGTACGTTCGTATTTCTCGGCGACGGCGTTCACGGCGCGCATACGACCGGCAAGCTCGTCCATCTTTTCTGGCCACATGAGGTAAACGTCACAGTGCTGACCACAGAGTTCGAGCGCAGACGGGGAATAGCCACCGAAGTAAAGAAGCGGGCCGCCAGTTTGGTACGGTTTCGCCGGATCGGTGGTGAGACCTTTAAAGTTATAGACCTCGCCCTCGTAATTGATCTCGTCCTGCGTCCACGCCTGTTTCAGGATCTCGACGACCTCGCGGGACCGTTGATAACGGTATGCGCTGTCTTCTTTTTGACCGGGGAAATCGGAACTGATGATGTTGACGGTCAAACGACCCTCAAGCATGTGATCCAGCGTTGCGATGGTGCGTGCCAACATGATTGGCTGCATCTCACCACAGCGCACCGCGGCGAGTAGGTTGATCTTGTCCGTGATCGGCGCACAGCCCGCAACAAAGGACAACGTATCCTGACCCACCTGATAGGAGGACGGGCAAAGGATGTTGTTGAACCCCTGCGATTCGGCCGTTTTCACGATGTCCGAACAATGCGCCCAGCTGGACCGAAGATCGCCGTCGGGCACGCCCAGAAATTCATAATCATCAGAACAAAGCGCGGAAAACCACGACACTTCGGCGGCATCAAGATCGGCGGAGGTTACGGGTACAATTGTCATCTTTGTTCCTACGAGAAGAAAATATTTCCACTTGCGTAGCACCCAAATTGATGTAGATCAATAGTGTATCAATTATTTATGTGACCCGAAAATGACCCAGACACCACGCGCCCTTCCTATGTATGCACAGATCAGCGAACTGTTGATCCGTGACATCATGTCTGGACGTTTGATGGATGGGGAACGGTTGCCGCCCGAACGGGATATGGCCGAGGATTTGCACATTTCCGTCGGCACTTTGCGCAAGGCGCTCGCTGTTTTGGTTGAGAAAAAGATGCTCGAACGGGTCCAAGGGTCGGGCAACTATGTCCGGCACGGCGGCGCGCGCGATAGCGTCTATGCCATGTTTCGTCTTGAATTGCTGGGCGGGGGCGGATTGCCCCGCGCGCGGATTTTGGACGTGACCGCGATGGATAAGCCTGACGGCTTGGCGGATTTCGGCACCGCCGATCACGGCACACGGATTCGCCGTTTGCGGTTCTTGGACAAGACAGTGATCGCCGTCGAAGAAATCTGGTTGGACGGCGATTGCGGTGAAATAGAGACGGACAAAATGTCGGACTCGCTGTATCACACCTATCAGCATCAGCTGGGGTTTTGGATCACGCGGGCCGAAGACAGGGTCGGAATCGGGCAGGTCCCCGATTGGGCCCCAGACGAATTTGCCGTGCCTCATGGCACGGTCACGGGATATATTGAACGGTTCAGTTGGTCCGATATGGACGTGCCGGTTGAATATTCTCGTACTTGGTATGACACAGATCGCGCACTCTATGTGCAGCGTTTGAAGTAGGAAAACTGTGATGGCTAAACTTATTAATTACGGCGTGATTGGCTGTGGGATGATGGGGCAGGAACACCTGCGCAATATCGCGTTACTGCCGGACACTCGTGTGTCGGCGGTGTTTGAACCGGATGCCGAAATGGCGACAATCGCGTCTGGGTTTGCCCCCGATGCGACCTTTGTTCAAAGCCTCGATGCGTTGCTTGCGGTTGATGACCTTGATTGTCTGTTGATCGTCAGCCCGAACTTTGTCCACCTTGATCAACTCGAAGAAATCGCAGCCAAACGTCCATTGCCTTTGTTGGTCGAAAAGCCCCTGTTCACCGATGTGAACGACGTCGCCCGCGTTAAGGCGTTCCGCGATTCCTATCCCGCGCCGGTTTGGGTCGCGATGGAATATCGCTATATGCCGCCGGTCGCCGAACTGCGCCGCGCCGTCGATGAGGCCACAGGTGGCATCAAGATGTTGACCATCCGCGAACACCGTTTCCCGTTCTTGCCCAAGGTTGGCGATTGGAACCGGTTTAACGACCAATCCGGCGGGACGTTTGTGGAAAAATGCTGTCACTTCTTTGATCTCATGCGGTTGTTGATGAAATCCGAACCGGTGCGCATCATGGCCAGCGGTGGTCAGGACGTGAACCACTTGGACGAGGTGTATGACGGCAAGAAATCCGATATCTTGGACAACGGCTATGTGATTGTCGATTTCGCCAATGGCACCCGCGCGATGTTGGAATTGTGCATGTTCGCCGAAGGGTCGCGCTACCAAGAGGAAATCTCGGCGGTTGGCTCTGACGGTAAAATCGAGGCGCTGGTCCCAGGTCCTGGTCGGTTCTGGCCCGAACATCTGGGCGACGCCCCCGTGCCACAGGTCATCGTAAGCCCCCGTTCCCCCAAGGGCCCAGAGGTCCGCGAGATCCCCGTTGATCCCGAACTGCTTGAGGCGGGCGACCACAACGGGTCGACCTTTTATCAACACCAAGGGTTTGTGGAACTGGTCCGCGGTGAACGCGACGTCGCCGAGGTGACGCTGGCCGATGGCTGGGCCGCGGTTGCGATGGGCATGGCCGCACAAGAAAGTGCCGCGACGGGTCGTTCCATTGATCTGACCGATCTTTTGCCAAACTAAGACACCAACCCGCGCCGGAACAAGGCGCGGGTTTTTCGCCTCGCGCGACGCGACAACCGTCCTATACTACCGCTTTAATTTGCAACTCATGAGGCCAAAAAGGGTGAATATCCTTTCTATTACATCTCTGGCGGATAGCGCGATTACGGTGGTTCTTGATAATGTGATCGGGGCCGCGGCGGCGGGTTCCGTGCGCGCGGCCAAGGCGGCGGTTGAGGCATTGGATCATAGCGCGATTGATGAGGTCACCGCCTCATACGTTTCCATCACGGTTTACTATGACGCGATGCTCCTGTCGCAATCCGACCTGATCGATCTGGTGCGCGAAACGCTTGCGCCGATCACCATCGGGGCAGGGGGCGCAGGGCGGCTTTTGTCGGTGCCCTGCTGCTATGATCCGATCTATGGCGCAGACCAAATCGACATCGCCGAAACGCTTGGCTGTTCGGTGGATGACGTGATCGACGCACATCTGAACACCACCTTTGACGTATATGCGGTTGGGTTCCTTCCGGGGTTGCCGTTTCTGGGTGACATGCCCGCTGGGTTCTCTATTCCACGGCGCGCGACCCCGCGCGTTAAGGTTCCCGCCGGTGCCGTCGCCATCGCGAATGGTCAAAGCGTGATCTACCCGTGGGAGTCACCTGGGGGCTGGCATATCATCGGGCATTGTCCGGTGACCTTGTTTGATCCGACCCGCACAGACCCCGCCGTGTTCTGTGCAGGAGATCGGGTAAAATTCGTCTCTATCTCGGCGGAAAACCTTGCATCTGCGCATATCCAAGAGGTGACGTCATGAGCGCGCTTTTTGTGATCGAAGGCGGCGCAAGGAGCCTTGTGCAGGACACAGGGTTCAAAGGTTCACGCGGGCTTGGTGTGCCAAAATCCGGCGTGATGGATCGCGATGCATTGGCGTTGCTGAACGGTTTGCTGGGAAACCCGCTGGATTGCGAGGCGATTGAGGTCGCCCTGACCGCCCCCGTTTTGCGCGCCACGGGGCAGGTGATGATCGCCTGTAATGGCGCGCTTTCCGGTACGATAACCACGCCCGACGGCGAGGTTCGTGATGTGAAACCTTGGCAAAGCACATGTTTGTTCGACGGCGACGTTGTGCGGTTTACGCCGCCCGTTGGTGTGGGGCTGATCGGGGTTGGTGGCGGCATCGATCGCCCAAAGGTGTTGAACAGTCGTTCCTCCTATCCCCGTGCGGGGCTTGGTGGCGTTGCGCTGGCGGCGGGTGATGAAATAGCCACGCGATTTGACGTGGCGATCCATGTGGATGGTCGCAAATTCGCCGATGACATCCCGACCCCCACCGGTCCCATCCGCGTTGTGCGTGGGCCGCAGGATGGGGCCTTTAGCGAGGCGGCATTTTCGACCCTATTCAACACGAATTTCGACGTGACGCCTGAATTTGACCGTATGGGGCTTCGGCTTGGTGGGGCTGTGCTAGAGCATGAAAACGGGGCGGATATGATCTCTGATGGGATCACCGCCGGCGCCATTCAGGTCCCCGGTTCGGGCGCGCCGATTGTGTTGCTGGCCGATGCGCAAACGATGGGTGGATACACCAAAATCGCGACGGTCATTCAGGCCGATTTACCGCGATTTGCACACCTGCGTGTCGGGGATCAGATCACGTTCGAGGAGGTCTCGGTGAGCGAAGCCGAGACTGCGCTGCGCGAAAACCGCGCACATCTGAACGCGCTTATCGAGGGTTTGGTCTCTGCGAAACCCATTGGCGCGATTGATGTGCGGGCGCTCTATTCCACCAACCTGATCAGCGGCATGATCGATATGACAGACCCGAACACAGGGGAAAACGATGAAAATTAACATCAACGCCGATCTCGGCGAAAGCATCGGAGACGCGATTGTTGGTAATGACGCGGCCATGCTTGATATCGTCAGTAGCGCGAATTTGGCCTGTGGATTTCATGGCGGCGATCCCGTCGTGATGCAGGACACCGTCGCGGCGGCCAAGACGCGTGGCGTCAGCATCGGCGCCCACCCGGGCTATGACGACAAAGAGGGGTTTGGACGACGCCCGATGACCCTAACCACGCCGGAATTGACCGCCTTGATGTGGTATCAAATGGGCGCACTGGCGGCGGTTTCCCACGCGAGTGGCCATCCGATGACCCACGTCAAACCCCATGGCGCGTTGAACAATCAGGCCTGCGCCGACCGCGATATGGCCGATGTTTTGACCCGCGCAATTGCCGATTATGATCGCGATCTCATTCTATTGGCCCCTGCGCAGTCGCATTTGTGGCAGGCGGGGCGCGACAAAGGCCTGCCTGTGGCCGCCGAGATTTTCGCCGACCGAGCCTATTTACCCGATGGGCAATTGATGCCGCGCGGCCAATCCGGTGCCGTCATACACGACCCGACGGATGCCGCCGCACATGTGGAACGCATGGTCGATGCGGGGGGCATTGTCGCCGCCGATGGCACCGTGTTGCCCTGCGATATCCAAAGCATTTGTGTCCACGGGGACGGTGCGACCGGTGTGGAAACCGCCGCCGCCATCCGTGCATTATTTACATCCGGCGGGCACGACATCGTGACCCTTGCCGAATTGATTGGTTAGGGAGAAACCATGAAACATATCAACATCGAAACCCTTCGGGTGCTATTTCCGGGTGTGCTTATCTCGGGGCTGATCGCGCTGGCGGCGCAGTTCATTTCCGACCATTACGGCGCACCAGCGATGTTGATGGCGCTTTTGTTTGGGATTGCGTTGAATTTCCTGTCCGAGGATACGCCGTGTAAAGAAGGCATCGCGTTTTCGGCCAAAATAATCCTGCGGGTTGGGGTTGCCTTGCTTGGTATGCGCATCAGTTTCGAGATGGCGATGGAACTGGGTTGGCCAGTCGTTGCCTTGGTCATCGGCGGGGTGATCGCGACGATCCTGTTCGGGATGTTGATCGCGCGCCTGTTGGGGCATGACACGCATTTCGCGTTTCTGTCGGCGGGGTCGGTTGCGATTTGCGGTGCCTCGGCGGCGATGGCGATTTCCGCGCTTTTGCCACGTGATGACAAATCCGAGGAACGTTTGGTGTTTACCGTCGTTGGGGTCACATTGATGTCGACGATTGCGATGATCGCCTATCCAATTTTGGCGGATGCGATTGGGTTTGACGATACATTGGCCGGTATTTTCATCGGCGCGACCATCCACGATGTGGCGCAGGTCGTCGGGGCGGGGTTCTCGGTGTCGCAGGAAACGGGCGACATCGCGACAGTGGTGAAATTGATCCGCGTGGCGATGCTTGCGCCGGTGATTTTGGTCGCGTCTCTTATCATCCGCAACAGCACGATGGCCGCCAAAGGCGGTGAGCGTCCGCCGATCATTCCGGGCTTTGTTCTTGGGTTTGTGGTGCTTGTGATCCTGAATTCGTTCCACTTGTTCCCGCCCGCCGTCACCGAAGTGTCGGCCGAGATTTCCCGTTGGGCGTTGTTGACGGCGATCGGGGCGGTTGGCCTTAAGACGTCGCTGCGCGAGGTGATGAACGTGGGCGGTTCCGCGATTGCCGTTTTGGTGACGGAAACCGCGTTTATCGCCTGTTTGATCATTGTCGGGCTGATGTGGATCTAGCGCAGGCTAGTTCGGGGCATCACCCAAACAGGAAGCGACCGCGGTGGTCAAATCTTGGATCAACAACGGATAGAGATCCGCCCCAAGCGGGCGGGTCGACGCGAGCGGATCAAGCAGGCCGATTTTGCCGGTGTCGCCCTCGAACACAGATGCAACCAGACGCGGGTTGTACTGGGGTTCGGCAAAGATACAGGTGATGTTGTTCGACTGGATTTCGTCGCGGATATGGGCGAGGTCCGCCGCGCTTGGGGGGGTCGCGTCGCTTGTTGCAAGGGCACCGGACGAGGCCAAACCAAAGCGTTTTTCGAAATACTGATAGGCGTCGTGATAGACGATATAGGGGCGGCTGTTCAGGTCGGACAGGCGCATCTCAGTGGCGGAAATTTCAACTGCGATACGCGCTTTGCCCTCGGCGGCGTTGGTGAAATAGGTGCCGGCGTTTTCAGGATCAAGCTGTGACAACTGTGCCGCGATGGCATCAAGCCATTTCACCGCGTTGTCAGGGTCGAGCCATTGATGCGGGTCAAAGGCGTGGTCGCTGTGATCGTCGTGCCCGTGGTCATGCCCATCGTCGCGCGCCTCAAGTCGCGAGGTCTGCGGCAGATCGCCAAGTTCAAGCGTCGCGGCGTCATTCGCTAGATTGGTGATGGTTTCCGACAGCCACGGGGTCAACGCGTTGCCCATCCAGATGACACCATCGGCCTTGGCAATGGCAGAGGCCTCGGAGGGCCGAAGCGCGTAATCATGGGGCGACGCACCCGGTTGCACCACAAGAGTGGGCGTTCCAAGGTCACCCATCACCTGCGCCACAAGAGAATGCACGGGCGGGATGTCCGCGACGATCTGGGGCACATCGGCCTGTGCGGCAGAGGTCATAAGAAGGGTCGAGACAAGGAAATGTTTCATGGGTCACCGGTGTTATATCGTAACGTCATGTTGTCCTAGCGGATGGGACCGCATCCGACAACCCTTGGCGTTTGAACAGACCTATAATAAACCTATTGATTAATTAACTAATTGGTTTAATAATGGTGGCTATGATGGACTCAGACCAACTTGATGCGGCCTTTGCCGCCCTTGCGAACCCGACGCGCCGCGCCATTTTGGCACGGCTGGCACAGGGGCACGCGACGGTGAATGCCTTGGCTGAACCCTTTGACATGAGCCTGCCGGCGGTGTCGAAACACATCCGTGTTCTTGAGGGGGCCGGTCTTATTACGCGGGGGAGGGACGCCCAATATCGGCCCTGCACCCTGAACACCGCCCCGCTTGAGGCCGTGGCCGAATGGACGGAACAATACCGCCATATCTGGGACACACGGTTCGACATGATGGGGCAAATTTTAGAGCAGATGGAGAATAAGAACGATGAGTGAATGGGTGAAAATCGAACGTGAATTTAATGCGCCAATCGCTGCGGTCTGGGACATGTGGACCAAGCCCGAGCTGTTCCAAACATGGTACGGGCCGCGTGGCATGACGGTGCCGGTTGCGGACATGGACCTGACGGTTGGCGGCACCCGCAAGATTTCCATGGAAATGAAGATGCCCGAACGCACCATGACCATGTGGTTCATCGGCGTTTACAAGGAAATCACCGCCCCCACGCGTCTGGTTTACACCGAGAGCATGTGCGACGAAGGGGGCACGATCATTCCGCCGTCTGCAATGGGCATGCCCGAAGGCACCCCAGATGTCACCGAGGTCATCGTGACGCTGGAGGACATCGACGGCAAAACCAAGATGACCATGGTTCACGTTGGCGTCCCAGAGGGATCAGCCGGTGCTGGCGGATGGGCGCAAGCCTTCGACAAATTGGGCGAAGCGCTCGCGTAAATCACAGTGGCGCCCTTTGGGGCGTCACAGGTTTGCGGTGGCGAATGTGCCGCGACGACGAAAGAAATTCTCGACGACAGCCAGGAACTGCGGCGCGCTCAGATTGCTGCGGTCCTTGGCGTGGGCGGTCTGTTCGATGTCGGACGGTAAATCGCCGCCACAGGTGTTCAGCAGATCCATAAACAGGTCTTCGGTAAATTCTGGATGCGGCTGCATGGTCAAGGCGCGATTACCATAGGTCAGGATCGCGTTCTCGCAAAAATCGGACCAGCCCACCCGCGTCGCGGTCTCGGGGCGCTCGACCACTTGGTCCTGATGCCAGGCCATCAGTTTTTGTTCGCCAAAGAGGGGACTGTGATAGGTATTCGGCCCCACGGACCAGCCACCTTTGAATTTCTCGACCTTGCCACCCAGCGCCTGCGCAAGGATCTGATGCCCGAAGCAGACGCCAAAAATCGGCACATCGGCGTCAAAGGATGCGCGTAAAAACGCCTCAAGCGGAGCGATCCACGGATGACCCTCGTACACCCCAAGCCGTGATCCAGTGATCACCCAACCGTCCGCGTCCTGTGGCGTCTCGGGGAATTCACCGTCCACCACCACATAGGTCCGAATGTCGAACCCGCGCCCCGCCAGAAACCGCAGAAAATAGTCGTTGGTGTCCCCGTGGTTCGCGCGCATGGGTTCGGGGGAATGGCCGGTTTGAAGAATTCCGATTTTCATGTCTGTGGTCCGCTTAAATCTTAATTTTTGACAGGATGGTCAAATCAAACGGCGGATGCAATCGGAATGCGGGTGTGGGTTTGCTTTGGGGCGCGAATGGCCCTATGCCAAGGGCGCAAATGAATTCAAAATAGGCAGTTCCCATGACCTCTCAGCCCGATTTCATCATCGAAGCCAAGGCGATTGAGCTGTTTAAGCTTGATAACCCCGACGGGATTTGGCGCACGGATACGCCTGTGGCGGGTCGGCTTTGTGCGACCGAGGAAACCCGCGAACGGTATCGCGCCAAGGCACGGTCTATGTGATCGGGGGCAGGGCGGCGATTTGCGCGTCACTAAACAGCCGCGAGCGGGTCAAAAACCGCCTGTCGCGCCCGTTATCAAGGCTGAACATCCCGCCGCGCCCATCGACCACATCAAGGATCAGCTGGGTGTGTTTCCAGACCTCAAATTGTGACCCCGAGATATAAACAGGGGAGCCGTCGATCTCGCCGAGCTTGACGTCGCTGGCGCCAATGCGGAAATCATCAACGGGGTAACACATGGGCGATGACCCGTCGCAGCAGCCGCCAGATTGATGAAACAGAACCGCCCCGTGGTCCGCGCGAATTTCGGCCAACAGGTCACAGGCGGCGTCGGTCGCCAGCACACGAACCCCGTCCACCGCGGTCATATCATCGGTGACACATTGAATTTGGTTTGTCATATCGGCCTCCCTTCCGGATATGAAATCGCCGGCAACGCGGGGCCGCCGGCGATGAATGGGGTCCTAGAAGAAACCCAATTTATTGGGGTTATAGCTCACCAACATGTTTTTGGTCTGCTGATAGTGATCAAGCATCATCTTGTGGTTTTCACGCCCGATACCTGACTGTTTATAGCCCCCAAACGCGGCATGCGCCGGATAGGCGTGGTAACAGTTCGTCCAGACGCGACCGGCCTCGATGCCACGGCCAAAGCGGTAACATTTATTAACGTCGCGGCTCCAGACACCGGCGCCCAGACCATAAAGCGTGTCATTGGCAATCGCGAGCGCCTCTTCGTCGTCCTTGAACGTGGTGACAGACACAACAGGGCCAAAGATTTCCTCTTGGAAGACGCGCATTTTATTGTGCCCCTTCAGGATCGTCGGCTTGATGTAATAACCACCCGACAGTTCCCCGCCGTAATCCGCAACGGTGCCACCTGTCAGAACCTCGGCGCCCTCTTGGCGACCAATGTCGAAGTACGACAGGATCTTGTCGCGCTGTTCGCTTGACGCCTGCGCACCCATCATTGCGCCGTCGGCCCGTGGGTCTCCGGTGACGATGGCCTCGGTGCGTTCGATACAGCGGGCGATGAATTCATCATAGATGTCTTCGTGGATCAGCGCGCGGGACGGACATGTGCAGACCTCGCCTTGGTTCAGGGCAAACATCACGAACCCTTCGATGGCCTTGTCCAAGAACGCGTCGTCTTCGGCCATGATATCCTTGTGGAAGACGTTCGGGGATTTCCCGCCCAGCTCAAGCGTGCTGGGAATGAGGTTTTCGGTCGCGTATTGCATGATCAACCGGCCCGTCGTCGTTTCACCGGTAAAGGCGATCTTGGCGATGCGGTTGGATTGGGCGAGCGGCTTGCCCGCCTCAAGGCCGAACCCGTTGACGATATTCAACACACCCGCAGGTAAAACATCGGCGATCAATTCCGCCCAAACCATGATGGTCGCGGGGGTTTGCTCGGCCGGTTTGATCACAACGGTATTGCCCGCCGCAAGCGCAGGCGCCAATTTCCACGCCGCCATCAGCAGTGGGAAATTCCACGGAATAATCTGGCCCACAACGCCCAAGGGTTCGTGGAAATGATAGGCAACCGTGTCATCGTCAAGCTCGCTCATCGTGCCTTCTTGGCTGCGAATACAGGACGCGAAGTACCGGAAATGGTCGACGGCAAGCGGCAGGTCCGCCGCGCGTGTTTCGCGAATGGCCTTGCCGTTGTCCCATGTCTCGCAGGTCGCGAGAAGTTCAAGATTGGCCTCCATGATATCCGCGATTTTAAGCAATGCGTTGGACCGTTCCGTGGGCGACGTTTTGGCCCATCCGTCCTTGGCCGCGTGGGCCGCATCAAGCGCCAGCTCCACGTCGGATGCGTCCGAGCGCGCGATTTGGTTAATCACCGCGCCGGTGATCGGCGTCACATTGTCAAAGTACCGACCGGCCTGTGGTGCAACGAATTTCCCTCCAATGAAATTGTCGTACTTGGCCTTAAATGGTGACGTAAACGTGCCCTTGGGCTGTGTCATTTCGTTCATCGTTATCCTCCTCTTTCACGATAAGCCATGAGCATCCACAAGGGACGGGACCATGGCGAGAGGGGCAGAAACGATAGAAAGGTTAACTGTCTCAGAGGCGAGACAGGGTCACGTGGTTCTGGTGATCCCAAGCCGTTTCATACGGCGATAGAGCGTGGCACGCCCAATCCCAAGCGCCTTGGCGGCGGCGGACATATTGCCATCGGCGCGGGTGATCGCCTTGACCACGGCGGCCTTTTCGGCGCGGTTGAACCCACGGTGATCCGTGTCGCCAACGAACAGATCGGTCGCGGCCACGGGTTTCAGATCCCCGTCACCGGCCCAGCCAAACAATTTGCGCGCCGCACGGGTCGCGCCGACAATGCAATCGTCGGAATTCACCGCGACAAGCGCGCTTTGATCCGCCGAGGTATCCGCCGCGATCACCACCCGTTCGTTGACATAGGCGGCGCGGAACGTCTCGGTCTCGATCTGCTTGGCGGTTTGCGCGACGGTGGCGGCGATCAGGTTATTCAGCGCCTCGGTTTGGTCCAACCGCGCCGAGGACACATCAAGCGCGCCGATCAATTCACCGCGCGCCCCGTAGATGGGCGAGCCGATACAGCTCATGGCGATATTGTTGGAAAAGAAATGTTGATCACGATGAATGATCATGTGCCGCCCCTCGGCCAAACAGGTGCCGATGCCGTTTGTGCCTTGGGTGCTTTCGCTCCAATTGGCGCCCTGGCGCAGACCCCAACCGGTGAAATCGCCCTTGTCCGCGTCGCTGCTTCTTTGATCAAGGATGTACCCATCGGCATTGGTCAACACCACGGTACAGCCGGACGCCCCAACAAGCCCGAACAGCTGATCAATCCGCGCGCGGGCCACATGCAAAAGATCGCTTGCGTCATCCCGAAGGGCGCGCAGCTCATAGTCGGTGGCGATGTTCTGTTTGCGCGATGTGGTCGGATCAAGCCCATAATGTTCATAGGACCGCCGCCACGACGCAGCGATCCGGCTTTTGGCGGCGGATTGCTTGGATTCGATAGAGGCTAGAACGCGGTCTGAATGTCTCATGCGCGAGAGGATAGTCGATAATTCACCCCGAGTCATGTCAGGATCGTAAACGAAATGACGGGTGTATCGGGCCATTTGCGCGACCTGTCTCAGTTCTGAGACAGTCGTGACCTGTGATTTTGGGTTGCCGCGCAGTTATGATGTGTAATGTGGATTATGTAACCTTGTGACGCCGGACAGTTTCATACCACAGGTTCCAGCCGTACGAGACATTTATTCGGTGTCATCCGCGTCCGCCCCTGATATATCGGGACAAACACATCGCGCGACCACCTTTTGGGGACATCACATGAAACGCATCGCAGCCCTAACCACCGTTCGCAATGGCGGCGCTTTCCTTGAACGTTGGATCGCCTATTACGGCGCGGCGCTTGGGCGGGAAAACCTGACTGTGATTTTTGAGGGGTTGGAGCAGACCCTTCCCGATGGCGTCACCGATGTGAACACAATCCACGTGCCGTTCGAAAACCACAAACGCAGCAAGGGCGACAGTATCCGCGCCGCGCGGGCGTCCGATGTGGCGCGTGATTTACTGGCCGACTATGATCTGGTGATCGGCTGTGACGTGGACGAGATTTTGATCGCGGATCCAGCCGTGTCCGACGACCTTGGAACCTATCTGTCTGGTCTTGCGATCGACGGGTGTGTGTCGGGCATGGGCATCGATGTGGCCTGTAACACCCGTCATGAAGCCGATCTGAATTGGGACAAACCTCTGTTGGGGCAACGGCGATTTGCGGTAATTTCGGACCGCTATACAAAGGCGAGCGTCCTTTCGAAACCCCTTCGCTGGGGCTCGGGTTTTCATCGGGTTAAGGGGCATGGGTTCACCATTGATCCCAACCTGTTCCTATTCCATTTCGGCAGTGTCGACGCCAAGGCCAATGCCGAAAAACAGGCGGACGAGGAAAAGATCGCCGCCGGATGGGCCGGTCACCAGAAACGTCGGGACTCTCTGGTCGATGACATTTCGGACGCCGAAACCATCATCCACGGCGATGCGCGGTTTGAAACGGCGCGCGCGGAATTGTCACGCAAACGGTCGTTGATCGCATGGAACAAACCCCGCCCGCTGGCCGCGGACAAGGTGATTGAAATTCCGGAACGGTTCTTGGACCGCGTTTAGGACGTCGACTTCAGCTTTTTCAACATGGCGCCGAACCGCTTTTTGGATTTGCGGTAATCAAAGCGCCAGTACGGATCGGGCACCCGCCAGTTGTCGCCATAGTTGACCGCCAACACCGCATTTGGGTCCGCAGGCGCCGCGAATTCACGACCACGAATTTCAAGCGTCCCCATCGGGAGCATCGCATCCGCAGACACATCCGCCCAACAATACGGGTGCACGTAAACCTTACCGTCGATGATCCAGCTTGCAAAAAGATCGACCTGAACGCCGTTCGAAAGCTTGAGCGCGACAAAGCTCCCTTTGTCGATGATCCCCACCTTTTGCGAGACAGCCTTGACGAAGGCGCGCCAGTTTTTCGCGACCTCCTCTTCGGTGTCGCCATTGACCAGGATGCCCAGATCAAAGTCATCATCATGCGGAATTGGACGACCGTCGCGGAAATATCCAAGCAAGGTGCCGCTGTTCAAAAACGGCTGAACGTCCAGCGCCTTGAGTGTCTCCATAAGAGCGTGAAGTTCGCTTTCGACCTGATCAAGATCAAGGTTTTTGAACGACGGGTTGAACCCATGACGGCCAAGCGCCAGCGGGAAGGTGATGGTCTGCAGATCATCGACAAAGGCGCTGACCTCGTCGCCACGGCCGGCTTCTTTTTCCACATCGGTCCACTGCCCCAAGAGCTTGTGCGCGGTGCGATGATTGCGATGGAAAATACAGTAAAGTTCGATCAGCGCCTTATCGACGTCATGTTCGATCTCGGGGTTTTGCGATTTCAGGGTCAGCAATGACCGTTCCAACGTGCCGAACCCATCAAGCGTCAATTTCGCGCCCTCGTCGCGAAGACTCGCGATTTGGTCTGTGATATCACCAAGGGTCGGGATCAGATCGGCGTCGCCCACCGCGCGGATGTTCAGAACATCGTCGGTGCCATCAACGGTTTTCACCGTCATGCGGCTGTGGGCGCCGAAACCCAGCTTGAAAAACATGCTTTTGTACCCGCCCGCATCGGCGCGCAGGGTCATATACGGAAAGGTGCCGCGGATGAAAACGCGTCGCATCTTTTGTGCGGAACCGTCGGCATTGGTGAGGGTGACCTCGGTCTGTTTATCCGCACCATAGACAAACAAAATCGCCGCAAAGAACCGTTTTGACGCGCGTTTCGGTACCGAAATAAACCGGCGGCTTCCCACGTCGATATAGCTCCAAAGCCAACCGCGATTGCGGGTGATATAGGCGCCACGGTGATGCAACAGGGGCTGCGACGTTGTCCCAAGGTCTTCACGGTTCATATCAGGTCCTAATTAACTTGTGCGCCAAGCGCCGCGAAAACGGACCAACCGTTCCGACAGCCAAGGGCGGGAATTACCTTTGTGTTCCACGTGCCTTAGCAAGCGATCACGAAATTGTAAATCTTTGGCATCGGATGTGGGGGTCCCCCGCCGGTTTGGGCGGGGGATCGTGCTTATTTCGACGCGCGCACGGTTTGGCGTTGGACGCCAAGCTTGTCGATGCCAAGCGTCATGACCTGCCCGTCGGCAAGATAGACCTGTGGTTTCTGGCCCATGCCGACACCGGGCGGTGTGCCGGTGGAAATGATGTCACCGGGCTGGAGGCTCATGAATTCGCTGCAATAGGCGACCAGATGCGGCACCTTGAACACCATCGTTGCGGTGCTGCCGTTTTGGTACCGTTTCCCGTCGATATCGAGCCACATCCCAAGGTCATCGAAATCGCCACCCTCATCCGGCGTAACAAGCCACGGACCCGTCGGCCCAAAGGTGTCACATCCCTTGCCCTTGTCCCATGTGCCCGACCGTTCCAGTTGATATTCGCGTTCAGACACGTCGTTCACGATACAGAAACCGGCAACGTGATCCATTGCGTTCGCCTCATCGATATAGGTGCCTCCCTTGCCGATCACGATCGCCAGCTCGACCTCCCAATCGGTTTTCTTGGACCCGCGCGGCAGAACCACGTCGTCATTCGGGCCGACAATCGCCGAGGTAAATTTGTTGAAAACCACCGGTTCTTTGGGCACATCAAGCCCCGCCTCGGCGGCGTGATCGGCGTAATTCAACCCGATGCAAACCATTTTCCCTACATTGCCCACACAGGCGCCAAGACGCAGATCGTCCTGCGGAGTCCCCGCCACAAGCGGCAGATCCGCGGGGTTCAACCCCTGTAGTTTCGCAATCATATCGGGGTGCAACGCATCGCCCGCCACATCCGTGATGATGCCAGACAGATCACGCACCTGCCCCGCATCATCCAACAAACCGGGTTTCTCTTGGCCAACCGGCCCATAGCGCAAAAGCTTCATCGCATGTCTTTCATATGTCGGGGACGCGGTGCGTCGATAACTAGTATGTTACATCTATAAGCGAGCGTGGGGCGAAGGTCTATGGATTGTCGCCCTTATCCCCAATCTTACGAAAGAGAGTTGATATTCGCAGGATTATCGATATTTTGGAGGTATGAACATCGATGCACTCTCCAAGACCACGAACCCCGCAAGTCAAGGCGGATCAGCGACGCAAAAGGCCTATGTTGTCCTGCGTCGCATGATCGTGACGGGCGAATTGAAACCCGGTGAACAGCTCAAAATCGAGACGCTGCGCACCCTTTTGGACACGGGCGCGTCACCGATCCGAGAGGCGCTAAGCCTTTTGACATCAGACCAGCTTGTTGAGAAATTCGACAAGCGTGGTTTCCGCACCGCCGCCGCGAACCAAGCGAATTTCGAGGAAATTCTTGGCCTGCGGTGTTCTCTTGAGGACATGGCGCTTCGTCAGAGTGTCGCCAGCGCCGACAAGGATTGGGAAGAGGCGCTTGTTCTGTCGCATCACCGTATGACGCGCGAATCCCGCGAAAATATTGATGCGTTTGAGGACTTGCACAAGACCTTCCACATGACGCTTTTGGCCAATTGCGGCTCACCGATTTTGCTTCGGTTCTGTAGCCAGCTTTACGATCTTAACGTGCGCTATCGTTACCTTGCAGGGAGCGCGCTTGACTATAAAAAACGCAATGTGGTCGATGAACACGAACAGATCATGGAGGTCGCGATTAACGGCGATGCCGATCTGGCGTCAGAGCGGTTGTTGAACCATTACCGCCAGACCGGCGCCTTTCTGGTTGGGCTGTTTGCCTCGGCGAAATAATCGTGGGCCGCAGTCCCCCTGCGGCCCGATTTTCGTCTAGGCAAAGCTATCGTTATAGGTATCGCGCAGGATGTTTTTCTGCACCTTGCCCATGGTGTTACGCGGCAATTCATCCACGACAACCAGACGTTTGGGCTGTTTGAACCGCGCAAGGTTCTCGGCCATCGCCGCCTTGATCGCGTCCACATCGATGGACCCTTTGGATTGTTCGACCAGCACACCAACGACGCCCTCGCCAAAGTCCCCATGCGGCACACCGATCACCGCGCTTTCAAGCACCCCGTCCTGTTCATCCAGCACCAGCTCGATCTCTTTGGGGTAAATGTTATAGCCCCCCGAGATGATCAAATCCTTACCGCGGCCGACAATCGACAGATATCCGTCGGCATCAAACTGCCCCAGATCACCGGTGATAAAGAACCCGTCGTCGCGCAATTCTTCGGCGGTCTTTTCCGGCATGTTCCAGTACCCTTTGAACACGTTCGGCCCGCGCACTTCGATCACGCCGATCTCACCCTGCGGGAGGGTTTCGCCGGTGCTTGGGTCGCAGACTTTGACCTCGGTTCCTGGCAATGCAAACCCAACCGTGCCCGCGCGGCGTTCGCCGTCATAGGGGTTCGACACGTTCATATTGGTTTCGGTCATGCCATAGCGTTCCAAAATCCGGTGGCCGGTCCGGTCCTCAAATTGCACATGCGTTTCGGCCAGCAACGGCGCACTGCCCGAGATAAACAAGCGCATGTGTTCGGACGCGTCGCGGGTGAACAGGTCATCGCCCAACAGACGGGTATAGAACGTCGGGACCCCCATCATCGATGTGGATTTCGGCAAGGCCGCGAAGACGTCATCAAGGTTAAACGCCGGCAAAAACACCATCGCGCCGCCTGCCATCAAGGTGATGTTCGACGCCACGAACAGGCCGTGGGTGTGGAAAATCGGCAGGGCGTGCAGCAACACGTCATCCGCCGTAAAGCGCCACAAATCAACCAAGGCCTCGGTATTTGACAACAGGTTATTCTGCGTCAACATCGCGCCTTTGGATCGCCCCGTCGTGCCCGAGGTGTATAGGAACGCGGCCAGATCGCCGGCCTCGCGGTCCACGGTTTCGAACGTGGTTGGGGACGTTTTGGCAAGGTCAACCAAGGTGCCACCGCCCGCGCCGTCCAAGGTCTCCAAAACCGCGCCGCAGGCATCGGCGATGGGCTTCAATGTATCCGCGACCTTGGGATCACCGACCAACAATTTCGCGCCGCTGTCTTCGACGAAATAGGACAATTCCGCAGGCGTATAGGCCGTATTCAGCGGCAAAAACACCGTCCCCGTCTGCGCGCAGGCCGCATAAAGCGCAAGCGCCTCTGGGGATTTGTGGATCTGCGCGGCAACACGGTCACCGGCAACCAGACCGGATGTCGTGATGGCATGGGCAAACTGCGCCGCCATCTCGACGAACGCCGCATGGGTGATTTCGGACCCATCGCGCAAGATCAAAAACGGAGTATCCTGACCGGCGTGGCGACCAAATAGCGTATCATAAAGGGGGTTTGGCATATCTGGTCTATCCTTTGTCTTGTTCTGATGGGCGCACAAGCGCCTTGACCGCGCTGGATGCGACGACGGTTTGGTCGCTCGCGAAGGCGTGGTGGTATTTCGAAATGTTTGGCAGATCGTACAGGTAATTCACCATCGCGCCAGCAGATTGTTTCATCCCGTTTGGCGAAATATCGGCACCGGCATGAACGGCCAGAACCTTGGCCCCATTGCCCAAATGGAACCGCGCGACGGGATCGAACGGCGCGCCGTTGCTTCGTTTTGCGGTCAGCAAATAGGTCGCGGCCTGTTCCTGAAGCGCCTCGCCCTCGGCGGGTTCGATCCCCTCTTTGGCCAACCATCGGGCAAGACCCGGGATCGGCGATAGGGTCACGAAGGTCGACAGGTTCGGCAGGTCCGCCGACAATTCGCGCACCACCTGTTTGATCAACGAATTCCCGAATGAAATCCCAGCAAGCCCCGCCTGACAGTTCGAGATCGAATAGAACACGGCCGTATCCGCGTCATCGACGTTGATCGTGTCGTGATCATCCGCCAAGACCCGCTGCACCGACGTCGGCACCCCTTGGGTCAGGGCGACTTCGACGAAAATCAGTGGCTCGTCTGGCATGGCAGGGTGGAAAAACGCGAAACAGCGGCGATCCTCGGGGTATAATCGCCGCCGCAGATCGTCCCAGTTGCTGATTTCGTGCACCGCTTCATAGGCGATGACCTTTTCCAAGATCGCCGCCGAAGTGTCCCAGTTGATCTGGCGCAGCACAAGGAACCCGCGGTTAAACCAGCTTCGCAACAAGTGAATAAAGTCGAAATCGGTGCGTTTCAATGCGGGATTCGTCTTCACCCGCGCCAACAGATCCACCCGCATTTGCACCAATTCATGGGTGGCGCCCGGTGCCTGATTGAGCCGCCGCAGCAATTCCTGTCGCCGTGGTTCCGCCGCAACCGCAAGGCGCGCAAACACCGTCATGTCCCGATCCTTGCCATATGATTTGGCAAGCCCCGCGATTTCGTCGGGATCGATATCAAGGTCATCATTCAAAAATTCAAAAAACGCGGTTTTCTCGTCCCCGTTCAATGTCCCATAGCGCGCCAAGATATGCGAAGCGAGTTGCAGCCCCGATATCTCGGCCTTTTCTGCCAAAAGCGCATGACACAGGTCCGTTATGGAACGGTCGTCGGTTTCACCCCCACCCGACTGGCGACGTTCAAACAACGTCCCCAATAGGTCCCCAAGAATATTGGGCCGCGACAGCGACCACGAGCGTTCAGACATGATAAAACCTCCGATTTCGTCGTTATGATAAAAAAATCGATTATATTTGACAATAGCAAATAAACTCGTCAGAAACAGGACAACAAGATAAGGATGACACCTCATGAAATTACTCGTTGGAGAACACGCAGGACAGACCTCTGTATTCGCGGTGCATGGCGACGCGGCGAAACCTGTGCCGGACGCGGGCGCGGATCTTATGGGGCTGATTAAGGCGCCGGATTTGATCGCGGGGAAATCCTTTGATGACATTGCGGGCGACACTGTGGCGGTTGAAGCCATCACCCCCGCCCTGCCCGTCGCAAATCCAAGCAAGATCATCTGTCTTGGCCTCAACTATGTGAACCACATCAAAGAGGGCGGGTACGAGATCCCAGAATACCCTGCGCTTTTCATGCGGTCGCTCAATTCTATGATGCCCGCCGGTGCGCCAATGGTGCGGCCTGCCTGTTCGGAACGTCTTGATTACGAGGTCGAATTGATGGTGATCATCGGCAAAGGCGGCCGCCACATCAAAGAAGAAACCGCGCTTGATCATGTGTTCGGCTATACGGTGTTGAACGACGGGTCCGTGCGCGACTATCAACGCAAAACCCACCAATGGACACCGGGTAAGAACTTTGACGACACCGGCGCGGTTGGCCCGTTTGTTGTGACGCCCGATGATCTGCCAGAAGGCGCAGTCGGCCTGAAAATCGAAAGCCGCATCGGCGACGAAATCCTTCAGAGCGCGAATACATCCGACATGATGTGGTCCGTGGCCAAAACCATCGCGACCATCGCCGAATACACCACATTGCAGGCCGGCGACATGATCGCCATGGGCACGCCCCCCGGCGTCGGCCACGCCAAGGTTCCGCCACGTTGGTTGCGCCCCGGCGAGGTGGTCGAAGCCGAAGTCGAAGGCATCGGCATCTGCAAATCCCCGATCATCGACGAAAAGGACGCGACGCCCCAACCCGTCGCGATCTAGCCCTCCCAGGCACTCCTTTATGTCGCCAAGGACCTCCACTTTGTGGGGGTCCTTTTTTGTGGAAACGGCGCACGGGGGCGAAACCGGCATGAAAAGGGTCGAAAACAAGCCAGCCCCGCGCCCGCGATCTGGTCTTGTGGGGCCAACGACCGTCCATCCAAGGAGCCCCCGATGACCCAATTTGCCCTGACCGTGTCCTGCCCCTCGACACGTGGGATTGTTGCTGCGATTGCCAATTTCTTAACGGATATGAACTGTAATCTGATGGACAGTTCCCAGTTTGACGATACCGAAACGGGCCAGTTTTTCATGCGGATCAGTTTCGGGATGGGCGACGCGACCACGCTTGATTATCTTGCTCAGGCCTTTGACGACATCGCCCAAGGGTTCAACATGACATTCGCCTTTCATGACGATGGGCTGAAAACCAAGGCCATCATCATGGTGTCGCGGTTTGGGCACTGTTTGAACGACCTGTTGTATCGGTCGCGGATTGGTGCGCTTCCGATTGAGATCGTCGGGGTGATTTCAAACCACATGGAATATCAAAAGGTTGTCGTGAACGAGGATATCCCCTTTCACCACATCAAGGTGACCAAGGAAAACAAGCCCCAAGCCGAGGCCGCAATCATGAACGTGGTCGAGGACACCGGCGCCGAGCTGATCGTTCTGGCGCGCTATATGCAGATCCTGTCGGACGAGATGTGCCAGAAAATGTCGGGGCGGATCATCAACATTCACCACTCCTTTCTGCCGTCGTTCAAGGGCGCGAACCCCTATAAGCAGGCCTTTGAGCGGGGTGTGAAATTGATCGGGGCGACGTCCCATTACGTGACCGCCGATCTGGATGAGGGGCCCATCATCGAACAGGACATCATTCGCGTCACCCATGCGCAATCCGCCAATGATTACGTGTCCCTTGGGCGCGACGTCGAGAGCCAAGTCCTTGCGCGCGCGATCCATGCCCACGCGAACCACCGTGTGTTCTTGAACGGCAACAAAACCATCGTCTTCCCCGCCAGCCCGGGGGCATACGCGTCGGAACGGATGGGTTAATTCAGGTAAACGCCCAGCTCATTCTCAAGATTGCCGATCCGTTGCAGGGTCAAACGCGCCTTACAGCGGTTCATCTCAATCTCGGCCCCATCGGGACGCGCCGCCAGAGACACCTTTAACGTACAGGTCTGGTCTCGGTGTTCGCGCCACACCCGTTGGTTTTCGCGCAGGGTCTCTTCTTGTTTCGTATATCCGATCCCCTGAAGCGTCAGTTCCATCACCTGCACCGTAAACGCGGCGGGCGCGAAATAGCCGTCCATAAAGGTTTCGGCCTGATCCAATGCTTCGGCGTGACAGGTCGCGGCGGCACTGCCAATCGGCCCGTCATCGCCAAGCGCCTTGATGCAGGCCGCGGTTTGATCCGCCAAACAAATGGTCAGTGCATCAACACCCCCCGCGGTACAGCCGCGCAGGTCCAGATAATCATCCGCCTTATCCGCGTGCGCGGGGGTCATCATCGCGAACATCACGGCAAACGTGGCAAGGAAGTGTTTCATCTGGGCGGCCTTTCACTTGGGTTGCCAAGTTGTACGGCCCATTGCGCCCATGTTTCAACCGTCAAAACGCCCCGCCGCATCAGGCGGGGCGCGTTCATTTAATAGGACTGGAACCAGCCGAGGCGTTTAAAGATCGCCCAATCAAGGATCAACGCCAACACCAATGACGCCCCCATCAACGGGAACAACAGACCCAGCACGATGACCAAAGCGATCATCCCACCGCCAAGCGCGGCCTCGGGGGCCTTGGGCACGCCGAGCGTTTTCGCCGGCCGGCGTTTCCACCATGCGACAAACCCCGTGACCGAAAGGAAAAACGCAGACAACGCCGCGATCGTATTCTGGATCACATTGGTCCAGCCGTACAATTCCCCACGGTGGAACGAAATGCCGTATGACACCGCCTTGGCCACGGGCGGGTTATCGGCAAAGTCATTCCGCGCCAGAACCGCGCCGCTGTATTGGTCAATGATCAGCTCGGACTGTTCATTCCGGTTGATCGAATCTGACCGGACATAGAAGCCTTCGTTTGATTTGCGCGGCGGCACCATTTCGTATGGCGCGACCAAACCCTGCGCGGCGGCGATGTCGAACACCACGTCATAGGGGATCGGCGTGCCTTGGTCCGTCGTCGACGTTGGACGCGCCCCGCCCCACCGCAGGTTCTTGGATTCTTGGCCGGTTTGCTGCTGAACCACGGACAGGCCCCCGCCCCAGATATCGGTCCACGGCAGGCCGGAAATCAGGATCGGCAAAACCAAAACCGTCGCCAACATTCCCACGAACAAATGCGCCTCGCGCCACCATGCGCGGCCCTTGCCCTTGGGGGGTGACATGGCCTTGGCCAGATTACGTTGCCCACGCGGCCACCACATATAGACGCCGGTGATAAACATCACGATGGCCCAATGCGCGGCAAGTTCAACGAACTTGGTCCCGAAACTGCCCAGCAAAATCTCGCCGTGGATCTTTTGCAGCACGCGCATGAACATGCGGTCACGCTCCACACTGCCCAGAACCTCGGCGGTATAGGGGTTGATCCACGCGATGCTGCGCACACGGTCCGCGTCATCATATTCCACAACGGTGGATGTGGTCGGATCACCATCGGTGGCAATGGCGCGAATGCGGGTGGCGCCCTCCAACGACGCGATCTGTTCCTCGAACGGTTTTGCCGTGCCCGCGGCGATGACATTGATCTGGTCGCCGTACAGCCAACCCTCGATCTGGGGTTTATAAAGGTACATCGCCCCCGTGATCGACAAAATCGCGAAAAACGGAAGCACATAGAGAGATGCGAGGAAATGCCATTTCCACACAAGACGGTAAAAGGCGCCGCCCGTGGTCAACACACGGGTCGGGGCCGAAGAGATATCGGTCATTATAGGTATCCTGTTTTAAATCTGAAAAATTGGGTTCAGACGAAAACAGGTGGCGCTTGGCTGGGCGGGATCAGGTCAAAGACCTTGGAATATGGCGCGGCGGGCTTTGAGACAAAGGCCACCGTATATTCACGCGCAAGGGTTTCCCAGAACGGCACCGCGCGCGTCGCCACCATGCCCGTATCAACGAAAACACAGTCACCGGTTTGCGCGGTGGGGGTTTCAATGGGGTTGCCGTCGGCGTCGACGGTGATCACGGTCATGCCTTCGCCGGTACAAATCACAAAGGACGTGACACCGGGCACAAGATCCACCAACACCGCCCCCATCATGGGCAAAATAAGCCCCACGGACAGCGTCGCGACCAGAACATATTTTGAGATCAATGCACGCACGATGCGCTTTTACCCTTATTTTTCAAATAGGGTACAGCGCAAACTGTCGCAGAGATCACATCGTTTCCAACCGATACTTCAGAAACGTCGCGCCATCATATTCAATCTCATCGACAAAAACCGCCCCAAGCCGTGTCAGCGCCCCAAGGTTCCTGCGCGAGGGCGGCAGCAGGAATGTCACAAAAGGAATCCGATCCTCTGCCTTGGCAAACGCCAGCGCCTTGCGCGCAATACGTGTTCCCAGCCCAAACGCCTCGGGCCGCAGAACCAGACCGAAATCCCATTCGTCGCCTTCTTTCTGGAACCCGCCCCACCCGACGTATTCATCATTTGACAATATCGCCCAATGCCCAAGCCCATCGCGGACCCAACACGCCTCCTTGGCCGCGACAAACGTGGCGACAAACTCCGCATCCCAGTCCGACGTCAAAAGAGGCATGTGCTGCGCAACGCGGGGGTCCGACATATGCGCGATGATCGCGTTCGGCTCAACCTGAGGCAATCGGGCGAATGTGATGGCGGGTTTCAATTGCGGCTCCAACGTGTGGGTGCGGTTCCCGACGATAGGGCCACGGCGGTTTTCGAACAACACCAAAGGTTACGTAAGCGTCGCACTTCAAGGCCAGATTGCGGCGTGCCACATTTTGCCCCAATTGGTTACCAAGACCTTAACCCGCCCCACAATTTCTGCGAGACCCCTTATTTTGAGGGAAATCACCCAATTTCGCGACCGCCGGCTTGTATAAACAACCCCTAATAGAGGGTTAATTTTTGGGCAACCTATCCCGTCCAGACCACAATCAAACCTTGTAAACGCCCAAGATGAACGGATTTGCGCCGCAAAGTCGCCCCAGTTCTCTCCGATGTTGAATGCAACACGGAGGTCCTAATGAAACTTAGTAAACTAGTAACCAGTCTCGTCCTCGCTCTTGCCACCACCACCGCTTCTCAGGCAGAGCCATATCAACGAGCAGCAAAACACAAGACAGCCCCCGCCGGCTGGGAGGCCGTAGGGCGTCTGAATATCGGCGGAAATAACATGTGCACTGGTGCGCTTATTGCGCCAGACATCGTCCTTACCGCGGCACACTGTCTGCATAATCCGCAAACCGGCGCATCTGTGAACCCCCGCGCCATTCAGTTCGAAGCCGGCCTTAAAAACGGACGTGCCTCGGCGCAACGTATGGTCAGCCGCGCTGTGAAACATCCGCAGTACAAATTCGGCCACGACGCCCAGCTTGGCTATGATCTTGCGCTTTTGTATCTGGCCTCGCCGATCAACGACGCGAATATCGTACCGTTCTCCACCGACGCCCGCCCCGGTCGCGGCGATGAGGTTGGCGTTGTCTCCTATTCCATGAACCAACAGAACACCGCGCGCATCGAACAGCCCTGTCACGTTCTGGCCCGTCAGCACGATACGCTTGTGATGACATGCGACGTTGAATTCGGCGCATCCGGCGCGCCGGTCTTTGCGGTCACCGGTGGCAAACGGCCCCAGCTGGTGTCGGTGATCTCGGCCAAGGCCAAGGTGAACCGCCGCAAGGTATCAATCGGAACCGCCCTCGAAGGCACCCTCGCGATGATGCTCAAGCAGGGGTAACCCCCCTGCCCGTCACGGCGAAACAAGCCCCCGTTGCATGCGTTTGGACCCCGCATGGTACGGGGGTTTTTGCGTTTGGATCTATGGTTCGCGAAAGGCTTCTTTGGATTTATAAAGCGGCTTCAACAGATATTGCAGAACCGTTTTCGATCCCGTCTGAAGCTCCGCTTGGGCCCGCATACCAGGGCGAATTTCAATGCCCTGTTGGCGTTGCGTTAACGCCGTTCGATCCACCTTAACCGTTACCCGATAAAACGGTTCGGCATTGGCATTTCGGTCATCCTCAAACGTATCGGCCGAGATAAAATCAACCGTCCCCTGAAGCGTGCCGTAAATCGTATAATCATAGGCCGACAATTTGATCGTGGCGTGCTGGCCGCGCTCCACACTTGCGATGTTTTCGGGACGCACGCGCGCCTCAACGAAGAGCTCTTCGCCGATGGGGATGATCTCGAAAATCTCTTCACCGGGGCGGATAACCCCGCCGATTGTGGTGATCGCCATGTTGTTCACGATGCCCTTCATCGGGCTGGTGATCACGGTGCGGCTCAACTGATCCACGGCGACGCGGAAATTTTGGCGCAACGACGTAAGGTCCTGAAGAACTTGGGAGTAATCGCGGGCGCGTTCCAATTCGAACGAGGTGGCGATTTCGTTATAGATGATCTCGGCGTCGCTCATGGCGGTGCGCGCGCGGTTCACTTCGATCAATGCAACGATCTTGCGTTTGTGCAAATCCTCAAGGTTCTGAAGCTCATTTTGCGCCTGTTCAAGAACGGCAAGCGCCCCTTCGCGACGGCTGGAATAATCGGTCTGGCGTGCACTTAACAATGCTTGTTCAGACGCCAAAATTCGTTCCGCACGGGCGGCCAATTCGGGCTCAACCTCAAAACTATAGGAACCCTCAAGCTCGGCCTCAAGGCGGGCGCGTTTGATTTCCGCCGTGTCGATTTGGTCTTGCAAATCATCCACCGCGGTTTGGAATTTCGTCCCCTGAAGACGGGCCAAAACCTGACCTGGTTCGACGGCGTCGCCTTGGCGCACCATAAGTTCGGCCAAGATCCCGCCTTCGAGGTTTTGAATAATTTGCGAACGGGACGACGACACGACCTCGCCATCGGCGCGCACGATTTCATCGATGGAGGCAAAACCGGCCCAGCCAAGGAACACCACCAACACCAAAGCCGTCAGTCGAATGAGCCAGCTTGAGCCCTTGAGGTCGCCTTCGATCTGGTTCATTTCGCCCCTCCGCCCATGTCATTTTTCGATACATGCGCCAGAACCTGTTCGCGTGGTCCGTCCACAACCATCCGGCCGTTTTGCATGATCAATACCCGTTCCGTCAGCGACAAGATCGGCACGCGGTGGGTCGCGATGATCGCCGTACGTTCGGACAACCATTCCTCGAGACGTTTCACAAGATTGCGTTCCAGCGTCTGATCCAGCGCCGCGGTCGGTTCGTCCAGCAACACGATATTCGGGCTTTGCAACCACAGGCGCGCCCAGCCGATCGACTGACGTTGGCCCACGGACATGCCGGTGCCGCCTTCGCGAATTTCCAGATCAAGCCCCTTGTGGTGCCCCTGAACAAACGGCCCAAGACCGGCGAATTTAAGCGCCTCAATCAGACGATCATCGTCGCGTTCCAACAGGTTCAGGTTCAGGTTTTCGCGCAAAGTGCCGGCAAACAAACGCACGTCTTGCGACAGATACCCAATCCCACGACGCAGGTCCTTTGGCGTCACTTGGGTCATATCGACGCCATCGATCAACACGCGACCTTTGTTCGGCTGATACAGACCGGACAGCAATTTAAGCAGCGTCGATTTACCCGAGCCGTTCGCACCCAAAATGGCGATCTTTTGACCCGGTTGCACCGCAATCGCAGGAATTTCCAGTGTCGGCGCGCCGTCTTCGTCATAGCGGAATTCCACCTCGCGAAGCTCAAACCCGCCGGCCAATTTATCGCGACGCAGGTACGTGCGATCCGCTTCTTTTTCTTGCGGGGCAAGCGCGATGGCATCCAGCCCTTCAAGCGCGGCCTTTACATTGCCCCAACGGGCCATGGTGCCGGTGAACTGCGTCAATGGCGCAAGGGTACGGTTGGTCAAAATACCGGTCGCGATGATGGTCCCAACGGTGAAATCCCCCGCAAACACAAGGTACGTGCCCAAAACCACCGTCAAAATATAGGTCGTCTGCTGTACGCCCTGCGACCAATAGGTCAACATCGATGACAGCTTACGTTGTTCCTGCGACGTGTGCGACGACAGGGTGTTCAACTCGTCCCAAAGACGTTCAACGCGCTCTTCGCCGCGCTGGGTTTTCACGGTATCCAGTTCCGAGATCACCTCGTGCAACAAACGGCCCGCCTTGGCGTTGGCGCCTTGGGTCTGTTTGGTGAGGGCGATCAATTTCTTCTGCATGAAATAGCTGGGCAAGAGCATCAAGATCGCGCCGCCAACCAAGACCCAAGCGAGGTTCCCCGCGATGGAGCCAACAAGGATCAGGAACACGATCACGAACGGCACATCGGCCAGCGCGCCAATGGTGGACGACGTGAAAAATTCGCGCACAGAGCCAAATTCGCGCATCGCCGCAAACAGGGCCGATGGCGGCAAGGGTTTGTTGTCCGAGCGCGACCCAAGGATCCGCGACATCAGACGTTTTTGCACCGACATTTCGATTTGGCGCCCTGCCCCGTCCATCAAACGGGCCCGCGCAACGCGCAACGACACCTCAAGACCAATCGCCAAAAGCGCGCCGAACCCAAGCACCCACAACGTGGCCTCGGATTGGTGCGGGATCACGCGGTCATAGACCTGCAACGAAAACAAAGCCACCGCGACGGCCAAAAGGTTCGCAACAAGCGAACCGATCATGATTTCCACGATGTGGCGGCGGTATTTCGGGAACTCGCCCCAGAACCAATGCGTCTGGTTCAGCTTCGGCGTGTGGCGCTCGGCCACTTGCTGCATGCTTGATTTACCGGTCAGGGTCGTGCCGCTAAAAACCGGCGTGAATTCTTCGACAGTGACCTCGGTGCGGTTGTCGGCACAGGTCTGGTCATAGATCGTCAGCATGTCGTCGGTTTGGGACATCACCAACACACATTGCCCGTTGATCATCAACGCCATCGCGGGCCATGCATCGGGGTTCACCGCAACGCGTTTCGTCAATTTCGGGCGCACGCCTGCATCTTCGAGTGCATTGGCAAGCGCCTTGGGCGACACGTCACCCGGCGCATTCTGCCACATGCGTTCGCGGATATCGTTGGCCTCGGCCTCAACCCCCAACAACGACGCATAGGTCGAGATCAGCTCGGCACGGTGCGCCATCCGCACGGCCGTGCTATCGACCATATCACGGATACCATCCGCGCTGAGTTCTTCACCGATATCCACCGTTTGATTGGGCGGGGTAATCGCCTCGGCCACGGTAATAGAGGGCGCGGCCCCGCTGGGCGCACCCGTCGTTTCATCGGTTTTTTTTTCGCCACCAATCGCAAAAGACAAAGGTGTCTTAGAAGAAGTCAAATGTCCGCCCCGTTCGCCAATACACCAAGTTCCCGCGCAAGTTCGAGTTGGATGAGACTGATCTCATATTTCGCATCCAAATGATCCTGTTCGCGTGTCACAAGTTGTTCATAGATATTGGCTACATCCATAACCGATCTGTGGCCGGCTTCAAACTGTTGTTGGAACAATTCAAAGGTTTTACGGCTATCGGCCACCAATCCACGGGATTGTTCTTCTTGGCGTTGGTAACTGGTCAGACGTTGTTCCAACCGGCTTAGGGTACGACGGGCGTTTTCATCGGCCTCATCCACACGCAGACCGGCGGTTTCGCGCACCGCATCAATCGCGCGCAGGCTATCTGCGGTGCCAAAGCCCCAGCCGCCACCGCCCACATTCAGACCGGCGCCGCCATTGGACCCGACGCTTGCCGAGGCGTTCAGGCTTGGCAACAGACCCGCACGTTCGGCGGTTGCTTCGGCGACGTCACGGTTGGCGTCGGCCTTGGCCAATTCAATGCTCAGGAAACCGGCGTTGCGGTTGGGCGTGCCCAGATTGCGGTGGCCCTCTATATCGTCCATCCGTTTGCCGGTCATCACCGCCAATTCGGCACGCGCGGTGCGGGCCGCCTCGCGGGATGTGGTTTGCGCGGCAAGCATGTCTTTGATCTTGGCCTGCACCACACGTTGGTCGGCCTGATCGGAAACGCCCCCTTCGACGCGACCAATCACGATGCGTTCGAATTCACGCATACGGGTCAAGGCGCGCTGGCTGAGCTTAACCTTTTCGTCGGCCAAAAGGCCTGAGTTATAAAGCGACAGCGCCGTGTGCACCCGCGTGTTCATATCAATCGACAGGTTCACCGCGGCATATTCCACATCGGCGGCGGCGTAATCGCGCTCGGCCTTGCGTTTGCCATTGTCAAACAGCACCTGATCAATCACCAGACTCGCGACCAGATCACCCATGCTTGTCAAACTGATGTTCGGTCCAAGCGTCGGAAGCCAGTTCGTCGACTGGGCCTTGGCGCGCAACTGTGCGGCGCGCAGTTCGGCCTCGCTTGACCGCGCACTTGCGGCCAAAATGGACGTCGCAACCTGACCATAGGCGCCCGCCGGATCAAGAAAGGACGTGCGGTTCAAAAGCCCGTCAATAATTTCGGAACGTTCGTCTGCTTCGCCCTCTTGGGCAAAATTCGCCACCGGCGCGGTGTTCGTCGCGGCGGGTTTATCCTTGGCAAACGGCAAGGTCGTATCGCCCATACAGCCAGCAAGGCCGATGGTGAACATCATCAAAGCGATCAAATTACGGATATGTGTCATGCGCTGCCCCATTCATACAAAGGTAGAAAACCAAAGGGAAAGATGGGGCCACAAACACGGCCCCACCCCTATGCGCGTTAGATAAGTAGGTTCACGTCCTGATCGACAACCACAGTCGCGCCATCGTCACCCACGGTGTAGATATCGTAATCTTCGCCGTTGATTTCTTTGGTTTCGCCAGTGGCCTGTGCACCTGCGATCGTAACCGTATCGTCGGTACCACCGGTGATGGTAAGCGAGTCTGAGTTCTCGGCCATCGCGGTGATTTGCTCTTCGGTCAGGGTCAGGTTGGTGTCCACTGCATAGTCAAGGTCGATCGCGCCGATGTCAAAGTCAGAAAGGCCGGCGTTCTCGATTGTGCTGGCGTTGTCGGCGTTGTCTTCCAATACAAGGAGCGTCCCCGAAGCGTTGCCCGCGGCATCGGTTTCGGTGACAACCAAATGGGTGCCATCCGGTACGTCTGAGGAAAATCGAAACTCAGTGGTACCAAAGCTATCATAGTCCGTTTGGATCGATGCCGGTGTGCCCACGTTGCCGCTGTCATCAAGCGTGTTGACCTCGAATGTGCTGTCGGTGTTTTCCACCTCAACACGGGTCACGTCGACGCCGTCGAATGTCACGCTTTCGATGACTGGGTCGTTGACCACGGTATCAACGTCGAAGGACGCGGATGTGGTGGTGGTGTTGCCCGCCGCATCGGTTGCGTTGATGGTCGCGGAGCCGGTGTATTCACCCTCGGCGATTTCACCCTCGGCAAAGGTCACAGACCAGTTGCCGTTGCTGTCAACGGTTGCGGTGCGTGTCACGCCCTGAACGGTGATATCAACGGATGAACCTGCCTCGACTGTGCCGGTCAATGTGGTGCCGTCCGCCAATTCGGATGCATTCACAGTGCCGTCTGTTTCAACAGTCGCCGCCGTCAATTCGTTCACGAATGTATCAACGTTGAACGTGTCCGTCGCGGTGGTCATGTTGCCCGCAGCGTCGGTCGCCTCGGCGATAACGGATGTGGAATACTCACCCTCTGGGATGTCGGTCACGGCGAAATCAACAGACCAGTTGCCGTTGCTGTCAACGGTGGCCACGCGTGTTACGCTGCCCACTGTTACGTTCACGGATGAACCTGGCTCGGTTGTGCCGGTGAACTGAACACCGTCCTGCAATTCGTCATAGTTGACGACGTCATCGCCTTCGACTGCGTTGGTGCTTGTTGTGTGGTTCACGACCTCGGTATCAAGCGCAACAGTGTCGGACACAGATTTCGAGTTACCCGCCGCGTCCATGATGGATGCAGTGATATCAAGCGTATCTGTACCCGTGGCAATTTCGGATGCCACATAGGTTGTCGTCCAGTTGCCAGACGCATCTGCAACAGTGGTGTGTTCAACACCATCAAGCGTCACAGTCACGGTCAAACCAGCGGTCGCCGTACCCGAGATTTCTACGCCGTCAGCGCGCTCGGTTGCGTTGATCACGTCATCGATCTCAATTGGGTTTGTGGACAAGGCCACGTCGCCCGCAACCGTATCAACGGTGATCGCAGATGTCGCCGTCGCGCTGTTGCCGTTCACGTCGGTGGAAACCGCAGTGATGATCGTGTCGTATTCACCCGCTGGCAATGTGCCTGCCGCATATGTCGCGGTCCAGCTGCCATCGGCTGCGACCACGGCTGTGGTTGCGATGCCTGCAACGGTGACGATAACAGAAGACCCTGCCTCGGCTGTACCGTTGAACGTCAGTGGGGAACCCTGTTCGTCAAAGTTCACAGTATCGTCACCGCCGGCCTGACCGGTTGCGATTGCAACGGATGCCTCGGTGTCGATGTAAACGCTGCTTGTTGCGGTGGTTTGGTTGCCCGCACCATCGGTCGCAACGGCTGTGATTGTCGCGTCATAGCTGCCCGCTGGGATATCGCTTGCGGCGAAGTCCACGCTCCAGGCGCCGTCAGTTCCAGAGATCACAGTATAGGAAACCGTGCCAAGCGTCACAACAACGCTGGACCCTGCCTCGGCTGTACCGTTCAAGGTAATACCATCCGCGGCCTCAGAGGCGTTGACGATGTCGTCGCCCTCAACGCCGGATGTGATGGACACGGAACCGATTGTGTCGATTTCAACGGTATGGGTCACAACCGCGCTGTTGCCCGCCAAATCGGTCGAGGTCACAGTCGCCGTCGCATCATATTCACCAGAGGTGATAAGCGCAGAACCGTAAGACACAGACCATGTGCCATCCGCGCCCACAGTTGTGGTTTCGGTAGAGCCCATGAATTCAACCGAGATAGAAGAACCCGCTTCGCCGGAACCGGAAATGGTCACGCCGTCGGATGCCTCAACCGCGTTGATCACGTCGTCGGTTTCAACAGTGGATACAACAGATGTCGGTGCGATCGTATCGATCACAACGTTGTCGGTGATGGTTTGGGAATTGCCACGGGTATCGGTTGTGGTGATGGACACACCAGTGGTGTATTCGCCAACATCCAGATCAGTGGTCGTAAAGGTCACAGACCACGCGCCGCCGTCACCAACGGTTGTTGTATGTGTCACGTCGCCGATGGTCACGTCCACGGTTGCGCCCGCTTCGCCGGTGCCGCCGATCACAACGCCATCTGCGTTATATTCTTCCTCGTTGGTGATGTCGCCAACGGATTCTGTGCCAGACGTGATTTCGATCTCAGGCGCTGTTGTATCGATGTCGACAACCGGACCAACAAGCGTATCTGTCTCGCCATCAGGGCCAGTCACCACAACTTCGGAGGTGTACACACCGTCATCCGGCAGATCGCCGCCGTCGACGACCACTTCCCATGTGCCGTCGTCGCCGATCACTGTTTCGTATGTGTCGTCGCCAATGGTCACTTCAACGTCGGACTCTGGCTCGCCGGTACCGGTGATTGTGATGCTGTCGTCTTCGTCACCGCCAACAATGCGATCAACGTCAACGTCGTCTACTGTTGGTTCAATGTCGCTTGAACGGCCGGGATCATCGTTGATCACCACGCCCGCAATAACTGCAGCACCAGCAGCCGCCGCCGCGCCGCCAAGGCCAAGACCGAACAAAGGTGCCGCCAATGGGGCGATCACCGGTTGCACTTCTACAACGTCAAGGAACACCATGTCATCGTAGGCGCTCCACTTGCCGCTCACTTCGAGAAGCTCATAGTTTGGAACAAGCGAGTGCCCGCCAAGATCCGTGAGGTGAACCTCAACCAACTTGCCGTTTTCGCTTAGGAACAGGGACTTCTCGCCGGTAATGGTCGTGTCGAAGTACCCTTCAAGGACGATTGTCTCGCCGCTTGTGAGTGTAATTTGCATATCTGTGCCAGAGCGCGTGTATGCCACGATATCTGCTGCACTAATGTTAAGGGAGACGTCTGTCGCGTCACCAACCGCAGTGATGGCTGTCGCCTCGCCTGCCATTTCACCATATTGGGCAACACCAAGGGTGTCGCGGATGGCATAATCCACCGAAATCATAATAATACCGCTCTCTTTTAAACGGGCTAAAACCCGAATGCCTGATATATGCAGGTTTTTCCTGCTTTATTGGGTGTGAATCTATATTCATCCCGTCACAGGAAACCAGTGAAAATTTTCATTTTTTGTATATTTGTCAGAAGTAAGGCACAATATGTGCCAAATTGTGGCCGAGCTGTTGCAAAAATGCATCAAATAAAATTCTGATAATATACACCCATATGATCGGTAAAAATTCGCCGATTCGAAGGGAAATCGCCGCGACCTGCCCTTGGGGCAAGACCGCGACGAATCTTGTTATTGGACTTGCGCCCAGAAGTTTTCGAGATGCCGCGCAACGATTTCGTTGTAACGACCATCCTCGCGAAGCGCCGCAAGACCGGCATTCACGCGATACAAATGCGTGGTGCCACGCCAGTGACGCTTGGAAATCACGATGTGAATGCCCTGTTCGGAAATCGGACGTTCCAAGGGAACAACCTTACCGCGCAGGCCACGTTCGACAACGCCGCTTGCCCCAAGGAACAGGTTCAACGCGGCGGCATCCGCCTCGCCGTTCTCAACCATGGTCAAACAATCGTTGGGCACAGCGCCGCGTACAACAGTAACCTGTTCGTTTTCCAACCAACGACGATCCGCACGATCAAAGAAATGCGCGGTATAACCTTCGGGGCGACACAGACGCAGACCAAGGACTTCGTCGTCCGTTTTGAATTCCAAATCGGAATCTGTGCGCACGAACAACATGATCGGCACTTGGATCAAAGGTTCCGAGAAATGGAAGTTCACACAACGAGGGTGATCCGGAACCCGTTCGCAATCTGGTTGATACCAAGGAAAGCTCATGTCGAATTCTTTTTCGTCCACTTTCGGGAACAGGATCGTTGTCCAGTCATCCACAAAGTCGATGGAATACGGAACGGGGTCTGGCGTCAATTCCAGCGCCGCGTTCAACAATTCCACAACCATGCCGCCACCCGGAAGGTTCTCATCCACGAACGGAGGGAACTTGTTGCCGGTGATGAATGTCATCTCGGCTTCGCCTTCACGAAGAGGCGCCGCATCGGGGATCACTTCTTCGATGGGGCATGGGATGAACAGGTTCTCGCCGCCTTGGATCGACGGGCCGACCAAAATGGATTGGTTGGCATAATAAACCAAGGTCCATTTTTCCTGATCGCCGTAATGTTGGTTCGCAACGGAATACAACGTATCCCCCTGCTGGGCGCGATAGGTCACATCACAAAGCGCAAACGCCGCACTGGGTGCAACCATGGCCGCCGCGAACGCGGCAACCATTTTGAGTGTCGTCAGCAACCGCATCTTAGAAGTCCGCCCAGATACGTGCGAGGTGGTCTTCGATGATCGTTTGATATGTGCCGTCTTCTTTGATGGACACAAGACCTTCGTTGATCAACGCAAGCATCTCGTCAACCTGTGGGTGGGACTTGTGGATCACAACGTGCAGACCATCCAAGGACGCCGGACGTGGTAGAACCTTGAAGTTGTCAGAACCGAATTTTTTGATCGTTGTGCGACCGGTAAATTCGTTCATCGCAACCGCGTCGGCTTCGCCTTCGAGAACCATCTCAAAGCAGTTGTCCAATGTTGGCGGCGTCACCAAAGTGATTTTGCCATCCTTAAGCCAGTTGCGGCCTTCGTGGTCAAAGAAGAACTGTGAATACCCTTCTGGGCGACAGATGGTTTTGCCCAGCACGTCGTCGTCGTTGTTGAACACCATGTCGCTGTCTGCGGCCGCAAAGAACAACATCAGCATTTCAAAGATCGGCTCAGAGAATTCGAAATCCGTACAGCGGTATGCCGTCGGGTCGGTTTCACAGTCGGGGCGACCCCACGGGAAACCCATATCAAGCAAGGCGTTGGACAAAAGCGGATCAAGGTGACCAGACCAACCGTTCACCCAGTGGATCGCATAGCCCGCATCTGGGTTCGCACGATCCATCGCGTTCTTCACGATGTCGCTGGCAAGACCACCGTTATGAAGATCGCGGTCGGTGAATGGCGCATAATCGTCACCGGTCAACAGGTTCACTTTGTTGCGCGTCGTCGCGGTGCCAACGATTTCGACAACAGGCGCAGGTGCGGCCACCTCTTCGACAACCTGACCATCCGCAAGCCCCTTAGGGAAGCCGCCAATACATGGCAGGTTCAACCGCATACCCACCCGAAGGTTCGCAGGGTTCGTCCCAATCACGGACGAGTTCGCGCCGTGGATCGCGGTCCACTTGCCCACGTCCTTGTACATGCCATCGGCAATCAACGACAGGCTGTCGCCGCTTTGCACGACATATGTCCCGCCACATGTCTCAGCAGACGCAGACGTGCCCGCCAGACCAAGCAACCCAAACGCGGCTGCTGCAATAAACTTCTTCATACTTCCCCCAGGAATGCCGTTTTGGCACCATGTTTATGTCCGCCCCACGCATTGCGCGACGCATATTGGTAAAAGGCCCCGCACCCACGGAGCCCAAATTAAATGATTATCGAATGGCAACGACGGCCAGAATGGCGGCTGTGTTCACCTTACCGTCTGGCGTCCGAAGCGCGTCCGGCACGTCAATCCGCCCAGTCTCAACCGCGTCGTTGATCAACAGATCGATATAGGCCTCGGACTGACCCTGCACCAAGGCAGTGGTCACAAGATTATACAGATCGGAATGCTGCACACCCCCACCAACACCGGATGCTTCTGCGGCTGCGATCTCGGCCTCGGATGGTTGGCGCAGCGCGCTTAGAACGCCCGCGCTCATTTGCGCAACCAGATCATTCGGGTCAAGCGAAGCGCTCGCGACAACGGGCGCTTCGATGACCACGACCGGTGCTTCCACCACTGGGGTCTCGACAACGGGCGTTTCAACGACGGGGGCCTCGACCACGACTGGCGCTTCTACGACTGGTTCCGGAATTGGTTCAACCACCGGCACCACGACGGGTGCCTCGGCAACGGTCGCCTCATCCCCCCCCACAAGGCTCAGGGCAAGCGCCCCAACCAACAGCAAAACGATCACGCCGATCGCAACGCCGCGAAACCCCATGGATCGCTTGGACCCTGGTTCCGGCTTGCTGAACTGCGCGGCAAAGCCGTCATGCGCCTCTGGCGCTTCGTTGGTGTTCACCACCTTCGACGGCTTTGGCTTTAACTTTTCGGCGGGTGTGATCTTTGCTTTGATGGGCTTGGCAGCGCCCGCATTGATCGTAAGGTTGTCCTTGGTCGCACCCTTGGCAGAGGGCGACTTTTTGTCAGCAGAATGTATCATCGGAATCCAACGCAGAAGTAGATCGAAATGAAGCCGTGGCAGCGGCAAATGATGGCAGTCCACAACTTATAGACGTGCCAAGGCTGGGGCGTCAACATAATGTGGTACCCCACAAGACACCCCAGCGCTATTTTCAAGGGGCACTGCCCTATTTTTCGAACAAATGCTGTAACTGGGTCATCGCGGCCTCAATCAACGTCTGATCGACGCCCTTGCCCTTGATGCGGATAAAATGCCCCTGACTGTCGCTTTGACGCTGCAAGGTCACGCCGCTCGAAAGATGAAGAACATCCGGCCCATCCCATCCCGGGGCGATGGCCGTTTTGGGGCGCCCGCCGCGTTTTGGGTTGGGGGCGATTTCATCTTCGACCCGTTGCAAAACCTGTTCCAAAATGGCCCATTCATCCGCCGCCGTGGCCCCCTGCCCCGCCGCAAGCGCGTCTCGGAAACGGGACTCGGCCCCATTGCGAAGTGCCGCCGCCACGCGCAATCCGTCCCGTTCCTTCAACAGTTCGGGGAATTCCAACATGTCGCCCAGCTCTTCAAAGATAAGCGAGAAGGACCGGATCTTGGATCGCTTTGCCTTGGATGCCGACGCGAACAACGCCGCGACCGCGTCTTCTGTGTTGGCAAACACGCCCTGTTTCGCCGCGATCACCGCGATGCGACCCCGCTCAAAATGGGACAGGGACGCGCGAATTTCGTTTTCCTCAACCATCGCCGAAAACGCCCCGCCCAGATCGTTCGGGTCGCGCACCAACGCCTTGATCGACGCGAACTGTGCATCGCCGGTCAGGGCATACAATTCCCGCACCGCATACAAACGACGATAGCCCGACAAAAGCCCGAACGGTTTGTCCCCGCCCCGCGCCCCATCTGGCGCGGCGGATGTTTCAAACA
>CANNCD010000010.1 GCA_947503035.1 uncultured Halocynthiibacter sp.
GGCAGCGGCGATAGTCTTTTGGTCACGGATTTCACCGACCTGACTGCGATCACGGACGATATATCGATTGTGTAGAGACTACTTTGGGGGGGGCTTTACGATATCCTGATGGTGTCGGACCGCCTCCTTAACGTCCGTATAATAGGTGAGCTGACCGTTTTCGAGGACAGCGCCATGTTCGCAAATTCGCTGAATTAATGGCAACGCGTGACTGACTACAATAGCTCCGCTACTGCGGATGCGTTCTAAGAACACCTCTTCGCTTCTTGCCTTGAAGGCCGCATCGCCAACGGATGTCACCTCATCTACCAAATAGGTATCAAACGAAATTCCCATAGAAATGCCAAAGGCCAAGCGGCTCCGCATTCCAGAAGAATAGCTTCTTACAGGCAGTTTAAAATGTTGGCCAAGTTCTGCAAAGGCCATGACAGCTTCGATTAAATCATCACTATCTACACCATAGATGCGTGCAACAAACCGAGTATTTTGCAAGCCAGTCAAATCTGGGTGGAAACTGCCCCCAAATCCAACAGGCCAAGAGATTGTACCCGTGGATCTGATTGTCCCCGAGGTTGGATCCATCGTGCCGGCTATCATCCGCAGCAGGCTTGATTTTCCCGCACCGTTACGCCCCAGCAACCCTACGGATACACCGGTTGGAAAGGTGGCGGTAATGTTATCTGCGACGACCTTCTTTTTCCCATTCAAGACGTAGGTCTTACAGAGGTTATCCAGTTGGATCATCGACGGTCCCGAATTGAATAGTAAAGCAAAATACCAATGGTCCAGCTCAACAAGAGAAAACCCGAGATTAACATCACGAGCATAGCGCGCTGCGGGTACTGGGCGGAATCTGCCAATGTTGGCGTCTCATAAGTCGCCAAATACCGTGATTGCCGCTGTGCATCCACCGCAGCGGCATCATGGGTACCCAAAGCTGCGAGGTAGTTGTTCTGCGCATACTCTAGGTCTACGGAGAGGGCTTCATACTCGCTCACGAGTGTAGAATACGAACCATCCTGAGAGTCTTCGATAGACCCAAAGCGGTCTCTTTCTTCGGCGATCCTTGTTTCAATGACTTCGATACGTCGTTTGGCTTGGGTGATACGCGGATCATTCTCTTGAACAGATGCGATTAAAATGTCCTGTTCAATAAGCGCTTCTGCCAATTGGGTCTGCAAGTTCGTCAAAAGCCCTGTCCGGCCTTGGATGTCAGTTAGAGGGTCCACGAGTTGGGTGCGTGTTCTGAACTCAGTGATGGCTTGGCGGGCACGCTTAAGCTGTTCAAAGGAGTGATTTAATTCGATGCGAGCATAGGACATGCCGTCAGCACGCGCTACTTTGGTCAGCTCATTCAGCATCCTTGTACTCTCGTCTAGAATCGTTTGTGCAATATCCTGTGCATCCTGTGCCTCAAAGGCCAAAACGCGCAGCTCGATTAGCCCGCTAGACGCATCGTAGAAAACTTTGACCACTCGGTTCCAGTATTTTTCAAGATCTTCGGTTCGAGGTGTTTTCGTTAAACTAAACACGGGATCTGACGCACGATAATACATGCGTTGCATGTCGAGTTTTTCATGAACGGCCAGCATCATTTGGCGTCCCTGAATGAACTTATACAAGACCTCGGTATCAGACGAGCTGCTGCCGGATAGTGCAGTCAATCCGACCAAAAGATCGGTCGCAGATTGGGTTTCCTCTTTGCTGACAGAAAATCCTGAATGCGACGCATATTGGTCATGGGCAACCGCATATAGATATATGGTTGATGTAATCCACGGTAACAAAACCAAAAAGATAAAAGATAGCAACGCAGCCCTGTGGCGTGACTTAACCCGAGCCGGCCCAGCGGTTTTGTATTTACCAGAGGGCTCAGCCTTGTCATCAATCGTCGTGCTCATAAAAATTCTCTACGCTAGTGCGAGTGCTCGCTTAGACTGATCGTTGTCTATTGTGACTTTGTAATAGCATCATAAGTGCACAGATTACCAATCAATTTAGTTAGATCAGATATAGGGAGCATGTTGGGCCCATCAGAGGGCGCGTTATCTGGATCTTCATGTGTCTCGATAAAAAGGGCGGACACACCAACCGCGACCGCTGCTCGTGCGAGTATCGGGACAAACTGGCGTTGTCCTGAACTGCTTGTGCCGTTCCCGCCAGGTTTCTGAACGGAATGCGTTGCGTCAAAAACAACTGGATATCCCATCTCAGCCATTGTCGGCAGTCCGCGAAAATCACTTACCAAAGTGTTGTACCCAAAACTGGTGCCGCGCTCGCAGAGCATTATATTATGGTTTCCAGTGCTTGCAGCCTTTCGAGCCACATTTTCCATGTCCCAAGGGGCCAAAAATTGACCTTTTTTGATATTAAGCGCCTTACCCGTTTCACTGGCTGCAACTAACAAATCGGTCTGACGGCATAAAAACGCAGGGATTTGCAAAACATCAAGGGCGTCGGCCGCAATGGCGCATTGTGACACGTCATGCACGTCAGACAGAACCGGACAGCCGAACTCATCCCGAATTTTTGAAAGAATGTTCAGGCCTTTATCAATGCCGATGCCACGCGGTGATCCATGAGAAGATCTATTGGCTTTGTCGTAGCTTGCTTTGAAAATAAACGGTGTTGCCGTGGCCTCACAGGCTTCGGCTATTTTCTCGGCGAGCATCCGCGCATGCTCAAGACTTTCCAACTGGCAAGGGCCCGCAACCAAGGCAAAGGGGAGGTCGCCGCCGATGGATATCTCATTCACTTTTATTATGCGCGCTGTGGTCATGACACGTCCAAAACCGCCTCGATGCGGGCAACATCTTCGGGGTTGTTTAGCTCCCAGAACACACGCCCTCGACTTTCAACCAAAACACATTTCACAGGGCAGGTATTCACGAGAAACCGTAGCTGCTCGAGTCCTTCCTGTATTTCAAGATTCCCCTCTACCCATGCGGTGTACTGCGCCAGCGCTTTGGGACGGTATGCGTAGATACCTACATGGTGATAGACTGGTATATTATGTGTCGGGACTTGATCAGGCGAAATATAGGGTATGATTTCTTTGGAAAAATAGAGGGCGTGCCCTTTTGAGTTGAAAACGGCTGTTGTTCCCCCAACGCGACCATTACGGCGATCCTCAACAAAATGCGCATATGTTTCGGCATCACATTGAAGCACTGGGGTTGCCACTTGTGCTTCTGTATCTTGCTTCATGGCCTCGATTAATGCCTCCACGAACCATGGCGGGGCCAATGGCGCATCGCCTTGAAAATTAATGACCAAATCAGCATCTATGTGCGCCTTTTCCAAGGCTTCAGCACAGCGTTCTGTGCCATTAGCACACTCAGGGCTTGTCATAATCACATGCGCACCAAAAGCCGCTGCCGCATCCCGAATGCGACCATCGTCCGTCGCAATATAGATTTGTTCAATGTCCGCAACGGCATGGGCGGCTTCCCATGTCATACGGATCAGCGTTTTATACGACCCATCAGCCTGTCGTATACGCGCTAATGGTTTACCCGGATACCGGCGCGACGCATAGCGCGCCGGTATGATAATGACTGTTTTCATATGCTGCATATATAAGTTCAGGTCTTCAATTTCATACATTACTTGTTACACGTTATAGTCATAACTCTCCACCATTCATTATGATTTAGCAGTATCAGAACAGTTAAAAAGGGCCACGCCCGATTTTATGCTATGTCCTCTAAAGCTGAACGCTCTGTGCCGCTTTAGAGGAAGTAGGTTCCCATGTTGTTGCTGTATGCGACCGAGCCAGCCAACACATCCGCGGGTCCAACCTTTTCTGGTCGTTTTGGCACCTATCGTTACCTTAATATGGATGTCACCATCCGCGAGGCCATGGATACAGCCGAGGCAGGCACTGCGATGCCAGCCTTTGTAAAATCACCGATCTAATCGCACAGCGGGCGTAAGGAGGTGCCAGCCCTTTCTTACGTCCCAGCTCTCCTATTCTTCAAGATGCTGCGCTTTTGAGCCGCGAGATGTCAGCCTTTGACCTCCGTTGTCATTGGACCACGATCATGCCGCGGCATCATAGATTTTTACACACGTTACGCAGCTCTCTGCGACGTCCCGTAAGATACTGATTTTAATTGCAAAAAGTGGGTTTCAGGTCGCTACTTGCTGAAACATGGTATTTCTATTTGAAAACAACAACTTAAGCTACGTGGTCCAGCTGTGGTCCAAGAGATGGTCCAGTCGAGGCCTAGGTAAATGGGAGGCTGGTCCAACACTGGGCCAGGTCTGAACGGCACCGTTCGAGCTGGGATTAATGCAGGTGGCTATGGCGGCCAATGAAGTCCATGATCGGAGCAAGTGCATTGAAATCAGCGGTTTCAATAGAGGGCCAGTCATGGCCGATCTTTGAACAGACCGGTCGACCATCAGGGTCTGAACGGACCGCGGCTGACTATCTGTTCCTGACTTTGATTTGACTTCTTTCGCTAGCTCCGGAGAATGGTGCATATCGGTTCCCATTTTAATCCTAGAGTTTTTGATTAACTGAGAAAGATGAACATCCTTTCAAGAACGCGCAATACTCCTAAAGTTTTAAGTATTTTCAGAGACCAGGTGCAGGAGCGAAGTTCGTAAGCGGGAACACACGTGGATGAACATATTTCATATGCATGCCCGAATCGCAAATAAATTACATAATATTTACTATCAAGCAATGTCGGCTATAAATTCAATCATTATAGCGACGCAAATTCTTTTAAGTGTACGAGTAGCTCTTGTAAGATCAAAAAGTGTATCTTGATATTCGAATGCACGACAAAGCCCTAGCTAGAATAGCCCCTAGATTTGTAGACGCCTTGCTTGGTAATTTTGGAGGCAAGGATACGACAATGCTAGGGATTAGATTTACAGATGCAAAGAGAGGTACGCATTTATGGCGGAGCATGGGTCGGTCTTTTCGGTTCGCTGTCGAGGCCTCGACAACGACTGCCTAACGGTGATGTTTTGCATCACCTGTCGGTACTTAGGTGACAGCTATCACCGACATCAAAACGCACGAAGGGTTCTCGTATTTGGCGGTTGTGATCGATCTGTTTTCTCGCCGCGTCGTGTGCTCCTCTCGGTGAATGTAGCATAACAGGTCAGGCCGCCAACGGACTTGGTGTTGCAGGCGCTACTTATGGCCGTCTGGCAACGCAAGAAAACGAGTAAAATCCTAGTACACTCCGACCAAGGTTCACAGTTTACAAGCATTGACTAGGTGCCATTTCTCAAAATCCACACTCTAGAATACAGCATGATTCGACGTGGAAATTGCCATGAACGAGACTTTGCTCGCCATTGGTTCAAGAACAATGGTTAAGTGCCTTGATCGAGATCCAACGTGCTCGATTACATCGAGATGTTATATAACCGAAAGCACAAGCACGCCAGAAGCGCAGTAGCTGAGACCTTAAAGGGGAGCGTGCGTGGGCTAACAAATGAGACTGCATGTTGGAGCTGCAAATAATCTACATAGCGTTGCATCTTGGTCCTATCGTAGCTCTGCCCTGCAGAGGGGCTACAACGAAATCTGGCGAATGGCAGCCCATCGTTCTCTGAGCACATACATGACAGGGACGGGCCCTCCCCTTTGAAGGCCATAACGTGTCCCAAGTCGCGCCTACTCGACGCTAGATTGCAAAGCTGCCTAGATGCTGCTCAATTTATGCATTATGCTCTGAAAAAGTGCATTAAATTAACCTAAAAACTGCCAGCAGACTATTCTTCACGTAAAATTCTCTATAAGTCATAACAATTGTTACGTTTGTGATATCTAAATTTTAACTAGTCTTGTCGAAACATTTAGTCTCTGGGGATGTAGTAGTGAAATTTGATTCAATCGAACTGAGTACGCAATCAGGTCAAACCAGCCCAAATTCATATGCGTATTCTCGCTTTGGCAAACGTTTTTTTGACGTGATTTTTGCAATTGCATTACTGCCTATTTTGCTTCCAGTGATCGCGATCCTTTGGGTTTTGACACGTCGTGATGGTGGCCCAGGTTTCTATACGCAGGACCGCGTTGGCTTGAATGGCAAAACATTTCGCTGTTATAAAGTGCGCACCATGGTGATGAATGCCGAAAAAGTCCTACAAGACTTGTGCGATGCAGATCCCGTGGTCGCCGCAGAGTGGCTGACAAATCAGAAACTGGCGAATGACCCACGTATCACACCCGTTGGCCGCCTTTTGCGCGCCACAAGCCTTGATGAGCTTCCCCAAATTTGGAACGTGTTGCGCGGCGAGATGAGCTTTGTAGGCCCCCGCCCCTTCATGGTCGAACAGGATGCGCTGTATCGCAGTGCCGGCGGCGAAGCCTATTATCACCTCCGCCCAGGGATCACCGGTCTTTGGCAAATCGAAGGCCGCGGCACCACAAGCTTTGTAAGCCGCGTGCAATACGACAACGACTATTTGCAGCGCATATCTGCGTTCCTTGATATGAAACTCATTGTGAAAACAGTCACCGTGGTTTTCAACCGCACAGGTCACTAAGCATCCCTCAACAAAGAATAGACACTGGATGCGATCAAGACGGCGTGTGACTTAGGTCATTGATACGAAACATAAAGAGAGTACTGTAGTTTCTCTACATTACTCACCCAGATCTTCCAGAACGAACGAGAACAACCCCGAATGCTAAAAGTTACCAATACCCCCCTTGAGAATGTGGTTGTCATTGAGCCACCCAAGTTCGGAGACAGCCGCGGGTTCTTTTCTGAGAGCTACAACAAAAGCAGACTCGAAGAGTTTGGAATTGATATCGACTTTGTGCAGGATAACCATTCCCTGTCATCCCAAGTGGGAACCGTGCGCGGGCTACATTGTCAGGCGCCCCCTCATGCGCAGGATAAATTGGTCCGCTGTGGCAAAGGTCGACTGATCGATGTGGCCGTTGATATCCGCAAAGGCTCACCGACCTTTGGACAATGGTTTGCCCAAGAGTTGAGCTTTGAAAACGGTCTTCAGCTCCTCATTCCCAAAGGATTTCTGCATGGGTTCTCTACATTAGAACCAGATACAGAAATCATCTATAAGTGCTCTGACTTCTATTCGCCGGAATGCGATCGCGCCGTTCGATTTGACGATCCGGATATCGATATCGACTGGGGATTGTCCGACGACATCGTCCCAGCACTTTCCGAAAAAGACACCGCGGCGCCGCTGCTAAAAGACTTTGACAGTCCATTCATCTATCAGGCTTAAATCATGAAAATTCTAATCACAGGTGGTGCAGGTTTTATCGGGTCTGCCGTTGTGAGGCTTGCTATACAGCAAGGCCTTAGTGTTGTTAACTTGGACTCGCTGACCTATGCGGCCTGCTTGGACAATGTGGCCTCTGTTGCAGACAGCCCAAACTATGCGTTTGAACAGGCGGATATTCGTGATCGTGAGGCCCTTGATCGCGTCTTTGAAGAACATCAACCTGACGCGGTGATGCACCTTGCCGCAGAAAGCCATGTGGACCGTTCCATTGATGGTCCTGGCGATTTCATCCAGACCAACATTATCGGCACCTATAACATGCTTGAGGCCGCGCGTGCCTATTGGGTGAAGAAAGACAAACCAGACAGCTTCCGGTTCCACCACATTTCAACAGATGAAGTGTTCGGATCCCTAGGTGCCGAAGGCCAGTTCACCGAGACGACACCTTATGATCCGCGCTCGCCCTACTCTGCATCCAAAGCTTCATCCGATCACCTCGTGCGTGCATGGGCAGAGACCTATGGCCTGCCGATTGTGATGACAAACTGTTCCAACAACTACGGCCCCTTCCACTTCCCAGAGAAGCTGGTCCCTGTGGTTATTCTGAATGCCCTCGCGGGCAAACCCATTCCGATCTATGGCAAAGGAGAAAACGTGCGGGATTGGCTCTATGTTGAAGACCATGCCGATGCGCTTTTGACGGTTCTGAAAAAAGGTGAGCTGGGTCGCTGCTATAATATTGGCGGCGAAAACGAAGCCACCAACCTCGATCTTGTTAAGACCATTTGTAAGATTCTGGACGACAAGAAACCCGCAGACGCGCCCTACTCTGATCTCATTTCTTTTGTGACGGATCGTCCTGGGCACGATATGCGCTATGCGATCGACCCGACACGTATCAGCACCGAGCTGGGCTGGCGGCCCTCCGTCACGGTTGAAGAGGGTCTAGAGAAAACAGTTCAGTGGTATCTCGACAACGAAGCATGGTGGAAAGCCCTGCAAGAACGTGATGGTGTTGGCGAACGTTTGGGAACAAAAGGGTGACCATTCTCGTTTTCGGAAAAACCGGTCAGGTCGCCACGGAACTCAAACGACGTGCCGATGTGATCGCTTTGGGCCGAGATCGAGCCGATCTTAGCGACCCAGAGGCCTGCGCGGCCGCCATTCATGAGCATAAGCCAACGGTGGTTATAAACGCCGCGGCCTATACCGCCGTGGATAAGGCCGAGACCGACGAAGATATAGCCTTGGCCGTGAACGGCCTGGCTCCTAAATCTATGGCTGAGGCCTGTAATGATCTGGGTATTCCACTGGTTCATATTTCGACGGACTATGTGTTCAACGGGTCCGGCACGCGCCCATGGACACCTGATGATACTCCCGAACCTCTTGGCGCTTACGGGCGGACAAAACGCGCCGGCGAAGACTATATTCAGGCGGCAAACGGGGTCTATGCGATCCTACGCACCTCTTGGGTGTTCTCTGCCCATGGCAATAACTTTGTGAAAACAATGCTGCGTTTGGGCGCAGATCGAGACACGCTTTCGATCGTTGCCGACCAGATCGGCGGCCCAACATCCGCCGCGGATATCGCCGAGGCCTGTCTGTCCATTGCCGATCAATTGATCACACATCCCGAGCGTCGCGGCCTGTACCATTTCGCAGGCGCCCCCAATATGAGCTGGGCTGACTTCGCGCGCGAAATCTTTCGTCAGGCGCAGCTCACTGTTGATGTGACCGATATCCCCTCATCAGAATTTCCAACACCTGCACAGCGTCCCGAAAATTCGCGGATGGATTGCAACACGCTTAGCAACTTCGGAATGTCTAACCCCCAGTGGGAACAAAGCCTCGCGCGCGTTCTCAAAGAGCTTGGAGCAGTAAAATGACAAAACGCAAAGGTATTATCCTCGCAGGTGGCACCGGTTCCCGTCTGCACCCGATTACACTTAGTGTCTCAAAGCAACTTTTGCCTATTTACGACAAACCCATGATTTACTACCCGCTATCAGTTCTGATGCTGACGGGTATTCGCGAAGTCGCAATGATCACGACCCCGCATGACCAACAGCAATTCAAACGTCTTTTGGGTGATGGTAGCCAATGGGGCATGGACATCACCTATATTGTCCAAGACAGCCCAGACGGCTTGGCGCAGGCGTATCTATTGACCGAAGACTTCCTTGATGGCGCGCCGTCTGCGATGGTCTTGGGTGACAACATCTTCTTTGGTCACGGTCTTCCAGAGCTTCTTAAATCTGCGGATGAGAAAGCCACCGGCGGCACCGTCTTTGGTTATCATGTTGCGGATCCTGAACGGTATGGCGTGGTGTCCTTTGATGGCGATGGCAACGCAGAGTCCATTATCGAAAAGCCGGAAAAACCACTGTCGAACTATGCGGTAACGGGCCTGTACTTCCTCGATGGCTCGGCCACTGAGCGTGCGAAGAAGGTTCAGAAATCTGAACGTGGTGAGCTTGAAATCACCTCATTGCTGGAAATGTACCTTCACGACGGAAGCCTCAGCGTTGAAACCATGGGCCGCGGCTATGCTTGGCTTGATACGGGCACCCATGCCAGCCTGTTGGATGCCGGAAACTTTGTACGTACGTTGACAGACCGCCAAGGCATGCAGGCCGGCTGCCCAGAAGAGATCGCTTATCACCAAGGCTTCATCACCAAAGACCAGCTCGCCCAACATGCGGAAACCTATAAGAAGACCGCGTATGGCCGGTATCTTAAGAGCTTGATTGCTTAGTTGAAACATATGAATACTGAATCTGGGTGGAATGGCGATGCATTCAAAAGATAATCTATTCAAATGGATTCTTAGTAAGGGTACTTATACTTTAGGCTTAAAAGTCACGGCAATGGTTATCACATTGGGCTTCGTGTCTATTATGTCAATCTTTTTAACAAAGGCTGATTATGGGGCGGTGGTTACACTGATGTCAGCATCCATTCTCGTCGCTGCATTTTCTGGCCTAGGTCAGCAAGAGTTTATGGTACGTGAAATCTCCCAGAAACTAGATGACGGAGAAGTTGAATCAGCGGAAAAATCCGTCGTTTTATCAACGAGTTGGGTTTCGATAAGCGGGCTATTATTTGGCTGTATTTTAAGCTTAGGCCTTTTCATCGCTGGTTTTTCACCTGTGCTTGCATTGTGTGGGTTGCCGTTGGTATTTTTTCTCTCCCTGAACCAGTGTTGGGCAGGCTTTGCCAGAGCACGTGAAAAATTTTTCTGGTCTTTAGCCCCATTGGAAATCTTCTGGCGTTCAGGAGTTATTATCGCAATAGGCTTTGCTTCGTTCATTGGCTTTGAAGCTAATGCTGAACAAACAGGCATCCTTCTGATAATGGTATTATCGGTAGCCGTCATCTCGCAAGCTTCGGTTTTAAAGATTCAGCCTTCTGCACTAATATCTAGACCGCATTTAAGAAAACATCGCTTAAGGGTGCGTTCTTCAATCGACTTCGCGACCAATAATATTTCCATTGTGCTGACAAACTTACTTGATGTCGTACTCGTCGGGGTCTTAATCTCAGAAGTTGCCGCAGCCGAATATTTTCCTGCCAATAGACTGGCTCTAGTAACGGCGTTTGTCAGTACCGCGATGACATTAGTTATTGGACCTAAATTGGCGGTGGCGTTGAAGCAGGCTAACCATGAGAGTATTTATAAAATCACGACAATAGCAACTAGCATCTGTTGTCTAGCAACGCTTATATTCGGATTTTCATTGATTTTTCTATATGACTATTACAGTTTTTTATTCCCCACTGTAAGCCAAGCCACATTTGTGGCTCTTACAATTCTGGTATCGGTGCAGGTGGTTTTACCATTTTTTGGGTTTGGTCAGCTTTTGTTGGCAATGTCCGGACATGAGGCGCTTCTCAGGAAAATAAATATTGTATTCCTTATTGTCGGTTCTGCGCTTCTTTATACATCCACCTTTTTTCAAGACTTTGTCTTGGTCGCCATAGCTTCGTCTTCGATCTTGATTACGAGACGCCTTGTTTTTGCAATTTTGGCGTACGTAAAAACAGGTGTGTATCCATTTTGTGGTATTTTTAATATGAAGTAACCCGCTAAAAACACGGATAGAAGCAGTGTAATGTAAGATGTTTTCTCTAATATTGGATAACAGAAATGCCTAAAAACGTCGACCAAAAATCCTTACCAAACCTAATTATGCCTGGAGTTCAAAAATCAGGAACTACATATCTTGCGAATTTGATGCAACAGCACCCAGACATATTTGTACCTAAAATAAAGGAGCCTACTCATTTTATCTATAGATGTAATGAGGAGCTTAACTATCCTAGTGGTGATGTTATAAAATCCGCGTTCTCATCTGAAGGTGCGTATAACAGCCTCTTTGAAGGTCAAAACGAAGTAAAGTGGCGTTTGGATGCAAGTACATCCTATTTTTACAAATCCAATATTCGCAAAAAAATACATGAAGTTTGCCCAAACGCAAAAATCATTATTGCATTGAGAGACCCCGTTGGTAGAGCTTATTCAGCTTTCAATTATCACAAGCAACTTACCTTCGAAAGTGTCGAAGATTTTGATGAAGCTATTTCTCTTGAGCAAGAGCGCATAGACAAAAATGTGATGGCGCTTACGCCCTACATAAAAACTGGTTTCTATTTCAGCCCCATACAAGAATGGATGGACCTTTTCGGAAGAGAGAACGTACATGTCGTACTTTTCGATGATATCAGAGATAACATTGATAAATGCATGTTAGAAATCTGTGAATTTCTTGAAATTGATCCAATTCATTTCGAATTTGAATCGGATAGTAATACATCAGTAATTACTAAGTCTCGGTTCAAGAAATGGGTTATTAATAGATCCACAAGTGGCAAAAGCTATGATACTCCACTAAGGCGAATGGCCCGACAACTGCTTGGGCCTGAGCTGCGAGCACACATAAGAGCTAAGGTTATTAGGCCTTTTGTTTACTCAAAGTCTGGATCCGAGAAACCAAAAAAACTGTCAGATGAATTGAAAGCTTCACTAACACCACAATATCAAGCAGATATAGAGGCGCTTTCTGAATTAATAGGCAGAGATCTCTCCCACTGGCTCATCAAATAACTCAAGTTTAGTATACTAAAAAGGCGAGGATCCAAATGGTTGCTCAAATCGATAAGACGATGTTTCAAAAACGCTTATGGAAAATTCCAGGGCGACTCATGGCATACATATTTATTGAGGGTCGTGCCCTAACGACAAAGGGACAGTGGATTAACCCCGTTGTGTTTGCAGGGTACAAACTTGCGCAAATCATAAGGCCGCCGGTGAAAAGCAAAGCGCCGATCTTCATCATCGGTACGGGCCGCAGTGGAACAACCGTTCTGGGCAAGCTGTTTGCCCTGCACCGCGAGACTGTATTCCTAAATGAACCCAAGGCGATTTGGCATTATGCACATGGGGCCGAGGACATCATTGGATCCTACACAACTGGACCATCAACCATCCGCCTTGCAAAGGCAAAAGACCCACAGACGCTAGCAAGCAAGATTTCAAACATCTATGGCTGGAGCCTGTTTTGGGGGGGCGCCAGACGCATTGTCGATAAGTACCCTGAACTTGTGTTCCGTACCGACTTTGTAAATGACGTCTTTCCCGATGCTAAATTTATCGCGATCTTACGCGATGGCGTAGATACCTGCAGCTCGGTGACAAATTGGTCGAAACGCAAAGGTGTGGTAGAGAGCGGCGAGACCCATGATTGGTGGGGACGCGAAGATCGTAAATGGCACATGATTGTTGATCAGATTGTTCCTGAACATGATGATCTTGCCCCGTTTGCGGACAAATTAAGACAGACGAAGGATCACCGGGATCGTGCGGCCGTAGAGTGGATTGTGTCCATGCGCGAGGCACAGGCTGCATATGCTAACAACCCGGACAAGGTTCTGTGTATTAAGTTTGAAGCCTTATGTGAAAAGCCAGAGAGCATCTTACGGGAAATGCTGGAACATTGCGGTCTCTCAGACGACACTGTATTCGCCGAATATTCAAAGCAAATCTTGGATGCACCTGAAAGCTACGAAACACTGGAGCTGATGCCTGAAATCTTGGAACCATTCAAAAAAGTTTTGACCGAAATGGCCTGGGAAAACAGCGTATCAAGAGTTGTCACGAGAAAGGTAGACATCTAAATGAATATTCTTGAGGTGTCGCAGAACTTTGATATCAGAGGTGGAAGTGATGTGATTGTCCATCAAACACAAAAGCTTCTTCAGAAATCAGGACATGACGTCCATTTGTTTGCTGCACTTGATGGGAACGATGAGAATGACGGTACCTTCCCTTCGGCGGATCACTTTAACAACCCATCGCCGTTGAACTTGTGGAAATATATATATTCCCCGCAAGCACGTTCACGAATGGAAAATTTCCTAGATCAAAACCCAATAGATGTGGCTCATTTTCATATTTATTATGGAAAATTGACTTCTTCTATCATCGCTCCATTGCGCAAACGCAATATTCCCATAGTTCAGCACTTACATGAATATCGGACATATTGTTCAACATACACTTCGCAACGAGATGGCCAAACATGCTTGGACTGCAGCGTTGGGTCTTATTTGCCTGGGTTGAAAAATAGATGTAATAGAGGTTCGCTCGCTCGTTCGGCATTATCAACGGCTGAAATGTATGTATCAGACTTCTTAGGTGCCAAGAGCGCAATTTCCAAATTTGTGACCGTTTCGGATTTTCAACGACAGCAGATTATCAAGCAAGGCCTGCCCGCTTCAAAAGTTCAGACAATTTATAATCCAGTGGATGATGTTTTCCTTAATATCAAAGCAGGAAAGCGCGAGAATGTTTTATATTTCGGGCGGATCGAAGACTATAAAGGTGTTTTTGATATCCTTGACGTTGCTGAACGGTTACCTGATCACCCCTTTCAATTTGTCGGAACGGGCAACTCTACTGACAAATTGATTCAGGAGATTAAGAGCCGAAATCTCACAAATGTTACCTATTTGGGGCATAAAGACAAAAATGAACTACTCCCTATTTTGTCAAATGCACGCGTGGCTTTAGTTCCTTCCAAATGGCATGAAACATTTGGCCTTACCGCTGTAGAAGCAATGGCCGCGGGCGTGCCGGTTATCGTTTCAAATATGGGCGGCTTGCCTGAAGTGGCTGGAAATAATGAGGGTGGATTTATCTTTGATATGGGTGATACCCATACTCTTGCAAAACTTATTCAGTGCTTAATGGATGATGATGTTTTCTTTAATAAACAGTCGTCTTTGGCAAGAACTCGGGTGCAACGCATGTTCACAGAAGATACTTACTTGGCACAAATTTCGAATTTGCTTGCCGATGGAGCTTCCTCAAATGAAAAGTGATAACACCGTCAAGAAACTACCTCTGTTTGAAGTCATATTCATTAATTTCTCAATATTATACCTACTATTCGCCTTTAGGGGCATTATGCGGGATGCCCTTGGCGCATCGTATTTTATTGCGCATAGCGGAATAGTTCTTGCCATTTATCTCATCACTCTAACTCTACTTTTTTCAAGAAAACCCAAAATATCATTTTCACTGAATTTCTTCTTATTGGTTTTATTGATCTTGATAGCCAGCTTATCCTTAAGCTGGTCGGTCAGTATAGTTGATACGCTTAATGGGCTCGTCGGTCTTATTGGCGTTGCTCTTCTCGGAATCTACATAGCAACAGCTGTTGAAACTGATTTTTCCAAGTATCTTCTTAATGCTGTGTTTACCTATGTACTGATAACGATGTTTCTCTATATCTTGGGTATAGATATCACCATCTACCGATATAATGGCCATGGTGAACCCGCCTTCCAAGGTTTCACTGACCATAAAAACCTAGTTGGAAACATGATTGGTTTAGCGACCACTATTTTATATGCTGAGTCTAGGTCTCGTCACTTTAAGCCGACAACATCGATCATATACTTCTCGGTGTTTCTCGTAACTCTTTTTGTCGCCAAGGCATCGACATCGATTGTGGCCCTTGCCCTTGCCGTCGCATTTTATGAAATGGCATTTCTATTTCGCAATCGGCGCTCATCAACCCTACTGTTCTCAGCCATAGCACTCTATTTTTCTATAGCCCTAGTCATCTTGTTACCAAGCATGTGGGGCAGCCTATTGTCTGCGCTTGGTGAAAACGCAACGCTATCATCAAGAACTATCATTTGGGATATTGTACTCACCCAAGTACAGGAGCGCCCGATTTTGGGGTTTGGGTTTAACGCCTATTGGAGTGAAGGCAATCCATATGGTTATGAGTTTGCACAACGTTTTTACGGCAAAACATTTAAGCAGGCACACAATGGATTTATCGAAGTGGCTGCTAATATAGGCGTTCCCGCTATGATTATTATGATAGTCGCATGTTTGATGCTAATTTTTGTCGGACATAGCCAAATAGGAAACTCACAACACCGACAGGCATTTTGGCTTGCTACGATTTTTATTATTTTTAATAATCTTGGAGAAGCCAATTTTTTCACTGGAAACTATCTTATGTTTTCGATTTTACTTGCAGCTTCATTGATACTTTCACCGTCAAAACCACGTCTCAGGAATTAAGTCTTATCTATGCAAATCAACATACTTGGTACACGTGGTGTGCCAGCTGCGCACGGTGGGTTTGAAACATTCGCCCATGAACTGGCACCCTATCTCGTTGAACAGGGGCATGATGTTCTTGTGTATTGCCAACCCGATGAGGGCACGCCCCGCCAATGGGTCGAGGACGAATGGAACGGTGTCAAACGCCGCCACTTTGTGCCGAAAAACGGTGGTGCCTTGGGGACCATGGAATTTGATCTGGCCTGTGCGCTGGATGTTCTCAAACAACCCGGTGTGGATCTGGTCCTTGGATATAATACCGCGGTCTTTAACATCATTCAGCGTCTGCGCGGCAGACGTGTTTTGATGAACATGGACGGCATTGAATGGAAGCGCGCCAAGTGGAGCCTTCCGGCAAGAATTTGGTTTTTCATCAACGAAGTCGCTGGGGCTAATCTCTGTCATGTGCCAATTGCGGACCATCCCGAGATTTCCAACCATGTGGCACGTCGCTGTTTCAAAAAGCCGGTCATGATCCCCTATGGGGCTGATGCCATTGAAACGGCTGATGCGGCGCATGTTGAAAAGCTTGGCCTAAAACCAGACGAATATCTTGTTTCGATCGCACGTATTGAGCCTGAGAATTCGATTTTGGAAATGGTTCAGGCCTTTTCTGCCCTCGAGACAGACAAGAAATGCGTCATTCTGGGGAAATTCATGGAGGGGAACGACTATCATGCTTCGGTCAAGGCTGCCGCAGGTCCGAACGTCATCTTCCCTGGTGCTATTTACGACAAAACCGTTGTCGAAGCCCTTCGCTTTCATTGCCGCGCCTATCTTCATGGCCACCAAGTTGGCGGTACCAACCCATCGCTTGTAGAAGCGCTTGGGGCGGGGAATGCGGTTTTGGCCCATGACAATAAGTTCAATCGCTGGACGACAAATAGCTCTCAGTTCTATTTCGAGACCATCGAGCAATGCAAAGACCAGATGAAGAGCATCTTCGACACCCCATCAGACGTCAGCAAGGCCCGCGAAAGCGCCGTGCAACAGCACCACGACAGGTTCCTGTGGAAAGATGTGCTGGCCGCCTATGAGAAAACATTGATCGAATCCTAGCGGACGCGCCTGTGATCAAGGGCTGTTGATAGGACTGTCAGCAGCCCCTGCGGTGCGCTAGACACATCCGACCGCCTCCTTGTTACTGACGTTCATAGACATCATCATAGCGGATGATGTCATCTTCTCCGACATAGGCACCGGTTTGAACTTCAACCAAGACCATGGGCAGACGTCCGGGGTTTTCCAATCGGTGCACGGCGCCCAGCGGAATATAGACGGATTGGTTTTCCGTGATCATCTGGGTGTCATCGCCAATGGTGACACGCGCGGTACCTTCGACAACGACCCAATGTTCGGCACGGTGCACGTGGCTTTGGGATGAAAGGGACGCGCCCGGTTGAACCACGATCCGTTTCACCTTGAACCGATCCCCTGTGATCAATGTCTCAAACCAGCCCCATGGGCGATGCTCCTTGGGAAAAACTTTGGCCTGTGGGCTTTGTTTCGCGGCCAATGCAGTCACCGCAAGCTTGACCTCTTGGCCGCGGTTCATATCCGCGACCAACACCGCATCGGGCATAGCGACCGCCACGATGTTATCCAAACCAATGCCTACGATTTCTTGGGTCGGGCTTTCTGAGCGCAGCAAACTGTCCTTGCACTCAATCGCCGTCGCGGCCCCCGAAAGGGCAACCCCATTGTCGCCAGCTGTTTCACGCCAGACCGCGTCCCATCCGCCCAAGTCGGACCACGTGCCGCCATAGGGCACGACCGACAGGTTGTCCGACTTTTCCATCACCGCATAATCGATCGAGATACCCTCGACCTGCCCCCATGCCTCGGGATCAAGCCGCAAGAACCCAAGGTCCGGCTTGGCCTTGGTCATGGCATCAGAAACGGGGGCATAGAGATCGGGTGCGTGGGTACGAAATGCGTCAATAATCCCCTTAACAGAGACTAAAAATATCCCCGCATTCCAAAGATAGTTCCCCGCCTCCACCAATGTCTGCGCCCGCGTCGCGTCGGGTTTTTCCACAAAGGACACAAGCGGCACTGCCCCATTCCCATCAGGGCAGGCCGACAGTTCAAGATAGCCATACCCCGTTTCCGCACGATCAGGCGTGATCCCAAAGGTCACAAGCTGCCCAGCCTCAACCGCCGTGCGCCCCGCCAGAACGGCACGGTGAAATTGATCAGTATCAGGGATGACATGGTCCGATGGCGCAATCAGCAAAATCCCATCTGGGTCCGTCTGTGCAATATGAAAAGCAGCCGCCAAAACCGCAGGGGCCGTATTGCGCCCCTCGGGCTCAATCAAGATCGCCCCGGGGTCGATGCCCACACCGGCCAGTTGTTCGGTGACGATAAACCGAAAATCGGAATTAGTCAGAACCACGGGGGCGGCAAAGTGTAGGGCACCGCTGCTAGTCATGCGTTTCGCCGAGCTTTGAAACAGGGTTTCATCCCCCATCAAAGACGAAAACTGCTTTGGGTAGGACTTGCGCGACAGCGGCCAAAGCCGCGTGCCCGAGCCGCCAGCCAATAAAACGGGTGTGATAATCATGGCCTCATAGTATCCTGAAAATACCGCGTCGTTCCATAAAATGCGACACAGTCCATTAACCTATAGTCAAAGAATCTTAACGATCCGTTTTTGCCCGCGCTTTTACAAAGCCCAAAAACGCGCCATCCGCTGACCGCAAACGGGGACGACCAGACGACACCCAATATCCGCGCCAGTCGGCCTCAAGGGCATAGACATCAACACCGGGGATAATACGGCGCGCCTCGTTATAGGCATCCTCGGAAATGGGCGGCGCATCAGGGCCATCGACGACAACGTTGCGCAGACCAAACCGGATCATATCGCCCGCCTCTTCTGACATGTCATAATCCGGCAGGTGATTGGCCGCGATCATATCGCGCAGCATCTTGCGAAACACACGACGCGGGCTGGCCGAGCCGGATTTTTTGAGCAGCATATCGACGGAAACCTTCCACGATTTTTGCCGCCCGCAATGTTTACGCGCCAATTCATAGATCCGCCGTTCAAGCGGCTTGCGCAGGTTGAAATAATCACGCGACAGGGTCAGGACCGATTTGGACATCACCGCGCGAAACAGCCATTCGGAGATGGTGATCGATACGCTGACCATCCGGCCGCCGCGCGCCTTACGTTCGATCTCCCAGCTTTCGATCAGACCAAAGCCGGAGGTGATCTCCTTGTCGCCGGTCATGATATTGGTGGTGATCCGTGTGCCCGCCAGACGGTCCAAGGAATCCCGCAACCGCCGATAGGCATCGCCCGAGGTTTCGCGATTGGTCGCGATCAACAGATCATGCGCCTTGAGCGTCAGGGTGCGCCCCACCGCACGACCCGCGTTAAGGGCGGCCATCAATTGGCTGATGCAAAAAATCAGGATGTCTTTGTCGTGGATCGTCGCGAGACCTTTGACGCTTGGGGTGATCTCGATCTGTGCGCCATTATGCTCATAGGACAGCACCCGCAAATCAGGGCGCGTCGCCAATGAAAACATCGGATGTTCCATCGACGCCAAGTCATTCTTAGGTATGGCATCAAAGATGTCGCATGAGAATATATCTGTCTGAGGGTGCCGGTCCGGTACAATACCGCCCTGCCCTATCACTGCCCCTGTCATACTGCGCCCGATTCTTATCGTGGTTTTATTGACACCCACCCTAAAGTTATCCACAGGCCCCGTCCACAGGTTTGAACGTGGGTTCAGAGTCAGAAGATCGTGGGATCAGAGTCGCTTTATCGGGGGTTCAGAGTCGCTTTGGAAAAAATAAGGCGAATTATCGTTGTAAAAACAGTCCGTTACAGAGGTCGTAAAAATGCTTAACACATATATAACACTATATTAACACTATAAAAAAATCAGAGCCCCCCATTTCCAGAGGAATTTATCAAGCTCAACCGCCTTGAATTGCTTAGAAAATACAGACTTTGTCATCTGATTGCTTCCATGAGCGCTGTTTTGTGGTACAGTGAGGAAAACGCAGCACATCAGGCATATCATGGTCAAAGACACTTCATCTCTTCCGCCCTACTTTAACATAGATCCGGACCAAGCGCTCGCTGAATTAGGGGATCCTATTCTTAGCACGGACTTTGCCGAGATCGCCGCCGCCTGTACCCGTGGTCGCGATGATCTATCGTCGCGCGGGATGCAAGAAGATGGCCAGAAGAAGCTGCGTCTGTTTTCCACTTGGGAAATCACCAAATATCTGATCCCCGTTGCGACCCCCCATTTCCGCCGCGTGCTCAAACAAAACCCAGAGTTGCCGCAGGGCAAATCCGAAACCGAGGGTGGCGCCAAATGGTTCACCTTGGACGAGGTGCTTCGTCTGCGCGCGCATTTCGCCGAGGGTGGATCCAAGGCAAAAGAATACAAACCCTATCGCCCCAAAGGTCAGCCCGCCAAGCTGGTCTCTGTCGCGAACTTTAAGGGCGGGGTGGGTAAGACCTCGACAACCGCCCACTTGGCCATGAGCGCCGCTCTGGACGGCTATAAAGTGCTGATCCTTGATCTGGACAGTCAGGGGTCGATGACCTCGATCTTTGGCGGTAAGGTTGCGGATGAATGGCAGACGGTGTTCCCGCTGTTGGCGCGTCATTACGGCACCCACCTGCGGCGCGAAAACCAGGGGCGGCTTGATCGCGGAGAGGCCCCCATTCCGATGGACGACACCCTGAGCGATGCGTTCAAGATCAAAACCCAAGATGTTATTCAATCGACGCACTGGCCGAATATCGATTTGATCGGCGCGCAGCTGAACCTGTATTGGTCAGAATTTCAGATCCCCGTTTGGCGCATGCAGGCCCGCGGCTGGAAGCTCTGGGATGCGCTGACCGATACGCTCGAAGAGGACGGCGTGCTTGATGATTATGACATCGTCTTCATCGATACACCCCCTGCCCTTGGCTATCTGACGATCAACGGCTTGGCGGCGGCGGATATCTTGTTGGTGCCTCTGGGCGCGTCTTTTCTGGAATTCGATTCAACGGGTCGTTTCTTTGACATGCTGCATTCGACCTTTGCCTCGATCGAGGACGGCGAAAACATGGCCGCCCGTGCATTGGGGCGCGACGAGATGGCGTTTCAATGGGATGCGGTCCGTGCGGTTGTGACCCGTTACGATGGTGCACAACAAGGTGAACTGGCGGCGTTGATGCAGGCCTATCTCGGTCGGACCCTGTCGCCGCACCGTCAGGACTTCACGGCACTCATAGGTCAGGCCGGCGAAAGCGTGAACGGCATTTACGAGGCCGACTATCGCGATTTCAACCGCGAGACCTACGCCCGTGGGCGTGAAACCTTTGATGCGACCTATGCGGCGTTCAAGCGGCTACTGCTGGGTGTATGGCGCCGAGATGAGTTGGAGGCGCAGGGAGAATAAGATGGCAAAACGGAAACGATTGACCCCCGCGAAAACTGAATTTTTGACCCAAATAGAGGGTTTAGAGACTAGATCTGCGCCTTTCTCTCCTGCCCCGATTGCGCAGGTCGCTGGAGATGCGTCTGCGACGGCGGCCTTGGCCGAACTGACACAGATGGTGAGCGACGCCCGCGCGGCTGGACGATTGATCCAGTCGATCCCGCTTGAGGACATCGACCTGACCTATCTTGTGCGTGACCGGATTGTGGCGGATCCCGAGGAACTTCAGGTTTTGGTCTCAAGTATTCGGGAACGTGGCCAGCAGTCCCCCGTTGAGGTCATTGATTGTGGGGGGGATGCCTCTCCTCGGTACGGTTTGATATCTGGCTGGCGTCGTATCACCGCGTTGAAACTTTTGTCCGCTGAGGATCAGAAATTTGGAAAAGTTCAGGCTCTAGTTCGCAGTCCAGAGACCTCTTCTGATGCTTATGTGGCTATGATTGAGGAAAACGAAATTCGCGTTGGTCTGTCGTTTTATGAACGTGCTCGGATTGTCGTGAAAGCCATGGAGGAAGGTGTGTATCCGAACACCAAGCTCGCCCTTCAGTCTCTCTATAAGAACGTTTCGCGCGCGAAACGTTCTAAGATTAAGAGCTTTATGACTGTTGTTGAGGTATTGGATGGCGTCCTAAAGTTCCCGTCTCATATTGGCGAACGTCTTGGGCTTGAGATGGCGCAGCATTGCGCCGAGCACGGGGGGGCCGTGTTACACGATGCGGTGGATCACACGTCGTATGAAACCGCTGCTGAGGAACAGGATCTTTTGCGGGCCGCTCTTGCTTCGAGCAAGGTCAAACCCGAACCCAAGCCACAGGAAACGGGGGCCAAATTCGACCCTAAGTCATCTAAAATCACCATTTCTGGTGCGGATGAAAGCCTGTTCAACGCCCTGACTGAATGGCTGTCCAAGCGTTGAAGTAGGTTTGTTTCGCGCGCGAAACATTTAAATTGGCTGCAGTTTTAGTGAGGCCAATGTCGTTTGTGTCAGCGGTGGCCAATATCCATCTGTGCGCCAAGCCCAATGATGGTTTGCCCTGCTGTGGCGGTATTGGGCCCAAGCCGCAAGAATAGCTATTCGGCGCATTTGGCGTGAATTGCATCTGCACAAGATATGTCACGCCGTCCGACAGTAAACGTTCGGTGAGATTGGTCAGTGGCCCCGCGGTTTGGGAAACGACGGCCAAGTTCCCGACTGGGCCGTCAAGCTTGCTTTCGACACTACGGGTGTCGTCGCACAGAACAACTCTGGCTGTGCTGGACGTCCCCCCGATAATATAGGCTGATTGTATATGTCGGGAGGCTAACGGAACCGATATTCGCGTTAATGCGATGCCATGTTGCTTCGTTCGATACAACCTCAGAGCCATCGAACAGCCCTAGCGCGCTAAGGCTTAGGTTGGTTGCCGATCCACCGCTGGTGCCCCGTGTGCCGGTGCGTATGACGGTGTCTGGCACAAGGTTCGTGCGGTCTGGTTCCGTCAATACCCCCAATGTAGCCCCCGTGACGGGATCATGATCAAAGCTCCTAGGGGTAGGCGGTCAAATCAGTCGGATGTGCTGCTTCGGTCGCTAATTACGACCCTTTTGTATTTAGAAAACCTTAATAGCCCCAGGGGGGAGCGTGCGCAGACAGGCGTTTGGGGCAACACAGGGCCGCCCCAAAGAAAATAGGATTAGTCGATACCAAAGAGATCGCGCGTGAAGACTTTATCGGCAACATCAGACAGATCGCTGTTTTGGCGGTTGGCGATGATCACATCGCAGTCTGCCTTAAACGTGGCCAGATCATCGGTGACCGTAGAGCCAAAGAAATCATCCTCTGGGAATGTGGGTTCATAGACGACGACCTTGATACCTTTGGCCTTGATCCGTTTCATAATGCCTTGAATTGAGGACTGGCGGAAATTGTCTGAACCCGCCTTCATAACCAAACGATACACGCCAACGGTCTTGGGGTTGCGGGCGATGATGCTGTCGGCGATGAAATCTTTGCGGGTGGTATTTGCATCCACAATCGCGCGGATCAAGTTCTGAGGCACAGAGGAATAGTTCGCCAAAAGCTGTTTGGAATCCTTGGGCAGGCAATAACCGCCATAGCCGAAAGACGGGTTGTTATAGTGGCTGCCAATACGTGGGTCCAATCCAACGCCTTCGATGATTTGGCGTGCATCCATGCCATGCGCCAAGGCATAGCTGTCGAGTTCGTTGAAATAGGCAATGCGCATCGCAAGATAGGTGTTGGCAAACAGCTTGATCGCTTCCGCCTCGGAGGCGTCGGTGAACAGGGTGCTGATATTGCTGTCCAAGGCGCCCTGGGCCAAGAGATCGGCAAAGGTGCGGGCGCGATCAGATTGTTCGCCCACAATGATCCGGCTTGGGTGCAGGTTGTCGTAGAGGGCACGACCTTCGCGCAGGAACTCTGGGCTGAACATAATGTTAGAACAGCCAGTGCGCTCAATCAGATCGGTGGTAAACCCAACAGGGATCGTGGATTTGATCACCATCACCGCATCTGGGTTGATTCCACTCACCTGTTCGACCACCGCTTCGACCGTGCTTGTGTCAAAGGAATTGGTGTCGCTGTCATAATTCGTCGGGGTGGCAATCACGACGAACTCCGCGTCCTGATAGGCTGTCTGCGCATCGGTTGTTGCGGTCAAATTTAGGGTGCCGCGCGCCAGATATTCGCTACACTCCGCATCTACAATCGGGGATTGTCCTACGTTGACCATGGCGACTTTTTCATCCACCACATCAAAGGCGATGACTTCGTTATGTTGCGCCAACAAAATAGCATTTGATAGACCAACATAGCCCAAACCAGCGATTGCAATTTTCATAGGATTTCGTGCCTCTAGAAATGTTCTATTTCTTATTGTGCCCAGCACAGTGCGTGGCAAGGTGTTTTTAACCTCTTTGTATGGCGGCTGTGCAAAACAGGTGATTTTTTTAATCAGATGGCTGTGTCATGTAAAAGAGTGGGCGTTTTGCCCAGATCGTACCCAGAGGTGAATTGATGTCGAACGTCCCTATCCTGCCCTGTTTCAAGAAATATGATGTCCGTGGGCGCCTTGGGGATACCCTTGATGAGGGGATCGTATATCGCATTGGTCGCGCCTTTGCGGCAGTGATGGGGCCCTCTGTTGTTGTGACCGGACGTGATTGCCGGAGCAGCAGCACGTCGTTGCAGGGGGCGCTTCATCGCGGGCTGATGGATCAGGGTGTGGATGTGATTGATCTGGGGCTCTGCGGCACAGAAGAGGTCTATTTCGCGACCGATCATTATCAGGTGGGTGGTGGGCTTATGGTGACGGCATCGCACAACCCGATTGATTATAACGGCGTCAAAATGGTGCAAGCCGGCGCGCGTCCGATCTCAAGCACCGAGGGCATGCAGGCGATCCGCGACATGGCATCGGCCAATGTCTTTCCCGATCCGACAGGGCAGGGCGCCCTGCGCATTGGTGACTGTCGCGCGACCTATGTGGATCGCGTTTTGTCCTTTGTGGATGTTTCGCGTCTGGCACCTTTGCGGGTTTTGGTTAATGCCGGCAATGGTGCTGCTGGCCCGACCTTTGACGCGATTGCTGCCGCCCTTGATGATTGTGGATCTCCGCTTACCTTTTTGCGCCATAACCATAGTCCGGACGGGACCTTTCCCAATGGCCTTCCAAATCCGCTTTTGTCGGAAAATCAAGACCAAACATCAGAGCCTATTCTGGCACAAAGCGCCGATATTGGTGTGGCGTGGGATGGGGATTTTGATCGGTGTTTTTTCTTTGATGAAATGGGCCGGTTTATTGATGGAGAATATGTAGTCGCCTTGTTGGCACAGGTGTTCCTAGCCAAGGAGCGAGGCGCTCGTATTGTGCATGACAACCGCGTAGTATGTGCCACACGTGCAACAGTTGCGGATGGGGGTGGGGTGGCTGTTGCATCGCCCACTGGACATACCTTCATGAAAGCCAATATGCGCGCTCATGACGCCGTTTATGGCGGGGAAATGTCTGCGCATCATTATTTTCGAAACTTTATGTACTGTGACAGTGGTATGATCCCGTTTCTTGTGATGCTGGAATATATGTCGATTGAAAAACAGCCCTTGTCGACACTTGTCGCAACGATGCAAGCTCAGTTTCCGTCTTCCGGCGAGCTTAATTTTCATATTTCTGACCCCGCTATCGCATTCGCACGGGTTGAAGAGGCCTATCTTTCGCAGGCGCATTCGGTGGATCGTATGGATGGGCTTGCCATAGAAGGTCCGCATTGGAGATTTAGCCTACGGCGATCCAATACAGAGCCCATGGTTCGTTTAAATGTGGAAACCATAATGGATGCGGGGTTATGTGATACTATAGTTAATGATATCAAAGATTTAATTATAAGTAAGACGCCCGAATAGGTCCTTATCTCTGGGTCTAACACGTGAGGATTTCGGTATAAGATGATACTCGTATACTTCTAACCGGTGTGTGACGGATGTAAATAGAGCGCTGGCGGGGGAGGTGCGTGATGTCTTTTGTTGATTCACGATATCCTTGCGGCTCTATGCAAAACGTGGTTCTAACAGCGGTAAAGTGATTTTAAAATGTACGGGGTTAGGGGTATTGTGATGCTAAGGGTACTGAGGCTCTATCTTAGTAAGAATTTGGAGATAACAGACTGTTGCTCTTACCCATTAATCGTGTCCGGTCAGGTCATTGGCGCAATTGATAGTGTCTCGTATACTGGCAGCGGAATATCTGTTTCGGGCTGGGCCAATGCGGAAGAGGTTATCATTGCGAGCTCTGATACTCAGATTAAGGTGAAAACAGGCCTGCTTCGGATAGATGCCGAGGAAGAACATAATACGATTCCCAATCCTGGTTTTAATGTTTCGTTTCCAAGCGGTTTTGGACCGATTACATTCGGTATAAGCTATAATGGTGTGCACTCGAGCCTTTCAACAAATGGCGTTCATCATGCGGGGATATGGAAACAGAAAGCCGCCCTATGTGTGGCGTTTGCACAAAAGGCTCTGAGATCTATTCCGGATGTTATGACTTGGCGGTTCAGTCATGACGAAATCACTAAACAGCATGCAAAGACACGCATTAAACATCGTCTGGGATTGACGCATGTAGACCATCTCAGGGAAACGATACTGGATGCAGATGTGTTTAAAAAAATAGGGCAACCCGTTCCAGCGCTTGTCGCTCCGATTACGATTGTTCTGCCAGTTTATAATGCGTTTGATCTTCTCCAAGATTGTCTTGCGCGTATTGTGGCACATACTGATGTGCCTTGGCATTTGGTGGTTATCGAGGACTGTTCTACGGATACGGCTATTCGCCCTTGGCTTCGGGATTGGGTAAGCCAGCAGAATGAACAGACCCCAAAGAGCGTAACGCTGCTTGAAAATGCTGAAAACCTAGGCTTCATTAGATCGGTCAACCGAGCTTTTGAATATGCCCAAGACTTTAATAACAATGTTGTTCTTTTGAACTCTGATGCGCTTGTTCCTATGGGGTGGGCTACGCGGTTGATAGCCCCCATTGAGGCAGACGAAACCGTTGCAAGTGTTACGCCAATGTCAAATGATGCTGAAATTTTTACAGCGCCTTTGATATGTAATCGGACCATATTAGAGCCTGGCGAGGCAGATATCATTGACCAAACAGCACAGTCGTTTGCTGCAGGTCGTGAAATGGTGCATGCACCAACTGGCGTTGGTTTCTGTATGGGGATGAATATTAAGTATCTCAAATTGGTGCCTCAATTCGATACATGCTTTGGAAGAGGCTATGGTGAAGAAGTCGATTGGTGCCAAAAGGTCCGCCTAAAAGGAGGTATCCATCTTGGCCTTCCTAACCTTTTCGTTGAGCACCGCGGTGGTGAGAGCTTTGGCTCAACTGAAAAGCTTAAGCTGGTACAAGAGAATAATAAGGTAGTTTCAAGACGGTATCCTCAGTATGATCGGGATGTTCAGGCCTTTATCCAGAAGGACCCAATGCCAACAACGCGCCTTGCTTTGGCTTTGGCATGGGCTGGGGCACGGGCTCAGACCAAGGGGGCACGCGTCCATGTTTTTCTGGCGCATTCTTTGGGCGGTGGTGCCGAACGATATCTTGAAAATCGTATCAAGACCAAATTGAGCCCAGAACAGGGTACGGATGCCGTTGTGGTCTTGCGTATTGGCGGTCGGTACCGTTGGGGCGTTGAGGTGCACACGATGGATGGCGTCATTCAGGGGATGACGGATGATTTCTCTCTTGTACAAGGCTTACTATCGCGACTGCACGCCGTGCATCTCTATTACTCCAATGGAGTTGGCGATAGAGACCCTGTTACGTTACCTACGCATCTTTTGTCTCTCAAACGTAGTGAGGCTGATAAGATCACTGTGTTGATGCATGACTTCTTTCCACTGAGCCCCGCTTATACGCTGATCAATGATGATGACCAATTCCATGGTGTACCTGTCATTGGTGCAAAAGATGCATCTCATCGGACCAAGCGGCCCAATGGCGAGGTTGTAACTCTTACGAAGTGGCGCGAGGCGTGGGGGAAGCTTATGATCCAAGCCGACGAAATTGAGGTCTTTTCAAATGATAGCGCACGCCATGTGTGTGCAGCATATCCAGAGGTGAGACCTCTTGTTAAACCTCATACTTTGTCCATCCGCCCCTCCCCTCTTCCACAGCCCGCTTTAAGCGCACCTCATGTCATCGGTGTTCTGGGGAATATTGGTAAACACAAAGGCGCGGCCGTGCTTGCGGGTATGGGGAAATACGTGGGGCCCAATGGGCTTGTTGTGATTGGGAATGTTGATCCTATATATGATTTGGGACCAAATGCCATGATACACGGTGATTTTGACCCGCTGGATATCAATAGGATTGCGCAGAAATATGGTATCACGGCGTGGTTTATTCCGTCTCTATGGCCTGAAACGTTTTCTTATACGACACATGAGTGCATTGCGACGCAATTACCGGTATGGTCCTTTGATCTCGGGGCGCAGGCCGAAGCCATTACCGCTGCCGTCGAGCAAGGTGCAGCAGGGGGCGTGTTCCCAATAGATATGGTATCAAAACCGATGGCGATCATTAAGCGCATCAATAGTACGAGCGAGTGAGAAACTTATGGAACAGATATCTGTATCAATCCGAGCTTTAGCCAAACGAGGCGTCGAGTGTCTGCAACGTGGATCTCGCGATGCCGTTAGCTTGCCAAAGCATTCTGTATTTGAATCGCCTTGTAGTCTGAAGTGGACCGATTATCAACATTCCATCGAGCTTGGGGCCTTTTCATATCAGGTGTCAGGGTATTGTTTTGCGGCGCGTATTGGTCGGTACTGTTCGTTTGGAGAAAATGTTCAAATAGGACGGCAAGATCACCCGCTTACATGGGCCTCTACCAGTCCCACATTCTATCTGCATGACCAGGCCATCGCCGTTGAGGGTGGCTTTGAGGGGGCAGATGCGTACCATTCCTATCGGTTCAATACAGGTGTTGCGCCAACCGCGGTGCAGACTACTACGATTGGTAATGATGTTTGGATTGGCCATGGCGCACAAATTCGTGCAGGTGTAACGATTGGCGATGGTGCAATCATTGCCGCTGGCTCGATGGTTGTGAAGGATGTGCCGGCTTATGCTGTCGTTGCAGGGAACCCTGCTACGTTAAAGAAAATGCGTATGCCCGCACCTCAACAATCTGGATTGATGATGTCAAAGTGGTGGCAGTATGCGCCGTGGCAACTGACTCATCTCAATCCGTCCAATAGAATTGAATTCATCAACGGGGTACGCGCGATGAAAGACGAAGAGCCGTTCCAACCGACGATTACGAATCTTTCTACAATGCAGCTCTAATCGGGGTACTCTTCGCTGCACGTTGATGGTCGCTCTCTATTTTAACCCTGTGGGGGGAGAGCGGTCGATCCGTTCTAGCCACGGCGCGCGATCTTCTCCCAACTGTTTGACGTAGTCGGCATTTTCGGCACGAAAGCGCTCTGCGAACGCTTGGTTTTTGTCGGTGCGAATTTGCCCATGGTCTGACTCTAGATTTTCATCTGGAATGGACGGAATACCAATATGATGTGCGAATGCATTCACGGTTTTGTGCGCCCCAGCAGACGTAATGCCCTCATAGCTTAGACGTAGAGGTTCAAGACCATACCGTTTGAACAGGTTTTCGTTCATGCGTTCTGCTTGGTAGTTGTGATTGATCCACTTTTTAATTTGCCGTGCGCTATAGACAAACCCCTGTTCCGCTGCCTTACGTTCTTCTGGGGTAGAATGTGCCTGATGTGCGATTTGTGTCTGCTGCATTTTCATCAAGGACAAAGCTTGTAAAATGATGTCTTCGCGCACGAGCCAGAACATTTTCCATGTGCCAAAGTATGACATGAACTCATCTTCTGTGTCGAAAAGCGCACGTAGATGATGGTAGGTCATTTGGACACCATAGACCCCGTGCGTGTTTCGGCGGCGCCTTAGGATATTAAGGTATTCATCCATATTGCGTGCGTTCAACGCACCAGCCATGTTGGGAATAAATGCTGGATTCATTCCCTCATCTGGGAAACTAAGCCGCCCACTGCGTTTGCAAATATCTGTGAGCCATGATGATCCAGATCGAGCCGTGAAAAATATCAAAAATGTCTTGTCGGCAGCTGGTCGCTGCATTTCTCTTGTGTATTTGTCTGTATCGGTGTGTTTGGGAAACAGCTTGCTGTTCATGAGTACCACTTACTGAATTGAAGAATTGTAGCCCTGAGCGAGGGTGCGTGGGATTGCACCACATTTAGTCAGAGGAGCTTGTTTATTCGTAAACCCAATCTTTGAAGCCGCCGAAATCGTCGAGTACTCTTTGTTGGTCACTCGCACTCAGTTTGCTCCGGAATTCAAATGCAATACTTGCAGATACGGTGTTATTCTTCACGTTATTGTAGCGCAAGTTCTCAATGATTGCATAGCTCAACTTAAAGTTCTCACCGACATGAGAGAACATACGCTCCATTGTTACACGTGCGTTCATAGATAGTTCTTCAAGGCCGACAGTTGTGACACGCTTATTGTTTTTGTGTGTTTCAAACTCTGCGTAGCAGGTTTTGAAATAGCTCATTTTGGTGATGCGATACTTATCATACCAGTCATCAAAGTCATCGACCTTTGCGCGCTTAAAGTCTGAGCAAACCATCGCTCGAGGATCTTTATACGATACAACAACAGGGCAGGACGAATTTTCCAAAACAGACGTCAGTTGTGAAAGATAACGAGGTGTTTTGTCGAAAATATGAATTGTGCCGTCTTCAAGGACGGTACTCGCATTTTTCAAGCGGGCATAGAACTCTGGAAAGCTAGATGCGGCGCAACATTCAGAAAACTGGGCCTGAGTAATGCCCCAGCCGCTGAGCATATTTTGCGCAAAAGGCTGTAATTCTTCAAACTCTTGAGGCGTGTCACGTAGTAATACACCACATTCGAAACCAGAATTAAGGTGAGGAACTTGCCGGAATAGGTCAGATATCAAAGTGGTTCCTGTGTGTTCCATCCCGCAAACGATAAACTGAAGTGGGCTATTTATTGTAATATCTTTGGGGGGCTGTGAATACATGAAAACTACCTTTCGTTCGACTCGTTATCTGTCTTGGCGCCTGAAGTAACCTAGTCATCGTCTTTTGGGCCTATTGTGCATAAACCGTCAAGAGACTAAATAAAAACCTAAGTCTTAAGTATTGTGTTTTTAACTATCGAGAGAGCCCCATGGAATTTGCAACATCGACACAGGATCTTGATGGTACGCCTAAGAAGCTTGATACACGCCTTCCAGGTTTTAATCCAGAACGCTATTTAGAATTGAACCCAGATGTAGCGGCAGCTGGTGTAGATGCAAAAGAACATTATGTGTCATTTGGCCGAGCAGAATGTCGGGCCGTTTGCATCGATGGCACGCGAATCTACCACCCAGAAAGCCGCCTGTTTTCTGATGTCGAGCGGGCGGATTGGCTCGCTTGCTTGAAGACACATTGTGAAAATACTTCACTCAGAGCGATTATCGAGACCCACCCGAGAGCTTGGTGGCTTGAGACTGGTTTCACTTTGGCAAGCTACCTGCAGCAATGCCAGGATGTGGCGACTGCGATTGATAGCCCTCTGCAAGCAGCGTTCCATTTTTTGGAATTTGGAATCGAAGAAGGGCGCATGGGAAGGGCGCTGGCGTGTGATGCGCAATTTGTCGGCGATATGTATGGCGTAGAAGATACTGATGATCTTGCCTCGACAATCGCTGCTGTGCGCGCGACGGGCGTGTCGCCTCTGGACATAGTATTGAATGAGGTCCAGCTGTGGGAGTTGTTAGGCGGCACTGGGCAGCAATTGTCTGAGTTATTTGATCACGAATATTATCACGCCATTGCGAGCCACAAGGGGTACTCTCTAAGCAGCTTTAAACGTTTCGATTGTATTCATCACTTTATGTCGGACGGCATCGATGCGTGTCTGCCAATCAATCCAGATCTTGAGTTTGATGCCGCATTCTACTTTGAAATGTTGACAGATTTCGAAGCTGCTGGCTTGGAGACTGAAGATGTCGTCGAAAAAGGTGATCTTGTTCAGAGGGCGGTGTTGTATAGGCATTGGGCTGAGACAGGTTTGCGGCGACGCGTGATGCCTAACTGTACGTCTTGGGCTAAAATATGGCTTGGCGTTGATGTCCCTCAAGCAATTATTAAACAGCTTGCACTGTTTCAAACGGCGGCTTCTCTTAGTGCCGATCTAAATACCGCGCAAATTCTAGAGCAACTCGTGCGGCATCCCTATCCGGCGATTACCGCCTTGGAGTTTTCTGATCCCAAAATCTTGGATTTTGTGTCGGATCTTGCTGGCAAGCTCGTAGCTGACGGTGATCAAGATCAAGCGGAGCGTATGTATTGGCTCGTGCTAAGCTATTCGCCTCAAAATGACCACGTCGCGCACCATCTCGCCGACTTGCTTCAAAGGCAGGGGCGCATGGATATTGTACAAGTGCTGCGACAGGGTATTTCGAAAGAATACAACCACAACTGGAATACGTTAAACCTGTCGGAAATATATTTGAATCAGGGGCGTTTTGAGGACGCTATTGAAACGATTGACAGCTTGTCTCTAAAAGCCATGGCAGACGTTGCTGTGGCAGACAAAAAACGGGCATTGGCGTTGGGTGGGTTTCAGCGTATTTGGCACAATATTGCGCGCCACGTGTCCGGCTATGGTCTCGAAAGAACGCAAAACCAAATTCGAAAAACACTTCAAGCTTATACGCCTGACTTTAAGTCGGTCCATCGAGCGCGAGCCGTCAAAAATGTGGCGCTTGTTGGGAATATGGACCTTTATCAGTGTAAACTGTATAGGGTTGATCAAAAGGCAGAGCAACTCAGGGCTGCGGGTTACAATGTGACTGTCTATTCGGCATCTCAAGAACTCGGTGATTTTATTGAAAATATCGGCTCTTTTGAGGCGGTTATTTTCTTCCGTGTCGCTGCCTTTGGGCCAATGATTGACGCAATCGCAAGTGCATCCCAGCACGGGCTTCTGACCTTTTACGAGATCGACGATATTGTGTTTGATACGGAGCATTTTCCACCCAGTTTGGAAAGCTACGCAGGCCAAATTGACGAAGCTCATTACAATGCTATGGCCTGTGGTGTTCCTTTGTTCGAACATGCGATGTCTATGTGTGACTATGGCATTGCATCAACGCAGACCATTAAGACATTGATGGAAAAACGGGTCCGCACGGGAATTGTGCTAGAACATCATAACGCGCTTGGTAATATACATATGATGGCGTTGCGAGATTACGAAACCAGGCTCGCCAAACAAGAGCACGACAAGAGCAAGCCCCTCGTTTTGTTTTATGGGTCTGGTACCAAGGCGCACAAGGAAGATTTTCATGACATTCTTGAACCAGCGCTGGCTGAAATGGTGCGCCGCCATCCTGGCAAGGTAGAAATTCGCTTGATTGGCCATTTTGGTGAATTCACTCATCTTGATATGCAAAAAGACCCTGTTCATTTGATTGAACCGGTTTGGGATTTTGAGGAATTCTGTGCCCTTGTTTCGCAAGCTGACATCAACCTGTCAGTTCTTCAGCGTTCATTGCTGACTGACGCAAAGTCAGAGATCAAATGGATGGAGGCGGCCCTTTTTGGAATTCCTTCGGTTGTCAGCGATACCGCGACACACCAAGAAACGATCGCGCACGGTAAAACAGGATTCCTTGCAAAGGACACCAAAGAATTTATCAATGTGCTTGACCTGTTGATCACAGACTCTGACCTGCGCGAGCGCATCGGTGCTGCTGCACAAGAGCATGTGAAGAGTACCTACGCGCTTTCTGCAATGGGCGAGCGTCTTGGTGAACAAATTTCTGCACTGCGCCCTCAGCTCGATGTACCTAAAAAACGACTTTTGATCGTGAATGTTTTCTACCCACCGCAAGCGATTGGTGGGGCGACGCGCGTCGTTCATGATAATGTTCGCGATTTGCGCGAAAAATACGGCGATGAATTTGAAATTGATGTGGTCTGCACTCTTGACGGGGGGCAGCGGCCGTTTGAAGTCACTACCTATTCTCAAGATAACGTTCGAGTATGGGCTATCACGGCGCCTCATCTAGAGGACGGCGAGATGACGCCGCGCAATGCAGAAATGGGTGCTGTTTTCGATAGATTGCTGGATCGGATTAGGCCTGATCTTGTGCACTTTCATTGCATCCAGCGATTGACCGCATCGGCCGTTGATGCGGCCCGGTATCGCAATATTCCATATGTCATCACATTGCATGACGGTTGGTGGATTTCTCCAAACCAATTTATTATGGACGACAACGATAATCGCGAGTTTTATGACTTTGCACCAGAGGTTGAACAACATCTTAATGAGCGTGCACGTAAATTACGACGCCCCTTGATCGGTGCCGCTGCCTTGTTGGCCGTGTCTGATAGTTTTGGGCAGCTCCACGAAGAATGCGGACTTGAACGGGTCGAAGTCGTCGAAAATGGCGTGTCAAATTTTCTGAATGTCAAACGCCAGCCGAGCACGAGCGGGCGCGTGCGCCTTGCGCACATTGGCGGGGCTTCGCGACACAAAGGTATCCACCTTGTCCGGAATGCTCTGCTCTCTACGCCGTTTGACAATCTTGAGCTTTTGCTTATTGACCACGCGATGCCGGCTAATGATGTTAGACAAGAGGTGTGGGGCACAACGCCTGTGACCATAATGGGTAAAGTCTCTCAGGCCGATGTCACCGATCTATATGGTAAGATTGACGTGTTGTTAGCCCCGTCCATTTGGCCGGAAAGCTACGGCCTTGTTACTCGTGAAGCCATATCTGCTGGTGTATGGGTGATCACCTCTGACCAAGGCGCAATTGGCGCTGACGTCACTGAGGGAAAAAATGGGCATCGAGTAGATATTGCCACATACAAGGGGCTTGTGGAGTGTCTTACAACGGTAGATGCCAATACGAAGCGTTATCTTGCGAGTCCCACAATTCAACCAATGCTTCGCCAAGCATCTATGCAAGTGGACGACTTGGTCAAAGTTTATGACCGCATTATAAGCGGTGTCAGCTGATTGATAAAATACGCGCCTAGGCTCAGGACTCATAACCAAAATAGAACGGTTGCCGCGAGAGCTATTGCGGACATGAATACGTTAGGGCATCGATCATAGCGAGTTACCACTCAAGTGGGGCTACGCAGCTACTATAATTAGCGTTATCATGAAAGCATCAACAATGTCACACCCATTGGCGTCTACTTTGGCTGCGACAAAGCCATTCTCAAACTAAGGGAAAGGGTCAAACGCAAGACACTCAAAGCGCGACGCTTGCATCATCGCAAGCACGTAGCATAATCAATCAACAGATTATTTACCAAAATTTAATTTAAATTATCCATGGTACATGCGAGCCTTAAAAGAGAGGAAAGCTAGTGAATTCTCATAGTTGGATAATCGAGACCCTAATCGATATTGGATCGTATGCAGAAAAAAATAATCTTACTAATACTAGTGAAGAGGTTAACTCACTAATCCTTAAGCTGTGTGCAGGGCCTGAGCTAGCATCTTCCCCATGCCAAGGCTCTCCGAATGTACACTATATAACACGAAGTTATTGAGGTTTTTTGTGTCCGACTGGCCTTCACTATGTTGAAATAGTCCTTTGTGGGCATATTCCTTTAACTTGGCGTCACCAGTAACCTTGGTTTCCTCCGAAGGTAATAGTCAAGGTGACCTGCTTCCCCTGAAACGTCCGCTTTTTTGAGTTAGTCTGTTATCCAACAAGGAGACAGAAGATGAAGAAAAGCCGTTTTAACGAAGCGCAGCTAATTGGGATTTTGAAAGAAGATCAAGCTGGGCGTGGCACCAAAGAACTATGTCGCAAGCACTGGATAAGAGATGCGACGTTTTACAAATAGCGGCCCAAGTACGGCGGCATGGATGTGTCGTGCGAACGGCGGTGCTTCGGGTATCGTCGTTCGCATATCTTGCTTAAGCGTGAAGGCTGGCATGTGAACTGTAAAAAGCTCTATCGGATCTAGCGCGAAGAAGGGTTAACTGTTCGTAAAAGGGGCGGTAGAAAGCGTGCAGTGGGCACCAGAGCGCCAATGGCGATCCCGTAGGGGCCAGCGGTGATCGTTGGACTTCCTGTCTGACAGAATGCCCTGTGGTCGCCGCTCCCATATCCTGAACGTGATTGATGACTTCAGCTGGGAATGTTTGGCCGCTGTTGTGGATACGTCCTTGTCAGGTCAAAAGGTCTCGCCAACGCGTTCTCTAAATATAGGCTGTCTAGCCCCTAATTTTAGTACCACTAATTTTGCAATTTTCTAATAAGGTTGCCGGCACTGGGGGCGCATTCCTAGGGCTTGGTGTGATCAGCTCTATTTGGGGAAAATAAAGGCGATAAGTTTGACTTATATTGATGTGAAATTAGAGTAAAATAGTACACCTAATATGCTGTTTTAAAATGAAATAATGTGAAATCGTCAAACCTGGGTGTAACTAAGGTTTTGGGTGTATAAGTGGGAGACTATACGTACAGTTTGAGTATTGCTCGTGAAACTGAATTCCAGGTTAGTGAGAATTATTTCGGTGGTAACGTTATTGGGAATGGAAAAAACGATGTTCCGTCTCTTGAAGATTCAATAAGCGATGTTGAGAGCAGTTCATATTTTCAGGATGCAATTGATGCCCTCGGCGTTACACATCTGCGTTATCCCGCAGGTAAGGCTGAAGAGGCTAACATTACTGAGTTGATAAACGATCAACTTAACTCTGAGCTTTCGGGTTTTATAGATTATTGCGTTGAACAAGGTATAGAATTTACCCTTGTTATCCCAGTTCGCAAAGAATTTATTACGGACCAAGCGGGTATGAACGCATTTATTAGTTTAGTTTACGATAGGCTAGGAAACTCCACAGAGTTATTGAATTCCGTAGAACTCGGGAACGAACACTGGGAAGAAATTGGTGAAACAGAGTACGGAGAGCAAGCATTTTCGGCAGCCGGACTGCTCATTAAATCGCTAGATGTCTATAACGCCAATAATCAAAGTGCTGTCGACCCAAATATTATCGTCCAAACAGGGAACCCATCTGGGAGAGAAAGTGATTTTCATGCAGGGAATTACACAGCGGATATACCTTCGTATGATGCGCGAACGATACTGGCAAATGAAGCCATTATCGAGCAGTTTGATGCGGATAGAAATTTAAGCAATGGATTTCAGGCCACGATGGAGAGCGACGCACTCGATGGTATAGTTGCGCATTACTACTATAATCAAACCTCGACTACGTTTGCAGATACTTTGTCGGAAGAGCGGCGTATTTCTCTGCGCGATGATCCTTGGGTTAGTGTATTTGGTGATGAATTTACGTATCATATTACTGAGTGGAATGTGATGGCTGCAAACTATAGTCAACAGGGGCTAGTTGCTGCGTCAGTTATTCTGGAGCAATTTGAAAACATGCTAGAGGCCGGTGTTGATTTTGCTGAAATTTGGCCGATCCGGGAAAATACAACTAACGCCGTTGCGGGGGGGCGCGACGCAAGCGAGCCAGTTTCACTTACCCCAGCAGGGGTTGCCTTTAGCTGGATGAGCGAAAGCCTTGTCACGCCAGAGGGCGGATTAACCTTGCTGGAGCTTGGGGGAAACTCTGATCGGGATATTGAAGTCAATGGCTATCAAGACGATTATCGCACCGTGCTATATATATCATCACGCACCACTGATTTTAATTCCAACATCTCGGTTGACTGGAGCGATTTAATTGACATTTTCTCAGTTCACACTGTTTCTGGTCGCCAACTGAGCATTGATGCAAGTACTTCGGATGGGTTTAGTCAGCAGCGTGGGTATGATGAGAATGGAGACCTTGTCGGCGGGACTGGACTAGCACGTAGAGCCATTGATGAAGCAGAAGAAATCGCTTTGAGGCAAGTTCTCGGAAATGCATATCGCGAATATTATATTGTGGAAATTGATGGCGAACTGAGGACTTATCTTCCTCCGGTGGATACCATTATTCCAATGGTTTCAAATCCAACGTCCCTATCTGATTTCTATTTTCCGGCGGAAACCGATGTTGCCGGTCTAGAAACTAACTTGGCTATCAACGATACGGCTACTAATGTCTCTTTGACGCTGGATCCATATGAAGTTGTTGAAATTGTTGTTGAAAATTTCGTAACCATCAATGGTACTTCCGTGAGGGACGTGCTGCAGGGGGGGTATGGACGCGATATAATATATGGTGGTTCTGGCGCAGATTCTCTTTTCGGACATGGTGGAGACGATATACTTTATGGTGGGTCAGGTGCTGACATACTGTATGGAGGAGATGGAACCGATACCGCTTCCTATGCGACTGCGGGGGAAAGCGTCACGGCTAATTTAAATACAGTATCCCAAAATACAGGGGATGCTGCAGGCGATAGATACTCAAGTATAGAGAATATAACAGGATCTGCATTTGACGATAATCTGACTGGTAATAGCAATTCGAACACGATTACTGGCGGTGAAGGTGCTGATCAAATTGACGGAGGAAATGGCAACGATATTATCGATGCAGGGCAGGGCGCGGATTTTGTCCATGCTGGTTCTGGAGAGGATACCGTACTTGGCGGAGACGGGGAAGATTTGCTTTTTGGTGGAGATGGGAGAGATACAATCTCAGGAGGAGGGGGGCGTGATATCATCTATGGCGGCGCTAGTGATGACAGTATCTTTGGCGGCGATGGATCTGATATGATTTTTGGGGACGCCGGTAACGATTCCATTCACGCTGGATCTCAGTCGGATATTGTAGGTGCTGGAGCAGGTAACGACGAAGTACACGGGGGCGGCGGTAGTGATGTCATTGACGGAGGGGCTGGCAATGACAGGCTGACTGGTGGTGCGGGGAATGATAGATTAAATGGTGGGGCTGGCGCGGATGTTTTTGTGTTTAATACCCTAGAGGAAAGCCTGGGAAACGATACAATTGTAGACTTTTCCCGAGACGATGACGTCTTGGAGTTGTCTGGGGTAACCTACGATGATCTGAGCTTCATTGAATCGGAAGACAGTATTAGTATTGAGTGGCACAATGGTTCTGTAACTCTTGAGAGTATTAATTTCGTAACGGTAAGTGATTTCATGTTTATCTAGCTCTAGTGTAAGATGCGCACATCGCTGTGATGCTGCCTGACGTTAGTCAGGCGAGGTCCAGTGTATCCGTGACATCTGGCGCTCGCATGTTCGTGCATATCTTCAAGGAGAGAATATAGCGGCTGTAATCGCCGAAGAATGAGCCCCTAGACCGCAACTGGCTTGAGGACAGTGGGCTAATACTGAGGGAAAATCATCCCCAGCCAAGGACATTGATGTAGGTGAAGCCTGTCTACCAAAGCTGGTTTATGGCTGTCGTTTGATCTTTGAGCTCACTGGCCGCCTTGATCACAATGAATGCAGAGCTGGTGATAATGTCGTGCACCTTCAAGGTCCGATACATATAAGTTTCTGATATAAAATAAACTTTCCTTGCTTGTGAACGTCACCGCCAACTCTCGCGGTTATAACGCTGTTTCTTTAAATACCAGTTTAAGCACTTTGCAGCGCTGAGACTCCCCCCTTTGAAGTGGTTCACCTCTATAGTTAGGAAAACGGCGGCACAGCTCAGTAACGCTGTCTTCACCATGCAAACCTCGGTTCAAGATGATCCTGATCTTCTTCTCGTAAGGGCGATACTTGCGTGGGGCCCACTTAATGTCTTTGATGATCTTCTAGCTAGGGCTTTTGTGTGTTCCTGTTATATATCTTATGCCCTACTTCTCAGTGGTTACAATGGCCAACAAACGGCCTCTTTGAAATTGAATTCATAGGCGCTGGCGTCAGATAATATGGGGGCACTTCAGGAAAAATCATATGTGGCGGCGATCTGGATGACATCGGCTGTAACATTGCCCGCAGCTCCACGAATTACGGCAACCACTTCGCCGTCAGATGAAATTATTGCATCCCCTGAACTGTCGTGAACCGTGATCTCAGGTGGCGCACTGGCGTCATATTCCGGTATCAACAGAACAATGCAGTCTTCATCTTCTTGATAATCTTCGATAATTGGCGCATCTGCAAATTCCACTGTGCCCCCAAAAATGAATGTATCCTGGCCTTCACCACCATTCGCGGTTACACCGCTCCCGATCGCCATTATATCATTACCGGCATTACCGAAAATAGCACTATCAAAACTAACCTCAGCGGCGCTCGCTGCACTCACGGACACAATTCCAGAGCTAGAGTTAATAGAAATATCGTGATGAGTGTTGATCCGATCATTTCCTTCACCTCCGTCAATGGTATTGGACCCAGAGGTATCCTGCAGATAGTCATCCCCATCTCCACCATTTAAGATATCACCACCACGTCCACCGTAAATAAAATCGTCTCCGGCACCTCCACTAGCAATGTTGTTACCTTCAAAAACGGTTAGAACATCATCGCCGGCGTTGCCATATAAAATGTCATTCCCTATCTGACTGTAGCTATGATCTACATCATTTGCACCAAATATGGTATCGTCCCCTGTTCCCCCGCTGAGAGTATCATCGCCTGATCCCCCGTGTAGGATGTCGTTTCCATCTCCCCCGCCGATGTTATCATTCCCCCCCCCCCCGTGCAGAGCATCGTCAGACGTAAAGCCCATTAATACATCATCATCTCTCCCGCCGAATATAACGCTGCCTTCCGAAAATTCATCGATCATATTACTTTCTTCGTCCGCGGTGCTGCGCAGGATATCATCTGTATGGGTTTCGTTATCCGCAGAGGGGTCTAGCACATCATCATGCTCCGTATCATCATCGACCTCATCAGCTAGATTACCTAGAACAACTGTTGATGCTAGGGCGCTGGAAAGTAAAACTATGAACAGCATTTTCGCTCTTTCGATCTATTTGGTTATATATCACTTCTATATGCAAACGCCCCAGAGTGCGTGATTGTTCTATGAACAATTCGATACATTCAAACTCTCTGAGTTATTGCAACCTTTGATCTGCTCTTCTGGGACGTCCACTATTTTGAATTAGCCTTATTCTTGAATGAGGAGACAGAAGATGAAGAAAAGCCATTTTAGCGGAACACAGATAACTGGAGCGTTGACAGATCCCCAAGGAGGCTTGCTACTTTTAATTACCGCGCTTCAAAAATGTGCACTAAGGCTGTTGCGCGAGCTTGATGTGCATTTACACGCCGGCTAATGCCCGCCACAAGCTTAAATCAACGCAGAGCACATTCAGCATTGGGAAACTACACGTCAATGAAATTTTTGCAGAGAAGGCGATGTACTAGATTGGGGCTTAACATCAGAGAATTAACTCCAAGAACACCGCGTAAAGGTGAAGGAGTCTGGGGCACAGGGCAGTCTGTTACTAAATCCAGCACAAAAAACGCGTCAGATATCTGAGGCCAAGTCATCAAAAAGTCGCACAATTCTATCATTTTGCAAGATACCATCGGACACCATCATGCCAATAGGACCAACGGTCCGCTGTGCGCTTCCGTCATCAAGTAAAAGAGATGCGCTCACTGCGCGCGGTGACATAGAGTGGACCATCAGCGTCACAGATGCGCCATAAGTCGTATCTGGATCAGATGCGGTCTCCACGCCCAGTGTCTCTTGAAGGCGCGCGGTAAATAGGGTACATAGGTTTTGAGAAGTCACTATTTTGGGAGCACTGGATTCACATATTACCAAAACGGTTTTCCCTCCCGATATCGGCCCTGCATTCCCACAGGATGCAATCATAAATGCGAAAAAACAGCCGGTGAAACGATTAAGATATCTGCGCATGATATGCCCCTCTCCATCACAAACGATTAAACACCATTGCAAACCATAAGGCTAGGCTCCCTGCAACGGTCTGTCTATAAAGGCCTAAACGCCATAGCCCCCCCAAACGGCGGAAAAATCCCGGTTTGTGTAAAAGAGAAAATTCATCGAGGATTACACGATTACAAGGGGCTAATAAGGTGGAGTTACTCTGAAGAAAGGCAATATTCGTTGCATTCCACATCCGAAACTTGCCTTGCCAAAGCAACAAAAAACGCAGGGCCTGTGCGCGAATTTTAAGGTTGGCCCCCATCTGATTTTCAGCATGCTGCCGATAAATTACGGTTGGATTGTCATCATGTACCATGCGCCCGCCAGCCCCCATAACAAGCAAATAGGCCGCCCAATCATGCATCACAACAGGGGCTTTTCTCTGTGCAGCTTTTTGCATCAAAGCCGTGGCCGCGGGATTAAGTAAGATTGTATTTCCAGCCGCAATATTTTGAACCAAAGCGTTTTGAAAGCTTGGCGCGCGCCTCCGCTTTGCGGACAGAAGATGCCTCTCGGACCCGTCTTCTTGAATGAAAGTTCGGCTGCTATAAAGCGCGGGGCGATCTTGCGAGGTGTTTTGAAGGGCACTGTAGCCGCGGCTCAAGCGATCTTTGAGCCAAATGTCATCTTGGTCGCAGAATGCGATCCAAGACATGTCTGCATCGGGCAGATCACGTACCAGTGCTATAAAGTTTTGCGCTGTACCAAGCTGTTCACCTTGGACAATATGCACATCATGGCCCTTGTCGCGGAAGGCTTGAAGAATAGGGACAGTTTGATCCTGCGACGCATCATCCCGAACCCATAGCTTCCAGTTCGGGTAATTTTGCGCGGCCAAGCTTTTTAACTGCTCCGCCAGATGCATTTCTCCATTGTATGTCGCCATCAAGATATGAATTTTGGGCAAGGTTGTCTGGTCATTTGGGCTAGGCGTCATAGCGATCTTTTTTCATTTTTTTAAACGACGATGCCATTATCACGGGTTCGATTGTGCAATGCGGCCTGTTGCCTATTGTGACGGTACAAGTGATTTGAGGTACTTACCATAATCTGTCTTTTTGAACGTCTCTGCATGCTCGGCCAAACGCTCTGCATCGATCCACCCGTTTTGATAGGCGATTTCTTCTGGACAACCAGACTGCATACCTTGGCGCTTAGAAAGCGTGCGTACAAAGTTACCAGCGTCCAACAACGAACCATGTGTCCCCGTATCAAGCCAAGCATACCCGCGGCCCAAACGCTCAACACGCAAAGTACCCTCTTTCAGATAGCTCTCGAGCAAAGAAACAATTTCCAACTCGCCGCGCTCTGATGGTGTAATCTTCTTTGCCCGTGCAGGAGCATCCCCATCCAAGAAATACAGACCTGTGACCGCGTAATTTGACGGGGGCACATCCGGTTTTTCTATGATTTCTTTTACAGTGCCGTCGTCATCAAACTTCACGACACCATACCGTTCCGGATCAGCAACATGATAGCCAAAGACAACACCACCCGAAGCCACGTCGCTTGCAGCCAGCAAAGCATCAGACAAGGCGTGACCAAAAAAAATGTTATCCCCAAGGACCATCGCAGAGGGCGCACCGTCCAAAAAGTCTTCGGCCAAGAGATAAGCCTGGGCCAATCCATCTGGCGACGGTTGTTCAATATACGTAAGCGAAAGCCCCCATTGGCTTCCGTCCCCAAGCAGGCGCTGAAATTGTGCCTGATCTTGTGGCGTCGTAATCAACGCAATTTCGTTAATCCCAGCCAGCATCAGCACCGATAACGGATAGTAAATCATCGGCTTATCATAGATAGGCATAAGTTGCTTGGAAACCGCCATGGTCAAGGGGTAAAGTCGTGTGCCCGATCCACCAGCAAGGATAATACCTTTACGTTTTTTCACTCTTTTACTCCTAAATCACCTAGTACGGCAGAGACGTCTTTTTTCCAGTGCGGCCGTGATAAGCCAAACAGAGACAAAGACTGGCAATCCATTCGCGAATTCGCTGGGCGCGCGGCTGGGGTTGGAAAAGCCGTCGTCGGAATATCTTCTACATCACAGGCAATGTGGGCCTGCTCAAATATATTGCGTGCAAAACCGGCCCAAGACACGTCTTCTTGGCCTGAAAAATGATAGGTCCCTGTCAAATGCGGATCCTGTCGCAATGCGCCGGATATGATCAAACACGCATGCGCGATTTGCGCAGCAGATGTCGGCCCACCGATTTGATCCGCGACAATGAACAACTTATCGCGCTCACCGCCAAGCCGTAACATCGTCTTGAGAAAATTATTTCCATGAGCTGAGAACACCCACGATGTACGCAGGATGGCATAGGTGCCACCGGCGGCACACACGCCTTCTTCTCCAAGAAGCTTACTACGGCCATACGCTCCAATAGGCGCCGCCGTATCACTTGGGGAAAACGGAAGGTCACCCGCTCCATCGAACACGTAATCCGTGGAGATATGGACGAACGGTATGCCAAGCTTGGCACATTCTACGGCCATCGCCGCAGGCGCTGCACCATTGACCAATGCCGCCGTCTCTTCGTCACTTTCAGCCTTGTCCACAGCCGTATAAGCCGCCGCATTGATTACGGCGTCAGGTTCGTACTTTTGGATAAGCTCAGCACATATATCAGGCTGTGTCAGGTCGGCCCCTTCTCGACCCAAGGCCAAAACATCCTGGCTTTGCCGCTGCAATTCAGTCGCGACTTGGCCCGTTTTTCCGAAGACCAAAATCATGCCTTCACGCCCAATCGTTGCCCCACACCAGCACGGCTCTGAAGCGCTTGCCACCATTGCGGATTGTTGAGGTACCACTGTACCGTTTTGTCCAAACCTTCTTCGACGGTGACAGAAGGTCGCCAATTCAACTCATCACGAATGCGGGTCGGGTCAATGGCATAGCGCGCGTCATGACCAGGGCGGTCTGCAACATATGTGATTTGATCCGCATATGATCCCTCAGGTTTGGGAACCTTACGATCAAGTATCTCACAAAGCGTTTGAACCAGTTCAAGATTGGAACGCTCGTTTTCGCCACCAATGTTGTAGCTGCGTCCCAGCTCTCCCTTTTCGACCACTAGCAACAGCGCATCCGCGTGATCTTCGACGTACAACCAGTCCCGCACGTTGGAACCATTACCATAAATCGGCAAAGGTTTACCCGCGATAGCATTCAAAATCACAACGGGAACAAGTTTTTCAGGGAAATGGAACGGGCCATAGTTATTTGAACAGTTCGTCAACACAACAGGCAGACCGTATGTCTCATGCCATGCACGCACCAAGTGATCCGAAGACGCTTTCGAAGCAGAATAAGGAGAGCGTGGGTCATATGGTGTCTGTTCAGTAAACATTACCTCTGGGTCGTCTGGCAACGATCCGAAGACCTCATCTGTTGAGATATGATGGAAGCGGAAATGATCTGGCTTGCCTTGTTTCACCCAATATGATCGCGCCGCCTCGAGCATATTGAACGTGCCGTTTATATTCGTTTCGATAAAATCAGCAGGACCATCAATAGAGCGGTCAACGTGGCTCTCAGCGGCTAAATGCATCACAACATCAGGTGCATGTTTTGCGAACACCGCATCGAGCTCTGAGCGATTGCGTATATCTGCCTGCTCAAAACTGTAAAGCGGGCTATCTGCGACCAAGGCAACATTTTTTAAACATGCCGCATAGGTCAGCGCATCTACATTAATAACACTATGGCCGCGTGATATAGCCAAGCGAACGACGGCAGATCCGATAAATCCTGCTCCGCCTGTAACTAAGATCTTCATTTTTTAGCCTTCAAAGTCAAAAGGAGTATCAAACGCAGAGAACTGCTGCGCGTTTCCATCTTTTTCAGATATCGCAGGGGTGATCCCTTTCAAAGGCCACTCAATACCACAACTGTCCCAATGCACGGATCCATCACATTCTGGTGCATAATGGTCGGTGCATTTGTAAATGATCTCACTATCGGGGGCGAGGGTCATAAACCCGTGTAAAAAACCCGCCGGAATCCACAGCTGACAGCCATTATCAAAGCTCAGTTCTTCTCCATACCACTGACCATATGTTGGGCTGCTGCGACGCGCGTCCACAGCCACATCAAAAATACGGCCTCTGCCACACCGCACAAGCTTGCCTTGCGCATGGGGCGGAGCTTGGAAATGCAACCCGCGTACGGTTCCGACTGCACTAGACATAGAATGATTGTCCTGAACGAATTCAGGCAGATCTATTCCACTATTTTCAAGAGTTTTTCTGTTCCAGCTTTCGCTGAAAAAACCGCGGCTGTCACCGAACCGAGCTGGCCTCATCAGTAGTACACCAACAAGGCCGGTGGTTTGAATATCCATCATATTCCTCAAATTTCACTCGTACACCCCGTATCGGATCACACATAATGTTGATAATCCTTATAGATGTATAGTGCAAGAATTAGAAGGGGCACCAAAATGTCTGCGCCATTAGAGTTTAACCGCTTAGCTACAGTTTATAAAAACGGATACCCAGTCCACACTTGATCACCCATGCGCAATGCAAGGCAGCACTTATGTGGCTATAAGATGGCAAACATAAAGCAGTACAGGCGTGCAAGAGGTAGGTTATTTAGGTTCTATCCATAAAGGGACAAATCGTAAGCTGAGGCGCCTAGGGTTCAACTCTGACGAGTTACCAATTGCGCGGACTAAAGCATAAGTCCGTTTGGTTAGGACCATATTTCTATCATCGGTGAGTATAGGTGGCACGAAGCCACCTTCAAAATACACTAGCGTACGATTTCGTCCTTATCCACGACTAGCTCCATATATCCAGCTCCACTCTCATGCACTGGCGTGCAGTGTGTAAGTCACAGAAGGACACCTATATCGAGTGCCGCTTATTTCGATTTAGTTAACGTTTAATGCAATATCGAAATATTAAGCGGAGATCCTTTAAATTATTGTAAAGCATAGTGCGGTAGTCTGGCCCTATACGTGGGGACGTAGAGGGTGGGCTAAATGCAGTTTGTAGAAACTATATTGGCGGGAAGTTTTGGCTTTCCTGGCAGTGAAATATCAATTGTCGAGACAGCTGTTCAGGGCCGTATAGAGGTCGTGAATTATAGTCTTGGTACGGTAACAATCTTGGATCTGAATGCAACAGAGCCGCCTGCGATCGTATCGGAAACAATGCTGAGCCACTCAACGACGGCTATCGGCTCTGAGATTTACGTTGATGCGATGTTTGCATCTGGTGCAGCTTCAAGCTCTTCCGTTACCAGCTATACTTCCTCTGGAGGGGATGCGGTTGAGCTTATTGTCGCTAACGTAGGGGGTGGTACTTATGCCTACATCTCGGAATATGAGGGGGCCAGTGTAGCAAGCTTTATCGTAGAAAACGATGAAACGCTGACATTTATCGAAGAAGTCATTGATACAGAGAGCATATATGGAGTTGGCACTGCCGGTATGGCGACACTCATGGTTTCCGGCACAACCTACCTGTTTCAAGGAGCTAGTATAGAACATGGGATCACAGCGTACCGTGTCAATAACGATGGAACATTAATAGCTGTAGATAGTGTCGGCGTAGATAATCAGTTTCCTGTTCATGAAATATCAGCTCTGGCATCCGTAACCAGTCATGGGCAAGGATATCTCATTGCGGCAGCATCGGGCAGCTCTAGCCTTACAGTGTTTGGTATTGCAGACGACGGTACAATGAATGTCACAGATCATATAATCGATAGCCTAAGCACGCGCTTGCAATCCGTCACTGAGCTTGAAGTTGTTGAGCATGAGGGGCATGTCTATGTTGTGGCCGCCGGTTCAGATGATGGTATATCCGTATTTAGTTTACTTTCTACTGGCCAATTGCTTTTGTTGGAGAGTTATGTCGACACGACTTACACCTCGATGCAGAATCTTAGTAGCCTAGAGGCCGTTGTTGTTGGTGAACAAATTCAGATTGTTGTGACTTCTGGTTCAGAGGCTGGGTTGTCGATATTTTCTCATGACATTTCCACTGTCGGGGCTTCAGAGGTACGGACGGATACAGAATTGCTGGGCAGTCCAGAGGATGACTTACTGCAACAGACAAGCGGTGCAAATATCTCCGGTGGTAGCGGCGATGACATTCTGGTGGATGGAATAGGTTCTAATACTTTGTCGGGAGGGGAAGGTGGTGATCTTTTTGTTCTGATGCTTGATGGTCAAGTAGACATACTATCAGATTTTGAACCGTCGATAGATCGCATTGATCTTTCTTTTTGGGACCAACTGTACAGTCTAAGTCAACTTGAATTTCTAAGTTCACCGCAAGGCGGCATCATTTCGTTTAATGACGAGGAATTGATTATTCTGAGTTCGGATGGAGGCGAGCTATCTTTTGCGGATCTGGAAAGTTCGATTCTGATCCCCGTGATCCATGTGACCACTGATCGTAGTGTGTCAGGCATAGAGGAAGTACGGTCGGGGGATGATGAAATACTGGGTACATCGTTTGCGGATTTTTTGATGGGTTATGGGGGAAATGATCGTCTTGTAGGGTATAATGGATCTGATCAATTAAATGGTGGCAGCGGCGGTGATGTTTTGATCGGCGGTAGCGGTTCTGACACGGCGGATTATACGGGATACACGGGCACGATGCGTGTCGGGGCGCATGTGCTTGATCTCCAATATTCGACCCTAAATACCGGCGACGGGGCCGGCGATACCTATGATAGCATCGAGAACATCACAGGATCTGAATCGCGCGAACTTTTGCGGGGCGACACGGGCGATAACATCTTGGATGGCGCAGGAAATGTTGACTTTATTGCGGGGCGCCAAGGGGACGACACGCTGTATGGTGGCCAGGCCAATGACGTTCTTGTTGGTGGCGCTGGTGCAGACCATCTGGATGGCGGCGCGGATATGGATCAGGCGCGGTATTCCTATTCTTTGACGGCTGTTATCATCGATATGGAAGACGTATCGATGAATACTGGCGAGGCGGCAGGAGACACTTATGTGAGCATTGAGAACATCGCTGGCAGTACATTCTCTGACATTTTATACGGTGATGCGCAGGACAATTTGCTGATTGGTGATGGTAACCACGATGAGCTCTATGGGCGGGATGGTGACGATACGTTGAATGGCGGCGGTGGCGTTGACTATCTCGAGGGCGGAGCAGGGGATGACACGCTTTTGGGTGGATATGGCCCTGACACGTTTGTCTTTACCGAAGGGCATGACACGATCGAGGACTATTTTGATTTTGGATTCCACGATCAGATCGTGATCGATCAAAGCCTAACCGGCGGGGCTCTGACGGCCGCGGATGTGGTGTCGACTTATGCGACTGTGGTGGGGAATGACATTCTGTTCGGCTTTGGCAGCGGCGATAGTCTTTTGGTCACGGATTTCACCGACCTGACTGCGATCACGGACGATATATCGATTGTGTAGAGGGGACAGCCTGCCCTTACCTATAATCTGCTTTTGTATCCGACATAGAATAGGATAGGTATATGAAACGTTGTCTATGTCGAGATGACGGTACAACAGTACGGTTGGCCTTACATGCAAAAAGAATTATCCGCCCCACAAAAGCCGCGCTCGTATAAAATGGCGCGCGCCGTATCCGCGCTGATGTTGCGTGAAATGTCGACGACTTATGGGCGTACAAATTTTGGGTATCTCTGGGCGATCTTAGAGCCCGTTGCAGGCATTGTTCTTTTAACATTCGTGTTTTCGTTCGCTCTGCGTAGCCCTCCGTTAGGAACGAATTTTGCCTTGTTTTATGCATCGGGAATTTTGCCATTTCTGGCCTATACGGAACTAAGCAACAAGGTCGCCACATCTCTCAGGTTTTCTAAGGTGTTATTGACGTTTCCCGCTGTGACCTATGTTGATGCTCTTCTTGGTCGAATTTTATTGAATGCGATCACTCAAGTTATGGTGATTGTTGTTGTGCTGAGCGCTCTTCTTTCGATGTATCGCATCGATGTTATCCTTGATTACCCTGCCATCTTGCTGAGCATTGCTATGGCGATAACGCTGGGTGTGTCGGTGGGGGTTCTGAACTGCTTTATCTTATCAATGTTTCCCGTCTGGGAGCGCATCTGGGCGATCTTAAATCGTCCTATGTTTTTTGTATCGGGCATCTTCTTCTTATTTGAGGATACCCCATCCAACTTCAGTGCTATTATGTGGTACAATCCTCTCATCCACATCACAGGGCAGATGCGACGGGGGATCTATCAAACATATCCCGGTGACTATATTTCACCGTTATATGTCTTTAGCCTTTCGGGCCTTTTTCTGGCGGTGGGGATGGTTTTTTTGAGTAGATACCACCGCAAAATTCTTAACGAATAAAATAGGAAAGATGCAGGGCATATATGGCAGTCGGCAACCCAATATTAAAAAATTGTTTCCAATTTTTTTGTTGCAAAGGCCCCTATTAGCTAATTTATTTTAGTGTATCTTAATATGTATCCCTCAGATGTAAAAAGAAACGCCAATCATGCCTTCAAAAAATGCCATTTATTCCGAAAACAATACTGTATTTGAGCCCTTTTTTCTGGCAGCAGAAGAAATTGGCGATGCCACTGCAAGCCGGTCCACAACAAGCAGTGTTACCATTGGTGATATTTTCGACGGAAGCCTTTCATCAAACGACGAAGATTGGATCGAGGTAGAACTCGAGGCGGGTGAAACATATGTGTTCACGGCTTGGGGCACAGGTGGCGTTTCTGATGGTCTGTGGGATCCTGTGTTGACCGTCTATGACGCGGGCGCTGACCCCAGCGCATATAATGATGATGCGGCGTCGGATACGTTTTTTTCTGCTGTATCATTCACTGCAGATGTTTCTGGCTCATACTACATCGGCATTGAAGGCTATGATGGAGAAGCCGGAAACTACCGCGTCCAAGCCGCCACAAGTGTCTTTACACCAGAACAAGCGGCAACCTTTTTGTCGGAGTATGCGTGGGGCGTGCCCACCCCTATTGCCCATGATGAACGTGCGGGCGATATAATGACCGTGAACATAACGGGGCTGACTGATGAGGGGCAACAGCTTGCCTTGTGGGCGCTTGAGGCGTGGGAAAATGTAACAGGTCTTACCTTTTCCACAACAAGCAGCGCCACTGCGGATATTATGTTCGAGGACAACCAAAGCGGGGCATTTGCTGGGCCTTCATCATACCTCTTAGAGACAGGTGAAATTATCCAAGCTTCGGTGAATATCTCGGACGATTGGCTCGATCTTTATGGCACAACAATCGATAGTTATTCGTTCCTGACGTATATCCATGAAATTGGGCATGCTCTTGGTTTGGGACATGCTGGTTTCTATGATGGCTACGCCTCATATCCGTCTAGTACGCTGTATGAAAATGACAGTTATCAGATGACTGTGATGTCCTATTTTGGCATCGAAGAAAACACATATATTGGCGGCTCCGACGCGCTGCCGGTGACGGCCATGATCGCCGATATTATCGCGATTCAGTCTCTATACGGCACAAATGTAGAGTATGAAGAGGGAGATACTGTCTGGGGTGAAGGATCTACCGTCGGTGGCTACATGGGCGATATCATGGGGTATATCTTTGACGGAGAAGACGTTTCGTCAGACATGATATCTAGTGAAACTGCGCTGGCTGCCACAATTTATGATACCGGTGGCATTGATCTTATAAACTTGTCGAGTTCTACCTATGATGAGGTCTTAGACCTGACCTCTGGTGGGGTGTCGGATGTGGGCGGCCTCGTCGGCAATATTGTGATCGCGCGTGATACAGTAATTGAAAACGCATGGACCGGTTCAGGGAATGATACAATTGTCGGCAATACGGCAGATAACATTTTGCTTGGTGGCAGCGGCGGTGATGTTTTGATCGGCGGTAGCGGTTCTGACACGGCGGATTATACGGGATACACGGGCACGA
>CANNCD010000011.1 GCA_947503035.1 uncultured Halocynthiibacter sp.
TCTGTGCTCTTGGCGCATGGGAGAGCAGAGTTTGGTCATCACGATGTGAACTTATGTATTAGATTTGGTTGCGGGAGGGTGCAACCGCCTAAGCCTACCCACCCTGCGATGTCATATCTAATGCGCTGGCCAAGCTGCTCGGTTAACTCTCAATATCGGCGCAGACAATTTCAAAAGCTCCGTTCAATTCGAAACATACAACTTGGTCCACATCATCAGCTGGGAATGCATAGTCGACCTTGATCACAAAGTCCCCGGTCTCGTTAAAGAACCCCGCCGAATTAAGACGCAGCACCCGCCACGTATCTGCCGATGTCACATCAGCTGCCTTAGCGCCGGAGCCAAAAAACTCCGCCAGCAATTCGGGGTATTCATCTTCCCAAAACTCATACAATAGGCCCACGATATCACCGTGATTTTCCACGAGGCGTTGGTGAAGGCGGGTTTCGATTTCAGTGAAGCTATCGACAAACTGGGCAATGATCTCGAAGTCCGAGACATCGCCATCGAACAATGCCAACTCGATCACCCTATCGCCGATGCTATGGTCAGTCTGCTCCCATGCGCCGAACGAACGGACAAATCGCCCGAGTGTTGGGTGGTCGAAAACCGTCGCGTACGTCGTGGCCTCCGGCACCTTTGGTGCTGCAATCTCCTATGGCACCACGACGTCGGTATTGTGTATTTCGGCGTTCCGAAGCGCAGGGTGCGCGGTCCAACCCGCCTCTAGCTCTATTTTCCCACATTCCATGAGATGAAGATTTGTCGTGTCCGGCAAGCCGGTCAGAGGACGCCAATCTTGGACGTGTTTTTGCCGTTCAAATAGGCAGAACCGAAGCGCGCGCATGCCACGCAACGCATCAATGCGTTCAATCTTTGACGGGGCGGACAGGGCGAGGACTTCGAGATCAGGAAGATGTCGCAAAAAATCGATATCGACCATGGCGCTGCCGTGAAGGCTACGGCATGTCTAACCCGCAATTTCAGTACCGCTCATTTTGAGTTTCTCTAATAAGGTTTCCGGTACAGATGGACGCATTCCTAGGGCGTGGTGAGGCCTGATATGGTTGTATTCCTTTAGCCATGCATTGATCGCGACTTGGGCTTGTTTTATGTTGTGGAGCCACTCACAGCTCAGAACCTCTCGACGCAATGTGCCATTGAAGCGTTCGTTGTTGTCGCTGTCTGCGCGCCCGATACCAGCCAAGTCTATGTCGGTTGCGCCTTGGAGGACATTGGCATCCGCGTTGCGCATAAGCATCGCACTCACAAAAATCTGTGAACCATCGTGATCGCGCCGGTGTGGGTGGGCGTATTGCGCCCTTTGATCAATGTGGTCATTGTGCGTTCTCCTCGTTGGCAAGGGCTTCATTCATTTCCTCGTAGAAAAGGCCTGTAGCATCAGCCTCAGCTAGCTGTTCCGCATTCAGTAAATTCGTTTGCCCGTCCGCGTTTGGGGGCAATACTGTCGTGCCGGACGCCATCATCACTGCCATTGAATTCATCAGCTTTTCGGTGGTGCTTTGAAGGCTGGTAACTGTGGGTTGCAATGCGACGATTTGGTCCGCATCACCATTGGTCGCGGTCTTTGCTGCGGCCAAAATGTAGTCTGGGCTGTCGAATGTAACATCAAGGGCCACACCGATCGCGGTCATGGATGATTGAACCGACGTGCTGTCTTTGTGGTGCTTGCCCCAAATACCATCTTCGCGGTTTTGCAACTCGATGATCCAACCACGGGCAGGGGATGCGCTGCCCTTTGGGGCCGTAAGACCGATAGAATAGCTTTCGTCAATTGGAAGGCGATCATTCTCTATGAATGATGCATCGATGACCGCTTGCGGGTCTTTGAGGACCTATGGGCCACGCTTGCCGCCGGTCGCTATTTACGGACTTACTGGCAAGACGTGGATCAATTAAGGGGCCTTGGCGTCATCGGAATTGTCCGAAATCGATCGGGTGCCCATAAAGGCGTGGATGTGTGTTGTGCGTTCATGATGGACCCAGAATGGCCCATGATTTTGACAACAAAGCCCGCCAACGTGGGCGGGGAGGGTCATTTTAACGCTGTGTTACACTGCCTTTAAACAGGGCCCCGGTCAATCCGCATACTCGACGAGCGCTTGGAGAGATTTCCGCCCTAAACTTTGATGCGCCCCAAACAATCGTTGTCGGCTCACACCGCAAATGGCACGTACAAATCAACTATAAACTGGAATGCCCAATGACTGCCCTGCATCGAATATTAGCTCTTGCCCCGTAAACTCGATGGGGGCTTGCGATGCCCAAAAAAGAAAATCCGCGGCCTCTTCGTTTCGCAACACAGTTCCTCGAAAGGTTGAAACGTCCAGCGCCTGCATATCCTTTGGCTCCTGCTTATTACTCTGTTCAGGTTTTATTGTGCCAAGCAGTACAACATTGATCGATGCTCGAAGTTTTAGTTGAAATGGTCGAGATAGCGACACAGCTAAGCCTCTCAAACCAGATTTCGCTGCGCTGTAAGCTGGTAGATGCGCTGCCTGAATCGCGTTAATTGAAGAAACAAGAACTACTGACTTCTTACATGGCATACTTTCAAAGCAGCTCCAAAGGGATTTGAGTAGCACAAAGTGTGTAATGAGATTGGTCTCAATACTGGCGCGAAAAACATCGAATTCAATCTCGAGCTCGTCGTTAAACTCTTGTGCATGGGCTCTGCCCGCAACAGAAAATACCGCTATCTCACTAGCGGAGGAAAACCTAGCATCAAAACAATCGGACAATTCTCTTATTGAAGCGGAGTGGGTCAAATCAAGCGATAGTACGCAATGCGAAACATCGTCCTTGATGCAAGAAAGATTCTTTTCAATCGCATCTTCGTCCCGATCTATTGCTAGAACGCTATAGCCTCTTGAAATCATCCGACGGACTGTCGCTAAACCCACGCCGCTAGCGGCCCCTGAAATAACTGCTACTTTCATGGGCGATCACTTTGCGAATTAGAAAGTTCTGCAACGGTCGCATACTCTGATATTTCTACGACATCTGCAATCGTTGCTCCATGAGGTGGATGGGTTACGTTTACTTTAAGAACAGACCAAAAACCAGAGCCGCGCGAAAAATTCTCATGTTGTTTTATCATCTTGAGTAAGTAGCCATCTGATAACCCCTTGAGAACGCCAAAGCTTGCCATGCCGTGGCAACCCGCGACGAACAAGGTTCGCTTTGAAGGGTTTTTTCTATTTGGAAGAACTGCCAAAACCGCATAGTCAGTGGTTGTAAAATGTGCCGCATCGGATGTACTGGGCCGCCTTGGGTGGTTTGTAGGAATTGGCGCGACTACCGGCTTGTATATTTTGGGCCTGCCAGTCCTGTTCTTTATCTTCGAATGAAGGTTGTGGCCTTTGAATTCGACAACTCCGTCGGCGTAATATTCTAAGAAATTTTTTGCAATGATATTATGGTTGGGGCCGCCAATGACCAATATATTTGCATTGAGGTCTTCTTCGCGAACATCATCTGACAATAGAAAGCTTGTGCTAGAGGGCTTTGCTCCGATTTTTGAAAATAGTTCATAAATGGATTTTAAGCCATAAATCGATTCTTGAAATGTTAATCGATAGACAAACTCTGTTTCCTCAAAGTACTCGTGATAAGCAGTAGGAAAAATGGTCGCGAAACGCCCAGTAGTATCAAAACCAAGAACCCCCTTATAGAAGTGTCGCCTCTTGAGTTTGACGAAAACAAAACGGCTGATGCTCCAAACTCCCACGATTGTAGGCGTGGCAAACGTCAACAGAGCTAGCTTGATGTCTCTAGGCCATGACGAAAAATCTAAGAATTCGAAAGTTAGCACAGCTTCTCCAAACTTGGGAAATTTGATAAAGTCTATTGGAAATTTGGCATTGAAGCAATTGAACGATTGATGAAAAATCCATGTGTAATTCGTTCAATCCGTATTGATGGTAGACAGCCATTCTTCGACGGTTTCGACGATGCCAATTTCGTCTTCGTCGGTGACGCCAAGGAATTCGCGCGCTGGGATATCGCCCCAAGGATGCGTTTTCCCTCACGTCGGGCGCACTCTATCTGCACTGCGGTCCAGGGTCGTAGCTTTGTCGATGGATTGTCCAAAGACGCCGCCACCGCGCGCTGTTGTTTTTCGCCAACTGGCCCCCGCGATCCCAATGCTCCATGAATGCCAAACATGCCTCGGCCGCATCAGCATGGCCAGACGTGCCAACCGCGGGTCCCTTTCGCGTGAGTGACCACAGTATATCTGCAGCCCCGTCCAAAAGGTCTTGATCGGGATCTGGCCTACGCAATTGTTCAAGCAAACCGCCGGTCTGGAATGCGATCCCAGCGGTGTACCCCAGATGCAGGGTGTTCCAATACCCATCGCGCAGGAGCCAGTCTTTGATCTTCGGATCAATGGTGTCCCGCAGGGCTTCGACACAATAGATCCGCGCCCAGCCATTGCTCCGTTTAGCAATGTCCCAGATCACGGGTTCGGGGTCGTCGGATATCTCGGCCAGTGCCGTACAGGCCATGCGAGTAAACGTATCCGCGCGGCCAAGTGTGGCCAAAATATCTTCGTCGTGCCTGTCCCCAAATGCGCCGATCACACCGATTGCGAACTTAATGACTTCGCGATCTGAACCGTTCACTGCGAGCCAGCGAAACATCTTCAAAAACCGCTCGGCATCGGCCGTTGGGAGCGCGTGCAGACATTGTATCAAGGCCGCAAGCCCTGTTCGCGCCCGCTGCACAGTGAACAGCGCATAGGCATCCATGGCCGAGCTCCGGTCCTCAAACGATTTACGCAAGGACAAAACCAAATCATACAGCGCGTCGGGCACCAATTGTTTGTTCCGCGCTGCGGCAGATTCTTCCGCGGACCAACGGCGATTGGCCGTGTCATGGTCAGGGAGGAGACAGGTCTCAGCGTCATCACCGGCGGCCAGAATTGTAGCGTAGATCGACGCCCGATCCCAGCGCCACTGACCATTCTCAAACTTCATATCACCTGCCCCAAACCTGCCCTGTGTTCGTACATCGGTCTTCGCGACCTGATCCGCCAAGCGCTCCAATCGTTTTTTCTGGTTTTCGGACAAGGCAAAAACCGATATCTGGTCCTGAAAGCTCTCGAACTGTTTTTATCAAGTTCCGGCGAAATCCCAGCTGCCTTCGCGAAGTCAGGGCACACATCTCTCGTCTCTGCGATGGTCTGTTCAAAGGCATCAAGCGCCTCATCAAGTTTTCCAAGTATAAGCAGCAGCGACCATGAGGCGGCCGCGTGGCCAAATTGTCGTTGCCCGCAGACCGAAACAATGCGACAAGTTCAATCAACAACAGATCAAATGACGCATTATCTCCAGCTTCATCCAGGGCCTCGAGGGCTGACTACATCTTGTTTAAGTGTGATACGATACCGGTCTAGTTGCTATCATTCTTAGCACCCATCATAAGCCAGAACCGTTATTCTCCCGCCTAAGCCACTCTCTAATTTGATCCATTGAGCGATATACCCCGTCACCAATAGCGTCTTCTCCCAACTCGAGCATAAAGTCACACCAGTACTCAACAAAATGGCGCTGATTGCCGGCCAGCTGTGTAATGATTTCTATTCCATTTTCCTCCGCCAGATGGTCCACAACGGTATCCAAGGCGTTGAATTTGCCAAAGTGATAATGAAAACAGCTCCCGATAACCCTAAGTACACAGTGTGTTTTTTGTTCGCGTGTCATACGGAACCACAGTTGAGCGATCCGTAGATCAAAGTTCTCGTCAAAGCCTACGTTCGTGCCAGACGTAATGAGCGACCGAACACCTTCGTTCTCATACGCGTCGTTCCCTACAAACATAGCAAGAGGCGTCGTCAAAGACCGGAAATGGGTATCGAAATCCAACACCATCTTTGCGTGGGTCATTGGCGAGAATTCAACCGGTGTCATTCGCATTCCACAATCCCTTCCTACTATCGACCCACCATGCCACATTCCATGGCTGATTTATTGGCTTTGCGAATTTCATCATTGTGTCCGTCGTCTCCTTTGCCACCATGGCAAGCGGTTAGCACGTTCCTACGTGCAGCCGCCAGTTCGGAATAAGCTCGGTAGCGTAAAATACGTTGACCAACAGTGTGTCCAGCTTTGCATTGCCCTAGCTGATTTACAATTTGTTCTGCGCGTGCCTTTAGCACTTTTGCATTATAACAATTGGGATCGTCTTGATTCGTTTGGCTGTCATACCTCGCCGCGTCTTTTTCCGCTTGATTAAGAATATCCCAGAGCCCGCCCAAGGTTGCCGCAACGTTATCGGCCAAATTGTTCATGTTGCCGCCAATGGTCAATACAGCCATCCCCATTGTAGCCGTGGTTGATGTAGCGACTACCCAGTCAGACGACACCGCAAGTCCTGATGGGTCTGACAAACCGAACGGATTATTCGCAACATAAGTATATAGATTCTCCTGATCACCACCAAACCCTGTAGGATCGCTCTGTAAGAAAACTCCATTTTTGGGGTCGTAGGACCGCGCCCGGTAATGATACAGCCCATTTTCAGGATCATACTCTCGACCCGTGTAACCATACGGCTGGACCAGCGCTCCTTGAGTCTGCTCGATATCACCATATCCACTGTACCTATATTCAGCGGCAAGACTTCCCGTAGATTGTTCTACAATTTTGAGCGGCGCACCCTGCCGGTCGGAAAAGATAGTATATGCGCTCCCCGTTGTCGGTTCGGCCACTGCTGTATATGCCTCGAAACCAAGCGGCTCGTCAGTCTCAAACGAATGGGACCATCGTCGAACCAAAGAGTTTTCCGTGAACTCAAGCGTGATGTTATCAGTTTCTAAGGAAAACTCTGCATTTGTATCGTAAATATAGGCCGTTTCCGATGAATCAACTGTTTTCGCAATACGCCGCTCCAATGCATCATAGGCGTAGGTCGCGGATGTTGTATCTGACGCATAGCTGATCAAGCGGTTTTGGCTGTCATAGCCATAGGTTTCGATAGCACCAGTGGTTTTATCAGTGCGAGCAACGCGATTACCGCGCTGATCGTAGTCATAGGTATAGCTATCGTCTTCAAGTAATTGGTTGTGCTCATTGCTTAGATATAGCGTGGAGAGATGGGATGCGAGACGGTTGCCTTCCTCATCATAGGCGTAGTCCTCAATCGGGATCGGTACACCGCCTTGGCCCGTTGGAATACCTTCAGCAACCTGCGTTAAGCGATTGAGATCGTCGTGGATGATCTCAAGTGACTTCGTCGGATCTAGGTTGTCGGTGATGGAAGAAAGCTGCCCATCGATATCATATGCGTAGTGTAGATCGGTGATCTGAACACCAAACTGTGCATGATTTAGCGCAGAAAGCAGACCGTTTGTGTATTCATACGACGTCGCGCGACCGGAGGTGGAAGTAAGCGAAGTTCTACGCCCTTCCCCGTCATAGCCAAAGCTATAAATTGTGCCCCACGGCGCAGTCAGGTCAGTTAGCCGATCTTCGAAATCATAAGCATAGTTGGTGGTTCCACCAAGGCTGTCTGACATCGACGTCCGGCGATCCAGCTCATCGTAGGCATAGCTGATAGTGACCTCAGGCTGGGGACCAACAGACCCATCCGTTGTCGTGCTTTGGAGACGGTTACGTTCATCATATGTGAACGTAACACGACTGTCGTCATCCGCAGCTTCGATCAAATTACTGCGCTGGTCATATGCATAGGACAATGTGTTGTCTGGCGTGATAACAGCGGTCCGTCGACCGAGGCCGTCGTAGGTGGCAGTTTCGACCACACCATCTTCACGGATCAACGTGTCAAGATTGTCCCGAAGATCATAGGCCCGGGTCATCGTCTCGCCGATGGGGTTGGTACGGCTGGTCATTCGATCCAATGCGTCGAAGCCAAAGGTTGTTACGCCGCCGCGCCCGTCAACTACAGACTTCACATTGTCACGCGCGTCGTAGCCAAAGGATTTGACATACCCAAGAGGGTCCGTTGTTTCGGTCAACCTACTTACAGCATCGTAACCGTACTCATAGGTTTCACCATCACCATTGATGTACTGCTCGACTTCACCCGCCTCGTTATAAACCCGCTGGATCAAACCCTGTGTCGGATCATCCAAAGCAATAAGACGCTCAAGTGCATCATAACCCATGCTCGTGACGAGACCGGTTTCATCGGTCATCGCGCCAAGGTTGCCTGCCGGCAGATAGCTATACTCAGTGAGGCCATCGATTTGGATTCCGTCTGCACCCGTGAGCTCAACCGTTAAGACGCGATTCAAAGCATCATAGGTACGCTGTACTTGGCGTTCGTGTGGTGTCCCAACGGCCTCACTAACAACCGCGATATTCCCCGAAGCATCGTAGTCCATCGTGGATACAGAACCGTCCGCATACTCAATCCGCGCTAGGTTTTCATCTTGCCCGTAATCGAACACAGTCGCATTGCCATTTTCGTCAGTACGCGCGATGAGCTTTCCGAGCGCGTTGTATGCAAAAGTACGTTCCCCTCCTTCGGCGTCGACGATGGATGTGGCAACCCCAAATTCGTCATATTCATATTGCGTCACAAAGCCATCCGCATCAGTTTTACGAGTAACTTTGTTAAACTCGGGCTCATACTCATAGGCGGTTGAACGTTCGAACTCAGTTCCAACTGCCTCGGTTAATAGTGTCACATTTGCATTGTTATCATATTGCATCGCATCGACACGAACACCGTTAGCCGTAGCCTCAGATGGGCGCGCAACTTGGGTAACGACGTTGTCATCAGCTCGCGAAATCCTTGTGACTCGGCCAAGTGGGTCGGTCACTTGAACTGTCGCACCGAATGCGTTGACAATAATCTCTGAAGTATTCCCCTTCCGGTCAACAATCTGAGTAACACGGTCCTCAGGCTCGACATACACGAGTGGATTTGGAAGGCTCGAGCCAAGTCCATCGACCAAGCCAAGCGAGCTCGCGATCTGAGTACTGATGGATGAACCATCCGGCAGCGTTGATCCGGAGAGGTTACCCATGTCGTCATAATCGTATGACGTCGAGTTTCCGTTTTGGTTCGTGGTCGACACCAACTGATTATTATCGTCGTATGCAAACCGCACGACACTGCCTGTCGGCTCTTCGATGCCAACAAGTTCACCAATGTTATTGAATTCAAACTCCGTCGTACGACCATCAGGATAGGTAATCGATTGCAGTTGTCCGGTCGCATAGTATGCAAAAGCAGTCACGCCACCTGCTTGGTCGGTTTTACTCGCAAGCGCGCCTTCCGGCGTATAGGCGTAGGTGATGCTATTGCCATGCGTATCAACCGTGGCGGTTTGCAGCCCATTTGCGTCAAACAAAACTTTGGTGCCGTCTTTGTAGCGACGTTCCCACGTTCCATCCGCGAGCTTGGTCAATTCGGAAAATTCTCCATTGCCCGCAATGTAAAGACCACTGGCCGTCGGATCAGAGAAATCTATAGAAACTGAGCGAATTTGGTTGGAGACCAGATCATCGCTGCCGTCTTGGTCAAGATCGACAACAATTGCTTCGCGCACGGAATGGCTCAGCTGGCCTTCTTCATGCGGTAGGAATGTACCGTCACCTAGCCCATTATAGACTGCGAAAACGTCCTCCGAAGTTAAGAGGATATCGACGTTTCCATCTTTGTCGGCGTCAACGAAATTGACCGTTGATTTTGGCCCTGCCTCTGCTGGTCGCGCGATGTCGATTGCTGGCCCGAACGTTTGACCGTCCTCGTTGATAAACAGGGAAAGGCTGGTTGCCTCGCTAAGGATCACATCTAGATAACCATCGCCATTCACGTCAGAGAAGTCCGCATAGTGGCCCAACAAGTTGGTGTAAGCGCTGTCTATCGTATCAAGTCCATTGACGAAGTTCGTGCCATCTTGATTGAACTGAAAATAGATTCCGGATGCAGAGCGATACATAATATCCGCGAACCCATTGTTGTCGATGTCACCAGCGACAACCTGAAGCGGCTTATAAGAATCTAATATTTCAGGAAGGTTTGAAATGGTCGGATTGCCCGTACCAGTGTTGAACCAGACGCGTGGAGGAATATCGTAAGTCTGTGTGAGCTGGGAACACCAAATACAGCTAGGCTCAACCAAATCAATTAGGCCATCGTTGTTTACGTCGGTGACCGCGAAATCATTTGATCGCGAATATGAGCGGCCGCTACGGGTGTAATCCCCTAGCCCCAAGCCAAATCCATCACCATACGTAAAGTACGTGTAGTTCACGCTGACATGCGCAATGTCAGGGAAACCATCGCCCGAGAAATCACCAACTGCAGCCGTTCGTAGATTGGGCGAATAGTTGGAGTCATCTTCAGGAATAACCGTCACGGGACCAACAACGATACTCTCGCCGCGTTCAAATTTACGATCACCAAAGTTCAGAAGCACCGATAGCGATCCCGTACCACTTTCGGGGAACACGATATCATCGAAACCGTTACCGTCGACGTCGGCAATTCCGATGTCTTCAACGCCTAGCCCCTCAAACGTCAGTGTTTCACCATCGAATGAAGACAGGGTTGGTTTTGGCTCAAATGTAGACACTTCGAGACCATCGATCACAGTGATCCCGCCATCAGGATCAACCGTTAGTTTTTGCAAACCATCGACGGACCAGCCCGCGCCATAGGGGCTTTGGGCGTCGTTTTGGATATAGACCTCGGCATCATGTTGAGCGGAAACCGTTGAACAATCGTAGTGCGCCTTGGACACAAACGTATACGGATAACGACCCGACGCAACACCCGTCGCGTCAAACGGCGCAGACTGTCGAAGCGTTACCGCCTCACCAACAAGCGCTGGTGTCTGGCCATTTGCGCCTGTCCGTGGTGTCCAAGTGACATCCGAGTTCACGTTCAATCCGCTGGCGTCAATGCGCGTGGACAACGACACAGGAAGCGAGCTGTTCTCGGAAATGGTCACATCACCCGCAAGAATGATGTTTGGGTTGGCCGTCGCGGAGTTATAGCTGAGGGCAACGTCTTGTTGTTGGTTGAATGCAAAATACCCAGGAAGCATGTAGCTTTGGTTTACGTTCCCATCGAATGCCGACAGCATATAATTGCCGGTCGGTTGGTCGTCCGACAGCTCCGTCTTTGGAGCCTGCGGCAAGAAGGTGAACATGAATTCTGACGCACCTGTGCCCGTTGTTGAGCTGACAGTCACGGCACCCGCATCAACAGTCGCAGGGGATGTCCGACGGAAATTGCCAGAGCCAGACTTCAACCAAAGTTCGAGGTTGGTCGCCTCGGGCAAGTTGTCAAAGTTTGTGCTGGTCAATGACACGCCAGAACTGAAGGTCGCACCTGGTGCGCTTAGCCCATAGATCTGACACGCGAGCGTGTCCTCATCGAATGAAGCATGAGGGGTTTGTTGTGGCAGAGAGCCGAGACACACCTCTCCTGCATAAATTTCACCCGCGGCGTCAAAAATGGAATCTGCTTCAATGCTGACTTGTATACCTGTCAAAGCGCCGTTCAACACGGTGTCCTGCCCCGCGACAACAATCGCACAGCCCTCGTTAACCGCTGTCAAAAGGAATTCGGGAGAAAGATCGCGGTTTTGATTTTCTGTAATCGTGATTGCGCGTTCAGTGGTGAGGTACCCTCCTGGGCCGCCATCCGCATTCGGATCAATGATCAAGACATCAGATGTGGTTGCCAAGCTGCCAAACGTAAACACACCGTCGGCATCCGTTGTGGTTTGCAAAGCTGAATCTTCAAGTAGAACGGGCATGCCAACGAGAGGCGTTTCCACACCATTTGCGAAATCTTCGGCGTCGAGTACGCGCCCAAATACCGATGTATCGCTTGCAGTGCCGTCTACGACATCAATAACAATATCAGCAACATCCGTGCGGGTTCCGTCGGTAATACCAAGCGTAAGGGCGTAAGAACCAACTTGCCCTGCCTCTGGACGGAAACGTAGTTCACCGGTCTGGGTATCAAGTGTGATCCCAGTAGGAAGTGGAAGTTGAGAGGTAAAGAAACTGGTTGGATCGCCATCTGGGTCGCTCCCGGAGAGGGTCAGCGCCAGCTCAAGCCCAAGCTCTACGGTGTAAGCTGCATTCAGGCCATCCAAGATTGGGGCACTGTTCGAGGCCTCAACCTCAAGATCCTGAGTGAGCACGGACGTGGTGAGACCATCGGAAACGATCATCTCTACCGTGTAGGTACCCGCAGTGTCTGGAGTGAAGGAAAACTGACCATTCCCGAGGACAACCACATCTGTAGCTGCGCCGATCGGAGAGGAGCTAATCGAAAAAGTAAATGCCAGCGGATCGTTATCAGCATCCGAGGAACCGGACGCATCATAGGTTGCCGTCGCGCCCAATTCGATGCCTGTTGGTCCATTCAGCATTGCAGATGGATCACGGTTCGGGACAAGCAACGTGTGAGTTGCAGTCCCCGACGTCGCAGAGAAGTCCGATACCGCAAGTGAGAAAACATAGGTCCCTCGACGATCCGGAATAAATGACGCGACTGCAGACGCCGTATCATTGATAATTGCGCTACTATCGTCCGGCGCAGATGCAACAGACCAAGAGTAGGTCAGCGCATTGCCATCCGGATCATACGACCCGCTGCCATCCAGTGTCGCGATTTCATTGACATAAACGTTTGTATCGCCTGTCGCATTGGCAATAGGCGCCGCGTTCGCCACCGTCACCACAACCACCGCAGGTTCAGCAATGTGTGTGCCGTCTGTTGCCATGACCTGAATGACGTAGTCGCCTGCCAAATCAGGAGTAACATTAAAGGCGTCAGCGACAAGGATCTGTTGATTTGGGTCGGATGCGACTGTTACTGCGCTCCCTTCGGGGCGACCGATAAGCGCCCAAGCAAATGTCAGAGTATCGTCATTGGCATCGAATGCATATGATGCCCCGTCAAGCAACGCGGAAACACCCGCGACAGCTTCGATGGTCTCACCGCCGAACAACTCAGGGCGTAAATTTCCGTTTCCAACAAAAACAGTATCAGGAGTGGACACACCAAACGCGTCGCTGACGATCAGTTGAGCTACGGTCGAATTCGAGCCAGAACAAACCGGATTATTTCTGCTAAACGAATTCGTTTTTGCACGCTCGCTATCAACCGATTTTCCGTCGACACGCGCAGTAACTTTCTGGTTCGACTGAATTTCATCTGTGGTTACATGAATTGAAACTCGTCCTGGGACAGAATACGAACCAAGTGTTTCACCCGCACGGTTTTCCAACGTTACCACACGTGTAAAGTTCTTCTTATTCTCAATTTCCCAAACAGATTGGCCAGACAGACGCCCACGAGATGCAAGAGAAACCGAGACGCGCTCGGATGCCGATGCTCCTACGATATCAGAAGGAACCCGAGTATCGAACGAGCAGGTGTCGTCGTGATTGGAGCGTTTCAGATGATAGACGCTTTGGGTTTTGAGTACGTCTTTGAAGCTCGCCTCAGAGACCGCGCTGAACAAAGATGCCACTTGTGCATCCGCGTCAGAAATCTCACCAAGTTCGTCCGCCCCCAGCAGACCAATGTTGGCCCAGTAGTACAATAGATCGACGCCACTAGAATTGCCGCCATTGAGTGAATGGGGCGACGTAACTAGATTAGCATCAACACCAGCATGCGCTGTTGGCAGAACAACATCTGTATCAATCACAATAGTTGTCGGGACAGATGCACCCGCATCGTCAAAGACCGTAAGCTGTGCAACATACGTACCTGCGACATCAGGAGTAAAGCTTGTTAGCCGGGCTGATGGCGTAGCGATTTCAGTTTGGCTATTTTCCGGGCGACTAAGAAGCGCCCATGCGTAGTCAATTGCGCTTCCGTCAAAATCATAGCTTTGTGTCCCATCAAGAACCGCCGGCACCCCAACAGCCGCCTCAGTGTCAGAAATGCGCGCGACTGGCCGTACCGATGTATCGGATCCGACCTCAATCAAAAGATGGTCTACATCCGTGTAATCGCCGTCAGAGACCCGTAGAGACAAAAGATAGTCACCTGCCGTGTCCCCTGAGAAACTTAGACGGCCATCAGAAACGGTCTGAAGATCATAGTCCGCACCGATTGGTGCAGAGATAACAAAAAATTCCGAGGTCAGGACGTCACCGTCAATGTCGGTACTCGCAAAGGGATCGACCACCAAAGCTTCATTCGCCGAAACGATGTGCTGGTCAAATGTAATCGAAGCGACTGGAGCAACATTGCGATAGTAGTCCGTCGCACATTCGCTTCCACCGTGGTTGCCGTGACCGTTTCCACGGGACCGCGAGGCCTGGCAACTCACGTCGTCGTACCCGTGTCCGCCGCGCCCATACTTCGATTGCACGTGGTAGCCGTGATGCCCCCGACGTTTCCCATCTGATTGTTCGCCAGTATAGGATAGGTCAAAGCTTGATTGTGATGAAGTGCGGCCTGTTTCGTCTTGAACCACGAGTGCGAATGTATATTCGCCTGCTTGATCAAACGACACCGATGTTTGGACATCTGTTGGCTTCGAAAACTCGACCAGTGCATCAGAAGGTTTTGACGCAACCGTCCAAGAATATGTTAAGCGATCGCCGTCAACATCGAAACTTTCACTCCCATCCAGCGTCAGGATGCTCGCATCGTCTGGGAGGCCTCTCGCTTGGATTCGTGCCACCGGCGAAACGCCGCCAGTACCGATTTCAATGAAGACAGTGGTTACGTGTTCGTCGGTTTGCTGATTAGAAAAATCTGCGCGTGCAATATACGTACCGGGCACGTCGGGGGTGACGTTCGGACGCAATACATCGCTGTAATCAAAGTTGGCAACGCTTGTCGCAGGGCGCTGCTCCCACGACCAATCAACGGCCAAGAGCGTTTCCGTATCGGCTTCGAATGCATCCGTCGGATCAAGCCGAACGCTTTCACCGGTTTCGGCGGCGATAGGGAGTGAAAAACTGGTATCTGCGAATACTGATGAAGATGCGAAAACGACTGCTGTGCCAAATACGGCACCCAAAATGGTAGAAAACTTCAATGCAACCCCCTGCAAATTCATCAAACATATTGAAAATCAAATAACAACTCTGGCGAGAGCTAACCCGTTAATATTTTTCGAGCAAGGAAAAAATTAACTTTTTTCACGTTTTAGTTACCCCCCAATCGCTTCGTCACGAAACTGACCTATGTACTTCGACTTGCGAGATCGCGCCCATTTCGATTAGACGGGTTGCTTCACTTTCTAGCGTCGTAAAACCGTTTGATTTAGCTACCTTATGCATCTCTTGCCCACGAGACCCTGCTGATATCGCTTCTGAAATCTCAGGGGTAACGGTGAGCATCTCAGACACACTCAATCTTCCGCGAAGCCCAGTAGAGTTACATTTTTCACAACCCTTACCACCGCATTCTGCGCACTGCCTCCGAACCAACCGTTGCGAGAGCACTCCCCGCAAGGTTGAACCAATGAGATACGGAGCTACGCCAAGATCAAGCAACCGGTCAATCGCACCGACAGCATCGTTCGTATGAATAGTGGACAGTACTAATCGCCCAATGAGTGCTGCACGAACAGCGATCTCAGCCGTTTCTTCATCCCGAATTTCACCTACCATCACAACATTCGGATCCTGGCGCAAAATCGCACGAAGCGCGGCAGAAAACGTCATATCGACGGCCTCGTTCACTTGAACCTGGTTCACGCCCTCTAGGGTGTACTCAACCGGATCTTCAACCGTCACAATTTTCCGGTCCTGAGTGTTTACCTCCTGCAGTGCGGTATACAGCGTCGTTGTTTTGCCGCTTCCGGTCGGTCCAGCAACCAGAAAAATTCCATTCTGCTGCGCCATGATTGATCGGATTTCAGCAACCCTGTGCGTTGGAAAATTCAGCGCATCCCAATCCAGTTTTACGCGGTCGCGATCCAACAAGCGCATAACGATACTCTCACCCATCTGAGTGGGAAGAGTGGATACTCGAATATCAACCGCCCTGCCCCTCACGACCGTTTCGACACGCCCATCTTGCGGGCGGCGTTTCTCAGAGATATTGAGGTCGGCCATGATTTTAATACGGGAGGCAATCGAATGACGCATGTCATCGCTAATCAAGCGTTCGGTCTCCAACAACCCATCAACCCGAAAACGGACACGCACCCCCTGTGCCTGGGCCTCAAGATGTATGTCCGACGCACCTGATGAAACGGCTTTGGCAATGATATCGTTCACTAGGCCGATGATTGGGCCGTCATTGGCCAGCGCACGCAAGCGCTCAATGTCCCCACTAACGGCCTTACCATTGCTGTCTTCATCGCCGACATCTTGGCGCAATGCGCTTGCGACAGTGGATGGAGATGCTATCGCCCCTTCTACATCCATGCCCAAACTAAAGGACATGCTCGACATCAGATCTTCCATTTGCGGATCAGCAGTCGCCAAAATGACCGTTTCATCAACAACCGCAACAGGCACCATTCTGACCCTAGCCAAAAATGAAACTTCTAACCCCAATTCGTCGACAAGGCCGTTAGAAAGGTCCTTTAGCTCTATATAGCGTAGCTCCAGATAATTAGCGAGCGCCCGAAACACTTGGTCTTCAGCCAGAAGCCCCAATTCTAAGACTACACGCTCAGGGCTTGTACCCGTCTCTAGCGATGCAAGCCGGACCCGCTCGCACGCAGAGCTACTCAGATGCTGATTGGCTTCAAGAAACCCGATAAAACCATCCCCGTTGAATGGCGCGCGCATAGACTGCATCTGATCAATACCTACTTTTTATTCAAATATGTTGTTATTACCATAGGTTGTGAGTAAGCCTATAGGCACTGTTAACTATTTTGTGAACAAACAGATTTGCCAACGTGATTTCAACGACAAAACACATCAGTTCTAAGCCCTTGAAGCGGCTAAAACTCGTCTTTGACCATGTCGGAGCGCTGTTCTTTGGCCAAGCAATTGCGAAACGCGTTTACGTTAGTACGGGCGCCCAGTCCGATCCGGAATCAGCGAACGAAACACTTTCGATGGCCGAGCTTCGAGATTTAGATCATGCGGCAATATCTCAAATAAGTCATATAGTTGACGTCGTCCTCCCGCAGGAAGCTCTGCTTAAACGCAACATTTCTTGCCCAACGCTAAATCACACACAATCGCGCGCGGTTGCGACGCTAGACCTTACCCGAAAAACTCCGTTTTCAGGCGATGAGGTCTATTGGGGCATTGAACGACGCAGAGATGTTAAGCTACCCCTCATACAATGGATCGCAAAACGCACGGACATAACTATATACAAACGTGCCCTACATCTAAGGGGCATGACTGTCCGCCGTTTTCTGGTACAGGCACCCTCAGGGGATGTGGTCATTTGCGACTTCGGGCCTGAAGTCAACTCAAAATCCAAGTACATTCGTCGTCTAAATTCAGTTCTGCTCGCAGCATTCATAGGTCTACTCGGGTTTATCTGGCTTTTCCCAGCACTCTCGGAGCGCTCAGCTAACGCTCTGCAACAACACGAGCTGACTGAACTGCAAACTCGGGCTCTGACACTGCGAAAAGAGATCGAAGATCTCTCTAAAGCGGATAAAGAACGAGCCGATTTCATCGAATCTGTCGTACGCCGTCCTAAGCTGGTGGATACATTGCGCCAAGTCACGGTGGCGCTGCCAGACAGCGTATGGATTAGCAGTTTTAGCTTTTCGCCCGACACCATCGTCGTTAACGGGGAAACCACGGCCTCTGCCGCCGAACTCGTCCTCAGACTGACGAATTCAAACCTACCGTATATTGTCGCGTTGTCGGGCCCAGTCGCCAGAACCAACGAAGGCGGAGAGCGTTTCGAGCTAACCTTTACTTCTACGAGACGGGCTCAATAATGGACCTGATGAGAAACAAACAAGCCTTAATGGTTGGCTTCATCCTCATTGTCACCATCGCTTTTGGGGCATTTCTTCTGAGCGGCATCTCCAGTTGGCGTGGCAACGTATTCGACCTCTCTGCTTCGCTCACCTCGGAACGCCATCGTCTTGAGCAAAGCGTTGCTCGGCTATCGAATGAAAAAAACGCATTCCAAACCGATGACGTTTCACGCCTGTTGTGGGAAGCACGCCAAACAGCTGAAGCTACTGCGAAAATTCAATCGGGCATAAACAATATAGCGGGGAATGCAGGCATCAAAATGCGTTCAATCGCTCCGATACAAAACAACCATCAAGACAGTTTTGCGTCCATCAGCTTTCGACTTGAATTTGAGGCAAACCTTGTTCTTCTTGTGCCCTTCTTGAAAGAGCTCGAGTATTCCCAACCCGCAGTCGTTGTGACGTCCGCCCATATTCGAAGACTTGCACGCCCAACGACCACAAGCACGCACCCCGATATCTTTGTGCAACTCGAGGTCACCGCGCCGATCATAGTAAAACCGGTGCCACAATGAAACAGCTCTATCTAGCACTAATAGGGTCCAGCATTTTGGCAAGCCTCACATTGATAGCAGGTCACACATCCTGGAAGCTCGCCGTCGCGCACCCCGCCCCCACACCACCGCAGCTATTGGTAGTAGATCGCGCAGAACCCTCTGAGGGGCAAAAACAGCCGCGCCTACCTATCCAGCGTCCCGAGGTTTTTTACAACGCGATCCTGGATCGCCCTCTGTTTAACGCCAACCGCCGTCCAGTGATCCAACAAGCTAAGTCTGAAGAAAACACAAGTCGTCCAGTTGTTCCTGCGTCATCGCGCCCTCAGGAACTGCCGGCGGGGCTCTCTGTGAATGGCGTTCTATCTGGGGGTCCCAGCCCCACAGCGCTTGTTGGAACCGATTCCTCGGGCCCAGTATGGATATCAGAAGGCGAAGAAATCGAGGGTTGGGTTCTAACCAAAATTAGCGCATATGAAGTAAAATTTTCTAACGGCGCCCGCGAAGTAAATGTGGAGTTATTTAAGTGACACGAATTTCAACCGTATCAATATGTACATTTGTTCTACTCGCTGCGGTGTTTCTCGTGACAGCCTGCGCACCCACGTCTACAGGACAGCGACCTCGCCCGTCTCTTCTGGCCAATATGCAAAACGCTCCAGGGGGCGAAAGCTCGGCCATTGAGACGTTCCAAGCAGCGTTGAACGGCCCTACATCCGATCGGCGTGTTGTCGGTACAGATAATTTTTTGGCAGACGCTGATCGAAACAAGACGCGCCTTGTTGAGACTTCCAACAAGGGCGAATTCACCCTGAACCTCATTGATGTTCCAGTCGAGCAAGCGGCCCATGCGGTTTTGGGTGAGGCTCTCGAGAAAAGCTACACAGTTGAACCTGAGCTGAATGCCAGCATTACATTGCAAACGACACAGCCTCTCACTGAACGGGAACTGCTGGAAACCTTTCAAACGATCCTCGAATTGAACGGCGCAGTCATGCAAGAGTCCAACAACATGATCAATATTGTTTCAACGAACGGTGCAACCCAACGGGTTGGGCGCGCTGGCGCGTCACAAACACTTGGTGCGCGTGTTGTGGCCATACCGCTTCGATACATAGGGACCACAGAGATGGTCCGCCTCCTTGAGCCGATCGCTGGGTCGTCAGTTCGTCTACAACCCATCGCTGCTCGAAATATTCTTTTGATTTCGGGAACGCGTGACGAAATCAACGCCGCGATCGAGGCCGTGAACTTGTTTGATGTGGACGTCCTTAAGGGCAAATCAGTCGGGTTGTTCAAACTCCGTGCCGCTGAACCCGAAGCGGTCGTGGAAGAACTCAACATCATCTTTGAAAATCAAGAAGGCGGAAGCCTTCAAAACGTGATAACTTTCGTTCCTTCGTCACGACTAAGCGCGGTTCTTGTCGTGTCTTCTCGGTCCTCATATCTACAGGACGCAGAGCGTTGGATTCGCGACCTAGATAAAACTGCTGGTGGATCGCAACGCAGACCTGTCGTGTACAATCTGCAAAATCGGAGCGCACCCGATCTCGCTCCAATCCTTTCCGAAATGCTTGACGACGTGTCCGCCGCAGAATCTTCAAATGTCGAAGGAAGCCCCCGCGTTATAGCCGACGAAACAAAAAATGCGGTCATCGTGTGGGGGAACGACAGCGAACAAGAGAGTCTCGCAAAGCTCATTTATTCACTCGACACAACTCCTGTGCAAGTTTTGCTTGAGGCCACAATCGCTGAAGTGTCTCTAAACGACGAACTGAGTTTTGGCCTGCGGTGGTTTTTTGAAAACGGAAGCGCAACCTCAACATTCACAGACTCGGCCAGTGGCAGCACAGGCGCGACATTCCCGGGGCTATCGCTCATCTTCGAGGGCACCAGTTCTGCGGTCGCGATCAATGCACTTAACTCAATTACAAATGTAAACGTAGTGTCGTCGCCCAGCCTGCTCGTGGTGGACAACCAAGAGGCAAAGCTACAAATCGGTGACGAGGTCCCCATTGCAACACAACAAGTTCAAGACACCGGTTCACTCGATGCACCAGTGGTCAACACAATCTCATTTAGAGACACTGGGATCATCTTAAACGTTAAGCCCAGAGTTTCATCAAGTGGTCAGGTGTCTCTTGAAATTGAACAAGAAGTGAGCAGTGTGGCCAGCACAACAACTTCGGGCATCGATAGCCCGACGATCTCTACCCGAAAAATTGAAACTTCGGTGGTCGTATCAGACGGCCAAACAATCGCCCTTGGCGGGTTAATCCAAGAAAACAACAATCGCAACAACGCACAAATCCCGGGTGCCGGCGATATTCCAGTCCTTGGGGCATTGTTCCGCAATAGAAGCGATACGGTGAGCCGAACCGAGCTGCTTATTCTCATTACGCCTCGTGTGATTAGAAATGGACAAGAGTCTCGTAGCGTGACCGATGAACTACGCAATCGCCTGGGCGGAGCAAACGGGCTTATCTCCAATGGAATAAGCTCGCCTGATACAGGCCACCGCGCCATCAATTAAGCCCCTTCTCGAAAGAAACGCGCGTGCCGAGTTTTTCATTTCAAGCTCTCGATCCAAGTGGAAAAGCAGTCAGCGGGGAACTGATCTGTGATACCGAATCTGCGGCATTGGACATTCTTGATGAGCGCGGCTGTGTTCCAATTTCCGTGGTCGAAGGTGCAGCCAAAGCACCTTGGTGGGCACGAGATATTTCTTTTGGTCCGCCAAAGCCGATAAGCAACAATGTCCTAGAACCGTTTTTCGACTCTTTATCGACAATGCTGTCGGCAAACCTTCCACTTGCCCAAGCCCTTCGATCCTGCGCTGACATGACAGAAGACAAAGCATTTCGCTACGCCATAACCAATACGGCCCGAGACGTCGAAAATGGTGATCCACTCCACACGGCATTCGCAAAACACGCAACAAACCTCCCAGCTAGACTCATTTCGCTCGTAGAACTTGGTGAACGTTCGAATACCCTTCCAAATGTTACCGAGCGCATCGCAACATCGCTTCGGGCCGAAATCCGAACATCACGCCAGCTTCAACAGGCTCTAATTTATCCAGCAATATTGCTGGCAATGTCTATTCTGGTGATTGGGCTGCTGGTTTTCTATCTCGCACCAACACTCGCCCCAGTATTTCGCTCGTCAAATTCTGAGCCACCATTTGTGATTGCGCTTATGCTGTCTCTCAGAGATGGCGTGACAACACATATTGCGACCACCATGGGGGTATCCACATTTGGTTTAATAGGCCTAGTCGTACTTGGTCCGCGCATCATTCGGATGTTCCATACACTTCTTGAGTACCTCCCAGTCACTGGACGATATATTCAGCAGAAGGAAACACTGAATTTTTGCAGTACTCTCGATATGCTATTGAGTAGCGGCTCGCAGCTCCAGCACGCCATGAAAATAGCCGCGGACACCGCACAATCTCCCAAATGGAAACGTGCACTTGCGGACGCTGTAGACGCGATTGAGGATGGAGCCACACTCAGAACCACAATCTTAAGCCAAGAACTTGTGGACCCCCTAACAACCGCGGTTCTAAGTACAGGCGAGCAAACTGACAGCCTTCACAAGGTTCTTCCTCCCGCAATAGCGAAGCTCGAGGATCAAACGGCCGCGACGCTCGCACAAGCCGTCAAACTTTTGACCCCGATCCTAACGCTGCTCATCGGCTTCACCGTTGGTGCGATTATTCTATCGACGATTTCAGCAATAATGGACCTGAACGATGCAGTGCTTTAGTTCGAATTCGGCGTCACCACGGTCGGGATTTTCAATGCTTGAGATCATGGTCGTCCTCGCTGTCCTTGCTCTATCTATTGGTGTCTTGTCCAGCGGAGCCAGTGGCCCCTCAGACTCTGTGAAAGCACAGGGTCGTGTCGCCGTATTGTCTAGAGACATCGCAAACACACACAACAATGCTGCCCGTCTTGGACAAACCCAACGCCTATATCTGCTGGATGATACCTGCATTGCCGACGGGTATGAACTGGTGTTCTTTTCTGATGGCACTGCCGAGCCAGTCCGCTTCTGTATTCTAGTATCGGCGCAGGAGAGATGGTTCGAAATCGATCCGTTAACCGCTACTCTTATTCACGCTACTGCCCCATGAAGAGACGTGCCGGATATTCTCTTTTGGAGGTATTAATTGCCTTTGCAGTCATGTCGCTTGTCCTTAGCGCAGTGGTTCCCAACCAAGCCCTGCTCCTGTCACTTGCGTCAGATCAAGAGCAAAAGGTTTTGGCCCTTGATTTCGCCGTGTCGATCTCAGAACGGCTTGGCATAGATGCTCCGATCAAGCTCGGAGTGTCCGAAACCACCTATGGCGATTGGCGTGTTCAAACCATCGTCGAGTCCTACGGCGCATCCGACTATCTGCCAGACTTGGCCCAAGCGCACATAACTATATCTGGAGCTGATGGGCGCCTTCTTGCAACCCTAAAAACACTGGTGGCTACCCAATGACTCGGGGAAAGCGGGGTCTAAGCCTACTAGAGCTTCTTGTCGCTCTGGCCCTTTTGGCAGTCATTACCGTGGGGCTGATAACGACCACATCCCTAGGAGTCAGACTCTTAGATCGGACGCAAGAAATCTCGAAAAACCAAAACGAAATTGCCCTTCGTATCCGTCTTCGAAGCTGGATCAAAAATATCAGTTCCCCGACCCTTCTATCAAACATTCCATCGGGTATGTTTGGAACGGACAGGAGACTTAGTTTCAATACCTTCGCGGCGACTCCATTCCACGGACAAGCCGCAGCAATGAATGTAGTGCTGGAGCAAGAAGGCTCTGATCTAACCATGGCACTTTCATTTCTCGACGACGTCGGCTCAGTCCTCGATCAAGATCGGCGCGTGTTGCTTCGCGACGTGACGGAACTCAAAATATCATACTTTGATGGTACCCAAGACCAACCAAACTGGATCACAGAGTGGAGCGAGGAAACGCGGCTCCCTCAGCTGATACGTATCACAGCAAATCAGGGGACCACTCCTCCGTGGCCAGAATTCACAATAGCCCCGATCCTCTACTTCGAGAATTAACCGCCGACGTCGGCATCTTCGCCGCTTCCGCCACGTGTTCCATCTCGTCCAAAAGATTCAACGGAAAAATCATGTCCGTCCCTTGGTTCCTTATAGAGATAGTCGCGACCCCATGGATCAGATATCGCTGCTGTATCATCCAGATACGGACCTGACCACTGAGCCTCTCCGGACGGGGACGTCACCAATACAGCCAGCCCCTCAGCCTCGGATGGATATCGACCAACGTCGATGTAAAAAAGTTGAACCGCTTGTTTAAGCTGATTTATCTGCAAAGACGCGGCCTCCGTTTTGGCGCGACCCAAATACCCGATCAACCTCGGGCCGACGACCCCAGCGATCAATGCAATGATTGATAGGACGACCAGAACTTCTAAAATCGTCACTCCGGCTTTGCGACTCAATTTTTTATTAATGACTTTCATTTCATACCCTCAGCAACCAAATGGCCCACGTCGAAAAACACAGAAACGGGCCGAACGCGATACCCATGTGCTTCAAATCCGAAAAGCTCGATCGGCGCAACAAAGATATCAATGTTATCGCAATCACTCCCGAAACTGCGGCCATCAATAACATGGTCCCTGTGTTATCAAACCCAAGCCACGCCCCGATCCCCATCATGAGCTTTACATCACCAAACCCGAGACCTTCGAAACCACGGAAGCGTGCGTAAAATAGCCCAACCGCCCAAACCAACGCTGCCCAAGTCGTCCCTGAAACGAGGGCCCAGACCATGTCTTGTCGTCCCATCTGCCACGCAAACGCAAGGCCCGTCAAAGCAAGAAGTAGCGATGCGGTATCTGGTATTTCGAAACGATCAAAATCGACAACGCTGACCCAAATCAGTATGGTTGCTAAGATGAGAGCTTTCAGGTCCCATGGGCTGTCAAAGTTGAAATACAAAAAAACAGCAAGATAGCAGAGCATATGCCCAAAAATCACAACAAACTGTTTTTTGTACCAAGCGCCCATATGATGAACCCTATGACGCATGAACAATCAGTGCAACGAAATGCCCGACCAAGAATCCGAGGTTTTGCGCTTATTGTCGTATTATCCGGTCTTGCAATCATCACTGCGCTATTTGCCATATCAAGCAACCGAGGGCTTGGAATACTCGCCCGATCATCCACTGAATCTCAAATACTCACTCGCGCCCATGTGAGACACGAGGTCCTATTTCTTGCCTCGAAAATCGTATTGGAGCCAACCATGCCTCGGGTGATCACTCTGCCGCCTCCGTATGCGAATATGCCTGTTCACCTAACCGATGTCGGACAGTTGATTGACCTCAATTCAAGCGCCCCACAGTTAGTCGACCTTCTGTTCGAAGAGCTCAATCTCTCACCTGACCAACGTCAACGTTTCCGACAGTGGCGCCGAACCGGATCTCGGGTTCTCAGAGTTACGGACCTGTTCCGGATTTTGGAAATTTCCCCATCGGACGCACCCGAGATTTTTCATCTCGCAACGGTTCACTCGGGAAGAGTTGGAATTTCCGAGCCAGAAATTGATGATGCTATCTACAATTTCACACGGCGGCTTCCGGCAGCGTTGCAGACACCGCCAACAGGAAATACGTTCGTTGTTTCTCTAGCACGAAACAGTGGATACCTTGGGGTCGTCAGATTAACGTCCCAAGGTCGTGGAATAGTGCTCGAAGCGGAATAGCGTACGGGAAAAACCAAATAGAATTCGTGTAAAGCGTCTGGCCAACTGGAGGTATCGCGAAAATCAAAATTGTTTAACGATCAGGCAAGGGGCCTTGGCCCCGCGCAGTTGTTTTGCTTGCAAAACGACGGAGCGCCCCCACGGCGTAAGTGGCAGACAGGTAGCTCTCAAAGCTACCTACAGTCTGTCTCTATGGGTAGAAAACGCGCCCCGACGTATCGGATATCCACAGCTTTCGGCACGCCATTCCCTCAGGGTACGAAATCCAGTTTTGAACTTTCATGAACCTCACCGAGCCTTTCTGAAACGCAACAGAAAGGAACTGTGATGGCCTATCAATTCATCCATATCGAGACATACTCAACGGCTCAGACAAAGGTTAAGGGAACGGACAACCATTTCAATTCCGCAGCTCAGGTTTTCGGGGAGGCAAGACGCGTGCCCAAATATTCTGGTCATGTAGAACAGGTTGGAAAGGTTTATCGGCTTGGAGGAACACTCTCGGTCGCCCAACTTGAAGCAAGACACAAAGCCCTTCTGAAAGACCTGAAGGAAACGGTCACCCGCAAAGATGGCAGCACCTATGAGCGTAAGCTTCGCAAAGATGCGGCGACCCTTTATACAGAAATCCATTCGCACCCACTGCCCACCTCCTCGTTTTTGGCGGACAAGAAAACCCATGGCCCCGAGATTCAGAAATGGATCATGCTGGCGCTCGAGGACTTTCAGGCTCGCATGCCAGACGGCATCGAATGGACCGCGGTTATGCATGTCGATGAAAGCCATGTGCATTTCCATATCCTTGCGATCAATCCAAAGGATCCGAAGCTGGACGCAAACAAGCTCCACACGGGAAAAGCAGCGGCAGCAAAGCTCCGCAAGGCATTGGATGTTCCAACTGCGGTCACAGCATTGCCAAAGCCTGAACTACAGAAGCGCCCGAAGAAGCCCAAGCAACCACGCCCTTCAAAGAACCGCGAAACGCAGCGCAAGAATAAGATCAAACGAGAGGCGCAGCTAGCAAATTGGGAAAAGAAATGCCGGGATGTTGAAGCCCACAATGCTGCGTTGCTGGCGGACTGGAATACGGAAAACGCTGCGCACCTCATATCCGCGCGCAAGCAACGCGGAGCAATCCCGGAAAAGGATGCTTACACGGCTGCAATGAAAGCGCTGCAAGATCGGTATTATGAACAGGTGGGAAAACCCTGCGGCCTCTTGCGGGACGGCCCCAGAGCCGAGCGCCTGAGCGCGGTTGAATATGGGGCACGACAGAAAAACGCGCAACGGCTGGCTTCCGATATTGAGACTATTGAAAAAGATCGCGAACGAGTCGATCAGGAAATCGATATGGTCGAAGATATCAAAGCACGTCACGCTGATAGCCTCGTGGACTTATCCCAAAAGCAGGCAGAATTCGACGACGGGCTGGACGCCATGGAAACGCTCATCACTCAATTAGAAACCGGTGAGGCCACAGTTTCGGATGGCGCAATCCAAATGCAAAAACCGCCCCGTTTTCTGAAGCATCTATTTCAGAAGAAGCCCGAAGAAAGCAGAACGGTTGGTCTATTCAGGCGACTTATTAAACTAATTGTCCAAGGAGTTGATAGCGGGCGCAACGTGGTCGAAACCACGCTGGAGCCCAACGAGCCTAAACTTTAGGAAATACACAAACGGCCCAGAGCTGCCGTTCGCTTGATCGCATAATGCTGCGGGGCAGCTTCACCGAACCGGCCATTCGCCACAGGCACGTAAACCTAAAGCTCAACCGCTTGCCATGAGTTGCCCTACGAAGGGTGCAATTTCTTGGTGAGCCTTCATATAGCCCGTCTTAGAAAGCAAACGGGCCCTCTCCTGCGAAACCACAGTCATTCCTGAATATTGATAGTCATGAAGGCCAACTGTTCCAAAAACAAATTGCGTCCCCTCGGGCCGTTTTTCAAAGGCAAACTTAATCATCGCATTGATGTTCGTATCGTCCTGATCTTGGTGCTGCGCCGTGTCAAAAACTATTGGAGCAATGACAGAAGTGGAAAACTTCGAGATCGTGTGCAGTATCGCATAATGGTAAGCGAGTATAAGACGTGGAAGGTCGCTTCCAGTGGCATCGATCACAGGGCGAAGTTTCAAAAATGTCTTTTCTGGTGGCGACGGCAAGTTCAGCTCAGAACAAAATGCACGCAGCTTACCTTGATAGAACTCTAGTATCTCGGCTTTTCGTTTTGCATTGTTATGCTCACGCATTTTTTTCGCCGCTGCGAGGATACTTTCTTCGATTCCGCCCAAAACCACGTCGATTTTCTTCTTCTCAGCGTCGAGATTTACACCCGCAATCCTGCGACTTTCATGTTCCAGCATTTTGCGCAGAGTGAGCTTTCCGCGCTTCTCTCCAAGTATTGCATTGATCTCAGAAGCAGCTTTTTCATGCGCGCCCATCTCTTTAGACTTCTTGTCGATTTTCTTTGATACTTTGCGTAGTTCTTCTTTTGTTACAGCTAAATATGAGCGGCACGTTTCTGCATCACCCGCCAAACGTAAGGTGTTTGCAAAACTTGTTTCGTGGACAGTATTGCAGGTTGGGCAGGTAATTTCTGAGGTATCGATTTTCTTTAAGTACGCCACATCAGCGTCCAGTTCTTTGAGAGTCGACGCTGCCAGCTTACTCTCTTGTATCAGACGGCTACGGACCCCTTGCAGGTCCCTGATCTCCAGCCTCACTTTTTCCCTCAATTCATTGAATTGATTTTGCTTCTCCAAGAACTTTGCGATCTCCGCCTCGAATGCCTTAGGATCAAAAGTCAAATCACTGTCAAGAGTAAGAGCTTTGAGCTTATTTTGAGCAAACACCAAGTGCTCGCGCTCTTTCTTCGGTTCAGTGAGCTTGCTGTTCGCAACATCTTTCTCGGCCTTAGCCAAATAGTATTCCTTGGGCAGGGAACCAGAGTGAAAATCGATCAATGTATCCTTGGGGGTTCTGTAAGCATTCAACCCATCAAAAGAAGCCCATGTGTCATTCAACCCAGTGTCCTGATCTATGTAGAAAGGCATAAACCATGCTGCTGGCATAGGTGTAACGAGTCCGCCGTGCATACCTGGAAATTGAATATTTGCATCGAATATTTCCGCCCAAAACTCCGAAGTTTTGGTGATCCCGTAGTGCGCTGAAATCATCTTCCCGCGCGCATCGAAGAGCGCAATACTTTTGCCAACCCTGAGAGAGAAGTATGAGACGTCGTCTACTGTGAACTCCAAGAGAATTTTGGCTTCTAGTTCTTCCCAGTCACTATTTTTCTTTTTCGGGTCTGCACCTAGTGCAGCATACATCGACTTTATGAAGCTGGATTTCCCTGTGCGATTGACGCCGTGACTAGTGACTACGACTTCTGGACTATCAAGGCTTTCGATCCTCGCGCTCTTCTCCCGATCCGAGACGATCCAAAGTTTTTTGAAGTTCAGTTTTTTCATTGGTCTTCTTCCGGAGGCTGCGTATTAGTTTTTTGAACTGTTCCTGTTTGCTCAGATTTGAAAATTTCATAAATCACCATTGCCTTAAGTTGAGCACCTACGTAGCCATACTCCGTCGCAGAACTTGTCAAATCAGTTGATTGTACCAAGTCATCGACAAATGCTCCGATTGGCTCAGTCACACTAATTTGCTCAAGCGACTGTCGTATCTTCGAAACCAGCGCATTTTGAGCATCGTTGCCGTTGTCCAGCGCCTCAACTTTGTAATTTTCGTAGGCAAGTCGGACACTGTTCGCTTCAAGAAAGCTCCACTTCACCCCCAAATACGTCTGAATGAAACTCCATTCGGGCGCGTTCTTATTTGAGGCAATATCACTCAACCACAGTTCAACATCTGCCTTTGATATTCCCTTTTGCTTAACAATCTCAGAAACGACGCCGGGAACGTCTGTGGCGAGTTTCTTGTTTCGGAGCCGACACTGCGTAACAATCGCGTTTGTACATGCTTCTAACTGAAAGGCATCTCCGCCGATTTTCGATTTTAGGAAGCTATGCACTCGGCCTTTCACCAAATCATGACAAGCCGTTTTATCAAGCTCCGTTCGCCTAAACCCCATGACATCCATACAATTTGACGTGGCATCAGAATAAACAGCTTGGATATGCTCTAGAAGCTTGGCCCTATCCCCCTCCAGCATTGCGTTGAATTTCGTATTTTCTGCTTGTCCGAATTCAGTACAGTAAGCGTTAGACACTACTTGCCCGTTTTGGGAATAACCCGAAAACTCGTCGACGTTCCCATACAGCTTTTGAAGGATTGATTGGGTTTTCTCACCCGATTCCAATTTCTTGGAATTGGAAGTTAGCTTGGCGAGCGTCCAATTCCCCTTAGTAGAATGTTTGAGCTGAAAAAACTCAATTTCGGAAGGGCTGTCAGCTCCCGTCAGAAGCACGATATCGTCATGAAATTCAAACAACACGGCAAAGTCGTCGAGTTTATCGAACTGCTCGAACAACAATTCGACACCAAACATTAGTTGGAATTCAAATGCAGCGTAGGCATCCGATCCAGCAACCTCTCGATGAAGTGTTTTTTCCAATTTGTCAGTTAAACTCAAAGAAATGTTCCAAATTTTTTAAACACCGTAGACTCATGGGATCTAGTTTCAAGCTAAAGTTGAATCTTTTTATTGAAACAGGTGCGGCGCGGTGTGCATGGGACAGCGATGGCGACATCCGGCAAATGTATCGTCTTGCAAAATGCGCTACTCACGCGTTGTTACTGGGTGGGCGCACGGATTTTTGGTCATTTCTGTCGATGAATGACTGCTTACACTTGGTTGTGGCATGCTCCGAGCAGGCGCAGCGAACGGCTCCTTTCCGCCCCAACCGCCTCCGGCAAGGCGATTTTCTCAGCAGTACTATTCGCGGCTGCCCGCTCTTTCCGCGCCGAGCCTATCTGTCATCCTCACCGATCATTCCCATGAACTCTAGAAGGCTGAGATCAAGTGCTTTGGCCAGAGCTCCCAAAACGGACAGGGTTGGTTGCCGCTTTCTAGTTTCTAGCAAAGACATGTAGCTGGTTGAGAGGCCCGCCAAATGTGCCACTTCTTCCTGTGAAAGGCCGCATTCCCTGCGGCGTAGCTGCAGAGCTCGCGCAAAGCGTTCAATTAAGATGTCATTTTTTTGATCCATCCCAAGGGTATTAAATCCCTTGAAAACTCACTCCACTGACTATAGTCACAATTTACTATAGTCACATTCCATTTGAAGAGGGGTACAATTTCTTATGAAGGCAATAACCGGAGTCATCCTTGATATTGAGGGTGGGAACCGCCCGATAAAACGAGATACGTCCAGAGATCCAGGCTACTTAGAAAAAAATATCGTTGGCGGAGGCGTGCTGACTGAACTTTCTGGAAATGAACACACGCTCAAAGCCACGGTGCTTGACACAAACGACAAGACTCAGAAAATTTCCATCCCTTCAGCAAACTTCCTGGGCATTGGCGATGTCGTCAGTACCGTGCTCGACGACGATGGCTGCGAAATTCTGTTGATCAACCACTCTTCGGATCGGCAGTGGCAGTTCGCAAGATGTCCCTATCACACAAGAAAATGGACACGAGCTGCGCGGATGGGCATCAATCAAGGTCTCCTGTGGACTTGCCTAATTGGAGTTGTCGCAGGGCTCGCACAAGGGCGTTCTATGAATTTGAATATCGCAGTAGGGTTGGCGTTCTGTTCATTCCTCTGGGCTGCAATTTGGACACTCACAACCCGAAAACACTCAGCCATAACTCACGCCAAAGCAGCACGAAGAGTAGCTGACACGGCAAAGGAAACGCATCAGGAATTCATTGACGCCAAAATTCGTGCCAAAGTCGAAACCCAGAAACTTGCCGTGTCTTGATGCTATCTTTGAGCCTGCCAACTTTCCAGATCGGTTCGTAGCTTAGGTAGTTTTTAGGCTACGGACTATCTCTGCCGCCCCTAAATAAAGGCAAGTCCCTTAGACTATCGGCGTTCGGTTTTTTCGCAAATTATTCCACGATCTCTCGAACATCGTAGCCTTTGTCCTTCAAAGATGCCTTCAGCAATCTTCTTATCATCTCGGGGCGGGACAAGTCGATTTCTTCTCTGTCAATTAGATCGTCCAGAGCGGACAATGTGTTTGCGTGCAGCCGCACCAAAACGCCAGTGGTGTCTCTTTTAGGAGGAGCCAATTCAAAAATCCTTCATTCGATTGAGTGTATGTTTTGACAAAATACCCGTCCAATACAAAAAACTTACAGCGCCCATTGCAATATCAATATTGATATTTATATTAAGTTCAGATGAAGCAAAGGTTGCAGCCTTCACCTCATCCTAATCACAACGATCCTTAGGAGATCCTCATGACTACTTCACCGAATACCACGCCGTCTGCGTGCACGACAGCTTTGAATCCGCTTTTGGCGGCTGACCGTATTGTTTTTCGCAAATCCCTCGATCATCTGCAAGACGCCCTAAAGGCTGACTGGCAAGTTTTCCTGCGGCGCAACGTCCTCGATACTCCAGAAGCCCTCGAGTTCGGACATCAAGCTGCGGAGGCTTGGGCCGCTTGCTTAGAAGCGCTCCGAGACGTCCGCGACATGGACGCTGCGCATGCTGATCTACGCGCAGCTGCTGTAGAGCTCATTCAAACGACGCCGGGGTTTTATCCGCATACGTCTGAACTTGGCGACTGCCAACTCGCTCTGCGCCCGCTCGCAGAGCGGCACAAGCTCGACGACATTGGGCTACATGATTTGCTGCACGAAGCGTATTTGCTCACATGGGCGCACAAGGGCAACATCGCCTTTCTTCAACCACCCGTACGCCACTAGCATATTCTCATCTGCAGCTTACGCAGAGCTGTCCGGTTTTCCGGCCAGACTGCGGAGCTATGCCTTCTTTCATCTTTGAGCCTACCTCTGGTGCCGCTTCGGCACTGGACGGTAGAGCTGTGGAGTTTTTCAATGCCTATTACGAACACTTACTACGCCTTCCCCATCGACCGCAAAATGTACCCAGTTTTCAAGGGTAAACAGCACAAACATTGGCGCAAAGCCGCACGCAAACACGGCTTTAAACTGGTGGGCCGCGCAGTGGATCGCCTGCATGTCGTCTTAGAATGCAAGACCTGCGGCGACGCTACACTCAAGCGCATCAGCGTTGTGCTTGGGCACAATCCAGAGTGCGGCAACTGCATCCGCAAGCGCCGCGAAGCGGCAGCGGCCAAAGTTGGCGCGACACTTCTCGGTCCTGATCCTGAGGGCGATCGCCACTATGGTACGTATCAATTCAACTGCGGACATGTTGATCGCCGCCAGCACGAACGCGTTGAAGACGCTGCGGCAGGCGGGCACGATCTGAGCTGTGCGACATGCACCAACAAACAACACGCAGCTGAGGCTTCGGAGTATGATTGGACCCTCATCGGCACCTCTGCGCGGAACGATCAGAGTTACAGGCAATACGAACATAAGTGCGGCCACCGCCAAGACGTCGCGGTCGCAAACATGAGGTTTGGGGAGTTAAACTGCGCTGGCTGCAGCGAGACGTGGTCCTCTAAGCCCAGCAAAATCTATTTACTCAGTTTCATGTTGCCGAATGTGCCAGTGATCAAACTTGGCTACAGCAACAATCCCGCGTCGCGGCTGCGGCAAGTTCAACTTGCCCCTCGCAAAACACAGGGAACACTGGATCTTGAGATCGACGTTGCAACAGGCCACGATGCGATCTGCTTAGAGAAAGCACTCCACAGATACATCAAAACGCATCGCCCCGAGCTGGTGGTCGAACGTGATCAGTTCCGCGATCATTTAACGACTACATCAGAGATTTATCACGCGCACGGCCGCGCCTTTATCATTGCGCTCATTGACGCTGTCGACAACGGCTGGGACCCAAACCAGACTGACAATTGGCAACAGTTCACATCATACAGAGACCAAGGCGCGTAAATCTCGCGGATGGGATCATGCAGGTTGTCAGACATGATCCCAACCGCCCTTCCCTGCCCTTATCACCTTCCATCGGTTCATTTCTCATGCCCTCTTTATCACTGAACCCGCGCGCCTGCGCGCTCTCGAGGCCTGCGCTCTCACCGCATTCCCTCGAGCTCTTACGCCCCCTCCTTCGGAGCATCGCGATGTGGCACCGCGGTCGGACACGTCTCGTGCCGCTCGATCCAGAGCTTGAGTTCGATGACATCGATGTCGAAGACACTCCTGAACCAGACGCGCCCACACAGGACGAGCTCGAAGGCGCTTTGAATGCGCCCTACGAGGCAAAGCCCGCCGCTTTGTCCATGTCACAACATGAGATCGAAGCAGCGATTGCTGCAGATCGTGATCCATGGGCAGAGGCGACAAATTCTGACGGCATTTCGTTCCTTCACCAACCGCCTATCGCCAAAATGCTCGTCGCCACGCGCTTTGCCGCAATGCTTTCAGAGGCTAGCGTCATGTCCGGTGTCACAGCGCCTCGCTCATTCACCCTGATCACAATCGCGGACAGATCTGAGCGCAAGGCGGTGTGGAAAAACCTCGGCAACGTGCTGCAGCGGCTTGCCGATATAAGCGCGGACAGCGACGACACGTGGCGCGATTTCAAAACGCCAGTTCTTGCAGCAGAGCCCAATCAGACCAAAGGCCGCGACACATCACAACGCGAGGACTTTGAGGACGCCGTCGAAGCAGCCGTTAAAAACGGCCACAAGGTTCTCGCACTGACGCCGGACGCCGCCTCCATGTCGCCGGTCACACGTGCGATGTGCGGGCGCGTGCTGAACTGGCCAGCATTGTCCGGTCAAATGATCCTTGAGATCCTGCGCGTGACGCACACCGCCACCGGTGAGCTGTCCGAAGATGCAATCGCCAATCTTCTGCCTACGGACAGCGAGATCGCGGCACTTCCACAGGCTGTGATTGAAGCCGCGTTCTTAGAAGAGACAGCTCTCAAGGTGGCTCAAGCCCTCGCAACAGCCGCGAAGCGTTTCCAGACAGTGCCACCTGCCACGACAACACTGGAGGATATCGTCCTCAACGCAAATACACGAGCGCCAATTGACCGTTTGATCGCAGACATGGCCGCGTGGAAGGCTGGACAACTAGATTGGGTCGAGGTCTCACCATCCATTCTTTTCTTCGGGCCACCAGGCAATGGCAAAACGCTGTTGGCCTCGGCACTGGCCGGAAGCCTCAACATCCCCCTCATCGCGACGAGTTACTCAGACTGCCAAAAACACGGCCATCAAGGGGACATGCTCAAAGCCTTGTCTGGTAAAGTCGAAGATGCAATCCGATCAGCACCATGTGTGTTTTTTCTCGACGAACTCGACAGCTTCACTCATCGCAATCGGAAGGGGCGCAACTCTGACTATATCGTTGGTGTGGTGAATGGCTTGCTCGAGCACCTCACACGTCTGAACGAGACCCCAGGCGTCATCGTCCTTGGCGCCACAAACTATCCGGCCATGATCGATCCCGCAGTCACGCGGCCAGGGAGATTTGATCTCAAACACGAGATTACAAACCCGAATAGATCGTCCGTTCTAAAAATCCTGGAACTGGCCTTGGGCGAAGATGTGCAAGGCATGGACCTTGCTCACATCACAGACCAACTGCTCGGCTCATCCGGCGCACAGGTTGCGGCGCTAGTTCGTGAAGCCCACGGCCTCGCCCGCGCCGAACAATCCTCGCTCGCACAACATCACTTAGAATCTGCCGCGTCACGTGTGTGTCCGGTTTTGGACCAAGACCTCCTTTGGCGCATCGCAGTTCATGAAGCGGGCCATCTCGTCGTCTCACATGTTCTCGGCCTGCCGCCTGCCGAACGCGCAACGATCACAAACACAGGTGGTTTCGTCGACATCCCAACACCAATGCTAGAGAGCGCGCTCACCGCTAAGAACCGTATCGCCGCCCTCCTCGGCGGTCGTGCGGCGGAGCATGTCATCTTTGGCGAGGCGCTCAACGGCGCAGGTATCGGACAAAACTCCGACCTCGAGCTCGCGACACGCCTCGCCGGTCAAATGCTCTTTGAATGGGGATTGGGCGAGCAACTCGTATTCACGCCCGCTCGCATCAAAGACCGGACAAACCACTTAGACAAAATTCTCAAACACGCAGAGCACAGCGCCATCCAAATCCTTACGGCTAGAAAGGAGCTTATCTCTAATATAGCGGTAGCGCTTTGCGAAGAACGGGAGCTGTCAGCGCAGCAAATTCGAAGGTTGTTACCGCCGACGCAGCGTCTAGGCGCAACCCGATCACGTTCACAACTCTAAATGTCCGGGCTCAGGGAAAGAGCATTTAATGAACCCGCTATAGGGGGCCTGACGAGTATCCACATGATCGGGCTCGCTCAGTCCTGTTATCCACATGTTTCGTCGAGCGGCTTCTATGCCCCAACTTAGCCGCCTCCTACATTTCTATCATCGCAAGCGCGCAAAGGCCCGCTTTGGCCCGCGTGCCAGAATAGGAATGAGCCTCGCGCAGCAAGGCATAAGAGAGACGACGAGCATGATCAGTTTAGAGAAGAGACCAAAATCCAAATCCACACCGCCAAACCACCGAGTCGGCCCCAAACTTTCTTTGGTGAAGACGCCACGCGCGCCACATCCTAGCTTGTTGGCCTTCGTGCATATTCTCGCACGGCAAGCCGCACAGGAAGCCTTTGCCGCCGCAGCCCAACCCACACTAGCCCACTAAAAGAAGAAGAATTTAATGCCTGCACAGCATACCATAAAGCGAGCTGCGATTTATGCTCGCTACTCAACGGACTTACAATCCGTCACCTCCATCACGGATCAAATCCGCCTCTGCCGTAAAATCGTAGAAGATAACGGCTGGCATGTTGCCCATATCTTCACTGACGACGCGATCAGCGGCGGAACACATTTGCGCCCCGGTTTTCAGAAGCTGCAACGAGCCGCACAAAATGGTGACTTCGATATCATCGTTTCCGAAGCACTGGACCGCCTATCGCGGGATCAAGAACACAGCGCGGGCCTCTATAAACAGATGTGCTTCTTGGACATTGATATTTTCACGAAGCTCGAAGGCAAGATCAACGAGATGCACATCGGCCTTGGCGGTACGATGAATGCCCTCTTTCTCAAAAATCTCGGACAGAAGACACACCGTGGCCTCGAGGGGCGTGTCGAGGCAGGCAAGTCAGGTGGCGGACGGAGTTTTGGGTACACAGTAGACCGCCAGCCGCTCGCGGATGGTACCTTTACCACAGGCGAACTGGCCATCTGCCCAGAAGAAGCCGCTGTGGTCAGGCGTATCTTCGCAGACTACGACAAAGGGCTATCTACTCGCTCGATTGCTATGGCTTTAAACGCGGAAGGCATCCCTGCCCCCCGTTCTGGAAAGGGCAGCGGAACATGGTCTTTCTCCACAATCTCTGGGAACTGGAAGCGCGGCACAGGTATTCTCAATAATGAACTCTACAATGGCGAACGTGTTTGGAACCGCCAGCGCTACATCAAAGATCCGAACACAGGCAAACGTCAAGCTCGGCTGAACCCTGAGACTGAATGGGTGCGCAATGAAGTGCCAGACCTTCGCCTGATCGAAGCCGACATGTGGCAGCGGGTCAAGCAACGTCAGGGCGTCATCAGAGCTACGTTAAGTGATGCGCAGCGGACCAACGATAGCAATCCCCTCGCGCGAGCAAAACGCACCAAGCACCTGTTTTCAGGACTACTTAAGTGTGGCTGCTGCGGTGGCTCCTATACCCTGATGAACAAGACAAAGTACGGCTGCGCTTCCGCTCGCAACAAGGGCACTTGCGACAACCGCAAGCTCATCAAACGCGAGAGTGTTGAAGAGCGTATTCTGAGTGGGCTTAAGTCCAAGCTGATGCATCCAGAGATGCTCAAGGAGTTCGTCGCTGAATATCAAAGAGAATGGAACCGACTGCACAGCGAGAGCGCATCAGCGCGAAGCTCCATTGAGCGTGAACTCAAACAGCTCGGCGGGCAGATCGATAAGATCGTCGAAGCCATCACGGCAGGGATGTTTCACCCATCGAT
>CANNCD010000012.1 GCA_947503035.1 uncultured Halocynthiibacter sp.
TATGAAGAGTTCCAAATCGACTGGCGAGGGCAGGGGATCACCGGCCGGTGGTGCCCGCAGTGGCTGGGTGGCGATACCGCCCACCTTGAGATCGTGACGGCCGACCGTTCACCGCATCCGATATCCGAAACCGGATATCGGTCCCACTTCTGTGCGCGCGAGCTGGTTGAAAATGCTGGTGGCCCGGTTGCGTTTGTTACTGCATGGCTAGAGACGAAGGACGACGGAAAATCCGTTCAGCTTTCGCTCTTCTGAACTTGAAAGAGCCCCCAGATGGGGGCTCTTTTCTTAAGTTTGCAAGAAATAATATTTAAGCATATTGCTTAAAGCAAAAATAATACTTATAGATGGGAGGCATAAATCGAATCTTATTTTGGAGAAAATGATGAAATCAACCGATGTGATTGAACGTATCAAGGAGGCAATCGATGGTGCTCCGCGTAACGCCTATGTTGCGGAACTTCATCTTCAAGTGATCAAATACTCTGAAATTTTGGAGGGGGTCACAGGTAAGGAATTCTGCGAGAAAATGGGAATTGGTCCGTCTTTTGGAACTGAGTTTGCGAAGATGAGGAAGATTGCTGGGCGCTTGAAAAATGCTGGTTTAGACGTCGACCGAATTTAGCGGAGCATCGAGCCCCTTCGGGGGCTCTTTTTTCATTCTCTGGTCACAGGCGGCAGAGCCGAGCTCCTCCGAGAGGGGGAGGGGCATCATCACACCCGCATTGTATCCCGCAGGCTTGCCGTCAAGAACCGCGCCGCCGCTGCGCTTTGGCGAACGGTTCCGGGCCCTTCGGGTTGACTGCTGCGCCTCAAGCGGGATGCCAAAACGGGGTCGATGATTGAGAGATGATCGACGGTTTATTTTCTCATTTTTTGCTTATGCCAAATTGGGTTTACAACGAGGTGGATATTCACGCCTCTTTAGACGAGGTGGGGCGCTTCCTCGCAGTCGATACCAGCACGGAAAATCCACATAATCCGTCAACGCGTTTTAATCTTCATCAGCTGTATCCGGAACGATTTGAAGCCGATGATTTATGCGGGTTCAAAGCCTGGGATTATGATTGGATGATCGAGAACACCGGGTGCAAATGGAACCCAACAATATCCGCGATTTCCGAGTGACAAGGCGGGGTGACGTATCTCGGATTTGATAGCGCGTGGTGCCCGCAAAACGATCTGTTGGAACGACTGCACAAACTCACTGGATGGACAATCCACAACGAGTTCGAAGAAGAGCAACCAGAGTATGAAGGAAGCTTCCACTGCGAAGGTGGGACGTGCACACGCGACTTGCGAGCAGGACGGCCTCGCTGTTCGAACTGTGAGGGTCAGTTCCCAAGAGATCAGCTGGATGATGATTGGTGAGAATGCCAAACGTGCCGCAGGATCCAACCGTGAGATCAGGCAAAGGAGCGAGGCTAACGCCCCCTCCTTTTTCTTTTTCACCCGCAAAATACGTCATTTCACATTCGCTAAAATGTCATGTTCAACCCGAACAAATCCCACACAATCATCCGCCGAACCTGTTCGGAAACAACAATCAGAACAGCCGCGAGGGATTTGTGAAGCTGAGGTGAAGATGCCGCTTTGACATAAGCGTAGAATTGGGCACAATAGTCGAACGACGCGCTTAGCAAGATTGCGTGTTCGTAACGAACAGATTTCATGGACCTCGCTTCGCTGGTCCGAAACCTGTTCGCCGAAACGCATCTTGGCAGGGGTGCTTCGCCCCCTTGCATCCCCAGACAAGGGAAATATCGCTCCAGTGGCGCGTTTCCCTTTGAACCCTTTTAGCCCTTAAGTGGACCCATGGCACGAGAGCAATACCAACGAGATTATCGCCAGCAGTACAAAGATCAGGTCAAACGCGTGAACCTGACTTTTTCGCTGGCCGAACATCGTGGGATTGCTCGTGCTGCCAAGGATGCTGGTAGCCCGGTTGCTGCCTATGTCAAACGCCTCGCTCTTGAGGCGCATGAAGGCCGCAGCTCTGCGCCCGAGGAAATCGCCGAGCAGTTGGCGGATCTGGAACGCGTCATTCGCACGATTGCAAATAACGTGAACCAGATGGCCCGCCATTCCAATCGCATCGGCCATGTGTTGGATGAGCAGGAGGTGTTCCTGAACATCCATGCCCTGCAGTCCGAACTGCAGCAGGCGATCAGCCGCGCCGCTTCAGGGGTCGGATCTTCTGGTGAGGAGAGCGGGCCATGATAGTCAAATCCATGAGCCGGAAGGTGCCAAGTTTTGGCCAGCTCATCGGCTATATCGACCGTGATGAAGGTCAGGAAGAATGGCGCATCCGGCACAATGTCTGGGGCCGTGATCCGGAGCTGATCCGAGGGGAATTTGAGCGCAACGGCGAGCTGCTGCAGAAGCGCAAAAACGGGGTGTATCTCTACCATGAAATCATCTCGATCACGCGGGCAAAAGGGTTGAGCCCGGAGGAGCAAAAACAGCGATTGCGTGACATTGCCGAGAACTACATTTCGGCGCGATGTCCGGACAATCTAGTGTTCGGAAACCTGCACCAGGACAAGGATCACTCCTACCACTACCACCTGATGATCAGCGCAAACCGCGCCGGTGAAACCGGACGCTTGCGGCTGACCAAGGCGCAGTTTCGAGAGGTACAGGTCGGGCTCGAGCGGCATGTTTTGGAGACATATCCCGAGCTCGAGCAGAAGGTGGCAATCGACAAGCGTTCAGACCGTGGCCGCAAAAAGGGCGAGGCCGAGCTTGAACGCAGGACTGGGAAACGCCCCAAGCGTGAGGAAGTTCTTGAACGGGTCACAGCGGCCTATGAGGGATCGCAGGACCGGCAGAGCCTCTTGGATGCCCTGGGGCGCGAAGGCCTAGAACTCTATGTCCGAGGAAAGAACCTCGGGGTTGTGGATCTAGAAAGCGGGAAGAACCACCGCCTGAAAACGCTGGATCTGGAAATGGCGGATCGCGTGTCGATCCGGATGGAAGGCGGCGAGCTTACCGATGAGGTGAAGTCTGACGAGCCGGAACTGGACGCGGCTGAGACCAAGGCCCAGCCGCAGGAGAAAACAGCGGCTGAGGGTGAAAAAGAAAAAGAGCAGGGTCGCGCTGATGGTGGCAAGCCTGAGGCCAAACGCAAGCCGAGAGAGCGGGATAGACCGAAGAAGACGCGGCGCAAAAAGACCGAGAAAACGCGCAGCCGTAAGCAGGCTGGGCCCGAAATTGATAATCCGTCTTATGTTAAAAAGGGCAGCAGTGCTGACCTAAAATCCGATTTTTCTAAGCAAGAGAAACGAGAGGCTGAGGATATGCCGAAACGTCATGATGATCCAGAAACCGGCACCCAGTACCGCGATCAGGAAATCCCCGATGTCGCCTATGATGCGGCAGAGGCAACTGCTCGCGGCAAGAAAGAAGGATTGAGCGGAAAGCTGGCGAAGCTCGCAAAGAAGGTTGTGAAGCAAGGGGCTGAAGAAGCCCGCAATGCGGGGGATCTGTTGCGGCGTGGGTTTACCGGAGATCACGAGCCATCAAAGGATCAGACACATGTCGTAGATAACCCTGCGATGGAAGCTGAACCGACACGTTCGGAGCAGGTTGAGAGACCGGGACGATCTGCGCAGCAAGAAAAGTGGCGCTCAGAAATGAGCCGCAACCGGGAGGCTGGCCGGGATGACCCGGAACAGGGACGCGAATGAGTTGAAGATCTGCGCCCGATCTTGCGCGAATTGACTGCGACGGTACGACTGGCAGTGCGTGGAACGCTTTTGGGGCTACAGACTAAGTATATCCGTTTATTACGTCATCTAAATGTAAAGACATATGAAAAGGCATCTGACCGCCTGAGAAAGGTTAAGAGTGATTGGGAAGTTCATAAAAGAAGGCAGTAAGCATGTGGCCTATGCTTTGGTTTTTGGAAAATTCCTAAAACGTCAAAGTGGAGCTCGGCTGCTCACCAGTTCAGAAACCAGCAGCTTTCTTGCAACCCGCAATACGGGGCTCTTGATCGACGGCCAGGAAGGACGCCTCTCAGAGCGAGAGAGTTTTCAAAATGTCTGCGTGGTGGCCCGTGTCGGGGCGGGGAAGACCAGTAGGTATATCATCCCCAACGTGCTCGATCGCGCAAAACGCAACTGTTCGATCGTCGTGAATGACCCGAAGGGAGAGGTGTTTGCCGAGACCTCGGGCTATCTGCAATCGCGCGGCTTCAAGGTCATTGCGATAAATCCTGAAGACCTGGGCGGATCAAGCCGCTTCAATCCGCTCTTGGAAGCCAGGACAGATATAGAAATCGAGCAGGTTGCAGAAATCCTGGTGAAAGCGGGTGCAGGCAACAGCAAAGACGAATTTTGGAACCACGGGGCCACGCGCCTCGTGTCCGTGCTGCTTAAACTCTTGCAGCGAGCGGGATACAGCGACCCCAGTTTTTACACCCTGGGGAACCTCTACCACTTGCTTCAGAATTTTGGGCAGGACGGAAGCCCTCTTGATGATTTTGTGATCAAATGGGCCTACGATCCAAGCGATCCTGATGATGCTTCACTCTGGGAAGAATGGAAGGGAGCCGTCACGGGAAACCAGAACGCGGTGCAAAGCTTTGCCCTGACCGCGCTCACAGCCCTCAAAGCCTTCACCAACAAGAACCTGGTCGAGTTGACCGCATCGAGCTCGTTCAGCCTCGAAGCCATTCGTCACGAAAAGACGGCGGTGTATTTCATCACGCCGCCGCACCTGGCCGAGTATTATGGGTTCTGGACGAGCGTCTTTTTCCGCAGCGTGTTCAACGCCTCGATGCGCAAGATGCCAGATAGGAGAACCCTGCCCTTATACATTCTGTACGACGAGTTCGGGCATTCCACAATTCCGAGCTTTGTCTCGGTGGCGAACACGATCCGAGGCTACAAGGTCAGCCTCTCGATAGTTCTGCAATCCCTGGCACAGCTTTCAGCCCGTTACGGCAGGGAATACGCTCAGAGCATTCAAGGGGGATTTACCACCTACCTTTGCTACTCAGGATCAGACCAGGAGACGGCACGTTTCTTCGAAGCCATTGCAGGTAAGGTGATCGAGGTTCGCAGGGACAAGATTGAGGACATCACGCAGCAGAGGCATGAATACAACCTCCTGCCAGCCGATGCCGTGCGTCGTCTGGGAGATCAGCAGGCCCTCTTGGTATCTGCGAACAAGAACCCTGTCATCATCGAGACGCGAGGCTATTTCCAACACCGCAAGCTGGCACGTATCCCGAAGCGCTATGGCACAGCCTATCTGGGCAGCTCGCTGGACACAGATAACATCAAGCGAGTTCCCCTGTCATGATAGACTCCCTGGAACAGCTCAAAACCATCGCCTTCACCGCCTTGTTCAATCCAGCTTTCCTAGCCTTGCTGGTGATCCTGTTTTTCGTGGGTCGCATCTTTGGCAAACTGACCAAGAATATCCGTCTCTGGAAAATTCTGGTGCTCGGATACTTCGCCCTCTTCCTCTATGCCCCCGTCCGTGATGCTGGCCCCATCTTGGGCGGGATTTTCATTGCGGGAATGCTTTCAAACCACGTCAACACCTTCTTTTCCGTGCTTTCCTGGGCGGGCAATCTGGGGGATGTGCTTTTTGCCTTCAGATACCGCTCAGCTTACGAAGATATACGGCGCAGAGAGCAGGAACTCGAAGAGCGGGAACGCAGGCTCAGGGAAGCAGAGCTGCGCCAAGCCTACCAACAACAGAAACAGGGACAACGAACTCGTACAGGCTGGCAGGAAGAAGCGAAGGGATTCAGGCAGAAAACCGAGAACAAAACGCAGGGCAGATCGTCAGGAAGCAGGCAGCGCAGAAGCTCTAACAGCCAGAGACAAAAGGAGCGGACCAAGCCCAGCTACAGCCCTCCCCCGCAAGGTGATGTACGAGCAGGCCATCTTAAAACCTTGGGGCTGAAACCTGGGCGGAACTACAGCCTCGATGAGATCAAGAAAGCCTATCGACGCAAGGTGATGAAGGTGCATCCCGACGCGGGAGGTTCGCAAGTTGAGTTTATTGCCGTACAAAACGCATATGAGTGGTTGACATCACATCTGAGATAGGCATTCTGGCCAGCCTTTTGTCAACAAACCCTATGATTCACTTAAACTGTTCATACATACAGTTTAAGAAGGGTATTTTTGCGCGGTTCGGAGTGAAACATGCGAAATATTTTGTTTATTATCCTAGCAGGAGTTTTGCTGATCGGTGGATTTATCGTATACAAAGACTTCACGACCCTTACCGTTTCCGAGCTCAATGCTCGTGCAGCCAAGATTGATGGCCGAACAGTCACGATTGAAGGTTCTGTGTCTAAGAATGCGGGAGTCCTTGGAATTGGTGGATTCGTCATAACAGACGGATCATCTACAATTTTGGTGTTGTCCAATGGAGGCATTCCCGAACACGGCAGTCAGGTAGAAGTTACAGGTACGTTCCGCAAGGCGGTTTCTTTGAACAGCTTCGAATACAGCGTCATCTACAGGGACGATGGTGACAGATGAGCTGGTTTCGAAAGTTTGTTTATTTCTGCGTACAGGTTGACCGTGATGAGCTAGAACAGACTAGCTCATCATATGAGCGTACCCTTATTTATGCCTCTTTCATGCGGCAAATGCTTGGTGCATTTTTTGTTTTTGCTGTCTTCTTGTATGCTTGGTCTATTTTGCTGCCGCTATGGATGGCTATCGCTATTTCCGCGCTTTTGGCCGCTATAGTCTTTTTCATCGACCAAGCAATCATTTCCTCTGAATGGATGTTTCACAAAGATTTCTTCCGCTCGTGGATTTTGAACGCTCCTATCAATTTTTTCTTCAAGCTGTTACAGCTTCTGCCAAGAGCCGTGTACGCAGTTATTATCGCTGCCTTCATGTCCACTCTGGCAGAGATCACGATCCAGAGCCGCGCGATTGAGAGGTCGTTGCGCGAAACTACACGCGAGGCCAACCAGGAGTATTTTCAGAGAAAAGATGCCCTGCAAGTCGATCAAAGGTCAGAGATTGACCAAATTGAATCGGAGATAACACGCTTAGAAGCTGCGATAGCCATAAGCTTAGATCCGAACGTTCAAGATACCATCACAGTCCTGAACAGTAATACCTCGCTTGCTCAGCAAGATATTGCTATACTTTCCGCACATCAAACAAGTCTTCGAGCAGATCAAGGCCGACTAAGCACCCGAACTACAGAACTTGCAGCCCAAGTAGAAGCAGCACAGGGGCGTGTTCAGGCCAATGAAGAGCAAATGCGGCTTGAAGAGTCTGCTGAAAGATGCGCAGCAGCACGACAAGCAACATTTGACGTCAATGTTTGTAGACAGGGAAACTGGCGTCGTTTTCGTGATGCAAAACGTGATTCGGAAACACAACTTTCCACTCTTGAAGCCGACCTTGCGGCAGCAACCATACAGCTGCAATCGGTGAGAACAGAGCTCCAAGCAACCCAAGCTGCTTTAGGGGCTGCAAACACCGAATTCGGCGAAGTTTCAAGCCGTCTCCGCGAAGTGCAAACGACCTCCGAAGGGCTCCCAGAGTTGCAAGCAGACCTGGTAACGCAGGAAACCCTTCTAGCTGATACACGTACCGCTCATTCAGAGACGTTGACGTCACTGGAAGAAGAACTTCGTGCTACAGGGTACTATGAAGAGGCGGATTACGGTCCTCTTGAGCTTTATGTCGGTCTGAAGCGCTTGCACCATCCACCAATCCCAGAGGGGGCAACCGATGCTGAGATCGCTCAGCTTGAGCTAGAGGGGGAAGCTGCTCGGGCGTTCTCAAACGGTCTTTGGTATGTGATCATCCTGTTTGAGTTGTCTCCTGTGCTTGTTGCATTCCTGGGATCTCCATTTAGCCACCTTGCAATGCGGATGCGTCGCAAGCGGGACGATGCCGAGAGAAACGACTTAGAACACAGGTTGCAAAAGGATCATGATATCCAGAAAAAGCATGCAGATGAACGTATCTACCAAGCTAAGGTCCGTCAGAATATGCAGGCTGAATTGAGAGCTTCCAAGCACACAACGAAATTGCAAGAAGCGCAGCAAAAGTCAAAAAGTAGGATTGATGCAAAAGAATGCAAGATAGAGGAAAAATCCAAAGTTCGCTCCATAAATGCCAGAAATGAAAATGAAGTGAACGACCTCAAACACACACAGAGAATGACTGAAAAGCAAAAGCGAAATGAGTTATCCGAACTGGATTGGGAACAGTCCCGCAGTATGACTGCGCTTAAACGAAAAAAGCATGAACTTGAAGTAAAGCAGCAACTTCAAGAAAAAATCACAGAGCTCCAAGAGGCTATTCGTCTCAGTGAGCTAGAAGCAATGGGAAGGGCTATGGTAGATGAAGAAACAAGATCAGATATCCAAAGAAGGAAAAATGGAGGAACAAGCAGTGACTGACAGCAAAGATCAGAATGACAAGCAAGCATCTATTGTTGAAACAAACTTTGATGACGATCCAACTGAGATCATTCGTGAAAACCTTCGAGGAATGAACTTTGTTCAAAAGATGGCTTTTGACTTCAGCAAAAGCAAAGAATTGAAACAACAGTCTATTGATATGATTTCAATGCATATAAAAGCTGACACCCAAAGAATGCGACACGCTTATGCGCTACAACTTTCGGCTCTTCAGATCAAAAACCATCAGCGGTATCAAGAAACAGTCGATGAAATTCTTGAACAAATACTTGGGCAAATAATTAAAAACGCAAGCAGCATGCTCAATACCCTTGAAAACGGGATTATGGATGGTCTTCAAGCAAACAAAGCTACTCTAGATAGGTATCAAGAGCAGTTGAACGCGGGGATTATTGATGATGCAAAGTATCAAAAAAATACAAGTCGGTTCTTAGAGGCACAAGAGCAACTTGAAGATAACGTGAGAAACGATCTTATTTCCATGATTCAACATCAAAGAACAAATCTGAAGCTCTCAATGGAGAATTTTGTCAAGGAAGAGATTGAAAAGACACAGTCTATGAAAACGGTTAACTGACCTGTCATAAGACTTTCATTGCTTCTATGAGCTTATCAGCCGTTTCTTTGCGGAGTTTAGCTATTTTGGGATCATTGATGTTTCGCGCTCTTTCGATGATATCAAGCCCCCTCAGTATCTCGTCTTTAAGAGATACTGAGGGGGCTTGATCTGATTCCGGGTTGGGAAAAGGAATAATTACAGCCATGCCTAATAGTTAGGGATAATAACTTAATTATATGATAAAAAATGATTTTTATCAAATTTTTAACCTGTATGGAGAAACCACTAACCGAAGAAATACATTCTTTCAGACAGCCATCACCACTTTTTGCGGTACAGTAAATATGTTTGCTTGGTTCACCTGGATCAAATGAGATCCCCCTGTGTAGTAATCGGATCAAAGAACGCTTCACACCGTTTCTCAAGTAACATTCTGTCGAATGTTACTTGCATTTCCAAAACCGGTCCCTTTCGGACACCCCTGCCCTACCATGTCCGGAACTCAGCTTGACATAATTTAGTACATGCGTACACTTTTGGACACCCATTTTGTAACAGAATTCCCATGTCCAGAACCTTTGCCTATGTCCGCGTCTCGACCATCGACCAGGAGACGCAGAACCAAGTCGCTGAAATCGAGGCGGCTGGCTTCAAAGTCGAGCCGCACCGCATTATTGCCGAAACGATCTCAGGATCCGTGGCCATCGCGCTTCGGCCTGAGTTTTCGCGCCTACTCGATAAGATGGAGCAGGGTGACGTTCTTATCGTCACAAAGTTGGATCGTTTGGGGCGCGACGCCATTGATGTCGCCAGCACCGTTGGCAAGCTCGAAGAGCTGGGTATTCGTGTGCATTGCCTTGCCTTGGGTGGCGTTGACCTCACCAGCTCAGCCGGAAAGCTCACCATGGGTGTAATAAACGCCGTGGCTCAGTTCGAGCGGGATCTTTTGATCGAACGAACACAATCCGGGATCGCCCGAGCAAAAGCTGAGGGGAAAAATTTGGGAAGGCCCCCTGCCCTGTCAGAAGAAGACCGCCAATCAGTTTTGGATCAGTTAGCCGATGGAAAATCAGTCGCTGCCTTAGCGAGGGCGTTCGATGTCAGCAGGCAAACCATCATGCGTGTCCGCAATCAAAAACAATAAAACCCCCACAGTGTTTAGACATTGTGGGGACATATTCTAATCCAGTTATTGGGGGCTATCCGAATTTCTCAAACAAGGCGGTCCATTGCTCAATTATTTTGTCGGCTGCATGCTTATCCGGGTTCGCTAGTAGTTTGCTTTTCGCCGCGAGGGCCAGCTGAACTTTCCAGCCTTCTACCATTTCAAAACCTTCATTCTTAGCCCATGATTTGATCTGTGGGACGATAGGCTTTTCGGAGTCGTGAAAGTCTTCAAAGTCTTGTTGTGCACGCCGTTCCATACGGTCGAGCACTTGGACGAGAAGAGGTGCAGGAAGCAAATCTTCGATCTCGGTGCCCGTCAAATCGTTGACGTAGTCATCGGTGAGGAGAACCCGCTCTTTCACACCCTGATACAGGTTGTCTTGTAGCGATTTGGCAGCTTGTTTGCCCGCAGCATCACTATCTAACAGAACCATAGGAAGAGCATCGTCACGTCCCATGAGAATGGAGGCTATAATTTTTGCAGTCTTTGCGCCGCCTGAGGGTGGGAAGACCAGTTCTGACGCGGGCTGTATCTTCCCTTTCTGAATAAGGATATTTTTGATGGCAGATAAATAGTGCTGGTCGGATGGGCCTTCAACAATAATGGGGCAACATCCGAGCAACAGACTCTCAGCAACCGTCAGGTTCAATGCAGAGTGCACTGCATACGTTGCGCCAGCATCAAGCACACCACTTTTTCTGCGACCAGCGCCAAGATCGCTTGAAGCAACCGTCGCGCCTCCTTCGCCAATGTAAACTTTCCGAACACGGTCTAGTCTGTCAGCATCAATCAAAAACGGTGAGTGGGTCGTGAAAAGCAACTGATGGGTTTTGGAAAGGTTGTCAAAAAATCTTGAAAGATCGCGCTGCGCCAGTGGATGAAGTGAAAGACCTGGCTCATCTAGCAATACGACTGCATCTTCATGAGAATCTTCGCTCTCATAGGTAAACACAAGATAAAAACTCAAGAACCATTGTAAACCAGTACTCCGGTTCTCTAACTCTATTTCGTCAGCCCGCTTGTCATCCGAAACCAATATCTGGAAATAGCTGCCATCTGCATGAAGTCGAAATCTATACGCTCCCTGCTTCCACCAATCTGTAAATGTCGTTGTGAGCTTTGAGGATGCGGATTGTAACAGGGCATTACGCTCTCGAACCTGTTCATCATCTAGTTTAATCTGTTCTTCCGTTTTTGCAGGAACCGCGACCGCATGTCCTTGAGCGTTCACCCTTTCGGTCACACTTGCCCTGCCAAGCTCAAGAACCTCTTCAGGGCTCAGGTCTACCAAATCAAATAGGACCTTCAACGTCCTTGCTTTCGCCGCTTCCTTTGATCCTAAATCCGTCCTTTGTAGGTCTTCAACGACACGTGGAAGGTAAATCTGAGCGTCCAAATTTCCATAATTCGAGTAGTAAACAAATTTCGGCAGATGCTCACGAAAAACAGATGCAAGATTTGGGCCCTTTTCAGGCTCTGGCGCTTCCTGCCCTTCTTCCTCAACAGGATTATCAACGGGCTCAAAAGCTTCGTGGAGATCTAAGGCATCATCATCACAGAAAGACCAGCCATAGCACCCCGTGAAATCACGAACAACGCACAAGGTTTCTGTTTTTTCTCTTTCGGCACCGAACCTTGCCGCTATATCGCGTTCCTCATCGTTCAGCTCAAAGACACATTCAATGAAGTCGTGATTTTCCGGGTTCTTGCGCATTTCAGCATATCGGGAGCGCGGCATATCATCGAGCAGGCTTATCTCGCCATTTCCGGAAGGATTAAACTTCCAAAGAGGCAAAAGAAGATTGGTTTTTCCCGCTTCGTTTTCACCAATCAGCGCCGTCACGTCTGAGGCGTCTATCCATCCACTATCAGTTACGGAGCGGAAGTTCGTTACTTTGAATTTCTTGAGTTTCATTTGCTATTTCCATTAAATATTTTTGGCTCGTGACCACAAAGATTTTTCGTCGCCTATAGGCTCGTGCCTATTGGGCTGTTCAATACCGAAGTTCATCTAGATGAATCTGGACCGCAAACCCATGCACACGATAAAGTTGTATTCAAGTCTATGGGACATGGTCAAAAAAGCAAATCTGTTTTAAGGTCGCCATAACAAACAACCGGGCCTCCACGAGCAGACGCTTCAGCACATTTTCTTGCGAAATAATCATTGCTGGATAACATCTTATCGGAACCCCTATAAGATGTAACAAAACAACATGACCGAAGCACAAAAACAGCGCCTTGAGCGCCAGCTCTGGAACATCGCGAACGAGCTGCGCGGTAAGATGGATGCGGATGAGTTCCGCGACTACATCCTTGGTTTCATTTTCTACAAATACCTTTCTGAAAAGCAGCACCTGTTCGCAAACAAGCTACTTGAGACCGAGGACACCAAAGATTACGCGCTGGTCACAGACGCGGAAGATCTGGACGCGATCCGCGAGGAATCCCTTGAAAAACTGGGGTACGTCCTAAAGCCGGAAGAGCTGTTCAGCGCCGTTGCCAAACGCGGGAACGTCAAGGTCGATGAAGACGACGAGGAAACCGCAGGCAACTTCATCCTCGAAGATCTGCAAAGCATCTTAAACGCCATCGAGCAAAGCACGATGGGCAATGACTCTGAGGATGACTTCAACAAGCTATTCGAAGATATCGACCTGGCCAGCACCAAACTTGGCCGCTCCCCTGCTGCGCGGAACACCTTGATTGCCAAGGTTCTTGCCCACCTTGATCAGATCGATTTTCAGCTGGAAGATACCGACGCCGACGTTCTGGGTGACGCCTATGAATATCTGATCGCGCAATTCGCGTCAGGTGCCGGAAAGAAGGCTGGAGAGTTCTACACCCCGCAACAGGTCAGCCGTATCTTGGCCAAGGTTGTTACCCTTGGGAAATCTCAAATCAAATCAGCCTATGATCCAACGTGCGGGTCCGGGTCTTTGCTTTTGCGCATCTCAAAAGAGGCAGAGGTTGGTGAGTTTTTCGGCCAAGAGCTGAACCGCACGACCTATAACCTTGCACGGATGAACATGATCTTGCACGACGTGCATTTCAGCCGCTTCGACATCCAGCAAGAAGACACCATCGAAGAACCCCAGCACATCGACCAGCGGTTCGAAGCTGTGGTTGCCAATCCACCATTTTCTGCAAAATGGAAAAGCGCCACCAACCCACTGAACGAAACTGACGATCGGTTCAGCATCTATGGAAAGCTGGCACCGGCATCCAAGGCTGACTTTGCCTTTGTGCAGCACATGATCCACCAGATGGCGGACAATGGCACAGCGGCTGTGGTTCTGCCCCACGGCGTGTTGTTTCGCGGCGCGGCCGAGGGTGTGATCCGGCAATACATCATCAAGGAACAAAACTACCTGGATGCGGTGATCGGACTGCCTGCCAACCTGTTCTACGGCACATCCATCCCCGCCTGTATTCTGGTATTCAAAAAATGCCGGGTGCATGACGACAACATCATGTTCATTGACGCCAGCGCCGAGTTTGAGAAAATCGGCAATCAGAACGCCCTGACCGACGAACACGTTGCCAAGATTGTCGAGACCTACGCCAAACGCGAAAGCGTTGACCGCTATGCCCATGTCGCGCCGCTGAACGAGGTAGCTGAGAACGATTACAACCTCAATATTCCCCGCTATGTGGATACATTCGAAGAAGAGGAGCCCGTTGACCTTAAAGCCGTCACCGAGGCGCTGACCGCGTTGGAAACGGATATGACCGTTACCGACAAAACCATTGCAGGGTTCTGTGATGAACTAGGCATTCCTTCGCCCTTTAATTCCTAAGATCGCGCCATGACACAGACAGAACAACAGAATGTGCCAGCGTTGCGGTTTCCAGAGTTTGACGGAAAATGGAGACCAAAACGTCTTGGACAGATTGCACAACTCACTTCAAGCAAAAGGGTTTATCTGTCTGACTATGTAGAAATTGGTGTTCCCTTTTTTCGCGGAAAAGAAATAAGCGAAATGGAAAAAGGTGTGATTCCTGACGATGTGTTATACATTTCTAGAGACGCTTTTGACCGTTTTCGTGACAAGTATGGGGCACCAAGAGCTGGCGATATTTTAATCACAGCTGTTGGAACGCTGGCTAATGTTTTCCGAGTTCGAGGCAAGCAAGAATTTTATTTCAAAGATGGAAACCTTATATGGTTTAGGGCCATATCTGAGGAATCAACGTTCCTGGAAAAGGTGCTTAAATTCAACCGCCACATCGTTCTCCGCTCCGCCATTGGATCATCTCAAAAAGCATTAACAATTATTGAATTGAAAAAACTAATTTTTTCTTTCCCTGCCCTCCCCGAGCAGCGCAAAATCGCGGGATTTCTTGGGGCGGTTGATGAACGGATCGCGCAGGTGACGCGCAAAAAGGCGCTGCTGGAGGACTACAAAAAAGGCTGTATGCAACAGCTCTTTTCCCAGTCCATCCGCTTCAAAGACGACCAGGGCAACGACTTCCCAGATTGGGAGGAGAAGCGGTTGGGGGAAAAAGTTCAGGTCCTCGCCGGACTAACTTACTCGCCCGATGATATTCGGGAGAATGGAACCTTAGTACTTCGTTCGTCGAACGTTCAGTCTGGCGAAATTGCCCTTGAAGACAACGTTTATGTTGATCTGAAAACCTCCAAGGCCAACATGTCCAAAAAATATGACATATTACTTTGTGTTAGGAATGGCTCACAACGCCTTATCGGAAAGAGTGCCATCATTAAAAAGCACATGGAGAACACTACACATGGTGCCTTCATGACTGTTCTGCGTGGAGAGGATAACTTGTTTATCTTTCAACTTCTCCAAACCCAGCTATTCTTTAAAGAAGTCCACAAAAACCTTGGAGCAACAATAAATTCGATCAACGGCTCAGATCTGAAAAAAATGCGGTTTTTCATTCCATCTTCGAAAGATGAAAGACGTAAAATCGCGGATTTCCTTTCAGCTATAGACACCAAAATTGACTTGGTAGCGCAGGAGCTCGAGCAGGCCAAGACTTTTAAAAAGGGTCTATTGCAGCAGATGTTTGTGTGAGGAGCTAGATGAAAGACTGGAAATCCATCGACGATCAGCTCGTCCTCCTCAAATCCAGAGGCATGGCCATAAGCGAACCGGCTCGGGCCAAGAAGGCGCTGGAGCGGTTCGGCTATTACCGGCTGAGCGGATACTGGTATCCGTTCAAGAAAGCAAACGCTGATGGAACCATCTCGGATCAGTTTATCGCTGACACGCATATGTCCGAGGCAGTGGATCTCTATGTCTTTGACAAGAAGCTGCGCCTGCTGGCGCTGGATGCCTTGGAGCGGATCGAGCTCGCCCTACAGGTGGATGTGGCCTACCACTTTGGCCGCCGCGATGCCTGCGCCCACCTGAGGCCCGATCTGCTACAACAAAAATTCGTAAAGAATGGGCGCTATGCAAAATGGAAAAAGCGGTATCGTAGCTTCGAGGACCGATCCTCGAAAACTGCATTCGTGAAGCATAACAAAGCCACCTATGGCGAGCTGCCAATCTGGGTGGCGGTGCAGATCCTTGATTTTGGAGCTTTATCGCACCTCTTTGAGATGCTTCCGATGGATATCCAGACCAAGATTGCCGGAAAATACGGCGTCTCTAACGGTAAGTTCCTCATCCAGTGGATGAGATCCTTTTCCCAAGTGCGCAACGCCTCAGCCCACCATGAGCGGCTTTGGAATAGCCATATTAAGGATCACGCAAGCGTACCGGCTCAGCTTCTAGAGATCGCGGAAACAGACCAGTACCAGATTTTCCGCTACTTCTGCTTGATGCGGTTTTTCCTGAAACAGCTCTGCCCACAGTCGAAATGGCATCTAAGGCTACGTGAGCACCTGCATGATTTTCCGCACCCCAAGAACGGAGCTGTGACGCTACACGACATGGGCGTGATCGACGGTTGGGAGGATTGGAATTTATGGAGAGAATGAGGACTGACGCATGTTCGAAGGCGAACCCAAGCGCAGAGGCGCCAGTCATATCTGTCTTATGATGTAGAACACGCAAATTAAGAAAACAATAACAATTTCCAAAAATCTACAATCGAACGTAACGTTCACTTTCTTGAAAAACAATAAAAACGTATAATTTACAAAGCGCTATGACAACACAAACCGAACAACAGCTTGAAAACGCCCTGATCGCCCAGCTTGAAACCCTGGGCTGGGATCGCGTTACGATCAAAGACGAAACCGATCTGATCGCAAACCTGAAGCACCAGCTTGAGGCGCATAATGGCGTGACCTTGTCCGAATCTGAGTTCAAGCAGGTGTTGAACAAGCTGGCGCGTGGGAACCTTTTTGAAAAGGCCAAGATCCTTCGGGATAAAGTCGATTTCACCCGCGACGATGGAACAACCGGCTACCTCGAGCTGATCAATCAGGTCCAGTGGTGCAAGAACCGCTATCAAGTCACGCACCAGATCACCATGGAGGGAACCTACAAGAACCGCTACGACGTAACCTTGCTGGTCAACGGGCTACCCCTTGTTCAGATCGAGCTGAAGCGACGCGGCCTAGAGATGAAGGAAGCCTTCAATCAAACCAATCGCTACCACAAGCACAGCTTTGCAGCCGGATATGGGCTGTTTGGATACTTACAGCTGTTCGTGATCTCAAACGGGGTCAACACCAAGTACTACGCCAACAACCCCGTGCAAAAACGGGACTTCAAGCAGACCTTTTTCTGGACCGACGAAGACAACAAGAAGATCTCGCAGCTGAGTGATTTCGCCGAGGACTTCCTCGAGAAATGTACGCTGAGCAAGATGATCACCAAATACATCGTCCTGCATGAAAGCGACCAGCTGTTGATGGCGCTTCGCCCGTATCAGTTCTATGCGGTTGAACGCATTGTAGAGCGGGTGCAGAACACGCAGAAAAATGGCTACATCTGGCATACGACAGGATCTGGGAAAACGCTGACCTCGTTCAAGGCAGCGCAAATCCTGACCCAAAGCCCGAACGTGCATAAGGTCGTATTCGTCGTGGATCGTAAGGATCTGGACTTTCAGACGATCAAAGAGTTCAACAGCTTTTCTGAAGGCAGTGTGGACGCCACAACAAACACCGGGAACCTGGTCAAACAGTTCTCAGATGATACCCCGCTGATCGTGACCACACTTCAGAAGCTCAACACAGCTATTAGCCGCGAGCGTCATCTGGCGACGATGGAAAGCCTGAAAGACAAGCGCATGGTTTTCATCTTTGATGAATGCCACCGCAGCCAGTTCGGTGAGACCCACAAGCGGATCACAGACTATTTTCAGAACGTGCAAATGTTCGGGTTCACCGGAACGCCAATTTTTGTGGAAAACGCAGCCAAAAATGCCCTGGGGAAACGGACAACCAAAGATCTGTTTGGAAAATGCCTGCACAAGTATGTGATCACTGACGCGATCAGGGACGAAAATGTTCTCAAGTTTTCAGTGGAATACATCCGGACCTTCAAAGGCAAAGATGGCGTTGAAGACATTGAAGTCGAGGCTATCGACACCGCAGAGGTGATGGAGGCCCCTGCCCGACTGGAGAAAATCACAGACTACATAATTGCGAACCACGGTCGAAAGACCCACGGAAAGCAATTCACGGCCATCATGTGCGTCTCGAACGTAAAAACACTCGCCAAATACTATGACCTTTTCAAAGCCAAGAAAGAGGCCGGTGATCATGATTTGACCATTGCCACAATCTTTTCCTATCAGGCAAACGAAGAAGATGCTGACGCCGACGGTATGGGCGCAGGTGATGATTTGCCGGATGACTCACGGCCGATCAACAAGCACAGCCGGGACACGCTGGAGGCCTGCATTGGCGACTACAACAGCCACTTTGGAACCAACTACAACACCAAGGACAGCAAACTGTTCTACGCCTATTACAAGGATATTGGGAAGCGCGTTAAAAACCGAGAGATAGATATCCTACTGGTGGTCAACATGTTCTTGACCGGGTTCGACAGCAAGCCTCTCAACACCATATACGTGGACAAGAACCTAAAGCTCCACGGCTTGATCCAGGCATATTCTCGAACCAACCGCACCATGGGAGCCAAGAAGTCTCAGGGGAACGTGGTCGCCTTCAGGAACCTCAAACCTGCGACCGACAAGGCTATTGAGCTTTTTGCCAACAAAGACGCCCAGGAAGAGATTATCCTTGCTCCTTACGAGGATTATGTCGCCAAATTTGAAGAAGCAGCTGCATCCTTGTTCGCGATCACACCAACGGTCGAAAGCGTTGATGATCTGCTGACAGAAGAAGACGAAGCGGCATTTGTGCAGGCATTCCGAGAACTTATTCGTGTGAAAAACGTATTGGACTGCTTCACGGAATTTGACTTCTCCTCCCTGCCGCTCGATGAACAGACCTTTGCGGATTTTCGCAGCAAGTACCTGGATCTCTACGATAAAGTTCGAGGTGACAAAGAAAAGGAAAAGGTATCGATCCTTGATGATCTGGATTTTGAGGTCGAACTCATCAGCCGCGACAAAATCAACGTCAGCTATATCATCAACTTGCTTCGGGAGATGCAAAGCAAGAACCCAGAGGATCGTGCTAAGACACACAAGACCATCATGGATGTGCTGGACACTGACGCACAACTGCGCAGCAAAAAGGAACTGATTGAGCGCTTTATTTCTGAGCATTTCGCTGATCTTGCCCCAAGTAAGGATGTTGGCGAAGCTTTCGATAACTACTGGGATGCACAACGGATGCAGGCCCTAAAAGAGCTTAGGGACGATGAGAGCTTGAAGCATGACGGCCTCGAAAAAGTCTTGGAGCAATATCACTTCACCGGAAAATCGCCTCTGCGAGACGATGTCATCGGGATCATGGAAAAGCGCCCTTCCCTTCGGGAAAGACGAAGTGTTGCCGACCGCGTGATAGAAAAAATCAAGGCATTCGTTGAGACGTTCATTGACGGAATAGACTAGTAAGAACCCTCTCCAATCAAAAGCCTAACAGGTTATATTTATTATTTCTGTTTAACCGAAATAATATAATCAACAAGTTATTTGCGTTATTTATGTTTACGTATATAATCGGTTATATGAAAATAACTGTCTACAACATGAAGGGCTCAGCGGGTAAAACTCCGATAGCCACGAACATCGCGCTTGATAGGGAGTATGCCCTAGCAACGAACGAGCCGTATAATCTGTTGGATACAATCCTCCCCGAGGAGCGGCTTTTTTCTCTGCAGCCGGACGAAGAATTTCCTGACTTCCCAGAAGGGATCGATGTAGTTTTCGATCTGGCAGGCCTGATGTCACGAGATGCGCGGCCGAGTATAGTCTCGGCGGTGTCACAGTCCGACGTAGTGCTGGTACCTATCTACAACGAACTCAAGTGCATCCATGCGGGGATACACACCATTCGGGAGCTTCTCCCATACAATAAGAACATTATTGTCGTGGCGACAAAGCTGGTGAAACGGAAAGGTGAAGCCTTCAAGGACTGGGATGACAGCGAAGATGCCAAAAACATCAAAGCTGTTGTAGATCACGCGATAGGGCAGGGAACACAGGTTTTGCCGCTGAAGTTCTCTAAGGTCTTTGATACCATTTTTGAACAAGAGCGTTCCATCCGCCAGATGATGGAAGAAGACGCCTTAGCTCGCTACACCTACCGAGATGTTGCAGCGCAGTTTGACACCTTACTTTCTTACCTAGAGCAGCAATATGCCTAAGAAAAATGATCTCTCGATGTTTAAAAAGGTTGAATCTGTTCAACCGAATGAACCGAAATCCATCCTTGCTCCCAAAACCGCTGGACGGAAGGCAAAAAAACCGGAAGACAAAGAATCCGAAATTGTTGCCATCAAGCTCACCAAAGCCGAGCTTGCTAAACTCGAAGAAAAGGCGGGCCTTGTTCCAAAGTCCACCTATCTCAAACACATCTTAAGAACGACAACCGACATATTCGATTGAACCGAGTAAACCCGTTATTTTTGTTAAACCGAATTAACGGGTTTGTTCATTTCTAACTCAAGCTCTTCAATCTGCGCCTTTAGAGTATCCGGCTCGCTTGAGCCGTTTTTTTGCGCCCACTCTGCAGGGGAGGGGAGATCTAGGCCGCGAGCGCTCCAAAACTTCCTGATTTCCACTGCGTTCAATCGATCTTTCCATCCTCCATTTTTGAAGGCATTCACATAGATGGTGCTACCAAGCCCTAGCTGAAACTCTGCCGCAACAGCCTCCCTCTGGCCCTCAGAGAGCTCCTGGAAGGCGTCCTCGATAATTTCAGCCACATACCAGCGATATGATGTCTCTGCCTTTCTCTGAGCCGCCTTGAGGGTTTCAAGTTTACGCTCCAGCTTCTCTCGGGCCATTTTCCTTTCTTGAGCCGCTTCAAGCGCTTTCTTCTTGGCTGTATTTTCATTATGAAAATCTTGCTCAACGGCAGCTCTTAAAAAGCCAGCCTTCGAAGATTTGATCTTTCCCCTCGCTGCTTCGCTACTCGCCAGATCCAACTTTTCAAAAATATAGTCTTCGTCGTGTTCAATCACCCAGGCACGGGCGAGTGTTTTCGAAACACCTTCAGCCATCAAAGCCTTGTATGCACGACGGTCAGTAATCTCGTCCTCAGAATCCATTCCGACCAAAGATAATTGAGCATTGGGCTTCACGATGAAGCGCAAGCCGGTAACTGTTCGGCCTTTCATGCGCGTTTCCATCTCAACTTGGATATTCGAGAGCTTGTTCACTTCCTTCATCGCAGGCTGGATCACGTTGCGATTGAGGGCTTTGAACGGCTTGTAGCTGGGCATCATATCCACTGCCATAAGCTTGCGGAATACTTCAACGTCCCACCACGCCGTGTGACCAATCCCCTCAAACCGATAGCAGTTTTCATAAAGCACTAAAGCATGAGCGCTGTTCATCTCGCGCAGAACGCTCAGATTAATTTTAGAATACACATCAGGATGATAGAGCTTTTCAGCCAAAGCTCGTTCATAGCGATAGGTGCAGGTTCCACCTTTGATTTTTGCGTAGGGTAGCAGCACCATTGCTTCCCAAGAACGCTCGCCATCCTCTTCGAGCACATCAAACTCCACGACGGTTTCCATAAGCCCTTTGAGAGCGCCCTTAAGGTAGCCGATGTTCTTGCTATCGAAACCAATCATCTCACAGAGCACAGATGCGCTGATGTGGTGCTCTTCCCCGGTAAGAAGCTGATCGTAGGCATTGTAAAGCAGAGCATTGACAAGTTTCCTCTGAAGTAGCGAAAGCTTCGCACCAATGTGAATCGCTGCGACGTGCTTTTTCAGTATCTGATTGTCTTTGTTGTGTTTTTTTTGCTCTATCTTCATGGTGTAAATTATAAACGATATCTTTACACCATTCTATAGGTTTTCCTTAGAACGCAAATTTTTCTCCGCAGATTAGATCTGAAGGGAGCCAATGAATAGAAAAACTCCCCCCACAAACGTACACCATAGCGAGCCATCCACCCCATAAACGTACACCTTAGTGAGCGAGAAGCGCCCGAAAAGGGCTATATTTTGCGAAGAAACAGAAGAAGTTATGGGAGCTCCCCCATATTTATACACCTAAGCCCCATAAACATACACCTAACAATGGCCGCACCAATTATTTATCACTATTTATCAATACGTTACACACAAAACATGGCAACCCCATAAATATACACCCAAGCCCCCATATCTATACACCTGTCACCCCATAAACATGCACCTCAAAACCGAAGATTCCCCACAAACGTACACCCGTCACCCCACAAACATACACCTATCACCCCGTATCATCCTGATTTTAAGCCATTATTTGGACCCTAAACCTTTTAAACGTTGTTTCTTAAACATACTAAACAACAACAGGGAGCCTATCGGCCCCCGTCGTCGGTTGTTGATTTTCTATTTTTAGATTTGATTTTGGGGGTGAAAAAGAAAAAGGGAGCTAGCTTTTCTCACCGAGGAGCCAAGCGTTGAGATCTTCATAGCCTTCGTAGTAGCTTCGCATGTCAGCCAGTCTTGAACGGTCATCCACGTTCTCAAACAGTTTTCTGGTTGCTGCGTCGCCAGCATCATCATTGTCCAAGTACAGCCGAACTTCTCGGAACCTCAGATCGTTGATGTAGGGCAGGGCGCGTTGCCAAAGGTTTGTTGAATTGAGAACCAAAACGGCACCAGCCGGTTGTGTCGGCCTATCAACCGACAGGTACGACAAGAAATCCATGAAGCCTTCAAAGACCTGCAAAAGCGGTCGATCTGGGTTATCATGGAAGGTCACTGACTTTCCAGAACCGACATAGCCCTTGAATAGCGCGTTGCGCGCCTCAAACCCATCACCGGAAGGGTAACCGAGGGCAAAGTAGTTTCCAGCGCCCTGAGGGGCCTTAAAATCGATCTGGCGGACATATGCGCGGGCGATATCATGGTCGATCCCGCGTTTCGTGAGATATTGAAGCAACGCTGGATGCTGGAGAGGCCCCTGTGAGACCAATTCAAACGCCACTGTTTTTTCTTTTTCACCCTCAGCGACCCGTTTTCCTGGCGTAGCCGTCAGATGGCGCGAAGCGCCGCGCGACGTTCCGGCTGAGATGGATGGTTTTGAAAGGGCAGGGGAGTACAGTCCTGTTTTTTCAAGATGCTGCAGGGCATCCCGCACATCACAGGAACACAGCTCTCGCACCAGATCTATGATATTGCCGCCGGTTGCGGCTCCATGATCGAACCACAGGTTTTTGACTGTATCCACCTTGAAAGAGGGGTTTTCGTCTCCCTGGCGGATAGGGCTACGATACCACAGTTCCCGCCCACCTTGGCGGGCTTTGGAGGCAGTGATCCCCTGGCGTTCAAGATAGTCTTTAAGTGGAATGCATTTTGCTTGTGCTATATTCATCGGATCAAATGTTACACGGATAAAGGCGTTTGGCTGCTGAAAAAGGGGGAGAGGGGAAGCCATGCTGAGCTTAGTCAGTGTACCGCTGCCCTTTCCAGTCAAGAACCGCGCCCCAAAACAGGCGGCGGGGCGAACGGTTCTCGCGCCTGCGGTGACTGGTGCAGGGAGTGCGCGGTGCCCTTCCTAATGTCTCAGCAATGAGGCGTTTTACTTTCTAACGTTTTACATATGACGTTACAGCCACATCCGCGATCCAGACAGATCGCTGCGCTCAATGATTTGGCGCGACAGACCTTCCAGGGATGCCGCGTTATGCTCACAAGTGGGGTTCAAGAGCTCGATAAGCAGTTCGATATCCTGCAAAAAGTGCGAGGTTTTGACCAGTTCACCGAGGATAACGATCCTTACGGCGAACATGATTTCGGGGCCTTTGATTTCGAAGGAAGCCGGATTTTTTGGAAATTCGACTACTATGACCGAAACACCGAATGGGGGTCACCCGATCCAAGTGATCCGGAACAAACTACCCGGGTTCTGACGATATTTCTTGCCGAAGAATACTAGAACCCAAAACCGCTTTGCGGGGTGAGCATATCATCCCGTTTTTTATCTTTTCATCTATCGATTATGACATCATCTACTGTACTGAAAAACGGAGAAAAATCAAAAGTTTATGCCACAAATACACGCTATCCAAAGCGGGCTGCGTATGAGTTTTATCCAACACCACCCGAGGCTGTTCGGGCGCTGCTATCCGTTGAACGTTTCGACGGTTCAATCTGGGAGCCAGCTTGCGGTGACGGGGCAATTTCCAAAGTGCTGATCGAAGCCGGATACCAAGTGGTATCCACGGATTTGATTGACCGAGGTTACGGGCAGGGAGGGCAAAACTTCCTGAAATCAACCAAGCCGTTGGCCAAGAACATCATCACCAATCCGCCCTATGGAACCCATGGGCTTTGAGACGCATTTGTACGCCGCGCAATCATCCACACCCGCAAAACAGGGGGGAGCGTTGCGATGCTGCTCAATCTTCGATCCCTGTGCAACCCAGACAGAACACCAAGGTTTCTGCGATGTCCGCCGACTGCCATATATGCCCTGGACGAGCTGACATGCTGGCCTGAGGGTAAACCTGTTTCACGTCATGCCCGCATTGCAAAACAGCAATATTACTGGGCCGTGTGGCATCCTGGAAAGATAGAGCGCCCAAGCTTTTGGTGGCTCTCAACCAAGCAATTCAGAAACCCGCAGTAGCGGGTTTCTGGTCTTGTTTAGTGAGTGATTTGGGGTGGGTTATAAGCCGCAGTAATTGCCGTGGCTTTCGCTGCATCCAAGCTTCCAGACTTCACTTTTGATTTTAGATAGTTTCCAAGCTTTTCAGGCTTATAACTCTCTCGCATCCATTTGCGGAATTCACCTAAAGCGTCCTCAGGGTAACAATAAGCATCTTGAGGGCCTGCCGCTGATTGTGGGTAGTAGCTTGGATACTGGTGTTGAAATCTCTGCCGCATACCGTGAATAGCGTCTAAGTTTTCAGACTTCCAATATTTAGACCAAGCCATACCAACACTAATATCTGGAATAAATCCTGAATCGATTTGGACCCCACTTGTAATCAATGCAGAAAACATATCAGAGATTTCCTTGAAGATGCAGAAATACCCTTCTGGAACTGCATCTTGAACAAGGCCGATCCGATCTAAAAACTGTTTTGTAGCAAGATCATGGGTTGTTGCATTACGGGGGAGACCTACTTGCTCATAAACAAAATCTATGAAGCCTTTTCGTGCCAATGTTCGATATGCTTTTTTAGCATGATCATTTGCTGAAGCACTGTCTAATGCATAATACTCTAACACCGCCATACAGACATTTTCAGGGAATGCGTGATATATGGTGCCACTCATTTGAATCGGGATAAAAGCGTTGGTGTCATCTCCGTCGCTTTCACGGATGTTTTGTTTGATCGTGGAAATGCGTTTTTTTACGGGCGTAACTTGCCAGTCGTCTGTTATTTTGATGATTGTCGAAGGTGACACACCGCAAAGTCGCGCAAGCCCTCGGCCAGTAAGGTAAGGAGCCCCGTTACTGAGAACCCCCATACCCACGCCGTCAGCTTCGACTTGTGTGGTAATGGTTAAATTCATTTCGTATTGCTCCGATGTTTTGGAGCCAGTCAGTTTATTCATATATTGTAGCCTCTACAGTTAGTTAGCTCAAAATCCCACCATGGGATGATGTCGAAAACTTGTGCTTGAGGTGCAAAAAGTTCTTGAAAAGGTTTTCCACAGTCAGTAGGTGCCTCTTGTCCACAATTACTTATTGTCTCGTTTGGTTCCTGGCAGAGCCAATGCACAAGCCGATAGTAAATGGTTATTCCTCCCTTAAAATTCAAGAACCTAACGTGAATTTTTTAGGTTTTATTTACTTTTGACAAAACATCATTTCCTCGCACAATTCTCCCTGACCGCGTAGCCCGCGATCAAATTCCAACCACTAGTCTTTTGGGACTGGTGGAGGCCAGCCTTGAGAGACCCCAATCAGGGGAGAAGAGGCATGGCAGACCATGCAACGGCCCAGGGCCGTGTTGCTGCTGTGGCAGCATTCAAACAGACTTTTCGCGAGCTAGCGCCTTACAAACACCGATATGAGGTATTTCGAGACTTTGTGACCATGGCCGCGTGCAGCTTGCACAACAGCTTTCACAAGGAACTGGGGCGCGAAGAGGAGTACCTTCGGATCATCGCGGAGTACAAGAAACCGGACCAATTTGCCTTCCAAAAACTCTTAGGATGCCTTGTGGCCGCGTTGGACGAGGATCCCCGCGATATTCTCGGCCCGCTCTATATGGAGCTAGAGATTGCCAACAAGGATGCAGGGCAGTTTTTCACCCCACCCGAGCTTTCGGAGCTGATGGCAAACCTGACCTTTAAGGATGAGCTGGCCAAGCTGGAAAGCCAGCCGTTTCTTACGGCTGGTGAACCTGCATGTGGGGCAGGGGGGATGATCTTGGCTTTGGTCAAAGTGCTGACCACTGCTGGGTTTGATCCGGCGCAAAAGCTATGGGTGCAATGCATCGATGTGGACCGCATGGCGGCGTTGATGTGCTACATTCAGCTTTCGCTTTGGAACGTACCCGCCGAGGTTATTGTCGGCAACACACTTAGCCTTGAGATCCGCGAGGTCTGGTACACCCCTGCCCATCACATGGGGTTGTGGAAATACCGGTTGCTCCGGAAGGAAGGCAGCACCGAGGTCGCGCCTGATCCTAAGGAGCAGAAGCCGGAACCGGTGGTCACGGCCCCGGCTTCCGAGGAAACCAAGCCTGCACCGGTTAGCACATCGGCGCAACTTGGCTTCGACTTCTGAGACCCGCCATGGCTGAGGAATATGAAGAGTTCCAAATCGACTGGCGAGGGCAGGGGATCACCGGCCGGTGGTGCCCGCAGTGGCTGGGTGGCGATAC
>CANNCD010000013.1:0-2500 GCA_947503035.1 uncultured Halocynthiibacter sp.
TGGTTGCGGGAGTAGGATTTGAACCTACGACCTTCAGGTTATGAGCCTGACGAGCTACCGGGCTGCTCCATCCCGCGACGGTTGTTTGCGTGTATTTGCAAACGAAGACACGATTAGTGTGTCTAGCATGCCCCTCGGGCCAATTTATGTTTGGTGAGGGGAATTTGATTGTATCGTTTTAGAGATCATTTGAGTTTCTTACTAGGTTTGGCGGTGACCTACTCTCCCACGACTTAAGCCGCAGTACCATCGGCGCGACAGTGCTTAACTTCCGAGTTCGGGATGGGATCGGGTGTTTCACTTGTGCTGTAGCCACCAAACCAAGAAAGAAACTCGGGGATTTGTCCCCCAAGCTGGGTCTTTCGACCCTGCAACATCAGGTATTCCAAGTTTTCGTACGCTGTATTCTACACTGAATGCTATATTTAGCGGTGTAGTAAAAGTGCATGCTTTGATTATCGAGTAATAAGTTTCGTTATTACTGGATCAAATCAAGCCTATCGAGCAATTAGTACCAGTCAACTGAACGCATTGCTGCGCTTACATCTCTGGCCTATCGACGAGGTGGTCTACCTCGGCTCTCAGGGAGATCTTGTTTTGAAGGGGGCTTCCCGCTTAGATGCCTTCAGCGGTTATCCTGTCCGATCATAGCTACCCAGCACTGCTATTGGCATAACAACTGGTCCACCAGTGGATCGTTCACCCCGGTCCTCTCGTACTAGGGGCAACTCTTCTCAAATCTCCTACACCCACGGCAGATAGGGACCGAACTGTCTCACGACGTTCTAAACCCAGCTCACGTACCTCTTTAAACGGCGAACAGCCGTACCCTTGGGACCTGCTCCAGCCCCAGGATGAGATGAGCCGACATCGAGGTGCCAAACACTGCCGTCGATATGGACTCTTGGGCAGTATCAGCCTGTTATCCCCGGCGTACCTTTTATCCGTTGAGCGATGGCCCTTCCACTCGGGACCACCGGATCACTATGGCCGTCTTTCGACTCTGCTCGACTTGTCAGTCTCGCAGTCAGGCTGGCTTCTGCCATTGCACTCAACGAGCGATTTCCGACCGCTCTGAGCCAACCTTCGCGCGCCTCCGTTACTCTTTAGGAGGCGACCGCCCCAGTCAAACTACCCGCCACACAGGGTCCCGGATCCAGATAATGGACCGCGGTTAGACATCAAACAGAATTAGGGTGGTATCTCAAGGGAGGCTCCACAAGAACTAGCGTTCCTGCTTCAAAGCCCACCACCTATCCTGCACAAATTGTGTCTGATGCCAGTGTGAAGCTGTAGTAAAGGTGCACGGGGTCTTTCCGTCTAACCGCGGGAAGCCTGCATCTTGACAGGCATTTCAATTTCGCTGAGTCCACATTTGAGACAGCGGGGAAGTCGTTACGCCATTCGTGCAGGTCGGAACTTACCCGACAAGGAATTTCGCTACCTTAGGACCGTTATAGTTACGGCCGCCGTTTACCTGGGCTTCAATTCGGAGCTCTCACTCCTCCTTTTAACCTTCAGGCACCGGGCAGGCGTCAGACCCTATACGTCGTCTTACGACTTCGCAGAGCCCTGTGTTTTTAGTAAACAGTCGCCACCCCCTAGTTTGTGCCCCCAGACAAAAGTTGCCTTCTGCCTGGGCCTCCTTCTCGCGAACTTACGGAGGCATTTTGCCGAGTTCCTTAAATGTGGTTCTCTCAAGCGCCTTGGTATTCTCTACCAGTCCACCTGTGTTGGTTTAGGGTACGATCTCATGCAAGAGCTATTTCCAGGGACCACTCAGCAGCCCATTCAATCCGATAAGGATGAACTACCTCTGTGATCCGTCACTTCTTGCTGGCCCAGGAATATTAACCTGGTTCCCATCGACTACGCCTTTCGGCCTCGCCTTAGGGGTCGGCTTACCCTGCTCAGATTAACTTTAAGCAGGAACCCTTGGACTTTCGGCGAGGGAGTCTCTCACTCCCTTTGTCGCTACTCATGTCATCATTCTCACTAGTGATCTCTCCACCGGATGCCTTACAGCCCGGCTTCACAGAAAGCTCCTTGTGTCCAATATTCCCGAAGGAATTAAGGACACATGGAACTATGTCACACTACGCTCCGCTACCACGCATATAAATATGCATCCTAAGCTTCGGCTCATGGCTTGAGCCCCGTTACATCTTCGCCGCAGGACAACTTAATTAGACCAGTGAGCTGTTACGCTATCTTTAAAGGATGGCTGCTTCTAAGCCAACCTCCTGGTTGTTTTGGTCGTCCCACCTGCTTTTCCACTTAGCCATGAATTAGGGGCCTTAGCTGTAGGTTAGGGTTGTTTCCCTCTCCACAACGGACGTTAGCATCCGCTGTGTGTCTGCCAGATAGTACTCTCGGGTATTCGGAGTTTGATTAGGATCAGTAAGACGGTGAGTCCCCATTACCCATTCAGTGCTCTACCCCCCGAGGTATTCGTCTGACGCTCTACCTAAATAGATTTCGCGGAGAACCAGCTATCTCC
>CANNCD010000014.1 GCA_947503035.1 uncultured Halocynthiibacter sp.
CTCCCGCAACCAAATCTAATACATAAGTTCACATCGTGATGACCAAACTCTGCTCTCCCATGCGCCAAGAGCACAGAGGAACAGCAAGCAATCCACCTCAATAAAACCACAACCCGCACGTAATACGGCCGGTGCTTTGCGGTCTAGGCGGGGGCGTTGTGGTGGTTGAGTAGAAACACCGATTAAGCGCGCATCGTAACGACCCAGAGGCCCGGTGGCTCTCGCTAAATCCGAGATAGTGTGCAGATGTATCTGACGAACGAAGCTGCCCTTTGCATTGAAGGGGCGTAGAGCGGTTTGCTGCGTCGTAAAGAGCGCCACAGATTTTGGAGTGCGGGACTTTGCACGTCTCAGAAACTGAGCGGAGCGCCGTCTTTGACCTCTTTCATCACAAAGAATGTGCGCGCCTGCCTGACTTCGGGTAGCGCGATCAGAACTTCGCCGTGTAGTCGGTTGAAATCTGCCATGTCTGCCACGCGGATTTTAAGAAGATAGTCGAAGTCTCCCGCCACGAGGTTGCAATCAAGGATCATCGGCAGGTCCAAGATGGCAGTCTCAAAGTTCGCAAAGCTCTCTGGTGTTGAGCGATCCAAGACGACACCGACCATGGCAATTGCGCCAAGGCCCACGGCTGCGGGGGTGATGATCGCGCGCACGGATTGGATGTGGCCGTCGTCAAAAAGCCGTTGCGTGCGTCTGTGGCATGTGGCGGGGCTAACATTCACCTTGGCCGCCAGATCGGCATTCGAGAGGCGTCCGTCCTCTTGCAGAAGGCGTAGCATGCGTTTGTCGATTCGGTCCAAGGTCATGTGAAAGATTCTTCCGTTATTGGGGTCTATATTGATTTAGATGCATTCATATTGCGTCACGATATCCGCTTTTTGAAAAGTTTACAGTCATACTTTGAAAGCACCCATCATAGATACCCTGTTACCCTGAAGGCACCCCAACCTGCAGGAGAGCATTATGCTGGAAAAATTCGAACGTTACCCTCTGACCTTTGGCAAGACCCCCATTGAGCCTTTGCCCCGTTTGTCAGAAGCCCTTGGCGGCAAAGTGGAGCTCTATGCCAAGCGCGAGGATTGTAACTCGGGTCTTGCGCAGGGTGGGAACAAATTGCGCAAGTTGGAATATATCGTGCCTGATGCGTTGAAGTCAGGTGCGGACACGCTTGTGTCTATTGGTGGCGTGCAGTCAAACCACACCCGTATGGTTGCCGCAACGGCCGCCAAAATCGGTATGAAATGCCGTCTGGTGCAAGAGGCCTGGGTCCCGCACGAGGATGCGGTTTATGACCGCGTAGGCAACATCATGATGACCCGCCTGATGGGCGCAGACAGCCGCCTTGTGGATGAGGGCTTCGATATTGGCATTCGTAGCAGCTATGAAGATGCCATTGAGGACGTGAAAAAAGAAGGCGGCAAGCCTTACGGCATTCCGGCGGGCGCCTCGGTTCACCCTCATGGCTGTCTTGGCTATGTGGGGTTTGCGGAGGAGGTGCGCGCGCAAGAGGCCGAGCTGGGCTTCAAGTTTGACTATATCGTGGTCTGCGTTGTCACCGGATCAACCCAAGGCGGTATGATCGTTGGGTTTAAGAAAGACGGCCGCGCCAACCGTGTGATCGGGATTGATGCCTCGGGCACCGTTGATCAAACCCGCGCACAGGTTAAGGAAATCGCGAATAAGACCTGTGACTTGATCGAATGCGGCTATTCGATCGACGACGAAGACATCCATATCAACCCCGATTATGCCTATCCCGCCTATGGCGTGCCAAGCGCAGAAACCAACGACGCCATACGTTTGGCCGCCCAAACAGAAGCCATGATTACCGATCCAGTATATGAGGGTAAATCCATGCAGGGCATGATCGATCTGGTCCGAAAAAACTTCTTCCCAAAAGGAGCAAAAATCCTCTACGCACACCTCGGCGGACAACCAGCCATAAACGGATACAGCTACACATACAGAAACGG
>CANNCD010000015.1 GCA_947503035.1 uncultured Halocynthiibacter sp.
GAAATTGAGAACACGTCCTCGATTGGCATCAAGAATGGCTCGTCAATCGCACGTGGTGGCTGTGGGATGTACTCGTCAACCGCAGCCATAAGCTCAGCGATTTTCTCTTTACCAATGTTGTCGTCACGGTCTTCAAGAGCCGCCAACGCAGAACCCGCGATGATTGGGATATCGTCGCCTGGGTAGTCGTAGTCGGACAACAGCTCACGGATTTCCATTTCAACAAGCTCTAGAAGCTCTTCGTCGTCAACCTGGTCAACTTTGTTCATGAACACAACCATGGCTGGGATACCAACCTGGCGGCCAAGAAGAATGTGCTCACGTGTCTGTGGCATAGGGCCATCAGCAGCGTTAACAACAAGGATCGCGCCGTCCATCTGAGCAGCACCAGTGATCATGTTTTTCACATAGTCAGCGTGGCCTGGGCAGTCAACGTGTGCATAGTGACGTGCTTCTGTTTCGTACTCAACGTGAGCAGTCGAAATGGTGATGCCGCGTGCTTTTTCTTCAGGTGCGCCGTCAATCTCGTCGTATGCTTTGAAGCTGTCAGAGAATTGTTTTGTGATCGCAGCTGTTAGCGTCGTTTTACCGTGGTCAACGTGGCCGATCGTGCCGATGTTGCAGTGCGGTTTATTACGCTCAAACTTTTCCTTAGCCAT
>CANNCD010000016.1 GCA_947503035.1 uncultured Halocynthiibacter sp.
GCGGGATGGAGCAGCCCGGTAGCTCGTCAGGCTCATAACCTGAAGGTCGTAGGTTCAAATCCTACTCCCGCAACCAATTGAACCGACAACCCACCCGTAAAACGGTGGGTGTCGTTGTTTTTAGGGGCCGTGAGTTCTAAGATTGCGGCCAATTCTCCATACAGTTCAATTACATGGCCATCATCGGCAGCCTCATCCGGATGCAGGCGCACCTCTGAAACCAGGCCGCGCAGCAGCTCTGAGGCCTCGGATTTGCACGCCTCATCATTGAGGCTGTCCGATAAAGCGGTAATCTTCGCGTGGTATGTCTCTGCGAGGGCGGGGTGTAGCACAATTGGATCTTGCTCGGGCAGGGCGGAGAGTTTGTTCTCCAATTCGGCTTTGCGGGCTTCAAGGTCGTCCATCTTCGTCTTCATCGATGGGTGAAACATCCCTGCCGTGATGGCTTCGACGATCTTATCGATCTGCCCGCC